>NZ_AYTB01000001.1 GCF_000505545.1 Kurthia huakuii LAM0618
CGCAGGAGGTCAGCGGTTCGATCCCGCTAGGCTCCACCATTATTATTTAAATGAACCTTGAAAACTGAACAAGCAAGATGTAATCACAATAAATTCGGTTCAATTAAGAATCGAAACAAAATGTTATCAAGCAAGATAACGCTAGCAAAGCAAATGAGCTTTCAAACACTTTTTATGGAGAGTTTGATCCTGGCTCAGGACGAACGCTGGCGGCGTGCCTAATACATGCAAGTCGAGCGAGGTTGTTTGGAATGCTTGCATTTCAAACAACCTAGCGGCGGACGGGTGAGTAACACGTGGGCAACCTGCCCTGTAGACTGGGATAACTTCGGGAAACCGGAGCTAATACCGGATAACTCTTTTAGCCTCATGGCTTTAAGCTAAAAGGCGCTTCGGCGTCACTACAGGATGGGCCCGCGGTGCATTAGCTAGTTGGTAGGGTAACGGCCTACCAAGGCAACGATGCATAGCCGACCTGAGAGGGTGATCGGCCACATTGGGACTGAGACACGGCCCAAACTCCTACGGGAGGCAGCAGTAGGGAATCTTCCACAATGGACGAAAGTCTGATGGAGCAACGCCGCGTGAGTGATGAAGGTTTTCGGATCGTAAAACTCTGTTGTAAGGGAAGAACAAGTGCGTTAGGTAATGAACGCGCCTTGACGGTACCTTATTAGAAAGCCACGGCTAACTACGTGCCAGCAGCCGCGGTAATACGTAGGTGGCAAGCGTTGTCCGGATTTATTGGGCGTAAAGCGCGCGCAGGTGGTTTCTTAAGTCTGATGTGAAAGCCCACGGCTCAACCGTGGAGGGTCATTGGAAACTGGGGAACTTGAGTGCAGAAGAGGATAGTGGAATTCCAAGTGTAGCGGTGAAATGCGTAGAGATTTGGAGGAACACCAGTGGCGAAGGCGACTGTCTGGTCTGTAACTGACACTGAGGCGCGAAAGCGTGGGGAGCAAACAGGATTAGATACCCTGGTAGTCCACGCCGTAAACGATGAGTGCTAAGTGTTAGGGGGTTTCCGCCCCTTAGTGCTGCAGCTAACGCATTAAGCACTCCGCCTGGGGAGTACGACCGCAAGGTTGAAACTCAAAGGAATTGACGGGGGCCCGCACAAGCGGTGGAGCATGTGGTTTAATTCGAAGCAACGCGAAGAACCTTACCAGGTCTTGACATCCCAATGACCGTCTTAGAGATAAGACTTTCCCTTCGGGGACATTGGTGACAGGTGGTGCATGGTTGTCGTCAGCTCGTGTCGTGAGATGTTGGGTTAAGTCCCGCAACGAGCGCAACCCTTATTCTTAGTTGCCATCATTTAGTTGGGCACTCTAAGGAGACTGCCGGTGACAAACCGGAGGAAGGTGGGGATGACGTCAAATCATCATGCCCCTTATGACCTGGGCTACACACGTGCTACAATGGACGGTACAGAGAGCTGCAAGCCCGCGAGGGTTAGCCAATCTCATAAAACCGTTCTCAGTTCGGATTGTAGTCTGCAACTCGACTACATGAAGCCGGAATCGCTAGTAATCGCGGATCAGCATGCCGCGGTGAATACGTTCCCGGGCCTTGTACACACCGCCCGTCACACCACGAGAGTTTGTAACACCCGAAGCCGGTGGGGTAACCATTTATGGAGCCAGCCGTCTAAGGTGGGATAGATGATTGGGGTGAAGTCGTAACAAGGTAGCCGTATCGGAAGGTGCGGCTGGATCACCTCCTTTCTAAGGATTATTACGGAATAGATGACTCGGTC
>NZ_AYTB01000002.1 GCF_000505545.1 Kurthia huakuii LAM0618
CGCCTCCTAAAAGGTAACGGAGGCGCCCAAAGGTTCCCTCAGAATGGTTGGAAATCATTCGCAGAGTGTAAAGGCACAAGGGAGCTTGACTGCGAGACCTACAAGTCGAGCAGGGTCGAAAGACGGGCTTAGTGATCCGGTGGTTCCGCATGGAAGGGCCATCGCTCAACGGATAAAAGCTACCCTGGGGATAACAGGCTTATCTCCCCCAAGAGTCCACATCGACGGGGAGGTTTGGCACCTCGATGTCGGCTCATCGCATCCTGGGGCTGTAGTCGGTCCCAAGGGTTGGGCTGTTCGCCCATTAAAGCGGTACGCGAGCTGGGTTCAGAACGTCGTGAGACAGTTCGGTCCCTATCCGTCGTGGGCGTAGGAAATTTGAGAGGAGCTGTCCTTAGTACGAGAGGACCGGGATGGACACACCGCTGGTGTACCAGTTGTCTTGCCAAAGGCATCGCTGGGTAGCTATGTGTGGACGGGATAAGTGCTGAAAGCATCTAAGCATGAAGCCCCCCTCAAGATGAGATTTCCCATTACGCAAGTAAGTAAGACCCCTGAAAGACGATCAGGTAGATAGGTTCGAGATGGAAGTATGGCGACATACGGAGTTGACGAATACTAATAGGTCGAGGACTTAACCAAATATACTTTCATGTCACATTTTATCCAGTTTTGAAAGAACAATTCTTTCAAGGAACTTACGCTAAGTTCACAACGTCCATGTTGTAACACGTAAGTCAGTACATCCTTGTACGTAAGTCTAGTGATGATGGCAAAGAGGTCACACCTGTTCCCATGCCGAACACAGTAGTTAAGCTCTTTAGCGCCAATGGTAGTTGGGGGTTTCCCCCTGCGAGAGTAGGACGTTGCTAGGCACACGAAGTACCGATTTTTATCGGTGCTTTTTTTGTATTTTCAATTAGACTGTGGATATTTGCCAAACACGACACTTTTAATATACAGTGGATAAGTGAAGGATGATTAGATGAAAAAATGGATAGCGATTTTAGCAGTGATCGGCTTATTAGGTTGTTTTTTATATGCTAATCAACAATGGCTTCATCTAACGAAATATACAATGACCTTAAAAAAGCTACCCAAAGAAATGGATGGCTTGAAAATTGTACAAATTTCGGATTTGCATCATGCAGAATTTGGACCTGAACAAAGTAAGTTGATTGAAAAAGTGAAAGACGAAAAACCAGATATGATTGTTATTACAGGGGATTTGGTCGATCGTTATCGCTATGACTTAGATAATAGTTTAGAGGCTGTTGAGGGCTTTGTGAAGATTGCACCTGTTTATTATGTAAATGGGAATCATGAAGTGTCATTAAATGATGTGCCACAAATCAACAAATTATTGAGAAGTATTGGTGTACATGTGTTAGAAAATGAAACGGTGTCATATTATCGTAATGGTGCGGCCATCGACATTATCGGTATTGATGATCCGCTTAATGGTAAAGAGTCTCCGGAGATGTTGCGTGAGGCGTTAGTCGGTACATCAGATAAAACGTTTCGATTATTGCTGGCACATCGCCCAGAATATTATCAAGACTATGTAGATGCGGGCATTGATTTAACGTTTAATGGGCATGCACATGGCGGCCAGATAAGAGTTCCTGGTATTGGAGGTCTTGTCGATCATCAGATGAATTTATTCCCGTCACATATTGAAGGCATTGAACGCAAAGGTCAGCTGACACAAGTGATTAGCAGAGGCCTTGGTAATAGTCGTGTTAATGTGCGTATTTTTAATCCACCTGAAATTGTCGTAGCCACGCTACATTCGGAAAAGTGATCATGATTGATCACTTTTTTTATTTTGCACGAAGAAAAATACTTGACATGATTTATTACGCTGAAATAGAAAAAGCATGGACTTTTGAGCTATAACTGTGCTTAATATGGATTTTTGCGTAAAAATAAGTGATTCCATTGACGATATTGGATTATCGTTTAAAATTTAAATGAGAATGATAATCAGTTAATCGGAGGGAATAGGATATGAAAAAGTTTTTAGCAATGGCATTGGCATTTATTTTAGCGCTCGCATTAATCCCAGCGCAACAAGGGCAAGCTAAATTAAAGGATGGTACGTATAAAGTGAATTATACGGTTATGAATGCACAAGGAAATTCGACTTCTTATGGCAATGATTATTTTGTGAAGCCAGCAACAATTACTGTGAAAAATGGCAAAATGACCGCGCGCATTACAATTAAAAAAAGTAGTTGGATTAAAAAGTTTTCAGCTACAACGGGTGGCAATAAGGTCGTAAGCCGCAATAAAAAGAAAGATACACGTGTTGTGCAATTTAAAGTGAGTAGCTTGAGCTCGAAAAAACCGACAAAAGTGAAAACACGTGTGGAGATTCCTTCACAAAATTACTACCATTCATACACAATGAAATTGAAATTTGGTTCTGTGAAAAAGGTGAAGTAACGTGAAAAAAAGATGGTTACTACTACTCGCTAGCTGCATGATGCTCGTTGCGTGTAGCAATGAAAAGACAGAAGAAAAGGCGGCTGCAGAAGCGACGGCTGATACGAAAACAGTGGTCGCTGGAACGATGGTTGTAGCGGACATTTTGGATAAGTTAGAAATTGATTCAGTTGTTGGGGTACCCACATCAACGGTGGAGCTACCAGTACGTTATAAAGATGCAACAGAGATTGGCAATGCGATGAACCCCGATATGGAAGTCGTGAAATCATTAAAACCGGATGTCTTTATTTCGGTGACGACGCTTGAGTATGATTTAAAGCCTGCTGTGAAGAATATTAATGTAGAGGGGCAATACCTCGATCTACAAGGTGTCACGCAAATGCAGCAGACGATTTTAGCGCTCGGAAAAGAATTTGACCGTGAGGCGCAAGCGCAGAAACTCGTTGCGTCTTTTGATGCGAAGCTAGCAGCATTAAAAGAGCAGACTGCGCATAAAACGAAACCGAAAGTATTAGCAGTTTTAGGAGTGCCAGGGAGCTATTTAGTCGCCACTGAGCATTCATACATTGGTAGTTTAATCGAAGCTGCTGGAGGCGAAAATGCGATTCAAGGACCTTCAGAAGAGTACTTAGCATCGAATACAGAATATTTACAGCAAAGTAAGCCAGACATTATTTTGTGTATGGCACACGGTATGCCAGATGAAGTAATGGCCATGTTTGATAAGGAATTTAAAACGAATACGGTGTGGAAACATTTTGATGCCGTAAAACAGGGGCGTGTCTATGACTTAGAGGAGCCGTTATTTCAAACGACGGCTAATCTTCAATTAGGTGATGCGCTTGACGAATTATATCGAATTTTTTATGAGGAACAATAGGGGATTATGATGACAAAAAGGATTGTAAGCTTTGTAGGAGTGACGTTACTGTTGCTTGTCGCGATTTTTTTCTCGGCAACGACAGGTAGCGTCAATATGGGGTTAGGTGAATTTATTCGCGCATTGTTTGGTGCACATAATGACGATTTTGCGGTTATTAAAGATTTGCGCTTCCCGCGAATTATTATTGCTATTTTTGCAGGTGCTGCGCTATCCGTAGCAGGTGCATTGTTGCAAGCTGTGATGCGTAACCCACTAGCAGATGCAGGGGTGATCGGGATTTCAGCTGGTGCAGGTTTTATGTCGATGTTCATTATTACGTTTGTGCCAACGCTATTTTTCTTTACACCACTGTTTGCGTTTATCGGTGGGGCACTTGCTTGCTTCCTCGTCTTTGCATTGTCGTGGAAGTCAGGGCTAGAGCCGATGCGGTTGATTTTAGTCGGCATTGCGATTAGTGCGGTATTTACGGGACTGCGCGAGGCCTTCATTATGATTTGTAGCTATATGAATGTGACGATTGATGGCTCGTTTACATCGAATATGACGATGAAAACATGGACTGAAGTGGAAATTATGGTGCTGTACGGCACGATTGGTTTAGTGCTCGCATGGCTGCTTGTGAAATGGTGTAATTTACTGACACTCGATGATAAAACGGTGCGCAGTCTAGGCTTTCCATTAATGACAGCGCGCGTCATCATCGCGGCTGTCGCGGTTTTATTATCAGCGATTGCGACGGCTGTTGCAGGTGTTATTTCATTTGTTGGCTTGTTGATTCCACATATTGCACGGCGCCTTGTCGGCAATGATTATAAATACGTCATTCCGTTTTCGATGCTTGCAGGGGCGCTATTAATTTTAGTGGCGGATACGTTAGGACGGACATTAGTAGCACCGCAAGAAATTCCCGCCTCTACATTGATGGCTATTATCGGCGGGCCATTTTTAATTTTCTTACTGCGAAGAGGTGACCGAGCGAAATGAATATTGACCATGTAACGTTATCATACGATGGCAGTCGCAATCATTTAGAAAATGTGTCGACGATTATTCCACAACAAAAGATTACGACGATTATTGGGCCAAATGGCAGCGGCAAATCGACGCTATTAAATGTCATTTCACGTAATCATAAAGTGAATAGTGGGATTGTTACAGTTGAGCAAAAAGATATTTTAACATTTAAGCCAAAGGAGTTTGCGCGCAAATTAGCGATTGTTTATCAGCATAATACGACGCCTGAGGAGCTAACGGTTGAGAAGCTTGTCGCATTTGGCCGCGTGCCGCATCAAAGCTTTATGAAACGTCAAACAACACTTGACGATGAGGCGGTTGATTGGGCGCTTACGGTGACGAACTTATTGGATAAACGCGAGCGCTCGCTAATGGCACTGTCAGGCGGCGAACGTCAACGCGTATGGATTGCGATGGCGCTTGCACAGCGTACGGCGATTTTATGCTTAGATGAGCCGACGACGTACTTAGATATGTATTATCAGCTTGAGCTACTCGATTTAGTCAAGCGATTAAATGATGAGCACGGGTTAACGATTGTTATGGTGCTTCATGATATGAATCAGGCGCTGCGCTATAGCGACCACATCATCATGATGAACGATGGCTACATTGTAGCGGAAGGAACACCAAGAGAGGTCGTGACGGCTGAACGTGTTTATGATGTGTACGGTGTGACATCGCGCATTTATGAGGATGACGAGCTAGGGACAGTTATGTTGCCAATTTCACGCTAAAAAAGAGCAGGAAGTGCATAATGGCGCTTCCTGCTCTTTTTAGTTTACTCGCGCTACACGAATAACAGAAAAAATCGCACAAATGACAACGGGGATTCCAAGATAGAGTGTGAAGTCGATGCCGAGGTCAAGTGAGCCGAGGACAATAAACAATATGCCAGCTACTAAAAAGGAAATCGTAATCATCATCGCTGTTTGCTTAGGCATACGTTGACGCAAAAAATTGCCAATTACCCAATATTCGGTGATGCCCATGATTGTACCTACTGAGAGCATTAAAACTGCAATGGTCATATGCATCCACCTTTCTATAGTATTCTTTACCCGGGCGTTGAAAAAAAGAACCGCACTAATGTGCAGTTCCTTTAGAGTGTAATGCCTGTTTTCGTTGTTCTAAAATGGTCGGTAAAATCATACCACCGATTATGAGAATGATACCAAAAATTTGTAAGTTTGTCAGTACTTCGCCAAGGACGATAACCGATGCAATAATTGCTACCGGTAATTCTGTCGCACTTAAAATCGAGGCTGTGGCGCCACCAACTTTTGGGACCGCAATCGAGAATAAAATAATCGGTAAAATAATCCCGAAGAAGCCAAGTGCTAGACCAAAGTATAATAAGTCTGTCGTAAATAGCTTGCCGTTAGTGATGACTTCTGGTGATTGGAAAATCAACACGATGATCAATGCGAAAATCGACATTAGTAACATACGGCTAATCGGTGTGACACCTTCGACTTGCTTTGAGTTAAATTGCATAAAGCACGCAAAGCTAAATGCTGCTGCAAAGCCAAATGCCCAACCACGCCAGTCAAGACCTGTTAAATCAGCGTCAATGACACCGGCAGCTAAAATCGTCCCAACGATTAAAATCGCAATCGAAATGATTTCTGGACGTTTTGGTAGGCGGCGGTGAACGACGCAGTCTAATAGTACGCCAATCCATGTAAATTGGAAGAGCATCACGACTGCAAGTGACGCTGGTAAATAGTGTACTGATTGTCCGTAAACAATACCGGTTGTTCCTGTTAGAAGACCAGCACACATAATAATTAAAAATCCTTTGCCTGTTAGTTTAGGCATCGAGCGTTGTGTCAAAATAAAAAGAAAGGCTGCTAATAAAAAGCCAATTACATATTGTGCAGTGACGGCTTCTGAGGTTGTAAAACCATGTTCCATCGCAACTTTAATCATCGTTGATAAAATCCCATAGCAGCTTGAGCCAATAATGATTAACAGCGGATAAAGTAATTTTTTGTTCATATTTTTTGTACTCCTCAAGTAAATTCACTTTCCCCATCATAACAATTCTTTCTATAATGAAAAAGGACATATGTCCAAAAAGAGGAGGCTTTGCGTGAAGATTGTTAAAAATGAACATTTATTACATGAAAAATTAGTGACGTATCATTTTGAAACGATATTTCCTCAGCTAAAAAAGCATCCATTTGTGCTACAAGCATTTGAAGCGGGTGAGGTGATGCTTGCCGAGGGGGCGGACATGACGAGCTTGCTGTATTTAGTCGAGGGCACGATGAAGGCGACTGCGAGTGTAGGAAACGGGAAATCGTTGTTGTTGCGCTTTAATCATCCACTAGCGGTCATTGGCGACATCGAATTTATTCGCCATGTACCGGTGCAATCACAAATCACCGCGGTGACGGACTGCCTGTGCATCGCGTTGTCATTTGAATATTTGCGGCGCTTTGAAATGAACAATGCGGCCTTTTTAAAGTCGCTGTTGCAACATGTGACGTATAAATTACAGACGAATACGACGGCGTCGCGCGTCAATTTACTATCATCGGTCGACCAGCGCTTTGCGAGTTACTTATTGTCGGTAACTGATAGCGAGGATTTTGCGTATGACATGCAGTATGCGAGCGTTAGCGAAATTGCCGATTTACTTGGGACGACACATCGTCATCTAAATCGCGTGATGAAGCAGCTAGTTGAACGGCGCGTTATCGAAAAAAGTCGCCGTTCAATCCATATTTTAAATAAAGCAGCGCTCGAAGAATTGTCACAAGGGGCACGTTATGAATAAAAAAAGTATCGCCCGGAAGCGATACTTTTTTAATGTAATTCTTTTACTAAGTGGTCAAATTCTTCGCCGATAATCATCCACGGCTCAGAGAACTTAAAGCCAACGCGTTCGTACAATTGACGTGCGCGTACTTTTTGTTTTTCGACACTAAGTGATACTTTATGATAGCCTTTTTCTTTCGCTACAACATCGGCATGGTTTAATAGCGCTGTACCGACACCTTGGCCACGATGTGCACGTGATGAGCAAATCGTATCAATATAAAATTCATCTGGGCGCGCTTCTACTTCAATTGTAGGAACAGCGGCCCCTTTATCTGCTAACCATTTTTCTAAGTTTTTATCGAGTGTTTCCGCTTTATCGCCGCCGTACACGACCATAACGCCTGCAAACTCCCCATCAAGCTCTGCCACATACGTGTTCAAATATGAATGACGGTTCGCTGTGCGTTTAAACAGCTCATCTAACATTTGTAATACTTTTTCAGAATCTTCTTCACCTGTTAAACGATTGGCAATTTCATCGATTGCATCTACGATTAACGGTGCAGCAAGTACGCCATCTTCCGGCTTCGCTGGTCGAATGGTTACTACCATGAAAAATCATCTCCTCTAGACAGCAGTATAGCAGAGCTTTATGAAAAATGCGTTCAATATACTTAAAAATGCAGTAGAATTTTCACATTTTCAAAAAAATTGACGTAATTCTTTTTCAACTAGCTTTCATGTTGTCTGACTTCTATGGTACGATATGGGGACATATTATTTTGAAGGAGCAGAGCAATGACACAGTCCAAAAAAGAGTTCGTTTTATTATATGGGGACGCATTTGTTGATTTTATTTCAAACGACCGAACAAATACAACATTTACGAAGTTTTTAGGGGGAACAACGGTTAATGTAGCTGCAGGTGTAGCTCGTATTGGCGCACCAGCCGCATTAATTACACTTACAGGTGATGACGAAGTATCCGAATTCGTACGCGATGAAATTACGACGGAGGGTGTTCGTTTAGATTACGCGAAAATGGTTCCAGAAAAACGTGTCACAAGTGTAGATGTTTATTTGTTAGAAGGCAATGAACGCATGTTTACAAACTATATTGATGAAACACCAGATTTACAAGTAGAAGCGGATTCTTTAGCGGAAGAAGCATTTGAAAAAGCTTCTGTTTTTAGCTTTTGTTCCAATACAATGTTCCACCCTGTCGCATTAGAAACGACGAAAAAAGCTGTTCATTTAGCGGTGAAACATGAGGCGATTATTGCGATGGATGCCAATATCCGTCCGCTGCGCTGGGAAAGTCCGAAGCAATGCCATGACACAATCGCTGAATTTTTATCACAAGCAGATGTGTTAAAACTTGCCGATGAAGAGCTGTTATTCTTAATGGAAGCAGACACAATCGAAGAAGGTATCGAAAAGTTAGCGGCATACAATATCGGTTTAGTGATGATTACAGTTGGCGCTAATGGCACATATTTAGTCATGAACGGAGAAACGCGTCACGTGCCGTCTATCGACATTGTGTGCGTTGATACGACAGGTGCTGGCGATGCCTTTATGTCCGGGATTTTACGTCAAATCCACTTACAAGGGATGCCTACAACAATAGATGAAGCATTTGACTATGTGTATTTTGCGAATCGCTTGGGCGCGATGGCTGCGACAAAGCCGGGCGCGATTACGGCGATGCCACATTTAAAAGATATTCAACAATTAATCAACGCATAATCGTTAGCGAGCAGCTCAGAATCATTTCTGGGCTGCTTTTTTTTTAGGAGAATTCTGTATACTGAGAGAAAGACGGGGGGAAAGTACATGAAGAAAGTTGCGAATGTGACAGGAAATCCGGTATATCCGATTATTTTAGCGATTGGCTTTTGCCATCTATTTAATGATACGCTGCAGGCGGTCGTACCGGCGATGTTTCCGGTGCTTGAAAACGAAATGGGGCTGACCTTTACACAGCTCGGCTTTATCACGTTTACACTGCAAATGATTGCGTCGGTATTGCAACCGGTGTTTGGTTATTATAGTGACAAAAAGCCAAAGCCATTTTGGTTGCCGCTCGCGATGACGTCATCGTCGATTGGGATTTTAGGACTCGCATTTGCGCCAAGTTATGCGTGGATTATCGTGTCGATGATTTTTTTAGGGCTTGGTTCGGCGATTTTTCATCCGGAGGGCTCGAAAGTATCGTTTATGGCGGCTGGTTCAAAGCGTGGGTTAGCGCAGTCTATTTATCAAGTTGGTGGCAATGTGGGGCAGTCACTCGCACCGTTAATTAGTGCCTTTGTGCTCGTACCGTTTGGACAAATCGGTGCCGCGTGGTTTTTAATTGTGTCATCAGTTGGCATTTTTGTACTTTCACGCATTGCTTTGTGGTATCGTGATGTTTTAGAAGAAGAAAAGCGCTCGAAGAAAAAACGCATGCTTATTTCTAAATTTACGGCGCTGACGAAGAAGCAAGTCTATTCGGCACTTGGCATATTATTGTTCTTATTATTTATTCGTTCATTTTACGTGGCCAATATTACAAACTTCTACGTCTTTCATTTAATGGAGCATTATGATTTACACGTTAAATCCGCACAAATTATCGTGTTTGTCTTTTTATTTTTCGGCGCCATTGGGACGTTTGTCGGCGGGCCACTCGCTGACCGTATTGGCAGTAAACATGTCATTATGGCATCGATGATTATTCCGATGCCGTTTGCGCTCATGTTGCCGTATGTTCCGCTGTGGGGCGCGTGGGTACTAGCATTCATCATTGGTTTTAGTATTATGCTGAGCTTCTCGGTGACGGTCGTCTATGCACAGGAGCTTGTGCCGGATAAAATTGGCATGATGTCAGGACTAACGGTCGGTTTATCGTTTGGTATGGGAGCACTTGGCTCGGTTGTGATTGGCGTGCTGATGGACCAGCTTGGCATTACGGCGACGATGCAACTTGTTAGTTTTTTACCGCTACTCGGCATTTTTGGCTTTTTCATGCCAAACGACCGCAAAGTATAACGAAAAAGAAGCGGTTAGGACAACATACGTCCTTTTTCTTTTTTCGCGTTCGCAACGAAAAACCGGAACCGCGCCACAGCGCAATTCCGGTTTTTTTATGCTCATCGGAGCGGTTGTTTTTACACATCTGTTCCAATCTCTTCTTACTTTATGCGGATTCAAATTCCGGTAGCTTTTTGGCATCTAGTTCATCGACAGCGCCTTCATCAATTGGAATTTCATGGAGCGCACCTTTGTACATGAATTTAAAAATGCCATTTTCAAAATCCGTACCAATTTCCTTAAAGAAAATCCCTTCACAAATCATGTTTTTCTTACACACAAATGTGACTTTGTAGCGATCTTCTTCATGGACTAAATATGCACGTGCCCCTTTTTCAAACATCGTGTCATTTGAATTAATAACTTCACGTTCAACTGATACGACATGTAAATCAACGAATGGTAGTGCACGTAACAATAAGTTGACGAACGAGCCTTTTGTAATTTCTTCCCAGCGACTTTGCGCTGTCTGGCCGATAATCGCTTGCGTAATGTTTAAATCATGACAAACTTCGGCGATAACGCGTTGAATCGGGCGGTCTTCATCATCTTTAATAATAAATTCCTCGACTTCGAGTTCATCGCAAAGCGTGTGCCACTGCTCGAGGCTGTCGCGTTTAGTTGAATCGATTTCGTCTAGCGGTAGTCGATCAATTGTTAATACATATAAAGGACAATCGAGCATTTGCGCGATTTCATGTCCCCTGCGAATTAAACGTTCTCCGTTTGGACCGTAGTACACACATACTAAAATGCTTTCATCCATACGTCCGCGTAAATATTTCACAGAAATTCCCACCTTTTCAACGATTTTTTGTGTTTTCAATATAATTTCATACGAAATCAATCCTCATCGATGAAAAATGCGAGAGGATTGTGTATAATTTTAGTATAAAAATAACTCAAAACAGCTTTTTATTGTTCGAAATAGATGCTGTTTTATGTGCTATTTTACGACAGAAGAATCGTAGGACATTCTTTTTTACTGTATGGCTATCTATTATGATGGCTTACTACAACAACGTCAAGTAAATTGAAAAAGGAGGACAAAAGATTTGTGACCATTCATTTCGCAATTATTTTCCCATTATTGATGGCTGCACTTATTCCATTTATTTATAAGGCATTTACAAAGGTGAAAATCGGCTGGTTTGTGTTACTTGCACCAGTGACGGTATTTATTTTACTAGCGCGCCTTATTCCACTGATTTCCTCAGGTGAAACTCAAACGCATACATATGAGTGGATCCCATCGCTCGGCATTAACTTTACGACATATTTAGACGGTTTAAGTATGATTTTCGGCTTGTTAATTTCCGGCGTTGGGGCGCTCGTTGTGCTCTATTCTATTTTTTATTTATCCACAAAAGAAGCACTTCATAATTTTTATTGCTACTTACTACTATTCATGGGTGCGATGCTTGGCGTCGTATTCTCAGACAACTTAATGGTGCTTTATGCATTTTGGGAATTAACGAGCGTCTCGTCATTCCTATTAATCGCCTTTTGGCATCACCGCCGCGCCTCAAAAGCAGGTGCACGAAAATCGATGCTCATTACCGTTACAGGCGGTATTGCGATGCTTGCCGGTTTTATTATGCTGCATGCGATGACCGATACGTTTAGTATTCGCGCAATGATTGCACAAGCACCATCACTCGTTGAGCATACGCTTTTTATTCCGGCTATGATTTGTGTATTATTAGGCGCCTTTACAAAATCCGCACAATTTCCATTCCACATTTGGTTACCTGATGCGATGGAAGCACCAACACCGGTTAGCGCATATTTGCATTCGGCAACGATGGTGAAGGCAGGGATTTATGTAGTCGCGCGTCTAACCCCGCTATTTGCTTATGATTTAACATGGTTTTGGACGGTCATGATTGTCGGGCTTATTACGCTATTTTGGGGTTCGTTTAATGCGGTGAAGCAGACTGATTTAAAAGCATTACTCGCGTTTTCAACCGTTAGTCAGCTCGGCTTAATTATGAGTTTGCTTGGAATAGGCTCGCTTGCGTTTCATGTGGACATAGATGCCACGGCGATTATTTATACACAAGCCGCTTTTGCTGCCTTATTTCATTTAATCAATCACTCCACATTTAAAGGCGCCTTATTTATGATGGTTGGCATCATTGACCATGAGGCGGGAACGCGCGATATTCGCCGCCTTGGTGGTTTGATGACGATTATGCCAGCGACGTTTACAATCGCCGTCATCGGGAGTATGTCGATGGCAGGGCTACCGCCGTTTAATGGCTTTTTAAGTAAGGAAATGTTTTTCACATCGGCACTTCATATCGCAGAAGCTGATGTGTTGTCACGTGCAAGTGCTACGGCGCTCGTACCGGTTATTGCCTGGATTGCGAGTGTCTTTACATTTATTTATTGCATGATTATTGTCGTTAAAACATTCTTTGGGACGACCGAAAAATTACCGCAAGACCGTAAGATACATGAGGCTCCGCTTGGCATGCTTATTTCCCCATTTGTGCTCGTGTTTTTTGTCATTGCGATTTTCTTTTTCCCGAATGTGTTAGCGACGTATATTTTAGCGCCGGCGATGGTAAGTATTTATCCGGGGCTTGCGTCGATGCAAGAGATGACGCCACATGTTTATGCATGGCATGGTTTTAATACCGAGCTCATCATGACGCTTGGCGTTGTGCTGTTAGGGTTTGTCCTATACCGGACGCTTGCTGTGTGGCGCCGCATTTACAATACGTTGCCGGCACAGTTTACGCTTAATCATGTTTTTAATCGTGTGCTAAGCGAAGGTGAGAATGTGTCGTCATTCGTGACAAAACTGTATATGACTAGTTCACTACGCCATTATTCGCTGTACATTTATGTGTTTTTAATTGTGATAATTGGAGGCTATTTCATCGTGAATGATGCCTTCCGTTTTAGCATGGCAAATAATGCGGAAATTCATGTGTATGAAGTATTGCTCGTATTTATGATGGCCGTTGCAGCTGTCGCAATGCTATTTGTCCAGTCGCGCGTCACGGCGACGGTGTTAAATGGTGTGATTGGCTTTGGTATTTCGATTTTCTTCGTTATTTTCCGCGCGCCAGATTTAGCGCTGACACAGCTCATCGTCGAATCAGTGACGACGGTCTTATTTTTATTATGCTTCACGTATTTACCAGCGTGGAAGCCTGAAAAATCATCACGTCGCGAAAAGACGACCAATGCGTTTATTGCGCTATTTGTTGGCGCACTCGTTGTTCTCGTGTCGTTATCGGTACTGCATTTCAATGAATTTAAGACAATTTCATCTTTCTTTGAAAATGCCTATGAGCTTGCGGGTGGTAAAAATATCGTCAATACGATTTTAGGTGATTTCCGCGCCTTTGATACGATGCTTGAAGTCGTCGTGCTTTGTATTGCCGGGATTGGTGTCTATACGATGATTAAATTTAGAATGAGGAAGGGAGACGACCGTCATGAGAATTAATGATGTTATTTTACGGACGGTTGTACGCTTTGTCGTCTTCATTATTTTAACGCTCGCGATTTATTTGTTTTTTGCCGGGCATTATTCGCCAGGTGGAGGCTTTATCGGTGGTTTAGTCATTGCGTCGGCATTTGTCTTATTGTATTTAACATTCGACATTGAAAAGGTACAGCAAGGCATTCCGGTAGATTTTAAAAAAGTAGCGGCACTCGGCGTCTTTTTAGCAGTAGGGACGGGTTTTGGTTCGGTGTTATTTGGCGCTGATTTTCTGACACAGACGGCACAAAAATTCCATATCCCACTACTTGGGGACAAGGAATTAGGTACGGTGATGATTTTTGAGCTTGGTGTCGCACTAACGGTTGTTGGTGTTGTGATGACGATTATTGTCAGTATTGCAGAGGGGGACGGGGACTAATGGAAACGTTAATGATTTTATTGATTGGCGTGCTCGTCTCTGTCGCCACGTATTTAGTATTATCGCGCAACGTTATTCGCGTGATTTTAGGGACGGCCGTTTTATCACATGCGGTCCATTTATTAATTTTAACGATTGGTGAAGTGAAAAAAGGTGAGGCGCCACTACTTGGCAATCAAACAGCAAATGGTCCGTATACGGATGCATTGCCGCAGGCGTTAATTTTAACGGCGATTGTCATTAGTTTTGCGGTAACGGCATTTGTGCTCGTACTCGCATTTCGTGCATACAAAACGAATGGTACCGATGATTTAGAGCAGTTGCGAGGTGATGAGCATGACTAATTTGATTGTGATGCCACTCGTTATACCAATTCTCGTAGCGGTCTTACTCATTTTCTTGCGCAATTATCGTTATTTGCAGCGCGCCATTGTTGTCGTGACGCTTGTTGCGATGATTGTCATGAGCGTGATGTTACTACAACTTGTGCATACAGAAGGAATTCAGCGCGTTGATTTTGGTGGCTGGCAACCGCCATTTGGTATTTTATTTGTCGCAGATCCGTTTGCGGTCTTACTTGTCGTCATCGCAAATGCCGTGACGCTCTGTTGTATGCTTTACGCGTTTCGTTCGTTTTCACCACACTATGAGCGAATGTTTGCCTATCCACTAATGCTCATGATGCTTGCGGGCGTTAACGGTTCATTTTTAACGGGCGATATTTTCAATTTATTCGTGTGCTTTGAAGTGATGTTGCTTGCGTCCTATGCGCTAATTGCACTTGGTGGTCGCGCGGAGCAGCTTCGTGAGTCACTCAAGTACGTCATTATTAATATTGTGGCGTCGTGGCTATTTCTTGTCGCGATTGCCTTTTTATACGGTACAATTGGAACGCTAAACATGGCACATATTGCCCAGCGTGTGCAAGAGCTTGGGCCGGACCCACTCATTACGACAATTGCGCTATTTTTCTTAGTTGTCTTTGCGTTAAAGGGCGGACTGCTGTTGTTCTTCTGGTTACCGGGGTCTTATAGTGTGCCACCTGTACCGATTGCGGCGATGTTTGCGGCGTTACTGACGAAGGTTGGGATTTATGCGATTATCCGCACGTTTACACTTCTATTTACGACGCAGCCAAACGTGACACATGGGTTGATTACTGTGATGGCGATTAGTACGCTAATTGCCGGTTCGCTTGGCGCCATTGCGTACCGCGATATTCGCCAGATTGCGGCGTTTAATGTTGTTATTGGTGTTGGCTTTGTGTTGCTCGCTGTTGGCGCAAATAATGAAGCGGCTTATGCTGGCGCACTTTATTACATGATGCACGATATGGTCGGGAAGGCGATGCTATTTTTAATTTGTGGCACGATGATTTATTTGACGAAGCAGGAGCGCTACGACGATATGAGTGGTCTTATTCATCACTATCCGCTGTTTGGCTGGATGTTCCTTGTCGTCATGGTCGCGCTGACAGGTATGCCACCATTTAGTGGTTTTGTTGGCAAGGTTCTGATGGGGCAAGGGCTTGTTGCATCGGGTTCTTACATTTCACTGGCGGTTGGTTTTGGTGCGAGCGTCATCGTGTTGTATTCACTGTTACGCGTCATGCTTCATGCGATTTTCGGTGAAACGATGATTGCTGATGAGGATAAAGTAAAGCTACCAAAGTCCATGTTGCTACCGATTGTCGCACTTGGCGCTATGTCGCTTTATTTAGGTGCGAGTGCTGAAACGTTGATGCCATATGTTACCGATGCGGCGCGTGTTCTTGCGGATTCATCTATTTATATTGAAGCGATTTTAGGAAAGTAGGAGGTGTACGACATGTCATCGCAATTTTTATTAAATTTATTCATTGCGGTTTTATGGATGTTGCTGAAAGATGAAAATGAAATTTATTTAACGACATTTTTCAGTGGGTTTTTAATTGGAATCGTCGTGCTTTATTTAATGCACCGTTTCTTCGGTACACCATTTTACTTGCGCCGCGTCGTTGCGATTATTAAATTGATACTGCTGTTTTTAAAGGAACTCGTCATGTCGAGTGTGCTCGTATTTAAACAAATTTTGAGCCCGAAAATGAACATTACACCGGGCATTTTCACATATAAAACGGAGTTAAAAAGCGATACCGAAGTGACAACTTTGGCGTTGTTATTAACATTAACGCCAGGCTCGGTCGTCATGGAAGTGTCGCCTTCTGGCAATGTTTTTTACATTCATGCGACCGATATGGGCGATGCACGTCTGTCGATTTTGAAGTCGATGAAGTCATTTGAAGATGCGATTAAGGAGGTGACGCGACGCTATGATGATTAACGCTATTTTAACAGTAGCACTTATTTTCTTTACGATTACGGTCGTCATTTGCCTTTACCGTGTTATAAAAGGGCCATCGTTACCGGACCGTGTTGTGGCGCTTGATATGATTGGCGTCAATATGCTATCGATGATTGCGATTATTTCATTGTTGCAGCGCACGACCGCGTATTTAGAAGTCATTTTAATTCTGGGCATTTTATCATTTATTGGCACGATTGCTTTTTCAAAATATATTGAGCGAGGTGTTATTATTGAGCGCAAATCAAATCGTTGAGTTGCTTGCCGCGCTACTCATTTTATTGGCGAGCATCATGAGTGTGATAAGCGCCTTTGGTATCATTCGTATGCCGGACGTTTATACGCGCTCTCATGCGGCGACAAAAAGTTCAACACTGGCTGTATTGCTAGCGCTGATCGGTGCGTTTATTTATTTGATTGCGTCGACAAATTACGTGAGTGTGCGCTTATTGCTCGGTATTATTTTTGTCTTTTTAACAGCACCTGTAGCGGGGCATTTAATTACGCGTGCAGCGTATCGTTCAGGTGTCCCATTATCACAGCAGTCCGGGGATGATGCATTGTATGAGCAATTATTCGATGAAAAAGGGAAAAAAAGAAGCGACTATTAAGATGAAGAAGCCGGTTTTTACGGCTTCTTTTCTTTTTGATAACAAAGCAAACTCTTACTAACAATTGTCGTGCAAAATAATTTACAATAAGGTATCACCAGCTTTAATAAACAAGGGGGAATTCGTCTTGCATATTGCTTTATTTGGCGCAACGGGACGCGTAGGGACTGTTTTTTTACAGAAGGCATTAGAAGAAGGGCATACGGTCACCGCACTTGTGCGTGATGTGACAAAATTAAAGGCGCATCCAAATTTAACAGTCGTTGTCGGCGATGCAAAAGTGTATGAGGACATTGAACAAACGGCTGAAAAGGCCGATATGATATTATCATCACTTAGCACTGATCAAACGACAACGCTGACAGAGTCGATGCAACATATGATTGATGTGTGCTTGAAACTTCAAATCGAGCGAATCGTCTCTATTGGCACGGCGGGTATTTTAGATAGTCGTTTAGAGCCTGGAAAGTTACGTTATGACTCCGTGGAATCGCGCCGCGCAAAAAAATTCGCGGCAGAGGAACACGCAAAAACATTTTATATGTTACAAAAAACGACGCTTGATTGGACGCTTGTTTGTCCAACAGCCTTACCGATGGGTGAGCGAACTGGTGACTACCGTGTAGAAGCTGACTTGTTACCAGAGGAAGGACAACGCATATCCGTTTATGACACCGCAGACTTTACGTACAAAGTAATGACCGACCACCTATTTTCTAAAAAGCGAGTCGGCATTGCGTATTAATCGATTATAGGATGTGTTCGCTTTTATGAAAAAACGCAATAAATTAGCGATGCTCGCGCTCTCAATTGGAGTGGCGCTTGGCTATAAAAAGAAAAAAGAAGGACCAGAGCCAACATGGTTTCGGTCGATTCAAGAACAAGAAATAAAAGAAGTAAAACGATATATAGCACGTGGGCAAAATGTGCATGTCACAAATCGGCGTGGGCGTTCAGCATTGATGATGGCTACATACAATCATCATGTTGAACTTGCTGAGATTTTAATCGAAGCGGGCGCCAATGTGAATCAACAAGATGATTTAAAAAACACACCGTATTTATATGCGGCTGCAGAAGGGTATGTCGATATTTTAGAGCTTATGAATGGGAAGATTAATCCACATATTACAAATCGATATGGTGGTAACGGCTTGATTCCTGCTTGTGAACGCGGCGCTGTTGAGACGGTAGCGTGGATTTTAACGCATACAGCGAGCGATATTGACCACATTAATAATTTAGGTTGGACGGCTCTTTTAGAAGCGATTATTTTAGGAGACGGCAGTAAAAATTACCAACAAATTATCAAGTTATTGTTAGAAGCAGGTGCAAACGCGAATATCGCGGATAAGGACGGTGTGACACCGCTTGAACACGCGGAAAAACGCGGCTATAGCGAGATTTCTCGTTTGCTAATCCAACATTTAAACCGACTCTAAAAACGAAATTCCCTCAGTAAATGGAAAAAATTCTGACGTTTTGTAAATTTTTTGTTCGACATTTAGGTCTATATCGTTATATAATGAGTGTAATAAAGAAATCGGTTCATCGTAATTAATACATTCACTTATTGGAAGGGAATCGTGTTTTGCGATTCACTCTCTAGTAAGTGAATTTTTTTACCAATTGAAAGATCTCTATTATTAATTTTTTTTAGGAGGTCATTACACATGACACAAGGTACAGTTAAATGGTTTAACGCAGAAAAAGGCTTCGGTTTCATCGCAGTAGACGGTGGCGACGATGTATTCGTACACTTCTCAGCAATCCAATCTGAAGGTTTCAAAACTTTAGAAGAAGGTCAAAAAGTTGAATTCACAATCGAAGAAGGCAACCGCGGACCACAAGCAGCTAACGTAGAAAAAATCTAGTAGCTGATTTAAACGAAGTTGGGATTTCCCAACTTCGTTTTTTTTGTACCTAAATCGCCTTATGGCTGATAATTTCAAAAACCTACAGAATCTTCTATAATAGAGTTATTCATTCGTTAAAATTGTATGCGCATACATGTGAGGGGAGTGTTGAATAAGTATGACGATTTCAAATGATGGGAAACGAACAGATCACATTGAGGGGTATGTAGATCCGACAGATTTGGCTGAGCTGAAACGTATTTATATCGAGCGAGCAGAAGAGCGCTTACCGCATTACTATTCACCAGATAAACAAGTCATGCTTCAAAATATGTCACGTGATGAAATTTATGAGAATGGGTTACCACGTGATATTTTATGGAAAATGGTTGAATACAATTTGAGTGCCAAAAATGGCATTTCGACAAAACGTATGTGTACGATTGTCGAACATGTCGATTATTTAGCATCGCAATATGTGACGTATCATGCGCGTATTCATCGCGATTTTGACGACGATGAGCGCGACGAACAACTGAATAGTTTACGCGAAATTTTTAATCGTAGTTTTGAGCGAATGACGAATGTATTCGTTGAAGGCATTGGCGACTTTTTTGCACGCAATGAATTGCCGAATGAGCGCCCGCTATTATTTGAATCAATTCAAGAACTGTATCGCCGAAAAATTTATCAATATGCGGAATATGTCCGTTTACATGAAGATTTTGCACAAGTCGTTGGGACACCTGAGGAATGGCTGTTACGTGATTCGTACTTTATGGGCGATATTTTACGTCTTGTAACACTTAAAAACGGCACAGAGCTTCCTGAACGCCTTTATAGTGAGCATGAATTAATTGCAGCAGCGGCTTTTTACCAATCAGCACGTAAATGGCTAATTATGCAAAAATCAACGTCTGTTAGTGAAGAGCAGCTCGGCATTGAACTCGGATTTTTTGCGATGAAAACACAAGTACTGATTGAACATCCGCAAATTACACCCGGCTTACGTGAAAAATTCCAAATTGCGTACAATTCATTTTATACTTATAAAGTAAATGATTTAGATAAACGTCAACGCGAGGAATCAAACAATCCATATGCGCCAGATAAGCGTTTATATGCACCGATTGATCGCGAAGCAGTCGCATTGTGGACGAATAAAATGCATAAACTCGCAATCGCACATGCCATCGAACCGATTTTTACGAATGTTGTGCATGAAGCATTTGAAGTTTTTGATGAAAAGGTGCGCATCGGCAGCACGCTTGAACGCTATCAAGATTCAAATGAATGGTATCGTTTTAATCAGCAAGATGATATGGTGAGCGCCGAAGCAGATGCTTTTACATTACAGCTTCGAATTGCGGATTGGAATAAGTTTTTAAATATCGTTAAAGCAGAAAAATATTGGTTTTTCGAGATAAAATATTAATATTTTAACAAAAAATAGGTTTTGTGTGAATGTGGCGGGGTAATTAATAAGTAATCCTTAATAGAAAATGCGAAATTGTACAAGACCACATTTGTTGGCTTATCCATTTCGCTTTGGATAAGCGAATTTCACTTACACCTAATGCTTTCTATTAAGGTACGTAATAGGACAGCTAGAATCTCCCATAGTCTAGATTTGTCAAATAGGCGTTCGCTCTTCCTTTTTCCGATTAACCATCGGAAGTGTCCATAATAATGAGCAAGAGTCGACGTCTATACATAACCACTTGCCTTGCAGGTGGTATGTAATCTCCCTTTTCATATTCTTTTTTGACTCATCGATGTTGGTGAGTTTTTTTTTGCGCAAAATAAGAGACTAGGACAAAACATGTCACTTTCCTTTTTTAGCGTTCGCAACGAAAAACCGGAACGGCGCTACAGCACGATTCCGGTTTTTCTTATGCTCATATGAGATGATATTTTTCAGCCTCTAGCGCTTAATGGAATTGCTTGGTAATAATCGCTAACACCGTTGCGGCATCAAGTGACGTATCGCCGCCACCTTGTGCAAACGTATCATTGCCGCCACCTTTACCGTTCATTTGTGCAAGCGTCGCCTTTAGCACGTCATTGGCGCTTGCGGCAACGCCTGATTGCTTGCCTTTAGCGAGGACGATTTGCGTTTTTGTATGGTCTGTTGTCACAAGTGCAACGGCTTTTTCAGCATGATTCGCAGTTAATGTGCGCGCGATTTTTTGGAGATGCTGCATGGAATACTGTTCAAATGTTGCGGCGATGATAGGTTCATTCGTTGCCGCTAACTTCGCAATCTCAAGATCAAGTAATTGCTCACGCGCTGCTGCCAGTTGTTTTTCGAGCTTTTTATTCGTGTCGATTAAATTTTCGATACCAATTGCGATGTCACTTTCTGGGCGACTTACAAGCTGTGCCGCCTTCGCCATGACCTGTTTACGCATCGTCATATTTTGGCGCAGACGCTCGCCACACATAAAATGCACGCGCGTTTGTTTTTTCTGACGCTCGGTCGATAAAATTTTAATCATCGCAACCTCACCTGTAGCGCGAGGGTGCGTGCCGCCGCAGCCATTGTAGTCAAAGTCTGGAATGATGACAAGGCGCACATCTTCGGTGAATTTTAATTGTTTGCGAAGCGGATAAGTTGCCGCTTCTTCAGCCGTTACCCATTTGGTTTCAATTGGACGATTTTCAAGGACGATTTCATTCGCGCGGTCCTCGGCTTGTTGAAGCTCGGCTGCTGTGACATTTTCAGTAGCTAAATCAATCGTAATCGTCCCAGAGCCTAAATGGAATGACACCGTTTGATAGTTGAATAATTCAACGAACGCGGCTGTTAAAATATGCTGCCCTGCATGTTGTTGCATATGGTCAAAGCGCACCGCCCAATCAAGTTGCCCGCGAACCACACCATGTAGCTCGGCGTCTACATAATGACGGATTTCGTCGCCTACTTTTTGGACATCACGAACGCGGACATCATCAAGTGTCCCAACATCTGTTGGTTGGCCCCCACCTTCTGGATAAAAAGCCGTATTGTCTAAGACGACATATAGACCTTGGTCATCGGTTGCTGTGCGTGTAACTGTTGCGTCAAACTGTTGTATGTACGCATCTTGATAATAAAATAACTCGCGCATAAAAAACGCCTCCTTTTTTAATTAACTCTATTGTACCGAATGTTCTAGTAAGAAAAAAAGTGGTCAAAACTTTACTAATTAAAAATATTCGTTATCATAAAGAGGTGAACTAGTATTAAAGGAGTCGAAATGATGAATATTCTCGCATATACGATGGAAGAAATTAAAGACCCAACAAACATTTTAGAAGGTCAACGCTTCGAATTTTTATTAGATATCGAAGTAGATGAAGAAGATGAACTTTATACTGAAGGCGGCATCGACCTACGTGTGATCGCATCAAAAAATGACGATGCTATTAAAATCGCTAATTATTTCTTCATTCAAAAATCAGATCAAGCAATTCTTGAATTTGGTTTAGAAGAGGATGAAGAGGCTGATGTGTTAGCGTTTATTACAGCGCATATTACAGCTGGAGAATAATCACGAGAGGTAGGCTAGGGCATTTGTCCAAGCTGCCTCTTTTTTATAAAGGGGGCGTAGTGCATGTCGGCTTATATGCAGCCGCTTTATTCTGCTTCGATTGTATTTATCTTGCTAGGATTTCTTTTATGGATTCCTTGGATGATACATATGTATCGAAAACATGGATTTTTTTCATTATCACAAACATTGTTATCATTTTCATTTATTTTCTACATGATTTCAGCACTATTTTTAGTGTTACTACCGCTACCAGATACGCGTAATACGTGCGCGATGCAAAATCCAAACACACAGCATTATTCGCTTATGCCATTCCGTTTTGTTGCGGACACATTAAGCGGTGGCTGGTTTGATATTACGCGTCCGGCGACGTATATGCTGATTTTTAAGCAACCAGCATTTTATCAAGCATTTTTTAACTTTATTTTATTAATGCCATTAGGTGTGTATTTACGTTACTTTTTAACGCATAAAAAATTATGGTGGAAAGCAGCCATCATTGCCTTTTTAACGACACTATTTTATGAAGTGACGCAAATTACTGGCATTTATGGCATCTACAATTGTGCGTACCGTATTTTTGACGTCGATGATTTGCTGTTAAATACATCAGGAGCCATTTTAGGTTTCTTCTTAGCACCGGCCGTACTTGCGATGTTCCCATCAAAAGAACGCATCGATGCGCGCGCAAACTATTTATTAGAGCGCGATGAAGTAAAATCAATGTCGGTCTTACTAGCGATTGCGATTGATATTTTCTTAATCGATATTATTCGCCAAGTCTTTTTATATTTCACAAATCAAAATGAAGTGACATCATTTATCGTCTTTTCAATCGTGTCATTCATTTGGATGTGCGTCGTGCCAATACTTTGGAATGGTCGCACAGTCGGTACGGCGATTATGCGTTTCCGTTACGATAGTAAATTATCGAAGAAAACGACGATTTCACGCTTAATTAAACGCTATGCCGCCTTTTATATGGCCTACTTTACACTCGCGGTTGTTGGCGTGTTAAATAACGTCGAAGTAACAATGGCGTCACCGTACTATAAAGCATCGGTCTTTTTAGCGGTTGGATCGTCGATTTTAACGGCTATTTTAATGGTCGTGCTCTTTATCCACATCATGCTTGTCGTATTTGGTAAAGGAAAACGCCGCTTCTTCTTTGATGAATCATCGGATTTATATACAACGCGTAAAAAATAATGTATGAAGACGTTCCTTACTACAAGGAGCGTCTTTTTTTGTGAACTTAAGGTTGTTGTAAGGTTTGCCTAAACAGCATGTAAGGTAGCAGCTTTAAAGTAAAGATATGAACAACAGCGAAAGAAGGGACATACATGGCATTATTAGATGTAGCACATATACAAAAAAAGTTTGGTAAAGGACAAAATGAAGTAGTCGCGCTCAATGATGTGACATTTTTGATTGATAAAGGAGAGTTTGTCGGTATTATGGGGCCGAGTGGGGCAGGGAAATCGACGCTTCTTAATTTACTCGCAACGATTGATACGCCAACAGCAGGCTCGATTGTCATGGACAATTTAAATTTACATGCGATGAGCGAAAATGAACTCGCTGATTTTCGTCGCGATCATCTCGGCTTTATTTTCCAAGATTATAATTTACTCGATTCCTTAACGGTAAAGGAAAATATTTTACTACCGCTGGCGATTGCAAAGGTGAAATCAAGCGATATTAATCAGCGTGTGCAACAGATCGCACAGCTCTTTGGCATCGCTAATTTACTCGAAAAATATCCGGTACAAATATCCGGTGGTCAAAAACAACGTACTGCAGCGGCGCGCGCGCTTGTGACCGAGCCGTCGATGATTTTAGCCGATGAGCCAACCGGTGCGCTCGATTCAAAATCAGCGACCGACTTACTTGAAAGTTTTCAACATTTAAATGAAGCGAAACAGGCGACAATTATGATGGTGACGCATGATGCGTTTGCGGCGAGTTTTTGTGAACGAATTTTATTTATTCAAGACGGAGCGTTATCGACTGAGTTACATAAAGGGTCAAAAACGCGCAAGGAGTTTTTCCAAGACATTTTAGCAACGGTCGCAACATTTGGAGGTGGCGCGCATGACATTATTTAGCATCGCTAAAAAGAATGTCGCGCGCAATTTCTCACAGTACTTTTTATACATGGCATCGATGATATTTTCGATTGTCATTTACTTCACGTTTGTGACGTTGAAATATAGCGAGACGATTGAAAAGGAAATTGAGGGCTCTCAAAAAATTGGCTCGCTGATGAGTGGTGCGGCCTTTGTATTAATCTTTTTTGTCGCGATTTTTATTTTTTATTGCAACGCATTTTTTATGAAAAAACGTAAAAAAGAAGTGGCGCTGTATGCGTTACTTGGCGTTCGAAAACGTCAAATCGGCTTCATGCTATTTTTTGAAAACTTATTATTAGGTGCGGTGTCATTACTCGCAGGGATTGTCGTTGGCTTTCTCGCTTCAAAAGGATTATTATCCATTTTAATTAAATTAATGGGTTATGATGTGGCGGCACCGTTTGCTTTTTCATGGCAGGCAGTTGCCAATACGGCGCTCGTCTTTATGATTATTTTCCTTATCACCTCGCTGCAAGGTTACCGCGTCATTTATCAATTTAAATTAATTGACCTATTTCATGCGTCGGCGCAGCGAGAGCTTGCCTCAAAACCGAATCCGGTCATTGCGGCGCTTGGCGTCTTTTTAATCGGTCTTGGTTACTTTTTAGCGCTACAAGATATGATGAGTGACATTTGGCAAACGCTCGGTTTACTCGTGGCACCGATGATTATTTTATTTTCGGTCATTATCGGCACGTATTTACTGTTCCATAGTTTTACGGGGACGGTATTAAAATGGCTGAAAAAATCTGAAACATGGTTGTGGCGTAATTTGCGTGTCGTGACGGTTTCGCAGCTCCTACATCGTGTAAAGGCACATGCGACAACGCTAACATTGATTGCGATTTTAAGTGCGACAACGATTACAGCGGGCGGCGCGGTATTTGGTATGTATTACAATATTTCATCAGCCGTAAAGCAAATGGACCCAAACACGTATATGTTTGTTGAGCAAGACGAGCTGGTAACGAATAAAGTGAATCGTCTTGTCGGCGATGTTGAATACAATCGTACAGTCCAAACGCTAGAGCAACCATTTGATTATAATGGTGAGCAAATGGCCTATACGCTTATGATGCAGTCAGATTATAATCGTTTAGCACATGTTCATGGACGCGATGAAATTCATGTGAAAGGGAATGAGTTCTACGTGCTTGATGCGACTTATGACGAACGTTTTTCACCAGCTTATAACGGTATGACCTTACAAGCGCATGATGAACAATACGAAGTTGTTGGCTATGAAACATACAATGTGTTAAATGTCGCATTAGCTTATTTAACGATTGTCGTACCAGACGACACGTATGAACAGCTAGCACGACAAAAAGGCGCAACAGCGCAAACATTCCAAGTTATTGTCGATGCGAATGCGACGAAAGACGAGGCCAAAAAAATCGCTACTATGTTACCTGAGGATGCGTATATTAGTAGTCAATTCGCCGATCAGCAGAGCAATGTTGAAAGCATTGGTGTGTTGCTATTTATCGGTAGCTTCTTAGGACTTGTATTCCTGGCGTCAACAGGTAGTATTATTTACTTTAAAATGTTAACAGAAGCTGAAGAAGATAAAGCAAAATATGTCATGCTGCATAAGATGGGCGTGTCGATAAAAGCGATGCGTAAATCGATTGCAGGACAAAACTTCATTATTTTCTTCGTACCACTTGTCGTTGGGATTTTACACAGCGCCATTGCGTTAAATGCATTTTCTAGTTTATTAGCGATGAATTTAGTCGTGCCAGTATGTATGTGGATGCTCGCTTACACGATCGTCTATGCGTTATTCTATGTATTAACAGTATGGTCTTACACAAATATTATGAAACAAACGATTCAATCGGAGGGATAATTTAATGAAAAAGTTTTTACTCACAATCGCTATTTTATTCGTTGTCTGTCTCGGCGCATTATACGCTTTAATGACAATCGACTTTAACCGCATGAATGCGGACCACTATTATGTACAAATTACCGAAGATGGGGAAGTATCTGAATCGCGCGGTCCGGGTGGTCAAGTGTATAAAGATTATAACTACAAATTACCAGCGTACAATGAACAAGGTGACGAGCGTGAATTAGTGTTTAGAGCACAAAAAAATCTGCGTCACGATGCTTATTTGAAAATGTATGTGAAAGAAGACGGTGTATCCTCATATGATGAAGTGAAATTTGACGATATCCCAGCAAAAGCACAAGCAAAATTACAATAATGAATGAGGTTGCGAAAAGCAGCCTTTTTTTTAATTTTTCTTGCAAGATATATGACGACTACATGGCAAATAGCAAAATTATACGATATGTCAGCTTGTTCATAGTTGCAATGCTAATTGAATCTATGTAAAAATCGAAGCAACGACAAAATAAGATTGGAGTATTATGAGTGATTGAAGAATTCGTTTTATCGATGATCATGGTGTTTAAAAGCCTCGGCTATTTTGGCGTGCTATTAGCATTATGTTTTGAATTTGTTCCAGCAGAAATTGTACTACCACTTGCAGGCTTTTGGGTCGCAAATGGCGAGTTTAACTATATTGGCATGGTCATAGCGGGTACAATTGGTGGTACGATTGGGCCGCTGACATTGTATGCATTGGGGCGTTATGGTGGCCGTCCGCTTGTCGTAAAGTATGGTAAATATTTTTTAATTAATGAACGTCAAGTCGATGCGGCTGACCGTTTCTTTGAAAAATACGGTGCGGGCGTAGCTTTTTTTGCGCGTTTTTTACCGGTTGTGCGTACCGCGATTTCTGTGCCATGTGGCATGGCAAAAATGAGCGTTTGGAAGTTTGCGATTTATACATTTTCCGCGATGCTACCGATTACGGCGCTTTATATTTATTTAGGTATGAAGCTTGGCGAAAATTGGGAAGAGGCGAGCGCGTTATTCTCTGAATATATGACGCCGGTTATTCTCGTGATTGCGGTAGGGATTATTGTTTATGCCGGTATTCAATTGTATAAAAAGAAACGCCAAAAAGCATCCAATTTAGTTGGCGCAAAAGAACGCGAGTAAGAAAAAAGCACGCACTGTAGGATTATTGACAGTGTGTGCTTTTTGTTATGGCAATAAAATGAATATGGTTGTCCCAATGCCTACTTCACTATGCAGTACAACGCGGCCACGATGCGCCTCAATAATGTCGCGCGCAATCGCCGTCCCAAGTCCTGTGCCGCGCGTATTTGTTGTGTTTGTTCCGCGGTAGTAGCGCTCAAAAATATTTTCAAGTTCATTATCTGCGATGCCTTTACCATTATCTTGTATTGTAATGCAGGCGCTTATTGTGGATAACTTTTCGTCGTCTAACATGTCCTGTGGATAACTTTTCGACAATGTTAAGGTGACGTCAACATCGGGTTCGTTGTGGATAAATGCATTGTAAATAAAATTCAGTAGCGCACGTTTCATGAGCTTATGATCCACGCATGCGCGAATCGGGTCGTCCTCTACAACATAAGTGAGCGAACGTTCATGAAACGCTTCATCGTTGAGCACATCAATGACGACTTCACGGCTAAATGTAACGAGATTCGTATCATTTAATTGAAGCGGTAAGGCATTGTTGCGCAACTTCATCGTTAAATTTAAATCATCTAACAGCTCTTTCATATAATATGATTTTTGTGTGATGATGCGGCTATATTCGGCCACTTCCTCGGGTGTTTCGGCATATTCTAAGAGCTCCGCATACCCTTGAATCGATGCGAGTGGCGTTTTCATATCATGCGAAATATTACTAATCCATTCATCGCGCATTTTTTCGTTTTGCTTTTGCGACTTTTCATAACTGTTTAGCGTATCGGATAGCTCATTCATATTATCAAATACTTCTTTATAAAGACTACTTTTCACCGGCAACTGCGTAAATTTGCGCTGTCGTAACGTGCTAATGCCTTCAATTAATTGATGCAGCGGCTTCGTCAGCTTTTGTCCAAAAAAGACGCCAATCAATAACGCAATTAAGACGTCAGCAAAGAGGAAAATGAGCAAATAGCGCGTAAACATAAGTGCCCACGTATCTTTATTTAACGTCCAGATGAGGCGCTGGATATTGGCATCTTTTATACCGACAATATAGCTTTGCCCGCTAGCGGTTTCGCTAATATAGAGCGTTGTATCGGCGACGATACGGTTTTTGTAATTGTTAATAAGTTCGGTTGGCGTGTAGTGCTTAGGAAATTCTTTTGCCACGTTATAACCGTAGATTTCATGACCGCGCTCATCAAGCACTTGTAGCCATGCATGACGCTCATCTAACAACGTTTTACCGCGTGTAGTAAAGGCAATGTTGCTACCGTCACTCTGAATTTCAGTGGCGAGCTGTCGCGTAAAGGCTTCTGGTGAATCACTCAACGGTTTTTGCGTTGCTTGGTACCAAATGAGCACGAAGCCAATGAGCGCATTGACGATTAAAACAATAATGACAATCGCAATTGTCGAGAGTAAAAAACGGCTCGCAATTTTCCAGCGCATTTAATCAACTCCCTTGGACAAATTTGTAGCCGAGTCCTTTAACGGTGACGATATGTTGTGGTTTTGAAGGGTCGTGTTCAATTTTTTCACGTAGGCGACGAATATGGACCATCATCGTATTATCGGAGCCGAAAAAGCTTTCGCCCCACACGCGTTCAAACAACGTTTCCTTGCTTAAAATTTGATTGGGGTGGCGTAAAAACATCGCCAGTAAACCAATTTCTTTCGCTGTTAAATCAAGCGCTACACCTTCTTTTGTGACGCTCGTTTCAGCAGCATCCATCGTAAACGGTCCAACGTGTAAGGGTTGTTGAACATCGCTATAGCCAAGGCGGCGTAAATGCGCTTTGACGCGATACGCAACTTCCTTTGGGCTAAAAGGCTTTGTAATATAATCATCGCCACCAATTGCAAGACCGAGCAGTTTATCGACCTCATCATCTTTTGCCGACATAAATAAAATTGGAATATTCGACTCCTCGCGCACCTTTTTACACAGCTCATACCCTTCGCCGTCTGGCAGCATAATATCGAGTAGAATGAGCGATGGTTTTGCTCGTTTAAATTGCACATAACCGTCTGCAACAGAGCCAGCCGTTACCGTATGCGCCATGCCTTCTTTATGTAATACACGTTCTAATAGCGAGGCAATTTCAGGTTCGTCCTCTACAATTAAAATCGTATGTTCCGTCATCTAAATCCCACCTTTTTCTTCAGTATAGAGAAACTGTCAAAAAAAATGAAACCTTTTGGCACGTTTCGGGGTAAAGAATATTAACAATATGAATGGGGGAATTAGATGTTTAAGAAAATAGCTTCAGATGCATTAGGGTTATCAGATATTGGGATTGTTGTACCACGCGAGGATTTTGATAAGACGGAATCAGATGACTTCGTGAAACATGAGAAACAAGAAACAATCTATTTTTTAATTAAAACAAAATCAGATGAATATTGCTTTACAAACTTCGCGTTAATTCACGTTGATGGTACGAGTGCGATGAGTAAAAAACGTACGCTACGTCGCTACGATTATGAAACAACGACATTTACCGATGTGACACTTGAAACAGCGGGAACGATTGATTTAGATGTGGAAATCAAATTTACCGTTGCCGGTATTCCTGTCTCTATCGACATTCATAAAAAATTTGATACGGAAATTAAAGATTTATATAAAGCGCTACATGAAATTTCAACGATTATGCACAACAATACGATTCACATGGACTACGCACAACAGAGCTTAAATTTAGCAGCGTCAGCAGTCGGTCGCAGTAGTTCTGAGGGTACTGTGACGCCATCGCAATCGTTTGAACAAATTACACGCTTTGCGAATAGCTGGTTAATTGAGCATAAAAAAGAGTACAAGCGCGTCGATTACAGCGATGTTTTTGAACTGTATATTAATCAATAGAAAAAGAGGCTTGGACATGATGTCCGAGCCTCTTTTTCTATGGTTCTGCTGGTGCGCTTTTCTCGTAGCTGAAAATGGCGATGATGCCATAAAACAGCGTAAATAAAATGATGATTCCGAGCCATTCCATCGAAATACGATCAAAATAAGGTAACACAAATTTATGGAAGATACCGATAGAGATGACCATTTGTATCAAAATGCTTATAAGGTCAACGAGTGTCGTAATTTGAATTTTAAATGCTGCAAGAATAAATAACGTTAAAAAATCGAGTGCAAAAATTAATAGAACAAGTAATAAAATAAAACCGCCAAAATACGTTATATCATGCCAAAATGATTCGAATAAATCGATGTGAGCAAGCTCAAATTTTGCGAGAATGTTGTAAAGGCCGAACATCACAAATAACGGCACGAATACAATCACGCTAACAAACAGCACGAGTGCTAACAAAATAACAACAAGCGCTGACCATCCATTTAGACGAATTTTGAAATTTTTGTTTTTCACTGTAAAATCCCTTCTCATATGTAGATGTCCCAGTTGCGAATGCAATACTTGTATATTATAGAACAGAGTCGTAAACATTGCACATTCAGGAGTCCATGTAGCGATGTTTCCTTTAGCTAACATGTAACATGGAAATTCGAATGAACCATTCAACAAAATAACGAAAATACGTTATAGTAATAGGAACGAATATGAAATGGTGGAGAATATGACAAGTTTTTATAAATGGAGTGTTATGTGTTTTGTGACCGTTTGTAGTTTTTTATTTATCGTGATTCCACAAGCCGAAGCGCATGAGCGGGAGGCGCTGGTAATCTATGAAGATGCAACCGGACTCGACAACATTCAACGCAACCATATCGATATAGAAAATCATTATGAAAATTTAAAAACCGTTGAAGGAACGTTTACGACAGCACAGCTTCGCATGTTGAAACAAGATGCGCATATCGAACTTGTTGAAATGCGTGAGATTGAGCTTGAAACGCTTAGTACGACGTTACCGTGGAATTTAGAGTTGCTGAATACATCATACGCTTGGGCACATGATTTAACCGGTGAAGATGTGAAGGTCGGCATGATTGATACGGGTGTCGTTGAGCAACAGGGTTTAGAAAATGTTCACCGCGTGTCGCTCGTTGACGATGATGAGGACCGCGATTTGAAGCGCCACGGTACGATGGTTGCCAATATTTTAGCATCAACAAATGAAACATTACCGGGCATCGCGCCGAATATGGAGCTTTATAGCATTAAGATTTTTGACGATGACAATAAAGCATCGGTGTCGGATTTTTTAGCCGGCATTGATTGGGCGATTGACGAGGATATTGAAGTATTGAATATGTCGCTCGGTACAAAAAAAGATTATCAGCTTTTACATAATGCGGTGAAAGCCGCCGAAGATGCCGGCATTGTCATGGTTGCAGCAGCAGGAAATGATTATGCGAAAAAACCGATTAATTATCCGGCATCATATGATGAAGTGATTGCGGTAGGGGCCGTAGATGCCGCAAAAAATCATTCGCGTTTTTCAAATACCGGCAGTGAATTAGAATTTGTCGCACCGGGCGAAAAGTTAACGAGCTTAACGAATAAATTGTATACCGGCACGTCATTTGCGGCGCCGCATGTGACGGCAATCATCGCGACACTTAAGCAGCAGCATCCCGATTGGTCAACTGAAAAAATTCGTGCGTATTTACGCAATTATACCGAGGATTTAGGCAGTGACGGCCGCGATCCAATCTATGGCTATGGCTTCCTATCTTATACGCTACAAGCACCGCAACAAGTGAGTTCATTAAAAGTGACATACACTGATGAAAATGAATTGCGCATTCGCTACAGCATGCCTAAAAATGCGACGGTTCCTGTTTCAAAGTATGAAATTTATGTTGATGGAAAGCGTGTGAAAACAACGGCGAACACGACGTATACAATCAAAAAGTTAAAAGCATCTTCCAAGCATGAGATTGCCGTTGTACCGGTAAGTACAGCAGGTGTGAAGGCTGAAACAGCGAAAAAAATTGTCGCGCGTACAGCGAAAAAAAATGCGTCGCGCGCTTATATTGAAACGCACGAAAAATCACTCAATCAATTATTGGCTAATTTAATGCACATCGATATGCGCGATGATTATTCGACGCTCTATAGTTTAAGTGATGAATTAAGTTATGCGAAGCGTAAAAATATGCGCGCAGCCGCTACAAAAAAACATGCCGTTGTTTTATCGGATGATAAGACAGCGGCATCGTTTGTGAAACTAACTAATTTAACGAATATGGCATCAAAAGGGTACAGTGACATCCAGTTTGAGGCGCCGCTAAAATCAGTGAAAACGTCAAGTCATCGCTTAAAACGAAGCGGGGAATCCGTAGCAGGCTATAAAGTGAGCAAGGTGAACAACAAGACGTGGTGCCTAAAATTACCAACAGAAGCAAAGCCAGGGCGTTATGCTTTCGTATTAGAACGCAGCGGTGTGAAAACGACGAAAAATAAACCGTTAGAAAAGCATATCATTGTTTATTTTGATGTTTAAAAATGCGGCATGACCAATGTTTCCTCACTACCCAGGCATCGCCACGAGATGCTGTTAACTACTTTTTTCGATGATTCATTGGAGAAAGGTCGTTTCATTTTATTTTTATTACTCGTAAAAAAACACTTCTAAAGTTTTGACCCTTTAGAAGTGTTTTTTCTTATGACAATTTACGAATGAATACCACTTTTAAATAGTTGAATTCTGGGAACTCACGCGTGGCGCGGAAATCTTTCGGCAAGCCGAATTGTTCAACAATTTTATATTTTGTATTCGTCTCTTTAAATGCTTGGTCGATAAATGTTTTGAATTTTTTCATACCGAAGCTCGCATTGTTTGTTGAAGCTACGATGATGCCGTTTTTCTCAGTGATCGCAATCGCATCCTTTACTAATTTCGGATAATCTTTTGCGGTAGAGAACGTCATTTTTTTCGTGCGCGCAAAGCTTGGTGGGTCTAAAACGACTAAATCAAATTTCAATTCATGACGCGCCGCATATTTGAAGTAGTGGAACACGTCCATCACTTTAATGTCCTGTTCTTCAAAATCGATGCCGTTAATCGAAAATTGTTCAATTGTTTTACCGAGGCTACGAGACGCTAAATCAACGCTTGTCGTTTTATTAGCGCCACCAAGAGCTGCTGCAACGGAGAAAGCACCGGTGTATGAGAATGTATTTAACATGTTTGTGCCAGCTGCATATTGGTCGCGAATTGTGCGGCGAACATCGCGTTGGTCTAGGAAAATACCAGTCATCGCGCCATCATTTAAATCAATCGCATAATTCATGCCATTTTCTTTAATAATGAGTGGGAACTCGCCCGGTGTACCTGCTACAAAATCATCTTGCTCGATGTACATCCCTTTTGTATCAAAACGTTTCTTTTCATACAATGCTGTGAATTGTGTGAGCTCTGATAATGCTTGAATGACGTAGTCGCGGAAGGAATAAATACCAGCGCTATACCAGCTCATCATATAATAACCGTCGAAGTAGTCAATTGTTAAACCACCGATGCCGTCCCCTTCGCCGTTAAAAATACGGAAAGCTGTCGTTTCTTCATCATTAAAGAAATCTTTGCGTAGCGCTAATGCTTTATTAATTTTTTTCGTAAAGAATGCTTGGTCTAGCTCTTGTTGTTCACTTGTTGATAAAATCCAGCCAATGCCTTTATTTTGAATCCCATGATAGCCTTTGCCGATAAAACGGTTAAAGTGATCGACAACCTCAATAATGTCGCCTTCCTCTAAACGAGCCATGTCTTCATCATCAATGGCTTTGCGTAGCACAAGCGGATAACCTTTCTTTAAATCTCCTGCGTATTTAGGGTCGATACGTAATGTAATAGTTTCTCGCATAATGTCATCCTTCATTTTTAAGTTTCTTCTATTATCTCATGTTTCAAATAATAAAGCGATGTTACAAGATACGATTGTGATGTCATATTTCTTAATTGATTTGTAAACATCCTGTCGTTGTATGACAAGGGTTATTAGCCTAGAATTAAAGTTGTTAATGATAAAAAAATAACAAATATATATTATAAAATCATAAAAATAACAAAGAATACGGAGATTTATTTTGAAGAAAATTTTAGCAACAACAATGGCAGCAGCAGTAGGTTTAGGGACAGTCACGAGCATCGATTTAACAACGGCAAGCGCAGCAACATCAAAAGCAACAAAAGTGTCAGGTACATATGTAACGACCGAAACAAAAAGTGTCTATCACCGCGCATCAACGAAAAAAATCGGTAAAGTTTCAAAGAACACAAAGATTAAACTTACACATAAACGTACAGTCAACGGCAAGACATGGTACAAAATTTCTTACAACGGTGGGAAATTAGGCTGGATTGTTGGAGCTAACATTAAACGTTTAACAGTCTCTAGCGCATCAACATATAAGAAAACATTCGTGACGAAAAAAGCGAAAAACTACTATAACTTAGCGGGCGGTCACAATAAGCGCCTCGGTACATTATCATCAGGCAAAAAGATTAAAACATCAGCATACCGTACTGTAAACGGTAAGGGTTGGGTGAAAGTAAACGGCTACGGCTGGACGCCAAAATCAAACTTAAAATCATACGTATCACAAACAGGGAATTCATCATCATTTGATTCATTATCAGCATACGGCGCGAAGTTTTTAGGCGTACCATATGTATGGGGTGGCTCAACACCAAGCGGTTTCGATTGCTCTGGTTTCACAAGTTATGTGTACAAACATGCTGCGGGTAAAACAATACCACGTACATCAGCAGCACAATACGTGGCATCGAAAAAGATTTCAAAATCACAACTTAAAAAAGGTGATTTAGTATTCTTCAATACGTCTGGCCGCGGTGTATCACATGTATCGATTTATGCAGGAAATAATAAATTAATCCATGCTGCAGGCAAAAGCGTCAAATATTCAAATCTTTACGATGGCTATTGGGATAAACGTATCGTTGGTTACGGTACATACCGCTAAAAAAAGAGGCTCGGACATACGTGTAACAACACCCTCTCAGATGAGCATAAAAAAACCCGGAATCGCGCTGTGGCGCGGTTCCGGGTTTTTGTTACGAACGCTAAAAAAGGAACATGGACTGTTTTGACCCAGCCGCTTTGTTATTTTTCATCTAACGCAGCTGTTGCGAGTTTCGTAATCGTCATATCGTCCATCGGCGGATTGTGCAGACCCGCACGCACGTCACGGTAGTAGCGATTTAGTGGGTTGCTCGCCTTTAAGCTTTGCGCCCCGACAATACGCATCGCGATATCGACCACATCAAGTGCATTGTTGACAACGACATGTTTTGCCGCACCGAGTTGGCCTGCTGCATAATCAGCTGTTTCAGGCGTTTCAAATTTTTTCGCCACATCATATAAGAAGTGGCGCGCTGTTGTTAGCTTCAGCTCCATTTGTCCGATTTTTTCTTGGATATGTGGTAGCTGGCCGATTGGGAATTCTAAGCTGTTAGGTTTGTATGTGCGTGCAAATTCCAGCGCATGATCGCGAGCAGCTTGTGCAATCCCTAAGTACACAGCCGGAATATGGAGCGCCCAGCCGTTCACTTTTGCGCTGCGCGGCTTGTTGTTAAGTTCAACGAGCGCTGCATCTGGTACGACCACATCATCGAAAATTAAATCATGACTCGCCGTACCACGCATGCCCATCATATCCCACGTTTCTTTAATTGTAAGGCCAGCGCTTTGCTGCGGAATTAAAAAGAAGCCAATCGATTCTTTTTCAGGAATCCATGCGGAGGTAATGTAATGTGTCGTTGCATAAGAAAGTGACGCAAAACTTTTATGGCCGTTAATATGCCACTGCCCGTCAATAAATGTCGCGTTTGTGCCAGGACGGCCACCACGCGTTGGACTACCGGTAATGACTTCACTTAAAATGCGATTTGTTAGCGCGCGTTCGTTGACAATTTTGTCGGCAAAATCATCTAAATGCCCATCGCTCCAAAGTTTTTTATCATATAAATCGCCAACGATTCCTAAATGCCAGCCAATTGATAGCGCTGTTGCGCCGTCAAAGCTTGCGAGTGTTTCTTGGAATAAAATCATATCGTAAATACCAAAGCCGAGGCCACCATATGTTTCAGGTAGCGTGATTTTATTGTAGCCAATCGTCAATAAGTCTTCGAAGCTCTCAGCAGGAAAGCCGTTTTCACGATCAGCTTGTTCACCGCGTTGTGCGATTGATTGTTTTAACGTATGTAATTGTTCAATTATGTGACGTTGTTTGTCTGATGTAATAAAAGCGTCCAGTGTACCCATTTTTAAAGCAACTCCTTAATGTATAGTTTTTTAGTAAGAATTAAATTTGATAGTTTAATCATACCGATAATAAACAGAAAAATCTATACTTTTCATTAAAAACATACTTTACAGGTAGGAATTATTATGTTAAATTTACGTTAACTTAGACAGATAACGATTTTGGCGGTGAATAGATGATTAAATTAACGAATATTCATAAAAGCTTTAACGATAATGAAGTGTTAAAAGGGGTTAGTCTTGAAGTTCAAAAGGGCGATGTCTTAACGATTCTTGGGCCATCTGGTTCGGGGAAAACAACTTTTTTACGCTGCATTAACTTTTTAGAAAAACCAAACGAGGGCACGATTGAACTTGGCGAGCAACTAAAAATTAACGCAAAGAAACCAGCGAAAAAAGATATTTTACAACTGCGTAAGCGTACGGCAATGGTATTTCAAAACTATAATTTATTTCAAAATAAAACGGTGCTTGAAAACATTGTGGAAGGTTTAGTCGTCGCGCAAAAGCGACCAAAACACGAAGCGATTCATATCGCCGAGCAACTATTAACAAAAGTTGGCTTAGCAGAAAAGCGCGATGTGTATCCATCAAGCTTATCGGGTGGTCAGCAGCAACGCGTTGGGATTGCCCGTGCACTTGCATTAAATCCAGAAGTGATTTTATTTGATGAACCAACCTCTGCACTAGACCCTGAGATGGTCGGAGAGGTGCTTAATTTAATGAAAGAAATCGCCAGTGAAGGTATTACGATGATTGTCGTGACACATGAAATCGATTTTGCGCGCGAAGTGTCAAGTCGCGTTGTCTTTATGGATGGTGGTCATATTATTGAAGAAGGCACGCCAGAAGAAGTCATTTTACATCCATCAAAAGAGCGTACACAGCAATTTTTACGACGACTCAATCGACAACCGGAATATATGATTTAAAAAAAGAGGCTAGGACATACGAGTAAAAACACTAACTCAGATGAGCATAAGAAAAACCGGGATGGCACTGTGGCGCCGTTCCGGTTTTTCGTTGCGAACTCTAAAAAAGGGAAATGAACTGTTTTATCCCAGCCTTTTTTTAGTTGCTTATGCTTCTGTTGATGAAACGATCTCAGCAACAACGATTTGGCTACCTAACATTGGAGAGTCTGCTTGTGGGCCGCCGTGACCTTGTGGTGCATCGCCTTCTTTTGGCTCTGGACGTTTATGTGCTGCTTGGAAGGCATCACTGTCACGCCATACTTTAAAGTCTTCTAATGATTCCCAGAACATATTAACGCTCATTTCATCATATTCTTCAAAGTCGCGTGCAACGGCTACTTCTGTTTTTACGAAGCCTTTGAAATCTTTTAGTCCTTCATTTGATGTGAAACGAGGGGCCATTTTTTCTGCGAAACCTTTTTTCACTTTAATGCGGTTTGTTACGATAAACATAGCTTTCCACTCCTTTAAAATTAAGTATACTGTACAGTGAAAATCGTATATTATTTTTCGAATTGTTGCAATGAAAAAGCGTCATTCTTTTTGGGGGAAGAATGACGCTTTTCACTATATTAAGGAGAGTTCTACTTTTGGGTATGCGTTATTTAGAAGACGAAGGTCATTTGGGGAATGTCCTTCCTAAACAATGTAGAACGTGCATATTACTAGTATGAGCGATACTAGCAAGGCGATAAGAATACAGGGGGACTAATTCCTAGTATTCTAATCTACCTCAATTATAAAACAGGAAGGGATTTCCAACAATGAAAATTGGATATTTATAGAAAAAAATAGATTGAAAGTCTAAAAAAGTTAATTGGACATCTAAATTATGTCTTACTTGAATTCATTCGCAATAGGTAAAAAGGATGTGTTAAAATGCTTGTAATGTCAAAAAAATTAGAGGACCGAATATGAAAAAATATGCAACATTTAAATTGCAATATCTTATTATGGGTGTTGCTTTTTTAGCGGTTTTGTTAACGTCACTCGTTAGTATTTGGAGTGGCTATCGCATGAATGAAAAAACGCTTATGGCAAGCACGCTTGAAACCAATCGTGTATATGCTGAAAAATTAGCAACTAGTGCAAATGACTATTTAGAAGAAACATTTAAATTGCTAAACGTTAATGCGACCGAAATGAGTGCGTATATCGATGATAACGCACGACTCGAACGCAAGGCTGATTTACTGCGCCGAGGCTCGACCGCATTCAATTCGATTCTTGTCATGAATCCGCAAGGTAAAGTCATTGCGACGTCGCCACAAACATTAAATTTAAAAGGTATTAAGGTGACGTCAGAGGCATCAAAGCGCGCGTTGAAAGAGCGTAGACCGATGATTTCAGAGCCTTATACCGGCGCATCAGGACGCGAAATTATCTTTATTTCGACGCCGATTTACGATGCGAAAAATAATTTTTTAGGCGTGTTAGGCGGTACGATTTATTTAAAAGAAAATAATGTCTTAAACCAATTGCTTGGCAAACATCCATATGAAGACGGTTCATATGTATATGTTGTCGATAGTGATGGTCAAATTATTTATCATGAAAACAAGCAACGCATCGGCGAGCAAGTAATGAACAATGCAGTCGTGAAAAAAATGCTGACAATGGATATAGATACCGGTGCGCAGCGCGTTACGAATACGAAAAATAAAGATATGTTGGCAGGATATGCGAAGATGGAGATTAGTGGATGGGGTGTCGTGGCACAGCGCCCGACCGATGTAGCGATAGCGCCAGCGGGTGAGATGGTGAAGCGCATGATATTAGTCGGCTTACCACTGTTATTAGTCGCCTTGATCATCGTGATTATACTTGCGCGCAAAATCGCGAAACCATTGCAAGAGCTTGCGAATATTACGGAATTTGACCGTGATGAAGCGGATGAGGCGCAGAAAAATTACCAAAGCGTCACGGCATGGTACTATGAAGCGATTCAATTAAAGCAATCGCTTATGTCGAGTTTTTCACATTTGCACAATCAAGTGCATTTCTTCCGCGATCAATCAACAACGGATGCACTTACCGGGCTGACGAATCGCCGTACAATCGATGAATTAATAAATAGTTGGTTTGCTGAACAGCGCATGTATTCGATTATTTTAATTGATATTGATAAATTCAAGTTAGTTAATGATACGTACGGTCATAGCGTTGGTGATGAAGTGCTACAATTTTTAGCACGTAAAATGGAAAATGTCGCGCGTAGTGAAGATGTTTGCTGTCGCTATGGCGGCGAAGAGTTTGTTATTTTATTACCGAATACACCAACTGATGTGGCAGCAACAATGGCGGAGTTACTACGACAAGATGTAGAGGCAACGCTTGCCCCACACGACATTCAAGTGACGTTGTCAGCCGGCGTTGCGACATTCCCGATTGATGCGAATCATCCAAAAACGTTGTTTGAAAAAGCAGATGAAGCGCTGTATTATGCGAAAGAGCATGGTAGGAATCAAGTAGTACTTGCGAAATGAGTCGACTTTAGTAAAGGATTAAATCGAGCGATATCTATAACAATGGTAACAAAATAGACAATTTTTTGGGTTTATTTTATGACAATTGTCCTTTTTTATTATTCATTTCTACTCGTAATGTGTAACATATGAGAGAGAGGTGGGAATAATGAATCGCGAAGAAATTATTCAAATTGTTTCAGAAAAAATCAAGCTTGTACGAACAGAAAATAGTTATACACAAGATCAAATGGCCGATATTGTTGGCATTTCAAAAAAAACACTTGTACAAATCGAAAAACAACGCATTATGTGTGGGTGGAATGTTGCCGTGACAATTTGTGCACTATTTAGAGACAGCACGATTTTACAAAATATATTGGGCGGCGACCCATTAGAAGTAATTGAACTAACAGCGCACGATTGCATTACTCGACCAATGAAAACGACACCAACTACAAATGTCTGGTGGGAAACACTTGAAGAAACCGTTGCATACCGTTTGCAACAAAATATTTTAAGCCACCATTATCGTATTGTAGATACAGAAGGATTCCGCATCTTTACGAGCTTCGACGAGCCACTGACACGAGATCATTACGCAAAGATTCAGTAATGACTGTTCGATATTGATTGAACGAAGTAATTTGAGAGAAGAATATGACATGAAATAAGAGGTCTGTTAAAGGGCCTCTTTTTCTTTTTACCAAAAAGAGGCATAATGAGAAGTGGAAAACAATTTGAGGTGAAAGAATGTACTATTTAAGCATGATTTTCTTTCAAGTCGTTGCGCCTATTCTCGTCCTACTCGTAATAGGGGGCGTTATTCAACAACGATTTCAATTTAATTTAAAAGCATTATCGAATCTCGTAACTTTTTGTTTAATGCCCGCTGCGATTTTTTTGAATATTTATGAAACGGAAGTCGAGGCAGCCGTACTTGGCAAAATTCTTCTTTATTTATTCGTCTTTATTTTTGCATTGATGGGCATTAGTAATGTGCTCGTGAAAATTTTACGGTTAGAAGGAGCGAAGGCCGCGGTATTTAAAAATAGTATCGTGCTCATGAACTCTGGAAACTATGGTTTGCCGGTTAGTCAGATGGTTTTTAGCACGCAACCACTTGGGACTGCGATTCAAATCATTACGATTGTCGTTCAAAATTTAACGACGTATACATATGGTTTGTACAATTTAATAGCGACGTCAAAAAAAGGCCTCGATATTTTGCGCGATATTATTAAATTACCAATCGTTCACGCGCTTGTATTAGGGTCGTTTATGAACTACTTTGATATTCCATTGCCACAATTTTTAAGCATTCCACTCAATCATGTGGCCGATGCCTTTATCGCGATTGCACTGATTACATTAGGTGCACAACTTGCGAAAATTAAAATGAAAACATTGTTTAATAAAATGTTGTATTTAAGCTGTTTTGGCCGTCTTATTTTAGCGCCAATTGTGGCGATGATTCTTATTTATTTGTTCCGCTTTGATGGTGTCGTTGCACAGTCATTGCTTATCGCAAGCTCCTTCCCGACATCACGTAATAGCTCATCGCTCGCGCTTGAGTATGATGTTGAGCCTGATTTAGCGGCGCAAACGGTGCTTGTTACAACGATTATTAGCTGTTTAACGGTAACGGTCGTTATTTATGCGGCGCGTATTTTGTATCCGATTTAAGTTTGTATAAATGGTTATTTTGTAGTAGAATATGGCTAATTACTGAAAGGAGGCCGTTATTCGATGAAGAAAAAATTATTGTTCGTATTGGCGGCGTGTACGCTTGTACTTGCAGCATGCGGTCCAAACGAGAATGAATCGAATGATGACCGAGATCATAATTATTACGCATCAGCTACTGACAATCATTAAAATGAACTTGAACTACCCCCACTTAGCGTTTTCACGATCTCGCTTGAAGTGGGGGATTCCTACGAACAGTGCATGCTTGTTCCTATTTGCTCGAAACAGCGGCTTCACTTTTTTAGTAGGCGAGCTCCGTAGTCCCTACGGTTGGGTTGCTTCAAAAAGGCGTAATCCTTCTGCTAAAATGTTGCGACTTGCATTGATGTCGCGGTCGAGTGTCGTGTGGCATGATGAACAAGTCCATTCGCGGATTTCTAAGGCTTTCTTGCCATCATGATGCCCACATACATGGCATAGTTGGCTTGATGGGAAGAAGCGATTGGTTTTCACGATTGTTCGGCCATACCACTTCGCTTTGTACATCCGTTTTTGCACAAACGAGGACCAGGATACATCGCTAATGGCTTTCGCTAATTTATGATTTTTCAGCATCCCTTTTGTGTTTAAATCTTCGACGCAAATGACATCGTACTGGCGAATGAATGCCGTCGTCAACTTGTGTAAAAAATCTTCGCGCCAAAACGCCACTTTTTCACGTAAACGCGCCACTTTACGGCGTTGTTTTTGGTAGTTCATGCAGTCTCGTAAAACCCGGTTGTCTTTTTTCGCTTGTTCGTAACGGCGTGAAAGTTTTCGCTGCTCACGTTTTAACTTTTGTTCCATCTTAGCCGTAAAGCGTTGGTTATCGACTTTACGTCCATCCGAAAGAATCGCGAAATCGGTGATGCCTAAATCAATGCCAATTGCTTGATGGGTTTTTGGTAGGGGCTGAAATTCGGGGACTTCGCACGTAATGGACACCGAAAAACGCCCACTCGCATGGTAATGAATCGTTGCACGCATAATTCGACCTTCGAGCGCGCGAGTTTGTTTGAATTTGACGAGTCCTAGTTTGGGTAACTTGATTTTGTTGCCGACAATCGCAATATTGTGATTCGTATTTTTGGTCGTATAGCTTTGCACGGCGTTTTTCTTGCTTTTGAAACGCGGATAGTTGTTTTGTTTCTTGAAAAAACGCCCGAATGCATCCACGAGCTGTTCACAGGAGGTTTGTAAGGCCACACTATCTACGTTGCGTAACCAGGCTGTCTCGTCCTGTTTTTTCAGTTTTGTCAGCAGTTTAGACATACTGGAGCGATTTAAGCCTTTTCCTTCTTCTTTGTATGCTGTATTCCATAATGAAAGAAAATGGTTATAGACAAAACGACAATGACCGTGCGTTTGATGAATCAACGCTTGTTGGTCTTTGTTCGGATAGAGACGAAATGGGTATGCTTTGTAGATCATGGCGAACACCTCCTTGTTTGCCTTCTAGTTTAACACAAACAAACGTTCCATTTCTACTTTTAAGCACCGCATTCATCCCCCACCTACTCGCTCCACGCGTTGAGGAGGGTGTCTTCTGCGAAAAAATGATAAAAAAGGAGTTTGAGCATTTAGTGCCCAAGCTCCTTTTTCGTCTGCAAAAAAAGAGAAGCAGCCGTGGCTACTTCTCTTAATCAAGGTCTAGAAGTATTTGATTTCTTTGTTGACGTCGATATCGTTAATATCTTTACCCATTGCTTTGGCAACACCTTCACCGTACGCAGGGTCTGCTTTGTAGCAGTGGATGATGTGGCGTTCTTTAATGAAGTCTTCAACCGGTGCCATATCAGCAGCCGTGTTATTAAATAACTGTTGCTTTTGGTCATCGCTCATTAAGTTGAATAATTTACCTGGTTGCTCGAAGTAGTTGTTGTCATCTTCGCGGAAGTCGTAGATGTCAGCAGGTCCATCAAGCTCTAGTGCAGGGTCTTTATATTCAGCTTGGCCATGTAAAGCACCGTAGCTGTTTGGATAGTACGTGATTGCAGAGCCACGGTTACCATCCACACGACCTTGACCATCACGGTGATAAACCATGAATGGACATTTTGGTGTGTTAACAGGGATTTGGTGATGGTTCACGCCTAAACGGTAGCGTGTCGCATCTTGATAGCCGAATAGACGCGCTTGTAGCATACGGTCAGGTGAGAATGAGATACCTGGCACAACGTTTGACGGTGCAAAGGCAGCTTGTTCAACATCAGCAAAGTAGTTTTCTGGGTTACGGTTTAATTCAAACTCGCCAACTTCGATTAATGGGTACTCAGATTTGTACCAAACTTTTGTTAAATCGAATGGGTTGTCTTTATGGTTGCGCGCTTGTTCTTCAGTCATTACTTGGATGAACATTTTCCATTTAGGGAAATCGCCGCGCTCGATTGAGCCGAATAAGTCGCGTTGTGAAGATTCGCGGTCGTTACCAACAACTTCAGCAGCTTCTGCGTTTGTATAGTTTTCGATACCTTGTTGTGTACGGAAGTGGAATTTCACGTATACGCGTTCGTTATCAGCGTTGATGAATGAGTATGTGTGAGAACCGAAACCGTGCATGTTGCGGAAACCTTTTGGAATACCACGGTCAGACATGACGATTGTTACTTGGTGTAATGCCTCAGGAAGCATTGTCCAGAAGTCCCAGTTTGAGTTAGCATTTTTCATGTTGGTTTTAGGGTCGCGTTTTACAACATGGTTTAAGTCTGGGAAGTGTAATGGATCGCGGAAGAAGAATACCGGCGTGTTGTTACCAACCATGTCCCAGTTTCCTTCTTCAGTGTAGAATTTTAACGCGAAACCACGAATGTCGCGCTCTGCATCAGCAGCACCACGTTCGCCGGCTACTGTAGAGAAACGAGCGAACATTTCTGTTTGTTTTCCTACTTCAGAGAAGATTTTTGCTTTCGTATATTTCGTAATATCGTGTGTAACGGTAAACGTACCGAATGCACCTGAACCTTTCGCGTGCATACGACGTTCTGGGATTACTTCACGGTTAAAGTTTGCTAATTTTTCAATTAAGAATACGTCTTGTAATAGGACTGGACCACGACGGCCTGCAGTTTGTGTATTATCATGTGATACAACTGGAGCACCAGTGATTGTCGTTAATTTTTCGTTGTTATTGTTCGTCATTCATATTGCCTCCCATATGAGTTAATGTTCTCTTCTCTAATTACTATAACAGAAGTTATTTAGAATGAAAAGTAAATAATAATAATTATTGTTTAGAAATTATAATTGTTAAGTGAATGATGTGTAAAGATATAATGAGTGTTCTGGAAACGTATAACATATATACATACCCTTTATTGCGCACGGAAAAACATTTCTTTACGAAGATAATCGCTGTTTTCTACATTGAAACAAGCTTTTTTATATTCTCATTAATACGTTCATAATAGTGATAATATAGGTGCTAATTGATAATTTAGTGAGGGAATGACAACAATAGAATAAAGACAGCTAGATGAAAATGAAGATGTGACGTTTTTTTTACATACATCTAAAATACATATTTTTTTATGGAATGAATGGTTGTACAATCGACGGAGCTAAGCACATGATGTAAGAAAGACTTATTTTAAGGAAGTGGCTATTTTGTTAGAACAACTACAAAATTTTTTAGAACAGTACACAGCTGAAAATAAACTAACACCGTCTTATGTGGAACAACGCTTACAACAAATCCACGCAGCGGGGACTGTTGAATATACATCAGAAGAAATCGATTACGCGATGAAGCTTGCGTGGCGCAACAGCAATAAATGCATCGGCCGCTTGTTTTGGAAATCGCTTCACACCTTTGACCGCCGCGATTTACGGACGCCACAAGCGATTTATGAGGCGTTGATTGAACATATTGATTACGCGACAAATGGCGGCAAAATTCGCTCGACCATTTCGGTATTTGACCCGAGCGTGCGCATTTGGAATCATCAGCTCGTTCGTTATGCGGGTTATGAAACAGCATCGGGTATTATCGGGGACCCAGCGTCGGTTGAGTTTACGAAAAAATGTCTTGAGCTTGGCTGGCGAGGGGAGCAAGGGCGCTTTGACGTTTTACCACTTGTCATTCAAGTAGCAGACGATGCGCCTGTCGTTTTTGACATTCCAGCGGCGCATATTTTAGAAGTACCACTGCGTCATCCAACACTTGAGTGGTTTAGCGAGCTTGGATTGAAATGGTATGCGGTGCCGATGATTTCCGATATGAAAGTAGATGTTGGTGGTATTGAATTTATATCGGTGCCATTTAACGGTTGGTATATGGGGACAGAAATTGGCGCACGTAACTTGGCTGATGAGAATCGCTATAATATGCTGCCGACTATCGCGGAAAAAATGGGCTTAGATACATCAAAAAATGCCTCGCTCTGGAAAGACTATGCTCTTGTCGAGTTAAATCGCGCCGTACTTTATTCGTATAAGGAAGACGGTGTGTCGATTGTCGATCACCATACAGCGGTGGAGCAGTTTCTTCTATTTGAAAAGCAGGAGCAACAAGCGGGGCGTGATGTAACCGGCAACTGGGTGTGGCTCGTACCGCCATTATCACCAGCAACGGCAGATATTTACCATCGAACATTAGACAATACGAAGAAAAAGCCTTTTTATTGTTACCAAAAGCCTCCATTCCATCTATAATAGCCATAAAGTTCCTTTTAACAGAAAATAATAAATTATTAATGTTATATGAATGAAAGAGAGGCTAGAAAGATGGATAAATTGTCCAATTTTTTATCTGAGGCAGAAGTAAAAAAAATCTCGAAATTTTTTCAACATCAAATTGAACGGCAATACGTTGTTGTGTCAACGATTAGTTTACGACCTTATGGCGATACAACCTTTAAGCAATTACAGCAAATGTTGTTGAAAACAGCGCGTGCCAATAACTTATATTTTGTGTTAGCTGATAATGTTATGGGCATTTTACTATATGAATCAACACAAAAAGAAGCGCAGTTTTATTTGAAACGTTTGGAGCGGGATTTCCCACAAGTGAGTTGGCAAGCGACGATTTGTGAGTTACGCCAAGGCGTAGAAGATTTTGATGTCATTAAAGCTGAATTGCTCGGACAGCTTCCAACGAGCGCTGTACCGTTTGATAAAAATAGTAGCCAATGTTTTAGTCGCCGCCAAAAAATGATGAAGAAAATTAGCATTGTCGAATCGAATGAAGTAGCGCGTCATATGTTGCAAAATGCGATTCGTAATATTCAACTGCCGAATGCCGAAATTACGCTTCGAACATTTTCAGATGGCGAAGCTTTTTTAACGTCTGATTGGTATCACTCAGAGCATGAACATATCGTGTTGTTAAATGCGAAATTGCCGCGAAAAAATGGGTTGCAAGTTGTCAGTGAATTGCGTGCACTCCCTAATGATCGTAAGTTTTCGATTTTCTTCATGTCTCGGTTACCTGCACCCGAGGACCAAATTTCGGCGTTTGAGCAAGGTGTCGATTTCTATATCATTCGTCCGTTTAACTTAGGAGTTTTAAGCGCACAAGTGAAACAACAGTTAATGAAGAGGACGCATAAATGACGGGGATTATTTGGTTATCATATGGTGTCGTTGCGGCGTTTATCGTGCTGTTTTTAATAACGATTTACGTGACAGTCGATACGAAAAAATTTCAAAAAAGGCAGCGTGAAATGGCGGCGTATGTGCAGGAGCATACACCTGCGTGCTATGCCTACTTTGTGGAAGGCAATGAACAGCAAAAAGTGATTTGTAGTACAAGTACTGAATTTGAAGCAATCGAAACAATCGCTGAAAGTTATATCGCGTACGTGAAAGATGACGCGATTTTACAGCGTATTTATCGTTATATGGATGCGTACTATAGCCCGGCATATAAGCGACAATTTCGCGGTAAAAGTAGAACGCAGCGTATTAATGCGTTGTATCAAATGTTGGATTTTCATATTGTGTCGCTCTTACCTGAAGTGAAAAAGATGTTAGCAAAAAAGAATATTGCACGTAAGGAACGCTTTCTTGGTTTGAAAATTATCGCGACATTAGATGAAGCAACTACATATGAATTTTATCGACATGCTAAAAAAAGTTTGGCAGCGAATCAAGTGACGATGATTGTAAACTGCATGAGCGATGATATGATTTACGACATTGTTGACGAAAAACATGCGGATACAGATTGGCTTGTAGCGGCGCTAAAAGTGATGGCAAAACGACAATTAGCTTATTCAAGTTTTATTGTTCATGAATTGTTATATCATGAAAATGTAGCAGTCCGCGATGAAGCGGTGAATGTACTGAGTGCGATTGGGACCGAAAAATCATTGGCGGATTTTGAAGAATATTTTTATTCGGAAAATCCCGAAAATCGTATGCTGTTTGCTAAACTTGCCGCGCAATATACGCTTGACGATGTACAAGCTTATTTAGTCGTGCTTGCGCAAGATAAATCATTTATCGTGCGACAAGCTGCCATTCAAGCAATCGGTCAATATACAAATGGCCGCGCGATGTTTGAAAAAATGTTAGCTTCGATTGATGACGCGTATATGCACGATGCGATTAACGCTTACTTGAAAGGAGGTAGCGCAGATGTGGCAGTGGATTAATACGATTTTTCAAACGCTTATTTTACTGTATATGTTTGTTGTAATCGGTGTGTATGTCATTATGCTGTTATTTTCATTACTTGAGTTGTACCGCGGGCGCAATATCGCGCGTGAAGCAGTCGATGAGGAGCTTCAAGACATTAACTATGTGTATCCGCTATCGATTCTTGTACCAGCATACAATGAAAGCATTAATATTATTAATACCGTACAGTCGCTATTAAGTAGCCGTTACCCGGAATATGAAATTATCATTATTAATGACGGCTCAAAAGACGACACGCTAGACGTCGCGATTAAACATTTCAACATGAAAAAAATTCACCGCGTCATTCAAACGACATTACCGTCAAAAGAAGTACGTGGCGTTTACCAATCAACGATTGACCCGCGTATTTTACTAATTGATAAGGAAAACGGCGGGAAGGCGGATTCGTTAAATAGCGGCATTAACTTATCAAAGTATCCGTATTTTTGTTCGATTGATGGGGACTGTATTTTAGGTGAAAACTCACTTGTGCAAGTAATGGAGGCATTCGTGAAAGATCCGAATGTCATTGCAGCAGGTGGTAACGTGAAAATAGCGAATGGCTCAGATATTCAAATGGGGACGTTAATGCGCTATGGCATGTCGGATAAACCGCTCGTTATGATGCAAATCATCGAATATTTCCGCGCCTTTTTAATGGGTCGTATTACGTTTAGCCGCTTCAATATGGTATTTATTATTTCAGGTGCATTTAGTATTTTTGCGAAAAAAGAAGTCGTTGAAGTAGGTGGCTATTTACGCAATACAATCGGCGAGGATATGGAATTAGTCGTGCGTTTGCATCGCCTCATTCGTAAAAAAGACAAGCAGAAAAAAATTAAGTTTTTACCGTATCCGGTTTGTTGGACCGAGGCACCGGAAACGTATCAGCAACTCAAACGTCAGCGCAGTCGCTGGCATCAGGGGCTGATTGAAAGTCTGTGGCGCAATAAGCAAATTTTCGCCAATCCACGCTACGGCAAGCTCGGCTTTATCGCATTCCCATATTTTTTATTTATCGAATGTCTCGGCCCGATTATTGAGTTTACGGGCTATTTATACGTTATTTTCGCGTTCTTTACAGGCGGTGTCTATTTAGAATTTGCGTTGTTACTTCTATTATTATTCGTAATCAACGGAGCGCTGTTCTCGATGGTGTCAGTCATTATGGAGTCATGGCTCATGAAACGCTATATGACGGTCAAAGACATTTGGCGGCTTTTCGTGTTAGCGATAACGGAAATTTTCTGGTACAAACCATGCACGCTATGGTTCCGTCTGCTTGGCTTATGGAATTACGCACGCGGTAAAAGCAGCTGGGGCGAAATGGTTCGAAAAGGCTTATAAGGGGATGCGACGATGAAAAAATTATTAGTAATTTGCGGGCTTGTTCTCGCGATGCTGCTTATTATTTTTGGCGGCTGGCAGTTGAAAAGTGATAAGCCGCTGTCGATTGCGGTCATTGATAAGACCGTTGCGACGACCGAGTATGCGGAACACCAAGGCTTCAACTGGCTATTGAAAGCAGAAAAATATGTGAATGCTCAGGACGAGCCTTACGCCATTACAGATTATTATGGCTATCATCCTGAAAAGAATAAGCCGGTCGGGAGCTTACCGACATCGTATGAGAAGACGAATTTAATTTATATCGCGGATACATACGGCGTGTATGAGGAGCAACAGGGCCGCGCCAAGCCGAAAAAACTTGATGGCGGCTTAACGATGGATGAGTGGGATGCGATTTTTAAACGCCTTGAAAGCGATAAAGCCGTAACACTTGTGACCGAGTTTAATACGCTTGCCACCCCAACAACGACAGAAGTACGCGAGCATATGAGCAGCGTGCTCGGCATTCATTCGTCGGGCTGGATTGGTCGTCATTTCAATGACCTGTCACTCGACAATCCCGATATGCCTACGTGGCTAAAAGCGACGAAGGATTGGACTTATAGTGGTTCAGGCTTCGTATTAGTCAATGAAGAACAAGAGCAATATTTTGTGCTCGAAGACGACAAAGATGTCGCGGATAAACTGACCGTGAAATTTACCGAAGCGGGTAAAAAGCAGTTTGGGTTAACGGAGTCTGTCGCTTTCAACGGCTGGTTTGATATTGTCGAAAGTGAGTCGGCAGAAGCGACACTCGCAAACTTTAACTGGGATTTAACCGATTCCGGCAAGAAGCGAATGAATAAATACGGCGTGCCGACAACATTTGTCGCCGTTAATAAAATGACGATCAACAATGCGACCTCGTATTATTTCGCAGGTCAATTTAATGTGACGCCGTCTGTGCCAAACTATTATCAATATTTTGGCGTTGAAACGCTTAATAAATGGATTAACTATTTTAGTAAAGAGACCGGCTTTTATTGGAATACGTATGTACCGATGATGAAGCACGTACTCGCACAAACCGATGAGCAAAAGGCGAAAAAGGTAGCGCAGCGTACGAAGCCAAAAGACGTACAGTATGTGTCACGCATTGATGATAGCGGTATGCAAGTACAAATCGACGGTAAGTGGCAATCGATGAAAATTCAAGGCGTCAATCTCGGTATGGGGAAGCCGGGTGCATTCCCAGGGCAAGCTGCAATTACCGAAAATGAATATTATAAATGGTTCCAAGATATCGGGAAGCTCGGCTCGAATACGATTCGTGTCTATACCGTACAACCACCGGGCTTTTACAATGCGTTGAAGCGCTACAATGAAACGCACGACCATCCACTTTATTTACTGCATGGGACGTGGATTGATGAGGAGCGCATCGTCAAAAAGGGCAATGTGTACGATAAGCAAGCAACGAAGGAATTCCGCGATGAAATCCGCCACATTGTCGATATTATTCATGGCAATGAAATGATTGCCTATAAAAAAGGGCATGCAACAGGCGCCTATACGGCTGATGTATCGGAATATGTCATTGGCTGGGTGCTCGGCATTGAGTGGGACCCTGAGATGGTGCAATCAACGAATAAGAAAAATAAAGAGGTTGGCGATTATAACGGCAACTACGTGTATACAAAAGATGCGTCACCATTTGAGCACTGGATTGCAGAAAATATGGATTACGTCGCCACGTATGAAAAAGAGCACTACAACTGGATTCGTCCGTTGAGCTTCACGAACTGGGTGACGACCGATATACTAGAGCATCCGGAAGAACCGGACCCGAAAGAAGATTTAGTGTCGGTTAATCCGAATGTCATTCATTTAAAAGGTGACGTTACAAAAACGAAGCAATTTGCAAGTTACCATGTCTATCCGTATTATCCGGAATCACTGAACTATCAATACAACGATTACGTGGACTTCCGCGGCAAGAAAAACAACTATGCGGCGTATTTAAAAGATTTACATGCGGCACATGATATGCCGGTGCTGATTGCTGAGTTTGGGATTCCGTCATCGCGCGGTAAAACGCATAATAACGTCAATGGTTGGAATCAAGGCCATATGTCAGAAACCGCACAAGGCGAAACGCTCGTTCATTTATATGAAGATATTTTACATGAAGATCTAATGGGTGGCCTGATCTTTACGTGGCAAGATGAATGGTTTAAGCGAACGTGGAATACGATGGATTTAGATGACCCGGACCGCCGCCCATTTTGGTCAAATGCGCAGACGAGTGAGCAGCAGTTTGGGCTATTGAGCTTTGATAGATTGAAAATCAAAGTAGATGGTGATGATAGCGATTGGCACGATGCGAAAACGATGTATCAATCAAATGGGCCGATTCAGTCGCTTATGATGCAGCATGATGAGCGCTATGTGTATTACAAAATTCAAATGGCCGATAATGCAAACGGCTACCCGATGCTGATGCTCGATACGAAGCAAACGCAAGGAAATAAAACAATCAACGACTATCACTTAAAAACGAAAAATGCGCTCGAATTTATTGCACCGCTAAAATCTGCAAACGATGCGCGACTACTTGTCGATACGCAGTACGATATTTTTGCGCTGTATTACGAGCGATTTAATCCGAACAACGTACAATATCATCCACAGCAAAATAGCGGTAACTTTACGCCGATTAATTACGTATTGAGTCAAAAGCTGTTGATTCCGACGACAAAGCAAGAAGTCCCATTTGATAGTTATGAAACAGGGAAATTGCTTGAAGGCAATGCGAATCCTGAAGCACCCGACTACAATTCGTTAGTTGATTTCAATATTAATGAGCACGAGCATTTTATTGAGTTACGCATACCATGGATGCTTATGAGCTTTACGGATCCAAGTTTAAAGGAAGTCATCGGTAATATTAGTAAATCAGATTACTATGCGCGTGAGAAAGTAAACGGTATTCAAGTTGGCGTGGCATTTGTCGATGACAACGATCAAGTCGTGCAAACATTACCAGCGCAGCAGCGTAAAACTGTACCAGCATTTAAACAATATACGTGGGACAATTGGGAGTTGCCAAAATCAACGTATCGATTGAAGCCTTCTTACTACATCGTTCAAAAATCATTTATGAACAATAAAGAGGCGTTCGTCAAATAGCTTGATGGTCGTAGCGATTATTAAATCGTTGCGGCCATTTTTTAATGTGTTGTCAGAAATCAGCTAGAAGCTCTAAAAGCGTGTTTTGGATACAACATAGTTGAAAATAAGTGCCAAACAAGGGCTATGTACGCACTGAAAAAAGAGTTTTTAGTAAGCATCGTGCAGAAAGCTGTCAACGAAAATTTTTATTTACTACTAAACAATCGATTTTTATTATTTTTCAGAAGTGGAATGGGCGTGTTTTTACGCGAAATGAGCCAAAAGCGGTCTGTTTTGCGTCTCTGACGGGCATTTTTCACACAAAAAAAATCGCGCGCCATACGTTGCTGTCATTTATTCAAAAAAACGAAAAATGCGACATGCTGCGGCGAAGCGGTGCATGGTTATAACATAAAAAGACCGTTAAAAAGCGAAAAACAGCTCAAATGGCATCTCTAACGGGCATTTTTTGTCCGCTTTTTGCAAGGTGCTGTTATGAAGTTGTCGTAACTATCGCTACACGCATAGCACTTATTTTAGAAAAGGACAGTTAGAAGCAAATGATTGTCCTTTTTCTAGTGGTATGTGCTTAGTGCTGACGCATATTTAAAATTATGTTGTATCCAAAACACGCTTCTTCGCATAATCGCTCATTTCTGACGGCGCATTAAAAAAGAGCCGCACCGAAATGCGACTCAAGTTATTAATCATTCGTCACGTAGCGATCTTTCGCACTCACATACGAGAATACGAATAAAATAATCGCGACAGCTAAGTAGACGAAGTTGGCGCTATGGAAGCCATTTGTTGAATGGTCATAGACATAACCGTATAATACGGGGCCTGTTGCTGCTAAAAGGTAGCCAATTGATTGACCAAAGCCCGATAGCTCGGCTGCTTCATACGCATTGCGTGCGCGAACGGAGAAGAGCATCATACAAATACCAAATGACGCGCCGCCTGCTAGACCGAGAAACACCATCCAAAGCCATGTCAGTGTTGTCCATTCAAGTAGTAGCCCGCCAAAGCCAATGAGATAAAATAATGAGAACATGATAACGAGCGGGCGTTGATCACGTGTGCGACCAGCTAATATCGGGACAATAAATGTCATTGGAATTTGTGATAGCTGCAACACCGAAAACATCGCACCTGATGCACTTGCGTTCATGCCTTGCTCTACAAGCATAGCGGGAACCCACGCAACAGTCGTATAAAATAAAAAGGATTGGAAGCCCATTGAAAATGTCAGTGCCCACGTCAGCGGGTATTGCCAAATTTTCTTTTTCGGTGGCTCACCTGCAAGATGCGCCGTGCTCGTATGGTCGCTTTGTTTTGTTTGCGGGAACCAAATGATGATGGCAATTATAATAAACACAAGCCAAATCGATAGCGAGCCTTGCCAGCCAAGTGCCGTTGTGGCAATTGGATAGCTGACGCCGGCTGCGACACTAGCGGTAACATTCATCGAGACGGTGAAAATCGCGGTTAGTAAGCCAATTTGTAATGGGAAGCGCAGCTTAATAATACTCGGCATGAGTACGTTACTAAAGGCGATGCCGACACCGATTAAAACCGTACCAATATAAAGCATTGTACTATCGCCGAGCGAGCGTAAAATGACGCCAATGCCGAGCATAAACATCGATACAAAAAGTGCGCGCTCGATGCCAATTCGTCGTGACACTTTTGGCACGAACGGGGACACAAGTGCAAATGCTAGAAGCGGGATTGTTGTAATGAAGCCCGCCACAACATTTGAAATATGTAAGTTTTCACGTAAAATTTCGACGATTGGTCCGACTGATGTGAGCGGTGAACGCATTGTAAATGAAATACAAACGATACCTAGCACAAACAGCCATGTTGCCTTCGTCCATTTTCGTGATGTTTCAAAATCCGAATGTTCCATAAAATGCCTCCTATTCAATGTTTGACCTAAGATTAACAGGTTACTTATCTAAAGTATAGGTTTAAAATGTCAGATAATTACATAAATTTTGTTGTAAATTAAGTCTTGAAGTAACATTCGATTTATATTAGAATGAAACGAGTATTAAAAAGAATATTGCAACGCCTCATCCAGCAAAAAAGGTGAGGTAGAGGTCGCGAACGTTATGACTATCATTTTCGAGATGAGAAAGCATTACTGACAAAATGAGAAAGGAACGTTTGCCGAAGTATTTCAAATGCTTTTTCATTTGAATGCTGGGGCTGTCGCTTAATAGGTGCAGAACTGTCACGTCACAGCGTGTTGAGCTATCTTTAATCTAAGTTTTGTGGGACTAACGTATACATATAACCCATTTTAGACGATTGCTCTAGAATGGGATTTTTTTATTCGGAAAAACCACTGTTAGACCTTGATAAGCAATAGGAAAAGAGGAAATTTTATGAGCAACAAAACAGAAGAGCTCGAGTTAAATCGCGGGTTAAAATCGCGCCACATTACGATGATTTCTCTTGGTGGTACGATTGGTACGGGCTTACTACTTGCAAGTGGTAACTCGATTGCACAAGCAGGCCCTGGTGGCGCACTCGTTGCCTATGCATTAATTGGTATTATGGTGTACTTCTTAATGACAGGACTTGGGGAAATGGCCGCATATATGCCGGTATCATCTACGAGCACATATGCGACAAGATTTATTGATCCATCACTTGGATTCGCATTAGGTTGGAATTATTGGTATAACTGGGCTGTAACGATTGCTGCAGAAGTAGCGGCCGTTGCACTTGTCATGAAATATTGGTTCCCAGATACACCTTCATATATTTGGAGTGCTGCATTCCTAGTTATTATTTTCTTACTGAATTATTTATCAGTAAACACATTTGGTGAAAGTGAATATTGGTTCGCATTTATTAAAGTCGCAACCATTATTATTTTCTTAGTCGTATCATTCTTAATGATTTTCGGTATTATCGGCGGCAAAGCACCGGTTGGCTTCACAAACTTCTTTGAAGGGGACGGTCCATTCCACGGCGGCTTCTTTGCAATGTTAGGTATTTTCCTAGCAGCTGGATTCTCGTTCCAAGGGACAGAATTACTTGGTGCTACTGCTGGTGAAGCGAAAGATCCTGAAAAAACAATTCCAAAAGCCGTAAAATCAATTTTCTGGCGTATTTTATTATTTTATATTTTAGCGTTATTTGCGATTGGTTTATTAATTCCATACACAGACCCTCGCTTAGTGAATACAGATGATAGCGTAGCGATTAGTCCATTCACATTAGTATTTGAAAATGCTGGTATCGCATTTGCGGCAACATTAATGAATGCCGTTGTGTTAACAGCGATTTTATCAGCAGGTAACTCTGGTTTATATGCATCATCACGTACATTATGGCAATTAGCGAAAGATGGTTTAGCACCGAAAATCTTCTTAAAATTAAACCATAAAGGCGTACCAGTTGCAGCATTACTCGTAACCGTCTTAGTCGCTTGTTTAGCGTTCTTAACGTCATTCTTTGGTACCGGTAACGTTTATATGTGGCTATTATCTTCATCTGGTATGTGTGGATTTATCGCATGGATTGGGATGGCCGCAAGTCATTACCGCTTCCGCAAAGCATACATTGCACAAGGGAAAGATTTACATGACTTACCATATCGCTCAGGTTGGTATCCATTTGGTCCGATTTTCGCCTTCATTTTATGTGCGATTATTTTAGTCGGCCAAGTGCAAGACTTTATCGGTGGCGATATCGATTGGGTCGGTATGACCGTTTCGTACATTAGTGTACCGATTTTCTTACTGTTATGGATTGGTTACAAAATCAAACACAAAACAAAAGTATACAAACTGCAAGATGTTGATTTAGAAACAGGTCACCGTCAATAAGAAAAACCGGAATCGCGCCAAAGTGCGGTTCCGGTTTTTTGTTGCGAACGCTAAAAAAGGAACATGACATGTTTTGTCTCAGCCTCTTTTTTGTGCAATTCATGTCCTAAAAAAAGTAAAACAACTACGCTCAACAAGACGTAAAAAGATGAACTTTTCACATCTTAAAAACTTATGTTAAGTACAAAAAAGAGAATAATGTTCGTGAAATGGCGTATAAATGGTGCATGAGTAAATGAATGTTAAGAATTCAGCTTAATTTCTTATTATTATGAATAAATAGAATTCTTAAACTTGTATTGATTTTGAGTTATAGAGTGATATACTTTGTACATTATTTCTTTTAACTAACAAACAACTTAGAACAACTTACTCATATAATAGTGGGGATATGGCCCACGAGTTTCTACCGATTCGCCGTAAATGAATTGACTATGAGAGGCAATAAATTCAAAACGTTTATTTCGTTTTATATTCGACTTGATACTCGATGTCTATTGCCCTACTCGTAGAATTACGAATGGGGTAGTATACCTCGAGTTTTTTTGTTTGTAAAAAAAGTGAACATTCGAAGGGAGCCTTTCATCGTGAAAGCATTAGAACAAGCAATTTTAGAAAAAGGTAAAGTTTTATCGGGAGACGTTTTAAAAGTTGATTCATTTTTAAATCATCAAATCGACCCAAAATTAATGCAAGCAATGGGCCAAGAATTTGCTGACTTATATAAAGATGCAGGCATCACAAAAATTTTAACACTTGAAGCTTCAGGTATCGCACCAGCGGTAATGGCTGGTTTAATTTTAGATGTACCGGTAGTGTTTGGCCGCAAACGTAAATCAGTAACATTACAAGACAATATTTATACTGCTGACGTTTATTCATTCACAAAAAAAGTAACGAATACCATTTCAGTTTCTAAAGACTTTTTAGATAACGAAGATACATTACTAATCATCGATGATTTCTTAGCAAACGGAGAAGCTGCAAAAGGCTTACTTTCAGTCGCTAACCAAGCGGGCGCAAACGTTGCCGGCATCGGAATCGTAATTGAAAAAGGATTCCAACCAGGTGGTCAAGCGCTTCGCGAACAAGGATATCGCGTTGATTCGTTAGCAATTGTTTCTTCATTGGAAAATGGCACAGTAACATTTGCTTAGGAGGCAATTAGGACAATGAACAAGGCAAAACTTGCGACATTAGGGATTCAACATTTACTTGCAATGTATGCGGGTGCAATTTTAGTACCGATGATTATCGGTGGTGCACTAGGATTTAACGCCGCGCAAATGACGTATTTAATTTCAATCGACATTCTAATGTGCGGTATCGCGACATTACTACAAGTAATGCGCGGTAAAGTATTCGGTATCGGCTTACCATTAGTTTTAGGTTGTACATTTACAGCTGTTACACCAATCATCGGTATTGGGACAGAATACGGTTTAGGCTCGATTTATGGTGCAGTTATCGCATCTGGTTTAATCGTTGTAGTTATTTCAGGTTTCTTCGGAAAATTAGTTAAATTTTTCCCACCAATCGTTACAGGTTCGGTTGTAACAATTATCGGGGTTACATTAATTCCAGTCGCATTCAATAACGCAGCAGGTGGCCAAGGTGCGAAAGACTTTGGTTCAGCTGAAAATGTTATTTTAGCATTTACGACAATGATTCTTATCGTATTAATCTATCGTTTCTCTACAGGTTTTGTACGTGCCATTGCCATTTTAATTGGCTTAGTTGTAGGTACAGTGATCGCTGGATTCATGGGTAAAGTAGATTTCACAAACGTAGCAGACGCTTCATGGGTACATATGGTGAAACCATTCTACTTTGCAACACCTGAGTTTGATCTCGTACCTATTTTAACGATGACGTTAGTCGCAATCGTGTCATTAGTAGAATCTACAGGTTCTTACTTTGCACTTAGCAACATGACAAAAACACCAATCGACTCAAAAGCGTTAGCTCGTGGCTATCGTTCAGAAGGTTTAGCATCAATTATCGGTGGTATTTTCAACTCATTCCCATATACAGCGTTCTCTCAAAACGTTGGTCTAATGCAAATTACAGGCGTGAAAAACCGCGCTGTTATCGTTGTAACAGGTGTGATGCTTGTGGCACTTGGTTTCTTACCAAAAATCGCTGCACTCGCAACAATCATCCCAACTGCCGTACTTGGCGGTGCGATGATCGTCATGTTCGGTACAGTGATGTCACAAGGTGTGAAAATGCTTGCTGCTGCTATCGGTAAAAATGAAGGAAATGCAATGATCGTCGCGTGCTCATTAGGTATGGGTCTTGGCGTAACGGTTGTGCCGGACATTTTCAAAATCTTACCTGAGAGTATTCAAATCATTACAAGTAACGGTATCGTAGCAGGTAGCTTAACAGCAATCTTGTTAAACATTGTGTTCAATATGATTCCTTGGAAAAAGGATTCATTCTCAACAGAAGAACAACAAGAGTTAGATGCCGTTAATCCACGTAAACAATCAACTGAGTTCACTGAAAAAGAAGCTTAAGCACATAAAAAAGAGGCTGGGACATACGTGTAACAACACCATCTCAGATGAGCATAAGAAAAACCGGAATCGCGCAGTGGCGCGGTTCCGGTTTTTTGTTGCGAACGCTAAAAAAGGAAAATGAACTGTTTTGTCCCAGCCTCTTTTTTTATTCAAATTCGTGCTGTTCCCATATGCGCTGTTGCTCTTCCTCAGCGACCATTTGTAAATCATAGGCATCAATCGTTAACAGCTCATACGACGCATTATGTTTGTCGATATACGTTTCGACTAGGCGTTTGACGTATTTTGGCGAACCGTCCTGCTCCTCATCGTACAAAATTAAAAACGCATCGGAATGTAAGACGAAAAACTTGTTCTTCTCGACAAATTGCCACGGCGCTTCATATGGACGATTGGTGATAGCGGTTGTAAAATCAGCCTTCGCCATCATTTCCATATAATGCGCCTTTTTTTGTTCATTCCAATTTTTCTCTTGATCTAAAAATGGAATCATGACGCCGTATTGCAGCTGTGGATACTGTTCTTGGAGTTCCCAAACGACGTCAACGACCCACGTTTCAACGCCAAGTTGACCGCTGACGAGCACCCATTCAAGACCATCTTCTATTAATAGAAGTAAACGGTCTTTCAATGCTTTTTTAATAATGGCGAGTCCGGGGTGCTTCTCATTAAAAATTCCGAGTTCTTGCGGCTTATAACCTGTTACAGCTAAACGTTTAATTGCCATAGTTTCACCTCGTTTAACTAAGCATATCATAGTGTAATAGCAAGAAAAACGAATGCAATCGACAAGAATCATTTTCATTCGAAAAAGGCATATTGTATATGCCATATTGATATAGCTTAAAAGTAACTGAGTGTTGAAATTTTGCATGCATTGACCGATAATACAGTTGTATAACCGGTTACGACAATGCACGATAAAATTAATTTATTTGGAGGCGAAGGAATATGAAAGCAGCAGTATGGCATGGCGAGAAAGATATTCGCGTTGAAGAAAAAGAATTAAAGGCATTACAGGATAACGAGGTAACTGTTCGCGTCGCTTGGGCGGGTATTTGTGGCTCTGATTTACATGAATACCAAGAAGGGCCCGTATTTGTCCCGGTTGATAAACCCGATGAATTAACAGGTGAAGTAGCGCCAATTATTATGGGGCATGAGTTTTCAGGTGTTATCGAAAAAGTGGGGAAAAACGTTACGAACTATAAAGTAGGAGACCGTGTTGTTGTGAATCCAACAATTACCCACGGAAATAAACCAGAAGACGTAGATTGCTATGATGGCTTCAGCTTTATTGGCTTACATGGTGATGGAGGCTTTGCAGCATTTGCGAATGCACCTGAGCATAACATTTATAAATTGCCTGATACCTTATCATTACAAGATGCGGCACTTGTAGAACCAACTGCAGTAGCTGTGCAAGCAGTAAAAGAAGGAAATCTCTTATTTGGTGACAATGTGGCTGTATTTGGCGCAGGTCCAATTGGTTTATTAACGGTGATTGCCGCAAAAGCAGCAGGTGCAAGTAATATTATCGTCTTTGATTTATCAGAAACACGTTTACAAATGGCGAAAGAATTAGGTGCTACAGCCATTTTTAATTCTGCTGAGGTAGATCCGGTAGAAGCGGTAAAACAATATGCGCCAGCGGGTGTGGACGTCACTTTTGAAGTAGCAGGCGTTGCCCCAACATTCAAATCAGCGATTGAAGTGACGCGCCCTCGTGGAACAGTAGTGATTGTATCGATCTTTGCGCGTCCAATTGAATGGAATCCAATGCAATTAACAAATACAGGTGTGAAGTTGACTTCAACGATTGCCTACACGCCAACTTCATTCCAGCAAACGGTTGATTTAATGGGCACCGGCCAATTACAACCGCAAGGAATTATTACCTCACAAATTGAATTAGAGGATATTGTTGAAAAGGGCTTCGAAGCATTAACAAACGATAAATCTCAAGCTAAAATTTTAGTAAAATTAAGCGGTGAAATGTAAGCGCTAGAACATATAAAAAGCAGAAATCGCCTTGTATAGCGGTTTCTGCTTTTTAATTTATGAAAAGATTTTCATATAGTAGGAACTCTGGCACCGTAAACGCGAATTCCTTTGAACTTATCTTCCTTGTCATTTTATAGAATACATAGCCTTCAAATAATCGCGCTAAAATTTCTTCTATAGAGAGTAAATAATCCCGGTGCCCCTGTGGCAGCTCGGTATTAGAAGAAATACGTTGCAACGTTTCAGATGCTTGTAACTGTTCATAAAGCTTTTGTCTTTTACGTGCATAAGCTTTATCATGTTTGTGATACAAATCCACAAGATGACCATATTCATGGAAAAAGGCAAGTTGCATTTGCGCGGTGCGATCATATTTGTAGTACAGACCAATCGTTTGCGTCGTTGGATCAAAAAAACCATTCGTTCCTTTTCGTCCGGAATAAAGAGTTAGAGAAGGAATCTTGATAAATGTTTTGGAATGTGCTGATAAAAATGTGCAGCATTCCTCAATAATCGCCAAGAAATGCCGTGCTTTTTCACGCGGCATATAGGCGATAGACCACGTTGTAATAAATGGCGTTAAACGTGAAAAATCGTAATCTTGCTGCAGTAGTGCGCGCATATCTTTTGGCGTTTCAAGTTTTTGTTGCTGTTTCAGCGCTCGTGCACAGCGCTCGATTTCCATTGAAAAAGCAGCATCATAATGATGATGTGCATCTCGGACGACAAATGAAGAACGTCCAATGGTATACAACGTTTGCTGCTCATTTTGTAAAAAAATTTTATTTGCTCGTCCCGGTATTATGGTCATAACGGGAATAAAGGTCTCAAAAAGTGAAATAGCGATGGTCGCTTTTCTAAAAGAAGATATACAGCAACGCGCAATTCCTTCTATAAGTGTTGTTAAAAACCCAACCCTTTTTATGGTGTTGCCATCGATTGTTAACCGGGTAGTGCAGGTGCTTTCTTCTATAGTATGTTGTTCAGGGAAGGAAATGATCGAATCTTCGTATGAAAAGGTCGCTGTTTTAACATGAAAATCCAATGAAGTCACCTCCTCCTTTATCATATAACAATGTTTTTTAAATAAATAATAAAAAATATAAAAAAACTATTGCATCATTATTCTTTATAATATATAATATTCCTTGTCTTAAAAAAATAAGATATAAAAAGCGATTGACAGACGTTAATCAGATTTGTTATTATCAAATAGTTACTTAACAACTTATAAAAAACTTTTAAAAAGTTGTTGACAAACAAAAAGATATGATGATATAATAAGTAAGTCGTTAAGATAACGGCGAACGAAATGAACCTTGAAAACTGAACAAGCAAGATGTAATCACAATAAATTCGGTTCAATAAGAATCGAAACAAAATGTTATCAAGCAAGATAACGCTAGCAAAGCAAATGAGCTTTCAAACACTTTTTATGGAGAGTTTGATCCTGGCTCAGGACGAACGCTGGCGGCGTGCCTAATACATGCAAGTCGAGCGAGGTTGTTTGGAATGCTTGCATTTCAAACAACCTAGCGGCGGACGGGTGAGTAACACGTGGGCAACCTGCCCTGTAGACTGGGATAACTTCGGGAAACCGGAGCTAATACCGGATAATTCTTTTAGCCTCATGGCTTTAAGCTAAAAGGCGCTTCGGCGTCACTACAGGATGGGCCCGCGGTGCATTAGCTAGTTGGTAGGGTAACGGCCTACCAAGGCAACGATGCATAGCCGACCTGAGAGGGTGATCGGCCACATTGGGACTGAGACACGGCCCAAACTCCTACGGGAGGCAGCAGTAGGGAATCTTCCACAATGGACGAAAGTCTGATGGAGCAACGCCGCGTGAGTGATGAAGGTTTTCGGATCGTAAAACTCTGTTGTAAGGGAAGAACAAGTGCGTTAGGTAATGAACGCGCCTTGACGGTACCTTATTAGAAAGCCACGGCTAACTACGTGCCAGCAGCCGCGGTAATACGTAGGTGGCAAGCGTTGTCCGGATTTATTGGGCGTAAAGCGCGCGCAGGTGGTTTCTTAAGTCTGATGTGAAAGCCCACGGCTCAACCGTGGAGGGTCATTGGAAACTGGGGAACTTGAGTGCAGAAGAGGATAGTGGAATTCCAAGTGTAGCGGTGAAATGCGTAGAGATTTGGAGGAACACCAGTGGCGAAGGCGACTGTCTGGTCTGTAACTGACACTGAGGCGCGAAAGCGTGGGGAGCAAACAGGATTAGATACCCTGGTAGTCCACGCCGTAAACGATGAGTGCTAAGTGTTAGGGGGTTTCCGCCCCTTAGTGCTGCAGCTAACGCATTAAGCACTCCGCCTGGGGAGTACGACCGCAAGGTTGAAACTCAAAGGAATTGACGGGGGCCCGCACAAGCGGTGGAGCATGTGGTTTAATTCGAAGCAACGCGAAGAACCTTACCAGGTCTTGACATCCCAATGACCGTCTTAGAGATAAGACTTTCCCTTCGGGGACATTGGTGACAGGTGGTGCATGGTTGTCGTCAGCTCGTGTCGTGAGATGTTGGGTTAAGTCCCGCAACGAGCGCAACCCTTATTCTTAGTTGCCATCATTTAGTTGGGCACTCTAAGGAGACTGCCGGTGACAAACCGGAGGAAGGTGGGGATGACGTCAAATCATCATGCCCCTTATGACCTGGGCTACACACGTGCTACAATGGACGGTACAGAGAGCTGCAAGCCCGCGAGGGTTAGCCAATCTCATAAAACCGTTCTCAGTTCGGATTGTAGTCTGCAACTCGACTACATGAAGCCGGAATCGCTAGTAATCGCGGATCAGCATGCCGCGGTGAATACGTTCCCGGGCCTTGTACACACCGCCCGTCACACCACGAGAGTTTGTAACACCCGAAGCCGGTGGGGTAACCATTTATGGAGCCAGCCGTCTAAGGTGGGATAGATGATTGGGGTGAAGTCGTAACAAGGTAGCCGTATCGGAAGGTGCGGCTGGATCACCTCCTTTCTAAGGATTATTACGGAATAGATGACTCGGTCATCTACGATTACACTTGCTGTTCAGTTTTGAAGGTTTATGAATCTTCTAAAACTTGTTCTTTGAAAACTGGATAAAACGACATTGAAAGTAACAAACAAATTTCTATTATAGATTTTTTATTATTAAGTTTTAATTTTTAGGCTTAATAACTTATATAGGTTAAGTTATTAAGGGCGCATGGCGGATGCCTTGGCACTAGAAGCCGATGAAGGACGGCACTAACACCGATATGCTTCGGGGAGCTGTAAGTGAGCTTTGATCCGGAGATTTCCGAATGGGGGAACCCACTGTTTTTAATAGGACAGTATCTACACGTGAATTCATAGCGTGATGATGGCAGACTCAGGGAACTGAAACATCTAAGTACCTGAAGGAAGAGAAAGAAAATTCGATTCCCTTAGTAGCGGCGAGCGAAACGGGAAGAGCCCAAACCAAGGAGCTTGCTCCTTGGGGTTGTAGGACACTCTATACGGAGTTACAAAGGAATGAGTTAAGCGAAGCGGCATGGAAAGGCCCACCAAAGAAGGTAACAGTCCTGTAGTTGAAAGTTCATTCCCTCCAGAGTGGATCCTGAGTACGGCGGAACACGTGAAATTCCGTCGGAATCTGGGAGGACCATCTCCCAAGGCTAAATACTCTCTAGTGACCGATAGTGAACCAGTACCGTGAGGGAAAGGTGAAAAGCACCCCGGAAGGGGAGTGAAAGAGATCCTGAAACCATGTGCCTACAAGTAGTTAGAGCCCGTTAATGGGTGATAGCGTGCCTTTTGTAGAATGAACCGGCGAGTTACGATCCCATGCAAGGTTAAGCTGATAAGGCGGAGCCGTAGCGAAAGCGAGTCTGAATAGGGCGAATGAGTATGTGGTTGTAGACCCGAAACCAGGTGATCTACCCATGTCCAGGGTGAAGGTAAGGTAACACTTACTGGAGGCCCGAACCCACGTACGTTGAAAAGTGCGGGGATGAGGTGTGGGTAGCGGAGAAATTCCAATCGAACCTGGAAATAGCTGGTTCTCTCCGAAATAGCTTTAGGGCTAGCCTCGCGGCTAAGAATCTTGGAGGTAGAGCACTGTTTGGACTAGGGGTCCATCCCGGATTACCGAATTCAGACAAACTCCGAATGCCAATGATTTATACGCGGGAGTCAGACTGCGAGTGATAAGATCCGTAGTCAAAAGGGAAACAGCCCAGACCACCAGCTAAGGTCCCCAAGTAATCGTTAAGTGGAAAAGGATGTGACGTTGCTTAGACAACCAGGATGTTGGCTCAGAAGCAGCCATCATTTAAAGAGTGCGTAATAGCTCACTGGTCGAGTGACGCTGCGCCGAAAATGTATCGGGGCTAAACGATTCACCGAAGCTGTGGATGGACATCTCAGATGTCCGTGGTAGGAGAGCGTTCTAATCGCTGTGAAGTCAGATCGTAAGGACTGGTGGAGCGCTTAGAAGTGAGAATGCCGGTATGAGTAGCGAAAGATGGGTGAGAATCCCATCCACCGAATGACTAAGGTTTCCTGAGGAAGGCTCGTCCGCTCAGGGTTAGTCGGGACCTAAGCCGAGGCCGATAGGCGTAGGCGATGGATAACAGGTTGATATTCCTGTACCACCTCCTCACCATTTGAGTAATGGGGGGACGCAGTAGGATAGGGTAAGCGCGCTGTTGGTTATGCGCGTCTAAGCAGTGAGGTGTGAGTGTAGGCAAATCCGCACTCTTTAACATTGAGCTGTGATAGCGAAGCTCTTAGAGCGAAGTTCCTGATTTCACACTGCCAAGAAAAGCCTCTAGCGAGGTGAGAGGTGCCCGTACCGCAAACCGACACAGGTAGTCGAGGAGAGAATCCTAAGGTGAGCGAGAGAACTCTCGTTAAGGAACTCGGCAAAATGACCCCGTAACTTAGGGATAAGGGGTGCTCTGGTAGGGTGCAAGCCCGAGAGAGCCGCAGTGAATAGGCCCAAGCGACTGTTTATCAAAAACACAGGTCTCTGCTAAACCGTAAGGTGATGTATAGGGGCTGACGCCTGCCCGGTGCTGGAAGGTTAAGAGGATTGGTTAGCGCAAGCGAAGCTGAGAATTGAAGCCCCAGTAAACGGCGGCCGTAACTATAACGGTCCTAAGGTAGCGAAATTCCTTGTCGGGTAAGTTCCGACCCGCACGAAAGGCGTAACGATTTGGGCACTGTCTCAACGAGAGACTCGGTGAAATTATAGTACCTGTGAAGATGCAGGTTACCCGCGACAGGACGGAAAGACCCCATGGAGCTTTACTGTAGCTTGATATTGAATTTTGATACATTTTGTACAGGATAGGTAGGAGCCTGAGAGACCGGAACGCCAGTTTCGGTGGAGGCGTTGTTGGGATACTACCCTAAATGTATTGAACTTCTAACCCGCACCCCTTATCGGGGTGGGAGACAGTGTCAGGCAGACAGTTTGACTGGGGCGGTCGCCTCCTAAAAGGTAACGGAGGCGCCCAAAGGTTCCCTCAGAATGGTTGGAAATCATTCGCAGAGTGTAAAGGCACAAGGGAGCTTGACTGCGAGACCTACAAGTCGAGCAGGGTCGAAAGACGGGCTTAGTGATCCGGTGGTTCCGCATGGAAGGGCCATCGCTCAACGGATAAAAGCTACCCTGGGGATAACAGGCTTATCTCCCCCAAGAGTCCACATCGACGGGGAGGTTTGGCACCTCGATGTCGGCTCATCGCATCCTGGGGCTGTAGTCGGTCCCAAGGGTTGGGCTGTTCGCCCATTAAAGCGGTACGCGAGCTGGGTTCAGAACGTCGTGAGACAGTTCGGTCCCTATCCGTCGTGGGCGTAGGAAATTTGAGAGGAGCTGTCCTTAGTACGAGAGGACCGGGATGGACACACCGCTGGTGTACCAGTTGTCTTGCCAAAGGCATCGCTGGGTAGCTATGTGTGGACGGGATAAGTGCTGAAAGCATCTAAGCATGAAGCCCCCCTCAAGATGAGATTTCCCATTACGCAAGTAAGTAAGACCCCTGAAAGACGATCAGGTAGATAGGTTCGAGATGGAAGTATGGCGACATACGGAGTTGACGAATACTAATAGGTCGAGGACTTAACCAAATATACTTTCATGTCACAATTTTATCCAGTTTTGAAAGAACAATTCTTTCTATAGTCTAGTGATGATGGCAAAGAGGTCACACCTGTTCCCATGCCGAACACAGTAGTTAAGCTCTTTAGCGCCGATGGTAGTTGGGGGTTTCCCCCTGCGAGAGTAGGACATTGCTAGGCTATTATAATATTGGAGGATTAGCTCAGCTGGGAGAGCACCTGCCTTACAAGCAGGGGGTCGGCGGTTCGATCCCGTCATCCTCCACCATTTACAGGGGCATAGTTCAACGGTAGAATAGAGGTCTCCAAAACCTTTGGTGTGGGTTCGATTCCTACTGCCCCTGCCAATTATATTATGGCGATTGTGGTGAAGTGGTTAACACACCGGATTGTGGTTCCGGCATTCGTGGGTTCGATCCCCATCAGTCGCCCCATTTTTATATTTTTTATGCGGAAGTAGTTCAGTGGTAGAACATCACCTTGCCAAGGTGGGGGTCGCGAGTTCGAACCTCGTCTTCCGCTCCATATGGGGCCTTAGCTCAGCTGGGAGAGCGCCTGCCTTGCACGCAGGAGGTCAGCGGTTCGATCCCGCTAGGCTCCACCATTTTAATATTTTTATGTTGGAGGTATACCCAAGTCCGGCTGAAGGGATTGGTCTTGAAAACCAACAGGCGGGTCAAACCGCGCGGGGGTTCGAATCCCTCTACCTCCTCCATTTATTTTTAATTTAATATTCATTATCGCGGGGTGGAGCAGTTCGGTAGCTCGTCGGGCTCATAACCCGAAGGTCGCAGGTTCAAATCCTGTCCCCGCAACCAATGGTCCGGTAGTTCAGCTGGTTAGAATGCCTGCCTGTCACGCAGGAGGTCGCGGGTTCGAGTCCCGTCCGGACCGCCATTTTTTAATATATTGGTTATTCCGTTGTAGCTCAGTTGGTAGCAGCATCTGACTGTTAATCAGAGGGTCGCAGGTTCGAGTCCTGCCAACGGAGCCATATGGAGTAGTACTCAAGAGGCTGAAGAGGCGCCCCTGCTAAGGGTGTAGGTCGGGTAACCGGCGCGGAGGTTCAAATCCTCTCTACTCCACCATTTTTTTATGTTTTTTGATAGACGGCCCCTTGGTCAAGCGGTTAAGACACCGCCCTTTCACGGCGGTAACACGGGTTCGAATCCCGTAGGGGTCATTTTCATATGCCGGTGTAGCTCAGTTGGTAGAGCAACTGACTTGTAATCAGTAGGTCGAGGGTTCGACTCCTTTCGCCGGCACCATGAGTCATTAGCTCAGTTGGTAGAGCATCTGACTTTTAATCAGAGGGTCGCTGGTTCGAATCCTGCATGACTCATATTAAGCGAGTGCAAATTGCATTCGCTTTTTTTGTGCGTTTAAATCGTTCATCTTAGAAGCAACAGTGGGCTGACAGATGCCATGCCATTTTAAGGTAGATGCATATAAATATATCATAGCGTCATTCGGCTGCGGTGTAGCGAATATTTATACTTGGTACGCAAATGAGTGCTAACTCGGCGCAATGGCTCTGGACACGCTGAATGTGAACGCTTAAGGCGGTGTTAGGCAATAGTAAGGTAGAAATAGCCTCATTCCTTTAAATCTTCTATGTTCATATGTTTAGAGGCTACCTGGCCATTTGTTAATTAACGTCATGATACAGAGGCTGGGACAAAACATTCCCTTTTCCTTTTTTAGCGTTCGCGACAAAAACCCAGAACCGCGCCACCGCGCGATTCCGGGTTTTTTTATGCTCATCTGAGATGGTGTTGTTACACGTATGTCCCAGCCTCTTTTTCAATTGGTACATAAAAAAAGGGCATGCTACACAATTGTGTAGCATGCCTCGTAAGTTTAATGTAAGAAGCCGCTTTTGCCGTAAGTCATTACATTGAAAGTTTTAAACCACCACTCCTCAAAGTGGGTGTTTGCAAAGAGTTTCATGTTCGTCTTAACGATTCCGCTAAGCATACCAGTCCGCTCTCTATCTTAAACTCCCTATTACAGATCAAAGGTTAAAACTTAATATTATTACGTACAACGCAGCTTGTATTAATACTATACTGCAACAACGCTTTTTGTGCAACATAGATGCTTTACTTAAAAAAGTGTAAAAAAAAAGAATGTAGCTTTTTGCTACGCTTCTTTGATCACTTCATGTGTTAACTTCGTAATATCGATTGTTGTATCTTCATTGAGTACATCATTTAAAATGACATCTCGGAAATAAGCAACGCTCGGTTGAAGGTCAATTTTTAAAATTCGTTTTAGTGCTTGTTGATACATATTAATAAATTCAGGGTCATTGTTACCGCGTTTTAGTTCTGCGAATGACTCGTAGAATTGATCTAGCTTATCCGCAAATTCGAGTAGTTGGCCTTCAATCGTTGCATCTTTACCTTCTTTTAAACGGTCTTTAAAGACGGCTTTAAAGTCATCGGGTATTTCGCGTGTAATGAAGTCCTCAATCATTTTATCCTCGACATGGGCAATCATTTCTTTTAACTCCGGAGATGAGTGTTTGACGGGTGTTTTAATATCACCGATGAACACTTCACCATAGTCATGGTTAATAGTTTTTTCATATAATGATTTCCAATCAATGGTTGCGCCATTTTTTTCTTCGATTGTTGCAAAAATGAGCGCATATTGAGATACTTTCCAAGAGTGGGCGGCAACGTTGTGCTCCTCGAATTTAAAGCGTCCAGGGCAACGAATGATTCTTTCTAAGTCATTTAAGCTCATAAAAAATTTGTGGATTCCCATACAACTTCTCTCCCTTCGATCTCTGTCTGTAATAGAAGTATACCCTATTTTCATAAAATAAAACGGCGGCTTACATAGGATTTAGAAAAGCTTAACACCACGTTTATAATGTTGGAGGAACAGAATGTTTTACAATTTAATTGTCTATTTCCATGTCATTGGCGCTATTTTGTCGATCGGTCCATTTTTCGTCTTATTTCCATTGTTGAAGCGTATGCAATGCGAGCAAAATATGGCTGTCTTAAAAGGTCATGTTGAGGCGTTTAGCTTGGCGATTCAAGTCGTGAAACATGCAGGGCATTTTTTAGTAGGTTTCGGGATTTTAGCAGTGTTTGTAGGCGGTTATCGATGGACGACGCCATGGATTTTCATAACGATTGTGTTATTAGTGAGCTCGGTCATTTATTTAGCGCGTGCATTCAAGCCAACGCTTCGTACATTTGGCACCGCACAATTTAATCAGCGACAATTCGTCCGAAAGTTACGTCAAGCTGTGTGGATTTATGTCGCGTTATTATGTGTGATGCTGTGGCTTATGGTGACAAAGCCGATGTTTTGGTAATGAAAAACAGGAACCGCTTGTAAGCGATTCCTGTTTTTTTAATGCTCTAACACCGGGATAAGTGATTTCGATAATTCGATTGCTGAACGTCCAGTTTTCTTATGGTTTTCGACAATCGTTAATAATAAATAATCTTCTTTATCGGCATTAAATACAAAGACAAAGCTATTTTCTGTGCCGTCATAGACACCTTGTTTTTGCTTTAATTCGGCTGTACCAGTTTTGGCAGCTAAGTTGTATGGTAAATCTTTCAGCGTATTACCAGTACCGCCTTTATGTTTCACGACTTGTTGCATCGCCGCACGTACTTTATGGGCCGATTTTTCAGTAACAGCTGGTGTCGTTTTCACTTTTTGATCTTTGATGAGGCGAGGATATGTCATGTTGCCATCATTTGCAAAGGCTGTGTAAGAGACAGCTTGCTGAATTGGCGACATAAGCACTTGCCCTTGTCCATATGCGGTATCTGCTAATAAAATATCTGAGTTGAATTCTTTATCGTTTGAAATTTGCGCCGGTTTCATTGCGATTGGCAAGTCAAAATCTTTCCCAAAAGCAAATTTATTAAAGCCATCACGTAATTTTTTCTCACCCATTGCGAGGCCTTCTTTAGCGAAGAAAATATTGTCTGAATAAATGAGTGCGCTCTTGTATTCCACATTTGTGACATTATCATGTAGACGTGTGACATAGTAAGAGCCCCATTGCGAACTTTCTTGCCATTTCAAGCCTTTAATCGTATGCGTCTTATTTTCCGTTGTGGTGCCATTATCGAGGCCAACAGCGGCTGTCACCGTTTTTAATGTCGAGCCAGGTGCATAGCGCTGCGCGAAGCGGCTTAAAAACGGCATATTTTCATCATCGGCATATTTTGCATAATCTTCTTGAGAAATACCGCGTACCATTTTATTTGGATCATAAGATGGCTTGCTGACTAACGCATTTAAATCGCCATTTTTCGGATTGATAACAACCGACGAACCTGTCGAATCTTCAAGCGCTTTGTAAGCTGCTTTTTGTGTGCTTGAATCAATGGTTAAGTAAATCGTCTGACCGTCTGTACGCTCTGCTTTTAGTAAAACATCGCGTACGCGACCGCCTGATGTAACGACTGCAATTTGGCCGCCATCGACACCGCGAAGTTGCTTATCAAATGTTTTTTCGAGGCCGCTTTTGCCAATGATATCATCGGCATTTAGTGATTTGTTGTTTTTTAAATCTTCATCGGTCACCATACCTGTATAGCCGATTAAGTGCGCTGCTGCTTCGCCAAGCGGGTAGTAGCGCATATCTTTTGAGCTGTATTTGACACCAGGTAATTCTTTCGCTTCTTTCATATCAACAATTTTAATTGGTACGAATAAATCGTCTTTTACCCAAGACTGTGCCAATTTTTTTTCTAACGTGTCGACGCTAACATCAAATGTTTTTGCAATCGCCTTGATGTTTTTGTCGCGTGTTTTACCGTTGCCGAGGTCACTTGGTAAAATGCCCATTTGATAAAACGGTGCCGTTGTTGCGAGTGGTTGATCATCGCGGTCAACGATATTTCCGCGATTTGCGCGTTCTATCGTATACGAAATTTTATCGGTACTTTGCATATGCGGGAAAATCAATGTTGGATTCCATTTAATCGCATAGGCATCACCCTTTTCAACGAGTGGTGCGCTATATTTCAACGATTCTATTTTCCCAAGTGCTGTTTCAAGCGTCATCGTATAAGTGAGTGTATAGCGATCTTTTTTAAGTTCTTCGATTTTCATATTTGAAACGTTGACGTTTTTAGCGCCAATCCCATTGAAAATCGTCGTATATTTTTCTACAATGCTTTGCTCGGTGAAATCATTGTCTGTAATCGATGATTTCGTTACGACATTTGGAATGTCTTCAAACTGTTGTTTTTCTAAGAGTGTTTTCCATGCGTCTGCAGCATCTTGTCGCGCTGTAGTTTCGTTGTTATTGAACATCAATGTAATGATTAACACTACAGCAAGGACGATGGCGATGCCGGTGAGACTTTTTGCTAACATACGTTTATTCATCGAAATGCCCTCCTTATCTCTTATTATCAGCCATTTATACATAAAAATCATTCGTTATTTTGTGTCTAATATCCTATTAGCTAAATAAATGAAAGAAATAGCTAAAAAAAATTAAAAAATTCTACTTTAAACTGCTATTTTGTTTTAAAATAAAGGAAATAGTATCCAAATGTCGAATGATATGACTAGGGCTATACAGTTTCTTCTATATAAACGTGTAGAGAAACGAGAAGGGAGGAGCAATAATGTTTAACGCAAAACAGTTTGGCGAGCAATTAAAATCATTACGCGAGACGAGCAATCACTCGATGCTATCGCTCGCAAAGCAAATTGGTACATCGGCAAGTCGTATTAAAAGCTGGGAGGTTGGCGAAAGTGTGCCTTCTGCAAAATGGATTGTGAAGCTAAGCCAAGCGCTAGCAATTTCAACGGATGAATTATTATTGAATCAAACGATTGATGACGGCGTACCATTATTATCCGAGGTGACAAAAAGTCGTAATTCTTTGCTGCGAGACTTAAACGAATTACTACAGCATTTACCAAAGCAAGATTTAATGGAATTATACGTATTAGCTGAAGTAAAGCAAAAAGGACAAACAGCAGAGGAGATTGAGATTTTACGTGCCTAATAGTTGATTAGAAAACGGATGTGCTATAGTGCATTGCCGTTTTCTTTTTTTTTCGTTCGATGTATAGTAGGAATTGAGTTTTCGAAAGAAGGAGAATTTTTATGACAATCGAACAACAGATTTTACAGTGGTTTAATCATTTTCATACACACGCAGAAATTAGCTGGAAAGAAGTTGAAACGACGAAAAAACTAGCGAGTATTTTAGATGAGCTTGGCGTCACATATCGTTTGTTTGGTGATGTGACCGGTTTAGTTGCTGAAATTGGTGACGGTGAAGAGTGCGTTGCTGTACGCGCAGATATTGATGCGCTGTGGCAAGAAGTTAACGGCGAGTGGCAGGCGAATCATTCATGTGGGCACGATGCAAATATGGCGATGGTACTTGGTGCGCTATTACGCCTGAAAAATGAGCCGCTAGAGCATCGCGTGCGCTTTATTTTCCAACCAGCAGAAGAGATGGGCAACGGAGCTGTCGCAGCGTTTGAGCGCGGTGCTGTAGACGGTGTATCGCATTTATTTGGCGTGCATTTACGTCCAATTGATGAAATCCCATTTGGTAAAATAACGCCAGCGATGCATCACGGCGCTGCGTATTTCTTAACAGGGACGATTCAAGGTGTCGATGCACACGGAGCGCGACCACATCAAGGAAAAAATGCCATTGATGTTATTATGGCGATTCAACAAATGCTGCAGTCTCTTCATGTGTCACCGTTTACACCACATTCTGCGAAATTAACAAAGATCGTTGCAGATGGTGGTAGCGTCAATATTATTCCAGGGGCCGCAAGCTTTTCAATGGATGTGCGTGCACAGGACAATGCGACACTTGATGCGATGCATGACCATATTGAGCGTGGCCTTGCCGCAATCCGTTTGCAATTTGATATTGACCTCGCGTGGGAGTGGGTTGATTATACACCGGGTGCTGCTGTATCGGACGAAGCGGCAGCGATTGCTGAACGTGCGATTACGACGGTGTGTGGGAGCGATGCGTTAGCGCCGCCTATTTTTACACCGGGTAGTGATGACTTCCATTTTTATACGGTCAAAAATCCAGCGTTAAAAGCGACGATGATTGGCATTGGGGCCGATTTAGCGCCAGGCTTACATCATCCGTATATGACATTTAATTACGATTCATTAGCGATTGCGTCAAAAGTGTTGGCAGAAACGTTAAAAACAGCGATTCCGGCAAAAATTTTACGTTAAAAAAAGAGGGTAGGGCAATAGCCTAACCTCTTTTAATAAATAGCGAAATCGAGCATATAGACCGTGCGCGGGCGACCTTGTTGATAACCCATTTCTTCGCCGACAACGCGGACGTAATTGTTATCGACGAGCTTTTTCAAAATACGCTCGGTTGTGCGACGTGTAACTTGTAAATATTCCGATAAATCATGTGCTGTAAATTGCGTTGTTTGGCGTCCTTTACTAAAGGCGATGATTTTTGAAATGTTTAATGGGCTCAGCTGCGTTTCTTTCGCAAGTTGCATAATATACGGGTCTTTAATTTGGAGCTTTAAGTTCTCATGTTGTTGACTTGCTGGATTGATTAAGTTTTTTCGCTCATCAATAATGCAAATCGTATTTGGCGCGGTATATTGAATCGCATAAAGTGCATTTTGTTCGGCTTCATTAATTGATTGACCGTAACCAAAAGCCATCTTAATATCAAATGGTGCTTGGTCAATTAATGCTGTTAATTTTTGATGATCGAGTGCGTGTTTTAAATGCCCCATCGTCGTATAAATTTCGACGCGCTCATTGTCAAAAGGTTGTTGAATACCGTGGACAGTCGCTGCTACCGTGTTGGCAAAATCCATGTACTCAGGCGGTATGTCTAGCATACCAACGACGACTTTTGCGGACTCTGATTTCGTCATGCGAGAGAGCGCCTTCGTTTCTTCTAAACGTCGTAAAATCGAGGTTGAAGAATCTAAAATGTACATCGAAGGAATCGACGCTTGCTGTAGTTTTTCATATGTATTGTGGCTACTCGTAATGACAAAGTCGATTTGTTGTTGCTGCCATAAACGCTGGTGTAAAGCGAATAATGCGGCATCATCTGTATCGGTATTAATTTCATGAATAAACGGTTCGTCGCCTTTATATTCGATATCGCGCAAAACGTTTTCAACAAACAGCTTGTCCATGACGTCGATTGAGAGGCGGTGAACCGGGATGCGATGATTAGCAGACATCGCGAGTAAGGTGTTTGAAACCGCAAATTCGTCTTGCTTTAAATAGGTCCAAGGGATTGGCCAATTTTCTAACATTGGTTTACTATAAAGATACGGCAACGTGCCCGTAATAAAGAGCACATCGCATGGCTTGACACTTTTTAAAAGCGTCGGTGTTTGTGCGGGGTGTTCATAAATATAAAAGTCGAGTTCAACGTCCATTACGTGACGGCCGAGCTTAGTTAACCGTTCCTTAAATGCACGAGAACTAATAACAGCTACTTTCGTAGGCATAGTCATCGTTCCTTTTCAGTGAGATTGTGTGGCTATTTAACGACTATTTAACGACATCTATCTTAAATGTAGCAGAGGACGCCCACCTCAAGGAGCGTAGCGAGTAGGTGGGTGGTGAATGCTACAAGGCATTAAGTTTTGACTGTAAATCAGCTTGATTGTATAATCAGTGTTATAAAAAAGAAAGGCTGATACAACAATGGTTTTAGATAGCAATAATCATTCAGTGTTCTCATTGAATTACCACTTAGTTTTAGTCGTCAAATACCGAAAAAAAGTATTTAATGATGAGAAATCAAATTACGCAAAAGATATTTTTGAAAGAATAGGAAGCAACTACAACATATCTTTAATCGAATGGCACCATGATAAAGACCATGTTCACATTTTATTTAAAGCACACCCTAATACGGAACTTTCAAAATTCATCAATGCGTATAAATCCGCAAGCTCACGATTAATAAAACGAGATTTTCCAGAAATCAAACAGCAATTATGGAAAGGAATGTGTTGGTCTAAAAGTTACTGTCTTGTAACAACTGGTGGTACATTAATAGAAACGATTAAAAAATACATTCAGTCTCAAGGACAGAATAATAAGTAGAAAGAGGTGATTGTCATGCCACATAAAGCCTACAAATTCCGTATCTACCCCACTAAAGACCAACAAGCACTCATTCATCAAACGCATGGTCATTGCCGGTTTGTTTACAACCATTTCCTTGAACGTTGGAATACTTCTTATAAGGAAGAAGGCAAAGGGTTAAATCGTTCCATCATGTCTAAAATGCTCACAAAGATGAAAAAACAAGATGATACGGCATGGTTACGCAATGTAGATAGTGTGGCGTTACAAGCCTCTTATGAAAATTTAATGGATGCTTTTAAACGTTTTTTCAAAGGACAAAATAAGTATCCTCGTTTCAAAAGTAAAAAGAACCTTGTTCAAAGCTATACAACGAAGAACAGCCATAACTGTATTGCGATTATCGGCAATACAATCAAATTACCAAAATTAGGACTGATGAAATTTGCGAAGTCGCGTGACATCGAAGGTCGTATACTGCGCGTAACCATTAAATACAATGCAAGCGGCACGTTTTACGTATCTGTCTTATGTGAAATACCGGATTTTAAGACGTTACCTCAAACAAAACAAGCTGTTGGTATTGATTTAGGTATTACGGATTTCGCCATATTTTCTAATGGGCGTAAAGTCGATAACCAACGCTTTACGACAAAGATGGAACAGAAACTCAAACGGGAACAACGTAAACTATCGCGTCGCTACGAACAAGCGAAAAAAGATAAACGTGACTTGCGTGAATGTATGAACTACCAAAAACAACGCCGAAAAGTCGCGCGTTTACGTGAGCGTGTGGCGTTTCAGCGGGAAGATTTTTTAAACAAACTATCAACGGAATTAGTCCGCCAGTATGACGTCATCTGTCTAGAGGACTTAAATATCAAAGGCATGTTGAAAAATCATAAACTAGCGAAAGCGATTAGTGACGTATCCTGGTCCTCATTCGTCCAAAAGCTGAAATATAAAGCGAAATGGTATGGTCGAGCAGTCATGAAAATCAATCGCTTCTTCCCATCAAGCCAGCTATGCCATGTATGTGGGCACCGTGATGGCAAAAAAACATTAGCTATTCGCGAGTGGGTATGTCCAGCTTGCCACACAACCCTCGACCGGGATGTCAATGCAAGTCGCAACATCTTAGCAGAAGGATTACGCCTTTTCGAAGCAACCAAACCGTAGGAACTACGGGGATAGCCTACTAAAAAAGTGAAGCCGCTGTTTCGAACAAGTGGAAACAAGCAAGCACTGTTCGTAGGAATCCCCCACTTCAAGCACGTTCAAAGAACGGCTAAGTGGGGGTAGTTCAATTAACATAACAGGAGTATCTAACATGAAAATTACACAAATTGAAATTTACGCAATTCACTTACCATTAATCGAACCTTTTATCATCTCCTATGACCGCTATGATACAATGCCATCAATCATCGTCAAAATGACGACCGATACAGGCATTGTCGGCTATGGTGAATCGGTGCCTGACGATCACGTAACAGGCGAATCTTGGGAAAGCACATATGCGGTGTTAAAACATCAATTAGCGCCTGCAGTTATTGGTCAGAATCCAATGGAATTTGAAAAAATTCATGAAGTAATGAATAAAGTCATTCGTGACGTACCAGCCGCAAAAGCTGCAATTGATATTGCTTGCTTCGATATTGCTGGTAAGGCACTGCAAGTACCAGTATATCAATTAATTGGAGGACGTTACCATAAAAAGTTCCCAATTACACATGTATTGAGTATTGGCACACCAGAAAAAATGGCCAATGAAGCGGCTGAACATGTCGAAATGGGCTACCGTTCATTCAAAATGAAAGTCGGCACGGAAGTCATGAACGATGTCGAGCGCATTAAAGCGGTGCGTGAACGTGTCGGTGCGGATATCGCGATTCGCGTTGATGTCAATCAAGGCTGGGTCAATGCAGCAACAACACTGCGCGGTTTACGTGCGATGCGCGATTTAGATATCGATTGGTTAGAGCAACCGGTTAAAGCAGACGACATTGATGCGATGGTTGATATTAAATCAAAAGCAGACGTGGCGTTAATGATTGATGAAGGCTTGCATGGTGTGAAAGAAATGCGTGAAATTATCGCGAAGCGCGCGGCTGATAAAGTGAACATTAAATTAATGAAATGCGGTGGGATTTACCCGGCGATGAAATTAGCAGTCATGGCTGAAATGGCTGGTATTGAATGCCAAGTTGGCTCAATGGTTGAATCATCTGTTGGTTCAGCAGCAGGTTTCCATGTAGCGTTCTCGAAAAAAATTATGACAAGCGTCGAATTAACAGGACCGTTAAAATTCTCAAAAGATATCGGCGATTTGCATTATGACGTGCCATTTATCGAATTAAATGAGCAACCAGGCTTAGGTGTAAATGTCGATGAAGCAATTTTAGAAGAGCTTTGCAAATTTAAAGATGTTGTCAAGGAGGGCTAATATGCCACTTTATGAAGGACTGCTAGGAGATACGCCAATCGTTATCGAGCAGTTAACGCTTAAGCAGTTAGCAGAACTAGAAGCACTGCAGCAACAAGTGTATGAGGCGTTGCCAGACAAAAATACGTTACAACCATTATCAACAGATGAGTTTACGAATATTTTAGGCGGCAATGGGCTGTTGATTGGTGTGTATGCACGCGAGCAGTTAATTGCGTTTCGTGCCTTGTTAGACCCACAGGATGACCCGGAGCATTTAGGCGTTGATTGTGGTGTAGCACGCGAAAATTTATCACGCGTTTTTTATCAAGAAATTTCAAATGTCTCACCGGACTGGCGCGGCAATGGGCTACAAAAGTTAATGGCACAAGTGATTATGGCAGCGGCTGATATGGCGCGCTATGACTATGTGTGCGCGACCGTAAAACCGTACAATATTCCAAGTTTAAAAGATAAATTTTCACAAGGGCTAATTGTGAAAGGCTTAAAATTAAAATATGGCGGCAAATTACGCTATATTTTCTTTAAAGATTTAAAAAATGCAGCACCAGCTTATCATGAAGAACAGCAAGTAAGCATGAATGATACGGCGGCGCAACAAACTCTGCTGCAGCAAGGTTATGTCGGTGTACAATTAATCAAAAATGGTGACGATTTTGCGATTGTTTACAAAAAGTAGTGAATAAGGTCTAAAAACACGCTAAAATGATAGGAGAAGTGAATAGTTTGAATCAAATTCCAGTGATGATTGATTGTGACCCAGGCATCGATGACGCAATGATGTTAACGCTCGCGTTTGCGCGCGAAGAATTAAACGTACTGCTTGTTACAACGGAAGCGGGCAATTTAACAATCGACAAAACGACGTACAACACACTTAGCTTTTTGACGCATATTAACAAGCGTGTCGAGGTTGCTAAAGGGTTACCACAGCCACTGCTTCGTAAACAAGAAGTTGCTGAAAATATTCATGGCGAAAGTGGTCTTGGTAATGTGACATGGTCTGAACCTACGATGGAAGCGAGTGCGCGTCCGGCAATTGTCGCGATGTATGACACACTCATAAATGCTGCGGAGCCAGTTACGATTGTCGCGACAGGTCCATTAACAAATATTGCGGCATTGCTTGTAGCGCATCCAGAAGTGAAACCGTGTATTAAGCAAATTTCATGGATGGGTGGCGCTGTCGTTGGCGGTAATATGTCGGCGACTGCGGAATTTAATGCCTATGTCGATCCTCATGCGGCAGAGCTCGTGATGCGCTCAGGGGTGCCAATCATTATGAGTGGCTTAGATGTCACGCATAAAGCGTATATTACACGCGATGAAATGACACGCCTGCGTACACTAGGGACGCCATTTGCTGAAAAAGTGGCTGATATGATGCAGTTTTATACGTTTACGCAGCGACAAACGCCATTTCATGCGCCAGGATTTGCGGAGCAGATTCGCATTCATGATGTGAGTGCAATTGCTTGTCTTATCGCACCGCACATATATGATGGCGATGATTATTTCGTCGAAGTGGAGCTAGAGGGGCGCTTGACACAAGGAGCGACAATTGTTGATTATACGAAGCAATCGGGCAATGAACCAAATGTTTACGTGCTTCATTCTGTTAATCGCGCGGCATTTATCGAACTATTCTTTGATGCAGTAACAACGATTGGGAAAACGTTGTAAACACTTTTAGGGGGATTCGCATGTCAAAGAAAATTGTTGTGATTGGTAGTATTAATATGGATTTAGTGTATGAAGTGCCTGAAATTGTGAAGGAAGGTCAAACGATTCAAACGACCGACCACCATTTATTTTTTGGTGGTAAGGGGGCAAATCAGGCGATGACGGCCGCACAATTAGGTGCAGAGGTCGCATTCATTGGCAGCGTTGGTGAAGATGGTTATGGTCAGCAAGCGATTTTTAATTTAGAAAGTCAGCATGTAGATACGTCATACATTCATCATCAGGGATTAACAGGACAGGCGATTATTCAGCTCTCACATACGGCTGAAAACGCCATTTTACTTTATCCCGGCGCGAATTTTAATGTGACGCCAGCGCATATTGAAGCGGCGCGTGATGTTATTGAACAGAGCGATATGCTGCTACTACAACTTGAAATTCCGCTACCAGCTATTGAACGCGCGATCGAGATTGCTTATGCGAGCAATACACAAATCTTTTTAAATCCAGCACCATCACAGCCATTATCAGATGACTTGCTGATGAAACTCGATTATTTAACACCAAACTGTACCGAGCTTGAAAACTTATCAGGCATTCCATTTGATGAGCATAATTTGGAAGAGGCGTGCGAAATATTAATTAATAAAGGCGTTAACTGTGTCATTGTCACACTCGGTAAAAAGGGTTCGTATTATTTTACGCGTGATGGGCAGCAAGGCTATTTATCATCAAATCGTATGAAGCCGGTAGATACGACCGGCGCCGGTGATGCGTTTAGCGGGGCACTGGCGGTCGCATTGCTACATGACTCAGAGCTTGAGGAAGCGATTCATTATGCGTCTGACGTTGCGGGCTATGTTGTCACGCAAAAAGGTGCGCAACCAGAAATTCCGCTGTCGTATCGCTACGTTAAATATCATGTATAACAAAAAGCAGGAAGCGCGATTTTTTTGCGTCTCCTGCTTTTTTTAGTGTTCAAAAAATGTTTGATAAATTAAATATAAATTCAGTGACACAACTAATGCTGAAATAGCCCAGCCAAGCATCGTCGTCAATTTATGGTTTACAAGCTCACCCATAATGCGTTTATTACTCGTAAATAGGACGAGTGGAATTAAGGCAAAGGCAATCCCAAATGATAAAATAACTTGGCTCCACACGAGCGCTTTTGTGGCATTGATCCCGAAAATAATAATCGCAAGCGGTGGAATCATCGTAATCGTACGGCGCACATAAAGGCGAATTTTCTTTTGAATAAAGCCTTGCATGACCACATCACCTGCAAGTGTACCGACAGAAGAGCTAGCGAGTCCGGCGATTAACAGACCAAGACCGAATGAAATCGCCGCGGTTGGACCGAGTAGTTCATGGAATGAATTATAGGCGACATCTAAATCTTCAATGTGCAAACCGCGTGTATGGAACACCGCCGCTGCGATAATGAGCATCGCCATATTGATCGCACCAGCGACCACCATCGCGATGACAATATCGATAAATTCGAAGCGGAATACACGTTTTTTCATTGCTGGTGTTTCTGCTTTGACGCGGTGCTGGGTTAATGATGAATGTAAATAAATCGCGTGTGGCATAACGGTCGCGCCAAGAATCCCTGTTGCTAATAGCAATGAATCAACACCCGCAAAGCCTGGTACAAGACCGCTCATAACATCGCCAACAGTTGGCTCTGCAATAAATAATTGTACGGCAAAGGCGAGGACAACCATGACGACCATTGCGGAAACGCCAGCTTCAAAAGCGCGTACACCGCGGCGTTGTAGTTCTAAAATGGCAAATGACCCAATCGCTGTAATAATCGCGGCTGGAATCATCGGAATATTAAATAGTAAATATAAGCCGAGTGCTGCACCGATAAATTCGGCTAAATCGGTCGCCATAATGACGAGCTCGGCTTGAACCCACAATAAAATCGATGTTGGTTTTGAAAAGTTTTCGCGTGCGACTTCTGGTAAATTTTTGCCGGTCGCAATGCCGAGTTTTGCGGATAATGATTGAATGAGTACTGCCATTAAGTTTGAGGCAACAATGACCCATAATAATAAATAGCCGTATTCGGAACCTGCCGTAATATTTGTTGCAAAGTTGCCGGGGTCGATATAGGCAACGGCTGCGATAAAGGCAGGGCCTAGAAATGGTAAAATTCTTTTGAATCCTTTGACGTCACCGTTTAATACGGCTTCAGCAGAAGGGCGTTTATAAGGATGGAAAAGAGGAATCTTCATTTGAGCCATAACAGTTTCCTTCTTTCTTTATTTTTTCGTCAAGTACAAAAAGTTTCCTTTGGGAAAATCACATCTACAGTCTACTGCTAAATTTTTAAATTGTAAAGAATTATTTCAATGGACAAAAGCCACAAACCATTAAGCCGGGGACATCTTTTGAGAAGCAGCACGTTTTGCGCACTGGCACATTAATTAAGGACGACGGATGCACACCATTTGTATAGCGATGCCAAATCGATGTATCAGCGATGCCTTGCCAGACGTCATCTGCTTCCAATATATTAACGATTTCACGGGCCGTATCGGTCGTCATTGGATTTTGTAGGAGCGTATGGAAATGCCACAGCATATAACCAAAAATATTTTCCCAAATAAGCAACGGAGAAATCGATGTAATGTTTCGTAGCGCCTGTACAACCGGGAGGCATTGCTCGTGTAAAATCGTATGAATCGCTTCGTAGCGCTCCTCTTCATCAACAAAATCCCAGTCGTGACTATCGGCTGTCATTGAGAGCGAGCGCCGGCCATATTCATCGCGTGCAATAAAACCAATTGCTGAATAATCGCCTTGCCAAACTTCCTCATATGCCGTCATCATATAAAACTGCATGGAAATAAACATGCCGTAGCGTTTTGTAAAGTACGACAGTGCGACGGTATCATTTTCATTATCACTAAAAACATGTGCCATTTTCAATAAATCTGGACCGAAATCATCATTTAAAACGTCTTCTAATGAGAAAAGTTTTTGATTCATTTCATCGGGGTAAATACTGTATGAATGTAGTTGTATTAATTGATCGCGCGATAATGCTGACATATAAAAACCTCCACCTTTGTAAAAAAATTAAAAAATTATGTTAAATGTATTGACTATTTAATTGAGAAAGATTATCATTATCACATAAAGAAAAACTCCTTCTCGTCATTGCAACTTTGAGAAGATTCATGATTAACTACTTTTCTCCAAATCTCAGTTAATCGACGTACTATTCTTAACCCCCCTCAAAAGTTTCGAATAGAACGAACACTCCTAGAACGCTCGGTTTTCGCCAACCACAGCGTTCTTTTTTGTGTTTAAACGTAGAAAAAAGGGAATCCACTGCATAGTTTAGTGGATTCTCTTTTTGAGTAACATTGTGTGATAACTATGAATAAACATGCCGATAATAATGACTGCTAGGCCGATAAGTGCCATAGTTGATGGCAGTGCGACGTTTAAAAGCAGCATTTCTCCGATAATAACGAACACGATTTCTGCTGATTGTGTTGCTTCTACGGCAGCAAGCTTCCCTTGGTCGTGTCGTACGCGGTCGGTCGCAATAAAAAATAACACCGTTGCGATGATCCCTGAGCTGAGCGCGACAATTAATGAGTTGATGACTTGGCTCATTGACGGCCAGCCGACAGTCATAAGCGCATACATCGCCATGAGCATCCAAGCAGGCATTGACGCGATTGTCATGCCTAGTACGCGGCTAAATGTATCAAGGCGCCCATCACAGACGTCCATCATTTTACGGTTACCAAGTGGATAGGCAAATGCGGCAACAACTACAGGGATGAGGCCAAGCATTAAATCTGTAAAGCCGACTGATTTAATACTTGGTAGTTGAATCAATACAATCCCTAGTAAAATGATACAAGAAATACTAAGTGACGCAACAGGAATCTTTTGCCGTACTTTTTTGCCAGCTGTATGAATGAAAAATAATGGCGCTAGTAGTACGCCGGCGACAATCGTTAATTGCCATGTACCGGATACGAGCCAGCCTGGTCCGTAAGCTGCCGCAAACGTGAGCGGGGCGTAAAATAATACGAAACCAACGAAGCTCCAGAGTAGCCATGCGCCGGGAGCTTTTTTCATTTCCTCGGTCATCGGTGTTAAATGGCGCTGTAGTGCAACGATGATGAATAAAAATGGCAGCATAAAGAAATAGCGGAGCGATGCACTCCATAACCAACTGCCACCATCAAGCTCCATCGCGTGATTTAAAATAAACGTTACCGCAAAAAATAATGCGGCTAAAATGCCGATAATAATTTCAGTCATGCAAACTCCTTTCATCCTAAATAAGATTAGCATTAGTGTACACAAAAATTGCCGTAATGTATTGCATATGACAAAAAAACCCACGTAGAAAACGTAAAAAAATCCAGCATCAGTTGTTGCGTGATGCTGGATTTTTTACGTTATTAAGCTTGTGCCTCGTAAAGCTGAATCATTTCAATGATGACTTCAGTTGCTTTGACCATCGTTTCAGCAGATACATATTCGTATTTACCGTGCATATTTTCGCCACCTGCAAAAATATTTGGTGTTGGTAAGCCCATATAAGAAAGTTGTGAGCCATCTGTACCGCCACGAATTGGTTTAACGATTGGTGTGATGTTTAAGTTTGTCATGGCTTTGTGTGCGATATCAACAATATGTTTTACCGGCTCGATTTTGTCGCCCATATTGTAATATTGGTCGCCCATTTCAAGCGTAATAGCAGTGTCACCGTATTCAGCTTTTAGCGCATCAGCAGCTTGCTGTACAAGTGCTTTTTTCGCTTCGAATTTGTCATGATCGTGGTCGCGGATAATGTAGTCCATGTCCGTTTTTTCGATTGTACCGTTGAATTCCATTAAGTGAATGAAGCCATCGCGGCCATCTGTTAATTCAGGAACGGCATCTTTTGGCATCATTTCTTGGAATTTAATGGCCGCTGTAATCGAGTTGACCATTTTATTTTTAGCAGAGCCTGGGTGCACGTTTGTGCCGAATGTTGTTACTTTTGCATATGCTGCATTAAAGCTTTCGTATTCGAGCTCGCCTAGTGGACCGCCATCCATTGTGTAAGCGAAATCGGCATTGAAGCGCGCTACATCAAATTTATGTGGGCCGCGGCCGATTTCTTCATCAGGTGTAAAGCCGACGCGAAGCTCGCCGTGCTTGATTTCAGGATGTTCGAGTAAATATTCCATCGCCGTCATAATCTCAACGATGCCTGCTTTATCATCGGCACCAAGTAATGTTGTCCCGTCTGTTGTAATTAATGTTTGACCAACGTAACCTGCAAGCTCTGGCGACATAGAAGGTGATAACACGACCTCCTCGTTTAATTGTAAGTCGCCGCCGCCATAGTTGTCCCAGCGCTGCGGCTTGACGTTTGTGCCAGTGAAATCCGTCGCTGTATCGACGTGAGCTAAAAAGCCGATTGTTGGGATTTTTTTGTCTGTGTTGGCTGGTAATGTCGCAAATAAGTAGCCGTATTCATCAATGGCTACATCTTGCATACCAATTTCTTTTAGTTCTGTTTCAAGTAGGCGTAATAAATCCCATTGTTTGGCTGTTGATGGCGTTGTTTGGCTATCCTCATTTGATTGCGTATCGATTGTTGTATAGCGCACTAAGCGTTCGATTACTGTTTCTTTCATTCTCAAAAACCCTCCTAAATTAAACGAATGTAGCTTTATGACGTAATTTTAAAAAAATAAAGACTATTCTAACGTTATTCTAACACTTTATTTGGTAAACCGAAATAATTTACGATGCTCAAACTAAAGAAAAGCGCCGAACAGTAATATGGTGTCATCATCAGGACATTCAAGTGGCTAAGAGGTGTAATGAAATTGTTGATGGCGAATAATAAATTCGCCGAGGCAAAGCAGAGCGTTGCTGCAATAATCATCCATTGGCGGGTGTGAAAAGAGGCCCAAAGCATCGTTAATGTAATGGCAATGTAGAGGCTAATTACTAAGCTGAGCATATAGAGGTGATCTTTCATAATGTTGCCGACAACCCAGCCGATAATGATGGCTGCTAGCATAACGAGAGTTGCTAGTAACCATTTAGATGGGGTTTTCCACGGCACCGTGAAAAATGCTCGTAAAAAATACAGTTGCCCAGCGGCGAAAAACATCAGGCTAAACACGAAGTAAGGGAGTGTTGCCGTCCCGCAAGCAATCAAAATTAGCGCTACAATAACTGAACGCGCGTAGCTCTCCTGTCGTAAATCATAGAAGCGATAAGCAAGAAGAATGATGAAGAGCATCGGAACCACTTTGAAAATTTGCTGAACGAAATACGGTTCATCAAGTGGCATATAGTGAACATAATACATTGCCGATGCAATTGCGCCAATGATATAGAAGATCATCTTAAACATTCCTCCATTCATAAGCGAATTAGTTGTTATATTCCCAAATGCAGTTTAAAATGAAACTTTTTGCGTAGGATTTCCGTATAAAAAGTATTGACATTAGGAGGGAAGAAATCATGATTATGACGTTTGTTATCGCCGCGGTATTTGCCGCTATAGCGGCCATTTTAATTGTGCCGTTAACCGGTAAAACAAAAGATGGCGATTTTAAATTAGGCTTTAAAGCAGCATTTTTCGGTGGCGTCTTTGTCGCAGCGTTTATCGCATTCGGCCTTATTTTTTACATTACAAAGATTGACCAAAACTGGACTGCACTATGGCCTGTATTTTTCATTTTAGCGCTTATTGGTAGTGCTTTTTCTGCCGGTATCGAGCAAAAAGTGAAGCTTGTATTAGGCGGTGTTAGTGTGTTATTTGCGGCGTATATGCTTGTTGCGCCAGTATTAAATGCGAATGAAAAATACGATTCGGCAAAAATGGCAACCAAAACGGAATTAAAAGCATTCGATGAAACGAAAACACCGGCGAGTGTGCCGCCAAAATATGCGCGTAATAAAATGAAAAAGGCCTTTAGCCAAGTGCCAAATACGAGTTATTACGAGTTAGGACATTTACAAATTCAAAAAGTGAATGGCGAATTTGTTTATGTTGCGCCAGTAGAGTTTTCGGATTTTTGGAAATGGTTTAAAGGCGACGTTTCACCGGGTTACTTTATGGTGAGCGCGACCGATTCATCAGCTAATCCAAAATTCATGAAGGCCGATATGAAATATGTAGAATCGGCTTATTTAAACAACAATGTGGAGCGTTATATGCGTTTGCATAACCCAACGAAAATCTTCAGTGGTAATGTGCAACTCGAAGTGGATGATGACGGGAAACCGTACTATATCCGCACATACGGCGATTTTATTTCTGCACGTAATGGTTTTGAACCAAAGGGTATTGTGATCGTTGATGCGAAGTCAGGAGATATTAAAACGTATGCGTTAAAAGACGTTCCTGCATTTATTGACGGTGCTGTCTCACCAGAATCGGTGAGCTTACAAAATAGCTACTTTGGTAAATACATTCATGGGTACTTCAATACGATTTTTGGGAAGCGTGACATAAAGCTCCCATCAGATGAAGGAACAGAAGCGAACGTGAGCCCGGTATTTGATGAAAATGGTGATATGTATTACTTCACTGATTTCACAAGTCCAAAAGAGGGTGTCGACTCGATGCTAGGCTATTCATTAACGAATGCACGTACGGGTGAGGGCACGTATTATACCGGCAATAAAGAAGAAGCGTATATGGATTCAGAAGGAGCACTTCAAGTAGTTGAAAAGAAATTTGTTGAGAAGAAATGGGAAGGCTCAATGCCACTACTCTATAATTTCTACGGTGAAGCAAGTTGGCTAGTGCCGGTGCTTGATTCCAATGGTTTCTTACAAAATTATTACATCGTATCTGCTGCTAATCCAGAAATTGCAGTGACAGGAGCAACGCCAAATGAGGCGCTACGCCAATATAAAACGGTGTTAAGCCGTACCGGTGCATCAAGTACCGTAAATGGTAGCTCGTCACAAGAAGAAAAAACAGCAACTGGTAAAGTCGTGCGCGTCTATAAGGAACAAAATGGTGACTTCACGAATGTTTCCTTCTTATTAGACAATGGCGATAATTATATCGTGTCAACGGAAGTTGCACCGCTTGCAGTTTATTTACAGGAAAAAGACAAGGTAGAAGTAACATATATTAATTCTGCAGATGTCTTCCTACCAGTAAAAGAATTAAAAGTGGATGGCTTACTAGAAAAAGAATAAGCAAAAAAGAGGCTTTGACATACGTGTAGCAACCTCTTATGTAAGCATAAAAAAACCGGAATCTCGCTGTGGCGCGGTTCCGGTTTTTCATTGCGAACGCGAAAAAAGGAAAAGACGTGTTTTGTCCGAGTCTCTTTTTTAATGCGCTTATTTCCACGTAAAGCCTTTTGAAGCTAAGAAGTCCTTCATATGTGGACGCTGTTGTTTCACTAAGTAATCTGCCATTTGACGTGTCCAGTTTTCATTCTTTTGGTTGGCATTACGGTTTAAGTAATAGTTATTTAAGTCTTCATCATATTGAGATAAAAGCGCATCATACTTTTCAACATCATAGCCATTTTCGTGGACGATAGCATCGATTGGTAGACGCGGTTTTGAATCATTTGTTTTTGTCGGTGTACCAAGTGTCATCGCAAACATTGGGAACACGTACTCAGGCAGGTTAAATAGCTCGCTAATTTCTGCGGCTCCTGTACGTGCACCACCGATATAGCAAATGCCATAGCCTTCTGATTCAGCGGCTACAACGAAGTTTTGTGCGAATAAGCCAACATCATTGACACCAACTAAAATGTTTTCGGCTGTATCTGCCGTAATATCGACACCGTATTTTTGACCAGCGATTTGTAGACGCTTGAAGTCAACACAAAATAGTAGTGAGGCGCCAGCAGTTTTGAATTGGAAGTCATTTTTTGAAAGCTCGCCGAGTTTTTGTTTTTTCTCTTCATCGGTCACATAGATGACGCTATAGGCTTGGACGAAATGAGAAGTGGCTGCCATTTGAGCGGTTTCTAACATTTCATATACTTTTTCTTTCGGAATTTCTTCGCCTGTATATTTACGCACCGATGTGTGATTGCGTAATTGTTGTTGTACATCATTCATAAAAAAGCCCCCTAGTATGTAAGTTTGTAAATCCAGTTTAACTATAACGGATTTTGCCATTTAGTGGCTACCAAAAGCGCTTTGAATTTATGAAAAAAGAGCGCTCATTTCTGAACGCTCTGTTAGTCGGTTTATAATAAGCCAAGCCATTTCCAGTAGGTTGCGCTGAATAATAATATGAGTAAATAACCGGCAATTGTAAGTGGAATCCCTGACTTTAAGAAATCTTTGACTGTAAAGGCGCCTGTACCATAAGCTAGCATATTTTGCGGGGCACTTACTGGTAACAGGAAACCAAAGCTAATAACAAATTGCTGAATTAAGACAAAGCCGATAGCATCTGCAGGGAGTTGAATCGTTGTTGTGAGTGCGATTAAAATTGGAATGAGCGCAGACGATAAGCTCGTTGCACTCGCAAAGCCTAAGTGAATCAAAATATTAAAGGCACTTACTAGCGCAATTGTTGAAAGAATTGGCATATGTTCAAGGCCAAGTGAACCAAATACAGTGGAAGATAACCACTGAGCTCCCTGTGTATCAAGCAGTACAGTACCAAGTGCGATACCGACTGCAAAAACAATAATTGTACCCCATGGAATAAGTGCTTCAACAGACTTCCAGGATTCGAAGACACCGATTTTTGGTGTTAATAATAATGCAATCGCAAAAATTGTGACTGTTGTTGTATCGAATTGATGAAGGCGACCTTCTGTTGACCAGAAAAATAACAGTAGTAGTGAAATGACAATTAGGCGAATTTCAGTAGCTTTTAATTTACCTAATTCATCGAGCTGCTGTCTAATAACATCCTTGCCGCCTTCAATGACATTTGTTTCAGGTTTGATAAGCTTGATCATCACGAAAAATAAAATAACGGACATAATGAGTGAGAACGGAGCGGCATAAAGGAACCATTGACTCCATGACACATCAACATTAAATTCTTTATTAATAAAGCTGAGTGCAACCATGTTTTGTGCGGCAGCGGTTTTAATACCGACATTCCAGATGGATACGGATTGGACGGCTGTAATAACGAGTAATGCGGCAAGTCTACTATTTTTAGCAAGTCCAAATGCAGCAACCATTCCGAGTAAAATAGGTACAACAGCGCCAGCTCGTGCGGTAGCACTTGGCACGAAAAATGCTAAAATAATTGATACTAAAATGGCGCCAAAAACAATGTTTTTTGTTTTAGTACCAACAATATTTAAAATCCATAATGCTAAGCGTTTATGCAGGTTTGTCGCTTGCATCGCTGCTGCTAAAAACAGTGCAGCGGCAACGAGGGCAACAGCAGAATTAGAGAAGCCTCCTAAAATCATTTTTAAGGCACCAGCAGTTGTATACGTAGCAGAAGGGTCTTCAATTGTTGGCGCAAAGCCAAGTGAAATTGCTGTAATCGCAATAATCATTGCGGCGCTAACTGGATAGGATACAGCCTCTGTCACCCATAAAATAACGGCAAATGCGAGGATGGCAAGACTGCGTTGACCAGCAATTGGGACATCGCCGTTATTCGGAAGAAATGTAATGATAATGAGAGCAAGAAACGCTAAAGCAATCCATAATCCTTTTAAATTCTTTTTCTCTTTTTTTTCAGACATAGCATATAACACCTTCCTTTTACTTACAATTATAGGCTGTTTAAGGGATGTAATTTTGTGCAAAAGTTAAAAGTTTCGTAACAGCAGTCGTTAACGAGCGAAAGAAGTATGTTTTTTAGCGGATATGTGCATATATTTCTTATAAAGACAGTAAATTTTAAAAAATTAGAAAATTCTGTTGACGCGTATGTGTAAGTTCGTTATACTGATGTACAATCAGATGGAACAAAAAATTATATACCTTTATCAAGAGTGGCGGAGGGACTAGGCCCTGCGATGCCCGGCAACCAGTATTTTTACTACGGTGCTAAATCCTACAGATTGAATCGGATCTGAAAGATAAGGGGAGGACTATTGCTTATACAACCCTCTTCTTATGAAGAAGGGTTTTTTATTTTTCCTCCTTCTCTCCGATGTCCCATCAACTACTATTTAGGAGGCAATTTAGATGACACAATTAAACAAAGAAACATTAGCAATCCACGGTGGTCAAACACCAGACCCTGAAACAGGTGCTATCGCTGTACCGATTTACCGTACGACCGCTTATAAATTTAATGATTCAGAGCATGCGCGCAAATTATTCGCGCTAGAAGAGCCTGGTAACATTTATTCTCGTATTATGAATCCGACAGTTGATGTTTTCGAAAAACGTGTAGCGCTTCTTGAAGGGGGCACAGCAGCAGTAGCATTATCATCGGGTATGGCCGCAATCGCCTTTTCAATTTTAAACATTGCGCGTGCAGGGGACCATATCGTCGCAGCCAATAGTCTATATGGTGGTACATACAATTTATTCGCCAACACGCTTCCTCGTTATGGCATCACAGCAACATTTGTTGATGAACGCCATCCAGAGCAATTTGAAGCGGCGATTCAAGAAAATACAAAAGCAATCTATGCGGAAACAATCGGTAACCCAAGTTTAACAATTGCTGATTTAGAAGCATTAGCAGACATTGCTCATAAACATGACATTCCATTAATTATCGATAATACATTCGCATCACCAATCGGCTCAAACCCAATCGAATTTGGTGCAGATATCGTCATTCATTCTGCAACGAAATGGATTGGCGGCCACGGCACAACAATCGGTGGCGTTGTTGTCGACGCTGGTAAATTTGATTGGACACGCGGCAAATTCCCAGATTATACAGAGCCAGATGCTTCTTATCATGGCATTCGTTACGGTATTGACGCAGCAGGAGCAGCATTTGCGACGCGTCTACGCGTTATTTTATTACGCGACTTCGGTCCAACATTAAGCCCAGATGCGGCATTTAACTTTATCCAAGGCTTAGAAACAATTCATTTACGCGTTCCTCGCCATAATGAAAATGCCGCAAAAGTAGCGGAATTCCTACAAGGTCATGACAAAGTAGAATGGGTACGCTACAACGGCTTAGCCGATAGCGAAAACGCAGAACTTGCGAAAAAATATTTAAAAAATGGCGCCGGTTCGGTCCTAACATTCGGTATTAAAGGCGGCCGCGAAGCAGGTCGTCAATTAATCGATAATGTAGAATTATTCTCACACGTTGCAAACGTTGGCGATGCGCGTTCATTAATCATCCACCCAGCATCGACAACACACCAACAACTAAGTGCTGAAGAATTAATCGCATCAGGTGTACCAGAAGAACTTGTACGCTTATCAATCGGCTTAGAAAATGCCGATGATATTATTGCAGCATTAGACAATGCCTTTGCAACCATTCAGTAACGTAGGGCTCATACGCCAATAATAGAAACAAGGATGACTCATTTGTTATCCTTGTTTCTTTTACGATTGAAGAAAATGTGACCGTCTAGAGAAGACAGTTGTCGTTTGAAGAAAGAATTTTCTTGAAATTCTCTAACACATCGTCTAAACTAAGTATAATTGTTTCTAATGAAGAAACATTTGTACTTTCAAGAAGTACAAAGACTGAACGTTTAGAAGAAAAAGCATTTGGAGGCGAACAATTATGGCATCAGTCAAGGCAGCAATCTTAGGTTTCGGTACGGTCGGACAAGGCATTTACAATATCGTTCATGAACGTCGTGAACATTTCAAACAAACATTAGGTGTAGAAATTGAAGTCGCAAAAATTTTAGTACGCGACGCATCAAAAGTACGCGAAGGTATTGATGCGTCACTATTCACAGAGTCATTTGACGATATTTTAGCGATTCCTGATTTAGAAGTAGTGTTTGAAGGTATTGTCGGCGAAGACCCAGCGTATGGCTACTTAGATCAAGCGATTGAAAAAGGATGCCACGTCATCACAGCAAATAAAGTGATGTTTGCGCGCTACGGTCAAGAATTGCAATTAAAAGCAAAGAAAAAAGGCGTACAAGTAGGTTATGAAGCAACGACTGCAGGTGGCGTACCTGTAATCAAAACGATGCAAAACTTATTGCGCGTCAATGAAGTAAAGCAAGTTCAAGGTATTTTAAACGGCACATCAAACTACATCTTAACGCAAATGCGTGCGGAAGGATTGGCATTTGATGTGGCACTTAAAGCGGCACAAGATTTAGGTTATGCAGAAGCGGATCCACACAATGATATTTCTGGTGAGGATGCCTTCCGTAAATTGATGATTCTTTGTGCATTAGCGTTTGGTGAGCAGCCGGATTGGAATAACGTTGAAGTTGTCGGCATCGAGAGCATCACATCGGAGCAAGTTGAAGAGGCGAAAGCGAAAAACTTACGCTATCGTCATGTAGCGAATGCCTACCGCGACGATGCAACGGGTGAAATCATCGCGAAAGTTGGGCCAGAGCTTGTTGGCGCAGATCATCCGCTTTATGCGATTGATGATGTGAACAATGCCGTTTCACTTGATACAAACTACATTGGGACATTAACAATGGTAGGTCCTGGAGCGGGTATGTATCCAACGGCGAGTGTTATGATGGAAGATTATGCAGATATGTTAGCAAAGCCTGAAAAAACGGTTTCTTTAGCTTAATAAATGAGAAAAAGCGCGTTAGATGGGTTGTCGAATTCCCATCTAGTGCGCTTTTTTAGTCCTCATCTTTAATATCGATATCTTCTGGAATCGGCGTCGCCTTCCAAATGTCAATTTCATGTTTGATGCGCTCAAGCTGTTCAAAATACGTCGTAAATTGTTGGCTATTAATTAAAAATTGCTCCCCATCATGCACCGAGCGAATGCGGCCATGCAGTACGTAGCGCAACACTTGTGACTCCGGCATATGAATATCTTTGGCCGTTTCTGCAACCGTTTTGTACATTTGTAGACACCTTCTTTTCTAAGAGCCATTATAACTAAAAATGCAATCGTTTGCATTAAGGCCTTTTTAACTTAAACTTCATTTGTGACGGTTGATTTAATGTTTCCGTAAGCGTTTTGTCATATAACTGCAATTTTTATACAGTATACTGGCAATAACTTAAAAAACGTACGGGAGGGTCCGCTATTTATGTCTAGTAAGTCGCCGACAAAAGGTGCTTTAGTTGGTTCTGTGTTTTCGCTCGTGTTAGCTAGTTTTAGCATGCTGTTTTGTTCGCAGCAATTATTTAATTTTACGTCTTTACAGCATATCACAAATTTTGTTATGAATTTAATTCCATAGTAGAACAAGTAAAGCGCTATTTTCGGTGGACGATTAAATAGCTGCTCAAAGAAAAAAGAGGTTGCGATGAGCAGCCTCTTTTTTTTAAAGATCTTGCCAATCTCTAATAGCACGCACAGAGCATGACGCTTCATTGGCGATACGGTAGTAGATGACCGCATCTTCATACTGCTCTGTTTGCTCATATTTTTGTGCCAATACAAAGGCATATTTTTGAACGTTGTGATAGTCTTTTAATACGCTAAAATGTTGAATCGCCTGTTCGAAGCAAGCGATATTAAATTGTTCAAGTTTATGTACCATCGTATAAATATGAAAATGATAGTAATAACTTTTTGCAGCTTGATCTAAATGATGCGCTGTTATTAACTCGAGGCCATATGCGCACCATTTGGCAACTTGTTCTGCTTGATTTTCTTTTGAATATTCGCGTACGACGGCATGAATGGTCGTAAGTTTTTTAAATGGTTCTATTGTATTGTTTAAACTGCGGCGATAATAATCAATGGCTCGTTTTGGTTGATTCATCCGTGCATACGTGTAACCGATATTTTGTAGTAATGGTCCGTAATGATGTTTTTTCGCTAACTGTATAGCATAGTTATAACCGGTATTTAAAAATTTTAACGCAAAGTCATAGTTACCAAATTGTAAATTGATTAATCCTAAAAAATTGTACGTTGATAATATTTTTTCATGCGCATGGTTGTTTAAGAAAATGTCCAATGCAGCGCGCAGTCGTGAGAAGGCATTCCCTTGTTCATATAAGTGGAAATGAATCGATCCTTCCAACTCTAACAGTGCACCGTACTCCATATCTTCAATCGTAATGGAGTTTTTGATTCTGAGCGCTTCAAAGATTGCATTTTTTGCTTCTTCATATTGTTTTTTTTCATAAAAAAACTTCGAGCTAATCGCATTGTATAAAAACTTTTGATACGGGGTAAATTTATCTTTAATTGCTAAAATACCGTCGCTTAAATGTTGAATATTATCAGGTGGTTCTTCAGCAATTAATGAAAAATACAATAAATATAAATTAGCTATATAAAAATTTTCTTTGTTTTCGAGCACGATTTGTGTACTTGAAAACGTATTAAATGCAATGCGAGCATGTGTTTTAGTTTGAATTGCCAAGACAGCTCGGTAAGCTGCTTGAATATTTTCCATAAAAGTTTGTTCATCTAATTTTATGAGGGGCTCATGAATTTCTAGACGATTGAGTAGCGCTTGTTGAATCTCATGTTTTGGAATAACATGGCCTTTTTCAATTTTGCTGAGATACGATGTAGAACAAATCTTTTCTGCAAGTTGCTGTTGCGTCATATGGCGTTTGAGGCGTTGTAATTTAATTCTTTGCCCGAATTTCAATTGAAACCCCTTTCTTTTTAATTAATATGTACTAATAATACCGAAATTTTAAGTTTTTTACTATTTGAAAAACTTTAATGAACAAAAAAATATAGCCAATGACGAAGAAATTGTAAAAAAAAATTTTGTTGCTAAAAATGTCTTTTTGTTTCATAAGAGCATGCGACTATTAAAAAAAGCAGTAATCCGGCGATTGCTGCTTTTGATCGTTGTTTAATTGACTAAATGATGGGAGAACGCATAGACGACAGCTTGCGTGCGGTCTTGTACTTCTAGTTTCGATAAAATGTTGCTGACATGTGTTTTGACGGTTTTTAAGGCGATAAAAAGTTCGTCAGCAATTTCTTGGTTGGTCATACCACGCGCCATCAAGAGCAGTACTTCTGATTCGCGCTCGGTTAAATCTTCATGCAACGCGTGCTCAGGTTGGCGCATACGCTGCATCATTTTCGTCGTAACTTCGGGTTCTAATACCGATGTGCCATTACATGTTTTACGAATGGCTTCGGCGATGCTTTTCGCATTTGTTGTTTTTAAAATATAACTAATTGCACCAGCTTCAAGTGCCGGGTACACTTTGTCGTCATCTAAGAAGCTCGTGACGACCATAATTTTAGCATCGGGCCATTGTTTTATAATTTCCGCGGTAGCTTCGGCGCCGGTCATAACCGGCATCACCATATCCATTAAAATAATATCAGGACGGGTTTCGAGTGCCTTGTCGACAGCTTGCTGACCATTTTCAGCTTCGGCGACTACTTCCATATCAGGCTGTGCTTGCAAATAAGCCGATACGCCAATGCGCACCATTTCATGATCATCTGCTAGTAATACACGAATCATGCCGATTCCTCCTGTTCGGTTGGGATTTGGACTTCAATAATCGTTCCTTGATTTGGGACGGAGACAATTTTACACGTGCCACCGATTTCGATTGTGCGTTCTTCAATATTGCGTAAACCGTAAGAGCCGCCATGTGTGTCATCATCTAGTTCAAAGCCAACGCCATTATCTTGTACGCGTAAAATGACGCGGTTGTTGCGCTCAACAAGAAGGAGGTCCACTTCGCTTGCCTTTGAGTGACGCAAGGTATTTGATAACGTTTCTTGTGCGATGCGGAACACGTGATCTTCGGCACCTTTTGGCAGGCGTACTTCTTCAATGCGCTCATGAATCGTGAATAGCACCTTTTGGCGTAATTCCATTAATAAGTCGGTCATTCCTTCGGCAAGTGTTTTGCCTTTTAACGCGGCAGGGCGCAAGTGAAGGAGCAACGCGCGCATTTCTAATTGCGCTTGTTGAACGATTTTTTCCGTTTGTTGAAGTTGTTTCGCCGATGTTTCATTGACATCGATTGTTTCGTTAATGGCTGATAGTAGCATCGATGCGGCGAATAGTTGCTGCGACACCGAATCATGTAATTCGCGTGCGAGGCGCTGGCGTTCTTGAATCACTTGTTCTTCAATCATCGCTTCTTTCGCCTTCGCGTCGTCATTAATTAAACGTTGTAAACTTTTTTTCTGTGTTTGAATCAATTCGGCTAACTCGGCAACTTGTGCTGTTTGTTTACGCGGCAGCGTGCGCTTTTTAGGTAGCGTCGCATTCCCTCGTAACAGATGGTCAAGCATTTGCGCATACGTGTAATCGCGTTGTTGTGTCAGTGAAATCGACCACAACGAAATAAATAAGCTTAGCGTACTAAAAATGATGAGTAGCCAGACAGCATATGACAGCTCCAAAAATTTCTTTTCGAGTAAAATCGTAAAACCTTCTGGCGTATGCCAAAAGAATAAGCCGATAAGCACAAAGGTAAACGTGAATAATAGAAGAAACGCCATAAAGCGCATAATAAGTTTGGTCATTTTCGTATAACCTCCAAGTCTCCAAGGAATGTTGATACGGTAATAATCAATTGTTGTGGCGTATCAATTTTAACGCCGTCTTGCAGTGTGATGGATTCATTGAATAAACGATTATATTGGTTATCAAAGGCATGGATTTCACCGAATAATGTGTTGAAGTGAATGCGTACCGGCACTTCGTAAGGTACATAGACGGTCGTTTTGCCGAAGCCTTGGCGCACTGTAATGAGTGACGTATCTTTTGGTAAAATGGTCGACGTTGTATCGATCATAATATCGCCAGCCGCATTTTGAATATGCACGTCACGCCATTCATATGCTTCAGCCGCTTCCATTGAATCGAACGCGACAATTGGATTGCTATTCTTTTTTGAGGCGCCTTTATAGCTTGAAAAATCAAATTCAACAGGCTCTTTGCGCATCATTTTTATAACGACATAGCCTAATATTGCAAGGACGATGAGGCGCATACTCCACATCGACACGAGTACGAGCACAATCATGCCGGCGCTAATCCAAAAAATGACGCGTGTTTTTTTCTTCATCGCAAAAATAATGCCAAATAAGCCGGCGACAGCAAAGACAATACTGCCATTTCCAAATAAAAATCCTTCGACAAACATCAGCATGAGTGCGACAACAAAGAAAATCGTAAACGTATTCGTGCGCTGTGTCATAGTAGGCCCCTCCTTTTAAGTATAGTAGAAAACAGAAAAAACGCGCGGTTGCGCGACTTTCTGTTTTCTTGTTCTCTTACGAGTGTATAATATTTATTCTCCTTTTTCCAATGTCGGTAATTGTGTTGCCGGCATTTCATGTTGCAACGCATTTAAGCGTGCTTCTAATGAACTTGCTTTGTCAACAACTTGTGTTGGCGATTGCAAGTTGTCGATGTAGTAGCGCATATCATCAACGGTCGACACATGCTTATGCGTTTCAGGATGTAGCATCGCATCCATATGATAGTTGGCACGCACATTGTTTTCGTAGCCCATTAATTGTAGCTGACGAATTTTCATATCCTCGATTTTATGCTTCATTTGCTCATGTTTTTGTTCGAGTGCAATCAATTCATTAGTAGTGTTATGAATCGTTTGCGTTAATAGTTGCACGCGACTCGTATAAACAGCTTGTTCGGTTTCGGCGAATGCGATTAAATCGGGTTCACCAGCTTGTTGTGCTAATTGTGCCTGTGTTTGGCGCTTCGCTAAAATGTCTTGTGCTTCTGCAAGCTGTGCTTCAAGATGTTGCTTTAACGAAACTTGGCGCTCTAAATATTTTTTCGTATCGTTTGTTTGCGCTTCTGCCTCGTTAATATATTGATTTAAACGTGCTAATGGATTTTCAGGTTTTGGTTCGACTTTAAAATCCGCTTCAATGGCGTATTTTAAACGTTCTAATAACTTCATAGTAAGTGCCTCCTAATGGGGATTATTTTGTTAAGTTATGCCATTCTTTTTCGAAATTTTGGAATGGGTCATTTGATGTTTTTTTCGTCTGCGATTTTTTGCGCGTACCCCAGTCGCCTTTTTTATAGACGTAGACAAGTAACGCGATGGCAGCTAAACCAAGTAGGCCAGGGAAGTTTGCAATCGTTGATAATGCCGCAGCGATGGCAACTAAAGCCCATACGACTTTTGCGAAAGTAGTATCCGATTTAATATAGAAGTGAACTCCTGCGTAAGCGATGGCTGCTGAAAACAATAATCCTCCAAGCGGGCCAAGCATTCCTAAAATTGTAATCCCGGCGATAATACCGAGAAGAGCTAAACCAAATTTTTTCATGTTCATGTGCCTCCTTCGTTGTTTGTATCTTTATCATACGTGGATTTCGCGTCTTTCTTAACGGTCTACAAATGGATTTTCAACTAGGTCTAGAGGCTGAGTTCCAATCAGCTATGTATTTTTTTACACAAACGTAAAAGAAATAGGGGCATAAATTGTGGTATGATAATGCCACATTCTGTGTATTGGAAAAGGAGTCGCATATGGATTTTATTGAATTTTTAAAAGCACTCATCCTCGGCTTTGTCGAAGGGATGACGGAATTTGCGCCTGTATCATCTACGGGACATATGATTATCGTCGATGATATGTGGTTGAAAACAAGTGAGTTTTTAGGTGACTCATCTGCTAACACCTTTAAAATTGTCATTCAGCTTGGGTCCATCTTGGCCGTTGTTGTCGTCATGTGGAAACGTATTTTAAGTCTGATTGGCTTGTATCATTTTGAAGGTCAAACAAAATCAAGTCACTTTAACTTGATGCACGTATTAATCGGGATTATTCCTGCAGGTATTTTAGGTTTATTATTCGAAGATTACATCGACGAATATTTATTTAGTATTGAAACGGTTATTATCGGTTTACTTGTCGGCGCGTTCTTAATGATTGCAGCTGATAAGCTTGGTCCAAAAGTGCCGCGCATTACGTCACTTGATCAATTGAGCTACAAAAACGCCTTCTTCATCGGCCTTGTACAATGTTTATCATTATGGCCAGGATTTTCGCGTTCAGGTTCAACGATTTCAGGTGGTGTACTATTTGGCTTAAGTCATAAAACAGCCGCGGATTTCACGTTTATTATGGCGGTGCCAATTATGGCTGGTGCGAGTGGTGTGTCATTAATTAAACACTGGGATGAAATCAATCCGGCAGACATGGGCTTTTATGCTGTTGGTTTTATTAGTGCCTTTGTATTCGCATTATTATCAATTAAATTCTTCTTGAAATTAATCGACCGCATCAAGCTTGTACCATTTGCGATTTATCGTATTGTTGTCGCGATTATTTTAGCGATTATCGTTTTCTTATAATAATAGAAGAAACTGCAAAGAGGTTCGGCGTTGTCCGAGTCTCTTTTTTTTGTGCATTCTCACCATGTTCTAAGAAATAGCTGTTAAAATGAAGAAAAAACATAAGGGTCGTGACATAGATGGGCGAGCGTATTTTAATCATTGAAGACGAACAAAAAATTGCACGCGTGTTAGAGTTAGAGCTGCAATTTGAAGGCTATGAAACAGGGGTGGCGCATAGTGGTACGGACGGCTTGATTTTGTACCGAGAACAGCAATGGGATTTGATTTTGCTTGATGTGATGTTGCCGGGAATGAACGGCTTAGATGTGTTAAAGCGCATTCGCGCAACGGAATATGACACGCCGGTGTTACTATTGACTGCAAAAGATGCGGTGAGTGATAAAGTGGCAGGGCTCGACCTCGGCGCCAATGATTATATTACGAAGCCTTTTGAGATGGAGGAACTGCTCGCGCGTATTCGCGTGACGCTACGTTTCCGTAAAAAAGAGACATTAGAAGAAGCGGACCCGTATTTATTTACAGTTGGTCAATTAACGGTGCATACACAAATGCGTGAAGTATCATGGCGCGGGGAGCAAGTTGAGCTCACGAAGCGAGAATTTGAGTTGTTGGCGTATTTTGCTGCGCATCCAAAACAAGTGCTGACGCGTGAGCAAATTTTAGATGCAGTATGGGGCTACGATTACTACGGCGACACAAATGTTGTGGATGTGTATGTGCGCTACTTGCGACAAAAGCTTGATACCGAGCTTATTCAAACGGTGCGTGGCGTTGGTTATGTCTTGAAGGAGGGGTAGCTTGAAGCTTAGAACAAAAATTCATACGTATACGACAGCACTTATGTTACTGATGCTCGTTTGTACCGATTTAGCTGTATATTATGTGTACGAAAAAATGACGTATGATCGCGAGGCGTCGCATGTGATTAAGCGCGGCGAGGACTTGATTACATTGCTACAAGGTACCGATAGTCGAGAAGAGGCGACTGAGATGCTGCGCGCTTATGTGCCGGCAGACGGAGCGGTGTCCATTGTTCAGCAAGGGAAAAAGAGTTTGAAAGTGCAAACGACATCCGATTTAGAAGGCTTTAAGCCAACATTTGAACATGGTGCTTCGTATGCGATTAATCGCGCAGATGATAAGCCGTTTATGAGTACGAATACACCGTTCATTTGGAAGAACGGAGACATCGCTGAGTTGCACATATCGCAATCGTTAGAAGAAACCGAGCGCAATTTGTATATGCTACGCCTCGTGCTAACGATTGTGACCGTACTCGCGATGCTGCCAATTTTGTTGTCGAATATGGCACTCTCGCGCGTTATTACGCAGCCAATTGAACGACTAATTGCTACGATGCGCCGCAATAAGCGTAGCGGTGAATTTGAAACGATTCCGCTCGCTTCTAAAGGCAAGGACGAGCTGTCAGAGATGGGGCGCACGTTTAATGGCATGATTGGTCAAATTGAAGAAAACTATCGCAAACAGGAGCAATTTTTATCGAATGCGTCACATGAATTGCGCACACCGCTGACGATTATTGAAAGCTATGCGAGTTTATTAAAGCGCCGTGGTACGAGTAATGCTGACATTACGAAGGAAGCGGTTGAGGCGATTGCGAGTGAATCAAAGCGCATGAAGGCGATGATGGAGCAAATGCTCGCACTCGCTAAAAATACTGAACAAGCAGTCGTCTTTAATCGTGTAAATATTAAGTCGATGCTTGAAGAAATGGCTGAACAGCTTACGCAAGTGTATGGTGAACGCTACGTCGTACAAGCGGAGACTTCGATATGTGTTACCGATGAAGCTAAGTTGAAGCAGCTGTTGTTTATTTTTTTAGACAATGCACGTCGTTATAGTGACGATGTTATCGAATTGACTGCTAGGTGCGAGTCGCAGTATGTGCATATTATGGTGCGCGATTATGGAGAAGGGATTCCAAAAGAGATGCTTGCGCGTGTGTTTGAGCGCTTTTATCGCGTGAGTGAGGACCGTAATCGTCAGTCTGGTGGTACGGGATTAGGCCTCGCAATCGCGAAGGAGTTAGCCGAGCGCTTACATGCTAAAATTGATATTGATAGTACGGTCGGGCAAGGAACAACGCTACATTGCTATGTACCGTATGAGCGGGAGGGGTTTGATGCGTAAAACGTTATTATTAATCGTGTTAGTGCTCATGATTATTAGTGCCAGTGCCTATTTTGTTTGGGCGGAAACGATTAAGCCAGAGCCGCTATCACATGATGAACTAGCGGAGCGTATTCGTTTAATTTATGATGTGACGCCGAAGTATATTGCTGAAAAAGATGACAGTGCGATTTTCCGTTTTAAGAAAGATGGCATCATTTATAACGTGACCGTTGATGAGCTAGACGGGCACGTTGAAACGCTTGTGAAAATTGCCGGGAAATACAATGTGCCGGAGAAGAAAGAAACCGAGCCGCTAACAAAAATGCTAACGGATGACGAAGCGATTGCCATTGCGCATAAGGAATTAGCGGGTAGTGTCGATGAACTGTCGTATCGTAGTACATCCGATGGCGGCTATTATTTAATTGAAATCGATGGCGATGATGCAGAAGCAACGTTTCAAATTCATGCGCTCTCAGGTGAAGTGTTATCGATTACATGGGACGATTAATTTTCTCATGGAATTCTAATGTTCCTCACCGAAAGCTCTCATGTTGCTCCTTTATAATAAAGAATAGTAAGAGCTACACAAACTAGGAGGATGACAAACATGAAGAAATTATTCACGACAACGGTTTTAGCAACAACAATCGGCTTATCAGGTATCGTCGGCTATGCGGCAGCAGGTCAAGCGGACACAGCAACTGAGGCATCGGCGAAAAGTGTAAGCTATGCAGAAGCGAAAAAAATTGCGTTGAAAAAAGTTAACGGCAAAATTATCGAAGCGGACCGCTATGCAGATGATGGTGAGTATGAGTTTGAAATCCGCAAAGGTAACTATATTTATGAAGTAGAAGTGGAAAAGCGTACTGGTAAAGCGTACATTACAGATAAAGAATACAAGCCAGTGAAAAAAGTTAACATTTCACGTGACGAAGCAAAAAAGATTGCGCTGAAAAAAGTGCCAAACGCAAAAATAACAAAACTAGAGCTAGATGATGGTAAATATGACGTAGAGATGGTGAAAGGGAACTACGAATATGAGCTAGAAATTAGCGCAAAAACAGGTAAAATTTTAGAATATGAGCGTGACGACCGCGACTAATCGCAACTTCCAACAACAAGCGAGAGAGCTGTGCCAATAGGTGTGGCTCTTTTTTGTTGGCTCGCTAACTTTCTCATGAAACGTTAATGTTGTTCACCAAAAGCGTTAACGTTGTCTTTGTATAGTAGAACTATAGAAAATAACAAGGGGCGATTGAATATGAAAAAAGCATTGATCGTAACAGCTTTAGTTGGCACGTTGGGGGTATCGGGGATTATTGGGTATGCGGCGTCAAACGCTTCTCAACTAACAACAGGTGTGAAATCGGCGGTCACAGCTCAAACGACTACAATGACAGTCGACGAGGCGCAAAAAATCGCGCTACAGAAAGTGAAAGGTTCGATTATTAGCAGTGAGCAAGACGATGATGATTATGAGTTTGATATTCGCGATGGCGATTACGTTTATGAAGTAGAAGTGAAAAAAAATAATGGCAACGCTACAACTGTTGAAAAGGACTATAAACCAGCACATGACGTTACGGTGTCAGAAGAACAGGCACGAGAAATTGCGCTGAAAAAAGTACCAGATGGCGAAATCGTGAAACTTGAATTAGATGACGATGACGGGCAAAGTCGTTACGATGTAGAAATAGTGAAACATGACTACGAACACGAATTAGAAATCGATGCAACGACTGGTAAAATTTTAGAATATGAACGCGATACACAAGATGAGTAGTCAGACAACGTAAATTTGTATAAGAGGGCATGAAACCGAATGTTCTAAAACGATATATTCCAATATTAATTAATTTTAACCGAGCGGCGAGCAGTTGTTCGGTTTTTTGCGTTGTCAAAAAAACACCAAGAACACAGCTGTAAATACTGCAAAAGAATAATTTTTATAACATGTTTGGTGAAACTATAGGGCTTTAGTGTGCTTTTTAAATAATTAGGTTTTATACCTTGTTGAAACGGTGAAAAATATGATAGATTAGATATTATGAAAAAACCACAATATATTTGTATGTACTTCTCTAGAAGACACAAGATATTGTGTTATATTAGAAAATAGGCATATCCTGATTATTTCCCGAATCGGCCGAATATATTAGGGTTTTTAAAAAAAATAGAGTGTTAAAGCAAATATGGAATGCTTATAGAAATATCATTCCTAGAATAGCTTGACACAAGATATTGTGTTGAAAAGAATATGAGAATCTAAAAACGAAGGCTATAGGAAATAATGTAAGACATTATTTTGCTGTAATTTTGCTCGTTTTTTTATTTTGGATTATAAAGAAGGAGGTGAAGCCTGCTACGACAGCAATTAACAGAAAGTTGTTCTGTTGAGCAGTGGCAGGCAGTGAGAATGGTTCAGATGATGACATATGATAGACAATCAATCTTAGCACAGTTAGAAGAAAAATACGGTCGTGAGGAGTTAAGTCCCTTACTACGTAAACATGAGCGTTTTGAAACAAGACATCCAGATGCAGATGATGCAGAATGGACAAAAGCGCTTAGCTTAGATGCTCTAGGTTTCTTAGATGAACAAGAACCTTACTGGACATTCGTTGCAGCACGTCTCCTTATTATGGAAACTTACAAAGACGCTGCTGAAAAACGTGGCGTTGCAAATCCTGAAGAAGTGTACACTAAATTCCCAGAGCACATCGAGAAATTAGTTGATAAAGGTTTGTACGAAACATTCTTAATTGAAAAATATACAGCACAAGAGCGCGAACAATTAGCGGCGATGATCGACCGTCACCGCGATGAAATTTTCACATATATCGGTTTAAAAACATTACTTGATCGCTACGTAACATGCGACTTCGACAAAACACCTTTAGAGCTTCCACAAGAGCGTTTCATGATCATTGCGATGACTTTAATGCAAGACGAAACAGAGGACCGTTTAACGAAGGTTAACGAAGCTTATTGGGCAATGTCAAACCTATACATGACGACAGCGACACCAACATTATCAAATGCTGGTAAAACACATGGCCAATTATCTTCTTGCTTCATCGATACAGTAGATGACAGCTTACAAGGTATTTACGATTCAAATACAGACGTTGCAACACTTTCTAAATTTGGTGGCGGTATCGGCGTTTACATGGGTAAAGTTCGTAGCCGTGGTTCATCAATCCGTGGATTCAAAGGCGCGTCATCAGGCGTTATTCCTTGGATTAAACAATTAAACAACACAGCCGTATCTGTAGACCAATTAGGTCAACGTCAAGGGGCAATCGCTGTTTACCTTGATGTATGGCACAAAGATATCATGCCATTTCTAGATTTAAAATTAAATAATGGTGACGAGCGTATGCGTGCACACGATATTTTCACGGGCGTGTGCTTACCGGATATTTTCATGGAAACTGTTGAAGAGCGCGGCGAATGGTACTTATTCGACCCACATGAAGTTCGTACAATTATGGGCTTTGATTTAGAAGACAACTACGATGAAAAACGCGGCGAAGGCTCATTCCGCGATAAATATATGCAATGTGTCGCAAACCCTGAATTACCACGTACAGCGGTTCAAGCAATCGACATTATGAAACGTATTATGCGTTCTCAACTTGAAACGGGTGTACCGTTCATGTTCTACCGCGACGAAGTAAACCGTCAAAATGCGAACAACCACCAAGGGATGATTTACTCATCAAACCTTTGCACAGAAATTATGCAAAACATGAGTGCGACAACATACGAATCAACAACGCTTGAAGATGGCATCATCGTAACGCGTCGTAAAGCGGGTGACTTCGTTGTATGTAACTTATCATCAATCAACCTAGGTCGCGCTGTTCCGGCAGACGTTTTAGAACGCCTAATTCCAATTCAAGTGCGTATGCTTGATAACGTTATCGAATTAAATACGATTCCAGTAGCGCAAGCAGAGCTTACAAACTCTCGCTACCGCGGTATCGGTCTTGGTACATTCGGCTGGCATCACTTAATCGCACAACAAGGCATCGCTTGGGAAACAGATGAAGCGGTTGCTTATGCGGATACGTTATACGAAAAAATTGCGTATTTAACAATTCAAGCGTCATCAGAATTAGCAGTCGAAAAAGGTCATTATCCATACTTTGAAGGTTCTGACTGGCAAACAGGTGAATACTTCACAAAACATGGTTATGATGGCGATGAAAAATGGGATGCACTAAAAGAAACAGTGGCGAAGCAAGGTATGCGTAACGGTTATTTAATGGCTGTAGCACCAAACTCATCAACATCAATCATTGCAGGCTCAACTGCAAGTATCGACCCAATTTTCCAAAAATCGTATTCTGAAGAGAAAAAAGATTACAAGATTCCAGTAACGGTTCCAGATTTAAACGAAAAAACAACTTGGTATTATAAATCAGCTTATTTCATCGATCAAAACTGGACAATTAAACAAAACGCTGCACGCGCACGCCATATTGACCAAGGGATTTCATTAAACCTTTACGTGCAAAATACAGTGAAAGCAAAAGACTTACTTGAGCTTCATATCAATGCGTGGGCTGCCGGCATTAAAACAACGTACTACGTGCGTTCAACATCTGTTGAATTACTAGAATGTGAATCTTGCGCAAGCTAATTTTATAGTAAAAACAAACAGAGGATGCTTACGATAAGTATTCTCTGTTTTGGGTACATGAAACTATTTATTCGACTTTTTGTATCCTAAAAGTAATATAAAATTCACATGTCTCATGTTTATTTTATTAAAAATGTGGTATTATAAATACATTGAAAACCATCAGAATCTCATACAAATAATTTGCTGCATGCAGTGAAGTTGTATGGGATTTTAGTTTGAAGAGGAGAGACAAAGTATGACAAAAATTGAACCACGTAAATTAATGGATAAAGAGGCACCAAACCGCTCGACGGCTATCGTCAATGGTCGTACATCAAATGTTTTAAACTGGGATGACGTTCGTTTTAGCTGGGCTTATCCTAAATACAAAAAAATGCTTGGTAACTTCTGGACTCCATTTGAAATTAATATGTCATCTGATGTGAAGCATTTCCCAGGCTTATCAGATGATGAAAAAGAAACATTTAAAAAAATCATCGGCTTATTAGCTCTTTTAGATAGTATTCAAACAGACTACGCTGGTCGCGTGGCCGATTTCTTAACAGACTCAAGTCTAAATGCGTTAATGATTATCCTTGCGCAACAAGAAGTTATTCACAACCACTCGTATTCATATATTCTTTCAAGCCTTGTATCAAAAGATGAACAAGATCGTATTTTCGACTACTGGCGTACAGAAACAGTTCTTGAAAAACGTAATGATTTCGTCATCAAAGGTTATGAAAAATTCTCAAACGACCCAACAGTAGAAAATATGCTGGATTCGATCGTCCATGACGTTATTTTAGAAGGCTTATTCTTCTACTCAGGTTTCTCATTCTTCTACCACTTAGCGCGTAACCAAAAAATGGTCGCAACAAGCACAATGATTAACTATATTAACCGCGATGAGCAATTACACGTTGATTTATTCGTGAAAATTTATAAAGAATTATTAGAAGAATACCCACAATACGATACGCCAGAGCGTGCTGAATACGTACAAGGCGTGTTCCGTGAAGCTGCGGCACTTGAGATTGAATGGGCAAATGAAGTCATCGGTGAAAAAATCGATGGCTTAGATATTGAAGATGTTGAAGATTATATTTACTTCTACGCGAATGTGCGTTGTAACCAATTAGGTTATGAGCGTCCATTTGAAGGCTACCGTAAAAACCCATTAAAATGGATTAAAGCGTACGAAGATGTAGATTTAGGTAAAACGGATTTCTTCGAACAAAAATCACGTCAATATACGAAAGTAAATGTTAAAGACAACGGTTTTGACGAATTATAATGTCGCATAAAAGCACGAGCTTGGGACTTTCCGAGCTGGTGTTTTTTTGTATAAAGCGTGGTATAATCTGGTAAACGTGCAAGGAGTTGATAGAATGCAGAAGCCGTTATTGTGGATTGCATTTCATTTGCCAGAAGAATTGTTAGAACCAATTAAAGCGTATGTAGATGTGAAAATGTGGCGAGATACGGAAGTGGATATGCCGCAACAGGAATTTGAGACAGCAGCATATGAAGCCGATATTTTATGGACGGTCGTTTCAAATCGTGTGACGGCGGATGTTATCAAGCGTGCACCAAAGCTGAAGATGATTGCAAATTTAGCAGTAGGGTATAATAATATCGATATTGAAGCAGCTCGTGAAGCGGGAATTATCGTGACAAATACACCGGATGTTTTGGCCGATACGACAGCGGACCTCGCATTTGCGCTTATGATGATGGCAGCGCGTCGTACGCTTGAAGGCGCACGTGCATTGTATCAAGGACAATGGACGGGCTGGCAAGTGCTCGGTATGACCGGTACGGACATTCATCATAAAACATTAGGCATCATCGGCATGGGGACGATTGGCGAGCTTGTTGCAAAGCGTGCAACAGGCTTTGATATGAATGTTATTTATCACAATCGCCATGAAAAAGACAATGCATACGGTGCACAATATCGCTCAAAAGAGGCGCTGCTGCAAGAGGCTGATTTTATTATCGTCTTGACGCCATTAACGGCTGCAACGCGTAACTTAATCGCTAAAGAAGAGCTCGCATTAATGAAAAAATCGGCGATGCTTATTAATGTAGCGCGCGGCGGCATTGTGAATGAACACGATTTGTATGATGCGCTTGTGAACGGTGTTATTTTGGCGGCGGCATCAGATGTATTCGTAGAAGAGCCAGTGCCAACGTCGCATCCACTACTGACGCTACCGAACTTTACGGCATTGCCACATTTAGGTAGTGCGACCGTCGAAACGCGTTTAGCTATGGTTAGCCGCAATGTCGAGTCATTACGCGCCTATTTTCATAATGAGACAATACCATTTAACGTAATATAAGGGGGAAATAATATGGTTTTATCGAAGGGGATTACCGGGTTTTGTAAGGAATGTGATGTGACGAAAATAGAAGAGATGGACGTTAAATCATTCCGTGCAGCGTGTTATGAAGCGGCACTTCATCCAGACGTGACACTTGTGAATATTGTCGAATGTGATTATCCATTTACATATCATAAGGCGCTATTTAACATTCATGATGAACGTGTTATCGCATTATTAAATAGTTATTATCCAGTTATTGGCTTTGCGAACGATGATGACCCACTTGATTTTTGTGATGTTCCAGCACAGTTAATGACGCTAAATGTACAGTATACATTGCTTGATGAAGATACGCTGATGACGTATCCAACGACTAAGCAGCTGCAATTATTAGATGGCGAAGAATTAGCGGCTATCGAGCAATGGACACCGCGCAATTTAGGCGAAATTATTTTTAATACGTGGGATTAAAAAACAAGACTGGGGCATAAGAAAAACCGGAATCGCGCCGTGGCGCCGTTCCGGTTTTTTTGTTGCGAACGTTAAAAAAGGAACATGAACTATTTTGTCCCAGTTCCTTTTTTTGCTCGATTATTTATTAAATAAATCAAATAGACCACCGATGCCGCCTTCACCAGACGATTGACCACCGCCGCCTTGTGAAACAGGGGCAGATGCGAAGACACGGCTTGCTAAACGGCTAAATGGCATCGATTGAATCCACACAGAGCCAGGACCTTGTAGTGTCGCAAGGAATAAGCCTTCGCCACCAAAGAGTGATGTTTTGATGCCACCAGCACGCTCGATGTCGTAGTTGACGCGGTCGGTCATTGCTACTAAACAGCCAGTATCAATGCGTAGGCGCTCGCCGGGGCGTAAGTCTTTACGAATGATCGTACCACCTGCATGAACGAATGCAAGACCGTCACCTTCTAGCTTTTGCATAATGAAGCCTTCACCACCGAAGAAGCCGGCACCTAATTTGCGTTGGAACTCAACGCCAACCGATACGCCGCGCGCTGCCGCTAAAAAAGCATCTTTTTGACAAATGATTTTACCATTGTATTGGCTTAAATCCATCGGGATAATACGACCAGGATACGGCGCTGCAAATGAAACGTGCTGCTTGCCCATACCTTCGTTTGTGAACGTTGTGATGAACAAGCTTTCGCCAGTAATTAAGCGTTTGCCAGCGCCCATTAATTTGCCCATAAGGCCGCTCGTGTTGCTTGCTTGTGAGCCATCGCCAAAGAGCGTTTCCATTTGGATGCCATCTTCCATCATCATCATTGAACCAGCTTCGGCGATTGCTGTTTCGCCTGGGTCTAGCTCAATTTCGACAAACTGCATATCGTCGCCGTGGATTTTAAAATCGATTTCGTCATTTCTCATGTCTATTCCTCCAGTAAACTAGTGTATGAATTATATACGCATTGTGACAGAAAAAGTTTCAAATTTTAAAATTTCAGCATGAAAAGCTTCAAAAAAACTGTATTTTCTGTTAATTTTAAAAAAACGACATTTGGGGGGACTATGTATGAAGTTAGCGCACTATATCGGTGGAGAATTTCATGTCAATGAAGAGGAGAAATATTTAGAAGTCATCAATCCTGCAACGAGCGATACGATTGCTAATGTACCGATGGCGACGCTACATACGCTTGATTTTGCTATTAATGCGGCTGAACAGGCGCAAAAGATATGGGGGCAAGTACCTGCTCCAAAACGCGCCGATTATTTGCTTGATATTGGCTACAAGTTAAAGGAGAAAAAGGAGCATTTAGCGCGCGTGCTTACTGAGGAGATGGGTAAGGTCATCGAAGAGGCACGCGGCGAAATCCAAGAGGGCATCGACATGGCTTTTTATATGGCAGGTGAGGGGCGCCGTTTACTTGGGGAGACGACGCCATCTGAATTGACCGATAAATTTGCGATGAGCGTGCGGACGCCGGTTGGGGTTGTAGGTTTAATTACGCCATGGAATTTCCCGATCGGAGTGCCGCTTTTAAAAGCATTCCCAGCAATTGTCAGTGGCAATGCCGTCATTTGGAAGCCGGCTTCTGAAACGCCGGTTATCGCTTATGAAATGGCAAAAATCTTCGATGAAGTAGGCTTACCAAAAGGGGTTGTGAATATCGTCTTTGGTTCTGGTAATGAAATCGGCACTGAACTTGTGCAAAATCCACATGTTAACGTGATTTCGTTTACCGGCTCGACCTCTACAGGCCGCAAAGTAGCGGAGCTTGGTGGCTATCATTTGAAAAAAGTATCGCTCGAGCTTGGTGGTAAAAATGCGGTCATCGTCATGGATGATGCCGATTTAGATTTGGCTGTAGAAGGCATCGTGTGGAGTGCTTTTGGGACGGCGGGGCAGCGCTGTACGGCGTGTAGTCGCGTCATCGTTCATGAGGCGGTCGCCGATGAACTCGAGCAAAAGTTAGTTGCTGAAATCGAGAAGTTGACGATTGGCAATGGCTTAGATGAGGCGAATAAAGTAGGGCCGGTTATTAATACCGAGGCGTTGTATAAAATTCATAGCTATGTCGAGCTTGCACAGCTAGATGGTGCAACGTTATTAACAGGTGGACAAATTTTAGAAGGCGATGACTATGATTTAGGGTGTTATTATGCGCCAACATTGTTTAAGAATGTGCATCCGCAGTCGCGCCTAGCGCAAGAAGAAATTTTTGGACCGGTGATTGGTTTAATTAGCGTAGCGAATTTAGAGGAAGCGGTGGCCGTCAACAATAGCGTCACATATGGCTTATCTAGTTCGATTTATACGCGCGACGTCAATACCGTATTCCGAGCACAACGCGATTTAGATACCGGGATTGTTTATGTGAATGCCGGGACGACTGGTGCCGAAGTCCACTTACCATTTGGTGGTACGAAGGGCACAGGGAATGGACACCGCGATTCGGGTGCACGCGCATTGGAGCTTTATACCGAAGTGAAAAGTGTGTATATCGATTTCAGCGGCAAATTGCAGCGCGCACAGATTGATCGTTAGACGTACAAAAAAACAGTTCATTTGCCTTTTTTAGCGTTCGCAACAAAAAACCGGAACGGCGCCACAGCGCGATTCCGGTTTTTCTTATGCTCATCTGAGATGGTGTTGTTACACGTATGTTCGAGCCTCTTTTTATTAAGGCTGTGCTTTTCCTTCAAGTTGCGAGATTGTGACACATGTATAGCCTTTATTATCCAAATACGTCAAGATGCTATCAAGCGCATCTGCCGTTGTTGAATGGATGTCATGCATTAAAATGATGGCACCTGGATGCAATTTTTGTTTTACAACTTGTAGTGTAGCTGCGGCATTACGCGTTTTCCAATCGAGCGTATCGACACTCCAGAGCACAGTCGGTTGTGATAGCTGTTGTTCTAAACCATGATTGCGCGCGCCATATGGTGGACGAATCGTTAGCGGCTCGACACCGGTTGCCTTTTTAATAAGCGCGTTTGAACGTTCGATATTGCTTAGCGCTTGTGTCGCCGTCATTTTTGATAAATTTTCGTGGCCGTACGAGTGATTGCCGATTTCATGGCCTTGTTGTACGACTGATTTTGCGATAGCTGGTGCAGCATTCGCTGAGTTACCTAACATGTAAAATGTCGCTTTCGCATTATGTTTTTTCAACGTTTTTAAAATGCGAGGTGTTACGGTTTTATGCGGGCCATCATCAAATGTCAGCGCAACGTATTTTTTACCGTGCGTATTTAATGAGAAGACCGGCACATCGTATTTTTTGTCTAAATTACTAAGTGGAATTGTGACAGCTGTTAACTTGTCTGCGAATGTATGTGGTTGGTAATACACTTTTAGATTCGTACCATCTAGCGCAAATGTTTCGAAGTTTTTCCACGTCGGGGCTGTTAATTGCTCGATTTTTTTTGCTGAAATGTTTAATGCTGTATTTTTTTGTTGTAATTTTGTACGTGCTTCCTTTGATAAACGATTTAAGCGAGTGTCGGTTTTGATGACATCTTGAATCGTCCGTAATTTCTTCGTACCACGATTATATGTAAACGTTTGTGCCGATGTTACAACAGATTGATTTTGTTGTAGTTCTTTTTGTTTGACGATGAATGTGATTTTTTTGCCTGAAGTCGTCGATTTAATAGATAGTACTAATTTTTTAGCATCCGACTTAATGTATTTGTCGCGTTTATTGTAAATCTTTTTTTGAATCGCCTTATCTACGTCTGGAATACCTGTAGTAGGATACATGAGCGTATATTTATCTGAACTAGATTGTTCCGTTGTATACGAAATCTCTTTAAATGGCGATTTTTCAGATGTGACAACAACTTTATTAGCGTCTTGTTTTTTCTTTTTCGCCGGCTCGTCACTAATTTTTTGTACAGCACCTGCGAGGTTTTGTCCCGTTTGATTGTTGTTAAGTAGTACAAAGAAACAACCTATTAAACCAATAAGTACTGCGAGTAGTGCTAAATTAACTTTACCTAATTTAGTCTTTGGAAACCATTGCACGATGAAACCTCCTGTAGCTTTAGTACCTTCATTGTACACTATCGAAAATAAAAAACCACAAATAGCCGAAATTAGCTAAAAGTGGGTTTTTTTTACTAAAACATCGCTTCGATTACTGCGACTTCAGATGGGCGACCGATATGGTATCCTTGTGCCGCATTGCATCCATATTCACTGAGTAATTCCAATTGTTCACCATTTTCAACGCCTTCTGCTACAACGCGCATATTTAATGAATGTCCGAACTGGATCATACCATGAATCAGTTTTTGTGTTTTCTTTTGATAAGCAAGTGTTGAAATAAACGTTTTGTCGATTTTAAATTCTTCTAGCGGCAATAGCTGCATATAGCGGAATGACGCGTAGCCTGTACCGAAGTCATCTAGTACAAAGCGGATGCCATCAGCTTTTAATTGCTTCATTTGTGTAATAATAGAAGATTCTGCTTCGGCCTCTAACGCAAATTTCTCGGTAATTTCAATTTGTAGTAGTGAAGCAGGGCAGTTTGTACGCTCGAGTACTTCACGAATTAATTTTACCATATTTTTATCGCGGAATTCGCGTACAGATGAGTTGATGCTGACGCGAATCTCGTGACCGCTTGCTTTCCATGCGACGGCTTGTTCACATGATTTTTCAAGCATAAATGTACCGATATCATTAATTAAGCCCGTTTCCTCGGCAATCGGAATTAATACATCTGGTGGGATAATTCCTAGCTCAGAATCTTCCCAACGCACAAGTGCTTCGACGGCTTCGATTTTGTTCGATTTTAAATTTAATTGTGGCTGATATAATACTTTTAAATCTTTTTGATTGAGCGCAATCATTAAACGTTTTTCAATCATCGCACGTTTACTTAATGCTTTATGGTCGTCATTTGATAGGCTAGCAATCGTACTGCCGCCTTCTGTATGGATTTTATCGATAATCGCATGAGACGCTTTTAATAAGTGATTAAACGTTTGTTGGTCCTCTGGATATTTTGAAATACCACCGCAAATTGTTAGTGGTAATGCGAGTCCATCGATATAAATTGGATGTTGTTTTAAGTATGCCAAGAAGCCTTGGATAAACCATTCACCAAGCGGCGTTAGTACCGCAAAATCATTAATCGTAATACGCGCCATGACGCTATCTTGGAAGTACATTTTCATACGGTTTGTAAACTCTTGTAGTAAAATGCCTTCCATTTCTTCGTTATACAATTCTTTTAATGAATAAAATTTATCGATGCTCAAATACACAAACGTGAAATGTTGTTTTTGGTCAATCATTTCATTGACGATTTGTTCTAGGCGATAGCGATTCATTAAGCCCGTCTCTTGGTCAACGTACGCAATTTTTTCTAAACGTTGTTGCAAAAGTTGCTTTTCTGTAATATCTTTTGCTAACACAAGGTAGTAGTCCGGTGATTTGCCAGATGCGGTTACGGGAATGGCAATTAATTCTACCCAATAAGACGTACCATCTTTCGCGATTTTTTCGACTTCACCTTGCCAAATTTTCCCGCTATGAATGACATTCCAAATTTCATTAACTTGCTCCGTACCGGCGTCTGTTTGCGGGAACATTTGCCATAATGTTTTCCCTAAAATACGTTTTGGTGTCCATTTACTATATTTTAAATAAAGTGGGTTCGCAAAATTAATAAGACCTTCATGGTCAAGAGACAGCACCATAAACGACTCTTCTAATCCTGTACGAAGGCAACTAAGCTCCGCGCCTGCACTGTCCTCTGATGAAAAAGCATGTAGAAATTGAATGACGATAATACGCTCATCTTTAATCGTTAATGCTTTTGCAAAAAGAGACATTTGCAGCATATCTGAATTTTTTGTTAACAATGTAAAATTGTTTAGCATTAGCTCTTTATGTGAGCGTAAAATAGTAGTAAATTGTTTTTCAACTTTTTCTTGTTCATCGTTAAAGATTGGCGGGAAGTGCCCTAATACCTCATCTGTACTATATCCAAATACATCAGCACAATGATTATTCCAAGAAATAACCTTTCCTTGATGGTCCAAAGTCATGACAGGACTTTGAATGTGATTTAGTATCGGATTAGCATATTGAAAAACGTTCTCGATTTCTTTCATGTACGCAACGACTCCTTGAAAGTGCTTTAATAACTTCTATTATAAAGAAAAATGAGATATAAGTCATTATTAATGAATAGATAATTGGCAATAATCTTTTCGAGATAGGGGAAAAAGAGAGAGATAAGCGATATATTTTAAAATACAAATAGGATTATTGTCTTTTTTTAAAAGTGAAAATAGGGGGACAAAAGTATTGTATGAATAAACGTTTAAAAGGAATTTTAATGGTTGTAATCGGGTCTATGATGTGGGGCGCTACGGGACCAATGATGGAGTGGATGTTGAGCGAAAGTCCTATTACAGTATCATTTATGTTAACTATACGCTTATTAGTAGCAGGAATTGCATTATTATTATTCATCAAGTTACGTGGTCAGCGTGTTACGATGATTTGGCGCAATAAATATTGGGCAACATCATTGGTATTATTTGGGCTAATTGGTATGTTAGGCGTGCAATATACATTCGTCGCAACAATCGATATTAGCAATGCGGTATTTGCAACATTATTACAATTTTTAGCGCCGATTTTTATTATTTTGTATGTGTCGTTTACGAACAAAAAGTTACCACCTATCTACCAAGTACTAGGTATTTTAGGGACACTTGTCGGCTTATTTTTGTTGCTGACAAATGGCAAGTTAGATGAATTGCTCGTGAGCAATGCGGCCTTATTATCGGGCTTAGCACTTGGCTTTGCCTTTGCTTTTTACACGGTGTATCCAGTGAAAATTATGAATGAATGGGGTGTCATGCCGGTCGTTGCTTGGTCGATGATTGTTGGCGGTAGTGCAATCGGCATCGCGTCCGGATTTTGGCAATGGGAGCAGTGGGCGATTCTGCTAGAGCCGCAACTGTTAGCGATGATGCTCGGTGTTATTTTCTTTGGTACGATTGCGTTTGTGCTCTTTTTAGGCAGCATAACGTACATTACACCGGTTGAAACGAGCGTCTTATCAAGCATGGAGCCACTGACTGCGACGGTCATTTCGATTTTGTGGTTGGGGCGCACGCTAGAGCCGTTCCAAATGCTTGGCATTGTTGTTATGCTCGTCTTTGTGGCGTGGTTATCGATTGAAGGAGACCGCCAGACGCGGAAAAATAACACGAAATGATAAAACATAACAGGCTTTCGTTCAACTTGATGGCGGTGCCTGTTTTTTTATGGGAAAATACAAGTATCGAAATAAATGGAAAGGAAGATTGCGATGACAAAAATTGTATCGTATATGGGACCGTATAAATGGCCAGCAATCATCGCACTTGCGTTTATGCTCATTGAACTCGCCGTTGAGCTTGTACAACCGCTAATCATCGGGAAAATTATCGATGAAGGCATCATGAAAGGCGATATGACGTATGTCGTGACGTGGGGCAGCATTATGATGGGACTTGGGTTACTCGCGTTTGCAGCTGGCATTACGAACTCATTTTTCTCTGCTCATGCGGCGCAAAGTTTTGCGTATGACTTGCGCAGTGCATTGTTTAAAAAAGTACAGTCACTGTCGATGACTCATTTTTTGAAATTTCCAACTTCAGCGCTGATTACGCGACTGACGAATGATGTGACACAAGTACAGCAAGTGTTCTTTATGAGTATGCGCTTTATGCTACGCGCGCCACTTGTCGTCATTGGGAGTTTAATATTAGTGTTTTTCGTCAATGTCGAATTGGCATTGTACCTCGTGCTACCAGTACCATTTTTATTATTATTTTTATGGTATATGGTCAAAAAAGGGGGACGTGGTTTTGAGCGTGTGCAGCGTTCGATTGATCGCGTGAACCGCGTTATTCAAGAAAATTTACAGGCGACACGTTTAATTAAGGCGTATATGCGTGGGGTGTACGAGTCGTCACGTTTTGTGAAAATCGCACAGCAGCTCCGCGACCATACAGCGCGTGCGCTACAGCTGATGGAAATGGTGCAGCCGATTTTATTAGTCGTCATGAATGCGGCACTGCTCGTTATTATTTGGTTTGGCGCTGCGCAAATCGAGGCGCGCTCGATGCCGGTAGGAGACCTCGTATCCATTATTAACTATGCGCTACGAATTACCGGCAACTTTAGTATGTTTTCATTTATTATCGTATTATTTGCGCGTGCAAAAGCATCGGCCGAGCGTATGGAAGAAGTGCTTGATATTGAGCAACGACCAACTGCGACGACGCTTGAGCAAACGAAAGAAAATGATGCGGAGCTGACATTTGAGCACGTTGATTTTGCGTATAGTGATGACAAGATGATTTTAAAAGATATTGATTTCACGCTACGGCCACGCGAGAAAATTGCGATTATGGGCGCGACGGGTTCGGGGAAAAGTACGTTACTGCAACTAATTCCGCGGTTGTATGAGGCGACAAACGGTCAAGTTACAGTGGAAGGTATGCCGGTAGCACAGTGGCCAATTGCCGCTTTACGTGAAAAAATCGGCTTTGTACCGCAGCGCTCGCTACTTTTTACCGGCACGATTTTTGATAATGTCGTTTGGGGTAAAAAAGATGCCACAATAGAAGAAGTCGTTGCGGCGTGTAAAAAAGCGCAAATTCATGATTCGATTATGGCGTTTGATGCAGGTTATGACACGCGCGTTGGGCAAAAGGGCGTCAATCTTTCTGGTGGCCAAAAACAGCGTATTGCGATTGCGCGAGCACTTATTCGCAAGCCGGCGATTTTTTTGTTTGATGATAGTATGAGTGCGCTCGACATTCAGACTGAGGAAAAATTATGGGCGGCGCTGCAGCAAGAGCACGCGACGATGATTGTCGTGACGCAAAAAGTGCACACAGCGCAGGCGACGGACCGCGTATTTTTAATGGATGACGGGGCAATTGTCGCGACGGGTACGCATGACGAGCTTGCGCGCACATCGCCGTTATATGCCGCTATTATCGCATCACAGCGAGAGGAGAATGCCCATGTTTAAACCATTTGGATACGAGCCAATTTTGACAAAAGACATGCTTCAAAAGAAAAAAAAGCAGCGTGATAAGGCCGCAAATATGGGCACAACGCTAAAGCGTATTTGGCATTATGTCGATGAACAGCGCGCATTGTTGATCGTGGTGTTACTAATGGTCGTACTTAGCTCAGGGCTACAACTACTAGGCCCATTTTTAATCGGCCGCTTAATTGACGCTCATATTATACCGCGTGAACTTAGCGGCATGGCGACCGTTATTGCGGTCATTGCGGTTAGCTATGTGCTGCTGTCGATTACGCTATTTTTACAAAACTATTGGATGATTGGCATCGCACAGCAAACTGTTTATCGTATGCGCACCGAACTATTCAATCAATTTCAAAAACTACCGATTTCATTTTTTGACCGCAAACAACACGGCGAGCTCATGAGCCGAATGACAAATGATATGGACAATGTCAGCTCAACACTCAATAGCACATTTATCCAAGTGTTTTCGAGTATTCTCGTGTTAACGGGAACGGTTGTTGTCATGCTAACGCTTAGTCCATTACTGACGCTCATTACGATGACGATTATTCCGGTGATGTTTGTGGCGACGCGTTGGATTACGCGCCGCACAGGCCCATTATTTAAAGGACAACAACAACGCCTCGGCGCACTGAACGGCATGGTCGAGGAATCGATTTCTGGTCAATTAATCGTCAAGGCGTATTCGCAAGAGGCACGTATGGTTGACGAATTTACCGACAAGGCACAGGAGTTACGCCACGTTGGATACTGGGCGAATGTGTACTCTGGTGGGATTCCGAAGGTCATGAACTTTTTAAACAATGCGAGCTTTGCGCTAGTCGCTGGAGCGGGTGGGGTTTTGGCGGTAAACGGCCATTTATCGGTCGGTACGATTGTCATTTTCACCGAATATGCGCGCCAATTTACGCGACCACTCAATGATTTAGCGAACCAATTTAACAATGTTTTATCTGCGATTGCCGGGGCAGAGCGCGTCTTTGAAGTGCTTGATGAAGAAATCGAAAAAGAGCCTTATGCGAAGCCGCTAAATGAGCGCTTAGCCGGGCATATTCAATTTGATGATGTGACATTCCGTTACGACCAAACGACCGATAAGCCAACGCTTGCGAATATGACGTTTACTATACCAGCTGGAAAAACGGCCGCATTAGTCGGTGCAACGGGTGCTGGGAAAACGACCGTTATGCAGCTTATTGCACGTTTTTATGACATTGATGACGGCCAGCTATTGATTGATGGGCGCGCGATTGAAACGATTGCGCGTACAGATTTACGCGCGCAAATGGCGTTTGTGCTCCAAGAGCCGTTTTTATTCGAGGGTACGATTCGCGACAATATTCGCTACGGGCGCTTAGATGCGAGCGATGCGGACATTGAAAAAGCAGCCAAGCAGGCGAATGCCCATACATTTATTGAAAAGTTAGAGGCGGGTTATGATCATGTATTGACCGAGGACGGCGGCGATATTAGCCAGGGGCAGAAGCAACTTTTATCGATTGCGCGTGCGCTCGTTGCAGACCCAGCGATTTTACTACTTGATGAGGCGACGAGTAGCATTGATACGGTGACCGAAATGGCGATTCAAGAAGCACTCGACCGCTTAATGAAAGGGCGTACGAGCATCGTCATTGCGCACCGCTTAAATACCGTCAAAAATGCCGATTACATTTTTGTTTTAGAGCATGGGCGCTTACTTGAAGGCGGAGCGCGCGACGAGTTACTCGCATCAAAAGGGCGTTATTACGATATGGTCATGCAAGGGAAATAAACAAAAACAAGAGGTTGGGACATACGTGTAAAAACAACCTCTCAGATGAGCATAAAAAAACCGGAATCGTGCTGTGGCGCGGTTCCGGTTTTTTGTTGCGAACGCTAAAAAGGAAAATGAACTGTTTTGTCCTAGCCTCTTGTGTTCATATTACACGACAAAAAATCGCTTGTTGAAAAAAGGAGGGCGTTCGGCGCGTAAATTGCCGCTGAAAAATGCCGCATAACGGAAAAATCGCATGAATAACCACGACAGGAGAAGCGCTGGGATTAAGCTCGCGAGCGTATAACCAACAATGCCGTAATCGAAAAAATTATTAAAAAGTTTATCGAATGAAATATGCGCATACATAATAATGAGCGAATGCCGTTCGATAAATTCTAGTGCCCGCAAGCGTACAAGTTTCGTTACGACTTGGCATGTGAACATGATGACGATTATGCAGGCAAGCGGAATGATTAAGTCGAGTACGGGATGATTGTAGCGAATAAATTTCATACTTAGATGATAGTCGAGTGTTCCGGTCCAAACAGCGTGCATCGCCCACAGCATGATGCCGAGGCTGATGACATAGACGACCGGCTGAATATGCTGAAAAAATTCGCGGCCGTAATAACCAATCGCAAAATAAACAATGGCCATGAGGGCGACGTCTACATTCCACGGTACAAAAATCATTTGTGATGCGCGATCTATAGCGCCCCCGAGTTGTTCGACATAGTGGCTTTCCCATTGTGCCACCGCATAACATAGTGCGAGCACGATGAATTGTAGCGAACGTTTTAAATAATGCGTCATGAGCATAAAGAGCACGTAAACTGTTACGAGTGTTGTGATAAACCAAATAACGGCGTAGCAACCACGTGCAAAGCGGCCACCGATTACGATAGAATAGAAGTCATTGAGATAGTAATCCAACGAATCATTGCCGGTTGCAAACGCCAAAATATAGCGTAAAATCGTAATGAGTGACACGAAAAACACATACGGAATAATCAATTGTAGCATGCGCTTTTTCAGCGATTTGCCAATTGCTTGATCCTTTGAAACTGGATGGAAAAATAAACCGCTCAGTAAAAAGAATGCGGGCATGTGAAACCAATAAATATAGGTTAAAATGGGATGGTCCATTTCACCGGGGTAATGGCCGATGACGACGAGAATCATTAAAAATCCTTTCATGGCATCGACCCATGCTAAACGTTGTGTCATGTATTTGCCTCCAAACCTTATATATTTTATACCTGCCACGTATTTTAGAAAAGTATAAAATGTCTCAAAAACATAACAAAAGGTGGTTCTATTTATGCAGCTTTTCGCAATGAAAGCTTCTTACCCATTAGATGAACAAACAAAAGAAGAAGTACAACAATTATTAACGCGCGCAACAGAGCAGGATGCAATCGATTATAGCGTCTTAATGCACGCACCATTTTGGCAAGCAGCGGAGCAACGTGGCTTTTTCGTGCTTGTGTACGATGATGACAAAGATGTATTAATTGGCGCGTTAAGCGCGCTTGATTTATTTGGCTTAAATTCGTATGAGTGGGCGGCTGTTGTTGACCCAGCTTATCGCCGTATGGGCATCGGTTCTGAACTTGTTGCCGGCTTTAAGCATGGCTTAACTGAACGTGACTCAACAGGTGAAATGGCGACAGCTTATCCGAGCGAAGCGGCGAGTGCTTTTTTAATAAGTGCTGGCTATGAATACAGTTCATCTGAGGCGACACTTAGCGCGACAGCAACAGAACAGGCGCTTGTGTTCCCGGAAGATGATGATATTCGCCCGTACGAACAACGCGATTATTTAGCATTGCAGCATATGATGGAAGCGGGTTTTAGCGACTTAGCCGAGGAAACGGAGCAGCTAGTTGCGCAAACCGAAAACAATAAGCATATGAAACTTGCGATGTATATTGAAGACGGCGTAGCAGTTGGGACGATTTCAACGACCGTACGTGAGCAAGAATTATGGGTGACAGCCTTTACAGTAGAGCCTGGTTATCGCCGTTCAGGAATCGGCACAAACTTATTGAAATGGGCGCAAAATGAAGCGGTGAAACATGGCCAAACGGACGTATTGTTAGATGTAGAGTCTGACAATGATGAAGCACTGAGCCTTTATAAAAAAGCAGGCTTTAGCGTCAAAGGTCAAGTTGACTATTACGTCGTAAAATAATGAAAAAGGACAGCACCTCGCTCAGAAGTGCTGTCCTTTACTTTTATAATAAAAAATCCGCCATCGATTGACCGATTAAATGAAGTTCATGCATCGCGCGCGTCGTCGCGACATATAATAGCTTGCGCTCAAGCGGCGTGTCGCGGAAGCCGTCGTTATCACAAACAATCATGACCGCATCAAATTCAAGCCCTTTTGATAAATGGCTCGGCACGACGAGTAGCGCTTGCTGGTCAATCGCGGCCTGTTCATCAAGGAGCTGCGCATGAACGCCTGCAGTAGCGAGCGCGCGTTCAAAGTGCGTAGCATCCTCGGTCGTCTTACAAATCAGTGCGACAGATTGATGGCGCGCCTGAATGTTGGTGAAAAGTGTCCCAATCTGAGCCGCATCAAACGCTTGCTGCGCATGAAACTCTGGCTCTAGACCGTGGCGTACAACCGGCTCAACAAGCGGCAAGTCCTCATCCATTTTCGATAAAATTTTGTTGGCAACAGCCATAATTTCAATCGTTGTCCGATAGCTTTTTTGCAACGTTTTATAGCTAGCGCGTGGGAATAACTCCCGCACAGGTTCCCAATCGGTCAAGGAACGGTAGCTATGAATGCCTTGCGCTAAATCGCCAACCATCGTAAACATATCGGTATCAAGTCCTTCTTTTAGCGCCGCAAGTTGGAATAGGCTATAGTCTTGCACTTCATCAATAAAGACAACGCGAATTTTATGCGTTTCTTTCATGCCTTTAATTTTCGCATGAAGGAAAAATAACGCCGCCAAATCTTCATTCGTCCAGCGTTCCTTTTTATGAGCTTGTTGGAACGACTCGCGCTGCTTTGTTGTCCAATGCGGCGCAAGCATTTGTTGCACCGCATCGTCCGTTAAAAATGCGCGGTAAAGCTTTTTAATATTGTATTTTTTAAAGCGTTTCATATAAAGCGTCGCGGTTGTTTTCGCTTCTTGTTCAATAGCGGGAATGCGGCGATCGCGTTCATCAATCCAGCGTGTCACTTCTTTTTTACGGCGCTCGGCATCAAAAATGTTGAGTGCTTTGCCGATAATGTCATCGTATTTTTTATTTAACGTATATAAAATTTGTTTTTTCTTTTGGCGTACGTGGCTTTGAATGACCGCTCTCATTTTTTTGACGCGCTCTTCAATTGGTAAATAAGCGTAGTCTTCAAGGAACAATTCTTGCAAGTGACTTGCGCGTAAAATACGGTATTTTTCGATATAAACATCGTCAAATAACACCGCCATTTCTTTTGCCAATTCATCGACATAAAGCTGCATCATATCGCGGTATTCAAGCGAACCTTTCAAGCGTGGAATCGCCAAATCGACCGCCGCACGTTGCTGCATGAGTTGCTCTAAATAATGGTTTGCATCTTCTAGTTTTAATTTAAGACCGGTCGCATCGCGCACATAATCAGCAAATGTCGACTGACGAATATGGCCAACACCAAGCTCTGGCAACACATCGGCTATATAGTCGATAAATAAATTATTTGGCGCTAAAATCATGAGCTGCGAAGCATTGAAATGTTCACCCATCGTATATAAAAAATACGAAATACGGTGAAGGGCAATCGTCGTTTTCCCAGACCCAGCGGCGCCTTGTACGATGATGGGTTGCTTTAGGTGCGCGCGGATAATGTCATTTTGTTCCGCCTGAATCGTCGAGACAATTTCCGTCAAACGCACGTCAGCTTTGCCTGCTAATGCGTCTTGCAGTAAATCATCGTTCGTCGTTAAATCAATATCGCGCACCTCAAACAATTTGCCGTGCTCGATTTTATATTGGCGCTTTGAAAATAAATGACCATTCATTTCCTCGCCGTTGACGTCATATGTCACATCGCCTAAGCGTCCATCGTAATAAACATTCGCAACAGGGGAGCGCCAGTCGACAACGACCGGTTCCTGTGTATCTTTATCGAATAACGATGTTTTCCCGATGTACAATTTTTCAGCTGCTTCACCTTCTTTTTGAAAATGAATGCGTGCAAAATAAGGCTTTTGCATAATCGCCTCTAAGCCTTCTTTTTGGTTGCGTGCCATATCAAAGAAGCGCGCGTTCGTTAAAATATTTAAGTAGCTCGAACTCGAATCTAAATATTCAAGATCCGCCATCGATTTACGAATGTTGTCTTGCGCAGTCGCGACATCGCGCGCCGATTCCGCGAGCACATTGGCCATATAGTGTTTGACGTACGCTAAATGCTCGCGCTCCTGTTCAAATTCCGGATGCTGCATGAAAAGCCCTCCTTAAAAAAAATCATACTTTCTACTATACGCCATTTTTTTCAACAACAAAAGTTTTCGGCTGTTTGCGAGCTGAGAGCTATTAGAAATCGCTCATGAGCTCAAGAAGCGTGTTTTCGATACGACATAATTAATAATAAGTGCCAATGAAGGCCTATCTACGCATGAAAAAATCACCGTTTAGTAAGCATCGTGCATATGCTGTCAATGAAAATTTTTATTTACCATATAAATGGCAAATCATTACGATAGTTGATGCGTGAATCGGGGCGTTTTTTGCCCGAAAAGCGCCGAAAAGGGGGCATTTTGCGTCTCTGACGGGCAGTTTCAACACATAAAAATTCACTGGATTTTGGCGTGATGTCATTTATTATGAAAACGACACGCCGCCATTAGTTTGCTGCGCAGTATGTGTGAAAAAAGCCGTTTCGACATGGAAAAGGGCTCGAAATGGGACCGTAACGGGCATTTTTTGTCCCGTTTTGTCTAGTGGCTGTTGTGACTTTATTGTAACTATCGCCATTTATATGCTAATTATTTGTGGAAAAATGGCTGTTGCGCAAATGCGCATTATTTTCGTAGGTGAATTTACATGGCGCTGTCACATATTTATATATATGTTGTATTCAAATACCGCTATTTGGGCTTTTGGCTCATTTCTGAACAACAAAAAAGAATCGCTTCGTGACAAAAAGCGATTCTAAAAATCGTTCACCATTTTGCGACATGCTCTTCGCATGTGCCAAGTAATTGTTGGATATGGAAGTACGCGCCGTTGTCGAGTTTGATGCGGCCGTTGTAGTAGCCGACAAGCTGGTGCACAGATGACGTCACGACTTTCGCATCTGACTCGGCGATGCGTTCATAAAATGGTGTGAACGTCAGCTCGACATCTTTTGAAAAACGCGTTTTAATTTTCCACGGCTTCATATAGTCAGCAGGATCGTAGGCAAAGAGGACATCCTCATGAATTTTCGTCATATGGCCATCGATAAAAAATGCATTTTCGGTTATGCCAGTGCCATCGGTCCATGAGCCGCCGAGATTTAATCCAACGCGGTGAAAGCCGATGCGCTGTGAGGCCATGCCCCAATTCCATGTTGCTTCGCGCGGCCAAACACCGCGCCCATAATCAAGTACCGCAAATGATTCACGCGGTTCAAATGTGTAGCTTTTATCGCCGAGTTTGACGTAGCCGGTCGTTGGCAAGCTATGATGTTTTGCGGTGAATTGGAATGTTTTGCGATTCCATGGGATGACAACGTTTAGCGAATCATCTCCAAGTGGGTGCTCAATCGTTAGTTCCGCTTCTAACACGTCATCATCAAAATCTGCGACATATACCGACAGCTTCGTGTCATTTTGCGCCGTATGCATAATGTTGATTTTCATGTCAGAGTTGTTGAATGTCACCGTTTGTAACACTTCTTCAGACATTTTGACATGACTACCGAGCGGCGGTAGCGTAATCGTTTTTTCAAAAAAGCGCTGTGTTTCATATTCTAGGAAGTAGACAAAACACACAATAGCATAATCAACATGACTAATCGTTGCTGAAAACATAATTTCATCGCCAAATACACACCAATAATTCCACTTTTTCTTACGCATAAAATGACCCTTCAAATTACTTGTAATCCATGGTTTTCTTGCATAACCAATTGCTTGCGGATTTAAATTGCCGCGCTGGTCGCAAAGCATCGTCGGCTGCAAAAGTTCCTTTTCAGCGTGCTGTGTCAATGTCTAAACATCCTTTCCGTACAACTAAGATAACCTCATTGTAGCAAAAAAATACGAAGGTGTCTTAATGAATTTTTGGCGGTAATCAAAAACGAGAACCGCGTCAAAAAGCGATTCTCGTGTCGTTATGCAAACAAGCCAGCCCAGAAAAAATGAATGATTTCTTCAGCACCTTTTCGCGGTGTTTCAAACAATTGCGTGTCGTCATAGTCGGTATAGCGCCCGACATTCATGAGCGCCAAAAAAGTATGCAGTAAAAACGTAATCTCTTTGTTCGGAATTGTGCCGAGCGTCATTTCGCGCTGAAATGCTTCGCGGATCGCTTCATGCATAAATTGCTCAGATTCATAGACAGCTTGCTGTTGTTTTACAGATAAACTCGGAACCGCTTCGCGAATAAAATTGTTAATATCTACATTTGCGGTCGCATTCGCATACACTTCGAGTAAATTAATTAAACGATCCTTAAATGAAAATTGTTCATCGGCAAGCACTTGTGCGGTACGCGTTTTAATACGGTACATTAATTGAATAATCGTTTCGGTAAATAATGCAGCTTTTGAATCGTAGTAATAATAAATCGTTGCTTTTGTGACATTGCCTGCTGCTGCAATGCCATCCATTGATACCGCTTTATAGCCATGACGCATAAATTGTTGAGAGGCGACTGCTAAAATTTTTTGTTGCATCGGCATCTGTTGAGAATCTTTTTTTGGTCGACCAATAGAGCGACCGGTTGTCTTTGCCATCAAGGGGCCCCCCTCTTTTCTAGTAAATGATACATAATTATACCATGAGAAGGGAAAAGTTAATTAGTGAATATAGTTGAATAATTAACTTATTAGTATATATAATTAGTTATAAGAAAAAGGAGGGTTTTTATGAAAAAGCATCCATTAGAATTATGGGGTCATTTAGTCGCCAGTAAAAAAGGACGCTGGTTATCGCTATTATTTTGGATTTTACTCGTTGCCGTCGTGTCGTTTAGTTGGCCACAAATTAATAGTATCGACAACGTATCGAGTGAAAATTTAAAAGAGAGTGAAATGTCGAAACAGGCAGCCAAACTCGTCGAGGAACAATTCCCGGATAATTCAGGCATCCCATTATTGCTTGTGTGGCATCGCGAAGATGGACTGACGCCACAAGATTTAACGAAAATTCAAGCGTTGTATAAAGAGTTGGATGACAAGCCTGTAGAGGCACAGTCACTTGTCCCACCCCTTTATAAAGCGCCGCCGCAAGCGTTGATGCAAAACGTTTCAGAAAATGGCTCAACGCTTGTAACACCGGTATTCTTTGAAAAGGGTGCGAATACCGATGCTTTTGAAAAAGGATTAAATAGCATTACGGAATTAGTGAAAGAGGATGTGTCCCTTACCGGTAAGTATGAGGGAAATGACGATTTAAACTTACGTTACACAGGTCCGGTAGCTATTTCAGTCGATGCGACAGGCTTATTCGCGAGTGCGGATGTCAAGCTGATGATTGCGACCGTGCTTTTAGTACTTGTGTTACTTATTTTAATTTACCGTTCGCCGTTATTAGCTGTTATTCCAATTATTGCAGTAGGACTTGCGTATGGTGTTATTAGCCCAACGCTTGGGTTTATGGCTGAGCAAGGTTGGATACAAAAAGATGCCCAGGCAGTGTCGATTATGACCGTACTGTTATTTGGTGCTGGGACCGACTACTGTTTATTTTTAATTTCTAAATATCGTGAAATGTTACTTGAAATTGAAGATAAAGGGGAAGCGATGGCACAGGCGCTTAAAGAATCTGGGGGCGCAATTTTAATGAGCGCCTTGACCGTTGTTGTCGGGCTTGCCACGCTTAGCTTAGCGAATTATGGTACATTTGACCGCTTTGCCGTGCCATTTAGTTTTGGCGTGTTCGTTATGGGCTTAACGGCGCTAATCGTCTTACCTGCGATGCTTGTGTTGATTGGCCGCGTCGCGTTTTGGCCGTTTATTCCGCGGACAGCAGAAATGGAAAAAACGCGTGCTATTAAGCGCAATAAACCAATTAAACAACATCGTCCACAACATAAATTTAGTCAAAAGGTTGGACAACTCGCCACAAGTAAGCCGCTGACGGTTATTTTAGTAACGGTGATTTTACTTGGCTCACTCGCTGCCTTTGCGCCAAAAATCAAATTTACGTTTGATATTTTATCATCCTTCCCGGCAGATATGACTTCACGCGAAGGGTATGCGTTAATTGAGGAAAATTTCTCGGCAGGGGAACTAGCGCCGGTACAAATTATCGTTGATACAGATGGGAAAGACATCGACCTGAAAGACGATTTAGCTGCGTTAAATTTTGCGGCAACGGTGACCGATAAACGCGTTGGTACAAAAGACAAGGCTATTGAGCTGTACGAAATGAATTTAAAAGATAATCCATATGCAGCGCAGTCATTAGAGAATATTCCTAAGATTAAAGACAAGGCAGTAGCGCTACTTGAAGATGCCGGTGTGAGCGATGCGAAAGATCGCGTATGGATTGGCGGCGAAACAGCGTCTCAATATGATGAAATGCAAGTCATTGAAGGTGATGAGAAGCTCATTATGCCCGTTATTATCGCGCTGATTGCCTTATTATTATTAGTATACTTGCACTCGATTACGGCAACGGTTTACTTAATCGCGACCGTTATTTTATCGTACTTTGCGGCACTTGGTCTCGGTTGGATTGTACTGCATTACGGTATGGGAATTGATGCAATTCAAGGCTCGATTCCGCTGTATACGTTTGTATTTTCAGTGGCACTTGGCGTCGATTACAACATCTTTATGGTGTCGGAAGTTTGGCAGCGCCGTAAGCATAAAAATTTAAAAACCGCTGTATCAGAAGGCGTGAAATATACCGGCAGTGTGATTACGTCTGCTGGTCTCATTTTAGCTGGAACCTTTGCGGTGCTTGCGACATTACCAATTCAAGTACTCGTACAATTTGGAATCATTACGGGGATTGGTGTGTTACTTGATACGTTTATCGTGCGTCCGCTACTCGTACCGGCACTTACAACAAAATTTGGACGACTCTCTTTCTGGCCAGGTAAGCTTTGGAAAAAGAAAGTAGATGAATAATGCGCATTGTGGTATCGTTGAATCGAATAGAGTAGAAGATATTTTTTAGGAGTGAAGCATGTTGAACAGTCAATCGTTATCCGTAAGAGAAGCCATTTTAGAGCGTCGTTCGGTTGGTGTATTTAATAAACAACCCGTTGATGCACAAGATATTTTAGATATTTTAAATGATGCTGTATGGGCACCAAACCATAAAAACCGTCAACCATGGCGCGTTATTCTTGGGGTTGGCGAAGGATTACCAAAAGTATTAGATGTCATCCGCGATGTGACCATTCCAAATTACGCGCAATTATCAGCAGAAGATGTTGCGCATAAAATGACGAAATTTTTAACACCGGGTGCCTATGCATTTGTCGTTGTACCGGAAGATTTACGTCAACATGAACGTACCGAAGATTTTGCGGCAGCGAGCTGCTTTATCCAAAACATCATGTTGCTGGCGTGGGATCGTGGTATCGGTTCCATTTGGAAAAACCCAACATGGTTAGATAGCCCGGAATTTACAGAAGCAATCGGTGCAAAACCAGGTGAACGCGTTATTGCGATGGTTCAACTAGGTTACTTCGATAAAATTCCTGCGAAAAAAACACGTAAACCAGCAGAAGAAATTGTCACATTTTTCGGCGAATAATAAAAAAAAGACGGTTGCCCGAACAGGCAGCCGTCTTTTTGTATGCATTAAATTTTTTCGATTGACGCAATTTCCGTTAAGTAATCCGATACGACGCGTAAGCCTTTATCGAAGTTTTCTAAATGGAAGTGCTCGTTTGGTGCGTGGAAGTTTTCAGTTGATAGCGCGAAGCCCATCATAATAACTGGCGCACCTAAAATTTCATCGAATGTTGAAACGATTGGAATCGAGCCACCTGAACGAATGAACGCTGTTTTTTGGTCATATTGTGTTTCGTAAGCGTGACCGGCAGCTTGGACGTATGGGTGATCGAATGGGGCGATAAATGGTTTCCCTTTATCAAATTCTGTGATGGCGATATCAACGCCTTCTGGTTGGTGTTTTTCGACATGAGCGCGCAGTAATGCAACGATGTCATGTGGGTCTTGGTTTGGTACAAGACGGCAAGTGATTTTGGCGCCAGCTTGTGCCGGAAGAACGGTTTTAACCCCTTCACCAGAGAAGCCGCCAAAGACGCCGTTAATTTCAAGTGTTGGACGCGCCCATGTTTGCTCTAGGTAAGAGAATCCTTGTTCGCCAAATAATGTTTTAACGCCCGCTTCTTGTTTCATTTGCTCTGCATCAAAGCCTAATTCAGCATATGCTGCACGCTCGTCGTCTGAGATTGGTAATACGTTGTCGTAGAAGCCTTCGACTGCGATATGACCGTTTTCATCATGGAATGACGCTAAAATGTCCGCTAACACGTGGATTGAGTTGTGGACACCACCGCCGTACATGCCTGAGTGAAGGTCACCTTTTGCGGTACGCACGTCGATTTGAATACCTGTTAAGCCGCGTAATGAGTAGACAACGGCTGGTTTGCCAGGTGCGTATAGAGACGTATCAGAGATTAAGACGACATCTGCTTTTAAGTAGTCTTTATGATCGGCGATAAATTGGTCTAAATGCACAGAGCCGATTTCTTCTTCGCCTTCAAAGATGACTTTAACGTTTACAGGAAGTTTTTCGTCTGATGCAAGCATCGCTTCTAACACTTTGACATGCATAAATACTTGGCCCTTATCATCTGAAGAACCGCGAGCATACATAATATTGTCGCGAATCTCAGGTTCAAATGGCATGCTGTCCCACAGTTCAACAGGGTCTACAGGTTGCACGTCATAGTGACCGTAGACAAGAACCGTTGGCGCGCCTTCTGCATGTAACCAGTCCGCTGTCACAACAGGGTGGCCCGCTGTATCGTGGATTGTCGCATTTTCCATACCAGCAGCTACTAACAGTTCTGATAGGTGATTCGCTGCTTTGTACATATCATCTTTATGTTCTGAAAGAGAGCTCACGCTTGGAATCGCTAAAAAAGCTGTCATTTCATCAAGATGACGTTCGCGATTTTCTGTAAAATATTGATTTAAATTTTCTAATTGAGTCACTGAAAATCCCTCGCTTTATTATTTTCTATTTGCACTACAAATTATATCATAGCAACAATTCGAAGTCTTTTAACGCGTATGATTTGCGAAAAGTGGTATAACAGAAGTAACAATAACAAAGGAGGACGTGCGATGGAGTTTGTGTTTTTAGCGGTGCTACTCACGCTATCGAGTTATTTTGCGGCAGCCGAAACCGCATTGACCGCGATTAATAAGATGAAAGTAAGACTGCGAGCTGCGAACGAATGCCCATATACGCATCGTTTAATTGAATGAGATGTGTTTTTTCTCCAATTCTTTTCGAAATACACTATCAACGAGACTTCGCAAATTCCAATATAACAATAGTTTTTGAGTGGTTAGCTCACACGAAAAAATATAATTAGCGAAATAATGCTATTTAATTAGAATATATTAGGTGAATTTTTAGTTAAATATTGACATACGTCTTTTTGTTAAGTAAACTTAACGAAAAGGAGATGGGATATGTATAAATGAAAAATATAATTGAAAATGAGCGAAAGAAATTGAATTTATCAAGGGAAGAATTAGCAAACTTGGTACAAGTTTCTCGACAAACGATCTATTTCTTAGAAACTAATAAATATAATCCTTCGCTTCAACTAGCTTATAAAATAGCTAAACAACTTAATAAACCAATCGAAGAACTATTTATTTTTGAAGATGAATAATTATAAAAAGAAAATGTACATTAATCATTATTAGAGTATTAAATTATTAACGTTTATATGGGGAGGAATTTAGTTGAATTTATTAGTTAAGGCAGATGAAAGAGAAGAGATGAATTTAAAGAAAGCTTCTTACTATGGCATGTTTACTTCATGGATGATGGCTGCGATTATAATGGTTGTATTGATAGCATTAGGTGAAAAAGTAGCCTTTTTTGCGGTGACTGCATTCTTCGTAGCGCAACAATTGATAGCGATTGTTTTGACAAATTTTTTGAATAAAAAAATTTATGATAGCTTCTCAATAATTATGATTTCAATGTTTATAATTGGATGTATTAGTCTAACAATAATTTCTGTAATAACTAGTCAAATATTTTATTTGTCAGGTATTATTCTTTTTGTTTTATTTGGTTTTTTAGGTATTAAAAGAATGTATAAATTGAATAATCTTTAAGGTGTATTTTCATTGTGCATCCTGAGGTTATTAAGCATAATTGACGATGAAATTCTTATAATTTTACGAACGTAGTGAGCATACATTAATTTGTAGTGGACGCATCGAAATCGAGCGGGTAAATGAGCTATTGCATGCGGAAATTCCACTCGACCACGATATTGTCGGTGGCTTAATGCTAGAAAAAATGCAGCGTGTGCCGCGACCGGGTGATGTATTTGAGGCGTATGGTTTAACATTTACGGTTAATAACATAGAAGGAACACATGTGACGAAGGTGACAATCGTGAAAGGTTCATAAGTGGGAAAAGAGCTTCTACAACGTGTAGAAGTTCTTTTTTGGCGATTTTCGGGGTACATTACATGAAAAAGTTCCAAACCTTACACGATTGTAAGGTAAATGAAAGTTAAGTCGATGGAGCGTAAGGTAAAACTTCGCGATAATAAGAATGTAAACAAACAACACATAACTTTAACGATACAGCTATTACAGCTATAAATAGACGAATAAAACTTTAGGAGGTTTAACGTTATGGAAACTTTACAAACAACATCACTTAATGAAGTATATGAGGAATACAATCGCTACATTTATCACTTGTGCTTAAAACTGACTCGCAACAAAGCAGAAGCAGAAGATTTAATGCAAGAAGTTTGGGTGAAAGTCGTACGCTACGAATCATATGTCGCACAAGTCGATCACTTAAAAGCTTGGTTAACAACAATTTGCATGAATACATTCCGCGACCGCTACCGCAAAAATGTACGTCGCAGCAAATATATGATGAACCAACCGGATACACTTGACGTACCCGTACTGGATTTAGTTCCAAACGATGACCTATCTACGGAGGAGTTAATCGAAAAGGAAGATGTCGCGAAAGTCGTACAAGAAAAAATCAGCCAATTAGACGGCATCTACAAAAATACATTGCTGTACTTCTACGTGCATCAGCTTTCTTTAATCGAAATCGCTGACATTATGAAAGTATCAATCGGTACCGTAAAATCACGCCTATTCCGCGCGAAAGCACGCCTAAAAGAAATGGTGTTATCAGACGAAGCGGCAGCATCAGCGATTATGGCCTAATTAAATAAGTGATGAATCGACTCGTTCAGATTCGAAAGGCAAATAAAGCTTCTGACAAGCGGCGACTAGCCGCGTAGGAAGAAGTGATTTGACCCGAGAATCTAGTCGATGAAACCGGATAACAATAAGTGATGAATCGACTCGTTCAGATTCGAAGGGCAAATAAAGCTTCTGACAAGTTTAGTGTACGTTAACCTAAAAATAGTAAATAACCTAGCGCCACAGGAAGCGCTAGTCATTATATAAGCTACTGTCGACCGAGAAGCGGTAGTAGCAATACGTTCATACATAGCACGCTGTCGTAAGCAGCCGTGCTAGTCAAAACTCATCAATTTAACATAGAAGAATCGAAATCCTTCTAAGAGCCGATTCATTGAAGTGGTCGGCCCCCCGAGGTTTATATAGCAAAAGAAGTTAGTCGAATACGGAACTGACCTAAAGAACTGAGACAACATAAAAAGAGAAAGACACTTTCAGGGTATAAAAACGTTGGAGGTGTTTTTTGATGGGCAAAAAACAAGTAGATTCGTATGAAGCGAAAATAAAAGCGATTGAAATGAAGTTCGCACAACTGCCCAAATTACGTGGAGAACTTCCCAAACCAAGACCGATAACGAACACCCCAACCGCCCTTTTTCAGAAGTATACCGAAACAACTACGAAGACGCGCAATCTCCAGAAACTTTACTTTTGTAAAATGCATAAAGATGAATTATAATTAGTTGTACAATATGTCGTACAATAAGGAGGCTGAATTTATGGAAGCCATTGCGTATTCTAATTTCCGCCAAAATTTACGTGGCTATATGAAACAAATCAACGAAGACTCAGATACATTCATTGTGACGACAAAAAATGTGGAAGATACGGTGGTTGTGATGTCAAAACGTGACTATGATGCCATGCAAGAAACATTACGCACGCTATCTAATTCGTATGTGATGGATAAAATTCGTCGCGGCGATGAACAATTTCAAGTAGGAAAAGGCACAGTACGTGAATTAATCGAGGCCGAAAATGATTAAAACATGGTCAGATGATGCTTGGTCAGATTATATGTATTGGCATGACCAAGGGGATAAAAGTACAATCAAAAAAATTAATCGCTTAATTAAAGATATTGACCGGAATCCATTTGAAGGAATCGGCAAGCCTGAACCATTAAAGTATGAGTTATCTGGCAAATGGTCGCGTCGAATAACAGATGAACATCGATTAATTTATCGTGTAGCGTACAATACCATTTATATTTACTCAGTGAAAGATCACTATTGAATCAGTCACTGTTTACAATTACGAAAAGCAGCTACGCAAGCAAATCGCGCAGCTGCTTTTTTTATGTTTAATAACTTATACATAATAAATCGAATAACATTCCCAAATGATTCATTGGTAACCAACACCTCCATTTAATTGAATGTGGGGTGTTTTTGTTGCATATAAAAAAACGTCACGCGAATTTCGCGTGACGTTTAGTGCATTTCTTCCCACACAAAAAGAAATGCGTCCACATGACTTTTAGGCTTGCAGGCATTTCATAAAAATGACTTGCAACGTTTTTAATTCATCAGCAGTTAGCATGCCAAACATGCGATTCACAAGTGTCTCGATATGTTCGTATGCCTCTTCTAATAGTTGTTTTCCTTCGGCCGTAATCTCTAGTTGAGAAGCACGGCGGTCGGATTGGTTTTGCGTTTTTTTAATATATTCAGCTTTTAATAGCTTGCTCGTCAAGACAGTTACGCCACCAGTTGTAACATGCAACGTTTCTGCTAAATCGGAAGGGCGTAGCGGACCTTTTGAATCAAGTAAATCCAATAATAAAATATGTGTTTTTGACAACCCTAAATTATTATGGCTATTCCATTCATTTGCCCACTTGCGTTCAATTGCAGCCGCTACTTCAAAAAGCGCTGTGATGCCATTATTGTGGCGATCTATCACTTTAATCATCTCCAAATTTTTTGACGTCTAGTAGTCGTTCGCAAGGCGTTGCATTTCAAATAATTCGAAAGCGCGTACTTTACGAGGGATGAAGCGGCGAATATCCATTTCGTTATAGCCAACTTGTAGACGTTTTGCATCTAAAAGAATCGGGCTACGAAGCATTTTTGGATGTTCTTTGACAATGCTATACAGTTCTTGAATTGATAATGTATTAATATCACAGTTCAAGTTTTTATAGTCTTTTGAGTTTGTTGAAATAATTTCATCTGTACCATCTTCAGTCATGCTCAAAATGGTTTTGAACTCAGATAATGATAGCGGATCCGATGTAATACGCTTTTCAGTGTAATCAATCCCGTTGTCACGCAACCATTGTAAGGCCTTTTTAGATGATGTGCAGCTTGTTTGTGTGTAAATTGTAACAGTCATGTAAATTCCTACTTTCGTTCGTTTAGTATACATATATCTTATCAGTAAGCTATCTATAAGTCAAACTGAATTTTGTGAATAAACGATGAATAATTGTGAAGAAAAGAGCATATTTATCGTAAATGCATGTTTAAAATTCTGTATTCATATATAGGACGTCTTTAAATGACACAGGTTGCAACCATACCTCTTTATGAAGGAATCCGTATGAATACCGTCATGATGGGATTCAGCGGACTATACCTATTTTGAAAGCGTTTTCTTTCACAAAATAGACAAAAAAATACGATCAAAGAATCGGAAATTTCTTTGGTTGTATTTTTTTTTAATGAATATCTTGTTTTTTAAAATTACCACCACTAATTTCCGACATATTACTAAACGCAAGGAATGCCGTAGGGTCAATTTCTTTTACAATCGATTTAAGTTTTGCCTCTTCTAGTCGGCTAATAACACAGAAAATGACTTGCTTTTCATCATTTGTATAGCCACCGCGACCGTTTAAATACGTGACACCGCGACCTAAGCGGTACATAATTTTTTCACCGAGTAAATCGGGTTTATCGCTAATAATCCAAATCGATTTCGTTTGATTAAAGCCTTCCGATACGAGGTCAATTGTTTTAAAGGCAATAAAATAGGCGATTAACGAATACATAGCGCGGTCAAGGCCGAACACAAAGCTCGCGCTACCTAAAATAAATAAGTTCATGAACAAAATGATTTGCCCAACTGAAAAAGGTGATTTTTTATTGAACGTGATGGCGAGTATTTCACTACCATCTAAACAACCACCTGCACGAATGGCAATGCCCACACCAATGCCGAGCATAATGCCACCAAGTACCGTTGCGAGTAGCGTATCGTTTGTAAAGGCACCGTAATGGGGAATGAATGTAGTCGCAAGCGATAAGACAACAATGCCGTATGTAACCGAAATAGCGAAACTTCTTCCGATTTGTTTGTAGCCAAAATAAAGAAATGGTACGTTTAAAATGAATAAAAAGAGGCCAAGTGAAAGGCCAGTCATGTGTGAAATCATCATGGCAATACCTGTGACACCACCATCAATGAGTTGATTGGGGATTAAGACATTTTCAAGGGCAATGGCCATAATCAGTGCTCCGATCGTAATGCCTAAGAAGTTTAATGCGATTTTTTTAAGCCCAGCTGTATGGCTGGGCGCTATACTGTCTGCTATGTCGTTCGTCAAAAAAACACCATCCTTATGTATTAGTTTACGCTCATTTGTCGAGAGACGCCATTTAAAGGCATTAAAAAAAGAGAATTACCATAAATGGCAATTCTCTCATGTATTATTGATGGCCAGTAGAGAACCATTCTGCTACGTCCCATACTTTCGTTACGAGACCTTCGTAAAATTCAGGTTCATGCGATACAAGAACGATTGTGCCTTTGTATTCTTTCATCGCACGTTTTAATTCTTCTTTTGCATCAATGTCCAAGTGGTTTGTCGGTTCATCAAATAGCATCCAGTTGGATTCATCCATCATCAGTTTACAAATACGAACTTTTGCTTGTTCGCCACCTGATAATTGGCTCATTGGGCGGCTAATATGCTCACTTTTTAGCCCTGTTTTCGCTAGTAATGAACGCACAGCTGCTTGTGTCAGGCTAGGGTAGGCATTCCAAATGACATCGATGGGCGTTTCTTTACCCGCTTTTACTTCTTGTTCGAAGTAAGATGGGAATAGGAAGTCACCACGCTCAACTTTACCGTCTAGTGCTGGGATTTTACCGAGCATTGTTTTAAGTAATGTTGATTTACCGACACCATTCATACCGACAAGGGCAATTTTTTCACCGCGCTCGATTTCAAATGTTAATGGTGGTAGTAATGGTTTGTCATAGCCGATGACTAAATCTTTTGCTTCGACAACATAGCGGCTTGAACTACGAGATTCTTCGAAGCGGAAGTTTGGTTTTGACGCCGTTTCAGGACGATCAATCATTTCCATACGGTCTAATTGTTTTTGACGTGATTTCGCACGACCTGTCGTTGAGAAACGCGCCTTATTTTTTTGGATAAATGTTTCTTGTTGCTTAATAAATTCTTGTTGTTTTTCATACGCATCGATATGTTGACGTTTATTAATTTCTGCCAGCTCTAAGAATTTTTCGTATGATGCTGTGTAGCGCGTTAATTTTGAAAACTCTAAGTGGAAAATAACGCCAACAACGTCATTCATAAATTCGACATCATGCGAGATTAATAAAAAGGCATGTGGATAATCTTTTAAGTAACTGCGCAACCAATCGATGTGCTCTTCATCTAAGTAGTTGGTCGGCTCATCAAGTAAGAGTACTTTTGGTTTTTCCAGCAACAGCTTCGCAAGTAAGAGTTTTGTACGTTGACCACCTGATAGGGCTGCTACGTCACGGTCAAGTCCGATAGCATCTAAACCAAGACCGCGCGCGATTTCTTCGACTTTCATATCTAATGTATAGAAGTCGCCAGCTTCAAGGGCATCTTGTACTTCAGCCATCTCTTCTAGCAACTTTTCTAATTCTTCTGGCGATGCATCGGCCATTTTTTCGGCGATGCTGTTTAATTGTTGTTCTTTTTCAAAAAGGATAGCGAATGCGTCATTTAATGTGTCGCGAATCGTTTTTCCTGGTGTTAAAACGGTATGTTGGTCTAAATAACCGAAATGTGTTTTTGGTAGCCATTCTACGCGGCCTTCGTCATGTACTGCTTGTCCTGTGATGATGCTCATTAATGTTGATTTACCAACGCCATTTGCGCCGACAAGTCCCACATGTTCACCTTCGACAATGCGGAATGATACGTCTTTAAATAATGTACGGTCCCCGAATGAGTGACCTAATTTATCTACTGTTAAAATAGCCATGTTGCTAAGTTTTCCTCCTATTATATGCAAAAACAAAACTCCGAAACGCCGAAGCATTTTGGAGCTGTGTTAACGTAAAAGTTATTGTAGTTCTTGAAGTTGCTTGTTTAATACTGCTAATTCATTTTCCATATCTGTCAGGCGTTGTTCAGCCATTGCTAGTTGATCGTGGTGCCCTGTTGATTCGATTTTTTCGATATCACCTTGTTGACGGATATAGTCGCTTTTTAATTCTAAAATTTGATATTCAATTTCTGCTTTTGTAGCCATTCGAAAAAGCTCCTTCTTTGCTTAGGTTGTCATTGCTGTTTATTGTAACATACGTTGAATTAATTCCGCATTACAATTGTTTCGAGTTCACAATACGGGCAGATTTTTAGTAAACTAAATAATGAAATGAACAGAACGGAGAGAATGTTATGCATACAATTGAACAAATTAACGACACACGCGATTTTATTTTAGGAAAAATCGACGTCAAACCACAACTAGGACTTATCCTCGGCTCAGGTCTTGGCACACTCGCAGATGATATTAAAAACGCTACGGTCATTCCTTATACAGCCATTCCAAACTTCGCAAAATCAGCCGCAATCGGTCACGCCAATGAGCTTGTTATCGGTGAATTAGAAGGTAAAGTTGTCGTTGCGATGAAAGGGCGCTTCCACTATTATGAAGGTTTTTCAATGGATGAAGTGACATTCCCTGTACGCGTGATGAGGGCATTAGGTATCGAAACGGTAATCGTCACAAATGCGTGCGGTGCAGTAAATACAAACTTTAAACCGGGGGATTTAATGTTAATTGACGACCACATTAATTTAACGGGTCAAAATCCATTAATCGGACCAAATAACGACGAGCTAGGTACGCGCTTCCCAGATATGTCGAACTTATACGACAAAGACTTGCGTCAGCTAGCATCCGATGTCGCGGCACAGCAAGGCTTTAGCTTACAATCTGGCGTCTATGCATGGTGGAGTGGCCCAACGTATGAAACGCCCGCTGAAATCCGTATGATTCGTACACTTGGTGCTGACGCAGTCGGGATGTCAACGGTGCCAGAAGCCATTGTCGCGCGTCACGGCCAAATGCGTGTACTAGGAATTTCATGCTTAACGAATATGGCAGCCGGTATTCTTGATCAACCATTAAATCACGCAGAAGTAATCGACGCTGCGGCACAAGTAAATAAAAAATTCACAGGGCTTATTAAAGGCGTCGTAGCAGCGCTCTAAGCATCATTCAAAAGGCTGAATTTAATCAGAAAGTCTTTCTGAAAAGGTTTATCACTGATACAATACGAGTAAATCATGAAATTCTTTGGAGGTTACACCTATGAAAATTTTACTTGTTGATGGTACAGTGCTTGGTCGTAAAACGGGCGCTATTTTAGAACAAGTTCAAAAATATATCGCACAATTTGATGCGAGTTTAGAGCTTGAAATCTTAACGTTCTCAGATTACAAGCACGAAATCGTTGATGGTCGTCCATTCGATCAATACAACGAAGGCTTACAAGAAATGGTCAAGAAAATCGAGTCAGCTGATGGCTACATTTTCGCCACACCAATTTTCCAAGGTTCAATCCCAGGCGTATTAAAAAATGCGTTTGATTTCTTACATCCGAAAGCACTTCGTTACAAGCCGGTATCAATCGTAGCGAATGGCGGCACGTATCAACATCACTTAGTTGTTGAAAACCAACTAAAACCGATTCTTGATTACTTCCGCTGCTTAGTAACACCAAACTATGTTTACACACATTCATCGCATTTTGATGCAGATAACAACATCGTCGACCAAAACGTTCAAGAGCGCCTGCAAGAACTTGCGCGCGTGTTTGTGAAGTATTGCGAAATGAGCAAAAGCTTACCGAAAGAAACAATCGACCAACATTAATGAAGAAAGCCCGTCTTGTTTGCGCTAGCGAATAAGGCGGGCTTTCGTTATACTCAAACGTAAGAGGTGACGACAATGATTGAAAAACAACTGCAAGAAGTTGAGCTCATTATTTTTATCATTTTTTCGCAGAATACCCCTCCCTCAAGGAACGTAGTGAGTAGGGAGGGGATGAATGCGAACCCAATTATTCTGCCAGTGCTAATTTGTTGAAAAGAACATCTGTTCCCGTTATAATATTCGAAAAAAGGAGGCGTCTGTCATGCCACATAAAGCGTATAAATTCCGTATCTACCCAAATAAAAACCAGCAAGCGTTCATACATCAAACACATGGGCATTGTCGTTTTGTCTATAACCATTTTCTTGAGTTGTGGAATACTTCTTATGAAGAAGAAGGAAAAGGGTTGAATCGTTCCATTATGTCCAAAATGCTCACAAAGCTGAAAAAACAAGATGAAACGGCATGGCTACGCAACGTAGATAGTGTGGCATTACAAGCCTCTTATGAAAATTTAATAGACGCTTTTAAACGTTTTTTTAAAAAGCAAAATAAATATCCACGCTTCAAAAGTAAAAAGAATCCAGTTCAAAGTTATACAACGAAGAATACGAATAACAATATTGCGATTGTCGGTAATCAAATGAAGCTACCAAAATTAGGACTTGTAAAGTTTGTAAAATCGCGTGAAATTGAAGGGCGTATTTTAAAGGCGACAATCAAATATAATGCGAGTGGTAAGTTTTACGTGTCTGTCCTATGTGAAGTACCAGACTTTAAGCCATTGCCTAAAACAAATGAAACTGTAGGAATTGATTTAGGTATCACCGATTTTGCGGTTCTGTCCGATGGACGTAAAGTGGATAACCAACGCTTTACAGCCAAAATGGAACAGAAGTTAAAACGTGAGCAGCGCAAGTTATCACGTCGCTACGAACAAGCGAAAAAAGAATGTCGTGACTTGCGTGAATGTATGAACTATCAAAAACAACGTCGTAAAGTAGCTTGTTTGCGTGAGCGTGTTGCTTTTCAACGTGAAGATTTTTTAAACAAGCTATCAACGGAATTGATTCGTCAATATGACGTCATTTGCTTAGAGGACTTAAATACCAAAGGTATGATGAAAAATCATAAGTTGGCAAAAGCGATAGCGGATGTGTCATGGTCTGAATTTGTGACCAAGCTAAAATATAAGGCGAAATGGCTCGATAGAAAAATTGTCGAAATCGACAGATTCTATCCATCGAGCCAAATTTGTCATACTTGCAGTCATCGAGATGGCAAGAAACCATTAGATATTCGTGTATGGACTTGTTCATCTTGTGGTACGACACTAGACCGAGATATTAATGCAAGTAAGAATATCTTAATCGAAGGGTTAAGACTTTTAAAGCAACAACCGTAGGAACTACGGGGATAGCCTACTAAAAAAGTGAAGCCGCTGTTTCGAGTAAATAGAAACAAGCAAGCACTGTTCGTAGGAATCGCCCACTTCAAGCACGTTCGAAGAACGGCTAAGTGGGGGTAGTTCAATGAAGATGAAGAGGATATGGCCGAGTCATTAGAAGATATGAAAGTGTATGCGAAAACATACGAATTAGATCATGTTGAAATTGCCGAGCAGCGTAAGGAAACGCTTGATGAGGAGCGCGTGAAATATATCGTGACGCTTGAAATTAGTCGCGATAGCGAAAATCTAGGGCGTAAATACGATACCGAAGAGCAAAAAATATTTGGCTTTAGTAAATAAAATTATATTTTTCGGAAAATTCATGCTACAATAGTGGCAACTATTTTGAAACGGAGGTGAAAGGAATGAAAAATTCAGCTTATATGACATCTGCACAATTGGATAATGCCCTTTATTTTGCACGTGTCATTACGTTCAAATTTGATGCTAACGGGATTCGTATGCCCTTTTTTAACACACAACATCAAATTTTAACGTAGCTGATGAACTTCATTCTTTTCATACATGAAAGGACTGTTCGTTGATGAGCAGTCCTTTTTTGTATGCTCAGCTGCGTTGTATGGAGGTCAATACAATGACAGTAAAAGCAGAAAAAATAACAAAAACAGTTGGCGGCACGACGCTTTTTGAAAATTTAGAAGTCACGATTCCAGATGGGAAGCACGTTGCACTTGTCGGGCGTAACGGTAGCGGTAAAACGTCGCTACTACGCTTATTTGCGGGTGTCGAGGCAGTCGATAGCGGCCGCATGATTACGCCAAAGGATTGTAAAATTGGTTATTTACATCAAATTCCGCAATACGCGACAGAAACAGTTGAAGAAGTATTGCTGAGCGCGTTTTGTAAGCTGCAACAGATGCAGGTGACCATGCAGCAATTTGAGGCACAGATGGCTGTCTCTAGCGATGAGCGTTTGCTTGAAAAATACGGTGAGCTGCAGGAGCGTTTTATGCAGCTTGGCGGTTATGACATGCAGTCGAAGCTCATGACGGTCGCGAATGGTTTGGGCGTTACACCATTTTTAAAAAAGCCGTTTGCGACGCTAAGTGGCGGCGAAAAAACGAAGGTCATGCTCGCGCATATTTTACTTGGTGAGCCGACGATTTTACTACTCGATGAACCGACGAATCATTTAGATTTACGGGCGATTGAGTGGCTTGAAACGTACGTCAAGCAGTTCCGCGGTACGGTCATTGTCGTCAGTCATGACCGCCGCTTTATGAACGAAGTCGCCGAGCAAGTCATTGAGCTAGAAGGCGGCGAGGTCTTTGTCAGTCATGGCAATTACGATGCATATGTAGCGACCAAAGAAGCACATGTCGCGTCGCAGTTTGCACAGTATAGCGAGCAGCAAAAGAAAATTAAAAAAATGAAAGAAGCGATTCGCCGATTGCGTCAATGGGCGAATGAGGCATCGCCACCAAATCCAGATTTATTCCGCAAGGCGAAGATGATGGAAAAGGCACTTGCGCGCATGGAGCTTGTGAAAAAACCGATGACAGCGAAAAAAATGACGTTAGCATTGCAGGCAGAGTCGCGTAGTGGCAATGAAGTCGCAACGTTTGAGGCAGTGCGTGCTTGCGCTGACGAGCGTACGTTGTTTAGCGACGCTAATGTTCATATCTATTGGCAAGATTATGTGGCAATTGTTGGAGATAATGGCACCGGCAAATCGACGATGCTAAAAATGCTATTGCAGCAAATTCAGCCCTACGAAGGAACAGTGAAGCTTGGTAGCAATGTAAAAATCGGCTATCTCGCACAGCAGTTTGATACGTTTCAGCCCGGTGACCGCTTGATTGACGCGTTTCGTGACGAGGTGGCGGTGACAGAAGGAGAGGCACGTCATCTGCTCGCACAGTTTTTGTTTTACGGCTATGACGTCTTTAAAAAGGTGAAAGATTTAAGTGGCGGCGAAAAAATGCGCTTGCGTCTTGCGCAACTTATGCAGCAAAAGGTCAACGTATTATTGCTTGATGAACCGACAAACCATTTAGATATTGAGTCGCGTGAAGTGCTTGAAGAAACGCTTGAAAACTTTGATGGCACCGTCATTGCTGTTAGTCATGACCGTTATTTTTTAGAAAAATTATTTACGCGTACTGCTTGGATTGAACATGAAACGGTGACGATGCATGACGGGCCGTATGACTGGGCAAAGGGCAAACAGCGTGCACAAGCAGTTGAGCGTGAAATACTCTTTTTAGAGCGCAAAATCGCCGAGCACCCCGATGCAGCGCTTAGCGAGCAACTTGAAAAATTGTATGATGCGCTGTAAGGTCGCGAATACGTGCCTCATTCCGTTATAATGAAACTATCGAAAGGAATGAGATATATGGCAAAATCATTAGTTATCGCAGAAAAACCGTCAGTAGGCCGCGACATCGCGCGCGTCTTAAAATGCTCAAAGAAGGGCAATGGCAGCTTAGAGGGCGATAAATATGTTGTGACATGGGCACTTGGCCACCTTGTGACACATGCAGACCCTGAGCAATACGACAATAAATATAAAGAGTGGAAAATGGACGACCTACCAATCGTGCCAGAACCATTTAAATTAGTACCGATCCGTCAAACGACAAAGCAATTCAACGCGGTGAAAAGCTTATTAAACCGCGGGGATATTAACGAAGTGATTATCGCTACCGATGCAGGGCGCGAAGGGGAATTAGTGGCGCGCTGGATTTTAGCAAAGGCGAAATCACACAAGCCGATTAAACGTTTATGGATTTCTTCTGTAACGGATAAGGCGATTAAAGAAGGTTTTGCGAAGCTACAAGACGGTCGTAAATACGATGCGCTGTACGAAGCGGCAGTCGCGCGTGCTGAGGCGGACTGGGTTGTCGGCATTAATGCGACGCGTGCGTTAACGGTGAAGCATAATGCACAACTATCATGTGGACGCGTGCAAACACCAACGCTTGCGATGATTTTTGAGCGCGAGCAACAAATTAAAAACTTTAAACCAAAAACGTATTACGGATTACAAGCGTTAACGAATAAAACGACGTTTACGTGGCAGGAACAAGGCTCTAATCAAACACAATCATTTGATAAAGCAAAAATCGATAGCATTTTAGCGAGTTTAGATGCTGTGCATACCGGGCAAATTGTCGATGTCAAAACGACACCAAAGAAAAAATATGCGCCGACATTATTCGATTTAACAGAGCTACAAAAAGAAGCGCATAAACGTTGGAGCTGGTCGGCAAAAGAAACGCTATCTACGCTACAACATTTATATGAACACCATAAAATTGTGACGTATCCACGTACCGATTCAAAACATTTAACAGCGGATATTCAAGAGACATTTAAAGAGCGTATTAAAGCGACAACAAGTGGCGATTCACGTCAGGCAGCAAATGCACTACTGCGCCATGCGAAAGTACAAGTACAAAAAGGCGTGATTAACGATGCCAAAGTATCGGATCACCATGCGATTATTCCAACCGAAGAGCCGGTCATTTTACCGAATCTATCGGATAAGGAACGCAAGCTCTATGACATGATTGTGAAGCGTTTCCTAGCCGTATTTTATGGTCCGTATGTTTATGACCAAACCGTTGTGACGCTAAAAGTTGGCAACGAATTGTTTACAGCAAAAGGCAATACGGTTCGCGACCAAGGCTTTCGCGCTGTTTATAACCAAGATGATGACGAGACAACGACACTACCTGATTATCAACAAGGGGCGACACTTGATGTACGCGCTGTTGCCGAGACATCTGGTCAAACGAAGCCACCAGCGCCATTCAATGAAGGGACGCTACTTGCGGCGATGGAAAATCCAACGCAGTTTATGCAGGGCGAATCAAAAGAATTAATCCAAACATTGAATGAAACAGGTGGTATCGGGACGGTTGCGACGCGTGCCGATATTATCGAAAAGCTCTTTAAATCGTTTGTCATTGAGAAAAAAGGCAATGATTTATATGCGACGTCAAAAGGCCGCCAGCTACTTGATTTAGCGCCAGAAGATTTAAAATCGCCAGCACTAACAGCTGAGTGGGAAAAAGAATTAACGAAAATTGCACAAGGTAAAGCGAAGAAAAAACAATTTATGGACCGCATGATTTCATTCACGCAAAAATCAGTGAAAGAAATTAAAACGAGCGACCATAAATTTAAGCACGACAATGTCACAGGAAAACGCTGCCCAGACTGCGGTAAATTGCTATTAGAAGTAAATGGTAAACGCGGTAAAATGCTGATTTGCCAAGACCGTGAATGTGGCTACAAAAAGAAAGTATCACAGCTAACAAATGCACGTTGCCCAACGTGTCATAAGAAATTAGAACTACGTGGTGAAGGCGATGGCCGTATTTTTACGTGTAAATGTGGGTATCGTGAGAAATTATCGGCGTTTGAAAAGCGCAAAAAAGAGTCAGGTAAGACGAAAGTTTCAAAACGCGACGTGAACAAATATATGAAGCAACAAAACAAGGAAGAAGAACCTTTAAATAATGCCTTTTCAGATGCGCTAAAAGGTCTGTTTAACAACGATTAGAACATTTTTTCTGCAAGCAGTGGTAACATGAAAAAAACATCTGAATAGTGGAAAGAGGTGGACGATATGAAATTAGCAGCAATCCTAAACAATCGCTATGCTGAAATTGAAAACCGTAAACGCGTACTCAAGCAAAAAACGGCCGATGAAGCATACAAAAAGAACGCCCAATATTTTCAGCCGAAGTCAAATCAGGCACTCGATGAATTGGTCGATTTATTAACAGGGAAAAAAGAGCAGCAAGCAAAACCTGCGTTGCAGCAAGCTATCCGCGAAATGCAGGAAGCGGCGCCAAGTGACTCAGCGATGAATGATTTGGTAGCAAATGATGAGGAAGCCGTTGATATTTTAAAGCGCGTGCAACAATCTGCGTTATCAAGCGCTAATCCAACAGCACAGGACTTGCAAGTTGCGCAATCTGCGGCCGATTATATCGCTCAAAAAACGCCGTTCACTACTAACTCAGACATCGCAACACTAGCACCTAAGAAAAATGTGGACAGTTTACATGTACAACCGAGCGAGCAACAATATAAGGAAACGATTCGCACGCGCCTATTTGAAAAGGCAGCATCGCGCTATCAATTCCAAATTCAAATGGCACGTAGTGGATTCCAGTTTGATGAGCCTGTATTTTATCAAATTGCGTAATGAGGGAAGTGTACGATTTTGGCAAAACAAAAAATGCAAAAGACCAATGCAGTGCGATTGCTCGATCAGCAAAAAATCCCGTATCATTTGCAGGAATATGCAGTAAATGACGACCATTTAGATGGCGTTACAGCGGCGAATGAAGTTGGTCAGCCAGTCGAAAAAGTGTTTAAAACACTCGTTGCGAAATCAACGAAAGGTCAGCTCTATGTCTTTGTCATTCCGGTTGCAAAGGAGCTTGATTTGAAAAAAGCTGCAAAGGCCGTACATGAGAAAAAAATAGAAATGCTTCATGTGAAAGATTTATTAGCAAACACCGGCTACATTCGTGGTGGCTGTTCGCCAATTGGCATGAAGAAGCACTATCCGACATACATTGATAGCGATGTACAGCTAGTAGATGAAGTGTTAGTGAGCGCCGGCAAACGCGGTATGCAATTATGCTTAACACCTGACAATCTAGTAGCAGCTGCAAAGGCCGAAATTGTTAATATTACCGTTGATATTTAAGTCATCGTTTGTTACAATTGTCGAGTTGCAGTTGAACGTAAACTGCGACATGGAGCAATCCTTGTCGCAGTTTTTTTAATGGAAAGAAGGATGTCGCGTGAGAAAAGAATTCACAGTGCGCTGGCTATTTTTCTTCATTGGGATCATGTTTATCGGTTTGGGCGTTGCCTTGACGATTCGTGGACAACGTTATGGCGTTGGTTCATGGGATGTATTACATATCGGCATGTTTTACCACTTTGGATTGTCAGTTGGCGCGTGGTCAATTATTATCGGGCTAGTCATTGTCGCATTAACAGCGATTTTATTAAAACGTCTGCCAAAAATCGGTACGTTTATGAACATGATTTTTTGTGGCGTATTTTTAGATATTTTCAATGAAATTTTACCGCAAGCGCATACACCGCTAACACAGTTTGGTTGTTTTGTGCTTGGGATTATCGGCATTGCAGTAGGGTGCGGTATTTATGTCTCAACAAATCTTGGCGAAGGTCCGCGAGATAGCTTAATGATGTTAGCTGTTGAAAAATTAAATGTCAGCATTACGGTAGCACGTACAGCAATGGAAATTTTCGCTGCAGGTCTTGGTTATTTAATGGGTGGCCCAGTCGGTATTGGGACGGTGATTATGGTATTTGCGCTTGGACCAATTATTCAAGTCGTATTACCAATGAGTCGCCGCGTGCTAGAGCATTTTATTAAAGACCCGGTAGCAATGTATAAATAACGAATGTATAAGGAAAGTTATCCACAACTTTTCTTATACATTTTTTAAGTTGTCCACATGTGGATAACTTATTGCTTTTAAAAAACTGAAAATTACAAAAATGATTTAAATTGGCGTGTTAATTAGCCTAAAAAGCAATTCTTTCTTATAGGAGATTTCATTTGTGTGTTTCTGAAAAAGACAAATGTCGCATTGATAGTAAGTTTTATACGCGATAATAAAAAAATGTACGTTTGACATGAACATTATAAGAAAAGTATGTTAGAATAGGGGCAACTGAACGGGAAAGGATGATTTGTGTGTCAAAAATTTTAAATACATTCGTAGATGAAAACTTACAAGCGTTAAAAGAACAAGGCTTATACAATGAAATCGACCCTGTCGAAGGTGCGAACGGCCCGGTCATTACGATTCGTGGTCAACAGCTGATTAACCTATCGTCAAATAACTATTTAGGCCTTGCGACGAATGAAGAATTAAAAAAAGTTGCGCAAAAAACAATCGAAACATACGGTGTTGGCGCAGGTGCAGTACGCACGATTAACGGCACGCTTGATTTGCATGTCAAGCTAGAAGAAAAGCTCGCCGAATTTAAAGGGACAGAAGCAGCGATTAGTTATCAATCGGGCTTCAACTGTAATATGGCGGCAATTTCAGCGGTAATGGACAAAAACGATGCCATTTTATCAGACCAATTAAACCATGCCTCAATCATTGATGGCTGTCGTTTATCAAGAGCTAAAATCATCGCGTTCAACCACTCGGATATGAAGGATTTACGTCAAAAAGCTAAAGAAGCAACAGAATCTGGCTTGTACAATAAAGTGATGGTCATTACAGATGGCGTCTTTTCAATGGATGGCGATATTGCGAAGCTGCCAGAAATCGTTGAAATCGCGAAAGAGTTTGATTTAATCACGTATGTTGATGACGCGCATGGTTCAGGTGTGACCGGCAAAGGGAAAGGGACTGTGAAGCATTTTGGACTACAACATGATATCGACTTCCAAATCGGCACGCTATCAAAAGCAATCGGCGTTGTTGGTGGTTATGTCGCTGGGAAGCAAAATGTTATTGATTGGCTGAAGGTGCGTTCTCGTCCATTCCTATTCTCAACAGCATTGCCACCAGCAGATGTCGCGGCGATTACAACAGCTGTGCAAATGATCATCGATTCAACAGAGCTGCATGATAAGCTATGGGACAACGGCGATTATTTAAAAGCGGGCTTAAAAAAACTGGGCTTTAACATCGGACATTCTGAAACGCCGATTACACCATGTATTATCGGTGATGAAACGTTGACACAGCAATTTTCAAAACGCTTAATTGAAGAGGGCGTTTATGCGAAATCAATCGTCTTCCCAACCGTTCCAAAAGGCACAGGTCGCGTGCGTAATATGCCAACTGCAGCGCACACAAAAGACATGTTAGATAAAGCAATTGCGACGTATGAAAAAGTAGGGAAAGAACTAGGCGTTATTTAAGAAAGATAAAGAGGCTGGGACATACGTGTAACAACATCCTCTCAGATGAGCATAAAAAAACCGGAATCGCGCTGTGACGCGGTTCCGGTTTTTTGTGGCGAACGCTAAAAAAGGAACATGAACTGTTTTGTAAAAGCCTCTTTTTAATGACGTTCTTTTGCTTTCACATTTTTGTATGCTGTCGGTGCGACTGCATACATGATTTTACCGAACACAATCGCAATGACTGCTACGAGTACAAGTTGAATAATAAATTCAACGAATGTATTGACCGGAAGCTGTAAGCGAAGCATGACTTGGAATGCTAAAAAGACGCCAAGTGTAGTCCCGAAGCCGTAGATGAACACAACTTTCTTTTTATCTTGTTTGTCGAGCTGATTTAACACGTATCGCTGCGACGAAATGCTAACAAAACCAATGAAAGCACTAATAATTAATGAAATGACAACCAAAATTCCACCTCTTAAGCGAATAAATTAAGTGTGGCAATACGCGCCATTGCTTCGTGAATACGCGCCTCATCAACAAGTAAGCCGACGCGCACGTAGCCTTCACCATGCGCACCAAAGCCATTACCAGCTGCGACTGCGACATTCGCTTTTTCAAGTAATAAATCAGCGAACGCTTCGCTCGTCATACCGCTCGGAACGGGAAGCCATGCAAAGAAGCTACCCGCTGGAATCGTAATGTCCCAGCCGATGTTCGCGGCAGCGTCTTTTAACGCATTGCGGCGCGCTTCGTAAATTGCAAGTTGTTCGGTGACACATTGTTGCGATGCTGTTAGCGCAACAGACGCGGCATGTTGAATGGCAGGGAATAGGCTGCAGTATAGATGGTCTTGAATTAGATTTAAGCCAGCAATCATCTCCGCATTGCCGACTGCAAAACCAACGCGCCAACCAGCCATATTATATGTTTTTGATAATGTATAAAATTCAACGCCGACCTCTTTAGCACCCGGGGTTTGCAGGAAGCTTGGCGGACGAATGCCGTCATAGCCAAGTGAACCATAGGCGAAGTCATGCATAATCGCAATATTATGTGCATTAGCGAGTGCGACCGTTTCAGCGAAAAATTCGGGCGTTGCGACCGCGCCTGTTGGATTGTTTGGATAGTTGATATACAGCAGTTTGGCGGCCTCTTTTTGCGCGTCTGTTAACGCATCGTAGTCCGGCAAAAAGTCATGATCAGCAGTGAGTGGCATCGTCTCAAATTGAATATTTGCGAGCGCCACGCCTGATAAATAATCTGGGTAGCCAGGGTCTGGTAGGAGCATCGTATCGCCCTCATCTAGCATGACCATTGGCAACTCGACTAACCCAGCTTTGGCGCCAAATAAAATCGCAATTTCCGTATTCGGGTCAATATCGACGTCGTATTCACGTTTATAAAATGTGGCGATTGCCTCTTTAAACTCTACTGTACCACGGAATGGTGAATATTTGTGCATACGAGGGTCAGCGGTTGCTTGCTGCATCGCCTCGATAATGTGCGCAGGTGTTGGGCGGTCGGGATTGCCTTGTCCTAAGTTAATGACATCGCGCCCCTCGGCTACAGCTGTTGCGACATTTTGTGAGAGTTTCGCAAAAAACTGCTCTGGAAGTTGTTGCATCTTTTTTGATAATTTCATGTAGGTGCCTCCAAAAATAATCTATTGTATAATAGAAATAAATATTCTGAAAATTATTCTCATAGTAGACCTTTTTCAGAAAAATGTCTATAGGTGGTGTCGTGATGAAATTAGGTTGTATTCAATTTAAAGTCGCAACAGGCGATGTCGAAAAAAACTATGCACGCGTGGATGAATTAGTACGCGAGGCACACGCGAAAGGTGCTGAAACGGTCGTCTTACCAGAGATGTGGAACTCCAGCTATGCGCTGAAAAATCTCGAAGAGCTAGCGGACCCAAACGGTGAGCGTGCGAAGAAATTTTTACGTGAGCTCGCAAAAGAGCTAGGCATTCACATCGTTGGCGGCTCGGTTTCAACGAAAAAGAACGACAAATTTTACAATACAATGCTTGTGTTCAATAAAGATGGTGAGCAAGTTGGCGAATATGATAAGGCACATTTATTCCGTTTGATGGACGAGCATTTATATTTAGCAGCTGGCTCAGGACAAAATAATTTCAAATTAGGTGACTTAGATGCGGCGGGTGTCATTTGCTATGATATTCGTTTCCCAGAATGGCTCCGCCTCCATGCGTTAAATGGTGCGAAGGTGATTTTCGTGTCGGCACAGTGGCCAACACCGCGAATTGATCATTGGAAAACGTTGTTACAAGCGCGTGCCATTGAAAATCAATGCTTTATCGTGGCGGTCAATCGTACGAGCCATAAGCCGGAAAACTTCAACGGCCAATCGATGGTTATTGAGCCGTGGGGTGAGGTGCTTTGGACAGGTAGTGACGACGAGGAACTAGCAATCGTCGACGTTGATTTTGATAAAGTTGACGAGGTGCGCAAAAAAATTCCGGTTTACGATGACCGTCGCCCAGAGCTTTATCAAGATATTTTGAAAAATTAACTTTTTTCAGAAAAGTTATTGACAAGTGACTTAAAAAGAAATACTATTGGTGACATAATAAAAACAACTAAATAACTAGGATTTATCAAGAGCGACGGAGGGATAGGCCCGATGATGTCCAGCAACCCCCATTAAGGGAAGGTGCTAATTCCTACAGAATGTGTTTCTGAAAGATAAATAACGTTTAAAATAGCAGGCGTCTTTCAGAAGAAGGGCGCTTTTTTTGTTTTAAAAAAGTAATTTTACAAGAATAAGAGGTATGTGCATGATTGAAATAAAAAATGTCTCGAAAGTATATCGGTCAAAGAAAAAAGAGGTTATCGGCGTCGATAATGTCAATCTGACAATTAATGATGGTGAAATATTCGGAATAGTTGGATATTCAGGAGCCGGAAAAAGCTCGCTACTGCGTTGCATTAATTTATTAGAACAGCCAACAAGCGGCGAAATTTTAGTCAACGGACAAAATTTAATGACGCTACCGGCAAAAGATTTACGACAAGCACGCTTGAAAATCGGCATGATTTTTCAGCATTTCCACTTGATTGAGCAAAAAACAGTCGGTGAAAATATCGAATTTTCATTGAAGGCTGCCAATGTCGCAAAAGACAAGCGCAACGGCCGCATTAAGGAATTACTAGCGATGGTTGATTTATCGGATAAGCAAGATATGTTCCCAGGGCAATTATCCGGTGGGCAAAAGCAACGCGTTGGGATTGCGCGTGCGCTCGCAAATGAGCCGCATATTTTATTATGTGACGAGGCGACATCGGCACTCGACCCAACGACGACAACGGCGATTTTGAAGCTACTGAAAAAAATTAATCGCGAGCTTGGCATTACGATTGTGCTCATTACGCATGAGATGGAAGTCGTGAAAGACATTTGTGACCGCATGGCAATTATGCAAAATGGTCGCGTTGTTGAGCATGGTAGTGTCTATGATATTTTTGCGGATCCGACAAATCCACTGACGCAAGAATTTATCGGTAGCGTCGTATCATTCGATATTCCACAAGAAATTATGCAAACCTTTACCGGTACGATTGTGAAAGTATTGTTCAAGGGTGATACAGCCGGACAAGGCATTATTTCGGATATGCTGCAACAATTTGAAGTGCGCGGCAATTTCCTTCACGGCACGATTGAGTATATACAAGAGCGTCCGCTTGGCATCTTTATGATGGAATTAATCGGTGATGGACAAGATATTCACCGTGCGATTACGTATATGGAATCACGCGGCGTGACAGTGGAGGTGCAGTAATATGTTTGATTTCGCACATTTTACATCGATGCTACCAGATATTTGGACAGCCTTTGGTCAAACGCTATTAATGGTCGGTATTTCATTAGTCGTAGCGCTCGTAGTCGGCTTACCACTCGGCTTATTATTATTTATTACAAGTCATGGCTTTTTCGCTGTACGCAGCGCTAGTAAAAAGGCGAATCGCATCGTCAACAATGTTTTTAGCTTCGTTATTAACTTTGTGCGTTCGATTCCGTACATCATTTTATTAGTGGCGCTCATTCCGCTAACAAAAGTGTTGTTAGGTGATACGACAGGTCCATTAGCGGTAAGTGTGTCACTATCAGTAGCGGCGATTCCATTTTTCGCGCGACTTGTTGAAACGTCTCTAAAAGAAGTAAGTAAAGGGGTTATTGAAGCGGCGATTGCAGCCGGTGCCTCACCTTGGTTGATTATTAAGGAAGTATTATTACCTGAAGCAAAATCAGGCATTATTCAAGGGATTACGATGACCATTATTAGCTTGATTGCTTACTCTGCAATGGCAGGGACAATTGGCGGCGGCGGTGTCGGTGACTTAGCGATTCGCTTCGGTTACTACCGCTACGACGATACGATCATGATTGCGACGATTGTTATTTTAGTTATTCTCGTTCAAGCTGTACAAATTTCAGGTGATTTGATTGCCAAAAAAGTAAATAAAAAATAGGGGGATTTGACAATGAAAAAGTGGTTAGCAGCCGTTCTTTTAGTCATCGTCACAGCGGCGCTTGCAGCATGTGGTGGCGACTCAAAAGATACAGACAAAGAAACAACATCAAAAGATATTATTATCGGTGCAACAGCAGGGCCATATAGCGACATGCTTGAAAAAGCGATCGTACCAGGTCTTGAAGATAAAGGTTACAAGGTAACAATTAAAGAATTTAGCGATTACATCCAACCAAACAACGCATTAGACAATGGCGATATTGACGCCAACCTATTCCAACATAGCGTTTATTTAGAAAACTTCAATAAAGAAAACGGCACAAAATTAAAACCATTAATTATCGTACCAACGGCTCCAATGGGCTTCTTTTCTGAGAAATACAAATCAGTTGAAGAATTACCAGATGGCGCTAAAATCTCAATCGCTAATGATCCATCAAACTTAGCGCGTACGTTAAAATCATTACAAGACCAACGTTTAATCGAAATTAGCGATGATGTCGATCCATTAGTTGCTTCAACGAAAGACATTACGAAAAACCCAAAGAACTTTGAGTTTAAAGAAATTGAAGCAGCAGGTTTGCCACGTGCAATCGAAACATCTGATTTAGCTGGTGTACCGGGGAACTTTGCGTTAGCAGCAAACTTAAACTTAGAAGATGCGGTATTTTTAGAAGATATGCCTGATAAATTCCGTAACGTTGTAGCGGTACGTGAGGCAGACGAAAATGCGCAACTGGCAAAAGATATTAAAGCGGTTGTGGAGTCGGCAGATTTTGAAAAAATCATCGATAAAGATTTCAAAGGCTTTGGGAAACCAGAGTGGATGGAAAAGAAATAATCATTCTTTATAAGTGAGCATTCCGGATTTGGGATGCTCGCTTATTTTTTTTGGATGAAAATATGTCTAAAGTGTGACGTGCCACACTAGATGCGAGAAAGCGCTTTCTTGCATCTAGTTATGCTATTTACCTAGTTTTAAAACGGCATTTTCTTGCATCGAAATGCTTACGTCTTTTAAAAACTGTGTTTTTTAGAAATACAAATATTGTTTTCTTAAAGAATACATTATATAATATTGTTAACTTAAAACATTGATTAAACAGCGTTTGTAACATATATTTTGTTCTTCTGGAAAATACAATTGTTTTTATATTATTAGTGTTCTTTCAGGGAATACAAGTGTAAGCTGTAAGAGGAGGAAAAGAAATGAAGAAAATCATGATAACAGGTGCTTGTGGTCAAATTGGTTCAGAGCTAGTAGAGAAGTTGCGTGCGGAGTATGGGACAGATAATGTTCTTGCGACCGATATTCGCAAACCGGTCAGCTCTTCGGGGCCGTTTGAAGTACTTGATGTCATGGATGCCGAGCGCATGTATGACATCGCAAAAGCTTTTGGTGCAGATACATTAATGCACATGGCGGCTCTTCTTTCTGCCACTGCCGAAAAAGATCCGGTATTTGCATGGAACTTAAATATGGGTGGTTTAATGAATGCTCTTGAAACGGCTCGTAAATTAAACTTACAATTTTTCACACCAAGCTCAATTGGCGCATTCGGTCCATCAACACCAAAAGACAACACGCCACAAGATACGCTGCAACGTCCAACAACGATGTATGGTGTTAATAAAGTAGCGGGCGAATTATTATGCGATTATTATTACACGCATTTTGGCGTAGATACGCGCGGCGTACGTTTCCCAGGATTAATCTCAAATGTGACGCCTCCTGGTGGCGGTACGACAGATTATGCGGTCGATATTTATTATCAAGCAGTGCAAGAAGGTCATTACACATCATATATTGCGGAAGGTACCTATATGGATATGATGTATATGCCAGATGCACTGCAAGCAATTGTTGATCTAATGGAAGCGGATAGCGATAAACTCGTACACCGCAACGCCTTCAACATTACAGCGATGAGTTTCACACCAGAGCAAATCGCCGCATCAATTCAAAAATTGATGCCAAACTTTACAATCGCTTATGATGTGGACCCGACGCGTCAGGCGATTGCTGATAGCTGGCCTAATTCATTAGATGATACCGCCGCAAAAGCAGAATGGGATTTTAAGGCGGCATATGATTTAGATAAAATGACTGCCGATATGCTTGAAAAGCTTCGCCATAAGCTTTACCGTAGTGCATCTTAATTGACAAAAGCGCGACTGCCCATTATAGGGGAGTCGCGCTTTTTGCTACGATGATTAATTTACCAGCATCTAAATGGACATCAAGTGTTTTGGCTTGTTGTTCGGTAATCCCGACCGCCATGAGTTGTGTACGCAACTCCGATTCACGGGACGTAAATAAATTTTTAATGCTGCTCATGACACCTTGTTCTGCCATGCCGACTTGTGAAATATGTAATGCCTCAGCAATATCATCCGCGCGGCTCTCGTAGCGTGAAAAAACATATAGTTGCTCGCGTTCAAAACCTTCTTTTAGCAATAAATCAACGCGGTCTTTTAAGCGCACTGCATTGTCCACGACAAAATATTTTAGCATTCATTAAACCTCCCTTTTCTGCTATGTAGTGTATTGTTCCCAATTTTGTAACTACACTAAACGAACTAATTGAAAAAACGTAAATTTTCTCTAAAAATCAATTAATATTCTATAAAAATAAAATATTTTCTAAAAATTCTGGATTTTTTACTAATATTTTTATACACTATTTTATACAGGATTTGGTAATCTTGACAAAAATGCTTAGGGGATGGTTAATAATGATGGATACACAGCTTATATTAAATGGTTTTGTGAAGCGTGCCGAAACATATTTTCCGCATAAAGAAATCGTATCGCGTACATCGGCGGACAAAATTCACCGCTTAACGTACAAAGATTTTGCGGTTCGTACACGCAAGTTGGCGGCAGCATTAGAAAAATTAGGAATGACAAAAGGAATGAAGGTCGGGAGCTTTGCGTGGAATCAGCATCGCCATTTAGAAGCATATTTCGCCGTGCCATGCACAGGGGCAGTGCTGCACATGATTAATATTCGACTTGCAGATGAGCATCTTGAATACATTATTAATCACGCGAACGATGAAATTTTATTAGTGGATATTGATTTGTTCGAGACAATTGAACGCATTTTACCAAAATTAACAACAGTGAAGCATATTGTTGTGATGAGCGATACAGATGACTTACCAGCAAGCCAATTTGCTAATCTTTATTCATATGAGCAGTTACTTGCAGAAGCACCGAATGACTATCAATTCCCAACAGATTTAGATGAAAACTTGCCAGCAGCAATGTGTTACACAAGTGCAACGACAGGTTTCCCTAAAGGCGTTGTCTACACGCATCGCGGCCTTGTGCTACATGCGATTAACTTAGGGCTAGTGGATTCATTTAGTTTATCAGAGCGCTCGGTTGCACTGCCGGTTGTACCGATGTTCCATGTGAATGCATGGGGAATTCCATTTGCATCGGTGAACTTCGGCGCAAAACTAGTGCTACCAGGGCCAAACTTTACGTCGAATACATTGATTGATTTAATCGAAGCGGAGCGCGTGACGTTTACAGCAGGTGTACCGACGATTTGGATGGGTGTATTACAAGAGCTTGAAAAAGAGCCGCGCGATATGTCATCACTTGAAATGGTGGCGGCTGGTGGCTCTGCTTCACCGCCATCACTTATTCAAAAATTCACGCATAACTTTGGCATTCCATATAAAACAGTTTACGGTATGACTGAAACGTCACCAATTGTCTCTGTTGCGACATTAACGTCTGAAATGGATGATTGGAGCGAAGAGGACAAAATTGCGGCATTATCAACGCAAGGCTTAACGGTGCCATTAATCGAAACAGAAATTATTAATGAGGACGGCGAAGTACCAGCAGACGGTCAAACGATGGGTGAGTTGCGTATTCGTGGTCCGTGGATTTCTAGCGAGTACTACAATGACGAGCGCACGATTGATGCATATCGTAATGGCTGGCTTTACACAGGAGACATTGCTGTGCGTACACCGCAAGGAAATATTAAAATTACCGACCGTACGAAAGATTTAATTAAATCAGGCGGCGAATGGATTTCATCGGTAGATTTAGAAAATGCGCTGATGGCCCATGATTCAGTATTTGAAGCGGCAGTGATTGCGATTCCTCATATTAAATGGCAAGAGCGTCCACTCGCATGTGTCGTGTTACATGAAGGTTACGACGCGACAGTGAAAGAGGAGCTGACACAATTTTTAGCGACACAAGTGGCGAAATGGTGGATGCCAGATGATATCGTCTTTGTGCGTGAAATTCCGAAAACATCGGTTGGTAAGTTTTTAAAAGCGAAGTTGCGCGATGATATGAAAGATTATCAAGTAAATCCATAATAAAAAAGAGGCTAGGACAAAACAGTTCATGTTCTTTTTTTAGCGTTCGCCACAAAAAACCGGAACCGCGCCACAGCGCGATTCCGGTTTTTCTAATGCTCATCTGAGAGGCTGTTGTTACACGTATGTCCAGCCTCTTTTTGTTAAATCAATTCTTTGAAATTCAAGCGCTTATTCAGCGCTTTCATAATCGGAATACCAGCTAATAGCACGACAAACTCGCCAACTGCACATGTAAACCATGTTAATAAAAATGGTAGTTCGAATGCTAAATGTAGCTCGAAGGCGATGATGCTCATCGTAAACGTAAAGACGATCATCGTTGCGACCATACGCGCTGTTTCTCCTTTAATATAGCGGCTGATCAAAATAACGGCAGCGAGTGAAATCACTGTTTGACCAACGCCGAATACTAAATCGTACCAACCAAGTGGTGAGAATAGATTCGTTACAAACACACCTAGCACGATTGGCACGATGTACTTTTTATTAAATGCGATTAAGTGATTAAACATTTCTGCCACGCGGAATTGAATCTGCGTGAAACCAAATGGGGCAACTAGCATGGCTACGGCAACATAGAGCGCTGCGATAATGCCGCCAATTGCGATAGATCGTACTTTAGAGGACGATCGTTGAACTGTATTTTGCATATCTTTTTTGCTCCTTAGTTTTTTTACGTGGGATGGTTTCGAACCACGGTTAAAGATTTATTTTAACGATTTTTATACAAAAAGTCAAAAAGACATAAATGTTCACGCCATAAAAGTATTGTTAAAACTAAATAATTATGCTTTAATACTTTAAAGCGTAACTGTTTAGTCTGTAAAATTATCTAAAAATTCATAATTTTATTGACGATTTAAATTTCAGTTGCAATAATAGCAAATAAGAATACATAGAACATGGGGGAAATAGCGATGAAAAAACGTTTTAGCTTATTAGCATTAACAGCGACAGCAGCGTTAACACTTGCTGCGTGTGGTGGCGATAAAGCAGCCGATGATAACTCAAAGGCGGACTCAGGGGACAAAACATATAACGTAGGTGTGCTGCAATATGTAGAGCATCCTTCATTAAATGAAGCAACAAAGGGCTTCAAGGCTGCGCTTGATGAAGCGGGCTTAGACGTAAAATATCAAGAAGAAAATGCGCAAGGCGATGCGAGTATTAATACGACAGCAGCGAACAACTTAGTAGCGGCAAATCCAGATGTTATTTTCGCCAACGCTACACCATCTGCACAAGCAGTAGCGGCTGCAACGCCAGATATTCCCGTGTTATTCACATCGGTGACAGATGCCGTTGGTGCTGAACTAGTAACATCAATGGAAAAACCAGGTGGCAATGTAACCGGTACAGTCGATATGCATCCAGAGGCAATTCCAAATACCGTGAAGTTTTTAGCAGATGAATTAGGCGCGAAAAAAATCGGTATGGTCTTTAACTCAGGTGAACAAAATTCTCGCGTCCAAGTAGAGAATGCAAAAAAAGCAGCGAAGAAAAATGGCGTTACCATCGTTGAAGCATCGGCATCAACTTCTGCGGAAGTAAAACAAGCGACAGAATCATTAGTCGATAAAGTAGATGCGTTTTACATTATTACAGACAACACAGTGGTTTCTGCATTAGAGTCTGTATTAGACGTAGCAGAAGCGAAGAAAAAACCGGTGATGGTTGGTGAGCTTGATTCAGTAGAACGCGGTGGCTTAGGTGCATACGGCTTCAGCTACTACGATATCGGTAAAGAAGCGGGCGAAATGGCTGTTGAAATTTTAGAGGACGGCAAAAAACCAGCAGATATTCCAGCTGCACACCCAGCAAACTTAAAATTTGAAATCAATAAAGAAACTGCAGACAAATTAGGCATCAAAATCGACAAAGATTGGGATGCAGAAGTAGTTGAATAACTAGGAGATGATTCACGATGTTTACAGCACTCTTCGGATCTGTTGAGCAAGGGATTATCTACGCAATTATGGCACTCGGCGTGTATATTACATTCCGAGTGTTAGATTTTCCAGACTTAACAGTAGACGGTAGCTTCGTAACCGGCGCCGCAACAGCAGCGACAATGATTACATTTGGTTACGATCCATTAATCGCTACATTATGTGCGTTACTAGCAGGTTTTGTTGCTGGTAGCATCACAGGGATTTTACACACAAAAGCGCATATTAATGAGCTTTTAGCCGGGATTTTAATGATGATTGCGCTTTATTCGATCAACCTTCGAATCATGGGCTTAACGACCGAAAATGCCGTCGGACGACCAAATATTCCACTTTCAAGCTCGGATACGGTATTTACAATGTTACATGATTTTTGGTCAACATTAGGAATTGATGCGATGTTGAACAATTTGTTGACTGCAACAGGCTTAACGAGCTTACCACGTACATGGGGCGTCATCATTGTGATGTTTATCGTCGTGTTCATCATTAAATTTATGTTGGATTGGTTCTTAAAAACGGAATACGGTTTAGCACTCCGCGCAACAGGCGACAATGTCAAAATGATTCGCAGCTTCTCAGCGAATACCGACAATGTCAAAATTTTTGCGCTTGGTTTATCAAATGCCTTAGTTGCATTATCAGGCGCGTTAATCGCACAATTAAATAAATTCGCAGACGCGGGCATGGGGATTGGTATGATTGTGATCGGTCTTGCATCGGTTATTATCGGTGAAGCGATTTTTGGTAAGAAAACGATTGTACGCGCCACGCTAGCGGTGATTTTCGGCGCGATTATTTACCGCGTAGTGATTTCACTTGCGTTACAAGTTGAATTTTTAGATACCGGTGACTTGAAATTAATTACGGCGGTTGTTGTGATTATCGCGCTTGTCATTCCGTATGCGATGAATAAATACAAAGAGAAAAAACGTCGCGCAAAACGCCGTGCGCAGTTGATGAAAGAAGTCACAGCGATGCCGGAAGGGGAGAAGCCAATTGCTTAAGTTACAACATATTCATAAGATTTTCAACGAAGGCACTCCCGATGAAAAAGTAGCGCTAAATCATATTAATCTAACGCTTGAAGCGGGCGATTTCGTAACGATTATCGGTAGTAATGGTGCCGGTAAATCAACGATGATGAACATGATTTCAGGGGCGCTCACACCGGACGTTGGCACGATTACAATCAACGGTAAAGATGTGACAAACTTGCCTGAATATAAGCGTTCAAAATATATCGGACGCGTATTCCAAGACCCGATGGCCGGCACAGCACCGACGATGACGATTCAAGAAAATTTAGCGCTGGCATACTCACGTAATAAATCCCGTGGCTTGCGCAGCGGTGTGTCAAAGGCGCGTAAGGAAATTTTTTTAGCGGCGCTTGAATCGCTCAATTTGAATTTAGAAAATCGTTTAAATGCGAAAGTTGGGTTATTGTCAGGTGGGGAACGCCAAGCCTTGTCATTATTAATGGCGACATTTACAAAGCCCGATATTTTACTACTTGATGAGCATACGGCCGCACTCGATCCATCGCGTGCAGCACTTATTACGAGCTTGACGAAGGAGCTTGTTGAAAAAGACAGCTTAACGACGCTCATGATTACGCATGATATGCAGCAAGCGATTGATTTAGGAAACCGCCTTATCATGATGGATAAAGGCCAAATCATTTTAGAAGTATCGCCAGAAGAGAAGAAAAACTTAACGATTGAGGACTTAATGAATGAGTTCCAACGTATTCGTGGCGAAAAAATGGTTTCTGACCGCGCGTTATTATCTACGTAAACAACAAAAGAGGCTGGGACAAAACATTTCATTTTCCTTTTTTAGCGTTCGCAACAAAAAAACGGAACCGCGCCACAGCGCGATTCCGGTTTTTTTTATGCTCATTTGAGATGGTGTTTTTACACTTATGTTCCAGCCTCTTTTTTGTATGACAACAGCCCACCTGTTAGACAAGTGGGCTGTTTCATTCATGGGATTGGGATTAAATTAATAATGTAAATAATGTGCTATCATTGTTGACTTCCATAAACTCAAAGCCATTTGATTTAAAGCGTGCGATTAACGCATTGTAGTCGCCAGGATGTTTTAGTTCGATGCCGACTAATGCAGGGCCGCTTTCTTTATTGTTTTTCTTCGTATACTCAAATGTTGTAATGTCGTCGTCGGGCCCGAGTACTTCTGTTAAAAACTGACGTAGCGCACCAGCACGTTGCGGGAAGCTGACGATGAAGTAGTACAGTAGCCCTTCATGGATCAATGACTTCTCTTTGATTTCCTGCATACGACCGATATCATTGTTACCACCGCTGATGATACAAACAACGGATTTTCCTTTGATTTGGTCTTTGTAGTAATCAAGTGCTGCGACCGATAGCGCACCGGCTGGCTCTGCGACGATTGCTTGCTTGTTGTAAAGTTCTAAAATTGACGTACATACTTTGCCTTCTGGTACAACGACAATATCATCGACAAGTTGCTCGCAAATTTGCGACGTTAATTCGCCGGCGCATTGTACGGCGGCCCCATCGACAAATTTATCGATTTTAGGTAGTTCAACCGGGTGATGCTCGGCAAGTGCTGCTTTCATACAGGCAGCTCCCGCAGGTTCGACGCCGATAATTTGCGATTTAGGAGACAAATTTTTAATATATGTCGATACACCAGACATTAGTCCGCCACCACCAATACTACCGAATACGTAGTCAATTGGCTCCTCAATATCATTCATAATTTCGACGGCAACGGTGCCTTGCCCAGCGATAACATCTAAGTCATCAAATGGGTGAATGAAGATATGATTTTCAGCTTCGCAAAATTCCTGTGCAGCTTTAGCAGAGGCATCAAATGTATCGCCCGCTAAAATGATTTCGACATAGTCGCGTCCAAACATGCGTACTTGCTCGATTTTTTGGTTCGGTGTTGTCGTTGGCATAAAGATATGCCCATGAATGCCTAGATGGGCACACGCGAAAGCAACGCCTTGTGCATGGTTTCCTGCTGATGCACATACGACGCCGCTTTCACGGGCAGCCTCCTCGATTGTTTTGATTTTATAAAATGCCCCACGTAGTTTGAATGAACGAACGTGTTGCAAATCTTCACGTTTTAAATAAACGGTACAGCCATATTTTTTTGATAAGAAATCGTCTTTTTCAAGTGGCGTGTGTTTGACGACATCTTTTAAGAGCTGATGTGCGATTAAGACGTTCTCCACTTGAACGCGTTTTTCAGTTGCTTCCATAAGTATTGCCTCCTAGGTAAAATTATATTTGTTCATTTTAACATACAATGCGCAATAAAGTACCTAATTTTTAGTTAATTCAAAATATTTCGTCCATTATGCAGAAGAAACGTGTTGGAGTGAGTGCACACAACACCTAGCAACGTGTTAAAAGTAGAAATGTGTATAATAGAACGTAGATGATTTTTTGAACGGAGGAAGCAAGGAATGAATTTTTTTGAAACGATGGAGCGCGTGACAGGTGTGTGCTTAAATGATGTGCAGCGCGAGGCTGTACGCTGTGCGAACGGGCCATTGTTATTACTAGCATCACCGGGCTCTGGGAAAACGACGACATTAAATATGAAAATTGGTTACTTATTATTGGAACAGCATGTAGCGCCTCAAAAGATTTTAGCGATGACGTTTAGCAAGGCGGCAGCGCGCGACATGAGTGAGCGTTTTGAGCGCTTTTTTGGCACACTGACGCCTGAGCGCATTCACTTTTCGACGATTCATAGCTTAGCGTATAAAATTGTACGCGAGTATTTTTATAAGACGGGCCGCCAGTTTCGTTTAATCGAAGGGACGCGTGATTTACAGTGGAATAAAAAACCCATTTTGCGTAATTTATTTGTGGAGAAGCGTAAAACGCAACCGACAGAAGATGAGATGGATGAACTGTTCACGTATATTAGTTATGTGAAAAATCGTATGTTAGACGGCGAGCGTTTGAGCGAGGCACCTTGTAGTCTGACCGATGCGGCAGAGATTTTCGCGCGTTATGAGGAATTTAAACGTCGTGATGGTATCAACGTGCTCGTTGATTTTGATGATATGTTGACGTATTGCTATGAGGCTTTACGTGACGATGACGACATTCGCACGCGGTATCAACAACAATTTGAATACGTACTTACCGATGAAGGGCAAGATAATTCGGTCATTCAGCATGAAATCGTTCGTCTATTAGCAGCGCCTCACAACAATCTTTGTATCGTTGCAGATGATGACCAATCGATTTTTTCTTGGCGAGGCTCGGATGTCGATAAACTATTAGAATTCCCGAAAGTGTATGCCAACGCCACTGTGCTAACGATGGCGCAAAACTACCGCTCGACAAAGGAAATTACCGATGTAGCGGATCAGTTTATTAAACGTAATAAAAAGCGTTACGATAAAAAGATGTTTACCGACAATGGGCATGGCCGTAAGCCGATTATTCATAATATGCGCCGCTATACGTTGCAGTTAAATTACGTCGTTGAAGAAATCGAGCGCGCAGAGGACAGTGGAGACATCGCTGTACTGTACCGCAACAATACGTCGGCGATTCGACTTGTCGATGCGCTTGAAAAGCATAGCATTCCTTTTTATATGAAAGAAGTCGATGTGAAATTTTTCCGCCACTTTATTATTGAAGATGTGCTGAACTTTATGCGACTGTCATTTAATGATAAACGTGCCGATATTTTAGAGCGCGTCTATCCGAAAATGAATGCCTATATTAAGAAAGCGCAAATGACGCAGCTGTTGTCAAAAAATGACCGCACGACGTCGGTGTTTGACCAGCTCGCAACAAATGTTCATGCGCCGTATCAAGAGCAAGCGCTACGGAAGGCGAAAAAGAAAATCCGTACGCTGAAAGACTTGCCACCAAAAGAGGCGATTCAACTTATTCGCGATGAGTTAGGATACGATAAGAGCTTGCAACGTACCGCTGAGCATTTGAAGTTGAATGAGGACCGCTTGCTTGGGATTGTGACACAACTACAGTATATCGCAGAAGGGTTACCGGACTTAACAGCATTTGCCAATCGTTTGAAGCGCCTCGAGGAAATTATGCGCCAATCGAGTGAAAAGCGTGCGGGTGTCGTGACGTTATCGACATTTCATAGCGCAAAAGGGTTAGAGTTTGACCGCGTATATATGATTGATTTAGTCGATGGCGTCATTCCAGCACCGGACGATATTAAAGACTATAAAGAAGGTCATGAAGCGAAAATGGAAGAAGCGGTGCGTTTATTTTATGTGGGCATGACGCGCGCTAAAACGAGACTTGAATTGCTAACATATGAGCAAAATAATGAAGAAAAAACAACGCCATCTGTTTTCTTAGATGATGTAAAAGCCATTTTACAAGGTGAAAAGATTCCGGACTTTGACTTTAAAGAGCCCGCACCAGAACGCAAGGCAGTCGTGACGAATAAGGCCTATCAGCAAAAGAAAGTGGCACGTGATATTCCAGACGATGCGATTACAAAGCGTAGTGATTTGCACCGAGGGATGGAAGTGGAGCATCACCTGTATAGTAAAGGGTATATAAAGCGCGTCAGTGGCGATGAAATTGAACTCGTTTTTGACCATTACGGTACAAAGCAATTTATGATTGATTTTTGCTTACAAAAAGGTTTATTGCGCCATGTTCAAGGTGATGACTAGGAAGCGAGTGTTTACGGCAACGAAGGGCTAGCGTGACTGTCAATGCGGGTAATGGCCATAAAAAAACAGGAATCGCGCGTTGGCGCGGTTCCTGTTTTTCAATTATCGCTTAAAATGATTCTTCGAAATCTTCGTCCCATTTGTATGAGTACATCGTTTCGTCTGTAAACCAGTTGCTTTCTGCTGTGTCGCCTTCTTCGCGACGTTTTTCTTCTTCTTGTAGCATCCAGCCTGTTTGCGATGCATGAGCTTTCATTGAACCCATTTTATGTTCGAAAACATCACGAATGTCGTTGACGATATCTGGTTCGCCAAGACCTTCTACAGTATCGTTTGCGAAAGCGACGCCGTATAAACGAGGGCGCTCGGCAGTTGGCATACGACGGATTGCACGGACAACGGCTTTACACGTTGCTTCGTGGTCGGGGTGCACCGCATAGTTTGGATAAAATGTAATGACTAATGATGGCTTTATTTCAGCGATTAATTTTGTCATCATTTGGACCATTTGTTCATCGTCTTCAAATTCGACTGTTTTATCGCGCAAGCCCATCATACGAAGGTCTTGAATACCGATTGCATCACAAGACGCTTGCAGTTCTTTTTTGCGGATTTGTGGCAAGCTTTCGCGCGTTGCAAATGGTGGGTTCCCTAGGTTTCGGCCCATTTCACCTAATGTTAAGCAAGCATATGTAATCGGCACACCAGCATTCGCATATTGCGCAAGCGTACCTGACACACCGAAGGCTTCGTCATCAGGGTGTGGGAATACGACTAAAATTTGACTTTCTTGTTGTTCTAACATGAAAAATCCTCCCTTAATAAGCGAACGGCGTTTTACTAATTTCAAGCGCCACTGCTAATTTTCCCTCATAATCATGGCCAGCCATTAATAAGCGACCTTCGTTATCTAATTCAAAATGCGTAATCCCTTGTGCGTAAATCCAACCACCATTCGCAAGTTTTAAACCAACGCGGTGTGGTGCCTCGGGTGTTACTTTACCTAATTCGTATTGCACAACAATATTGCGGATAAAGCAGCCAGCGTTAAACACTTTGTCATCAAAGTGGTTGGCGTACGCTCCGTTTGTTGTTTCTAAATGAATGTATACATCTTCGTTTGCGAAAGAGTTAATTAGCTCTTGTAGCTTTGCGATTTCAACTGTTTCCATCATAAATCTCCTTCCGATGTTTCAAATCTATTTCTAATTATAGTGAATTTGAGGCGGTTTGGCGATTTGTAAGCTTGGGAAATAGATTAAAAGAGTAAGGGGGAGGTGGGCATGTGGAGATTTCGACGACATATGTAACGTGTATGATGCCATTTTCGTATCATGAACGTTCCAAATATAAGTTATATGACGCGTTAAAAGAACAAGGCTATACGTTTTTTACATTAGCCAATTTAAGCCTTCAACAAGCATACTACGGCGATAACTATGTGTTGCATGAAGAGCTGGACCAATATTTTATGCCGTATATTGAACGGCGTGTTTTTCCGAAAACAGAAAATCCAGAAGCGTTTCTACGCTATTCAAAAATAATCGAGCAAACCGCATTTATGATGATTCATGAACATTCTTATCAGTTTCGTATTATGAGCGTAGACATTATCGCTTGTCCGTTTCAAGTAGGCTTTCTGTCGTTTCGCATCGCATTAGAAGGCACATATGATTTTGATGAAGTTGTGGATTTTATGCATCATATCCGCATTTTAGAGCCAAAAATGCCAGAGGAAAAAGGCGTGCAAATTATTTGTGACGATAAAAAATTTGATAGCGTGAGCGATTATATGTTAAATGATTTATGTGCGTTTATGCTTGATTTCATTAATCATGATGCGATACGTGGCGGCTACTTTGGGAGTTTGCCATTTTTTGAAGATGAACGAATGTTGTTAGCTGGTTATTTAGAACCTGTTGAAGCGTTGTCACTTGAGCAACTGTATCGCTTGAGTCAGCTCGATGGTTTTGATGCCAACGGAGAGCCACATATATCGGCTGTAAATAAAGAGTATATGACAAACTATTTACAGCAGCGCATGAATAAGCGTTTTGCGCCTAAAATCGAAAGTTTGCTGACCGAGCATGTCTTTATGTCGCTCGTCATGCCGATGACCGACAACAATATGCGGCTGTTAGCGCGTTCACGTTTCATGGGCAATGAATATTATCAATTGTTGCTGCATTATTTTTATAAATTAACATTGTTGAAATTATCGTATTTATATAGCGAAGTGAGTGTGCTACATGACCAAGATTATACTGAGCAGTTAATTGAGCATATCGATCAATTTTCGGCCTCGTATTATTTTCAAGAGGTTAGTAGTCGTTCGTCAGGAATCGAATTAGCGGACCAGCTTCAAAAGGTCTTTAAAATTGAACAACAGTATATGGAAGTGAAGGGCACGCTAGAGAGCTTGTATCGCAATCAGGAAAGTACGTCAGCTCGCCGCCAAAATAGCTTGTTATTTATGCTGACGATTTTTACGGTAGTGTCGGGCATCTATGGCATGAATCTCATTATTGATGAATGGAAACAGCCGTATAAGTTATCGTATTTAAAAAGCTATACGTTCTTTGAATGGATTTCGTTTATTACGGCGATTTTTGGTATTAGCTTATCGATTGCCGTTATCGCAACATCAGGCTATCGTAAAATGCGGTTATTAACGCGTAAGTGGAAGCGGCGCCGCTATGAATAAAAAAAGAGACTGGGACAAAACAGTTCATGTTCCTTTTTTAGCGTTCGCCACAAAAAACCGGAACCGCGCCACAGCGCGATTCCGGTTTTTCTTATGCTCATCTGAGATGGTGTTTTTACACGTATGTCCCAGCCTCTTTTGCGTTGCTTAGTGTGCAATTGGTTGTAATTCTGTTAATGTTACAGCGGGTGCGCCAAAGCGTGGCTTCGCACCGTGGTGAACCGGGCCAACAAATTGATTTAGTTTCCAGCCGTGCTCAATGCCTGCTGCAACGAATTCTTTTGCTTCAAAGACAGCTTCTTTTACCGATAAGCCAAGTGCTAAGTTCGCAGTGACAGAAGCGGCAAATGTACAGCCAGCACCATGATTGTATGTCGTACCGATTTTGGCTGTTTCAAGTAAGTAATGTTTATCGCCATCATAGAAAAGGTCGAATGCTTGGTCGTGCGCAATGCCGCGGCCGCCTTTAATGACAACGTTTTTCGCGCCTAATTGCGTGATTTTTTCAGCGGCAAGTTGCATTTCTTCAATTGTTTTTGGTGTTTTGATACCGGCAAGTTGGCCAGCTTCAAAAAGGTTTGGCGTCGTCACAAGCGCATGTGGTAATAAATATTGTACCATCGCTGTCACATTTCCAGGATTCAACACTTCATCTTCACCTTTACAAACCATAACCGGGTCAATAACGACGTTTGTCACGCCAGCTGCTGCAATTTCTTTCCCAGCAGTTACGATAACTTCTTCTGTTGATAACATGCCCGTTTTTACAGCGTCAACACCTGTTGAGAACGCTGTTTTTAATTGTGCTTCTAATACATCGATTGGTAATGTATAAACACCGTGTGCCCAATTATTATCAGGGTCCATTGTAGCGATAACCGATACTGCAGCCATGCCGTATGTGTTATGCTCTTGGAATGCTTTTAAGTCAGCTTCAAGACCGGCGCCACCTGAAGCGTCTGAACCTGCAATTGTTAATGTTTTTGGTAATGCCATAATGGAAAACTCCTTTGTTGTCATATTTTTCAGTCAATAGTTACTGTTCATTATGCGCCGGAACTGATTGTTTGGAAATAGTCAAAAACTTATTTTTTTATAAGGTCAGATTATAGAGAATGCAAAAAGTGTCAAAATTTCTTATAATAGTTGGAGATTTTATTTAGGAGGAAAAAGAGTATGAAAAAAGGCCGCGTTTTAGTAACGTCCGCCATTGTGATATTTATTGCGGCAATGATTGCGCCGTTTGTTATTTGGAAAGCAATTACAGGGAGTAATGAAAAGATTGAAACATCGGCGTTAGTCGAGCGCATGACCGATTTGAATGAGCTAACGACCGCTGAGGCGTATACAAAAGTGCTGATTGAGCGTACGAATAATAAAATTTTTGGGCAAGAGATCAGCGTAGATTTACCGGGGACTGAGCAACAGGTGCTCGTTGTTGTGCCAGGAACGGTGCGCGCTGGCGTTGATTTAAGTCATATGACTGAAAAAAATGTAAGCGTCGATGAAAAAAATAAAACATTGGCGATTACGTTACCGAAGCCGGTGATTTTAGGGACACCCGCACTCGTTTTAGATAAAGTACAAGTCTTTTCAAGTGAAGGCATTTTCCGCAGCGAAGCGACAATTAAAGAAGGCTACGATTTAGCGGAGCAAGCTCAAAAGGAAATGCTGAAAGAAGTAGAGGCAGAAGGTTTGCTGACAAAAGCACAAGACAATGCTAAGGAATCGTTGAAAAATATGTTTGGTTTAGTAAACTATAAAGTAGAGGTCAAATTTGAGGAGTAATTTATGACGAAACAAATTTTTGATAATACGTGGCAGCAAGTCGTAGGTGACGAGTTTGAGAAGCCGTATTATTTACAGCTACGCGAATTTTTAAAGCACGAATATTTTAATGAAATGATTTATCCGCCGATGGAAGATATGTGGAATGCCTTTCGTTATACCGATTATCCAGATGTGAACGTCGTTATTCTAGGGCAAGATCCCTATCATGGTCCGGGTCAGGCACATGGCTTGAGCTTTTCGGTGAAAGAGGGCGTCAAACATCCACCAAGTTTGCAAAATGTTTTTAAGGAAATGCAGTCGGATATTGGTGTACCGATACCACAGCATGGCACGCTAACAAAATGGGCGAAACAAGGCGTCATGCTACTAAATACGGTTTTAACAGTGCGTGCTCACGAGGCGCATTCGCATAAAAACCAAGGGTGGGAGCAGTTTACAGACCGCGTTATTGAAAAATTATCAGCGCGACAACAGCCGATTATTTTCGTATTATGGGGACGTCCTGCACAGCAAAAAGAGCGCCTGATTGATATGTCGCGTCATGCGATTATTAAAGCGCCACATCCAAGTCCATTAAGTGCGCATCGAGGTTTTTTTGGAAGCCGACCATTTTCACAAATTAATGCGCAACTAGCCGCATGGGGTAAGGCACCAATCGATTTTGACTTAACGAAGCCATAGGAGGAAGTTCAATGAAACCTGATTGTTTTAAATGCCAATACTTTCAAATTACGTGGGATCAAGCGTCACCGCGCGCTTGCCGGGCATATGGCTTTAAATCGAGAGCAGTGCCGTCGGTTGTCGTTAAAAATTCTTCGGGTATGGATTGTTTAAAATTCGTACCAAAGCAGAAGGGGTAATTACATGATTTCATATGAAACGATTGTTGCAGAAATTCAAAAACACGCCAGCGCCGCAGTAGGTAGTGATGCCAAAATTCGCGAGGAGTTGGCGGCGATTCGTGCCTTATGTGATGTAGCATTAGGCTCAACTGCAGATGTGCCTGTACAGCCATTACCACAAGCCGTACAGCAACCTATCATGAAAGCGCCGCCTGTAGTCATGCAACAGGCGGCACCAACATTACCAACAAAAAAAATAAATGAAGAAGATGCGAATGGTGATTCATTGTTTGATTTTTAACTAAGGGGAGAATAATAATGAAAAAGAATATTATAATCGGTGCGGTACTTGGCTTTTTAGCCGTAGCACTTGGCGCGTTTGGCGCACATGCATTAGAAGATTTATTAGTGAAAAACGATTATCAAGCCGTTTGGGAAACCGGTGTACAATATCAAATGTTCCATGCGGTAGCCATTTTAGTAATCGGTGTATTAATGAGTAAAAATGTAATCGGCAATGTAAAATCATTACGCGTTGCTGCAACAGCGATGTTAATCGGTACGATTTTATTCTCTGGTAGCTTATATGTAATGGCTGTTACAAAAATTACAGTACTTGGTGCGATTACACCAATCGGCGGCGTAGCCTTTTTAATCGGTTGGGTTGCACTTATGATGGCTGCTAAACAGGTGAAAAATTAACGAACGAGGAAAGATTTAGACAAGCGTCTAAGTCTTTCTTTTTTTTATGTTTATGCCTTAAATTTATCGTATTTTCTATGAAAAATATTAAAATGACGTAATGATTCTCATGCTATTGTCGTTAATCGTATAAAAAACGCTTGTTTTCATTGTTCAAAGGGTAGTAATACACTAGGACAATTTTAATAAAGAAAGAAGTGGAGCTTATGCAGTTTGTCTTTAATTTAGACCAAACCATTTCTTACGATAACCAACCAGTCTCATTGAATTTACAATATATGTTTGATTTTTTGAAGGATAATGGTCACCAGTTAATTTTCACGTCAACTGGAGCAGTACGCAATATGTTGTTAAAGCTAGATCGACGCTTTCATAATGAGGCGATGATTGGCTTAGAAGGCGCGGTTATTTGTAAGGAAGGTGCGCTAGAGCAATTATCAACATTCAATCAAGCAGATTTTACAACAATACAACAATTAATTGAAAAATATGATGCGACGTTTCTAATGGAGAGCGAGTGGGACTACTGCTATACGGGAGGTCCTTACAATACGCTAGCTGCGGAAATTGATTCTGCAAAATTAGCGCAAAACGTCTCGTTAAAAAAAATTGACCCGATTTCACATATTACGATTTTAGCAGCAGATGGTCTTGAAAACTTACAGGCCGAGCTGTCGGAAAGTGGGTTTAATGTTCAGCTACAACAACAAGAACGTCGTTTAGCGATTACACCGAAGCGTATTAATAAATGGCATGCGCTACAAAGATTAGGTGTTTATGAAAAAGATTATGTAGCGATTGGCTCTGATTTAACGGACTTGGCTGTGCTTGAACATGCAGAATATGCATCGATGATTAATACGGATTATACGAAGTCGCGTTTGCCGAACGATGACAAGGTAGAAAAACATATTATTGATACGTGTTATGAGTTATCGAAGAAATATGCAATTTAAAAAAAGAGGCTGAGACAAAAGAAAAAATGTGGGGCGATTTTCAAAATCGCCTCACATTTTTTTGCTTTCAAGCGCATTAAATGATTCATTTAGACAAGAAAATTACGACTCAAATTTTATATTTTTCCTAAAAATCGAGTTATGTTCCAGCCTCTTTTTGTATACGCTTAAATGGCTAATAAGGCGCGTAATTTTTCTTCATTTAAAATATTCCCGACGAAGAACTCGCCGAAGTCCGCATAGCGCGCAGATACTTCATCAAAGCGCATTTCGTAAATTAATTTTTTGAATTGCAGTACGTCATTCGCGAATAATGTAACGCCCCATTCGTGGTCATCGAAGCCGATTGAACCAGAGATGATTTGTTTTACTTTCCCAGCATAGCTGCGACCAATCATACCGTGAGAGCGCATCATTGCTTGACGTGCTTCCATTTCTAGCATGTACCAATTTGCACCTTTTTCACGGCGTTTATCCATTGGGTAGAAGCAAATATGTTCCCAACGAGGTAACTCAGGGTAAAGGCGAGCGCGGACATGTTCATTTTGGTATGGGTCTTGTGCGGGTTCATCGCCCGCTTTTGCTTTTGCAAGATAGTTTGAAAGCTCAACAACAGACACGTAAGAATACGTTGGAATCGTGAAATCAGCAATTGCGAGTTTCGCAAATTTTGTTTCGATGTCGTTTAATTCGTCCATTGTTTCGCGTAATGTCATTAAAACGAAATCAGCTTTTTGGCCAACGATTGAATAAAATGCGTGTGAGCCCGTTTTTGCTTCATCGGCTTTATTTAATTCGGCAAGGAAGGCGATGAATTCATCGGTTGCTTCTTTGCGGAAGTCTTCGTCCATTTGTTTCCACATTGGCCAGTTCATTGCGCGAAAATCGTGCAATACGTACCAACCATCTAATGTTTGTGCTGCTTCAATCATGTTCTAACACTCCTTATTAATTGAGAATCTTCTTCCATGCAATTTTAGCACAACTTCTCGTATCCGTCCGTTGAACAGCTAACGACATTTTCAAAAAATGACGAATTCGTGTACACTAAATAAGGATTAGATTATGAGTACGGGAGCTAAGATTATGAACGAATTTTTAACGCGCAAAACATGGCGCTATATTGACCAATCTGTTAGTGGTATTGGTCGCTCACCATTAGAATCATTTGCGGCCGATGATACGTTATGTCATTTAATTGGTGCTGGCCTGTCGCCGGCGACCGTTCGCACATGGGTTCATAGTGCATCGGTTGTCATGGGCATTCAAGATCACCGTCTACCATTCGTGCAAGCAGGTATGGACTTATTAGAAGAGCGCGGCTATCATCCGATTGTACGCAACTCTGGTGGTTTAGCGGTTGTGTTAGATGAAGGTATTTTAAATATTTCGATTGTTGTCAGCGAAAAAGATGGTCACCTCGATATTAATGCGGGCTATGACATGATGGTTGAGTTGGTTAAAGCGCTGTTTCCGGAAATTGCGGAGCGTATTGAGGCGTATGAAATTGTCGGCTCGTATTGCCCGGGGTCGTATGATTTGAGCGTTGACGGTAAAAAATTTGCCGGTATCGCGCAGCGCCGCATTCGCGGTGGTATTGCCGTGCAAATTTATTTATCGGTTGAAGGAAGCGGCGGGGCACGTGCAGAATTAGTGCGGGACTTTTATGAGCGCTCATTGCAGCAAGAGCCAACGAAGTTTGATTATCCGAACGTACGCCCGGAAGTGATGGCGTCGCTTTCTGAAATTATCGGTGAGCCACTGAGCGTGCCAGGTGTGAATGCGCGCTTGCAACAATTTTTATACGCCCATTCAGAGGAAATGCGTATGGGGCCTTTCGTTGAAGATGAGATGGAACAATATACGTATTATTTAACGCGTGTCTTTGAGCGTAATAAAAAGTTATTGCTTGAATCGTAAATTTTTAGACACTTGAATGTCACTATGTATTTCCGCTACACTTAAGTGTATGCATTTATTTAAGAAGAAAGAGGGTTGCATTTCACAATGGCAAATGAATTTCGTGTTTGCGATGAATGTCAGGCCGTTAATTTAAAAACGTTAATTCCGAAATTAAAAGAAATCGATCCGGATGCAGAGATTGATATTAAATGCCACTCATACTGTGGGCCAGGTCTTCGTAAAACGTTTACGATTGTTAATAACCGTCCATGTGCGGCACATACAGAAGAAGAATTAATGCCGAAAATCATCAAAAAATTAAAATCACAAAAAAAGCTTCCGGAAGGTTTTGTCGATAAATGGACGCCGGTAGAAGCCGAAGAAAAATAAGTATTTTAGCAGGTTGCACAGTCGACCTGCTCTATTTTTTGCTCTAAAAAAGCAAGGACCAAAGCCATGTTGTGTCAAAAATGAGCGTGGTCGTACAATAGAAAGAGGGGGAATGCGTGTGAGTTATGCAACGAAAAAACTAGCAGAAGAAAAGGTGTTTAAAGACCCGGTACATCGCTATGTGCATGTGCGTGACCAAGTCATTTGGGATTTAGTCGCTACACGCGAATTTCAGCGTCTACGCCGAATTAAACAGCTTGGTACGACATATTTAGTGTTCCACGGGGCCGAACATAGTCGCTTTAGTCATTCATTAGGCGTCTATGAAATTACGCGCCGCGTTGTCGATGATGTCTTTGTTAATTATCCGGAATGGGATAAATCGGAGCGCCTTGTCGCATTGTGTGCCGCGTTACTTCACGACTTAGGGCATGGCCCATTTTCACATGCGTTCGAGCATGTTTTTAATTTAGATCATGAAGCGTATACGCGCGCAATTATTTTAGGCGATACTGAGGTCAATGCGGTACTGCGCCGCGTGTCCGAGGATTTTCCGCAAAAAGTGTCGGACGTCATTGAAAAAACGTATGACAATCAACAAGTCGTCAGTTTAATTTCAAGTCAAATTGATGCAGACCGTATGGATTATTTACAGCGTGATGCGTATTTTACCGGCGTTAGTTATGGTCATTTTGATATGGAGCGTATTTTACGTGTTATGCGCCCGCGCGAAGACCAAATCGTCATTAAATCGAGTGGGATGCATGCGGTAGAGGATTATATTATGAGTCGCTACCAAATGTATTGGCAAGTTTATTTCCACCCGGTATCGCGCAGCGCCGAAGTGATTTTACGCAAGACGCTTGAGCGTGCGCAAGAGCTTTATCGTGCTGGCTATATGTTTAACGTTGCACCGACGCCATTTCAATCATTTTTCGACGGCAATATTTCGCTCGAACAATATATTGAGCTTGATGAAAACATTATTATGACGTACTTCCATTTTTGGACGCACGAAGAAGATGCGATTTTGAGTGATTTAAGCAGTCGCTTTTTAAACCGTCGTTTATTTAAATATATCGAATATGATCCGGGAGCAGACTTTAAAAAAGTGTTGGAATTAGAGGAGCTTTATAAAAAAGCGGGGCTTAATGCCAACTATTATTTAGTTCACGATTCCACATCGGATTTACCATATGATTTTTATCGTCCTGGCGAAGAAGAAGGACGTTTACCGATTCATTTATTGCGCTCAAATGGAGAGCTATCTGAGCTATCTCGCAGCTCAGAAGTCGTTGAGGCGATTTCTGGGAAGCGTCGCTTTGATCATAAAATTTATTTTCCAGAGGACGTGTTATTGGAAAATGGCAAAAAGCGTATGCTGCGCAAACAAATATTAGAAGTGTTAAATCGATAGTGTAGAAAGGGGAGCGACTTGTGTTAGAAGAACATGCCAATGTCGTACGTTTTGTGTCGTTAGCTGGTGAAGTAACAGGCCGAAAAAAATTGCAGAAGATGGTGTATATCGCCAAAAAATTCGATTTTCCATTCCATGAAAAATATCATTTTCATATGTATGGCCCATATTCAGAAGAGTTGACGATGCGCGTCGAAGAATTATGCACGATGGGTTTTTTAACGGAGCGTAAAGAAGATAAAGGGTCGTATAAGCAGTATTGCTATGAAGTGACCGACAAAGGAAATACATTTAGCGACAGCTTTTGCAAGGAAGCGGCAGGACTGCCACAAATCATTGATGAGCTGAATACGCAAAGTGCGCGTTTTTTAGAATTAGTGTCGACATTACTCTATTTTGATGAACTAGCGCGCGACGAACAAATTATAAAAGTGCGCACAGTCAAAGCAAAATTAAACTTCACCGATGAAGAAATGACGCGCGCTTTCCAATTTATCGCACAACTAAATCCGTTTAAAAATAATGAAAACGGTGTATAATAACATTATCATGTAAACGAAAGGGATGAGGGTGGCCGATGAAGTAGTCTTATTTTTTAACGAACGAAGTGCACAAAACTTTGCGTGAAAAATAGGATTAGTCTGCCCAAATTCAATCTATACGGAGAAATGTCATCAGCATGGCTTTCTTATACAACCGCTAGAGTGGCGGAGTATGCCTGAAGCTCAGGAATCACTCTCTGACTAATCCTTCCAAAATTTTTTGGAGGGATTTTTGTGTTAGATGAAAAGTCCCTCTTTAGGAGGAACAAACATGACAGAACTATGTACAATGAATAACGTTTCATATAAAGAAATTTTAACGGATGTGAATGTTTCGATGAAAGCGGGCGGGCGCATTGGCATTGTCGGTGCAAATGGCGCCGGGAAATCGACATTACTTCAATTATTAGCAGAAAAGCTACAGCCGACAGATGGTCATATTGAATGGTTTAAAAGAGCGTCGACATTTTTTGTTGAGCAGGAGCAGCAGGTGTTTGAGCGTGCGATTTCAAAAGGTGCTAAAGCGACGTGGCACGTGCCTGAGCGCGCTTATGAGCAATTAAGTGGCGGTGAGAAATTGAAATTGCGTTTAGCCGAAGCATTCGCCGAAAAAGCACAATTATTATTATTAGATGAACCGACCAATCACTTGGATGCGGCGAGTCTAGCCTTGCTGACAAAACAGCTGAAACGCTACCGCGGAACGGTTGTTGTCGTGTCGCATAATCGTGCTTTTTTAAATGATGTCGTAAATGAAATTTGGCATATTGAACATGGTCAAATTGAGCGTTACAATGGCAACTACGAGGCCTATCGTACGCAATATGAGGCAAAGCTTCTGCGACAACAAAGAGAGTTTGACAAGCAGCAACAAGAAGTTGCGCGTATCGAACATCAGATGGCGACCATTACATCGTGGAGTGAGCGCGCTCATGCAGAGTCAACGAAGCATGAGTTTCCGAAGGAGTTTTACCGTGCCAAAGCTAAGCGTATGGATGCCCAAGTAAAATCGAAGCACCAGCGTTTAGAAAAAGAGCTTCAGAAGCATACGATTGAGCAACCGAAAAAAGACGATGCTGTGCAGTTTGAGTTTCAACAAAGCGAGGCGACCGGCAAACATTTACTAGAGCTCAAACATGTATCGAAAAAATTTGGTGAGCACGTTCTTTTTGATGATGTGAATGCGACGATTAGTTATGGCGACCGCATCGCACTAATCGGCAATAATGGTGCTGGCAAGACGACATTATTACGCATGTTGCTCGACCAAGAAAGCTATGACGGTGAAATTTGGCGCTCACCAGCAGCAAATATTGGCTATTTGACGCAACAAGTATTTGATTTACCGGAGGACAAGACGCCAAGCGAGCTGTTTGAACGTCCGACATTTAAAGAGCGCGGCCTCGTACAAACGCTGATGATTCACCTTGGCTTTACGAGTGAGCAGTGGCACGAGCCGATTGCGCTAATGAGTATGGGCGAGCGTGTGAAATGTAAATTGATGGAGCTTATTTTAGCACAGAAAAATGTCTTGATATTAGATGAGCCGACGAATCATTTAGATTTAGCATCACGCGAGCAGCTAGAAAAGGTGCTCGGTGATTACAACGGGACGATTATCGTCGTGTCGCATGATGCGTATTTTGTTGAAAAGACGACGACAATGCAGTTTACGATTGCGCAGCACAAACTTGTGACACCGCTGTTTGAAACTGAAACAGCAGCGGATAAAGAGCGAATGCAACTAGAGAATCGCCTGCAGGATGTGCTCGGGAAGCTGAGTTTTTTAACAGCGAAAGATGCACACTATGCGGCGCTTGATGAGGAGTTTCATGAATTGACGAAAAAATTACGCACATTAAAATAGAAAAAAGAGGCGCAATTATGCAGCCTCTTTTTGATTATTCACACTATTTATCAGACGCACGTACGCCACTGTTTGCATAATGTTCTTTTTTCATTTCTTCGATGATGATCGTAATGTTTTCTTTCGGCGCATTTACTGTACGTGAAATCGCATCTGTAACTTCTGTTACAAGTGCGCGCTTTTGGTCATCATTACGACCTTCAATCATTTTAATTGTTACTACAGGCATTTCTGACACTCCTCGTTTATAATGATATAGTGAATCTAAGTTAATCATATCAGAACGGAGGATTTTTGGAATGGCTGAAAAGAAAAAAATGGAATTCAATATTATAAAAAATGCACCTACGGATGGGCATAAAGGATACGGCATTGGTTCGCTATCATTAGAAAATGTGTCACCTGTTATTATCGATGTCGAAGAAGGGACAGCAACAGTTGATATCGGTGCGATGCACGCGCGCAGTGTTGTCGAAAAAGGTATTAAGTTTACAACAAATCGTGAGGACTCAGAAGGCGGTAAAAATTACTGGCTTGTGTGGGTGACAATCGAGCAGCAACCAGAAGGCGGCTATTATGCAGGTGTAACAGCATGTGAAATGGTCGTTAATCGTGAAAAACGCCGCGGTTATAAAATTTTAGCAGATCACGTGAATCGTATGGATAAATCGATGAAACGTAAAATCATCGTTGATAACATGGATGATAAATCAAAACATGTATTAGCTGATTTCTTAAAAGGTTTTGACGAGGCAATGTGGAATCGTAGCGACGAACAATTACGAAATGAGCTCGCATAAGTGACCAAAATAGGAAGTTCTTCAACGAAGGTTGAAAGTCCTCTTAAAACGAAGTACACTAAAAGATAAAGTCTAACAATAGACTTTGGACAGCAGTCTTGGAGTCATTGTGTTTACGTGGGCATTTGAAACCCTAAACCCAAGCCAGATGTCTCACATTAAGCACGACTAACAAGCAGAAAAAGCTTTCAATGCGCCTAACGGACAATGGCGAACATTGAAAGCTTTTTTTTAATTGATTTCATTTTTTGTAAGTTGATTAGTATGAATGATTGAATTCAATTTTTTTGAATGATCTTTTGATTGACGAATTTCATCTGCTAATCGCACGAGTGATTCTGGGGAAATCGCATTGTCTGGATAGTTGACGATGCTAAATGATACGGTCAGAGGCACTTCTTCAAAATTTGATAACATAAAGGTATGGTCGCGCAGGAGTATGCGCATTTCAGAAGCGTAGGCAAGCGCGTGCGCGGGCGCCGCATCGTAACAAATTAAATAAAATTCATCGCTGCTAACACGCGTTAAAAGACTATTATGATCGTTTGCATAGTCATTAAGCAACGTCGCCAGTTGCTTCAAAATTTCATCGCCATACAAATGCCCATGATAATGATTGATGGCGCGGAAACGGTCAACATCAATGAGAATGAGCGCGAAAGCTAAGCGATTATTCGTTAAACGATTGAGCTCTTCACGGAAAATTCGGTTGTTCGAGACACCAGTTAAATAGTCGGTGTCGGCGAATTTTTTAATTTCGCGTGTATAAGCAAATTGCTTTTTAAAAATATAGAGCACGCCATACGTTGTGTAAAAGGCAAAGACGTTCATAAGCATAGACAGCCAGTTAGACAGGTCATACCAATGGACGGGTGTTGCAATCATAATAAATAGTAAAAACTCTAACACACAAGGCCAAATATACGCATGGACATTTTTAGCAGTAATAGGACTTTTGATTGCAATGAGTGACATGACAACGCCAACAATCATTGTATTTAACCCAAAGAACATCGTTGTCACCGAAAAATCAGTTGACACCATGCGGAAGAGGCCCGCAATGAGTGCCGTCAGAATACCGGCTTGTGGACCGCCAATAATAATCGCCAATATTAAAACGGCAGCGCGTGCATCCCCAATAACGCCGTCGGACAATTTCAACGCTTCTGTCATGACCAACACGGCGATGATGCCTCCGCAAAATCCAACGAATAGGGGATAATATTGTCGATACGCTTTTTTAAAGCCGCCAAAAAATTCATATAAAAAATAAGCTAATACGATAAAGGTAAATAAAATCGAAAAGTTTATAATAAGGCTTAATATCATTTTTTTTCTCCTAGCTAATAGTGCTTCTATTATACACTAATTCTTTTCTAGTCGTTTAGCGGTCGGGAAATTTCTGTACATCCTTGAAAAAAACTTATATCTTAGCCTATAATAATAAGGTTATATTAATAAAGAGCGGAGGAGCTTTTGTGAGCAATCATACAACGCCCATTCGACTGAAATTTAAGACGACAATCAAACATCCGGGTGAATTACCTGAAATTATGGAGATTTTTGTCGATGGTTCTTATATGTTGAAAGACGGCAAAAAAGTATACATTCAATATGAAGAAATAATAAATGATAAAAAGATGCGTACAACATTACGTTTTGATGAAGCCGATGGTATTATTATGCGTAACGGTGACATGAAAATGCGTCTGCCGTTCATCAAAGGCCTTGACCAACGCGGTCATTATGAAGCTGATTTTGGGACGATGCCAATTGTTGTGCGCACACATCATATCGACAATAAACCACTTACAGAAGCAGTAACAGACGGTGCGCTTTCTGTGCGCTACGAATTAATCGTAGGCGGCGCTTCAGTCGGTGATTACACATTAGAATATAGCTATACGGAGGGAAAATAATGAACGCAGTAGAACAAGTGCAACAGTCAGTTAAAGAAGCTTTATTAAAAGCCATTACAAAAGCTGAACTAGTTGAAGATCCAAGTACTTTAAACATTCATTTAGAAACACCACGTAGTAAAGAAAACGGCGACTACGCAACAAACATTGCGATGCAAATGACAAAATTAGCGAAAAAGCCACCTCGCGACATTGCACAAGCGATTTTAGATAACTTAGATACAGCTGGTACAAATATCGAAAAAATCGATATTGCTGGTCCGGGCTTTATGAATATTACATTAGCAAAAGACTACTTAACAAAAGTTGTGACAACAGTACTTGACCAACAAGATGCATACGGTCGCTCAGTAGCTGGCGACCACGAAAAAGTGCAAGTTGAATTTGTGTCAGCGAACCCAACAGGTGACCTTCACTTAGGTCATGCGCGCGGTGCGTCAATTGGGGACTCATTATGTAATATTTTAGATGCAGCTGGCTATGATGTATCTCGCGAATATTACATTAATGATGCGGGTAATCAAATTACAAAACTCGCAAAATCATTAGAAGCACGCTATCGCCAAGCATTAGGCCAAGATGCTGATATGCCGGAAGATGGCTATCACGGGAAAGATATCGTTGTCATTGCCGAAACGTTATCACAACAATTCGGCGAAGCGATTTTAAATGAATCGGACGAAGAACGCTTTGAATTTTTCCGTTCACACGGATTAAAACATGAATTTGGTAAACTTCAAAAAGATTTAAAAGACTTCCGCGTTGATTTTGACGTATGGTTCTCTGAAACGTCTTTATATAAAGACGGTAAAGTCGAAGAAGCGATTCACACATTAAAAGAAAATGGTCACGTATACGAAGAGGATGGTGCTGTCTGGTTCCGTTCTACAACATTCGGGGATGATAAAGACCGTGTATTACGTAAAACAGACGGCTCATTCACATACTTAACACCAGATATCGCCTACCACGAAGATAAATTAAAACGTGGCTTCGATAAAATCATCAACATCTGGGGTGCAGACCACCACGGTTACATCCCTCGCATGAAAGCGGCGATTGAAGCGTTAGGCTACAACCGCGATATGCTTGAAGTAGAAGTAATCCAAATGGTTAACTTACTACGCGATGGCGAAAAAGTAAAAATGTCTAAACGTACAGGGAATGCTGTCACATTACGTGAATTAGTTGAAGAAGTAGGTCTAGATGCGGTACGCTACAACTTCGCAATGCGCGCTGGTGATACACACTTAGACTTCGATTTAGATTTAGCTGTGAAGCAATCAAACGAAAACCCTGTGTACTACGCACAATACGCACATGCTCGTATTTGCTCAATCTTACGTCAAGCAGAAGAAAAAGGCTTCGCACCTTCAACAGCGACACTTGAAACGTTATCAACAGAAAAAGATATCGACGTCTTGAAAAAAGTTGGGGACTTCCCACAAGTCGTAGCTGATGCAGCACGCGCTCGCGCACCACACCGCATCACAAATTATGTCCAAGAATTAGCAGCAACATTCCATAGCTTCTACAATGCTGAAAAAGTATTAGATGCTGATAACCAAGAGCGTTCTGCAGCTCGTCTTGCGATGATTACAGCAGTCGCTCAAACAATTAAAAACGCCCTTAAATTAGTTGGCGTAGCTGCTCCAGAAAAAATGTAATTCCAATAATTTGTTCAAGTCGAAATCGTTTGATGCGATTTCGGCTTTTTGTATGTAAAAAGAAGGATTCCATGCTTGAAATGCCTAACTATTCCGAATACACTTTCTTAACGCTTTGAAGTTTTGTATAATAAGGGACAATTGAAAAAGAAAAATAGGGGAAATGAGTGTGAATCTCATACGGTCCCGCCACTGTAATGGAGCAATCCAAAGTCAGGTTACCTATTTTATCTTTGAATGTGCTACGAGGATAGTCAACTTTTTAGTGGGCTTCTGTATGTACAGAAGTCTTTTTTATCGTAGCAACGAAAGGGGAATGGACAATGAAAAAGTGGATGTCATGGGGCTCTGCAGTAGCAGTCTCTGCCATGTTATTGTCGGGATGTGGAACAACTGCAGACCAGACGAATGAAAAAGATAAAACAACACAATCAGCGCAGCAAAATGCGTATCCAATGAACGTGAAGGATGCAACAGGGAAAGAAGTAGAAATTAAGCAGGAACCTTCTAAAATTATTACGTTGTCACCGAGCATTACCGAGACATTATTTGCGCTTGGGTTAGGCGATAAAGTAGAAGGTGTAACGTCGAACGATGATTATCCGAAAGAGGCAACGGAAAAGCCCAAAGTCGGTGATATGAATCCGAACATTGAAAAAATTATTTCATTAGAACCTGATTTTGTCATGATTGATGAATCATCAATGAGCACAGCGGAAGCGGGTTTAGCACAACTTCGCGATGCTGGTATTACGGTATTTGTCGTACCAACAGCGAATTCATTCGATGAAACGTATGCGAGCATCGAATTAATCGGGAAAGTAACGAATAAAGAAGATGAAGCGAAAAAAATCGTTGCCGATATGAACGCGAAAATTGCGGACGTCCAACAAAAAATTAACGATTCAAACGTCAAAGAACGCTCTGTGTTTGTTGAAACATCAGATGCCCCCGATATTTATACAGCAGGTAACAATTCATATATGCAAGAAATGTTTGATTTAATTGGCGCAAACAATATTGCGAAAGATGGCGGCGAAAATTGGTATAAAATCGATGCAGAAGCGATTGTAAAAGGCAACCCAGATGTGATTATTGTGAAATATGATTATGTACCAAATATCGTCAATAAAATTAAAAAACGTGATGGCTTTGATACGATTACAGCGGTAAAAGAAAACCAAATTGTCCAAGTAGATGACAACTTAACGAGTCGTACAGGTCCACGTTTAGCAGATGGTTTAGAAGAAATTGCCAAAGCCATTTATCCAGAGGCTTTTAAATAATGAAAAAACATGTTGTCGGGTATAGCGTATCAATCATGTTACTGTTTGTAGCAGCATGGTTTGCGATTAGCGTTGGTTCGGTGAAAGTTCCGCTATCGGTACTGTGGAATCCATCATCAGCTGATGCCGCCTCGGCAAATATTATATGGAAAATCCGCGTGCCACGTGTGATTTTGGCCGGTCTTGTAGGGGCAGCACTTGCTATGGCGGGTGCTGCCTTTCAAGGTTTACTAAAAAATCCGCTGGCCGATCCATATACGCTCGGGGTTTCTTCTGGGGCATCAGTCGGCGCGGTGATGACGATTTTCTTCGGCATTTCAACATCATCACTTGGACTCTATACTTTACCGATTTTTAGTATGCTTGGCGCAATGGCGGCGATGGTGCTAGTGCTGAGTTTTGCACGTTTAGTCGACCGCTCGATGAAAATGGAAACGTTAATTTTAACTGGGATTATTGTGAGTGCTTTTTTAAGCTCCGTTATTTCACTAATGATTGCGCTAACGGGTGATGAGCTACGCCAAATTTTAAATTGGTTGATGGGTAGTGTATCGATGCGCGGCTGGCCGTATATTAAAATGATCTGGCCATTTTTAGTCATCGGTGGACTTATGCTATGGATGAATCGTAAAGAGCTAAATGCGTTACTATTCGGTGAAGAGCGCGCGCATTACTTAGGGGTAAATGTCAAGCGCAGTAAATGGATGATTTTAGTCGGCGGCTCGATTTTAACGGGCTGTGCAGTGGCAGTATCCGGGACGATTGGCTTTGTTGGGCTTGTCGTGCCGCATATGACGCGTTTATTATTTGGCGCCGACCATCGCCATTTGTTGCCATTATCGATTATTAACGGTGCGACATTGTTAATTGTTTGTGATTTAGTTGCGCGAACGATTATTGCACCATCGGAGTTACCAATTGGCGTTATTACATCGTTTATCGGTGCGCCAGTATTTGCATATATCTTCTTTAGACAACGTAGAAAGGGGCGGTAGCAATGTTAGAAGTTCGCAGCTTAACAGGTGGCTATGACAAGAAAGAAATCGTGCACGATGTTAGTTTTTCATTAAAAAAGGGGCATATGCTTGGCATTTTAGGACCAAATGGTAGCGGTAAATCGACACTGCTTAAAATGATTAGTGGCATTTTACCGGTAACAGCGGGTGAGATTTTAATTGATGAAATGCCGCGACACAGTTATAAACAAAAAGAATTAGCGCGTAAGATGGCCGTGTTGCCGCAGCTACATGCGCATGCTTTTTCACATACCGTATCTGAAACGGTCGCGCTTGGACGTTATCCACATCAAAGTGGTTTGTTTTCACAGTGGTCTACTGATGATGAGCGTGCGTCAACCGAGGCGATGCAACAAACGGGCGTTGCGAAATATTGCGAACACGAGCTCGAATATTTATCGGGCGGTGAGCAACAGCGAACGTTTATCGCACAGGCGCTTGCACAGCAGGCGGAGCTTTTATTATTAGATGAACCAACAAATCATTTAGATTTAGAACATCAACGTCAAATTATGGATATGTTAAAGCACGAGGTGGAAGAACGTCAGCTAACGGTTGTATCGATTTTCCACGATATGAATTTAGCGGCACTGTATTGTGATGAATTGCTATTACTTGAAAATGGTCGTGTGCGTGCCTGTGGTGAGCCGGCAGAAGTGTTGACCGAAGATGAAATTGCTGAAGTTTACCATACGGCCGTTGCACGTTTTGCGCATCCACAACTTGCGACGCCACAAATGGCTCTATTGCCTGATACGGTTGTAGCCGACAATTGTGTAACGCTTGAGCAGTTTACAGTGAAATCACAGTATGTTCATTTGCACACCGATAAACCGCTACGTACGTTGTCAGCGGCGCTACATAATCCGGGCTTTGGCTGGTTTCGTCATTTTTTAAACCGGACGGTCGATGAACATTATATGAGCGACGATGCGCATACAGAGATGAAAAATTATATTGCTAATGAGCAATTGCCAATCGAACAAACGGTGGCGATGATGACCGCTGTAGATGTGCAACATGCGGTCATTCGCCGCTATACAAACGACGAGCATGAAATTTTCGTCATGGTCACAGCGGGTGTCGGTAATGCAGTCGATGCGGCGCGTGGGCATTTACATGCAGAACCACAACGCGTTGGAACGATTAATTTATGGGCCATTATTAACGGCGAGCTGAGTGATGAATCATTTATGCAAGCGATGATGACGACGATTGAAGCAAAGGTCAAGGCCATGCAAGATGGCGAGATTTACGATACGCATACCGGCACAATTGCGACCGGGACATCGACCGATAGCGTGTTGATTGCGGCAACACAGAGTGGGCGAAAATATGAATATGCCGGGACGATTACCGCTATTGGGAAGTTGATTGGGCGCGGTGTTTATGAAACAATGCTCATTGCACTCGATGATTACAAACGCGCGAAAGGGTGGATTCAATGATTTTGAACCACCTAATTGCTTGTACAATTGGCGTCCTAATCGACCGATTATACGGTGAGCCGCGCTATATTAAACACCCGGTTATTGTCATTGGCAACTTGATTGCATGGTTTACGAAAAAGTTAAATCATGGCAAACAGCGTAAAGCAAAAGGCGCAGTTGCGGCAGTGGCGACGATTGCGATTACCGGTGTGCTCGTCTTGTTACTCGTCTATATGAGCTATGCGGTACATCGCTATTTAGGCGTCGCCGTCGAAAGCTTACTTATTGCACTTGGATTAGCGCAAAAAAGTTTAAAACAAGCCGCGCGCGATGTACATGACCCGCTTGTCGCTGGCGATTTAGATGAGGCGCGTACAAAGCTTGGCTGGATTGTTGGGCGCGATACCGAACAGCTAGATGAGGCAAATATTACGCGTGGCGTTGTTGAAACGGTTTCTGAAAATACGAGCGACGGCGTGACAGCACCGCTATTTTACGCACTATTATTTGGTGCGACAGGTTTATGGGTGTATAAGGCCATTAACACACTTGATTCAATGATTGCGTACAAAAATGAGCAATACGGCGAGTTTGGTTTTGTAGCAGCAAAAATCGATGACGTGGCAAACGTTGTTCCGAGTCGTATTACTGGCTTGCTAATCTTGTTAGTAACAAAAAATCGTTACGGTTTACCGTTTAAAGAAAGATTTCAGAAGTGGCGCGTCGATGCGAAAAAACATCCAAGTCCCAATAGTGGATACTTAGAAGCAGCGACTGCTTATCAACTCGGCATCCAACTTGGTGGTTTAAATTATTACGGTGGTATCGCGTCACATCGCCAAGAAATGGGCGAACCACATCAGACATTATCTGCAAAACATATCGATGATGCAATCATACAAATGCAACGCGCCACGATTGCTTTTTTAGTCATCGGTCTTATTATAGGAGGGCTGTTCATTGTTGCCTAATCACGGAGCAAATCCATTACAACTTTATAAAGCAATGCAGTTACAAGCGCCGGAGACCATCATTGATTTTAGCGAAAATGTTAATCATTTACCGTTTCCGCTAACATTAGATGTCGAGTCGTTATTGCCGGTTATTACGGCGTATCCACATCCAGATGGCGAGCCATTTTTAAGCGCTGTCGCTACGTATCATGGCGTTGAAAAAGACGAGATTTTACTCGGTAATGGTGCGGCTGAAATTTTTGCGCTACTTGGCAATTTATTGGCGAATAAACGCGCGCTCATCGTCCATCCAACATTTTCTGAATACGAGGCAACGCTTGCACCGCATCATGTGGCGTTTGAACATGTTGTCGTCGATGATATCGCGACATATGCGCTACCGATGCAAACATTGCGCGAAAAAATTCCGTACGTGTCGGCCATTTATTTATGCACACCAAACAATCCAACAGGTGTCTTACCACCACGTGAAGATTTACAGCAAATCATTGAGTGGGCACAGGCAACTGCGACACTTGTTGTGCTTGATGAAGCCTTTTTAGATTGGATTGACGAAGAGCCATCATTTATTACCGAAGCACCGAATTATGACCATGTCATTGTCGTGCGTTCGATGACAAAAATGTATAAAATGCCGGGTTTACGGCTTGGTTATGCAGTAGCAAATGCAACACTAATTCAGGAATTAACACGTTTTGCGGCGCATTGGCATATTAATGGTGTCGCGAGTGTTGTGGGCGCAAAAATGCTTATATTACATAATTATCGAGAGAAATCCATTCGTGAAGTAGCGGTTTCACGTGAAACAACACAAGCGTTTTTACGTGCGCAAGGATGCATGACGACAGCTAGCCAAACGAATTACATTAGTTTTCAGCTAGCACAGCCGCATGAAAGTGATGCTTTTTACCGCTTCATGTTAGCGCGCGGGCTCGTATTACGTCATTCAAAAAATTTCCGCGGTATGGACGGCGATTGGTTCCGCATTGGCATGAAGGCGCGTGCACAAATGGAATCCTTTGAACAGGGGATGATGGCATGGCAACAACACCGCTTATCTTTATAACAGGTGGCGTGCGTAGTGGTAAAAGTCATTTTGCCGAACAATTGACGAAGCAATTATGTAGTGACGGGCAGCAATTAGTTTATATTGCGACCGGTGTGGCCTTTGATGATGAAATGGCGCGGCGCATTGCGCATCATAAAAAACTTCGTGCAGGCGATGGCTGGCAAACAATTGAACATCCAACTGATTTTTCGACGTTACGACAACGGCTACCGGCTCATGCGGTCGTGCTGTGGGACTGCGCAACAACATGGCTTGGTAATGAGTGCTATGACGATGCGGCTTGGCAATCTCCGCAGCGTTTACGTGTACGTATTGATGCGATGAAACAAGCTATTGACGATATGCGGCACGCACAAATACCGCTTGTGATCGTGTCGAATGAAATGCTTGATGCACCGATTCCATCGTTTGAGGAAACAACTGTGTACACACGCACGTTAGGGGAATTGCATCAATGGTTTGTTCAGCAGGCGACGATTGCGATTGAGATGGAGTACGGCTATAAAAAAATATGGAAGGGAGCAGCGCATTTTGAAAAACAGTTTATCTAGCATCTTGCTGGCTTTTCAATTTTTTACGGTCGTGCCAGTAAACAAAACGATTGATATGAATCACAAAACAATCACCGGTATGTTTCAATTTTTACCGTGGCTAGGGGCATTAATGGGCGCTGTTGTGGCGCTTATTTTTGAAGGCTTACAAGTAACCGACAGCAGTCCGTTATTAATTGGCTTTCTTGTTGTGATGGCGTTTATTATTTGGACAGGTGGCCTTCATTTAGATGGATTTACCGATATGGGCGATGCCTATTTTTCGTATCGCGACTTAAAGAAACGCCAGCAAATTTTAGAAGACCCACGCGTCGGCGCATTTGGTGCGATGGCCTTATTATTTTTAGTATTAACGAAAATCGTCTTTTTAACCGAACTCGTAACACAGAATATTTTAGCGAGCTATTGGCTCATTTTCGTGCCATTTTTAGCGCGCTCAGCACTCGGTTTTTACCTCGTTTGGACGAAGCCATCAAAAGATACCGGCATCGGATTTTTTTTCCGTACGCATATTCATTTAAAGCATTATTTATTGTTTACGACATTATCATTACTCATTGGTACCGCACTCATTGCCTACTGGGCACAGACGTGGATTCCAGTCGCACTTGTTGGACTTGTGTTAGTGGCAGTTGTCGTCTATAAATTGTGGACGAAGAAAAATTTTGGCGGGGCATCGGGCGATTTATATGGTGCTTTTATCGAAGGAACGGAGGCGCTATTATGGATCACGCTGTTGTGCTTGAGCTAATGCGTCATGCCAAAACACCAGGCAACGCGGCACATCGTTATGTTGGCTGGACCGATGAATCAATTATCGAAGCGCCGCTACCGGTCATAGATGCGCGCGCTGAACATGTGATTTGCAGTGATTTAACGCGTACAATCGAAACGGCGGCACATTATTTTCCACAAGCTACACCACAATGTATCGCCGCATTTCGCGAAAGTCATTTCGGCGATTTTGAAATGAAAACGTATGAACAACTAAAAGAAATCCCGGCGTACCGTGCATGGATTGATGCGCCGGAAAATGTGGCGCCACCACATGGTGAAACGCTAACCATTCTTTACAAGCGCGTACAAACGGCTATGACACAACTAGCTGCTAGGCGTCACCAATATGCGGTACTGCATGGTGGTACAATTCGCGCGCTACTCGTACAATTTGCGCCGCAGCCAAGTGCATTTTGGGACTGGCATGTGGGGCATGACACGCGCTTTGTTTTAACATGGAATTCACGCCAAGCTTTTGAGGAGGGACAGCGATGCACATCGTTATCGGTGGAGCCTTTAACGGCAAGCGAGCATATGTCAAACAACTAATTGACGCGGTGTGGTATGAACAGCAGCTACCAGAAAGCGTGCAAGGAAATATCGTCATTGCCGGCTTAGAAGGACTTTTACGTGCGCATCTCGAAGAAGAAGAGGAGCAAGTGGCGGCTATTTTTGCTGAAAAGCTCCGCGACTTGAATGCACAAAGCGATGAACTCATCGTCATTTTAACGGATATGGGTCGCGGCGTTGTACCGCTTGAAAAGGAACAACGCCAGCTGCGCGATACATGTGGGCGCCTCTATCAATTGCTGTTTAACGAGGCAACAACGATTACGCGCATTTGGTACGGCTTGCCGGAAATTTTAAAAAAGGGGATGGAATAATGAATATTTATACACGTACAGGCGATAAGGGGAAAACGAGTATTATTGGAGGACGCGTTGATAAAGATGATTTTCGCGTTGAAGCATATGGCACAATCGATGAATTAAATGCGATTGTCGGCAAAGCGATGACCGAGCTAGATGCCGAAAAATTTGATGATATTTTATACGATTTAGAAAAAATTCAAAATGAGTTATTTGATGGCGGTGGCGATTTAGCAAATGTTATGAAAGAGCGCCATTATAAATTAGCAGATGAACCAATCGAAGAAATGGAAGCGCGCATTGACGTTTTAATGAACGAAGCACCAGAGTTACAAAAATTCGTGTTACCTGGTGGTTCGCCAGCAGCAGCGACACTGCATATTGCGCGTACTGTAGCGCGTCGTGCGGAGCGTTTAACAGTGACATTACTGAAAAATGCCGAAGAGGGTGACGTTTCACCTGTTGTTCAACGTTATTTAAACCGTTTATCCGATTATTTATTTGCAGCGGCACTTGTCGTAAATGCACGATTAGGTGTACCAAATAATGAGTATGTTCGTAGCGCAAATGTCTTTAAAACTAGTAAGAAAAAGGACGGAAAGTAATCTTACATGTAGATGTCAGTGAACATCTATCTATAAAAGTAAAAAATGTTTTGTAGTAAAATATTCCAATAAAACCATTAAAAAGATATAAGCTATTGTCATTAGGGCGTAGCTTATATCTTTTTTTAATATTGTTTTTAAAGAAAAATATGTATTTTTACGAAAAAATAAAACATATTGCGGAAAATTATTGACTGAGTGATGATTCATAAAGTAGAATATTGTTAATTCCAAATGTAACCAAATACTATACAAAAAGGAAAATCAGTCTTTAGGGGGGAAAGGCATGAGTCCATTATTAATTGCGAACTGGATCTTGGCGATTTTAGTCATCGCTTATGGTGTGTATTTATTTGCATACTTGATCAAGACGCGAATCGACTTCATTAAGATGGGTAGAAAAGAAGAGTTTGACAACGATGTGAAGGCACGCCTAAATAAAATTTGGGTGTTCGTATTTGGACAAAAGAAACTGTTAAAAGATAAGAAGAGTGGTATTCTTCACGTCATGATGTTCTATGGTTTCCTTTTAGTTCAATTCGGTGCAATCGATTTTATTTGGAAAGGGTTAGCGCCGGGTTCACATCTACCTCTTGGACCGTTATATCCGTATTTTACGTTCTTCCAAGAGCTTGTTACATTAATGATTTTAGTATCGGTAATCGGCGCATTTTACCGTCGATACGTTGAGAAGCTTGTCCGTTTAAAACGTGGCCTAAAAGCAGGTCTTGTGCTAATTTTTATCGGTGCACTAATGGTTTCAGTATTAGTAGGTAACGGTATGGGACTAATTTGGCACGGGGAAACAGCTTGGGTATGGTCAGAGCCAGTTGCATCTGCAATTGCCGCAATATTCTCATTTTTACCAGAGGCAGCAGCTATTACAGTGTTCTACATCATGTGGTGGGTTCACTTATTAGTACTGCTAACGTTCCTCGTGTACGTACCGCAATCAAAGCACGCACACTTAATCGCAGGTCCGGTAAACGTTTATGTCAATCCATTAACGCCTGCTGGTAAATTAAAACCAATCGATTTCAGTGCATTTGAAGAAGATGACGAAGAAGGCGATGGCGACGAAGAAATGGCGTCATTCGGTGTTGGTAAAATTACCGATTTCACCGATTTACAGTTGGTCGATTTATATGCTTGCGTAGAGTGTGGTCGTTGTACAAATATGTGTCCGGCAACAGGTACAGGTAAAATGCTGTCACCGATGGACTTAATGACGAAACTCCGCGATCATTTAACGTTTACAGGGGCGGTACAAACACATCAAAAACCGTGGGTACCAAGTTTTGTATTTAACAATGCAAAAGGCAATCAATTAGCAGCTGCAGCAGGTGCTGAAGGTGCAGTGATTGATGATATTTACAGCCCATCATTAATCGGCGATGTTATCACAGAAGAAGAAATTTGGGCATGTACAACGTGCCGTAACTGTGAAGACCAATGTCCGGTAATGAATGAGCATGTAGAAAAAATTATCGACCTACGTCGTTACTTAACGATGACGGAAGGTAAAGTAAACTCGGATGCACAGCGCGCGATGAACAATATCGAGCGTCAAGGGAATCCGTGGGGTATTAACCGTAAGCAAAAAGAAGATTGGCGCGAAGCTCGTCCAGAACTTCACATCCCAACGGTGAAGGAAGCTCAAAAGGCTGGCGAAGAGTTTGAGTATTTATTCTGGGTAGGCTCAATGGGCTCATTCGATAATCGTTCACAAAAAATCGCGTTATCATTTGCCCACCTATTAAACGAAGCAGGCGTGAAGTTTGCGATTTTAGGTAACAAAGAGAAAAACTCTGGTGATACACCGCGTCGCTTAGGTAATGAGTTCTTATACCAAGAGCTTGTTGAAGCGAACATTAAAGAGTTTGATAAAGCAGAAGTGAAGAAGATTATTACAATCGATCCTCACGCGTACAACACGTTTAAAAACGAGTACTCTGACTTCGGCTGGAGCGGTGAAGTTTATCACCATACAGAGTTCTTATTCAAATTATTACAAGAAGGTCGCATTAAGCCACAACATGCGGTAAATGAAAAAATCGTCTTCCACGATTCATGTTACTTAGGCCGTTACAACAACGTCTATGATGCACCGCGTGAAATTTTAAAAGCAATTCCAGGTGTTGAGCTTGTTGAAATGGAACGTAACCGCGACGAAGCAATGTGCTGTGGCGCTGGTGGTGGTCTGATGTGGATGGAAGAACATGTCGGCAACCGTATTAACGTAGCGCGTACAGAGCAAGCACTCGCAACAAACCCAACAGTGATTTCAGCTGGCTGTCCATATTGCTTAACAATGTTATCAGATGGTACGAAAGCGAAAGAAGTAGAAGATACAGTTAGCACATACGATGTAGCTGAGTTACTTGAGAAATCAATTTTTGGTGACGCACCGACTGTTGTAGAAGAAGCTGCTACAGAAGCATCGGAAGAAGCAGTCGTAACAAATTAATGAGGAATAAAAACGTGAACTCTCACGTTTTTATTCTATTCGTTTCATGATTTAGGTCCAACTTTATTCTAAGTAAAGAGGTGTTGAACAGTGAAATCAGTGATTGTAGCAGGAGCAAGAACACCATTCGGTAAATTCGGAGGTGCGCTCAGTAGTTTAACGGCGAGCGACTTAGGTAGTATCGCCATTAAAGGCGCACTTGAGCAAACGAATATTCAACCAGAAGAAGTTGGCGAAGTGATTATTGGGACGGTGCTTCAAGCCGGACAAGGTCAAATTCCGTCACGACAAGCAGCGCACAAAGCGGGCATTCCGTATGCTGTCAAGACCGAGACGATCAATAAGGTATGCGCTTCAGGGCTACGCAGTATTACGTTAGCGGACCAGCTGATTCGTTTAGGTGATGAGCGTATTATCGTCGCAGGTGGTATGGAGTCGATGTCGAATGCGCCGTATTATTTAGCGCAAGGTCGCTGGGGTTTACGCATGGGGGACGGCAAGCTAGTTGATGGCGTGCTTCATGATGGCTTAACGTGTGCGTTCCACCCAGAGCATGTGCATATGGGTGTTTACGGCAATGACACAGCCGATAAGTTTGAGATTACGCGTGAACAGCAAGATGCATTTGCAGCGCGCAGTCAGCAGCTAGCGGTGAAGTCGATTGAAGCAGGTATTTTCGCTGAGGAAATCGTGCCGGTCACGATTCCACAGCGTAAAGGTGAGCCAATTGTTGTTGATACCGATGAAGCACCGCGTCACGGTACGACAGCAGAATCGCTTGCGAAGCTGAAACCAGCGTTTGGTAAAGATGGTACGGTCACAGCCGGCAATGCACCAGGCATTAATGACGGTGCAGCAGCCGTTGTAGTCGTGGCAGAGGATGAAGCGCAAGCACGCGGTTTAGAGCCGCTCGCAACGATTATTGGCCATGCGGAAATTGCGGTTGAACCAGAGCGTTTCCCAGAAACACCAGGCTTGATTATTGAAACGATTCTTGAAAAGACCGGTAAGAAGTTAGAGGATATTGCGTTATTTGAATTAAACGAAGCCTTCTCAGTCGTGGCACTCACAGCGAATAAACTTGCTGGGCTCGATGCCGAAAAAGTCAATGTCAATGGAGGAGCGGTAGCGCTGGGGCATCCAATTGGCGCTAGTGGGGCGCGTATCGTGCTGACATTAGCAAAAGAATTAAAACGTCGCGGTGGCGGTATCGGCATCGCAGCGATTTGTTCTGGTGGCGGACAAGGCGACGCCATCATGATTGAGGTAACACCATAAAATTGTGTTCGAGCTTGCGTTGAAGTTTAAAGTTAGGACACGCTGCAAAATTGAGTCATTTACAAATAGGGGGAAAACAACATGCAATTCAAATTATCAGATGAACACGAAATGTTACGTAAGATGGTACGCGACTTCGCTGTAAACGAAGTGGCACCAACAGCAGCAGAGCGCGACGAAGAGGCACGTTTTGATCGCGAGATTTTCGATAAGATGGCAGAGCTTGGCTTAACAGGTATTCCATGGCCTGAAGAGTACGGTGGCGCTGGTATGGACTTTTTAGCTTATTGTATCGCAGTGGAAGAGTTAGCACGCGTTTGTGGCTCAACAGCTGTAACATTATCAGCTCATACTTCATTAGCAGGTTGGCCTGTTTTTAAATTTGGTACTGAAGAGCAAAAGCAAAAATATTTACGCCCGATGGCTGAAGGCGCAAAAATCGGTGCTTATTGCTTAACAGAATCAGGTTCAGGTAGTGACGCAGGTGGTATGAAAACAATCGCAACGAAAGATGGCGATGACTACATCTTAAACGGTTCAAAAATCTTCATCACAAACGGTGGCGTAGCAGATATTTATATCGTAATCGCGCTATTAGATCCAAAAGATCGTCGCAGTACAACAGCATTTATCGTGGAATCTGATTTCGAAGGCTTCAAAGTAGGTAAAGAAGAGCACAAAATGGGTATCCGCGCTTCAGCTACAACAGAAATCATTTTCGAAAACTGCCGCGTGCCAAAAGAAAACATTCTTGGTGCTGAAGGTGAAGGTTTCAAAGTAGCAATGAAAACATTAGATGGCGGCCGTAACGGTATCGCAGCACAAGCTGTAGGTATCGCACAAGGCGCACTTGATGCAGCAGTAGAATATGCAGCTCAACGTGTTCAATTCGGTAAACCAATTTCTGCAAACCAAGGCATTAGCTTTAAATTAGCAGATATGGCAACTTCGATTGAAGCTTCTCGTTTATTAACATACCAAGCAGCGTGGTTAGAAACAGAAGGTCTACCATACGGTCAAGCGTCAGCAATGGCGAAATTGATGGCTGGTGACACAGCAATGAACGTAACGACTGAAGCGGTTCAAGTATTCGGTGGTTATGGCTATACGAAAGAATATCCAGTGGAACGCTTCATGCGTGATGCAAAAATCACACAAATTTATGAAGGTACACAAGAAATTCAACGTATGGTTATCGCGCGTGGTTTAGAAAATACGCGTCCATTACAAAAAGCATAATCCAGCAAGCATGATTTATTTTAAAGAGGTTTCCGGTTGTTTGTATTCGATCCTATAGAGAGCATTTTCTATAAAGAGAGGACACAGGCTATGGGGGCCTCTTTTTTTACAGAGGGGGAGTTCTAATTATGGAAGCAACAGTTTATAAAGCAAAGAATCCATTGCGTTTTGTGACAGCATCAAGTTTATTCGATGGGCATGACGCCACAATTAATATTATGCGCCGTATTTTACAAGCAAGCGGTGCAGAAGTGATTCATCTCGGCCATAATCGATCTGTAGAAGAAATTGTTGACGCGGCTATTCAAGAAGATGCGCAAGGGATTGCAGTATCATCTTACCAAGGTGGTCACGTCGAATATTTTAAATATATTTATGATTTATTGCAGGAAAAAGGAGCACCACATATTCAAATTTTTGGCGGCGGTGGCGGTGTTATTTTACCGTCTGAAGCGAAGGAACTTCAAGCATACGGTGTGAATCACTTATTCTCACCAGAAGATGGTCGTACACTTGGACTTCAAGGCATGATTAATTTAATGCTTGAACATAGTGATTTTAAAACGGTGGAACAAGAAGATATCGCCTTACTTGATGCCATTTCACCGGATAATCAACCAGCGCTCGCGAAGGCGATTACGATTGCTGAAAATAAAGCGTCAGATGCTTTTATTGCGGAGGCGCGAAAACGTTCAAAACAGACACCTGTTTTAGGGATTACAGGTACAGGTGGTGCTGGTAAGAGCTCTCTCACAGACGAGTTAATTCGTCGCTTCTTACAAGAACTACCGGATGTGCGCATTGCGATTGTGTCGATTGACCCGACAAAGCAAAAAACAGGTGGCGCGCTACTAGGTGACCGTATTCGTATGAATTCGATTTTTAACAACCGTATTTATATGCGTTCGCTGGCGACGCGTGACTCGCATTCAGAAATCTCAGACAATCTCGATGATGTACTAGATGTAGTGAAGGCAGCTGGTTTTGATTTAATCATCGTCGAAACGAGTGGTATTGGTCAGGGCGATGCGGCGATTACGAAAGTGTCGGACTTATCGATGTATGTCATGACGAGCGAGTTTGGTGCACCAACGCAACTTGAAAAAATCGATATGATTGATTTTGCGGATTTAGTTGTCATTAATAAATTTGAACGAAAAGGTTCAGAAGATGCGATGACGCACGTGAAGAAGCAATATCAACGTAGCCACAATCGCTTTAATGAATCACCAGATACGATGCCGGTATACGGCACGATTGCGAGCCAGTTTAACGATAAAGGTACGAACTCATTGTTTGCGGCGCTGCTCCATGTGTTACGTGACAAGGCGAGCGTTAACTGGGAAACGTCGTATAGTGAGTTTGTGAAAACGCAAAAAGACCATGTCATTATTCCAAATGACCGTCGCTATTACTTACGCGAAATTACCGATACAGTGCGCGGCTATAAAAAGACGACGGCACAACAAGTTGATATTGCGCGTAAAATCTTCCAGTTAGAAGGGGCACTGTCACTCGTTGATGACGAAGCGACAATTGCCGTACTGACAGACAAACTGAAAGCGCTTCAAATTGAATTAACACCACAATCAAAGAAAATTTTAGATAACTGGGAAGCATTAAAGGAAAGCTACTCAGGTGATGTGATGGTTACAAAAGTACGCGACAAAGAAATCCGTACAATTTTAGTGAGCGAATCGTTATCAGGGACAAAAATTCCAAAAGTTGTACTACCAAAAATGAAAGACTACGGCGAAATTTTACAGTTTGCGTATAGCGAAAATGTACCAGGCTCTTTCCCATATACGGCTGGTGTGTTCCCGTTCAAACGCCAAGGAGAAGATCCGAAGCGTCAATTCGCAGGAGAAGGAACACCAGAACGTACGAATAAACGCTTCCATTACTTATCAGCAGGGGATGATGCAAAACGTCTATCAACTGCTTTTGACTCTGTAACATTATACGGGGAAGATCCAAATGAGCGCCCAGATATTTACGGGAAAATTGGTGAATCAGGCGTTAGTGTTTGTACGCTTGATGATATGAAAAAGCTTTATGCGGGCTTTGATTTATGCGCACCTTCAACATCTGTGTCGATGACGATTAACGGACCAGCGCCGATTATTTTAGCGATGTTTTTAAATACGGCGATTGACCAGCAAGTAGCAGTGAAAGAGGCGGAGCTTGGGCGTGTGCTAACAGCTGAGGAGTATACGGCAGTAAAAGCAGAAACACTGCATGTTGTGCGTGGTACGGTACAAGCGGATATTTTAAAAGAGGACCAAGGGCAAAATACGTGTATTTTCTCAACGGAATTTGCGTTGCGTATGATGGGGGATATTCAACAATACTTCATCGATTATGACGTGCGTAATTACTACTCTGTATCGATTTCTGGCTACCATATCGCCGAAGCGGGTGCGAATCCAATTTCGCAATTAGCATTTACGTTATCGAATGGCTTCACATTTGTCGAATATTATTTAAGCCGCGGCATGAATATCGATGATTTCGCGCCAAACTTATCGTTCTTCTTCTCGAACGGTTTGGACCCAGAATATACGGTAATTGGCCGCGTAGCACGCCGCATTTGGGCAGTAGCGATGCGTGATAAATACGGCGCGAATGAGCGTAGTCAAAAATTAAAGTATCACGTTCAAACGTCGGGCCGTAGCTTACATGCACAGGAAATTGACTTTAACGATATTCGTACGACATTACAAGCACTAATGGCGCTGCAAGATCAATGTAATTCATTGCATACGAATGCCTACGATGAAGCGATTACAACACCGACTGAAGAGTCTGTTCGCCGCGCAATGGCGATTCAATTAATTATTACGAAAGAGCATGGGTTATCGAAAAATGAAAATCCATTGCAAGGGTCGTACATTATTGACGAGCTAACAAACTTAGTCGAAGAAGCGGTGCTTGCAGAATTTGACCGTATTGATGACCGCGGCGGTGTACTTGGTGCGATGGAAACGCAATATCAACGTGCGAAAATCCAAGAAGAATCGATGTACTATGAGCATTTAAAACATTCGGGTGAGCTGCCAATTATCGGCGTGAATACGTACTTAAATCCGAATGCGAATGATGAGGAATTATTCGATAATATGGAAATTGCGCGTGCTTCTACCGATGAAAAAACGATGCAAATTACAAATTTACGTAAGTTCCAAGCACAGCATGAAAGCAAGTCTGCTGAAATGTTAAAACGCTTACAAGATGTCGCAAAAACAGGCGATAATATTTTTGACGAGCTGATGGAAACGGTAAAATATGCAAGTTTAGGTCAAATTACGAATGCGCTATATGAAGTAGGCGGGAAATATCGCCGAAATATGTAGTGAAAAGAAGGTTCATAGACGCGTTTTTACGGTTTTTTCTGTATAATATAGGGAAAAGTTATGCTGAGGAGTACCAAGGTATATGGAGAGAATCATTCACTATTTAATAATAATCATTTGCGCTATCGCGACATATTTGTTGTATAATAAACAATTGGGCGCTATTCCACTTTTGATTTTAGCCCTATATTTATTTTACTACGTTTATCGCAGTGTCAAACGTCAGAAAAAAGACAATTGAATGTGGCGTAAGAGGGCACAATATGTATATAATAATTAGTATGTTTAAGTAGAGAAAGGACGTGCACGAATTGAACCTTCGTGAATTAACATCAGAACAATTAACTCAAGAATCATTAATTAATTTAGCACATAGCATTTTAGTTGAAAAAGGCCAACCGATTCCATTCAGCGAAATCATTGGTCAAATTATTGCTTTAGGCGCGCGTACAGAAGCTCAAGTCAAAGAAGCTATCGTACAATTTTATACAGATATGAACATCGATGGTCGTTTCTTAGTATTAGGCGAAAGCCGCTGGGGTTTACGTGAATGGTACGCAATTGACCAAGTTGAAGAAGAAACTGCTCCAACTGTAAAAGTTCACGAACGCGAAGACGAAGAAGTCGATTTAGAAATCGACAAAGATGAAGACGACGAAGAATTAGTGTTAGAAGATAACGAAAATGACTTTGACGCTTCAGCAAATGACAACATCGATCGCGATTTAGATGATGATGAAGAGGACGACGAATTAGCTGGCCTTGACGTTGTTGAAGAAGACATGGAATTAGAAGATGACGATTTAGAATTTGATGAAGAAGAAGAGCACGAAGAAGACGACAAGCTTTAATCGTTTTTTGACTCTACACTCTTGACATTAAAACTTAAAACGTTTAACCTTTTACTTGGGCTCCTTAAAAAAGGAGAATGACCGTGTAAATTCACGCTCCCCCTGCAAGTAGTTGCGGGCGGAGCGTTTTTTTGTTTTTTCTAAAGGGATTGGTAGCACTTTAGAAAGAAAGAATGACTTAGGAGGAACTATTTTGACTAAATATATTTTCGTAACAGGCGGCGTTGTGTCATCACTTGGTAAAGGGATTACAGCAGCATCACTTGGTCGTTTACTAAAAAACCGTGGCTTAGAAGTCACAACCCAAAAATTTGACCCATACATTAATATTGACCCAGGTACAATGAGCCCGTACCAACATGGTGAAGTATTCGTAACAGATGACGGTGCAGAAACAGACTTAGACTTAGGTCACTACGAGCGCTTTATCGATATTAATTTAGGAAAACACTCAACGGTAACATCTGGTCGCGTGTACTCTTCTGTTCTGAAAAAAGAACGTCGCGGTGACTACAATGGTGGTACCGTACAAGTGATTCCACATATTACAAATGAAATTAAAGAACGCATCCAACGCGCTGGCCGCGAAACAAATGCCGATATCGTAATTACAGAAATCGGTGGTACAGTTGGGGATATCGAATCATTACCGTTCTTAGAAGCAATCCGCCAATTAAAACGCGACCTAGGTAGCAACAATGTCTTGTACTTACACTGTACACTTGTGCCATACATCGCAGCATCAGGCGAGTTAAAAACAAAACCAACACAACACTCTGTAAAAGAATTACGTTCATTAGGCATTCAACCAAACATTCTTGTAGTCCGTTCAGATCGTCCTGTTCCACAAGGAATGAAAGATAAAATCGCATTATTCTGTGATGTAGACCCACATGAAGTCGTGGAATGTGTCGATGCGGAAAGTTTATATGATATTCCGTTAGCGCTACAAGCACAAGATTTAGATTCAATCGTGTTAGACCACTTCGGTATCGAAGCACCTGCAGCGGATATGACAGACTGGAAAGCATTAGTCGACCGCGTGAAACACTTATCAAAAACAACAAAAATCGCGCTTGTAGGGAAATATGTGGAGCTACAAGATGCGTATATCTCAGTAGCTGAAGCATTAAAACACGCAGGTTATGCACATGATACAGATATCGATATCGACTGGATCAATGCGGAAAACGTAACGGCTGAAAACGTCCAACAATTACTTGGCGACGTGGACGGTATTTTAGTACCAGGTGGCTTTGGTGATCGCGGCGTTGAAGGGAAAATTGAAGCCATTAAATTTGCGCGTGAAAACAATGTACCATTCTTAGGTATTTGTTTAGGGATGCAAATGGCGGCCGTTGAATTTGCACGAAATGTTCTAGGCTTAGAAGGCGCGCATTCAACGGAGTTGGCTGAAACGCAATACCCAATCATCGACTTATTACCAGACCAAGAAGACGTAGAAGACCTTGGTGGTACATTACGTCTTGGCTTATACCCATGTAAATTAAAAGAAGGCTCTCGTGCACGCGAAATCTACGCAGAAGATTTAGTATACGAACGTCACCGTCACCGTTATGAATTCAATAACGAATACCGCGAAGCAATGGAAGCAGCTGGTCTTGTCTTCTCAGGCTTATCACCAGATGGCCGTTTAGCAGAAATCATTGAGCTACCAGAAAAAGACTTCTTCGTGGCGGCACAATTCCACCCAGAATTCGTGTCACGTCCACAACGTCCACAACCGTTATTCCGTGACTTCATTGGTGCTTCTGTAAAATAATTACGGTTTATACGAGCAGAAATCGTCATTATGGCGATTTCTGCTTTTTTTGCATACCTACTGTAAAAAATCACCATATGAACTTTTTAATAACATTTCATCGTTATTTCACAAATTATAGTGAATAAGTGTTAAAGAAATGCGGGAAATACAGACCATAGAGAGAAGGGCGTAGTTCCTATATAATGGAATTATAGAAAATTAAAGGAGTGTGTGGATGAAGAAAAAAATAGGTATTGTCGTAGGTGTGCTCGTATTATTAGTAGCGGCAGCAGGTGGCATTTATTATTACATGACGAATACACCAAAAAACAAATATTTACTAAGTGAAAAACAGTCAATTGAATCGTGGAACACGTATTTCGCAGATCGTTATAGCAATGAGCTTAAATTACAAGAAGCGATGCGAGAAGAGCCATATCGTAGTTCGGTGACATTTAGTGCAGGTGCATCGGATACATTGTTATCAATGTTAGGTATTCCATCAGCGATTGTTGATTCGACGAGCATTACGCTAAATATGGGCCACGATGAAAAAGCACAGCAATCTGAGGTATCATTAGCACCGACTTTTGCAGGCACAGAAATCGATAAATTTGAGTGGACAGCAGATAAAGACGCGCAGTATATTAAGACGCCTCTATTCACCGACAAGTTAATGGTAAAAAATGCGGACATGAAAAAGGTGTATGAACGCTTCACAGGCGAATCAGTACCAGAAGATTTTGACCCGAATATGGTCAATTTAAATAAACTGATGGAAGCAAACTTTACACAACAACAACTAGAAGAGATGCAAGAACGCTATTTAAAAGTGGCAATTGAATCATTAGAAGATGAGCAATTTAAAAAAGGTAGCGAGACAACGGCTATTTTTGGCAACAATGAAAAATTAGCGACGGTTACGATGACATTAAATAATGATGACCTGCATAAGGTGCTTAAAAATATGGTCGCAGAAATGAAAAAAGATGAAGCGATTAAAAATTGGTACAATTCATCCATGTCAACGTACGATACACAGTCATATGAGGAGACATTAGATAATCTTTTAGAAGATGTTAAATCAGAAAACTTTGGGACAGTCGTTGCGAAAAACTATATGGATGGCAAAGAAATTTTAAAACGTGATATTACGTGGAAATCAGATACAGCCAATGATGGGATTCATGTGATGATTGCTGAAAAAATCGATCAAGACGTTCAATTAGACGTAGTTGTACAAGATCTTGATAGTACGGTATTTGCACGCTTAGAAGGTACATCAAAAGGTGCTGGAAATGTTGTCGATAATTATAAATTGACGCTTGGCGAAAACGATATGCCGTTTACGATTGCGATGAAAAATGATGAAAAAGTAAATGGTGATGAGCGTACAAACAATGTCGATTTCATAGTAGAAGATGACAGTGGCGAATTATATCAAGCAACGTATAAAAATACGATGGTTACAGATTTAAAAAATAATAAGCAAACATCACGTGGTAGCATCGCCTTTGATGTGATCGAGGGTGAAAATGTAACAATCAACATCGACTCAACAACGACTGTGAAACAAAAATTAGACGTTAAAAGAGATGGTGCTGTGGACTTAAATAAAATGTCTGATGAAGAATTTGAACAACTACAACAGTCGATTATGACAAATGTACAACTATTAGTAGATCAATTAAATTTAGCAAATAGCTTTTAATGAATAACAAGAAGGGTGGTGCTTTTATGACAATGTTGAAAGCGTACCACTCTTTTTTATTATTTTTTCGCAGAAGACACCCTCCTCAACGCGTGGAGCGAGTAGGGGGGGGATGAAGGCGGTGCTTAAAAGTGGATAACGAACATTTGTTTGTGTTAAACTGAATGACAAACAAGGAGGTGTTCGCCATGATCTACAAAGCATATCCGTTCTGTCTCTATCCGAATAAAGACCAACAAGCGATGATTCATCAAACGCACGGCCATTGCCGTTTTGTCTATAATCATTTCCTGGAATTATGGAATACAACATACAAAGAAGAAGGAAAAGGCTTAAATCGTTCGAGTATGTCTAAACTGCTGACAAAACTGAAAAAACAAGATGAGACAGCCTGGTTACGCAACGTAGATAGTGTGGCTTTACAAACTTCCTGTGAACATTTGATGGATGCATTCGGGCGTTTTTTCAAGAAACAAAATAACTATCCGCGTTTCAAAAGCAAGAAAAACTTGGTGCAAAGCTATACGACCAAAAATACGAATGACAATATTGCGATTGTCGGTAACAAAATCAAGTTACCGAAACTAGGACGCGTCAAATTCAAACAAACACGTGCGCTCGAAGGACGGATGATGCGCGCAACGATTCATTTTCATGCGAGTGGTCGTTTCTCGGTGTCCATTATGTGTGAGGTCCCCAAATTTCAACCCTTGCCAAAAACCCATGAAGCGATTGGCATTGATTTAGGCATCACCGATTTCGTGATTCTTTCGGACGGACGTAAAGTGGATAACCAACGCTTTACGGCTAAGATGGAACAGAAGTTAAAGCGTGAGCAACGAAAACTTTCGCGTCGTTACGAACAAGCGAAAAAAGACAACCGGGCTTTACGAGACTGCATGAATTACCAAAAACAACGTCGAAAAGTCGCGCGTTTACGTGAAAAAGTCGCGTTTTGGCGCGAAGATTTTTTACACAAGTTCACGACGGCGTTCATTCGCCAGTACGATGTCATTTGTGTCGAAGATTTAAACACAAAAGGCATGCTGAAAAATCATAAATTAGCGAAAGCCATTAGCGATGTATCCTGGTCCTCGTTTGTGCAAAAACTGACCTATAAAGCAAAATGGTATGGCCGAGAGCTCGTGAAAATCAATCGTTTCTTCCCATCAAGCCAGTTGTGCCATGTATGTGGGCATCATGATGGCAAGAAAGCCTTAGAAATCCGCGAATGGGTATGTCCAGCATGCCACACGACACTTGACCGCGATGTCAATGCGAGTCGTAACATTTTAATAGAAGGATTACGTCTTTTTGAAACGACCAAACCGTAGGGACTACGGGGTTCGCCTACTAATAGAAGTGAAGCCGCTGTTTCGAGCAAGCAGGAACAAGCATGCACTGTTCGTAGGAATCCGCACTTCAAGCGAGCTCGTGAAAACATTAAGTGGGGGTAGTTCAATGCAAAAGTGGTACATCATTCCATATTTAGTGCTCGCGTGTGGCGTCATCCTTGGCGCTATCGTCGTCGTGCAGCAGCAATCCACTACGCCAGCAATGACGATTGGCATTGTTGATAACGATAACACGACCGAAACACGCATGATTTTAAAATCAGTACAGCAAGGGGAGAGCTTTGCGAAAGGCTTTACTTTAAAAGGATACGATGAAACGTTAGCAGAGCAAGCGCTACGTGACAAAAAAATCGATGGCTATATCGTGCTAAAAGAGGGCATGACGCGTGCTTTTTATAATAATGGTTCGCTGCCAATCGATGTTGTGACGTATGACAAAGACTCGCTACAAGGACTTCTTATTAACCAATTAACGCTATCTGTATATGACCGGCTAATGGTGTCGGAGGCAGGCATTTTAACGTATGGGCATTTTTACAGTGAGGCATCAGACGAGAAAATTATTGCGATGATGCTCGATTTATTAGCGAATGGCTTGAATCGTGAAGCAATTTTCGAGAAGCATCAAGTCGAGACAATACCATTTGCCGATTATTATGTTGTCGCTGGCTATGTGCTTGTCACGTTAGGCTTCTTTTTAGCACTGTTGACAATTTTTCATATGAATATGCCGACTGCACTGCGCGACCGTTTACGCATGTATCCGTTCGCAGAGGAAAAGCTTCTACTCGCGCGCTATAGCCTTGCGACAATTTATACGTGGGGCTTTGCGCTACTAATGATAGCGGCGCTTTATGTATTACTACAGCCAGCGTTTGAGCTGTACAATGTACACTATTTACTCATCACGATTACGAGCTTTGTGCTAGTTATGGCCTTACTTTATGTAGTGATTGATGTCGCGTTGTCTGGCAAGCTACGCATTATCGCAAAAATCATAGCCACACTCCTCATTGTGTTTGGCTCAGGTGCAGTGATTCCGACGATGTACTTCCAGCGCACATGGTTTTATAACAATCCATTTGCACAATTGTTTGATGCACTCGTCCAGTTATTTATGACGAACTATGTCATGGATTATGCGTGGTCGATTTGGCTTAGCATCGGGACATTGATTATTTTACTTGGCGTAGTACTTGGAAGGAGGGCGCGTGGATGAAGCCATTTTTTCAATTGATTGTCATTAAAAACTGGCGTACGTATGCAAGCTTAATGGTGCTCTTTTTACTGTTTGGCGGCGGCATGAACATCATCGTAGCCGAGCAAAATCGTCTGCTTGAATTACCAATTGCCGTACAAGATTTGGATAATAGTCAGTTGTCTAAGCAATTCGTAGCGGAATTAAAAAAACAGCCGCGCTTTCATGTGCAGGAGTTAGTAGTGTCAGAGCGCTATCCTGAAGATGAAGTCGCAAAGCAGCGCGCCGCAGCGGTTGTTGTAATTCCGAAAGACTATGCGAAACGCTTAACGGAGCGCCGCACAAGTGGTCTACTAACGCTCTATGTCCAGCACAATATCGTCGGTGATATTGTCACAGAAAGCATTAGTAAAGCCGCCTATAAACAGCAGCTACCATTTATCGTTGCTACGCATTTAAAAGACAAAGAAGTGTCGCTAGACGATGTGTTGGCACAATACAAAAAAGTTGAGCCAGCGGGGCAGTTAACGATGCGCTCGTTAACTGCCGCTTCACCGCAATCACTAGGGCTCGCAGCGATTGTTGTTGTGATGCTAGTGCTTGGTGTGACACAGGTCGGACTCAATCGCGCGCTTTGCCAGCCAGCCGCATTAGCACGCATACTCGTTTATGAAGCGAATTATCGTAAATTTTATGCGGTGTATATACTCGCACATAGTGTCGTACTCGTTAGCGGAGCGCTCTGTGTGATGCTGTTGACGGGCTTAGCATTGTCAGGAGTAGCGCTACTCACATTATTTGTCGCCGCCATATTATTTGAAATTGGCGTTGTGCTACTACTAATTCATGTGCGTACGTGGAGTCATCAGCTCTTTATGGCACTCATTTGGGCATTGACGTTAGCGGTAGTTATCGTTGTTTTACAGTTAGGAGGAGTTGGATGATTACGCTACAACAGTTAACAAAACGTTACCGAAAAAAGGAAGTGTATGACGCTATTTCACTTGAAATTCCAGCTGGTGGTATGACGCTTTTTATCGGTCAAAATGGTATCGGCAAATCGACGCTGTTAAAAATGATTGCCGGAATTGAACAGCCAGATGCGGGTGTCATTTTATACGACGGCGCACAGTGGACGGCTTCTGAGCGCAAAAAGCATATCGGCTATGTACCACAGGAAATGGCGCTGTGGGAACATATGACCATTGATGAAAATATAAAATTTTTTAAAGGCTTATTAAAGGACACGATTGGTGATGAGCGCATCACGTATTATTTAGAAAAGTTAGCGATTGCGCATGAACGACAGACAATCGTGAAAAAACTATCCGGTGGCACGCAGCGCAAAGTGAATTTATTAATTGGCTTGCTCGCAAAGCCAACGATTTTAATTTTAGATGAGCCAACAGTCGGCATCGATTTGAAATCACGTACGGAAATTCAGCAAGTGCTCCGCGAATTATCGGCGACATGCACCGTGTTACTCACGACGCACTTAGTCGATGAAATCGAAGCGTTCACTGACAACATCGTGTTGATCGGCGATGACGCATTTTATCGTCAGCTACTTGAAGACAAGCACATCGCGTATACGAAACTTTAAAATGGAGGAGAGCTTTGGCTCCCTCCATTTTTGTGAGAGCTCTCACGCCAAGAAGCGGGGTTTGGATACAACATAATTAAAAATATGTGCCACTTTCACAAATGCTTACTAGTTGTGTAGCGCATATGCAACATATTTAAGAAAACATGACATTTATCGCAAAATGACGCGACTCAAAAAGGGACAAAAAGAGCCGGAAATAGCCAAAAATGGGTCGGATTTGGCGCTCTGACGGGCATTTTTTGTACACATTTTAAGCGGAAAGTCATTTTTCACCGAAAAAGGCATGTCATTTATTCAAAAATACTGTTGAAGGTTTCCAACGGACAATTTCAACCCAAAACAGCCACTTTTGGGACAAAAACCGACCGCTTTAGGGCACTTTACGACAAGCTTTTGTTAAAAATGGCGTTGTCAACGCACAAAAGAATACGCTAAAGTAGCACAATTTTTTTGCATCTAGCAACGTTTAACGAGCTTTTTATTAAAACTGTACGTGATTTGACCTAGCTGTGTCGCTTAGTCGAAAATATGTCGTATCGAAAACACGCTTCTTGAGCTCATGAGCGATTTCTGAGAGCTCTCAGAAATTAGCGCACAAAAAAACCGCACGGCGGCGGCTTCATTGATTATGCTTCATCATTGAATAACATATCGTCATATAAAACTTTAATTGCTTCGTAAACATAGAGCGCTGCAAGAACATGCGGCACGACAATACGTTCACCAACATCATTTGGAATAATGCCTTGTTTGATTTTTAGCGATACATAGACGTATGCAAGGTCCGCCATTGCTCCAGCATCGGCTTCTTTCTCGCTTGTGATGACCGCAAATGGAATAAATTGCTCATATAATTTTTGTGCAAGCGCTAGTGCATCGGCATCATCGGCATGGCGCGTCACGATCAGCACGCGGTCCATATCGGTAATCGCCGCGTCATCTGTCCATGGCGTCATTTTAGCGAATGGCTCCTCGGCGTGCGCTGCGTTATATTCAAGTGCTTTCATCTCGCCAAAGCACGCAAAATACACGACCCCATCCGTAACACCTGCTTGTGCAAATAAGCGCGCAGCTTCCTCAATTGTTTCTTCTTGGTCGGAAGCAATACGTTGCAATAAGCCGCTTAATTGCGTTGTTAACATTTTCAACATTTAATTTCACCTCATGTTGCTCATTATAAGGATTTTTTTGAATAATTGTAAAGGAAAGATATGATACTATGAAGGAAAGGGAGAGGGTTAGGACATGAAAAAAATTTTAATCGTCGATGATCAGCCAGGAATTCGTATTTTATTACAGGAAGTGTTAAAAAACGAAGGCTATGCGATTCAAACAGCAGGCAGTGGGGTTGAGGCCGTTGAGATATTAAAAAATGAAGATTTTGATGCGCTTTTAACCGATATGAAATTGCCGGGAATGAATGGCGTTGAAATTATTCAACATGTCGTCGATCTCGATAAAAAACCGGTCATCATGATGATGACTGCATACGGGGAAAAAGAGCTTGTCGACAAAGCGAAAAGCCTTGGTACAGCGCATTTTTTCAAGAAGCCATTTGAGATTATGGACGTGCGGAAAACGATTAATGAATTGTTAAAAGATAACGACTAAAAGTAGTAAATTGTGTCGCTTTTTGATATGATTGTACTGTTTAAGAATAATAAATAAATTATGCTTGAATTCATGAAGGAGGATTCATATTATGGCTTTGGTTTCTATGAAAGAAATGCTAGAAAAAGCAAAAGAAGGTAAATACGCAGTAGGACAATTCAACATTAACAACCTTGAATATATCCAAGCGATTCTACAAGCTGCTGAAGAAGAAAAATCTCCAGTAATCTTAGGTGTGTCTGAAGGCGCAGGTAAATACATGGGCGGTTTTATTGCTGTCGTTTATATGGTAAAAGGTTTAATCGAAAGCTATAAAATTACCGTACCAGTAGCAATTCACCTTGACCACGGTTCAAGCTTTGAAAAATGTAAAGAAGCGGTTGATGCTGGTTTCACATCAGTAATGATTGATGCCTCACATTACCCATTCGAAGAAAACATCGAAATCACTTCTAACGTTGTAGAATACGCACATGCTAATGGCGTATCTGTCGAAGCAGAACTTGGTACAGTAGGTGGCGACGAAGATGGCGTTATCGGCGGTATTATGTACGCAGACCCTGAAGAATGCCGTAAAATGGTTGAAGCAACAGCAATCGATTGCCTAGCTCCAGCTTTAGGTTCAGTTCATGGTCCTTACCACGGTGAGCCGAACTTAGGGTTCAAAGAAATGAAAGAAATTTCTGAGTTAGCAGATTTACCATTAGTATTACACGGTGGTTCAGGTATTCCATTAAAAGATATCCAAAAAGCGATCTCTTTAGGTACTGCTAAAATCAACGTCAACACTGAAAACCAAATCGCTCAAACTGCAGTCATCCGTGAAGTTTTAGACAACGACAAAAAAGTCTACGATCCACGTAAATATATGGGTCCTGGCCGTGAAGCGATCAAAGAAACTGTTATCGGCAAAATTCGTGACTTCGGTAGTAACCAACAAGCGTAATAACATATAACTAGGTGTTTAAAAATTAGGAGGAACATTCCACAATGAAATTTTTCATCGATACAGCAAACTTTGAAGAAATCAAAGAAGCGTATGCATGGGGCATCCTTTCAGGTGTAACAACAAACCCATCATTAGTAGCAAAAGAGAAAAATATCTCTTTCCACGACCGTTTAAAAGAAATCGCTGAATTAGTTGACGGTTCAGTATCAGGCGAAGTGATTTCTTTAGATGCAGAAGGTATGATTAAAGAAGGTTTAGAGCTTTCTAAAATCCACGCAAACATCACTGTAAAACTTCCAATGACAGAAGCTGGTCTTACAGCTTGTGCGGCGTTAACGAAAGAAGGCATTAAAACAAACGTCACATTAATCTTCTCTGCAAACCAAGCATTAATGGCAGCTCGCGCTGGTGCAACATATGTATCACCATTCATCGGCCGTCTTGATGACATTGGTGTTGATGGCGTTGAATTAATCCGCGAAATCGCTGAAATCTTTGCGATTCATGAAATCGATACACAAATCATTGCGGCATCAATCCGTCACCCTCAACATGTGACGCAAGCAGCTCTTGCGGGTGCGCATATTTCAACAACACCTTACAAAGTATTAAAACAATTATTTAAACACCCACTTACTGACAAAGGAATCGAAGGATTCATGAAAGACTGGGCTAACAAAGATAAATAATTTGTTCCAATAATGGATAACTCATTAGTCCTGAAGCTGCGCGCTTTTTTGTGTGCGGTTTCGGGACAAATTTGTATTTAAGGAGATTCTGACTTCTATGGACGTATTTAAAGTAAATGGAGGCAACCGCTTAAAAGGAACGATTAAAGTGAGTGGTGCCAAAAATAGTGCAGTAGCTTTAATTCCAGCAACAATTTTAGCAGATTCAAAGGTAACGATTGAAGGCCTACCAGAGATTTTAGACGTCTGGACGTTAAAATCATTATTAGAAGAAATCGGCGGCGACGTGACATTCGAACATGGCGATATGACCGTTGACCCAACAAATATGATTGATATGCCGCTACCAAATGGCAACGTCAAAAAGCTACGCGCGTCATATTACTTGATGGGTGCTATGCTTGGTCGCTTTAAAAAGGCAGTCATTGGTTTGCCGGGTGGCTGCTATCTAGGTCCGCGCCCAATCGATCAGCATATTAAAGGTTTTGAGGCGCTTGGTGCGACTGTGACAAATGAGCACGGAGCGATTTATTTACGCGCTGAAAAATTAACCGGTGCGAAAATTTATTTAGACGTTTCAAGCGTTGGTGCGACCATTAATATTATGTTTGCGGCTGTGCTAGCAGAAGGACAAACTGTTATCGAAAATGCCGCAAAAGAGCCCGAGATTATTGATGTGGCAACATTGCTTACGAGCATGGGCGCGCGCATTAAAGGGGCCGGAACAAACGTCATTCGTATCGATGGTGTCGAGCGTTTAAGCGGGACAACGCATACGATTATTCCAGACCGTATCGAAGCAGGTACATACATGCTAATGGCCGCTGCGGTTGGTGATGGGGTTGTGATTGATAATGTCATTCCGATGCATGTGGATTCATTAACAGCAAAAATGCGTGAAATGGGCATTGAAATCATTGAAGGTGAGGAAAGCATCACGATTCCGAAGGTTGAACAGATGAAAGCGGTCGATATTAAAACGCTTGTTTATCCAGGGTTTCCAACGGATTTACAGCAACCTTTTGCGACGCTATTGACGCAAGCGACAGGTATGGCTGTGATTACCGATACGATTTATTCAGCGCGCTTTAAACATATTGCTGAATTAAATCGCATGGGCGCAAGTGGCAAAGTAGAAGGGCGTACATCGATTATTACAGGGCCAACTGCATTAACCGGTGCAACAGTTACTGCTACAGATTTACGTGCCGGCGCGGCGCTTGTTATCGCTGGTTTAATCGCGCAAGGTGAAACAATTATTCATGATATTTATCACATTGAACGTGGCTATAGCGATATTGTAGCGAAATTAACGGCTATTGGAGCAGATATTCGCAAAGTTGAAATCGATGATTAATGAAATTTTTTTTCATTTCGTAACATTGCGAAAAAGTACATGAATTGACTATAAACTGTGCTACAATAGATTTGGTTTTTAAACCACACCCACTCGAGGCAGAGTGGCAAACGGGAGGAACAGTAAAACATGAAACGTAGTTTATCAATGGAAGTAGTACGTGTAACAGAAGCAGCAGCAATCGCATCAGCTCGATGGATGGGCCGTGGACTTAAAATGGAAGCAGACGACGCAGCTACAACTGCAATGCGCCAAGTATTCGATTCAATTCCTATGGACGCAACTGTCGTAATCGGTGAAGGTGAAATGGACGAAGCGCCAATGCTTTACATCGGTGAAAAATTAGGTTCTGATAAAAACGGTCCTCAAGTAGATATCGCAGTAGATCCACTTGAAGGAACAAACATCGTAGCAGCAGGTAGCGGTAATGCTTTAACAGTATTAGCAATTGCAGACCGTGGTAACTTACTTCATGCACCTGATATGTACATGGAAAAAATCGCAGTTGGTCCTGAAGCAGCTGGCTTAGTAAGTATCGATGCCTCTGTAGCAGACAACTTAAAAGCGGTAGCTAAAGCGAAAAACAAAAATGTAGAAGACGTTGTCGCGACATTATTAAAACGTGAACGTCACCAAGGTATCGTAGACGAAATTCGTGCAGCAGGCGCTCGCATTAAATTCATCAATGATGGTGACGTAGCAGCAGCTATTAACACTGCATTTGACGAAACTGGCGTTGATATTATGTTCGGTACTGGTGGAGCACCAGAAGGCGTTATCGCAGCAGTAGCACTTAAATGCTTAGGCGGCGACTTCCAAGGTCGTTTAGTACCATCTAACGACGAAGAAATCGCTCGTTGCGAAAAAATGGGTATCGCAGTAAATACTGTGTTAAACATGAGTGATCTTGTAAAAGGTGACGACGCAATCTTTGCAGCAACTGGTGTAACAGATGGTGAGCTTTTAAAAGGTGTTCAATTTAAAGGCGGCCACTGTACAACAGAATCAGTTGTTATGCGCGCTAAATCAGGTACTGTTCGCTTCGTAGAAGGACGTCACCGTTTAGATAAAAAACCTAATCTTTTCATGAAAGACTAATTGAAACTTTATATAGTATAACGATGAGGCTATCCTAGTTGGATAGCCTCTTTTTTGTCGACAATAAATGGAGATGGTTCCTTTTTCGCTGTGTAAATCGTATAATAAGAAAGTATATGTACAACTAAAATTTACCAAAACTATACACATTTCGATAAATGAAAAATTCAACGTAAGAGTGGTGTACTCCAGATGACTAATTTAACAATGTCACAGCTTGAAAATATGACGCTAAAAGAACTATATGCGCTAGCACGGGAATACAAAGTGTCGTATTATAGCAAGCTCACAAAAAAAGAATTAATTGTCGCGATTTTAAAAGTGCGCGCAGAACGCGAAGGCTATTTCTATATGGATGGCGTATTGGAAATCATTCAGCAAGAGGGCTTTGGTTTTTTACGTCCTATCAACTATTCGCCTAGCTCGGAAGATATTTATATTTCAGCGTCACAAATTCGTCGTTTTAGCTTGCGCAATGGTGACAAGGTGGCCGGGAAAGTCCGTCCGCCAAAAGAAAATGAACGCTATTATGGCTTATTGCATGTAGATGCGGTCAATGGTGAGGACCCGGAAACCGCGAAAGAACGCGTCCATTTCCCCGCATTAACGCCGCTATATCCTGAGCGTCAAATTAAGCTTGAAACGACAACAAATAAACTTTCGACGCGTATTATGGATTTAGTAGCGCCTGTTGGCTTTGGGCAACGTGGCTTGATTGTTGCGCCGCCAAAAGCTGGTAAAACATCGCTCTTAAAAGAAATTGCCAATGCCGTAACGGAATTGCATCCAGAATCAGAGCTTATTGTGTTATTAATTGATGAGCGTCCTGAGGAAGTAACCGATATTGAACGTTCGGTAAAGGCAGATGTCGTATCGTCAACGTTTGATGAATTGCCAGAAAATCACGTGAAAGTAGCGGAACTTGTATTAGAACGTGCGATGCGCCTCGTTGAGCATAAGCGCGATGTGATTATTTTAATGGATTCGATTACGCGTTTAGCGCGCGCCTACAATTTAACGGTGCCGCCAAGTGGTCGTACATTATCAGGTGGTATTGACCCAGCAGCGTTCCACCGTCCAAAGCGTTTCTTCGGTGCCGCGCGTAATATCGAAGATGGCGGTAGCTTAACGATTTTAGCAACAGCACTTGTTGATACGGGCTCACGTATGGATGAGGTCATCTATGAAGAATTTAAAGGAACGGGCAACATGGAGCTCCATTTAGATCGTTCATTAGCAGAGCGCCGCGTGTTCCCAGCAATCGATATTCGCCGTTCAGGTACGCGTAAGGAAGAGTTGTTACTTGAAAAAGGGCAGTTAGATAAACTATGGGCCATTCGTAAAACATTCTCCGATTCATCAGACTTTACCGAAAAGTTTTTACGCAAATTACGGACGACAAAAAACAACGCAGAGTTTTTTGAATCACTGAACAATAAATCAAAAGAGCAACGCGGTGGCCGCGGTTTACTGTAAGAGGTTATTTTAATGTATTTCCTCGTTGAAAAAAATTGATTGCATTTAGATAACAGATTTGTTATTATGATTTCATAATGCAAATATTGTGTGTTGCATATACGGCGTTTCAATGGGTCGTGTAAGGCAACCGTATATAATAACTCTGTTCCAGATGGTTCAGGGCGAGAGGAGAACGCTAACTATGAAACAAGGTATTCACCCAGATTTCAAACAAGCAACTGTAACATGCTCATGCGGTAACGAATTTACTGTAGGTTCTGTAAAAGAAACTATCAACGTTGAGTTCTGTAACGAATGTCACCCATTCTACACAGGTCGTCAAAAATTCGCATCTGCTGATGGTCGTGTTGACCGCTTCAACAAAAAATACAACCTTAAATAATCATTGTTTAAGTAGAAATTATGCCTGCTATGCACATGTTGCGTAGCAGGTATTTTTCTTGCCTGCGATACGAAAATCGTGTAGTATGAATTGCGTTATTACTTAAAGATTTTCGTTCGTACATAACAAATAATTATTAAAAAAAGAGCAGTACGTCAGCTCTTTTTTGTTATGATAAAGAGTAGATATTTTTAGGAAGGAGCCTATTCACCATGTACGTTATGTCACAAAATGGCTGGGTTGAAGTAATTTGCGGCAGTATGTTCTCTGGAAAATCGGAAGAACTGATCCGCCGTGTGCGCCGCGCCCAATTTGCGAAACAAAAGATTGCGGTCTTTAAGCCAAAAATCGATAATCGCTATAGTGAGGAAGCGGTCGTAAGTCACAACGGTACGACAGTGATTGCACATCCAATTGAAAAAACAGAGGAAATGTGGTCTTATATCGATGATGAGTATGACTTAATCGCCATTGATGAAGCCCAATTTTTCGGAGAAGATATTATCGAAACGGTTCAACAACTTGCTGACCATGGCTACCGCGTTATTTTAGCGGGTTTAGACCAAGATTTTAAAGGTGTGCCGTTTGGTCCGATGCCATTTTTAATGGCCATCGCCGAACAAGTTACGAAACTACAAGCTGTTTGTAGCGTTTGTGGCTCGCCTGCAAGCCGCACACAACGCCTTATTAATGGCGAACCAGCGAAGGCGGATGACCCGGTCATTTTAGTAGGAGCTTCAGAAGCTTACGAACCGCGTTGTCGCCATCATCATTATGTGCCAGTAGGGGCAACACAGTTAGACGAAGTAAATTAATGATTCACGAAGACACTTTCGTAGTAAAATGAAGAGAGTGCAATTTTTGAAAAGAGTAGCATGTGTTACTCTTTTTCTTTATACTAATTGAGGAAGTAATTTAACTTTAATACACACTAAACAATAGATAGCTAACAGAAAGGACTAGGTGAAAGTATATGTTTGATCGCCTACAAGCAGTAGAAGACCGTTATGAACGTTTAAACGAGCTTCTTAGTGACCCAGATATCGTATCTGACTCAAAAAAATTAGCGCAATTTTCAAAGGAACAATCAGATATTCAAGAAACTGTAACCGTTTATCGCGAATACAAATCAATTAAAGAACAAATTCAAGATGCCAAAGATTTAATTGATATGGAAGATGACGCTGAAATGAAGGAAATGGCACAAGAAGAATTAAAAGAACTTGAAGTACAAATTCCTGATTTAGAAGAAAAAATGAAAATTTTATTAATCCCGAAAGACCCGAATGATGGTAAAAACATTATCATGGAAATTCGCGGGGCAGCGGGTGGTGATGAGGCCGCATTATTCGCGAACTCATTATTCCGTATGTATAGCAAATACGCAGAAGCACAAGGCTGGAAAACAGAAATCGTATCAGCTAACCCAACAGAGCTTGGCGGCTACAAAGAAATTGTCATTATGATTTCAGGTAGCGACGTATACTCTAAATTAAAATATGAAAGTGGCGCGCACCGCGTACAACGTGTTCCGGAAACAGAATCACAAGGTCGCGTTCACACGTCTACCTCAACAGTTGTTGTCATGCCAGAAGCTGCTGAAGTAGAACTTGATTTGAATGAAAAAGATATTCGCGTTGATATTTATCACGCATCAGGTGCTGGCGGTCAGCACGTCAACAAAACGGCATCAGCTGTTCGTATGACGCATATTCCAACAGGCGTGGTCGTAGCGATGCAAGATGAGCGTTCACAACTTAAAAACCGTGAAAAAGCGATTAAAATCCTTCGCGCACGTGTTTACGATAAATTACAACAAGAAGAACAATCAAAATACGATGCAGAACGTAAATCAGCTGTTGGTACAGGTGACCGTTCAGAACGTATCCGTACGTACAACTATCCACAAAACCGCGTGACGGATCACCGTATCGGTTTAACAATCCAAAAATTAGACCAAATTATCGACGGTAAATTAGACGATGTTATCGACGCATTAATTATGGAAGAACAAGCTAAAAAATTGGATGCTCTAAATGAACAACGATTCTAAGCGAGTTTTTGAGGCCCTTGATTGGGCTTCTTCTATTTTAGAAGAGGCAAATTGTGAAACGCGTGCCGCACAGCTATTAATGCAGTATGTGCTAGATGTCGATTATACGCATTTAGTCATCGGCATGCGACATGAATTATCGTCTGCAGCACGTGAGCAATTTGAAGCGGCGGTACATGAACATATCGCTGGTATGCCGGTCCAGTACATTACGCATCATGAGGAATTTTATGGTCGTTCATTTTATGTCGATGAACACGTCTTAATTCCACGTCCCGAAACAGAAGAGCTTGTACATTATGCATTACAGCGTATGCGCGCGTTATTTGAACAGGATGATCTTGCCGTAGCAGATATCGGAACCGGTAGTGGCGCGATTGCGATTTCGATGAAAAAGGAATGCGCAAAGTTACGCGTAACCGCAACGGATATTTCAGCTGCAGCACTTGCTGTAGCGCGTCGCAATGCGAGCGAGCTGCAGGCAGATATACGCTTTTTAGAAGGCGATTTAACGGCGCCAATTGCCGGTGAAAAATGGGATGTTGTCCTATCAAATCCACCATATATTGCAGAATCTGAAGTCGATGTCATGGATGATTCAGTTATCAAACATGAACCACATACGGCGTTATTTGCAGATGAAGAAGGCTTGATGTTGTATCGTAAATTAGCCGAAAGCTTGCCACCAATCATGAATCGACCAGCACTGATTGGTGTCGAAATCGGCTATTTACAAGGCAATGCCGTCGCAAACTTTTTCCGCAAGCATTTCGATGATGCAAAAGTCGAAGTTGTGAAGGATATGTTTGGTCAGGACCGGATGGTATTTTGCGAATTAACTAACTAAGTGAGGAATCAACAACATGGAAACAAAACGACTAATCGTAGATGGCGTAATAGAGGACCCTGCTTTTGATGAAGCAGTGGCCTTATTAAAAGCAGGTCAGGTTGTCGCATTTCCGACTGAAACCGTATATGGTCTTGGTGGAATCGCGACAAATGATGAGGCAGTGAAGGCGATTTATGCAGCGAAGGGGCGTCCATCGGATAATCCATTAATCGTGCATATTGGGAACTTTGAGCAACTAGAGCGTTATGTAGATAACATTTCTGAAAAGGCGAAAAAATGCATGGCTGCGTTTTGGCCGGGACCACTAACGGTTATTTGCCATGTGAAGCCAGGAACGTTATCACAAAAAGTAACAGCGGGTCTTGATACGGTCGGGATTCGTATGCCAGATCATCCTGTTGCCCTGCGATTATTACGACAATTGGATGAACCTGTGGCTGCGCCAAGTGCCAACACAAGTGGTAAGCCAAGTCCGACAGAGGGCGTTCATGTTGAGGAAGACTTAGCCGGTCGTATACCACTTATTTTAGATGGCGGTGCGACGGGTATTGGCGTCGAATCAACGGTGATCGATTTAACACTTGAGACACCGACGATTTTACGTCCCGGTGGTATTACGAAAGAAATGTTTGAAGCGGTCATTGGCCCGGTCAATGAACCAACGCATATTGAACAACAAGCAGGTGCACCAAAAGCGCCTGGTATGAAATATACACACTACGCACCAGATGCACCAGTGTTCCAAATCGCAAACGATGTGGCGACTGTGCGCGAGGCATTAACTACACTTCATGCGCAGGGCAAAAAGGTCGCTTTGTTAGCACCAGATACTTTTAGTACACTTGCAGCAGATTGGTTCTTTACGTTTGGCGATGGCTCGCATGAACAAATGGCCGCGCATTTATATGATGCCTTGCGCGCGTGTAATGCGACCGAAGCAGATATTGTTCTCGCAACCGTAACCGATAAAAACGATGTTGGGGCAGCGATTATGAACCGTCTCGAAAAATCAGCTGGTGGGCATTGGTACAAAATATAGGACATTATATATGTTAAAAATAAGAAGGCACTATGGCAGAAGTTTGATGTTCTGGCGATAGCACCTTCTTTTTTGTGATTTTCGACTTAAAATAGCTTATAATCAATATAATTACATGAAATAGAGAAAGGTGGAAAAAAGCATGAATATTTATTTCATTTGTACAGGAAATACATGTCGCAGTCCGATGGCAGCTGCAATCTTAGCAACGAAAAAAATGGACGATATTACAGTGAAATCAGCCGGCATTTTTGCGCTGCCTGGTGGCGTGATGTCTACAGGGACAACACAAGTATTGCAGGAGCAAGATATGTGGATGCCGCATGAAACGTCTACGGTGACCGAAGAAAATTTAGCATGGGCCGATTTGATTTTAACGATGACAGTGTCGCATAAAAATGGCTTACTGCAAGCGTATCCACATGTGGCCGACAAAACATTCTCATTAAAGGAATACGCATTAGATCGTGATGGCGATGTCAGTGACCCTTATGGTGGCTCGACGGCTGTTTATCGCAAAACATTTGACGAGTTGTCGCAACTTATTGAATTAGCAGTTCAAAAATGGCGTTAAGGGAGGAAGAATGATGGAAAAGCGTGTGAAATTTGGCTTGCGAAAAAAGTTAATCGTCTTTGTGGTGGCATTAGCCATCGTTACATACAGCGTTAGTTTTCTCTTTATCGAATATGTGCAACCGATGTTTTTCCCTGAAACAAATCGTAAAGTGTTTGAAATCGTTACGTATTTATTAGGTATTATTTGGTCAGGTATTTTAGCGGCTATTTTAGGCATCGTACTTGTACGCCCGTTGCAACAGCTTGAAGAAGTTGCCAATGCCGCCGCGCGTGGTGAAATTGGCCGCGATATTGACATACCACAAACGAATGATGAAATGCAGTCGCTCGCAAACGCCTTCCAAACGATGCTTGTCAATCTACGTTTGATGGTGGCACGTATTGAAGAAAATTTTGAAGCGACGAATACAAGTATGCAAAAACTATCATCTGGGACACAAGAAGCAACGATGCAAACGGATGCCATTGCTAAAACGATTTCTGATATTTCAGCCGGTGCCGAGCAGTCTTCAGATGCGGTACAACTTACAGCGAATTCATTAGAAGATGTTAGTGATATTACGACTGCCGTGAGCACGCATGTCGACGCATCGCACGCGACGTCGCAGTTGATGGTGAAAGAATTATCAACTGCTACTGAACAAATTAACTTGCTTGTTGGCGGCGTCAAAAATATGGTCGAGAGCAATCGCCAATCGCTTGATGAAATTTTACAGCTTGAACAAAATGCTTCTGAAATTGAAAATATTATTCAACTTGTTAGCTCAATTGCTGACCAAACGAATTTATTAGCGCTTAATGCTTCTATTGAAGCGGCGCGTGCCGGCGAACATGGGAAAGGTTTTGCTGTTGTGGCCGAGGAAGTGCGGAAGTTGGCCGATGGTAGCTCAGAAGCCGCGCATAATATTACGCAGCTAATTCATAAAATGCAAGGTGACGTCAAAACGGTCGTCACTTCGATGCATGAACAAGTGACGACAACGGAAAAAGAGGTTGTGCGTGTAACGGCGACGACCGAAGCAGTTGATGGGATGACGGCGATGATTCATGAAGTAGCGAAATCGGTGACTGAAATTTCGCATCTCGCAGATCGCCAGCGCAATATGCTTGAACAAACAGCAGCACAATCACAAGAAGTGGCGGCAATCGCAAGAGAAACATCCGCTGGTACAAGGGATGTTCAACAGGCGACTGAAAAACAAGTGCAAGCTATTGAGGAAATGACTCGTTTGATGCAAGATGTCAATTATCAAACGCGCGAACTTTACGAAGTCATCGCAAAATTCCATCGTTAGCATAAAATAGAAGTGCTCGTTTACGAACGAATTTAACGCAGTCATGTAAGATGATTCTGTATTTGATACAGAATCATCTTTTTTAGGTTGTATAACCGGCAAATACTTGATAAAATACGAATTATCCAAGTCTATTAATCGCATATCATGTCAATTTCATTTTAAAATACATATATTCACTTATTTAATAACTTAAATGTTCGTTTTTCAATGAAAATTTATTCCTAAAATTCAGTTTATAAAGATGTTATTCTATTCAGATAAGTGGTACACTGATTTTGACTAAGATTAAGAAATGAGGGATAACTGTGAAAATTGCAATCGCATCTGATCACGGTGGTAACAACTTACGTAAAGAAATTAAAGGACTTTTAGAAGCAAAAGGTTATGAATATACAGACTTTGGACCAAAAGAGGACGGTTCTGTTGATTATCCTGACTTTGCAAAACCAGTAGCTGAAGGTGTAGCTAGCGGTGAATTTGATAAAGGAATTTTAATTTGTGGCACTGGTATCGGCATGTCTATCGCAGCGAACAAAGTAAAAGGCGTACGCTGTGCATTAGTACATGACACATTCTCAGCGAAAGCAACTCGTTGTCATAATGACTCAAATGTTATCGCAATGGGCGAACGTGTTATCGGACCAGGTTTAGCATTAGACATCGTTGATATTTGGTTATCAACAGATTTTGAAGGCGGTCGTCACGAGCGTCGTGTTAGCAAAATTACTGAAATTGAAGCTGAAAACTAAGAGGTGACAAGCATGACTCTACAACAAATCGAAACTGAACTTCAAACTTTACTCGATGAATTTGTAGAACAGGCACCGCTTAAAAAAGGTCAACTGTTCGTCATCGGGTGTTCTACATCTGAAGTGAAAGGTGAAAAAATTGGTACGGCTGGTGGTATGGAAATTGCAGAAGCATTATTTAAACCACTCCAAGCCTTCGCTAACAAGCACGAGATTTACCTAGCTTTCCAAGGCTGTGAACATTTAAATCGCGCCATCACACTTGAGCGCGCGGCTGCGGAAAAATATGGCTATGAAGAGGTAGCGGTCGTTCCTGTTCGCGAAGCAGGCGGTTCTATGTCAACGTACGCGTATCGTCATTTGGAAGATGCGGTTGTCGTTGAGGAAGTACAAGCACACGCTGGCATTGATATTGGGCAAACGCTCATCGGTATGCATTTAAAACGCGTGGCTGTTCCGATTCGTACATCGATTCAAAAAATTGGCGAAGCGAATGTCACAGCAGCGAAGACTCGCCCGAAATTAATCGGCGGCGAACGCGCAGTATATACGTTAGCAACATCTAAATAAGGTGTTCATATAAATCAAAAAGATTTTAGGGGGAAAAGAGTAATGGCAAAACTTGCAGCACAAGAAAATTTACAAGCACAAGATTCAGCAGTATTCGAAGCGATGGAAAAAGAGTTTGCGCGTCAACAAGCAAACATCGAGTTAATCGCATCTGAAAACATCGTTTCAGAAGCGGTTATTGAAGCTCAAGGTTCAGTACTTACAAACAAATACGCAGAAGGTTATCCAGGTAAACGTTACTATGGCGGCTGTGAATTTGTTGATGTCGTGGAAGATATTGCGCGCGATCGTGCAAAACAATTATTCGGTGCAGAACATGTAAACGTACAACCACACTCTGGCGCACAAGCGAACATGGCTGTGTACTTCACTGTTTTAGAACCAGGCGATACAGTGCTTGGTATGAACCTTGCTCATGGTGGTCACTTAACACATGGTAGCCCAGTCAACTTCTCTGGCGTTCAATACAACTTCGTTGAATACGGTGTAACAAAAGATACGAACGTAATCGATTACGAAGATGTTCGTGCAAAAGCATTAGAACACAAACCAAAATTAATCGTTGCTGGCGCTAGTGCGTACCCTCGTCAAATCGACTTTGCGAAATTCCGTGAAATCGCTGATGAAGTTGGCGCATTATTCATGGTGGATATGGCACACATCGCTGGTCTTGTAGCAGCAGGTCTACATCCAAATCCAGTACCACATGCTGACTTCGTGACAACAACAACGCATAAAACATTACGCGGTCCACGTGGTGGTATGATCTTAACTTCAGAAGAATGGGCTAAGAAAATTGATAAATCAATCTTCCCTGGTATTCAAGGTGGTCCATTAATGCACGTAATCGCTGGTAAAGCAGTTGCTTTCGGTGAAGCATTACAACCTGAATTCAAAGCATACGCACAACAAGTAATTAACAATGCAAAAGTGCTTGGCGAATCATTGCAAGCTGAAGGCATCGACCTTGTTTCTGGCGGTACTGACAACCACTTACTTCTATTAGATGTACGTTCTTTAGGCTTAACTGGTAAAGTAGCGGAAGCATTACTTGATGAAGTAAATATTACGGCAAACAAAAATGGTATTCCGTATGACCCAGAAAAACCATTCGTAACTTCAGGCGTACGTATCGGTACTCCAGCAATCACTTCTCGTGGCTTTGTTGAAGAAGATATGAAAGAAATTGCTGCATTAATCGCAGCCGTTCTTAAAAACCCAGAAGATGAAGCAGTAAAAGCAGATGCGCAAGCACGCGTAAAAGCATTAACTGATAAATACCCAATCTACGCTTAATAATAAAAAGACTATGACTTCAATTAAAGTGACGTGCAATCGCATGTTTCTTTGACATGCGCTCCGATAGGGGATAGCAGTAGTCATAGTCTTTTTTTGCACCGTTGTGTTTAATTATGTTTTTTAGTGAAATTATGAGAACAGGGTGTGCGCAAATATTCTAGGAAATGTAAGTTTCTTCTATTTAAATATGCAATCTTGTGAGAACTGTTTTTTGGTGAATTGTGTGAAGCAATACAGCAACTTCAAAAAAAATAGGCGTATTCTCATAAAAAAGATTTTCCGCTTAAATGACATAAAAGAAAATGCTTTTTCTGCTATAATAGATAAGATAATTATTTATAGGGAGTGTTTCACATTGGGTAAAGTATACGTTTTTGATCATCCATTAATTCAACACAAATTAACTTTCATTCGCGACAAAAATACAGGTACAAAAGAATTCCGCGAATTAGTAGACGAAGTCGCTACATTGATGGCTTTTGAAATTACGCGCGATATGCCACTTGAAGAAGTAGAAACAGAAACACCAGTTGTTACTGCTAAAACAAAAGTACTAGCTGGTAAGAAAATGGCCATCGTACCAATTCTACGTGCAGGCTTAGGTATGGTAGATGGTATGTTAAAACTAATTCCGGCTGCAAAAGTCGCTCATATTGGTTTATACCGCGACCCAGAAACATTACAACCAGTAGAATACTATGCAAAATTCCCAGCAGATATTGAAGAACGTGATTTCTACGTTGTTGACCCAATGTTAGCAACAGGTGGTTCTGCAATTGAAGCAATCAATTCACTTAAAAAACGCGGTGCTACAAGCATTAAATTTATGTGTCTAATCGCAGCTCCAGAAGGTGTAGAAGCATTACAAAAAGCGCACCCAGACGTTGATATTTACATCGCGGCAAAAGACGAAAAATTAAATGACCACGGCTACATCGTTCCAGGTTTAGGTGATGCAGGGGACCGTTTATTTGGTACAAAATAATTTGAGGACGGTGTAGAAATGTCGAAGTGGAAAGTCATGACAGTATTTGGGACGAGGCCAGAAGCGATTAAAATGGCGCCGCTCGTACTAGAGCTGAAAAAGCACGAAGAAATCGACACAATCGTGACGGTGACAGCACAGCATCGAGAAATGCTTGACCAAGTGCTTGAAACGTTTAAGATTACGCCTGATTACGATCTCAATATCATGAAAGCACGTCAAACGCTCATCGATGTCACAACGCGTGGCTTAGAAGGCTTGGATGCAATTATGAAAGAAGCTCGTCCAGACATCGTGCTTGTACATGGAGATACGTCGACGACATTTGTCGCAAGTCTTGCTGCATTTTACAACCAAATTCCAATTGGTCATGTAGAGGCTGGACTTCGTACGGGCAATAAATATTCGCCATATCCTGAGGAGATGAATCGTCAGCTTACAGGTGTGATGGCCGATATTCATTTTGCACCAACTGAACAAGCAAAACAAAATCTTCTTCGTGAGAATAAGCAAGAGGGCGCAATCGTCGTGACCGGGAATACCGCTATCGATGCCTTAAAGACAACGGTAGACGATTCGTATACGCATCCAATTTTAGATAAGATAGCAGGGGGGCGCATGATTTTATTAACGGCACATCGTCGTGAAAATCTTGGCGAACCAATGCGTCATATTTTCGGTGCTATTAAACGCTTGCTACACGATCATGCAGATGTGGAAGTTGTGTACCCAATTCATATGAACCCTGTCGTGCGCGAAATCGCAAACGACGTGCTAGGGGGGGAGAGCAGGGTGCACCTAATCGAACCACTAGATGTGTTTGACTTCCATAACTTTGCTGCCAAATCCTTTATGATTATGACGGATTCTGGTGGCGTGCAAGAAGAGGCACCTTCGCTTGCGAAGCCGGTACTCGTGTTACGAGATACGACGGAACGGCCAGAAGGGATCTCGGCGGGAACGCTGAAACTTGCGGGGACTAATGAGGAACAAATTTATCAATTAGCAACAGATTTGCTTACAGATGAGGCGGCTTATAAAAAAATGGCGCATGCGTCAAATCCATATGGTGATGGACACGCGTCAGAACGTATTGTAAAAGCGCTAATTACTTTCTTACAATAATAGTTAGTGAAAAGGACTGTACGTTCTCTCTTTTCAATGTATCGAAAAAGCTCGTTCATGTGTTTCGAAAACGTTGACATAACAACGTTTCTCAAATTTTACACAAATTTGTCAACAAATCGACAAAAGTTATTTGCTTGTGAAGTTTTTCACTCTAAGCAATTGACATGAAATATTCACTATTGTATGCTAACAAAGGGTTAAAATTGGTTAAGCTTATTATGCCTCTACTATAACTTTTATTAGAAAAGGCGCCAATATGTGGGAATGCATATTTTTGAGTAAAAAATACGATTATTCGCATATTTATTGGCGTTTCTTTAGACGATTTAGGAATGTAAAGGGTTTCGTAAAAAGCTTATCTCTCACATATAGGGAGCTTGTATCCCTCCCGCATTTGTAGTTTAACGCTACTTATCCGGTAATTACCGGTGGTCAGCTAGTACTTCCATCATTCGAAAAAAGATTCAGGAGATTAAAGGCCAATGGTAGAAATGCATCTCATTTATAGAAGGATTAAAAAGTATATTCTTTTGTTTCTTCTCGTATGCGCGTTAGGCTGGGGTTTTACGACATATCAACAAGTATTCGCTGGTCTCGCATTAGGTGCGCTTTGCGGTCTATTTAATTTTTGGAATCTGATCCGGAAAATGGAAAGCTTTGGTCGTAAAGTAGAAAAGGGTCAAAAAGTTCGTTCTTTAGGAACCCTTATTCGCTTCGCTTCTGCTGTGTTAGGTGTTGCGCTTGCGCTCACATATCCGCAGTACATTAGTGTTGGCGGCACGATCATTGGATTAATGATTCCGTACGTTCTGCTTTTAGTGGACAGGATCGTATTTCACTTAAAAAACCAATAAGCTCGGCGCATTCGAAAGAGAGGTGAACACACAAAAATGAATCACTTAAATCCGTATTTTGAGTTCATGGGATTAGGTTTCAACCCAGCTAACTTAATGATGATTACAATCACTTGTTTAATCGTCTTACTAATCGCTGTATTAGCGACACGTAAGTTAGCAATGAAACCAACTGGTATGCAAAACTTTATGGAGTGGTTAATGGACTTCGTAAGAGGCATTATCGGCAGCAACATGGACTGGAAAACAGGTGGTAAATTCCACATTTTAGGTATCACGTTGATTATGTTTATCTTCGTATCTAATATGTTAGGTTTACCATTCTCAATTCAAGTTGATGGATACTTATGGTGGAAATCACCTACAGCCGATCCAGCAATCACATTGACATTTGCAGTCATGATCATTGTTCTTTCTAACTACTACGGTATTAAAGCACAAGGTTTAGGCGGCTATGCAAAAACATTCTTCACACCGATGTGGTGGTTATTCCCAATCAAATTGATCGAGGAATTTGCAAACACATTAACATTAGGTCTTCGACTTTATGGTAACATCTACGCAGGTGAGGTTCTTTTAGGCTTACTTGCAGGTCTTGCGGGCATGTGGGGCGGAGCTGGTATTATCGCAGCTATCATTCCAACATTAGCATGGCAAGGTTTCTCTATCTTCATCGGTACGATCCAATCGTACATTTTCGTTATGTTAACAATGGTTTATATTTCTCACAAAGTGAGCAAGGACCATTAGTATAAAATTGTCTAGGAAACTAGGCAGCTGACAACCAAAAAAAATTTTATTATTTCCAAGGAGGAAAACATTACAATGGCAGGTTTAGGTTTAATCGCAGCAGCAATCGCAGTTGGTTTAGGTGCACTTGGTGCAGGTATTGGTAACGGTCTTATCGTAGGTCGTACAGTAGAAGGTATCGCTCGTCAACCAGAATTAAAAGGTCTATTACAAACAACAATGTTCATCGGTGTCGCTTTAGTAGAGGCCCTTCCAATCATCGCGGTAGTAATCGCATTCATCGTAATGAACAAATAATTTCTATTACGATAAAAATGGCGAAGTATAGCTTCGCCATTCCTTTATGTTTTACAAATAACCTGCTAAGCTACAAGGTTTCTAGCGATAGTTTAAGCGTAGCTTATTGATTTAACTATTAGTAGAACAGTGTGTTTTACTTTTTATAAGTAAGATTTGTGTGAGTAACAATGAATTTTATAAGCTCTTGAAGGGAGTGAAACAATCGTGTTTCTAGATCATCTAGTACTAGGAGCTGCCGGACACCAAGGTGTGAACTGGGGTGACATCGCGTTCACTTTAATCATGTTCATTATCTTAATGGCAATCCTGAAAAAAGTAGCATGGGGTCCTTTAATGGGTATCATGCAAAAACGTGAAGAACAAGTCGCAAACGATTTAGACGAAGCTGCAAAGAATCGTCAAGAATCTCAACAACTTTTAGAAGAACAACGTAGCCTTTTAAACAAATCTCAAAACGAAGCACAAGCGATTGTTGAAAACGCTAAGAAACAAGCTGAAATGCAAAAAGAAGAGATTGTTTCTGCAGCTAAAAATGAAGCTGTGCGTTTACAAGAATCTGCTAAACGTGATATCGAAGCAGAACGTGAAAAAGCTATCGCTGCAGTACGCGAAGAAGTGGTATCACTTTCAGTACTTGCTGCTTCTAAAGTTCTTTCTAAAGAAGTATCTGAACAAGATAATCGTGCTCTTATCGAAGAAACGATTGCGAAGGCAGGGGAAGCTCGATGAGTCAATCACCAGCAGCTAAACGCTATGCCGAAGCACTTTTTCAGTTAGCGAACTCTACGAATTCTGTTGCAGCAGTTACTGCTGACGTAACAGAAATCAAAAAAGTTTTAGGCGAAAATAAAGAACTTATGATTCTTTTAGATTCTCCTAAAATCCCAACTACACAAAAGCGTCAACTGTTTGATACAGTTTTCGCTGGTGCAGAACAAATCGTGCTTAACGCACTTAAAGTAATCCTTGATAAGGGTCGTATCCATGAGTTACCAGCAATCATTAGCGAGTACATGACACTTGCTTACAATGCATCTGGTGCTGCGGAAGCTGTTGTTTATTCAACAACTACCCTATCAGAAGATGAACTTAACCGTATTTCAACTACTTTTGCGAAAAAAGTTGGTAAAAATACGCTTCATATTACAAACGTAATTGAACCATCATTACTTGGTGGTATCAAAGTACAAGTCGGCAATTTAATTTATGACAGCACTATTGCTACTAAATTAGAAGGCTTAAAACGAACATTAATCGGTTAATCCGAAAACAATTTTGAGAGGTGACAAACGTGGGCATCAAAGCTGAAGAAATCAGTGTACTTATTAAACAGCAGATGGAAAATTACCAATCTGAAATGCAAGTAAGCGAAGTAGGTACAATCATCACTGTTGGTGACGGTATCGCTCGTGTTCACGGTCTTGATAACGTTATGTCAGGCGAACTTTTAGAGTTCTCTACAGGCGTTCTTGGTATGGCACAAAACTTAGAAGCTAATAACGTAGGTATCGTTATTCTAGGTCCAAGTGATGGTATCAAAGAAGGCGACGAAGTAAAACGTACAGGCCGTATTATGGAAGTACCAGTTGGTGAAGAACTAATTGGTCGTGTTGTAAACACATTAGGTTTACCAGTTGATGGATTAGGTCCAATCAACACAACAAAAACTCGTCCTATCGAAAGTCCAGCTTTCGGTGTAATGGCTCGTAAGTCAGTAGACCAACCATTACAAACAGGTATCAAAGCAATCGATGCATTAGTTCCAATTGGCCGTGGTCAACGTGAATTAATCATCGGTGACCGTCAAGTAGGTAAAACATCTGTAGCAGTTGACTCAATCATCAACCAAGCTGACCAAGATGTAATTTGTATCTACGTTGCAATCGGTCAAAAAGAATCTACAGTTCGTAACTTAGTAGAAACTTTACGTGCACATGGTGCATTAGATTACACAATCGTTCTTACTGCGTCAGCATCTTCTCCATCTCCAATGTTATACCTAGCTCCTTATGCTGGTGTATCAATGGCTGAAGAATTAATGCTACAAGGTAAAGACGTATTAATCGTATATGATGATCTTTCTAAACAAGCGGCATCTTACCGTGAACTTTCATTATTATTACGTCGTCCTCCAGGTCGTGAAGCTTACCCTGGTGATGTATTCTACCTACACTCTCGTTTATTAGAACGTGCAGCTCGTCTTAACGAAAACTACGGCGGTGGTTCAATCACAGCTCTTCCATTCGTTGAAACTCAAGCTGGTGATATCGGTGCTTACATTCCAACAAACGTAATCTCAATCACAGATGGTCAAATCTTCTTACAATCTAACTTATTCAACTCTGGTGTACGCCCAGCGATCAACCCAGGTCTTTCTGTATCTCGTGTTGGTGGTTCTGCGCAAATCAAAGCAATGAAAAAAGTTGCCGGTACTTTACGTCTTGACTTAGCTCGTTTCCGCGAACTTGAGTCATTCGCACAATTCGGTTCAGATTTAGATGAAGCGACAGCTCGTAGCTTAGAACGTGGTAAACGTACTGTTGAAGTTTTAAAACAAGACTTAAACAAACCAATCCCAGTTCAAAAACAAGTTGCAATCATCTACGCATTAACTAAAGGATTCTTAGATGACATTCCGGTACAAGATATCGTACGTTTCGAAAAAGAATTCAACTTATGGTTAGATGCTAACGATGCAGGCCACAAAAACATTTTAGGTCAAATCAAAGATACGAAAGGTCTTCCAGCAGACGAAGATATGAAAGCTACTATTGAAGCATTCAAAAAAACTTTCGCTCGTTCAGCTGAATAATCTTTCTTGTGACTAACTTAAAATAATAAGGTGGTGAAATATCAATGGCAACATTACGTGAGGTCAAACAACGTATTAACTCTACGAAGTCTACTTCGAAGATCACGCAAGCGATGCATTTAGTATCATCTTCTAAGATGGCACGTGCAGAGCGTAACGCGAAAAAATACGTTCCATATATGAATAAAATTCAAGACGTAGTAGCTGCAATCGCTAATGGTACAGCTGCTTCTCACCCAATGTTAGTAGAACGCCCAGTTAAGAAGACTGCTTACATCGTAATCGCTTCTGACCGTGGCCTTGCTGGTGCTTTCAACACGAATTCAATTCGTAAAGCAATCACTGCAATGGAGGACCGTAACCAATCGAAAGATCAAGCGGTTATCTTCGCAGTAGGTCGTATGGCATCAGAGTTCTTCACGAAACAAGGTTATAACGTAGTCGATTCTGAAATCGGTTTACCAGACCAACCTGCTTTCGCTGACATTAAACGTATTGCTCGTACTGCTGTTGGTATGTTCACAGATGGTCAAATTGATGAAGTAGTAATGTGTTACGCGCATTTCGAAAATGCTGTGTCACAAGTGTTCATGGAACGCAAATTACTACCAATCACTGATATCGCACCAGCTACTACAAATGCTTCTTACGAATTCGAGCCATCAGGCGAAGAAATCTTAGAAGTATTACTTCCACAATATGCGGAAAGCTTAGTATACGGTGCATTATTAGATGCGAAAGCTAGTGAACATGCTGCACGTATGACAGCAATGAAAAACGCAACAGACAACGCAAAAGAATTAATTAATGACTTAACAGTATTGTATAACCGTGCGCGTCAAGCGGCGATTACGCAAGAAATTACAGAAATCGTTGCAGGTGCAGCTGCCTTAGAATAGGCTTTCACCTTGCATTGATCCCTGTAGATTTTGATAGGAGGGAAACGCATAATGAACACAGGACACGTTCTTCAAATTATGGGTGCCGTAGTCGACGTACAATTCGGCGAAGGTACACTACCAGAAATTTATAACGCGCTAACTGTAGAAATTAAAAAACCTAACGAAGAACCTACTATTCTTACATTAGAAGTAGCTCTTCATTTAGGTGACAACGCTGTCCGCACGATCGCAATGGCATCAACTGATGGCTTACGTCGTGGTGCAGTCGTAACTGACTCAGGTGCTGCAATCTCAGTACCAGTAGGTGAAGAAACTCTAGGCCGCGTATTTAACGTACTAGGCGATCCAATCGATTTAGAAGCAGGTAAAGAACCAGTACCAGCTTCAGTTCGTCGCGATCCAATTCACCGCGAAGCTCCAAAATTCGATGAATTATCTACTTCTGTAGAAATTCTTGAAACAGGTATTAAAGTAGTCGATTTATTAGCTCCTTACATCAAAGGTGGTAAAGTCGGTCTATTCGGTGGTGCCGGTGTAGGTAAAACCGTTTTAATCCAAGAATTAATCAACAACATCGCCAAAGGTCACGGCGGTATCTCAGTATTCGCTGGTGTTGGTGAACGTACTCGTGAAGGTAATGACCTTTACTACGAAATGACTGACGCAGGCGTAATTACTAAAACTGCAATGGTATTCGGTCAAATGAATGAGCCACCAGGTGCTCGTATGCGTGTAGCACTTTCTGGTCTTACAATGGCTGAATACTTCCGTGATGAAATGGGACAAGACGTACTTCTATTCATAGATAACATCTTCCGTTTCACTCAAGCGGGTTCTGAGGTTTCTGCATTATTAGGTCGTATGCCTTCTGCTGTAGGTTACCAACCAACTCTTGCAACTGAAATGGGTAAATTACAAGAACGTATCACTTCTACTAACAAAGGTTCTGTTACTTCTATTCAAGCGGTATATGTACCAGCCGATGACTACACTGACCCGGCTCCAGCTACAACATTCGCTCACTTAGACTCAACAACTAACCTTGAACGTAAATTATCTGAAATGGGTATCTACCCTGCGGTTGACCCATTAGCATCAACTTCTCGTGCATTAGCACCTGAAATCGTTGGTCAAGAACATTACGACGTAGCGCGTAAAGTTCAATCAACATTACAACGTTACAACGAGTTACAAGATATCATCGCTATCTTAGGTATGGATGAATTATCTGATGATGATAAAGTATTAGTTGGCCGCGCACGCCGTATCCAATTCTTCTTATCTCAAAACTTCCACGTAGCAGAACAATTCACTGGTCAAAAAGGTTCTCTTGTTCCAGTAAAAGATACTATTCAAGGTTTCAAAGAAATTCTTGAAGGTAAATACGATAAATTCCCTGAAGAAGCTTTCCACTTAGTTGGCGGCATCGACGACGTTATCGAAAAAGCTAAAGGCTTAGGCGTAACACTTTAATCAAAGGGACTAGGAGGAAGAAAATATGAAGACCACTGTAGTCAACATTGTCACTCCTGACGGTCCAGTATACGATTCAGCAGCTGCAATGGTAAGCGTTCGTGCTACTTCTGGGGAAATGGGTATCTTACCAGGACACATTCCTACTGTAGCACCACTTGCTATTGGTATTGTACGCGTGAAAACTGCGGACAATAAGACTGAATTAGTAGCAGTTACTGGCGGTTTTGTAGAAATCCGCCCTGAACAAGTTACAATTCTATCTCCTTCTGCTGAAGTTGCCGAAGATATTGACCTTGCTCGTGCGAAAGAAGCACTTAAACGTGCAGAACAACGCCTACAAGCGAAAAAAGACGGCATCGATGTTAAGCGCGCCGAGTTAGCTCTTAACCGCGCGATTAATCGTATCAACGTTAAAGAGGGTAACATTTAAGCTCTGTGCTTACTATATAAAACGAGTAGATTTCCGGCCGGGATCTACTCGTTTTTTTAATTGCAAAGATACGGCGATTTTAGCGGATATGCATAGCTCTAAAAAGCCATATTGAAAAAGGATGGTCGCTGTTGACTCATATGGCAAGTCATTGTTTTGGACGCTGTTAGCCAGACACGATTACGCGATACGGACGTAAAGAGCTAAGCTATGATAACGTCAAAGCTGTCGTGTTAAACGTGCATATAAATAAGAAGAAAGCCTATTTTTCTAAGTAAACAGTCTTAAACATCGACTCATTAAGAATGCTGAAAATGAATTATATCGAACAACCCTTTTCAGTAAATAATGAAATTCTATTTATGTATGAAAATGGATAGTATGAAAAAATTTCTCGTTTCACTTTTTCTGAAAAGAAAGTGGCGTAATATTGTTATCTATGCGAGCCTTTCCGTCGAAAAATCGACACAAATAAACTAGAATATAATAATAGAAGAAACACCAAAAAAACTCGACTAAGTCTTAAGGCGGAAGTAGTCGAGTTTCTATATTTTTTAAATAGGTATTCGTAATGAAAGGAAGGTTAATTTTAATGGGTGAAGTGTCTACATTGATTGGGCAAAACGCACTGTTTAGTTTATTGTCACATATCTTTTTTATGGGAATCACATTTTATGGATTGCAAAGTTTAATGTATAGCCAAATTTTTAAAAAAAATCATGTTTTCCAAACGCAACTTATTTTAGTATTACTTAGTATTGCAATTGGAGGGGCGGCATCGAGGGTTTTCCTGGAATTTACAGGGTGGGCTAGACAACTAAGTTATTTATTTTCTTCGTAATTTTTTGCGTTCTTATAATAGAAATCCACGTGAAAAATTTTTTCATCCCAGATAAATGAGTATTGTTAATAGGACGTGAATAATTTACTATTTCCCAGGGAATAATATGATGGAAGTAGGCATGCGTAATAGATTTATGTTAAAATTTATTATGGCTAATTGAATTTAGTGTTTTGGATGCTTGTCAATCCTTAGAAAACCATGTATTATTATATGTGTTTTGCTACTAATAATTGACAACAGACATTAATAATTAACAATGAATAGATGATGAAAATTTTTTTGATATAAATACATTCGGAGGGACAAAAAGTGGAAAAAATCGTTGTAAAAGGCGGCAATGTTTTAAACGGTACAGTACGAGTAGAAGGCGCTAAAAACGCTGTACTACCAGTGCTTGCTGCAACATTACTGGCATCAGAAGGACAAAACGTAATCAAAAATGTACCAAACTTATCAGACGTGTATACAATCGATGAAGTGTTAAAAAGTTTAAATGCAGATTTAACATACGATCCAAAAACAAATATCGTCAATATCGATGCATCACGCGACATTAACTCGGAGGCACAATTTGAGTTTGTGCGCAAAATGCGTGCGTCAATCCTAGTAATGGGTCCACTATTAGCTCGTAACGGCTTTGCTCGCGTAGCAATGCCAGGCGGCTGTGCAATTGGCTCTCGTCCAATCGACATCCACTTAAAAGGCTTCGAACAAATGGGCGCAACGATTACAATGGGACATGGCTATGTAGAAGCAACTACAGATGGTCGTTTAAAAGGCGCTAAAATCTATATGGATTTCCCTTCAGTTGGCGCAACTGAAAACTTAATGACAGCAGCAGCGCTGGCAGAAGGTACAACAGTCATTGAAAATGCAGCGCGCGAACCAGAAATCGTCGACCTTGCAAACTTTATCAATGAAATGGGTGGTAAAGTAGTCGGTGCAGGTACAGATAAAATTCGTATCGAAGGTGTAGAAACATTATACGGTACAACACATAGCATCATTCCTGACCGTATTGAAGCTGGTACATTCATGGTAGCAGCAGCAATCACAGGTGGCGATGTGATCGTTGAAAATGCAGAAGTTGAGCATATGACAGCTTTAGTAGCGAAAATGCGTGAAATGGGCGTTGAAATTATAGAACTTGAAGATGGTGGCGTTCGCGTTCGCGCAACACATCCATTAAAAGCGACAGATGTAAAAACAATCCCACATCCAGGTTTCCCAACAGATATGCAATCGCAAATGATGTCATTAATGTTAGTGGCGCAAGGCAGCAGCATGGTAACAGAAACAGTATTCGAAAATCGTTTCATGCACGTTGAAGAATTCCGTCGTATGAATGCAAATGCAAAAATCGATGGTCGTTCAGTTGTCATTGAAGGTCCTACGCAATTACAAGGCGCAGAAGTAGCAGCAACTGACTTACGTGCAGCAGCGGCTCTTATCCTTGCAGGTCTTGTAGCAGAGGGTGTAACACGCGTTTCTGAATTAAAACACTTAGATCGTGGTTATGTAGATTTCCACGGCAAATTAAAAGCATTAGGTGCAGATATTGAACGTATCGACACTGAAACAGAAACAACAGACGCAAAAGAACTTCAAAAGGCTTAGTATTGCTATTATTTGATTTTATTTTAATGGTCTGAGAAGGATTGAAAGAGAGTAGGGTTATTCCTGCTCTCTTTTTCATATGGCTTAAGTCTTGAGAGGTGTACCTACACATAATATGAGGGGGATATATTAGGGCTAATGCCTTATTGTAGTGTGATCGTTTTCGTAGAGAAGGCTCACAAATTTCACTAAATATACTCTATATTCGTCTTTATTTCCTATGTTACACTTAAAGAAGGTACATATGAAATTTACGCTTTTTTCACTAAATATCTACTATATAACGACATGGAAGGGGAAACATGGGGATGTTTTCAAATGATATCGGAATTGATTTAGGGACGGCGAACGTATTAGTTTATGTAAAAGGACAAGGGGTCGTATTAAATGAACCTTCTGTAGTGGCATTGGATCAAAAATCAAAAAAAGTGTTAGCTGTCGGCGAAGAAGCCAGGCTGATGGTTGGGCGCACACCCGGCAGCATCATTGCGGTGCGACCGTTAGAAGACGGTGTCATTGCAGATTTTGATACAACAGAAGCGATGCTGACGCATTTTATTAGCTCATTAAATTTAGGGGGTCGCTGGTCAAAGCGCCCACGTATTTTAATTTGCTGTCCGTCAGATGTGACGTCAGTTGAGCAAAAAGCTATTCGTGAGGCGGCGCAAAAAGCTGGCGGCGCAAATATTTTTTTAGAAGAAGAGCCTAAAGTAGCAGCAGTCGGTGCAGGAATGGACATTTTCCAACCATATGGCAATATGGTTATTGATATTGGTGGAGGAACATCGGATATTGCTGTGTTATCACTCGGCGGCGTTGTCACGGCACAATCGCTAAAAGTTGCAGGAAATACATTCGATGTAGATATTGCAGAATATGTAAAAAAACATCATAAATTATTAATTGGTGAACATACGGCAGAGCGTATTAAAATCGAAGTAGGTACGGTAGTAAAAGGGCTTCGCCAAGAAGAAACTGATATTCGCGGACGTGATATGATTAACGGTTTACCACGTTCAGTAACCATTACGTCTGATGAAATATATGAGGCATTAAAAGAATCTGTACATCAAATTGTACAAGGAGCTAAAAATGTCCTTGAAAAAACACCACCAGAATTGTCAGCGGATATTATTGACCGCGGTGTGATGCTGACAGGCGGTGGCGCATTATTGTATGGTTTAGCACAATTATTAACAGATGAATTACTCGTGCCGGTATTCGTTGCCGAAAATGCGATGAGTTGCGTAGCAGATGGTACGGGAATTTTACTAGAAAATATAGATAAAATAGCAACTAGCAAAAAATTGGTTGGAGTATAAGAAGGAGTGACTTGGAACGATGTTTAAAGGGGTTTACACAGCTACAACAGGAATGATTGCACAACAACGTCGCACAGAAATGTTATCAAATAACATTGCGAATGCATCGACCCCTGGTTATAAAGCAGATCAATCAACCGTGCGTGCATTTCCGAATATGTTGTTATCAGCAATCGAAAAAAATGGCAAGGCCAATTTACAAAATGGTTTTAATCCAATGGCAGCACAAAAAATCGGTACAATCGGGACTGGCGTTTATATGCAGGAGACGATTCCGGATTATACGCAAGGCCAATTAGTCGAAACAGGTCTAAAATCAGATGTCGCATTAGTTGATGAATATTTACCAGTTCGAGGCGATGATGACCGTACAGGTGGGCTATATTTCCGTCTACAAACAGACGGCGCAGAAGCGTATACTAGAAATGGGAACTTTACCGTTGATAGCGAAGGCTCGCTTGTGACAACAGGTGGCAACTATGTGTTGTCAACAACAGGTGAACCAATTCAAGTGACATCCGATGATTATACGATTACCGAAGATGGTCGTGTGTTAGAAAATAATGAACTTATTGCGCAACTTGACGTCGCCTATGTAGAGGACCCTGATACGTTAATTAAACAAGATAATGGGTTATACTATAGTGAGGACGGTAATGACTTAGCATCAGCTTATGATGATAATGACGTTGCTTTCTCGATGCGACAAGGATATATCGAACAATCGAATGTTGATGCAGGTTCTACGATGACGGAAATGATGTCAGCCTATCGCTCATTTGAAGCGAATCAAAAGATGTTGCAAGCTTATGACCGTAGTATGGATAAAGCGGTTAATGAGATTGGAAAGGTATAGGGGGCAGACATAAATGGTTAATCGCACGATGTTTTCAGCAGCAAACACGATGTCGCAATTACAATCGAAACTTGATATTATTGGGAATAACTTGGCGAATACAAATACGTCAGGATATAAAGCTAAGAATGCTACATTTGGTGAGTTATTATATCAACAATTTAACAACGATAAAGCCGACAATGCGCCTCGTCAGACCGCTTTAGGTGTTCGTATTGGGGTTGGTGCACAAATCGCACAAACACAGCTCGTAACGAAGCAAGGAAGCCTACAAACGACGGATCGCTTTTTAGATTTTGCGTTTACCGATGAAAATCTTTTCTTTAATGTACAAATGAACAACCATCAACTAAATGGCGAACCAGAACAAATCGTCTGGACGCGACAAGGGGACTTCCAATTATCAGTAAATGATGATGGTACGTCCAACTTAGTTGATGAAAATGGTAGCTATGTGCTTGATGCAGATGGCAATCCAATTCAGTTCCGCGGTGAATTAGAGGACGTTCGCATGGACAATAATGGCGTCATGCAAGTAGCGTATAAAGATGGCGGAACGGAACGAATTGCATTTGGCGTAACGAAAATCAATCGTCCAGAAGTTTTATCACATTTATCAGGCACGTATTTTACATTGCCTGAAAATGCTGTAGATTTAGATTTAAATATTGACGAGATATTAGAAGATTTAGTTGGCAATAATCGTAATCAAATTGCGCTTGAAAATGGCATGTTAGAACAATCAAATGTTGATATGTCGAAAGAGATGAGCGATTTAATGCAGACACAACGCTCGTATCAATTTAATGCTCGTACCGTTTCGATGGCGGACCAAATGATGGGACTTGTTAATAGCATTCGATAACAGAATAAAGGAGTTATTTGAATGACAGAAGAAACAAAACAGACGCGTATGCAAAAACGTCAAAATCGCAACGTAAAAAAAGAACAACCACAAGACGTATTGACGGAACAACCTATCGTCACAATGAATTTTACATCGTGGATTTTGCGTATTATTATCGTCGTTGTATTATTTTTAATCGTCGCGATTATTGGCGCGATGATTGGCTACGGCGGCATTGGTAATGGCAATCCCGTACAAGTGTTAAATCCAGCAACATGGTCGCACATCTTTGATATCATGAATGGTAAAACAGAGTAGTTATGGTATACTATTAGTATCAGGTAATAATTTTTACTAGGAGGATACTAATCTATGTTAAACGCAACAGAAATTCAAGCAATTTTACCGCATCGCTACCCATTTTTACTCGTAGATCGCATTACGGAAATGGAAGAGGGTGTACGCGCTGTCGGTTTAAAAAATGTCTCCGTTAACGAACCATTTTTCCAAGGGCATTTCCCGGGTTATCCAGTTATGCCAGGTGTGTTAATCGTTGAGGCACTTGCGCAAGTAGGTGGCGTTGCGCTACTTTCTAAAGATGAATTTAAAGGGCATTTAGCCTTTTTAACAGGAATTGATAATGCGCGTTTCAAACGCCAAGTAACTCCTGGGGACCAATTAAAAATGGAAGTTGAATTTACGAGACTTCGCCGCCAAATGGGGAAAGGTCACGCTGTTGCGACAGTTGACGGGGAACTCGTTTGTGAATGTGATATTTTATTTGCAATTGGACCAAAAGCAGATTAAAAAGCGAAAAACACTTTCAGCGTATAAAAACGTTGGAAGTGTTTTTTTGATGGGCAAAAAAACAAACGTATTCATACGAACAAAAGGAAAGCCATTGAATGAAATGATAGATGCATACGTATCAGCAAGCAGTTAAAGAAAAGGCGTTATCATGAGCATGTCTTGTAAAGGCAAGCCCGCTGATAACGCCATCATGGAAACGTTTTATGTTGAAGGGATTTTGACAACGTTAAACGACCTTTCCTCAGTTGTGTACCGAAAAAAGATAGTTAAACAAGAATTTGACGGCGACTTTTCGGGGAATAGCATGAGCGGAAGACCCCGCAGTGAGCTTGCGAGCGAGGAGGCTTCCATCATGCCCTAGGAAAGCGTCCGTCAAATTCAGCTAAAAAGAACTGTCTTTTTCACTGTCCCATTTTTGTGAGTCAATTCCCTAGGGCTAGCCTTCTTTTTTTACGCCTTAATGCGTGGACGACGTTTCATATCGCGTGCAAAATGCGTTAGTAATTCTTCGCCGGTAAGGCCGCTGTTTACTAGATGAGCAAGTAGCAATTCCGCATACTGCTGTCGATTTTGCGTTTTTAGCGTCCCTTTAAAGAGAATCGACATCCGGCCATCGCTCGTTTTTTCCATGCCCTGTACGAGAACGCGGAACGAAGCGGGCTCATTGTCTGGGTATGAAATGACCGCACGTGCTTCTAAAATCGTGTCGGTACCAATATACATTTGGAAATCATCGCCATAGCTTGCATCAACAAAAATTTCGAGCACCCATGATTGATGGCTGCTTTCTTGATTAATAATAATGCCATCTTCTAACGGATATTTTTTAAAACCATCGTGTTGAAACACTTCAAAAGACATCAGCTTAAACGTTTTCATATGATTCATCGCCTTTCGTGTAGAGAGTATTAGTAAAAGTATACCATATGCGATATTTGAGAAAACAATATCGATTAACGGCTAAAAGGGGGGCGTATTTAAGAAATCAATTGTCAAAGTGTATTATTTCTCAGTTATGGCGATTACGATATTTAGCACAATGCCTGTATAGTAAGCGCATGGAGGTGATTCAACTGAATCAAGTTGCGTGTGTTGGCCGTACAACAAAGGATTTGGAAGTACGCTATGTTGGCGAAAAACAGCAGCCCGTAGCGCGTTTTACGCTTGCTGTAAATCGTCATTTTAAAAATAACCAAGGAATGATTGAAGCAGATTTTTTAACATGTACAATTTGGGGCAAAGCGGCGGAAAATATGCAAAAATATTGCGGCAAAGGCTCGCTTGTAAGTATTACTGGGCGCCTGCAAAGCAGCTCGTATATTAACAAGCAAGAAGAGCGCGTCTATACGACGGAAATTATTGTGACGGATGTGCGTTTTTTATCATCGAAAAAAACTGCCACAGGTGCACTATTACCAGATGCCGAGCTACTGTCACATTTTACAGCGCCTGGCGATGTACTCGTTTAAAAAAAGAGGCTCCTTGTCATAACAGGGAGCCTCTAACTATTAAAATGAAAAACTTAATAAATCTTGCAGTTCTTTATCATTTAATTCCGTAATCCAATTGCTCGATTGAATCAATTGTTCCGATAATGCTTGCTTTTCGGTTAATAAGGCATCGATTTTTTCTTCGATTGTACCAGTTGTCATAAACTTATGCACGTGGACAAATTGCGTTTGACCGATGCGGTATGCGCGGTCTGTTGCTTGATTTTCAACGGCTGGATTCCACCAACGATCGGCATGTAGTACATGACTCGCGGCTGTTAAGTTTAATCCTGTACCGCCAGCTTTTAGCGATAGAATAAAAATAGGGAAGTCGCCGCGTTGGAAAGCTTCGACAAAGTGGTCGCGCTGTTGTTTTGGCATGCTTCCTGTTAGGAATGGCACATCGATATCATAAAGTTCTGAGAAGCAGTGTTGCATTAAGTGACCCATGCCAATGTATTGCGTAAAGATTAAGCATTGCTCGCCATTTTGAACGATTTCTGCACCGAGTGATACGAGACGTTCCAACTTTTCTGAGCGATGAATCATCTCTTCAGCATTATCAAATGGTTCTTTCAAATAAAGTGCAGGGTGATTACACAATTGCTTTAATTTGCCGAGCATTTTTAAAATTAAGCCTTTGCGCTCAAAGCCTGACAATGTTTCAAGTTTATGCAATGTTTCTTGAATATAACTTTCATACAGTACGGCTTGTTCTTCAGTTAATGGGCAATATTCACGTTGCTCAATTTTATCTGGTAAGTTAAGGCGTAGCTCAGGGTCCTGTTTTGTACGGCGCAATAAGAATGGTTGAATTTTACGGCGCAGCTGCTCTTTCACTTCATCGCTCTGGTCGCGTTCAATGGGTGCGATAAATTGCTCTTGGAAGCGTGAAAAACTTCCGAGATACCCTTTGTAAATAAAGTCGAAAATAGCCCATAATTCAGAAAGGCGGTTTTCAACTGGTGTCCCTGTTAACGCAATGTGATGTGCACCGCGTAAGCGACGGATTGCTTTTGATTGTTTCGTATTCATATTTTTAATATTTTGCGCTTCATCTAGCGTGACATTTGCCCAAGCTATATCTTCCAACATATCGATGTCTTGCGTTACGGTACCATATGTTGTCAAAATAATTTGGATATTGTCGCGTTCGATTGTTTGCAACAAGTCTTGTTCTTTTAAACGTTTTGCCCCGTAATGTAAATACGTATTAAGCGATGGTGCAAAGCGTTCCAATTCTTTTTGCCAGTTGCCAAGTACCGATGTTGGACAAATGATTAACGTTGGCTCAGTAGCATTTTCATAGACGTGCAATAAATAGGAAATGAGTTGAATCGTTTTGCCAAGCCCCATATCATCGGCGAGTACGGCACCAAATTTTTGCTCGCGCATAAAGACAAGCCAATCAAAGCCGATTTGTTGGTACGGTCGCAATTCTGCCTGTAATGTTTTCGGCAACGGAATTTCTGGTAGCCCTTGCTTATCGACAATTTTTTGCATGTAATCTTTTAATGAACGCTGCAATTCAAACTGCAACACAGGGTCATCTAAATAGTCCTCTTCTTCGATTTCAAGCGGAATTGTCATCTCTTGCCCAATATCTTTAAACAATAAATCGCGCACAGTCCAATTTTCATGTTCTGCTTTTTCCATCAGTTGACGAATTTCTTGCATCCAGGCAGCATCGACACGAATCCATTCTGTACCCGCGCGGATAAATTCGCGATTTTCAGCGACCATTTTTTCAAAATCGTCAATGCTAATGTCATGTCCATCGAGTGACAGCTTCCAATTGAACGTTAAAATTTCATCTAAACCGGCTGCAGATTTATAGTTAGATGCACTAGACGCACTCGCTTGTACTTTCATACGCGATTCCTTTAATTCTTTCAACCAACCGGGTAACACAATTTCAAAACCGAGCGCTTGTAAATAAATAAAGTCACTGCGCAAAAATTCACGTACATCGGCATCTGCTAATGTGACATGAAGGAAGCGTTCTTTTGATAAATTTTCACCGTATGGTTTTGCTTGCAGTAATTTCAGCATTTGTGCCTGGAGGTTATATACTTGCGTGCTATAGTCCGCCCACTTACTCGGTATTGCACGTTCAATCGTCAGCGCTTGTTTACTCGTAGGAACAGCCCAATAGCTTGCTGATTTTTTCGCACGTAACACCGTTTCAAGCGTCCATTCACTCGCACCTTCTTCAGGTTCACTCAGACGTAACGCAACAACAAGCGTATCATCAATTTGTTTGTCTTGAAGTGGCCAACCACCATCTCTGAATAATGGCATAAGCGCTTCTAAATCATCAAAGCGCAAGCCTTCATCAACGAGTTTTTGCGTTAATGCAAGCTCCAGCAGATGGTTAATTTCTTTATCGTCAAGCGTTACGTTAAGCTGGTCGCCTTCTACTTTTACATGGTCCCAAAGTGAGTCGCTGTACCAATAGTTACCGGCGCGTTTTGCCGCATCTAATACATCTTGGTCATGCAGTCTTTTGCCAACATAGCTTGCAAATGGGTGAAGTTGCTTAGGTGAAAAGAGCTCAATCATTTCTAATGGTGATAATAAAATGGAATCTTCAGTTGTATTTGCTGTTAAACCAAAAAAGCCACGCTCATAACGGAAATATAAAAATGGTACCCAATCCTCTGCTTTTAGTGCTGTACCAGATGAAGCATCATATGCTGATAGGGAATATACATGATTAAATTCGGCAATCTCTACCATAAATGACTTTAAAAACGTTTCGGGCACATGCTTTGTCATTGTCATAGCATTAAGTTTCCTTTCTCGATCTCTTCTTGTAAGGCGCGCAAACGCTTATAACTTTGTTTTAACGTCGTTACATAATCATTCCAAAATTCATTTTTTGCCGATTTTTTCGCGGCCGTTTTCATCTTTTTCCATACGCGTACAGCTTGTTTGTAATGCTGGCGCGATTTTTGATTCACTTCATTCATTGCGAGCGTATGATAGAGTGGCAACAACGCCTCTGGTTTTTGGTCCAACATATCACGCAAGCCGCATAGTTCTAAGTAGCTAAGTGATGAAGGGAAGCGTTGATGCAGCGCAGACCATTCGATATAGCGCTGTTTTTTAATCAAATAATGCGAATACGGCTGAATGCCATACATACCTGATGAGGCAAATAATAATTCATTCTCATCATCGCTTAAGTTTACTTGTTTGCATAACTCGTTAAATTCACTGACAAACGTAGAGCGATAGCGCGTTGCTAGCCATTCATTAATAAAGGAATCGATGTGAATAAGCATCGCGCGAACAATCATCGAAAGCATCTCGTCATAGCCATTGCGATTAGCAAAATGAGCTAAGTCTATCCAGACAAGCAGTTGCTTCGATTCAATGGACTCAAGCATTTTTGTAAAATCATCACGCTTATCGAGCATAATATAAAACATCGCATATACTGCATTACTGTCGACATCATTTGCAATATGACGCTCACGTTGAAGTGTTAGAAGTTCTGTTTCGCGTGCGCGCTTATCTTGGAACATTGATTCCCAAAATAACGTATAAATATTTAAACGCTCATCAAAATAGCCTTCTTGATGTAGTAAGAAGTAGTTTACGACTTGTTGCAAACTTTCATAAAATGGATCCAGCGCAAAAAGGCGCGATTTATTCGCACATTGGCGAATAAATTCTTTGATTTTTTCGGCTTCGTGTTCAATAAAATTAATATAAAATGAGCGAGAAGCTTCTGCTGCGGTGTTCAAATGTTTCCACGTATGCGATAAAAGCGAAATATGCGTAAATAATTGATACATACTACTCCACTCACGTTCAAGTGGCGTATAGCGGAAAATTTGTTGCTGCATATCTGAAAAAATACTTTCTAATAAATAGGGATTCAGTTTTTGCTGGTTGTATAAGTTTTGGCGATACACTTGCTGTACAAGTTTTAACCAAGCTTCAGGTGTCCGTTCTTCATTTAATAGACGTAGCTGGACACTTTTTTTATTGCGGAAGTCTTCTAGCCATTGCGATAAAGAGTCAACATATTGATAGAGTGTAAACATGGCCGCTAATTGATGGCGGCATGGCTTGTTCGTTGGGCAGTCGCATGACAATTTGTCCTCGTTTACGACAATCGTTACGGTTGGTGTGCCAGCATCTTGCACTGCAAATTGCATGCGTCCTAATTCCGCACGAAAACTACGTAATTTCACATAATTATGACGTGCTAAAAAAGCTGCACGTCGAACTGTTTCCTCATGTTGTTCATTTGAGGAATCGAGTTCAAGGCTAAGCTCTAGCATTTTATTGCGTAAAAAATCTTCATATAAATGAGCGATTTCTGAAACGTTTGTATTCATATTTATATCCCGTCCTCAAAAAAAATCTTTCTCTCCATTATATGCCGATTCATGTAATGCGTAAATGTTTTCGATTGAAACAACATTTCTTCTAGTCAAAATGTTGTATTTAAATCATAATATGTGTGAAAAGCTGTAAATGGTGGTATTATATAAGTAGTCGGAATATTGCGATAAGACAGCGCGTTACGTTCCTCATGATTCTTCCTCGGTTCTTATTGCAAACTCGACCGATTAATAGGACTCCGTTAGCGTTAAGGATTATGAATTTCCTTGTTAAAAGGAGGGGAACGTCATGTTACAAATCCGTCGAATCGAACCGTTTTATACAAAACGCGTAGGGGATCGTTTAAAACTCGTGTTTGCTTATCAATATTTCTCTGTATTAAAAGATGACGAGTTGTTTAACTTTATTCCAGTCGAAGGAAAAGAGATTATCATTAACCTCAAGACGCTACAGGTCGAAAACCTATCTGATGTTTTCGTATTTCAACGTGGTAGCCGTTTCATCCGCCTACCGTTATATCAATTACTGCTTGTCTCAAACATTCATGATCATCTTCAAAAAATCTTGGATGACTTAGAATTGAAAAAAGAGCAGAAAGAGGCGCGTGCAGCAGCTCATTCCGAATTTGAAGTACTGTTTACAGAAATGGAAGACCAAAACCGTCTCAATTTAATTGACGTAGCGCTCGATCGTCGGGATAAAGGTTTATTTGATGAATTAACCAACATGCGTTAAAGGAGTAATAAAAAAGTAGACAAAAAAATAGACAAATGGGTATATATGTATAAGATGATATCTCGTTAAAATCAGGTAAAAGGATGCTAAGAAATGAAGCGGGCTTATAAGCTGGAAATAAAACCAACTGACCGGCAAAGTGAAAAACTTATCAGAACCTTTGGCGTTTGTCGTTATGTCTATAACATGTATATTGCAACGAATCGTTTCAATTACGAAGAAGGTAGAAACTACCAGAAGAACATTGTGAATGTATTGGTAAAAACCAAACCAACATTCATTACATTAGAAGATTTAAATGTTCGAGGTATGATGAAAAACAGACATTTATCAAAAGCGATTGCAAAACAAGGATTCTTCCATTTTAGAACAAAATTACAGATGAAATGTGAAGAGTATGGAATTGAATTACGACTTGTGAATCGTTTTTATACTAGTTCTAAGTTATGTAGCTGTTGTGGGCATAAAAAGGTAGATTTAACACTGAAAAATAGGGTTTATGAATGTGTAAACTGCCATGCAGTGCTAGACCGAGATTTAAACGCTTCTATCAATTTAAAACAAGCTACACAATATGAATTGTTAGTGTCCGTTTAAATGAATAGAGTACGGTGGGCTACATCGGAATTGAAGCCTGTGGAGAGTGATACGAAACGTTAGTAGGGATACGTGCCGAGGACGCATTCTAAGAAGCAGGAAAAAGCTAGATGTATACTTTTGTATATGTTTTTAGTAGCAGCGGGTCGACATTTTAAAACGTCACAGTAGTCAATAACAGGCATCTATGTTGAGCTAAACACAGGTGCCTGCTTTTTTTGTCGAAAAAAAAGTTGCTATACCGATAATAATAGTAGAGGGGGGGGAACGCTTTATGAGGATTGGTGCATGGCATAGTCAAGGAATGAATATATGGGGCAATATGAATCGTCAATGGAATGCAGCGTCGAAAGCACTTGAGCGATTATCGACAGGTTACCGTATTAATCGTGCGGGTGATGACCCAGCTGGACTCGCAATTTCTGAAAAAATGCGCGCACAAATTAATGGACTCAATATGGCATCAAAGAACATACAGGACGGTATATCGATGGTTCAAACAGCAGAAGGGGCGCTTAATGAAACACATTCAATGTTACAACGTATGCGTGAACTATCGGTGCAATCTGCTAACGATACGTTGACAGATGATGACCGCGCATTAATTGAAGTGGAATTTCAGGAGCTTAAAAAAGAAGTGACGCGCATTTCTACCGATACAGAATTTAATACACGCAAATTGTTAAATGGTGATAACGCAACAACGCCGTTAAAAATTCAAGTTGGTGCAAATGCTGGGCAAACGATTGATTTGACGATGAACGATATGAGTGCCGATGCGATTGGACTTACAGATGCCTCGATTGCGACACGTGACGAGGCAGAATCGGCGCTGTCCACATTAGATGAAGCTATTAAAAAAGTTTCAATGGAACGTGCGCAAATGGGTGCCTATCAAAATCGCATGGAGCATGCCTACAATGTCAACGTGAATACGGCTGAAAATCTGACTGCGGCAGAATCGCGTATTCGTGATGCAGACATTGCGAAGGAAATGATGAATTTCACAAAGGCGAGTATATTACAGCAGGCAGCACAGTATGCGATGGCGATGCATATGCAAACAGCGCAAGGGATGCTGCAACTGTTAAAAATGAATTAGTGGACAGAAAAATGCTTTTGGAAGTGACTATTTTTGCAAAAGTATTTTTTAATTGCATATTGTGTACGAATAAAATAAGATAAAAGTGTATAAATATACATTGGAAAGTATTTTATTTAACTAATAACAGTAAAAAGTTCAAAAAAATGGCGTTAAAACAACGTTTGATAGCGAGAAATGCCAAAATCAATGTGCATATATATGCTGTTATATATGCGTATTTTATTCATAAAGTCTGTATATTACTTAAGAATATTGAATAATATACTCATTTAGATGTAATAATGTTAATTTTTATGTAGACAAATGAATAAAAATAAACTATAATTTATTTATAATAAATATTCGAAAACAAATTCCGAGAGGGGATAGCAAAACATGAAAAAATGGTTAGCAGCATTCTTATTAGTCGTCGTGACTGCAGCACTTGCAGCTTGCGGTAGTAGCGATGATGAAAAAAGTGGTTCATCAACAGTAGATAAAGTAAAAGAACAAAAAACATTAGTAATTGGTACAAATGCAGGTTATTATCCGTTTGAAATGTTCGATAAAGAAGGCGAAATGATTGGTTACGATGTAGACGTAGCAAATGCAATTGCCGAAAAAATGGGTGCAAAATTAGAAGTAAAACAACTTGGTTTTGATTCATTAATTCCAGCATTACAAGCAAATAAAGTAGATTTAGTCTTAGCAGGTATGACAATTACAGACGAACGTAAAAATGCAGTAGACTTTGCGGACTCATACTATACAACTGGTCAAGCAATCATGGTAGAAAAAGGTAGCACAGCAAAAACACTTGCAGATATCGATAAAAAGGGTAATAAAATCGCTGTTCAAATTGGGACAACTGGTGCGATCGTTGCAAAAGAAAAAGTAAAAAATGCAACAGTTCAAGAATTTGAAGATTTCCCAACAGCAGCACTTGCAGCACAACAAGGTAAAGTAGCTGGCGTTATTTATGACGAACCAGCGATTCAAGTTTATGCTTTGGAAAACAAAGGCAAAGTTAAAAAATTCGACGAGCTATTAGCAACAGATGAATTAGGTATCGCAGTGAAAAAAGGCGATGAAGAGACGCTTAAATTCATCAATGATTTCTTAAAAGAATACAAAGGCTCTGAACAAGAAAAAGAACTAAAAGCAAAATGGTTTGATAGCAATGACTGGTTAAACTCTGTAGACCAACCGAAATAACAGCACGACCGTATTACCGTTTCACCCAATACAAAGAGGCGAAGGGTTTAGACCCAGCCTCTTTCTTTTCGTTTTATTATTAGGAGGTTAATGTAATGTTAAATTATGATTTTGACTGGAGTGTAGTGGCCGACAACTGGGATGTCCTCATGTACGGCGCATGGCTCACAATTAAAATCTCAGCTATTGCCCTGTTGCTGAGCTTACCAATCGGTATTATTTTTGGTCTAGGACGTATTGCGAAAAACCCTGTCATTCGCTTTATTTCTGGGGCTTATGTAGAAATTATGCGTGGTGTACCACTATTAGTTTTATTAATGTGGATTTTCTTCGGTTTAGGACAAGTGTTAAACTTAGATACTTATTGGGCTTCAATTATCGGTTTAGCAACGTTTAATGGTGCATTCTTAGCGGAAATTTTCCGTGCGGGTGTGCAAGCTGTACCAAAAGGCCAAATGGAAGCGGCGCGTGCGAGTGGGATGACACATCTTCAAGCAATGCGCTTCATCATCTTACCGCAAGCTGTACGTCGTATTATGCCGCCATCTGCTTCGCAATTTATTATGTTAATTAAAGACTCATCTTTAGTGTCCGTAATCGGTGGTATCGATTTAACATTACGCGCGAAGAGTCTTGTTGCGAGTTCATTCCGTGCGCTTGAAGTATGGACAGCAGTAGCAGTTATTTACTTCGTTATTACATTCGCTTTATCCTTAATTATTCGTTACTTCGAAAAACGTATGATGGATAAAGAGCAGTAGGAGGGCAATTATTTATGATTTCAATTAAAAACGTCAATAAAAGCTATGGTGATCACCATGTGCTTACAGATATTCATTTAGAAGTACCAAAATCAAACGTAGTGGCATTAATTGGTCCAAGTGGTGCTGGTAAATCAACGCTTATTCGTACGATTAATGCACTTGAAACAATCGATAGTGGCGAAATTATTGTTAATGGTATTTCGATCCACGACAAAAAAACAAACATCAATAAGGCACGTACAAATATTGGCTTCGTATTCCAAAGCTTTAATCTATATCCTTTCAAAACGGCACTTGAAAATGTCACAATGGCGCCAATGAAAGTAAAGGGTCTATCGAAGGAAGCGGCGGAAAAACGCGGGAAGGAATTATTAACTCAGCTTGGCTTAGGTGATAAATTCGACGCGTACCCAGGTCGTCTATCAGGTGGTCAGCAGCAGCGTGTCGCGATTGCGCGTGCGGTTGCGATGGACCCAGAAGTTATGCTATTTGATGAACCAACATCAGCGCTTGACCCAGAGATGGTAAAAGAAGTGCTTGATGCGATTCGTAGCTTAGCAAATGATGGTATGACAATGGTCGTTGTCACGCATGAGATGGGCTTTGCAAAGGAAATTTGTAACGATATCGTCTTTATGGCGGAAGGTAAAATTGTTGAAGTAGCACCACCATCAGAATTCTTTACAGCACCAAAAACAGAGCGTGCACAAGAATTTTTAAAAGCAGTATTAAATCATTAATCTATGAAAAAAGGGTACTGCTTACTAGCAGGCCTTTTTTTGTGGCTTAAATTTGGCATTTAGAACAATGCAACTTGACAGAATGAAGTATTTGTATTTCTCTTTACGTCATATAACTGTATAATAAGTACAAATTCAAAAATGTGTGTAAAAACACATTATTTATAAGAAAAAGAAGGAATGATTGACTTATGTCATTAACATTAAATACCGAAGCAACACAACTTCGTATCTCTGGAATTCGTGAATTTTCAAATCAACTAATAGATTATCCAAATGCACTAAATTTAACAATTGGCCAACCTGATTTTCCAACACCTGAAGCAGTGAAGCAAGCCGGTATCCGAGCGATTGAGGAAAACAAAACATCGTATTCACCGAATGCCGGTTTGCTTGAATTGCGTCAAGTGACGGCGGCGTATTTCAATGAGCGCTATCATTGTAATTACAATGAACATGAAGTGCTCGTAACAAATGGTGCAACACAAGCGATTGATGCTGTACTGCGCACAATTATTGAGCCGGGCGATGAAATTATTGTGTCTGCACCAATGTATGCAGGTTATGTGCCGATGATTGAGTATGCAAAAGCAAAACCTGTATTATTAGATATTACCGAAACAAATTTTGAACCTGAAGTTGAAGCATTAAAAGCATTGATTACACCAAAAACAAAAGCGATTTTCTTTAACTTCCCATCAAATCCAACGGGGGCGACAGTTAGTCCACAACGTATGGATGAGTTGGCGGCATTTTTAGCGGAGCAAGCTATTTATTTAATCTCCGATGAAATTTATAGCGAAATCACTTTTGAAGGGGAATACCGTTCATTTGGTAGCTACCCAGCATTAAAAGACAAGCTATTTTTAATTTCAGGCTTATCAAAATCACATTCAATGACAGGCTGGCGCATTGGCTTTATTTTAGCACCACAAGCATTGACGGATATTACGGTGAAAGTAAATGCCTTTAATATTTTATGTGCAGCAGTGCCGAGCCAATATGCGGCAATTGAAGCGTTAACAAGTTCAAAAGATGCACCAATTGCAATGACCGCATCTTACAAAGAGCGCCGAGACTATATTTATAGTCGCTTAGTAGACATGGGGCTTGAAGTGCATAAACCAAACGGTGCATTTTACATTTTCCCTTCTATTAAACAATTTGGCATGACGTCCCATGAATTTGCGACGCGTTTATTAAAAGAAGCGGACGTTTGCGTTGTACCGGGTGCTGTATTTGCGGCAGAAGGTTATTTACGCATCACGTATGCTTATGCATTTGAAACATTAGTCGAAGCAATGGACCGTATGCAAGCGTTTGTAGCAAAAGTGCGTGATGAACAAGCAACAAAATAGTTAGCGCAACCCTAGTAGCTACTTAGACGTTCTAAATGTGAAGAAAACGCCTTCAAAATGTATTTCAACTGTATAACAATACGGATGTTTCTATCAAAGGTGAGCAGAGGACGCCCACCTCAAGGAGTGTAGCGAGTAGGTGGGTGGTGAATGCTACAAGGCATTAAGTTTTGACTGTAAATCAGCTTTATTGTATAATCAGTGTTATAAACAAGAAAGGCTGATACAACAATGATTTTAGATAGTAATAATCATTCAGTGTTCTCATTGCACTATCACTTAGTTTTAGTCGTCAAATACCGAAAAAAAGTATTTAATGATGAGAAATCAAATTACTCAAAAAATATTTTTGAAAGAATAGGAAGCAACTACAACATATCTTTAATCGAATGGCACCATGATAAAGACCATGTTCACATTTTATTTAAAGCACACCCTAATACCGAACTTTCAAAATTCATCAATGCGTATAAATCCGCAAGCTCACGATTAATAAAACGAGATTTTCCAGAAATCAAACAGCAATTATGGCAAGGAATGTTTTGGTCTAAAAGTTACTGTCTCATAACAACTGGCGGTGCATCGATAGAAACGATTAAAAAATATATTCAGTCTCAAGGACAAAATAATGATTAGAAAGAGGTGACTGTTATGCCACATAAAGCGTATAAATTCCGTATCTACCCAAATAAAGACCAGCAAGCGCTTATTCATCAAACACATGGACATTGTCGTTTTGTCTATAACCATTTCCTTGAACGTTGGAATACTTCTTATGAAGAAGAAGGAAAAGGGTTGAATCGTTCCATCATGTCTAAAATGCTCACAAAGATGAAAAAACAAGATGATACGGCATGGTTACGCAATGTAGATAGTGTGGCGTTACAAGCCTCTTATGAAAATTTAATGGATGCTTTTAAACGTTTTTTCAAAGGACAAAATAAGTATCCTCGTTTCAAAAGTAAAAAGAACCTTGTTCAAAGCTATACAACGAAGAACAGCCATAACTGTATTGCGATTATCGGCAATACAATCAAATTACCAAAATTAGGACTGATGAAATTTGCGAAGTCGCGTGACATCGAAGGCCGTATACTGAAAGCAACAATCAAATATAATGCAAGTGGCAAATTCTACGTGTCGCTTTTGTGTGAAGTACCCGACTTCAAGCCTTTGCCTAAAACAAACCAATCTGTTGGGATAGATTTAGGCATCACTGACTTCGCGATTCTTTCCGATGGGCGTAAAGTGGATAACCAACGCTTTACAGCCAAAATGGAGCAGAAGTTAAAACGTGAGCAGCGCAAATTATCCCGTCGCTACGAGCAAGCGAAAAAAGAGGGTCGTGATTTACGTGCGTGCATGAACTATCAAAAGCAACGTCGTAGAGTGGCTCGTTTGCGTGAGCGTGTCGCGTTTCAACGAGAAGATTTTTTGAATAAACTGTCAACGGAATTGATTCGTCACTATGACGTCATCTGTCTTGAAGACTTAAATACAAAAGGTATGATGAAAAATCATAAGTTGGCAAAAGCAATAGCGGATGTGTCATGGTCTGAATTTGTGACCAAGCTGAAATATAAAGCGCAATGGCTCGATAGAAAAATTGTCGAAATCGATAGATTCTACCCATCGAGCCAAATTTGTCATGTATGTGGTCATCGAGATGGCAAGAAAACATTGGATATTCGTCAATGGACTTGTCCATCTTGTGGTACGTTATTAGACCGCGATATTAACGCAAGTAAGAATATACTAACTGGAGGATTAAGAATCTTACGTCAATAAATGTAAGAGCCGCGGGAATTGCGGTGCTAGCCTACTAAAAAAGTGAAGCCACTGTTTCAAGTAAATAGAAATAAGCAAGCACTGTTCGTAGGAATCTCCCACTTCAAGCAACGTTCGAAGAACGGCTAAGTGGGGGTAGTTCAAGTTTTTGAAAGGTATTTATGATATTCTTACTTTTAGAGATAAATTCCAAAAATAATAATAAATTAATTTTATAATCAACGAGGTGCTATACATGATTTATGCAGGTATTTTAGCAGGTGGTAAAGGGACTCGTATGGGTAACGTACCAATGCCTAAACAATTTTTAACATTAAATGATAAAGCAATCATCATTCATACATTAGAGAAATTCATTTTAAATAACCGTATCGATAAAATTTTTATCGCGGTTCCAAAAGATTGGGTTCAATACACAAAAGATCTTGTGAAAAAACATCAATTAGACTTACCAAAAGTGGCGGTTATTCAAGGTGGCACAGACCGTAATGACACAATCATGAATGTCATTGCAGCAATCGATAGCGCGAATGGTTTAAGCGACGACGATATTTTAATTACACATGATGCTGTACGTCCATTCTTAACACATCGCATCATCGAACAAAACATCGATGCAGGTCTTGAATTTGCTTCTGTCGATACCGTAATCGAAGCAATCGATACAATCGTTGAATCACAAGATGGTGAATTCATTACGCAAATCCCAGTGCGTAGTCATATGTTCCAAGGCCAAACGCCGCAAACATTCAACATTAAAAAGCTACAAGAGCTTTACAATAGCCTATCTCAAGATGAAAAAGAAATTTTAACAGATGCATGTAAAATCTTCGCAATCAAAGGTGAGAAAGTTAAATTAGTACGTGGTGAAAGCTATAATATTAAAGTAACAACGCCATACGATTTAAACGTGGCGAATTCAATTTTAAAAGGAAGTTTAGATAAATAATGATTAACCAAATTTATCGATTAGTATCTGCCCGTCAGATCGAAGTAACTTATAAGGACCGTGCAATCTCATCTGACCACGTCGTTGTACGTCCAACTCACCTTTCAATTTGTGCTGCGGACCAACGTTACTACACAGGAACACGTGGCGAAGAAGCGATGAAGAAAAAATTACCAATGGCATTGATTCACGAAGGTGTCGGCGAAGTAGCTTACGACCCAACAGGTGAATATGCGGTTGGCACAAAAGTTGTGATGGTACCAAATACGCCAACAGAAGAAGATCCATATGTGGCTGAAAACTATTTACGTTCTAGTAAATTCCGTTCTTCAGGTTATGATGGTTTTATGCAAGATTATGTATTTTTAAATCGCGATCGTTTAGTCGTATTACCAGACGATATGAATATGGAAGTAGCAGCATTTACGGAATTAGTAACAATCGCTACCCATTCAATCGCACGCTTTGAACGTAAAGCAATTAAACGTCGCGGCACATTTGGTGTTTGGGGCGATGGGAACTTAGGTTTCATCACATGTTTATTATTAAAATACATGTATCCAGACTGCAAAGTGACAATCTTCGGTAAAACACAATACAAATTAGATCACTTCTCATTCGTTGATGAAAAAATCTTCATTAATGAAATTCCAGAGGACTATATGGTAGATCACGCATTTGAATGTGCTGGTGGTAAAGGTAGTCAATACGCTATCGACCAAATGATTGACCACGTAAACCCAGAAGCAACACTTTGCTTACTTGGTGTAAGTGAATACCCGGTAGAAATCAATACGCGCATGGTCCTTGAAAAAGGCTTAACACTTGTTGGTTCAAGCCGCAGTGGTGCTGTTGATTTCCAAAAAACAGTGGATCTTTATAAAGCACATCCAGAAATTCCTGAGTACTTATCTACATTAGTTGGATACACACAAGAAGTGACATCTGTTAAAGATATTATTACAGCCTTCGAAAGTGACTTATCTAGCTCATGGGGTAAGAGCGTCATGTTATGGAAAATCTAAAAAAGACAATCCAATATACTATCCAGAGAATCTATAAAGCTATTTATAGATTCTTCTATTTCGTTTTAGAGCAAAAATCAGTAGATGACAAAAAAATTGTCGTCTACACCTATCGCTCTAATCAGCTAGAAGGTAATTTAAAGGCAGTTGTACGTGAAATACGAGCAAAGCATCCAGATATGCACATTGAAATACGCAAAGCACCAAAGCAAATGAGCCTCGCTTTATTTAAAGAGTTGCCAGCGATTGCAAACGCAAAAATGGTGTTATTAGACGATTATTTTTTACCGGTTTATCTTATAAATCCGCGTAAAGAAACAAAATTTGTGCAATTATGGCACGCTGCAGGTGCATTTAAAAAATTCGGGTATAGTACGAAGGATACGAAATTTGGACCATCATCAAAATATTTACGTATCGTGCCTGTCCATATGCATTATTCACACGTCTATGTATCTTCAAAAGCTGTTGTACCGTATTATGCGGAGGCGTTTAATATGCCACAAAACCAAGTATATCCACTTGGTATTCCACGTACGGATTTACTTGGTGAAGAAGTCGTGCCGAATGAGGCGCTAACACCTATTCAAAGGAGCCGCTGCAAAGTATTAATTGCACCGACGTATCGTGCGAAAGATGGGCAAAGTGAATCGAATCTCGATTGGCTAGCAGTCCTCGAACAAATCGCACCGCAATTAGCACCACATATTCAGCTCATCGTCATGCCACACCCTTATTCAAATCGGGAGCAGTGGCAGGCGCTGACGCAGTTTGAGAACATTTTGCTCGACTATCAATACCCATTAAATGAATGGATGCCGATCGCAGACGCTTTTATTACGGATTACTCATCGGCCATTTTTGAATACGCGTTATTTGAACGACCACTTGCACATTACGTACCAGATTTAGCGCAATACACGTCAAGTAGGGGTCTTTACCGTCCACTTGAAGATATTTCTGACGGGACGATTTTGCAACAACAGCAAGCGCTCGTTTCATGGATTAATAATCGCACGACGAATGAATATTATGATACATCACGTATGGTGAGCTTTAATTTCAGTCATACAAAAAACGTATCACAAAAAATCGTACAACATCTATTTGAATCCGATTAAGGATGATTTTGTTTCGAAAAGAGGTATACAGATGGCAACAAAAAAGAAAAAGAAAGAACCATTTAAGAAAAAGTTAGACCGCAAATTTAAAAAAGAAATTTTCCAAGCGATGTACAAAGGCTTCTCAATGCTACCCATCCAAAAAAACAAAATTTCGATTCTTTCCGATAGTCGTAAAGATTTAAGCGACAACTTTCAAATGGTTTATGATGAACTTCAACGCAGGGAAGCATATGACTATTATTTCTTATTAAAACCAAGCGTTAAAAAACGTAAACGCTACATTGAAATTATTCAATTAGCGTACAATATCGCAACATCAAAAGTTGTGATGTTAGATGATTTTTATCCGATGATTTATCCACTAAAAATCCGCAAAGGAGCCGATTTAATTCAAGTTTGGCATGCGGTTGGCGCGTTTAAAACATTCGGCTTTAGCCGTATGGGTAAACCAGGTGGTCCGAAACCGACATCGTTGTCACATAAAAACTACACGAAAGCGATTGTCAGCTCACAATACGTAGCACCGTTCTACGCAGAGGGCTTTGGTATCGATGAATCAAAAGTTGTGGCAACAGGCGTGCCGCGTACCGATGTATTTTTCGATGAACAATATAAAGCGGATAAAAAAGCGATGATGTACGGCAAGTATCCTGATTTAGAAGGTAAGCATGTGACATTATACGCACCGACATTCCGTGGTAATGGTCAAACAAGTGCGCATTTCCCGCATGAAATGCTTGATTTTGATAAGCTGTATGCGTCACTTGGCGATAATGATGTGTTTTTAATTAAAATGCATCCATTCGTGAAAAAGAAATTTAAAATTCCGGTAGAATATCGCGATAAAATTAAAGATTTTACGAAATACCCTTCTATAAATGATATTTTATTTATTACCGATATTTTAATTACAGACTACTCATCTGTTTGCTTTGAGTTTGCATTATTAAATAAACCGATGATTTTCTTCTGCTTTGATTTAGAAGAATATGTGGCATCTCGTGATTTCTATGTGTCATACGATGAGTTCACACCAGGAGATGTCGTGCGTAATACAGACGAGCTTGTTGCTTCAATGAATAAGCATCGTGCAGACGAAGTAGTTGATTTAACGGAATTCACCGATAAATTCTTCGATGACTTAGATGGTAAGTCTACGGAACGTGTAGCACAGCTCGTTATTGATTGTATGAACCGCAAGTAGGAGTGATTGGCGATGGCAAAACGCACAGTATTTATGGTTGTTTGGGATGTAGATGTGAATAAAGGTGGCATTAATAGTGTCATGTTCCGCCGTACGCATCTGTTTAATAATGAACGCTATCGTAGTGCGATTGTGACATTAGATGATAAACCGTATGGCTACGCCGCAATTGAACGTACATTACATGAAGATGGTCGCGTTGATAGCGAGGCGCCAATTATTAATGTATACGATTATTACCGCAAGAAAATGACGCGCGATAAAAATGTCAGTTATGAGGACCGCGAGCATTACGAAGAGCTTCATAAACGCGAAGAAAAAGGCTATAAAATACAAGATGATGAGCATGCGACATTGTATTTTTTAAATGGCCAGTTCGTTAAGCATAAAAAGTGGGATACAAATGGACAACTTGCAAGCATTGATTATTATTATTCAAATACGCGTGTCATCGCTTATACAGAAGAGTACCATCCAGACGGTTACTTAATTCGTAAATCGACCTATCATCCGAAAAATGGTGGGCTGAATCAAATTTTACATTATACATCGGATGGGCATTGCTATTTAGCGCGCTGGTTTAATTCAGAGACAGGGAAGCAGCAACGTATTGTCTTGTTTAGTCCAGATACAAAAGAAGCGGTGGCATTTGATAACAACAATGAATTTCACACGTACTTTTTAGAAGAATTGGCACGTGCTGAACAAGCAAAGCCGTATTTTATTTGTGATGGCCCAGGCTCTGCCTTTAAAATTCAACAAGTATCGAAGGATTTGGCCTACCGTATTTATGCGATTCATACGACTGTCTATGAAGAACCATTTACGCGTGGAAGCCAGCTGAAGGAAAATCATCAACGCCTATTTGCGAATAAAGAAGCAAATGTCCCTGTTGTTGTGCTAACTGAACATCAAAAGGCCGATTTAGAAGCGGATTTTGGCGATAATTTTGACTATCATGTCATTTCACATGCGATGAATGTACGCCAACTTTCAGTAGAGAAAAAGCCGTTTGTGGCGTCGATTGTTAGCCGACTAGCGAGTGAAAAACGCATAGATTTAGCGATTAAAGCGTTTAAAATGGTCGTACGTGAGGAACCAGATGCTATGTTAAATATTTATGGGGCCGGAGATCAACAAGAAACGCTGCAGAAATTAATTCGCCGCTTGAAATTAACGAATCATGTCTTTTTAAAAGGTTATACGACACATGCAGACGATGTTTTTGCAGAATCTCAATTTACCATCATTACATCGCGTTATGAAGGGCAATCGCTTGTGGCGTTAGAAGCGTATGCGAATAAAACAACGGTTGTAACGTTTAACATTAACTATTTAGTAGAAGAAATGTATGATAATCCAGAAATTGCATCGGTTGTGGCAGATGAGGATATTGAGGCATTATCGGATGCGATGATCGCGTTATTTAAAGAACCAGAGCGCGCAAAAGCGATGGGTGAGGCAGGGTATCAACTTGTGCAAACGCATTATAGCTCTGATGAACAATATAAAAAATGGGATGCCCTATTTACTTCAATGCGCTCGGAATAAAAACGGGTAATAGCTAAATAACGTGTGCAAAGTGTGGAAAAATCATTTTTTCACACTTTTTTTAGCGCATTTCTCAACGTTTAGCCATGCTATTGAGGGAAGGAATCACTTCATGATAAGCTACAGCTAGAAGAAGTTTCACCAGCTTCTTCGACCTTAACCCATTCACTTTTTCGAAAAAGAGCGCACATCCCGGCGCTTTTTTTCATTTGTCGGATCTGAACATGCACATTATTAAAAACACTAGCCTCTTCAAACAATCAGTGTTGTTTAAAGGGGATTTTTTTTGGAAAGCAGTTGAGTTTTCTCAAAAAAGTGATACAATAAATGACTAGATGACCGAAATGGGTTTCTGGTCATTTTTAGAATATACGAAGAAAAGAGTTGAGCGATATGGATCGCCGTACAGAAATTATCGAAGCAGCACGTCAATCATTCACGTTATTTGGCTATAAAGCGACGACAATGGATCAAATCGCCAAACTAGCAAAAGTAGGAAAGGGAACGATTTACACGTTTTTTAAAAATAAAGATGTGTTATTCGAACATATCGCCTTGCAAATGGTTGCAGAGATGAAGCGAGAAGTCGAAAATATAATTGAACCTGAATTACCGTTTACAAAAAATGCCCATCACGTTTTAATGAAGATTTTAGAATTTCGTGAAATGCATAAGCTATATGCGAAGTTGATTGAAGAAGAAAAATCGATGAACACGCCTGAAGTTCATGCGATGATGAAAAAGATTGAAGATGCGCTGCTATCGTTCTTAGAAGAGCGAATCGATATTGCGGTGGCGAAAGGTGAACTGGTCGCAGCAGATACGCGCTTAGTCGCATATTTATTGTTAAAGGCTTACTTGGCAGTGGCAGTAGAATGGTCAGAGTATCATGAAAATGAGCTGACAGAGAAGCAAATCATTGATCTTTTCCAAAGTACGATTTTTAGAGGGTTAACACCTTAATCTTATTTTTTGCTCAAAAATGACCGATTGAAGAATTTGGTCAATTAGTATTTTCGGATGAAGGATAGAACAAATAAATGAAGGAAGGTCACATGCATGTTTAAGGAAGAGTGGAAGCATATATTTTCAAATAAAATGTTAATGATTTCATTAACAGCTATTTTATTTGTACCAATTATTTATGCAGGCATGTTCCTATGGTCGTTTTGGGATCCTTATGGCAAATTAGATAAAGTACCGGTTGCCATCGTCAATCAAGATAATGGCGCAACGGTAGAAGGCAAAAAGTTAACAGTCGGTGACGATTTAGTCGATGAATTGCTGAAAGATAAAAGTTTAAATTTCCATGAGGTAACGAAGGAACAAGCACAGCAGGGATTAGATGATCGAAAATATTATATGTCGATTGAGATTCCTAAAAATTTTAGTGAAAATGCAGGAACGTTATTAGATGAACAACCTGAAAAAATGTCACTAACGTATAAACAAAACCAAGGATTAAACTTCTTAGCATCGCAAGTTACAAGCTCAGCGATGGAAAAAATTCGTACGAAGGTCAATACAAAAGTGGCTGAAACGTACTCAGAGCAATTATTCGAGACGATTAAAAAGATGGGCGACGGCTACGGCGATGCTGCAGACGGCGCGAAAAAATTAAAAAGTGGCTCTAAAAAATTAGCAGACGGTACAGCGGATTTACAACATGGGATTCTTCAAGTAAAAGACGGTGCTATTCAACTAAATGATGGCGCAACATCGGCAAAGACAGGTGCAACGGATCTACATACCGGCATTGTGTCAGCAAAAGATGGATCGCTTCAACTTGATACGGGGATTGGCTCAGCGAAAGATGGTTCAACGCAACTCACAAATGGTATTAATTCCGCAAAAGATGGCTCGAAAAAGTTAGCAGATGGTGCAACATCCGCGAAAGATGGTTCATCGCAATTACATGCAGGAATTAATTCGGCAGCGGATGGCTCCGAACAATTGACAGCGGGAGCTGCATCTGCGAAAGATGGTTCAAAACAACTTGCAAGTGGCATTGTATCGGCAGCGGATGGTTCTGAACAATTGAAAGCAGGAGCTGCATCTGCGAAAGATGGTTCAAAACAACTTGCAAGCGGCATTGTATCGGCAGCGGATGGCTCTGAACAATTGAAAGCGGGAGCTGCATCGGCAAAGACAGGTGCGAAAGAATTACAAGATGGCATTGTCACAGCGAAAAAAGGGGCCGATGATTTAGCGGCCGGTGCTACGCAATTCCAACAAGAAGGTACAGCTGTATTAGCTTCAAGTATTGCGAAGCAAAAAGACAATATTACAGCATTAAATGACGGTGCGCAGCAAGTTTCAGGTGGTTTACAAGAGCTGAATACGAGCGTACCACAACTTGCGACAGCGGCTAGTAATTTATCTGCATTACTTGGAAATAATGACGCGGAACAACCCGCGGCAACAACAAAAGCAGTAGAAGCGGCGACAACTGCTTCTGATGAGGCGTCAGCTAAAGCGGCGGTAGCTTCTCAAAGCGCTAATCAATTAGTCGAAACAATTCAAAACGATACAACGTTATCAGATGAACAAAAAGCGACATTATTAGCAGCAGCACAAGCAACGCAGCAAGCAACAACAGATGCAGAAACGGCTGCAACAACCGCTGCACAGGCACAAAAAACAGTCGCAAAAACAGCGGCTGCTCCAGATGCCAATGCGCAAGCACAGGCATTGGCAAAAAGCGTAGCAGATGGCTTAACTAATAAAGTACAACCAGGTGTTGACCAGTTAGCAACAGGAGCTACTTCATTAGCAGATGGCACACAACAACTTGCAGAGGGCTGGGATCAATCCATTGCGAGCACGAAGCAGTTAGATGAAAAAGCACAAACGCTCGCAACGGGCGCCACATCACTTGATGAAGGGCTTATGAAATTAAAAAGTGGTGCAACTGATTTAACAAAAGGTTTAGGTACACTCGAAGCAGGAGCGACTGATTTAAATAGTGGCTTAGGTCAATTACAAATAGGCTCAAGTGACTTAACAAAAGGCTTAGGCACACTCGAAGCAGGAGCGACTGATTTAAATAGTGGCATGGGTCAATTACAAACGGGTTCAAGTGACTTAACAAAAGGTTTAGGCACACTCGAGGCAGGAGCGACCGATTTAACGAGTGGCATGGGCCAATTGCAAACAGGCTCAAGTGACCTAACAAAAGGCTTAGGCACACTCGAAGCGGGTGCGACGGACTTAGACGGTGGCTTAGGTCAACTACAAACAGGCGCAAGTAGCTTGCAGTCGGGTATGACACAATTAGCAGATGGTTCTAGCTCACTTGTTTCAGGACTTGGTCAATTAGATACAGGTTCTAACTCATTAGTCACTGGTTTAGGCGATTTACAAAAAGGTACAGGTGACTTAACAGATGGGTCAACTGAACTTGCAGATGGCTCAACAAAATTATTAGATGGTCAACAAGAGTTAACAGATGGCTCAAAAGAGTTACAAACAAAACTAGCGGATGCACATGATGAGGCATCTGATGTAGAAGTAACGGATGATACGTACAATATGGAAGCCGAACCAGTAACACTTGATAAAAAAGAGCAAAATGCGGTAGAAAACTATGGTACAGGTTTTGCGCCGTACTTCATGTCAATGGGGCTATTAGTCGGTGCATTAGTAATTACCGTTATTTTCAATGTGACGCATCCATCAATACAACCAACAAGTGCACGTGCCTGGTATTGGAGTAAAACATCTGTGTTACTCGTGCTGGGCTTCTTCCAAGCAATCATTATCGTAACAATCGTCAAATTATTGTTAGGCTTGCAGACAGAAAATCTCTTTGCCGTCTACTTGATGGCGCTCGTCGCAAGTTACACGTTCATTGCGCTTGTACAAATGCTCGTATCGATCTTCAATGATGTTGGTCGTTATATTATGCTTGTATTTATGGTCATGCAATTAACGTCAAGTGCGGGAACATTCCCGCTTGAAATGTTGCCAAGCTTCTTCCAAAAATTAAATGTGTTCATGCCAATGACGTATTCAATTCAAGGATTTAAAGCAGCGATTTCAACAGGTGATATGCCATTCTTCTGGCAAAATATCGGAATTTTAGTTGTCGTCGCAGTAGGCGCTTTCTTTATTACATTTATGTACTTTGTATTGGTATTCAAGAAACGTCATAGTGCGGTAGAACAATAATTTATAATAGAGTGAGTCCATTATATTAGGTATTCACTCTATTTTTTTGCGATAAAATAGTCTTTTGTAATTTATTTTTGTAAAATATTTGGAAATGTGTTTTACTTTAGTTATAGATGGGTAAAGGGAGGACTTAAATATGAATCAAATTGACGCATTAGTATTGGCTGCACCATATATTCATCAAATTTTACGTGGAGAAGCGATTGTTGCAGTTGCAGATAAAAAAAGCGACACGATTGTTAAATATTTCGCAGGTCGTAATGTAGATTCAGGCTATGTGGATGGGCAGACGGTAAATCCACAAGATAATAATGTTTATACCGCATTTAGTGGACGTAATGCGGACGTGTATATCGACAAAAACGTTTACGGTGTTGCGATTAATGCTTTTGCATTTCCAGTACGCGAAGGACATGAAGTAGTCGGTGCATTAGCGATTGGTTTACCAGTAGAGCGCGAGGAAAAAATTAAAGGCTATTTAGAGCAAATTAATAAGATTGTGTCCAATCTTCAAGACAATGTGCACACGATTGCATCGCACTCAGAAGAGCTTGCGGCATCGAGTGAAGAAGTTGCCACACAAGCAGAGCATGCACTTGAAAATGCGGCGCAAACGAATGCGATTACGGGCATGATTAAAGATGTGTCGCGTCAGACGAATTTACTTGGCTTAAATGCGTCAATTGAAGCGGCGCGTGCAGGACAATACGGTGCTGGCTTTAATATTGTGGCACAAGAAGTCCGCAACCTTTCAGAACAAACGGCAAAATCAACGGTTCAAATTGAAACAGTTATTCAACGAGTGCAACAGGATTTGTCAAAACTGCAAGCAAATATCGAGCAAATTTCAACAGCTTCTGAAGAGGAAGCAACACTTGTCCAAAACTTTAGTCATGTAATTGAAGATTTACACCGTTTAAATGATGAGCTGACGAATTTCTTTAAAGACTCAGCAGTGATGTAACTAAAAAAGCACTCAACTTCAAGTTGAGTGCTTTTTTCCTCTTTTTAATTTTAATGCTCGCTTAAATCTGATTTGACTTTCGTTGTAGAAATACCTTCTGTGCGTGGGAGATAAATAACTTCGCAATAATCTTTCAAGAAGTCAAATTCACCTTCCCAGTCATGACCCATGACGAACGTATCGACGTTATATGTTTGAACGTCTGATATTTTTTGTTCCCAGTTTTCTTCTGGAATGACGAGGTCCACATAACGGATGGCCTCTAAAATCTGTTTGCGTTGCTCAAATGGGTAATACGCTTGCTTATGTTTCATCGCATTGAACTCATCTGTAGAAATAGCGACAATCAACTTGTCACCGAGGGCTTTCGCACGACGCAAAAGATTAATATGTCCGACATGTAGTAAATCGAATGTTCCGTATGTAAGAACGGTCTTCATTTACAAATCACTCCTCATTCAGTAAGTAGTCTACAAGCTTTCTTGCGGTATGACCGTCTGAATAGCAATTCCACTTCGCAGCAAATTGCTCAACCTGCGGCAAATCAAAATCCATATGCAAAATCGTATGTACAAGCTCGTCATCACTATCGACGACAGGACCAGGTACAACTTGGTCATATGAATCCCAGAAGCCGCGGCTCATCTGGTACTGTTCTAAATCGTACGGATAAAAAATTTGTGGCTTACCAAGCAGTGCAAATTCGTATGGAATCGACGAATAATCACTCACCAAATAATCGGTCACAAGTAACAAATCGTTTACCGACAATTTGTTTGCTACATTGATAATATATGGGTGACGGAAGGCATTTAAATCATGCGCGACCGCTGGATGCAATTTAATCACTAATCGGTAGTCATCGCCAAGCTGCGATGCAATTTTGACGAAATCAAGCGGGATTTGTTGCTGCGTTAGCTCGTTGTCGCGGAAGGTTGGTGCGTAGAGCACAACCTTTTTACCACGTAGCTCAGGATAAGTAGCATACACTTTATCCGTTGTTTCACTCATTGCTTTCTCATCAAAGAAGAAATCAGTACGTGGAATTCCTGTGTGTAAAAACGCATTGCTCTCTTTTTGGAATGCTCTTGCAAAAATTTGGGCCATAAACGGTGAACCAACGACAATCTTATCCATTTCCTCGTACACTTTTGAAATGCGGTTTATTGCTTTTGGTGTACGGTAGGTCAAGCTTGGGTCAACCATGCCAAATTTCTTTACGGCACCAGCCGCATGCCAGAGTTGAATGACTTCCACTTCGTCGTTAAAATGACAGACACTAAGAAGTGCGGCATAGTTGTCGATTAAGACAGTGCGCGCAGTAGCTAATCGTTTCAAGCCGCGTAAATAGTCAACGGGCTTTGTCGGCTTAAATGAAACAATTTCGCGTACGCCAGCGTCTTTAAAAGACGTTTTACATTTGCCAGTTTTTAAGACAACGACATCGCGATAGCCTCGTCGACCGAGTTCTTTTGTCACGTATTCGGCATTGTCACCGAAGTCGCATAAAAAGACGATGTTGTTCGTTTTTTTAGACAGCTTAAATGTGTTAAAAAAGATTTTATTGACGATTAAAAAGAGGGTAATGATCCATTCTTTTCTCATACAGTCACCTGTTTTCTAGATAGAATTGAAAACCCTATCGCTTATTATAGCGCAAAATGGTGTTCGATTGAACAAGAGCTTTTCCCTAACAATGAAGCAGAAAAAGGAAATATGACTTTGAATGAAGCATATTACAGTGAAAAGGGCATAGGTTTCAACAAGACAAAAGATATAGAGGATTCGGCGAAATTCTCTGTTTTCGTAAGTTTCAACGAATGTTCTATGGTATACTATTGTGTGGATTATTAACCGAATTTCGTGGAATTGAGGAACACTACATGAAAGATTTAATCAAAATTGTAAAAGAGCAAATTAGCTCCTTTTACTTGATTCAGCGTTTGGCGAAGTTCCAAATGCGAATCGATAACAACAACAACTATTTAGGTGTTGCATGGGAAGTATTAAACCCAGCCATTCAAATGGTTATGTACTGGTTTGTATTCGGCTATGCGATGAATCGTAATGAACCAATCGATGGCATGCCATATGTATTATGGATGCTCGCGGGTATTTCATTCTGGTTCTTTATTAATAAAGCAATTTTAGATGGTTCGAAGTCGATTTACCAGAAATACAACACCGTCGCTAAAATGAGTTTCCCATTATCGGCCATTCCTAGTTATATTATTACAAGCAAATTTTATAGTCATCTTGTGTTACTTGGCGCAATCATGATTGTTTTCTGGTTTTCTGGTGAATTCCCAACAGTATTTTACATTCAGCTGTTATTTTTCGTACCACTAAGCTATTTATTAGCCTTTTCAATTACGCTGTTAATGTCAACATTGACGGTTGTCGTGCGTGATTTGCAGATGCTTATCCAATCGGCATTACAAGCGATGTTCTTTATCTCACCAATTCTTTGGGATCGTTCAGACAAATTTCCCGATTGGTTAGTCGGCATTTTACAGCTTAACCCGTTTTACTATTTAGCGAATGGTTATCGTTCAGCATTATTCGGCAATGAATGGTATTTCATCACGCATTGGGAATTAACATTGTACAATTTAGCACTCGTTTTCGTGTTCCTCTATTTAGGCGCGAAAGCACACTTTAAGTTCAGAACACGTTTCTCTGACTTCATTTAGGGGGATATACGGTGGTAAAAACAGTTATTTTAAAAAATGTGACGAAAACGTATTCGATGTATGAATCAAAGTCCGAACAACTCACCGACCTACTTCTTCCATTTAAAAAGAAGAAAGGGCGCAAATTTGATGCGATTGAAGGCATTACGTTTTCAGTAGAAGAGGGCGATATTGTTGGCCTTGTCGGCATCAATGGTTCTGGGAAATCAACATTATCGAATATTATTGGCGGGCTCACACCGGCATCTTCTGGCGAGGTTATTGTCGAAGGTGATGTGAGTGTTATCGCCATTAAATCGGGCCTTTCAAACAATTTAACCGGTAAAGAAAATATCGAGTTTAAATGTTTATTGATGGGCTACAGCAAAGAAAAAATTGAAGAAGTTATGCCGGATATTATTGAATTTTCGGAGCTAGGAGATTTTATTAATCAGCCAGTGAAGCAATATTCAAGTGGTATGAAAGCAAAACTAGGCTTTGCGATTAGCGTTACAGCCGATCCAGATGTGATCGTTATTGACGAGGCATTGTCTGTCGGTGACCAAACGTTTACAGATAAATCATTAGCAAAAATGATGGAATATAAAAAGCGTGGCAAAACGATTTTCTTCGTCAGCCACAACACAAAACAAGTCGAGAACTTCTGTACGAAAATCGCTTGGATTGAAGGTGGACATTTGCGCGAATTTGGCCCAACTAATACGGTCATGAAAAACTACCGCGCGTTTGTACGCAAATACAATAAGTTATCGGAAAAAGAACAGAAGGCCTTTCGTGATAGCCTTGCCGCAGGACGAAAGCATGACTAAACAACGGGCTGTCAATTTAATGGCAGCTCTTTTTAATTGGGGGAACGAACGATGCGAAAAACAATTTTCCTAACCGTATGGAGCTTATCGGTGAAGCCATCAGGCATGAATCGCTCGATTTTTAAACAGGCGCAGCAATTTTTAAAGCATGGCTATAATCCGGTTATTTTAACGATGGATTTTTCATTGGATTATCGACAAATTGAGCGTGAGTTAAAGGCATATGGTTTTATTCCAGATGACGTGCCTGTATTAAACGTTTATGATTATTACCGCGAAAAATTTAATGAACAATCGATGTCTAGTGTGCAAAAAGCGTACTACGAAAATAGCATTAAAAAATTTGAAGAGGGCTATTGGGTAGAGGATGACGGTGATACGGCGCGCTACTTCGTCAACGGTGTCTATACGAAATACAAGCGCTGGGATAAAAATGGTCAGCTGATGATTGTCGATGAATTTGATGATAATCGCGTTCGCATAAGTCGCCGCGAGTTTCATCCGGAAGGTTTTCTAGCGCGCGAAACGCTTTATCATCCAGCAAATAATAAACGCAATCAGGAGCGTTATTTTACGCGTAGTGGTTTTTGCTATTTAACGATTTGGTACAACAATGAAACGGATCGTCAGCAATCGGCCTTTTTATTTGACCCAGCGTATTCAAAAGCGATGGTCTTTCCGGCAGTGAAACAATTGCAAACGGAATGGATTCATGAGCTTGTAAAATTAGAAGCGGTGAAGCCAATTATTATCGCTGAACAACCATCGACTGTTGACCGTGTTAGCAATATCGAAGGCGATGAGGCGAGCCGCATTTATATGCGTCATACGAGCCATGTCGAAAGTTTTGAGCCACTCGTAATGGCAAAAGACGCGGATATGTTATTACGTGTCATGCCAAAAGGTTACCCAATTGTCGTGACGACTCATGCACAGCGCCGTCATTTAGAACAGCATATTGGCGATCGTGAAAACATTTTCGTCATGCCAGACTATTTTGAATCAACTGCAGTAGATGTGGCGCGCGATATGAAAAAATTTGTGTCGGTATCATCGTATGATGCGAGTCATTGTACGAGCGAATTAATCGAGGCATTCGCACAGGTTGTTGAAAAGGAACCAGCAGCGACGCTCGAACTTTACGGCAAATTAACGAAAGCACGCAAAGATGCGATGAACAAGCAAATTGCAAAGTTAAACTTAAAAGATGCGGTGAAAGTGCATGGCTATAAGCTGAATATCGATGAAGTATTAGCGAGCGGCGTTGCAAATGTTATCGTGTCGCAAACGGACGGACAAGCATCAAGTATTGGTGAGGCTTTTGCTAATGGCACGCCGGTTATTGCCTACGATGTAGCATTTGGTGCGGCCGAAGCGATTAAAGATGGTCAAGCTGGCTTCCTTGTTGAGGCGCATAATGTCGATGCGTTAGCACAAGCAATGATGGCGATGTTTGATGAAGAGAAGGCAAAAGAAATGGGCGTTATCGCGAAAAAAGAAGCGGAAGCGCGTTACACAGCAGAAACGTACAGTAAAAATTGGCTGGCATTACTTGACCATATTGAAGAACATATGCCAAGAGAGCCGTTAATTTAAAAGAGGCTGTTACGAAACATTAAAAAACCGGAACCGCGCCACCGCGCGATTCCGGTTTTTCTTATGCTCATCTGAGAGGGTGTTGTTACACGTATGTCCCAGCCTCTTTTTCATTTACAACGCTGCTAAAATGACGCGTTTCATATCTTCATATACCCATGACCAGCATTGTGGTTCGGCGATATATTTTTGCTGCAAGCCGCCATAGAGCGCTTTTTCCGCTTCGGCATAATGCGCATCTTCTTTTGGTGGAAGCTCTGCGCGCCCATTCACTACGAGCAGTTGAAGCTCCGGCGCACGAGGGCCCCATTTTGCGACAACATCGCCAGCGCCGTTTAGAATTAAATAAATCGGAATGGCGCGCCCACCATTTGTTAAGTAACGGTCGATTAACGCGGTATCTGCATCGCGAAATGCCGCGCGCATGTCAATGCCCGCAGCCTCAGCAAGTTTTAGCATAATTGGGTTGTTCAGCATCGCATCACCGCACCAATTTTCAGTAATCGCTAAAATTTTGTACCCTGCTAAACGCGCCGCAAAGCCGTCCTCTGGCACATTAAATTGCTCGTAAATCGCTTCTGTTCCTTCCTTTAAAAAAGGTACATCCATCTGTGCGATATAGTCATGCATTGGCAGTGCTTCGTCAAAATACTGTTGTTCTGTTTTCATTGTCATTCCTCCTTGTAGTCTTATTGTGCCTGAATTCTAGCAATTTTTACAACTAGAAAACCTCGAAAATCAGACGATATGTATAGTAGGAAATACAGGAAAGAAGGGAATCCTTATTGATGAAGTCATGGTTACTTGCGCTAAGTTTAGCTGTATGCTGTATGGCAGTTTTAGGAACGACGGCTAATGCGAAAGAGAAAAAAACAAATCAAATTGCACAGCTCACAAGCAGTAATGTATTTATTTATAAAAAAGCGGATGCCAAGGCGGCAAAATCAAAGGCCGGAAAGCGCGCGGATGTGTCGTATTATGTGCGCCGCTATAATGGGCAATTTTACCGCATCGAACAAGGTTCAAAAACGATTGGTTGGGTGAAAAAAGCGGATCTTAAGCTGTCAAATCGCAAAACGATTTCGTTAAAGCCGCAAGTGAAATATATTATTGGGCTACAACACGCGTATGCGATGCCGCTTGGGCGCGAGTCAGAAGTCGTCTATGATTTATCGCAATACGTCGCGAAAAAAATGACGATGGTTCAGCAGGAAACGATTGGCGACACCAATTGGTATAAAGGGAAGATGGGCGGCAAATATGTGTGGTTCCCAGAAGATGCGGTGACGATGTATGGCTATGCGGCGGTCGATTTACATAAGGCATCATCGATTTCAGCGAAGGAAATGCGTGCCTTTTTATTGTCAAAAGGGAAGACGCCAGATAATATTTTATATAAGCTCGCACCTTCATTTATTGAAGCGCAAAAAGATACCGGCATTAACGCGCAATTTATGCTAGCACATGCCATTTTAGAAACAGGCTGGGGTAACTCGGTTATTGCACAATATAAAAATAACTTTTTCGGTTATCAAGCGTATGATTCTTGCCCGGTGACGTGCGCGAAATATTTTCCAACGGGCACAAAGGGATTAGACTACTACGCGTATAAGATCCATACGAATTATTTGGCGAAAAATGGTTTGTATTATAATGGTCCGTCAGCGCTCGGTATGAATGTGCGCTATGCGTCAGACCGTACATGGGCACAAAAAATTGCCAATTTGATGGAGCAAATGAAGCCTTATAATGAAGCGGAATATAAAAAGAAAAAGGCGACGACGATGGCGCTGAAGCCACCGTCAGAGTATGATCACGTCATTCCAACGAAAAAACAACAGCCGATTCATTTTAAGGCGATGCCAGACGACATGATGGCAACGACGACAGTAGCAACAACTGTTTATGCGATGCCATATACATATGCGCGCGCACTTGGTAGCTATGCGCCGAAAAAGAAAGTTGAACTCGTAGCGTATCATAGTGATGTACGCGATGTGTCGATTAGCCCAACAAAAACGGCGCGCTGGTATCGTATTGATTACAAAGGGACACAAGGTTGGGTGCGCAGCGATAAATTATCGACGCCAACACTGGGCTTTATTACACAAACGACGACGGCGCATTCAAATGCGGGGTCTAAATATTCGAAAGTATCGAATGCACTCGCTTATTCACCGCTCGAATTTGTTATGAAAAACAACAAAAAAGTGTCGAAAATCGATAGTAAGAAAGCAAAATGGTATAAAGTATATCTCCCAGAAGCACCGAAAAAAGCGGTGTGGGTAAAATCAACTTTTATTAAAACGTATTAAAATGCGACATAGACGGATGCTTAAAATGCCTAGTTTTGAACAAAAAATGCCCCTTAGAACCCCGAAAACGTTCAAAAAGGGGCTTTTTTCGGCCGAAAAATCGTGTCAAGCATATTATTTATCGGACATTTTAACGAATAAGTGTCAAAAAAACGCAAATAGTTAGCGAATGGCGCATATTATCGAATATGTCGTATAGCCAAACCCGACTTTTGGCGTTTTGAGTGATTTCTGAACGGTGATTTTAAAAAATAATTTTAAAAATTTACATAATATTGGAACACAACTAAATCATTTAGCATGGTATAGTGGAATGAATGAGTAAATGAAAGGTGGAAGTTTTATGAATGGATTGAAATTTTGGAAGCCGGCTGCAGCGACCTGTCTCGCGGCGACATTAATGACGACACCACTTGCATCGGCGCCAGTAGCACAGGCTGAGACGCAGCAAGTAGCGACAACAAACGTGAGCTTCGTCGCAACGGCGAAATCTGAGAAGTCACCGATTTATAAAAATGCTGGTGATAAAAAAACGTTAATGCTTGCTGGGAAAGACTATACCGATGAAATTTTTTATGTGCGTAAAAAAGCAGTCGTTGCAGGAACGACATACTATCAAATTACGCGTAGTACATCAGATAAAACGCCAGCAATTGGTTGGGTGAAAGAAAAAAGTTTGAAGCTATCGTCATTTAGTTACGTAAAAAATGATGCGACTGCGAAAAAATTGAATGGTACGGGTGCAGCCTATACAAGACCGGGTGGCGAGGCGCGTAATAGGATGTTTAAAAATTTAACAGCGCATAAAAATAAACCCTTTACGCCGCAATCAACAGCAAAAGTAGGCAATGAAACGTGGTACCTCGGCAAAATTGATACATATACAGTGTGGCTTCATGCATCGAGTGTTGGAGCAACAACAAAGCCACCGACAGAGGAAAAGCCTGATGCGAGTGCGGAAGCTGTAAGTTATGTGGCGAACGCAAAATCGGCAAAATCGCCCATTTATAAACAAGCGGGCGATAAAAAAGCGCTAACGCTCGCTGGTAAAACGTATACGAATGAAACATTTTATGTGTATAACAAAAAGGTTGTCAATGGGACGAGCTATTTTGAGATTACACGTAAAAAGGACGGCGAGGCAATCGGCTGGGTGAAAGAAAAGAGCTTGAAGCTACAAACGCTGAAAGTTATGCCAAATAGTACGAAAACGTTTTATCTAAAGGGAACAGGGAAAGGCTATACGCGCCCAGCAGGAGTATCGCGTAATGTGCTGTATAATTCGTTAGCGAGTTATAAAGGGACGGCCTTTAAAACGACATCGAAAGTGAAGATTGGCAAGACGAATTGGTATACGGCGAAAATTGGGGGCAATGTCGTATGGTTGAAGTCGAGTGATATGACGACGAAAAAACCGACGACAACGCCAGATCCTGAGCCGGAAAATCCAGATACAGTCGTTATTGTGGAGGAAGCGATTTCTGCGGTGGCGAGCATTACGAAAAGCTCGGCGAAAGCGATTCCTTCATTAAAAGAGCCGACAAAAACAGTGGCGATTGATGCTGATACTATTCATGTGACGCAGTTTATCGAGAAAAAGGCGACGATTGATGAAGAAGTGTATTATGAGTTTGCTGATATTGGCTTTGTGCATGAGGATGATGTCAAAGTCGCGAGCTATAGCGATGAGCAGGACATGGATGAAACGCGCACATTAAAAGGGACGGGTCGCGGTTATTCAGTGCCAGGTGCGACAAAAGCAAGTGAAGCGGTACTGTCAACACTTGCAGCATTAGCGAATACGGATTTCCGCGTTGAACGTGCTGCGAAAGTGGACGGCAAGCTATGGTATTTCGGCAAAACGGTAAATGACGTCGAAATTTGGACGGCAGCGTCGAATACAACGGACAAACAAGCGCCAGCACCAGAAAAGCCAACGTATGAAAATGTCAGTTTACAAGCGACGGTGTTAAGTGGCACGGTACCAATTTATGCCGATGTTGAAAATCTCGCCAATGTGCGTAATATGTCATCAGCTGAAAAAGCACAAACGTATGCGGTGGCGCGTAAGGCGGTCACGTCAGATGGCGCGGTGTATTATGAGTTAAGCTATAGCGGCGAAGTCATTGGCTGGGTAGCGGAAAAGCAATTGTCGCTAAGTGAGCCAACGACCGAGGTGGCGTCGCTTTTTTTAACAGGTCAGGGGAAGGCATATAGTGAAGCGGGCGCAAAGGGGAGCGTCGTTTATAGCTCCTTAGAAAAGTATCGTACCGATGGCTTTATTGTGAAAACATCGCGCACGATTAATAATATTGTTTATTATAACGGCATCATTGACGGCAAAATGGTATGGGTAGCAGCATCACAGTTAGCAAATCCATATTATGTTGAAAATTTGCGTAAAACATCGACGATTTCACAAGCTGAAATGGAAGCGTATTTAGTGAAGAAAAAAGGGACGGCCATTAAAACGAACGCGCTGTATAAAGCAATCCCGACGTTTTTAGCGGTGCAGGACAAGTACGGCATCAATGCGCAGTTTATGCTCGCACATGCGATTTGGGAAACAGGCTGGGGAAGCTCGGAAATTTTCCAATATAAAAACAATGGGTTTGGTTATCAAGCGTATGATTCATGTGCAAAAACATGTGCTATCTATTTCCCAACGATGAATGATGGCGTCGAATATTATGCCGACCAAATTTATAATAAGTATTTAAAAGAAGGTGCGATTTATAATAATGGCACGACACCAGCGGGGATGAACGTCAAATATGCGACCGATAAAAACTGGGGTAGTAGTATTTCACGTTTAATGAATGAAATGAAGGCGTATGATGCGGCGTATTACAACAAACAGCAAGCATCAACGAATGATCCGGCGCGTATTACGGCGCAGTATGATCATATTATTCCGGCGGATCAGCCACAGCCGGCGTCATTCCGCACGATTAATGGCGTAGCGACGGTTAATGCGGCGACGAAACTGTATACGATTCCGTATGCGCAAGTGGCACGTGAGTTTGCGGCGGTGAAGGCTGGCGATCAGCTGAACATTGTCGCCTATCATGAAGATGTGCGTGATACGGCGACGTCGCGCTGGTTCCGCGTTGATTATAATGGCGCGCAAGCATGGGTGCAATCGGCATCTGTAGCGATTCCGGGCATTGCGGCGGCTGTGAAGGACAATACGATTATTTGGAGCGAAGCGGGAACGCCAACTGCCTTATCAATCGGAACTTTAAGTAAAAATACACATATCAATGTCATTTTAGATGGTAATGGAAAAAGAGTTGAAACAAAAGATACAGCTGGTGCAACATTTATTAGTGTTCAATTACCTAATTCAGCGAAAATTGGCTGGATTAAGGAAACGGAGCTACGTTTGTTCTAGGTGACACTTTACGGGAGATACGCGAGAATTCGTGTATCTCTTTTTTTATTTATAGTAATTAAGAATTTTAAAAAAGGAATATTGAATATTAAAAGGTAAATTAAGGTTAATTTTAGTAGTTATTCAGAAATAGCAAAAAATGAAAAATCGCAGGAAAAGGAATAAAGGCTTGGAATAGTCAAAAGATGATGTAGTTATAATTACTTATTACACTATACAATGTATGTGATTATGTATGTGTCTAAAGTATATATTTTTGTTGAAAAGGGTTCTAATAATCTAAAAAATATAGGTCTAAATTAAGTGTCAGCGTGATATATTAAAACGCGGAGAGAAAATTCAAAGGTGGTACAACAGAATATGACACAAACTTGGAAGATGCTAGCGGCTATGGGGATAGCTACAACGATCATGACATCGCCAGTTGCGATGAATGGGCAAAACGTGCAGGTTGCTCAAGCGGCGACAACGACGTCGATTACTTATATGGGGCAGATTGATGATCCGAAGACCGCGATTTATGATGGCCCTGGCGGTGAAAAATTTGATACGGTTGATACGCTGTATTCAAAAAATAGTTTTTACATACATAAGAAAGCGACCGTAAATGGTGTGACGTACTATCGTATTTCGCGCAATGAAAATCCGACATACGGTGCGATTGGCTGGGTCAAAGCGTCTAACATTCACGTCAAAAAAATGACCGAGCAAAAAAATGTTTCAAAAGCATATCCGATGAATGGAAAAGGCAATGCGTATTCACGTCCGGATGGTGGTGAGCGCAATATTTGGCATTCATTAAAGGATTATAAAAATCGGCAGTTTTATCCGCAGCGCACCGTAAAAGTTGGTTCTGCTACGTGGTATTACGGCAAGGTCGGCGAGCGCAATGCGTGGATTTCAACAGCGAGCTTAACGGAAAATGTTGATACAGCAGGTGGTGTGACGACGCCGGCGAAGAAGGTCAGCTATATGGGCATGCTACATAGTAAAAAGAATGTCATCTATAAAACAGCAGGTGGTGCGAAACTGCAAACGGCTGGGGAACTGTATACGGAAAATCAATTTTACGTCCATCAAAAGAAAATCGTGGATGGTGTGACGTACTACCGCATCTCGCGTCATGAAGGCGCGGCGGGTGAATTTGTTGGCTGGGTCAAAGCAGCGGCGATTGATTTAGTATCCTTAAAAACACATGCCAATGTGACCGAAAGCTTTAAGTTGACGGGGACGGGCAATGCTTACTCGCGCCCGGCCGGTGGTAAGCGCAATATGTGGCATTCATTAGCAAGCTATAAAAATGATCACTTCCGTGCGCAACAGACAGTCGAAGTCGATGGTACGCTATGGTACTACGGCAAAGTCGGCGAGCGCAATGTGTGGATAGCCGCCTCAAGTGTCACGGATTCGATTAAGCAAGCAGGCAATCCAACGTCAAAAACGACTGCGGTGAGCTATGTCGGTCAAGTGAAATCAACGAAAACACCGCTCTATCGTGTGGCAGGGAAGACGAGCACGAAGTTTTTAGCAGGCGCAAGCTATACAAACGAAACGTACTATATATATAAGAAGATAGTCGTAAATGGTACGACGTATTATGAGCTTCGCCGCAGCCAGTCGGGTGACATTATTGGTTGGGTGAAAGATAAGAGTGTCTCAAAACAATCATTGAAGTTTGTGACGAATACGACGAGTAGCTTCTTGATCGATGGGACCGGGAAAGGTTATACACGTCCGAACGGCAAAACGCGCAATACATTGTATCCGACGATGAAACCATTTGCCGGGGATACATTTAAGCCAACATCGACCGCGCTTATTAGCAAGGAGCTATGGTATGTCGGGCAGATTGGTTCAAAGACGGGCTGGTTAAAGGCGACACAACTAACGATTAAATAATGACAAGAGATTGGTAAATTTGCCAATCTCTTTTTTGTTTTTAGGTAGCAAGAAAGATGCTACAGGAACATTTACTAGGTAAATCGCCCAATTCGACAAAATGCGCGCAGGACGAATATGTCGACAAAAGCGCTTGCATAAATGTAATAATTGTAACATTACACCCTTATAAGATGTTAAAATATGTAAAAGAATGTTGATATTAACCAAACTTAAATAACTATATAATAGGAAGAAACTCTATACAAAATGCATGAGAATGGGGCTTTGATTGTTACAAAATCGTATAAATCGCTTAAAATAGACAATTCTGTGACATGAAAGGACGTAAAAACAATACTTTAAACTCAAACAAATCAAATTAATTGCATATATTTGATAAAGATAATATTTTTTTATTCTATAGAAGTTTTATAAAGATAAAAATTTGATTGTATTAACAATCTAGTGATATTCTACTTGCTAAGTAGAATTATTTGGTAGAAAAAAAGGTGGAAATTCTCCTATGATTGGACGATAATTAGGCTAAGCATGATTAGTTGATACACTTTTCGCAGGAAGCGAGATGACTAATCATATCTAATTAAGGGAGGATTTTCATTCATGGGAAAACACAAAATCGTTAAATCTGCAGCAGCAGTAGCTCTTACTGCATCTGTAGTAGCAACAGCAGTAGCACCAGGTGCATCAGCTGCTTCATACAAAACAAACTCTAAGGACCAATTAGTTTACACTAAATCAGGTAAACTAGTAAAAGGTTGGAAAGTATTCGGCGGCAAACTTTACAAAAACGGTAAATTAGCTCCAGCTAAAAAATACAAAATCATCGGTACTGGCGCTGCTCAACAATTATTCTACGGCCCAACACTTAAAAAAGGTTACAAAACTGCTAACAGCAAAACTTTACTATTCAAAGATGGTAAATTAGCAGATGGCTGGAAACAAGCTGGTAAAGGCGAACGCTTATACAAAAACGGTAAATTAGATAAAGGCTACACAGTATTCAACGATGTTGAAGGCGAAAAATTCCTTTACCAAAACGGTTACCTTAAAAAAGGTCTTAAAACTGCAACTCGCGGCGGCGAAACAAACTTATTCAAAGATGGTAAATTAGCTCAAGGCCTAGTACAATTCCCAGCTGAAACTGGTAAATTCTACAACAACGGTAAATTAGCTCAAGGTACTATCGGCGGTAAAGAATACAAAGACGGTGTTGTAGTAGTAGCAGAAGCTAACTACACTGCAAAATCAATCAACGCTACAACAGTTGAAGTAACATTCGAAACAGCGATCGATACTTCAGACGTTAAAGCTGAAAACTTCGCTATCGAAGGTTTAACAGTATCTAACGCAGTAGCAAAACAATCTGATTCTAAAACAGTTATCTTAACTACTTCTGCACAAGAAGCTGGTAAAGAATACTCAGTAGCATACAAAGGTGCAACAGCTGCTAAATTCACAGCAATCAACACTACTGTACCAACAGCTATCGCTTCTACAACAATCAAACCTTACCAAACTTCACAACAAGCTAAAATCGGTACTCAAGTAACTGTAAAAGCTACTGTAACTGTTGCTGAAGGCCAATCTAAAGCTGGTATCCCTGTAACTTTCGTTATCGATAACAATAAAGACGTTGCAGGTACTACAACTGGTAACCAAGGTAAAGACCAAACTGTTGAAGTTAAAACTGACGAAAACGGTGTAGCTTCTTATACTTACACTCAATACGTAGATTCAACTGACTCAGTAACTGCTTATGCTACTGGTGCTCCAACTCAACGTACATCAACATTCGTATACTGGGGTATCGCGCAACCATTAACAGTAGCTGATGTAACTACTGAATCAACTTTAGCTAACAACGGCAAAAAAGTTTACAAAGTAACTGGTGAAAGAAACGCAGAATATAGCGTAACATTTGCTGAAAACTATAATGTAACTCCTGAAAAAGTTGATAACAAAGCTAAAATCAACGATGAGCCTGTATCACCATTCCAATCTTCAATCTCAGGTGAAGCAGTAGCTTCTAAAGTTGTAAAAATCAAAACAAACGACAAAGGTGAAGCTACTTTCTCAGTAACTGGTGCTAACACTTCAGTAACTCCTGTAGTATTCAAAGAATCAATTTTACCAGTTGATCGTTTAAACCCTGCTGAATTACAAGCAACAGCTTCAACTGTTAAATTCGAAAATATCAAAACTGTAGGTTTAACTAACGAAGCACAAGGTACTCAAAAAGCTTCAGCAGCTAAAGCAGGTACAACATTCGAGAAAATGAAAGAAAACCAAGGTGGCCGTACTTACGTATCTACTTTAACTGATAAAGACGGTAAAACTGCAGCTGCAGGCACTACAGTTTACTTAACATTCGATAAAGGCGCTACTACTAACCCAGTATCAGCAGCTAACTTACACGTATTCGACGCTAAAGGCAATGCTGTAACAGCTGACGCTAACGGTGTTTACACTCTTAAAACTGATAAAGATGGTAAAGTTGTATACGCATTATCAAGCGCAACTCAAAACAGCTATGCAACACCAGTTGTATTCTTAAACAACGGTACATCTACAGGCTTAGCTCTTGATGAAGCTGATACTAACACTAAAGGCGAAATCACTTACTTCGGCGATGCTACTGTAGCTAAAGCGGAACTTAAAGTGAACAAACAAGATGCTGCTAACGGTTTAACAGTGAAATACGCGAAAGACGTAACAGTTAACTACCAAACAGTTGACCAAAACGGTTTCGAGTACGCTCCTGAAAAAGAAACTAAAGTAGCATTCAACTTCACTACTACATTCGGTGAATTAACTGCTGGTAGCGTTGTTGTTGCAACTGGTAACACAAACAACAAAGCATTAGAATTCACTACAAACCCTCAAGGTGAAATCGAATTCAAACTAGGTACTGACGTAGATACTACAGCTACTGTAACTGCATCAGGTAACACAGTAGTTGCGAACAATGCAACAGCTAAAGTTGTATTCGAATACGTAGGTGCAGCTCCAACTGCTTCAGTAACAGAAGCTGAAAAAGATGCTGTAAACCGTTCTGGTTCAGCTGCAGAAGTTAAAACTGCATTAGCAGCAAACGAATCATTCAAATCTTTAAGCACTGAAGCACAAGATAAATTCGCTAAAGAAGTTTACGAAGCATTAAAAGCTGGTAACCCATACACTGTAGCTTCATTAAACATCGCTTTAACAAAAGCAATGAACGATGACAAACCTGTAACTCCATCAGCAACAGCAAAAGCTTACACTGACGCAGTAGCAGCTATCCCAGCTCTTAAAGAAGACAAATCTAACAAAGCTGACGTAGCAGCAGCAATCGCTAAAGCTGAAGAAGCAGCAAAAGCATTAACAGCAGCTGACAAAGCAACTACTGCTGTAAAAGATGCTGACGCTAAATTAGCAGCAGCTAAAGAATCAGTAAAAGAAGAAACTCCAGAAGGTGACAAAGTGAAAGTAGCAGACTTACTAGCAGCTAAAAAAGCAACTATCGATACTGATAAAGTAACAGATAGCGTAACATTATCATTCTTAAAAACTGACTTACCTGCATCATTTGAAGGTAAAAAAGTTTATGCTGTAGTTAAAGGTGAAAAAGTAGAAATTAAATTAAGCGCTTTAGCACCAACAAAATACTACAACAAATTTGACTCTAAATTCACTCAAGCAGATGTAGAAGCAGCAGAATTAATCGCTGAATAATTTGAAGCTTAAATAAATATATAGAGATAGCGCTTAGCTATCTCTATATTATATGTTTTTTTATGGGTATAAATATCTAGTTTGTATCTAAAAAAAGAATAAAACATATCTATATTATCAAAAGATAATCAGGATATATTAAATTTAAAAAAACCTTAATTAGGAAAGGAAGTACTAAGAAATGAATTTCAAAACTCCATTTAAAGTATTAACTACTGCCGCATTAATCGGTACATTATCATTATCAGCAGTAGCACCAGGTGCAGCATCTGCAGCTGAAAAAACAGCGAAAACTGTTCAAACAAAAGCTGAATTAGCAGCAAGCCATATTGTATTAGAAGATGCAAAAGGCAACCTAATCACTTTAGATTACAACACTTATTTAGAAGCAAAATCAGTAGGTATTGATCTTGGCGCAGAGCCAATTTCAATCAAAGTAGGAGATAAATTCTACAACCTTAATGATTTCTTAGAAGCAAAATCAGTATCAAATAATAATTTAGAAGAAGCTGTTAAATTATTAGATAAGAATGACTTAAGTCAAGATATCACTCCTGCAGAAGGAACTATTGAAGATGGTAAATTAGTAGTTGTCCCTGGAGACGAAGATTTCACAGTAACTGAAATTGCTGCGATTAACTCTAAACAAGTTAAAGTTACATTCTCTAAATCAATTCCAGCTAAACAATTATTAACAAGCGTATCTGCAGGTACTGTTGATACTGATGCAATTAAAGTAAATCGTGCAGTAACAGTAGCAGCACCAGATGATATAAATAAAAACGTTACTACGGTAACTGGTGAAGTAAGTAAAGATGGTAAATCTATCATTTTAACTGCTTCAGGTGCAACATATTTTGACGGTGCATATGCAGTAACTGTTTCTGATAAAGTTGAAGATAAAACAGGTAAAAAACTAACAGCATTCGCAGGCACAGTGAAAGTTGAAGATACAGTGGCACCAACAGTAGAATCAGTAGAATTCGATCCTACTTCAGGTAAGATTGTTTTCACTACATCTGAACCAGTAGCATTACCAACTACTCTACGTATTAATGGGACACCAGTAACTGGTTTATTAGCTGTAGCAAATTCAAATAATACAAAATTTGAATTTGCTAAACCTGAATCAGTAAAAGCTGGCGAAGAAGCAACAGTTTACTTAGCTGGTTCTAAGGATTATGCTGGTAACATTCTTGAAGCTTTCAATGGTAAAGTAACAATTGCTGATGACCAATCAACATTACAAGTAGCGGAAGTTAAGCAAGTATCATCTAACAAAGCTGCTATCGTATTCAATAAACCATTAAAATCTTCTACATTAGCAGATACTGACATTACAGCATTAATCGATGGTAAAGCACTAACAGCTACTACAAATGTAACTTATACTGTTGATTCTACAGATGTTACAGGTAAAACTGTTATCGCTACATTCAACCCTAGTACAACTAACATTGCAGCGGCACCAACATACTTCTATGGTACAGGAACTACTAAAGAAATTACTTTCGTAGTAGCTGATAAATCAATCGAAGATGTATACGGTCAAAAAATTGCTACAACTACAAAAACTGTAACTTTAAATAAAGATGTAACTGGTCCAACTGCAGTTTCTGCGACTTTAGACCGTGATGGTAAAGGTATTACTATCCAATTAGACGAAGCTTTAGCAGGTAGCGCAGGCAATGCAGTAACACTTGAAGCAGTACGCATTAATGGTGTAGCTGGTGATTTAGTTAGTGTTTCAGGAACTCCAGAAGCTTTAAAATACTCAGCCAAATTAGTAGCTGATGAAAAAGGCCAATTAACACAAATTAAAGTTACTAAAGGCTTAGCGGCAGCTCTAGAAACAATTCCATCAGGAACTGTACAAGTTCGTTTAGCAGCATCAGCTATCACAGATGTTCATACAAATGCTTCAAAAGCAATTTCACAAACAGTTACTGTAAATGCTTCAACAAAAGACTTAGAAGTAGTTTCAAATGGTATTTCAACACCAGCTACTAATCACTTCACTGTTGAGTATAACCAAGCTGTAACAGCGGCATCAGCTCTTAATAAAGCAAACTACACTTTAGATGGTAAAGCTCTTCCAGAAGGAACTGATATTTACTTTGATTCAGCAACTCCAGAGAAAAAAGTACACATCGTTTTACCAACTGGCTCAATCAATATTGGTTCAACATCAACAGGTACATCTGCACAACTTGCAGTAGCAAATGTTAAAACTGAATCAGGTAAAACAGTAAAATCTACATCTGGTACAGTAACTATTAAAGATAACACTTCAGCTACAGTTAAATCTGTATCAGTTGTTGGTAACATTGTATACGTTAAATTTGATGAAAAATTAGCAGCTTATACATCTGCAACAGCTTTAAATGATTTTGCTATCACTGTAGATAATGAAGCATTATCATTAGGTACAGAAGGTACAGGCGGTACAGCAGGTAAAGCAGAAGCAGCTCTTGTTTCTGGACAAGAAGATACAGTAGCAATTACTATTACTCCAGCGGTAGCAACTTCTCCAGTACCTGCAGATTATGTTGCATCTAACTGGAATAATGCTAAGAAAATTGAAGTATCTTATAAAGGTACTAACTTAACAGATGCTAACGTATTCCAAGTTGCTAAATCAGTAGCTCCAGTAGCAAACAAATAATCAACTCCTCCTCCCTTAAAGACGGACGGAATGATTAAATAATAAAAGAATCTCTTTTCCCCCTAGCTTTTCGGAGTTAGGGGTTTTTCTTTGCGTTTTAATCGAAAATACAAGTATATATTATAACTTTGAATACGAGCTCATTCTCTTAATAAGGGAATGGGCTTTTTACATTGGAGGAGATTGTGTGAGTGAATCGAAAAAGAGAATTACATTAGTGGATGTGGTGTTAGAGCGTAAGGGTTCGATGTTGTTTGAAGGTCGAAAAGTAAAGATTCCGAATGATGCAGCTAACATCCTCCGAGATTTCATAGGCGATTCGGATCGTGAGAAGTTTGTCGTGTTGTGTTTGAATGTGAAGAACGAACCAACAGCGATACAAGTAGTACATACAGGTTCGCTAAATGCTTCGATTGTGCATCCGAGAGATGTTTTTAAGGTAGCGGTGCTTTCTAATTCTGCAAGTGTAGTCGTTGCTCACAATCATCCATCAGGAAACCCAACAGCGAGTGTGGAGGACATTCGAGTGACGAAACGATTAGTCGAAGCAGGCTGTCAATAACGCCTCTAAATTCTCCGATAATATCGGGATAAAATTCCCCATTATAGAGTTAAGTAGTTAAATGATTAGCTGGGAATATCCCAGCTTTTTTCTTTTCTTTCATACGGTAAGATTCACCTTTAATATTAAATGTTACTGAATGATGTAATAGGCGATCTAGGATCGCTGTAGCTAAAATATCATCTCCAAAAACGTGGCCCCATTCAATGTAAGACTTGTTAGAGGTTAGAATCATTGAACCTTTTTCATAACGTTTTGAAACAATCTGAAAAAAGGTATTAGCTGCTAGCTCGTCAAATGGGAAATAACCAATTTCGTCAATAATTAAAACATCTGGCTTGCTTAATCTTTTAATCAAATAATGCAGTGTATTTCTGCTATCAGAGATTTTACACTGGGCCATAAAATCATCTGCTGTTATAAAACGTACGGAATATCCTTTTGTTAATGCTTCAACTCCGAAGCCGATGGCTAGATGCGTTTTACCGACACCAGGAGGTCCTAATAATATGCAGTTTTCTCCATTCCCGATATATCGACATGTTAAGATCTCTTTAACACGTTGTTCACTAATACTAGGTTGTAATGAAAAATCAAAATCAGCTAAGTTTTTCACATAAGGAAACTTTGCTTGAGAAACTCGTTTGGCTAGTAATTGTGATTCTTTGTACGTCCACTCAGCTTCTATCACCTGATTTAAGAATTCGAAATATGATATATTATTAGATGAAGCACTTTCAACGAAACCATCTAATTGATGGGCTGTATTTTCCAAACCAAGCGCCTTTAGGCGCTCTTCAAGAAGCGTTTTCATACTTGATCACCTTCTTCGAATAAGGCATATATAGCTAATGAACGTTGTTCTACATCTGGTGCTTGTGAAAGAGTAGAATCTACAGATTTTGGGGTCGCCAAACCATTTGAATCTGTTGTTTTCTGCTCTTTTTTTGTTCCAGGTAATCCCGCATAATGCGATGTTTGTTGAACCATTTGATGTTTCTTTTTACTTAAAGAGTGTGTGGCGATACATTCGATTCCATCATAAATTTGCAGCTTTTCATCTTCTATTCGTAGTTTTACAGTTTGACCTACATAGCGATAAGGAACTGAATATTGATTTCCTTCAAATGA
>NZ_AYTB01000003.1 GCF_000505545.1 Kurthia huakuii LAM0618
GCTTTGTAACGACTGTGCGCATATTATCGTAAAGAATTTGTTGCGGAACACCATTAAAATAACTGAAGGCGTTTAGATGACATTTAATAAGCGTGTCTTGTTTCATATCTGTCGTAAATTCGATATAACGCTTTCGAGAATAACTGAGAATCATAATAAATGCGTAAAGCTGAATTTCTTCTCCATCAATGATGCATGTTCCTGCGTTTTCAGCCCAGTCAACTTGTGCTTGTTCTCCTGGCTTTGTTTCATATCGCACAGTTGCTTGCTTCTTAGGTGCTGCCCGATAGGGCTGGACAAACTCTCTTAGTATTGTACTTTTACCTTCATATCCTAGCTTTTGTATTTCCTCTAATAGTACTGCGCAGTTAGTAGTACCTTCTTTAATTCTTGCTAATATATAAGATTTATAAGGATCTAGTTTGCTACCACGGCTTTTTCGCTTTGTAGCTTGTGGTAACTTTTCTTGATTTAAATATTTTCGAATCGTTTTTCTATCATAACCTGTTTCTTCTGCGATGGCCGTTAAGGTCCATCCTTTCTGTTTCAGTTCTTTAATCATAAAAATATCCTCCAATACTACCGTCATCTCCACACTTCCAATCTATATTGTCTAATATAGATTATCCGTTATTAGTGGGGAATTTTTAAACGGTATTATCGAGGATTTTAACAGCGATTATGACACAGGCGAAATTCTAGGAATCGAAGTCTTAGACCACGTCATCATTACACATGAGAAGTGCAAGAGTTTGAAAGAGGAGGGATTGATGTGAATGTTGTTGAAAGATTGCAGAAGATGTTGTGCGAATGTTTGGGAATCTGTGTTCCGCAGGAGGAAATCGCAGTTGAGAGTGTTCAACTCTACGCTGACGAGATGGACGAAAAGCTTGTACCAGTAGATGTACTAAAGAATGTGACAGCACCAATTAACGCAGAAATCGTAAGTTACAGAAATGAAATTGGCGTGGAATACCTTCTAATTCAGCTTGAAATCGGTAAAGGAAAAATTCACGAAGTTTGGTTAGTAGATGATGAAGTAGTGGATGTAAACTCGCTACAAAAGTAATCGAGAACTGGTGACAAAAGTATTTAGTGAAAGTTGAAAGGAAGCAAAAGCTAGTCATACCAACGATTTAAGCTAACTTGAACTAGCGACAATATTTAAATAAAGCAGAGAGAGGAAGATTTACATGGATGAAAAATTTCACAGAGTAATTGTAGATGGTGAGCCATACTACAGAAAGATTGAGTTTGGAGATTTAACAGGAGATTTAATGTGCGAGGAAGATTTCATGGACTACGTAATGTCGATTGTTGTACCAACGGAAACATCAATTGATGAAGATGATGTTGATGATGTAATTAGCCGCATGTACGATGTAGACGATCAGCAGCTCGTTTCCAACTATATTGCATATTTGAAAATGGCCGCAGGCATGTAAGTGAATGTCGGTTAAACTTTCCTACTTAAATTTGAAAGGAGGTGAGCGTAAATGTGGTTTGAGTTGTTAAAAGTAGTAATCATAGCCGTTACGACAGCGGTAATTGATTACTTAGCTGAAAATCGTCCATTGTTGCGCATTAGCTAGAACGAGAGGAGGAGCGCATTTTGCTCCTTCTTTTTTTACATTTTGAATAAATTCAAGGATAGTTGAAGTTTAGCGATGAATTTCTAAGCAGGGGCATATAGATTACATTTTTTAAGCCGAAAGAAAGGATGAGATACATGGAATTAATTACGGAGAAGTTTAAGCAATGGCTCATTGAAGATGTGAAAGCAATGTCTACAATCAGCAGCTACATCAACGATGTTAATAAGTTCAATGAATACCTAAAGGAAAGAGACGTGGATAAAGATGTACCGTTAAATCGCTTCTACTTTACAACTTACGTAAAATATTTGAAAGGACAAGGTTGTATTATGCAAGATAAAATTCCTTCAAAATGCAAACTAAAATTCCAGCACCCTTCGGTTATTTAGTTTAGAGATTTATACTAGAATGTTGATATCTATAACTTGGACCCTGAAATGCAATAAGGTGACTATGATGAACTAATCGATCAATTAATGCAGCGGTTAATTTTTCATCATAGAAGATGGTCGACCATTTACTGAATTCCAGATTGGTTGTTAAAATCAGACTCTTACGCTCATAACACGCTGATACAACTTGAAATAATAATTGCGCACCTTCTTGACTAAGAGGCAAAAATCCCCACTCGTCACAAATTAATAAATCTGCTTTCTCAATTGTTTTTAAGAACTTAGCGAGCCGTCCTTCCTGCTTTGCTTCAATAAGTTCGTTTACTAAAGCGGCAGTGCGATAAAACTTCACTATTTTCCCTTGATGACATTGTTCCACGCCTATGGCGGTGGCTAAATGAGTCTTTCCTACGCCAGATGGTCCATAAAGAATCAAATTTTGTTTTGCTTCAATAAAACTACCTGTTTGAATTGTAGTAAGATTGATACTGGCCGGTAATGAAACTCGGGTAAAATCATAATTTTCGTATGTCTTAATGATATCGAAATTCGCATTTTTAATTAATCGATTTGTCCGTGCGACTTCGCGGTGTCCAACTTCTATTGCTAAGAGCTTCAGTAAAAACTCTTCATGTGTTTCTGCTTCAATTTGTTGATATTCTTCGCTCATTCGACTTCCCAAACGCAATTCCCGACAATACTTTACGATTTGCTCTTTCATCATCTCACACCGCCATTCAATAACTGGTCATACATCGTTAAATCAGGTTTATGTTCTTTTTGAATAAAGGCTGCTGGAACGTGAATATCTGCGATATTCTGTTGAGGTTGACGTAATCTATTCCACGTTAAACGAATGCTATCTAAATCTTTTAATCCTAATTGTAATGTCGCTGTTAATGCTTCTGTTGCTTGTACTAGGTTATCTTCTTGATTCATAAAATCAGCTAATAATTCTATTGCTGGACGTGGCTTTTTTTGTTCATTAATGAAATCTTTCCATGGGTCTGGTAGTTCCTGATAAAACAATGTTTGTTTTAATGATTTTGGTTTCTTTGCGATTAGATTCAAATAAGGTGTCCATTTCATAGACTCTAAATTTGTTCCATAAAGTCTTGGATGTTGGATAATTTCTTCGTATTCTTCATTTAAGATAGAAATCGTATTGTGTGTTATTTTTACCCACACTTTTTCATAGGCAAAATTAGGTGATGTAGAGTACTGATTTGTTTCAATTTGAATTTTACCGTAACCATTCGCTTTCAATTGTTTGAAACGTTTCACCTCAAATGCTTTTTCAGCCAACGGCTTCATGGCTTTTTTATCTTCTATCATCAGTTGTGAAATATCAATTTTACGTTTGTAATGCGGGCGCTGTTGATCTTTCTCACATAATTCGAATAACGTTTTATTATAATCCTCTAAGCTCTTAAATACAGGCATAGGCACAAATAAATTCCGACGATGATAACCAACTTTTCCTTCTACGTTTCCTTTTTCATTCCCTTTCCCAGGATTACAGAAGTTGCTTTGAAAGCCATAATGTGCCGCAAATCTTGTGAATTGCTCTACTAAATCTCGGCCACCATCTTTCCTTATCTTTTTAACTGCTGCGGATAAATTATCGAATAAAATAACCGTAGGTACACGACCAATATGTTCAAATATTTGGCGCATTGCTTGTAATAAACATTCTTGATTTTGACCTTTAAAAATTTGTGTATAGCCACCGTTACTATATGGAAATGAGAGGTTAAAATAAAATCCTGTGAAGCGTTCACCATTTTCTTCGAAAATAGCTTCTCCAAAATCAGCTTGTGCCTGTCCAGGCATATGTGTTAATGGAATTGCTGCCACTTCTTTTTTCAACTGTAAATCTTTTTTAACTTCCGATACAAAACTTTGAATAGAGCGAAGACTAATATCAAGATCATCCCCGTACTTTTCTTGTAAACGGTCGTAGACCCTTTTTCCAGTATGTCTCTGCTTTCTAGGCATTTCTAAGTCAGCTACTAACCATGCCATTATTTCATCTTTGTATCGGTCAATCTTTTTAGGAATTACTTTACGTTTTTCTGGCGTAACATTAAAATCCTGTTGGTTCACATATTTTTGAACAGTTTTAAAATCATGTCCGGTTTCTTCAGCTATTTTCCGTAAGGAATAACCTTTATCCTCATACAAAAATTTGATATGATGAATTTGCGTCATTGTAAGCATCCTTTCATTCCTCCTAATCAACTTTTCTGCCAATTAGAAGGTTAGTAGAATTGAAGGGTGCATACAATGATATTTTTTTGCGCTAAAAAGGAAGCATCATTGCAGGATTTTTCATTTGCATAATGCTTCCTTTTTATTTTGCACTAAACACATAGTATTCAGCAAATACGTTTCAATAAACGATTCGAAGACTTTTTAAATT
>NZ_AYTB01000004.1 GCF_000505545.1 Kurthia huakuii LAM0618
CAAGAGCAAGGAACTACGTCCAACTCTCTTGTTTGACCTATTGGGATTCGTTTAAAGTCATTACAAATGATGGTGAAATTTTATTATCTGACGCACGTCCTTATATGAGAAAACGTCGTTTTATTCCATGGAAGGAAATCTTAAAAGATTGGTTGAAAAAGCCACGTGTTGTAGGGCATTCGCGTTATGCGAATTATTTACCAACGCGCATTAAGGAATATTTAACCGTCCCTTCACTTGCGGTAAGAAAGCAACGAATCAATGAATTACTGACACTTTTACTTACACATGATATGAATGACATCGACCAAAATTTCTATGATTATATTGGCCGTGAGGCTGAGGAAGCAGAACACCCTTACGGTGTAAATTGGACAGAATATGACGCCTTATCGCCAAAAGGAACGGAGGCGTTGAATCATGAATGAAGCGATTTTAACACTCTGTAAGCAATTGAGATTGGCACATGTGGCAGAAGCGATTAAAGAAGTACCTTTTACGGAGCCGGAAGAATATATTTATCAAATTTTATTAAAAGAACAGTTAGGCAGAGAGCAAGCCAAAATAGCACGTAATTTGAAACAGGCACGTTTTATTGATACGAAGACGCTTGAAAGCTATCAGTGGCATAAAGACATTTGTCTACCGAACCATTTAACAAAGGAAGAATTAGAGCAGCTAGATTTCATTCGGAGAAAAGAGAATGTCATTTTAGTTGGCGCACCTGGCACAGGTAAAACACATTTAGCTTCAGCACTTGGTAGAAAGGCTTGCGAGCGTGGATTTGAAGTCCGTTTTTATCGCGTTTCACATTTAGTTGAGGAATTAGAGCAAGCCCTGCATGCGGGGAAAATGAAGCAGTTTAGAAGTAAATTAGAAAAAGTTGATTTAATGATTTTAGATGAAATGGGTTATTTGCCTTTTGGCAAAGAAGGAGCAGAATTACTGTTTCAAATTATTTCAGAGTTCTATGAACAAAAGAGCTTGATTATCACATCAAATTTAGAATTTAGTCAGTGGAACCGCATTTTCTCGGATTCGCGTTTAACGGCAGCTCTGGTGGATCGTTTGATTCACCATGCCCATATTATTTCGTACACGGGCCAGAGCTTCCGTTTAACAAACGCATTGTCGAGAAAATAGGGGGAATATTGGGTGGCAACACTCTGTATTTTTCGTTGCAATTCTCTGCACTTTTCTCTTGCAAAACACAAATGCCATCTAACAAAGGAGAAGCAAGATTTGAAACACCTCCTGGCTATCAAGCACAATTTGATTGGAAAGAAAGTCTTGTATTCGAAACAAAAGATGGAGAAAAAGTTGAAGTGAATGTAGCAGCGCTAGTGTTGAGCTATTCGAGATTCAGAATATTTACGTTAACACTTCATAAAACACAAGATATTCTTTTCTCATTTTTAGCGGATTCATTCGAAAAAATCGGTGGTGTGCCTCAAGAAATCGTGACAGACAATTTAAAAACAGTCATGGATGAAGCGAGAACAGAGTACTACAAAGGAAAAGTAAATAAACGCTTTGAAGAATTTGCGAAGGATTATAACTTTAAGGTACATCCGTGCAAAGCAGGACGCCCTAAAACGAAAGGAAAAGTCGAAACTCAAATGAAGTTTCTAGATGAAATTCACGCATATCAAGGTCAGCTGACCTTGAATGAACTGTATGATTTCGTTGAGAAATTAAACAATCGAATTAATCAGTCCTATCATCAAGGAACCGGGAAAATTCCTATATTTGCGTTAGAACAAGAAAAGAGCTCTCTTCTCCCGTTACCAGCGGAAAAAATCAAGAGCTCTTATCGCATCAAGCATGAACTTGTGCGAGTTAATACATCAAGTATGGTGTCCTATAAATCCAATCAGTATTCAGTCCCACCCGAGTACATTGGAAAGAAAGTAGGTATCCAAAAACATGATGATCAATTATGGATTTATTATAACATGAAGTGTATTGCCCAACATCAAGTGACTAACAATAAATTAAATATACGAGAATCAGACTATCGAGAAACCCTACAACTTTCATTACGTAACTATCCAGATATTAATGAATTAGCCAAAAAGAATCTTAAAATTATTGGGGAGGCCTACGATAAATGATATCTCAGACAAACTATAAACAATTACTTTCAAATTTAGAATATCTAAAATTGAAGCAAATGGCACTGCATTTAGATGAAGTCATCGACTTCAGTATCGCTAATCAAACAACCTTCAT
>NZ_AYTB01000005.1 GCF_000505545.1 Kurthia huakuii LAM0618
TGAAATAACAATGGGTTGCCTAACGCATCCACAATGGCATGGATTTTCGTTGTTTTTCCGCCACGACTTACACCGATGTGTTGGGCAACTTCGGTATCGATGGCGTTTTTTTTGCCCCCGCACTATGTTGGTGAGCGCGAACGCTTGTTGAATCGATGCTTACGTTTTCAAAATCAGGTTCGATTTGAAGCGCCTGAAAAATCAAAATGAGTGTCCCGTCATTGCGCCATTTACAAAAGCGCGCATATGCCGTTTTCCAAAAGCCATAGCGTTCTGGCAGATCACGCCAAGGTGCGCCACTACGCGCAACCCACAGCATCGCATTGAACATCTCACGGTTACTTCGTTTCGAAGGACGACCGGTTGTGTACGGTGGGAAGAACCCTTCAATTTGTTTCCACTGTTCATCTGTTAATTCGTAACGACTTGGCGCCATTTCATCCACCCCATTTTCTGATTTACACCATTATATCATGGGGTGGAAATAGTTTTTAGACAGAACCTAGTTAAATTGACAAATTATGAAGTTGACCTAAGAGAAAAAAATATGGTTCACGCAATGGTGAAAGTAGGTGCTTTCCCCAATTTAAAAGAAGTAAAGGACTTTGAATTTGAGTTCCAACCATCTATAAATCGACAACAAATTCAGGATTTATTAACATTAAGATTTATTGAAAATCAAGAAAATATCGTATTTCTTGGGCCCAGTGGTGTGGGTAAGACACATTTAGCTTCAGCTATTGGAATAGCGGCAGCAAAGAAACGCACTAGCACTTATTTTGTGAAGTGTCATGATCTTATTCAGAATCTCAAGAAAGCTCACCTTGAAAATCGACTTGAAAGTCGATTAAAGCACTATACGAAATACAAATTATTGATTATAGATGAAATTGGCTATCTACCAATCGAAGCTGATGATGCGAAACTTTTCTTTCAACTTATTGATAGACGGTATGAACATAGAAGCACCATATTTACGACGAACGTAAATTTTAAGGAATGGGACGGGATTTTTCAAGAAGCAAAGTTAGCCAATGCGATTTTAGATCGTATCTTACACCACGCCACTGTTATAACGATAGTTGGAGATTCTTATCGTTTAAAAGATCATTTAGCATCTGAGGATGCCTGATTTTGTGCACTGTTAAGTGAGCGCTTATGTACATAGATTAGTTGACATTTATACTAGATTGTTATGTATAGCATTTCTTAAATGCGTATAACCAAAGTGGAGTTAACTATTTAAATTATGTCATTTTAACAGCTATAATAATATTAAATAATGAGTATCATAGGAGGAGAATTATGGGAAGTTATGTTGTTAAAAATGAGATTGAAAGTAAACTGAAAAACATTCCACAACATCCGTTAAACAGTGTAAGTGTAAATTACAAAAAAGAATTATTAGAAAACTTAAATGAATTGTCTAAAGGTGAAATTTTGAAAAGTACAAAAAATTTAAATGCACTAACTAATAGGTTACAATTATCAAATTTTAATGAGAAGCAGTACTATCAGGGAATATCTGAGATAGTATTTGAAGTATTTCCCACAAAAACCCAAAATATCTTTTTTACAGAAAAAAAATTAAGAAGCGATAGAAATACAGATGTAGACATCCAAATTGTTAAAAACGGATATAATTTTAATTTTGAAATCAAAACGCCTGAATTTAAGGAGAATAACGCAGATACCTTTTATATTAATACTGCATTTCGGTCTGTTTCTAAGGAAAGTTTGGAGAAAGCAAAAGTAACATTGCAAGATGAAATTATTACTCCAATTTTAATTAAAAGTGATAAATATGAAAATTATGAATTTACAAAAATTAATGATAATAAAATGTTGGATTATTTAAAATCAGCCCAAGAAAAATTCGTATATTCTGACAGCAAAACTTTAAATGTACTTGTAGTGTCAGTATGTACAAATGAAATGCAAGATTATTGGGATTACTTATTTAATTCTTTCACGGGATTATTTACAGATTCAACTTATGACAATCTAGGTAATTACGATAAAGTTGATATTGTATTGTTAACTAATATTGTTTCTGGTCATCTAGGTGAAATAAAAGGAGCTTGGGATTTGAAAAATTACTGCAATTTATTTTTCCCTAATCCATATTGCGAGAAATTTTCCACAGATCTTTGGAAAGAATTGTATTGTGAACTTTTGAATTTGATTCCCAATCACACTTACGAATTTGATTATTTCCTTATGGAATTGGAAAAAGAAATGAACAAGGCGGGGATAAATCTTCATGGTCTCATATTTGATAGCTTTATATCTGAAAAATTCCCTGAATTCTCTAGTATTTAAAATTCTCACACCGTGTCATTAGCAATACACTACAATTAAAGTTCGTGTACTATTTGTAGAAACAATTCTAATGATTTGATAATAACGTGCACCGGGTGCACAAACAATTCTGACAATTCACTACAATTTATGAAAATACATTGTGTGAGTTAGAAGACTCGAAGTCATAAGTGAGAAAAATCTTGCTTATGGCTTCTTTTGTTCACAAAAAAAGCCCCCAAATAGAGATTTGGGAACGAACAAAATAGTTGGGTTCTAGGATACTCTTGCAAAGTATCTGAAAAAAATGCGTACATACGCTGATTCTATCGACTAATAAAGAATGAGATGATAAAATAGCAAAAGTAATATACATCAAGCAGGTGGCGGCTGAACTCCCTTTCGAAAGGGGGTGAGGCAAGATGACGGTATATGAAGCACTAAATTTAGTTGAATATCGGGTGCCTGGCACCCACACAATTCACTACAATTCATGAAAATGCATGGTGTGGTGGATAGACATAGAAAGCCTTTCGCAAGAGCAATCTTGCGGAAATATTGAGTGCCTGGCACTCACACAATTCAGGCACTATTCTGACAATTCGTTAGAGGTTTGATTGAAAAGGAAGAACTAGCCTTCGGGTTGGTTCTTTCTTTTTTAAAAAAGATGAGGAGGTGAGATAATGAGTATGGAAAAATTTATTAGTAAGTTGCAAAAAGATTTCGGAGTCGATGTAGAAGTTCAGGAGATAAGTGTTGAAGCGATGCCAATATTTGTTTTGCGCTTTTCCGATATCCATTCAAATGCTATAAAGCGAAATTTACAACATTACACTTTTCATGATATGGCTATTAGTGCAAACCAAGCTGCAAAGATGAAGAGCTACATTCCACCATATGTTGGAGATGCGAAAGTTTATGAAGTTAGCAATAATCCTTATACGATACAGATACAGGCTTTATTACCTGTTGTGTATTTTTTTGTGCAAAGAGTCCTTCAATAGCAGAAAAAGGACTGAGCCGTGCTAAAGCTTAGTCCTAAAATAGTAAAACTACCACTAGCTCTATTCATCTATCAGAAAAGAGGTGTGATTGTGTCGTATGAAAAGGTGTTTTTATTGAAGTGCAAGGAGTGTCAAGAAGCATTTTTTACAGAAGGAGAGAGTCATTTTTATAAAAAGAAGGGTCTTCATACTCCTAAAAGATGTAAAGCATGCCGTGAAAAAAGGAAGTTTCAACATGAGCAGAGACGTCAAAAACAGGAGTTAAATCGTGTTTTAGCAAATTTGCAATTTGAACAGGTAGAAGAAGTAGAAATGCAATCGGCTGATTCCAATACGACTCTTTACATTATTGGAAACGGATTTGATCTCATGCATGGTGTTCCATCGAGTTACTATCATTTCAGAGATTCCATGGGACGTCATAGTGAGCTTAGAAGAACACTAGAAATGTATATTCTAAAAGAAGACTTATGGGCTGATTTTGAGGAAAGTCTTGCTTATATTGACGATGAATCGATGCTCGTTACGCTCAATGATTGGATGGATACTTTTGACGTAAAAGAACAATATGATGATGATTTTTCTGCAGCAGATTTTTTCATGGCATCTGAAGCAGCTATGGCCCCTACATATACTATTATGGAAGAGTTGCCAAAGCAATTTAGAAAATGGATAGTTACTTTAAAACCAACTATTTCTAACACACCACTCAAGCAGATTATAAATACTGCAGCAAGGTTTATAAATTTTAATTACACGGAATTTCTTGAGACAATTTATGGTGTGTCTAAACAGAATATTTTCTATATTCACGGGGAAAGACGGGATACAAATAAAGAGTTGATTTTAGGACATTCTGACATGGCTAGTGATGAAAGTGGTTCGGATTCAAGTGAATCAAAAAGTGATCAGTTGAGAATGAAAAACCAAACAACTTATGATCTGTACGCAACCGCTGGATATCAATTAGGTAATTATTACTCCTCGACTGCCAAGAAATCCAATGATGTAATTGAAGCTAACAAAGCAACATTCATTGCTTTTGCAGATATAGATACAGTAGTAGTCATAGGGCATTCTCTATCAGTAGTTGATTATCCATACTTTAAAGAGATTATTAAAATGAATAGGAAGCCATCAAATATGAAATGGTTCATCAGTTGGTACAGTGCTGGTGACATCAAACGTATTGATGCTTTTGCAAAGAACCTTGGTATACAACCCAAGCAGATTAAATTGTTTAAGACGTAATATCGCCGTATTTTACAAACAATAAATCGGGAAACAAAGAGGTGCTAATGTAAACAATTACTAGCTTTTTGTCGCTTAATTACAAGGTACATGGAACAATCATCTAAGCCTTTGAGTTTCTGGGTGTGATGGTGAAGAGGAACTAAATATCGGGTGCCTGGCACCCACACAATCAAACTTGGAAACATTCTCAGCAGATATGATTGAATCATTTGAAATCACATCTCAGGGAACTGTTATTGTTACAATTACAGCTGCAAACGGTGGAAAAGAATTCGTTCTTGATGCTAAAATCAATGATGATGTAGCACCTGAAGTATTAGGAGTTACTGGAACAGCAGCAACTGAGGCAATCGGCGGAACAGGTGGAAATGCTGATAAATTCCTTACTTCTTTAACAGTTACTTTCACAGAAGCTATCCAACTAGCTGACTCTGCTGATATTCTTGATGCATTTACTTTAGGAAGTGATGCTTCTACAACAGCAGTATTAGCTGAAGATGGTAAGTCTATTACTTTAACTTTTGAAACTACATCTAAAGTATCATCTACATCAACTTTAAAAGTAGTAGCTGATAAACTTGTTGATTTAAATGATAACGCTTTTGAAGAAGAAACAGTTAATTTAACTGTTTCTGATGAAGGAGCAGTATCTATATGATGTAACGTGTGCCTTTCCTTTAGGGAGAGGTAACACGTTATTTTTTTAGGAGGCAGATAAAAATGAATGTGTATGATACGTTTAGCGAATGGCTGTATGTAGAGGGAAAGCGACCACAGACTATTACCACCTATCAGACGGATGTACGGTTATTTTATGAAGCGATACGAGGTGAAGTACCAAAGGATGCGGCATTTAGTCGTGTCGAATGGTTACGCTACTTACACACGTTACAGCAACAGTATAAGATCACCACGATTAATAAGAAGGTTAACAGTATGAAAGTATGGGGAGATTACTTAGTATTACAGCACGTTGTAACCGATAACCCGATACGTTTACAGACCGATCGTATGAAGTTAGCGGCAGGCGAAGACCGTGAAGCGATTGCAAGATTCTATCAAAGGTGAGCAGAGGACGCCCACCTCAAGGAGTGTAGCGAGTAGGTGGGTGGTGAATGCTACAAGGCATTAAGTTTTGACTGTAAATCAGCTTTATTGTATAATCAGTGTTATAAAAAAGAAAGGCTGATACAACAATGATTTTAGATAGTAATAATCATTCAGTGTTCTCATTGCACTATCACTTAGTTTTAGTCGTCAAATACCGAAAAAAAGTATTTAATGATGAGAAATCAAATTACTCAAAAAATATTTTTGAAAGAATAGGAAGCAACTACAACATATCTTTAATCGAATGGCACCATGATAAAGACCATGTTCACATTTTATTTAAAGCACACCCTAATACCGAACTTTCAAAATTCATCAATGCGTATAAATCCGCAAGCTCACGATTAATAAAACGAGATTTTCCAGAAATCAAACAGCAATTATGGAAAGGAATGTTTTGGTCTAAAAGTTACTGTCTCATAACAACTGGCGGTGCATCGATAGAAACGATTAAAAAATATATTCAGTCTCAAGGACAAAATAATGATTAGAAAGAGGTGACTGTTATGCCACATAAAGCCTATAAATTCCGTATCTACCCAAACAAAGACCAACAAGCGCTTATTCATCAAACACATGGGCATTGTCGTTTTGTCTATAACCATTTTCTTGAGTTGTGGAATACTTCTTATGAAGAAGAAGGAAAAGGGTTGAATCGTTCCATTATGTCCAAAATGCTCACAAAGCTGAAAAAACAAGATGAAACGGCATGGCTACGCAACGTAGATAGTGTGGCATTACAAGCCTCTTATGAAAATTTAATAGACGCTTTTAAACGTTTTTTTAAAAAGCAAAATAAATATCCACGCTTCAAAAGTAAAAAGAATCCAGTTCAAAGTTATACTACGAAGAATACGAATCACAATATTGCGATTGTCGGTAATCAAATGAAGCTACCAAAATTAGGACTTGTAAAGTTTGTAAAATCGCGTGAAATTGAAGGGCGTATTTTAAAGGCG
>NZ_AYTB01000006.1 GCF_000505545.1 Kurthia huakuii LAM0618
AAATCAAAAAGTCGAAAAAGCGATAGCGGATGTGTCATGGTCTGAATTTGTGACCAAGCTAAAATATAAGGCGAAATGGCTCGATAGAAAAATTGTCGAAATCGACAGATTCTATCCATCTAGCCAAATTTGTCATACTTGCAGTCATCGAGATGGCAAGAAACCATTAGATATTCGTGTATGGACTTGTTCATCTTGTGGTACGACACTAGACCGAGATATTAATGCAAGTAAGAATATCTTAATCGAAGGGTTAAGACTTTTAAAGCAACAACCGTAGGAACTACGGGGATAGCCTACTAAAAAAGTGAAGCCGCTGTTTCGAGTAAATAGAAACAAGCAAGCACTGTTCGTAGGAATCGCCCACTTCAAGCACGTTCGAAGAACGGCTAAGTGGGGGTAGTTCAAAGGTATGATGATTTAGAAAGAGAGGGAATTATATGAAAAAATTGATGATATTTGGTGTTTTATTGTGTGCTATGTTTTTATCTGTTCATTCAGTTAAAGCTACAGAAGGAATTAAAATGTCGGTTGTCAATGGCGGACATTCTTATGAAGAGGTAAAAGGTACGTTAAAGTCGAATCCAGATGGTGTCAACGTTTTGCTAAAAGGTTATAACAATGAAGGACTCCTATTAAATATGGAAACGGGGAGAGTACTTAAAAAATTTGAAGAAATAGGTTCATCTATTATAGTCAATGACTTTGGAAATGCATATGTTTATACGGATAAATATGATTCTCAAACTTTTCATGAGGATACTTTTGGAAATATTGATGCAATCGACAGGCATAATTTGCCGGTAGGATTCATTCAAAATTCAAATACTTTTATTACGAAGTCTAGATATAATGATGAAATGTCGGCTTATGATTTAGAAAGCAACCAAATTATTTTTAAAAATTCAATTGGTAAATCGAATCAAATACTTGTAGGTCAAGACATCGCTATTGTACGTGGTAACTCAATTACAATCTTGAACGCGCAAGGCGAATTTAAAACGCTATTAGAATTTGATAGCACTATCAAAAATGCTGTTTTCACACCAGATAATGCGATGCTTATTGTTTCTACAGAAGAAGGCGTGACTGTATGGGATACGTCTAATTATCAAAAGAAAGATGTCCAATTTATCGGTACAGAAAATGCTTCAAATTTAGTTGTAGATCGCTCGAACAGCTATATTGCTTTGCGTAATAAAGATTTACAGTTCAGATTGTATAATTTTAAGACAGGCGACCGTATTTATACTGAAAAAGATAATAAAAAAGTCGCGAAAAATCAACTAGCGTTATCTAATAAAGCGCAATATCTTTTAATCAATAAAACGGTATATAGCGGGGAAAATATCGAAACGTATGTAGAAAATATTATGTTGCCTAACGAGTGGAAAACATTAGAACTTGGCTATTACTATGAGCCTTGGGTACGAGTGCAACGAGCAAATGGAAAAGTTGAAGATGTAACGAAAGGTGTCAGTTTTCATCCAAATAATATAGACGTTGCTTATGTCAATCCAGAGAATAATTATTTAGTAGCTAATCAGTTGGGGAATGTTACGGTAATCGCAAAGTATTTAGGTTTTGAAGTGAAAAGAGATTTTAAAGTAGTGGATACGGAAAAACCTCTATTAAGAGGAGTTAAAAATATTTCTGTGTATGCAAATACTGGCGCAAAGGCTTTACAAGGGATGAAAGCTATAGATATTGGTGAAGGGGATTTAACGAAAGTTATTAAGGTGTCAGGAAAATTTAATGCGAATGTGCCTGGTGTCTATAAATTAACGTACACTGTAAAAGATCGTTCAGGAAACACAGCGACTGCAAAGCGTACAATTACGGTGAAATATAATCCATCTAAAAATATGTACTTATTCAGTAATGGTAACTATAGCTCTAAATATTTATTCAATAAAGATGGAACAATTCGAAGTACACCAACTATCGCAAGTCTTGTGCGGACTTCTTATGGAGAGCTATCTTCTGAGTTAGGTGTAGAAGTAAAGACAACACAAAAGCTTACGTTCAAAAAATTAGTAATCAAATCGAATGGTAAAACATTAACAAAATCTCTTACAGGCTCAGCTTACTATAGCGGTTCTAAAAATGAATATGTCATTAAAAAGTTAACGGCGGCAGATCGTAAATGGATAAAAAATAATATTCATGCGAATAAAAAAGCTACTGTATCTGTAATAACTAAAAAGAAAACAATTAATAAAACATTAACATCTAAACAAGCTCAAGGGTTATTAGATGGTGTCTTGATGTATGATTATAAAAAAGCGCAATAACAAAAAGGGAATCGCATCGGCGATTCCCTTTTTTTCTATTGTTATATAAATATTTTGTTAAACATTTTCGAGCGAGTGAAAAGACTAATTTTAACTTTCTAAAAATTTAACTTATTTTTAACCTTCTATCGATATAGTGAATATTAACTGTATTGATTCGGGGGGATATGATGAGGATTCAACATAATGCTGCGGTATTGAATAGTCATAATAACATCATGAAAACGGCAAATAAGATGCAAAAAACGTATGAGAAATTATCGAGCGGTTATAAAATTAACGGAGCAGCGGATGATGCGGCTGGCATTTCAATTTCTGAGAAGATGCGCGGGCAAATTAATGGCTTAGCGATGGCTGAAAAAAACATTCAAAATGGCCTCTCGCTCGTACAAGTTGCGGATTCTGGGCTTGCGCAAATTAATAACCCTAATTTGATTCGCATGCGTGAATTGGCTGTGCAGGCGGCGAATGACACGCTAACAGACGCGGACCGTGCGCTCATTGTGCAAGAAGTGCAGCAATTAAAGCAAGGGATTAATGACATTGCGAATAACACCGAATTTAATACGATTAAGTTGTTAAATATCGGCGCGGTAACGCCACCGCCGACTACCATTTTAGATATAACGGTTTCGTCAAAAGAAAAAAAGACGGTTGGGTACATCGAGGTAAAGCCCGGTGGTACGTCGCCACTAGAAATATTTTGTGATTTTAGTGCGATGGGTAATGCCGATTATCCGGACTTGAATATTGTTGGTCCAAATGGTGAAATTTATGGCTATTTAGGACCGTATTTTAAAAATGCAGGTTCGCAAACCATTCAAAATTTACCATCAGCGAGTTCGGGTACATATAGCGGCCACGGCAGTAAAATTGAGTCGTTTATTTTTCATGATCCTAAGCCGGGAAAATGGTCAATTGTCATAGATTATCCGGTATCTGGTCCTACGGCGGATGTGTCGCTCAACTCAAATTATTCGCTTAATTTACCAGGTATTACGCCACCGACTGTACAACTACCAGAATCACTGATTATCCAAAAAGGTCCTAATGCGGGGCATCGGATGGAACTGGAATTAACGGATGCTCGAACAGAGGCATTAGGGATTGATGGGCTTGATTTGTCTAGTCGTGAGGGTGCGGAAAAGGCGATTGCTTTACTTGATGCGGCGAGTGGGAAAGTATCGACCGAGCGCTCAAAATTTGGTGCGTATATGAATGTTTTAGAGCATGTTCAAAACAATACAGGGGCATATAAGGAATCTTTAACAGCCGCAGAATCGCGTGTGCGAGATGCGGATATTGCGAAAATGTCGATTACATTGAGTAGAAATCAGCTCATTTTGCAGGCAGCTCAGTCAGTGACGAGTCAGGCCAATCAAATGAGTCAGGGGATATTGGAGTTGTTGAAGTAGGTCAAGTCTAGCACTTGGCTTTTTTTGTTTTTAGTACATAAAAATCAAAAATATGGTATATTAATGCATCTAACTTTAGTACTATGAATTTGGAGGGGATATTATGAAAAAATTTGTAAAAGTTTTAGCATCATTAGCAGTTGCGACGACAATTGCAGGACAATCTGTTTCGGCTAGTGCGGTAAGTATTTCAGAAAGTCCGACTTATAAAGTGCAGGCATACGACTATGAAACAGCGCCATTTGGCGAAAAATTAATCGCCGTGAAAAAAGATGGCAAATGGGGTTTCATGAATGTCAGTGGTAAAATGGCAATCAAAGCTACATATGACCGTACATACAACTTCTCAAATGGCCTAGCAGCTGTAAAGAAAAATGGTAAGTGGGGCTTCATCAATAAGAATGGGAAAGAAGTCATCAAACCGCAATTTACAACTACTGCAAAGCAATTTGAAAATGGCTATGTTGCGGCTAAGAAAGGCAGCAAGTGGGGTCTGATTAGTAAAACAGGTAAAGCAGTCGTACCTTTTAATTATCAAGAGGTAGGCGAATATGGCGACGGGCTTGTGAATGTGAAGCAGGGCAATAAATATGGCTATGTGAATTTGAAAAATCAAATGGTCATTAAGCCACAGTATCAATATGCAATTCAATTCACAGAAGGACTTGCGGGTGTTCTTGATTTTAAAGGAAATGTTGGAACAATCAACAAAGCTGGCAAAACGATTATTCCAGTGAAATACAAAGATTTCTACAATTACGAAAATGGTTATGCTGTGATGCAAGATGCAAAAGGATTGTACGGTGTTGTAAACAAAGCGGGTAAAGTGGTTGTACCATTTAAATACGATAGTATGACCGTACAAGGAAATGGCATTGTGGGATATACGAAGGATACGAAAAATGGAATCGATTCAGGCTACTTAAACATTAAGACAGGTAAGGAAGCATTTTCGATGACACCAACGAATAGTGATTTAATGCCATTCACGGATGGTTTAGCATTCTATTCAGCGATGGGAACAGGTGTGATACAATATGTTTACACAACTGCTGGGAAGAAAATTAAACTGAAAAATAAATATACGCAAGTCATGTATTTCAACAACGGCTATGCGTTGGGTGCGGTTGATTATAGTATGAAAAAGTTTAAAGTGTTGAAGAAGAATTAATTTGATTGAACTACCTAATTTAATATAGTATTTGTGATGATTTCTGCTAAAGTCTTATGTTTTTGACATGAAATAATGGTTTTATTTTACTGTAAATGCTATTATGAGTTATACAATGGATTACAATACGTAAAGGTGGGATGTTTATGAGACTGATAGCATTTGAGGACACAAAAGTGCGTACACTCATCGAAAAAAGCTTAACCGCTTTTTATGAACTTACGCAAGGTGAACAACCGGATGTCAAAGAGCTAGATGATTTATTGAAACTTTATAATACAAAACCTATTTTGTATGTTTCAGAATGGCTAGATGATAAAGGGCTTGAAACTCTTAAACAACTTTACCAATATGATTATGAAAATAATGAAGAGTATCAAGGTTATATTGATCTGCGCGAAATGATACTAGAAATGGATGTTGAAGCTGAAAATGTGGAGACTTTGTTCATTTCTTTCACTGAATTGATTAATTCAGCATTAGACTTTGCACAAGAATACGGTTTAGAAAAGGTAGCAGTAACGAACAAGCCACTGACGATGTCATTTAGCAGTTTTGAAACGCATACGGATAATTGGTATTGGCGAGATAGTGATGGTAGAGAGACACAAGAAAATAAGCAATCAAAGAGGTATTCTGCGGAGCCTCTTTTTTTTGCAATTAAAAGGAGAAATGACTTATGGGACAGTATGAAAACTATATGAAAGAATATCGCTTAGCAAGGCTTTCAGTACAGATGGTAGATGCTAAATTGGTGAAATTACACATTGAAAAATTAGTAGAAGAAGATATTAAAGAGACGAATACTAATTTCCAATTTTTCTATAGAACAGGGAAATCTGATAAAGGTGTAAAAGGATTGATGTTAGTCGATATTGAAGTTACAAATCCGCAAAATAATGAAAATTTAATCGAAGCACAGGTGGCATATGAAGGATTATTTGTGAGTAATGATACTTCGATGAAGGAAGAAGAACTTGAAGCTTTTACTAAGGAGCAAGTTATTCCACAATTACTACCTTATTGTCGCAGTATTATCGCTATGGTGAGTGCTCAATTAGGAGGTAAACCTTTAGAACTTCCGACAATGGATGTCATTGAATCAATCATCCAAAATCAGAGAGATCGTGAAAAGAGTGATGATTAATGAAAGCTTCACTCACTTTTAAAGAAATGGATTGGGAAAATCAAAAAGTCGATAGTATTTCAACTAAGATAGCCATATTAATTTTAGAGCAAAAAATGTATTTGAAAAATTACTTAATTCCTTTTTTACGGATGACAGGAAATAGTCCAAAATATAAAGAAATAGGGTCGAAATTTTGTGATAGAGCTAAAAAAAGTTTGTTAGGGAAGGCGACAGAATTAGACTCATGTATACGTGAAGCCTTGAAATTAGATATGGAAGATTGGAAAAAATTTCGCGGTACAGTAGCTGAAAAAATAGTAGAAACAAAGTTTTTAGAAATACATCAAGGAACGTGTATTTATTTTGGAGCTGCAACTTTAGTTAATAAAGAAAAAATTAAATTAGTTTCTAAAGAAGGCAGAAGGCGCCAAACAGTAGATGCTATTTCGTGGGATTCTGATGAATTTTATGGTGTGTTTATGGAAATAAAATTTAAACCAGAAGCCTTTGATGAGATAACATTAGACTATTTAGCATTACTAAATCAATCGTTAACAACGGCACAGGTTAATTTTGAAATTCAGTTGTTGTCATTTGATGATGTAGTTGCCATTTTAAGTATCTTAAAAAATCAAGGTATAGAATTGGATGAAACAACTTATAAAATCCTTTCTGCACAAGAATACATTGCATAAAAAAGGGAATCGCACCGGCGATTCCCTTTTGTTATTTTACATAGTATTTTGTTAGGCATTTTTCGATAAAGCTTTTCTTTGAAGTAGTTAAATGGGATGGTGCTGTGATTGTGAGTGCCAATGAATTTTTTAAATAGCCGTAGCCGGTAATCGATTCTTTGTCATTATCTTGTGCTAGCTGTATTGCTTCTGCTGGTGATAGTAGGATAAGCAATGGTCGTGTTGTCATGTTGGTATCGTATAGAGGTGTAATGGTTGCTGTGTAGCTTTTTACTGCCTCCAATGTTGCAGCAGAAACGGCTGGTGATGCATAAATACGATAGAGTGGTGTTTCAATCAGCTGATATTTGCCGAATAGTTGTAGCTGTGTATTAAAGGCAAGGTCTGAGATGGGTTTTTCGTTTGCATGGGCTTCGTTATAAGCTTTTAAACCTTCGATATCATAGCCATGTTCTTTTAAATAATTTTCATAGTAGGTGCGTGCTTTGTAAGTGTACGTAATGGTTTCGTCATAAGAAACGCCATAATGTTGTTGCCATGCTTGCTCAAATGGCATTTTTTGAGCATCAAGCAATACATGATGGAGTGAAGCTAAGCCGTATTCATCAAGTAACATCGTCATTGCGGCAAGAGATTCTCGGCTATAAGACGTCTTTAAGTTACTATCAACAATTGGGTAAGTATAGGCATTTTGCACATACGTTTTAGCGGTTGAAATATCTAGTGCTTGATCCTTTTGCTCTGAATAACCCCATGCGTATAAGAATGCAGATGCTTCATTGATCCATGATGGGACAGAGGTATGATAAACATTACTAAACATCCAGTGCACATATTCATGAGCTAATAAGTTAGTGTTCACAGAATCTTTTGTCATGACGATAACATTGTCCTTATGAGAAATCCAACCCAATGCGCTTTGGTTGATATATCCCCCAGCAGCTGCGTATGTTTGTTGGTCGGCATCATTGCCAAGTACGACAACGGTTGCCTTTTTGTTGGATGAAGCAATTTCTGGGAAGAAGCGGGTTAAATAACTTTGAATTGCAGTGTCAAAAGCGTTTGCTAGGCCATTAACCGTTTCTTGTGTGACATTGTCTCCACCGTAAATAAGAATGTTGTTCGTTTCTGTTTTTTTGTACGTTTGCAAGTGTTCTTTAAGGGATTCTTTAATAGGAGCTAATGTTTTAGGTGTTTCTTTTACGTAAAATTTTTGCATCGTAGTTGTTTTTAATTTTTTACCACTTATACTTGGCATGCCAGACTTCACCGTCAGTATGTAATGATCATTAGCAGATAAGACAGTTTTGGGTTTAATGGTTACTATTTTTTTAGTGTCCCCATAGTCTACAGTGAAAGGGGTTTTTGCATCTGCTGTGTTTGAATTTGTTAATGTAATGTAGGTGTCTGCCTCGTTCAACTCAACTTCCTTTGAAAATGTCACCTTAAACGTATGATCGACTTCAATTTCTTTGATAGCTTGCGCCTTTGCATTTGGTGCCAGGCTAAGCATCATAATGAATGATAGGCATAATAAGGCCGTTAAATAAATTTTTTTCATGTAATTCCTCCTTTTCATTTTCCATACAAAGCAAATTCCTGTATATTAAGCTTTTGCGCTATTAGATAGAAAGCTGATATCGGCAGATTTATTTTCAGAAAACTAGCAATTCCTCGGCGATTTCATCCGATATACCTTATAGAAAGAGGGGGTTACATGAATTACAAAGGTGTTCAGTACACGTTATACATGAAAAAGGCATTGAAAAGCGTTGCAGGGAAGCAATTAAAAAATGATTTGTATATGCCATTTGTATTTGAGGGATGAGCGAGATGAAAAAATGGATTTTGACCGCAACACTTGCATGTGGATTGCTGCTACCAGTACAGCAGGCGAATGCACAAAATGTGGATTATATTGTAGAAACAAAGCATATGGCGGCGCTGCAAAAAAGCTATAGCTTTAAAAAATTAGATAAGGTGAGCGGACAGCCAATTTACAAAATCCGCTTGGCATCGAGCGAGCTGAAAAAGTTGCAGCGTGATGCGCGTATTACGGAGCTGTCGAAAAATCGTCCGGTAACGATTCCAACAACAGAAGTTGGCGTGAGTGCGAAATCACTATCGGGGAATTGGGGGCTTACCTCGATGCATTTTCCGGCAGCCAATCCTTTTTTAGCGCCGGTTGAAGTGGCGATTATTGATAGTGGTGTTGATACGGACCATCCACTTATTAAAAATCAGCTTGTCGATAGTTATGCGACCGAGGGTTTTACGTCCGTAGAAGATGAACATGGTCATGGCACTCATGTAGCAGGTATTGTGGCGGAGGGTACGCCGAATGTGCGCATTGTGCCAATTCGCGTGCTTGATAAATACGGTGACGGAGATATTTACAATTTAGTCGAAGGGATTTACTATGCGATTGAACAGGATGTCGATGTCATTAATATGAGCCTTGGCATTGGTGAAGAACCAGATGAGTTGCTCGGTGAGGCCATTACAGATGCAGCAGATGCGGGGATTATGATGACGGCTGCTGCGGGAAATGATTACGAGGATTATATCGAATACCCGGCATCTTCACCGTATGTTCAAGGGGTGGGCGCGTATAATTCATCTGAAAAGCGCGCTACTTTTTCGCATACGGGAGTAGGGCTTGATTTCATGGCACCTGGCTACCGCGTGCAAAGTGCAAAACTAGGTGGAGGCTATACGACGATGACTGGTACGAGTATGGCGACGCCGTTTGTGTCAAAGGCTTTAGCGCTTGCAAAGTCAGCCAATCCTAAATTAACATCTTCACAGCTAGAAAAACTCGCGCTGTCCTCAACTGAGTCTTTTGCTGGTACGAGTATGCTCGAAACAGGCTACGGTAAAATCAATATGGATAAGCTTATGGCAGGTGCGTATGCAACAAATGCAGCGGTGCGCTACATGACGCCGAAACAATCGACCGATGCATTTAAAACGTGGACGATTACGATGTCGGCAGCAATTGATACAACCGCGGCCAATTTAGCAAAGGTTTCTGTCGTCAATGAAGCGGGTGTAGCGCAAGCTGTGACGATTCAAGTAGGGAATACGGCGAAAAAAATCGAGGTCATAGCACCGAAAAATGGCTATGAAAAAGGGAGTCACTACTACATTCAGGTGAAGGATGGCTTCCGGGCTGTAAACGGAAAAGCATTGAAGCAATCAACGATTAATTCCTTTAAGATTAACTAAAAAACTTATTATAAGCAGGGCATTCTTTTTAAGGGAAAGGATGCTCTTTTGGTTTATTTTTAATGTTTATTTGATAAAAATAATAAATATTTATTTACTTTTTATGCAATATGTATAATCCATTTATACTTACAGGAGGTTTTGTTATACTAGCATCATACCGGAATTTGGAAGGTGGATTACATGAAAAAAGTATTTTATAGCTCTGCATTAGCTGCGGCATTATTACTAGGCGCTTGTTCGAGTGAGGATGCATCAGAGGAACCAAAAACAGAAGCTGCTGATAAAGCAAAAGATAAAGACACTGACACTGAAACTGTAACGAAAGAAACGAATACCAAAGTAGAAGAAAAAATCGCGAAGAAAAACGAAGGTGCTGTTGAGAAGGAAGCAAATTTCAAAACAGATGACGACGTGAAAAAAGCGATTGAAAAGGAAAAGGGCGTTGACTCGGCCAATGTACTTGTAACAGAGGCGAATGGCAAAGAGTATGTCATGGTCGACATTACAGTATCGTATGATTCGAAAGCAAAAGCTAAAAAATTAGCGGCTACATATGCGAAAGACTTGAAGAAACAACATGCGAAGAAAATTGTTGATGTGCGCGTACTATTAAACCAAGATGTATTAGCACAAAAAACAATCAAATAATCGATTGGAGGCTGGCATTTGTCAGTCTCTTTTTTATGTCTTTTAACCTATTTAAATAGTATAATGGTTCTATTGGTGAATAGGAGGGAAATAATGAGAAAAATAGTTATATATTTACTAACGATGATTTTAGCAGTGAGTATTTTCTTACCAACAATGAAAGCATCGGCAATCGAAGAATGGCCAACTGCAGACGGTGTATCGGTCGATAAGACATGGACGATTTCATTTAATAAGGCTGTCAAAAGTGGTATTTCATTACCGGATTATATTTATGTGTTAGATAGCAACAATAACAAAATGGATGTCGTGCTATCACGCAGCGATGATAGTAAAAAGGTGATGGTCAAAGCACCTGTCAAAGGCTATGCAACTAATCAAGCGTATACATTGATTGTCAAACAAGGCTTACCAGCGCAGTACGGAAAAGCTATCAAAACGACGATTCATAAACGTTTTACAACAACAGCTAACGTAGCATTTGAAACGTATGCGAAAAATTATCGTATCGACAATACATCAAAAGCGGCTGTGACGGCGACGGTTGGGACTACTGCGCATGTGACGGTTTACGATGCGAAGGGGAAAGTCATTACCGCTAAAACAACGATGCCAACGAGCACACAGGTTATTGATGCTGGGCAGTATGCGATTGTCTCGTACAAAATGGCACCAAATACAGCACCAATAGCAACAGGTGCAACGGTCAAAGTGACGACGGAACAGGCCTTTACTGTCGCGAAGCTGTCAAAAGGTGGCTCAGTGCAAATTGACAGTGCAAGTGATTTTTATCGTACGGTGTATGCCGAGGATAGTACGCAAAAGGCAGAGGTCTCGTATGCGAGCTACTACGGTGAGCTTGTTAGAGAGGCGACGCATACGAAAGTACAGCAAGCTGGATTGAATGATGTGACATTGCTATATGGAAAAGGGCAAGTCATCGTGTCTAATGAAAAAGATACGCCATTTACCGTATACGTGCCTGCAGTAGAGACACAAATGATGAAATCTGCAAAACCAGCACTTGTGTCGTATGAGTTAGCGCCGAATACGAATGCGGTCGTTACAACAACGGAACCTGTAGCGGGTGCGTTCAAAGATAGTACCTTTGAAGTGATAGGAAGTGGTGTTTATCATAAAGCTTCATATACAAGTGATGCCGCTACGCTAGGTGACTACAAACAACAGCAAACTGTATCATCGAAAAATACCGAAAAACTCTACGAAGCTGGCGAAACGATTATTCAAAATGTCGGCAATCGTACGCTAACGTTATCAGGTGCAGCGAAGTATACGACGATTCAGGCGACAACTGAAAAGGCGCTTGTTTACTTTACATTATTACCACTCGACCAAATTACAGTAAAGTCGCGTGAAAGTTCGATTATGCGTGATTTTACAATCTATGATGCGACAGCAGAGGGCCAATATAAAACGACGCAGTTTGAAGGCGAGACAGTTGTAGCTGAGCGTACGACGGTAATGGAAATGCCGCTTGATAAAGTGTTGATTTATAAAAAAGGGCGAACAATCGTTGAAAATAAAGGAAGTACGACGCTCGAATTATTTGGACCAGCACGCTACGTCCAATATAGTCGATAATTTAAAACTAAAAATCATAGGAGGCGAACGTATGAAGAAATACAAAAGTTTGATGGTTGCTACAGCTATCGCATTATTTGCATCCGCTAGCTATACAGGTGATGTAGCTGCAATGCAACCAACCATTGATTCACCATCGAATGTGTTACTTGATGGCTTTATGGAACCTGTTGTTAAAGGGCAGCTTGCGTCATCGAAGGCTGTAGCAGCGAAAAGCACGACAACTGTTGGAAATGTGGATGAATTAGAGGTGCTACTAACGGATAATTTCCGTGCTTTTAACGACAATTTTACGCTGACAGTCAATGAACATTTGTCGATGACGGAATTGACCGAGCTCGTTGAAAAAGCGTATAAGCGTGATGGTTATGTGCATGGGACGATTGATCGCGTAAATTATAGTTTAATGAACGACAACGGAAAAGCTACGGTGAAATTGGCCGTTTCTTATCGTCACACATTAGCACAAGAGGAGATTGTGACGCAAAAAATCAAGGATATTACGGCGTCGATTATTCGCCCGTCGATGTCTGATACGGATAAATTGAAGGCTATTTACGACTATGTGGCGCTGCAAAGCACGTATACAGAAAATACGATGAATAGTCCGCATTCTCCGTATACACTTTTGACTGAGCATGGCGGTGTTTGCCAAGCATATGCGCTTGTAGCTTATCGATTATTAGCCGAAGCAGGCTTTGAAAATTATTTTGTTACGGGTGATGGACTGCAAGGAACAGAATCGATTCCTCATGCGTGGAACTTAGTAAATGTCGATGGTGCTTTGTATCATTACGATACGACATGGGCAGACCCTGTGTTTGCTGTGGGGAAGGCGGTCTATGAGGACTATTTGAATTATAGCTACTTTTTAGTGTCGGATAAAACGATTCGCATGGATCATCGCATAGATGAGGGGTACCCAACAGCAGCGTCGGATGACTATGTGCCGGGGCTAGCAACAATTAATAGCACAGTTGTCAACTATACGATGAAAGACCAAACGTATGCATTAATCAATGTACCTACGTATCACAATGGCAGTTGGTACTATACAAATGAGGACTATGCTTTAACGAAATGGCATGATGGTGCGGCAACGGTTATTACGCCAGATGAACGCGCCTTTTCAACCGTTTATGCAAACAACCAAATTTTCTTTTTAAATAATGAGCTTCAGTTGTATGCGTACGATTTAACAATAGGGAAAATAGTGCAAAAAACGACAGAGCTTGCATCGCGCATTCGTATTGAAGGAGATAAGCTCGTAGCGTACGATGGTAAACATCGCGTCTATGAGGAATTATTGACGGCTGCTTCAAATGATGTCATGACGCAAGTAACCATGCTGCTGAATAATCTTTTCGTACCAAATTTTGAGCAACAAACAACGGCTTTATTAGCTGATTTTTCAGCATTAAGTGAGGCGCAAAAAGCTACATTACCTTCTAGTGTGAAAACAGCAATTATCGATGTGGAGGGAAAACTTCAACAGCTACAAACCTTTAATACATCCTTACAAGCGAAAGAATCATGGGAGAAAGGGCCAGCGACAACGAGTAATCCGCGTAAGCCATGGACTGTAACATTATCAAAAGAGCTTGAAAATACAAATGCTAATAAGGCAAATATTCGTGTGCAGGATATGTTTGGGCAGGAGCTTGATGTGGAAACGGATATTCATGGTAAACAACTAACTATTATGCCACTAGGAGAGTACAAACCGGATGTGCCATACACATTAGTGATTAACAAAGCTTTGAAGAGTATCGATGGCAAGTCGTTGAAAAAAGACATCTATATGAAATTTACATTTGAAAAATAATAGAAAAATCCCGTGTCCTATATGAATGGCATGGGATTTTTGGATTGTGTAATATAGATATATTGATTTAATGTAAATGGTTATTTAATTACTTTTTACAAATAAAATAGTTTGAAAGGTTTAAACTATAGGTAATAAGGTGTATAATAAGAAAAATGCATGAGAGGATGAGGACGATGGAAAAGCACACACTCGATTCATATGTTGATGTATTAACGCATACGAAGCAGGTAGCTGAAAGTATGCACGATGCAGTAGAGGATTATACGAAAATGACGAAAATGCTTGCTACTGCGGTAGATGGGCTGGAGTCAACAGCATGTCACGTACAGCATGAAGTGGCGTATGCGCTTGCCTCATTCATCGACGAAGCGGAACGTACGGCTAATTTTTATACGGAAACATCGTGGCAGCATTATATGGGGGCATTGGCGCAGGCGAAAAAGGTGCAAAGTGGGCGCAAGACGAAATTAGTCGAGCTACTGAAGGTGAAAAATGCACTACGTCAGGCGAAAGCACAGCTTGTATATGATGAGATGAAAGTATCGATTTAAGGTTGCGGCTGCAGCCTTTTTTTAATTGACCGATATACGAGGAAAGGGGGACGACTAGATGAAGCGACTAATCACTAGTAGTTTAGCGGCTACGATATTGATGGCGTCATTGCCAGCGCAAGTAGAGGCACGTGAAATTGTTCGTTCGACGACGAAAAAGGCGACGATCATGTACAAGCATGCAGGAAAAGTGGAACTGCGCACAATCGAGGCAGGGGAAATTGTACTGATTCGAAAGCGCGGTAAAGTATGGACGAAAATTGAATATCGCAATAAATTTGGCTATGTGGCGACGAAAGATTTAAAATTCCCACAGACGAATAAGGAAAAAGAACAAAAGTTAGCGAAGCAAGGTGCGGCGTTGAAAAAACAAACGGCTGTCTACAATCGTGTAGTCGAAAAAGGGGATATTACGCGCTTGATTGGTCAAGAAGATTTGAAGTATCGCCTTGCGCTTGCTCAATTTGAAGCGCAAATTAAGGCGGTCAATCCGGGGAAGGCTGCAACGAAGCGGCTGACGACAGCATATGTCAATCCGGGAAAGCGTGCAATGAAGCGCGTGCAGCATGAGCTGACGGCGTGGCAGATGCTTGAAACAGCGGAGGCGCAAGTGCGTGCTTTAGAGTATGACGAAGCAGAGGCTACATATAAGAGGGCGCAGGCGGAGCTAAAAGCTGGCAAGGCGTTGCGTAAAAAAATGAACTATCCGGCGCTGCCAAAAAAATTCCAGCAAAAAATCGATAAGCGTGCGGCAGTGATTAAACAACGTTTTACTTCTTCAACATTTAATGACCTATTAGCAGAGGGCCATGTGCATTGGATGAGCGATTTTCAGTTTGAGCCGATTACGTCTAGCTCGCCGTACATGGATTCCAATGGGAAAAAACAAACGACGGGCTTTGTATTGAAGCAAGATGCAAGGCGCGCAGCGGTTATGGTGAGCTTACATTTGCCGGATGATAATGTGTTCAATCAAAAAGTCCAATTTAAAAAAGTAAGCTATACGTTGTCGCGTAGCCAGGCGATGAATGATAGTTTGTTAGAGGCGCCTGTGACGATGACACTTCGCGGAGATAAGCGGTTGCGTGAGTCGACGACTATTGAACCATTAAATGAGCCAATTGAAAAAGAAGCGGTTGTTGCGGATGATAGTGCGATTTTTTTTGAGTTTGAAAATGTGCCAAAAGGTATGGCTGTGACGAATATTGTGTTTTATCGATGAAGGAAATGCCCCAGCCACTTCCCATGGCTGGGGTTTTTAATTTTAATTCGAAGGGCCTATGCCGATATAAGATGAAAAGATAGTGGATGGAGGATGGCGATGAAAAAGTTTGTAGCAGGAATGACCGCGACGGCCTTGTTTGTATCGATGGCGATTGAAGCGGAGGCGGCCATTAAAAAGGTGGGCGCTAGCGCAAAAATTAAGTCCGGTAAGCTTGTATCAAAAAAGACCGGCAAGGCACTCAAAGGGCATGTGCGCTATAAGTCGAAAGTGTATTACAATGGCAAGCCGTATACCGGCGTCAAGGACAGCACGTATTATAAAAAAGGTAGTGCAGCGAGTGGTACGTATAAATCAAAAGTATATCGTAAAGGGAAAGCATATACAGGGGTCATTCGTGATGTGTACTACAAAAAAGGTGCGAAGGCGAGCGGTACTTACGATGGCAAAGTGTATGTGAATGGTGCTTTGCATACAGGGGTGCAGGATGATGTGCTTTATCTAGACGGTGAAAAATTTAGCGGCCTGAATGATGGCGTTTATTACGATGAAGGACAGCCACTTACTGGCGAGCAACAAGGTCTTTACTATTATGACGGCAAATTATTTTCAGGTGTGGTGGATCAGTCACTCTATATAGAAGGAAAAAAACCAGCGGGCTACAAATTGTATGAGGCGATTTTGTACAATAATGGCGATATCGAAACGGAGGCTGTGCATTTTAATGAGAGGTGGTATGTGGGCGGTAAGATTGCGACTGGCTCGATTGTGACCGCTGACGGGGAGCAGTTATATGTGAAAGATGGCGTTGAAGTTTCGGATGACGACGAGGAAGTGCCAGATGATGCGCCGTCATCGCCACCTGAAGAACCGCGTGGCTATGAGCTGATTTCAGGTAAGCTGTATTACAATGGAACTCTAGCGCCAGGGACACAGCTGCATCATGATGTGCTCTACCAGAATGGCACGCGTGCGACAGGCATTACGTCGTATAATAATCGTTATTATGATGGGGGTGTGCTCGCAAATGGGCTTATTCGTGCCGGCAATAAGCAGCTTTATGTCGTACAGGGCGAGCCATTTAGCGGCATAAAAGATTATGTGGAATATGAGCAGGGGCAGCCGGTGAGCGATTATTATTACGCAAATGGTGCGCTGTATTATAAAGGGCAGCCAAATGTCGGCGTCGTACTCTATAAAGGCAAATGGTTTAATGGGCCGGGGCTTGCGCATGGCTTAACGCTGATTAATGGCGCCGAAACGATGCTGCAGCAAGGTGTCAAAGTGTCGGGGCTTGTCGACAATATTTATTATCAGGATGGCCTCCGTTTTACTGGTGTCGCACATAAAATCCTCTATACAAATGGCGTGCGTGAAACCGGGCGCAAATGGTACGGCGGGCAATTTTTCATCGATGGGCTGCAAGTGGAAGGCATTTTCATCGATAACGGCTTGTATTACGTCAATGGAGCGCTCGCAAATGGACGCTATGATGTGCCGGAGCTTGGCATTCGTTATTTAGTAAATGGGGTGCTTGCTAACGGGCTTGTGCATGGTATTTATTATAAGGACGGTCAGCGGATGCGCGGCTTTGCGATTATTGGCGGCAAGCTTTACAATGACGGGGTGCCAAACATAGGTGTTAAGCGCTTTGACGGGCTATGGTATTACAATCAGTACCCGGCGAGTGGCGTTATTTTTACGACTGCAGGTGAAGAATATGCGGTGGAAAAAGGGCTTGGTATTACAGGTTATTATCAATTTGCGTATTATGTGAATGGTAAACTCGAACAAGGGTATGTATTACGAGGTGGCGAATTGTATTACAATGGCCGACCTCACAATAGCATCGTCGAGTATGAGGGCGTTTGGTATGCGCGCACGAAGCCAGCACATGGCATCCATACGATTCAAAATGACACGTATTGCTTTGACAACGGTCAGAAATACACAGGGATGTATCAGGAGCGCTATTTTGTTGATGGGCGTCTTGCGCAAGGTGAGCATGATGGGAAAAATTACGTGGATGGTATAGAACAACTATAATCTGTTTATTCATATACAGTCCGTTCCTCACAATTTTAGAGAGGGACGGGCTTTTTTTAATACATATCCGTATAATAGACATATGGAAATTTCGAGGAAATATAGGGGGCTAACGAGTGAAGGAACGATTTTATTTTTTTACAGAACACTTAGCTGATGGCCGCACAACTTTAGAACAGGTGATTTTATTGCGCTCGCAATTGTTTGAGCGTAAATTGCACGTTTCACCGACGATTGTGACCGTAGCATACGAGCCACAATTGGCAAAATCGCGCCGTACATTGATCGAGCGCGGGATGTTAGAGGCGGAAACGTCATTTTTGAATATGTATGCCGATTTACAAGAAACGAATATGGACATTGAGCAGCCGAAAGAATGGCCGCTTAATCCATTATGGTCGTATGAAAAGGTACCGGATTCAAACGATGTTGGCGTACTTGATAGCGATGGCAAGCCGGTACAATATCGCAATTATAGCGACGATGGCCGTTTAGAAATGGTCGTGCATTATGATATGCGCGGTCGTATTATTCGTAGCGATATTTACGATGCCAATGGTTTTTTGAGCAAAGTACAAGTGATTCAGCGCGATGAAGTGACGTGTGAAATTTTTTACCGTACGGATGGGCGCGTTTGCATGTATCATTTCTTTGAATTAGATGAGCTCGTTTTAATTCAGCTTGTTGATGACGATGGCTCGATTTTATATCAATGTGAAACGGAAGCGGATCTGGCGAGCTTTTGGCTGAAGATGGTGCTTGAAGAAACCGAAACAAACTTTTGTTTTGTGGATTCACAGCAACCATTTGCGGCAATTTTAGAAGGGCTTGGAAAGAAGGCAACAATCGTTACGATGATTCACGAACCGCATGTCGATTTTCCGAACAGTCCGCTTGAAGGTACATTAAATGAAACGTACCGCCACGTCTTTCAGCAATTTGAAAAATCGGCAGCGGTCGTTTATGACTCAAACGAACAATACGACCATGTACAAGAGCGTTTTGGGAACCCGAAAAATCAATTTGCGATTCCGACAGGCTTAGTTGAAGTACCACAGCGCGCGGATTTCAAAGAACGCCAGCCGTATACGCTGTTATTTGTCGCGCCATTTGAGATGCGCTACAATCCACAAGCGGCGGTGCGCGTCTTTGATCGTGTCCGTCAGCAGCTACCGGAAGCGATGATGTATATGTGCGGCGAAGGGACTGAGAAAGAAGCGGTTGAGGCGTTGATTCAGGAGCTCGACTTGGATGATTATATTGGCTTAATACCACAGCTTGATGCGAATGTTTATAATCACGTGCAAATGGGCATTTCAACGAGCATTGATAGTGAAGTGCCATTGACGATTTTATACAATTTAGCATACGGCGTTCCAACGGCGAGCTACAATTATTTATATGGACCGGGCGATTTAATTTTACATAAAATTAGCGGTCTATTGGCAAGTCGTAATAATGAAGAGCAATTGGCTGAGCTTATTGTCGAACGCTTATCGAATCAAAAGGAAACAGAAGCGATGAGCAATCATGCATACGGTGAGGCGCTGCGTTTTAATGCTAATCATACGAAAATTCATTGGATTCAGCTCATTCAACGTTTGCGAGAAGATATTTGGAAAAAGTATTAATGATAAGAGTCTCTCTAGATGAAGAGGCTCTTTTTGTTGTTGTATCAACGTTTTAACGCTCTATCGCTTTAGCAAACTACTACGCTAACTGTTTTTTTGAAATAGCACACAACTGAAAATAGGTATGATATGATGACGTCAACATTTAAAACGGAAGGACGGCGCGTCATGGAAAATATCGGCGTATTTTTAATTATGTCTCTACTATTAATTTTAGTACCGGGACCGGATTCTGGACTTGTCATCCAAAATTCGATTGTGCATGGCAAAAAAGCGGGCATGAAAACGGTGCTCGGTTCTGTATCAGGTTTATTCATTCATACGGCTGCGGCAGTGCTTGGCTTATCGGCACTCATCGTCAAATCCGCTTGGCTCTTTACGATTTTAAAGTGGGTCGGCGCAGCGTATTTAATTTATATTGGGATATCGTCGTTACGCACGGTGCTTCGTAAGGAAGAGCCTGCTGCGATGACAAAGGCGAAAAAACAAAAATCATTTTACTTACAAGGGTTTATCACATGTGCTGCAAATCCAAAAGTAGCGGTGTTTTTCCTGACCTTTTTACCGCAATTTGTGAACGATACGATGAATCATATGCTGCAATTTTCATTAATGGGACTTGCGTATGGCGTCATGACAATTATCGTCTTTACATTGTATGTGGTGCTCATTGAAGCCTTCTCTCGCTGGTTGAAAAAACCGGTCGTGCAAAAGGCATTACAAGGGACAACGGGTGCGGTACTCGTGACGTTTGGGATTCGTTTAGCGTTCGAAAGTCAGCCATAGTTATTCATTTGTCGTTTGTCTGTTAGTTGATATAATAAGACAAAAGAGAGGATGAAGTTTAAGATGGAAGACTACAAAAATATTATCGTTGCAGTTGATGGTTCAGAATCATCAAAAGCAGCATTACAACGTGCGATTCAAGTCGCAAAACGCAATCAAGCGACACTTAACATTGTCAATGTTATTGATACGCGTGTATGGGCGAGTCTTGAAGCGCGCAATCGCGAAAAACTTGAAGAAGATGCACAACAATTTGCGACAAGTTTATTAGCGAGCTACGATGATGCAGAAAAAGCAGGCATCGAGCATATCGAAATCATGACAGAAGCTGGTTCACCTCGTACAGTGATTACGCAAGAAGTAGCGCCTCGTATTGGTGCGGACTTAATCATCTGCGGTGCAACAGGTGTAACGGCAGCAGAACGTATTTTATTAGGCAGTGTATCAGAAGCCATCGTGCGCACAGCACCTTGTGATACGCTTGTCGTTCGATAGAAAAGGAAGAGCTGCGACTGTGCGGCTCTTTTTTAGTGGAACTATTTAGGCATTTCTTCGTCAGGAAATAGCGTATAAGAAGTAAGGAGTTTTTTGAATGAAGAAAATATGGATGTTACTAGGAATGGCTTTTTTCGTACTAGTGCTTGGCGCCTGTAGCGAGGAGAAAAAAGATAGCGTCGCTAAAGAGATTGATGCGAAGTATGTTGGGACATACACGCTTAAGAGTATGGGGCAAGCGACGGGTAATCAATTAAACGATTATCATACGGTTCCGCTCAGTGAAGATTTAGCGTACGCTGAAAAAATTCAGCTGAAGAAAAATGGCGATTATGTCAATACGATTCAGTTTTATGATGACCAAACGACGGACAGCTTGTATCAAGAAATCATTCAGCGCGATCGCTACAAAAATGATGGGAAAAAGGTTGTCGTTACAAACAGCACGAAAGATAATCATTATGCGATTAAAGCATATAAAAATAGCGATGGTTCGTTATTAATGAACTATGATGGCTTAAAGCAACTGCAAGATAATGGCGCTAAGTTAACGAATTCAACGGAACAGTATGATGAATATGATGTCACTGCCTGGTATGGCAAAAATAATACGGCGCAAAAACTAACGCAAAAAATATTTTTCACCGATGAAGGGCATTTAATGACAGTTACATATTCAAAAACAGATAATTCGACGAGCGTACTTATTTATGAAAAATAACGAGCAAGGAATGGCATTTAAGTATGTCATTCCTTTTTTCGTTAAATAACAATGCAAAAATCCGATATAACGGTAGAGGTGATCGACATGAAAAAACAACTACTGGCGCTTGCACTCATCACAACATTAGGATCTTCGAGTGTTCAAACAATAGAAGCACAGGCCGCAACGATTAAAAAACCCGATTCGCATCAAGTGTATGTCAAGGGGAGTAAATTATATGACCGTATGACGAAGCGACCGCTTAAAAAATATGCGCAGTACAAAGGGTATATGTATAAAGACGGGACGCGCTTGACGGGTACGGTGAACAGCGTGTATTTCAAAAAAGGAAAGCTGGGCACAGGGATTTATAAAAAGAAATTTTACCGCAGCGGGCAATTGTCATCGGGGGTATATGAAGGCAAGTTGTATCGCTCAGGTATCGTCAATAAAGAGTATTATGAATATGACGGACAATTATATAATGGTGCGAAGCCAAATAAAGGCATCGCGTTATTTAAAAAGAAACTGTACTTAGATGAGGCATTATATAAAGGGTATTATGTTTATAATGACGTGCTTTATAAGGATGGTCGTACAAATACGACCGTCGTGCAGGTCGACGGCGCGTGGTACACAGGCGCTACGATTCAGCCGGGGTGGATTCGTACAAAGCAGCTTGGTTGGATTAAGATTGATGATTTTGGCTTCCAAATTAAAGGTGCGGTGCCGCCGCCAGATGTAGATGCTGGTGGTGGACTTGAAAACCCCGGAAATGGTGGTAGTGACATGGAGCCGCCAACGTCAGGTAGTAATCCAGGAGATGATGGCATGGAACCGCCTTCAGGAAATGGTGGTAGTGACATGGAGCCGCCAACGTCAGGCAGTAATCCAGGGGATGATGGCATGGAACCGCCTTCAGGAAATGGCGGGAGTGACATGGAGCCGCCTTCAGGAAATGGCGGTAGTGACATGGAGCCGCCAACGTCAGGCAGTAATCCAGGGGATGATGGCATGGAACCGCCTTCAGGAAATGGTGGTAGTGACATGGAACCGCCTTCAGGAAATGGCGGGAGTGACATGGAGCCGCCTTCAGGAAATGGCGGTAGTGACATGGAGCCACCAACGTCAGGTAGTAATGCAGGGGATGATGGCATGGAGCCGCCTTCAGGAAATGGCGGTAGTGAAATGGAGCCACCAACGTCAGGTAGTAATCCATGGGATGATGGCATGGAGCCGCCTTCAGGAAATGGCGGTAGTGACATGGAGCCGCCAACGTCAGGTAGTAATCCATGGGATGATGGCATGGAACCGCCGAGCTGGGGGGACGATGATTGGATATAATGAAAAAAGGATGTCAGAATAGCCCAATTTCAAACATATTTCTCCAATAAAGGGGTATTGAGAAGTAAGGAATGAGGGGGTATTACCGATGTCACAGCAAGATTGGTTTATTAAAAATTTATCGTATGAGGACTATAAAGATTTTCAAAATACATTGCATTACTATACGTTGACGCATACGGAGTTTGTCGGGCAGCGTTTAGTGGACGGTGTGCAAACATTATCGCAAGGTTTGGCAACATTTGAGTACACAGCTTTGTCGTATGCGGATGCCATTTCCAAGTTGATTGAATTTTGTACAGCATTTGAGCAATTGATGCTGTTGTCCTATGAAGCGGTCATTATTTTTTACCGCAGTATGTATCGTTTTCATGGTGGTGAAATTCAAATTGAGGTGGAAGAATTGTTGCGTAATAGCGACTCCCATTTTCCTGAACTTAGCGTAGAACTGTTTGCTGAAAAAAATCTAAATGAAGATTCAGTGAAGTTGATGAATATGCTATACCAAGAGCAAGAGGTGATTCGTGCGCATTTGTTGGTGACGACGAAGCACCTGCAGGAACTTGAAAAGGTTTTTCTCGCGGAATTGGAACATCCAAAAACGGGCAATCAACCGACGATCGCTCGATTAATTAACGACATTCAGGCGTTATTAGCCATCGATATTTATAGCGAAATGAATCAAAAAACGGTGGATATGACCGAGGAAATTATTCCAACGATTCCGATGCCTTCGGAAAAAACACCGATTAGTATGTTGAGTGCGCGCATTATTAATCATGCCGATTATTTAGCGATGTTACTCGATTATATTGGAACAGATTACAATGCGCCAGGGTCAACGGAGTGCATTATGGGGCGCTGGATTGTTAGCAACAAAGAACAGTACCTACATATTGAGGCATTTCGAAAATTTTTCGAACAACATGAAGCATTCCACGCGGCGGTTGAGCAATTGTTGAAAAAAGATTCATTAGAAAATTCGTGTTTGATGCTTCGACAATCGAGTGCATTATTAACAGCATGTATTGAATTAATTATTGAAATAAAAACGCGTGAGAAAAGTTAGGGGGACAACAATGTGTGGCGATTAGCAAGTGTAGCATGTGCCTTGACGTTTTTCATACCTTTTACGACAGTAGAGGCGAAAGAGCTAGGTGCTGTATCATTAACAGATGTGCAAATTGAGCAGAGCGACAAGGTGAGCGCTAAAGAAGTCGAAGTAATTCGCTATACGATTGCGTTAACGAATGATGCAAAGGCGCTCGATACGGTCACGATTCAATTGCCGGAGAGTGTGAAACTCGTAAAAACAGCGGCGCTTGATGTGAAAAATACCGAGGGTCGTGTAGCGGCAAAGGCGACATTTAATGCGGCGAAAAATCAAGTGCTTCTGACGCTGAATGACGTAGCGGAGGCGACGACATATAGTGATTTGCTGGCGGAAATTCCCGTTATTTTCAATGAAACAAAGGCCGGCGATTATACAGCTGAATTCGCCATAAATAACGGCACAAAAGAGCTTGCTTATACGGTAGTAGCGGAGGAAGTACCTGCAACAGTAGAAGCAAAAGGGCAGCTTATGGCGTCAACGATTTCTTGGGTGGTGACGATTGATGCATCTGGGGCTACGCTCACCAATGCACAACTTGAAAGCGCCTTTGAAGAGTCTTATGATTTAAAAGGTCCTGTGACGGTGACGTATGAACAGGCAGATGGCACAACAACTGATAAAAAGTTCACGTCCCGCTTACTTGCAGATCGCACGTTAAAGCTGAACCTAGGAACAATTCAACATCAAGTCGTGACGATTGCGTATGATACAACGGTGCAAAGTACGGAAAAAAAGTATACGAATGAACTCATGATTCATTCGTTAAATAACGATGACTTTGTAACGACGGCGACTGTTGATGGCACAGATGCAGTAGTAGTTAACGAGGAACCGAACGAAACGATTGATAAAGTTAATAAGCCGGTGACTGAATCAACAGGCGAAAAACCATTAGCAGCAGGCGCGCTGACATCGAATGCGACGTCTTCGTCAGATGTGATTACAAAGCAATCTGATAGTGGAAACACGTTGACGGAATTGCCGCAAACGGGTGTTGGGAATCCAGCATGGTTAGGCGTTGGGCTTGTTGGGGTAGCTTATGTACTGTTGCGCCGTAGAAAATAAATGGGGTATACGTGTAACGACACCCTTGAGCATAAGAAAAACCGGAATCGCGCTGTGACGCGGTTCCGGTTTTTTGTGGCGAACGCTAAAAAAGGCAAATGAACTATTTTGTCCTAGCCTCTACTTTTTTAATGTAACTGCGTATTGTTTGTGACAGACATTAATTCACGTACTTTAATTTTGTCGCGATATTCTTGGATGACACCTACGCCGGGTGCCACATAAATAATATTACGGTTTGAATAGGTTACTTTCATGACGTTTTTAAATGTGCCCGCTTGTACTTTTTTCTTTGAGAGCAATTGCATTTTTGCGGTAATCGCGCGATGCTCTGAGTTTGATTTTGGAATATCCCAAAAGCGCACATTTGGGACTGCCGCGAATGCTAGTAATTGATAGCTACGCAAGAAGCGGCCATTGAACTCCGGATATAAAAGTAGCTCATATTTATTTTGCACAAGCTTGTATTGATTTACTGGCTGTTCATGATATTTAATGGGATCGAGTTGCCATGCATTTTGACCTTCCTCATACCAAGAGTAGCTTGTATACGGATAGCGCGTGCCACCTGTTGGACGTGAATTTGTCGGAATGCGTATGCGTTCAAACATCGAGTGCCCCATCACTTTGTATTTATACAGTTTCGTCTTATCGACATCATATAATTTTGCAGAAGCACCATTATCGTCGATTTCTAAATAAGCTGTCAGCACATAGCCTTTTTTGCCATTGTACGTCACGCGTCCCCAACTATCGCTCGCTGTATAGTGGAATGTCATCGAAGCACCTTTTGGAATCGATGTAATCCGGCCGGAACCCGGATGTTTTTTATAGAGCGTGGTATTCACTTTCGCTGTTGCAGAATAATTTAAATCTTCGGCAGCAGTTGATTTGTTGGTAGCTGTAAAAAATAATGCGAGTGCAACAAGGCCCGCTAAAAGTAATTTATACATAAAAAAATCCCCCTCTCCTTTGTCATATCGTAAAAAAATGAGTTTTTTGTAGCGGAATAATAAAATTTCATTGAACGTCACATAGCAGGCTTTGTAAATTAAAGGTATAATAATTAAAAAATACAAGGCAGAATCGAGGGTGACAATGAAACGACAATCAATTGCGGCAACACTACTAGCAGGAATGATGTTTGTGACAGGGACAGTGCAAGCGTCAGCTGCTGAGCCACTGGCGGATGTAAAACAATATGTTAATGACTATTACTATCCAGGTATTTCGAAAACGGAAGTGAACAAAAGTACATCGATTAAGCAATTGATGGGCAAGCTAGACGAATATTCTGCGTATATGACGCCGGCGCAGTTTAATGAATTTTACAATGCGGTGGAAAATCAACTTGTCGGCATCGGTGTGGGCATTGCCGAGCATAAAAAGGGCATTAAAATTTTACAAGTGTTTGATGGCACACCCGCAAAAAAAGCAGGGCTCAAAACAAATGATGTCATTACAGCAATCAATGGTAAATCAATCGCCGGTTTAAGTATCGAAGAGAGCAGCAAGCGTTTAAAAGGGGAAGAGGGTACAGCGGTTACCGTGAAATTTTATCGTAGTTCAACAGGAAAATCGTATACGAAAAAAATGACGCGTGTGCTTGTCAGCTTACCGAATGTCGAAACGGCGGTACTGTCGGGGCGCATTGGTTATATTCGCTTAAATTCGTTTTCAGAACATAGCGGTGCTGAAGTAGCAAAAGCGATTCGCCATATGCCAGGTGACACGCAAGGTTACATTTTTGACTTGCGTGATAATGGCGGTGGTGATGTGGCAGCGGCTGAAGAGATTATAGGTTTATCAACAAAAAATAAGACCGCCTATTTATTAAAAATGCGCGCTGGAAATTATAAAATCACCCCACCTAAAATGACGACGCATTGGGATAAACCGGTGTCGATTTTAGTGAATGGTAACTCGGCGAGCGCCTCGGAAATGACTGCCGCAGCGTACAAAGATCAACAAGCGGCTACGTTATATGGGCAAAAAACGTATGGCAAAGGCGTTATGCAACAAATTTTACAAGTGAAAAATCAAGGTTATTTGAAGCTGACCATTGCCGAGTTTAGAGGACCAAAAAATGCGGTGATTCAGAAAAAAGGCGTGACACCCAATGTCGTAACTGCGAAAAATAAAGAGTTGTATACGAGCCACGAAGCTTTGTTGAAGAAGCAATTGAAAAAATTTGATAAAACAGCAACGATTAAACGGACAACGACCAATCAAAAAATAACGTTAAAGCCATCGAAAGATATGGACTGGAATACGTTAAAAACAGCGAAAGTCGCGCTGATGCAAATTGGTGGGAAAACGAAAGCTGTTACTGTAAAACAAAGTGGGAAATCGCTTGTGGTGACATCAAAGACGAAGCTAAAAGCAGGTACGAATTATTATTTACGTGTAAAAAATGCGAAAAATGCCACAGATGGTACGTATCGTTATGTGACGGTGAAATAGGAAATGAGACCGGGACAAAACAGTTCATTTTCTTTTTTAGCGTTCGCCACAAAAAACCGGAACCGCGCCACAGCGCAATTCCGGTTTTTCTTATGCTCATCTGAGATGGTATTTTTACACGTATGTCCCAGTCTCTTTTTAATTTTACAACCTTGTGTACGTGACAGAGCTATGTTGTTCAATTTCATCACCATCGACTAATTCGAGCGTATACGTTGGTTCAGCAAATCCAGAGTCGGTGCCTAAAATAATATTCACTTCACCATCGTTGACAAAGTAGTTCATCGAGTTGGTAGTTGTCGAAATTTTATCATTTTTTCGCAGAAGAACCCGCAGAGAGCTTGCGAGCGAGGAGGCTTCAGCCATGCCCCAGGAAAGCGTCCGTCAAATTCAGCTAAAAAGAAGTGTCTTTTTCACTGTCCCATTTTTGTGGGTCAGTTCCTGTTCCATGCGCTCTTTTTTTAAAGTTTAAAATTTTGAATACTTTGCTGTAAATATTCTGCTTGCCCTGTCAGTGAGCGCGCAACTTCATTCACAGTCGCAAATGTCGCGACTTGCTCTTGTACGGCGTCATTGACTTCTTCCATTTTTGTAACGGTCAAATCAGTGGCCTCGGCTGCCTGTGCTGCGAGTGAGGCGACTTCCTCTGATGATGCAGAAATGCCTTCGGTGACAGACGAAATATTGCCGACCTTTTCAGAAATGAACGTCACAGCTTGCTGAATTTTTTCGAATGCTACTCCAGCTTGTTCGATTGTATTGACGCCGTCAACGACATTTGTTAAACCATGTTGTACGGCTAATTTCATCGCGGCTGTATCCGTTTCAATTTCACGCGTTAATTTGGCGATTTGTTCGGCCGAACCTTTTGATTCCTCGGATAATTTGCGTACTTCATCGGCAACGACAGCGAAGCCTTTACCATGTTCACCAGCACGCGCAGCTTCAATGGAAGCATTGAGTGCCAATAAATTTGTTTGCTCTGTAATTGCTGTAATCGTCGCGCTAAATTGACTAATTGTTTGCGAATTGGCCGCTAATTTTTGCATTAAGTCATTCACTTCTGTTGTCGATGTATGAATGATTTTCATTTGGGCAGTGGCTTCTTGAATCGTTTCATTCCCGTTATTCGCCAATGATTGGGTGCCATGTGCTTGCTGTGCAAGTTCATGCGTCTCGCTCGCCATTTCATTAATGTTTGAAGCTGTCACATTTGTTGCAGTGGCGATTTCTGTAGCGGATGCTTTTTGTTGTTGCATCGTAGCTGTTGCATGGCCTAGATTATCGGCGATGTCCACTGAATAATGCGATACTTCTTCGGTGCTACTTAGCAGCTCTTCAGAAGAAGCTGATAGTGTTGACGCATTGTCTTGCGAATTTGTAATCAAGCTGCGGAGCGATGTACGCATCGTATTAAATGCAGTTGACATGAGTGCTATTTCATCGCGAGATTTCACTTGAAGCGGTTCGCCTGATAAATCGCCGTCTGCTACGCGCTGCATTTCTTTTGAAATCGCGCGCATTGGGTAGGCGATGGTTTTGGCTAAAAAGCGACTTAATATGATCGTTGCGATTGTAGACAATACAATTAATGCAATGACGATCCACGTTGCAATTGTCGCGCGCTTATCGGCATTCGCCTCGATCGTATCAATATGTGTTTGCATATTTGTACGCAGTTGATCCATCGTGTCGAGTAGCGAATAGCTTAGCTCATCGACATCTTTCTTCGTTTTTGCATAAGCTGCATCACTTTTTCCGTCATTACTTAACGTAAGAACGTCTGTTAAAGCTTCGGTAACTTGTGATTGTTGCTCAGATGCTCGTTGCGCTTCAGCAACAAGCTTATGCTCAGCATTAGATGTTGCCGACTTGTCCATCATCGATGTTAATTCTTCTAAATTTTGCGTTAAATAACGCCCTTGTGCTTCAAGCTGTTGTTGATTAGACGTTGAGCTTTCTAAAATATAATCGCGAATATATGTATTTTGAATGGCAATACCTCGTCTGATATCACCAATTTTAACAATTTGTGCTACATTATTGTTCACTAATAATTTGTAATGTTGATTGATTGTATGGAGTTGAAATAAGCTAGTAACGCCAATTAAAATTGCCACTAAATCCATTACGACGATGACGGCTAGCAACTTCATACGAATTTTCATAGGTTAAACCTCCTGCATAACGATGTTTTTTGGACCTTTAAACATAGTTATAATTGTATATGTTATAAAACTAAAATACTACTCATAATGTAGAAAAAGAATTGCAAACTGTAATTTTACTTTAAATGGAAGCTTGTATTTCGAACATGTAACAAAAAATGCACAAATCACGCTAATTGCTGTCAATAAAAATACACATATATAATGGAAGAAACTCATGTTTTGTTGCAACAATTTTGCAACATTTAACGTAATCAGTAATTTTTCCACATGTATATTATTTTCCTCAAACATTTAGAGGTGTTAGAATAAATATAAGCACATATTTTTAGGAGGATTTTTTAATTGAAAAAATTAGTAGCTGCAGCATTTGCTGCAACATTATCGTTTGCGGCGGTTAGTCCAGCAATCATCGATAATCCAACGACAGCATCGGCAAAGTCGTACAAATCAGGTAAGAGTGGCTATAGCAACTCTCAATCGAACAATAGCAATCAAAACAAAACAACAAACAACAACACACAAAATCAAAACCAAACAAACAACTCAAAAGCAACGAATTCATCAGCTGCGCAAAAATCAAATAAAGGCGGCTTAATGAAAGGCTTAATGCTTGGTGGTTTAGCTGGTTTACTACTTGGTGGTATGCTAGGAAACATGGGCATGATGGGACAAGTACTTGGCCTATTGATTAACGTCATCGGTATTTTAGTCGTTATTATGTTAGTTGTGAGCCTATTCAAAATGATCCGCAACAAAAAACGTGATAAACATGACCACAAGGATGATAAACAATGGAACAACTAATGTTAGATGAACAAGAAGTGATCAATGCGCTTTGTACGTATCATGCGCGCCAAAAAAACTTAATTCCAGAAGACGTGACAATCGAGCTGATGTATGACGATCACGACGGGAATGAACCAGAGGAATTTGGTGCTGAGGCAGAAGCGGATAATCAAGTTGTCACGTATCAAAAAGGCGATATGATTCAAGCAATCCGTAATTGGGTAAACTTTGAATACAATATCGATCCATATGCAGCAATCGTAAAACTTCAGTTCAATGAGGAACAAGGAATTTACGCAACAGTAGAATAGCTATAATAACGAGGACCGCATGTACATATGTGGTCCTTTTTTGTTCGGAAATACGAATAAAATTTCCAATTATATTACAACTTAATTACGATTTTTTTGCAAAATTTTATAGAAATAATGATATTTTTATGATTTATTATCTGTTTAACATCAAAAAACCATTTATTTTAACGTTTGAAACACAAAAAAAGTCCTTTTTCAAAGTGGTTCTACAATAATCGATAATTGGTATTATTATACTTATTAAGTTTATATATGGTATATTATTTGGGGTGTGAGTCGGGGATAGAAAGACTTAAATAACTCTCGTAAAATAAAAAAATATCAGAAAATCCTTGATTATTGGAAATAAAAAGTTTTTTTTAATACAATATGACTATCAGGTATCCAACATTTATTCCAAATAATAGAAAAATGTTAGGTTCAATATATTATTGTCATACGTTTTGTTAAAAAAATCTTACTTTTATTAAAAAAACGATTCATTTTGTGTTAATATAGTCGATAAGGATTACAGAGAGGGTAACAAGGCGAGATATTGTTTAGTATGATGATATTTCCGTTCCTCGGTGATTCATTAAAAATATAATTTGTAACTAAAAGGAGATTGAATTTCACATGGCAAACGCAAAATTCGTTAAAACAGCAGCAGCTGTAGCACTAGGTGCATCAGTTGTAACAACAGCAGTAGCTCCAGGCGCAGCTTCAGCAGCATCAAAATACAAAGTTAACTCAAAAGGCCACTTAGTATTAAAATCAACTGGTTCATTAGTAAAAGGTTGGGTAGAATTTGGCGGCAAACTTTACAAAAACGGTAAATTAGCTCCAGCTAAAAAATACAAAATCATGGGTACTGGTTCTTCAATGAAACTTTACTATGGTTCAAATCTTAAAAAAGGTTACAAAACTGCTAACAGCAAAACTTTACTATTCAAAGATGGTAAATTAGTTAAAGGTACAAAATTAACTGGCGACCGCACTCGTTACTACGAAGACGGTAAATTAGCAACTGGTTGGGATGTAGTAGCAGCAGACGAAACTAAATACATCTTCAAATCAGGTAAATTATACAAAGACCCAAAAACAGCTCTTCGTGAAGGTGTTTTAAACTACTTCGAAAACGGTAAATTAGCTGAAGGTACTAAAGCATTCAGCGATACTTTATTCACTGACGGTACTGTTGATGAAAAAGATCAAGTATTTGAAGACGTATTATACGTTGGCGGTAAAAAAGCTGAAGGTACTAAATTATTTGAAGATACTTTATACGTAGACGGTAAAGTACCAACTGCAGAATTAACTAAATTTGAAGAAAAATACTACGATAACAAAGGTAAATTAGCTAACGGTGAATTCGAACTTGACGGTAACAAAGTAACAATCAAAGACGGTGTTGTTCAAACTGGCGAAATCGAATCAGCTAAAGCTGTTAACACTAAAACAATCGAAGTAAAATATACTAGCCCTGTAGAAGCTGCAGCAGCAGATTATACTGTAACAAAAGATGGTGTTAAATTAAACATCGCTAAAGTTACAATCGCTACTGATAAAAAATCAGCACAAATCGAATTAACTTCTAAATTAGCTAAAGGTGACTACGAAGTATCAGTTAAACCTGCAGATGCAGAAAAAGCTCTTACTGCTAAAGTTGCAGTAGCTGACGAAGCTGTAGAAGCTTTATCTATCTTAACTGACAAAGTTGCAGTAGATGATAAAGATGCTAAAAAAGCAAACGTTGCTTACCAAGTAACAAACCAATACGGCGAAGATATTACTGCTTCTACTTTAGCTAAAGACGTTAAAGCTACAGCAACAGTAAAAACTTCTAAAGAAGCTGGTTTAGCTATTGATTCAGCAACAGTAGCTGATGGCAAAGTAAACTTAGCTTTCAATAAAGCTCCTCAAGAAGGCGACACAGTTCAAATTACATTAGTTGATCCAACAACAGCTAAAACTGTAACAAAAACTGTAACAATTTCTTCAGAAGCAATCGCTTCAACAGTTGAAATTGGTGCTCTTACTAACAAAGACGGCAAAACATTAACTGAAGATGTAAATGTAACAAAAGACGAGTTCTACTTACCGTTAACTGTTAAAGATCAATACGGTAATGCTGTAACAGACGCAGAAGAAGCAGCAAAAGAATTAACAGTAACAAACACTAATCCTAGTGTAGTAACTTTCGGTAAGCCAAAAACAATCAAAACTGCTGATGGTAAAGACCAATTAGTATTACCTGTAACGGATGTTCATTCTGCAGGTTCAGCAGTAGCATTAGTAATCGCTAACGTAAACGGTGCTAACGCAACAGCTACAGTAACAGTTAAAGAAGGATTAAAACTAGGTTCTGCAACATTATCTGATCCAGCAGGTATCGTAACTGCAAATTCTACAGTATTATTCCCATTAGCTGTAACAAACACAAATGGCGAAGCTGTTAAAACAGTTAAAGAATTCGAGGCTTTAAAAGCTAAAACTGCAGCAGTAGTAATGACTGAAGGCACAAAAGTTATCGAAAAAGATGGCGCTCTTTACTTAGAAGCTAAAGTTGGCGCTGAAGGCGTTCCGTTCACAACTTACATTATCGTTAACGGTAAAAACTCAACTAAAGTAGTAACTCCACAAAAAGCTTCAGAAGCTAAAGTAATTACTGGTGTGTCTGCTGACGTAGCGAAAGCTATCCGTGCAGGTAATGCTAAAGGTGTTACTGTGAAAAACACTGACTTAATTGTATTAGACCAATACAACCAACAATTAACAAAAGAACAACTTGCTGATGTAAAATTCACAGCTGTAGTAGCAGAAGCAGATAAAGATACATTAACTGCAACTACTGGTGAGGTTACTGATGGTGAGGTTACTGAAGCTACAATTATTGCTTCTAATACTGATAAAACAGCTAAAACTGGTAAAGTAACATTCACTTTAACTGGCAAAGCAGATAGCGCATTCGCTCAAACTTTCTCAGTAGTAAAAGATGCTGACTTCACTGGTTACACAGTATCAGACCTTGCAACTGTACAAGTTACAGGTGCTGAAGGTACCTACAAAGTAGTGCGTGATAAAGATGCACAATTCACTGTAACTGCTAAAGATGCTTCAAACAATGAAGTAGTTCTTACAGAAAGTGAAGACTATAACGTTTCAGGTATTTCAGCAGCCGATATCGAAGCTCTTAAATTTGCTGAAGGTGCTGACACAGCAAAATTAACTGCTACAATCACAATCAATGCTACTGGTGAGCAATTCAAAAAAGAAGTAACATTCTCTAAAGAAGCTCCTAAAGTACAATCAGTAAAATTCGTTAAAAATGCAACTGCAGCAAAAGATAATTCTGAAGCCATTTCTGAAGTAACTGTTCCAGCAACTGCAGCAAATGAAGCAACTGTAGTAAATAAAGACGCTTTATTAAACGTAGCAGATATTGAATCTGTTGACCAATTCAGTCAAAAAGCAGATGTTACAATTTATGCAATCACTAACGTAACATTCACTAAAGTATCTGGTGATGTTACATTCGCTAGCAATGGTTTAGCAACTGCAACTGCAACTGTTCCAGCTGGTAAAACAGCTGTAGTAAACGTTACAGTAACTGTTGGTGGTAAAACAACTACAACTACAGTAAACGTTACAGCTCCAGCAGCAAAATAATCATCCCACGATGATTTCAAAAAGAAACCCCTAACCGGGTTTCTTTTTTTATGCCACAAAAAAAGAGAGACCGCATTTGCAGTCTCTCTTTTGTCGTTATCTATGCTTTTTCACTTTCTTCACCGCCAGTAAAAACTGCGGGATTTTCAGCATACGCTTTGCTCGTGTAGGCTGTGTAATCAAGCGGTGGAACCATTCTAAGTTGAACTTAATAAAGATGTCTGGGGCGCGGTCAACATTGCCTGATAGCACGTCAAAGCTGCCGCCTACGCCCATCATGATTGTATGCGGAAATTTCTTTTTGTGAAGCGCAATCCATTCCTCTTGTTTTGGGGCGCCGGTTGCGACAAAAACAAAGTCGGGCTCCAGGACAGCTGCTTTTGCTGCCACCTCATCGCCGTCTCCATCATTGCCGTAGCCATCGCACACGCCAACAACGTCAATTTGTGGATAGAGCGCTTTCGCTTTTTTTGCGGCTTCCTCGGCGACGCCTGGTTTCGCACCATAAAAGAAGAAGCGATTATGGCCAGGTGCAGCCGTTTTCATAAACTCATGCACAAGCTCGTAACCAGGGATGCGCTCCGCAATCGGTGTGCCGAGCATTTTGGCGCCAATCACAACGCCAATACCATCTGCGACGACGTAGCTTGACGCACAAAGGAGGCGCTCGTAGTTATGATTTTCTTTTGCTAGCATTATAATTTCTGGATTAGCGGTTACAATTGTAAGCGCGTGTTCCGTATGGAGAAGCTCGTTCAACACATGTGGCACAAAATCTTCTTTCGTCGTTTGTGCGACAGGGATGCCGAGAATGGGTACTGTATTCATTGTAAAACCTCACTTATCTCATGTTTCTTCTATTATACATGAGAAATGTGTCAGTTATTTTACGATTACTTTATCGCCCATAATGTCTTGTACCCACTGAAGATTTGTATACGGTGCAGGTGTTTTGCCTTCGACTTTTGCGAGTGGGAACACTTTATACATGCCGTTGTCTTGTAGGACTGCAGAAGCTTTGAATACAGGCTTGTCGACTGTTACATCGTCGCCTTGCTTTGTAATACGGAAGCTCGCCGCACCGCCGACCATTGTTTCTACGCCGCTAGTGATCGTGGCGTAGAAGTTACCGATTGAATAAAAGACGCCCGTTTTATGCCCGTCTTTGCTAACGATTTCTTCATAAGGTTGGATGACATGTGGGTGTCCACCGAAAATAATGTCTGCGCCAGCTTTATTAATCATCTTCGCAAGACGGCGCTGTTCAGGGTTTTCCTGTGTCACATATTCAGTACCCCAGTGCATATTGACAACGACAACATCTGATAATTTTTTGATATTGCGAATATCGCGTTTTATTTTTTGTTCATCGATATAATTGACTAAGTATTGTTTGTCAGAGGGCACATTATAGCCCGGATTTGTCGCATATGTGTAGCCGACAACGCCGACTTTGATACCGTCAATATCAACGACGCGTGGCTCATTGGCATCTTTTTTTGATTGATATGCACCGACATATGGTAGGTCGTATTTTTCGATGTTGTCAAATTGCGTGCGCATCCCAGGCTCGCCGTAATCCATGACATGATTGTTCGCGAGATTGACCATATCGGTACCGGCTTCTTTAATATCGCGTAAAATAAATTCTGGGCTAGAGAACTTTGGATAGCCTGAGAGCGCGAATTTGTCGCCGATTGCGAGCGATTCTTGGTTTGCAATTAAATAGTCATAGTTTTGTAATGTTTTTTCCATAGGTTGTAGTGCAGGGCTGTAATCTTTGTAGTATAAAATTTGAGTGTGGAGTAAAACATCGCCAATCATTGCGAGGCGAATCGTTGTTTTTGGTTGTTCTTCTGGTTTTGTTTCTTTCTCTACAGGAGTTGCAGTCGTCGTTGTTTCTTCGGTAGTCGGTTTTTGTGGCGTTTCTTCTGCGCTGTTTGAACAGGCTGCAAGAAGGGAACTAGCCAATAGAATCGATAAAAACTTTTTCAAAAAAATCTCAACCTTTCATCAAATATTGTTAACAAAATATGCTATGATAGTACTTGTAAATTTCCATTAAAATAAAAATGTTTTCCGCATACATTAGGAACATTTACTCAAAAACTATTATTCATGAAACTTAGAGATTAATCAATACGTCAATAGAACTTAGTATCAATTTTAGCAGTAAATAGGGAGTGTGGGTGTCGTGGCCAATAATCGACGGTATAAACCGAAAAAAGCATCCATTAAGCGAATTGTCATCTCTCTTATTTTGATTTTCGCCGTATTCGCTGGTATTTACGCTTTAGTGACAAATGATAAAGCCGCCAACGAAGACAATCAAAGTATTCATGATGTACAAAAAGCGGATAAGGATAACGCAGCAGAACAAGAAAAAGAGACGGACAGTGAGGGTGACAAACCGTCCGCGGGCACCGTATCGGCTGAAGATATTACCGATAAAGGGAATCGTGAGGACGGGGCGAGTAGTACGGTGACGACAGATAGTGATGAAGTAGGACCGACGACAACCGAAACGTCACCTGACACAACGAATGAACATGAAACAAACGTTGTCATGCCAAAAGAAGACACAGACACAATCGTTGCAAATGCGTTGACAAAAACGTATACGATTTATGCGACAGGTGAGCAAGGTTCGGGCTTCTTAATTAATACAAAGGGTGACATTGTGACAAATGCGCACGTTGTAGAGGCGACAGGCACGGGCAATACGGCAGATGTCGTTGTTGTAAACTCACAGGAACAAGAATTTAATGGACGCGTCATCGGCATTGATGATACGACCGATGTTGCGTTAATTCGCGTACCAGAGTTAGCTGGGAAAAACCCAATGGTCATCGATACAGCGCAGGCTGTCGTAGGTACAGAAGTCGTGGCCATTGGTAGTCCTGAAATGCATAGCAATACGATTACAGAAGGTAAAATTACGAGTGTGGGTGCTAACTTTACAGACGGCTACTCATACCGCAACTTATATGAAATTACAGCACGACTTGATCACGGTTCAAGTGGTGGTCCATTAATTAATAAGGCGACCGGGAATGTTATCGGAATCAACTCGATCATCTTAACTGACCACCCGGAGATTGGGTTTTCGATTCCGATGGCCAATGTCATGGATTTAGTAAACAAATGGGCTGAATATAGCGATGACATTGTCTTTGGACAACATGATCCAGATGATGAAATTTCACCGGAAGGTTCGATTGCAGAAGACGAAGCGAATGGTTTCTCTGTACTCGAAAGCTATTTAGACGCACTTTACTTATATGTACGACAAGAATTTGACTATCCAGATCAACGCACGTATTTAACGGCGCTACAGCTTGATAGTGCTGCTGATAAAAAAGCGATTGATATTTTTGGTGAATATACAACCGATGATAAATCAAAACAAACATTAGATTATGAAATGGTTGATAAGCCAACAGTAAAAGGCGACAAAGTTTATGTGACTGTCAATTCTATTTTACGTTATACAAAAGATGGCAAGGAACAACAATTAGTACAAAACATCACGTATGAATGGGTATTTGAATATGACCAATACTATGTATCGGACATTATTATCAATCGCTCAGAAGATACAGCAGATGAGCCAATTACGCCAAGTGGCGAGGAGCCAACAACGCCTGAAGATTCAACGGGCGAGGAGCCGTCAACGGATGAAGAAGAACCGATTACACCAAGTGAAGTGGAGGACGAAGATTCTTCAGATAACATAGAAGAAGATCCTGCAGCAACAGAGCAACAAAAGGATACAACAGGTGAGCAACCTGCAGGAGACGACGCAGAAACAGAGTCTCAAACGTCTGACATAACCGAATAATAAACAATAAGCCGGGATTGTATGATTCCGGCTTTTGTTATGCGACACAACAAAGAAAAGCGCTTGTCCTTCAATACGTTGAGGGATAAGCGCTTTTCTATACATTGTTAAGTATTGTTAAGAAATTTTACAGATGGATTAGCGGAAAGTACCGAAGCCTACGATACGTTTGTTCCAGTAACCATCATATAGGTTAGAGTATTTTACTTGTTTGCCAGCTGCGTGTAATAGGCGGTTGTTACCAGCGTAGATTGCTACGTGTGTAATTGAACGGCCATTGCCTGAGAAGAATACTAAATCGCCAACTTCAGCCGCGTCTTTAGAAATCTTTTTAGAAGCTGCGTATTGAGCACCAGAAGTACGAGGGAGTGATTTGCCTAATACGTTTTTGTAAACGTAGCTTGTATAACCTGAGCAGTCAAATCCTGATGGTGTTGTGCCGCCCCAAACGTATGGAGTGCCTAAGAATTTTTCGCCGTAGCTGATTACTTCAGAAAGGTCTGCAGATACTTTTTTCGTTGTTGTTAAGTAAGAAGCATTCACCCAACCGCTTTTACCGTTTGCAGTACCGTATACCCAAGTTGTTTTACCGACTACTTTTTTCGCTGTAAGATTTACTTTTTTACCGTTCTTTAATGTTTGAACTTTTGCAGATTTCACGTTCGCAGATTTACGCATGTTTAGTGAACCATCATAAGAATAAACGTATTTTGTCGCTGAGTAGTCTTCTTGTTGTTCAGAAGCTTGTGCTTGAATTGGTTCATTTACTGGGTTTACTGATGTGAATGCTAGTGATAAAGCAAGTGCGCTCGCTGTCACTGCTGTCGTTAGTCCTTTAAAATTCATGTGATAATTCCTCCAAATAGTTAACAATGTTTTTTTTGTATGTATATGTTTCGTTTAAATTCTGTAATTAAATTTCCTGACACTAACTTTATAGATTTTGACAATGGCGTGCAACCGCATTTCAGTTACAGTTATATTACAATTATGTAACAAAGGTTTGTTTACTAATAAAATAACATTAAAATAGTATTTATTTTTCATTACAAACAATTATTATCAAAAAAATGACATTTAATTTTCTGTAAAAAGAAAAGGATAACTGATGAAAATTATCAGTTATCCCCGTTATATGACATTTTTTTTAAAAACGACCGTAGCGAACGAATGAATCTTGCCAATATTTCAAGTCGGAAATGCCGATTCCTTTACTTAAAGCAGAAATAAATTTGTTATTTCCTAAGTAAATACCAACGTGACTAATGCGTCCTTCCATTCCTGCATAGGTTCCTTCAAAGAATACGAGATCGCCGATTTTTGGCGATGATACAGAGCGTGCCATGCTCGCATAACCAGCCGCTGTTTTACGGCCACCTAAATCAAGACCAGCTTCTTTATAAACATAATATATGTAACCAGAGCAATCGAAACCGTTTGGTGTAGAGCCACCAAAGACGTACGGAACGCCGGTATATTTTTCGGCGATTTTTAAAATGCGTTGTGTTGAGTAAGACACTTTTTCTGTTGATGAATTGTCTTTATCGCCTTTAGAAGCCGGGATAGTCGTTGTTGAGCCTTTTACTTTTAGTTTTTGACCAACAAAAATCATATCGGATTTTAAATTATTTAATGACTTTAATGAAGCAACAGTCATATTATATTTTGCTGCGATCAAGCCAAGTGAATCACCGCTTGCAACGCTATATGTTTTCGTAGACGTAGATGAAGCTGGTTTTTTAGGTGGTGCTGGTGTAGGTGCAGGCTTCTTCGATGGTGCCGGATTTTTAGATGTCACATCTTTGCCAGTTACTTTTAATTTTTGGCTTACATAAATAAAATCAGAGGACAGATTGTTAAGTTTTTTCAACTTTGCAATGCTCATATTGTACTTTACAGCAATTAAGCCAAGTGAGTCACCACTTTTTACAGTATAGGTAGACGTAGATGAAGCTGTTTTTTTCGCTGAAGCTGGTTTTTTTGATGAAGTATTGGATGTTGGTACTTTTAATTTTTGACTCACGTAAATGCGATCGCTCGTTAAGTGGTTCAGCTTTTGTAATTTTTTCGCCGATGTGTCGTATTTTTGGGCAATTAGTCCAAGTGAATCACCGTTCTTTACTGTATAAGTAGTTGTATTTGTCGCTTCAGCAACTTGGCCGAACATCATCGTTGCGGCACCAATTGCGAAAGCGGAATATAAGCCTCGTTTCATAGGGACTGTCCTCCTTGATAGTTGGTAATAAGTGGATTTTAGTGTAACTGTTTTCTTAGTTAAATCTATTCTATTGAAAAAAACCTTCAGCGACAAGGGGTTAGCTGTAAAAGAGGAATTTTGTACGTGATAGACTTTAAACATAGATGTAACTTCAAAATTCATAGTCTTTTTACCTAATGACGATATAGGTAAAAAAGAACAAAATACTATTTTCGTAGTGTTTTGAAACAATGATAAAAAAAGTAGTTCTTAATTATTATATTTTATAATATAATAGGCAAAAAAATCATAATATATGATGATAAAATGATTTTTTTGAAATTTTTGTATATAAAATTAGACGTTTCAGTATAAAAAGATAGTATTTTTTAATAGTTGAATAGGCGGTGTTTTCAGATGAAAAATAATCAAATATTTACATTAACATTACGTGTATAGTAAAAACGACATATAATTGTAACATTACCCATTTTTTTATAGTAAATTTTTGATGTAGTTTTCATGCGTATCCAACTAAAACTATATGTCAGAAAATATTGATTATTATGAATAATAATGATGGAATACTGCAAAAAGCGTTTACTTTTCAGAATAGTCGTAATAGAATGAAAAGCTAAGAATACTTATGGAAGCTGAATTTTGGAGGGACAACATATGGTTGGGCAGAATATTATGCGAAATTTAATCGTTCACACACCATCAAAACCGGGGAATCTTGGAAAAGTTACCACGGTCATTGGGGCGCATGGCGGCGATATTGGAGATATTAAAACATTAAAGGTAGGCACACTTACGACGATTCGCGATATTACGTGTACAGTCGAAGATGCAACGGTGCTTGAGACAATCGTCAACAGTATTAATGCGCTAGGACAAGGTATCGAAGTACGGGCGATTTCAGACGACGTATTAAAGGCGCATGAGGGCGGTAAAATTCATATGACGAGCCGCATGGATTTGCGTTCGATTGAAGACTTACGCCGCGTCTATACACCGGGTGTAGCGAGTGTATGTGAAGAAATTCAACGTGCACCTGAAAAAGCTTCGTATTTTACGAGCATTGGGAATACGGTCGCAATCGTTACAGATGGTACGGCGATTTTAGGTTTAGGTAATATCGGCCCTGTAGCAGGTATGCCTGTAATGGAAGGAAAAGCGGTATTATTCGACCAACTAGCGGGCATTAGTGGCGTACCGATTTTATTAGATACGAGTGATCCGGATGAAGTAGTCGAGACGGTTAAGCATATTTCGAAAGGCTACGGTGGTATTTTATTAGAAGATATCGGCTCACCGCATTGTTTTGAAATTGAGGAGCGTTTAAAGGAAGAATTAACGATTCCGGTCATGCATGATGACCAACACGGCACCGCTGTTGTCACACTAGCTGCCACACTATCTGCTTGTCGCTATGCAGGTGTTGATATTAAAGATGCGGTTGTTGGCCAAATTGGGCTAGGAGCTGCTGGGCTAGCGATTTGCCGTATGCTGATGGCGTATGGTGTCGATGAAGTATATGGTACGGACCCGCAAGAAAGTGCGGTGATGCGCCTACGTCAATATGGCGGCAATGTCCTTAGTTCTGTTGAGGATGTCATGGCACATTGTGATATCGTCATTGCAACAACCGGTGTGAAAGGTTTGATTGACCCGTCGTTTGTACGTGAGGGCCAAATTATTTTAGCATTATCCAATCCGTTCCCAGAAATTTCACCAGAGGATGCGATTGCAGCAGGTGCAGCCTATGCGGCAGACGGACGTTTAGTGAATAATATTTTAGGTTTCCCAGGGATTTTCCGCGGCGCCTTAAATGCGAATGCAGCAGACATTACATATCCGATGCTCGTTGCGGCTGCAGAGGCGCTTGTTGAGTGTACGCGCAACGGAGACCTTGTACCGCCACCGCTTGACCATAATGTCCACAAGATCGTTGCAAAAGCAGTAGAGCGTATTGCATTAAAAGAAATGATTCAAGAATAATAAAAAAGAGGCTGGAATGATCCCAGCCTCTTTTTTCATGCTTATTTTGCTTTTAAATTTTCAACAGAATAGACGCGACCTTCACCATCTTTAAAGACGATATGGTCATCGTTAAATTTCGTTGGTGAGTCAATACCTGCAGCAGCAGCTACGCGGAATAGACCTTCACGTAAGTTGATAATATAGTTTGTTACACGGAATTTTTTCTCTTCAATAACAAGGCCATTTTGTCGCTTTGGATCCGTTGTTGCAACACCGGCAGGACATTCATTCGAGCTACATTTTTGTGCCATAATACAGCCGACAGAAATCATAAAGCCACGCGCGATATTAATTAAGTCTGCGCCTAATGCAAGGACGACAGCTGCTTTGTCGGCGGTAATTAATTTACCAGAGGCGATGATTTTCACGCGGTCGCGGACGCCATGTTTTTCAAGCGCATCGTTTAATAACACGATTGCTGAATGAAGCGGTAGACCAACTGAATCTGCTAAGTCTTGGAATGTTGCACCGGTACCACCTTCACCACCGTCAAGGGTGATAAAGTCAGGGCCTTTGCCGGTTTCTTTCATATAACGTGCTAAATCGTCGGCGTCTTCTGGCGCACCTAAGACGATTTTAATGCCGACCGGTAAACCAGCTTCGTTACGCATTTTTTCGATAAAATCAAATAATGTATGAAGGTCATTAAATTGATGGAAACGGTTTGGCGAGTTGATCGTTTTTCCAACTTCTACGCCACGAATTTCGGCGATTTCAGGTGTTACTTTATCACCTTCGACGTGACCGCCGCGTGTTTTCGCTCCTTGTGCAAGTTTTAGTTCAAATGCTTTTACTTGCGGAATCGCTGCTTTTTCTTTTAATTTTTCAAAGCTAAATTCGCCCGCTGCATCACGGTAGCCGAATAAACCCGAACCGATTTGTGCGATTAAGTCAGCACCACCAGCTAAATGGTGCGGAGACACGCCACCTTCACCCGTATTCATCCATGAGCCTTCTGCCATACCAATCCCTTTAGAAAGCGCTGTGATGGCATTTTTACCAAGTGCACCGTAACTCATCGCCGATTGGCCGACCATTGAGCGTACGTGGAATGGCTCGCGGCAGTTAGGGCCTAAAATGACCGCATCATCAGCCGGTAAGAGCCACGGTTTTACTTTTACTGTTTCCGCGTGTTCTTTACGTGCAAAAAGCGTATCTTCGTCCATGACATATTTTTGTGATTCGATGACGTTGCTGTTATCAACGCGCATTTCATCGACTTGCTTCGTAAACATCGCATTGCGAATATAGAAGCCCTTATCTTCAAAATCACGTTTTGAACCGAATGAAATGACGCTACCTAAATATTTACCGGGTAGCACGATGTGAAGGAAATCTTCACGAGAGAACGGCTTTCCTTTATTATCATCATCAAATAAATATTGACGAAGCTCAGGGCCAATTTTTTCTGTTAAGTAGCGTACGCGTCCTAAAACAGGGAAGTTACGCAAGATTGCATGTTGGTTTTGTTTGCGGTCGCGAATGAAAAACATTCCTACGATGACGACCGGAATTAAGATGACCAATGCGATAATAACAAGCAGTACGATTGCTAAAATCGATGTCCAACTCATAGATGTCACGTCCTTTGAATAGTGTCTAAAATGCAAATTAATCTCATATCGGTATCAAATATATCACAATATGAGATTAATTCAAGCGTTTTAGAATAGACGGAATGTTTGGAAACAACGAACATTGAAAGCGTTTGCAAGTAACTCTAGTTAGCACGATGATTTGCTATACTGGCGCTATTTTTGCTATTAAAAAAAGAGGCTGGGGCAAAATAGTTCCTTTTCCTTTTTTAGCGTTCATAACAAAAAACCGGAATCGCGCCATAACGCGGTTCCGGTTTTGCTTATAAATCATGTTATTTTTTTGCAAATAATGAAATGACATATCCGATGATTGCACCGATAATACCAGGCACTAACCAGCCAAGACCCATGTCGAATAATGGTGCTACATTTACGAATGATCTGTACCATGCTAAGTCAATACCTGCAGCAGCTAAACCGTCATATAATGACCAAACTGCTGTGAATAGCATACCGAATAAGTAAACGTACTTGCTATCGCCAAACGTTTTAGATGCTAATGTAAGAAGCATTAAAATGATCGCTGGTGGATAGATGAAGAATAGTACAGGCAATGAGAATGTAATTAATTGCGCTAAACCGATGTTTGCGATAAATGCTGTAAAGATTGCGAAAATCCATACCCATGTTTTATAAGAAAGACCTGGGATGATTTTGTTAAAGTACTCAGAAGCCGCTGTTAATAAACCGATTGATGTTGTTAAACATGCTAGGATGATAACGGCTGTTAATAAAATATTACCGAATTGACCGTATAGTGCGTAAGCAGAATGTGTAATAATATCTGAACCTTGCTCAAATGCGCCAATTGTTTGGAAGCTTGAAGAACCGATGAAGCCAAGTGATAAGTAAACAAGAGCTAAACCGATTGCTGCAACGAATGCCGCGAACACCGTTGTTTTCACAACGGCTGATTTTTCTGTAACATTTTTACCTTTTAATGCTTGGATAATGACGATACCGAAAATTAATGCTGCAAGGAAGTCCATTGTTAAGTAACCTTGCTTGAAGCCTTCACCGAATGCGTTATCAACATAAGAGCCGATTGCCGTACCCTGACCGTCCATTGGTGTCACGATTGCTTTAAGCGCAAGTGCCGCGATTACTAATAGAAGGATTGGCGTTAAAATTTTACCAACACGGTCGATTAGTTTCGTCGGATTCAACGCGAAGAACGTTGTGATTAAGAAGAACACGACTGTGAAAATAGCTAGTGGCCATGCAGCATCTACTGCTGATTCAGAAAGAAACGGTTTGACGCCTAATTCGTACGATACAGTACCTGTACGAGGAAGGGCGAATAGTGGACCGATTGTTAAATAGACAACTGCTGTAAAGAAGATACCGAATGCTGGGCTAATTTTACCAGCCATATCTTCAAGTTCACCGCCAGATTTTGCTACGGTAATAACACCTAGTAGCGGAAGACCGACACCTGTAATAAGGAAGCCAATAATCGCTACCCAGAAATGTTCACCTGCTTGTTGTCCAAGTTGAGGTGGGAAAATAATATTACCTGCACCAAGGAACAGGGCAAAAAGCATGAAACCTACGGAGAGTTTTTCCCCGGTTGAAAGTTTTGTCATTATGTACAACTCCTCTTGAAATTCAATCTTCTAAATGTTCTGACAAATAAGTTCGAAAATTAGTGAGATTGAAAAACGTAAAAAAATTATTTTGTCTGAAAATTTAGATTAAAGTGTAAATAAAAGTACTTCAATATACTAACATGAATGTACCTATAATGAAACGTTGAATTGTGTATTAAATCGAAAAAAGGTGTTATTCACTAGAATATTTAAGTTTATATAGCATATTTAGGTATAAATGAGTAACGCTGTTTTTTGTAAATATCGCGTTAAGAGTTTGTAATAGCAAGCCTATATATTGCATTTTGTGCTAAATTAGGTCTGAAGGAGGCGCTCTCATGACTCAGAAATGGCTAGCTTTGCCGCTTAGGTCTAAATATTTATTAGCTACAGGTGTAACGTTTATCCTATTTGCGTTGATGACCATCGTGTTAGTCGTTCAATTGCAAACAAATGGTCAACGTTCAGAAAAATTAGCTACATTGTCTACTGAAATAACGGACTTAGAACAGTTTTCAAAACAACTGTCATCGATGTACATAGCAATTTCTCATTATACAGCAGATCCACTACCGCAGCATGATGAGGATTATAAACAAGCAAAGGCAGCGCTTGAAAAAGGACAACAACAATTAGCCTTTTTGCCGCAGCAACAGCGCCAATTTATCGAACAGCACTTGTCACGAATTGAAGAATTATATGAAAAACGTTTAAAAACGTCTGTTGCAAAAAAGGATAATATCGCCAAGCGCCGCCAATTGAATTCAGTGTACGCTTCAAATGAAGCAATTGAACAAATCTTGAATGAGCAAAGTGCAAAAAAATCTATCGAGCATACGACGTTAATTACTAAAATGCAAGCGATGCAGCAGCGCACGATGTGGATTATCGTTGCCGCACTATTCATCGGCATTAGTGTTTCTTCTATTATTTTACTTTTTACAAATCGTCAAATTAAAACGCAACTAACGGATATGGCCGATGCTGCGCGAACGATTGCAGATGGGAACCTAGAACAGAACGATTTGCAGGCGTATTCAAGTGATGAAGTCGGGGAGTTGAGCGATGCGATGAACAATATGAAAAAACAGTTGCAAGGCATGATTGTACTCATTGATGAGACGTCGCGGGAGATTTCGAATCATACGCGTGATTTACGCGACTGCACGCTAGAAACGGTCGAGCTATCACAGCAAATGGATGCCCGCGTTCATCAGGCGCATGACAACTCTGCCGAACAAGCACAGGCGTCGCAAGCTATCGTCGCGTTTATTACGCAGTTTTCGTCTGAATTACAACAAATGATGCAGATGATGAATGATGCTTCAAGCGGTGCGCGGCGCTCAGAGGAAGCGATTTTACAAGGGGAAGGCTCGATGCAGCAAGTCGTAGCGGCGATGCATGAATTACAGCAGCTGCTAGCGACGGCGAACGCCGAACGCGCACTATTAGAGGAGCGCATCGATCACATTACGCGTGTGACAACGCTTGTCGGTGCTATTTCAAAGCAGACGCAGCTACTGGCATTAAATGCAGAAATCGAAGCGGCGCGTGCGGGTGAGCAGGGGCGCGGCTTTGCGGTTGTCGCAAGCGAAGTGCGCAATTTAGCTGATGAAACGAATGAAGCGGCGACGCAAATCCAGCTGATTTCGACGCAAATTAAAGGGCAGAGTACGGCGCTTGCGAACGCATTTACGCATGGCGTTGCGATGGCTGATGAAACGGTGTTGTATGTTGATAAAACGGCTGAAGAGTTGCAGACAGCACAAGCGAATATTGAGGAAAATACGGCGCACTTTACGGCAATGCTCCACACGATGCAACACGTCGATGAAGGCAAGAAAAAGGCGGTGCATCATATCGAGCAGCTCAATGATACGATTACACAAAACAGCGCCGAATTGTCGAGTACGTTACATAACCTGCAGCATCATAAAGCAACCATAGCGCGGCTTAGTGCACTCGTTCATCAAACATATGAACAAACACTCGTGATGCGCCAATCGATTGGGCATTTTGATATCGGCCTCGAAAATGATACAAAAATGATACGAAACACTGAAAAAGTGGCGAGTTAGTGGCAACTAAACGCTCGATGAAACGTTCTCACCTATGTTGAGGGCGTTTTTCTGTTTGGCTGAGAAGTGTTCTATAGACGTAAATCGTGATATAATACAACATGGTTTATGAAAAAATTGTACACATAGTATTGATATAATAGATGAAACCTTTCAAGAAATGTAAATAACTTAATTTAAATAGAAGGAAAGGAGATACGATAAGGTATGTTTTACCTGTCATTGGCGGCGGCATTTATCGCATCCATTATTCTCACACCTCTTGTGAAAAAACTGGCCTTTCGAGTAGGCGCAGTTGATAAGCCGAACTATCGTAAAGTGCATGCGAAAATCATGCCGCGCTTAGGTGGCTTAGCCATCTTCCTAGCCTTCCTTGTTGCCGTTTTGATTTTACGTCCGACAAATGAAGCGATGGTACCGATTTTAATTGGTGCTTTTATCGTCATTATAACCGGCGTTGTTGATGATATGCTCGAGCTATCTGCAAAGGCAAAATTTTTAGGCCAAACAGTAGCTGCGGCAATCGTCATTTTCTTTGGCGGTATTCAAATTGATTTTATTAACTTGCCGTTTGGTGGGGTCTTAGACTTTGGCTACTTAAGCATCCCATTAACGCTTATTTGGATCGTTGGTATTACAAACGCCATCAATTTAATCGATGGGTTAGATGGCTTAGCAGCAGGGGTATCGACAATCGCGCTTGTGACACTCGCGGCGATGGCCTTCATTATGGGCAACACGTTTGTGCTCGTGATGGCTTTAGTGCTCGCTGTAAGCTGCATCGGCTTTTTATTTTACAATTTTAATCCTGCAAAAATTTTTATGGGCGATACCGGGGCATTGTTCCTCGGCTTTATGATTTCGGTGCTCGCATTACTTGGCTTTAAAAACGTTACATTCGTATCGCTCGTTATTCCAATCGTTATGCTTGGCGTACCAATCTCCGATACTTTTTTCGCCATCGTGCGCCGCTTATTGAATAAGCAGCCACCGTTTCAACCAGATAAATCCCATTTACATCACCGTTTACTAAACATCGGCTTTACACATCGTCAAACGGTCGTCATTATTTATGGCATTGCCGCAATGTTTGGCTTAGCTGCAGTCATCTTCTCAATGGCAAAGCTGTGGGGCGCAATTTTATTAATTGTCATCTTGCTGGTGGCGCTTGAAATTTTCGTTGAAGTGATTGGGCTTGCTGGTAATCGCTACAAACCATTACTAAAACTCGTAAAAAAAAAGTAAAAAAGAAGGATGACTAATTTTTTGTTAGTCATCCTTCTTTTTTGTATGCTGTTACGTCAGAGCTCTCAGAAATGGCTCGTCACGTCAAGGAGCGTGTTTTTGATACGACATATTTAAAAATAAGTGCTAAATAGGGGCTATTCTCGCATAGAAAATCGCCGTTTTAGTAAGCATCGTGCGAAAAGCTGTCAACGTAAATTTTTATTTACTATTAAAACATAAATCATTATCATTTTTAAGCAATCAAATGGGACTGTTTTTGGCTAAAAACGTTCAAAAACACCCCGTTTGGCGTCTCTGACGGGCAGTTTCAACACAAAAATTATTGCTTGCACGACTTTGCTGTCATTTATTCAAAAAAATCAAAAATGCGACACGGCGCGGTAGTAGATTGTAGAGCGGCAGCGTAAAAATGCCCGCTAATATGTGAAAAAGGGTCAATATTTCGCCTCTAACGGGCATTTTTTGTCCCGTTTTTGTAGGGGCTTGTTGTGAAGTTGTTGTAACTATCGCCAATGTTGTAGTAATTATTTTAGAAAATGACAATGATGCGCAAATGATTCGCTTTTTTCTAGGGCTATTCACGTAGTGTTGGCGCATATTCAATAATATGTTGTATCGAAAACACGCTCCTTGACGTGATGAGCGATTTCTAATAGCTCTGATCTAACCACAAAAAAAGAATCGCGCGGTGCACGATTCTTTCGCTATTTGCTAATAACTACTACCAGAACTTGAACGATTATAATCACTTTGGAATCCGGTGTTATCTTCACTCGTATCTGTAGTGTCGGATGAACCATTCATATACTCTTTTTCGTCTTCAGATAGCTCAAGTTGTGTATCAACTAATAAGCCGAGATGTTTTTGTAAGATTTGGCGTGTTGCTAACAAGTTCTCATCTTGCAACTTATAATAATAAATACCGGTCGACATATCATCAAAGCCTTTAATTGATAGGGACTCGATATCCGGCATCCCGTTTTGTAAGTAAGCAAATAATGATTTCATTTCATCGAAAGTCATATCTGTTTGCATATTGTTGCCGACAGCTTTTAAAACTTTGTCATATTTTGTGAACGATGTCACCGACGTTGCTTTAGCGGCAATAGCTTCTAAAATCATTTGTTGACGTTTGCCACGTTCAACGTCGCTATCTTGATGGCGCGTACGAGCGAGCGCTAAAGCTTCACGACCGTTTACTTCTTGTGTACCAGGCATTAAGTGCACTGTACGTTTATCGTTTTCATCAAGCTCATTGATTTCATAAGGTACATCGACTGTAACGCCACCTAGCGCATCAACGATTTCGATAAAGGCATCAAAGTTGACGCGGAAGTAGTAATCGATTGGGACATTCAGCAGACCTTCAACGGTGTCGCGTGTTGCATCAATGCCGCCGTATGCATGGGCATGTGTAATTTTGTCTTTGTAGCCAACCTCAGGAATATAAGCGTAAGAATCGCGAGGAATACTTAGCAACTTAATCGATTTTTCTTTGTTGTTTAATGTTGCGACAAGCAAGGCATCCGAGCGTGAATTGCCTTCGCCTTGGTTACGTTTTTCACTATCGTCAATACCGACGATCATAATGGAAATATTGTCTGTTAATGGTTGAACGCTTTCATCGCGAAGTTCGGATTTTGTACGAGAATCAGCGACATAAGCGTTTTCGGCTGCTTTTTTACCTGTATGCATGAGGTAATAAATGTATGAGCCACCGAACGCCAATAACAAAATTAAGACAACAAGCAAGATTTTCCATAGACAGCCACCAGGTTCTTTTTGCGGTTTTTTCTCTACGCGCTCTTGTTTTTTTGTCGCGCGTGACTTTGCATGAGATTTTGGTCTCACTTCTGAAGATGAGGGGCGTCTTGGGGCTTGCTGCCTTGTGCCCTTATTGTTCTCTGGCATATAGTCAAGCTCCTTTTGTAGAGAAGATATTTAAAAATTCTAAAAATGCTTCCTATTTATACAACGGATATTATTATACTATGCAATAAGAAATCCGTAAAACGAATTTTAAGCATGGTCAAACTCTAAAAATAGCTGCTCAAGTTGTACGATTTCTGTTTGTCCATTTGACAGATCCGTCATCCAAGAATGGAAAGTGGCATCGTGTTCTGTAGGCACAAGTACGGTGAATTGCACATCGTCGGCATAATCGATGTGGTCTAAAAGATAGCTCGAATTGCGCAGTTCATTTTCTAATTTCCCAAGCCACGTATAATCAGCGCTTACTTTTAGCTTATTGTGTAGTTTGCGTTCAACAACACCAGAGGCATCAATGCCGACGGTTGCTGATTTTCCGTAGGCACGGACTAATCCACCTGCACCAAGTTTAATACCCCCAAAGTAACGGGTAACAACTACTACAGTGTCTTTTAAATGCTGTTTCTTTAACACTTCTAATATAGGGACACCAGCTGTGCCACTTGGCTCACCGTCATCGTTCGCTTTTTGAATTTGGTCATGCTCACCAATAAGGTAGGCGGAACAGTTATGGGTCGCGCTACGGTGTTCTTTTTTAATGGTTTCAATAAATGCTTGCGCCTGTTCCTCGGTTTCAACACGCGCGCAATTGGCGATAAAACGAGACTTTGAAATAATGATTTCACCAATTCCATGGGATTTTAATGTTAGGTAATTTGCTCTCATTTGATTCTCCTAGTAAAAAAATAATATAACTGATACATTTGTCATTTATTTAACATCCGTTTTTTATATGCTTTTATCACAATAATGGTATAATTATTGTAAAGAATTTTAGATTTTTGATGTCAGTACTACAAAATACATGCTATTCTAAAGAGTATGCATTGTGAGGAGTATTAAGTATGGTTAAAGGAAATAAGATTGACATTCAAGCTTTAGACAAGATTTTTAATCGTATGGTCGAAACGATTGATTCGTCAAAAAATGATATTTTCACAATTAGCGAACAATCACGTCAATCTTTTGAAGAAATGAAGTTAGAGCTAGGTATTGTACGTATTAAATTGCAAGACATTATACAAGAAAATGATATGCTAGAAGTTCAAGTAAAGCAAGCTAGAGTTAGACTGGCTGAGGTTTCGCAAAACTTTCACGTCTACTCAGAGGAACAAGTGCATCAAGCGTACAATGCTGCGAACACGTTCCAAATTCGACACTCAGTTGTTCAATCAGAAGAAAAATTATTGCGCGAACGTCGCGATGACTTAGAGCGCCGTATGAGGGGACTTCTCGATACGATTGATAAAGCCAATCAGCTTGTCAACCAAGTCAACGTTGTGCTGAACTATTTAACGGAAGATTTAAAAGATGTCGGTCCTGCCTTAGAAAATGCCAAAATGAAAGAAGATTTTGCGATTCGCGTAATCGAAGCGCAAGAAGAAGAGCGTAAACGCATCTCACGCGAAGTGCATGATGGCCCTGCACAGATGTTAGCCAATGTGCTACTTCGCACCGATTTGATTACACGCTCTTATGATGAAAAAGGCGTAGAACGCGCCATTCAAGAGTTGCGCGATTTAAAAGGGATGGTTCGTGACACGTTGCATGAGGTTCGTCGCATTATTTATGACTTACGCCCAATGGCACTAGACGATTTAGGAATCGTGCCAACATTGAAAAAATATTTGAATTCCGTACAAGATTACAATGAAGGAACCTATATTGAATTCAATTCGCGCGGTGAAGATCGACGCATGCCCATGAATTACGAAACAGCCATCTTCAGACTCGTACAAGAGTGCGTAAATAACGCAGTTAAGCACGGTTCTTCAAAAGAAATCCGCGTGAACTTTGAATGGCTGAAAGAAAATGTTAATATTTCTATAAAGGATAATGGTACAGGCTTTGATACAGCGCTAGCTAAAAAAAATTCATTCGGAATTATCGGCATGAAAGAGCGCGTAGATTTATTAGATGGTACTATGGATATACAGTCCGAAATCGGACAAGGCACGAGAATTATGTTTAAAATCCCCATTAAAAAGTGAACATAACCTTTTGTAGATGTACTTGAGGAGGAAATTTATTATGACAAAAATTATTATTATTGACGATCACCAATTATTCCGTGAAGGCGTAAAACGTATTTTAGATTTCGAAGATACATTTGAAGTAGTAGCAGAAGGTGATGACGGAATCGATACATTACCTCTATATGAAGAATTCCAACCAGATGTTGTGTTAATGGACATTAACATGCCACAAAAAAATGGTGTGGAAGCAACTGCAGAGCTAATCGAAAAATATCCTGATGCGAAAGTAATCATTCTTTCAATTCATGATGATGAATCATATGTGTCTCACGCATTAAAATCTGGTGCGTTAGGCTATATGCTAAAAGAAATGGATGCGGATGAAATCGTCGATGCAATTAAAATTGTTGCAGCTGGCGGCTCGTATTTACATCCAAAAATTACAAAAAATCTAGTAGCTGAATACCGTCGCTTAAGCGAACGTGAAAATAAAGGTTCATTCCACCAAACAGAAATTCGTCGTCCATTCCACTTATTAACAAAACGTGAATGCGAAGTACTACAACTGTTAACGGATGGCCAATCAAATCGTGCAATCGGTGAAACGTTATATATTTCTGAAAAAACGGTTAAAAACCACGTATCAAGCATTCTACAAAAAATGAATGTAAATGACCGTACACAAGCCGTTGTAACAGCCATTAAAAACGGTTGGGTAGAAGTACGCTAGCACCATGTAATCAGTAGGTAATAGGCGTTATCCTGCTAGTAAAAAGGAATCGTGCATTGTGCGCGGTTCCTTTTTACATGCCAATTAATACATATTTGAAAAGTGTTAAATGTCATATGTTATTTGCCTTTTCATACAGAATTGAATAAAATGTAGAGTATATGTAGAGGAGTGACAAGAAAAATATGGCAACTGCAATCGTAACAGACAGCACGGCCTATATCCCAAAGGACGAGCTTGAAAAATATAATATTCATATGGTGCCGCTGAGCGTTGTAATTAACGGCGATACATATGAAGAAGAAGTAAACTTAACGGCGGATGCCTTTTATGATAAAATTCGTGGCGGCAAAAAATTACCAACATCTACACAGCCGCCGATCGGTAAATTTGTCGAGCTATTTGAGCGCCTTGCAAAAGAGTATGATGAAATCGTCACAATCCATCTTTCAAGTGGCATTAGTGGTACATACCAGGGGGCACTAGCGGCAGCGGATATGGTCGATGATGTTAGCGTCTATGGTTTTGATACTGAGGTTGCTTGCTATATGCAAGGAATGTATGCCATTCATGCGGCACGTTTAGCAAAAACAGGTGCGTCTGCGAAAGAAATTTTAGCACATTTAGAGGATATGAAGGAAACCGAAAAAGAATTTATTTTAGTAGATGATTTATCGCATCTTCAACGTGGTGGTCGTTTATCGGCAGCTTCTGCGTTGATCGGCAGCCTACTGCAAGTAAAACCAATTCTTCATTTTGATAATAAAGTCATCGTGCCGTTTGAAAAAATTCGCACGAAGAAAAAAGCATTAAAACGCATTGAAGAAATGTTGGCTGAAGATGTCGCAAAATACGGCGTATTAGAGGCGACGGTTATTCATGGCAACTGTGAAGAAGAGCGCGATGCTTGGTTAAATCATCTGCGCGAAGAATTTCCGACAGTCGAGTTCCATCCGTCGTATTTTGGTGCAGTCATCGGTACCCATCTTGGCGAAGGCGCATTGGCGATGGGTTGGTTTGCTAAAAAATAGGCGAAACTTAAATTTCGACAAATTTTTTAACGAAATTAATAAAAAATGAGTGACATTGTAATTATAAACGGCTAAAATGGTTATAATACTAAACAATATCTCAAAGGGGCGTTTCTAGTTTTTGCTAGAGATGCTTTTTTTTTATGCAAAAATCGCTACAATGGACAAAAAATGGTAAAAGGAGAATGTCCAATGATAACAGGCGATAGCAAGGCGTTACAACACTTTTTAAGCGGGCGAATTTGGCCGCTAGAGCAGCTACCATTTGAGCAAAAAATGATCGAGCAAGTCCAACGGCAAGGCTACCTCGAATTGTTTTTGGCAGTGGAATGGCTGAACAATAAACCGCAATGTCAGCGTTGTTTTTGTCCGTCATCAGACGCATATATTCGCTATCATTGTGCAAAATGCGACAAAATCTGCGTTTATTGTCGCCACTGCTTAAACATGGGGCGTCTTTCGTCATGTGATTGGCTTGTGCGCTGGATTGGGCCGGCCGTTGACGCTGTAGTAGAGCCGAGGTTTGCATGGGACGGGCAGTTTACAGAAGCGCAGGCGCGCGTGTCACGCGAATTGATCGATAGCGTCAAAAAGCGCCAATCGCGGCTTATTCATGCGGTATGTGGTGCGGGCAAGACCGAAATTTTATTTGCGGCGATTTATGAAGCGTTGACGCAAAACTTACGCGTTTGTGTCGCCACGCCGCGTACCGATGTCGTGCTTGAGCTCGCGCCACGTTTTCAGCAAGTGTTTCCGAATATTGATGTGCAGGCACTTTATGGTGGTGCCGAACAGAAGCTATCGTATTCATCGTTTATCGTTGCGACAACGCATCAGTTGCTGCGCTTTGAAGATGCGTTTGATGTGATGTTTGTCGATGAAGCAGATGCTTTTCCGTATACGTTTGATGCGACGCTACAGCAAGCGGTGCAAAAGGCGCGGAAAAAGCTCGGCGTGACGATACTTGTGACGGCAACGCCAGATACGGCTACGAAGTTACAATACGAAAAAGAAGCGGCATATTCCTTTATTCCACGGCGCTTTCATGGCTATGATTTGCCGGTGCCGCGTTTTGAGTCGTTATGGTTTTACGACAAACAACTGCGCATGGGGCGTATGCCAAAAAAACTGGCGCGCTGGCTTATGGGCTGTGAGGAGCGAGGACAGCCTTATTTAATTTTTTTCAGCACGATTGACTTGATGGAGCACGCTGCAGCACTTTTTTCAGTGCCGGCTGTACATGCGGAAGATAAGGAACGGAAGGAAAAAGTTTTGGCGCTGCGCAGTGGCGAGGTCGCTGGGTTACTGACGACGACCATTTTAGAGCGTGGCATTACGATTCCGCGTGTGCAAGTGGCGGTCATTGGGGCTGAGTCGGCAATTTTTACGGCGAGTGCGCTCATTCAAATTAGCGGTCGTGTCGGACGCGCACAGCATGAGCCGACGGGCGATATCGTGTTTTTTCATCATGGTGTGACGCGTGACATGGACGTGGCGAGGCGCGAAATCAAGCGCTTGAATGCGGTGGTGATGTAGATGCGCTGTGTGCTTTGTGAGCGTGACATCCATCCGATGCTGACGTGGGAAGGGTTATTTTGCAGGCGAAAAAAGTGGGTGGCTTGTGCGCGCTGCTATGCGAAGTTTGAGCGAGCACGCGCGGACAGCTATGAGGGAATAAATACCCTATATATTTATAATGAAGCGATGAAAGAATGGTTACATCGTTTCAAATTTGCGAAAGATAGTGTAGTTGCGCACATTTTTGCCGATGAATTAAAGAGAGCATTCAAACGCTATAAACGTGCGGTTGTCGTGCCGATTCCGATGCACGTTGACAAGAAGCGTGAGCGCACGTTTGCGCATATCGATGTGTTACTTGAAGCGGCGGGTGTACGCTACACGCATTTATTAGAAAAAACGACGAGCGATTCGCAAAGTCAGAAGTCGCAACAACAACGTCAAAAAAGCGCTACTTTGTTCAGAAGAAATGCTATACAATTGAAGAAAGACACGCCACTTGTTCTTGTCGATGACATTGTGACGACTGGTACGACGATCCGCCATGCGCGAGAAGTGTTAGAGCAAGATGGTTTTATAAATATAGAAGTTGTCGTATTAATCTCAGCAAGGCTGTGAAAGGGGGCCCTATACAACATGGGCGAAATTAAAGGCTGTCCAACATGTGGACAATTATATAATTACAACGGTATCCGCGAAGTATGTGCAAACTGCGCCGCGGATGAGGAAAAGAAATATGAGGAAGTGTATCGCTTTTTACGCCGTCGCGAAAATCGTGCTGCAACGGTCGAGCGCATCGTCGAAGCAACAGGCTGTACCGAGGAATTATTGTACGGCTGGGTGCGTCGCGGTCGCTTGCAACCAGCACTTTTCCCAAACTTAGGCTACCCATGCGATAACTGTGGTCATTTAACGACAACAGGCAAGTTATGTGATAAATGCACGAATGACTTACAGCGCGATTTAGACGTTTTTGAGGCAGGGCGCGAGTTCCGTGAAGCTGTCGCAAAAAATGAACGTGGCACGTATTTATCAGACCGCAAACGTTAAGCCTAGCACTATTTTAATAGTTTTGAAATTTGTAACAGAAAATAGTACTAGTTAATCATGCATTTCATAGTAGAACAGACACTTTTATCAAAAATTGCTTAACATCATTCCCGAACATCCGAAATAAGGGGTAAAGATAAACAACTATGATAAAAGGAGGTTCCACGTATGAAAATTCAAGGTTATGGTGTTAATGCGATTAATCCATATAAAAATCAACAATTAAAAACAACTGAAGTGCAAAAAAATAGTCTGAATTTTAAAGACCAACTTGAGATTTCGACTCAGGCGAAAGATTTACAAGGTGTGAAGTCATATGAAACAGAGCGCACGGATCGAGTGGCTGAGTTAAAAGCACAAATCCAAAATGGAACTTACCAAGTTGACTCAACGAAACTTGCGCAAGATCTATTAAACTACTTCCGTAGATAGTGAGGAAAATAAATGTCGATCGAACAAATCAATACGATTATGGCAAAGCTCAATATGATGCATAAAAGTTTAGTGAAGCTCGCTGACCATAAAACCGAGCTGATTACAAACGGAGACATGGACGGCATTAAGAACATGATCAACGACGAGCAATCGCATATTTCTGCCATCGCTCAATTGGAAAGTCAACGTCAGCAAGCGGTGCTAAGTTATTTGAAAGGGCGCAATGTTGCACCTACTGCACAGCCGACTATCGAGCAGCTGATTGCGCTTGTCCCGACAGCACAGGAGAAGACGCAGCTACGCCAAACGAGCGAGCAGTTACTCCAGACGGTTGAGCAGTTACAACAAGCCAATGAATTGAATCAAAAGCTGTTGTTCAACTCCCTTCAAGTCGTCAATATGACCATTGATATGATGCGTCCGCAGCAAGACAATTTCAATTACGGTGAAGCACAAGGTAAGCGCAACCCGGCAGCTACAACAGCGGGTCGCTTTAATTCACAAGCTTAAAAGGGTATCCGCAAGCGGAACTCTTTTTTTGTGCTTAAAATGCAAAAGACACTTGAATTTTTGCGTGATGAGCCGATGAAAAATACAGAACAGAATCGTAGCAAAACACTTTTTTAGGAGGATGAACATGGCGATTTCAACATTTATGGGCCTCGAAACAAATAAACGCGGCCTGACAGCACAGCAAACGTCACTTTACACAGTCGGGCATAATATCTCAAATGCCAATACGGTCGGCTACACACGCCAGCGCGTCAATTTAGAGGCGACACATGGCTTTCCGGGGATAGGACGAAATGCGCCGATGATGCCGGGCCATTTAGGTACAGGGGTAACGAGTCAATCGATTACGCGTGTGCGCGATGCATTCGTAGACAAGCAGTTCCGTCAAGAAACGAATAATCTAGGTTACTGGGCACAGCGTACCGATGCGATTAGTCAAATGGAGGACATTATGGCAGAGCCTTCAACATATGGCTTAAACGCTGGCTTCGATGAATTTTATACAGCGCTGCAAACGTTAGCGAATACGCCGAAAAATTCAGCGGCACGTCAAGTTGTTTATACGAAAGGCTCGCATTTAGCATCGTCATTTAATTATATGAACAAGCAAATGACGCAAGTGCAAAAAAACTTAAAGCATGAGGCAGTAAATACGGTTGATAAAGTTAATTCGATTTTAGAGCAAATCGCTGGTTTAAATAATCAAATCAAGCAAGTAGAGCCAAATGGCTACATTCCAAATGATTTATATGATGCGCGTGACGTATTACTTGATGAATTATCACAATACATGCCGGTTTCTACAGAAAACACGTATTCAGGCGGTCTTGCTACAGATGATGCAGAAGGTGCAATGAATGTTTATTTTGTGGAGGCAGATGGTAGTAAAACGATGCTTGTTGGCTCAGAAAAAACGGGTGCACAGCAAAATGGTAAAGATTTATATGGTAAATCAACCGCATCAAGAGTGGAGTTAATGTCAGGTCAAACAATGGATGCAAATGGCGATGTTACAGGTGGCGCTGCTGTAGGAAATGACGATAATTATACGCCATTTTCAGGAATTCAAATTTCACGCTCTACATCAACGGCTGTGGATGGTACGGTTACGGCTGACCCAACAACGGGCGGCGTAAAATTAAGTAATGGCACAAGTGAGTTTATCGTCACAAAAGATGGCGGCGGAAATTACATCTTAGACCCATCAACACCAGGAACCATTAACCCAGCAACAGGTGTCATTACAGTAACAGATCCAACAACTGGTGTGACAACAACGGTGACTCCAAAAATGGACGGCTCAGGTAATATTACATCGGTAAAATTTGCGACAGGTCAAACGACATCAGACGGCATTACGTTTAATACGATGTCGATGGATAAAGGAAAATTGGCTTCTTACGCGACGTCGTACGGTTATACAGTAGATGAAGCAGGTGCGACTGTTACAAAAGGCTTCTACCACGATAAATTGGCTGAGCTTGATAAGTTAGCTGGTGAGTTTGCGAAGGAATTCAATAAAATTCATACGAGCGGTTACCCGTTAGATAGTATGAATCCAGCAGAAAACTTCTTTGATACAATAGATGGTAGTACGACGATTACTGCCGCGAATATTAAAGTGAGCGATGTAATGAAGGATTTCAATAAAATTGCAGCTTCAGATGTAGCCGGTGAAGAAGGTAACGGCAATATCGCACTGAAACTATCGAATTTAAAAACAACGACAATTGCCGGATTAAATGATACATCTGCAGGTGGCTTCTATTCGAAAATGGTTGCGGAAGTAGGTACTGAAGGTGAGAAGTCAACGAAAATGGCTTACAACTCGGCGACCTTACAGCTGACAATTTCCAATAACCGCGATTCGATCAGCTCGGTATCATTAGATGAAGAGATGACGAATATGATTATGTTCCAACAAGCATATAATGCATCTGCTCGTATGATGACGGCAATCGATGAAATTTTAGATAAAATTATTAACGGCATGGGCCGAGTAGGTTTATAGGAGGAGTTTAAATGCGCGTAACACAATCAATGCTGTCAAGTACGATGCTGCGTAACTTGGGCAATAGCTACAATAAAATGGGGCAATGGCAAGAGCAACTGTCAACAGGTTCAAAACTTTTACGTCCATCAGATGATCCGGTAGGCGTAACAAAGGCGATGAACTATCGTACACAATTAACGCAAAATGCACAGTATGATATAAACTTGGATACGGCGACAAAGTGGCTAGATACGACAGATACAGCACTCGACTCATTAGGAAAAGCGATGACGCGTGTGCAAGAACTGATCACGCAAGCAGCCAATGATACGAATCAAACAGTGGACCGTGAGAAAATGCTGCTAGAGATTAAACAAATCCATGAAGAAATGAAGGATTTGGCGAATACAAAAGTTGGCGATGATTATATTTTTAGTGGCACACGTACGAATGAACCGGCCTATGTAGACACAGCTGTGACAGAAACAGGCTATACAGATGGGGCAGGGAATTCAGTCGCACTGAAAGAATCGTATATGCAAAAGGACGGCTCTACAGTCACAATGTATCGTGACGGAGCAGGCGTATTACAAGCAACGGTTAAAACAACGGCAGCAACACCTCCTGTAACAACGGTGACAGATGGTAATGGTAACCAAGCAACTGGACCAATTAATATCGTCGATGAAAATGGTGCGACGGTGCTATCTATTGACGATGTGACAGGTAATGAAAATGGTACCGCAACGCCAGGTACACCAACAACAGAAACGAAAAAAATGCCGCAATATTTAGATGGTATGAAGTCAGCAGCGAATATTGAAATTTATAATGATATCGTCTTAGGTGTGAATACGACTGAAGCGAAAAAGATGTTCAGTAAGTTAGACGATGTTTTTAAACAAATCGAACAAGTATTAACAGGTGACGTGAATGGTGCAACGTACGGTGAAAAAATCGGTGCGTTATTAGGTGGTACAAACTCAGCGGCCGATAAAAATTATACGACGATTCAAGGCTCGATTGATTTGATTTTAAGTAATCGTGCGGAAGTCGGTGCGAAGCAAAACCGCGTCGATATGATGTCTGACAGACTAGCATTACAAAAAGAAACCTTAACAAAACAAAAATCGAATGTAGAAGATGTGGAATACGAGGAAGCGATTACGAACTTAATTACGCAAGAATCAATTCACCGTGCTTCTTTATCAGTTGGTGGACGTATCATCCAACAAACATTAGTCGATTTCATTCGTTAATGTCAATAACCCACCACTTAAAATCATGTTATGATTTTTGAAGTGGAGGCTTGTAAAAGCCCTGAGAGGCAGAGGGACTTCTTTTAAGAAATGTTAAACGCTCGCTGTGTGCGGGCGTTTTTTGGAAGGTGAAGGATTATGAAACTAGATCGTGTGGATATTCGAACGACAGACCAAAAAGTAGAAATTCACTCAACACAGCCAAAGCTTCAAATGCGTACGACAAATGCGAAAGTGAATATTGAGCAGCCAGCAGCCATTCTTGAAATGAGCTCTAAAGCGGCGAAGCTACTAATTGACCAATCACAAGCATGGCGTGATATGGGACTTTTCACGCCAATGGAAGCGGCAGATCAGGCTGCGCAAAAAGGCATGCAAGATATTGCGGCGGGTACTGCAAGACGTGCGCGTGAGGGTGACCAGATGATGAATATTGCCGGGGGACAAAACCAATTGCAGGCGATTGCTGAGCGGGTAGCCCAACCACCGCAGCCGGGTATCGGCATTAAATGGATTCCGTCGGTGAATGCAGTTAAAACGACTTATGTCCCTGGGAAATTAGACATAAATATTACACCACAAAAGCCACGTTTTGATGTTAAAATAGGAGATGTAAGCGGCCAGTACACGCCAGGGGATGTGACGGGTACGACTGTGCAGCGAGCATCCGTTGAAACGACGGTTATTAAGGGAGGATAAACGATGATTATTCAAACGAAATTTTTAGGTGCAGTAGAAATTAAAGAAGAGGCTATTATTACGTTTCCAGAAGGTATTCCAGGATTCCACGACGAAACACAATTTGCGCTCATTCCGTTAAATGAAACATCACCATTTTTAGTGCTACAATCTGTAAAAAACGAGCAAGTTGGCTTTATGGTTGCGACACCATATGCGTTTAAAGCGGACTATGCATTTGATTTAGCGCCGGAAGATGTGGCGCAGCTTGCAATTGAAAAACCGGAAGATGTGTTTGTATACGGCATCTTAACGTTAAAAGATACATTAGAGCAATCGACAATTAACTTATTAGCACCGATTGTCATCAATGAACAAACAAAACTTGCTAAGCAAATTGTCTTACCAGCCGAGGACGAGGCGTTACTTAGATATCCATTAAAGAAAGTAGTAGAAGGAAGTGCGAAGTAAATGTTAGTATTGACGCGAAAGCCCGGTGAAACATTGATGCTTGGTGAGGACATTCAAGTGAAAATCGTGTCAGTCGATGGCGATCAAGTCAAAATTGGCATCGAAGCACCACGCGCAATGAAAATTTATCGCCGTGAAGTGTATGAGGCGATTCAGCAAGAAAACGAAGCGGCGCTTGAAGCGAGTGACTTACGTGTGCTTGATAGCTGGGAATAACCTATACAAAAAATCCTCTCAAAAATTTGAGAGGTTTTTTTAATAAATTTTCAAAAAAAGGTTAAACATTTCAAATCCGTTACGATATATAAAGTGTAAGGCAGAACACCTGCTAAACAACTCCACAGGGACGTGGAAAATAAACATATTCAGGGAGGAATCTCACAATGAGAATTCAACATAACATTGCTGCATTAAACACACACCGTAACTTAGGTGCAAACCAAGCAGCAGCTTCAAAAGACTTAGAAAAATTAGCTTCAGGTTTCAAAATCAACCGTGCTGGCGATGACGCAGCGGGTCTTGCTATCTCAGAAAAAATGCGTGGTCAAATCTCAGGTTTAGATATGGCTTCTAAAAACGCGAACGACTCTATTTCATTAATCCAAACAGCTGAGGGTGCACTTAACGAAACACACTCAATTTTACAACGTATGCGTGAATTAGCAGTACAATCTGCGAATGATACAAACGTAGATGCAGACCGTCAATCATTACAAAAAGAAGTAGAACAATTACGCTCAGAAGTTACACGTATTTCAACAGATACAGAATTTAACACACAAAAATTAATCAATGGTGACTTCCAAGATAAAGTCTTCCACATTGGAGCAAACCAAAGCCAATCAATCAAATTATCAGTTGGCGATACATCGTCAAAAGCACTTGGTTTAGAAGAAGGAGCTACAATAGTAACTGCTTCAACAGGTGCTACAGCAACTGTATATGGTAAAGCAGCTACATTCTTCTCAGCTGGTGCAACGATTTCAGCTGCTATTACAGCAACAGCTGATGGTTACTTCAATGTTAAAACAGGTGCTGCAACAACAGCTGGTGCCGCAGATTCGGCTAAATTTACAAATGGCGCTACAGTACGTGAAGCTATTACAGCAACAGCAGATGGATTCTATGCAGATGGGCAAGGCAAAGAATTATTAAAAGAAGTAAAATCTGGCGATTACATCACAACAGGTGGTCTAGATATTTCTTCTCAGAAAACAGCAGATAAAGCGATTACTACATTAGATAAAGCAATTACAAAAGTATCTGATACACGTTCAAATTTAGGTGCCGTACAAAACCGTTTAGAGCACACAATCAATAACCTTGGTGCAACTTCTGAAAACTTAACAGCTGCTGAATCTCGTATCCGTGATACAGATATGGCTGCACAAATGATGTCATTTACAAAAAATAACATCTTAACTCAAGCTGCACAATCTATGTTAGCTCAAGCTAACCAACAACCACAAGGTGTTCTTTCTTTATTACAATAAAATTAATAGTAAAGTAAAAAAATCTCGAAATCATTCTATGATTTCGAGATTTTTTATGCTCCAAATTATTTGTCACAAACGAGGCACTCTTATTTAAATAGTAAGCCCGTAATCAAATAACGCATATAATCTTGTAGGCATCTCCGATACGATAAATGTATCAATCAATGGAGGTGCTTTTATTATGTCTACGAACAAACCAATTATCGTCCCCGTTCATTTAGATCCTCTCCCTTTAGAACTCCCTCCGGGATCCTCGCCTCAACAAAAAATCGAGCCAACCTGTGTGATTAAAACAGCAGCAGTTGAAATCTCTTTCTTCAATGGCGTAGATGCACACCTTGTCCAAACCGTATTGAAAGGATTGGTGTTGAAATGAAAACAGATTTCACAAAGGTAAAAAATATTTATATTGTCTGTGGCAGAACGGATATGCGGAAAGGAATTGATGGCCTGGCGGCCTTAGTTCAGGATTCATTCGAATTGGATCCATATAGCGATGCTATTTTTTTATTTTCGGGTACAAGCAAAGATTGCTATAAATGTCTTTATTTTGATGGCGATGGTTTTGCTTTACTGTACAAGCGGTTAGATCAAGGTCGTCTGCAATGGCCGAAAAATGAGCAACAAGTCCGTAACCTTTCGCAGCAAGAATTGCGCTGGCTATTAGAGGGGTTATCTATACAACAGCCAAAGGCGATTACAAAATCTTTAAAAGGTGTCTTTTAATTACTTTGTATAAAATGGTATAATTATCCACAACATACCGAACGAAATGTGGTGAATGATTTGGAAAACGCTTCTATGAACAATGAACGGATTATACAACTTTTAGAAACTCAACTAGCGCACTCGAACAGACAGAATGAAGAATTAACACAGAAATTAGATCAATCGTTTAAACAAATTGAAGCGTTGACTGAACAAGTCCGTCAATTAACAAAAGCTTTATACGGTTCCAAATCAGAAAAATCAAAGTACCAAGTGCCCGATGGGCAAGGTTCTTTATTTGAGGATGATCCGTCTTTTAACGAATCTGAGCAGACAGAAGAAAAAAGCACCGAAACAATTAGTTATACGGTTAATCGTAAAAAGACAAATAAAAAACGTAATGATTCATTTGGAGAGCATATAGAAATTGAAGAAGTTCATTATCATCCAAATGATTCATCTTGCGATTGTTGTCATGAACCAATGGTCGAATTTAGCTCTGTCTTAGTTAGAGAAGAAGCAAAATTTATACCAGCTACACTAAAACGTGTACAGTACTTTGA
>NZ_AYTB01000007.1 GCF_000505545.1 Kurthia huakuii LAM0618
CGCCGCTATTGGTTAAAGGCTGATAGTAACAATGGTCGAAAAGGCGTGCAATATTGCGATCAGTTATTTCATATTGAGCGTAAGATCAAGCATCTTTCACCGGAAGAACGTGTGAAAATTCGTCAGCAAGAATCCAAACCGATTGTAGATGAATTTTTTGAATGGGTGGATCGTTCGCCGTTCTTCGGAAAAAATGCACTTGCTAAAGCTGCTGACTACACATTGAATCGTAAAGTTGCATTAAAACGATTCCTTGATAATGGCTATATAGCCATTGATAATAACGCTGCAGAAAATGCGATTCGTCCAAATGTGATTGGTCGAAAAAATTGGCTGTTTTCTGTCAGTGAAGCAGGCGCTCATTCAAATGCCATTTGTTTAAGTCTTGCTGAAACTGCTAAAGCCAATGGCATTGATTTCTATCAATACTTGGTGAAATTGATGACAGATTTACCGAACCTGCCTTTTCAGCAGCAACCAGAAATTTTAGAGCGTTATCTACCATGGTCCGAAGATATTCAGGCCACTTGTAGAAAATAAATAGCCGACTAGTCAAAAATCATTCGACTAATCGGCTATTTGCTGTGCGTACCGTTAAGGTGCGCGTTTTTTTATATTTCGGGCTTACTTTAAATATTATAAACTTAGTCGATATAAATAACATATTAAAAATAAGGATGGCATATAATATGATAGATAAAAATTTAAATACGATTTTAAAAAATCCATATAATTATATTACTGATTTTAACGAGAGAGAAGATAAAATTTTTTTAGCAAAAGAACAGAATGATTTTTTCTTTTCAAATGAAAAAGGTGATATTTTTCTTTCTGAAAATAAATTACAAGAAGATAATCTAATACCTAATCAAAACAAGAAAGAGCTTATATTAGTAATGGGTATTTTAGATACTCCTAATATTAAAGAAATCATTAGAAAAAAGCACAAAGAATCTATACTAATTATAATAGAACCTAGCCTAACTTTAATGAAAACTGCACTAAATTATTTAGATTTAGCTTTCCTTAATGAGCAGCATGTTTATTTATTTGCTGATGATAAGATAGAAAATTTAAGCGAATTTCTTAATAAATTTATGACTAAATTTGAGTTTTTAGCATTGTTAAAAAATATTGAACTGTATGTCACAAACTATTATCAAAAGTATGATTTAGAAAAAATAAATAGCTTTATAAAAGAAATTCGAAAAATAATAGTTGTAACAACAACACTGTATGGAAATGATATCGATGATAATTTAATTGGATTGAAACGAAATTTAATCAACTTGAAGAATTTACAACAATCAAGAAGTGTATCACATTTAAAAGAGCTATTTAAAAATGTTCCTGCAATAGTTGTATCGGCAGGACCTTCTTTGAACCAGAATATTAAGCATTTAAAGAATATAAAAAATAATATTATTATAATTGCTGTGGATACAATATTAGAAAGGTTGTTAGCAGAAGGGATTAAACCTCATTTTGTATGTTCTATAGAGCGAGGGATAGAAACATATAATTATTTTTATAAAAATAAAACTATTCCAGAAGATGTTTTTGTAGTTGGGCCTCCAGTTTTATATAATAAAGTTTTTGAGGAAAATATTGAGCATATGTTTATTCCTTTACGAAATGGCGTAAGAGAATCGAATTGGTTAAGCGATAAAATGAATTTAAATGAGGATGATGGGTTTGAAATGGGGACTTCATGTGCTCATGTAGCCTTTGGATTAGCTATACATATGGCATGCTCACCTATTATTTTGGTAGGGCAAGATTTAGCTTATGGGAAAGATAAAACTAATACCCATGCTGGCGGAACTATTTATGATGGAAATGCCATTCAATTAAAGCAAGAAAATATCCAAACTGAAGGATATTTTGGTGAGAATGTTTTTACAACAGCTGTATGGATTCAATTTAAAATGCTTTTTGAAAAAATGATTCAAAGCACTAATTCAGTAGTTATTAATGCTACAGAAGGCGGCGCGAAAATTAACTATGCTCAACAGAAAACTCTAAACGAAGCTATTTCCGAATTAGAAATGAATAATATAGATATTAATAATAAGCTTATTTCAATTCCTAAAAATAACTGTGACTTAGTCCAAATTAAAAATGCATTTGAAGCAGATTTAAAAAGATTTAATCGTTTTAACTTTGATTGTGTCAGGTATTTAATCGATTTAAAAAAGATGAAAATCACATCATGGAATATGAAGAAGAAAAATGCTTTTATAAAACAATTAAATTATATGGATAAAGTTTTACCAATGATTATGGGAGAACCATTACTCGTACACAATTTACAAGCTGAAATTATTCAATATTTTTGGAAGATTAATTCAGTTGAAGACAAAATTACAGTAGAAACGTTAAAAAATAAACAAGAAGCACAAATCTATCTTTTAAATGTTATTATTGCAGTTATGACAACTATTATTGAAGAAACACAAAAAGTTGTTGATGAATTTGATTCTATAAAGGAAGTTAAATAATGAAAAAAATCCTAGTAACGGGAGCTAACGGATTCATCGGCTCCCATTTAACAGAAGAGCTTGTACGCCAAGGTTATGACGTACGTGCTTTTGTAGAATATAACTCATTCAATTCATGGGGATGGTTAGATTCTACACCAAACGATATTAAAGCAAATTTAGATGTGTTCTCTGGAGATATTCGTGATCCCTTTGGTGTGAAAGAAGCAATGAAAGGCTGTACACATGTCTTAAATTTGGCGGCGTTAATTGCTATTCCATACTCATACCATTCTCCGGCAACATATATTGATACAAATATTAATGGTGCTTTGAACATTGTTCAAGCAGCGCGTGAATTAGAGATAGAAAAAGTTGTACAAACTTCAACGAGTGAAGTGTACGGTACAGCTTTATATGTCCCGATTGATGAAGAACATCCATTGCAAGGGCAATCACCTTATTCTGCATCAAAAATTGGTGCGGACCAAATGGCACTATCTTATTATCGCTCATTTGATACACCCGTATCGATTATTCGACCATTTAACACATACGGCCCTCGTCAATCAGCACGTGCCGTTATTCCAACAATCATTAGCCAATTAGCGAATGGAAAAGATACGATTAAACTCGGCGCAATCAGTCCGACGCGTGACTTTAACTATGTGATGGATACGGTTTCAGGATTTATTTCTGTTATGAATTCAGAAAAATCAATTGGTGAAGTAATTAATATTGGTTCTAACTATGAAGTGTCAATTGGTGAAACAGCTGAGATGATTGCGGATATTATGAATGTTAATCTAACAATTGAAACGGATGAACAACGCTTACGTCCAGAAAAAAGTGAAGTAAATCGCTTATGGGCAGAAAATAAAAAAGCAAAAGAGTTACTTGGTTGGACGCCACAATACGGTGGTAAAGAAGGATTCCGTAAAGGATTAGAAGAAACAATCGAGTGGTTTACAAATCCACAAAATTTAGCTCAATATAAGGCAGATGTTTATAACATATGATAAATGAACAATGGAGTTCGTTCGTGCAAACTGTCAAAAAACAGTATAATCAAGATTTTGTTCCTTTACATGAACCAACATTTAATGAAAAAGAATTAGAATATGTCACAGATTGTGTGAAAACAGGTTGGGTATCTTCTGTAGGCGCGTATGTAACACGCTTTGAAGAAGATTTAGCTAAGATGGTAGGCGTCAAGCGTGCTGTGGCTGTTGTGAATGGTACAGCAGCCCTGCACATTGCTTTAAAAGTAGTAGGAGTACAACCAAATGAAGAAGTATTAATGCCAGCATTGACGTTTATTGCTACTGCTAATGCGATTTCTTATGCTGGCGCAGTTCCTCATTTCGTCGATGTATCAGAATCTACATTAGGTTTAGATCCCTTGAAGCTAGATAGCTATTTAGCAAAAATCGCAGTAAAACAAAATGGTGTGTTAATTAATAAAGAAACAGGGCGCGTTATCCGCGCGGTAGTGCCAATGCATACATTTGGCCATCCAGTAGAATTAGATGAATTAATTACTGTTTGTGAAAAGTATAATTTAACATTAGTCGAGGATGCTGCTGAATCATTAGGTTCGTATTATAAAGGAAAGCATACGGGAAGCTTTGGTAAAGTTAATGCAATGAGCTTTAATGGTAATAAAATCGCAACAACAGGTGGCGGTGGAGCTATTCTAACAGATGATGAAGCGTTAGCTGATTATGCGAAGCATTTAACAACAACGGCAAAAGTACCGCACAAGTGGGAATATGTTCATGATGAAATTGGCTACAATTATCGTATGCCCAATATCAATGCAGCATTAGGTTGTGCACAACTTGAAAAAGTAAATGAGTTTGTTGAATCGAAACGCCAACTAACAACTTTCTACAAAAAGTTAGTACAAGAATTACCAGGGGTTCATTTATTTGAAGAACCGAGAGATACGAAAAGTAATTATTGGTTACAAACGCTATTATTAGATGCTTCAATTGAACGAGATGAAGTTTTAGCTTATTTAAATGACAATGGTGTAATGAGTCGTCCAATTTGGCAGCCGATGCATTATTTAGAAATGTACAAAGATTGTCCTAGAGGAGATTTAGCCGTAGTAGAAAATTTGAATAAACGGATTGTGAATGTGCCAAGTACACCAAAACTATGAGGAAGTAAATTATGAAAAGAAAAATTTGTGTAGTAACAGGAACTAGAGCTGAGTATGGCGCTTTAAAATTATTAATTAACACTATAAATTCTGATCCTGATTTAGAACTACAAATTATCGCAACAGGAGCTCATTTATCTCCAGAGTATGGATTGACATATCAGGAAATTGAAAAAGATGGATTCCATATCAATGAAAAAATAGAAACTTTATTATCTTCTGATACCACAGTTGGGATAGCCAAAACTATAGGACTCACAACTATAAGTTTTTCAGAAACTTTCAATAGATTAAAACCTGATTGTATTTTGATTATGGGAGATCGATATGAAATGTTAGCGGTAGCACAAGTTGCTCTGATTATGCAAATTCCACTTGTTCATATATCTGGAGGAGAAATCACCGAAGGGGCCATAGATGATTCGATTAGACATGCACTTACTAAATTAAGTACTATTCATTTTCCTGCAAATGAAATATATCGAAAACGAATTATTCAATTGGGAGAACATCCTAACAATGTATTTAATTTCGGGGATCCCTCTGTAGAAAATATTTATCGATTGGATTTTATAAAAAAAAATCAATTGGAAGATTTTTTCAACTGGGATTTAGAGAATTTCTTTTTAATAACTTTTCATCCAGTAACACAAGAACCTCGGTTGGCAGAACAACAAATTAAAGAGTTATTTAAAGCACTAGATAATTTTAAAAATTATAAATTTATTTTTACTAAATCTAATGCAGATAGTGAAGGTCGAATTATTAATGAATTAATTGACGAATATGTAGAGGATAATAGAGAAAATGCTAAAGCATATTTCTCCCTCGGTTATGAGAAATATTTAAGTACAATGAAATATGCATCAGCAGTTATAGGCAATTCTTCAAGTGGAATTATAGAAGCTCCTATTTTAAAAGTACCTACTCTTGATATTGGGAATCGTCAAAAAGGAAGATTAAAAGCTAAATCAATTGTAGAATGTAAATGCAGTGAACGGAATATAGTAGAGTCTTTAAATAAGATACTTCAGCCAGAATTTAATAGAAGTTTGAAAGACATGGAACTCTACTATCAAGGAGAAAATACATCAAATAAAATGGTAGAGGTTTTAAAAGAGATTGATTTCGAATCTAAGAAAACTAAATTATTTTATGATATAAAATTTTAAGATTAAGAGGGTTTATTTATGAGTGTATATGTTATAGCAGAAGCAGGAGTAAATCATAATGGAGATTTAAATAGGGCAAAACAATTAATTGACATTGCAGTTGAAGCTAAAGCAGACGCGGTAAAGTTTCAAACTTTTATTAGTGAAAATGAAATTAGCACATTTGCTGAAAAAGCGGATTATCAAAAACAAAATACAGGTACAGATGGTAACCAATTAGAAATGGTAAAGAAATTGGAATTGAAGTTTGACGAATTTAAAATTCTCCAAAATTATTGTGATAGTAAAGATATTGAATTTTTATCAACACCATTTGATTTTGAAAGTGCCGATTTTTTGTTAGATGAATTAAAATTAAAGACGATTAAAATCCCTTCTGGAGAAATAACAAATGCGCCTTTCTTACTTCATATTTCGAAATTTAAACGCAAAATGATTATTTCGACAGGGATGGCAACTTTAGCTGATATTCAAATTGCACTAGGAGTCATTGCTTTCGGATTGATAAATAAGGAAAATATTTTACCAAGTATCTCAAACTTTGAAAAAGCATATATGTCTGAAGAAGGGCAGCATTTATTAAGGGAGTATGTAACATTGTTACACTGCACTACAGAGTATCCTGCACCTGTAAATTCTGTTAATTTAAAAGCTATTCCGACTATGAATGCGACTTTTAATTTACCTATAGGATATTCGGATCATACAGAAGGGCTTGCAATTTCTTTAGCAGCTGTAGCTATGGGAGCAAAAATAATTGAAAAGCATATAACATATGATAAAAAAGCAGAAGGACCAGATCACCTAGCATCTATTGAACCGTTGGAGTTGAAAGAATTGGTGAAGAATATTCGACAAATTGAAGAATCTCTGGGGAATGGCGTAAAAATTCCTTCAGCTATTGAATTAAAGAATCGTAGCGTTGCACGAAAAAGCTTAGTAGCTAAAAGAGAAATATCTAAAAATGAAAAATTTGATGTAGAAAATTTAGCTATTAAAAGACCTGGTACAGGAATATCTCCACTTTATTATTGGGATGTCCAACAATTTTCAGCACCAAAATCTTTTGAATATGATGAGGAGATAGCTTTAAATGATTGTAACAAGTGATGAAGCAAAAAAGATATATAATCTCTTACCCTCAAATAAACAATCATTTTATTATCATCCAGATTATCTAATGGAAGATGTGAAAAATAAGATAGGTTTAGAGGTATGTTTTTTCATTATTCAAGAAAAAGAAAATATTTTTTATCATGCATTTTATAAAGGAAAGATTCCTCATAAAAATAAAAATCTATATGATATTCAATCACCATATGGATACGGAGGGCCACTTATCGTAGGTTCTAAAGAGTTTGGCGAAAATGCTACAAAGAAATATTTGAAATGGTGTGAGAATAATAATATTTTAGTGGAATTTATGAGATTTCATCCAATTTTAGAGAATCATTTGAATTATTATGGAGAAATTTTGTCTAATAGGGAAACCGTGTATATTAACTTAGATGTAGACTCGATATTTTCTAATTTTAGAACTCGTGTAAAACGAGGGGTAAAAAAAGCTAAATCGAATAACATAGAAATAGTTTTTTCAAATGAAGAAAAATATATTAAACATTTTAAAGAAATATATAACCAACTGATGGAATCTAAAAAAGCTGAGAAAAATTATTTTTTTGATTTGGAGTATTATGTAAACTTACTTTCGCATAAAGAATGTATTTTGGGAAATGCTATTAATGCTGAAGGTGAGATAGTTGCTGTAGCTCTATATTTTATTACAAATGATCTTATGGAATATCATTTAGGTGCTTCAAATATTTTAGGAAAAGAAAGTTACGCAAATTATTTGTTAATGTATGAAGCAGCTTTACTTGGAAAGGAAAAAAATTGTTCTTGTTTATACTTAGGTGGAGGAAATTCTGTAGAGGAAGGGAATTCGCTTTTGTACTATAAAAAAGGTTTTTCAAATGAAGTTAGAAATTATTATATAGGATATTATATTTATGACGATATAAAATATAAAGAATTAAAAAAAGAAAATAACATAAAAAATAATAATATTTTATTTTATAGATAGGAGTATACAGATGGCGTGGAATAGTTTATGGGAAGATATTTTCCAATCAAAACCTTGGGGGAAATATCCGTCTGAAGATTTAATTAGATTTATCGCAAGAAATTTTTACAATGTTGAAAATCGATCAAATATAAAAATTCTAGAAGTAGGAAGTGGTACGGGAAGTAATATTTGGTATTTAGCTAACGAAGGATTTTCAGTTTACGGTATTGAGGGTTCAAAAACTGGTGTGCAAATTACACAAGAACGTTTAATGCAAGACAAAAATATTGATGAGAAGAAAACAAAAGTTTTTGTAGGAGACATGGAGAAATTACCTTTTGAAGAAGGATATTTTGACGCTGTTATTGATATTGAAGCGATAAGTACTAATAACTGGAAAGATTCTTTAGAAATACTTGCAGAAATTGAAAGGGTATTAAAACCAAACGGTAAATTTTACTCAAGACATTTTGCAGAAGATTCTCAAGGGGATAAAGCAGGAGAATTAGTAGATAGACATATGTTTGTTTCAACTGAAGGCGTTTTAGCGAATATTGGACCAACGCGTTTTGCTACTAAACAAGATGTTTTTGAATTGTATGGCGAAAGTTTCAATATAAACAGTTTAGGAAAAATTATTCGAGAAACTGAAAATGAAAAACAGTCAGTTATTGAATGGACTATTAGTATGGCGAAAAAAGGATGATTTTATGTCTAATAAAAACAATTTAATTTGTGTTCAAAAAACATTATTAGATGTAATGAATCTGATAAATAATTCGGAATTTAAAATCGCTTTTGTAATTGATGAAGAAAAAAGATTGGTAGGAACTGTAACAGATGGGGATATTCGTAGATCATTATTAAGGGAAAAAAGTTTGCAAGTTTCAATTGATAAAGTAATGAATAAAAATCCTATATATGGTTGTGTGTCGCAATCTAGTACAGACTATCAGAAAAAGCTTAAGGAATATTCAATTAATTACTTACCTGTTATTGATATCGAAAGAAAAATTCAGTGTATTGTTGGATTAAATAAGACCGAAGAAATTCAATATCCAAATAAAGTAGTTTTAATGGTTGGAGGGTTAGGGTCTAGATTAAGACCACTTACAGAACATTTACCAAAGTCGATGTTGAAAATTGGGAATAAACCAATACTGCAAATTATTATTGAAAATTTTAAGAGTTATGGGTTTAATAACTTTGTTCTTTGTGTGAACTATAAAAAAGAGATTATTCAAAGTTATTTTAAGAATGGTGCTCAATTTGATGTGAATATTGAGTATATTGAAGAAGATAAAAGATTAGGAACAGCGGGAGCTTTATCTTTACTTCAGCATGATGTAAAAGATCCTATTTTTATTATGAATGGTGATTTGTTAACTCAAGTGGATTTTTCTAAATTACTAGAATATCATTTGGAAACAGGCTCTATTGGAACGATGTGCGTACGCGAATATGAATATCAAATTCCATTCGGAGTTATACAAACAGATGAACACAAATTAATATCTATTCAAGAAAAGCCCTTGAAAAAGGAATATGTAAATGCAGGAATTTATATGTTAAGTCCCAAAGCAATAAAATACATTCCATATCATGAATTTTATGATATGCCTGAACTATTTAATAAATTAATTTCTATGGATATGAATACGTCTGTTTTTCCGATTCATGAGTACTGGATGGACATTGGACAATTAGCAGACTATGAACAAGCAAATAAAGACTATGAAAGTGTGAATATTAATGACTAATCCCTCTATTTTAGCAATTATTCCAGCTCGCGGAGGTTCTAAAGGAATTCCACGGAAAAACATTAAAAATTTAGCGGGGAAACCTTTAATTGCATGGACCATTGAAGAAGCTAAAAAGTCAAAATATATAACGCGTTTAATTCTTTCATCCGATGACGATGAAATTATAAAAGTGGCGAAAGAATATGGTTGTGAAGTTCCTTTTAAAAGACCATCTGAATTGGCACAAGATCAAACATCGGGTATGGAGCCAGTGTTACATGCTCTTCAAGAGTGTCCAGGTTACGATTATGTGCTTCTTTTACAACCGACGTCGCCGTTTAGAACGGTAGAAGATATCGATAACTGTGTAGAACAAGTAATAAAGGATGATTATTCATTTTGTGTTTCTGTAACAGAGTCTGCAGAATCTCCGTATTGGATGTATACAGTGGATTTTGAAAATATTATGAACCCTTTAATAAAAAATCCACCAGCAACTAGACAAGAGCTCAATAAAACGTATTCCTTAAACGGGGCATTATACATAGCGAAAACGACAGACTTTATAAAAGAGAAGAATTTTTTAAATGATGCTACAATGCCATTTATAATGCCTAAAAATCATTCTTATGATATTGATGAACCGATAGATTTTAAGATATGTAATTTTCTTATGGAAGAATCTTTAAAATAAAGAAAGAAGTCGAACCTTCTTTCTTTATTTTTTTTATTTTAAGTCGATAAAACTAGTAAAGAACTAGGAAAGGAGGTTCAATATGAAAATCTCATCTGATGTAAATTTAGATACGCTAACTAAGTCTCAAAACTCTGTGCAGCAAGCAACTACTCAGAGTTCCATATCTAAACAAATTCCAACAAATGATGTAAACATTTCTGAAATGACCGATGAAAATGGTAATCCGACAGAGCAAGCTTATCAAACAGCGGTCAATAAATTAAATGAGTTTATGGAATATAGTCAAAAGAGTTCAAAATTTATTTTCCATAAAGACTTAGAGCGTTATTATGTTGAAGTAGTGGATGCACAGTCTCAAGAAGTAGTGAAAGAAGTACCGCCTAAGGCTTTATTAGATGCCTATTATGAAATGCAAAAATTAGCAGGGAAAATTTTTGATACACAAGCATAAAAAGGGGGAATTAACATGCCAGTAGAAAATAATACAAGTACACAAACAGCATTTTCTTATTTACAATATAAAAATAAAGTTAGTGGTTTAGTGTCGGGTATGGATATCGATTCAATTATGGAGAAGCTCATGAAGGCAGAAAGTGCTCAAATGGAAAAGCTTCAACAGCAAAAGCAAAAATATGAGTGGAAACGCGATGCGTATCGTGACGTAAATACGAAGCTTTCAACATTTGAAAAAAATGCCTTTACGGATTACGGCTTAAAAAGCTCTTGGAATATGAAAAATGTCAGTGCATCTAATGAATCTGCTTCAGCAGTAGCCACTTCATCAGCAAATGGAACATTGAATATTACCGAAGGGAAATTAGCGACAGCAGCACAATCGGTAGTCGATATGTCATCAAGTAATATTACAGCTGATTCTACGATGGCCTCATTAGGAATGACTTCATCATCAGGTTCATTTTCAATCAGTGCAATAGATAATACAGGTAACTTAGTAGAAAAAACAATTTCTTATGCGTCAACTGATAAAGTTAGTGATGTGATGTCGAAAATCAATGCATCAGGTGTCGGAATTACTGCATTAGCATCAGGAGATAAATTATCACTAACAGCTAACAACGAAGGTACAGTTAAAGATGAAGATGGCAATACTACTAAACAATCTATGTTCATTACAAAAGATGATAATGGTTTATTTGCCAAATTAGGTGTTTTAGCAGAAGGTTCTAAAGGTGGGGATATTATTGCCGATAAAGGTGCTAATGCTACAATTACAGAAGGCTCTAATGGCTATGTAGTCGCAAATGGTGTAAAAATTGAAGGTACATCAAATAAATACACTATCTCAGGTTATCAAGTTACGTTGAATAAAAACATCACAACAAATGATGCCGCAACCAAGATTACTTCAACGAATGATACAGATAAAGTCGTTGACAAAGTAAAAAAATTCGTTGATTCTTATAACGAATTAATTGCTGATTTAGGGAAACAAACTGCTGAAAAGAAAAAAGTTGGTTATGCACCGTTAACAGACGCTCAAAAAGCAGAAATGTCTAAGGATGAAATCGAAAAATGGGAAGTTGCCGCAAAGCAAGGTTTATTAAAAGGTGATTCAACAATTAACAAAGTATTATCTGATTTACGTAGTACATTGTCTACTTATGGCTCTGGTAGTGAAGATATGTTAGCCAAAATCGGCATTACTACTTCAAAATCGTATAAAGATAACGGTAAATTAGAAATTGACGAAGATAAGTTGCGTAAAGCTTTAGAGTCAGACCCAGATGTGGTGTCCCGCATTTTTACAGGCGACGGGAATGGCAATGACGGCATCGTTTCTAAAATGCGTACGACTGCACAAAACGCTGTGAAAACAATTCAAAAAACAGCTGGTAGTGCAACTTCTGAATCAGATGCAACGTATTCATTAGGTAAAACAATTACGTCGTTAGATAATAAAATTGACGATTGGAAAGACCGTCTTAAAGGCATCGAGGAACGTTACTGGAAGCAGTTCTCTGCAATGGAAAATGCGATTCAAAAAGCCAATAGTCAATCGTCTATCTTTATGCAATAATAATTAACGTTTATTTAAAAGGAGTTGTTTAGTTTGTCAGTACAAAATGCATACAATGCATATAAACAAAATAGTGTTACGACCGCGTCCCCAGGTGAACTGACATTAATGCTTTACAATGGATGTATTAAATTTATCCATCAAGCAAAGAAGGCGATTGAAGTGAAAGATATTTCCAATCGCAATAAATATGTTCAAAAGGCACAAGCAATTTTGAATGAATTGATGTCTACATTAAATATGGATATTCCTGTGTCAAAAGAGATGTTTAATTTATACGAATATATGTATCATCAATTAACACAGGCAAATATTAATAATGATGTCGCAATTTTAGACGAAGTAGAAGGTCTGGTAGTCGAGTTCCGCGATACGTGGAAGCAAGTCATCCAAATGAACCGTCAACAGCAGCAATCTCAATATGCTTCAGGAAGCCAAGTGTAATGGATTTAGTCAAGCAGTTTTTACTATTATCTGAAAAGCTGTACTCTTTTTTGGAGAAGGCTCCTGAAGATAAAGAGGATAAGCGTGATGACTATATTGCGCATATTGATAAGTTGTTGACTGCTCGCGGACAAACGGTGGATAAGTTGCAAGCGATGCCTGAAAATCCTGTGATTGGTCATGAATATGAGGTGCAACTTCGAGAGCTTGATAAAGCGATTATCAAACGATTAGAAAGCTTTAAACGTGACATTGCAGAGGATATGAAGCAATTGCAAACAACGAAGAAGTCTGAGCAACAATACCACAATCCATATGGCGCATTTTATAATCGTGATGGTACGTATTACGATAAACGCAAATAAATTGGAGACTCTAGCCGACAAGCTAGGGTCTCTTTTTCGTTCTCTCCCTTTATTTCTCATAAATCTTACCGATACAAACAATATACCAAGAAAACGAATATTCAAAGAATAGAAAAAGCGAGAGAACGAAAGGGAGGATTTCCGAGTGCATAAGAAAATTTTAACGGCGAGTCTGGCGGTTGCGCTGACGGTGCCAGTTTGGCTAACATCGGCTTTTCCAAACGGAGGTCAAGTAGCACAAGCAGCAACGAAGAAACCAACAAAAAAAGCGAAAGCAGTCATTGATAAAATTAAAGCGATTGATTCGAAAAAGACAAATTATATCGCAAAAACGCGTGCGGCGAACAATGCGTATAAAAAATTATCGACAGCAGATAAAAAGTTAGTCAGTAATTATAGTACGCTGAAAAAACATGTGGCTAAAATTGCGCCACTGGAGAAAAAAATCAAAGCCTTAACAGCACAAGTCAATTCGATTACAACGAAAAACTATGTAACGCAAGCACCAAAAGCACAAAAAACATATGATGCGATGACGAGCATTACAAAGGCAGCAGTTCCTACAACAACATTGAAGAGATTGCAAAAGTATTCAAATCCAGCGCAGGCGAAAGCATCGTATAAAAATGTTGTTAACTTATTATCGACAATTACAACGGATTCAGATGGCGAATCGATTGTCGTAGAGATTAGCAAAGACGGCATGATTTTAGATGCGGATGGGAAACTCGATAAAACGTATACATCGAATAAAACATTAGCCGCAAAAGAATTAAAAGAATTTTTAGCGTCGTATAAAAAATTAGATGATTTCCAAAAAAGTTTATTTGATGCTGAAGAAATTGCAAAAATCAACGAATATTTAAAAGATGAAGATAAGATCAATCAATCGGTGGACCTGGCGAAATTATATGAGGCGTTAAATCCGACGAATAAAAACTTTGATAGTAAATCATTTGAATTAATGATGGCCTATCATGATTTTAGTGTGCTTTATCCGAAAGAAAAGATTGACGGAAAACTGACACAACGCTATATCGATCCGTATTATGTCGAGGCAATGGATATCATTTACGAAAAGTATCGTGACACGCATGCGAAGTTAACGGCCTATAATCAAGCGCTTGAAGTATTAGAAGATACACCAAATGTGACGCTTGCGACAATTAAAGCGGCAGAAGACGCGTATAAAGCATCAACGAAATTAAGCCAAGGGATTCAACTCTCGAAATACCTTGAGAAGGATTTTGTGAAGCTTTACGAAGCCTACGCGGAAATACCTGAACTACTGCGCACATTAAATCGTGCAGAAGCCTATAATTCAATTAATTGGGATCCGAATGAAAAGGTAGCTGCGAACCAAAAAAATATTCAGCTTGAAAAGCATCGCGAGACAATCGCTGAAGCACAAAAGCAATATAAAAAATTAGGTGAGGATCAACAGAAATTTGTCGATGCCCTAACCGCTGGAACAATCGAACAGTCATCGGTATTGCCAAGCCCGGTAACATTAGTGAACCCGTACGGCTTTACAAAAACAGAATCGGAAAAAATCGCGTTAAACCGTAGCTTTTTCCCAGAAGAAACCCAAATTAAAGATGCCGAAAAACTTGATAAAACATATGTCAAAGCAGTCGATAAAAATGACTTACAAGCATTAATTGATTCTTCGGTCGATTTCGGGAAAGCACTTCCTGAAGTGAAGAAGTATACGATTTTCGGTAAGGAAATGGCCTCTGTACAAGAAACGTATAAAGACCAAATTGCGGATATTAATAAATTTAAAGAGCAAGTAGCCTTATTAAACCAAGGGAAAACGGGCACGATTACAATACCGGACCCGAACAAACCGAATGATTTAACGGTTACCGATAAAAAAGATATTAAAACAGCAGATGAGGTAAAGGCAGCACTTGAGTCTTTACGCCAAGCGTATAAAGCATTAGAAGCGAAAAAAGCGGCCAATCCGGGGAAACCCGCAGCACTTGATATGCTGCCGAAAGACTTAGTGAAAGATTACGAGCTGTATATGACATTGCCACAATTGATTCGTGAAGGGCAAACGCTGTCAGATGAATTAGTGAAAAAACCGTATCAACCGGGTACAGCTGAGCTAAAAGTTGAAGAAAAAGATTTCAAATACAATACCGGTGATGAGGAGCGTATTGTGGCGTTTGGGACAACGTACAGTAAGCTGACAGAGCCACAGCGCTTATTAGTCGATAAAGCGGTAACAATGGATGAGTCAAAGCGTAATGATAATGTGACGACGCCAATCGCACGTATTTGGGGTACCGAATACAAACTTGTAGCCGATGCCATTAAAATTGACGTGGCGATTTTAAAATTAAATACGAGCAGTAAGTCATTCGCAGCTGATGTGAAAAAGGTGTATCACCAATACAAATCAGCAGCGCCAAAAGTGAAAAAATACGTCATTAACCAAGAGCGTCTACATTGGTTTAATGGGCTTGTTTCTAAAACATCAGGCAATTATCCACAAGCGATTGCGAATAAATTTACCGAAATCGTCGGTAAGCTAAATTCGAGCACAGGGATTGATGCGGGTCATACGACAAATGGTGCTTCTACATTAATCGAAGCGATCAGTTACTACGAAACAATGGTTGAACATGATACGAGCACGCAAAGTATTATTGAAAAATCAGTCATGAAAAAGTATGAAACATATGTAAAGGCTTATAATGTTGTCAACTTACTCGCAGCGTCTGATATCGAGCATCCAACAACACAGGATATTAAAAATATTCAAGAAGCGATTAAAATTTACGATAAACTGGACGTTGGTCCGAAAAAAGCAGTTGTCAATTCATTTAAAGCATCAGGTGGCGCCGAAACACCGCAAGCTAAAGTGCTTGGGAAGGTCGATGAAATTAAAGCGGCAACCGAAATCGATAAAGCGTACCAAAAATTAAAACCATCTTCTCCAACGTACCAAGTCGATATGATTAAGTTGTATACGACATTTATCAACGCCTCTCCAACGGTGCGTAAATACGTCGCAGCAGCAGAAGATTTAAAGGCGATTGAAGTGACGTATAAAAAAGAGTATGAAGCGTCACTTGCATTCATTGCTGAAATTGATAAAATTACCGGCGCTAGTAATATTGGCGAAGTAAATGATTTAAAAGATTATTATGAGAAAAATGTTCAAAAGTCCGAAATCATTCAAGCCTTTGTACCAAAAGCAAAAATGGCCGAATACAATAAATTGATGGTGTTGATTCAAATCCAAGACGTTGCGCGCTACCAACACTTCTATAAATATTGGTGTAGTACGGATGATATGTTGTCGTATGACTATTTATATGTCGATTTATCTCATGATGATTTGCTGAAGGTTTTAAAAGCGTACAATACATTAGATGTGGAACAAAAGGGCATTATCGCCTCAAGTAAGCACCGTACCGATAGCGAAACATCAAGTGCTTGTTATATTCCAAATAAAAAGGATGAGCGTGAAGTTATGCGTGATACGTCGTTTTTAGCGAGTGCAGCATTTTTAGATGAAGCTTCAAAAATTGATAAAATGTATGAGGCATTAAAGCCAAGTAGTAAAGACTATTTAGAAAAAGTCATGGAATTAATTAAAGCGTATGATGATGCAGATGCGGCGACGAAAGCATTCGTCAAACATGCGAAAGAAATCGAAGCATTAAAAGAAAAATTCAAGACAGAAATCGAAGACTTAGCGAATTTTGAAAAAGCAGTGAAAAATTTATCGGTTGATAGCGAAATTATGAATACAGGTGGCCCGACTGCTTATCAAGAGCCAACAATTCAAAGTGTCTACAACCGCTACAACCGTCTATCAGATTACGTCCAAAGCGTTGTCGCAGATGATGTCATGAAAAAATATGAGGAATTTGTGCTGCTGCTGGATTTAAAGGTGCCGGAGCTACGTGATAAAGAGAATGTAGCTGTAATTGAACGTATAGCGACGATTTCTTCAGGTTCTAAAAAAGTAACGTATACATTGAGTGCTGAAAAGTTAAAACAGCAAGATGTGCCGCAAGATAAAACATTTGCGCTTGGCGTGTCAGCAGATATGTTAACAGTTGAGTCTCCAAATAAACCAACGGGCACGATTATCGGTAAACCGTATACGTTGAAAGAAATGGAAGACTTAAAACAAGCGATTGCTACGTATGAAAAACTAGATAGCGTGCAAGAAACAATTGTGAAAAACTTAGAAACGACGGCTACGACTTATTTTGAAAAATCACTGCAAAATTTACCGTTGTACGTTGATCAAAAGAAATTTATTGATGAAGCGCAAAAAATGGACGCTTTATATACGAAGTTTGTGACGCAGTATACAGAAATTCCATATGGGGACGACCCATCAGATCCACGCCCGCCACTTGTTGATAAAGAGGCCAAAAAATATGCAGAAGCGTTAAAAGAATTAGTATTTGCATATGATGAATTGTCGAACAATGCGCGTTGGTATGTATTAAATACGAACAAAATCATGGATCAAAAACGCTATTTTGAAAAGATGTATAGTGGGACGAAATTAGATGGCACAGAATCAACGAATAAACCGGATGCGAATGTTCAAGCGTTTGAAAAAGCGGTAGCAAAATTGAGCTCGCAATCGATTTTAGATATAAAGAATCCCACTGGAACAGATTTATCAAAAATTTCAGATGATATTTCGCCTGTTGTGGCAATGTATAACAATCTTACAGATTACCAAAAAGCATGGTTAGATAGTAAAGTGCTTACGCGCTACAATGAATTTGCGCCACTTGTGACGATTCGTGAAAATCTTTATAAATTACCGAAATTTGATGCCAGCAAGGAATTGAGTGAATTATCAGATGAACAAGCAGCTGTGTTATCGCAAACATTAAAGCTGCATAAAGCGTTAAAAGGTGATGCTAAAACGGTCTTTGATAATACGAAGCTGCCAAATAAAGCATATTTATCAGAAGAATACAATATCGCACAAGCTGAAGCGGTAGATAAAGTCATTGATTCTGTCAAAGAAGGTAGCTCATTCTTTAAACAATTTGTGAAGGCACAAAAAGCATATGATGCTCTTACAAAACAACAGCAACAATATGTCAAGAATCGTAAAAAGCTTGAGAAATATTATGCAAAAGTGAAGAAAGTGCAATATAAATATGATTTCAATGGGAAAGCAGACATATCATTTAAAGACAAAACAACTAAAGACAAAACAACTTCATATGATCCGTACCAAATGATTGTCATGCTTGAAGAGCTCGTTGTCTATTTAGATGACAATCAAGCAGGCGATAAAAAAGAATTCTTAAAAGATGCGATTGATATGGCGAATTTGCGTAATGGCTTAAATAAAACAGTGAAAATTAATGGTGTTTCATTAAAACCATTAGCAGCTGTAGATACAAAAGCACAAACGCGCTATCACTATTACTACAAAGTGTTTGATATGAAAAATCAATTAAAGAATTTTGATGAAGTATTTAAAAAATAACACCACAAAAACAGTTCCACCCCAACGTGGAACTGTTTTTTTTGTATAATTTTTTGTTAAATAATCCCAAATTTTAAACAGATGCGTGACAGTTGTTTAATTAAGTTAATATAAAAGGTATAATGTAATGGTTTAGTAAAAAAATATAAGTTTAAAAAGAACTATTGAACGAGAGGAGGGGCATGATGGAATTTAAACGAAATGAATCGTTTCGCCACACGTTAATTTGCCCAATCGATGTCGTATGTACGATGAAGCAACCGGCGGATGGTGTAGCTTTGGAAATTCACGGGAAGATGATTGATATTAGCCCAAATGGGATGCGTCTTGGGTTTGAGCACATATTACCACAAGGCATGAAAGATAGCGCGCTGACGCTACAATTTATGATTCATGAGCGCACGCTAGAAACTGAAGGCGAGTGTGTATGGGTCCACCCGAATAATACGTGTGGCATTAGCTTACAAGTCGATGGGCGTATGCAGGAGACAATTATTGAAGATTTAAAGCTGCGTCGTAAGCAAGAAGTCGCAAACAGCAAAAAGAAGTAACAGACCGTAAAAAAGGCGTATTTTGATACAAAAAACGTCTTTTTTTCTATCTTAAAAAAATATTTTAATTATTTTGGCGTTTAAGAAGGACTTTGCAGGGGAACTGTAGAATATAGCATTATAACAACCGTAACAATTCATGTACGGGGGCTACGCTTACCGAATGTTAACATCATTCGTAAGCATCCACCATTTCAAAATCTTTATAGATGGTGGAAGTTCAAAAAGGAGGAGTTTACATGCTAACATTTAACATTCGTGGGGAAAACATTGAGGTAACTCCAGCAATTCGCGAATACGTTGAGGGGAAGATTTCTAAATTAGAACGCTACTTTAACAACGATATGGACGCTGCAGCTAACGTTAACTTAAAAATTTATAACGACAAACGTACAAAAGTCGAAGTGACAATTCCGATGAAGCGCTTAACATTACGTGCTGAGGAACGCAATGACGATTTATATGCCGGCGTCGATGCAATTGTTGACAAGTTAGAGCGCCAAATTCGCAAGCATAAAACGAAAGTAAACCGTAAATTCCGCGATCGCGAAGGTGTTGGTTTATACTTTGCTACTGCACCAGCTACTGAAACAGGCGCAACGGCTGTGGAAGAGCTTGAAGATGAATTACAAATTGTTCGTACAAAGCAATTCTCATTAAAACCAATGGATGATGAAGAAGCAATCCTTCAAATGAACTTATTAGGTCATGACTTCTACATTTTCACCGATGCGGAAACAGACGAAACAAACATCGTATACCGTCGTAAAGATGGCAAATACGGGTTAATCGAAACAAACTAACTTTAAACGTTCAAAATAGCCTAGAGCCAATGCTTTAGGCTATTTTTTAATGTGTTTTTTACGTGAATTCGGGAAAATAACCTATATAAGGGGGTTGGTATTATGGATTATATTTTAATTGGTAATAGCGGTCATGCGCGCGTCATTCGTGATTGTATCGAGGCGAATGGCGACCGGATTTTTGCGATTCTCGATGATAAAGATGCGATTCCGTCAATGGATGGCGATATTTTTAGAGGGCCGCTAAGCGAAATGAGCCGCTTGTTAGAAATTGATCATCGGCGCGTCATCTTGGCGTATAGCGACAATGGGGTGCGCAAACAGCTCGTCGATTTTTTACAATTGCCTAGTGAAAAATATGGCATCGTCATTCATCCAAAAGCGGTTGTGAGCCATTATAGCGAAATTGGCTCAGGCTCGGTCGTCTTGCCTGGTGCGGTCGTCAACTCCGGTGCCGTCATTGGCAAGCATTGTATTTTAAACTCGCAATCGGTCGTCGAGCATGAAAGCGTGTTAAAAGATTATGTACATGTCTCAACCGGTGCTTCGATTACGCGTGAAGTGGTCGTCGAAACAGGTGTCAGTCTCGGCGCAAATAGTACGATTATTCCAAACCGTACGATTGGCGAATGGTCGGTCGTTGGCGCGGGCTCGGCTGTTATCGCCGATTTGCCTGCTGGGTGTACGGCTGTCGGTTGTCCGGCTAAAATTTTAGATAAAGAAGACTAATTGAAAGCTGATTTTTCCAAAGTGCGTAATTTTTTGGAAGAATCAGCTCTTTTCATTGCTACAAAGTCATTTTTTCATTACAATAAAAGATGGCGATGTATAATGATTTATACAAATTAGAGGGAATTCAGGATGATGATAATTCGATTAGTCTAATACTTTTGTATCGAGTAATGGACTGCGAGTTAAGACTATATAGGATGTGAACATAAATGCTTGGCATTTTAAATAAAATTTTTGATCCGAATAAACGTGAAATAAAACACTTAAACAAAGTGGCGGATCAAGTAGAGGCACTTGCTGATGAATTTGCGGCGATGTCTGACGAACAATTAAAACAAAACTCAGAGGACTACAAACAACGTATTGCAGATGGCGAAGAATTAGATAAAATTCGTCCAGAGGCGTTTGCGAACATTCGTGAAGCGGCGAAACGTGTATTAGGACTCTATCCATACCGTGTACAAATCATGGGTGGGTCAACGTTACATGAAGGTAATATCGCGGAAATGAAAACCGGTGAAGGTAAAACATTAACGGGAACATTACCTGTTTATTTAAACGCGCTAACAGGTAAAGGCGTCCATGTTGTGACAGTCAATGAATATTTAGCAGAGCGTGATGCTGAAACGATGCGTCCACTGTATGAGTTTCTTGGCTTAACGGTTGGTTTAAATGTTAGCAGCATGTCAAAAGATGAAAAGCGCGAGGCTTATGCATGCGATATCACCTATAGTACGAACAACGAGCTTGGTTTCGACTACTTACGTGACAATATGGTGCTGTACAAAGAAGAACGCGTACAGCGTCCACTTTACTATGCTGTAATCGATGAAACCGATTCAGCGTTAATCGATGAAGCGCGTACACCGTTAATCATTTCTGGACAAGCGAATAAATCTGCGGCACTTTACAAGCAATCCAATGCGTTTGTGCGCACATTAAAACAAGCAAAAGGAACGAAAAATAAAGAAGGTAAAATGGAGTATGGTGATGGCGATTACACGTACGACATTGAAACAAAAGCAACGGCATTAACAGAAGCCGGCATGGAAAAAGCAGAACGTGCCTTCAATATCGATAACTTATTCGATTTATCACACGTACAACTATTACATGCGATTAACCAATCATTAAAAGCACATGCAGCGATGCACTTAGACGTTGATTACGTCGTGCAAGACGGCGAAATTATGATCGTTGATGGCTTTACAGGACGTATTATGAACGGTCGTCGTTACTCTGATGGCTTACACCAAGCAATCGAAGCTAAAGAAGGCGTTGAGATTCAAAACGAATCGATGACAATGGCGACCATTACGTTCCAAAACTTCTTCCGTATGTACGAAAAACTGTCTGGTATGACCGGTACAGCGAAAACCGAAGAAGAGGAATTCCGTAACATTTACAATATGAATGTTGTCGTGATTCCAACGAACAGACCGATTGCGCGTGATGACCGCCCTGATTTAATTTATGCGACAATGCACGGCAAATTCGTGGCGGTTGCGAATGAAATCGCAGAGCGTCACCAAGCAGGTCAACCGGTACTTGTTGGTACAGTAGCGATTGAAACGTCTGAATTATTATCGGACTTACTGCGTAAACGCGGAATTCCGCACGAAGTATTAAATGCGAAAAATAACGAACGTGAAGCGGAAATCGTTGCACTTGCTGGTCAACGCGGCGCTGTCACAATCGCGACAAACATGGCGGGTCGTGGTACCGATATTAAACTTGGCGAAGGTGTCCTTGAATTAGGTGGTTTAGCTGTAGTAGGTACGGAACGTCACGAATCTCGCCGTATCGATAACCAATTACGTGGTCGTGCTGGTCGTCAAGGTGACCCAGGGGTATCTCAATTCTACTTATCACTTGAAGATGATTTAATGAAACGTTTCGGTTCAGATAGCATGAAAGCGATGATGTCACGCCTTGGTATGGATGATACGCAACCTATTCAATCAGGCATGGTGTCAAAAGCTGTTGAGTCTGCGCAAAAACGTGTTGAAGGGAACAACTTCGATGCGCGTAAACGTTTATTACAATATGATGATGTGTCACGTCAACAACGTGAAATCATTTATAAAGAGCGTTTTGAAGTATTGGAAACAGAAGATATGCGTCATTTAGTGGAAACGATGATTGATGATGTATTAGTGTCTAATATTCAATCATTCACAGCATTAGAAGATGCAAATAACTGGAACTACGAGTCGATGCTCGCATTTTTAAATACAAACTTATTACGTGAAGATTCTGTAACGATTGACGATTTACAAGGGAAAACGTCCGATGAAATCATCGACATGGTACGCGCACTTGTAAAAGAGCAATACGATGAAAAAGAAGCGGAAATGTCACCAGAACGTATGCGTGAATTCGAAAAAGTTATTTTACTGCGTGCAATCGATTCAAAATGGATTGACCATATCGATGCGATGGAACAATTACGCCAAGGGATTCATTTACGTGCGTATGCGCAAACCGATCCACTTCACGAATACGAGCAAGAGGGCTTCCGTATGTTTAACTTAATGCTTGAAGCAATTAAGGAAGATGTTGCGCGCTTTGCAATGAAAGCGGAAATCCGTTCGAACTTAGAGCGTGAAGAAGTAGCGAAAGGGCAAGCGGTTAATCCGAAAGAGGAAGGCCAAGGCAAAAAGAAAAAACGCCAACCTGTACGCAAAAAACAAGAAGTCGGCCGCAATGATTTATGCCCGTGTGGTAGCGGTAAAAAATACAAAAACTGTCACGGTGCAGTTGAAGAATAATAGCTCGCCACAAATGGGACTGTGCGTTCAATTCACGACAGTCCTTTTGTGATTTTAATAACTGGAGGAAACGACATGCTAGAATTATCAGATATCCGCAATGCATTAGATGCCACAGCAACGAAAATTGAAGACTTTAGGGGGTCTCTTTGACTTAGAAAACAAAGAGTTCCGCATTCAAGAAATGGATGAAATTATGCTCGACCCAACGTTTTGGAATGACCAACAAAAAGCGCAGGGCATCATCAATGAATCAAAAGGCTTGAAAGAGGTCGTCAATGAATTTTACGCGCTCGAATCAGAGCAAGAAGATTTAGAAATGACGCTTGAATTGTTAAAAGAAGAGCCGGATGAAGAGCTATTAGTGGAAGCTTTTGAAGCGCTTGATGCATTCCAAAAGCGCGTTGATGAGTTTGAGCTGCAAATGCTATTAAGTGGTCCATACGATAAAAATAATGCCATTTTAGAGCTGCATCCAGGTGCTGGTGGTACGGAATCTCAAGATTGGGGTACGATGCTACTACGCATGTATACGCGCTGGGCTGAAAAACATGATTTCAAAGTGGAAACGCTCGATTATTTACCCGGCGATGAAGCGGGGCTAAAATCGGTGACGCTGGCGATTCGTGGTCACAATGCGTACGGTTACGTTAAAGCGGAAAAAGGCGTTCATCGTCTTGTGCGTATTTCACCATTTGACTCAGCAGGTCGCCGTCATACGTCGTTCGTCTCATGCGATGTTATGCCGGAGTTTACCGATGAAGTCGTTGTTGAGATTCGCACCGAGGACTTAAAAGTCGATACGTATCGTGCATCGGGTGCTGGTGGGCAGCATATTAACAAAACGGAATCTGCGGTGCGTATTACGCATATTCCAACAGGTACGGTCGTTTCTTGTCAGGCAGAGCGCTCACAAATTAAAAACCGTGAAAAAGCGATGAGTATGCTGCAAGCGAAATTGTATCAATTAAAAATGGAAGAAAAGCAAGAGCATCTCGATGAAATTCGCGGGGAACAAAAAGAAATCGGTTGGTCAAGCCAAATCCGCTCGTATGTATTCCACCCCTATTCAATGGTGAAAGATCACCGCACAAATGTGGAAACAGGCAATGTGCAAGCGGTAATGGACGGCGATATCGATCAATTTATAAATGCGTATTTACGAATGCAAATGGCATGATAAAAAGGCTTGGGACAAATCGTGTTCCAAGCCTTTTTATCATTAATCAACCGGCAGTAACATATGTAGTGCGACTTCGCCGTAAAATAGCGGGGCATACATGTTGTTGAGTTGGTCAAAATTTAACGTTCGAAAGTATTTATCAATCGCGTGAGCATGGGAAATTTGTGTGCGTAAACTGTGATAGGAAAGATTTAATGTATGTGTTTCACCGTTGGCAAGTTGAATGGAACATTCGTTGAAAATAGCTGGAGCATAATTTTGGATGGCGTCAAAAACGACCCATTGTGTGTGGCTGTTTGACGGGGAGGCAGTGGGAATTAAAATGAGTGGTTGGATTGTACCTAAGCCGATTGGCAGTTTTTTTGTGCCTTTCGTAATTTCTTTTGATAAGATGGTCGAGGATTGAATCGAGGTACCATATAGCGCGCAGACGCGTGATACAACACGCTTCACCGAGGCATGGACGACGTATTTGCGATGCCGTTCATGAACGACCGTACAGCGCTGGCCCTTCAATAGGCGAGGCTCTAATAACATTAGTTCTTTTGAAACGGTGTAATGCTGTAACTCCATAATCTTCAAATTCATCATTGCAAAACTCCTTTCTATTTGTCGCTATGTTTATTATAAAGCGTAAATGATAGCGTTTTCAATGCTACATATTTATTTATTTTACATAAAATACCTTATATTTATACAAATATTCAGAAAATTAAGGTTGAAATCCGCATCGAACCTAGTATATAATGAAAAAAAGGTATAGAGGTGATGACATATGGAATATCGTTCTATTAAATCAAACGACACAAATCACTTAAGCCATGGGTTGCAAGGTAAGGAATTACTAAACGACATTTACTTAGATTTATTTTTAAACCATGTGCATGCGGAGCAATACGAGGAATATTATATGCAAAAGATTGATGAAGCATTAGATACTCGTGATGAAGAGCTGTTCATGCAATTAACAACTGAATTAAATGCGCTACGTGCGTCCGTATAAATGATAAAAACATCCATTAATTGTGGGTGTTTTTATTTTGGAACGTCAAAAACGTATGTTCGGCTTTTTCAGAAGAAATATGGTACACTGTACGTACGATATTTTGACTGAGGAGGTTAAGAACATGGATTTTGAGTTACAATCGCCGTACAAGCCAAGTGGTGACCAGCCACAAGCAATTGCTGAACTTGTACAAGGTATTCATGACAACAAACGTTATCAAACATTATTAGGTGCGACTGGTACCGGGAAAACATTTACGGTATCAAATGTCATTCAAGCAGTGAAAAAGCCAACGCTTATTATCGCGCATAATAAGACGCTAGCAGGGCAGTTGTATAGTGAATTTAAAGAGTTTTTCCCGAATAATGCGGTCGAATATTTTGTGAGTTACTATGACTATTATCAACCGGAAGCCTATGTACCACAAACCGACACATTTATCGAAAAAGATGCGAGCATTAACGATGAAATCGATAAATTGCGTCACTCGGCAACATCGTCGTTATTTGAACGCGATGATGTCATTATTATTGCATCTGTGTCGTGTATTTATGGTCTAGGCTCACCGGAAGAATACAAGGAAATGGTGCTGTCGCTGCGCCCAGGCATGGAAATCGAGCGCAATCAGTTACTGCGTAAGCTTGTCGACATTCAATATGAACGCAATGATATCGATTTTTCGCGTGGCAAGTTCCGCGTGCGCGGTGATGTCGTTGAAATTTTCCCGGTGTCACGCGATGAACAATGTGTACGCGTCGAGTTTTTCGGCGACGAAATTGATCGCATTCGTGAAATCGATGCATTAACAGGTGAAGTGCTCGGCGACCGCGACCATATTGCGATTTTCCCGGCATCTCACTTCGTCACGCGCGATGAAAAGTTGCAAAAGGCGATTAAAAATATCGAAATAGAGCTTGAGCAGCAACTAGAAGTGATGCGCGGTGACGGTAAATTATTAGAGGCACAGCGCCTTGAGCAACGGACAAATTACGATTTGGAAATGATGCGTGAGATGGGCTTTTGCTCAGGAATCGAAAACTATTCACGCCATTTAACGCTGCGAGAAGCGGGTGCGACGCCGTATACATTACTCGATTACTTCCCTGAAGATTTTTTATTAGTGATCGATGAAAGTCATGTGACATTACCGCAAGTTCGCGGCATGTATAACGGTGACCAGGCGCGTAAAAAAATGCTTGTTGATCACGGTTTCCGTTTGCCGTCTGCGATGGATAACCGTCCGCTGCGTTTTGAGGAATTTGAGCAACATATTCACAACGCGATTTTCGTATCGGCAACGCCGGGACCATTTGAGCTTGAGCATACGCCAGACATGGCACAGCAAATTATTCGACCAACGGGGTTACTCGACCCAGAAATCGAAGTGCGTCCAATTGAAGGGCAGATTGATGATTTAATTGATGAAATCCAAGCGCGTATTGCACAAAAAGAACGCGTCCTAATTACGACACTGACGAAAAAAATGTCGGAGGACTTAACGGATTATTTAAAAGAAATTGGCATTAAAGTGCAGTATTTACATTCCGAAGTGAAAACGCTTGAACGTACCGAAATTATTCGTGATTTGCGTCTAGGTACGTACGATGTCTTAGTCGGCATCAATTTACTGCGTGAAGGGCTCGATATTCCTGAAGTATCGCTCATTGCGATTTTAGATGCCGATAAGGAAGGGTTCTTGCGTTCGGAGCGTGCGCTTATTCAAACGATTGGTCGTGCCGCGCGTAATGCGAATGGTCACGTCATTATGTATGCTGATAAAGTGACCGACTCGATGCAAAAGGCGCTTGATGAAACGACGCGTCGCCGGACGATTCAAATGGCGTACAACGACAAACATGGCATTACACCGACGACGATTCATAAGGAAATTCGTGAGGCGATTCGCGCAACGAAAGTGGCTGAGGAAGTCGATAAATACGTTTCCAATAAAAAGTTAACGAAAAAAGAGCGCGACGAATTGATTGCGTCGCTTGAAGTAGAAATGAACGATGCGGCGCGCGCACTTGATTTTGAACGTGCGGCAGAGCTTCGCGATACGATTTTAGAGCTAAAGGCGGAAGGGTGACACAACGTTGAAAAATACAGAGATTGTCGTGCAAGGGGCACGTGCAAATAATTTAAAAAATATTGATGTGACAATTCCACGCGACCAATTAGTTGTCATGACGGGCTTGTCAGGGTCAGGAAAATCATCGCTCGCATTTGATACGATTTATGCAGAGGGGCAACGTCGTTATGTCGAGTCGCTATCTGCTTATGCGCGTCAGTTTTTAGGGCAAATGGATAAACCTGATGTAGATTTAATTGAAGGCTTATCACCAGCCATTTCAATTGACCAAAAAACGACAAGTAAAAATCCGCGTTCGACAGTCGGGACCGTAACGGAAATTTACGATTACTTGCGCCTATTATTCGCGCGTGTCGGCAAGCCAATTTGTCCAAATGATGGCATCGAGATTACGTCGCAAACGGTCGAGCAAATGGTAGACCGCATTATGGAATATCCAGAGCGCACAAAGCTGCAGCTACTTGCGCCGATTGTATCGGGACGCAAGGGACAGCATGTGAAAATTTTGGACGATTTGAAAAAGCAAGGCTTCGTTCGCGTACGTGTTGACGGAGAAGTGCGCGATTTAGACGATGCGATTGAACTTGAGAAAAATAAAAAACATGATATCGATGCAGTAATTGACCGCGTCATCGTCAAAGAAGGTGTCGAAGCGCGGTTAAGCGACTCATTAGAAACAGCGCTACGCCTTGCTGAAGGACGCGTGAAAGTCGATGTGATGGGTGTCGAAGAATTACTGTTTAGCGAGCATCATGCCTGTCCGATTTGTGGCTTTTCAATCGGTGAACTTGAACCGCGCATGTTTTCATTTAATAGTCCATTTGGAGCTTGTCCGACGTGTGACGGCTTAGGTGCACAGCTCAAAGTGGATAAAGAGCTTGTCATTCCGAATTGGGATTTATCATTGAATGACAATGCGATTGTGCCGTGGATTCCGACGAGTTCGGCATATTATCCAACGCTCCTTAAAACGGTGTGTGACACGTTCGAAATCGATATGGATACGCCGGTAAAAGAGTTGCCGGACGAGCAAATGGATATTATTTTGAATGGCTCAGGTGATACAGACATTCATTTTGTGTACACGAATGAGTTTGGCAATACACGCGAAAAAACAGCGCCATTTGAAGGAGTACTGCCGAATGTAGACCGCCGCTATCATGAAACAAATTCCGATTGGATTCGCGAGCAAATGGAAAAATATATGACGGAACTGCCATGTCCGAGCTGTCATGGACACCGTTTGAAACCGGAAACCTTGGCCGTGAAAATTGACGGCAAGCATGTCGGCGAAGTGACGCAATACTCGATTCAACAGGCACAAGCATTCTTCGACGGTTTAGAGCTATCAGAAAAAGACTTTCAAATTGCGCGCCTTGTGCTGCGTGAAATTCATGAACGTCTGTCCTTTTTAAATAATGTCGGCTTAGATTATTTAACGCTAAACCGTGCATCCGGTACATTGTCGGGCGGTGAAGCGCAGCGCATTCGTTTAGCGACACAAATCGGTTCGCGCTTAACGGGTGTGCTCTACATTTTAGATGAACCATCAATCGGTCTACATCAGCGCGATAACGAGCGCTTAATTGGCACGCTCAAATCGATGCGCGACCTCGGCAATACGTTAATTGTCGTCGAGCATGATGAAGACACGATGCTTGCGGCTGATTATTTAATCGATGTTGGCCCAGGCGCGGGGGACCACGGTGGTGAAATTATTGCGGCCGGCACACCGCAAGAAGTCATGAACAATAAACAGTCGATTACCGGACGTTATTTAAGTGGCGACAAATTTATTCCACTACCTGTTACGCGACGTCAAGGCGACGGGCGCGTGCTGAAAATTAGTGGCGCTACTGAAAATAATTTAAAAAATGTCACGGTTGAGATTCCGATTGGCGTTTTTACAGCGGTTACAGGCGTGTCGGGTTCTGGGAAAAGTACGTTGATTAATGAAGTGCTTTATAAAACGCTTGCGCAAAAAATGAATCGTGCTAAATCCAAACCAGGTCATGCGAAAAGTGTAGAAGGAATCGAGCAACTTGAAAAAGTAATCGATATTGACCAATCGCCAATTGGCCGTACACCACGCTCGAATCCAGCGACGTACACCGGCGTGTTTGACGATATTCGCGATGTGTATGCGACGACGAACGAAGCAAAAGTGCGCGGCTATAAAAAAGGACGCTTTAGCTTCAATGTTAAAGGCGGGCGCTGTGAAGCTTGTAAAGGTGATGGCATTATTAAAATCGAAATGCACTTCTTGCCAGATGTTTATGTGCCATGCGAAGTGTGTCATGGTAAGCGCTACAACCGCGAAACATTAGAAGTGAAATATAAAGACAACAGCATTGCCGATGTGCTTAATATGACGATTGAAGACGGGACGGAATTTTTCAAAAACATTCCGAAGATCCATCGTAAACTGCAAACATTAGTCGATGTTGGTCTTGGCTATATGAAATTAGGGCAACCGGCAACAACGTTATCAGGTGGTGAGGCGCAGCGTGTAAAATTGGCGTCGGAACTTCATAAGCGTTCAACTGGGAAGTCGATTTACATTTTAGATGAACCGACAACCGGGCTACATGTTGACGATATTGCGCGTCTGCTTGATGTGCTACAGCGCCTTGTTGAAAATGGCGATACGGTGCTAGTGATTGAACATAATCTAGATGTCATTAAAGCGGTTGACCATATTATCGACTTAGGGCCAGAAGGTGGTTTCCGCGGTGGCGAAATTGTCGCAACCGGTACACCGGAAGAAGTGGCGGATGTAGAAGGTTCGTATACCGGACAATATTTGAAACCAATTTTAGTGCGTGAACGTGCGCGTATGGCCTCAAAATTGGCCGAAGCAACCGATAAATAATGTAATGACGAGAGCTTGCAGCGGCAGGCTCTCTTTTTTGGAGTGATGAACATGTTAGTTATAGTTTCAGGGTATGCGAGTGTTGGCAAAACAACGGTCGCCAAGGCGATAGCGCGTGCTATGGGCGCCGCGTTTCTTAATGGACCAGCGACAATTGAGCGTTTAATGGATGAAGTGCTGACAGCGAAGGAGTTGCATGGCCATGATTTTCAAACGGTCATGAAAAAGCGTTTAGAAACCGACAAGGCAGTTGCCGCGCTGCGGACGATTGTATTAGATCATGAGGAAGTTGGCCTCGATACGGTGCTTGAATTATCGACATATTATAGTGATGCGCATATTGTCGAGCGCACGGAATTAAAAGTCGCGCACGTAGAAGTGACGTTACCCGTGGAGATGGAGCGCGCGCAATTAGCCGCGCATAACCCGACATTGTACGCGGCGATGAATTGGGCTGAATATGTTGCTACGCGCTTTCCGGTGTATGCAGATGGCGAGCTATTTGAGCAAAATGTTGTCATTGAATATGACAATGCAGTGGCGTTAGATGCTGAAAAAATTGCCGACGTCGTCAAGAAAATTCGCATGGAGTGAAACTTTTTAATAAGAAATTCGTAAATAGTAGTACTAACTTTTAAAGGAGCTGTTTTCGTATGCAAGATGAACGTAAACGTATTTTGGATTTGGTTGAGAAGGGTGTTATTTCTGCAGCAGAAGCACTAGATTTACTGGAAAAAATCGCTGACGAGAAATCAGGGCACGCGACACCACCTTCTGACATTCCACAAGCATCATTGAACAAGCAACAAACGACTGAAAAAGAAGCGCCACAAGAGCAACCACAGCACGATGAACCAAAGGGCGATGATTATTTCGATCACAAGCACTATGATGAAAAAACGGATAAAGAGTTTATCGATGATTTAAAGCAAGACTTCACACAATTTAGTACGAAGTTTATGGATATTTTAACAAATACGTTTTCAAAAGTACGCGATATGGATATTACTGGTGAAAAACGTAGCTTCACGCATCGCTTTGATTTAGGCGCTGCATCAATTCATGATGTTAGCGTCAAAATTCCAAACGGCCATTTAGAATTAGTCCAATCAACGAATGGCACAGCGTATGTTGAAGTAGCGGTTGCGCCAACGTTTATCGTGCGCAGTGAAGATGTTGAAGCGGACTTTTTAAAACACTTTACGGTGACAAATGACAATGGTACCGCGCGCATTACGAGTGATAATCGCGGCTTCCATGTGAATACGACATTGTATTTACCAGCAGCAACGTATCAAAAAATTAATGCCGAATTATTCAACGGTGGCTTTACATTGGCGAATATTAATGCCGATGAACTAGATGTTCAAACGATGAATGGCAAAATTAATGTTGAGCGTGCGACGTTCCGTAAAGTAGAGGTCGAAACGTCAAACGGTGCGATCGAAGTGCGCGGTGTTGCAGCAACGGAAATTGAGGCTGAAACAATCAATGGCTTAGTCGCAATTGAAGGGGCATTCCGTGAAATCGAAGCGCGTTCAGCAAATGGCACCATTAACGTCAAAACGACCGACCCGCACGCTGAAAAAATTAAAGCGCAAACGACAGCAGGCAAAATTGACGTACAAGTGCCGGATACAGTTGGAATTCGCGGCGAAGCGATTTCAAACTTTGGTAAAATTGATATTCAATTACATGATGTGCAATTGTTGCAATCACAAGACCAATTTTTAGCGAAATCTGTACGCTTTGAGAAAAAAGTGGATGACAATGCGCCACTAATGCTAGAAGCGGAAGCACGTACCGGTACAGTAGTTGTGCGTTACGCGTTATAAATAATATTTTTAGAAGAAGCTTTTACAAAACAGTTCATGTTCCTTTTTTAGCGTTTGCCACAAAAAACCGGAACCGCGCCACAGCGCGATTCCGGTTTTTCTTATGCTCATCTGATGTCCCAGCCTCGTTTTTTTGACGAGATGACGCCGTAAATTGTGGTATTATAACTAGCAGAGAATAGTATAAAGGTGGAACGACACGATGATTGAAATGAAGCACGTTGTCAAAAAGTATCCAGGTGGCAACAAGGCACTGCAAGGGTTGAATGTGTCGATTGCACAAGGAGAATTTGTTTATGTAGTCGGACCAAGTGGCGCCGGAAAATCGACATTTATTAAAATGTTATATGCAGAGGAGCGCGCATCAGCCGGTAAAGTAATCGTCAACGATGTTGATATTACGAAGCTGCCGGCGCGCAAAGTACCTTTTTTACGCCGCCAACTCGGTGTCGTCTTTCAAGATTATAAATTATTGCCGAAAAAAAATGTTTATGAAAATATTGCGTATGCACTGGAAGTTATTGAGAAAGATACGAAATTTATTAAGCAGCGCGTTATTGCTGTGCTGAAACTCGTTGGTCTAGCGACAAAAGCAAAGCGCTTTCCGCATGAGCTATCAGGCGGCGAGCAGCAACGCGTTGCCATTGCACGCTCGATCGTCAATCAACCGCAAATTGTTATTGCTGATGAACCAACGGGGAATTTAGACCCGGAAACAACGTGGGAGATTATGAAAGTATTTGAAGCGATTAACGCACAAGGCACAACGATTATTATGGCGACACATAACCGCGAAGTCGTTGATAGAATGCGCCATCGCGTGTTGCGTATTGACAAAGGACGTCTTGTAAATGACCAGCGTGGAGGTGGCTACGATGGCTATTAAAACGTGGAACCGGCATGTGCGCGATAGCTTGACGTCGATGTGGCGCAATCGCTGGATGTCGCTCGCCGCAATCGGTGCGGTGACCGTGACATTATTACTTGTTGGGGTCTTTATCGCGGTCATTTTAAACGTCAATAAAATCGCTTCTGATTTTGAAAATGACGTTGAAATAAAAGTGTTAATTAGCACAACAATGAATGAAAGTAAGGCGCTAGAACTCACGCAAAAAGTGAAAAAGCTGCCGAATGTAGCAGAAGTACGCTATGTGTCAAAAGACGATGAATTAAAAAAAGTTGTCGCTGACTTTGGCGAAGATTTGAGCTTGTTTGACCAAGAAAATCCATTACATAATGTGTTGTATGTCAAAGCGAGCGAGCCGCAAAAAACAGCGGCAGTCGCCGGCCAAATCGATGCGCTAAAAGGAACCGATGACGTGTTGTATGGCAAAGGTCAAATCGAGCAATTGTTTGATGTCGTTGATACGACGCGAACGATCGGGATCGTGTTTAGTATCGTCCTTGTATTAATTGCCGTGTTCTTAATTTCGAATACGATTAAGCTAACGATTGCGGCGCGCCAACATGAAATCGAGATTATGAAACTTGTTGGTGCGACAAACAACTACGTGCGCATCCCTTTTATGTTAGAAGGCATGTGGCTAGGCTTACTAGGCGCGCTATTGCCGGTTGTAGCCATGTCAATTGGCTATGTGAGCGTCTATCATAACCTCTCGCCACTCGTTCAAAATGAAGTGTTTAGCTTCGTTGCGCCGGCGAATTTATTAGCGCTATTAATTGCGGTATTAGTGCTAATGGGCATTATTATCGGCGTGTTTGGTAGTGCGATGTCGGTACGCAAATATTTAACTGTGAAATAATGATGAAGTGGGAATGTCAATTACGTGGCATTCTCTTTTTTTGTACTGCGACATGCTAAAATGGACGAAAGGATGTGGGCAAACATGAAAAAATGGCTAGGTATCGTGCTTGTCATCGTATTGATTGGCATTGCAGCGTACAATGTGTTCACGAACGACCATCAAGTAACGGAAGGCATTAAAATTGGCGATAAGGCGCCGGATTTTGAGCTTCATACGCTTGATGGCGAGGCTGTGAAATTAAGTGATTATAAAGGCAAGCGCGTCATGATTAACTTTTGGGCAACGTGGTGTCCGCCGTGCATTAAAGAGACGCCGGAGATGGTCGACTTTTATCAGGCGAATAAGCAGCAAGATATCGAAATTTTATCGGTCAATCTTGTATCGACAGAATCAAGTACTGCCGCGGTTGAAAAATTTATCGCAACCTATGACATGTCATTTACGACGGTCATTGATGCGATGGATGACGTCAATAAAACGTATCAAGTTGGCGTCATTCCGACATCGTATTTTATTGATGCAGACGGCGTTATCCGTCAAAAGGTAGAGGGCGGTGTGAGTGGTGCACAACTAAAGCAGATATTTAATGAAATGCGCTAAGTTCGTTCGCCTAAAAGGATTCACTTTGTTACAATAGAAACAGTTAATAATTAACATTGGAACGAGGTGAATCACACTGGATATCGTAATTGAGCTATTAAAAGGAATCGGACGACTTTTTATGAATCCGTTGCTCTATGTAGCGATTTTATTTTGTGTGCTTATAGGCTATCGCCGTGTGATTAATGAACGAAAATCGTTTAATCGGCGTATTCATTGGGGCATGTACGAAGCCGTTTATTTATTAAAAGAAGGTTGGATGCTGGCGCTTATGTTGTCGCTCATCAGCATCGCTTTAGGGATTGTCTTACCAGTTGAATACATAGTGCTTGTGACGATTGTGATGCTTGTTAGTATCGTGTCGTTTTACTATCATTTAGCATCTGCTGCGTACGCGTTTGCGCTCGCATTTGCGGCCATTTGGCTAACGTATATGTACGATTGGTCATGGTCGATTTTAGGCGTTGAATTTGATGCGACAATCATGCACAAACATTTATTAATTGCCGTACCGCTTCTTATTGCATTGCTGCTTGTCGTTGAAGGGCAACTTGTGCGTAAATACGCTGCGAACAATTCATCGCCGCGTCTGCAAACAACAGCGCGTGGGTTGCGTGCCGTGACTTACTTAGCGAAACGTTTATGGATTTTGCCGGTCGTATTCTTTATTCCGGGTGGCGCGATTCCCGAATGGGCACCGTTTTGGCCGCAGCTGTCATTAGGTGGCGAGACATACGGCGTTGTGTTATTCCCGGTAGTTATCGGTTTCCAACAACGCGCGCGCAAAATGTTACCAAAGGCATTTTACCCGCAAGTTGGTGCCACGATTCAATTGCTCGGTGTGCTCGTATTGATTGAAGCCGTGTTGGCGATTTTCTTCCCGATCATGGGCATCGCCGCCGTTGCTGTAGCATTCGTTGGCCGCGCACTCATTTCGATTATTTATTCGATTCGTGAGCGCAAGGGAGCGTTTGCGGTGACACCTCAAAATGAAGGGGTTGTCGTCGCCGCGGTGTTACCTGAGTCACCTGCTGAAGCGATGGGCATTGAAGTTGGCGAGATTATTCGCCGCGTCAATGGCATCCCAGTGAAAACGGAAACAGAGCTCTATGAAGCGCTACAAATTAATGCGGCACATTGTCGTATTGAAGTACTCGATGCACAAAAGGAAATTCGTATTCGTCAGCACGTTATTTTCCGTCACGATCATTTCCGCATTGGTTTAATCGTGTTGAAATGATGAAAAAAGGGAAGTTCTATTAGTAGTAGAACTTTCTTTTTTTTTCGTTATAATAATCGTAAAGACGGCAACTTTTCACGGAATCAAACGCTCTATTAGAAAAGGTTGCGAACAAAGGGGGCAGGGCTATGCCAGCGTGGTTAACAGTTGAAAATTTTCAGGCCATTGCCCAACAACATCAATTAATCGGTATGATTTTGGCATTCGTATTCCCGTTTTTAGAAGCATTTTTACCGGTATTACCACTCGCCGCATTTGTTGTGGCGAATGCGTCTGCATATGGCCTGTGGATTGGCTTTTTATTATCGTGGACAGGGTCCGTTGCCGGAGCGTATTGCGTCTTTTTACTCGTGCGAAAATTTGGCCGCGCGAAAATTTTTCGTTTTATTACCGAGCGCAAGGCCATCACCAAATTAATTACCTGGGTTGAATATCATGGCTTTACGCCGTTGTTTGTGTTGTTATGTTTTCCGTTTACACCTACATCGGTCGTCAATGTTGTCGCTGGATTATCGAAATTAAAAAAGAAGCATTATTTCATTACAATCATGCTCGCAAAAGTCGTTCAATTGCTTGTGATTAGCTGGATTGGCTCCGATTTGCGCGCATTGATTACACAGCCAGAGCGCACCGTTATTGTCGTGTTGTTGATTGTGCTCATGTGGGGTGGCGGTAAATATGCCGAAAAGCGCATGAATAAAAAAATGGCCGAAGATTTAAATAAGCAACATCGAAAACCTTCTGATAAGTAGAAGGTTTTTTCTTTCTTCCAAAAGCGAATGTACGTTCTTTTTTTGTGCGAATCGTATGCGTACGATGTATAATAAAGGGAACGACAATTAAAAGGGGGAGTAAGATGGCATTACGTGTTATTTCAGGGCGAGCTGGTGTTGGGAAAACGCATTTTATGGAACGTGAAATTATGGATGCAGTGAATAAAGAACCACTTGGCACGCCGATATTTATGATTGTTCCAGACCAAATGTCCTTTTCAAGTGAACGTAATTTAACGTGGATGGCAGGCAAATCACGCGGGACAATTCGCGTGCAAGTGACATCATTTAAACGTTTAGCATGGCGTATTTTACAAGAAGCGGGTGGTATTAGCCGCCAAGAATTAAATGGTTTTGGTTACCGCATGCTACTTAAAAGTGTGCTCGAAGAACAAAAAGAGCAGTTGCGCCTTTTTACGAAAGCTGCCGATAAACGTGGCTTTACCGAGGAGATGGAGCAACTGTTAAAAGAATTCAGTCGCTATAGCGTCAACGGTGAAAAGTTAGCGCAAATTCAACAAGAATTTCATCAGCTCGAAGCACCGCGCACGTTGCAAGATAAAGTGCATGATATTCAACTTATTCAAGCAGCCGTAGAGGAGCGCTTAGGAACGACTTATGTTGATAGTGAAGGTTATTTGCCGCTGTTACAGCAAAAATTAGTCGACTCTCATATGATTCGCGAGGCCTCGATTTATATTGATGGCTTTATGTCGTTTACAACACAGGAGTTTGAGCTTGTACAGGAGTTGCTCGCAACGGCAAAAAACGTCACGATTGCGTTGCCGTATGAACAGGAATTTGATGCGGATGATGAGCAGGCGCTTTTTTATGAGCCTGCAAGTACGGCGCGTCGCTTAAAAGATGTCGCTTTTTCAAATGGCGTTGAAGTGCAACCAGATGTGCATTTAACAGAGCCGATGCGCTATGACAATGACACACTGCGCGCGATTGAATCACAATTTGAACACTATTATCCGGAGGCTGTTAAAACGACAGCGCATATCGATATTGCGGCAGCCGTCAATCCGCACGCTGAGATTCATGAAGTAGCGCGCAAAATTCGCACGCTGTCACATGAGGGCATTGCCTACAATGAAATGGCGATTATTTATCGTCAGGCCGAGCAATACGACCCGCTACTGTCAACGATTTTTCCGCAATATGATATTCCATTTTTCATTAGTCAAAAGAAACCGATGTTGCATCATCCATTAATTGAATTTAGCCGTTCCATTTTAGAAAGTATTCAAAGTGAGTGGAAATATGAGCCGATTTTCCGCGCGGTCAAAACGGATTTATTTTTCCCGCTAAATGCCAATAAGAAAATTTGGCGTGAGCGTGCAGACCGTTTAGAAAACTTTGTGATGGCGCAAGGAATTTACGGGGAGCGTTGGTTTGATGACGTGCGTTGGGTTTATAAAAAATACCGCGGTTTAGAATTTTTTACGACGACACAAACCGATGAAGAACGCGCCCTAGGGCAAGAAATTGAAGCGGTGCGCAACCTTGTGCGCGAGCCGCTGCAAAAACTTCAAGAAGCTTTAGCGCAAGCACATACAGGGCGAGCGTATGCGGAAATTTTATATACGTTTATCGACGACTTAAACGTTTTTGCGAAACTTCAAGAGCTGAAAGATTATGAACATGAACGCGGCAAACTGCTTGCTTCGAGCGAGCATGAGCAGGCATGGAATGAATGGGTGAATGTGTTAGATCAATTCGTTGAAATGTTTGGCGATGTCGAGCTAACGCTAGAACAATTTATTGAGATTTTAGATGAAGGGCTTGATACGCTCGAATTTTCCCGCATTCCACCGTCGATTGATGAAGTAACGGTCGTAACGGCTGATCTCGCAAGGCTAATGAACATGAAGGCCGTCTTTGTCATCGGCATGAATGAAGGCGTGTATCCGCAGCGCATTGACCGCGAAGGGTTACTCGCTGATGCGGAGCGCGAATGGTTTGAACGCACCGGTAATGAGATTGCGCCGACGTCACGCGAGCGATTATTAGAAGAGAATTTTATTGCGTACCGCGCGTTAACGGTCGCCTCCACCGAGCTATTTATTAGCTATACGATGGCCGATAGCGAAGGGAAGGGCTTATTGCCATCGATGTATTTGAAAAAAATTCATGATATCGTGCCGGAGCTAGAGGAGCGCTACATTTATATGAGCCCTGAGGAGTCGCTTGATACGGACGATGATTGGCATTATATTGCGCATCCACGTACGGCACTCGCGTATTTAATGATTCAACTACGCAAGCAATATTATGACCATGATGCGTTGCCGCCAGCTTGGGCTGCGTTAAAACAATATTATGATAATGACCCGTATTGGTCCGATGTACTACAGCGTTTAATGCGCCCACTCATTACGCATAACCGCGCCGAAAATCTGACGCCACAATATACGCATGAATTGTATGGCAACGATATTATTTCTAGCGTGTCGCGCATCGAAAAATATTATAGTTGCCCGTTCTCACATTTCACGACATACGGTCTGCATTTAGAAGAGCGCAAAGAATATCGCTTAGAAACGCCAACAATCGGCGACTTATTCCATGCGGCGCTGAAATATATTTCTGAAAAAACACATGCGATGCAGCGCAGTTGGGGTGAGCTTTCAGTAGCGGAATGTCGCGCGTTATCACGTGAAGCGGTCGCTGAAATTGTGCCGATGCTGTATCACAAAATTTTATTAAGTACGGCACGCTATCGTTACATTATGCGTAAGCTGACGCAAATCGTTGAGCGCACGATGCTGTCACTCGCCAATCATGCGCGCACGACAGGTTTTAAACCGATCGCCATTGAGGCGGCATTTGGACCGGGGCGGGGCGATACGCTACCACCGCTTGTCATTCAATTAGATGATGAGCATAAGTTAAAAATGCGTGGGCGAATTGACCGCATTGATGCGACAGAGGTTGATAATAAGTCGTACATTCGCGTCATCGATTATAAGTCATCGGCGCAAAAGCTTGATTTAAACGACGTGTATCATGGCATATCACTACAAATGTTGACGTATTTAGACGTGGCGATGACGAATTCAAGCGAATGGCTACCGCTCCATGCAGAAGCGGGTGGTGTCCTCTACATTCACGTTCACAATCCGATGTTGAAAACAGACGCGCTGTTGAGCAATGACGTGCAGGAGCAAGAAGTGTTAAAAGATTTCAAAATGAAAGGGTTGCTGCTAGATAACCGTGATGTGCTCGTTGAAATGGACGAAAACTTAGCAGAAAGTGGCGGGCGTTCGAATATTATTCCAGCCTATTTGAAAAAAGATGGCTCGACATCGGCTAGTTGGAGCTCGGTCATTAATGAACGAGATATGGGCGATTTACAAAAATTTGTACGCCAAAAACATAAAGTTGCCGGACAAGGTATTTTGCAAGGAGATACGTCGATTAGTCCGTACCGCATGAAGCAAAAAACACCATGCGAATATTGTTCCTATAAATCGGTTTGCCAATTTGACGCTAATGATGCGCATCAGCAATACCGCGCATTGCCAATCGACAAACCAGAAGTTGTTATCGAAAAAATTCGTAAGGAGGCGGCGTCAAATGACGATATTACCAATTAAACCGCAAAACGTCACATGGACGGATGATCAATGGAAAGCGATATGGGCGACCGGACAAGATACACTTGTGTCGGCCGCTGCTGGTTCGGGGAAAACGGCTGTATTAATTGAGCGCCTGATTCAAAAGGTCATCGATGAGACAAAGCCTATTAATGTCGATGAATTGCTCGTCGTGACCTTTACGAACGCATCGGCTGCTGAAATGCGTCAACGAATGGCCACGGCGCTTGAAAAAGCTGTTAAAGCAAATCCTGAGTCGCAGCATTTACGTCGTCAATTGACGCTCGTTAATAAGGCGCAAATTTCGACGTTGCACTCATTTTGTTTAGCGATTGTGCGACAGTATGCTTATTTATTAAACGTTGATCCGGGATTTCGCATTGCGAACGAAAATGAGGTGGCGCTTTTAAAAGACGACACGATGGCTGAAGTACTTGAAGCGGCGTATGCGGTAAGTGACCCAAGTGCGATGTATCGCTTAGTTGATGCGTTCACATCAGACCGCAATGACGAAGATATCGAAGTACTCATCGAAAAATTGTATGATATGGCACGCGTCAATCCAGAGCCATTCCGGTGGTTAGATGCGTTACCAGAACGCTATAACATGGACGGTGTGACGTCGCTTGATGCACTTGATTTTGTACAATCGATTCGTCAGACGATGGTTCATAGCGTCGATGAGGCCATTGCGCTTATTTTAGAAGTGCGGGCGCTCGCCAATACACCAGATGGTCCCGATGCCTACGGGGAGACAGCACAGGCCGATTTAGTGCTCTTACATGAAGCGCGTGCCTTTTTAAACGAGCGTTCATGGGAAGAGGCATATGGCTTTTTTACAACGTTTAAATGGGGCAAGTTGAAGTCGCAGAAAAAAGGAAGCTGTGACGAGCATTTATTAGAGCGCGCGAAAGCAAAACGCAATGATGCAAAAAAAGTGTTGGCCGATGCGACCGAGCAATTTTTCAGTCGCAGTCCAGCGCGTTTATTAGAAGAAATGCAGCATATGTATCCACTTCTCCAAACACTCGTTGCGTTAACACAGCAATTTAGCGTAGCTTATAGCGCGGCGAAAAATAAAAAAGGCATCGTTGATTTCTCAGATTTAGAGCATTTTGCACTCGCGATTTTAACGGAAGAAGTGGATGGCAAAATTGTGGCGTCCGATGTTGCGAAGACGTATCAACAACGCTTTAAAGAAGTGCTCGTTGATGAGTACCAAGATAGTGCGACACGTTGCTAATTGAAAAGATTAGCCACTAGCCCTCGGTTAGGAGAACTGACAATCTGATAGGTCGAATGAAAGGGTAACGCCTTGAAAGGCCTAATCTAATACTCCGAATAGCGATTATTATGCTACTAAGAAATCGTTATAAGCTCGGTGAAGTCAGCTGAATATCACCCTAATCAGAAATGAAGGAATAAGGGATAGAGGTATCTCTCGTGATAGATAGGCTGGGATTCTATAAGATTACAAATGGTTAGTATGATAGACGATAAAAGGTCTATCTGACAAAGTTCTGAATGTACGGCTCTAAAGATATAGGTGTCCGAAAGGACATTAACAACTGTAAGTTGGGTTAGTGAGGTAGAGTAAGATTTGTCTTTATGAAATACCTTATGATGTTACAGGCATCATCAAGCTAACAGGGCTAGAGGAACGACCTAAAAGTAATGAATGTAAAGATAGGATTGTTGGAACGTGGTAAGCTGACCACATGGAGATGTAGCAGTCGAAGAAGTGGTATTAAGGAAAACGAAAGTATAACTTAATTTAAGGTCAGTGAAAGTGGTGGCACAGTACCTATGAAGTCATGATAATAAGTGATGGAGGGATAGCCACTAGTCAATGTTAACGACTAAAAACATAATTTATTATATACACAGGTTCTCGTATGACTAAAAGAAATGTGAAAACTAATCAGAAATGGTTGGTGAATAATATTGACTGTGTCAGTTAAAACTCTTAAACGCTTAATAATTTAAGAATAAAAGCTGAAAATAATGAATTAATTTTATAGGTTAACAATGATGGAACGCCGTATGAGTGGAAACTCTCACGTACGGTGTGAATGGGGGGAAAAGCTGGAGATAACTTCAAAGGCTTACCTATCCATATCGAATCGCCTACAGGAAACGATTTTGCAGCTCGTCAAAGCAGGTGGCGAGACAGATGGTAATTTATTTATGGTTGGCGATGTCAAGCAGGTGCGCCCATAAGGGTAGATTAGAATTCGAACTTTGGCAAGTTCGCAGAGATTAACTCGCAATTAACACTCTGTCACCAATCACTAACTTAGCGGGGGAAACACCGTTGAGGACAGTAGCATGTGATTAAAGGTATAATCCGTCGAAACTACTTAGACGAAGACGAATATCGAGGTGAAATATGTAAACGAGGATGAAAGCTATACTGCCTGAATGACAGTCCGAGGGGTTCTAACGTCAGCCGTGTTGTAGAGTAGTTGAAACAACATGTGGTCATGTAATAAAGTTTGACTGTTTAACTTTATTTAAAAGGATTACATCTTTTCATGTGTAAGATGTAATAAGCGAGTCTTGACCAACCAATCTCGATAAGAGTATAAAGGACGAACGTCACATCCGACATTGCATCAGCCAAGTTCTAACTATGCTAAATGGGGATTACCTAAACGGGAATGCTAATGTTAGCTATAGAGGATGATTTCAAGCGAAAGCGAGAAATGTGGCTCTTGAAAATCCCGCATGGTAACAGAGTTCTCGTAGTAGTCCGAGCTAGGGAAAGCCTAGTACATGGCGAAGGGGAACAGTTCATCGGGTGAAATACAAAATTGGGAAGGAGCGAGAGGCTCTATGAGAAATCCATTAGTAGTATTAGCCAATCTAGCAAAACATTCGAGCGAAGAAAATTATAAATATACAAAACTGTATCGAAATTTATACAACGCAGAATTCTATTACATGGCTTACCAAAAAATTGATGCGAAACCAGGTAATATGACGCAAGGTACAGATGAAAAAACAATTGATGGTATGAGTCTAGAAAAAATTGAAAACTTAATCGCAAAACTAAAAGACCAATCTTACCAACCTAACCCAGTAAGAAGAGTAAATATCCCAAAGAAAAATGGAAAAACAAGACCTTTAGGAATTCCATCTTTTGAAGATAAATTAGTCCAAGAAGTAATTAGAATGATACTAGAAAATATATATGAAGGTTCTTTTGAAGATACATCACATGGTTTCAGACCAAATAAAAGTTGTCATACAGCAATTATGCAAATTCAAAAACGCCAAAGTGGGGTACGGTGGTTTATTGAAGGAGATATAGAAAGCTTCTTTGATAATATTGAACACCATACACTAATCAAGCTACTAAGAAAAAGAATTGAAGATGAAAAATTTATTAATTTGATTTGGAAATTTTTAAAAGCAGGGTTTGTAGATGATTGGAAATGGCATAAAAGCTACAGCGGAACTCCTCAAGGTGGAATTATTAGTCCTGTTTTATCAAATATATATCTTCATGAATTAGATAAATACATGAAGGTATATAAAGAAAGATACGAAATAGGAACAAAGCGCAAACATAGCAAAGAATATATAAATGTGGCAGCATTAATAAGACATTATAAAAAACGAGTGAATCAAGTAGGAATGACAACAGAAAAAGGACAAATGTATCTTGAAAAAGTAAAAGAACTGAAAAGAAAATTAAAAAGTATACCTTCAAAAGATGAATTGGATAAAAATTTTAAAAGGATGCATTATACACGCTATGCAGACGATTTCTTAATTGGTGTGATAGGCTCTAAAGAAGATGCACAAGAAATTAAAATGAATTTAACAAAATTCTTAAAAGAAGAATTAAATTTAAATTTATCGCAAGAAAAAACATTAATAACAAACACAACGAAAAAGGCAAGATTTCTTGGGTATGACATCACAACAGAGAGAAGTAAAGATTACACTGTAACCCAAAATAATGGGATAAAAGCAAGACAAAATAGGCATATAAAATTATATGTACCGAAAGAAAAATGGGAAGGTAAGTTGAAAGAACTTGGTGTATTAGAAATTACAAAAGAAGGTCAATGGAAAGGAAAAGCTAGACCCCAATTACAGCACAACGACGATATTGAAATTTTAATGCAATACAATGCGGAAATTAGCGGACTATACAATTATTATAGACTGGCAAATAACGCGAGCGTAATGCACAAATTCTGTTACATCATGGAACAAAGCATGTTAAAAACGTTTGCAAGTAAATATCGTACAAAAGTATCGAAAATTTGGAACAGGTTTTCACAAGATGGACGTTTCAGAATTAAATATGAAACGAAAAAAGGGGTCAAATACGGATATTTCATTGATAAAGTATTTGTAAAAAATCAAACGATTAAGAAACAAAATTCAAATATAGACAAACAGCCAACAACTGAAATATTCACAGCTCGAACAAGCCTTGTAGATAGGTTAAAAGCGGAAAAATGTGAATGGTGTGGAAGTAATGAGAAATTAGAAATGCACCATGTACGTAAGCTTAAAGACCTTAAAGGTAAAGCATTATGGGAAAAACATATGATTGAAAGGCAACGAAAAACAATAGCATTATGTGCAAGTTGTCATGTAAAACTCCATAATGGCAAACTAGATTGATGAATGGGGAGCCGTATACATCGAGAGGTGTACGTACGGTTCTGGGAGGAGTGTTTGGAAACCTACTATAGCGATATAGAAAGGCGCTGGGCACTTACTCAATTCAGTTTATCGCTTTAGACTAGCCGAACCAGGGCTGTTTTTAGATAAATATGCGCGCTTTACAGAGCAAGCGGACGGAACGGGCATGAAAATCGATTTGAATGCCAATTTCCGTAGTCGCCGCGAAGTGCTAGATGGTACAAACTACATTTTCAAACAAATTATGAGTGAAGAAGTCGGCGAAATCGATTACGATGATGCCGCTGCGTTGAAGCCAAAAGCGCCGTATGCGGAGCTTGATATGCCGATTACACTCGCTGTCTTGCATACGCCAGAGTTTGACGAAGAACTTGACATACCAGAGCTTCAAGCGGAAGAAGAAATGAAAAAGTCACAGCTAGAAGCGCGTTATATTATCGAGCAAATTAAACAATTGATCGATACCGGCGCGCAAGTGTATGATGCCTATGAAAAAGATGCGGCGGGAAATCCGGTGAAGCGCGACGTGGAATACCGCGATATCGTCATTTTAATGCGTTCGATGACATGGTCAAATGATTTTGTTGAAGAGTTTAAATTGGCGGGTATTCCGTTGTATGCAGAACTATCGGCCGGCTATTTTGAAGAGCTTGAAGTGATGATTATGATGAACACGTTGCGCATTATCGACAATCCGTATCAAGATATTCCACTAGCATCGGTGTTACGCGCACCGTTCGTTGGCATGACCGAAAATGAACTAGCAGCGATTCGTTTAGCCGAGCCAAAAGCGCCATTTTATGATGCGTTGAAGTCATTTGTGCTACAAGAACGCAGCGGTTTACATGCGGGAACTGCTGAAAAATTGCAGCGCTTTTTACTGCAATTTGATGATTGGCGTGACTTAGCACGTCGCGGTTCGCTCGCGGAACTGATTTGGCAAGTGTATATGGATACGAACTACTATGAGATGGCTGGTGCGATGTCGAATGGTAAGCAGCGTCAAGCAAACTTGCGCGCGCTTTATGACCGCGCCATTGCGTATGAAAAAACGGCATTCCGCGGCTTGTTCCGTTTTTTACGTTTCGTCGACCGCATTCGTTTACGCGGCGAAGATTTAGGGACGGCGAAAGCGATTAGCCAGTCCGAAAATGTCGTGCGTCTTATGACGATTCATGCATCGAAAGGGCTTGAATTCCCGTATGTTTTTGCGGCGGGTATGGGGCGTCCATTTAATAAAATGGATTTCAATTTACCATATTTATTCGATCAAAACTTTGGGTTAGCGGTGAAGATGATTGACCCTGAAAAACGACTGCAATATACATCGCTACCATTTTTAGCAGTGAAAGAGAAAAAATTATTGGAAATGAAAGCCGAAGAAATGCGGATTTTGTACGTGGCCATGACGCGCGCAAAAGAAAAGCTGTTTTTAATAGGCACCGTAAAAAATTGGGATAAGGTGGCAAGTTCTTGGCATGATATGCAGCAGCTCTCGCTTGATGAGCCACTGCCGCCGTATTTGCGTCGCACTGCGTCAAGCTATTTTGATTGGATTGGTCCAGCAGTAGCGCGCCATGCAGATTATCAACAAACACTCGACATGATGCTGTCTGCGCGTCCGGGTGAGCCATCGCGCTTTGATGTGCAAATTGTTGATGCAACGTCATTCCAAGCAGCGACCGTTGATGATGAGCTTGTCGATGTACCAGAAACGCCGATTGATGCGGCGATATTACAGCGCATCGAGCAACGTTTTGATACGCCGTACGCACATAAAAATCGTTTGCATAAACGTTCAAAAGCATCTGTCAGTGAATTAAAACGACTGCAAACGCTGGAGCAGCAAGAATTACCAGAGATTTTTGCTGAACCAACATCTTCGGCACAGCGCATTGCGACGCGCCCGCGCTTTATGCAAGAGAAGAGCATGAGTGCTGCTGAGGCAGGGACTGCGATGCATACGGTTATGCAGCACGTACCGCAGCTTGGCTTTGACAATCTATCGCAAGTCGCGGCATTTGTCGAAGCGTTAGTAGCGAATGAATTATTGACCGAAGCGGAAGCGAAAACGATTTATTATAAAAATGTTTTAGCGTTTTTTAATTCGACAATTGGTGCAGCGTTTACAGCGGCGCGCACGATACATCGTGAGTTGCCATTTACGTATCGCCGTGCAGATGTAGATGGTGATGAGCAAATTGTGCAAGGGATTATCGACTGTTTAATTGAAACAGCAACAGGCGACTGGGTGCTTCTTGATTACAAGACAGACCGATTACAACACCAGGACAATCCACAACAGGCGCTTCGTGAGCGTTATGCGATTCAGTTAGACCTTTATACTGAGGCGATTGAATGCATTCTTGGCATGAAAATTGCGAAAAAAGTGATTTATGCGTTTGATATTGCTGAAACAGTGGTACTGTAGAATACTATTGTAAAAACATGATTACACGGCAACATTTCGAGAGGTTATGTCGTCTAATCAGGCAATTATTCATCGCAGCATTAAACAATTTTCATAAATTATGCGGAAATTCACAACTTATTGAAAATTCACATAAAAATGAGGAAATTATTTAAAAAATGATGTATGATGGAAAAAACAAGAAGGAGTGCTACTATTCATGAAAATTTTATCATTTCGCTATAACGATGTTGTTAGCTTTGGACCAAAAGTAAAAAAAGAGGAAGCTGTTTGGGACGTCCTAGCAATCCAAGAACAATTACAAGTATTACCATCATTCGCTAAGTCAATCGTTGAAGGGATGACATTTGGTTTTGAATTCGTTGAGGCAGCACGTAAATTAGTAGAAGCTGCAGAAAAATCAGAAAACCCAGCAGATTTCAAACGTGCATTTACAGAAATTGAATGGTTAGCACCGATTCCACGCACGACGAAAAACATTATTTGCGTCGGCAAAAACTACAGCGAGCATGCGAAAGAAATGGGTGGCGAAGCACCACAAGATATCGTCGTATTCACAAAAGCGCCAACTGCGATTGCTGCAGATGAACAAACATTATCAATTCACGCAGATGTAACGGATTCACTTGATTATGAAGGTGAACTAGCTGTTGTCATCGGTAAAAAAGGGAAAAATATTCCGAAAGGTTTAGCGTTTGACTATGTATTTGGTTACACGATTGCCAACGATATTACAGCGCGTAACATTCAAGATAAACATAAACAATATTTCTTAGGAAAATCATTAGATGGTTCTTGCCCAATGGGTCCATACCTTGTAACGAAAGATGAAATTCCTGATCCACAAAAATTAACAGTCGTAACGAAAGTAAATGATGAAGTACGTCAAAACGGTACTACGGCTCAAATGATGCACACAGTAGAGGATTTAATTGTGGAAATTTCAAGCCTTGTCACATTAGAACCAGGCGATGTTATTTTAACAGGAACGCCAGCTGGAGTGGGTAAAGGAATGAATCCACCACAATTTTTAAAAGCAGGCGACACGGTTAAAGTGTCTATCGAAGGTATCGGTACGTTAGTAAACCGCTTCGAATAATTTGTCCAATTCGTTCGTAAACCCCATGAAACTTTGGTTCATGGGGTTTTTATTAGTTGTATAGTTAAAACTGCTTTGATACGATAATAATGAACAAATTTAAATTTTTAAGGAGGGTATCACAATGATGGACGCGTTATATGGAACAACGCATATGCATATTACATCATGGGTAGTTGCATTAATTCTGTTCTTTGTTACGTATGCGATGCAAAAAGGTTCTAAAGGACGTAAAATTACACATATGATTTTACGCCTGTTCTACATTTTAGTTATCTTAACAGGTTTATTCTTATTCCTAGGCAATCATGGTATTAACGACATGATGTACGGTGTAAAACTTGTGTTAGGTATCGTAACAATTGGTTTAATGGAAATGACACTTGTAAAAAGCAACAAAGGTCAAAAAGCAACAGCATTTTTGGTTGCGACAATTGTTGTATTCATCTTGACATTCCTAGTAGGTAGCTATTTACCATTAGGTCCGTTAAACTTCTTAGCATAAAAATAAAGAGGCTGGGACAGACGTGTAACAACATCCTCTCAGATGAGCATAAGAAAAACCGGAATCGCGCGGTGGCGCGGTTCCGGTTTTTTGTTGCGAACGCTAAAAAAGGAACAGGAACTGTTTTGTCAAAGCCTCTTTTTTAATTAAATTGACGATTTAAGAAGAAAATCGCGATGACACCAGGACCTGTATGTGCAGCAATCGTTGAGCCAACCATTTCGATTTGAACCGCTTTTGGATGGAATGCATCAACAATCATGCGCTTCATATCATTCGCAGCATCGATATCATCGCCGTGCGAAATGCCGATGACTTGATCCGATAAATTTTCGCCGCGTTCCGCCATGACGTCAATGATGCGCTTGAACACCTTTTTGCGGCCGCGAATTTTTTCGATTGGAACGAGTTTGCCGTCATCCATATGCATCAGTGGTTTGATGCTTAACAAGCCACCAATAAAGGCGCTCGTTTTTGAGACGCGGCCACCTTGCGCTAAGAAATCTAAATCTTCAACGGTAAATAAATGCTCCATATGCTCTGCTTGGAAACGCGTGCGGCTAACAACTTCTTCATATGAGAAATTGTCATCGCGTAAGCGCACAGCTTCTTCGACTACAAGGCCCATGCCAAGTGATGCACATTTTGAGTCGATAATCTCAAGTTGTAAATCCGGGTGGTCTTCGCGGACTTGTTCACGTATCATCATCGCTGTTGAATACGTGCCTGATAAATTAGATGAGAAGGCGATATACAACCCTTGTTCGCCTGATTTTGCTAGTGCAGTAAAGGCATCTAAAAATGCTTCAGGAGATACTTGTGATGTTTTTGGACGATTCCCGTTACGAATTTGCGTGTAAATTTCGAGTGGCTCGATACCGGTTACATCATCAAATTCTTGTCCGCCTACTTCCACGCGTAATGGGAATAAATGGACATCGTGGTCGCTATAATATGCCTTTGGTAAATCGCAGGCGCTATCGGTAAAAATTTTCATAAAAACCCTCCTATAATTTCAGCTGAAGACGATCAGCTAAAAGTGCAGCAATGCCGTCATCATTATTGCTGTCAGTTACTTCATTCGCTATGTTTTTTAATTGAGGAATCGCATTGCCCATTGCAACGCCGAGCCCTACATAATCAATCATTTCTAAATCATTATCCTCATCGCCAAACGCAATAATGCGCTCGCGCGGAATACCTAGTTCACGCGAGACATGCGCTACGCCCTTTGCTTTATGAATGCCTTGATGAACGATTTCAATGACGTGCCACGGGTCTCCCCAGCGGCGATGGTCGATAACGTCGGCTTTCGTCTCGGCCAAATGTTGTCGAATAACTGCCACATCATTTTCTTTCGCTTGCAGTAAAATGCTCGTCGGCGATGCTTTTAACGTTTGTGCTAATGGTCCTTCGGTAATAATCGGATTGCCCATACTTAAAATATCGAGCAAACGTGCATCATGATTTTGAATGTACACGTCATCTTTGACCTCCGCTAAAATATTGTCGAGGTGGAATGATGCGAGTGATTCTACGATGTCATGAACGGCAGGAAGCTCGATTGGTGTATGCGTTGCGTGAAACGATGCAGCGCGAGGATGATGGACGTAAGCACCGTTGAAATTGACAATCGGTGTCATTAACTCTAATTCATTATAATACAGTTTGCTCGCACGATACGGTCGCCCAGTCGCAATCATGACTTGGTGTCCTTGCGCCCGTGCCATAGCAAGCGCTTTTTTTGTGTGTTCAGAAATGGTTTTATTATCGGTCAAAAGTGTACCATCTAAGTCTAACACAATCAAATGAGGCTTCATGAAGTTTTTACCCCTTTCTCATTAAATCACGAGTGTTGCCAGCAATAAGTTTACTTTTTCTTTTGAATGGCGTCAAAGTTTTGTCATGAAATGTCATTTTTGATAGGATAAGAAATGAATAGGAGCTGAAAAAAATGATAGTGGCGAATGAAAATTGGGGAGATATCCCGTTATTACATGTTTATGATGAAGAAAATGCAACTGCTGAGACGCCAATTGTCCTTTTCATTCATGGTTTCCAAAGTGCAAAGGAACATAATCTGCATTATGCGTACAATCTAGTACAGCAAGGCATGCGCGTCATTATGCCAGATGCGATTTTGCATGGTGAGCGCTCACAAGGATTAAATACGATTGAAATGAGTTTGCGTTTTTGGGATACGGTGTTAACGAATATTCAAGAAGTAAAATTTTTATATGAAGAATTACGCCGCAAAGGCTTTACAGGGCGCTTTGGTTTAGCTGGTACGTCAATGGGCGGCATTACAACGCTTGGCTGCTTGAACGTCTTTGAGTGGATTGAAACAGCTGCTGTGTACATGGGGACGGCTACTTATGTGACATTAGCAAAAGGGCAATTAGCACAAATTGAAGCGCAAGGGTTTGATTTACAGCTTACCGAGCAAGAGTTGGCTGATTTAATGAATACGCTAACGTCACTTGATTTAAGCTTGACGCCGGAAAAATTAAACAATCGTCCAATTTACTTTTGGCATGGCAAACAAGACAAAACGGTTCCATTTAACTTGGCATATGATACATATGTTGAAAAATTCCAACCTTTATATGAAGCGAACCCCGAATTGATTCGTTTTGATATTGCGAAGAATGAAGGACATAAAGTAAACCGTCGTGGCATGCTTGCCGGAGTTGATTGGCTTGCAGAGCATTTGCGTTAATTGTATGATAGAAGTATCTACTATAGAGAGAGGAGTAACATTCTCATGGCAATTGAAGCAGATTTAAAAGAAAGCATTTTAGGCGCATTAGAAAATGTCATCGACCCTGAGCTAGGTATCGACATCGTCAACCTTGGTTTAGTGTATGATGTTGATATGAATGACGAAGGTACAGCGATGATTACAATGACATTAACATCGATGGGTTGTCCATTAGGTCCAGTTATCGTTGATCAAATTCGTACAGCGCTATTTGAACTTCCAGAAGTAAAAGATGTAGACGTCAATATTGTATGGAATCCACCGTGGTCTAAAGATCATATGTCACGTTACGCAAAAATGGCATTAGGTGTACGCTAAAAGCACAAGAGGTCGGGCATAGCCTACCTCTTTTTTTTCATGTCTAAAAATAGAGTATGATAACAATAACAACCGATGACAGGGGGAATATCGATGTATGAAATTATTCAAGCACCAATGGCAGGCGGCAATGCGACACCAGCGCTTGCACACGCTGTAGGAGAAGCGGGCGGACTTGGCTATTTGGCAGCTGGCTATAAAACAATTGAAAGATTGAAAGAAGAAATTCATTCACTACGCGCGCTTGGGACCGATTATTTTGGCGTAAATTTATTTGTACCAGCAAAGCCTAATAATCGCACGCCATCTATTGAGCATTATTGTGAGCAGCTCTTGAGTGAGGCAGAGCTAATTGAAACAACAATCGGCGATTACCGATTTTCAGATGACAGCTGGCATGCCAAAGTGCAGCTGATGATTGACGAACAAGTACCCGTCGTTAGCTTTACATTTCATTTACCAACGGCGGATGTCATTACACGCATGAAAAAGGCGGGTATTAAAACCGTTCAAACGGTGACATCGATTGACGAAGCGCGCCAAGCAGAAGCGCTCGGTATCGATGAAGTGTGCGTCCAAGGTGTCGAGGCTGGGGGACATCGCGCTGCCTTCGATGACAGCGACCCGGTGGATGCCAAGCCATTAGTAGCGCTTGTAAAAGAGGTTGTTGCAGCAGTACAAATCCCTGTTGTAGCGGCAGGTGGGATTATGGACGGAGCAGGAATTCGTGCTGTATTAGATGCCGGTGCTCATGCAGCACAGCTTGGTACTGCATTTTTATGTTGCCCAGAAAGTGGCACGAATCCAACGCATATTAAAGCGTTATTAAGCGGCAAGTTTACAACGACAGCCTATACGCGTGCTTATACCGGGCGCCTAGCACGCGGTTTGAACAATGATTTTATGATGCGTTATCCTGATGCACCGCAAGCATTCCCGGAGATGCATTATGTCACACAGCCTTTACGTAAAAAAGCAGCTGAGCTTGACCGAGCCGATTTACTCGCGATGTGGACGGGGCAAAACTTTTCGGCAATTCGCGTCATGCCTGCGACAGAGCTTGTGCATGTATTAAAGAAAGAGGCAAATCTATTATAGAAAAATAATTCGCGAACAGAGGTCGTAAAAAAACGGCCTCTTTTTTTATTTTTGAAAAAAATGGTGTTGACATATTTCTGACGCAAAAGGCTCCTATACTAGCAAATGTAAACAACAGCACACGTAAATATGAGCGCCCATATGTGACTACAGGTTAATTATAGGAGGAAATGCCATGAACTTTTTAAAGCGTGCTTTTTATAGCACAAAAGCAAAAGTCGGTCGATCATTACTACTGACGTTTGTGTTCTCAGCGATTTTAATTTTTATTTTAGCCGGCTTAACGATTCAAAGTGCGTCACTAACAGCCGCCGAAAATGCGAAGAAAAGCATGGGAGCAACAGTCACATTATCAGCCAATATGGAAAATGCGATGAAAGACATGCAAAAAAATAGTAACGAAGGACAACGACCAGATCCTGGAAGTTTTAATCTAACACCAGTCGATTTAGATGATGTCGAAAAAATCACGGCACTAAATAATTTATCGTATTATACAATGTCATCTACAACAACGGTCGATGCGAAATCATTTGAAGCTATTTCGTCTGAGGAGTCATCTAATACTAGTGAGCAAAGCGCTCCAAGTGGTATGAAAATGCCGCAAATGACCTCACAAGGTGATATTTCAATTTCTGGTACAAATGCGACAGCTACTACAACATCATTTAAAGGTGGTACTGCTGAAATAATCGATGGTGTTGGGATTACCAATGAGGACATGGATTCAAATAAAGCTGTTATTGAAACAACTTTAGCACAAGCAAATGACCTCACAGTCGGTGATACGATTAAAATTGAACGCGACGATAAAACGTATAAATTAAACATTGTCGGCATTTATAAATCAACTGAATCAACGGATTCGCGCAGTATGCAAATGGCGTCACTTAATCCGTACAATACGATTTATACATCCTATACTTTTGCGAATAAAGTAAAAGGAAGCGACTACAAAAATACGGCAGATTCCGTCGTATTCCACGTAACGGACCCAGAAAAAATGCCGGCCTTTGTCAAAGCAGCGACAGCAACCGGCTTAGATACAGACACGTATTCATTAACAACAAATGATCAACAGTATCAACAAATGGTGCAGCCACTCGATAACGTCAAAAGTTTTGCCAATAAAATTGTCTTGTTAGTAGCTATTGCAGGGACGGTCATCCTAGCGCTAATTGTTATGCTGACGATTCGCGAACGTAAATACGAAATCGGCGTGTTGATGTCGTTAGGTGAAAAACGTAGTAAAATCATTGCACAATTTTTTGCAGAACTTATTTTTGTATTAGCGCTTGCCTTAGTCGTTGCAGGTGTTAGCGGTCAATTTGTCGGCAATGCAGTCGGCAAGCAGCTAATTGAGCAACAAACGACGACACAAACGAGCGATGCCACGTCTAGTGCACAGCAAGGCCCTGGCGGCGGTCAGGCACCCTCTAATATGCCAAGCGGCGGTCCGGGAATGGGCGGCAATGCACAAGCAACCGATATGCAACAGCAAATTAGCGATTTAGACATTACGTTATCAATCAAAGAATTAATGGAACTAGGTGGCTTCGGTCTAGGTATTAGTTTCCTTGCAGTGCTCATTGCATCGATCGGGATTATGCGTATGAAGCCGAAGAAAATTTTAATCTCATAGGAGGATTTGCAAATGTTAGAAGTAAAAGACGTGAACTATTGGTACCAAACAAAAAATGATGCGCTTTATGAAGATATTAATTTAACATTTGATAACGGTAAGCTTTATGGCATACTCGGCTCATCAGGCTCTGGTAAAACGACCTTCTTATCGCTGATTGCGGGGCTTGATGTTCCAAAGAAAGGTGAGATTTTGTACGATGGTAAATCGATGACCAAAATCGGTTTGACAGCGTATCGCAACAAATATGTGTCAATTGTTTTTCAGTCGTATAATTTACTACCTTATATGTCAGCCGTTGATAATATTTTAGCAGCACTCGAAATTACTAATTCACAGCGTAGCGACCGTAAATCTTATGCACTTGATATGCTTTCACGCGTTGGGATTACCGAAGACATAGCAAAGAAAAATGTTCAACATTTGTCTGGTGGTCAGCAGCAACGCGTGGCGATTGTTCGCGCAATGTGTTGTGATGCGCAGCTCGTTGTAGCAGATGAACCGACAGGCAATTTGGATGAACAAAATTCACAAGAAATCATTAAGTTGTTTTCGGAGCTGGCACATGAACAGCAAAAATGCGTCATCGTCATTACGCATGAGCGTGAAATTGCTAGTGCATGTGATGTTGTCCTTGAACTGAAAAATAAAACATTTCAGACGATTCATTAAGGAACAAGGTTCGGCCATAGCCGAGCCTTTTTTCATTCAAAAAAAGTTCATACATTTGTCGTGAAAAAAGGGAATAGAAAAATGAAACCAATTGCATTTAAGTTCGTAGAATAAGGCAGAAACAAAAAGTCAAAAAAGGTCAAACATATCAGTTGAATTTTAGAAACAACGAGACTATAATGAAATTAATCGAAAGGTCAAAGAAGGTCAAATAATACTTTGACGAACTACATCCGATGAAGGAGTGGGAAATTATATGCAAATGAACATGAACAATGAACAAGAGAAAAATCCGTTAGAAACATATGGACGTAATTTAAATGAAACTGTAAAAGCAGGCAAGTTGGATCCGGTTATTGGACGTGACGAAGAAATCCGTAATGTCATCCGTATTCTCTCTCGTAAAACAAAAAACAACCCGGTATTAATTGGTGAACCTGGTGTTGGTAAAACGGCGATTGTTGAAGGATTAGCACAACGTATCGTTAAAGGCGACGTGCCGGAAGGTTTAAAAGACCATGAAATTTACGAGCTTGATATGAGTGCGCTGATTGCTGGTGCAAGTTACCGTGGCCAATTTGAAGAGCGTTTACAAGGCGTATTAAAACAAGTAAAGGAAGCAGAAGGTCGCATTATTTTATTTATCGATGAAATTCATACAATCGTTGGCGCTGGGAAAACAGAAGGTTCAATGGATGCCGGCAATATGCTAAAACCGATGCTTGCACGCGGTGAACTGCATTGTATTGGTGCGACAACATTAGATGAGTATCGCACGAATATTGAAAAAGACCCTGCACTTGAACGTCGTTTCCAACAAGTACTTGTACGTGAACCATCTGTTGAGGATACAATTTCGATTTTACGTGGCTTAAAAGAGCGCTTTGAATTGCACCACGCTGTTAAAATTCATGACCGCGCGATTGTAGCGGCAGCGGAACTGTCAAATCGCTATTTAACCGAGCGTTTCTTACCAGATAAAGCGATTGATTTAATCGATGAAGCTTGTGCAATGATTCGTACAGAAATCGATTCGATGCCACAAGAGTTAGACGAAGTAACGCGTCGCCAAATGCAGCTTGAAATTGAAGAACAAGCATTGATGAAAGAAACGGATGCAGCTTCTGAAAAACGCTTGAAAAATTTACGTGAGGAATTACAACAATTAAAAGATTCTTCAGCGTCAATGAAATCACAATGGGATAGTGAAAAACACGCGTTACAACATATCCAAGCGAAACGAGAATTACTTGATAAAAAACGTAGCGAATTAGAAAAAGCAGAAGCCGAATATGATTTAAATAAAGCGGCGGTATTGCGTCACGGTGAAATTCCACAACTGAAAAAAGAATTAGAAGAACTAGAGCGAAAATTAACAGAATCAGGTGATACACGTTTATTACGTGAAGATGTGACATCTGATGAAATTGCTGCAATTGTCTCTCGCTGGACAGGCGTACCGGTAACAAAAATGCTCCAAAGTGAACGTGAAAAATTACTGGCACTTGGCGATATTTTACACAATCGTGTCGTTGGCCAAGACGATGCGGTGAAATTAGTAACGGAAGCGGTATGGCGTGCGCGCGCTGGTATTCAAGATCCGAATAAACCAATTGGTTCGTTCTTATTCTTAGGGCCAACTGGTGTCGGTAAAACGGAATTAGCAAAAGCGTTAGCTGAACAATTATTCGATTCAGAGGACCACTTTGTGCGTATTGATATGAGTGAGTATATGGAAAAACATAGCGTTTCTCGTTTAGTTGGAGCGCCTCCTGGCTATATCGGTTATGAAGAAGGCGGTCAATTGACTGAGCAAATTCGTCGTAATCCGTATGCGGTCGTATTACTTGATGAAATCGAAAAAGCACATCCAGATGTTGCGAATATTTTACTGCAAATTTTAGATGATGGTCGTATTACAGATGGCCAAGGACGTACGGTGAACTTTACAAATACTGTAGTCATCATGACATCAAACTTAGGTTCACATTATTTACTTGAAATGAATGAATCGAATGAACATGCGACCGAGGATTTAGTGATGGCTGAATTGAAACAACATTTCAAACCAGAGCTCTTAAACCGTTTGGACGATATCGTCATGTTCCATTCATTATCAGGAGAGCATTTCGTGAAAATTGCCGATAAATATTTACAATCATTACGAAAACGTTTAGCATCGCAAGAAATCAATTTAGTGATTGAACCAGGCGTGTTAGAGTGGATTGCAAAAGAGGGCGTCGATCCGGCATTTGGTGCGCGTCCACTACGTCGCTTTATCCAACGCCATGTAGAAACGGTTGTGGCGCGTGAATTATTACGCGGTGATACGTTACCAGGGGCGACGATGACCGTATACTTGGACAACGGCGAAGCGACTGTACGCGTTGACAATGTAACAGCATAATAAGGAAAGGAGCTGCATCTTCATGCAGCTCCTTTTTTGTGCCACAAAAAAAGATGGACGCGCCTTATTGTGGCAAGTCCATCTTTTTTAAAGTAAAAAGCCTCGACAAATGTCGAGACTTCTAATTAGTGGTCTTCGCGACCGATTGCTTTTGGCGATTCGCTTGGAATTACGGCATCAATGATGATTAATAATACAGCGAATACTAATGACATGATGAAGCCTTGGTTCCAGTCTGGAGTACCTTGGTTGATTGCGCTAACTACGTAGTTCAATACAGATACTAAGATGACTGACCAGATTACTAAGAAAATGTATCTCATGATTTTGTTTTCACCTCTAAGTTACTATTCTATCTGTCTTATCATACCATAACTACATTAAGCATTGAAATACTGTTTTTGAATAAATAAAGGCGATTTTCCATTGTTCGTATTTCTATAGTTGCAATTTTTAGTCTTATTATCTATAATTATGACCAGATACTAATATTTGATTATAAAGGTGGTTACGTTATGAACGCAGGGTTTATTGGTGTAGGGCGTTATGTACCAGAAAAAGTCGTGACGAACTTTGACTTAGAAAAAATCGTTGATACAAATGATGAATGGATTCGTACACGTACAGGCATTGAAGAACGCCGTATTGCGGGCGATGATGTGAATACGTCAGATATGGCCTACGAGGCAGCAAAACAAGCAATTGAACATGCGGGGATTTCTCCAGAGCAAATTGGCTTGATTTTAGTTGCGACGGTAACGCCAGATCAGCCTTTCCCATCTGTAGCATGTATGTTGCAACATAAACTAGGTGCAACAAATGCGGCAGCAATGGACATTTCAGCGGCATGTGCTGGTTTCATGTATGGTGCGATTACGGCGCAGCAATTTATTGCAACAAATACATATGACTATGTGTTAGTTGTCGGCGTTGAAAAATTGTCGAAAATTACAGACTGGTCAGACCGTAATACAGCCGTATTATTTGGTGATGGTGCTTGTGCTGCTGTGATGGGTAAAGTATCAGACGGTCGTGGTATTTTATCATTTGATTTAGGCGCAAAAGGCGCTGGCGCTAAATATTTATATGAAGACGAAAACCAACATATCGTTATGAATGGTCGCGAAGTGTTTAAATTTGCAGTTCGTCAAATGGGTGAGTCAGCGTTGAAGGTTGTTGAACAAGCTGGCTTACAAAAAGAAGATGTCGATTTATTAATTCCACACCAAGCAAATATTCGCATTATGAATTCGGCACGTGAACGCCTTGGTTTACCAGAAGAAAAAATGTCCTCTGTCATTGCGAAATACGGCAATACTTCAGCAGCATCCATTGGTAACGCTTTAGTTGAAGAGTTAGAAAATGGTAAAATTAAAGACGATGATTTACTTGTTTTAGTTGGCTTTGGTGGCGGCTTAACGTGGGGTGCCATCGCACTGAAATGGGGGAAATAACATGAAAGTGGGGAACGAAATGACGAAAAAACGTGTAGTAATTACAGGGATGGGTGCCGTAACACCTGTAGGTAATAATGTAGTAGATAGCTGGAATGCAGTTAAAAATGGTCAATCAGGTGTTGGGCCATTAACGCGTATTGATGCCGAAAAATTCAATGCGAAAGTAGCGGCACAAGTAAAAGATTTTGATATTGAGCAATATGTGTCGAAAAAAGATGCCCGCAAAATGGACCGCTTTACACATTATGCGATTGCAGCCGCAAAAGAAGCAGTAGACGATGCAGCGCTTGAAATTACAGATGACAATGCAGCAGATATCGGCGTATGGTTAGGCTCTGGTATTGGTGGTATGGAAACATTTGAACAACAATACAAAAACTTAACGGAAAAAGGGCCACGTCGTGTAAGTCCATTTTTCGTTCCGATGATGATTCCGGATATGGCAGCAGGTCAAGTATCGATTTTACTAGGTGCTAAAGGAATTAACACATGTACCGTAACAGCTTGTGCAACGGGCACAAACTCAATCGGTGATGCCTTTAAAGTCATCCAACGCGGCGATGCTGTAGCGATGATTACAGGTGGTACAGAAGCACCTATTACGGAATTAGCTGTTGCAGGTTTCTGCTCAAACACAGCACTATCAACAAATCCAGACCCACAAACAGCAAGTCGTCCATTCGATAAAGACCGCGATGGTTTCGTTATCGCAGAAGGTGCAGGCATTGTTGTGCTTGAAGAGCTTGAGCATGCTTTAGCGCGCGGTGCGAAAATCTATGCGGAAGTTGTAGGATACGGAGCATCAGGTGATGCGTATCATATTACGGCACCCGCTCAAGATGGTAGCGGTGCAATGCGCTCAATGCAACAAGCATTAAATGATGCCGGTATCGAACCAGCAGCCGTTGACTATATTAATGCCCATGGTACAAGTACATATTATAATGATATGCTTGAAACGTTAGCGATTAACAATGTATTTGGTGAGCACGCGAAAAAATTAGCAGTAAGCTCAACCAAATCAATGACTGGTCATATGCTAGGTGCTGCTGGTGGTATCGAAGCCATCTTCTCGGCGTTAGCGATTAAAGAAAGCATCGTACCACCAACAATTAACCTTGTGAACCAAGCAGAAGAATGCGACCTTGATTACGTGCCAAACGAAGCACGTGAAATGAACGTTAATTACGCACTGAGCAACTCATTCGGTTTCGGTGGACATAATGCGACACTATTATTTAAAAAATACGAAGCGTAAGCGACTTCTAACATTCGTCACATTGCTAGTGGCGAATGTTTTTTTGTACGAAAAAAGACACTTCTATAGTATAGCAACTTTAGCAGTGTCTTTTTTCACTATTCTATTTTAGTAGGTCAACGCCATGTCGTACGCCTTTTTTACATCTATTAATTAATGGCGGCTGCCGCGACCTAATCCCATTGCATCTTCCATGCGTTGGATCGTTGCATTTGCAATCGCGTTTGCTTTATCAGCACCTTCATCTAAAATACGGTCTAATTCTTCAGAGTCGATTAATTCATTGTAGCGTTGTTGAATCGGTGCTAAATGTTCTACGACAATTTGTGCTACGCCTGCTTTAAAGTCGCCATAGCCTTTGCCGTCGTATTTTGCGACAACTTCTTCTGTTGAGCAATTTGTTAATGCTGCTTCGATGTCGATTAAATTCGATACGCCTGGTTTATTTTCTTTATCATAGCGCACGATACCTTCTGAATCCGTAACAGCCGACTTGATTTTTTTCTCAATTTGTTTTGGTGTATCTAATAAACGAATCGTTGCTTTTGCATTCGCATCAGATTTAGACATTTTTTTCGTAGGGTCTTGTAATGATTTAATGCGGCGACCTTCTTTAGATAACGCGATATCTGGAATTTTGAACGTTTTTTTATAGCGTTTATTGAAACGTTCCGCTAAGTCGCGCGTTAATTCAATATGTTGTTTTTGGTCATCGCCGACAGGAACGATATCGGTATTATATAGAAGAATATCGCCGGCCATTAGCGGTGGGTATGTTAAAAGTGCTGCTAGAACAGATTCGTTTGAACCGGCAGCCTTTGCTGATTTATCTTTAAATTGTGTCATGCGTTCTAATTCACCAATAGAAGCAACACATTGTAACATCCAGCCTGCTTGTGCGTGTGCTGGAACTTCTGATTGGATAAATAAAATTGATTTCTCAGGATCAATACCAACTGCAATATACATCGCCGCTAAGCTACGAATGTTCGCACGTAACTCTTTAGGGTCTTGTTGAATGGTAATCGCGTGTTGGTCAACGATACAGTAAATTGCATCGCCTTGGTCTTGAAGCTCAGGGAATTGCTTGATTGCGCCAATATAGTTACCTAAAGTGATGACGCCTGTTGGTTGTACACCAGAAAAAATACGTTTTGCCATTGTGGGTTTCCTCCTCAAAATAAAAAAACATCACGCTCCCTCTAAAAAGGGACGAATGATGTTTAAAATCCGCGGTACCACCCAAGCTTGTCGATAAATCGACCACTCTACCTCTTAACGCGAGGAACGAACTTAGGTACTACTTATTTCACTAAGTTAACTCGGAAGTCCATTCTATATAACGCATAATCTGTTTACACCGGCCACAGACTCTCTAAGTATGCTCTTTATATATACTACTCTTCGTCTTCGTTTTAATATGACAGCGCGAGGCTGTAACGCCATTATAATACAGCTTTTTTTAAATTACAACATGTACACATATCAGCCGTTCGACGGATTAAATTTTAGATTAAATTCGGTACAATAGGGAAAATTGAAACTATTACTACAAATAAACAAATAAAAAAGCAAGGCATTATTTTCATTTTTATTAAGCTAATTGAGAATGGAAAAAGAGTTGGATTGGGTTTAAAGCCTTAGCAATCAGGGAACATTAGTAGCGTAGTTTATTTTTCAATGCCCTATAAAATGGTAAAAAGAAACTTTTTTAATAAATATGTCGCCTTATAAAATGAACATAAAATAATTTTGAATATCCTATATTCAAAGTAATAAAGTTGTTGTATAATGAGGTTAGACCTCTTGATTAGAGTCATTCTAATTTAATAATTCGGTTACACATTTTGAAAGGATGTGTTTGAACATGATGGTAACATTATTTACATCACCAAGTTGTACTTCATGTCGTAAAGCAAAAGCATGGTTAGAAGAACATGAAATTCCATATACAGAACGTAATATTTTTGCCGAGCCACTAAGCATTAGTGAAATCAAAGAAATTTTACGTATGACAGAAGATGGCACCGATGAAATTATTTCAACGCGCTCAAAAATCTTCCAAAAATTAAATGTTGATTTAGAAACATTACCTTTAAATCAATTGTACGAGTTAATTCAAGAAAATCCGGGCCTTTTACGTCGTCCGATTATTTTAGATGAAAAACGTTTACAAGTTGGCTACAACGAAGATGAAATTCGTCGTTTCTTACCTCGTAAAGTGCGCGCTTATCAATTACAAGAAGCACAAAAAATGGTTAACTAAACGTCTTTAAAATCGCAGCTAGGAGAAACAGCTCCTAGCTGCTTTTTTCTTTAGAAGGTCATTTGAAACTTTTTCTTTTCTTTTTTAAGCAAAAGGAATTACAATAGAGGTAGCTATACTTCGAAAGCAGATACTTGATGCAACATCTTCTTATAGAAGTAACCGAAAGGAGTTGTGTAATATGGATATTGAACGTATTAACGAAAACACACTGAAACTTTTCATTTCTTATACAGACATTGAAGAGCGAGGTTTTACAAAAGATGAAATCTGGTATAACCGCGATAAAGGTGAGGAACTCTTTTGGGTTATGATGGATGAGATTAGTGAAGAGGATCAATTTGAAATTGATGGCCCGCTGTGGATTCAAGTTGTGGCGAAAGAAGTCGGTCTTGAACTGACAGTTACAACTGCAAAACTCACACAAGAAGGCTTAGAAGACTTACCATTTGGCCCAGGAAAGTTACCACCAGGTTTACCAGGTCTGTTTGATTTGGATCAGCAAAATGCAAAAGAGCTGGATAACTTCTTGGAAGAAAACTTTGGCGATTCAACATTTGAGTTTGTGTTTGAATTAAAAGATTTTGACGACTTAATTCATCTAGCTGAGCGTTTAGCGCACACTGATGATGTCGATAATCGTTTGTTTGAACAAGACGGCAAATATTATTTATATATCCACTTCGATGAAGAAGGGGAGAAAGATGAACGTTTAAACTTCTTAAGTGTCGTAACAGAATGTGCGAAAGAAGCACATACAACGATTCATGTATTAGAAGAATATGCACATGTGATTATGGCAACAGATGCCTTAAATACAGTGCGCAAATACTTTTAATGACCAACGAGGCTAGAAAACTAGTCTCGTTTTTTTATTGCATTTTAATAGTTATTTTTTTACAATTAATAGGAGGTGATGCTTATGTTAGTTGCCTATGATGAAAAAAAACAGTTCATCATACTAGACGCCGCAACAAGCCGCGAACAACTTCGGCAGGCACGCAAAACACAACGCTATTATTGCCCAGCATGTCAGCAACGACTCCAATTAAAAATTGGCACTAAAAATATTCCTCATTTCGCACACCATAAACAAACCGCTTGCACGCATGCCTTCTCTGAAAACGAAACGCCCACGCATCTCGCAGCAAAACGCCAACTGTATGACTTCTTCAGTCAATTTGGCACGCCACAACTCGAAGCCTACGTGCCACAAATCCAACAACGTCCCGATATTTTATATGAACAATTTGCGATAGAATTTCAATATAGCCGCTTAACACAGCAACGCTTTGACGAACGCAATGCAGGCTATCGTGCAATCAACCTTACCCCACTTTGGCTCCCCTATAGCGCTCCGAAAGAAAACGGCCTATCGATACTTTCCTTGTCACATGATTTACAAAAATATATAACGAACAGTTCCTTCATTGCCTACAATCCGCAAACAGAACAATTTATTTATTATAGTGCGCTCGTTGGTATGACGCCGACGCAATTTTTAGCGAAAATAACGGTATTGCCGCGCACCTATCAAACGTGGCCATTTCGGACGGCGCGTCAGCTGAGTCGCGACGAGTTTGAGCTTTATATGCAGCTCTGGTATGAACAGCGCAGAAAGCTAATTCAGCACTATATGCGCTACCGTAAAGGCACGCACGATGTACTACTGCGTTTCGTTTATGAGCATAGGTTAGCGTTGCTTGCGTTACCAGAGGCGATTGGCGTGCCAACGGACTTTGAAGCGGAACACGAGCCGGCAATCGATTGGCAAATTATTTATTATTACGATTATTTTCCGCACGGTGTCGAAGCGTTTTTAGCGCATCACGACGTCGCAAAAGCGAAAGTGCATGCTTATGAACATTTCTTACAACAGCTTCACACACAAAAAGCATCGCAAAATGAACTGTTATATCGTCAATTTCTTGCGTTTAAGGGGTATAATTGAGAAAATATAGCTAACTAAATTTATTTAGGAATGCGAAATAATAGGAGGGCTTTTATTATGACAGAAACAAAGAAAATTCCTACACGTGATGAGGTACCTGTTGAAAAGACATGGCGCCTTGAAGATATTTTCGCAACAGATGAAGCGTGGGATGTAGAGTATAAAGAAGTCGAAGCATTAAGCGACAAAGCAAGCGACTATCAAGGGACGTTAAAAGACGGGGCAGAGGCAATGCTTGCGGCATTTAAATACCGCGATGAACTATATGCACGCTTAAGCCGCCTATATGCGTATTCTCATATGCGTTACGACCAAGATACAACAAATAGCTTCTATCAAGCGATGGATAGCCGCGGCAAAACATTGCTAGCAAAAGCGTCAACAAGTATTGCCTACTTAACACCAGAAATTTTGGCGTTAGAGGAAGCGGTAGTTGATGGCTATTTAGCAGAAAATGAAGCATTACGTCTTTATAAAGTAGAATTAGATGAATTAAAACAACAACGTCCACACGTATTACCAGCGGAGCAAGAAGCGTTATTAGCACAAATGAGTGAAGTAACGGGTGCTTCTGCGAATACATTTGGTATGTTGAACAATGCAGATTTAGAATTCCCTATTGTTGAAGATGAACACGGGGAAAAAGTGCAATTAACACATGGCAATTATATTCATTTCTTAGATAGCGATGACCGTGCGACGCGCGAACGTGCTTTCCGCGCAATGTATGAAACGTATGGCAAGTTTTTAAATACGTTTGCGACAACGTTAACAGGGAATGTAAAACGCCATAATGTTTCAGCGCGTATTCGTAAATATGATTCCGCACGTCATTCCGCACTTAGCAACAACCAAATTCCTGAAAAAGTATACGATCAACTATTGGATACGGTTCATAAAAACCTACCATTGCTTCATAAATATATCGACTTACGCAAAAAAGTGCTTGGCGTCGATGAACTGCATATGTGGGACATTTACACACCACTTGTGAAAGAAGCCAAATTTGAAATTGCGTATGACGATGCCGCACAGACGATGATTAAAGCACTTGGCACGATGGGTGACGAGTATACAGCCATTTTAAAACAAGCATTAGCAGATCGCTGGGTCGATGTTGTCGAAACAAAAGGCAAGCGTAGCGGGGCGTATTCATCAGGCACATATGGTACAAATCCTTACATTTTAATGAACTGGCAAAACAATTTGGACAATTTATACACATTAGTGCATGAATTTGGCCATAGTGTGCACAGTTATTTCACGCGTAACAACCAACCGTTCGTTTATGGCGATTACTCAATTTTCGTAGCGGAAGTAGCATCTACATGTAATGAGGAATTATTAACAGAGTATTTATTACAAACAGCTGACGATGAAAAATTACGCATTTATGTATTAAATCACTGGTTAGAAGGTGTTCGTAGCACGATTATTCGCCAAACAATGTTTGCGGAATTTGAGCATATCATCCATGAAATGGACGCGCGTGGGGAAGCGTTGACAGCAGAGTCGATGACAACGGTTTATTATGATTTAAACAAACAATACTTTGGTGATGATATGGTCATCGATGAGGAAATTGGCCGCGAATGGGCACGTATTCCGCATTTCTACTACAATTATTATGTGTATCAATATGCAACTGGTAAATCTGCGGCCATTGCCCTTAGTAAACAAATCCTTGAAGAAGGACAGCCGGCAGTAGAACGTTATATTAATAATTTCTTAAAAGCAGGTTGCTCAGATACGCCAATTAATGTTTTACGTGCAGCAGGCGTTGATATGGAATCAGCAGCACCAATTCAAGCTGCATTCGACTTATTTGAAGAGCGTTTAGCAGAACTCGAAGCATTATTAATGAAAAAATAAAGTGTAAAACAGGCCGCTTAAACGCGGTCTGTTTTTTTATGTTCGGCAAAAGTCCAGAAAGCTGTTTAATTAAATTAAACAGCACCGAATATAACAGTACGACTATTTAAGTCATAAAAAAAGATGCTAAAATAAAGACCTAGAAAATTGTGAAAATTAACTTATTGACAATTTTATGTATAAATAGAGTTTATATTAAATATGAATGATTTATAGTAGTAATGATTGGTGAATGCCAATGTAATGTAAACGGTTTCTTTGTGTCTGAATTATGAACAAGGTTTAAAAACGTTGCTATACCAACGATTACATGCTAAAGTAATAGACGTGAAATAAATCACAACAAACATACACCCCTTTGTTTGAACGTGAACATTTCTCCCATCCCCTTTGTGAAAATGAGTGCCTCTCGTAGAGTCACTCATTTTATTTTTTTAGTAAAAAAATGCTATAACATATAAAAAAACCTCGAGAGCTCGTCCTCTCGAGGTTTTTTATTTGAGCTGCCACAGTGACATACTATCACAGGCAACGCGTGAAATCTTTTGCTGTAGCATACGCTTTTTCAATTCGCGTTCAGCCAATTTTTCAGGGATTGCATAAATGGCTGCTACTTCCTCTGTCGATAATGTTTGATACCGTTTAAATAACACCTCTAAATCTGGTGGGTTTGTTGGAATCAATTGTTCCTCAACCATTTCTTCTAAAATATGTTCATATACTTCAAAATCATAAGCACCAGATACTTTTAAGCCTTCATCTTCAATATTTTCATTGAAAAATACGAAGCTAGGAACTTCATTTACTTCCATTTCGCGCGTGACGCACAAATCACTTTGAAATGCGCGCGATGCTTCCATTGAGCGGAAGTCGGACTTGAATTCCATCATATCTAAATTACAGTGCTCGGCGATTTCATTTAATGTTGAACAAGAGCGGACGTTTTTTTCATTAATTAACGCATACTCTTGTAGTTTCATAAGGAAACGATAGCCAGCTTTTTTTCCTTGTAATTCAGCTGCTTTAACAGCAATTGATGGCAATACAGGATGTGACACATCGACTAACTCAGCGTCAGATGGGCAACTATTAAGTTGTTGGCAAGCGGTATTCAACGATGCAAGCTCCGTACTTAAAATAAAACGGAGTGTAAAATAATGACCGTAGCGCACTTGTAGGCGACGGATTGTTGATTGCAATTGCCAGCTGCCCGGGTGTAGTAAGTCCACAAATACATAAAGTTCGATTGGCTTATTGAAGGAAGTAGTTGCTGGTGCTACTTGTTCGGTCATAAATTGTACATTTGCCACGATTTATACCTCCTCGTTTGGATCCTCAGCATTGATCATATGATGTGCAGTTAATACAAGACGCTTGTAATAAATTTCTCGGAATTTGCCTTCTAATCCGACTTCATCCATTGCCTCATACATGCATTCGAGCCATGCTTGCGCGCGCTCAGGTGTAATTTCAAAATGCATGTGACGTGCGCGCATCATTGGGTGTCCATGCTCTTCTGTGTATATGTTAGGCCCGCCTAAGTATTGTGTTTGGAATTGTTTCTGTTTGCGGGCAGTTTCTGTTAAGTCGTCAGGGAAAATGGGTGTTAACTTTGGATTTTTCGCTACTTTCGAATAAAAAGAATCGATTAACTCCGAAAGTTTTTCAGCACCAATTTCCTCGTATGGAATAATCGGTTTTTGAGTCATATGAGATGCTCCTTTGCTTTAACGGTAATTCTATTTTAGCAACAGGTACATAATTTCTCAAACAAATGGTATTTTCTATAAAGCATAGACAATTGCCTGTGAATAAGAAAGAAGAAAAAACGAAGGAAAAGTACCGATAAGGTAGCTTTTCCTTCGTTTTTAAGCGTTGTAAGTTGCCATGATTTTTGAAACGTAATTTTGTGTTTCATTGAATGGTGGAATGCCGCCATATTTCGAAACATTGCCGGGACCAGCATTATAAGCAGCAAGCATTAAATTATAATTGCCAAACTTATCATACATTTGTTTTAAGTATTTTGTGCCGGCCATAATGTTTTGCTCAGGGTCGCGCGTATTCGTGACACCAAGATATTGCGCTGTTGCCGGCATTAATTGCATCAGTCCTGCTGCGCCGACATGACTTGTCGCGTTATTGTTAAAGTTTGATTCTTGTTTAATGACCGCTTTAATCATTTTTTCAGGAATGCCGTATGTAACGGATGCCTTTTTGATGATGGCATCGTATTGTGTTGCTGGACCTGATGAAGTAGAAGCAATCGAATCCGTTGTTGATGGTTCCGTTTTTGTTGTCGGTGTTACGGCGTTTGTATTCGTATACGCTGACTGTACCGTTGCGGGTGTGTAGGCCGATGTTGCACCGTTATAAAGTGCAGTTGTCGCACCTAACACATTTGCTAGCGATGACAGATTGACACCGGATTGCTGAGCTGTCGATGCAAAATGATTAGCAGCAGATAGCAGTTGTGTAAAGGCAGATGATAAATCTGTTTGTGATGTTGTTGCAGCAACGTTGTTTAAACCGCTCGTTAAACCGAGTGTTTGTGATGCGTTAACATTGGTATTTGTGCCAATGGCTTGATTAAGAAGCGTTGAAAAATTGTTTGAGCTTGTTGGTGATGCAGTCGGTGAATTTCCGTATGCGTTGCCAACGGATTGTAGCGCTTGCGCTTCAATCAATGATTTAATTGCAGAAACGTCCAAAGCTTAAATTCCTCTCTTTCGATTCATTGCAGCGACGAAGCGAGCGACTTTCTTTTGTGCAGGCCGCGTTGCAATGCCATATTCTTTTAGCAGTTCGACAAAAATGACATGACCTGTCGCTTCATCTGTCACTTCGTATTCGAGCTCATAATCTTCTGTATCGGCATAAAGCGAGTGATCGAGTACGAGTAAACCACCTTTATAGCTTATTTCGGCACGAGTTGTTGAAAGTGTACCGAGAAGTTGTAAATTTTGTTCGACAACACCGCGATGAGCTAGTCGTTCATGAACTTCTGGCGCATCGATTGTCGCTTCACCGGCTAATACGGCGCGCACATGTGCTTCAGCTAATAAGTCCGTTGTTTCGATTAAACCGATGCCACTTGCGGGTTCTTTTAACGTACATTCAAAGCGCTCGGCCACTTCGCGAATACGCAGGCCACACTTTTGATGGCGCAGTGCGAAGTCTGGCGTATCAAAATAATGATTGGCTTGTGTGTGGAATTTTTCGTCCGTTAGCTGAAAGGCTTCCTTGAGTGCGATAAATTCATCGTTCGTCAGCATATTTTTAAATTCAATTTCTAATTCTTTTGACATTTCACATCATCCTTTCATTAAAAGTTAATTATACGTTCTTTTTACGATTTGGAAAATGGTAAAACCCGTTCTTTCTTGTGAAAAAGGCGAATAGAATATGGTAAAATAAATTAGGATATTCATGGAAGGGAAGATAGGCATTTGCGTAACTTATTAAAGGCTGCTTATGCAGCAACAGAAAATTCAGTTGTACACTTTAACTTAAACACATTGCCACAAGGACAGTTGACTCCGGTTGGACAAATGATCACCGATTCAGATAACATGACATTCATTTATTTAATGGATGATGGCGAAGATTATAGCTATGTATTATTTGATGAAGATGTGTGGCCTCAGCTCGTCGAAGTATTAAATACAGATGGAGACCCTGTGCTTACATGGGGCGATCACAAAGCTGTTCTGACAAATTTCCGAGATGAATTAGAAGGATTAGTATACAATATTGAAGGTAACTCGAATTATGGCGAAGCTTTTTCACATGCTGTTGAGGAAGCCTTCGCGAGCATTTTAAGCGAGGCCTAAGAATTAGGGGGACTTGTCATGGGACAATGGGATCGGTTTTTACAGCCCTATAAACAAGCCGTTGATGAGTTAAAGATTAAGCTAAAAGGTATTCGCACACAGTTTCAACGTAACAATGAAACGTCCCCGATTGAGTTTGTAACGGGACGCGTGAAACCGCTGGCGAGTATTTACGATAAAACGTTATCGAAGGGCTTGGTGTTTGAGCCATCAGAACGATTAGCACATGAGCTGCAAGATATTGCTGGTGTTCGTGTAATGTGCCAGTTTGTCGATGATATTCCGACAGTACTGGAATTGCTACGCCAGCGTCACGATTTAAAAATTGTAGAAGAAAAAGATTATATTACGAATGCAAAGCCGAGTGGTTATCGCTCATATCACGTTGTCGTGGAGTATCCAGTGGCGACGATTCAAGGAGAAATGATTATTTTAGCGGAAATTCAAATTCGCACATTAGCGATGAATTTCTGGGCATCGATTGAGCATTCATTAAATTATAAATATAAAGGTGTTTTTCCGGCGGAGATTTCTGATCGCCTGCAAAGTGCTGCAGAAGCAGCTTTTCGCTTAGATGAAGAAATGTCGCAAATTCGCGACGAAATTCATGAAGCACAAGCGTATTTTACAGAGTATAAGGAGGCCTCAGAGCCAATTGTTCGTGGCGACGATGGTCAGGATAAGGGGGAAAATGTATGAAGTTTGCCGTACAATCACGCAATGATCCACAATCAAATGAGTTAATGGAGCGAGCGATTGGTTATTTAACCGATTTTGGCTTAGAACTAGATGAAGAAAAACCAGATATCGTGCTATCCATCGGGGGTGATGGCACGCTGTTACATGCGTTCCACCGCTATACGCATATGTTGTCAGAAGTTGCGTTTGTCGGCATTCATACAGGACACCTCGGCTTTTATGCAGATTGGCAACCAAATGACATTGAAAAGCTTGTTATTTCGATTGCGAAAGGGGAATACCGCATTAGCGAGTACCCATTATTAGAAGTAACGGTCAACTACCGCGATTCAGAAGAGAGCTTCACGTATTTGGCGTTAAATGAATCGACTGTGAAATCATCTGAAGTGACGCTTGTTATGGACGTCGTATTAAATGGACGTCGTTTTGAGCGCTTCCGCGGTGATGGCTTATGTGTATCAACACCATCGGGCAGTACGGCATACAATAAAGCACTTGGCGGCGCAATTTTACATCCATCGCTTGAAGCGTTACAACTAACAGAAATGGCGTCGATCAATAATCGCGTATTCCGCACAGTTGGTTCGTCGCTCGTCTTGCCATCGCATCACCATTGCTTATTAAAGCCTGTGAAAGCAGAAGATTTTATGGTCACAGTTGACCACGTACAATTGCTACATAAAAATGTGAAATCAATTGAGTATCGCGTTGCAAATGAAAAAGTTCGTTTTGCGCGTTACAAGGCTTTCCCATTCTGGCAGCGTGTGCATGATTCATTTATTGATAGTGATTTAAAGGACTAAATATGGACAATCGATATCGTATTACATTTACAGTAGAGGAGCCTGTATTACTGCGTAGTGCACTCCAAAGCTATGGTATTTCAAAAAAGGCATTGACGGCAATTAAATTTCACGGTGGCGAAATTACGGTCAATGGCGCTGAACAGACGGTGCGTCATCGCCTAAAAGCTGGGGACACTATTGTCGTTAAATTCCCACGCGAAGAGTTGAGCGATGGCTTGCAAGCAGAGCAAGGCGAGCTTGATATTGTTTATGAAGATCAGGAGATTTTAATTGTAAACAAATCACCCTATCAAAGCTCGATTCCGTCGCATGTACATTTAGAAGGTAGCGTTGCCGGCATTGTTGCGGGCTATTTAAAGCAACAAAATATTCCGTCAACGGTGCATGTAGTCAATCGCTTAGACCGCGATACGTCGGGGTTGATGTGTATTGCCAAGCATCGCCATATTCATCATGTGATGAGCGAGCAGCAACAAGCACATGAGATTTTTCGTGAATATGAAGCGCTTGTACATGGTCATATTAAAGAACCGCAAGCTGCAATTATTGCACCGATTGGTCGTCGTGATGGCAGCATTATTGAGCGTATGGTGCGCGACGATGGTCAGTATGCGCATACCGACTACCGCGTCTTGCGCCACTTTACGCATCACGGTGAACAAATGAGTCATGTCCGTTTGCGCTTGCATACAGGACGCACGCATCAAATCCGTGTGCATATGGCGCATATCGGGCATCCACTTGTTGGCGATGACTTATATGGAGGCAAGCGTGACGTATTGGACCGCCAAGCGTTGCATTGCGTTTTTTTACACATGAAGCATCCACTGACAAAACAGCCGATGGAATGGCATGCAACATTGCCTGCTGATTTTCAGTCATTACTTATATAACAAGCGAAGAGGCCGTTCAATGCGAGCCTCTTTTTTCATATGTTAATTTGAAAAATACAGATTCAGAGCCATTTTTAGGTAGTTAACAAATACGTGGGAAAATGTTAGTATTAGCTTTGTTCAATTAATCATATCATTTGAGAGGAGGGGACAATATGGCAGAAGAACTAAAAAACCGTCAAGAAGAAACGTTTGATGAAGCACAGTTGATGCAGCTTTTAATAGAAGGTAAGATTGCGGTGTTTCGCGAACAATTTTTAGACCTTCACCCATACGACCAAGGCCAGTTTTATGAAAGGGTGGAGCCTGATATACGTCAGATCATCTATCAATATTTGTCCCCGAAAGAATTGGCAACAATCTTTGAGGCCATTGCGTTAGATGATGAACAATATCCAACATTTATTGCAGAGATGGAGCCGAGTTATGCGGCGGAAATGTTATCGGAAATGTATGCCGATGATGCAGTTGACGTCTTAAATGAGCTGGACCAAGATCAAACGAGTCATTTTTTAAAGATGATGGACTCGGAATCTGCACAAGACATTCGAGAATTATTACATTATGAAGAAGCGACTGCTGGCGCGTTAATGACGACGGAGTATGTAGCTGTAGCAGAAAATTCTACGATTCGTTCCGCGATGACGATTTTGCGTAATGCAGCACCGGACGCGGAAACGATTTATTATATTTTTGTTATTGATGACCGCAATCGCTTAACGGGCGTACTGTCGCTCCGTGATTTAATTGTCGCTAGTGAAGATACGCTTATTCGCGACATTCGCAACGAGCGTGTTGTTAGCGTCCAGGTGACCGATGACCAAGAAGATGTTGCGCAAGTTATGCGTGATTATAATTTTGTAGCATTACCAGTCGTCAATGCACGTAATGAAATGCTCGGCATTATTACGGTCGATGATATTATTGATGTTATTGATGAAGAGGCAGGCGATGACTACTCAAAGCTTGCAGGGGTTTCAGATATGGGCACATTCGATAAAAGTCCATTTTCAGCAGCTAAAAAACGATTACCGTGGCTCGTTTGTCTATTATTTTTAGGAATGATTACGGCCAATTTAATCGATTTATTTACTGATACATTGGCAAAAGTAGCGCTATTAGCGGCCTTTATTCCGCTTATCGGTGGGACATCCGGCAATAGCGGTACACAGGCATTAGCTGTTGCAGTGCGTGGTATTGCGACAGGCGATGTTGAAGAAGAGAGCAAGATGAAACTTGTCGTTCGAGAATTGTTGACGGGTGTTATTATGGGGGTTGTTTGCGGTGTGATTGCGTTAGGGATTGTCTTTTTCTGGCAGCATGAGTTGGTCTTAGGCGCGCTTGTTGGCGTAGCTATTTGCTGCTCAATCGTTGTTGCAACGGTTGCTGGGACGTTGATTCCATTAGTCATGGACCGTATGAAAATTGACCCAGCTGTCGCATCGGGACCGTTTATTACAACATTAAATGATATTACGAGTATCGTTATTTATTTAGGTATCGCAACTTTATTCATAGAGAAGTTACTATGAGAAAACACATGGAAAAGCATTAAAAAATGCTTTTTTATGTGTTTTTTTGTTTCTTAGGAACTAATGATTAAAAAATGGAATATAGACCTAGTTTGTTTCGTGAAAAAAGAAGGAATAATAAATTTAAGCAAAGGGGGTAGTTAGTATGGGCTATATTTTGCCGATAACACCATTACAGTACGCAGATTACGCCAATCGATTAGCGATGAAAGATACTCGTTTCACATATATTGACGGTGTACAAGCCATCGAAGCGCAGCACCGTTTTCAAGCGGAAGTGCTCCGCCAGCAAGAACGTTTATTGATGATGGAGCAACAACGTGCACAACGTCAGCATCGGCCAGTTCCTACAACTGCCTCTACTGAAGAAGTCGTTATGTACCGACCGAAGCCGATGTCGACAGCAGAAATCGTTGGAAAAGGTTTTGTTATCAATGCATATGCATAATTATATATGCCTGTAGCGGGTTGCTGCAGGTTTTTATACGCGCAAAAAAGCAGGAATCATTCGATCCCTGCTTTTTTTAAATATGTTTTTCAATGGCGCGATGTGGAATATAATTATCCATAAATTCTGGAGAAGTGACGCTAAAGCCTTGCTTCTCATAAAACGGAATCGCATGAATTTGTGCATGGATTTTAATGACTGAGACATTTGGAAAATTTTTGCGAATAAATGCTTCAATCGTTTGCATCATTTGTATGCCAATTTGTTTACGTCTAAATTTAGGTAACACAGAAAGGCGTTCGACTTTGACGCTATCGGATTTGTCATTAACAATGATGCGACTTGCTGCAATGGGTTGCTGCTTGTAGTAAGCAACGATATGCGTAGCAATTTTATCAAGGTCATCGACTTCAAGTGGTAATGGTAACCCTTGTTCTTTTACAAAAACTTCTTTTCGAACGAAAAAAGCGTCTTGTTTTTCTTGTTCAGATTGTGCAATTTTCACAACAACATCTTGCAAATTACTCACCTCGTAAGCGATACGTTTCATAAACCGACCAAGAACCATTTTCTAATTGGTATAGTAAATGAATGCGGCTGATTGTTTCTTTGAAATCAATATCGCCCATACGAATTTGGCCGAAAATATCATCGTGCTCACTAGCAGATAGACCTTGTGCTAATGTGATATGAGGCACAAATTTATGTGGCGGTGTACCACCGAAAGGCTCTTTATACAGCAATTCATGGATGCTCTCTAGCTCAGGTGTTGAGTCGATTTTTAAATAAATCGCATTTGTAACAGGTGAGAATGAACTTGCTTTACCAATATGAATATCAAATGGTTTTAATGTGCTAGCTGACTCATGTAGCTGCTCTGCAAGCTCTTGTAATGTCTTGTCATTTGCTTCACCAGCTGAGCGCAATGTAATATGCGGCGGGATCTGTGCATAGTGTGAGTCATAACGTTTGCGATAAGAGTTTGCAAAATCTTGTAATTCTTTTGATGGAAAAGCAACAATACCATAATTCATGAAAAAGCCCTCCTTAAAATAGCGGTTATCGTAATTTTTAGTATAACAGAAAAATTACGAAAAATTTAGCGAGAGCCTATGAAATTACAGCAAAAAATTTTGAATGAACGCGCGATGCAAGTCTGGTTGCCATGTTTTCCACGTATGATCGCCTTCTAATTCAACATAATAGACGTTGAATTCTCGCGCCACCATGAGTGCATGAAGCTCGCGATTTGGCGTTAAAAAATCTTTTATTTGATGATCGGTCGTACGAACTTCCGTTTCTTTCTTACCAATAGCATGATAGACGGTGTAGTCTTCTACATTATGCACTTTGCGTACGATTTCCATGACTTCTTCATTAACATAAGGTGAATGCATGATGATATGGTGGAATTTTTCAGGGTGGCGTAGCGCCGCAAGCAATGAAATCGTTGCAGCTTGTGAGTCACCGATTAATGTACGAGCTTCTGGTGCATCTTCTGTTGAATAGTTATCGTCTAAATAAGGAAGCAATTCTTCTGTTAAAAAAGTTAAATAGGCTTCGTGTTTAATACCGCTTGGCAAATATTTATCGCGGCGGTCTTGTACGCTTTTATATGGAATTGCTACAAAAATTGTATCGTCAATGTCTCCGTTTTCAATCAGCTCGTTCATGACACCAGAAACACGGCCTAGCTGAATATAATCTTTGCCATCTGCGGCAATAATAACAGGGTAGGTCATCATCGGAGTATAGTCAGCCGGTAAATAAATATAGATTTTCAAATCCTCGGCCAATGCGTTGCTGTAAAATGAAAATTCTTTGATGGTACCAGTTTCCAAAAAAGAAACCTCCTTTATCAATAGTAGGAAAATTGTATCATACAATCAACTTAAGTTATAATAGGAAGCATTGAAAACAATGTATGAAGGAAAGAGGTTATTATTTTATGTTTAATCGCGCGTTAAAAGTACCGTCAAAAGAAGTCACAGAGGCAACGTATGCAGCGCTTGACCGTCGTGGTGTGACGGTGCGTGACATCGCAGAAATTGTTTATGCTGTTCAAGCGCCATATAGTAAAGGTTTAACGATTGCCCATTGCGAGCAATCTGTTCATAAAGTATTAGGGAAACGTGAAATTCAACATGCGGTGCTCGTTGGCATCGAGTTAGATGAACTAGCTGAAAAAGGTTTGTTATCAGAGCCATTGCAACAGCTCATTATTTCAGATGAGAGCTTATTTGGCATCGATGAAACGATTGCAGTAGGAGCGGCGCAATCGTATGGCAGTATTTCATTGACAACATATGGTCATTTAGATAAAGAAAAAATCGGTATTATTAATAAATTAGACGTTAAAGAAGGCGGACGTGTGCATACATTTTTAGATGATTTGGTCGGCAGTATTGCAGCTGCAGCATCATCGCGTTTAGCGCATCAAATCCGCGATTTAGAAGAACGCGGCGAAACGTTACCGCAATACGAATTTATTTAAACTACTAGGACTGCATTGTCAGTCCTTTTTTAATTCGCTAAAATGGACACAGTAAAGGGAGGCAGATTATGAAAAAAATAATGGTAGTCGTTGTAGCAGCATTATTGTTTGTGCTAGCAGGCTGCACCGAACCAAATACATTGTCATCATCAACTAATTCATCAGACGAACAAAAAGTTGTTGGTGAACAAGTAGAAGTAGTTAGTGTGATGGACGGTGACACGATGAAAGTGAAATACGATGGCAAAGTATCAAGCGTGCGCTTTTTATTAATTGATGCACCAGAAATGTATCATAAACAACTTGGTGAACAACCATTTGGTAAGCAAGCACAAGCGCGTAACCGCGAGTTAATCAACAACGCAAAAGTCGTGTCACTTGAATTTGATAAAACGGGTGATAAAGAGGATAAATATGGCCGCCTATTAGCCTATGTATATGTTGATGGGAAAAGTGTTCAACAACAATTAATTGAAGAAGGCTTAGTGCGTGTTGGCTACGTTTACAATAAACAAGCGGCGCATTTAGATGACTATTACGCAGCGCAAGACGAGGCGAAAGCATTGAAGCGAGGGATATGGCAATATCCAGGTTATGTGACAAATCGCGGTTTTGTAAAAGCAAACGTACCGGGCTGGTCAGTAGGGCAAAATCCGGATAAAAATAATTCATTACAGCAAGAGTCAACGAACGCGTCACCATCAACAACGAACGATAATGAGGCATGTAATATTAAAGGCAATATTAATGCTAAAGGCAACAAAAATTACTTCTTACCAGGCACGAATAATTACGACAATGTGCAAGAAGAAAAGATGTTTTGTAGTGAGGAAGAAGCACAACAAGCAGGCTTCAAAAAAGGTTCATAATGCGACGATAGCGTTCTTTTCGAAGGGCGCTATTTTCCTGCTCAGAGGTGCCGATATTCCAATTTTTGTGTTACTATGAGGTGACTAAACAAATGGGGTGGAAAGCGATGACAAAGGTCTATGTAGTAAGACATGGCGAGACAGATTGGAATCGCCAAGGTCGCTTGCAAGGGGCAACGGATGTACCATTGAATACGAATGGTATTGCACAGGCGACCGCATGCCGACAATATTTTTCTGAGAACAAGGCAGTCGCTATTTTTACGAGTCCGCTACAGCGCGCGTATAATACGGCGACGATCCTTAATGAGCCGTTTCAATTACCGCTTACGCCATTGCCGCAATTTAAGGAGCGCACGTTTGGGCAGGCAGAAGGTATGACGTATGAAGAACGCTCAAAAGTATATCCGAGGAAAAATTATCCGGGCCAGGAATCGTTTCCACATTTTATTGAGCGCTTAAAAGAGGGCTTGCGTATTATCGAGCAGCGCTATCCAGACGATACTGTTATTTTAATCGCACATGGAGCTGTCATTCACAATCTATTTCAAATTGTTGAAAATGATGACTTGTTTCCACAAAATGCACGTTTATCAAATGGTGGTATTAGTACAATGTATACGAAAAATGGCAAATGGTGGCTTGGTAAATACAATGAAACACATCATTTAATGCATTAAAATCTACACGAAAGCAGGAGACGCGATGAATGCGACTCCTGCTTTTTTAAGTTTTCTTGAAAACATAATTTGTAAATTGTAAAAGGGTTATTGTCATGAAAAAAACGATAAATGATTGAAAAAGCATCCAAATTAGCTTTTTCAAGTCTTTTAATGCTAGTCTATTGAGCAAAATACTAAAATTGCACTTGTTTTTCCCAATTTATGCATGCTAATATTACAGGATTGTAAATATTGCATTAAGTAATGTAAATTTCAAAGCATATAGTTTAAAAAATTGTTAAGATGACAAAGGAAAATGACAGTGCCATAAAGCACTGTCATCCTAAGGTAGAAACACGAGAACGTATCAATATAAAAAGAAGACACATACAAGCTCTAGGAGGAACTTATGTTTAATCGAAAAAAGGACGATCCATTCTTTAACAAATTAGCGGAGATTGCGGTAAATGTACAAAAGGGTTTACATTTCGCCAATGACTTCCACATCCATAACAAAGAAGATCTAGCTGAAATTAGCAAGCAAATGAAGCAATATGAAACTGACGGTGACAAATTAATTCATGAATTGATCGTTATGTTAAACAAATCATTTATGACGCCAATTGAACGTGAAGATATTTTACAACTTGCAAACAGCATGGACGACGTATTAGACGGTATGGAAGAATGTATCGCTCACTTTGATATGTTCGGTATTGTTGAAGCGGATGATTCGATGAACAGATTCGTAGAAAATATCGTAGCAAGCTCGAATGAAATCGTCTTAGCAATGGAAAAATTACAAAACAAAAAATTAGTTGAGATGCGTGAAAATGCTATTAAAATTAAAGATTACGAGTCAAAATGTGATGAAGTATTACGTAAATCAATCAAGCAACTATTCTTACATGAAACAGATCCAATTCGTATTATTCAATATAAGGATATTTACGAACAACTTGAAGATATCGCAGATGATTGCCAAACTGTAGCGAACACAATGGAAACAATCATCATGCGAAATGCATAAGAGGCAGGTTGGATAAATGGATACACTAATACTTTTAACGCTTTTGGTCGTTGTCTTTGCGTTAGCATTTGACTTCATTAATGGTTTCCATGATACGGCGAATGCCATTGCGACATCGGTCTCAACGCGAGCGTTACCACCCAAAACAGCTGTTATGATGGCAGCTATTATGAACTTTATCGGTGCTATTACATTTACAGGTGTAGCGAAGGCGATTACGAAAGATATCGTCGACCCGTTTGCACTACAAAATGGGACATTAGTAATTTTAGCAGCGTTACTTTCAGCAATTGCTTGGAACTTAATTACGTGGTACTTCGGTATTCCATCAAGTTCATCACATGCGATTATCGGTTCGATTGCTGGTGCAGCAGTTGCGGCAGCTGGCTTCGGTGTTTTAAACTACGAAGGATTTGTAAAAATTTTACAAGCGTTAATTATCTCGCCATTCCTTGCGATAGCAGTCGGATTCTTGATGATGTCTCTCTTTAAAATACTCTTTAAAGGGTTTAACCTCTATAAAACAAATAAAGGCTTCCGTACAGTACAAATTGGTACAGCAGCATTACAATCATTTACACACGGTACAAATGATGCACAAAAAGCAATGGGTATCATTACGATGGCATTAATTGCTGCTGGTATGCAGACAGATGATGAAGTACAAGGTTGGGTGCGTGTAGCCTGTGCGTTAGCAATGGGTCTAGGTACATCAATCGGTGGTTACAAAATCATCAAAACAGTTGGTGGTAAAATCATGAAAATTCGTCCGGTAAACGGTGTAGCAGCTGACCTTTCATCTGCATCAATCATTTTCGGTGCGACATTGATTCATTTGCCGGTATCAACAACACATGTTATTTCTTCAGCAATCATGGGTGTTGGTGCAGCACAACGTGTGAAAGGCGTAAAATGGGGCGTTGCTCGTAAAATCGTCTTAACATGGATTATTACATTACCAATTTCAGCAACATTAGCAGGTTTAATTTATTTATTCTTAAATTTATTCTTCTAAACAAAAAAGGACGCTCACGCTGCATTTGCAACGTGGGCGTCCTTTTTTATCGATTATTCATTTTAGACAAAATAAAAATGGCGGGAGCTCATCTTCCCGCCGAAAAAAACAAACTCGCTCCAGCATCCGGCTGTTATGAGCGAGTAAGTCTGCTATTCAAAAAAGAATAGCAATAGGTTTGGCACCTAATATTTAATTATACATATATTTTTGAGGAATGCAATATTAAAGTTGAGCTTGTGTAATAATTTCTACATCGACATTATTACGCGTCGCTTTAGAGTAAGGACAATTTTGATGTGCTGTCGCCGTTAGTTGCTCACCGTCTTCTTGTGAAACGCCTTGAATATCAACGACAAGAATGACGCTAATTTTGAAGCCGCCATCATCGTCGTCAGATTGTAAGCTGACTTTAGCAGTAACAGTCGAATCAATCGTATGACGTGCTTTTTTTGCTGCTAAATTGAGTGCGCCATCATAGCAGGCAGCATAACCAGCGGCAAAAAGTTCTTCGGGGTTCGTTTTTGTTGGATCGTCATCTTTTGCTGGGTTTGTTAAATCAATATTAAGCGAGCCAGTATTAGACGTGACGTGTCCTTCGCGTCCATTTTTCGCTGTAGCTTGTGAAGTGAAAAAAATTGTCATAAGTATCACCCTTTCTAGTGTTATGTATTAGGTTTCCTCATTTACAACATGTTAAACCGGTTAATTGGAATAATTTGAGAAGGTGTGAATGGAAGCAACGAGCGAAAAAATGATACAATTTGAATAATAGTGAAGTGAAGGGGGCAATAATGTGGAACATATTGAACGTTTAATTACGGAGCAACGTCATTATTTTGAAAGTGGTGCGACACGCTCATTAGCTTTTAGAAAAGAGCAATTGAAAAAACTAAAGCAAGCGATTTCGACGAATGAGAAAAAAATTACCGAGGCACTCTATCGCGATTTGCATAAAAGTGACTTTGAAGCATTTGCGACAGAAATCGGCATTCTTTACGATTCAATCAGCTTTGCGCTAAAAAATTTAGAAGAATGGATGCATCCGGTAACGGCATCAACACCGATTCAATTTCAACCCGCCAAAAGTTTTGTTGTGCGCGAACCATATGGCGTAACGTGTATTATCGGACCGTTTAACTATCCATTTCAACTCGTTATGGAACCGCTTGTTGGGGCTATTATGGGCGGTAATACAGCCATCGTCAAACCGGCTGAAACAGCGCCGCATACAGCGATGATTGTGCGTCAAATTTTAGAAGAGACATTTGAACGTGAATATGTTGCAGTTGTTGAAGGGGAAAAGGAAGTCGTACAAGGGCTTATTCATGCGGAATTTGATTTTATTTTCTTTACTGGAAGTGTGGCAGTCGGTAAAATTGTCGCCGCTGCCTGTGCAGCTCGTTTAACACCATATGCGCTAGAACTTGGTGGGAAAAGCCCGGCGATTGTTGATCAAAGCGCTAACTTAGAAGTAGCTGCAAAACGCCTCGCTTGGGGGAAATTTACGAATGCGGGCCAAACTTGTGTGGCGCCAGATTATGTTTTAGTTCATGAATCGGTTAAGGTACCATTTGTGCGCCAATTGAAAAAAACATTAACGAAGTTTTATGGTAAAGACCCACAAAATACGAAAGACTTTGGCCGCATTATTAATACGCGTCAATTTGACCGCTTAAGTGCCTTGTTACAACAAATGCAAGGAGACGTCATAATCGGTGGTCAGCGCGACCGAGAGGATTTATATATCGCACCAACTATTTTGCAAGATGTGAAATGGAATAGTCCGATTATGGACGAAGAAATTTTTGGGCCGATTATGCCGATTTTAGTATATGAAGATTTAGAAACGGCTATTCGCTTAATTAAAAGGAAGCCGAAGCCGCTCGCCGCTTATTTGTTCTCTGAATCAGATAAAGCAATCGATTATTTCTTAGAACAATTACCATTTGGGGGTGGCTGTATTAACGATACGATTACACATGTCGGCTCACTTCATTTGCCATTTGGCGGTGTCGGTGAGTCGGGTGTAGGAAATTATCACGGCCGCGCGAGCTTTGAATGCTTTACGCATCCGAAATCGATTTTAAAACGTTCGACAAAATTGGCGACTAACGTGTTATTCCCGCCATATAAAAAGAAGGTCGCTCTTGTGAAAACGATTATGCGTTAATAAAAAAGAGGCTTTGACAAACCATTTCATTTTCCTTTTTTAGCGTTCGCCACAAAAAACCGGAACCGCGCCACCGCGCGATTCCGGTTTTTTTTATGCTCATCTGAGACGGTGTTGTTACACGTATGTCCCAGCTTCTTTTATCATAGCGTATCACTTAATGGCAACATAATAATAAACTCTGTGCCAACGCCATATGTGCTATTAATTTTAATATCACCTTGATGCTCATGAATGATTTTTTCGGTGATCATCATACCGAGGCCGGTTCCTTTTTCTTTTGTCGTATAAAATGGTTGGAAAATATTATCGACAATTTCTTGTTTCATACCGATACCGTTATCAGCAATTGTCACGACAACATGCGTGTCGGTCGCAATCATTGAAAACTCAATATGACCTTCTGCCTCAATGGCTTCGATAGCATTTTTAAAAATATTAATAAATACTTGTTTAATTTGATTGGCATCGCCATTAATCATCGCGTTTGGGGCTTTCCATACTTCCTGAATCGTAATGTTCTTTACATTCATTTCAAGTTTGAATAGCGCCAGCATATCTTTTAACACTTGTTCGATATTAAAGTTTTTAGCATCATGTGCATGCGGTTTTGATAACACTAAAAATTCGCTAATAATTAAGTTAATGCGATCGATTTCAGATTTGATTAATTTTGTATAAAATTCGTACGGCGAGCTTGCGTCCTCATTCATCATTTGTACGAATCCTGAAATGACGGACAGCGGGTTTTTGACTTCATGTGCAACACCAGCGGCAATTTCACCTGCCATTTTTAATTTTTCAGATTGTACGCGCAATTCTTCGGCTTCTTTACGGTACGAAATATCACGTGTTATAACGGATGTCGCAATAACTTGCCCATTCGCATCAAAAATAGGGGATAGCGTGACTTCGGCATCAAAAACCGTCCCATCTTTTTTCATATCTTTTGTTTGCAATAAGTCAAAACTTTTGCCGACAACCATATCTTCAACACGCTGTTGTGACGCTTCATAATAGTCTGGAGGAACCATTGGAATTTGTTTGCCGATGCTTTCTTCTAATGACCAGCCATACAATTGAACGAAGGCAGGGTTTGCTGCGATGACCTTATTATTTAAATCAAAAACGGCGATACTATCTTTGGCGTTTTCAAAAAATAATTTTAAATAACCTTCTTTTGATTCAAATTCCTTTTCCATATGGTCATTTTTTCGTTCAATCGAGCGATTTGACGCGTGTAAATAAAGAGCCTGAATAATGCTAAATGTAGTAAGGAATAAAATAGAAATGATAGACCAAAACAGTTGTTCATGCGACAATGCATGCCATAGATGTGGAAATAGCCAATACATTAACAAACCAATTTCGCTAAACGTAATCACCAGCATGACGGTGTTTAAAATAAATGAGAAATAAAGTGAAATAAGCAATAACCCAAAAATTAAAAATAACACGTAAAATGGGTTGTTCGTATTAATTAATGTGACAACACCTGTTACGTTTAATAGCAAAATCGTCATAATTGCCATGAGTCGTTCATCGACTTTGCGCGTCGCAAATAGAATGTTTAATAGGATACCTGTTATGACACAGATGATGGGTGCGGTTAGAGGATAGTCTAGTCCGCGGATAATACATAGAAACGTAAATAAAAACATGCCGAGTGTATAGAAAAATAGCAAGAATTGATTTCTTCTACGCAAACTAGTAGAGTTCTTCATAAAGACACCTCGAATACTTGATAGTACCATCATACCATGATTTGTCGCTGTCGGAAAAAGTCATATTTTGATATGATGAAAGAACATATTTTATAAACAAAGGAGATTGTCTACTGTGGAAATTTTTAATGAACAAGAAACCATACAATTATTAGAAACGTTAACAAATACACCAAGTCCATCAGGTTACACAATGAAGATTATGAAATTAATGGCTGGAATGCTTGATGATATCGGCGTATCGTATGTGCAAACAAACAAAGGCGCTATCATCGCGACCGTGAAAGGGAAAAATGATGCGCGTCATCGTTTATTAACAGCGCATACCGACACATTAGGTGCAATGGTCAAAGAAGTGAAACCATCTGGTCGCCTGGCGCTATCGAGGGTTGGTGGCTTTCGCTGGAATGCGGTAGAAGGAGAATATTGTACAATTCATACCGCGCGAGGTGAGGCAATTCGTGGTACTATATTAATGCATGAAACATCTGTCCATGTTTACAGTGACATGGGTAAATTACCACGCGATGAAAAGCATATCGAAGTGCGCGTTGATGCTAAGACGACAACAGCAGAACAGACGCGTACATTAGGTATTGAAGTAGGCGACTTTATTTCATTTGATAACCGTTTTGAGTTTACGGAATCAGGCTTTGTTAAATCTCGCCATTTAGATGACAAAGCGAGTACAACACTTCTTATCCAATTGTTAAAATTGATTAAAACAGAGAATATTGAACTCCCATATACAACTCATTTTTATATTTCAAACAACGAAGAAATCGGTTATGGGGGAAATGCAAGCGTACCGGAGCAAACCGTAGAGTATATTGCCGTCGACATGGGTGCAATTGGCGATGGCCAACAATCTGATGAATATACGGTTTCGATTTGTGCGAAAGATTCAAGTGGCCCGTACCACTATGAGTTGACTCGTCAGTTAGTAGCTCTTGCTAATGCCAATAATATCGATTACAAACTCGATATTTATCCACATTATGGTTCGGATGCATCGGCAGCAATTCGCGCAGGCTTTGATGTGCGCCATGCATTATTCGGTGCAGGCATTGAATCATCACATGCTTTTGAACGTACCCATGTAGACTCATTACGCCATACGGCTGCTTTATTATACGCTTATGTCACTTCTCCAATGATTGATGAGGAGGACTAATTTTATGCAAACTACAGAACTATTACACCGCTTAGCGCAAAAACGTATTGTCGGTACACTTCCTGAAGAAGTGCGCAATATGGCAATTGATTCACGCGCAGTAGAAGAAAAAACGATTTTTATTTGTATTAAAGGTTATACAGTAGATGGCCATGACTATGCGCAACAAGCTGTAGATAGTGGTGCAACAGTTGTTGTGACAGAACGTGAATTGGATTTAACGGGCGATGTTGCACAGGTTATCGTGCGTAGCACAGATCGTACGCTAGGCATTTTAGCGGCGAAATTTTTCGATTATCCATCACAAGATATTACGATGATTGGTGTAACTGGTACAAATGGTAAAACGACGGTCTCGAATATGATTGAAAAAATGCTGCTTGGTTTAGGGATTAAATCAGCGCTTAAAGGGACAATTGGTTTCGATATTAACGGCACATTGTATCAATCTTCAAATACAACGAGTGATGCCTTAACTACACAACAAATGATCTTCCGTGCCAAGTCAGAGCATTGTCGTGCGATGATTATGGAAGTGTCGTCACACGGTCTTATATTAGGACGCGTAGCAGGTATTGACTTTGATGTGGCGATTTTCACAAACTTAACGCAAGACCATTTAGATTTCCATGGCACAATGGAAAACTACGGCAATGCAAAAGGCATGTTATTCTCTCAATTAGGTCAAGACTTAACGAAAGATAAACATGTCGTGTTAAATTCAGATGACGCGTGGAGCGAGAAATACGAAACATTAACACCATTCCCAATTTGGCGTTATGCACTTCATGATGATACAGCGGATTTCCGTGGTATTGATATCGCGTATCATGATGAACATACTGAATTCACAATGGTAACACCAGAGGGCGACCGCCATGTAGAATTAAAATTATTAGGTGAGTTCAACGTCTACAACGCATTAGCAGCTGTGGCGGCACTTTATGCAAAAGGCTATCCAATCGATGATGTAATCGAACAATTAGAAAGCTTAACGGCGATTAAAGGTCGTATGGAACGCGTGCCAACGGGTGATTTACCAATCGATATTTTTGTCGATTATGCGCATACACCAGATGCGATTGAAAAAGCGATTGATGCAGCGATGCCCTATAAAAAAAATAAAATGATTTTCGTTATCGGTACAGGTGGTAACCGTGATAAATCAAAACGTCCGGATATGGCTCGTAAAGCTTCAAAAGCAGAATATGTTATTTTAACAACAGATGATCCACGTTATGAAGCGTATGATTCGATTATGAACGACCTTGAAAAAGGAATGGAACATGAAAATTATGCGTGTATCGGGGACCGTGAAGAAGCGGTACGTCATGCGGTACAAATGTCTGAACCAGGCGATTTAATATTGTTCGCAGGGAAAGGTCATGAAGATTATCAAATTATTGAAAATACGAAATACCCACATAGCGATGCACAAATTGCTTTAGATGAAGCAACAAAAAAATATTCAAAATAATTATTGCGCTAAAATGACATAAACATTACAAATATGTGATGTTTATGTCATTTTTTTAGTGTCCTACCCAATTTGATACATTAATGGTATTCTAATGTTATACGATAGTAACAGAAAAAGGTTATAAGAGAAGGGACTAGTTACATGAAACAACAAAGCAAATGGCTTGCGGCAGCGATGGCAACAGTTGTGACAACGGCGTCACTTGCATCGACTGCTCAAGCAGCAACACCAGCTGTGCAAAAAGAGTCAACAGTAAGCAATTTAACAACGAATACAGCTGAGGAAAACACAAAAGTTTTAGCAAAAGCAAAAAGTGCGACAGCAACAGTTGAAAGCTTCATTGATGAAATTTCACCAGATGTTGTGACGCTTTCTCAACAATATGGCATTTATGGCTCGGTTATGATGGCACAAGCGATTTTAGAAAGTAGTTATGGTCGAAGCGCGCTAGCTTCTGCACCAAACTATAACTTATTCGGCATTAAAGGTGACTATAACGGTCAATACGTTAATATGAAAACTTTAGAAGATAACGGTAAAGGGCAGTATTATACGATTACAGCTAAATTCCGTAAATATCCTTCTTACAAAGAGTCACTTGAAGATAATGCAAAAAAATTACGTTATGGCGTAAGTTGGAATGCAAAATACTATAGCAAAACATGGCGTGAAAACGCAAAAACATATAAGGATGCAACGAAAGCTTTAACAGGTACATATGCAACAGATACTCGTTACAGTGCAAAATTAAACGATTTAATCGCACGCTATGACTTAACGCAATTCGACGCACCACTGACAACCGATTCTGGTAGCTCCGATACGACGATTTCACAAATAGGAAATTCGCTGTCAAAAGGGACAACGTATGTTGTGAAAAAGGGCGATACACTAACAAAAATCGCTAAAAAATATGGCACAACAGTGAAAAACTTAACGAGCTGGAATTCATTAAAAACAACGACAATTTTTGTTGGTCAAACATTGTACGTTTCTAAGTCTGTACCTACTGTCAATGCAGGCGATGATTCATCAACGAATACAACGGTAACACCAGCAGGCGATGATGCAGAATTAGATGTGACACAAAAGCCAAATAAAGTGACGATTCATACCGTGAAAAAAGGCGAAACATTAACAAAAATCGCTAAAACATACGGCACGACGGTTACGAACTTAAAAAAATGGAATGGCCTATCATCAACAACGATTAAAGTCGGTCAAAAATTAAAATTGAATGCAAATGCCAATGTGACATATAAAGTAGCGAAAGGCGATACACTAACGAAAATCGCCAAAAAATATGGTACGACGGTTACAAACTTGAAAAAATGGAATGGCTTAAAATCATCAACGATTAAAATCGGCCAAGTACTAAATGTTACAAAAGCATAATCATTATATGAAAGAGGATGATGTAATCGAAGCACATCCTCTTTTTTCATGCTTTCATTTTTGATATACTTGATAAGTTAAGTAATAGAACACGAGCATTTGAATTTAAACTAATAGGTGATATCCCATGTAGGTGTACAAATAGCAGTTATAAATGGAATGATTGATCGTATAAGTGATTTAAAATAAAGGAGAACAATATGACTACGAATTTAGAACAAGATATTCTTTCACGTCGTACTTTTGCCATCATCTCTCACCCCGATGCTGGTAAAACGACAATTACAGAAAAACTTTTATACTTTGGTGGCGCAATTCGCGATGCGGGTACTGTAAAAGGTAAAAAAACAGGGAAATTTGCGACATCTGACTGGATGGAAATCGAAAAACAACGTGGTATCTCAGTAACATCTTCTGTGATGCAGTTTGACTATGATGGTTGCCGCGTGAACATTTTAGATACACCTGGGCACCAAGACTTCTCTGAAGATACGTATCGTACATTAATGGCCGTTGATAGTGCTGTCATGGTAATTGATGCTGCGAAAGGGATTGAAACACAAACGAAAAAACTATTCCAAGTTTGTCGTATGCGTGGGATTCCTATTTTCACATTCATCAACAAATTAGACCGTCAAGGTAAAGAACCACTTGAATTAATCGAAGAGTTAGAAGAAGTGTTAGGCATCCATGCATATCCGATGAACTGGCCAATCGGTATGGGGAAAGAATTTTTAGGAATTTATGACCGTTACAATCGTCGCATCGAGCAGTTCCGTACAGAAGAGGATGAACGTTTTATCCCGTTAAACGATGAAGGCACGATTGATGTTGAGAATGATATGACGAAAACATCTTATTATACGCAAGCATTAGATGATATTTTATTACTAGATGAAGCAGGCAATGATTTCTCGGAAGATGCGATTTCAAAAGGTCAATTAACACCGGTATTCTTCGGTTCGGCATTAACGAACTTTGGTGTGCAAACATTTTTAGAAACATACTTGAAATTTGCGCCAGGTCCACAACCTCGCTTAACAGAGCAAGAAACAATCGTTGAGCCAACGGACAAAGATTTTTCAGGTTTCGTATTCAAAATCCAAGCAAATATGAATCCAGCTCACCGTGACCGTATTGCGTTTGTACGCATTGTGTCAGGTCAATTTACGCGCGGTATGAATATTACGATGACACGTACGAACAAGTCATTTAAAGTGACGCAAGCAACAACATTCTTAGCGGATGACCGTGAAACTGCGAATGAAGCGTTAGCAGGTGACATTATCGGTTTATACGATACAGGGAACTATCAAATTGGTGATACAATCGTCGGTGGCAAAAAGAAATTCCAATTTGAAGCTTTACCACAGTTCACGCCGGAACTATTCGTTCGCGTAAGTGCGAAAAACGTTATGAAACAAAAGCACTTCCACAAGGGGATCGATCAACTTGTGCAAGAAGGTGCGATTCAATACTATAAAACATTGTTTACAGAAGACATTATTCTTGGTGCCGTTGGTCAATTACAATTTGAAGTATTTGAAAACCGCATGAAAAATGAATATAATGTCGATGTCGTGATGGAGCCGATTGGTCCAAAAATGGCGCGTTGGATTAGCAATGAGGAAGTAATTAAAGATTCAATGACAGGTCCACGTTCTATTTTAGTAAACGACCGTTATGGCAATAAAGTGTTCTTATTTGAGAATGAATTTGCGATGCGCTGGTTCCAAGATAAATATCCAGAAGTTGAGCTTTATAGCTTACTATAATCACACGAAAAAAGATGCTTTCTTTTAACGAAGGCATCTTTTTTTTGACGCATTTTTGCATGGTAAGTTAAAATGGTTGAAAAATGCGACGGTAAGCGATACAATTTTCTTGAATTTAAGACAATAATGGAGGTTATCGCACATGAAAGTAGTAGGGATTGTAGGTTCAGTTCGACAAGAATCATTAAATAAAACATTAGCAAATTTTGTGGCAACACAATCTGCAAGTAAATTTGATATGGACGTTTTAACGCTAGAAAATATTCCATTATACAATCAAGATATTGAAAATGACGCGCCGCAAGCCGTAAAAGATTTTAAAGCAAAAGTGGCAGCAGCGGATGCGGTTATTTGGTTTACACCGGAATACAATGGCACAATGCCGGGTGTATTAGTGAATGCAATCGATTGGTTATCACGTATTAATAAAGTGATGGTTGGCAAACCGTCATTAGTAATGGGTGCTTCAATGGGAGCGCTTGGTACTGTAAAAGCGCAAGCACATTTATATGATGTATTACGCTCACCTGGTATTGATTCACCGTTTTTAGCAGGCGCAAATCAAGTGATTGTTGGTGCAGCGCATACGAAATTTGACGAGCAAGGTAATTTAACGGACGAGGGTACAGTGAAATTTTTAGATATGGTGACAACAAACTTTGTTGAATTCGTTGAAAAAAATAAATAACTACTAACAAGTGAGTTCGCTTTTTTATCATTTTTTGGGAATGCCTGAAAAAAAGTTACTTTTTTATTTACTTTTTTAAAAGATTATTGTTATAATAGCAATAACAACAAACAGAATAAACTTTTGACTTCGGTCAAGGGGGAGTAGCTATAGGACGCGTTCCTATACTTATAATCGTCAATACATGATCTAAAGAGAGATCATCGGTTATAAGAGCAAAAAGTTTTTGCTTAGTGAGACCTTTGCCTTTATTTAGGCATGGGTCTCTTTTTGTTTGTTCAATAAAGGAGGAGAACACAATATGGAATTATTATTAGAGTATGGTTGGGTATTACTCGTTTTAGTTGCATTAGAAGGTTTATTAGCGGCAGATAACGCTGTTGTAATGGCCGTTATGGTAAAGCACTTACCACGTGAACAACAGAAAAAAGCATTATTTTACGGGTTACTAGGTGCGTTTGTCATGCGTTTCGCAGCACTATTCATGATTACATTAATCGTTGAATTATGGTGGGTGCAAGCAATTGGTGCGGCATACTTATTATTCATTAGTGCGAAAAACTTATATGATCTTAGGAAAGGCCATGATGATGACGATGATACCGCTGAAGCTGACGACAAGCCAGCGAAAAAAGGTTCAGGTTTCTGGATGACCGTTGTTAAAGTAGAGGCAGCTGACTTAGCATTCGCGATTGATTCAATGCTTGCAGCGGTAGCTCTTGCTGTAACATTACCTCACTGGGGTGAATGGGAAATCGGTGGTATTAATGGTGGACAATTCACTGTCATGTTCTTAGGTGGTATGATTGGCCTTATCATCATGCGTTTCGCAGCACAAGCATTTGTTAAGTTATTACAAAAATATCCTCAACTTGAAACAGCAGCTTTCTTAATCGTAGGTTGGGTTGGTGTGAAATTAACAGTTATGACATTAGCGCATAAAGATATTGGCGTTCTAGATGAAAGTTTCCCTCATTCATTTGGATGGAAAACAACATTCTGGACAGTATTAATTATTATCGCAGTAGGTGGGTACTTCATGGGTGTCCGCGGTGCGAAAAAAAACGAACAAAAATAATACGTTACAAACTCGGTGTGTACTAGCATCGAGTTTTTTAATGGTTGCTAATACAACTATAGGGAATAATATATTGACAATTCCTTCATATAAGACTGTCTTTCTTTTTACAAACTTTTCTCCTACAATAGGATATTATGAATTTAATTAACTGAAAGGACTCGATTTTATGGGAGGTATAAAAAAAATAAAAAAACGCGCAACACCTTTCCAAGTAATCGTTTTATATTATTTTGCGGCGATGACTGTTTCATTTATCCTATTAAGCTTGCCAGGTGTACATAAGCCTGGCGTTGAGGTATCGTGGCTAGATAGTTTATTTACAGCGGTTAGTGCTGTTAGTGTAACGGGTTTAACAACGATTAATATTTCGGAAACGTATTCGTTATTTGGCATTATTATGTTGCTTGTTGTGCTGCAACTAGGTGCGATTGGCATCATGTCAGCAGGTACATTTTTATGGCTCGTAGTTGGGAAAAAGATTGGTTTGCGAGAACGTCAATTAATTATGGTCGATCATAATCAATATAATTTGTCCGGCGTCGTGCATTTAATTAAAGAAATCATTAAAATTTTGCTGACAATTGAAGCAGTGGGCGCGTTTATTTTAACATGTTATTTTTATTTTACACCGTATTATGAGACATTTAGTCAAGCACTATTACATGGTATATTTAGCGCTGTTTCTGCGACGACAAATGGTGGCTTTGATATTACAGGTACGTCGATGGCACCGTTTCGTAACGACTATTTTGTACAAGTCATCAATATGATTTTAATTACACTAGGTGCGATTGGCTTCCCCGTATTGATCGAGGTCAAAGCCTTTTTAAAGCGTAAACATAATGAAGTATTCCGTTTTTCATTGTTTGCAAAAATTACAACGGTGACTTATGCGGCATTATTTGTGTCAGGGACGCTCATCGTATTATTAATTGAATCATTCCATTCATTTAAAGGAATGAGCTGGCATGAAGCGTTGTTTGCGGCGATGTTCCAATCAAATTCAACACGCTCTGCGGGCCTGACAACGGTTGATGTGACGCAATTCCATGAATCAACCGATATGTTTTTAAGTTTTTTAATGTTTATCGGCGCATCACCTAGTTCAGTAGGCGGTGGTATTCGTACGACAACATTTGCGATTGCCGCATTGTTTATTTACAATTTTGCACGCGGTAAAGAAGATATCCAAGTGTTTAAACGCGAAATTTATTTAATCGATGTCTATCGTTCGTATGCGGTTATTTTATTAGCGTGTATTATGGTGCTATTTTCAACGATGATTTTATCTATCTCTGAAAAAAATGCCTCATTAATTCAAATTGTTTTTGAAATTACATCTGCGTTCGGTACGTGCGGGATGTCGCTCGGACTGACTGATGATTTAACGTCATTTGGGAAGGTCGTCATTATGCTGCTAATGTTTATTGGACGTGTAGGCTTAATTTCATTCCTATACTCATTAGGTGGCAAAGCAGAAAAACCAAAGTTCCACTATCCAAAAGAACGTGTAATTATCGGATAATAAAAAACCACTCCTATGTAAAGGAGTGGCTTTTTTTTAGGCTAGTTGGGTTTCAATCATGCGGAAGTGCGTTTTACCTGATGGTTCAAAGTAAGTTAATAAGTAACTTTCTTTGGCTATAAAGTCCCCACGGTGAGCTGCTTCTACATCGATATGGCAAGGAACGATTAACGTATGCTTGAACAATTCTTTTTCGCTTAGACCAAAGCGTTGTGCTTGTTCTGCTTGTAATAGTTGTTCGTATAATGGACGCGCCGCATCTTTTGAGAGCGCATTTTGCCACCATACTTTACGCGGGAAGAAGCGCTGTGCATCAAAGTAGTCAAGCTGCATAAAGTTTTCGACGATTTGTGTATCGACGCCGCCACGTTTTTCAAGGAAGCCGAGTAGGCGAGTGAATAAATCTTCTAGTTGATGACCGATTTTTGACCAGCCTTGTTCATCCCAGTACGTGCCAAATTCTTGAAAGAAGTCGAATGGTGAATCAAATACTTCTTTTACTAAATATTCGATTGTTCGATTCATGCGATGGTCATTCCAATATTTCTCTAAAATATCTTCAGTCTGTTTAATGCGTAAAATTTCATCAAATGTTAAGACGTTGTTTGAAAAAATTTCATAGGGCGCAAGGTCAATATAGTCGTAACCATATTTTTCGGCATCGATTCGTAGACCTGTACCACGCAGCAGTTTTAAGAAGCCAAGTTGTAACTCTTCAGGGCGCATTGCAAACACATCGTTGAATGTTTTGCGGAAGCTCATATAGTCCTCTTCAGGAAGACCAGCGATTAAATCAAGATGTTGGTCGATTTTGCCACCATCTTTCACCATCGTGACCGTACGTTTTAATTTCTCAAAGTTTTGACGGCGTTTGACAAGGTCGTTCGTTTCATCATTTGTTGATTGCACGCCGATTTCAAAGCGGAACAGACCAGCAGGTGCATTGTCATTTAAGAAGTTAATCACTTCAGGGCGCATAATATCTGCGGTAATTTCAAATTGGAATACGACGCCAGGTTTATGCTCATCAATTAAAAATTGGAACATTTCCATTGCGTAGCTCCGGCTAATGTTAAAAGTGCGGTCAACGAATTTAATCGTGCGTGCACCATTTTCCATTAAGTAGCGAATATCTTCTTTGACATTTTCACGATTGAAGTAACGAACGCCGACTTCAATTGATGATAAGCAAAATTGGCAGTTAAACGGACAACCGCGGCTCGTTTCAATATACGCGACACGGCCAGGAATATGGCGTTTATCTTCATCAAAGCGGTAAATACTTGGCATCGTACGCAACTCTACTTTTGGTGCGGCAGCATAGATTTTTACTTTGTTATCTTCTAAATAACATACGCCAGGTACATCTTCAAGTGGGATTTCGCCGTGTAGGTGCTGTAAAAGTTTTTTAAATGAGATTTCACCTTCACCCATTAGAATATAGTCAATGAGGCCATCTAAGCGGCGTAACCAGTCATGGACGTCGTACGATACTTCAGGGCCACCTAAAATAATTTTTGTATGGGGGCTTACTTTGCGTAACATGCGAATGACATGAATCGTTTCTTCGATATTCCAAATATAGCAACTAAAGCCGACAATATCAGGCTTCTTTTGGTAAAGGTCAGAGACGATATTAAACGCAGGGTCCTTAATCGTATATTCAGCTAGCTCCGGGTCAAATTCCGGTCTAGCATAAGCTTTTAAATAGCGAATTGCAATATTCGTATGAATATATTTCGCATTCAGTGTTGCGAGTACAGTTTTCAAATGTAGAAACTCCTTTAAATTAGTGTGAGAGATATGCTTAGTGTATCAACAATGGCGCCCTGTGACAAACTCGTTTTGACAAAGCAAATTAGGAATCGCTATAATAGGTCTAATGTGAAAAAATAAAGGATGATACGAATGGCTTCTTCAGAAGAAATCAAACAATCTCTTAAATTATATATTGTGTTGTCACGCGCGCATAAAGCAATCAATGAAGTGACAAATCAGTTTTTCCAAGAGAATGGCTTAAACCCAACAGAATTTGCGGTACTCGAGCTGCTTTACCATAAAGGTCGCCAGCCACTACAACAAATTGGTAACAAAATTTTATTAGCGAGTGGCTCGATTACGTATGTGATTGATAAACTTGAAAAACGAGGTTATTTACAACGCCTTGCTTGCCCGAATGATCGCCGCGTGACGTATGCGGAAATTTCAGAGAAGGGCAGTGACTTTATGGCAGAACTTTTCCCACGCCATGAAGTGCAATTAAATCATTTAGTGAGCTCACTTGATGCTGATGAAAAAAATCAGGCAATTCAATTGTTGAAAAAATTAGGGTTATCAATTAAAGATTTATCGTACTAAAAAATAAAGGACGGCTCATCGTTTGATGCGAGCCGTCCTTTTTATTGAGCTATTAACGCGGTGTATAAATACCAAAAATAGTAAAAATGGTGTAGATTATGTAGCTAATAAAGTGGTAATAATAAGAAAAGAAGTGTTACTATAACAATGTGAATGAGAATGATGACAGGCATACTTTTTGTACGTTCATAAATAAAGCCAATGACAATACCGCTGAAAAACGCCGCAATACTTGGCATATAAAAGCCATTTAACATAAGTGGAATCGCAAAGGCTAGTGATGCGACAATAATTGCCAACGTCGTGCGTAAAAATTGCTTTAAATATTGTTGAACGAAACCTCGCCAATACAATTCTTCAGCGACAGCAATAATCAAGATGAGTAACACATATTCAAACAATGATTGTGGTGAAAATTGCGTAAGAAATTGCTGGACGTTTGTCGTCGCTTGTTGAGGCAATAATTCATAGATGCCTAAGATGAGAAAGTAACCGATGACACCACTTGGAATGCCTAATAGTAAATATTTTGTTGTCGAAAGTTCATCAAAAACTTCTGAAAATGTTTTACTAAAGGCAACGCATAAGAGCATTGAAAAAGTATATGTATACCAAAAGAGCGGCGGGTTTTGAAAGCTAACAGTCATCAATGCGAAAACAGCTAGTAATGACAATACGAAAATAACATGATAACGACGCATAAATCCAAGTCCTCCTAAAAAAATAATACCGCCCTAGAAGGACGGTACTTCATTACAGCTATTGTATGGTGTAATCGTGTGTAGAGCAAGTGGATATTATTTCGCTGCTTGTTCTGCAATTACTTGATAGCGTTTATGATTGATAACCGTACGTTCTTCTAACTCAAGGCTACGGAAATTATCCATATATGTTAAATTAACAATTACAGAGTTTTCGTTTACTTTTTCTACTATACCTTGCAGACCATCACCGAATTCAATGATATTTCCCAGTTCTGCTTTTTCTGCCATAATCAACAGCCCCTTTTGCAATAATATTGTAAATAGTGTGCATGAATTTCTATAAAAAGTAAAATGAAAACTATCGAAAAAAACAAAAAAAGGAAGTAATTTACAATGAAAGATTATAATTCAATGCTAGATGACTTAAAAAATGGAAAAATCGCTTCAATTGATGTAGATAAAAATGAATTTTATGCGATAAGAGAAATTGTTATTAGAAGAGAAGAATTTAAACACTTTAGAGGTATTGCAAAGCAAGGAGGCAATATTTCCTACGTGTATTCTATCGAAGGAAGAAGTTAAAATGTCGAATTATGTCGTAAATTTCATCTCCGAAAAAGTGGAAATAATAGTATAATAATGAACGTTACGAAACGATTGAAAAGCTGAGATAGAAGGAGGATGGACAAATGATGTCTGATGCAATTTTAAAGAAATTAGAACTCACTCGTGAAAAAATGATTCAATCAGGTCTAGAAAAAGGATTTTTGAATGATGAAACCATCCGCTTAAGCGAAAAACTTGATCAACTTCTAAATCTTTACCAATTTCACACAGCGAATGATGTAAAAGAATACGATAATATCGATTAATCATCGACATATAATGACAGGCATTGCACGCGTAATGCCTGTTTTTTTGTACGAAAAAAGCGAGCTGACCATCTAGTCGGCTCGCTTTACGATGTTGTAAGTGGAATACGCAGCTCAATAATAAAAATCGATTTTGCTTCAGGCGCATATTGTGTCATCGTGAAAAATTCATAAATACTCGTTGGTTGAAGTTGTCTCTCTTCTATATAATCACGTAACTTTTTATAGTTGTCGACATACGCAGATGGGCTGAATTCAAAGCGGATGGCAACGTAGCTTCCCGCTGGAATTTTGCCGATATCCATCCCGTCGGCAATTTCTGTGACCCATTTATCACTAAAAAGTGGTGTGAAGAGCGTATGGTAATCCATTTCTTCAACTGACTGATAATTAGCACGGTATGGAAAAATGCCGCCGTAACCCCCATGAATACCAAGATGTTGTTCCTCTAAAAAATGCTTCATATCGCTATATGAGCTATTTTCAATGGCGCGGGGGTTAATCCCTTTACGCGTTAATGGCTTTGCTAAAATGCGCGATACGGGAGCTTCTAGCACGTAGATTTCATTCAGATGATGGTCATCGAGTTGTTGAGTTAAATATTGTCGTACTTGGGCAATATTTTTTTGAACAGCCGTTAGCTCACTAAGCTGTTCGTTAACGACTTGTTCTTGTTCATCTAAGAAATGAAGTTGCTCCGCTGTTGAAATATGGTATGTTTCATGAATTTTTTCAAGTGGCGTCCCAATCGAGCGTAATGATTTAATCCAATCGAGTTGGAAAAGTTGTGTATCTTCGTAGTAACGATAATTTGTTTTTGGATCTGTATATGCGGGTTTAAACAACCCAATTTGATCGTAATAACGTAGCGTATAAATCGAAATATGCATCAATTTTGCCACGTCACCAATCGTATAAAAATTATCTTTCTTCAATTACCTCACCTGCAGTTTGTTGTACGAATTTTGGCATTGCCCATTTAAATGTTATCAATAAAGCAATGATAAGTACAACAGCAGCAAATTGGAATGGCAAGTTAATATTAATATCAAACAGCATGCCACCAAGTACCGGGCCAATAATATTGCCGAGGCTTGTAAACATCGAGTTCATGCCACCAACAAAACCTTGTTCGTTGCCAGCAATTTTCGATAAATACGTTGTAATGGCTGGGCGAATTAAATCGAAGCCAATAAAGGCAAAGAACGTTACGAGCATCACCGTGAAGTGTGTTGGTGCAAGTGTCATCAGGACAACGACAAGTGCCGAAACAGCTAGAGACCAACGCACAAGACGGATTTCACCGAGCTTGCGTGTAAGTGGCGCAAACAGAATACCTTGTCCAATAGCTCCTAAAATCGCCCCAACCGTAATCGAAATCGCAATGTCTGTTGGTGTGAAATTGAATTTATGATTTGTAAATAAGCTAAAGAATGAATCGAATGCTGCTAAACCAAATGTTGAGATGAATAGGATAGCGAATGGAATAAAATATACTTTTGAGAATACGCGTTTAATGCTTTTATCATCATGCTTTTGCGCGATTGGTTGCGCATTAACAGGGCGTTCTGGCTCACGTAACGTGATAAATGATAAAAGAGCGGCGATTAATGCCATAATTGTCGCCACGAAAAATGGAACACGCGTGCCGTATGCTGCAAGGAATCCACCAACGCCAGGTCCGATAATGAAACCGGTAGAAATGGCAGCAGACATTAAACCAAGTGCACGTGGGCGTTCAGCTATTGTTGTAATGTCAGCGATAAAGGCTGTGACAGCAGGCATAATAAAAGCGCCGCTAATCCCACCTAAAATACGCGAAAGAAAGAGCATTTCAACAGTTGTGCCGATCGCAAAGATAAATTCTGAAATGGCAAAAATAATGAGGCCGATAACAATCATTTTTTTACGGCCAACGGTATCTGTCCATTTCCCGGCGATTGGTGAGAAGATGAGCTGTGCAATCGCAAAAGCAGCAACCATTGAACCAACAACGGAACCGCTAATCCCAAGTTCATTCATAATTGTGGGCATGACCGGGATAACCAACCCGATGCCAACGAAGGCTAAAAATAAATTCATTAATACAAGGCTTAGAGCCAGCTTTTTCTTCATAGAAGATTCCTCCTTTTGTAAAAGTTCTAAGCGTAACTATAAACCCTAGAGTAACTAGAGAGTCAAGAAGGAAAACTTCAATTATTTTTGAAACACTAACATAATGACGATTGGTATTTTCTAGTGCAATGGTAAGTATGGTTCCGATGGTCTGTTTAGCGTTTGATAATCGTAAACTAATCACTAAGTTGTTGAATGTATGAATATGTAATTTCATCGCTCGTATGACATCCTTTTAAGCAGTACTCTAAAATCTAGCCGTACAACATCATCTGTTGTGCACTTAGTAATATAAAATAGGCGATGTTTTCCTTATATAATGTAATGCAAAAATTTCGTCAATCTATTGTACGCATGCAGCAGCGAGAAGCCCTCTTGTAACGTAAATTTAATTTATGACAAATAGCGTGAAAGGGTTGTATAAAAATATAGTGTTGTGTATAATTATTTCTGTTTTTATGAAAGTTTATGTCTTGTAGAACAAGCATTATAAGAGGAGTTCAATACATGAATAAAAAAGAAAAGAAAGGCTTAGCTGGTGGTATTAATGCATACGTGTTAATTTTTGCATTACTTGTGATTTCTGCTATTTTAACGTACATTGTGCCAGCAGGTCACTACGATACGAAAGATCAAGATGGTCATAGTGTCATCATCGCTGATTCATTCGAATTCGTAGAAAACACCCCTGTCGGATTTTTAGATATTTTTACGAGTATTCACCAAGGGATGGTCAACGGTGCTGGTACGATTTTCTTCGTATTAATCATCGGTGGTGTCTTTGGAATTATGAATGCAACCGGCGCACTTGATACGTTTATCGTAACGTTCGCCGAGAAAATGAAACATAAAGAAAAAATGATGATCCCTGTCTTCGTTTTATTCTTTGGTATTTGTGGTGCAACAATGGGTATGAGTGATGAAGTAGCCGTCTATGTGGCGTTAATCGTACCGTTGACCATTGCGTTAGGTTTTGATGCTGTCACTGGGTTTGCCATCGTTGTTATGGGTGCTTGGATGGGCTTTACAGCTGGTTTCTTAAACCCATTCTCAACAGCCGTTGCACAAGGAATTGCAGAGTTACCAACATTCTCAGGTATGGGCTTGCGTTTAGTTGTCTTTGTCATTTTCGTTGTGATGGCGTCGATTTTCATTTATCGTCATGCATCAAAAGTTCAAAAAAATCCCGAGCTAGGTATTTACGGCAAGTTCGAAAAATTTAGCCCGAAAGATAAAGATACAACATTAAAAATGACCGTTCGCCATAAATTAGTATTAACGGTATTTTTATTAAACTTTGTCGTATTAATTTTAGGTGTAAAATTATACGATTGGTTTATTCCTGAATTAGCTGGTTTATTTTTATTAACAGGTATTATTATGGGGATTGTTGGGGGCTTAGGTCCATCATCAATCGCCGATAACTTTGTAAAAGGTGCTAGTGAATTAATCGGTGGTGCACTGATTATTGGTTTAGCACAAGCTGTATTAGTTGTTTTCCAAAATGGTGGTTTACTTGATACAATGCTTCATTATATGAGCGATTTATTACAAGGTGTGCCATCGGCGTTAACAGCTGTCGCGATGATGTTCATTCAAATGGTCATCAACTTCCTTGTACCATCGCAAAGTGGTCAAGCAGCCTTAACAATGCCAATCATGGCGCCGCTTGCAGACTTAGTAGGTGTGACACGTCAAACTGCGGTATTAGCGTTCCAATTAGGTGATGGGATTGCAGCTTTATTATTCCCTACAAACGGTGCATTAATCGCTGCGCTTGCTGTAGCAGGTATTCAGTGGAATAAATGGGTGCGTTGGTATTTCCCATTCTTCGTCATCCAAGTGATTGTCAGCATCGCTATTTTAATTTTGGCTCATTATATTAATTACGGCCCATTTTAAAGAGAAATCTAGGAGCAGCGCTATTATGCGACTGCTCTTTTTTGTTACAATAAAAGCAAAGGGGGAAATGATAATGACAAATATAACATTTATTGGAACAGGGGTTATGGGACAAAGCATTATTAAAAACTTTTTAAAGGCGGGACATACGGTACATATGTATACGCGTACGAAGGAGAAGGCGATGCCATTAGTGGCGTTAGGCGCACTGTGGTACGACACAGCGCAAGCAGCAGCGGTGCAAGGGGATGTCGTCTTTACGATGGTCGGGTATCCAACAGACGTTGAAGAAGTTTATTTTGGTGAAACCGGTATTTTTAAGGCTGCAACGCCACAGAAAATTGTTGTCGATATGACAACCTCGAAACCAGCGCTCGCGAAAAAAATTGCAGATGCAGCCCAAAATCTTGGGATGGAGGCGCTTGATGCACCTGTTTCTGGTGGCGATATTGGCGCGCAAAACGGGACGTTATCGATTATGGTAGGTGGCTCGCAACAAGCATTTGATGCGGTGAAGCCATTGTTTGAAGCAATTGGTCAAAATATTTTGTTACAAGGGACAGCTGGTGCGGGGCAACATACAAAAATGTGTAATCAAATTGCGATTGCAACGAATATGATTGGCGTTTGTGAAGCGATTGCGTATGGTAAAAAAGCGGGACTTGATATGGCACGCGTGCTAGAATCGATTGCGACAGGGGCAGCGGGTTCATGGTCATTAAGCAATTTAGCGCCGCGTATGTTGAACGGTGATAAGGAGCCAGGCTTCTATATTATGCATATGATTAAAGATATGGGGATTGCGCTAGATGAGGCGGAGCGAATGGAGCTTGAGCTACCGGGTTTAAAGATGGCCAAAGCGATGTATGATGAGCTATCAGCAAAAGGCTATGACTACAACGGGACACAGGCATTAATTGATTACTATGAAATGTAAAGGTTTTGTAAAAGCTAGAAGTAATAGTCATTACTTTTTAGCTTATGCGCTATTATTAAAAAGTCCCTTACGACAGTAGACATTCGTGTTTAAGTAGTTCAAAATCGGCTGACATACATAGAAGTATGGTAAAAAAGATGTGTTTTATATGTGTACATCATGATATTTGGCTATAATGTCTATATGTCATATGATACAATAGACGTAATAAAATTAAGCCTAAGGGGGCGATTGTCCAATGGAAAGTAACAAAGGTATTTTGTTGGAAAGTGGTACAAACGAACTGGAAATTGTCGAATTTGAAGTGGCTTCTAACAAATTCGGTATTAATGTTATTAAAGTAAAAGAGATTATTCAGCCTATTCCTGTGACGTTTATTCCACATGCACACCCACACGTAGAAGGAATTGTGCAACTACGCGGAGAAGTGTTACCGGTTGTTGATATGCAAAAAGTGTTAGGTGTACCAACACAAAATTATGGCGAACAGCAAAAATATATCGTCGCAGAATTTAATCAACAAAAAGTTGTATTTCATGTCGATAACGTCACAAAAATTCATCGTATTTCATGGGATCAAATTGAAAAACCATCTGATATGTATCAAGGCGGCGGTTCACAAGTTATTGGCGTAATTAAACGTGAAGATGTCATGTTGTTACTATTAGATTTCGAACGTATTATGGTCGACATCAATCCAGAGTCGGGCATTCAAATTGAGTCTGTGAAAAAGCTCGGTAATCGTGAGCGCAGCGACAAAAAAATTGTTATAGCGGAAGATTCTCCGTTATTGCGCAAGCTGTTAAATGATACGTTAACAGAGGCAGGTTATGTTAATATTGAATTTTTTGAAAATGGTAAAGATGCTTATGAATATTTAGAGTTTAGTGCAAAACGTGGGGACATTAGTGATTATGTTCAGTTAGTAGTAACGGATATTGAAATGCCGCAGATGGATGGCCATCATTTAACGAAAAAAGTTAAGGCTAACGCACAGCTACAAAAATTACCGGTGATTATTTTTTCAAGCTTGATTACCGATGATTTGCGTCATAAAGGTCTTGAAGTTGGAGCAGAAGATCAAATTAGTAAACCTGAAATTGCGGAACTTATTTTAAAAATCGACCAATACGCTTTATAGACCAAGGCGCGGTTCTTAGCGATTAAGATTGGATAAATAAAAAACCGCGCACAGGCGCGGTTTTTTGTTGGACTCCGGAATGTTAATACCCGTAAAAGTAACTTGAAGAAGCTTTTCTTATATCGTTTTGAGGACGTGAACGAATCGGTTTTACGGATGTGTTCGTAAATGAGCATAAAATCCGTTTCGCTTCATTTAGGCTCATGCGGCGTTTAGGGTTCCGATAATGACGATCTAAATGGCCAAGGTGTGGGAGCTGCGCAAAATCTTCTTTTTGGGGCAGCGTATGAAAATAGTAATCCTCACATTGGATAAGCACGGCCGATTGTTGTTTGCTAAATCTAGGATTGTTAACAAAATGTAGGCCGATTTTCTTAGCACGATTTGTACGAAGAAGCTCACAAATTGCGCTTCGTTTTAACGCATAAAGTCCTTTGTTGTCGAGTGCTGTTTTTGCATGCTTATTCACTGTAAAAACAGCTAATGCTAACTCATTATTGCTAAATTGATACGTCACTAAAAGCCCACCTTTCTCATAAGAAAATAACTGAGAAAATTCAGAGCATTCAATTTAATAGTCAATATCCATCATATCAATGTTTATTGAAAAAGTATAGAGTATATAGTATAGAGAAAACAGCTATCACAGTAAAGGACGTGCACATATGACGGAGTATAAAACAGCCATTATTGATATCGGATCGAACACGGTTCGCCTAGTTATTTACCACTATGACCAGCACACGGGTTTAAAGGAAATTGAAAACGTTAAAGCAGTTGCAAGGTTGCGGAGCTTTATTGGAGAAACAGGTATTTTAGCAGAAGAAGGCATTGAACGTTTAGAAGGGATTTTACATGCATTTGCTGAAATCTTAGAAGACTATAATGTTGAGCATGCTCGTGCGATTGCGACAGCATCTATTCGCCAGGCGAGAAACGGTGCTGATATTTTGATGCGTATGAAAGAAGCGGTAGGCGTCAACATCGAATTATTATCGGAGCAACAAGAGGCATTTTATGGCTACTTTGCCGTCGTGTATACGACATCAACACCTTCTGGAGTGACGATTGATATGGGCGGTGGTAGTACCGAACTGACCTATTTCGATGAGAAGGAATTAATGCAGTCGATTAGTTTGCCGTTTGGTTCTGTATCGTTAAAACAGCAGTTTGTGTCAGGTGAAGTTTTAACTGCTAATGAACGCCAAGCGGTCTATGATTTTGCACATGCACAATTTAGTACAATTCCATGGCTTAAAAATTTAAATTTACCGGTTATCGGCATTGGTGGTAGTGCGCGAAATATGGCAACGTTTGACCAGCATCGCAACAATTATCCATTGTCTGGTGTTCACCAATACCGCATTACGCGAAAAGACTTTTTAGAAATTGCTGAAACATTAACGAGTATGCCGCTTGAACAGTTGCAAAAATTAGATGGTTTATCAAGTGACCGCGCCGATATTATTGGTCCTGTTATTGAAGTATTCCATGCATTGATGGATGTTGTTGGTGCTCAGAAATTTCAGTTTAGCCGTAAAGGATTACGTGAAGGTCTTGTCATTCAACGTATCCTAAAACAAAATCCACATGCCTTTGACCGCTATGACGTATTTTCAACGACCGCTAAATTTTTATGTGCTGAGTTTGGGAAAAATGAAGGACAAATTAAGCACCATGAATACTTAGCTGAAATGATGTACAAGCAATTAAATGACATTGGGGCGATTCATTTTGAGCGCCAAAACTTACGTTTATTGGCGAATGCCGCAAAAGTGTATTTCTTAGGTGAATATATCGATAAAGATGCTGCAAGTCAGCATACATTTTACATTTTATCGAATCGTGCAATCGATGGTTTAAACCATAAAGAGCGCGTGCGTTTAGCGTTAATAGCATCGTATAAAAATAAAGATAATTTTAAACGCTACGCTGCACCGTTTGTCGAGTGGTTTTCAGAGGAAGAGTTGAAAGTGTTATTAGAGCTTGGCTCGATTTTAAAATTTACGTATGCGCTCGATGCCACAAAGCGCAATGTCGTGCGTAAGGTGCGTCTCTTCGACAAAGGGGAAGTTGTCGAGGTGCATATTTATACGAACAGCAATTCATTGGCCGAACAATATCGTTCGAAGCGTCAAACAAAACATTTAGAGCGTCTAATCAAGAAAACGATCGAACTACACTTTATAGAAGAGGAAGGATAATATGAATCAAAAGTTAGCTACATTACAAGAAATTGAGCAACCGAAATATTATAACAATCGCGAATTAAGTTGGTTAGCATTTAATGAACGTGTCTTAGAAGAAGCAGAGGATGAGCGCAATCCACTATTAGAACGCCTCCGATTTTTAGCAATTTTTAGCTCGAATTTAGATGAGTTTTTCATGGTGCGTGTTGCCGGTTTACAAGATCAAGTGAAAGCTGGATTCCATAAACCTGAAAATAAATCGGGCTTAACGCCAAAAGAACAGCTTGCGCGTATTGAAGCGCGCACACGTCAATTAATTACGCGCCAAATTGATGTTTATAAAGAATTAGTGTTGCAACAATTGCCAAACGAACGCGTATTTATTCAAAAGACGGATACGTTAACAGAGGAGCAACAAGCGTACATTCAAAACTATTTTGATGAAACCATTTTCCCAGTGTTAACACCGATTGCAGTCGATGCGTATCGCCCATTCCCAACGTTATTAAATAAGACGCAAAACTTAATCGTGTTATTAGAACGTGAAGATGAGGAAGATGAAGAGCTGCGTAAAAAAATGGCCATCGTGCAAGTACCGTCTGTGTTGGATCGTTTTATTCAACTGCCAAGCGCGCAACATGAAATTCATGGTGTATTATTAGAAGATGTTATCGTGCAAAATATCGATGAAATGTTCCGTGGGTACAAAGTGAAATCTGTGCAAGGATTCCGTTTAACACGCAACGCCGATTTAACGATTCATGAAGAAGGCGCCCGCGATTTATTAGTTGAAATTGAAAAAGAACTGAAAAAACGTAAGTGGGGTGCAACAACACGTATTGAAGTACGCTCTGGCGAGATGGATGACGATATGCTGAAATATCTGTTAGAAGAGCTAGAAGATTGGGATGCACAAGTGTTCCGTTTAGATGGCCCGCTTGATTTAACATTCCTTTTTGGGTTCTGCAAAGTGATAGCAGAAGGTCGTGAGCAACTTGAATACGAAAGCTTTATCCCACAAGTGCCGCTATCGCTTGAGTCGGATGAAGATTTATTTGAGAAGGCGTTGAAGGAAGATTTATTTTTCCATCATCCATATGAATCGTTCCAGCCGATTGTTGATTTTGTAACCGAAGCAGCGCAAGACCCAGATGTGTTAGCAATCAAGCAAACATTGTATCGCGTGAGCGGTAATTCACCGGTTATTCGTGCCTTAAAACAAGCCGCTGAAAACGGAAAGCAAGTAACGGTGCTTGTTGAATTAAAAGCGCGTTTTGATGAAGAAAATAATGTGCACTGGGCTAAGGAGCTTGAACAAGCAGGTTGCCTCGTTATTTATGGCATGCACAATTTAAAAACGCACTCAAAAATTACATTAGTCGTGCGCAAGCGCCAGGGGAATATCGAGCGCTTTGTGCATCTTGGTACAGGGAACTACAATGATGCGACCGCTAAAATTTATACCGATATGGGCATCATTACAACGAACAAAAAAATTGGTGCGGATGCGACAAACTTCTTTAATTATTTAAGTGGTTATACTGAAAAGCCAAACTTTGACCATTTAGTCGTGTCGCCATTTGATATTCGCGATGAGTTTTTAGATTTAATCGATGAAGAAATCGCCTTCCAACAACAGTTTGGGAATGGCTACATTCGTGCGAAAATGAATTCATTGACTGATAAAGATTTAATTATGAAATTGTATGAGGCGTCGATTGCAGGTGTGAAAGTCGATTTAATTATTCGCGGCATTTGCTGTTTACGCCCAGGAATTCCAGGCATTAGCGATAACATTACGGTGACGAGTATCGTTGGCCGTTTCTTAGAGCACTCACGCATTTATTTATTCCATCACAACGGTGAAAATAAATTGTATTTATCTTCAGCGGATATGATGACGCGAAATATGATTAAGCGTGTGGAGATTTTATTCCCAATTTTTGATGCGGGTATTAAAAAACGTATTTTAGAAACAATTGATTTAGAGCTTGCTGATAATGTGAAGGCGCGTGTTCAAGACGCTAATGGTGTTTATCATTATAAAAAAGCAGCCGCTGACGATAAGCAAATCAATAGCCAAGAAACATTTTTAAAGCAAGCTTACCGCGTCTTAAACGATGAAGAGTAAGTGTTACTAAAAGGAATGGCGTACGCGTCATTCCTTTTTTTATTCCAAATTTGGAAATTAACAGCTGTGCAAATAGTCTAATTCAATGTATAAAAAGGCTAATTGGAAACGTTTTAGTTAGTCTAAATAGGATTTTATATGATATGATAAATTGGAAGCTAAGTTGTAAAACTTCGTAGAATAGATAAAAGGGGTAGAGGGATATGATTTCTTTGAGCAAGAAAGAGTTTTTAGAAATGCCCGTAGAAGAGTTTATCATTCCTGCTGAAAAGGTCGCGCATGTACAACTCGGTAACAACGTCGAACACGCGCTGTTAGTCCTTACAAAGAGTGGTTATTCAGCGATTCCCGTACTCGATCCAACATACCGATTTTGTGGCCTAATCAGCGCTCGCATGATTATGGACTCCATTTTAGGCTTAGAACGCATCGAATACGACCAGTTAGCTGATAAAGTAGTTGACGAAGTCATGGATGTAAATATTGCGACATTGAACGTGCACGAAACGTTTAGAAAAGCGCTAGATTTAGTAATCAATCATGCATTTTTATGCGTAGTCGACGACAGTGGGAAATTTTGTGGCATCATGACGAGACGCGTTATTTTAAAACAATTAAAAAAATATGTATATCAATCGTAATGACAAGAGGCATCAATTGATGTCTCTTTTTTTGTACTCTGTTAAAATGAAATCATGGAGCAAGGAGGAGTTTGAGCATGACAACATCTGAAGCAGAAATTATGAAAACCCTCGCTGAAGAAGGAAATATGCGCCGCGCTGCTGAACGCTTATTTTTATCGCAGCCGGCATTGTCGCAACGTCTGCAAACGATTGAAAAAGATTGGGGCGCAAAGCTATTTTTACGTTCACAAAAAGGGCTGACAGCAACACCTGCTGGCGAGCTTGTGATTCAATATTCAAATGAAATGATTGCGCGCCGCGAGGAAGTATTTGAAACACTACAGGCACTTAATTCTAAAGTACACGGCACGTTGAAAATTGCTTGTGCCTCAATTGTAGGGCATACGTGGTTGCCAAAAGTGTTAAAGGAATTTGTGACGCAGTATCCCGATGCGAAAGTGTCGCTTATTACGGGATGGAGCTCGGAAATCTTACGTGCAATTTATGAAGGCGAAGCGCATATTGGTATTATTCGTGGTAATACCGATTGGAAGGGGCCAAAAGAGCATTTATTCCGCGATACATTGTATTTAGTAGATACGGAAATTGAAACGCTTGAAGAAGTTTTTGAAACGGAGCGTCCATTTATTCAATTTAAAAGTGATTCAAATTACTTTCAAGAAATTCAACAATGGTGGCAACGTCACTTCACATCGAATCCAAAACATCAAATTTTAGTAGACCAAATTGAGACGTGTAAGCAAATGGCACTCAATGGCATTGGCTATGCGATTTTACCATCGATTACGTTAAGTGGTACCGAAAATGTCAATCGTATTAATTTAAATGCGGACTCAAAGGATTTTGAATTAACGCGTGATACGTGGCTAATTGGCTATGAATCATCACTTCAATTACGCCAAGTGCAAGCATTCACCGATATTGTGAAACAACAGGCACAATGTCTATACGATTATTCGAACAATAAATAGAAAATAATATGACTTTTCGAATAATTTCGAATGAAATTTCTCATAAAATCATGTACAATGAAACATATTTCATTACATAGGAGGAATTTGTCACGATGGAAAAATTAAATGCACAGGAAATTATCGCTTATTTAGCAAATGCAGAAAAAGCAACACCGGTTAAAGTTTACATTAAAGGTGAACGTGTCGCGGCGCTTGATTTTGGTCCAAATACCACGGTATTTGGCGAACAGAATACCGCTGTTGTCTTTGGCAATTGGCATGAAATCGAAGCGGCATTAGAGGCGAATAAAGCAGTTATTACAGACTATGTAGTTGAAAATGATCGCCGTAATTCAGCAGTACCAACGCTTGATTTAAAAGGAATCAATGCGCGTATTGAACCGGGTGCAATTATTCGTGATGAAGTAATGATTGGAGAGCATGCCGTTATTATGATGGGTGCGGTTATTAATATTGGTGCAGAAATTGGTGCACGTACAATGATTGATATGAATGCAGTATTAGGTGGTCGCGCAACAGTTGGCGAAGATTGTCATGTCGGAGCAGGTGCGGTGTTAGCGGGTGTTATTGAGCCACCAAGTGCAGATCCAGTTATTCTTGAAAATAATGTAATGGTCGGTGCAAATGCCGTTCTTTTAGAAGGCGTCCATGTTGGTGAAGGTGCGGTCGTGGCGGCAGGTGCAATTGTTACAAAAGATGTACCAGCGTATACAGTAGTGGCTGGCGTACCAGCGAAAGTCATTAAAGAAATCGACGAAAAAACGAAGTCAAAAACAGAAATTATGCAAGATTTACGCAAAATTTAATCATAACGTAAGCTGTCTCAAGTGTTTTTGAGGCGGCTTTTTTTGATAAGGAGAATGATGAATATGAAAGAATTAGTCGCAATTCGTAGAGCGCTACACCAAATTCCAGAGCTTGGTTTTCAGGAATTTAAAACACAAGCTTATTTATTAGATGTTATTGCATCATTAGCACAGCCTTATTTTACGGTAGATACGTGGCGTACCGGCATTATTTTAACGATTGCAGGAAAAAATCCGCAGCTAAAAATTGGTTGGCGTACCGATATCGATGCGCTTGCGATTTCAGAAGAAACGGGACTTGATTTTGCGTCGAAGCATCGAGGGTTTATGCATGCATGCGGGCATGACTTTCATATGACAATTGCGCTTGGGCTTGTGCAAGAATTTGCACAGGAACAGCCAGATAATACAATCATTATTTACTTTCAGCCCGCTGAAGAAAGTCCCGGTGGTGCGAAGCCGATGCTTGAATTTATGAAAAATGAACGCCCTGATTTATTGCCGGATTATCTTTTTGCATGCCACGTAGCACCAGAATATCCCGTTGGTACGGTAGCGACGCGCCCGGGTATGCTATTTGCGAATACGTCTGAATTATTTATTGATTTGAAAGGGCAAGGTGGTCATGCTGCGCGCCCACATTTAACAAAAGATATGACGGTTGCGGCTGCTAATTTAATTTTACAATTGCAAACGATCGTTAGTCGCAATGTTGACCCATTAGATAGCGGCGTTGTAACAATTGGCAAGATGACAAGTGGAGTCGTACAAAATATTATTGCTGAACATGCACGGTTAGAAGGCACGATTCGTACGATGTCAGCGGAGTCGATGGCCTTGATTAAAGAGCGAATTGTGAAGTTGTGCCACGCTACGGAACTTGCCTATGATTGTGACGTGACAATTGATTGGGGTTCTGGGTATTATCAAGTGTACAATGACGCAGCGTGTGCGCGCGCATTGTTAGCGTATGCTGAAAAAACGCCAGCAGTGACGGCCTATGAATGTGATGTTGCGATGACCGGTGAGGATTTTGGCTTTTTCTTAAAAGAACTACCCGGTGCGATGTTTTGGGCCGGTGCAAATACACCGTATGGCTTACACGACGCGCATATGAGTCCGGATGAGCGGCTATTGGCTGTAAATGTCGCCTATGTGGCAGGATTTTTACGTCAATTTAAAGGTGCTTAACAAAAAAGTAGGAACCGTCATGTTAGACGATTCCTACTTTTTTTGTTATAACGATGCTTGTTTTCGTGACCAAGCGAATAAAATAATATAACCAACAAATAGAATGATGGCTCCTAAAATAAACGGTGAATCAAGTTTCCAATCTAATAACGTCCCAGCGAGTGCTGGGCCAATCATATTGCCGAGTGACATATAAGCATTGTTCATACCGGCGGCGTAACCTTGTTCATTACCAGCCGATTTTGATACGAGCGTATTAATGGCCGGGCGAATAAGTGTCGTAGCAATTTGGAATAGCGTAGCGACAAATAAAATGACAAAATAACCGCTCATGAAAATCATTAAAATAAACGTAATGGCTGCTACGACAAGACTCCATAAGACGATGCGTAGTTCGCCAAAACGTTTGAATAACCGGCCGAGTAGTACGCCTTGAATGATGACGCCGGCGAAGCCACCAACGGTCATTAAAATCGCAATATCATTTGGTGAGTAATCAAATTTATAAGTTAAATACATCGATAATGTTGCTTGGAAATTTGAAATACCAAATGAGAAAATAAAGACAACGATGAGCATGACAAAATACGGTTTTTTCACCGAACGTACAAGTTCTTTGGCGATATTATTCGATGCTTTCGAAGCAGTTGGGGCCATTGCTGGTGTTGTTTTCGGTAAGAAAATCAGCGCTACAATAGCTGTTAAAATTGCGGCACTCCCAGCAAAATAAAACGGGAAGTGAAGATTAACATTTGAAAGCGCACCACCGATACCAGGCCCGATCATAAAGCCAAATGAAATTGCAGCGCCAATAAGCCCCATTGCTTTTCCACGTTCTTCAAGCGTCGTAATATCTGCCGCATACGCCATGACAGAAGGCATAATAAATGCTGAACCGACGCCTGTTAAGAAACGCCAAAAGAACAGCTCAACTAACTGACCAGAGAGCGCAAAACCAATTTGTGCAGCACCGTTGACAATCAAGCCGAATACAATGAGTTTTTTACGGCCGATACGGTCAGAGAGATTACCAGCGAGTGGAGAGAAAATAAATTGTGCAAATGCAATGATGGCGATTAAAAAGCCAAGTACTTGACCGGCTGCACCAAATGCTTGTAAATATAATGGCATAATTGGCACGATTAAGCCGATACCGCTCATCGTAATAAACATGATGAACATTAATAACATAAGGGCAAAACGATTATGAGTATTCATACGCAACTCCTTCAAAATTCTTTAATTCAAGCTTTTCGTGTAGCTAAATTATAGCGTGCATCAGCTAGTTGTCGCAAGGAGCGCCGAACAACTTCAGTTAAAAGTCGTAGAAAAACCCGCGCGATTGCACGGGTTTCAGTAGTCGTTATTGTAATGACATTTTAAATTTCAAAAATAGTTCGTTGTATTCGCCGATTTTTTCTTTGCCTAAATCTTTATAGACGTGCAAATTATCACGTACTTCAGCAGAAGGGTAGTAGCGCTCATCATTGACTACTTCAGCGTCTAATAATTTTAGTGCGGCTTTATTTGGTGTTGAATAACCAACATAATCGGCATTTTGTGCCGCATTTTTAGGATCTAACATAAAGTTAATAAACTGATGCGCGCCGTCGACATTTTTCGATGTTTTTGGAATGACCATATTATCAAACCATAAATTTGAGCCTTCATCTGGAACGGTGTAGGTCAATTCTTCATTGTCATACATCATATCGGCTGCTTGACCAGACCAAGTAAGGGCGACAGCAGCATCACCATTGACCATTAATTGCGTCACTTCATCGCCAATGACCGCTTTGACATTGGGTGATAGTTTGATGAGTTTGTCGGTTGCCTTTTTGAGCTCCGCTGAATCGGTTGAGTTTAGCGATAAGTTCATGCTATTTAAGCTCATGCCAAGCACTTCACGTGCGCTATCGACAAGTAAAATTTCTCCTTTTAATGAAGGGTCCCAAAGTTGATTCCATGACGAGAAATCTAAGTTTTTCGTTAACATGTTCGGATTGTAAACGACACCAACCGTACCCCAGAAATATGGAATCGAATAGTGATTCTTTTTATCAAAATCTAAATTTAAAAAATCTGCATCGATATTTTTTAAGTTAGGTATTTTTTGATGATCGACCGGTAGCAACAATTTTTTGTCTTTCATTTGCTCGATTGTATATTCAGATGGAACGGCGATATCATAATTTGTACCACCTTGTTCGACCTTCGTCATCATTGCTTCATTTGAATCAAATGTTTCGTAAATGACATGAATGCCGGTTTCTTTTTCAAATTTTTTCAGTAGCGCGGGATCGATATATTCGCCCCAGTTGTAGACGGTTAAAACATTGGCACCAGCTTTTGATGATGTTTTGTCAAGAGAGTGCACAGTATACATCAGTGCAGCGCAAATAATGGCAATCGCAATTATCGCTTTGACAAGATTTTTCATTATTTACGCACTCCTTTCATTTTGCGTGTTGTGACGAAATAGTAGCCGAGTACAAGCAACATCGTCACCGCAAAAACAATTCCGCTCAGTGCATTGACCGTTAACGATACGCCAGCGCGTGCCATTGAATAAATTTCAACAGATAAGGTTGAGAAGCCGTTACCTGTGACGAAAAATGTGACAGCGAAATCATCAAGTGAATACGTTAAGGCCATAAAGAAGCCAGCGAAAATACCAGGTTGAATATACGGTAAAATCACGCGTGTTAATACTTCTTTTTTCGATGCACCTAAATCAAGTGCCGCATCGATTAATGTATTCGACATTTCTTGCATTTTTGGTAGCACCATGATGACAACAATCGGAATACTAAACGCAATATGGCTTAAAAGTACCGATGTGAAACCGAGCTTGATACCGACCATTGTGAATAAAATTAAAAACGATGCCCCGATAATAACGTCTGGGCTAACGATTAAAATATTGTTTAATGATAAAACGGTGTTGCGCAGCTTGCGATTACGCATCGTTTGAATACCAATGGCACCCATCGTCCCAATGATCGTTGCGATTAAAGCTGATAATAGCGCGACAACAACGGTATTTAATAAAATGACGACAAGGCGAGAATCAGCAAAGACGTCTTTGTAGTGATCTAATGTAAACGATTGAAAGTTTGTCATCGAGTCGCCGCTATTAAACGAATAGAAAATCAAAAAGAAAATCGGCGCGTATAACACGATAAAGACAAGTGTTAAATAAATTTTAGAGCTCGTATTAATTTTTGCCACGGCGAGATGCTCCTTTCTTTTTCTTTTCGCCGGTAAAGGCCATGATGATAAACATAAAGATGATTAAGAATACCGCAATCGTAGAACCCATACCCCAGTTTTGCGTCACGAGGAATTGCTGCTCAATCGCTGTACCAAGCGTGATGACATGGTTACCAGCGATAAGGCGTGTAATCATGAATAGTGATAAGGCCGGGATAAAAACGGCTTGAATCCCAGCTTTAATGCCATCCATCGTTAGCGGAATCATGACGCGGCGCAATGTATAAAGGCGAGATGCTCCTAAGTCGCGAGAGGCATCTAACAATGCAGGGCTTAATTTATCGATTGAATTGAAAATCGGTAAAATCATAAACGGAATGAAAATGTAGACAGATACAAAGACAAAGCTTGCGCTTGTAAAGAGCATTTGCTGTTTTTCAAATCCTATTGATGCTAGGAAGGCATTGATAGGACCGCTTTGGCCAAGGATTCCGATAAATGCGTATGTTTTTAATAGTAGATTAATCCATGATGGAATAATAATTAACATGAGCCAGAGCTGTTTGTTTTTTAAGCGTGAAATAATAAATGCTGCTGGATACGAAACGACTAAACAGACAGTGGTAATTAAAAATGCATACCAAAACGAGCTTAGCGTCATTTTTAAATAGACGGGTGTTAAAAAGTTTTTATAGTTTTCTAGCGTAAAATTACCCTCTAAATCGAGTAGTGAATAGTAGCCAACTAAGACGATTGGTGCGATAACAAAGAGGGCAATCCAGACATAGTAAGGTACGAGCGTGATACTACCGCTACGCTTATTTTGCATGTTCTTCGTCTCCATATGATTCAAGGCGTGCATCAAACTCTTCTTCTGTTTCATTCAGACGCATAATATGAATCGCATCTGGTTCGAAGTCTAAGCCGATTTTTGCACCAACATCAGCTTTTTTCAACGAGTGAATGAGCCATTCATTGCCATTATCATCATAGGTCGATAACTCGTAGTGAACGCCGCGGAATAGTTGCGTATCAACGGTGACCGTAATTTTGCCATGTTCAACGGTTGTAATTTCCAAATCTTCAGGGCGAATGACAACATCTACTTTTTCATGTGGATTTAGTCCTTGGTCTACACATTCAAATGTTTTGCCGATAAAGGATACTTCAAAATCGCGTTCCATCGTTCCTTCGACAATGTTTGATTCCCCAATGAAATCGGCAACGAAGCGATTGATTGGTTCATCATAAATATCAACGGGTGAGCCACTTTGTTGAATTGTACCTTGGTTTAAGACGAAGATTTCGTCGCTCATTGCGAGTGCTTCTTCTTGGTCATGTGTGACAAAGACGAATGTTTTACCGAGGCGTTGTTGTAATTCACGTAATTCATATTGCATTTCAGTACGCAGTTTTAAATCAAGCGCTGATAATGGTTCATCTAATAAAATGATTTCAGGGTCATTAACAATCGCGCGTGCAATCGCTACACGCTGACGCTGACCACCAGACATTTCTTGAATTTCTCGTGTACCATAGCCTGCTAAGTTGACGAAACGTAATGCTTCTTCGACGCGTTCTTTAATGTCTTTTTCTTTGATTTTTTGAATACGTAAACCAAATGCAACGTTTTCAAAAACATTTAAATGAGGGAATAGTGCATAGTCTTGGAAAACGGTATTCACTTGGCGTTCATTGGCAGGAATGTTGTTGATCTTATTGCCGTTAAAATAAATACCACCTTGTGATGGTTCCATGAAGCCGGCAATTAAACGTAAAATTGTCGTTTTCCCGCAGCCAGAGGGGCCAAGTAATGTATAGAATTTTCCGCGCTCCATTTCGAAGCTGATGTCCTTTAAAACGACTGTGCCGTCGTCATATGCTTTTGATACGTTGTCAAAACGAATAATCGTGTCCATAAGATCCTCCTAATTACAAATATGAGTCTGTTGCGACGAGTAAAATTTTCGTCTGCCCAGCATAGTCATTGAATAATTGGTGGTGGTCGGAAGCCTCAAAATAAAGTGCATTACCTTTTGTTGCGACATAATGCTCTTTGCCAAGCTCAAGGCGTAGGCGACCTTCCATTACATAAATAAATGTTTCCGATTGCGATGGCTCAAAATATTTGAACTCACCGTGATTGTCAAATGTTAACAACACCGGCTCCATTTCTTTTTCATTCGATGTTGGAATGAGCCATTGTAAATGGAAGTTTTTTTCTTCATCGGTATACAATGTTTGATCTTCTTCCATATAAACGACTTTTTGCTCGGTCGCATCATCATCAAAAAATTCTTTTGGCGTTGAGCCAAGTACTTCTAATAATGAAAAAAGTGTTTCAATAGATGGGGAATTTAAATCGCGTTCAAGTTGCGAAATATATCCTTTACTTAAATCTGTGCGTTCACCAAGTTCCTCTTGCGTGAGGCCTTTTTTCAGGCGCAGACGTTTTATTTTTTTTCCGATTTGCATATCGTTGCTCCTCGTCATTTACTATAAGTAAACTTTGAGTGAAGAAAGTTTACTTTAACCATACTTCTAGTAAAGAAAGTTTACTTTAACCAAACTTAAAGTTTACTCAAACGTTATTTATTATATAAAATTGACGTGAATTTTCAACTCTTTTATGAAAATAAAAAGAGAAACCGCGCCGTAGCACGATTTCTCGCTAAGAAAATATTAAAATTCGAGTACTTTCCGTAAATCAGCCACATAGCTTTGACTAACGGGCAAATGATCGCCGGAGCGTGTCACAATAACAAGGTTCGATGTGACATCACGTGATATTTTTGAAATATTATGAATATTAACGATAAATGAACGGTGAATCCGAATAAATTCTTCAGGTAATCGCTCGGATAATTCTTTCATTGTTAACGATACTTGGTATTGTTCATTATCTAAATAAAACCAATTCTTCTTATTATAACTTTCAAAATAGGCAATGGTTGACACAGCGACAGGCATCCACTCGTCTTCAAGGCGACCTGTGACAAACTTGAGCATGGGGTTTTTATGTTTAGCATAAGATGGAGGTAAGACGACAATTAACGCCGCATCGCGCTCTTGAATCGTAATCGGATAGCCCACACCATAGTAGGACGTACCGGTATGTGGGTCGTTAATAATTTGTGCAATTTTTTGTTTTTGCGTAATCGTTTGATAAGCAATGCTCGTTTCACTTGGTTTTGAGCCGAGTTGAACCTGTATATCATAATGCTTTGGGGCGTAATAAATATATTGTTCCTCATACGCTAAGGCAATCGTGGCATCTTTTGGCATCCAATCTTCCCATAAAACTTGATATTGTACTAATACATCATGTAGTTGTGTAGCTGTTACAGTCATTTCATTACCTCCTGAAGTAGAATTAAAACGGTTTCATCTAGCATTATACCGTTTTATCTTGAAGAATGGGTATTTTATCCAAAAAATAATACAAAAATTCACTCTTTGTTATATAGTAGTTTACAACAAACAACAACTGTTATGCAACACGGAAACAGAACATTGTTGTTAAGTTTATCAGATAGAGGGAGAGGAATTATAATGACAAATCAAACAGCACAACAATTAGAGCAACAATGGAAAGAGGCTCGCTTCGAAGGTGTAACACGCCCTTACAACGCGGAAGAAGTTTTAAAATTACGTGGTTCTGTATTAGTTGAACAAACACTAGCAACACGCGGTGCAGCTCGCTTATGGAACTCACTACACTCTGAGCCATTCATCAACGCATTAGGTGCTTTAACTGGTAACCAGGCAATGCAACAAGTAAAAGCAGGCTTACAAGCGATTTACTTATCAGGCTGGCAAGTAGCAGCAGATGCCAACATTGCAGGTCAAATGTATCCAGACCAATCATTATACCCAGCAAACTCTGTACCACAAGTTGTAAAACGTATTAACCAAACGTTACAACGCGCTGACCAAATTGATACAGCTGAAGGTCGCGGCGGCGAATTCGACTGGTTTGCACCAATCGTAGCTGACGCAGAAGCTGGTTTCGGTGGCCCACTAAACGTATTCGAATTAGTAAAAGGCATGATCGAAGCTGGTGCAGCAGGTATTCACTTAGAAGACCAATTAGCTTCTGAGAAAAAATGTGGTCACTTAGGTGGTAAAGTATTACAACCAACTCAAACAGCGGTACGTAACTTAGTAGCAGCTCGTTTAGCAGCAGACGTAATGGGCGTTGATACAATCATCATCGCACGTACAGATGCAGACGCAGCAGACATGGTTACATCTGATATCGATCCATACGATGCACCGTTCTTAACGGGCGAACGTACACCAGAAGGTTTCTACCGTACAAATCCAGGTATCGACCAAGCAATCGCTCGTGGTTTAGCATACGCGCCTTACGCTGACTTAGTATGGTGTGAAACATCGAAACCATCATTAGAAGAAGCGCGTCAATTCGCGAATGCAATTCACGAACAATACCCAGGAAAAATGTTAGCATACAACTGCTCACCATCATTCAACTGGGAAGCAAATCTTTCAACAGATGAAATTGCTGAATACCAACGTGAGCTAGGCAAACTTGGCTACAAGTTCCAATTCGTAACATTAGCTGGCTTCCACGCATTAAACCACTCAATGTTCGAGCTTGCAAATGACTACAAAGATAACGGTATGGCAGCATACTCTAAACTTCAACAAGCTGAGTTCGCATCAGAGTCTAAAGGCTATACAGCGACGAAGCACCAACGTGAAGTAGGTACAGGTTACTTTGATGAAGTATCACAAGTTATTTCTGGCGGTACATCTTCTACAACGGCAATGGCTGGTTCAACTGAAACGGCACAATTCTAATTTTTCATAACTGATCTATACTGCGGGATTAAATTTTTTGGCACGTAGGTTATCACGATATGGGCGCCTCCGTATCGTGATGTCTAACTCAATGAAGGAAATCGCTTACAGCCGCAGTATAGATTATTTTTATATTTCACATTGGGGAAGGGGAATTCACATGCAACAACAAACGACTGCACATATCCGTATTACAGGGGAACAAAATGACAATACAGCACGCGTACTAACGCCTGAGGCATTACAGTTTTTAGCGTTACTACAAAAGAACTTTAATGAGCGCCGTATTGAATTAGTGAAAGCGCGTGAAGAACAACAAGCGCGTCTGGATGCTGGGGAGCAACTGCACTTTTTGGATGACACGAAAAGCATTCGTGAAGGGGATTGGACGATTGCACCGTTACCAAAAGACTTGCAAGACCGTCGTGTAGAAATCACAGGACCGGTTGATCGTAAGATGGTGATTAATGCATTGAATTCTGGTGCGAAAATGTTTATGGCTTGTTTCGAGGATGCGACAAGTCCAACGTGGGAGAATATGATTGAAGGACAAATCAATATGGCTGATGCAATTCGTGAAACGATTTCATTCACGAATGATGCAGGCAAGGAATATAGCCTAAATAAAGAACATGCGACATTATTAGTACGTCCTCGTGGCTTACACTATATTGAAAAGCATGTAGAAATCGATGGCGAGCCAATGTCTGGGAGTCTTTTCGACTTCGGCTTGTATTTCTTCCATAGCGCGAAGGAAGCTATCGAACGCGGCACAGGTCCATATTTCTACTTGCCGAAACTAGAGCATCATTTAGAAGCTCGTTGGTGGAATGATGTCTTCAACTTTGCGCAAGATGCTTTAGAAATTCCACGCGGTACAATTAAAGCGACCGTACTGATCGAAACGATTACAGCGGCATTCCAAATGGATGAAATTCTGTATGAATTACGCGAGCATTCGGCGGGTCTGAACTGCGGTCGATGGGATTATATTTTTAGTTATATTAAACGTCTACGCAACCAAGACGGTGTTATTTTACCAGACCGCGGTCAAGTGACAATGACATCACCATTTATGCGTGCGTATACGTCGCTATGTATCCAAACATGCCATAAGCGCAACGCACCAGCAATTGGTGGGATGGCGGCACAAATTCCAATTAAAGATGATCCAGCTGCAAATGACATTGCCTTTGCGAAAGTACGCGAAGATAAAAAACGCGAGGCGATGGATGGTCATGATGGCACATGGGTAGCGCATCCAGGCTTAGTGCCAGTAGCGATGGAGCAATTTGATAAATATATGCCTAATCCGAACCAAATCGATAAAAAACGCGAGGACGTTCAAGTAACGGCAGAAGATTTGTTAGAAGTTCCAGCAGGTACGATTACAGAAGAAGGCTTACGTGTCAACTGTAGCGTCGGCATTCAATATATTGCGTCATGGCTTCGCGGTCAAGGGGCAGCACCGATTAATAATTTAATGGAGGACGCGGCAACAGCTGAGATTTCTCGTACACAAGTATGGCAGTGGATTCGTCTAGAAGCTGGTAAACTAGACGATGGTCGCGACATTACATTAGCATTAGTCGAACAAACGATTGAAGAAGAGATGCAAAAGCTAAAAGACCAATTTGGTGAAGAAGCGTACAATGCATCGAAATTCAATGAAGCGGTACAAATCTTTAAAGATTTAGTACAGCAAGATGACTTTGAAGAGTTCCTTACGCTTTCGGGATATAAACAACTAGCTTAACAAAAAATGGAGGGATTTTGATGGAAAAACGTCAAAGAGAACCGAAAATTTGTTGTGAATGTGGTAGTGAAATCCGAGAAAAAGTAGAATCAATTCATACGCAATGTGAGCGCTGTATTGGTCGTGATGATGAGCATCAATCATAGCGTTTTCATATAAAAATGAACACTTTCCTAACGTCAGCAAGGAGTTGTCTAGCACCTGATTATTTCAGGCTTTTAGACAACTCCTTGTTTTTTTCTATGCTATACTATAGGGACAAATAAGGGGGAGTTAGCGTTGGATCGTGCAGCGATTGAAGGGACTTTTTTAGCGATGGACCGCCGTCTCATTGACATCGAGGACTTACGTGATTATTGTCCGATATGTGTACAGCTACTGCGCTTTTCGGATGATTATGATGCATTGTACTGTGCCACTTGTAATGAGTGGGTCGAAGTAACATGTGCTGATCCGACATGTGAGTCATGTCAGCATCGCCCGGAAAAGCCTTTAGATGAGTGTGGTAATGAGCAACATCGTCGTTCTGAATAGACGTTTTACAATGAAAAAAAGTGTAGAATCGAGGGATTTTCATGGAAAAGGAATTTGTTGTCATTGGCTTAGGCCGCTTTGGAGGCAGTATTGTCAATGAACTTGTCAATCAAGGTGCTGATGTCATGGCGATTGATAAATCTTCGGAGCGTGTCAATGAGTTTGCACAAATTGCAACGGAAGCTGTGACTGCAGATACGACCGATGAAACCGTATTAAAACAATTAGGTATTCGTAATTTTGAGCATGTGATTGTCGCGATTGGTGATGATATTCAGGCGAGTATTTTAACGACGATTATTTTAAAAGAAATCGGTGTACCAAAAATTACGGTGAAGGCACAAAATGATTATCACGAAAAAGTGCTACGTAAAATTGGTGCTGACCATGTTGTCCACCCAGAGCGTGATATGGGGATTCGTGTCGCAAATAATATGCTATCAAATAATGTATTAGATTATTTAGAAGTATCGGATGAGCACTCAATCGTCGAAATTCAGGCGACCCATCATTTAGAGGGTCATACAATTATTGGTATGGATATCCGCGCACGCTATGGTATTAACATTATGGCCATCAAGCGAGGTAATGATGTTATCGTGTCACCACAGGCGGAAGAGGAAATTCATGAAGGTGATATTTTAATCGTTATTGGTGCAGATGCAGATATTAATCGTTTTGAGAAAAAAATGATGCATTAAAAGAGGCTGGGACATATGTATAAAAACAACCTCCCATATGAGCATAAGAAAAACCGGAATCGCGCTGTGGTGCGGTTCCGGTTTTTCGTTGCGAACGCTAAAAAAGGAAAATAACGTATTCTGGCCCAGTCACTTTTTTAATACGAATTTAAAATATTCAGAAAACTACTTGCGCAAAAAAGGAATAGCTGTTAAAGTATTCCTATCAAGTTAATAGGCTTTAGCGTTTAAAAAATGCTCACTGGACAACCAGAGGCTTTCGTACCGGAAGAATAATTTCTTCGGGCACGGAAGCCTTTTTTTACACCTCAATACCTATTAAACCACTAAGAATTATAAGGAAGGCGATGTCGATGAAAAATAAAATCTCGTTTGAGTTTGTCGAAAAAACATTTCCAGCACGAAACGGCAAACCACCATTCACAGCAGTGTCAGATGTAAATTTAAAAGTTCGCGAAGGTGAATTTTTAACAGTAGTAGGGCCTTCGGGTTGTGGGAAGTCGACATTGTTAGATATGCTAGGTGGTTTAACGAAGCCAACGAAAGGACGCATTTTAATTAACGAGCAGGAAATTACAGGACCGGGTTTAGACCGTGCTATCGTTTTTCAGCAATATGCTTTGTATCCTTGGCGTACGGCACTACAAAATGTGGCGTTTGGCTTAGAGGCGAAGGGCATTTCGAAAAAAGAACGGCTACAGCAGGCAAAATATTATATGGATTTAGTCGGTCTTCAGCAATTTTATGATCATTATCCGAATGAATTATCAGGCGGTATGAAGCAGCGCGTCGCGATTGCGAGAAGCCTCGCCTATGATCCGGAGGTGCTATTAATGGATGAACCGTTTGCGGCACTTGATGCACAAACGCGTGAAAATCTACAGGAGGAGCTTGTGCGTATTTGGCAAAAGACTGGAAAAACGATTGTCTTTATTACACATGGCATTGATGAGGCAGTGTATTTAGGTCAGCGTATTGCGGTGCTGTCAGCGAATCCAGGAAAGGTCAAAACGATAATCGATAATGATACGAAGCACCGACTACAAGATGCTGATTTTCGTTCAAGCAGTGAATTTTCAAGCATTCGTCATCAGGTATGGAGTGAGCTGCATGAGAAGGAATACCAGGGGGCTTATATTTAAAGGAGGAATTGGATGGTTACGATTAAAAAAGCTATCGCAAAACCAGCGCAGGAAACGAGCGGATTTACGATAGGCACAAAGCTATTTAAGCAATCCATTGTATTAGTTGTACTACTTGCTTTATGGGAGATTGCACCGCGTATTGGTTTAGTGGACCGCGTGTTTTTCCCGCCATTTTCTGAAATCGCAAAAACGTGGTGGCAGTTACTTGTCAGCGGCGAATTATGGAAGCATTTTAGCGCGAGTATTGTGCGCTCAGCACTTGGCTTCTTTATAGCAATTGCAGTTGCGGTACCACTTGGACTACTCATTGGTTGGTATCCACTAGCACGTGAACTCTTTAATCCAGTGCTTGAGCTTTTCCGTAATACGGCAGCACTTGCGCTATTACCGGTCTTTATTTTATTACTTGGCATCGGTGAAGTATCAAAAGTGGGCATTATTATTTTCGCATGTATTTGGCCGATTTTATTAAATACGATTGCGGCGGTACGTGATGTCGACCCGCTGTATATTAAATCTGCAAAATCGATGAATTTATCGGATTTTCAGTTATTTAAAAAAGTCATTTTACCAGCCTCTGTGCCAACGATTTTTACGGGCATTCGCATGGCAGGGACAGGGGCCATCCTCGTACTAATCGCCGCAGAGATGATTGGCGCAAAGGCGGGGCTTGGCTATTATATCACCTTCACACAATACAATTTCCAAATTCCTGAGATGTATGCGGGAATTTTAACAATCTCACTTTTAGGAATTGTCATTAACCAAACATTACTTGCAATCGAAAAGCATTTTTCAAAATGGAAACAACCAGTGAAATAGGGGGAATCAATAATGAAAAAATTTGCAGCATTGCTGAGCGCAGCAGTAGTGGCGGTGTCACTTAGCGCTTGTAGTGACAAGACAGAGGACGCTACATCAAAGGCGGCGGATGGTAAATATCCACTGCGTTATCAAGGAGAGACAGGCATTGTGAATCCAGCAGAGGTGGCGCAGGATTTAGGTTACTTTAAAAAAGTGTCGCTCGATTATCAGGGAGCTTATACGGGTGGACCGGAAAGCATTCAATTTGTGGCGACGAAGCAGTTAGATTACGGGATGTCCTTTAACGGCGCGATTTTAAAATCCATCGCCAAGGGTGTCAAAGTGAAATCGGTCGTGACATCGTATGGTAGTAATGAAAAAGTCTTTCTTGGCTTCTTCGGCAAAAAGGGCACAACGATTAAAGAGCCCGAAGATTTGATTGGTAAAAAAGTGGCCGTTAATATTCGGGGAGCGCATTATGAGATGGCCATTCGAGAATACTTACATACATCGGGCGTTAGTGATGCGGATATTGAAAAAATTGAGTTCGTGACGATGCCACAAGTGAATGCGGAGCAGGCCGTTATTAACGGGCAGGTCGATGTCGCCGCACTGAATGGTGTATTTCGTGATAAGGCAGTGGAGCGTAAAAAAACGCAACTCATTTTCCGTGATATGGATGCTTTTTCAAAGGCTTATAATGCCGGTAGCTACTTCTTTACGACCGAGTTTATTAAAGAGAATCCAGATGAGGTAAAAGATTTTACACAAGGTGTGGCGAAGGCCATCGAGTGGATGAATACGACTGAGCGCGATAAAGTGGTCGAGCGCTTAGAATCGATTATGGAAAAACGTGATCGTGATGAGCCAATTGAAAATTTACAATATTGGAGTGGCACAGGTATTGCGACAAAGGGTGGTACATTTACGGATGAGGACTTCAGTCGCTGGATTGAGCCATTACAGCGTGTAGATGATTTACCAGCAGGGAATATTGATACGAAATCGATGTATACGAATGAATTTAATCCGTATTAAGTATGTTTTAATACCAAGTAAATAAATAGGAGATGTTGAATATGGGGAATACCAAACAAATGAAGCTAGGGGCATTCTTTTTTTTACCAGGACATCATTTGGCGTCATGGCGCTATCCATCAGCTAAAACAAACGAAGCGTTTACGTTTGATTTTATTAAAGAGCAGGCGCAATTAGCCGAAAAGGCGAAATTTGATATGGTGTTTTTCGCCGATGTTTTTGGTGAAGAAATTGTTGAAAATGACCGCTCGGGCTTGAAATTTGATCCGATTGTATTAATTTCAGCGCTGCAAGCTGTGACAAAAAATATTGGCTTCGTCTCAACGGCAACGACAACTTATAATGAGCCCTTCCATCTTGCGCGCAAATTTGGCTCCATTGATCACTTATCGGGTGGTCGCGCCGCATGGAATATCGTCACATCATCGAATGGCAAAGAAGCTTCCTTATTTGGTAAAGACCATCATTTAGAACATGCGCGTCGCTATGAACGTGCAGAAGAGTTTGTAGAAGTGACCAAAAAGCTTTGGCATTCTGTTGAAAAAGAAGCGCTCGTTTTAGATAAAGAAAGTGGCCAATTTTTAAATAAAGCAAAAACGCATCGCGTCGAGCATCATGGCGAATGGTTTGATGTGGAGGGCTATTTGGATCAGACGGAAACACCACAAGGGCATCCAGTGCTTGTGCAGGCGGGTTCATCAGAAGCAGGAAAAGAGTTTGCGGCAAAAACCGCAGAAGTCATCTTTACAGCTTGGCAAACACTGGAAGCAGGGCAGCAATTTTATGCAGATGTGAAAGGACGCCTCGCAAAATATGGTCGTCATGCGGATGATTTAAAAGTGATGCCGGGTGTATTTATTACAGTAGCGAAAACAGAAGAAGAGGCGCGGGCTAAGCAACAGCAGCTCAGCTCGTATATTTTGCCAGAGGTCGGCTTAAAGTATTTATCTGGTGTGACCGATTCTGATTTTTCACAGTATGACATTGATGATGCCTTTCCACTTGATGCACCGAATGCGGACGCATCTAATCCACAGACGCGCTATCATGTCATTCGAGATTTAGCGGTTCGAGAAAATCTTGTGACGATTCGTGAGGTATATGAGCGCGTAGCTGGTGCTCGTGGACACCGAGAAATTGTCGGAACGCCAACGCAAATTGTCGATCAGCTAGAGGAATGGTTTGTAAATGGCGCTGCGGATGGCTTTAATATTATGCCACCTCATTTCCCAGAAGGTTTTACCGATATTATTGACCTTGTTATTCCAGAATTACAGCGCCGCGGACTATTCCGTACAGAGTATGAGAGCACAACATTACGTGGAAACTTAGGCTTGAAAACACCCACTGCAGCTGATGTTTTAGGTGCAGTTACACAATAGGAGGGCTATACATGACAAAAGCAATTTTAATTAATGGCAGCAATACAGTTTATTCACGTTTAACCGGGGTGCAGCAGCAGGCGGAACAGGCTTTGCAGGCACAGGGCATTGACACAGAAATCTTATATGTCCATCAGCTACCGGCAGAGGATTTAATTTTAGCGAATTTTGGTAGTGAGGCGATTAAGACGGCGACTGCAAAGGTCGAAGCGGCAGATATTGTCGTCATTTTAACGCCGATTTATAAGGCAGCGTACACGGGAATTTTAAAAACCTTCCTGGATTTGATTCCGCAAAAGGGCTTAGAAGGAAAGCTAGTGTGGCCGATTGCGATTGGCGGCTCTATTGGGCATTTACTAGCGATTGATTATGCACTGAAGCCCGTTGTGACAGTGCTTGGTGCAACACATATTGCGCATACCGTCTTTGTAGTAGACAAGCAAGTGACAAAGCTAGCGGATGGTCATTACGAGGTGGATGCAGCGGCACGTGAACGTATCGCACATCAGGCTACTTATATTGCACAGCATGTACAAATTGCCACGCGCGTGTAAAAAGAAGCTGAAAAAAAGAACTGACCTAAACATCTGTGACCATATATTTTGCAAAATAAGGAATAATTATAAGTTTTTTTCGCAACAAAAAAGGCTTGGAATCTATATTCCAAGCCTTTTTATTATAATCAGACTTCCATGATGATCGGCAAGACCATTGGACGACGTTTTGTTTTTTCAAATAAGTACGGCGTTAAAATATCCGTAATTTCATTTTTAAGTTCAGACCATTGTGGTGATTTTTCTTGCAGTGATTGTTGCAAGTTGCGGTTCAGCATTTGCTGTGCCTCATTAATCATTGATCCTGATTCACGCATATAAACGAAACCGCGCGAAATAATATCAGGACCAGATACAATGCGTTTTGTATTCATATCGATGCTGACAACAACGATGACTAAGCCTTCTTCAGAAAGAATGCGGCGATCACGTAGAACGATGTTACCGATATCACCGATACCGTTCCCATCGATGTAAACATCACCTGATGGAATACGACCTGCAACATGTGCAGAGTCTGCGCTTAATGCTAATACTTCACCGTTTTCCATAACGAAGATATTATCTTCTGGAATATCACAATCAACGCCTAATTGCTTATGCATACTTTGCATACGGTATTCACCATGGATTGGCATGAAGAATTTAGGCTTGATTAGGCGTAGCATTAATTTTTGTTCTTGTTGAGAGCCATGCCCAGATGTGTGAATGTTGTTAATAGCGCCATGAACAACGTCAGCACCTGCGCGATAGAGCAAGTTGATGATTTTGTTGACGCTTGTTGTATTCCCTGGAATTGGTGAAGAAGAGAATACGACTGTATCATCTGGTTGAATTTGAATTTGACGGTGTGTACCGTTTGCGATACGAGAAAGTGCTGCCATTGGCTCACCTTGTGAACCGGTACATAAAATCATCACTTCGTTCGCTGGTAAACGATTAATTGTTTGCGCATCAACAAATGTTTCTTTTGGTGCAGTAATATAACCTAGTTCACGACCGATTGTAATCGCGTTGTCCATACTACGGCCAAATACTGCAACTTTACGACCGTGAGCTGCAGCAGCATCTGTGACTTGTTTTAAGCGGTGAATATTTGATGCGAATGTCGCAAAAATAATACGACCTTCCACTTTACGCAAGATTTCGTCGATTGACTCGCCAACTTTACGTTCTGACATTGTAAACTCGGGACGCTCAGCATTCGTACTATCAGATAGCAGGCAAAGAACGCCTTCTTTCCCGATTTCAGCCATTTTTGTTAAGTTAGCAGGCTCACCAACTGGTGTAAAGTCAAACTTGAAGTCACCTGTATGCACGATATTACCAGGAGGTGTTTTAACAACAACACCTAAAGCATCTGGAATACTATGCGTTGTGCGGAAGAAGCTAACCGATGTTTTACGGAATTTAATAACATCTTCCTCTGCGACTTCAATTAATTTTGTCGAACGTAGTAGACCATGTTCATCTAGTTTGTTGCGTAAAAGACCAAGTGCTAATTTACCACCGTAAACGGGAATGTTCACTTGGCGTAATAAATAAGGAATACCACCAATGTGGTCTTCGTGGCCATGTGTTACGAATAAACCTTTGATTTTATCAACATTACGTTTTAGATACGTGTAATCAGGAATAACATAATCGATTCCTAGAAGATCATCTTCGGGGAATTTAATTCCTGCATCAATTAAGATAATTTCATCTTGGAATTGAATAGCATACGTGTTTTTGCCGATTTCGCCCAGTCCGCCGAGTGCGAATACAGCAGTTTGGTCGTTTTTGACAAATTTCATTTAGTCAAATTTCTCCAAACGGTAGTTTTCACTTGCTTGTTCATATTCTAGGTAGTTACCTTCAAGCAATTGAATTAATTCGATATTGTAGTTACGATCTTGAAGTTTTTCACGTACTTCACGTACGTCAACAGCTTCAAGATATAGGCTTTTAGTATTTTCGCGAACTGGTACCTCAAGCTTGTTTTCTTGGTAATAAACTTTGTAAATCATTGTGTTATTGTCTCCTTTAATACGTTCAAAATAATTGCATTTCCTTTATATTATCATGTTAGTCCTTTAAAATAAAGAAAAGCCCTCCATAAAAATGGCCAGGGCGCATGAAACGTTTGCTCAATGTTATTAGCCATTTTACGCTAATAATTCAGTAAAATATTTTACAGAAAAACTTTTTTAATGTAAAGAGCATATCGACTTAAAGGGAGCGTACCAGATGAATAAGAAAATTTTATTTTTTGATATCGATGGAACACTATACAATACGAAGAAAGAATTGCCGCAAGCAACGCGTGAGGCGATTGATGCAGCGCGCGCCAATGGTCATGAAATTGCGATTGCGACGGGGCGTTCACCGTATTTTTTAGAAAAAGTGGCACAAGATTTAGCAATCGATTCCTATGTTAGTTTTAATGGCCAATATGTTGTTTATAAAGGAATGTTAATTTCAGGAAATCCACTACCTCTTGAAACGATGGAGCGTATGGTCGATATGGCGTATAAAGAAGATAGTCCACTCGTTTTTTTAGATGATGAAAAAATGTCTTCTACTATTAATACACATGAAGTGAAAGTGAGCATGGATTCATTGTTTTATCCGATGCCAACAGTAGCACCCAAAGCGTATAGCTTAAAGCCGATTTATCAAATTTTATTGTACGGCGATAACGAAATCGAAAAAGATTACCGCGAAGCCTTTCCGGAGCTACATTTTATTCGTTGGCATGAGTATTCATTAGACGTTATTAACAAAGGTGTTTCAAAAGCGTATGGCATCGAGCAATTTTTAAAACATACCGATTTTGAAGCACAAGATGTCGTCGTGTTTGGCGACGGTTTAAATGATAAAGAAATGCTTGAAGAATTTGCGGAGCGCGGCATTAGTGTTGCGATGGGCAATGGTGTCGATGCAGCAAAAGAAGTAGCGACGTTTGTAACCGACCACGTTGATGAGGATGGTCTCGCAAAAGCGATGAAAAAAATCGGGTTAATTTAAAAAAAGAGGCTGGGACATACGTGTAACAACACCCTCTCAGATGAGCATAAGAAAAACCGGAATCGCGCTGTGGCGCGGTTCCGGTTTTTTGTTGCGAACGCTAAAAAGGAACATGAACTGTTTTGCCCAGTCTCCTTTTATATAGATAAAACTTAATCTAATGGATGTGCGTTTGGTTCTTCAAAGAATGGATTTTCTTTGTTGATATGATCGTAAAACATCACGCCATTTAAATGGTCTAATTCATGTTGGAATGCTATTGCGGGTAAGTTTTTCAAGCGCATTTTATGTTCGTTACCGTCTAAATCAAAGAATTTTGCGGTAATGCGTTGCGGGCGCGGCACGTAACCAGGTACGTCACGGTCAACAGATAAACAACCTTCACCAGATGGTAAATACGCTTTTTCAACAGAATGGCTGACGATTTTCGGATTGATAACGACCATGCTAATTAAATTACCTTTGTCGTCTGGTAAATGCAGCGCAAACATACGCTTGCTGACATTTACTTGTGGTGCGGCAATGCCAATACCTGAACGCAAATCGTATTTCTCCATTAATTCAGGGTCTTGGCTATTAATAAGAAATTGTAATAAGTCCTCACCTAATTGTTTTTCGTCATCTGTAAGAGGGAATGCTAGTTCTGTAGCTTTTGCGCGTAAAGTCGGGTGACCTTCGCGGATAATATCTTTCATTAAAATCATCGTTCGTTCTTCCTTTCGTTTCTCTATATTTTTAGTATACATGACTCACGCTATCGTGCAATAACGGAAGCTTGACGATTTGTGTACTAATGCTGTATTACCTTTTTCGGGACAGAAATTAGCCCTGATATAGTACAGTGTCATAGATTAATGTAATACAGTATCAATAGAATTTTTATAGTATAGTGAGAAGAAAGTTTGAAAAATAAGCTAACTATATGATTGACTAACGAAATTCTATTATGTATACTAAGTTCATAAAATAGTTGTACTAATAAAAACAAGCTTTAAATATAATACAGTTTTAAAGGAGATGTGAGAGAATGTCAGCAAACAAATCAATTTTCGATGCCGTAAAAAACTTACAAGAAATCGAAGAAACGTTTGAAATGGTTCAAATTTTGAACGAAGAAGGGGAAATCGTTAGTCCGGATTTAGATCCAAAACTCTCAGATGATGAATTAGTCGAATTAATGCGTCGTATGGTGTTCACACGTATTTTAGACCAACGTTCAATCTCGTTAAACCGTCAAGGTCGTCTAGGATTTTACGCACCAACAGCAGGTCAAGAAGCATCACAAATCGCTTCGCATTATGCGTTAGAAAAAGCGGATTGGATTTTACCCGGTTATCGTGATGTGCCACAAATCGTCTGGCATGGCGTACCATTATCACAAGCGTTCTTATGGTCACGTGGTCACTTCGCAGGTGGACAATCACCAGAAGGCGTCAACGTATTATCACCACAAATTATTATCGGTGCACAATATGTCCAAACTGCAGGGGTCGCGCTAGGTTTACAAAAACGCGGTAAAGAAGCTGTTGCTGTCACATACACAGGTGATGGCGGTTCTTCACAAGGGGACTTCTACGAGGGCATCAACTTTGCAAGTGCATTCAAATCACCGGCAATCTTCATTATCCAAAATAACCAATTTGCGATTTCAACACCGCGTCATTTACAAACAGGTGCGAAAACATTAGCGCAAAAAGGTGTTGCCGCTGGTATTCCAAGCATTCAAGTTGACGGTATGGACCCATTAGCAGTATACATGGCAACAAAAGAAGCTCGCGAACGCGCCGTAAAAGGTGAAGGCCCATCATTAATCGAAACAGTATGTTATCGTTACGGCCCACATACGATGGCTGGTGATGATCCGACACGTTACCGTACGTCTGAAACAGATGAAGAGTGGGGCAAAAAAGACCCAATCATTCGTTTCCGCAAATACCTAGAAGCGAAAGGCTTATGGGACGAAACAAAAGAAGAAGCGGTGATTACCGATGCAAAAGAGCAAATCAAAGCAGCAATTAAAGAAGCAGATAGCGTTCCGAAACAAAAAGTAACGGATTTAATTTCAATTATGCATGACGACAATAGCATGCCTGTTAACTTAAAAGAACAATATGAACTTTACGCAGAGAAGGAGTCGAAATAACCTATGGCACAAATGACAATGATTCAAGCAATTACAGATGCTCTACGTTGTGAGTTAAAAGACGACGAAAACGTATTAGTATTCGGTGAAGACGTCGGCGTAAACGGCGGTGTATTCCGAGCTACTGAAGGGTTACAAAAAGAATTTGGCGAAGGCCGCGTATTCGATACACCACTTGCAGAATCAGGTATTGGTGGGTTAGCAATCGGTTTAGCGCTTGAAGGCTTCCGTCCTGTTCCTGAAATTCAGTTTTTCGGCTTCGTTTATGAAGTAATGGACTCAATCTCTGGCCAACTAGCGCGTCTGCGTTACCGTTCAGGTGGCAACTTAAGTGCGCCCGTGACAATTCGTTCTCCATTTGGTGGCGGCGTGCATACACCCGAAATGCACTCAGATAGCTTAGAAGGTTTAATGGCACAACAACCAGGTATTAAAGTTGTTGTACCATCTACACCATACGATGCAAAAGGTTTATTAATCGCCTCAATCCGCGACAATGATCCCGTTGTCTTTTTAGAGCATTTAAAATTATACCGTTCATTCCGTGAAGAAGTGCCGGAAGAATCATACACAATCGAACTTGGTAAAGCGGATGTGAAACGCGAAGGTACAGACCTGTCAATCATCACGTACGGTGCAATGGTTCACGAATCATTAAAAGCAGCGGAAGAATTAGAAAAAGAAGGTCATTCAGTAGAAGTAATCGACTTGCGGACGATTCAACCACTTGATATTGCGACGATTATTGCATCAGTTGAAAAAACAAACCGCGCAATCGTTGTACAAGAAGCACAAAAACAAGCAGGTGTCGCAGCACAAGTTGTGGCCGAAATTAACGAGCGTGCCATTCTATCATTAGAAGCGCCAGTATTACGTGTCGCAGCACCGGACACAATCTATCCATTCCCACAAGCTGAGTCAGTTTGGTTACCAAACTACAAAGATGTGGTAGCAACAGCGAAAAAAGTTTTAGAATTCTAATCAAAATAACAGGGTGCATTTGCGCAAGCTATGTAAATGTTTCTCTATTATCATGAAAAATAAACATTTTTTGAAAATAGATATTAGGAAGGTGAATTGCACATGGCATATAAATTCCGTTTACCAGACATCGGTGAAGGTATTCACGAAGGAGAAATCGTTAAATGGTTCGTTAAACCAGGCGATAAAATCGAAGAGGATACAATTTTAGCTGAAGTTCAAAATGATAAAGCAGTCGTTGAAATCCCATCTCCAGTAGAAGGGACAATCGAAAAAGTGCTTGTAGAAGAAGGTACGCTGACAACCGTTGGAACGATTTTACTTGAAATCGATGCACCAGGATACGAAGATTTAGAGCTTCACGGTCATAAAGACGATGAGGATACGACGGAGCAGCAAGTTCAACAAACAGCCGAACAAGCTGCACCAGAGGCACCAACAGAACAAGCGCCGCAAAAAGAAGCAGCAAAACCAGCAGGTACAAGCCGCGTTATTGCGATGCCTTCTGTGCGTAAATTTGCGCGTCAAAACGACGTAGATATCACGCAAGTAACCGGCACTGGCAAAAACGGCCGCGTGTTAAAAGAAGATATCGAAGCGTTTAAAAATGGTGGTCAAACAACAGCGGAAGCGGCACCGGTCGAAGAAACTGCAGCGCCACAAGAGGCGGCAGCACCGCAAGCACCAGCTGTTCCTGAAGGTGAATTCCCAGAAACACGCGAAAAAATTTCTGCGATGCGTCGCATGATTGCCAAAGCGATGGTTCATTCAAAACATACGGCGCCACACGTAACATTAATGGATGAAGTGGATGTCACAGCACTTGTCGCACACCGTAAGAAATTTAAAGCAGTGGCCGCAGAAAAAGGCATTAAGTTAACATACCTTCCTTATGTTGTAAAAGCACTTGTGAGCACTTTACGTGAATTCCCGGCATTAAATTGCTCGTTTGATGACGAAACAGAGGAAATTATTACGAAACATTATTATAATATAGGTATCGCAGCAGACACGGATCGTGGCTTACTCGTTCCGGTCGTGAAAAATGCGGATCGCAAATCTGTTTTCGCGATTTCAAATGAAATTAACGAATTGGCAGACAAAGCGAGAAATGGTAAACTAGCATCGAATGAGATGAAAGGTGCATCATGCTCGATTTCTAATATCGGTTCTGCAGGTGGTCAATGGTTTACTCCGGTAATCAACCATCCCGAAGTTGCTATTCTTGGTGTTGGCCGCATTGCGGAAAAACCAGTTATCAAAGATGGTGAAATTGTAGCAGCACCTGTGTTAGCATTATCATTGAGCTTCGATCATCGCATGATTGACGGGGTTACTGCTCAAAATGCTATGAATCAAATCAAACGCTTATTGAGCGATCCTGAATTATTATTAATGGAGGCGTAAAACAAATGGTAGTAGGAGATTTCCCAATCGAAACAGATACAATTGTAATTGGTGCTGGCCCTGGTGGCTACGTTGCAGCAATTCGCGCAGCGCAACTAGGACAAAAAGTAACAGTTATTGAAAAAGAATATGTAGGTGGCGTTTGCTTAAACGTAGGTTGTATCCCATCTAAAGCAATGATCTCTGTAGGTCACCGCTATGTACACGCTAAAGAATCAGCTGACATGGGCGTTATCGTGCCAGAAGTACAACTTGACTTCGCGAAAGCACAAGCATTCAAAGAAAGCGTTGTTAAGAAATTAACAGGCGGTGTTTCTGGTTTATTAAAAGGTAACGGTATTGAAGTTGTTATGGGTGAAGCTTACTTAAACTCAGCAAACTCATTAACAGTGGCAACTGAAACGGGTTCACAACATTACAACTTCAAAAACTTAATCCTAGCTACAGGTTCACGTCCAGTTGAAATCCCAACGTTCAAATTCTCTAAACGTGTTCTTAACTCTTCAGGTGCACTGAACCTTACTGAACTACCAGGCAAACTAGTAGTAATCGGTGGCGGTTATATCGGTACTGAGCTTGGTTCTGCATACGCAAACTTAGGTTCTGAAGTAACAATCCTTGAAGGCGGTAAAGACATTTTAGCTGGCTTTGAAAAAGCAATGACTCAAATCGTGAAAAAAGGTCTTAAAAAGAAAGGTGTTACTGTTGAAGTTGGCGCTCTTGCACAAGGCGTTGAAGAAACAGAAACGGGCGTTACCGTAAAATACGAAGTAAACGGCGAAGCAAAAGCTGTTGAAGCTGATTACGTATTAGTAACTGTAGGTCGTCGTCCAAACACTGACGAAATGGGTCTTGAAGAAGTTGGCGTTGAATACGGCGAACGCGGTTTATTAAAAGTTGATAACCAAGGCCGTACATCAGTACCGAACATTTATGCGATTGGTGATATCGTACCTGGTTTACAATTAGCACATAAAGCATCTTACGAAGGTAAAATCGCTGCTGAAGCAATCGCTGGCGAAACATCAATCGTAGATTACTTAGCAATTCCTGCTGTTTGCTTCACAGATCCAGAAATGGCGACTGTTGGCTTAAACGAAGAAGAAGCGAAAGCTGAAGGCTTCGACGTTGTAACAGGTAAATTCCCATTCGGCGCAAACGGTCGTGCATTAGCACTTAACGAAACAGAAGGCTTCGTAAAATTAGTAGGTCGCAAAGAAGACGGCTTATTAATCGGCGCTCAAATCGTTGGTGTTGGCGCTTCTGATATGATCGCTGAAATGGCTACTGCTATCGAAGGCGGCATGACATTAGAAGATATCGCTATGACAATCCACGCTCACCCAACTTTAGGTGAAATCACAATGGAAGCTGCTGAAGTAGCGCTTGGTAACCCAATCCATATTTTAGGTAAAAAATAATTTTTAGCTAATGTTAGACCCCTCGATAATCGTGTCGAGGGGTTTTTTGTATTATATTATGAATGAAAGGGTGATTCAGGTGCCAACACAAACGACCGACCCACGCGCGATTCGCACGCGTCAATTAATTGTCGATGCTTTCACGCAATTAATTAAAATGAAAAATTTTGGCCAAATTTCAGTGAAGGATATTACTGGGCTTGCAACGATTAATCGTGCGACCTTTTATGCCCATTTCGTCGATAAATATGACTTGCTAGATGTCGTGTTGACCGAGGAAACGAGTGAGGTCATGAAAACGTATTTTACGTGCCAAGAGCCATTGAGCGAAGATTTAATGAAGCGTATGTTTTTGTCAATTGTCGACATTCATCATGCGTTTAATACGCATTGCAGGCGAGGTTATAATACGTTTACGCACATGATTGAGGAAAAAGTGAAAGCGCAATTAGAACGCATTTTTGAAAGTTTACTAGAGGGTCATAAATTGGATGCCATTTTACTAAGTTGGGGCATGTACGGGGCGTATGTAGAGTGGGATACAAACGGCACAGCGCCTGCCGAGGACTATGCACAAAGCGTAGCAAACAAGCTGCTAGAGCTCGTCCCACGCTAAACTGACGAAGTTCGTCCAACGTTCCTTCACAACTTCTCCACGTTCATTTGCTATAATAGAAGCAAACGAAGGAGGAGACTGTACATGCAGCTAGGTTTAGATGGTAAAGTCGCTATGATTACAGGTGGTAGCAAAGGCATCGGACTTCAAACAGCACTACAGTTATCGCAAGAAGGGGCACGCGTCGCTATCTGTGCGCGTGATGCAGTAGGACTTGAACAAGCAAAGCATTATATTTTCAATGAAACGGGCAAAGAAATTTTCACCGTTGTCGCAGATATGACCAATAAGGCGGATTGCGCGCGCTTTGTCGCGGAAACCGTAACGCATTTTGGTCAGCTAGACATTTTGATTAACAATGCAGGAACGGCAGCAGCACACGCCTTTGATGATGTCACCGAGGAGCTTTGGGAACATGATGTTGCATTAAAGGTATTTGCAGCAATCTATACGATGCGTATTGCAGTACCTCATATGAAAACGCGTGGTGGCGCTATCGTCAACGTCACAGCTATTGCCGGTAAAACGCCGGGTGCGCAGTCTCTTCCGACGTCTATGAGTCGCGCAGCAGGGCAAGCGCTTGTGAATGCGACGAGCAAAGATTTAGGCAAATACAATATTCGCGTCAATACGGTATGCATCGGGTTTATTCGTAGCGCGCAAATCGAACAAATTTGGGAACAATTGTATCCAACGTTAACATGGGATGAATTTTCTGCTAAAATGGGCGAGGATATCCCTTTAGGGCGCATCGGACATACGCACGAAGCAGCGAATGTCATTACATTCCTCGTATCCGATGCAGCTTCATATGTGTCAGGTACCGCGGTCAATATTGACGGCGGGAAGGCATCTTCATTATAGGAGGAGATTTTGTGAATACTGGTAAATTGTGGCTAATCTTTATCGTTCTAGCCATTGTTACATTCCTAGCAACATTTTTAACAGCGAAGTTCCAACACCTAGCATTTATTTTAGTGTGGTTGTTAATTGTCGCTGTTGGTTTTGGCTGGACAATCTATAAAAAAGTACGAAGTTAGATAAAAAAAAGCTTGCGGCATCATGCTGCAAGCTCTTTTTGTTATAACGTTTGTTTAATTAATGTGGCGAGCCATTGCAGCTCATTTTCCTGCATTAAAATCGTGGACATGCCCGCTAGTAGTGCTTTACGCGGTTCGTCACGTTGCAGCTCTTCTTTTAAAATAACGAGCGTTTCGTTATAAAATGCATGGTCGTCATATAGTTTAAGACAGCGCTCGATTTCTTCTAATTCAATCGCAATCATTTCAGCAGGTTTAAAATGAAACGGCGATTGGCGATTATTTTCATAGAGTTCTTCTGTTACAAATACCGGCAACGACGCGCTCGCAAGCTGGTCGAGGCATTGCATAATGTGCGCCGCAACAACTGAAAATTGATATGGAATGCGCTTGTTAAAGAAAAATTCCCCAAAGCCTTTGATTAAGCCATTGAAATAAATCGATAAGTCATACACCTTTTCAGCAGGAACCATTGGATAACTATCCTCTAAAAACGTTAAAACATATTTTTCAATTTGTAGACCAAACTGTGAAATATGCTCAAATAACACATCATTCATTGCAGCAGGCTGATTTTGTAAATACATAATAACGAGCGGGGCATGTTGTTCTAACACCGAAAAATTATAGGCGCAGTAGCGCTCTAAACGCTCATGTGAGGAAATATCTTCATCGTTTAGCTGCTGGATATAAACGATGACATCGCGAATAATACTATCGACGATGGCGAGTAGCAACTCATCTTTTGATTTAAATGATAAATAAAAAGCACCTTTGGATATTTTACAAGCCTTTGTAATATCTTCGATGGAAGTTTGCTCAATCCCTTTTGTCGAGAATAACTCTTTGGATTTTTGCAAGATCAATTCTTTTTTCGACATCATTGCATCACAACCTCCCTTTAAAATTGACTTTTGACTATACGGTCATTAATATTAACGTTAGTGACTAGCTGGTCATTATTATAATGAATCATGACCGCTTAGTCAATTTTGTAAAAGAGGCGGTGTTTTACTTTGAATGGCTTTGTCAAGTTTGTCCTGAAGAATAAGCTGGCTGTTTGGCTAATGACGATTATTTTAGCATGTGCAGGCGTTTATTCAGGTCTAAAGATGAAGAGTGAATCAATTCCAGATATTTCGGTACCAATCATTTCGATTGCGACGATTTATCCGGGTGCTACTCCAGAACAGGTGGAGGAAGATATATCGACCCCCTATGAAAAAGCTGTAGCAAACTTAGAAGGTGTTAAGACGGTTTATTCAAATTCATACTCCAATATGTCGAATGTGCAAGTAGAGTTCGATTATAGTACGGATATGAAAGAGGCACGTCAAAACATCAAAGAAGCATTAGAAAAGGTCGAATTACCAGATACGGCGGAAAATCCAACGATTGACCGTCTATCACTCAATGCGTTCCCAGTTGTGGCACTGAGCGTGTCATCAACAGATCAAGACATTGCAGATTTAACGAAAACAGCTGAAGATTATTTACAACCAAAAATCGAGCAATTAGATGGCGTTTCGTCGGTATCGTTATCTGGCCAACAAGTGAAAAAAGTCGAGTTAGAATTCGATGATAAAAAGCTTGCGGCTAATGGTTTAACGCAAGACTCTGTGAAGCAGTTTATTCAAGCGATGGATACAACAGCTCCACTTGGGATGTTTGAGTTTAAAGATTCGGAACAATCGGTTGTTGTCGATGGTAAAATGACAACGCTAAAAGAGCTGAAAAACTTAGAAATCCCCGTACAAGCAAATGCAACTTCTGGACAAGCTGGCGCATCTCAAGCGCAAGGGGCGGACCAAGCAGCTGCAACACCACAAGTACTACAACCAACGACAGTGAAGTTAAAAGACATCGCGAAGCTGAAATTAGTTGGAGAAGTTGAATCGGTTTCTCGTACAAATGGTAAAGATGCCATTGCGGTACAAGTTGTGAAAGCACAAGATGCGAACACAGTCGATGTTGTACAAGAAGTTAAAGATGCTGCCAAAGCGTTTGAAAAAGAAAATCCCGATGTCAAAATCGACATTACATTAGACCAAGGGGAACCAATCGAAAAATCAGTGAATACGATGCTCGAAAAGGCATTGTTCGGTGCTTTAGCAGCGGTTGTTATCATTATGCTATTCCTGCGTAATATTCGTTCAACGATTATTTCGATTATCTCGATTCCGCTGTCATTATTAATCGCCGTTATCTTCTTAAAAGAAATGGATATTACGCTGAATATGATGACGCTTGGTGCGATGACCGTAGCGATTGGACGTGTTATCGATGACTCGATTGTCGTCGTCGAAAACATCTATCGTCGCTTGTATTCAAAAGACGAAAAATTAAGTGGTCGCGCATTAATTCGTGAAGCAACACTTGAAATGTTCCGCCCGATTTTAGCATCTACAATCGTTACAGTAGCAGTATTCTTACCAATCGGTTTAGTAGGTGGCATGGTCGGCGAATTATTCTTACCATTCGCACTTACAATGGGCTTTGCGCTATTTGCATCATTACTAGTAGCAATTACCGTTGTACCAGTATTAGCACACACATTGTTCAAAAAGGAACTTTACAAAGAGCCTGCAGAACGTGCACATAAAAAAGAAGAACATGGCAAAATGGCACGCGGCTACAAACGTGCACTGAAATGGATATTAGACCATAAATGGGTAACATCAATTGGTGCTGTGGCGCTGCTTGTAGGGAGTCTATTCTTAGCGCCATTAGTAGGATTCAGCTTCCTACCAGATGATGAACAAAAAATGGCTTATTTAACGTATACACCAGAGCCAGGTCAAACGCGTGACCAAGCTGTAAAAGATATTGAAAAAGCTGAAAAAATCATTAAAGATGCACCGGATGTTCAAACAATCCAATCATCTATTGGCGGTTCAAACCCGATGATGGGTGGCGGCGGTAACGGTGGGTTAGTGTATATTATTTATGACCCAGATACCGAGAACTTTGCCGATAAGAAAACAACTTTAGTAAAAGAAATTCAAGCAATTGATGTACCAGGTGAATGGAAAGAACAAAACTTCTCTGGGTCATCAAATAGCGAATTATCATATTCTGTCTATGGTAATACAATCGAAGACATGCGTCCGGTTATTAAAGACATGGAAGCTGCAATGAAGAAGCATGATGATTTAAAAGATATTAAATCATCGTTATCTGAAGAGTATGATGAAAAAACATTAGTCGTCGATCAAAAACGTGCGAATGAGCTTGGCTTAACAACCGGCCAAATCGCGATGGCTATCAACCCGAATGTTCAAGCTACGACATTAACAACTGTTAAAGAAGATGGCAAAACAATCGATGTTGAACTCAAAACAGCTACAACAAGCCCAGATACATTCAAAAAAGTATTAGCTGAAAAAATTACAACGCCAACAGGTCAAAAAGTGAAATTAAGCGAAGTAGTCGATGTGAAAAATGACAAAACGCAAACAGAAATTTCACGTAGCGGCGGTAAATACTACGCAACGGTGACAGCAACCGTAACGGCGAAAGATATTACTGGCGTTGGTTCAGAAGTACAACAACAAATTGATAAAATCGATACGCCAAATGGTGTCACAATTGACGCTGGTGGTGTAACTGAAGATATCGCCAGTACGTTCTCTCAACTTGGTCTTGCGATTGCCGCAGCCATTGCGATTGTTTATTTCGTACTCGTTGTGACATTCGGTGAAGGTCTTGCACCATTCTCTATTTTATTCTCATTACCATTTACCGTCATCGGTGCGCTTGTCGCATTATGGATTGCCGGTGAAACAATTAGTGTATCTTCGCTCATTGGGGTCTTAATGCTCGTTGGTATCGTTGTGACGAACGCCATCGTATTAGTGGACCGTATCATCCATATGGAACATGACGGTTTATCCTTACGAGAAGCGATTCTTGAAGCGGGAGCAACACGTTTACGCCCAATCTTAATGACAGCGATTGCGACAATTGCAGCATTAATTCCACTAGCAATCGGTGGCGAGGGCGCTGGTCTTATTTCAAAAGGGATGGGTATTACTGTAATCGGTGGTTTAATTAGTTCGACAGTATTAACATTAATTGTCGTGCCACTTGTTTACGAGCTGCTTTCTAAATTATTGAAAAAAGATCGTGCACACGAAAATAAAGACATTTAGCAATTTGAAAGAAGCTAGGATTCAGTTCCTTAGCTTCTTTTTTTGACGCATTGAGGTATTTAAATATACAATTGTTGGAAAAGGTGGTGCTAAAATGAAATATTTGCTTATTGTTGTTCAAATTTTTGTGCTGTATGCATTTTGTTGGGTCGGAACAGTGCTCGTTACTTGGCTACATATGCCGTTACCCGGTAGCATTATTGGTTTGCTGTTACTATTAGGATGTTTATTGAGTGGAATTGTGCCAGCAAAATTTGTGAAAGAAGGTGCAGGTTTTTTATTACCAATTTTAACGTTGCTGTTTATTCCAGCAACAGTTGGCATTATGAACTACCCACAATTGCTGTCGGGCTATGGGGTCGTACTCGTTATTATCGTGACCGCCAGCACGCTTATTACGTTCATTTTAACCGGTAAGCTTGCACGTCGAATGGAGGGGAAGGTAGATGATTGCAATTAGTTTTATTGCGCTGACAGTTGGGATTTTTATGTTTATGACGTGGTTGTATAAGCGTTCAGGTATTTCATTTTTATTTCCAATTTTAACGTCAACAATCGTCTTAATCGTTATGCTAGTAGTGCTAAATATACCGTATAGTACATATATGGAAGGCGGAAAATTTATTAACTGGTTACTCGGACCCGCCGTTGTTGCGATGGCCTATCCACTTTACACACAGTGGGACACGATTATGAAAAATCGTAAAATTATTTTGAGTTGTGTCGCGGTTGCCATGATAACGGGCATGATTACCGTCTTGCTGATGGCATGGCTCGTAAATTTAGAAGATGAGGTGATGTTGAGCTATTTACCAAAATCGATCACATCACCCGTCGCGCTACAAATTAGTGCAACAATTGGTGGCATTCCACAATTTACGGTGTTTTTCGTTATCGTTGCCGGCATTGTTGGGGCAGTTTGCGGACCATTGTGCTATCGTTTGTTCCACATTGATACACCTGTCAGCCGTGGCGTATCGATGGGGAGCGCTTCTCACGGTATTGGCGTCAGCAAGTTAACAGAATACGGTGAGCAAACATTATCGATTGGCTCGGTATCGATGACGTTGAGTGCCATTTTAGGTGCGCTTCTTTGCCCGCTTGTTGCTTGGTTGCTCTTTTAACGTGTACAATAGCGATACAACGTAAAAAAAGGTAGGGAATTGTATGGAATATTCATATCCATTTTCATTAGAATGGTCATCACAAGAAATCGTCGACGTCATCGCATTTTTCCAAGCGATTGAAAAAGCGTACGAAAAAGGCGTGAAGCGTGAGGAAGTACTAGAAGCATACCGTCGCTTCAAGGAAATTGTACCAGCGATGTCTGAAGAAAAAACATATTGTCGCGAATTTGAACAAGAAAGTGGCTACACGGCGTATCGCATTGTGAAAAAAGCGAAAGAGGCGCCAGCGAAAGCAATTATTAAAGGTGAGCTTCAAGGAAAGCAACGTAAATAGGCGATGCGTAAATTCGGCATGGATCATTTCATCATGACATGTCGAATTTTTTTTGAGCTGTCAGAAATTGCTTATGACGCCGAGGAGCGGGGTTTTGATACAACATATTTTTAATTAAGCGACAGCTGTAGTGGAAATAGACTAGATAGCTTGTAGTTATTTGCACAAAAAAATAGAGAAACGCAAATAACTATGAAAGATATCGTAGAAATATACAATTACTTAGTAATAAATTTTTTATAAAACATGCAAAAATAGCCCTTTAGAGGCTGATTTTGGCCTGTCTTTTATCGTTTTTGGGCTAAAATCGTCTTGCTAAAAGTGCGTTAATAGAAAAAATAGTGAAAAATCACGCTGCGTGATGATCAACGCTACTTACGATGGATTAATAAATGTTATTTGGCCCAAAAGTTAGCAAAATAGTGTGAAAAATGAGTTGTAACGGGCCTTTTTTGTTGGATTTTTAAAAGTTGGAGTAACAACTTATCGTAAAAAATCATTGATGTTTAATAATGATTTGCTGTTTGTAACGTTGCGCACAAATCATTATTAATTTTAAGGGCCTTATGTCTTAATAGTGACGCATATTCAAAAATATGTTGTATCGAAAACACGCTATTTGAGCTGATGAGCGATTTCTGAATGCTAAAAAGCCACAGCTCGTTGAATATTCAACGAGCTGTGGCCTAAGTGCTAATTAGCGATTGAACATGGCATTGTAAATTGGTAGTAGTGCATCGAATGTTTCTTCGACAACGTTATTAAAAGCTGTAGGTAAAAGTCCAATCGTTTCTTCACGTGATAACGTACGTCCAACAATAAATTCACCTTTTTTAACAGTTTGTAGACGCGTTAATAATTTCTCAATGTCGCGTTTTTCAATCGCTTCAGTAATATTTTGCGTGACAGGTGACATATGGTCGCCTGCTACATAGAAATTTTTTGGTAGTGCATGAAAGAGTTCAGGTTGTGCTAATAGGCGAGCAGCCATATCATTTTTTTGTGGCGCTTCATAAATGACAGCTAGGTTAATAAATAAATGACTTTCAAAAAGGCCAATTTGGAAATGGGGCATCGCTTTGTAGCCACGTTTATTTGGTGCGAAGGCTACCCAGCTATCATGCGGTGGATTGACGGTGCGGCGAGCATGTTTAGCAACGTGCGCAAAAAATTCTTCGCCAAGTTCGACAGTGAAGTAATGTGCGAATGTATCGCCTAGTTCGTTAAATTTGGGGCGCACTTGATTAATTAGTGCTTCCATACGCGGTTCTAAACCATCGATTGTAAAAACGTCAAAATCTTGATTTGTCCATTGAACAGTTGTCATAAAAAAATTCCTCCAAAAATAATTATAGGTTTATTTTAGATGAAATACGGGAAAATTTCTTGTACAAGAGCTTAGCAACGTTTAGAACATGCAAAAGTTAAAAAAGTTCTTGATGACCGCCTACTTTAAGGAGATGATCAAGATGAAACAAGTTATGAATATTGTACGCAAAACGGATTTTGAACGTAAATATGTGAATGGCCTAAAGCTCGAGTTAGACTACGAATTAGCAACGTTATTTGATGCGATGAATGCTCATGATGATAAGCAAATCGCGATTAGCAAGGCACGATTGAGTGAAATTCACTCAGAATTGGAGGCTCTGCATGCGCTGGCTTAAAAATCGTCTAAAAATTGACCTATAAGACACCTAGCTATCGAAGTGAGTAGCGGGTGTTTTTTTGTTATACTAAAAGAAAAGTGACTGAGAAGGGGTGGCGTTGATGGACATACAGGCAGTGCATGATTATACGGTAACAATCATTAAAGAAGCGGGGGAGCGCATTCGTAAGTCGTTTTTTGAAACGATGCAAATTGAAATAAAGTCGGGTGCTAATGATTTAGTGACGAACATCGATAAAGAAACAGAAGCATTTCTTGTGAAAAAAATTCGTGCCTATGATGCAACGTTTCGCATTTTAGGTGAAGAGGGAATGGCTCAGGAACAAATAACCTCACTCGATGGTGTTGTTTGGATGGTCGACCCAATCGATGGCACGATGAATTTTGTACGCCAACATCGCAATTTTGCCATTTCGATTGGTATTTATGTTGATGGAATCGGGCAAGCGGGATACATATATGATGTTGTGGCCGATGAACTGTATTATGCGCTTAAAGGACAGGGTGCGTATGTGAACGGGCAACGTTTGAGCCCACTTGAAGCATTACCATTAAATGAGGCAATTGTTGGAATGAATGCAGTGTGGGCAACCCCAAACCCGCACGTTGAACATGAGGGCATTATTCAATTGATTCGTACATTGCGTGGGACGCGTTCACTTGGCTCTGCAACGCTTGAAATTGTGGCGGTTGCAACGGGGCGTATGGATGCGTATTTATCGCTTCGTTTGTCGCCGTGGGATATTGCAGCAGGCATTATTATTGCAAATGAAGTCGGTGCCGTTTCGAGTACGCTGGATTGTCGCGACGTGAATTTGCTAACACAAGATACATTTGTCGTTGCGAACCCAAGTATTCATAAAAAACTTGTAGGCGATTACATTACGCTAAAATAAACGACTGAAGACGTTGCTAGGAAATGATGGTAACGTCTTTTTTTATATTTTTTTGTAAAAAGTTGAGCAACTCTATTGTATAAAAAGGCTTGTCAGTGCTACTATAAAACTTGTGAAAAATGTTGGCGACCTATAATGTATTAAAAAAATGCACATTCGCTTGGAATGTGCATCTTTTTAAAAGATTATAGTAGACCGCGTTCACGGAATTTGCGTTTTAGGCTGAATGCGTATCCGAACACTGCGAATACAAGCACGATGCCAAGGATTACGCCAAAGACGCTTTTTTCAGCAACTGAGATGCCAATTGAACACATCGAAAGAACACCTGCAAGTGCAAGGACCGACATAACTAATTTTGCTTTATTCATTTTAGTGAAACCTCCAATTGTGGATTCTTCCTTTATTGTGGAACGAAAAACGTTTTTTCGCAAGGTTTTCGGAGTATAATTTATAAAAAAATGACACGAGCCATAAAAAATCGCCAAATAGAACGAATTGTGCTATAATAGCACAGTTATGGACTCGAAATAAAAAAAGTGGAGTGGAACAATGACTAACTTACGTGAAGATTTAAGAAACATTGCAATTATTGCCCACGTCGACCATGGTAAAACAACTTTAGTCGACCAATTATTAAAACAATCAGGTACATTCCGTTCAAACGAACATGTTGAAGAACGCGCAATGGACTCTAATGACATCGAACGTGAACGCGGTATTACAATTTTAGCTAAAAATACTGCTGTACATTACGGTGATACAAAAATTAACATCCTTGATACACCTGGACACGCCGATTTTGGTGGTGAAGTAGAACGTATCTTAAAAATGGTTGATGGCGTACTACTAGTTGTCGATGCATACGAAGGTTGTATGCCACAAACTCGTTTCGTACTGAAAAAAGCTTTAGAACAAGGCTTAACACCAATCGTAGTAGTAAACAAAGTCGATAAAGACTCAGCTCGTCCAGAAGAAGTAGTCGATGAAGTATTAGACTTATTAATCGAACTTGGCGCAGACGAAGATCAATTAGACTTCCCAGTAGTATACGCTTCAGGCGTAAACGGTACGGCATCTCTTGATCCAAACCCAGCGAACCAAGAAGAAAACATGAAATGCTTATTTGAAAAAGTAATCGAACACATTCCAGCACCAGCTGATACACGCGACGAACCATTACAATTCCAAGTAGCATTACTTGATTATAATGACTTCGTAGGTCGTATTGGTATCGGTCGCGTATTCCGCGGTAAAATCCACGTTGGTCAATCTGTATCACTTTCTAAATTAGATGGTACTGTGAAAAACTTCCGTGTAACAAAAATCTTCGGTTTCTTCGGTTTAAAACGTGAAGAAATCCAAGAAGCATACTCAGGTGACTTAATCGCCGTTTCAGGTATGGAAGAAATCAACGTTGGTGAAACAGTTTGTCCACAAGACCACGTAGATCCACTACCACCAATGCGTATTGACGAACCAACATTACAAATGACGTTCTTAGTAAACAACTCTCCATTTGCAGGTCGCGAAGGTAAATGGATCACATCTCGTAAAGTTGAAGAACGTTTACTATCTCAATTACAAACGGACGTATCTTTACGCGTAGAACCAACTGATTCTCCAGATGCATGGACTGTATCTGGTCGTGGTGAACTTCACCTTTCTATCTTAGTTGAAAACATGCGTCGTGAAGGTTTTGAATTACAAGTATCAAAACCAAAAGTTATCATCCGCGAAATCGACGGTGTGAAATCTGAACCAATCGAACGCGTTCAAATTGACGTACCAGAAGATGCTGTAGGTTCTGTTATTGAATCTTTAGGTGAACGTAAAGGTGAAATGCTAGATATGGTTAACGAAGGCAATGGCCAAGTTAAATTAGTATTCATGGTACCAGCACGTGGCTTAATTGGGTACACAACTGAATTCATGTCTTTAACTAAAGGTTTCGGTATTCTTAACCACACATTCGACTCTTACCAACCAGTTGTTTCTGGTCGTGTAGGTGGCCGTCGTAACGGTGCTTTAGTATCTATGGAAACTGGTAAAGCAACGACTTACGGTATGATGCAAATCGAAGACCGTGGTACATTATTCATTGAACCAGGTACTGAAATTTACGAAGGTATGGTTGTAGGTCAAAACACTCGTGACAACGATATCACAGTAAACGTAACAAAAATGAAAGCTAAAACAAACGTTCGTTCTTCTAACAAAGACCAAACAAACGTAATCAAAACGCCAAAAATCTTAACTCTTGAAGAAGCGTTAGAATTCTTAGATGATGATGAGTACTTAGAAGTAACTCCAGAATCAATTCGTTTACGTAAACAAATCTTAAACAAAAACGAACGTGAAAAAGTTTCGAAAAAACACCGCGCTGCAGATAAATAATTTGTCGCGTTAAAAGGTCTAGCCGATGCTAGGCCTTTTTTGATGCATAAAAAAAAGAACCGCATAAAGCGATCCTTTTCGTGCTTAAAATTCTTCTTCTACGCTATGATTGCCTCGTCGAAACTCGAAATGACCTGTTGCAAGGCGTTGTAGCGTTTTTTCGGTTACGCGCTCGTAGCATTCATCGCACATATACGTGTGAATTGGGCGATTGCGTAACTTTTTGGCTTCCGGCGAGAAGTCCGGAATATTATGGATTTCATCACAAATAACGCATTGTACGCGCATGTAACTGCCTCCTAACGTACGTCGATGCGAACGATTCCTTGAATTGGCTCGTTTTTACCATCGGCGTCTAAGATGTATACAGGGCCATTTTCAAGCATGCTACCGTCTTGGCTGAATTTGAATAGTAATGTATTCGCTTGTTCTAATGAATAAGCATATTCAGTACCTTGTGCATCGATAAAGACAGCTTGTGTTGCTTCGGCTTTTGGCTGTGCATTTTTTAAAAATGGTGCGACCGCAATCGCAAAAGTCCCTGTGCGCATTTCTTTGTGCGTATATTTTTTTTCTGTTTGTAGTGTCGGAGGGAATACGGCGCCTTCCATAATTTCACGAGACCAGAATTTCCCTGCCTCTTCGACGTATTTTTCATCGGCATCTACAGCGATGTGTTCTTCTGTAAAGTATGTGTTTAAATCAACTTTACGGTCGTCGAAAATCCATGTGCTGGCATCGAGCGTGATCGCAAAATTGACGTTTCCTGTAACTTGGATAATAGTGTCCATTGTTGTTGCCTCCTTGACATAACGTTCCACCTAACAGTATAACCTTTTTTCTATTTGTTGAGGAAAGATTTTGATTGAATCATAAATTTGCTAAGTAGATGCTTGCATTTTTCCATTGTAAAAGCTAAAATCTATATGATAGAACGATAAGAAATATCAGGTAATGGGGGCGTCCTCATGGATACAAAATCTCAAAGTTCGTATCAGGAGAAGGCATTAGAACTCCTAATTGCCGATGCGGATAAAATTGCACAACTTATTCGAGTACAAATGGAAAACTTAACGATGCCACAGTGTCCATTGTACGAGGAAGTTTTAGATACTCAAATGTTCGGCTTATCTCGAGAAATCGATTTTGCTGTTAAATTGGGTCTTTTAGAGCGCGAGAAAGGCCGAGAAATTTTGGACTCATTAGAGAAAGAATTATCGGCATTACACGACGCGTTCACGAAGAAATAACACAAAAACTCAAACATCTTGTTTGAGTTTTTTTGCTTAATAGGTTAGTGAGGGTTGGAAAGATGAAAAAAAACGTAAAAAATATTTTTAAAAATTTCGATTATCCATTATTTGTTACATATATTTTGCTATGTTTGTTTGGACTTGTTATGATTTATAGTGCGAGCATGGTTTGGGCAGTAGAAAAGCTCGGTCAAGCACCAAATTACTTCTTTGTACGACAATTAATAAATTTAACGCTCGCATTCATCGCGTTTTTCGTTGTAACGGCGATTCCTTATCGCAATTATAGAAAGAAACGATGGTATACAATCATTTTATTCGTCACATTTGCATTACTGTTACTTGTAAAATTGATTGGTTATGCACCAGGGAACTCCAATGCTAAAAGTTGGATTGACTTAGGTTTTATGAACTTACAACCGTCCGAAGTAGCGAAGCTGGCCTTTATTATTTATTTTGCGGCGATTTTAAAGCGCAAAGAAGAGCAACAGCTATTAACGAGCTTTAAACAAGGGTACTTACCGCCGTTTATCGTGCTCGGAGCTGCTGTGTTGCTTATTTTAAAGGAGCCTGATTTCGGGAATGCAATGATGGTCCTTTGTATCACGTTGTCGGTTGTCTTGACGAGTGGGATTCGACCGAAAACGTTTTTCCGTATTGCAGCACCAGTGTTTGCACTTGGCGCTGTTGGAATGATAATTGTTTTGAAGTTTTCTGATTTATTTTTAAGTGAGAAGCGTGTAGGGCGTATTTCGGCGTTTTTAAATCCATTTGAAGATGAACAACATTATGGCTATCAAATCGTCAATGGCTATTATGCGATTGGTGCAGGTGGGTTACAAGGTGTCGGATTAGGGAATTCTGTTCAAAAGCTTGGGTATTTGCCAGAGCCTCAAACGGATTTTATCGTGCCGATTATTGCTGAAGAACTTGGGATTATGGGTATCATTATCGTTCTAGGGGGATTATTCTTTTTAGTTGCCCGTATTTTATTAATTGGTATTCGTTCAACAGATAGTATGGCTCGTATGATTTGCACAGGTGTGGCAACATGGATTGGCCTACAAACATTCGTCAATATCGGCGGACTTTCTGGTTTAATCCCGTTAACAGGGGTACCGATTCCTTTCATTAGTTATGGGGGGACATCGATTCTCTTATTATCAATAGCATTAGGTGTTGTCGCCAATATTTCAAAAGATGTAAAGTCCAAGCATTTAAAACGACAAGCTTAGGGGGAATTTGTTTATGACAATAAACAAAATTTTAGTAGCGAACCGCGGCGAGATTGCTATTCGCGTGTTCCGTGCATGTACAGAAATGAAACTACACACTGTTGCGATTTATTCACGTGAGGATAGCGGCTCATATCACCGTTATAAAGCAGATGAAGCTTATCTCGTGGGGGATGGGAAGAAGCCAATTGATGCTTATTTAGATATAGAAGATATTTTGCGTATTGCAAAAGAGTCAGGTGCGGATGCTATCCACCCTGGCTACGGTTTTTTATCAGAAAATTTAGAATTTGCAAAGCGTTGTGAGGAAGAGGGCATTATTTTCATCGGCCCGAAACCGCAGCACTTAGATATGTTCGGCGATAAAGTAAAGGCGCGTGAACAAGCGATTTTAGCAAATATTCCAGTCATTCCAGGAACGGATGGACCAGTCGATTCACTTGAAGAAGTGAAGGCGTTTGGGGAAACGCATGGCTATCCATTAATGATCAAGGCAGCACTTGGCGGCGGTGGTCGAGGAATGCGTGTTGTACATAATGAGGAGGAAGTGCAGTCAGCGTATGAACGTGCAAAGTCAGAAGCTAAAGCTGCATTCGGTTCTGATGAAGTGTACGTCGAAAAATTCGTCGATAAGCCAAAGCATATTGAGGTGCAAATTTTAGCGGATACACAAGGCAATCTCGTGCATTTATATGAGCGTGATTGTTCGATTCAACGCCGTCATCAAAAGGTTGTGGAAATCGCACCGTCAAATGCGCTATCTGATGAGCTACGCGGTCGTATTTGTGATGCGGCTGTGAAGTTAATGAAAAATGTGAATTATGTCAATGCAGGTACGGTGGAATTTTTAGTAGCGGATGATGCGTTTTATTTCATCGAAGTAAACCCTCGTGTTCAAGTAGAGCATACGATTACTGAAATGGTGACAGGCATCGATATTGTCCATGCGCAAATTAATATTGCCGCAGGACATACATTGCATGATGAGGTCATGAAAATTCCAGCACAAGAAAAGATTCCATTAGATGGCTTTGCGATTCAATCGCGTATTACGACCGAGGATCCGGCGAATGATTTTATGCCAGATACGGGGCGTTTAAGCGTATATCGCTCTAGCGGTGGTTTTGGTGTTCGTTTGGATGCTGGGAATGGCTTCCAAGGTGCCGTCATTTCGCCACACTACGATTCATTACTCGTGAAGTTATGTACGTGGGGCAATACGTTTGAAGAATCATCGCAAAAAATGGACCGTAACTTGCAGGAATTTCGTATTCGCGGTGTGAAAACGAATATTCCATTCCTTGAAAATGTTGTGCGCCACAAAGATTTTATTAGTGGTGATTTCAATACGAGCTTTATTGATTCAAACCCAGAATTATTAAACTTCCGCGTGCCACGTGACCGCGGTACGAAATTATTAAGTTATATTGGCAATGTGACAGTCAATGGCTTCCCGGGCATTGAGTCGCGTACAAAGCCGATTTATCCAAAACCGCATAAACCGGATTTAAAGTTGTATCAATCGATTCCAGCGGGGACAAAGCAAATCTTAGATGAGCGTGGTCCAGATGGTTTAGCGAAATGGATTACAGAACAAGATGATGTGTTGTTAACCGATACAACGATGCGTGATGCACACCAATCGTTACTAGCAACGCGTGTGCGTTCACATGATATGTATGAAATTGCTGACGCGACGGCGAAGATTATGGGCGGCGACTTCTTCTCACTTGAAATGTGGGGGGGTGCGACATTTGACGTAGCCTATCGTTTTTTAAAAGAAGACCCGTGGCAACGTTTACGCTTTTTACGTCAGTTAATTCCAAATACGTTATTCCAAATGCTGCTGCGCGGTGCCAATGCAGTTGGTTATACGAATTATCCAGATAGCGTCATTAAAGAATTTGTCCGCGAAGCTGCAAATGAGGGCATTGATGTGTTCCGCATTTTTGATAGCTTAAACTGGTTACCAGGTATGCAAGTAGCGATTGATGCAGCGCGTGATGCAGGGAAAGTAGCCGAAGCAACATTGTGCTATGCCGGCGATATTTTGGACGACAGTCGTTCGAAATATACGCTTGCTTACTACAAGAAAATGGCGAAGGAATTAGAAAATGCCGGCGCCAATATTATCGCTATTAAAGATATGGCAGGGCTCCTCAAACCAAATGCAGCATACGCACTTGTTAGTGAATTAAAAGAGGCAACAGATTTACCAATTCATTTGCATACGCATGATACGAGTGGTAATGGCATTTATTTATACGCCAAAGCAATCGAAGCGGGTGTTGATATTATTGATACGGCAGTTGGCTCTATGTCAGGTTTAACATCGCAACCGAGTGCGAATAGCTTGTATTACGCATTAAAGGGTAGCGAGCGTAATCTTCGTATGAATATTGATGGTGTTGAAAAAATTTCATACTACTGGGAAGATATTCGTAAGTACTATAAAGATTTTGAGAGTGGCATGAATAGCCCACATTCAGAAGTTTATGTACACGAAATGCCGGGTGGCCAATATTCAAATCTTCAGCAACAAGCAAAAGGCGTTGGCCTTGGCGATCGCTGGGAAGAAGTAAAAGCGATGTATTCACGTGTGAATATGCTGTTTGGCGATATTATTAAAGTAACACCATCATCAAAAGTCGTTGGTGACATGGCATTGTTCATGGTACAAAACGACTTAGATGAACAAAGTGTTATTACGCGCGGTGAAACATTAAGCTTCCCAGATTCCGTTATTGAATTTTTCGCAGGGTATTTAGGTCAACCTTATGGTGGCTTTCCGAAAGAACTTCAAAAAGTTGTGTTAAAAGACCGCGAAGCGATTACGGTGCGCCCAGGAGAATTGCTTGAAGATATCGACATTGAAGCTCGTTGTGAGGAGTTATGTACGAAATACGACCGTTTGATGACGATACAAGATGCACTTGCGCATGTGTTGTACCCAAAAGTGTTTGAAGAGTACATGACGACATTTGATTTATTCGAAAATGTTTCGGTACTCGACACGCCAACGTTTTTACATGGCCTGCGTCTAGGCGAAGAAATTGAAGTGGTAATTGAAAAAGGGAAAACGTTAATTATTAAGTTAGTAGCGATTGGGGAGCCGCAGCACAATGGGACACGCGTCGTTTATTTTGAGCTAAATGGTCAGCCGCGTGAAATTACGGTACAAGATTTAACGGTCGAAGTATCGGGCGATGCGAAGCGTAAAACGGACCCAACGGATGCGAATCAAATCGGAGCGACGATGCCGGGAACGGTATTAAAAGTCGTCGTATCAAAAGGCAGCCCTGTAAAACGCGGCGAGCATTTATTAATTACCGAAGCCATGAAAATGGAAACGACTGTGCAAGCGCCAAAAGATGGCACGATTAAAGAAATTTATGTCGTCGCTGGCGATGCCATTTCAACGGGTGATTTGCTCATCGAAATGGCAGACTAATCATAGCAGAACAAGCGGGTGTGGCCAATGAGCCATGCTCGTTTTTTTGTTCACGATTTATCCATGCCATTTTCTAGGCAGTCTTGCTATAATGGGAAGGAATGAATCGAACGTATAAGGAGTTTTAACGTATGAATTTACCGTTTTTACCGACGATTAGTACTTTCTTTATCGTGCTCAGTGCCGTATTGATTGCAATTGGCTGGATTTTAATTAAACAACGTAAAATCGAAGCACATAAAAAAGTCATGATCGCAGGTGCTATTGCAGCATTAACCTTCTTTATTATTTACGCATCGCGTACAGTTTTCGTCGGGAATACCGCATTTGGCGGCCCCGATGAACTGAAAAAATATTATACAACATTCCTTGTATTCCATATTATTTTAGCAACATCTGGTGGGGTATTTGGTCTTGTTACCTTATGGCTTGGCTTTAAGGAAAACTATAAAAAACACCGTAAGATTGGCCCCGTGACAAGTATCATTTGGTTCTTTACAGCAATTACCGGTGTCATTGTTTACTTGTTATTGTACGTATTTTACGAAGGCGGCGTTACAACGTCTGTGTTCAAAGCGATTATTAATCCGTAGTGAAAAAACCAAAGCGTATCAAGCGTTTTGGTTTTTTTTCATCTTGGGCTATAATGAAGAGTATTATAGATGATGGAGAGAAACGATTTGAAAGCATTGTATAAAATTTTATTTGTATTTGCGATTTTACTCGTCGTATTTTTTTATACGAATACATCCGTAAAAGAAAATGAATTATTGAAATCACCAAGTAAAACATATCCTGAACAGACGGTGCCACAGACGAGCTCCGATGTGATGCCACGTCCGAAGACAGGTTTTTCAACATACGTTGGCAAAAAAGCGAGCGAGCTTGAGAAAAAGTTAGGAAAACCGGATCGTATTGGACCATCTGCGTATGGGTTTAAATGGTGGGTTTATAACCAACAACCGGACGAATATTTATTAGTTGGTGTAGAAAAAGGTAAGGTCGTGCAAGTGTATATAACGGGGGAACAGGCGGATGCTGCACCGTTTAATATGGGGCAAACGATTGAAGATTTATATCGTAATACGATTACCGATACCGAAGTGCACGTTAAAATTGCAGATAGCACGTATACGTTTATGTTGAGCGAAGCGGATTTATATACGCGTCTACTTGTCATGTATGATGGCGTATATGCGCAGCTATTTTTTGATGGTATCGAAGGGGAACTTGAGGCAGTGCGCTATTTAGATGGCGAAACGCTCGTCAAGACACAACCATATGATATGACGTATGTTGGCGATATGATTGAGCCAAAAACGCCGTCATCATTCGTACAGCAAAAAATCAACGATGAAAATGCGTTGCAACTAGCCGAGTTAACGAATATGTTTAGAACGCATCATGATTTGCCGGCGTTCGTATTTAATGAGCAGGCGAACGGTCTTGCGGCAAGCCAAAGCCATGCCTTTGCGCGCGGTAATGCTGAAGAAGGTAGCGGCTTAAAGCAAAATTTAAAAAATGAGGGCATTCCCTTTGAGAGTGCTGCTGAAAATGCAGCCGAAGATTATGTAGATGCACCAGAAGCGATTCATAGTTTTATTAATTCTGACAAACACCGTACGACGATGCTTGATGAAGTATTTACGGCGCTTGGTACGGGTGCCTATGCGAAAAACTATGTGCAAATTTTTATTGAATCAAGCGAACCTGCGAGCGATTCCGAATAAAATTTGCTATGATAATGATGTTGGGGGGGAATGCGTATGATGATGACATCTGAATGGGCGATGATTCTCGATGACGTCGATGAATTAAGCGAGATGTTGCACCAGTCAGCAACCTATAAAGCATTGCAAGATGCGCATCAGCATGTCTATAGCGATGCGGTACTCGTCGCGCAAATTGATGCATTCAATCGCATGAAAGAGCAATACGAAGAAGTGCAACGCTTTGGAAAATATCATCCGGATTATAAAACGGTGATGAAAGATATTCGCCAGATGAAGCGGACATTAGATTTAGATGACCGCATCGGGGCACTTCGCTTTGCTGAAAATAACTATCAAGATTTAGTTGATGAAGTGACGCTTATTATCGCTAAGACGGTTTCTGAATCGGTAAAGGTGCCGGTTAGCAATCCATTCTTCGCAAGTGATACAGGATGCTCTACAGGTGGTTGTAGCAGTGGTGGTAGCTGTTCATGTAGCGCTTAAATGATGAAACGAACAAGGCAGCAACTTGCTTTGTTCGTTTCTTTTTAATGGCAGGGATTTATTGCCACTAATCTATTATTTTGATAAAATAAAAAAGAAATAACGATAAAAATTAGGTGGAGAATTATGGACAAAGAGGAATTTAACGAACTCGTACTCACGTTGGACGCACTAATTGCTGAAGCTAAATATATTGAATATTTAGAACTGTGTGAGCCGGTCATCGATCTTGGGCTAGAGCTTCATGCGTATGAAGAAATTATGTTAATTATGCGCCAAATATCGGAATGTTATTATCAACTAGGTCACGTTGAGATTGCCATCGAAAAATTGGTCCCACTGAAAAAAATGATTGAAGAATATGGCTCAGAAGAAGATTATATTTATTTTTTAATTTTGTCATACATTTATTGGGATGAAACAGGTGATAGAGCATATGCGGGTGCATTTCTTTATCAGGCATTGCCGTTAGCTAGACAAGGGAAATACGATGTAATGCTGCGCAAAGTGCTTAATAATTTGACGGCTTTAAATATTACGACCGGACATTTTGATGAAGCAGAAGCGTATGCACTTGAAACGCATGAATTGTTAAAAGAAGAAGTTGATATGGCTACAAAATTATCACCAACAGATTATATGCCACCTATTATTAATTATGCGATCATTTTAGAACATCAAAATCGCTTAGAAGAATGTGAACGTGTCATTCAGCGCGGCTTTGAAATGTTGCCGCAAACACGCATTCTTTCGAAATTGAATTTATTGTTTACGTTAAGTAAAGTCCGTAAAAAGCAACTGCGATTAGATGAACAATATGCGATTTTAATCGAAGCGCGTGATATAGCGCTGCAACAGCATTTTACAACAAACAGCATCGAAATTTTAAAAGAGTTATTAAGCATTTACCGCACAGCGAACGATGTCGAACAAATTATCGCGACACAAGCGATCTATATTGATGTGCTAGAAAAATCACAGCAGCGTGAATTTAAAATGCATTTAATGCAAAATGATCGTTTAAGCAGTTTATCAACTGAACATCGCATGTCGACGGATCCATTGACGAAAGTTTATAATCGCAAGTATTTTGAGCGTTCGTATTATAGTCATTTAAAAGGGCAACAGCATTTATTCTTTTATATGGATATCGTCGATTTTAAACACTATAATGAAGCACACGGTCAGCTTGCGAGCGATGATGTGCTAAAATCATTAGCGACAGATGTCAATGCATTTTTCACGACGCATGGCGGCTTGTTTGCGCGTTATCAAAATGCTGCTTTTTGTGGCATTGTATCATGTGATGGTCACGAAAATCTGCAAATGATTGATGAGTTACAGCAAATTTTGATGCAATTATCGGTGCGCGTTGTCGTTAGTATTATGTGCTTTAAAAAACGTGATAGCTTAATATTGTCGAATTTAATCGAGCAAGCAAAACAACATATGATGGATGTTGCTCAGATGGAAGTCGTACATCATTCATAAAATAGAAAAAGGAGTCAGTGCCACTTGTGCGCTGACTCCTTTTAAGTTTGTTAACGTTCGTTAATAATTTGCATGGCGATGTCAGGGCGATCGGTAACGATGCCACGTGCACCGCGATTTATTAATTCTTTCATTTCAAATGGATCATCAATTGTCCAATAGTGTGCGGGAATGTTTAGTTGATCAAGGAAATGAATAAAACCTTTTGTATCAAGTGCGATGACGCTACTATAGTTGCGAGGGATTTGGAATACATCAACTTTTGGGTTGTATAGATGTTTGAATTGGCTCGTAAATGCCGTATATGCTTTTGTGACTTCATTTTTACCAGCACCAAGCGCGACGCTATTTTGCGCGTACAAATTGAAACGGTCGATTTGTTCATCGTGGAAGCTCGTAATGACAACGCGTTCGGTTGCATCACATTCTTCAAGCAAGCGCCATAATTTTGACGGCATAAGCCCACCTTCATACGTATCCGGTGCGTCTTTCATGTCAATGTTAATGAACATCGATGGGAATGCAGTAAACAATTCTTTTAATGTCACGATATGTTCAGGTGTTTCGCGATAGGCAAATTGACCTTCTAAATCAACAAATTGATAGCCGAAGTTGAGTTCTTGCAATTGCGCAAGGGTCATGTCTGCGATGCGACCACTACCTTCACTTGTACGGTCTACATATTCATCGTGGAAAACAACGATTTCTTCATCTTTTGTTAAGCGAATATCGATTTCAAAACCATCTACGCCAAGCTCTGCTGCATTTTTAAACGCCGCCATCGTTTGCTCGGGTGCTAAATGCGAACCACCGCGATGTGCTAACACAATTGGTCGATCGTATTCGAGCGCTATTTTACTCTCGCGGCGCTGGGGTGTAGCGATTGCTTTTGTACCTGCCCAAGCAGCAGCGCTTGCAGCGGCGATTGCTACGGCGATTTTTGCTTTTTTTCCCATAAATAAATCATCCTCCAAGTTTGCAGACTTCTTTTGTTCATTATACTCGAAACATAGGACTCCTGTCAGCCTTCGTAGGTTGCGGAAAAAATTCGCGCTATGGTATGCTTTGAATTAGAAATGAGGGGATTTTCGTGAGAGAGAGACAAGGACTAATCGTATATGTACACCATTTAAAACAAGCGAAATCTTTACGCCGCTATGGTCATGTGCATTACATATCGCGCCGACAAAAATATGTTGTGATGTATTGTGATATGGACAACATCGATGCTATGACGAATAAATTAACGCGTCTACCATTCGTCAAAAAAGTATTACCATCTTTCCGTCCATTTGTAAAAACTGAGTATGAAAATGCCAAACCAGATAAAGCAAAAGAATATGATTATAAAGCTGGGCTATAAACTATCGTAAAAATGATAAAAAAAGAATGATATGCGCCGATAATAAAACAAATGGGCTTTTTAGTCTATAAAACTAAGTGAACAGCATAATTCTTTTCTCCTTCTTTTTAAGGTGAGGTCCGGGATATAAATAAAACCGCGCCTCAGCGCGGTTTTATTTATTATGCGAATAGTCTTAGTTTAAAAAGTTGTTAACCTAGGTTCGGAATGTAATGGTACAGACGTAGTAACCCGATTAAATATTGATAGTAAAGCGTTGTTTCTACATAAGCAGAAGAGTGTTTTACTTCTAGTGTAATCAATGTTTTATTAGCAGCTTCGATGGACTCTTTAAAAAGGTCATAGCGCTGCGATGTTTTTTCAGCATGGTAAGGCATTCCTTCGCGGCATATGTAGATTGGCATAAATTTGCTATCACCAATCGGCTTCATTGCTACAGCAAATGAAGCGACTTGTTTGCCATCTTTTTCGGAAACGAAGACGAAGGTATTATGAATGCGATGTTGATTTGTTCGCATTAGCTCTAATATTTCATACAAATCGCCATAACCTTGTCCTAATTCAATAAAGCGTTCGATCATTATAAATACACATCCTTTCCTATAAATATTATCATGATGCAGGGGGATTAGCACATGAAAAAAGTAGCCATTATTTTATTTGCATTGTTAGTGTTTGTAAATGGAATTATGTTGACATTTCAATACCACGTCTACTCGGATAAAGTAGATGATGTGGCGCAATCATTCGATTATAGTCAGACGATTGATGTGACGTATCGCGGCAATAAATTAATCATCAAGCACACCTTTATGAATTTGCCAGAGTCGCCGGTGTCCATTTCATGGCCCAAGCATCATAATACCGGCAAAAAGTGCGTGAAAAATGCGGCGGGAGATGCTGTTGATTGCGCGCGTTTAGATAAGACGATGACGCAATTTAAAAAGGGCACAGCGACGACGCAGCAACTACAATATACGATTCCGTTAGACAAAGGTATGACGTCTGGAAAGCTATTGACCGATATTTTTGCAACATTAAAACATGGTGTTGTAACGCAAACACAGCTTCATATTATTGATGAACAGCGTATCGGCGGTCAATGGTTTACAGGCTTGCCACACGTCGCAACAAAACAACTCGATTTAATTAATTATTCATATTTCAGCGGTGACGGGGCAGCGTATGAGCTGTACTGGCAAAGAACACCGATGAAAAAAGCGTTTACGAGTGATGAGGTGACGATTTATGGTCGTGGCATCGTCAATGAAAAAATGCAAAAAGCACTCAGCAATACGGCGATGAACAACTCGAATCATATCGATATTATTCAAACAAATCGCCTCCAAAATGGCTATCGTATTTTATTTGTGAAAGATATTCACGATAAGCGTTTAGCGGAGCGGATTGCCGTCAATCAAGTGAAGCAAAATTATACATTCACCGGCACGTCTTGGTTGCCAGCGGTTGTGGCGTCGTTTTTAACGGGCGATAAATACGGTGACCAGAAAACGAAAGAAATGGTTACAACACTTGATGATTATATGACCGATGCCCAGCAGCAAGCCTGGAAAACAGGGCTTGAAAACTTAGAAGGACAAAAAATTTCAACGGCGAAACTCGATCGATTACTAGGCAAAACATTGGATTCTGCGACAAGCTATTTCACGATGAATGCCAAAACTAAAAATGTAGCACCGTTGCTTTTTGAAGATAGTCGAACCATTTACGTGAATGAAATCGAACAAAAAGAGATGCAAGTTATTTTAAAAGATGGTCGCGTATTATATGCTACGGAGTCATTATTTGATACACTAGGATATACGGCGAAAGAAGGTAGCAATGGCTATTATGTTAGCAATCAAACACAACGCTATCGCTTCCCGATGACGTCTGCATTTTATGTTTATAATAACAAGCGCTACGATATTGCCTCGCAACCATTTGAGGTTATTAGTGGCAATTATTATATCGAAGAAACGTGGTTATTACGCTTATTTGGTGCTGATATCCAAAAGGCCGATAAACGTATTGATATTACGATTTCCGATGACGCGCTGAAATAATGAGGGATCAAATTTATGAGAGTAATCGCAGGGGAACGTAAAGGAATGCCGCTAAAAGCAGTCAATGGCAATACGACGCGCCCAACAACAGATAAAGTAAAAGAGTCGCTATTTAATATTTTAGGGCCGTTTTTTAATGGCGGTGTCGTGCTCGATTTATTCGCTGGTAGTGGTGGATTAGGCATCGAAGCATTAAGCCGTGGTATGGACCAAGCCATCTTTATTGAAAAGGATGGCAAGGCGTACCAAAACTTAAAAGAAAATATTGAAAAATGTCGCTATGAAGACGTGACAGAAGCGTACCGCAACGACGCAACACGCGCTTTAAAACTTCTAATTAAGCGCGAAGTTCAAGCAAATTTAATTTTTTTAGACCCACCTTACGCAAAGCATAGCTATTACAAAATGATCGATGATATTATTGCAAACCAAATTGTGGCAAAAGATGGTATTATAGTGTGTGAACACGATAATCAACTCGATTTGCCACAGAAAATGGCTACGTTTACGAAATATCGTGAAGAAAAATACGGTAGTACGATTATTTCGTTTTATCGCTTAGAGGAAGAAGGGGAATAGTTTGGAGAAAGTTGCGGTTGTGCCTGGAAGTTTTGATCCGGTAACAAATGGTCACTTAGACATCATTAAACGAGCAGCAGAAGTGTTTGATACAGTTTATGTTGCGGTGTTGAACAACTCATCAAAAAAACCACTATTTTCGGTGGAAGAACGCATTGCGTTAATTGGTGAAGTGACAAAGGAAATTCCAAATGTACGCATTGAACAATCGGCGGGGTTGCTTGTAGATTATGCACAAAGCAAAAATGCAAGTGCGATTGTTCGAGGGTTGCGTGCTGTATCTGATTTTGAGTATGAGATGCAAATTACATCAATGAACCGATTCTTAGATAAACATATCGAGACATTTTTCATTATGACAAAGAATGAATATTCGTTCTTAAGCTCAAGCATCGTCAAAGAAGTGGCACAATACGGTGGAAATATTCACGGGCTTGTACCACAAATTATTGAAGATGCACTTCATGAAAAATTCAACATAAAAAAATAATTACTAAAAAGGCTGTTGAGGTATTGTAACAGTCTTTTTTGTTGTGAAAAAAAGCAAAAAAGCGGTAACATAATGACAGATTAGACGTCTACACGACAGAGAGGGGCCCAGCAGATGAAGAAAAAACGTTTTTTCGCGTGGGTGGCAATAATTGCCATCGTAGCATTTGGTTTTATGTTTCCGTTAAATTATTACATTATGAAACCAGGGAATGCCTATGAGCTATCGGACTACGTAAAAGTTGAGGGTGGCGATGAGCCAGGCCCAGGTAAATTAAATATGATGACGATATCAATGGCCGTGGCAACACCATTTACGTACTTGTACGCAAAGCTAAATGATACACAAGAAATCATGACTGAAAAAGAAGTGCTTGGCGATAGCGAATCGAACAAAGACTATAATGAACGCCAACTACATTTAATGAGCGATTCACATTTTAATGCCAAATATGTGGCGTTTAAAGAAACTGGAAAAGAATACCGTGTGAAATACGATGGTATTTATGTTGCATCTATCGTTCCAACAGCGGCCGCAGATGGCATTTTAAAAGTCGGCGATGAAGTCATTAAAATCGATGGCAAAAAACTGCTTAAAAGTGGTGAATTATCCAATTACATTGCGAAAAAAGACAAGGGTGACACGGTTAAGTTAACATTTAAACGCCATGACAAAACGATGACGAAAAAAGTTACACTAAAAGAAATTCCAGGTGCCGATGGTCGCGTTGGCGTAGGTATTTCATTTACCGATAGTAAGTCAATTACGACAACACCAAAAGTGAAAATTGATTCAGAAAGTATTGGTGGCCCGTCTGCCGGCTTAATGTTTACGCTTGAAATTATTGACCAATTAACGTCAGGGGACTTAGCAAAAGGGCATGATATTGCAGGTACCGGCTCGATGAATGAAGATGGGACAGTTGGCCGTATTGGTGGTATTGATAAAAAGGTGATTGCTGCTGATAAAGCAGGCGCTGATATTTTCTTTGCACCAAATGATGATATTTCGGTTTATAAAAAAGTCGCGCCATCATTAAAAATTCAATCCAATTACGATGAGGCAACGGCTGAAGCGAAAAAAATTAATAGCGATATGAAAATCGTACCAGTAAAAACGGTCGATGATGCGCTTGATTATTTAAAAACGATGAAGAAAGCCAGTTAAAAAGAGGCTTTTACAAAACAGTTCATGTTCCTTTTTTAGCATTCGCCACAAAAAACCGGAACCGCGCCACCGCGCGATTCCGGTTTTTTTTATGCTCAGTCTGAGATGGTGTTTTTACACGTATATTCCAGCCTCTTTTTACATGCGAATAGGCGGACGTCTAAAATCTTCGCCGGGCGCTTGTTGTTGTGCGAGCATATATAAATCAGTCGCTTTTATGTCATGTGCGAGCATCGCGTCATCAACGGCAGCGGCGCGGCTTACAAGCGGTAACGTAAAGTCTTTTTTATGCGCGGATAAATAGCGCTGACCAGCTTCGGTCATGCCGAGTAGACGAATGTAGCGCGGCATCTGCGCATCAGCAAGCTGTGCGTGCGTAAAACCGGTGTAAATATGCGTTAGCATACGTTGCAAGCGCGTCCACGTATAGCGCTTCGATTTGATGCGCGCCATAAACGCGGCAAAGGTGTCGCTCGTGCGTGCTGCTTTTTGTAGTAAATATTCGATGCCTTCGGTCACTTCTGCATAGTGCGCTATTTCGGCCGGTGATAGGCGCAGTAGCATATAGCGTAGCGTCGGATAAAGCACGTTCCAATTCATAAGTGTCGCCTGTTGCAATAGTTCAAAATTTGATGCCGGCATATAGGCTTCGACATCCCTTAATGAACCGTCAAATACAGCTTCGCGAATACCGGTCGCACTTTGAATGGTCGTACCAGCTAAAATATGGTCGTGATAGTCGGTCGCAATGCGCGGAATAGTCACAGGCTGCATCTGCGTGTGCTGTTTAAAAATTTGTTCGACATAATGATAGCCTAAAATATTATTTGGTTGCGTTAAATCGGCAAAGTGTGTCGTTGTATGTTGTACGAGTTGTGTGTAGGCTATATTTAGTGCTTTAGGATAGCTGAGACCACTTTTAACTGCTTGTTGTACATTTTTCTGGAAAGTCTCATTGTCGTGCTCTATCGCGTTGTAAGTAGCTAAAAACGGCTCTATATGGCCTTGCTCACTGCCGAACGCAACAGCGCGACAGTTCATCGCTGCTAAAATGGCAATGCCGCCTTTTGCAAAATCAACAGCAGGTGCGGTTGCAAAAGCATAAGGCAATTCAACGATGATATCGGCGCCATTTTTCAGCGCCATTTCTGCGCGGAGCCACTTATTTGCGAAGCTTGGTTCACCGCGCTGTAAAAAGTGTCCGCTCATGACCGCAATTACGACATCTGCATCTGTTAAATTGCGCGATTGTTTGATATGATGTAAATGTCCATTATGGAAAGGGTTGTATTCAACAATTATACCTGTTGCATTCATAGAATCACTCCGTTTATACTAACTATTAATGATTATAAGCCGACTTTGCGAGTAGTGACAAGAAAATATCTTGACATCTATTTATTCACATTATATAATCAATTTTGTTGTCTTGAGGTGATAATATATATGAAATGGGCAATCCCACAATTATCGAAATATCGCCAAAGCGGGATGCCAGTGAACGCTGACGTTCAACTGGATAGCGTAATGGAACGCAATAGCGACATCCGCGCAATTGCTCCTGTACATGTCGAAGGTTTAGCGACGTTCGGCTCGGAGCAAATGAATTGTCATTTTCGCGTGACGACGACGATTACACTCCCTTGTGCGCGCACGTGGGAAGACGTCATCTACCCAATCGACATCGACATGGTGGAAGTTTTCCGCTGGGGAGATATGGCTGGGCACGATGAAAAAGATAATATCCACCCTGTAACGGGCGATACAATCAATGTCGACCCCGTATTGGAAGAACTAATTTTATTAGAGATTCCGATGCAAGTGTATAAGGAAGATGCGCAAATCATGAATTCGAAAAACGATCATTGGTCTGTTATGTCGGAGGAAGATTTGACTCGTCAGAAACAAAATGACGAACAAAAAGTAGATCCAAGACTAGCTGATTTAGCTAAGTTTTTTGATCAAACAGATGAATAAGAATCTGTAAGGAGGTGCCATTCATGGCTGTACCATTTAGAAGAACTTCTAAAACTGCGAAACGTCAACGTCGTACGCACATTAAATTATCTGTACCTGGTATGGTAGCTTGCCCTAACTGTGGCGAACTAAAACTAGCTCACCACGTATGTAAAGCTTGTGGTTCATACAAAGGTAAAGAAGTTATCAGCAAATAATTTCAGTTTCTAACTGAGAGAGACCGCTAGAGAGACCATGGCTCTTTGGCGGCCTTTTTAATATCGGGTGTCTAACTCGGTAGCTCCATGGAAAAAAACTATGTTTCACACACACGAAAAGAGCGCGGTGTCCGATTATTCGGCATCGCGTTCTTTTTTTATAAGACGTAAAAATTTTCCACTATTGCCAACTTTCTTAAAACATTGCTATCATAAATTTATGTTTCCGAAAAAATAAACAAAGGATGATGAACATGACAAAGGGGTATTTTTTTGAAGAGGTAGATGGCGTTTTAACGTTTACGATTGATCGTCCAGAACGTCGCAATGCGATTAACGGTGATGTAATGGAGGGCTTCCGTGAGGTTATTGATTATGTACATGCACATGACACCGTGCGTTTTTTAGTCATTACAGGCGCTGGAGACCGCGCGTTTTGCTCTGGTGGGGATTTATCAGAGTTTCATGCGTTAACGACCGCAGAACAAGCGTCAAGCATGTTGTCGAAGATGGCAGAGCTGTTATATGAATGGGCGACGCTACCGGTGCCGACGATTGCATTAATTAATGGTACGGCAGTAGGCGGTGGTTGCGAAATCGCGACAGCATGTGATTTCCGTCTTGTTTCATCGAATGCAAAATGCGGCTTTATCCAAGGAACACTGGCGATTACGACGGGTTGGGGTGGCGGTACGTACTTGTTTGAACGGGGCTTACGTCACGACCGCGCGTTAAAAATGCTCGTTGATGCGACGGTGTATCCGGCGCGTGAACTTTATGATATCGGTTGGGCAATGCGCGTCTTTGATGGCCGTCCGGAAGATGCGTTGTCGGTATTTATCGAGGACATGCGTAAAGTAGAGCCGGGTGTTCATAAAGCATATAAAGAGATGGAAATTCGCAAATGGAAAAATGCGAAGCTATATGAGCGCATTAAAGAAGAAGTTGCTACGTGTTCTGTACTGTGGGAACAAGAACCGCACTTAGCAGCGGTCGATCGTTTCTTATCAAAAAATAAAAAATAATGTTCCTGATGATAAACGAAGACTGCTCGCTAGCATTTGCGCGTAGTCTTTGTTTTTTTTGTTTGGCCATGCTAGAATTCGATTTGCATTTTTAGTTCAAACATTATTATACTTGCATAAGGTAAAACGAACGGAGGTGGATGGAATGAGCATCGTAGCAACCATTTTTGAATTATGTGCGCAATTTCCGTGGGTGATTTTTATTCTTGTCATGCTCGTGATGAAGCTTGTTAAAAAAGGACATCGTGCATTTGGTGCGGCAGCGGATATGACGACGTTTTTGTTGCTTTTTTCCATACCGCAGCTCGCAAAGCAATTTTTCGACGTCGATTTAGGCGTACTAACATGGATTGTCGCGCTCATTTTATTAATGATTATGACGACCATTGAATGGCGCACGAAAGAAGAATTGAAATTTTCCGGCGTATTAAAGCGCACGTGGCGCATCGTCTTTTTATTATATAGCTTGATTTACATTGTGCTATGGGGAGTTCAGTTATTTAAGCCGTAAGCACATTTATATATTTCACAAACGAGGAAATGATATACTGCTACTATGCGTGAAACATTCGAAGAGGAGTAAGATTGACTATGAGATTGGAACAAGTTGAGTTAAAGGCAGCGAACCCTTTATTAAATAGCTATCAACAGCAAGGGGAGTTAGTGTCCTTTTTTCATTATGAACAAACACAACAAGCGTTTGAGCAACGTCTTAACGATTTAAAACAACATCCGGTACGCCGCGAACAGCTATCAAACATTATTCGCGACTTTATGGCACCATATGGCTTATCACAAAAAGATGAGCAGCATTTAGCAGAGCTAGCAAAAAATGCCGTAGCCGTTGTTGGTGGACAGCAAGCAGGTCTATTAACAGGACCGCTTTATTCTGTACATAAAGCGATTACGGTCATCGCATTAGCGAATGAACAGCGTCAAAAATTAGCTGTACCCGTTGTACCGGTATTTTGGATTGCCGGTGAAGACCATGACATCGATGAAATCAACCATACGTTTACGAGCGAGTTACAGAAAGTGACGTTTGGCGAAAAAACGAAACATAAAAAACAAGCATCGTATACCGCGCTTGACCGCGTCGCATTAGCTGCATGGGTAACAGACATTTTTACGTCATTTGGCGAAACGGCTTATACGAAAGAGTTATTAGCAGGTGTATTAGCTGAAGTGGAGCGCGCGACAACGTTTACCGATTTCTTTGTGCGCTTAATGCATGGCTTATTTAAAGAGCATGGCTTATTGATGATCGATGCGGCAGACGAAAAGTTACGTTTGTATGAAGCACCTTATTTTGAGGCATTAATCGATCATGCAGCGGAAATTGCCAACGTCGTGACCGCACGCGAAACACATTTAGTCGAGCTAGGCTATGCAATGCCAATTGGCGCGACTGAGGATGCGGCAAATTTATTTTATACAGAAGACGGTGCACGTTACTTATTAGTGCATAAAGACGGTAAATTTTTAAATCATGCGGCAAATGTTCATTTCACAATTGAAGAAATGAAAGCAGAGGCGCGAGCCGGTCACTTGAGTAATAACGTCGTGACGCGTCCGATGATGCAAGATATGGTATTCCCGGTATTGTCATTTGTTGGCGGTCCTGGTGAACTCGCTTATTGGTCAACGCTAAAAGAAGGCTTTGAAGTGTTGGGTATGAAAGTGCCGGTATTTACACCGCGCTTAAACATTACGATGGTAACATCGCATACGCAAGCGTTGCTTGATGGCTTGCAGTTGACGGTAAAAGAAGCGTTAGAAGGCAAAGTCGATGACCTGCGCGAGGCGTTTAAAGCACAAGTGTATGACAAGGAAGCGCAGCAAACGCTTGAAACGACAAAACGTCTAATTGAACAACAATATGCGGAATTACATGAACATTTAATTGCGCATGATTTACACGTCAATGCGCTTGTCGATAAAAATTTAAATTTCCATAAATCGCAGCTTGATTTTATGATGCGTAAAATTGAACAAGAAGTATTGACGAAACATGAGGTGGCGATGCGCCGTTTTGGTGATGTTGAACGTGATTTATTACCGCTTGGCAGCTTCCAAGAGCGCACGTATACGCCATATCCTTACTTGAATAATTACGGTATGACATTGATTGACGATTTAGTAGCGTTGCCATATATACTTGATGGCCGCCATCAAATTGTTTATTTATAATATAAAAAAGATGTCTGAGAAGGCATCTTTTTTGTGTTTTCGGCGTCCTATAAATCATAAAAGTAGTAGAAACAATTACTTTTTTAGTGACTGACTGTGAAAATTGTTATATTTGAAGAATTTGCTAGGGAATAAATGCTTATTTTTTTGGCGTTTTGGACAATTATACAGGATTTTGTAGAGTAAAAACGGTGAATGTGGTACATTTACTGTATAAAGTGGGATAGTTTATAGGGTTAACGGTATATTTTTTAACAATAACTTTTGAAAAGAAGATTATTAGGGAATAAACGTTCATGTATACGCTGCCACTTCCTGTTATACGCGTTTACTTTTTCAGTACGTGCGGTACTAGCTTAGTAAATGCGTATAACAAAGATATTTTGACTTTGGAGGACTTAAGATGTTCAATCACACAACCGTATTATTAAAAGAAACAGTCGATGGTTTGAACATTCGTCCTGATGGCATTTATGTAGATTGTACGCTCGGCGGCGCTGGACACAGTGAATATCTCGTAAGTCAGCTGTCGGACGAAGGTAGGTTAATTTGTTTTGACCAAGACCAAATTGCAATCGACAATGCGAAAGAAAGACTGGCACCATATTTAGACCGCGTGACGTTTGTGCACGCCAATTTCCGCTTTATTCAGCAGGAATTGTTAGCACTCGGCATCACGAAGGTTGACGGCATTCTATATGACTTAGGAGTATCTTCACCACAACTTGATGTGGCGGAGCGCGGCTTTAGTTATCATCAAGATGCGCCGCTAGATATGCGTATGGACCAAACCGCTGAACTAACAGCATTCCACGTTGTGAACGACTGGGATTATTCGGACCTTGTTCGTATTTTCTATCGTTATGGCGAAGAAAAATTTTCAAAACAAATCGCTCGTAAAATTGAGGAAGCGCGTGCAAACGCTCCAATCGAAACGACGAGCGAGCTTGTTGAATTAATCAAAAATGGCATTCCAGCCGCGGCGCGCCGTAAAGGTGGCCACCCAGCAAAACGCGTATTCCAAGCAATCCGTATTGCAGTTAATGATGAATTAGGTGCAGCCGAAGATTCGCTGCAACAAGCACTTGATTTAATCGATGTTGGTGGTCGCGTGAGTGTGATTACTTTCCACTCATTAGAAGACCGTCTATGTAAGACATTGTTTAAAGAAAAGTCATCGCTACCAGACTTACCACCAGGTTTACCAGTAATTCCAGAGCATTTACAGCCGGACTTTAAACTGGTGACGCGCAAACCTATTTTGCCGAGTGATGAGGAACTAGAAGCGAACAATCGCTCACGTTCAGCGAAATTGCGAATTATAGAACGTATTAAAGGTTAGAGAGGAGTCGTTTAGATGGCATTAGCAAAACCAAAGCAGGATTACATACAGCAACCGTATATTGAACAACAACCAGCGTTTAATCCGCAACCGAAAAAACAGCAACCGGCCCGCCGAAAGATTTCAATTTTCAAATGGTCAAAAGCAGAAAAGTTGAGTTTTGTAGTGATGATGAGTATTATCGCGATTTTTGCTGTGATGAATTTAAACACTCTATCATCGATTCAAGAGACGTCAGTAAAGATTGGTCAAACAGAAGCACAAATTGACACAATCAAACTCGAAAATAGCGAATTATCAAATGAGGTAAGCAGCTTGTCAACACCTGAGCGTATTATGAAGAAGGCAAAAGAGTTAGGCCTAACATCTGATTCGAAAGTGAAGGTAGTGTCAGGAGAATGACAAAACGTAAACGACAAAGTGTATTCGGAAATCGATGGGGAGCCTTTTTAATGCTAGGCATTTTTGGGCTCCTTTTTCTATTGATGTTTGTACGCATCGCCTTAATTCAAGCAACTGGTTCAGCGGAAGGGCGCAACTTAGCAGCCACTGTAGCCGAAAAACATACGAAGCAAGAAAGCTTGACCGCTACGCGTGGAAAGATTTTAGACCACAATGGTTCAGTTATTGCCGAGGATGAGCAACGCTACAAGGTTTATGCGATTATTACGCCAAAAATTTCAGAAGGCTTAAAAGAAAATTATCATGTAGTAGACGTTGACAAGACGGCACGCGTGCTTGCTAAATATATTGATTTATCACAATCTGAAATTCGTAAAATTATTGTGAAAGCTCAAAAAGAAGATAAGTATCAAGTTGAATTTAATAAGGCCGGGCGCAATTTACCGAACAGTGTGAAAAAGCAAATTGAAGCGGAAAAACTGCCAGGTATTAATTTTGAAACACAGCTTGTGCGCTTTTATCCAAATGGCATCTTTGCATCAAATCTTGTAGGAATTGTCAAAGAGGAGGAAGTGCGCGATAAAGAAACGCAGCTATTTACGCGCAAAGTAAGCGGTGAGATGGGCATTGAACGAACGTATAACGATGAATTGTCTGGCACAAACGGAAAACTTGAATATCAAAGTGATTTCTGGGGCCGTTTATTGCCAATGAAAGATGAAACAATCGTCCCCGCAAAGGATGGTCAAGACATCTATTTGACGCTCGATAAAACGATTCAAAGCTTTTTAGAAGATTCGATGTCGCAAGTGCAAAAAAAATACAAACCGGAGTCGATGATGGCCGTTGTTGCTGATCCGAAGACGGGGCGTATTTTAGCGATGTCACAGCGCCCAACGTTTAACTTAAAAACGCGCGAAGGGTTGGAGAATAGTTGGGCAAACTATTTAACAGAACAAACGATTGAACCGGGCTCAACAATGAAAACGTTCACGTTAGCAACGGCGATTGAACAAGGTAAATGGGAACCTAATGCGACATTCCAATCAGGGCAATACAAAGTGTATGACGCGACGATTCGTGATAGCAATCAGCAAGGTTGGGGACGCATCACGTATTTAGAAGGGATTCAACGCTCATCTAACGTCGGCATGGCCAATCTGTTAAAACAAATTGGACCGGAAACGTTTATGGATTCGCTCAAAACATTCGGATTCGGTACAAAAACAGGCATTGATTTACCGGGTGAAGTAGCTGGGAAGCTGTTAAACCAATACCCAATTAATGTCGTAACAACGTCTTATGGTCAAGGTTCGACAGTGACGCCGATTCAAATGATTCAGGCATACTCAGCCATTGCTAATGATGGTAAGATGATGCAGCCATATGTGATTGATAAAATTGTCGATCCAAATACCGGGAAAACAATTGAGCAACATGAACCAACTGTTAAAGGACAACCGATTTCAGCGGAAACAGCAAAAGAAGTTCGCGATACATTAGCAACAACGGTGACAGCAGAACATGGGACAGCACGAAAATTTGCGAGTGAAGATTATGAAGTAACCGGTAAAACGGGAACAGCGCAAATTCCAAAAGCAGGTGGCGGCTATTCATGGGGGAAAAATCAATTCTTGTATTCTTTCCTCGGCAGCGCACCAGCAGATGACCCACAGCTTGTTATGTATATCGCTGTACAAAAACCAAACTTAGGTGAAAAGTATGTCGGTTCCGACCCAACATCTGAAGTGTTTAACTCTGTGATGGACCGCAGTTTAAAATATTTAAACGTAGCACCAGAACAAGTAGAGCGCGCAGATGAAGTAGAGGTAAGTAACTATGTCGAGCTAGGTGTCGATGATGCGAAACAAAAATTAGCAGCTCAAAAACTACAGCCGGTCATTATCGGTGAAGGTGGTAAGCAAGTTGCCGCACAATATCCTGAGAAGGACGAAACTGTATTGGAAGGTGCGCATCTATTTTTAAAAACAGATAGCGACACGATTCAACTGCCATCATTTAAAGGCTGGTCGTTACGCGATGTTCTGACGTATCAGTCACTTAGTGGGCAACAATTCACGATAAAAGGGGAGGGCTTTGTAACGAAGCAATCGCTACCAGCGGGTACAACGCTCGATAAAAACTCAAAGCTGACGATTACATTGCAGCAACCAAAAGAACCAACAACACCCAAAAAATAGTCGTTTAGGCGGCTATAACAATACAACGATGACACAGGAAAAAGAAACCGCGCCAACGCTCGGTTTTTTCCTGTTTCCTGTTCAAAATCGATAATGTTATCACTTAGTCATAATTGTGTTTGAAATGTAAAAGGCTTTTCTATAAAAAACCTTTTAATTTTAAAGCGAAACTACTATGATAGATAACGTATTTAAAAGTTTAAAAGGAGCAATAAAAACATGTCAGCATCAATCGTTTTCTTGACGTTAATCGTCGCATTTGCCATTTCAGTGATTCTTGCACCGATGTTAATTCCTGCATTACATCACTTGAAATTTGGTCAAAGTATTCGTGAGGAAGGTCCAAAATCTCACATGAAAAAAGCGGGTACACCTACGATGGGTGGTATCATCTTTTTAATTTCAATTATTTTAACAACATTACTTATCGGGGCAGGGAAGGGCTTAATTTCAGCGGAATCAGTTGCGTTATTAATCGTACTTTTAGGCTTTGGTATGGTAGGTTTCTTAGATGACGGAATGAAAGTATTTTTCAAACGTAATCTAGGATTAACATCCATTCAAAAATTATTATTACAAATCGGTATTTCAATCGTCGCGTATTTTTTAATTACGAATGTTGGTGGTTTTCCAAACGCGCTACACATTCCATTTACAGATAGCTCAATTCATTTAGGATGGGTATATGTATTATTTATGATTTTCTGGTTGGTAGGTTTCTCAAATGCCGTCAACTTAACAGATGGCTTAGATGGTCTAGTATCAGGTACAGGTGCTGTCGCATTTTTAGCGTATGCGATTATTGCATTTGTCCAACAACAATATGATTTAGCTGTATTCGCTTTTGCGGTAACTGGCGCTTTATTAGGTTTCCTTATATTTAACAAAAACCCAGCGAAAGTATTTATGGGTGATACAGGTTCATTAGCACTTGGTGGTGCTTTAGCAACATTATCTATTTTAACGCATCAAGAGCTATTATTATTAATTATCGGTCTTGTATTCGTAGTAGAAACAGCTTCTGTTATGATTCAAGTAGCAGTATTCAAAAAAACAGGAAAACGTGTATTTAAAATGACCCCAATTCATCACCACTTCGAATTATCTGGCTGGTCAGAGTGGCGCGTTGTGCTTACATTCTGGGGAGTTGGAGTAATCGTAGCAGTGATTGCAGTGGTTGCGGAGGTTTTATAGGATGAAAAAAATAACAATGTTCGAACATAAAAAAGTATTAGTATTAGGTTTAGCAAAAAGTGGTGTGGCAGCAGCGGAATTATTACACAAATTAGGCGCGTTTGTAACGGTCAACGACTCAAAACCATTTGATGACAACGATGATGCAAAACGTCTCCTTGAACAAGGCATGCATGTTATTTGTGGACGCCACCCAGAAGATTTACTTGATGAAGGCTTCGAAGTCGTTGTCAAAAACCCAGGTATTCCGTATTCAAACATTATCGTAAAAGATGCGATTGAACGTGGTATTCCGGTATGGACCGAGGTGGAATTAGCTTATTTAGTAAGCGAAGCACCGATGATTGGGATTACCGGTTCAAATGGGAAAACAACGACCACAACATTGTTATTTAATATTTTGAATGAAGGTAATAAAAAGCCGTTGATTGCTGGCAATATCGGTACGGTTGCTTGTGGTGTTGCTGAAAAAGCAGCGAGCGACAATGTCATCGTAACGGAATTATCATCGTTTCAACTAATGGGCACAAATGAATTTAAACCGCACATCGCGATTTGGACAAATTTATTTGAAGCACATATCGATTACCACGGCACGATGGAAGAATATGCGAACGCAAAATTCAATGTAACGCGTAATCAAGACAACGAAGATTTCTTAATATACAATGCAGACCAAGAAATCGTAGCATCATATGTGGCGCAATCAAAAGCGCAAAAAATTCCATTCTCATCAACGCGTATCCTAGAACAAGGGATTAGCTGTGATGCTGACAACATTTATTGGAATCGGGAAGCGTTTATGGCGCGTGATGTTATCGCGCTACCAGGGAAGCATAATGTTGAAAATGCCATGTGTGCCATCGCGGCAGCAAAATTACTCGATACGCCACAACAAGCAATCGAGCACGTCCTGGCGACATTTGCTGGCGTTGAACACCGCACGCAATTTGTCACAACATTGAACAATCGTAAATTTTATAATGATTCAAAAGCGACAAATACGCTCGCAACACGCAGCGCCTTATCAGCATTTAAACAACCAATCGTCTTATTAGCTGGTGGTTTAGAACGTGGCCATTCATTTGAAGAACTACGTGAATTTATGGGCAATGTCCATGCGGTTGTTGTATCAGGTGAAACAGCAGAGCGTTTTGCAGAGTTTGCAAAATCTTGTGGCGTCGAAACAATCGAACGAGCAGAATGGGTTGAAGAGGCTGTAGAGAAAGCGTATGCGATGTCGAATGAAGGCGACGTTGTATTATTATCTCCAGCGTGTGCAAGCTGGGATCAATATAGCCGCTTTGAAGTACGCGGCGAACGTTTCGTTAAAGCCGTACAAGCATTACAGCAATAAACAAAGAAAGAAGGGAGTAGCGCATGGAGAAAATCATCGAATTTTCTAAGTTGCAAGAGGCCGCTAATGAGAAAACTTCGCCACATAAGCCGAAGAAAAAAAAGCGCCCGCCAAAAAAGATGAACAAGCATACGAAAAAGTTTGCCATCATTATGAGCGCGCTTACGGTGTGCTTGCTTGCGCTGCTTTACTTACAATTGCCGATTAGTCACATCACCAACATTACGGTGAATAATACAACGTTAAAAACGACCGCGTATTATGAGCAACAAAGTGGCTTGCAACGAGGAGAATCGTTGTGGCGTTTTAAAAATAGCGACATCGAACATCGTTTAGCGCAAGAAAAAACGGTGAAAAAAATAACCGTTAATCGAACATGGCCAAGTGATGTTCATGTAAAGATTATCGAACATCAACCTGTTGCTTATATACGCGACAGTGCGAATCACCTTGAATATGTATTGGAAAACGGTGCTATTTTGCCGACCGAAAAAGCAATAACAGAAATTGATATGCCAATTATGACGGGTTTTAGCGATGAAAAGAAACGCCAACATGCAGTTGAACAACTGCGTCAGCTAGACGATGAAATGTTGCATTCGATTTCAGAGATTTCGCCGAACAACAAAAAGAAATATGGCGAGTATGCGAAGCTTTATATGAACGACGGCAATATCGTCTACATCGATGTGAAAAATTTAGCGTACAAGTTGCAGTACTACCCAGCGATGGTGATGCAGGCGAAAAAAGGTGGCACCGAGAAAGGTGTCTATCATATGGAAGTAGCCAATTCATTTAAAAAGTATAAAAAAGAATGAATTTGTGAATATTTTCTGCTGTCGCGTGTAATCTGTTCAAAAATATGAAATAATACGAGATATACAGTGTTTCTATATAAGAAATGTAGGGAAAATGTATAGCGAATTTCGCATTGACACATATTTCCCATAATATCTTTAGACAATAAAAAAGATTTGCAATAAACTATAGAGTAACAAAAGACCATTTTATAAGGAGGTGCCGTAATGGGTGAACCAGAAGTATATGTATCATTAGACATTGGTTCTACGTCTGTAAAATGTATTATCGGTGAAGTTAGCGACGAAGCCGTACACATTATTGGCGTGGGCAATGCAAGGTCTACGGGCATTCGTAAAGGAAGCATTGTCGATATTGATGCGACAGTACAATCGATAAAGCGTGCAGTTGACCAAGCTGAACGAATGATCGGTATGTCTATACATAAGGTCATTTTAGGAATTCCAGCAGCTCATGTGATGCTACAAGATACTAAAGGCGTCGTAGCTGTCGTGAAAAATGATGAGAATCGTGAAATCACGTCCGACGATGTAAACCGCGTATTAGATGCAGCTCAAATGATGTCTCTTTCACCAGATCGTGAGCATATTAATTTAGTACCACGCTTTTATACAGTTGATAGCGTATCGGAAATTAAGGATCCTCGCGGCATGTTAGGCATTCGTCTTGAAGTTGATGCGACGATGATTACAACGTCTAAAACTGTTTTACACAATGTTTTACGTTGCGTAGAAAAAGCGGGCTTAGACATTCAAGAAATCTACTTGCAACCATTAGCAGCAGGCACATTTGCATTGACAAAAGATGAGCGCAATCGTGGTACGACATTAATCGATATTGGTGGCGAAACAACGACGATCGGCGTTTTTAAAGACGATCAATTGATTCATGCATCAGTTATTCCAGTTGGCGGCGAAAACATTACGAAAGATTTATCGCTCGTACTGCGCACATCAACAGAGCAAGCTGAAAAAATTAAATTAGAATATGGCCATGCTTATTTCAATGAAGCATCGGATAATGAAGTATTTGACGTACCTGTCATTGGGGCAGATGCGAAAGAACAATTTAGCCAACGTTATATTTCTGAAATTATTAGCATGCGTCTTGAAGAGTTATTTGAATTGATTTTAGATGAATTTTATCGTCAAAATCTTTCAGGCTTACCGGGTGGTGTCGTATTAACAGGTGGTGTCGCGAAGCTAGAAGGTATCGCACAACTTGCGCGCGATTGTCTGCAAACACGCGTCCGTATTGCAGCACCTCAATATATTGGTGTTCGTGACCCTGAATATACATCAGCTGTCAACTTAATTCGTTATGCACACGCTGACAATCAGTTTTATCATAAGTATGAGGGTGACATTCAGCCATCAGATATGCTGTTAGGCACACAACAATCAATGTCGCAGCAAGAACAAGTGGAGTATCAACAACCTGCATCACGCGATGACTATGAAGAAACAGATCATCAACCAAAAGAAAAATTCAGCGATAAAGTGAAAAAGATTTTCAAAGGTATTTTAGACTAAACACGATTCATAACGATAGAGAGTGACCGAAGAAATAGGAGGAATAGAGATGATTGGTTTCGAACAGAACGAAAATCCACTAGCAGTAATTAAAGTTATTGGTGTTGGTGGCGGCGGTAACAACGCAGTAAACCGAATGATTGAACATGGGGTGCAAGGTGTAGAATTTATCGCTGTAAATACGGATGCACAAGCATTATTAACATCACAAGCAGATATTAAATTGCAAATCGGCGATAAACTAACTCGTGGTTTAGGCGCAGGTGCTAATCCTGAAGTAGGTAAAAAAGCTGCTGAAGAAAGCAAAGAACAAATTGAAGAAACATTACAAGGTGCGGATATGGTATTCGTCACTGCAGGTATGGGTGGCGGTACAGGTACCGGTGCAGCACCAGTAATCGCACAAATCGCACGCGATTTAGGCGCATTAACAGTAGGTGTTGTAACACGCCCATTCTCATTCGAAGGCCGTAAACGTCAATCACAAGCATTAGCTGGTACTGCAACGATGAAAGAATCAGTAGATACATTAATCGTTATTCCGAACGACCGTCTATTAGAAATCGTTGATAAAAACACACCAATGCTTGAAGCGTTCCGCGAAGCAGATAACGTATTACGCCAAGGTGTACAAGGTATCTCAGATTTAATCGCTGTACCGGGTTTAATCAACCTTGACTTTGCCGATGTAAAAACAATTATGTCAAACAAAGGCTCAGCTCTTATGGGTATCGGGATTGCGACTGGCGAAAAACGCGCAGAAGAAGCAGCGAAAAAAGCGATTTCAAGTCCATTACTTGAAACGTCAATTGCAGGTGCTAAAGGGGTGTTATTAAACATCACTGGTGGCTCAAGCTTAAGCTTATTCGAAGTTCAAGAAGCAGCGGATATTATCTCAAGTGCAGCAGCTCCAGATGATGATGAAAATATTATCTTTGGTGCCGTAATTAACGACAACTTAAAAGATGAAATCATCGTGACAGTAATCGCGACAGATTTCTCTGAAACACATAATGCATTTCCATCAGGACAAGGCGGCTTACAACGCCCAGCAGCGCAACAACAAACACGTCCAGCACCACAACAACAAACGCAACAACCTGTACAGCAACCAGTTCAACATCAATATGAACAACCTGTACAGCAACAACCTCAACAACAGCAACAACAGCAAGATGAATTAGAAATTCCAACATTCTTACGTAACCGCAATCGTCGCAATCGCTAGAATGTTTTAATCGTAAGAGAGCTTCCAATTGGAGGCTCTCTTTTTTTAGAAATCTGATAATTTGTTACACAATTTTAATGTTTTTGATGAATGGCGACCGGGAATAGACGATTGTATGAACAGAATTTTGTTGAAATCTTCATGGTTCATGGGAATTTATTGATTAATATGGCTGTGCTTGATAAAATGAAAATAATATGATAAACAAGTAACTTGAAAAGCTGGGGTTAATCATGACACGAATTATTGATAATTTACAAAGCATACAACAAAATATCGATGCGGCTTGTGCAAAAACAGGTCGTAATCCGCAAGAAGTGACGATTATTGCTGTCACAAAACAAGTGACAACGGAGCGCGCACAAGAGGCGATTGCTGCTGGTATTCATCATCTCGGTGAAAACCGCCCTGAGCCATTACTTGAAAAGCAACAAACGATTACCGAGGGTGCAGTTTGGCACTATATTGGCTCGTTACAAACACGCAAAGTACGCAAAGTTTTAGAGCAAGTAGATTTCATTCACTCGCTCGATCGCTTGAGCTTAGCTGAAGAGATTAATAAACGTGCAACAAGCGCTGTTAATTGCTTCGTTCAAGTAAACGTATCTGGTGAAGATTCAAAACATGGTTTAACGGCACAAGAAGTTGAACCATTTATTGAGCAACTAAAAGCATATGAACATATTCGCATTGTCGGCCTTATGACAATGGCGCCGAATACAGAAGATGAAACGATCATTCGAAATACATTTAAAGGACTAAAAGAGCTTCAATTATCACTTGCTGCAAAACAATATGAGCATGCTCCTTGCACCGAATTGTCGATGGGCATGTCACACGACTACGCAATCGCTGTCGAAGAGGGATCTACTTACGTTCGTATTGGTACAGCTTTAGTTGGACTCGACTGATAGGAGGATCCCGCACATGAAAAACTTTTTTAAAGACTTTTTCTATTTAGACAATCGCGATGACGAATTTGAAGAAGAAGTGGCACAACAGCAGCCGAAACAACAAGCAAAACCACAACCACAACAGCGCCCGCAACAAGTGCAGCAATTGCATCAACCTGCACAGCAGCAAATGGCGACACCACGTAAAATACAACAACCTACACAGCGCAAAACACAACAAGTTGCATCGAATATGCCGCCTCAACAAGTTGCTCAAATGCAAGTAGTAGAGAAAAAAGCAAATAATGTTGTGAGTATGAATCGTACGACGAAGGTCAATTTATTTGAGCCGCGCATGTATTCAGAAGCGCAAAATATTGCGGACTGCATTCGCAATAAAAAATCTGCGGTTGTTAATTTACAACGTATCGATAAAGAGAATGGTAAGCGTATTATTGACTTTTTGAGTGGTACAGTATTCGCATTAGATGGTGAAATTAAAAAAATCGGCATCGATATTTTCTTATGCACACCAGACAATGTGGAAATCGATGGTGCGATTTCTGAATATTATTACGAAGAAGATCAGTATTAAGCATCACTAAGGAGAGAAAAGTACACGTATGGGAATTATTGCAATGGCATTCCAAATTTACTCATTCGCCATTATTATTTATATTTTAATGAGCTGGCTTCCGGGATTACAAGAGTCAAAATTTGGTGAAATTTTAGCGAAAATCGTAGAACCGTATTTATCGATTTTCCGTAAAATCATTCCACCAATTGGTATGATTGATATTTCACCAATCGTTGCATTATTAGCATTAAACTTTATCCAAATGGGTTTATATCAAGTGCTAGCTTACCTGTTGTAAATGTCAGTTGAGCATAACGTAGCAATAAAGGGCTCCTCGCGCATTGGCGTAAGGAGCCTTTATTTTTTTTCAGCTAGGAAGGAAGATTGTATGGACAATGTATTACAACATTTTAGAGCAGATGAACGAGAATTTATTGAACAAGTCATTGAATGGAAGCGTCAGGTGGAAGATTTTTATGCGCCGAAAACAACGCCCTTTTTAGATCCGCGTCAAATGATGATTGTGCAATCGATTATTGGGACAACTGGCGATGTGCAAGTGGCTTTTCACGGCGGCTTTGTAGAGGATGCGGAGCGTAAACGTGCGCTATTGTATCCGTCCTATGTCGAGCCAACAATCGATGAGTTCCAATTGACATTATTGTGCGCGCGCTATCCATCAAAATTTGTGCAGCTAAAACATCCCGATGTATTAGGGGCGTTGCTGAGCTTAGGGTTAGAACGTGCGAAATTCGGGGATATAAGAGTGGGACATGATGTTGTGCAGTTTGTTGTCGCCGCAGAAGTAGCCGATTATGTACGTGCGAATTTAACGTCGATTGCCAAGAGTAAAGTGAACGTACAAGAAGTAGCGGCTACGTCGTCGTTGCTGCAAGCCGAAGAAAAATGGCAAGAATCGGTCATTACGTCATCGTCATTGCGTCTTGATACGGTGATTGCGTCTAGCTACCCAGCGATTTCGCGTCAAAAAGCGGTACTCTATATTGAATCGGGTAAAGTAAAAGTCAATTATGCAGTGCGCGAACAACCATCTTTTGAGTTACATGAAGCAGATTTAGTGTCGATTCGTGGTGTGGGGCGCTTATTTATTGCATCGATAGAAGGTCGCACAAAGAAAGAGAAGCTACGTTTGAAAATTGGTAAAATGGAACGGAAATAAGCGTTTTTTTCGGCTTTACGGATGAAGTTCTCACAAAAGAACTGTATAATGACAAGTAAGTTGAACTTGTAGATAAAAGGAGAGATAGTATGCCGTTATCACCACTTGATATACATAATAAAGAATTTGACCGTTCATTCCGCGGATATAATGAAGATCAGGTTAATGAATTTATGGAACAAGTAATGAAAGATATGGATCTTGTGTTAAAAGAAAAAAGTGAGCTAGAGGCCCGTCTTGCATCTGCGCATGACCAACTAGGACATTACAATTCTTTAGAGGATACATTGCAAAAATCAATTATTGTCGCACAAGAGGCGGCAGAAGAAGTCCGTCGCAATTCACAAAAAGAAGCGAAATTGATCGTGAAAGAAGCAGAAAAAAATGCGGATCGTATCGTCAATGAAGCATTAGCAAAAGCGCGTACCGTGGCGCTTGAAATTGAAGAGCTGAAAAAGCATTCAAAAGTATTCCGCAATCGTTTCAAAATGATTGTAGAAGCACAGCTTGATTTAATCGACTCGGAAGATTGGGATCACTTAATGGAATATGAAATTAACGTGCCCGATGTAGACCATGTTGAAGCGATTGAACTTCCAGACGAAGAATAACAGCTTGACGTTACGGGCGCAATTTTCTATAATTGCAACATATGAATGAAAAGCACTGACAGAGACAGTACGCTTTAGACTGCAGTATAGCGATTCGAGGATGGTGAAAGCTCGAACAAACAGCTAAGGCCGAATATCACTCTTGAGCTAGGTCGCTGAACTTTAGTAAGCCATCTCGTTGCCACCGCGTTAAGGTGTTCTTAAGTGGCATAGTCTAACTATGCAATTAGGGTGGTACCGCGAGTTAACTTCTCCTCGTCCCTTGTTTGGGATGAGGAGTTTTTTTATGGATTAATTTAGAGGAGGAATTACGAATGGCTGAATACAAAAAAACATTATTAATGCCGAAAACAGATTTCCCAATGCGCGGAAATTTACCGAATATGGAACCAAAAATGCAAGAGAAATGGGCAGCAATGGATATCAATGCGAAAGTACTTGAACGTACAAAAGACCGTACACCGTTCGTACTACACGATGGCCCTCCGTATGCAAACGGCGACATCCACATGGGTCACGCATTAAACAAAGTATTAAAAGATATGATTAACCGCCACCGTTCAATGACGGGCTACCACGTACCATACGTGCCAGGCTGGGATACACACGGTTTACCAATCGAACAAGCGTTAACAAACAAAGGACATGATCGCAAGAAAATGTCGATCGCAGAATTCCGCGAACTTTGTAAAGACTATGCATTAGAACAAGTAGCTAGCCAACGTGAACAATTTAAACGTGTTGGCGTTCGCGGTGATTGGGAAAACCCGTACATCTCATTACGTCCAGAGTTTGAAGCTCGTCAAATCGGCGTATTTGGCGATATGGCGAAAAAAGGCTATATCTATAAAGGTTTAAAACCAGTTTATTGGTCTCCATCATCTGAATCTGCATTAGCAGAAGCTGAAATCGAATATAAAGATATCAAATCACCATCTATCTATGTAGCATTTAACGTAGAAGATGGTAAAGGTGTGTTAAACAATGAAGAAGCAATCGTTATTTGGACAACAACGCCGTGGACATTACCAGCGAACTTAGGGATTTCTGTAAACCCTGAATTTATGTATGTCGTTGTAAACGCAAATGGTCGTAAATTTGTTGTCGCAAAAGAGTTATTAAATACTGTAGCAGAAAAAATCGGTTGGGAAGATGTACAAATCGACCGCGAAATCAGCGGTGCAGACTTAGAAAACATCACAGCGAAACACCCATTATTTGACCGCACATCACTTGTAATGCTTGGTGACCATGTAACACTTGAAGCAGGTACAGGCTGCGTTCACACAGCTCCTGGCCATGGTGAAGATGACTATCAAATTGGTAAACGTTATGGTTTAGACATCTTGTCAGTTGTTGACAATCGCGGTGTTTTAACTGAAGATGCTGGCGAATTTGCAGGTCAATTTTATGACAAAGCAAACAAACCAATCTGTGAAAAATTAGAAGAACTTGGTGCTTTACTAAGCCTAACATTCTTTGAGCACTCGTACCCACATGACTGGCGTACGAAAAAACCGGTTATCTTCCGTGCGACACCACAATGGTTTGCATCAATCGAATCATTCCGTCCAGCGTTATTACAAGCGATTCGCGATACGAACTTCACACCTGAATGGGGTGAAACACGTCTATTCAATATGATTCGCGATCGCGGTGACTGGTGTATTTCTCGTCAACGTGCATGGGGCGTGCCAATCCCAGTATTCTACGCTGAAAATGGTGAAGAAATCATTACAGAAGAAACAATCGCACACGTACAAGAGCTATTCCGCGAACATGGTTCAAATATTTGGTTCCAAAAAACAGCAAAAGAATTACTGCCTGAAGGCTTCACACATGAAGGCTCTCCAAATGGCGAATTTTCAAAAGAAAACGACATCATGGACGTATGGTTTGACTCAGGCTCATCTCACCAAGGTGTCTTAGCTGAACGTGGCATGAGTTATCCTGCAGACCTTTATTTAGAAGGCTCTGACCAATATCGTGGTTGGTTCAACTCATCATTAATCACATCTGTAGCGGTTAATGGCTTTGCACCATATAAGGGCTTATTATCACATGGTTTCGTATTGGATGGCGATGGCCGTAAAATGTCGAAATCACTTGGGAACATTATCGCGCCAGCAAAAATCATGCAACAATACGGAGCAGATATTCTACGCATGTGGGTAGCGTCAGTAGATTACACTGCAGACGTGCGTATCTCAATGGATATGTTAAAACAAGTGTCAGAAGTATACCGTAAAGTTCGTAACACACTAAAATTCGTTCATGGGAACTTAGCTGATTTCAATGCAGAAACAGACTATGTAGCGTATGAAGAATTACGTGAAGTCGACCAATACATGTACATGGAACTTCAAAAATTAATCAAAACAGTGCGCACAGCATATGACAACTATGAATTCGCAACAGTTTACAAAGCAGTAAACAACTTCATCGCCACAGAATTAAGCTCATTCTACTTAGATATCGCCAAAGATGTAGTCTACGTAGAAGCGCCAAATAGTCACGCACGTCGTGCAATGCAATCTGTTATGTATGATACGTTAAATGCGTTAGTAAAACTTCTTGCTCCAATCATTCCTCATACATCTGATGAAATGTGGGAATACATGGCTTGGACAACAGAGGATTCTGTACAATTAACAGATATGCCAGATGCTGTTGAAAAAGAAAACTTTGCCGCTTTAACTGAAAAATGGGCAACAATCATGAACGTACGTGACGTTGTTTTAAAATCATTAGAAGAAGCACGTACAGCGAAAGTAATCGGTAAATCATTAGAAGCAACTGCAACGGTCTATGCCGATGCTGCAACAAAAGCGATACTTGCAGATGAAGCAATTGATTTTGCGCAAATGATGATTGTTTCTGAATTTGTGTTAGATGACCTTGCAAACGCAACAGATGAATGTGTGAAAACAGAAACCGTTGCAGTCGCTGTTGTTAAAGCGAGTGGCGAAAAATGTGCTCGTTGTTGGACAATCGATGCAACAGTAGGTCACAATGACAAACACGCAGATCTTTGCGAGCGTTGTGCAACAGTTGTTGAAGAAAATTTTGCTGACGTTGATTTAGAAGTGAAATAAATTAAAAAAACTCTGATGAAAGGAATCGCTACTAGGCGGTTCCTTTTTTTGTAGTAGAAATTCGTATATCGTTCAATTTGTTCTCGTATCGATGTGTGGTAAAATAGGTTAGATTCATGGAAAACGGAGGAAACGTCACGTGTATAAATATTATTTAATTGCACTCTTTGTCATTATTGTTGACCAGCTGACAAAATGGGGTGTTGTGAAAAATATGACAGAGGGCCAAGAAATTGTCGTTTGGGACCCTATTTTTTCACTCTACTCACATCGCAACCAAGGCGCAGCATGGGGGATGATGCAAGGAAGAATCGGTTTATTTACAATCGTTACAGTGGTTGTGGTTATCGCAATCATTTATTACTTTCACAAAGAAGGAAAAGGTAAGCCGCTATTTGCGACGAGCCTCATGCTGCTTCTAGGCGGCGCAATTGGGAACTTCATCGACCGTATCACTACCGGCGAAGTAGTAGACTTTGCGAGCTTTTGGATTCCAGTAATCGACTACGATTTCCCAATCTTTAATATTGCCGATATGGCACTAACATTCGGTGTCATTTTAATGATGATTTATGTATTATTTTTTGAAGGAAAACAAGGAAAGGTGAAGAAATAATTTTATGACTGAAACATTTACAGTACAAGCAGATAGCGCGAAAAACCGCATTGATAAAGCACTTGCATCAATGCAGGACAAGTGGTCTCGCACACAAGTTCAAAACTTCGTTGATGAAGGGCATTTATTAGTAAACGGAGAAAAAGTGAAAAAAACATATAAAGTAAAAGAAAATGACATCATCACAGTTGATGAGCCAGAAGCAGAACCACTTGAAATTCTGGCTGAAGATTTAAATTTAGAAATCATTTATGAAGATGAGGATGTTCTCGTTGTCAACAAACCAAAGGGTATGGTCGTTCACCCAGCACCAGGTCACGCTACAGGAACGCTTGTAAACGGCTTGATGCATCATTGCACGGATTTATCAGGCATCAATGGTGTCATGCGCCCAGGTATCGTACATCGTATTGATAAAGATACATCTGGTCTATTAATGGTGGCAAAAAATGATATGGCACATGAAAGTCTTGTTCAACAACTTGTCGATAAAACAGTGACACGCCGTTATACAGCGCTTGTACATGGCCATATTCCGCATGATAAAGGAACCATCGATGCACCAATCGGCCGCGACCAAAAAAATCGTCAAAAACAAGCCGTTGTTGATAATGGGAAACATGCCGTAACGCATTTCCACGTAACAGGACGTTTTGGCGTTGATTACACAGTGATTGAATGCCGCCTTGAAACAGGTCGTACACACCAAATCCGCGTGCATATGAACTATATCGGGTATCCATTAGTTGGTGATCCAAAATACGGACCAAAGAAAACAATGGATATCGGTGGGCAAGCATTACATGCAGGTGTATTAGGCTTTGTCCACCCTCGTACAAATGAGTATTTAGAGTTTTCGACGCCAATCCCTGCTGATTTTGAGGCATTATTAGCTCGTTTAGGTAGCGAATACGAAAAATAAGCAATAGACTGTTGACACTTTAAGTCATAAAGGTCTATACTTATGTCAGTGAAAATCTTAATATTCACCTTTTAAAGACAGTCCAGAGAGGCTGAGAAGGGATGCGAAGAATGTGGGATTACTGCGTCGAGTTATGCAGTTTATTTGACATATCTATCAGTGTACCTATACAACCTCTTGGGCATTACGCTCAAGAGGTTTTTTTATTGAAAGGAGGCAGTTCCAGTTGACAAAGAAGGCCGACATTTTAGACGAAGCAGCGATGAACAGAGCGCTAACGCGTATCGCACATGAAATTATCGAACGCAACGAAGGCATTGATAATGTTATCTTAGTAGGAATTAAAACGCGCGGTGCGTATTTAGCCAAGCGCCTATCACAAAAAATCAACACGATTGAGAAAAAGGAAATTCGCTCAGGAGAGTTAGACATCTCCCTTTACCGCGATGACCTTTCGACAAAAACGTTGAACGGTGAAGCGACAGTGCAACAAGTTGATATTACATACGACCTAACAAATCAAACAGTCGTATTAGTCGATGATGTACTGTACACAGGTCGTACAGTTCGCGCAGCAATGGATGCGGTTATGGACATTGGACGTCCGTCACAAATTCAACTAGCGGTGTTAGTTGACCGAGGTCATCGCGAATTACCAATCCGCGCTGACTTCGTTGGGAAAAACATCCCGACGGCAAGCCACGAACGAGTAGTTGTGCACATGGTAGAAGTGGACGACGAAGACTTAGTAGCAATCTACGAATAGGTAAAAGCTTAGAAGGAAGTTGAAAGATATGTCAAATCAAACTGTACTAGATATCAATGACAAGCCAACTGGCAGTCAATTAATTACATTAAGTTTACAACATATGTTCGCAATGCTTGGTTCCACTATTTTAGTGCCAACGTTGACCGAACTATCACCAGCCATCGCCTTACTAACAAGTGGTGTGGCAACATTATTCTTCCTATTAATAACGCGCTTTCAAGTGCCAGCATATTTAGGGTCATCATTCGCGTTTATCGCCCCAATGCTCGTTGCAACAAAAGCAGCTGGCGGCCCTGGTGGAGCAATGATCGGCGCGATGGCGGTCGGTATTGTCTACGGCATCGTCTCGCTTCTAATTTGGAAAACGGGCTACAAATGGATTTTACGCATCTTACCACCAATCGTCGTTGCACCCGTGATTATGGTTATCGGTTTAGCATTAGCCGGTACAGCAGTTGATATGTCAATGAATGAAACATTAGCAGATGGGACGACGAAAGTGTACCACGTATCGTACTTCATTATTGCACTTATTACACTAGCAGCAGCGATTATTATTAACAACTTCGTAAAAGGCGTGATGAGCACGATGCCTATTTTAATCGGCTTGATCGTCGGTTACATTGCAGCGCTAATTTCAGACCAAATCGCCGGCACAAGCTTCATCGACTTTACAGCAGTAACAGAAGCAGCATGGATTGCGGTACCAGATTTCTTGCTTCCAGGTATCGATTACGAATTTAACGTCACCTCAACATTGTTACTCGCAATGGTGCCAATCGTCATCGTCACCATTTCAGAGCATATCGGTCATCAGCTCGTCCTTGGAAAAGTTGTGAAGCGCAACTTTATTAAAAGTCCAGGGCTACACCGTTCACTACTAGGTGATGGCTTCGGTACATTAATTTCATCACTAATCGGTGGCCCACCAAAAACAACGTACGGTGAAAACATCGGCGTCCTTGTATTAACACGTGTCTTCAGTGTATGGGTTATCGGTGGTGCAGCAGTATTCGCCGTACTACTATCATTCTCAGGTAAGCTAATGGCTTTAGTAAGCACGATTCCTTCACCAGTACTTGGTGGCGTATCTATCTTACTATTCGGTATTATCGCATCAAGCGGGTTACGCATGTTAGTTGAAAACAACATTGATTTTGACCATAAACGTAACCTTGTGATCGCATCTGTTATTTTAATCTTAGGTATCGGCGGCGGCAAGCTCTTATGGCAAAACGCTTTCGGTATTGAAGGAAATGACTTTGCTATCGAAGGTATGGCACTTGCGGCAATCGTTGGTGTCCTACTAAACATCATCTTACCTGGTAAAGCTCAACCAGACCTTGAGCTACTAGCAGACGAACAACGAGAACAACAATTAAATAAATAACAGCATTACCTTTTAAGGGCTGCCCAGAGAGGCACAGAAGGGTTATTATTACAGTAGGGATGGGCGCATTAGCACAAGTCTATTGTAATATCCTTCCTCCGCCTCCTTAAAATAACTAAGGAGGCTTTTTTATTAAAATCTTGCCTGTGAGCGAGAATAAATTCGGAGGCTATATGATGAAAAATTTACTGTCAATTGAAGAAGTATCTAACGAAGAAATCCACGCGATTTTAACAAGAGCCGCAGCGTTTGAAGCAGGCGAGCCAACACAACTAGATTCAGACTACTTAGTCGCAAACCTATTTTTTGAACCAAGCACACGTACGAAAACAAGCTTTGAAACGGCCGAGCGCAAAATTGGTGCAACAGTCATTCCGTTCGAAGCAGGTTTCTCAAGTACATTAAAAGGTGAAACACTGTACGATACAGTGAAAACGTTAGAGATGATCGGCATGGACGCAGTAGTCATTCGTCATAAAGATGACGCCTACTACGAGGAATTACTAGACGGTATCAACGTCTCTGTGATTAATGCAGGTGATGGCGCTGGTCAACATCCGTCACAATGTCTACTCGATTTATTCACAATTTTCAAAGAGTTCGGCAAATTTGAAGGATTAAATGTTACAATCGTGGGAGATGTATCGCATAGCCGCGTTGCCAAGTCAAATGCTTCGGCTCTGCGTCGATTAGGAGCAAATGTTAACTTTGTTTGCCCGAAAGAATGGCAAGGCGAGTACAGCGAAGCGCATCACGATTGGGATGAGTTACTACATACAAGTGATGTTGTGATGCTACTACGTGTTCAACACGAACGCGATGCAGCATATGAAGGTTTTACAACAGAAGGATATCACGCACAATTCGGATTAACGAAGGAACGTGAACAGCAAATGAAAGATGGCGCCATCATCATGCACCCGGCACCAGTGAATCGCGGAGTTGAAATTGACTCCGATCTTGTTGAGTGTGACCGCTCGCGAATCTTCGAGCAAGTACGCAACGGCGTATTCGTTCGCATGGCTATCGTAGAAACGATCTTAAAGGGGAGAAAATAATGTCAAAATTAATCACAAACATCCAATTAGTAGATGAAGCAGGCAAGTTATCAGCAGGTGAAATTTTAATCGACAATGATGGTAATATCGCAGAAGTTGCGGCAACCGTAACACAAACAGCAGACGAAACAATCGATGGGAAAGGCTGCATCGCCTCACCAGGTTTTGTTGACGTCCACGTGCACCTTCGCGAGCCAGGCTTTGAGCATAAAGAAACAATCGAAACAGGTACAGCTTCTGCTGCAAAAGGCGGTTTCACAACAATTTGTGCCATGCCAAATACAAAACCTGTGCCAGATTCAGTTGAAAACTTACAATTAATCAACAGCTTAATTGAGAACAGCGCTAAAGTTCGCGTGTTACCATATGGCTCGTTAACAGTCGCACAATCAGGTGACGCTCGTACAAGCATTAAAGACTTAAAAGATAACGGCGCAGTTGCTTTCTCAGATGACGGTGTCGGTGTTCAATTAGCTTCAACAATGTACGAACAAATGAAAGATGCTGCAGAACTTGGCGTTACAGTCGTTGCTCACTGTGAAGATAACTCATTAATCTATGATGGTGTTATGCACGAAGGTACGCGTAATCATGAGCTAGGTTTACCAGGTATTCCATCAATTTGTGAATCAGTACAAATCGCTCGCGATGTACTACTTGCAGAAGCAGCAGGCGCACATTATCACGTATGCCACGTATCAACGAAAGAATCGGTACGCGCTGTACGCGATGCAAAAAAAGCCGGCATCAATGTAACTGCTGAAGTTTGTCCACACCACTTAATTTTAGAAGAAATGGACATCCCATCAGATGATGCAAACTGGAAAATGAATCCGCCGCTTCGTGCGAAAGATGACTGGGAAGCATTACATGAAGGTTTACTTGATGGCACAATCGACTGTATCGCAACAGACCATGCACCACACACGCATGATGAAAAATGCTGCGGTATGGTTGGCGCACCATTCGGCATCGTAGGCTTTGAAACAGCATTCCCATTACTGTATACGAAATTCGTAAAAACAGAAAAATGGACGTTGCGTCAATTGATTGACTGGATGACTGTAAAACCTGCACAACTGTTCAAATTACCATACGGTACATTAAATGTTGGCGAATCTGCAGACATCGTGCTAATTGACTTAGAACATGAACAAGCAGTAGATATTGAAAATTTTGAATCAAAAGGTAAAAACACACCATTCAATGGCTGGAAAGCTTATGGCTGGCCACAAAAAACAATCTACAACGGCGAAATCGTTTGGGAGGAAGCATAATGACAACAAGAAAACTCATTTTAGAAACAGGGGAAGTATTTGAAGGACAAGCATTCGGTAGTGAAAAAGGTTCTGACGGTGAAGTTGTATTCACAACAGGAATGACAGGTTACCAAGAAACATTATCAGATCCATCATTCTGCGGCCAAATTGTAACGATGACATACCCGCTAATCGGGAACTACGGAATTAACCGTGATGACTTTGAAACGATTTCACCAGCAATTAAAGGTTTCGTCGTACACGAATTAGCAAAAACACCATCAAACTTCCGTAATGAAGGTACAGTGGATGAGTACTTGAAAATGAAAGACATTCCAGGGATTGAAGGTATTGATACACGTAAATTAACACGCCTAATCCGTAATGAAGGTTCTGTTAAAGGTTACTTAACAGCAGTAAATGAAGATGTGAATGTAGACGAAGTTGTTGCGCGCTTACAAGGCACAACATTCCCAACAAACCAAGTAGAACAAGTTTCAACAAAAAGCGCATACCCATCTCCAGGACGTGGCAACCGCGTTGTATTAATGGACTTCGGTATGAAACATGGTATTTTACGCGAATTAAATAACCGTGACTGCGATGTAGTCGTTGTACCTTACAACACAACAGCAGAAGAAGTATTAGCTTATCATCCAGACGGCATTATGCTATCAAACGGACCTGGAGATCCACTAGATGTGCCAGAAGCAATTGAAACGATTAAAAACTTGATCGGTAAAGTGCCACTATTCGGTATTTGCCTAGGGCACCAATTATTCGCTCTAGCAAGTGGCGCACAAACATTTAAATTAAAATTTGGTCACCGCGGTGCGAACCACCCAGTGAAAGACTTAAGTACAGGTCGTACAGAATTAACTTCTCAAAACCACGGTTACGCAGTCGATATGGACTCATTAGCAGCAACAGATCTAGAAGTCACACATGTTGCGTTAAATGACAGCACTTGTGAAGGTTTACGCCACACAACAGCGCCAGCATTCACCGTACAATATCACCCAGAAGCATCACCAGGCCCAGAAGATTCAAACCACCTGTTCGATCAATTTATCGAGTTAATGAATAACAATACTAGAGAGGAGCAACAACAACATGCCTAAACGCCAAGATATTAAATCCATTTTAGTAATCGGTTCTGGTCCAATCATCATCGGTCAAGCCGCAGAATTCGACTACGCAGGTACACAAGCCTGCCTTTCACTTAAAGAGGAAGGTTACCGCGTTATTCTTATTAACTCAAACCCAGCGACGATTATGACAGATACACAAATCGCTGACAAAGTATACATTGAGCCAATCAGCCTTGAGTTCGTATCACGCATCATCCGTAAAGAACGCCCAGATGCAATCCTACCAACACTAGGTGGTCAAACAGGTCTAAACATGGCGATTGAATTACACAACTCAGGTATCTTAGATGAGCTAAACGTAGAAATTTTAGGTACAAAATTAGATGCCATCAACCAAGCGGAAGACCGTGATTTATTCCGTAATTTAATGTACGAGCTAGATGTACCAACACCGGAATCAGAAATCGTACACACAGTAGAAGAAGCAGAGGAATTTGTTAAGAAAATTGGTTACCCAATTATCGTACGTCCAGCCTTCACATTAGGTGGTACAGGCGGTGGTATTTGTGAAAATGACCAAGATCTTCACGAAATCGTTGCATCAGGTTTAAAATATTCTCCAGTAACACAATGTTTAGTTGAAAAATCAATTGCTGGTTACAAAGAGATTGAATACGAAGTAATGCGTGACTCAAAAGACAATGCCATCGTTGTATGTAACATGGAAAATGTTGACCCAGTCGGCATTCACACAGGTGACTCAATCGTTGTAGCACCATCACAAACATTATCTGACCGCGAATATCATATGTTACGTAACGTATCATTAAAAATTATCCGCGCCCTAGGTATTGAAGGTGGCTGTAACGTACAATTAGCGCTTGACCCAGATAGCTTTAACTACTACATTATCGAAGTAAACCCACGTGTATCACGTTCATCAGCACTTGCTTCTAAAGCAACGGGTTACCCAATCGCGAAACTTGCAGCAAAAATCGCTGTCGGCTTAACATTAGATGAAATGATTAACCCAGTAACAGGTAAAACATATGCTTGCTTCGAACCAGCACTTGATTACATCGTAGCAAAAATCCCACGCTGGCCATTTGATAAATTCGAAGGTGCAAAACGTAACCTTGGTACACAAATGAAAGCAACGGGTGAAGTCATGGCAATCGGCCGTAATTTCGAAGAAGCTATGCTTAAAGCAGTGCGTTCATTAGAAACAGGTCACAAACATATCGAAATGAAACACGCAGAAGATTTAACAGATGAATGGATCAAAAAACGTGTTACAAAAGCAGGCGATGAACGTTTATTCTTCTTAGGTGAAGCATTACGTCGCGGCGTAACAATCGAAGAAATTCATGAATGGTCAAAAATTGACTTATTCTTCTTAAATAAATTCAAAAACATCATCGATTACGAAACAACATTAAAAGAAAACGTTAAAGATGTTGACGTACTACGCCATGCGAAGAAAATTGGTTTCGCAGATGAAACAATCGGCAAACTTTGGGGTATGGAAGCAAGTGCTGTATACGATTTCCGTAAAGAGCATGGCATTATCCCGGTGTACAAAATGGTTGATACATGTGCAGCAGAATTCGAATCAGAAACACCATATTTCTATGGCACGTATGCAGATGAAAACGAATCAATTAAAACAGACCGCGAATCAGTTATCGTACTAGGTTCTGGTCCAATCCGTATCGGTCAAGGTGTCGAATTTGACTATGCCACAGTACACTCAGTATGGGCGATTCAAGAAGCAGGTTATGAAGCAATCATCATCAACTCAAACCCAGAAACCGTTTCAACTGACTTCTCAATCTCTGATAAATTATACTTCGAACCATTAACAATCGAAGACGTTATGCACATCATCGACTTAGAGCAACCAAAAGGCGTTGTTGTACAATTCGGTGGTCAAACAGCAATCAACTTAGCAGATAAATTAGAAGCACGCGGCGTAAAAATTCTAGGTACATCACTAGACTCAATCGACCGTGCAGAATCTCGTGACCGTTTCGAAGAAGCACTTCACGAGCTAGATATTCCGCAACCACTAGGTAAAACAGCAACAAACACAGAAGATGCAGTGAAAATTGCTGAATCAATCGGCTACCCAGTGCTTGTACGTCCTTCATACGTACTTGGTGGACGCGCAATGCAAATTGTTTACAGCACAGATGAAATCAAACATTACATGGCAACAGCGGTAGAAGCATCACCAGAACACCCAGTATTAATCGACCGTTACTTAACAGGTAAAGAAATCGAAGTAGATGCCATTTGTGACGGTACAAACGTATGTATCCCAGGGATTATGGAACATATCGAACGCGCAGGGGTTCACTCAGGTGACTCAATCGCAGTCTATCCGACACAAAACTTATCACAAAAACATATCGACACATTAGTTGATTACACAACTCGCCTAGCATTAGGACTTGGGATTAAAGGGTTAATGAACATCCAATATGTTATCTCAAACGATGAAGTATATGTGATTGAAGTAAACCCACGTGCATCACGTACAGTACCATTCTTAAGTAAAATCACAAACATTCCAATGGCGAATGTCGCAACAAAAGCAATTTTAGGTACATCAATTATTGAACAAGGCTACCCAACAGGCTTAGCGCCAATTCAAGAAGGTGTCTTCGTTAAAGTACCAGTATTCAGCTTTGCGAAATTACGTCGTGTCGATACAACATTAGGACCTGAAATGAAATCAACTGGTGAAGTAATGGGTAAAGATACAACGCTTGAAAAAGCTCTTTACAAAGGTTTCGTAGCAGCAGGTACAAAAATTGAAGATCATGGTTCAGTATTAATGACCGTAGCAGACAAAGATAAAGAAGAAGCAACAGCGCTTGCAAAACGCTTTGTAGAAATCGGCTATTCAATCTTCGCAACACCAGGTACAGCGAAAGCGTTAAAAGAAGCAGGTATTCAAACGACAATCGTTGATAAAATCGGCTCAAATGGTCCAACATTACTTGATGTCATTCAAAAAGGTGAAGCACAATTAATCATCAATACACTTACAAAAGGTCAACAACCAGCGCGTGACGGTTTCCGTATCCGTCGTGAAGCGGTAGAAAATGGTGTAGCGTGCTTAACTTCACTTGATACTGCAGATGCAATCTTAAAAGTAATCGAATCAATGACATTTACAGCAATGCCAATGCCAAAAGCTCAAGTAGAGGTGCGCATCTAATGATCCAACAAGAAAAAATGAAAGTAGTGCGTCAACAGCAAGTCGCGGATAGTATTTTCGAGATTACGCTAGAAGGCCAGCTTACAGACCAAATGCAACAACCAGGACAATTCGTACACTTACGCGTTGCGGATAGTTATGAACCTAGCTTACGCCGTCCGATTTCGATTGCGAATATCGATCACGACAACAAGCAATTTACGATGCTTTATCGTGCTGGCGGACGTGGTACGGACGTTCTTTCTAAAAAACAAGTGGGAGACGTTGTCGATGTACTAGGTCCACTAGGTCATGGTTTCCCAGTTGAGGAAACACAACCAGGAGAAACCGCGCTATTAGTAGGTGGCGGGATCGGTGTCCCACCACTATATGAGCTATCAAAGCGCTTAAATGAACGCGGTGTGAAAACGATTCATGTGTTAGGTTTCCGCGGAGCTAAAGATGTCTTCTATGAAGAAGAATTTAATAAATTAGGTGAAACATACATCGTAACAGAGGATGGTTCAAGTGGTCATCAAGGTTTCGTTACGACGTTAATCAATGAAAAAAATCCAGCGTTTAATACGTTTTATACATGCGGTCCAACACCGATGTTACGAGCAGTTGATCAAGCGTTCCCAGATAAAAAAGGTTTCCTATCATTTGAAGAACGTATGGGCTGTGGAATCGGTGCTTGCTACGCTTGCGTATGCGATACGACCGATGGCGGCTATAAAAAAGTATGTTCAGATGGCCCTGTATTCGCGAAAGGAGTCGTAGCACTGTGAGTTTAGAAGTAGCATTACCAGGAGTAACATTAAAAAACCCAATTATGCCAGCATCAGGCTGCTTCGGCTTCGGCCAAGAATATGCCCAGCTTTATGATCTATCAAAGTTAGGTGCAATTATGATTAAAGCAACAACTGCAGAGCAACGCCGAGGAAATCCAACGCCGCGCGTTGCAGAAACAGCTGCCGGTATGCTGAATGCAATCGGTTTGCAAAATCCAGGCTTAGAGCATGTGCTTGCGCATGAGCTACCATGGCTTGAGAAATACGATGTGCCAATTATTGCGAATGTCGCTGGTTCTGAAACAGCAGATTACGTTGAAGTAGCACGCGAAATTAGTAAGGCACCAAATGTTTATGCGTTAGAGCTAAACATTTCTTGTCCAAACGTTAAATGCGGTGGTATCCAATTTGGTACAGACCCAGACGTTGCAGAGGCGTTAGTACGCGCTGTAAAAGAGGCGTCAAGCGTACCTGTTTACGTTAAGTTATCACCGAATGTTACGAGTATCGTCGATATGGCGAAAGCAGTAGAGCGCGGTGGTGCAGATGCCATTACAATGATTAACACATTAGTTGGTATGCGTCTAGATCAACGTACAGGAAAACCGGTTATTGCAAACGGTACAGGCGGTCTATCAGGTCCTGGTATTAAACCAGTAGCCATTCGCATGGTGTATGAAGTTTATAAAGCCGTCAACATTCCGATTATCGGGATGGGTGGCATTGCAAATGTCGATGATGTGATCGATTTCCTATCTGCTGGTGCTTCCGCAGTAGCAGTTGGGACAGCAAACTTTGTAGAACCATTTGTTTGCCCAAATCTTATCGAAGCATTACCACAAAAATTACAAGAGCTTGGCGTTGACAGCGTTCAAGATTTAATCGGAAGGAGCCATCGCTAACGATGAACACAAAGCCAATTATTGCACTAGATTTTCCAACACCTGAAGATGTAACAACCTTTTTATCACAATTTGATGAGCCACTATTTGTAAAGGTGGGCATGGAGCTTTATTTACAAAATGGCCCGTCAATTATTCGTGACATTAAAGAAATGGGTCACGACATTTTCTTAGATTTAAAACTGCATGATATTCCAAATACGGTAAAATCAGCAATGAAAGGCTTAGCAAAACTAGATATTGATTTAGTGAATGTTCACGCAGCAGGTGGGTCTGTGATGATGAAAGCGGCGCTAGAAGGTTTAATCGAAGGAACGCCAGAAGGTAAGGAGCGTCCAGCGTTAATCGCTGTGACGCAATTAACGTCCACTTCTGAGGCGCAAATGAACAATGAGCAACAAATCCCTGGAGCGATTCAACAATCGGTCGTTCATTATGCGAAGCTAACAAAAGAAGCTGGATTAGACGGTGTAGTTTGCTCGGTTCTTGAGGCAAACATGATTGAAGAAGCGTGCGGCAAAGAATTTTTAAAAGTAACACCTGGCATCCGTTTAGCAGGCGGCGCAACACACGATCAAAAACGTGTTGCAACACCACAAGTAGCGCGCGAGGAAGGCTCAACACAAATCGTCGTTGGCCGCGCGATTACAAAAGCAGAACAGCCGGTAGAAGCGTATCATACGGTAGCACAATTATGGGAGGGCAATTAAATATGGCAATTCAACACGATGTAGCAAAAGGTATGTTAGAAGTAGGAGCAGTAGAGTTAAGTCCAAATGATTTATTCACATGGGCATCAGGTATTAAATCACCAATTTATTGCGATACACGTCTAACAATATCATTTCCAAAAGTACGTAAAGTTATCGCACAAGGTTTAGCAGACTTAATCGAAGAAAAGTTCCCAGGTACTGAGCTTGTAGCTGGTACGGCAACAGCAGGTATTCCACATGCTGCATGGGTAGCGGATATTTTAGATTTAGCGATGGTTTATGTTCGTTCAAAACCGAAAGATCATGGTCGCGGTAAACAAACGGAAGGGAAATTCCAAGCGGGTGCTAAAACAGTTGTCATTGAAGATATCGTCTCAACAGGTGGTTCTTCAATCAACGCAGTAGAAGCATTAAATCGTGAAGGTGCTGACGTATTAGGTGTGGTATCTGTGTACTCATACCTATTACCAGCTGCATTAGAAAACTTTGAAAAAGCGGGTGTTCCTTATTATAGCCTATCCAATTTCGAAGCATTAATTGAAGCAGCAAAAGAAACAGGTGCCATTGAAGAAGCTGATATTCCAGGTTTACTTGGCTGGTATGAAGATTTAAAAGCAGGTAATTTAAAATAATTGTCGCTAAAAGAGAAATTGCACAAGTGTGCGATTTCTCTTTTTTTGTTGTGATAAAATGAAGTGGTCATCGTAGGATGTTTGAGTGTGAATACAACGACTATAGCATTTTCAGCAGAAGAACAATAATGCGCTTTGGCTGAAAATGAAGAGGAAAAACAGATGATTTTTACATTATGAGAGAAAAAAGAGTTGTTTGCTAAAGTTTGTGACGCTAAAATAGCCTACTTTTTAAAAGTTGTAGAAATCACTTGAAAAGACATACAAAAAAACAGGAATCGTGCGCGATTCCTGTTTTTTGTCCAATGATTACGTTTCTTGAATGCGATATTTACTTGTCGTACCATGTAAGCTTGATGATATTTCTTGTAATGAAGATACGGTATCATCCATATCATGCATAAAGTCTGCTTGCTGTTCGGACGCAGAAACCATCTTGTTGACATTTTCAACAGATTGTCGTGCTAATTGCTGAATATGTTCAACAGAAGCTGTAATTTCTTCGGTGTTAGCAGACATCGCCTCTGATGATGATGACACCGTTTCAATGTCATCGCCAATACTTTCAATACCAGCTGCTATTGTTTGGAACGAAAGCTGTGCCTTCGATGCAATCTGCTGTCCTGTTGTTACAACAGCAGATGTGCTATTGATTGCTTGTGCGACCTCTTTTGTATTTGTTTGTACATTTTCAACAACCGCGACAATTTCATCAGCCGATTTTTTTGTTTGCTCGGCGAGTTTGCGTACTTCCTCGGCTACGACTGCAAAGCCTTTTCCAGCGTCCCCAGCACGTGCTGCTTCAATCGACGCGTTTAGCGCTAATAAATTTGTTTGGTCTGCAATATCGGTAATGATATTAATAAATTCGCCAATACGGTCGCTTAATCCAACAAGTTGCGATGTTTTTTCAACGGCTGCCTTTGTTGAGTTATCGATTTCGTATAGCTGTGCCATAAATTCTTGAACGATAGCGACCCCTTCACTAGCTTCTCCTTCAGTGCGATTTGATTTCATTAAAATATCCGTAATGGCGTCTGAAATATTTTGAATGCTGCGCGCTAAATCTTCCATCGCATGTGTACTATCTTCTGTGCTTTCAAATTGAATGCGTGCAGCCTGTGCAATTTCAATACTTTGTGCTTTGATTTGCTCCGTTGCAGTTAATGAAAAATCCGTGCGTTCATCGATTGCAGTTGTCGCATCATTAATCGCGCCAGCTTGTGATTTTAAATCGCCCATAATGTGTTGTAAATTGTCCATCATCGCGTTGAAGGCGGTCACAAGTTGCCCAATTTCATCGCGTGAATGCAACTCAATGCGCTTCGTCAAATCCGCATCCCCGTCACTAATATCTTCTAATGAATTGCGAATATGTAAAATACGTTTGATTTGTCGTGTAATCGTTAAGGCAGACATCGCTGCAATAAATATAATAGAAACAATCGCCGCGATAATTGTGCTCACTAAAATATTCGTTAAAACAGAGGCATCAATCGCTAGTACCAGATAGTGACCATTATTTAGTTTCTTCGTAAATTGGGATACACGTTTGCCATCATAATGCCCTTTTTTTGAGCTGATTTCTTGTTTAATTGCAGCTACGTCAAAGCCTGCATCTGTTAATGAGTGGTTAGACGTAGCGGTAATTTTTTTACCGTCTGCATTAACAATTGCAGCATATAACACTGTATCACCGAGTTGCTTTTGTAGCTGTTTCATATAGTATTCGCTACCGATTTGTTGTTCTAACGTTAATAGTTTTTCGCCATTACGCGCAATTTGAATGATTTGTGGTGTTGCGGGGTCCCAGCTTGAAACGCCGACAAACTTAAAAAATTCGCCATCGACGTCACGAATTTGAGCAGGCTGTACAATTTGTGTTGTGTCGCCCTCTAACAATGACATATATTCTACGGCTTGTCCGTTTGGATCAGCACCAAAATTAAAATCAATTTTTTGCGCAACCGACGTTTCGGTCGTATTGCCTTTATCATCGGTACTCCAAATTTCGTCAATGTCACCGCGCTCGGCAATTTTTTTTAGCTCTTCATATGTACCACCTTGATTAATAATATAAGATGCCATGACCGATTGCCCAATCATTTCACGCTCCATAATATTTTCAGCAACGTCACGTGCCGTTAAGGCATTATTTAATCCTAATGATACGGATTGAACGAGCGCCTCACCGTTTTGTTTAATGGAGTTGTTTGTCATCGTATAAATAAAAAGTGAAAAAATAGCAATAATCAATACGACAATTAACGTAATAGGTGCCATGATTTTTGCGCGTACTGTTTTAAACATGTAAGAACCTCCTTGATATATGGAATATAGGTTTATAATAATACAAAAAACCATTTAATAGTATAAAAATTAAGTAAAAAATACCACTTTATTGTGAAAGTATGAATTTTTTGAAACGTTTTATCCCTTTTTTTGAAAATGCGAATATTAATGGTGATTCGATAGTCATAAATGGGGAGGATACGAAAATTATATTATATGTTTTGTGATAGTGTTTTGGGGAAAAATTACAATTGAAGGTGGTGATGATTTTTTGCATAGAAAAGGGAGACATCACATCATTTCTTTGTCTAATAAAAACACCGATGACTTGGGCGAACAAGTCATCGGTGTTTTTTAGCGATGTTCTAATTTCATAATTTGATCTTCATCAGGGTCGATAAAAATCGTTTTTTGCTCAAAGTAGTTTACAAAGCCCGGCTTTGCACCACTCGGTTTTTTCACATGGCGAGCTTGCGTGTAGTCAACTGGTACAGAAGTTGAGGCGCGCGCCTTACTAAAGTATGCGGCAAGGTTAGCTGCCTCGCGCATTGTTGGTTCATCAGGCGTTTCTTCGTGAATGACAACATGCGAGCCAGGAATATCTTTTGTGTGCATCCAAATTTCATTTTTACGGGCAATTTTAAACGTTAAATAATCATTTTGTTTATTGTTTTTCCCGACAGAAATGCGCGTTCCTGTAGAAGAAATGTATTCTTCAGGTTGAGGTCGCGTTGACTTCTTACGACGTTTTGATTTTTTCAGCTTCATATAGCCTTGGTCTGCTAACTCTTCGCGAATTTCTTCGATATCAGCAGGAGAGGCTTGTTCAACTTGCTGCATAATTATTTCAAAGTACGCAATGTCATCATTTGTTTTATCGATTTGCTCTTGTACCATGATAAGCGCATTTTTGTATTTATTATATTTGGCGTAGTAGCTTTTCGCATTTTCAATCGGTGTTTTGCGTACGCTAATCGGAATCGTAACGGGTTCATTTGTATAGTAGTTTGTAACGGTCACTTCCGACGGCCCTTTTTCAAAGTTATACAGATTGGCCATTAACAATTCGCCATACAATTGGTATTGGTCGAGCGTTTGTGCACGTTTTAAATCTTTGTCTAATTTTTTTAATTTTAATTTTAGTTTGTTTAACTCACTATGAATCCAACGTTCTAAGTCACCTGCTTGCTGTTTGACGCGGTCGCGTTCGGCGCGCGCAAAAAACGTACGGTCAAGCAATGCGCTAAGCGTAGGATAGACGATTTGCTGCGCATCGACATGCGTGAGAGCAATCGGTGAAAAAAATACTTTGTTGCCGACTTCAATATAAGTAGGTGCATTGCCACCATCTTTAAATTGTTGCATGAATGGTTGAAATGCATCCGCCATCGGTGTATTTGTCGTTGTTGTGCGATGGACAAATTCTTTTGCGTGAAGAGGACTAAAGCCGATAAATTCTTCGACGATTTCTTGTGGCTCGCGCGGCATGCCGAAGAAATCATCGAGTTCATTTAGTGAAATCGTTAACGGATTTTCTTTATCTTGTTTAGGAGGCTCAATGTATTCAAATCCTGGAAGAACAGTACGATAGCTATTTACGCTAGGTGGTAAATGCTTTAAGCTATCAACAATTTTCCCTTGTTCTTCAACGAGAATTAAATTACTGTGGCGGCCCATAATTTCTGCATATAATTTACGTGTTGTTGGGTCACCGATTTCATTTGTTGCCGTAATTGTTAACACGATAATGCGATCAGAACCTAATTGTTCAATCGATTCGATAAAGCCACCTTCGATATGCTTGCGCAAAAGCGTACAAAACATCGGTGGTTCTGGTGGATTTTCAATTGTTTGCTCTGTAACATGAACACGTGCGTAAGATGGATGAATCGAAAATAGTAATTTATCGTTACGTCCATTTGCGCGGACGGTGAATACAATTTCTTGTGCGTTTGGTTGGTGGATGCGTGCAATACGTCCTGTGACAAACTGTTGTAGCTCTTTTGTCATTGCGACGGTAAATAAGCCATCATATGCCATAATCAAAAACCTCTTTCATTTTTAACGTCCTTTTATTTTACCATTTCTTATGGACGCTGTGTCTTTTTAACGATTAGTTGATTTTTTAAAATCGACAAGCAAAAATATTCGTTGCTATGCTATACTTATACTATTATGCAAAGAAGGATGTGACTGACCTTGGTTCGTAGCATGACTGGATTTGGTAGGGGTGTCACACAGACGGAACATTTCCAATTAACGGTAGAGATTCGCTCGGTCAATCATCGTTTTTTAGAAATTTCTAGCCGCTTTCCAAAAGAGTGGATGGAAGCCGAACTTGCAGCAAAAAAAATGTTACAAGCGCGGTTATCACGAGGGAAAGTAGATGTTTCTGTCTTTGTGAATGAAAATCAACAGCATGAGCAAAGGATGGTCATTAATTGGCCGCTTGTTAATGCCTATAAAGCAGCGCGAAAAGAGTTAGCAGCCGTTGTTCCATTAAAAGAACAATGGGATATGTCCGAGTTGCTAAAGCTAGAGGGTGCTTTAACAGTAGAAGCTGCACAGTTGCCGCATGAAGAGGTTATTGAAGCGGTCAATGATGCAGTTTCAGAGGCATTAGATAATTTAATTGCGATGCGTGAACGAGAAGGTATTGTATTACATGAAGTCATGTGCGGTTTTAAGCAGGAGCTTGTCGAGCAAATTGAATGTATTCGCGCTGTATCAGGTGATGCCGTTGTGAAGTATCGCGAAAAGCTTTTATTACGAATCAAAGAAGTGACTGATAGTGCAATTGTTGATGAACGCATCTTAACCGAAGTAGCGGTGTTTGCGGAAAAAATCGATATCGCTGAAGAGCTAGATCGTTTAAATAGTCACCTAAAACAATTAGATGAAACACTAGTAGAAGATAGTTCAATTGGGCGAAAGCTCGATTTTCTTTTGCAAGAAATTCATCGTGAAACAAATACGATTGGTTCAAAAAATCAATCATCAGAAGCATTTGTAGCAGTGGTACAAATGAAATCAGTTCTTGAAAAAATGCGAGAACAAGTTCAAAATATTGAATAATCACTAAAAAAAATGTAAAATAATTAATTTGGAACGATGAGGGAGAACAAATGATAAAAGAACGTGGATTATTAATTGTCCTATCTGGTCCGTCTGGTGTCGGTAAAGGTACTGTACGAAAAGAATTATTCTCACAACCAGATACGAACTATGAATACTCAATCTCAATGACGACGCGTAAACCACGCGAAGGCGAAGTTAATGGAGTAGATTACTTCTTTAAAGAACGAGAAGATTTTGAAGCATTAATTGAACAAGGCAAATTACTAGAGTATGCGGAATATGTAGGCAACTACTATGGCACGCCAATTGACTATGTTAATGAAACTTTAGATGCTGGTCGCGACGTTTTCTTAGAAATCGAAGTGCAAGGTGCAACACAAATTCGTGAAAAAGCACCTCATGCTTTATTTATCTTCCTTGCGCCACCGAGTCTTTCTGAACTGCAAGACCGCTTAGTTGGTCGCGGTACAGAATCACAAGAAGTTATTCAAAATCGTATTGCTGCTGCAAACGAAGAGCTTGAAATGATGAATCTTTACGATTATGTAGTCGAAAATGATGAAGTTGAGCTTGCCTGTGAGCGCATTAATGCTATTATCTTAGCTGAACACTGCCGTCGTGAACGTGTAGAAAAACAATATTTGGCTATGTTGAAAGGGGAAAAATAACCGATGATTTATCCATCAGTTGACGTATTAAAAACAAAAATTGATTCAAAATATTCTCTAGTGAGCCTTGCTGCAAAACGCGCGCGCAATATGCAAGAAGGTTCTCCTGAACTTTTAAGCGAATATAAATCAGTGAAAAATGTTGGGAAAGCACTTGAAGAAGTAGCTGCAGGCATTTTAACAAAAGAAAAACAAGACGAATCAAAAGTATACGAAGACGAAGTTTAATTTCGCCATCAACAACAATTACTCGATGAGAATCGAAGAAGCTCCCAGGTATGATTCTTGGGAGCTTTCTATTTTATTGAGGAGGAATCAACATGCTCGTAAATAAAAAAATTCTACTATGTGTTTCGGGTGGTATCGCTGTTTATAAAGCCATTGCGCTCGTTAGTAAATTAACGCAAGCTGGTGCCCAAGTAAAAGTCATTATGACTGAGTCAGCACGCCAATTTGTCAATCCGTTAAGCTTTCAAGTGATGTCTAAAAATGATGTTTTTTATGATACGTTCGATGAAAAAGATTCACATGTTATTGCGCATATTGATTTAGCAGGCTGGGCAGATTTAGTCCTCGTAGCGCCAGCAACAGCGAATGTCATCGGCAAGTTAGCAAATGGCATAGCCGATGATATGGTGACAACAACGTTACTAGCGACAACTGCACCTGTATGGATAGCGCCAGCGATGAATGTTCATATGTACGACCATCCAGCAGTGCTACGCAATATTGACCGCTTATATGCAGACGGGATTCGCTTTATTGAACCCTCTGCTGGTTATTTAGCATGTGGCTATGTTGGTAAAGGACGCCTAGAAGAGCCTGAAAAAATTACGGCACTTGTTAGTAAGTTTTTCGAACCTAAACAACTACCGTTAACAGGAAAAAAGGTTATCGTATCTGCAGGACCAACGCTTGAACGCATTGATCCGGTGCGCTATTTATCAAACTTTTCAAGCGGTAAAATGGGCTATGCGATGGCTGAAGCGGCGCGCGATTTAGGAGCTGATGTGACGCTTGTGCATGGGCCTGTATCATTAGCAGACCCTAATGGAATGACCGTTATTGCAGTGGAAAGCGCACAAGAGATGCTCGAGGCAATTATGATGCGTTATGCTGACGCAGATATCGTCATTAAAGCGGCTGCTGTTGCTGATTATCGTCCGAAATATGCAGCACCGCAAAAAGTGAAAAAACAGCAAGGTGACGCTCAAATTGAGTTAGAGCGTACGCCGGATATTTTAGCGACGCTTGGCGCACAAAAATCGCATCAATTATTAGTTGGCTTTGCAGCAGAAACAAATGATATCGAAACATATGCGCTCGGAAAATTGCAACGCAAAAATGCCGATTACATTATTGCTAATGATGTGTCAAAAACGGACCGTGGCTTTGGTGCTGACAGCAATACGGTGACATTGTATGGTCATGACTTTGCTCAACAATTCCCATCAACAGCAAAGCGTGCGTTAGCAACACAATTACTTGAAACAATTATCGCACAATCAGGTGTTGCAAAATGATTGCAAAAGTGATTGTCGATGTGTCAGCATATCCTGTTGACCGTCCATTTGATTACGGTATTCCAGCATCTATCGCTCATTTAGTCGAGGCCGGTAGTCGCGTCAAAGTCCCTTTTGGCCGGCGCAATGTCCTCGGCTTTATCGTGGGCTTTAGCGAGACGACAGATGTCCCAGCAGGAAAGCTAAAAAATATTGCGGAGTTGCTTGATTTAATACCCGTCTTAACGGCTGAAATGCTTGAAATGGCTAAATGGATGACACAAAAAACATTGTGTTATGAAATTGATGCGCTACAAGTCATGCTACCGAATGCGTTGCGTGCAAAGTACGAAAAAAAGGTGCGATTAAATGTACCTGTAATAGAGCTTGATGAGCGCTTGCAAGCCGTTTTTGGCAAACGCCAGCAATCCGCCTATAAACTCTTTGAAAAAGAAGATTTATTAACGCCGCTAAAGCATGCAATAAACAATGGACAAGTAGAAATCATTACCGCTGTGAAACAACAAGGGACAGCAAAAACCATACGCAAAATTAAAGTGCATGACGATAAGTTTTTTTTGCAGCAACTAGCTGAAACAATGGGTGCACGTGCGAAAAAGCAGCTCCATGTTGTACAGTGGATGTCCGAACATGCTGGGGAAGAATTTTTACCGACAGAGTTATTAAAGCTACTAGATGTCTCCGATGCGGTATTAAAAGCGGTAGTTGAACGCGGGGCTGCATCATTTGCCGATGAAGAAACGTATCGCGACCCGTTTTCAAAAGATGTAGCAGCAACAACAGCATTGGTGCTAAACGATGAGCAACAGTATGCCTTAACGGCAATTAACGCCGCATATGATGCGAAGCGGGCCGAAACATTTTTACTGCAAGGCGTGACTGGTAGCGGGAAAACGGAAGTCTATTTACAAGCGATTCAACATGTTATGGATGAAGGAAAGCAGTCGATTGTACTCGTACCTGAAATTTCATTAACACCACAAATGACCGAACGATTTCGCGCGCGTTTTGGCGATGCTGTTGCCGTTATGCATAGCGCGTTATCGATGGGTGAAAAATACGATGAGTGGCGGAAAGTACAGCGCGGTGAAGTGAGCGTTGTCGTTGGCGCACGCTCAGCTATTTTTGCGCCGTTTACAAATATTGGTCTTATCATTTTGGACGAAGAACATGAATCGACATACAAACAAGAAGATACGCCGCGTTATCATGCGCGAGACGCTGCGATTTGGCGTAGTCAATTTTATAATTGCCCTGTAATTTTAGGGAGTGCAACACCCGCACTCGAATCTTCTGCCCGCGCGCAAAAGGGACGTTATACGTTATTAAAATTAACCGAGCGTGCCAAAAATCAAGCATTGCCAACCGTAGAAATTGTCGATATGCGCGATGAGTTACATAAAGGGAATCGCTCGATGTTTTCAACGGCGTTAGCAGAAGGTATTCGTGAACGTCTTGAGCGCAAGGAACAAATGGTGTTATTTTTAAATCGTCGAGGATTTTCTTCGTTTGTGTTATGTCGTGATTGCGGGACGGTCGTGCAATGTAAAAATTGTGATATTTCATTAACATATCATAAAACATCGCATTCATTGCGCTGCCATTATTGTGGTTACGAGGAAGCGATGCCAACAGCATGTCCAAGTTGTCAAAGTGAGCACATTCGCTTTTTTGGTACAGGAACTCAAAAAATTGAAGAAGAACTGCATAAAGTCTTTCCGGAGGCGCGCGTACTACGTATGGATATTGATACGACGCGGCAAAAAGGTGCACATGAACGTATTTTAGCGTCATTTGGTCGCGGCGAAGCGGATATTTTACTTGGCACGCAAATGATTGCCAAAGGACTTGATTTTCCAAACATTACGCTAGTCGGTGTCATGAGCGCTGATACGACGCTAAATTTACCAGATTTTCGTGCAGCTGAGCGTACATTTCAGCTCTTAACACAAGTGAGTGGCCGAGCAGGGCGTCATGAGTTACCAGGGCAAGTCGTTATTCAAACGTATACACCGGAGCATTATGCAATTGAACTCGCGAAGGCACAAGACTATGAGCCATTTTATGCGCGAGAGATGAAAATGCGTCATCGCTTTAGCTATCCGCCATACTTTTTTGTCGTTCTCGTGCAAATTAGTCATGAAGATGCGATGAAAGCATCCGACTATGCGCAGCAAGCGATGCGTTTTATTCAAGCCAATTTATCGCCACAAGTTGGTTTAATTGGACCGACACCGGCATCAATTAGCAGAATCCAAAATAGATATCGTTACCAATGTTTGATAAAATACAAAATAGAGCCTAATTTGACTGAGGCATTGAAACAATTAATTAGAATGTATCGCACGGATTGGATAAAAGACGGTGTACAATTATCCGTCGATTTAGATCCGTCGTCTATATAGAAAAGAGGATTTTATGGCTATTTTAAACGTAGTAACAGAACCTGCTGACATCTTGTTAGCAACAGCAAAACCTGTCACAAAATTTGATACGACGCTGCACAAATTACTAGATGATATGTATGACACAATGGTTGAAAGTGAAGGCGTTGGTATCGCAGCACCACAAGTAAACGAATCACTGCAAGCGGTGATTGTCTTAATGAATATTGACGCTGAAGAAGCGGAAGAAGAAGTGTTAGAATTAATCAACCCAGAAATCGTTGAATATTCAACAGATACGAATGTTGATTTGGAAGGTTGTTTAAGTATTCCAGAACAATTTGGTGATGTAGAACGTGCCAATGGTGTCCGCGTTGAGTTTGAAGACCGCTTCGGTAAAACGTACAAATTAGAAGCAATTGGTTATGATGCACGCGTTATCCAACATGAGATTGATCATTTACACGGCGTATTATTCACAACAAAAGCATCAAAAATGTATACACCTGAAGAAATGGCTGACATGTTTGGGGAGGAAGAATAATGACATCAATCGTATTTATGGGTACACCCGATTTTTCAGTGCCTGTTCTGCAAATGCTTGTTGACGAAGGCTATGACGTGTTAGCCGTTGTAACGCAGCCAGATCGTCCAGTAGGGCGCAAACGCGTGTTAACACCACCGCCTGTGAAAGCTGCCGCAGTGAAGTTAGGGCTACCGGTTATTCAACCAGAAAAGTTACGTGGTTCTGAAGAATTACAACAAATTATCGCGTTAAATCCTGATTTAGTTGTTACGGCAGCATTCGGTCAAATTTTACCAAAAGACTTGTTAGACACACCAAAATTAGGCTGTATCAATGTTCACGCCTCATTATTACCTAAATATCGTGGTGGTGCACCAATTCACCAATCTGTGTTAGATGGCGAAGCCGAAACAGGTGTTACAATTATGTATATGGCTGAAAAACTCGATGCCGGTGATATTATTTCACAACGTGCTATGGCTATCGAAGATCACCACACGACAGGTCAATTATTTGATGAATTAAGCATTATCGGCCGCGATTTATTAAAAGAAACATTACCAGCGATTATTGCAGGTACAAATGACCGTACACCGCAAGATGAAGCGTTCGTGACGTTTGCACATAATATTTCACGTGAACAAGAACGCATTGATTGGTCAAAACCAGCGCGTACGGTATTCAATCAAGTACGTGGCTTAAATTCTTGGCCAGTAGCCTATACAACATTAGACGGCGACAACGTCAAAATATGGGCTGTGCGCGAATCAGCAGAAACAACAAACGAAGCACCGGGAACAGTCATTGCGAAAGCAAAAAAATTCTTTACGGTTGCTTGTGGGAATGAAACAGCAGTTGATGTGTTAGAGCTTCAACCAGCAGGAAAAAAAGCCATGCCAGCAGTGAACTACTTAAATGGTGTAGGCTCAAAATTAACGATTGGGGAACGATTTGAATGAGTAAAAAGAAAGCCCCTATTTGGGACGGCAATGTACGTGATGCAGCCTTAACGATTTTACTAGCAGTCGATGAAAAGCAAGCATACAGTAACTTATTGCTTCACCAAACAATTGAAAAATATAATATTTCAGCGAAAGACCGTGGTCTATTAACAGAATTAACATACGGTACGCTACAATACAAATTAACATTGGATTATTATTTAGAACCGTATGTACGCGGGAAATTAGATACATGGGTGCGCTGGTTATTACGCCTAGCACTGTATCAAATTGCATATTTAGATAAAATCCCTGAACATGCTGCAGTGAACGAAGCAGTTGAAATTGCAAAACATCGTGCGCGTCATCGAGGCGTTAGTGCGACAGTCAACGGCATTTTACGTTCGATTTTACGTGAAGGCTTACGTGAGACAACGGATATTAAAGACCCAGCAGTGCGTATCTCAGTAGAAACAAGCCATCCAGAATGGCTTGTACGCCGTTATATTGATGGTTTTGGTATCGAAGCAACGGAAGATATGTTAATTGAAAACAATTTACCACCGCTTCAAACCGTACGTGTCAATGCCACAAAAGCAGATACGCGCGGAGGCTTAGAAGCGCTATGGGATGAAAAATTCTCGGTGCGTCGTAGCGAAAATATGCCAGAATGCTTGCATGTACTTGAAGGTCAACCAGCTCGCTCACAAGCGTTTGCCGATGGTATCATTACGATTCAAGATGAGAGTTCAATGTTGCCAGCGTACGCGTTAGATGTAAAACCTGGTATGCGCGTTTATGATATGTGTGCAGCCCCTGGCGGGAAAACGACGCATATCGCTGAAAAAATGAACAATGAAGGCGAATTAATTGCGACAGACCTTCACAAACATAAAATCAAATTAATCCAAGAAAATGCGGACCGTCTCGGTTTATCGATTATTAAACCTCAATTATTAGATGGCCGTAAAGCGCAACAACAATTTGAAAAGCAATCATTTGATCGCATTTTAGTCGATGCTCCTTGTAGCGGTTTAGGTGTTATTCGCCGTAAACCGGATATTAAATATACAAAATCAGAATCAGACTTCGCTTCGTTACATGCGATTCAGCTTGATTTATTAGATTCTGCATACGAATTATTAAAACCTCAAGGCAAAATGGTTTACAGTACGTGTACAATTGATAAAATGGAGAACAATGGAACAGTTGAGGCGTTTTTAGCAAAACATCCAGATATGACATTAGCGCCTGTCTCAAATGCACCGGAAGCTGCGCAAGGATTACACGACAGCGGTATGATGCAAGTGTTCCCTCAAGACTTTAATAGCGACGGTTTCTTTGTCGCAGCATTCGTGAAACAAGATAAGTGAAATAACTAAGTGCTGAACAGGCGCAAGCCTCTAAGCCACAGTAATAAGGAGATTCCAACGTGGAACAAGAAATTTTAAAACCAGTAACTGAAAAAAAACGTGTCAAAAAAGAAAAACCGGTCTTACAACAATCGATTTATTCGTTGCTACCAGAAGATTTGGAGCAGTGGCTAAAAGATAACGGTGAAAAATTATTCCGCGCCAAACAAATTTTTGATTGGTTATATGTCAAACGTGTTGCTTCATTTGAAGAAATGAGTAACTTATCAAAAAGCTTGCGTGATAAATTAGCGGCGAGCTTTGCATTAAGTACGTTATCAACACTTGTGAAACAAGAATCAAAAGATGGTACGATTAAATTTTTATTCCAACTTCAAGATGGCTATTCAATCGAAACAGTATTAATGCGTCATGATTACGGCAACTCAATTTGTGTAACAACACAAGTAGGGTGCCGTATCGGCTGTACATTCTGTGCCTCAACATTAGGCGGTTTAAAACGTCATTTATTAGCAGGTGAAATTGTCGAACAAGTTGTCAATGTACAACGTCAATTAGACGAAGTTGAAGAGCGTGTATCAAGCGTTGTTATTATGGGGATTGGTGAACCATTTGATAACTATGACAACATGATGCAATTTTTACGCATTATTAACCATAAGCAATCATTAAATATTGGTGCGCGTCACATTACTGTATCAACATCGGGTATCGTACCAAAAATTTATAAATTTGCCGATGAAGAATTACAAATCAACTTTGCGGTATCATTACATGCGCCAAACCAAGAAGCGCGCCAAAAATTAATGCCAATCGCAAAAGCTTATAAATTAAATGAATTGCTTGATGCGGTTAAATACTATACAGAAAAAACCGGTCGTCGTGTAAGTTTTGAATATGGCTTAATGTCAGGACAAAATGATTCTACAGAAGTTGCCAATGAGTTAGCAGATTTAATTAAAGATATTAAATGTCATGTTAATTTAATTCCGATTAACTATGTGCCAGAACGTGACTACATTCGTACATCACGTAGCAGTATTTTCGCATTTGAGCGCACATTAAAAGATCGCGGTATTAACGTGACAATCCGTCGTGAGCAAGGTTCGGATATTGCGGCTGCTTGTGGCCAATTACGCGCACAAGAACGTGAAGAGGAAACAGCACACTAATTGTTAAAGAGGTGAAGTGCCTTGAAGTTTACGGTTGAAAGTGATATTGGTAAAAAGCGTGCAGTAAATGAGGACAGGGCAATGGTCTTAACACATGATAAGCTGCAATTAGCTGTTGTCGCTGATGGCATGGGCGGTCACAATGCTGGCGATGTCGCAAGTACAATGGCCGTCGATGGATTTCAGAAGGCATTTGAATCCGCACCGGGCCTTCATGCAGACGCCAAACAGCAATGGCTTGAAAAAACGGTTAAACGCGTCAACAAAGAAATCTATCACTATTCGCTGACGCATGAAGCGTGCAGAGGTATGGGGACAACGATTATTGCGGCGCTAATCGACCAGCAAAAAGCATCAATTTGTCATGTTGGCGATAGCCGCGCCTATTTTATTACGGAGCATCAGATTGAACAAATCACACGAGACCATTCCTATGTGAATGTGCTTGTTGAAACCGGCCAAATTAGTGAAGAAGAAGCGCAAACGCATCCACAAAAAAACTACATTATTAAATCTTTAGGCACCGAGGCAACAATTGAACCAGACTACTATCAGGTCCAATTGTTGCCTTATTCCTATCTATTAATTTGTTCAGATGGTCTTAGCAATAAGATTACACCATCTGAATTACATAGCGTTATTGTGGCAGAAGCGACTCTTCAACAAAAGGGTCGAACATTGATTGAGTTGGCAAATCAGTACGGGGGCGAAGATAATATTTCGTTCATTTTACTTGAAGCCGACCGAGAGGAGGCGTAGCGCATGCTTATTGGTAAAAGTATTGGCGGTCGCTATAAAATCCTAGAACTTATCGGCGGCGGCGGAATGTCCAATGTTTATTTAGCGCATGATGCTATTTTAGATCGCGATGTAGCCATCAAAATTTTACGTTATAACTTTACTGATGAAGATGAATTGCACCGCCGTTTTCAGCGTGAAGCATCATCTGCGACAAGTTTAACGCACCCAAACATCGTATCAATTTACGATGTAGGTGAAGAAACGGATATGCATTATCTTGTGATGGAGCATGTGAAGGGGCAAACATTAAAGCAATACATTCAACAGCATGCCCCTGTATCACCAAAGCGCGCGGTAACGATTATGCTACAGTTAACGTCAGCGATTGCTCATGCCCATCAAAATCAAATTATTCATCGTGACATTAAGCCACAAAATATTTTGATGGATGAACATGGTCATGTGAAAATTACGGACTTTGGTATTGCAATGGCCTTATCTGCGACATCGTTTACAAAAACGAATTCCGTTTTAGGAACGGTACACTATTTATCGCCAGAGCAAGCGCGTGGCGGTATTGCGACAGTTAAATCAGATATGTATGCGCTTGGGATTGTACTTTATGAACTGTTAACAGGGCAACTGCCGTTTTCAGGTGAATCAGCCGTATCGATTGCGTTGAAACATTTACAAGCTGAGACACCATCTGTACGAAAAGTCGTGCCATCGATTCCACAAAGCTTAGAAAATGTCGTGTTAAAAGCAACAGCGAAAGATCCAAAATATCGTTATGACTCTGTTGAAGCAATGCGTGAAGACTTAGAAACAGTGCTTGATGATGTACGTAGTAACGAGGTGAAGTTCGTTGTACTGGAAGATATGGATAAAACAAAAGCATTGCCGGTTATACGTGACTTTAAGCCAGCTCCTATCGATAATGAAGTAACGCGTGTCATGGAAGTAGAACAGGTGCCTACGCCAAAGCCTGTCGATGAACCACCAAAGAACAAAAAGCGCAATAAGTGGCTCATCACATTAGGCGTTTTAGGAATTGCGATGATTTTATTTTTAGCTACGCTAATTTTATTCCCACAATTATTTAAACCGCAGCAAGTCGAAGTACCTGATGTTACGGATATTTCACTTGAAAAAGCTTTAACTGAAATTCAAAATGCAGGATTAACAATCGGTGAGCGAAAAACGCAATCGTCCGATACAGTTGCAGATGGCAATGTCATTGTCACGACGCCAGCAGCAGGAAAGAAAGTAGATAAAAATACCGAAGTGGATTTAGTGATTTCTAATGGTAAGCGCCATGTAACGCTTGATGATTATGTGTCGCGTGATGTTGACCAAGTACAGCAATTACTTGAGCAACAAGGCTTTGATGTCAAAGTGAAACGAAAGTATTCAACAAAAGAAGTCGATGAAATTTTAAGTCAAAAACCAACAGCAGGAAAATCCGTTGTCCCAGATGAAACGACCGTTACGTTAACGGTAAGTAAGGGAATTGAAACATTTGCATTAACGAATTTACTTGGGTATTCAAAAGAGCAACTGCAAGCTTATGCTGCGGAGACGGGTGTTAATATTCGCATTACGGATGAAGAGCATTCTGAAACATTTGAAAAAGGTTATGTCTTGTCACAGTCACCAGCGGCAGGTACGCAATTAAGTGCGGGGAGTGATGTGACCATTGTTATTTCAAAAGGCCCTGCTGAAAAAACATCCAAAACATTAATTCGTACAATTGAAATTCCATACGATGATACAGCAGTAGAAGAACCAGTTGATGAAGAACAAGATATGCAACAACCGGAACGTACACCACAAAAAATCGATATTTATATTCAAGATAAAGATCATACAGTCGATGATGTGTATCAGACATTCTCGATTACTGAAACGACAACAAAACGATTAAAATTAGTCATTGAAGAGGGCGAAGAAGGCATTTATCGAATTACGCGCGATGGTGAAACGATTTATGATGAAACGATCCTCTACGATGATTTATAGGGGGCAGTTTATGGCGACAGGCCAAATTCGAAAAGCATTAAGTGGCTTTTATTATGTACAAGATGGTGATGAAAACATTCAAACGAGAGGGCGAGGGGTGTTCCGAAAACGCGGCATTACACCACTTGTTGGAGACTTTGTAGAATATGAGGTTGAAGGGGATAATGACGGTACATTAATGAAAATTGCCGAACGTAAAAATGAACTTGTTCGCCCACCAATTGCCAATGTAGATCAAGCAATTCTTGTGTTCTCTGTCGTAGAGCCGGATTTCAATACGATTTTATTAGATCGCTTTTTAGTCGTCTTAGAATCATTCCGTATTCAGCCGCTTATTTGTTTAACGAAAATTGATTTGCTACCAGCTGATAAGCGTGAGGAAATGGCACAATATGTTGCGGACTATGAGGCGATTGGCTATACGGTCATTGAAACATTTAAAGATGATACGTCTATTTTAGAAAAGCTAACACCATTATTAACAGGAAAGACATCGGTGCTCGCTGGTCAATCTGGTGTTGGAAAATCAACATTACTCAATACGTTGATGCCACAGTTAAATTTAAAAACGGGTGTTATTTCCGATGCGCTTGGCCGAGGAAAACATACGACGCGCCATGTTGAATTAATTGAAGTAGCCGATGGATTAATTGCCGATACACCTGGTTTTAGTTCATTCGATTTTGATACAATAGAAAAAGAGGAATTAACGTATTGTTTCCCAGATTTAACTCGCCTCTCAGAAAACTGCAAATTCCGTGGTTGTCTGCACGTGAAAGAGCCAAAATGCGCTGTCAAGGCAGCGCTTGAAGCTGGTGATCTACAACAATATCGTTATGATCACTATTTACAATTCCTACAAGAAATAACAGATAGAAAGCCGAGGTACTAATATTATGATTAAAATTGCACCATCAATTCTAGCAGCCGATTTTGGTAAGCTTGTTGAAGAAGTAAAAGATGTTGAAAAAGCAGGCGCGGATTTAATTCACGTTGATGTTATGGATGGCCATTTCGTGCCAAACATTTCATTTGGCTCAATCGCTATGGATGCGATTCGTCCACATACAGATTTACCTTTAGACGTTCATTTAATGATTGAAAATCCAGATCAATACATTGAACAGTTTGCGAAAGCAGGCGCAGCATATATTACCGTTCATGTTGAAGCATGTCGTCATTTACATCGTACGATTCAATTAATTCGTTCATATGGTGTAAAACCAGGTGTTGTGTTAAATCCACATACACCAATCGAAACGATTAAGCATATTTTAGAAGAGATTGATATGGTATTATTTATGACTGTGAATCCTGGTTTTGGTGGCCAAAAATTCATTCATTCTGTTGTACCAAAAATTAAAGAATTATCAGATATTATTAAAGAGAAAAACTTAGATGTAGCGATTGAAATCGACGGTGGCGTCAACGCCGAAACAATTGTACCTTGTGCAGAAGCAGGCGCAACAATTTTCGTTGCAGGTTCAGCTATCTTCGGGAAAGAAGACCGCACTGCTGCATTAAACGCGATTAAAGAAGCTGGAGAAGCAGCGCTTTAATGCACGTTATTATTTGTGCAGGGGGTCCAGAGGAGGAGGTCGCAGAGCGCGACGTCCTCCTTTCTTTTGATGATGCCACTTTTATTGGAGCGGACCACGGGGCAATCTATTTGTTAGACAAGGGTATTAAGCCGGCAATGGCAGTAGGCGATTTTGATTCATTGACAGATGAAGAATGGCAACGAGTAGTGCGCAACGTAGCTATGATTGAGCGCCATGCACCAGAAAAAGATGAAACAGATACCGAGTTAGCGATTATTCGGGCGCTTGAGATGCACCCACAAAAAATTACAGTGACCGGTGCGACAGGTGGTCGATTAGATCATTATGAATCTAATTTACATTTAGTATATCGCTTACAAAAAAGCGCGCCGTTTTGTTCAATTCGTCTGATGAATAAAACGAATGAATTGCGGTTTGTTTTGCCTGGTACAACGCGCTTACCATATGACCAACGATACCAATATGTATCATTTTTTGCATTTGGACGCGAGGTGCCAGATGTGACATTACGTGGTGTGGCATATGAAACACATTCAGAGCTCGTACAGATGGGCACAACGCGTTTTACAAGTAATGAGGTAATAAGCGAGGATGCGACGGTAAGCTTTTCAGAAGGCGCGCTATTGATGATTCGAAGCAATGATTAAAACGACAAAGGCAGGGATTGCGATTAATCGCAATCCCTGCCTTTGTCATAGAAAAAAACACCTTGCAAGAAGCAAGATGTTTTAACAGCGCTAAAAATTATACGCGTTCAATTTTACCTGATTTAAGTGCGCGAGCAGAAACCCAAACACGTTTAGGTTTGCCGTTTACTAAGATACGAACTTTTTGTAAGTTTGCACCCCAAGTACGTTTAGAAGCGTTCATAGCGTGTGAACGGTTGTTACCAGAACGAGCTTTACGTCCAGTAATTACGCATTGTTTTGGCATATTAATTTCCTCCTCATTTAAGAAGTTGAAAGAGTGTGTTTCACTTCGATATTTCACATACTATAATAATTTAACACACAGATTGGCACATTGCAATAACTAAATCCTAGACTTTCAAGAAAAAAACCTTTACACTATGTTTTGTGCAAAAATGGACGAATACAGCGGATTCTTTTATAATAAGATTTTGTATAGTACAATAAAGTGAAGTTAATTTTAGACAGGGGGCCATATCATGTCAGTAGAACTTACAAATGAATTCGGTCATATTGATATTGCAAATGATGTTGTAGCACAAATCGCAGGAGGCGCTGCAATTGAATGCTATGGTATTGTCGGCATGGCAAGCAAACATCAAGTTCGTGATGGATTAACAGATATTTTACGCAAAGAAAACTTTGCGCGTGGTGTATTAGTACGCCAAGACAGCGAAGGTGAAAATAAAAATTTACATATTGATATGTATGTAATCGTTAGCTATGGTACAAAAATTTCAGAAGTAGCTTATCAAGTCCAATCAAAAGTAAAATACACACTTGATACAACATTAGGTATGGCTGTTAATTCAGTTAACGTTTATGTGCAAGGTGTTCGTGTAGCGAACGATTAAGAGGAGGAACTAAATCAATGAAGTCATTAGACGGCATTAAATTTGCGGAAATGGTGCAACTTGGAGCACATCATTTATCTCAAAACGCAGATTACGTAGATTCACTAAATGTATTCCCAGTACCAGATGGTGATACAGGTACGAATATGAATCTTTCGATGACATCGGGTGCTAAAGAAGTAGCAAATAATGTCACTGAAAACATCGGTGCAGTGTCACAAGCATTATCTAAAGGTTTATTAATGGGAGCGCGCGGAAATTCAGGAGTTATCCTGTCACAACTTTTCCGCGGATTTGGTAAAGCGGTTGAAAAAGAAGCAACATTAACAACAAAAACATTTGCACAAGCATTTGACTATGGTGTTCAAACAGCGTATAAAGCTGTTATGAAACCAGCAGAAGGTACGATTTTAACTGTTGCACGTTTAGCAGCTGAAAAAGCGGTAGAACTAGCTGCAACAGAAGACGATATTATCGTGTTAATGGAAGAAGTGTTAAAAGCGGCTAAAGTGGCGTTAGATAAAACACCGGATCTATTACCTGTACTAAAAGAAGTAGGCGTTGTTGATAGTGGCGGTCAAGGCCTTGTATTCGTATATGAAGGTTTTGTTGCCAGCTTAAAAGGTGAAGCACTACCAGCAAGAATTGAGTCGTCTTTAGATGATTTAGTAAATGCTGAACACCATCGTGTACAAGACTTTATGGATACATCAGCAATCGTTTACGGCTATTGCACAGAGTTCATGGTACGCTTCGAGGAAGATAAACGTCCATTCAACGAAGAGAAATTCCGCGAAGAAATGAGTCAATTCGGTGATTCATTATTAGTCATTGCAGATGATGAAGTCGTAAAAATCCATGTTCACTCTGAAACACCGGGGGACGTCATTTCATACGGTCATCAATATGGTAGCCTTGTAAAAATTAAAGTAGATAACATGCGTTTACAACATACGGCTATCGTAGGCGACGAAAAACCTGCAACAGCAAAAGAAGTGAAGAAAACACCTTATGCAATTGTTACAGTAGCATTAGGTGAAGGTGTAAAAGAATTACTTGAAAGCGTTGGAGCATCATACGTGATTGAAGGTGGTCAAACAATGAATCCATCTACAGAAGATATCGTTAATGCCATCAAAGAAGTGGGCGCTGAGAAAGTATTAATTTTACCAAACAATAAAAATATCGTGATGGCAGCAGAGCAAGCGGTTGAATTATTAGATATTCCAGCAGCTGTTGTCCCAACAAAAACAATTCCTCAAGGTATGAGTGCTATTTTATCATTCAACCCTGAAGCATCAGTGGAAGAAAATGCTGAGGTAATGACGCGTGCATTTGCCGGCGTTGCGACTGCACAAATTACAACAGCAGTACGTGATACATCAATCGATGGTGTTGAAATTCATAAAGATGATTTCATGGCAATGGTTGATGGGAAAATCGTCGCTTCTGTTAAAACATTAGAGGAAGCTGCGGAAGAAGCAGTGAAAAAAGCGATTGATGAAGATTCAGAAATCGTAACAATTCTTTATGGTCAAAATACAACACAACAACAATTAGCTCAATTAACAGGTTTCATTGAAGCAAATTATGAAGATGTTGAAGTGGAAGTTCACAATGGTAAGCAACCACTATACCCATATATCATTGCAGTTGAATAATCGTTGTGTGATAAAAAAGAGCCTCGCTATGTGCGTGGTTCTTTTTTTGTGAAAAAATTTCTGAGGAATGTATACTCTAAAAACGCATATGTTTAATGTATAGCCGGACATACACATAATTTTTTTGACAATGTCTTATTTAGTCGGACAAATAAACAAAATGTAACTCCTAGCAATTGCATAAATCTTGGGTTTATGACGTGAATAGGATAAAATGATACTACAATTACTTAATTCTAAAGGGGGACTACGAATGAAATTTTCATCCGTTTTCGACATTATCGGCCCTGTTATGATTGGGCCGTCTTCGTCCCATACAGCAGGCGCAGCGCGAATTGGTCGCGTTGCACGAGATTTATTTGGCAAGCAACCTACATGGGCAAAAATCCATTTATATGGTTCGTTTGCAGAAACCTATAAAGGCCACGGTACGGACGTTGCTATCATCGGTGGCTTATTAGATTATGAAACGTATGATGAGCGTATTAAAACAGCTTTTGAAGAAGCAGAGAAAGCAGGTTTATCATTTGAATTTATTCCGGAGACAGGCGCTTCTGAGCATCCCAATACAGCACGAATTATTTTAGGTGATGAAGAAGGCAATGAAATGTCGATGTGCGGGATTTCAATTGGTGGCGGTTCTATTGAAATTACAGAATTAAATGGTTTTCGCTTGCGCATGTCTGGTGGTATGCCAGCAATTCTTGTTGTCCATAATGACCGCGCTGGTGTAGTCGCACATGTATCTGTTTGTTTAGCTAGCCATCAAATTAATATTGGCCATATGGAAGTGTCGCGTAAAGAACGCGGTACGATGGCTTTAATGGTTATTGAAGTAGATCAAAATTTACAACAAGATGTTTTACATGAACTAGAACGATTACCGAATATTACGCAAGTATCACGCATTAAAAATAGCTAGGAGGAATTAAGATGGAAGTGTTATTTCGTAACGTTCGTGAATTAGTCGAGCGCGCAGAAAATGAACAAAAATTAATGTCAGAAATTATGATTGAACAAGAAATGGGTATGACTGAACGAACACGTGAGGAAATTTTTGCCCAAATGGAACGCAATCTCGAAGTCATGGAGCAAGCGATAGAACGCGGCTTACAAGGTGTTACATCAGTGACGGGATTAACTGGTGGCGATGCCGTACTCTTACAAAAATATATCCAATCTGGTAAAGGATTAAGTGGAGACTTTTTATTGGATGCAGTTAGTAAAGCTGTAGCAACAAATGAAGTAAATGCCGCGATGGGAATGATTTGTGCGACACCAACAGCTGGTTCTGCTGGTGTTGTACCAGGCGTACTATTCGCCGTAAAAAACAAATTAAATCCAACACGTGAGCAAATGGTGCGCTTCTTATTTACAGCAGGCGCATTTGGTTTTGTTGTTGCGAATAATGCTTCAATTTCAGGTGCTGCAGGAGGTTGTCAAGCTGAGGTAGGTTCTGCTGCTGCAATGGCCGCCGCTTCAATCGTTGAAATGGCTGGAGGGACACCGCAACAATCTGCACATGCTTTCTCCATTTCATTGAAAAATATGCTAGGCTTAGTGTGTGACCCTGTTGCAGGTTTAGTGGAGGTACCTTGTGTTAAACGAAATGCCATGGGTGCTGCAAACGCAATGGTTGCAGCTGATATGGCGTTAGCAGGTGTGGAAAGTCGTATTCCAACCGATGAGGTCATCGATGCCATGTATCGCATCGGTCAAACGATGCCATCTGCATTACGCGAAACGGCACAAGGCGGGTTGGCTGCTACACCAACAGGTCGATGGTTAGAAAAACGTATTTTTGGAGGAGCTGTAGCGAACAGTGGTAATTGATTTAGAAAGCCCTGTAACCGAGCTCAAAGGTGTTGGAAAAACAGCGGCAGAAAATTTAGAGCAAATGGGTGTCTATACAATAGAAGAATTGATTATGACATTTCCGTTTCGTCATGAAGATTTTCGCTTAAAAGATTTATCTCAAACACCACATAATGAGCGCGTCACAGTGGAAGGTCGCGTAGAAAGTGTGCCGAATGTCATGTTTAGCGGCAAAGGTCGCTCGCGCCTACAGTTTAAAATGCTCGTAGGGAATCATTTAATTCGCGTATCTTTTTTCAATCAAGCATATTTAAAAAATAAATTAGAACCGGGCGCTGTTATTACAGTAACCGGTAAATGGGACCAAGGTCGCCAGCAAATTAGCGGCTCACAAGTCCATTTTGGGCCGAAAGAAGCCCAGGCAGATTTTGAACCTGTCTACAGTTTAAAAGGTAAATTAACACAAAAGAAATATCGTAGCTTTATGCGGCAAGCTTTGGATGAAGTAGCACGAGAGATTCCTGAAATTTTACCAGAAGAACTGCGTATTCAATATAAGCTATTAGGGATTTATGAAGCGTTAGAAGGCGTTCATTTCCCACAAAATGCGATACATGCAAAGCAGGCACGCAGACGTTTTGTTTATGAAGAGCTACTCGTCTTTCAACTGAAAATGCAAGCGTTACGCAAAGTTCGCCGTGAAGACGAGGCCGGACTTGCCATTCATTATGATGTTGAAAAATTACGCACCTTTTTTGCGGCCCTACCATATGATTTAACCGGGGCGCAAAAACGCGTAGTTAATGAAATTTGTAAGGACTTGCTAACAAAGCAGCGCATGAATCGTTTGTTACAAGGCGATGTTGGTTCGGGAAAAACAGTCGTTGCAGCAAGTGGACTTTATGCAGTTGTAACAGCCGGTTTCCAGGGGGCGTTAATGGCGCCGACAGAAATTTTAGCTGAGCAACATTTAGAAAATTTACGTAGTTGGCTAGAGCCATTTGATGTGCGCGTAGAATTGTTATCAGGCTCTACAAAAACTAAAGCGCGCCGTGAACTATTAGCAGATTTAGCTTCTGGGGAAATTGATGTATTAATTGGTACACATGCACTGATTCAGCCAGATGTGGAATTTCATAAATTAGGGCTAGTCATTACGGATGAACAGCATCGCTTTGGTGTCAATCAGCGCCGAGTGCTACGTGATAAAGGTGAAAATCCCGACCAATTATTTATGACGGCAACACCAATTCCACGAACATTGTCGATTACAGCATTCGGTGAAATGGATGTTTCAATTATTGATGAAATGCCAGCAGGGCGAAAAGTAATTGAAACGCATTGGATCAAAGCTGAGCAATTTAATGCTGTGTTGCAACAAATGGAACAAGAATTAGTAGCAGGACGTCAAGCATATGTTATTTGCCCATTAATCGAAGAATCCGATAAAATAGATGTTCAAAATGCGGTTGAATTACATGCGCAGCTACAGATGATTTTTGCTGATAAATTTACAGTTGGGCTTATGCATGGTCGTTTAGTAGCCGATGAAAAAGATGCAGTTATGCGTTCATTTAGCGATGGTGCGCTCAATGTGCTCGTGTCAACGACTGTCGTCGAGGTAGGTGTCAACGTACCAAATGCAACGTTTATGGTGATTTATGATGCTGAACGATTTGGTTTGGCGCAGTTACATCAATTGCGCGGGCGTGTTGGGCGTGGAGAGCATCAATCTTACTGCATGCTAGTAGCTGATCCTAAAAGTGATGAAGGGAAAGAGCGCATGATCTCGATGACCGAAACAAATGATGGATTTAGATTAGCTGAAAAAGATTTAGAATTACGTGGTCCAGGTGATTTCTTTGGTCGTAAGCAAAGTGGTGTACCACAATTTAAGATGGCCGATTTAGTCCATGATTACCGCGCGTTAGAAACAGCACGGCGCGATGCGAATAAACTTGTGTATAGCGATAAATTTTGGCAACATGCATCATATAAGCCATTGCGTGACGCGCTTGAAAAATCTGGTGTTATGACAGGTGAACGCATCGATTAGACGCGGAGAGTGCAAATTATACTTGCATTCTCCTTTTTATATTTATATACTGATATTAGTACCAAGTGCTAATACAAAGGGAGCGGCATATTGAAACAATGAAGTATTCGAAAAAAGAACGACAAAAATTGTTAAAGCAAACAATAGAAGATAATCCTTTTATTACGGATGATCAACTGGCAACGAAGTTTAATGTCAGCGTACAAACGATTCGATTAGATCGTATGGAATTATCTATCCCGGAGTTACGCGAACGCATTAAAGACGTAGCAGCACATAACTTTGAAAATGAAGTAAAAACCTTACCTCTTGATGAAATCATCGGTGAAATTATTGATATTGAGCTAGATGAACGAGCATTGTCTATTTTTGATGTGACGGAGGACCATGTTTTCCAACGCAATGGCATCGCACGGGGACACCATTTGTTTGCACAAGCAAATTCATTGGCCGTTGCGGTGATTGATGATGATTTGGCGTTAACTGTTAAATCGGACTTATCATTTACGCGTCCTGTATACGCAGGAGATCGTGTTATTGCAAAAGCAACTGTAACAAGCCGCGATGATAAAAATCGCACATTTGTAAATGTTACATCAACGGTAAATGGTACGACAGTGTTTACGGGCGACTTTGAAATGTACCGTACGAAAGGTAAAGGTGAATAAAATGAAATTTGCAATTGATGGTATGGGTGGCGACAACGCGCCAAAAGAAATTATCGAAGGTGTTTATAAAGCACTTGAAGATTTTTCAGACTTAGAAATCGTGTTATATGGCGATGAAGCAAAAATGGCTCCTTTTTTAAACGAACATAATCGTTTAGAAGTTGTCCATTGTACAGAGGTTATTGAAGGAACAGATGAACCGGTTCGTTCGGTTCGCCGTAAAAAAGATGCATCAATGGTTCGCGCAGCGCAGGCTGTAGCAGATTGCGAAGTAGATGCTTGTGTCTCAGCTGGTAATACAGGTGCATTAATGGCAGCCGGTTTATTTATCGTCCGTCGTATTGATGGCATTGACCGTCCCGCATTATCGACAACATTACCGACATTGGATGATGCTGGTTTTGATATGTTAGATTTGGGAGCAAATTCAGAGGCGAAGCCAGAGAACCTTGTACAATATGCGATTATGGGCAGTATTTATGCACAACAAGTTCGTGGAGTGAAAAACCCTACTGTAGGTTTGTTAAATATTGGTACAGAAGATAAAAAAGGGAACGACTTAACAAAGCACGCATTTGATTTATTAAAAGAAGCACCAATTAATTTCATCGGTAATGTTGAAGCGCGCGAATTATTAAATCATGCAGCAGATGTAGTCGTAACAGATGGTTTTACAGGTAACATGGTATTAAAAACAATCGAGGGGGCTGTTGGGTCATTGTTCTCGTTATTAAAAGAGGGCTTTATGTCATCAACAAAAACGAAAGTAGCCGCAGTATTGATGAAGCCAAGCTTAAAAACCATTAAAAATAAAATGGATTATAAAGAGTATGGTGGTGCGGTCTTATTCGGTTTAAAAGCGCCGGTTATTAAAGCACATGGTTCATCGGATGCACAGGGGTTTTATAGTGCAATTCGCCAAGCACGAAAAATGGCGAAACATGATGTTTGTGCAACGATTGATTCTACGATTTCAAAGGAGAATTAACATGACAAAAATCGCTTTTCTTTTCCCGGGACAAGGTTCTCAAAAAGTAGGGATGGGTGCAGAATTATTAACAGGAGATTACGCATCTTTTTATAAAGATGCAGATGAACTTGTACACTACGATTTATCGACATTAATGTTAGAAGGACCGGAAGATCAATTAACACTTACATACAACGCACAACCTGCTTTATTAACAACAGGTGTATTAGTGGCGAAACACTTAACAGATGCAGGTATCAAAGCAGATTTCACAATCGGGCATAGCCTAGGTGAATATGCCGCATTAGTCGCTTCAGGTGTGCTACGTTTTGAAGATGCTGTGCAAATCGTTCATAAACGTGGTGTGTTAATGAATGAAGCAGTGCCAGCTGGTGAAGGAACGATGGCAGCTATTTTAGCGTTGGATTCTGAACAATTAGGTGCGGTAACGGAAGAAGTTTCTACCGAGCTTGGCGAAGTTGTCCAAATGGCAAACTTAAATTGTCCTGGTCAAATTGTTATTTCTGGTACAAAACATGCTGTAGAAGTTGCATGTGAACGTGCAAAAGAAGCAGGTGCTCGCCGTGCATTACCGTTAAATGTTAGTGGACCATTCCACTCTGCATTAATGAAGCCAGCTGCTGAGCGCTTGAAAGCAGAGTTAGATGAGATTGAATTACATGAAGCAAATATTCCGGTTATTGCGAATGTAACAGCAAAACCTGTGATACAACCTTCAGAAATCGAAACGTTGTTAGTAGAGCAACTGTATTCACCAGTTCGTTTTGAAGAGTCAATTCGTGAGCTATTAGCACATGGTGTGGATACATTTATTGAATGTGGTCCAGGAAAAGTATTAAGTGGCTTAGTGAAAAAAGTAGATCGTAAAGCAACAACTTACTGTATTTATGATGAAGCATCCTTACAAGATATTTTAGAACAAGCAAAGGAGTGGTCACATGACTAAAACAGCAATTGTTACAGGTGCTTCACGTGGGATTGGCCGCGCCATTGCGTTGAAATTAGCACAAGATGGTTATAACATCGTTGTAAATTATAGTGGTTCTCAAGAGCGTGCAGAATCTGTCGCAGCAGAAATAAAAGCTTTAAATGTTGAAGCATTTGTTGTGCAAGCAAACGTTGCAGATGCTGATGATGTAAAAAAATTGATTGACACGACACTCGAAACCTTTGGCACAATTGATGTACTAGTTAACAACGCTGGAATTACGCGTGATAATTTGTTGATGCGTCTAAAGGAAGATGATTGGGATGCTGTTATTGACACAAATTTAAAATCGGTGTTCTTATGTACGAAAGCTGTTGCGCGCCCAATGATGAAGCAACGCGCCGGTCGTATTATTAACTTAGCTTCTGTGGTTGGTATTGTCGGCAACGCAGGCCAGGCAAATTATACGGCTTCTAAAGCAGGTGTTATTGGTTTAACAAAAACATCTGCGAAAGAATTAGCAGCACGTAATATTTTAGTTAATGCAGTAGCACCAGGATTTATTGAAACAGAAATGACAGATGCGATGCCAGAAGAAGCGAAAGCAGGTATGGAAGCACAAATTCCGTTAGCAAAACTAGGACAGCCAGAAGATATTGCCGATGTTGTATCGTTCTTAGCGAGTGATGCGAGTCGCTACATGACAGGACAAGTTCTTCATGTAGATGGCGGTATGGTCATGTAATAAATATTGTTTTTATTCATGGATAAAAAATGATATACTATGCTAGAAATCATAAACTGGTCCTACCAGTTAGTCGTTGAGAGGAGGTGTATTTTTGTGGCTACAGTTTTAGAACGTGTAAGCAAAGTTGTCGTTGACCGTTTAGGTGTTGATGAAAGCGAAGTAAAACCAGAAGCTTCATTCCGTGAAGATTTAGGTGCTGATTCATTAGATGTTGTTGAATTAGTAATGGAGTTTGAAGAAGAATTCGATATGCAAATCGAAGATGAAGACGCTGAAAAAATCCAAACAGTTGGTGATGCAGTGACATTCATCGAGAAAGCACAAGCTTAATCACATAAGCTGTTTTGAATAAATACTTAAACTTCCCTTGTAGCTTGCTACAAGGGAAGTTATGTTTTTGTGACAATATTTTTTAATGTTTTGCACATTGCGAAAGAAAAAGGTACACTATCAAAGAGTACTAATTTAGTAAACTAAGAAGGTTGATGAACGATGAAAATCGAAGAACTATCACAAAAAAATGGTGCAATTCCTGAACAGGCTCGTACCAAATTTGAAAAATTACAAAATATTTTAGGCTTACACTTTGGTAATAAGAATTTATTATACAATGCGTTTACACACTCATCTTACGTAAACGAACATCGCCGTAAGCAATATGAAGACAATGAACGTCTTGAATTTTTGGGCGATGCAGTGTTAGAGCTAACTGTTTCTAAGTTTTTATTCCTGAAATTCCCTAAAATGACAGAGGGCGAGTTGACAAAACTTCGTGCAGCAATCGTTTGCGAGCCATCACTTGTTATTTTTGCAAACGAACTGAATTTTGGACAATTCGTGTTACTAGGTAAAGGGGAAGAAATTACAGGCGGTCGTGAACGTCCAGCGTTACTTGCGGATTGCTTCGAAGCATTTGTAGGTGCTTTATATTTAGACCAAGGTTTAGAAACAGTTGTTGGCTTCTTGGAAAAAGTAGTCTTTCCAAAAGTAGAGCTCGGTATGTTTTCACATGTAATGGACTTTAAAAGTCAATTACAAGAAATGGTGCAACAAGCAAACTCAGGTGCGCTTCAATACACTATTATTAAAGAAAATGGTCCAGCCCATAACCGAACTTTCATTTCACAAGTCATGTTAAATGGCACTGAACTAGGTATTGGAAATGGTAAATCGAAAAAAGAAGCTGAACAAAGAGCTGCTCAAACTGCGATGGTTGCGTTTAAAAAGCAACAAATGCAAAAAAATAACAATATTGAAGCCGAATAGCAAACAACGTATCGCACAGTAGTGCAGCATGAACTAATGAGGCAAAAGATTAGTAGGGGGTATTATTTTGTTTCTTAAACGGCTTGAAGTGATTGGTTTCAAATCTTTTGCTGATCGTATCGGGATCGATTTTGTGCCAGGTGTAACGGCAGTGGTCGGACCAAATGGTAGTGGTAAAAGTAACGTCATTGACGCCATTCGATGGGTTCTTGGCGAACAATCAGCGAAATCATTGCGCGGTGCAAAAATGGAAGATGTCATTTTTGCGGGTAGTGACTCACGCAAACCGCTTAACTTTGCAGAAGTAACGCTCATCCTAGATAACGAAGATGAACGCTTGCCACTTTCTTATAATGAGGTGAGCGTTTCTCGTCGTGTCTATCGTTCGGGCGAAAGCGAGTATTTATTAAATAAACAAAGCTGTCGCTTGAAAGATATTACGGATTTATTTTTAGATTCAGGATTAGGGAAAGAAGCTTTTTCGATTATTTCGCAAGGTCGTGTCGATGAAATCTTAAATAGTAAGCCAGACGACCGCCGTGCCATTTTTGAAGAAGCAGCTGGCGTTTTAAAATATAAAAAGCGTCGTAAAAAAGCCGAGCATAAACTATTTGAAACAGATGATAATTTAAATCGTGTGCTCGACATTTTACATGAATTAGATGAACGTATTGAGCCACTGCGTATCCAAGCGTCTACTGCAGAGGATTATGTAGAGATGACAAGAGAATTGCGTGGTATTGATATTGCCGTTTTAATTCATGATATCGAAACATTAGAAGCTTCGTTTAAGCAACTAGCTGTGCAAAAAAGTACTCTTTCTGAACAAGAAAATGCACAGCAACAGCAAATTGATGCGCTTCAAAAGGAGCAATTAAAGCATCGTGAAGTACTTCAAATAATCGATACGACATTAGATTTAGAACAAGCAGAACTTGTAGATGTTAGTACAGATGTAGAACGTTATGAAGGGCGCAAAGCAGTGCTACTACAAAAACGTGAAAATGTTTCACAACAACTAGCGAGCTTAGACAAATCGATTCAAACTACGAAAGCACAATGTGAACAAGCTACAACTTTAAAAGAAGTTAAAGCGCAACAACTTGTAGAATACAATGCGGCATTTAAAGTCATTCGACAAGAAGTAAAACAAATGACGCAAACGTTAGAACGTTCTACGTCTGACATTGAACATGATATTGAACAATTAAAAAATGTCTATGTGGAACGCTTGAGTGAGCGTGCAGCAACGAATAATGAATTAAAAAACGTTATGCGCCAATTAGAGCAAGAGCAAGCAGAGACTACAAAAATGTCATCCGCTTCTGGAGCGACAATTGAAGAGCTTCAGCGTCATAAAGCAGAGCAAATGCAGGCAACTTCTTCGTTAGAAAAAATTTCGATTGAATTAGCGGAGCAATTAGCTCGTTATAAAGCAACGCAAGAAATGTATCAGCAGCTACGTGAAGAATATTCGAAAAAACGCGATTTATTATACCAAGGCTATAATCAGCTTAAAACGATGCAAGGACGCAAAGATACATTAGAAGAATTGTCATCGAATTTTGAAGGTTTTTATAAAGGACCCAAAATGATTTTACAAGCGCGCGATGACCAACGTTTAATGGGGATTCATGGTGCCGTAGCTGAAATGCTACAAGTGCCAGCAGTTTATGCTATCGCCATTGAAACAACGCTTGGGGCGACGGCACAACATATTATTACAGAGACAGATAAGCATGCTAGCCAGGCGATTGGCTACTTGCGCAATCATAATGGCGGTCGTGCAACATTTTTACCGAAAAATATTATGAAAACACGTCAGGTTCCAGCGGATGTTTTAACACGCATTGCTGGGCACCCATCATTTATCAATACAGCAGATAAATTAGTTGAAACAGATGCTGCCTTTAAGACAATCGTCGAAAATTTATTAGGACATGTCATTATCGCAAAAGAGTTAGAAGGTGCAAAAGCCATCGCTAGCACCTGCCATTACCGCTATCGTGTCGTGACGTTAGAAGGTGATGTTGTCAATGCTGGTGGTTCGATGACGGGGGGAGCAGCGAACAAACAAAACCCCGTATTTAGCCGCAAAGCAGAGCTAGAGCAGCTAACGGATAATGTTGATAAGTTACAAATGACAATTTTAGAAGCAGAGCGTACCGTAAATGATTTAGAAAAACGCGTAGGGCTAAAGGAAGCGGAGTTAGAACAGCAACGTCAAACTGGCGATTCTTTAAAACAACGAGAATATCGTCAAAATATTGCACTTGAAACGATTTCAGCGACCGTCAAACGTTTATCACAACAAGTATCATTATTCGATTCTGAAAAACAAGATGTTACATCACGATTAGACTTGTTAGCGACTTCTAAAAGTACGCTTGAAAAACGTTTAATGGTGTTAGATAAAGAGACGACTACGCTAAATGAACAAGTAGAGCGCTTTGAGTTGCTAAAAGCTCAAAGCGTCACAGAGCGCGATCAACTTCAAAATCATTTGGCTGATGCTAAAGCACAGAAAGCTGTAAAGGCAGAGCAAGTGTTACAACTTCAAATGCAGTTAGACGAGTTAACTCATAAGTTAGTAGCGAATGAAGAAAGTTTGCGTGCACAAGAAAAAGAACGTGAATGGCTGTTGACTGGTGAACAAGGTGAAGGTCCTTCAGAAGAAGTGCTTTCTCAACAGATTACATCGCTAAAAGGGCGTAGAGAGGCGTTAAGTTCTTCTATTAATAAGGCGAAAGAAAAACGTACAGAATTACAAATGATGATTCAAAACGTCGATGCAACGCTTACAGAAGTACAACGCGTTCATCAAGGTGTACTAAACGCCATTCGTGATATTGATGTGAAAATGAATCGCATTGATGCAAGTCGTAGTCATCAAGAGCAACAACTGTTTACCGAATATAATTTATCGTTCCAAGAAGCCTTATTAGAAGAAGCGGTTGACGTGAATATGGAGACAGCGCGTCGTAAAGTGAAATTGCTACGACAATCTATTGAGGAGCTTGGTGATGTCAATGTACATGCTATCGAAGAGTATAAAACGGTTTCTGAACGCCATACATTTTTAACGAATCAGCGCAATGATTTATTAGAGGCGAAGGATACGTTACATGAAGCAATTCGTGAGATGGATGAAGAAATGACAGCTCGCTTTGATGAAACATTTATATCAATTCGTGCTCATTTCCAAGAAGTATTCCGTGAATTGTTTGGCGGTGGGAAAGCAGATTTGATTTTGCTAGAGCCGGAAAATCTGCTTGAAACAGGCATTGAAATTGTGGCCCAACCACCAGGTAAAAAGTTGCAAAGTTTAAGTTTGTTATCTGGTGGAGAGCGCGCATTGACAGCGATTGCGCTGCTTTTTGCTATCTTAAAAACGCGTCCTGTACCATTCTGTATTTTAGATGAGGTGGAAGCGGCGCTTGACGAAGCGAATGTTAGTCGCTATAGTCAATACTTGAAAAAATTCAGCGATGACACACAATTTATCGTGATCACGCACCGTAAAGGTACGATGGAAGGTGCCGATGTCTTGTATGGTATTACGATGCAAGAATCGGGCGTTTCAAAACTCGTATCGGTAAAATTAGAACAAGAAATGTCCTAAAGGAGCGGAATGAAGTATGGGCTTTTTACAACGTATGAAAGAAAAGTTAACTGGTAAGAAAGATGAACAGTTAGACGAACAATTAGTGGAAACGACAGATGCCGATGCCATAGAGGCGGAAGCTGAAAAAAAAGATGATCATGTTGATGAGGTAGTTGAAGCGGTTGAAGTAGTAGAGCCGATTGAAGCTACACCAGTGATTGACGACGAAGTAGTTGAAACATCGAAACTTGACGAAGCGGTTGATGAGTTACCAGCAATTGTTGAGGAAGAGGAAAAAACAGAACAAGAGATAGAGAAAAAACGTTCGTGGTTCTCGCCGGCAGCTATTACAGAAAAATTTAAACATGGTCTCGAAAAAACGCGTAATTCGTTTTCATCTAAAGTGAATGATTTAGTTGCACGCTATCGTACTGTCGATGAAGAATTCTTCGAAGAGTTAGAAGAATTATTATTACAGGCCGATGTTGGTTTTGAAACAGTTATGCAATTAATTGAAGAACTTGAATTGGAAGTGAAACGTAAAAACATTAAATCAACAGACGGTATCCAGGCTGTTATTTCTGAAAAATTAGTTGAAATTTATGAGCAAGGTGAAGCAGATATTACCGAGTTAAATATGCAACCAGATGGCGAACTAACAGTCATTTTATTTGTAGGTGTAAACGGTGTTGGTAAGACAACAACGATTGGTAAATTAGCGCATCGTTTTGAACAACAAGGTAAAAAAGTGATGCTAGCAGCTGGTGATACATTCCGTGCCGGAGCGATTGATCAATTACAAGTTTGGGGTGACCGCGTAGGTGTGGAAGTTATCAAGCAGTCAGAAGGGTCTGACCCAGCAGCGGTAATGTATGATGCTATTAATGCAGCGAAAAATCGTGGTGCGGATGTCTTAATTTGTGATACGGCAGGTCGTCTACAAAATAAAGTAAACTTAATGAATGAACTTGAAAAAGTACACCGCGTGATTGAGCGTGAAGTGCCAGGAGCACCACATGAAGTATTATTAGCTTTGGATGCAACAACTGGACAAAATGCACTTGTACAGGCAAAAACGTTTAAAGAAGCAACAAAGGTAACGGGTATTGTTTTAACAAAATTAGACGGTACAGCAAAAGGCGGGATTGTTTTAGCTATCCGTAACCAATTGCACATTCCAGTGAAATTTGTTGGGCTTGGTGAAAAAATGGATGACTTACAACCATTTGATGCAGAACGTTATGTATATGGTTTATTCGCCGATTCGTTAGATAAGCAAATCGATGAATTAGATGAAGTTTCTAAAGAACTATAAACGCGTATAAAACGTTGATATATCAATGAAAAGCGAGGATTTGGACAAGGGGTTTACCTTGACAGAGTCCTCGCTTTTCTTATATGATACGATGGAATATGTATGTAAAGGAGAGGTTATGTATGTTACTTGAAAAAACAACGCGTATGAACTTTCTCTTTGACTTTTATCAAGCGCTTTTAACGGACAAGCAACGAAGCTATATGCAACTCTATTATTTAGATGATTTGTCATTAGGCGAAATTGCGGAATCGTACGGAGTTTCGCGTCAGGCAGTTTATGATAATATTCGTCGTACAGAAGCTATGCTTGAAGAATATGAAGAAAAACTTCAACTTTTTACAAAATTTCAACAAAGACAGCAAATAGCAGCGGCATTGACAACAGCTATTGAAGAAAATGCTTCAAAAGGTGAGGCATTACGTTATATTGAACAATTGAAAGAATGGGATTAGGGGGCGACCACTATGGCATTTGAAGGTTTATCAGAGCGACTCCAAGGTACAATTGCCAAAATTAAAGGTAAAGGTAAAGTAACAGAACAAGACGTTAAATTGATGATGCGCGAAGTTCGTTTTGCTTTAATCGAAGCCGATGTTAACTTAAAAGTAGTAAAAAAATTCGTTAAATCAGTAAGCGAACGAGCAGTAGGTACAGATGTTATGCAAAGCTTAACACCTGGCCAACAAGTCATTAAAATCGTTCAAGAAGAATTAACAGAATTAATGGGTGGCGAACAATCACCTGTGAAATTTTCAACACGTCCACCAACAGTTATCATGATGGTCGGATTACAAGGTGCTGGTAAAACAACAACTACAGGTAAGTTAGCGAATGTTTTACGTAAAAAATACAATAAAAAACCATTGTTAGTAGCAGCCGATGTTTATCGTCCAGCTGCTGTTCAACAATTACAAACATTAGGAAAACAACTTTCTATTCCTGTATTTGATAAGGGGACGGATGTTTCACCGGTAGAAATTGCTCGCGAAGCAATCGAACTAGCTAAAGAAGAACACCATGATGTCGTAATCATCGATACAGCGGGTCGATTACACATTGATGAAACGTTGATGCAGGAATTAAAAGATATTCGTGCAATTAAAGAACCGGACGAAGTATTTTTAGTTGTTGATGCGATGACTGGTCAAGATGCTGTTAACGTAGCAGAAAGCTTTAATGAAGCGGTAGGCATCACGGGCGTTGTCTTAACAAAATTAGATGGTGATACACGTGGGGGAGCAGCATTATCAATTCGTTCTGTAACAGAAAAACCAATTAAGTTTGTTGGTATGGGCGAAAAAATGGATGCACTTGAACCATTCCATCCAGAGCGTATGGCACAGCGTATTTTAGGTATGGGTGATGTACTATCACTTATCGAAAAAGCGCAAGCAACTGTTGATGCTGACAAAGCAAAAGAATTAGAAGAAAAATTTAAAACGCAAAGTTTTACATTTGATGATTTCCTTGAACAAATGAGCCAAGTGAAGAAAATGGGGCCATTAGAAGATATTATCAAAATGATTCCAGGCATGAATAAGGTAAAAGGTTTGGATAAAATGAACTTTGACGATAAACAAATCAATCATATTGAAGCAATTATTCAATCGATGACTATTGCAGAGCGTACAAATCCAGAAATCATCAATGCGAGCCGTCGTAAACGTATTTCTAAAGGATCTGGACGTTCTGTGCAGGAAGTTAACCGTTTAATTAAACAATTTGATGAAATGAAAAAAATGATGAAGCAAATGTCAGGGTTAGCTGGTGCACCTGGTGCAAGCAAAAAGAAAAAGCTAAAACTTCCAGGTATGGACTCGTTGTTTAAAATGTAAGACAAAAGCTCTGCATTAACAGAGCTGTTTTTATGAGAAATAGCTTAAAAACCTCGTCATATCAATTGTTTTAAGTTGTTAAGAAAAAATACTTTACAAACACTTGAAATCTTACGCAGAATCCTGTAGAATTACTTGTGTTAAGAAAAAACACTTTACAAACAATCGAAAGCTTGATATTATACTATCTTGTGTGAAACTTATTCGGAGGTGCAAAGAAACATGGCAGTAAAAATTCGCTTAAAACGTATTGGTGCTAAAAAAGCTCCTTTCTACCGTATCGTAGTTGCTGATTCACGTTCTCCACGTGACGGTCGTTCTATCGAAACAATCGGTACATTCAATCCATTAACTTCTCCAGAAGAAGTTAAAATTGACGAAGAAAAAGCATTATCTTGGTTAGCTAATGGTGCAAAACCATCTGATACTGTACGTAACTTGTTCTCAAAACAAGGTATCATGGCTAAATTCCATGAATCAAAACAAGGTAAATAATTTTACCTTATAAATAATCGGGGGTGACGTTGTGGAACAGCTGATTAAAACAATTGTACAACCATTAGTCGATTTTCCCGACGATGTTCGCATTACTGCGAATGAATCAGAAAATCGCATCGTTTATAAACTTGCTGTCCATCCTCAAGATGTCGGCAAAGTAATAGGTAAACAAGGAAGTGTCGCGAAGTCGATTCGCGCGATTGTTTATTCTGCTGCAAGCAGTCACCATATGAAGAAGACATATGTCGATATCATAGATTAGCGTAAAAGGAGGGAGCATTAGTTCCTTCCTTTTTTGTTGTATATAAACATAAAAAGAGGTGTCCTATATGAAATGGTACAATGTTGGTAAAATCGTCAATACACATGGAATTCGCGGTGAAATTCGAGTAATCTCACAAACAGATTTTCCAGAGGATCGTTACGAAGTAGGTTCTAAGCTTGGCATTTTTGCACCAGGTGAAAAGCGACCTACAATTGTTATTATTAAAACAGCACGAAAACACAAAAATTTTATGCTTCTATCTTTTGAAGGGTATCCGAATATTAATGATGTTGAAAAGTTTAAAGGTAGTATGTTAAAAGTAAATGAAAACTTTTTAGAAGAATTAGAAGAAGATGAATTTTATTATCATGAAATTGTTGGTTGTGATGTATTCGATGAAAATGGCACCGAGATTGGTAAAATAAAAGAAATTTTTGAAACAGGCGCCAATGATGTTTGGACTGTCACAGGTATTGATGGGAAAGAACATTACTTACCAGTTATTTTTGAAGTGATTAAAGAAGTTGATGTTGAGAATAAACGGATAACAATTGAATTGATGGAAGGTTTATTATCATGATGAATATTCAAGTATTGTCATTGTTTCCAGATATGTTTGACGGCGTATTTAATGCTTCAATTATGAAAAAAGCGCAGGAAAAAGGTGCGGTATCATTTGATGTGACAGATTTTCGTTCATTTTCAACTAACAAGCATAATCAAGTAGATGATTATCCCTACGGGGGTGGCGCTGGAATGGTGTTAAAGCCAGAGCCTTTATTTAATGCAGTAGAAGCATTACAGGCAAAAGGGAAAAAGCCACGTATCATTTTAATGTGTCCACAAGGTGAGCGTTATTCGCAACAGAAAGCAGAAGAATTAGCACGGGAAGAGGATTTGATATTCCTTTGCGGCCACTATGAAGGTTATGACGAACGTATTCGCGAATATTTAGTTACCGATGAAATTTCAATTGGTGATTTTGTGTTAACTGGTGGCGAACTAGCTGCTATGACAATTATTGATAGCGTTGTACGCCTTTTACCAGGGGTATTAGGACAAGAGGCATCACATATTAATGATTCGTTCTCTACAGGCCTTTTAGAGCATCCTCATTATACGCGGCCAGCAGATTTTCGTGGTATGAAAGTTCCTGATGTTTTAATGTCAGGAAATCATGCGAAAATCGATGAATGGCGCGAAGAGCAATCGCTAAAACGCACATTTGAACGTCGCCCAGATTTATTAGAAAATATTGAATTAACACCAAAGCAATTGAAATATTTACAATTACTTGGCTATAAAAAATAATACGTTGTGACAAAGGAATAGACTTGAAACAAATACGTGAATATGCTAGTATTTAAAGTGCATTTCTAAGAAGTGCCGTATTACGGTGTTCCGCTGTAGCAACCATTAAGCGACCTATATGAGCATCTGTCAAAGGAGAAAATAAAATGTCAAACATTATTACAGAAATTACAAAAGAACAATTACGCACTGACATCCCAGCTTTCCGTGCTGGTGATACAGTAATCGTCGACGTTAAAGTTGTCGAAGGTACTCGCGAACGTATCCAAAAATTCGAAGGTGTTGTAATCAAACGTCGTGGTGGCGGTATCAGCGAAACTTTCACTGTTCGTAAAATCTCTTACGGTGTAGGCGTTGAACGTACATTCCCAGTTAATACACCAAAAATCGCAGCACTTACAGTTACTCGTCGTGGTAAAGTACGTCGTGCTAAATTATACTACCTACGTAACTTACGTGGTAAAGCTGCTCGTATTAAAGAAATTCGCTAATTTCTATTTACAAGCACGAAAGGAGTGTAGAGCAATTTGCTCTACACTTTTTTCATGTTTTAGACTATCAATCTTTTTGCCTACATTCAAAAATACTTGTACAATGAATAAAGTAGAGTGAGGTGGTGGCAGTATGGAAGAAAAACAAATAAAGAAGGAAAAAAGCGACCTGTGGGAATGGGTTAAAGCGCTGGTCATTGCTTTTTTATTAGCAGCATTAATTCGCTTTGTATTGTTTACACCAATTGTTGTCGATGGTGAATCAATGATGCCTACGCTTGAAAGTGGTGAGCGTATGATTGTCAATAAACTGAATTATAAGATAGGAGATATTCAGCATTTTGATATTGTTGTTTTCCATGCACCTGAAAAGAAAGATTATATAAAGCGGGTAATCGGTGTTCCAGGAGATACACTTGAGTATAAAAATGACCAACTATATATTAATGGTAAGAAAATAAATGAACCATATTTACAAGATTATAAAAACCAAATTGTTGATGGTGGTACACTAACAGAAGATTTTAGTTTACTGGATTATACAGGAAAAAAAATTATTCCAAAAGGCTCTTATTTTGTAATGGGTGATAACCGCCGTAATAGTAAAGATAGTCGACATATTGGACTTGTATCAGAAGAGGAGATTGTTGGGAAGGCAAGTGTTGTCTTTTGGCCAATTGAAAACTTTGGTACTGTAGATTAAGAGGAGAGATATTATGACGATTCAATGGTTTCCAGGGCATATGGCCAAAGCGCGCCGACAAGTTACAGAAAATTTAAAGCTAGTCGATATTGTATTTGAGCTTATTGATGCGCGTTTACCAATGTCATCGCGCAATCCAATGTTAGATGATATTATTCACCAAAAAAATCGCTTGTTAATTTTAAATAAAGCGGATATGGCAGATGAGCTACAAACGAAGCGATGGATTCAATTTTTTCAAGAAAAAGGACATAAAGCTGTTGCTGTTAACTCGCTTGATAGCAAGGGGTTAAAGCGTGTTACAAAAGCTGCTGAAGAAGTGTTGGCAGAAAAATGGGAGCGTATGCGTAAAAAAGGCTTGAAACCACGAGCAATTCGCGCCATGATTGTAGGAATTCCGAATGTGGGAAAATCAACAATGATTAATCGCTTAGCGAAAAAAAATGTAGCGCGAACAGGGAATATGCCGGGTGTGACAAAGTCTCAGCAGTGGATTAGAGTAGGTAAGGAATTAGAACTACTTGATACGCCAGGGATTTTATGGCCAAAATTTGAAGATCAACGTGTTGGCGCTAAATTGGCGGTTACAGGTGCCATTAAAGATGCTATTACAAACATGGATGATTTAGCGATTTTTGGGTTAAACTTTTTAGAGACGTATTATCCACAACGTTTACACGAGCGTTATCAAATTGACGGTTTAGAAGATCCTATCGTTGGGACATTTGATCACATTGGTAAGTTGCGTAACATTAAAGTTTCTGGTGGCGACATTGATTATGCACTTGTTTCTGAATTAATTGTTCGTGATATTCGTAACGAACATTTAGGAAAATTAACATTTGATTTTGTAGAAGATTACGAGTAAATGCCAATTGGTCGACAATGTCTTTTAGGCATTGTCGGCTTTTTCATTACATAGCGGCCATTTTTAGCCGATAGAAGGAGTAGTTCAATGACAACGATTAAAGAAATAAAAGAAAAATTAGCAAAAGAAACATCGTGGCAAAATTGGATGGATGAATTGGAAAAAGATGCGCGTACAGGTGTACAAAATGCATTGAACACGTGGCGCCGAACGCAAGTCAAACAACAAAAATTATTTGATGAGCATTATGCTAAGTTAGCATTCGATGAATCATTTCGTAACGATAAGATAGTACTCATTGCTGGAACAGATGAAGCAGGGCGTGGTCCATTAGCGGGCCCTGTCGTAACAGCCGCTGTTATTTTACCAAATGATGCCTGCGAGAATTTAATTGGATTAAACGACTCAAAGCAATTATCGCATGAGAAGCGCGAAGAATTTATCGATAAAATTATGGATACAGCAGTAGCGACGGCAGTCCATTTTCAATCGGTTAATGTGATTGATGACATTAATATTTATGAAGCGACTCGACAATCGATGAAGGCATCTATTGAAAATTTAGCAATACCACCAGATTATGTACTAGCAGATGCGATGACATTAGATATAGAAATTGCACAAAGCTCAATTATTAAAGGAGATGCTAAAAGTTTAGCAATTGCAGCCGCTTCTATTTTAGCAAAAACGGCACGAGATCATTATATGGAGGAAATGGATGTGAAATATCCTGGATATGGCTTTGCACAACATGCAGGTTATGGAACAAAACAACATTTAGAAGCGATAAACCATCTTGGCGTAACTCCGATTCATCGAAAAACATTCGAGCCAATCAAAACGATGCTTTCGAAAGGATGAGAATATGAATTTAGCAGGCGTAAATGTACAACAAGCACAAATGTCATCTAAGCAACAGGCAATCGTTGTAAAAGAAGGACAGGTGTTACATGGCACAATTAAAAAACTCTATCCGGATCAAAAAGCAGAAATTCAAGTAGGTAATCAAAAAATGATGGCACAACTAGAAATGCCATTAAAAGCTGGTGACGCACATTTCTTTCAAGTGACAGGTACTTCGCCAGAGTTATCTTTAAAATTAGTTTCTGGGCCTTTGACATCGCAATCAACGACACAGCAAGCATTACAATTAATGAAAAGTATGAATTTACCTGATTCAAAGGAAATGCAGCAAATCATCAAACAGTTTTTAAAGCAAGATGTACCAATGTCACGTGAGCAGTTAATCCAAGCTGAACACGTATTAAAATCGACAACGATTCCGGCAACGCAAGCATTAGATGCATTATCTAAAATCGTACAGTTAAAATTACCGATGACCGAAAATTCATTGCAAGCAATTGTACAAGGGAGCGCTAAAACAGGTTTTCAAGCTGCGTTACAAAACTTACAGCAACTTATTCAAAATGATTCATCATTAAGTGGTTCGCTTAAAGAAGCGCTTTTAAATAGCTTATTGCGGTTACAAAAACCATTGGCAATTGAAACGGGTAGCGTCATGTTAGCCAAAATGCTAGACAGCTTGCTATCAGCCGCAACGAGTGCGACAACAAAGCAAGCGATGTTAGCAATGTTACGAGAAGCTGGCGTATTGCCGCAAAATGCCAATATGATGAATTTTTTATCAAATTCATTAGGAAAAGCTGATGCTAATCCGACAGCAACGTTACAAAACGCTTTGCAACTTGTACAACAAAATCCGCAAAATCTAGAAGCACGAGCAGCATTACAACAAGCTATACTTAACCACACGGGGATAAGTTCATCATCAAAAGAAGCGGTTATGACAGCATTAAATCGCGTTAGCCTTGCGCCAACAAATCCGTATATAGCACAGTTAAGTACAGTTGTTTCAAATGCATCGGCTACAACAAATCCTGCAACACCAACGCAAATATTAAATACTATTGTACAAACAAACCTGACAAATCTATCACCCGTTCTATCACAATTAGCACAAACGGTTCAACAAGATGGGCAATTGCCACAAGCATCAAAAGAAGCAATTATAACAGTATTACAAAAATTTGATTCCGCGCAAGCATCAACGCAAACGATTCAAACATTAGCTAAAAATATACAGCATGAATTAGTAAAAGGGTATAGCGAACAATTGCAACAACAACCATTGCAACAAGGTGTGACTCAGCAAACAAAAATACAGTTATTGCAATTGTTAGGTGTGCAACCACAAATGATGGACGAGGCTATGGAAGCGTTGACATATCAAGCAACAAAAACAGTTAATCCAATAACACAGCAACTATTGCAAAATACCGAATTGCAACTGCAACAACAAATGAATGGAAAAGCATTCGAAATAATTTTACGACATACATTGCAAAGTTTAGGGCTCAATTATGAAGCAAATTTAAGTAATAAAGATACAAACTTAGAACAACTTCAGCAGCAACTAAAACCACAATTAATGGCCTTATTACAAGATGAAACAGCACATTCCACAACGCGCCAAGCAGCGGAAAATATTGTGGCGCGAATGAATGGAATGCATTTTTTATCAGGGGAAAATGGACCACAGCATCAGTTGATTATGCAAGTTCCACTTGATTTTTTTGGCAAGCAAACAGATGCCACGTTACAGTGGAATGGCCGCATGAAGAAAAATGGAAAAATTGATGCTGATTATGCACGGGTCATGTTTTATTTAGATTTAGCGTCGTTAGAGGAAACTGTTATTGATATGCAAGTTCAAAGTCGCGTCATTACTGTAACAGTGTATAATGAAAAACATGATTTAATGCAGTTTGCTGAGCCGTTGAGAGCATCGTTAGAAAAGGGGCTAGAAGCGCACGATTACAAATTATCCGGTGTCTTAATAAAACCATTTGAACGCGCTACAAAAGACGTGAAACCGATGTTGCATGCAACGACAAGTACTGGTGAAGGAGGAGTTGATTTGCGTATATGATGGAACAACATGAAAAAAGACAAGAAGCAGTTGCGCTTAACTTTGATCCAAGCAGTGGCGGAGCACCGAAAGTTTTGGCAAAAGGCAAGGGAAAAATTGCTGAGAATATTTTAGAGCAAGCAAAAATGCATGATATTCCAATTCAAGAGGACCCCTCTCTTGTCCAATTATTAGGACAATTAGATTTAAATGAGTCTATTCCTGAAGAATTATATCAAGCAGTAGCAGAAGTTTTTGCCTTTATTTATCGATTGGATCGTACGTATGATAGCGTCCAAAAAAAAATCCGCTAAATTTCGTTGTGCGAAATTTAGCGGATTTTGTGTCTAAAGAAGAAATTTATAGAAAATATAAAAGATATTGTAGTATAAAACATAGACAGTTTAGAATATTTTATATACAATAAAGAATGTAACATGAAAGTTTTACAAAGAGATGGGAGGAAGTTTCATGAATATCCATGAGTATCAAGGGAAAGAGATTCTTCGTCAAAATGGGGTAAAGGTTCCTAAAGGTATCGTTGCATTTTCACCAAAAGAAGCGGTGAAGGCAGCTAAAGAATTAGGTTCCGAGGTAGTAGTAGTGAAAGCTCAAATCCATGCTGGGGGGCGTGGTAAAGCAGGCGGTGTCAAAATCGCAAAATCACTAGACGAAGTAGAACAATACGCAAAAGAACTTTTAGGTAAAGTATTGGTAACACACCAAACTGGTCCAGAAGGAAAAGAAATTAAGCGCCTTTACATAGAGGAAGGCTCAGATATTAAAAAAGAGTATTATGTAAGCTTACTCGTTGATCGCGCGACTTCACGTGTAACACTAATGGGGTCTGAAGAGGGCGGTATGAATATCGAAGAGGTTGCAGAAGAAACGCCGGAGAAAATCTTTACAGAAGTGGTAGATCCTATTGTAGGATTAACGGCTTTCCAAGCGCGTCGTCTTGCGTTTAATATTAATATTCCGAATAATTTGATAAATAAAGCAGCAGACCTATTCTTAGGTTTATATAAAACATTCATCGAAAAAGATGCTTCTGTTGTGGAAATTAATCCACTTGTTGTGACAGGTGGAGATGAAGTTGTTGCATTAGATGCGAAATTCAACTTCGATGGCAACAGTTTATATCGTCATGCGGATGTAGTAGAACTGCGCGACTATGATGAAGAAGATCCGAAAGAAATCGAAGCATCAAAACATGACTTAAGTTATATTCCACTAGATGGCTCAATTGGTTGTTTAGTAAATGGTGCCGGACTTGCAATGGCAACAATGGATACAATTGGTTACTACGGTGGTAGCCCAGCGAACTTTTTAGATGTTGGTGGTAGTGCAACACCAGAAAAAGTTAAAGAAGCATTTAAAATCATTCTTTCAGATGCACAAGTAAAAGGTATTTTCGTTAATATCTTCGGTGGCATTATGAAATGTGATGTAATTGCAGAAGGTGTTGTAGCAGCAGCAGGCGAACTAGGTTTAGAAGTCCCACTTGTTGTTCGTTTAGAAGGTACGAATGTTGAGTTAGGTAAAGAAATTTTACGTCATTCAACACTAAATATCGTGGCAGCAGCATCACTTGCAGACGGCGCACAAAAAATTGTAGAGCTTGTAGGCTAAGAAAGGGTGGAATAAACATGGGTATTTTCATCAATAAAGATACAAAGGTGCTTGTTCAAGGTATTACAGGTTCAACAGCACTTTTCCATACAAAACAAATGTTGGAATATGGTACAAAAATCGTTGCAGGTGTAACGCCTGGTAAAGGTGGGACGTCTATCGAAGGTGTTCCAGTATTTAATACAGTTAAAGAAGCAGTAGAAGCAACAGGTTGTAATGTATCTGTAGTATACGTACCTGCACGTTTTGCAGCAGACTCAATTTTAGAAGCAGTAGAAGCAGAATTAGATATGGTTATTTGTATTACTGAACATATTCCTGTCTTAGATATGGTTCGTGTAAAGCGCTACATGGAAGGCAAAAAAACACGTTTAGTAGGACCAAACTGCCCAGGTGTTATTACTGCTGATGAATGTAAAATTGGTATTATGCCAGGATATATTCATACAAAAGGTCATGTGGGAGTTGTATCGCGTTCTGGTACTTTAACATATGAAGCAGTACATCAATTAACAACAGCAGGTATTGGTCAAACAACTGCTGTAGGTATTGGTGGGGACCCTGTAAATGGCACAAACTTCATTGATGTACTAAAAGAATTTGAAGCTGATCCAGAAACATTAGGTGTTGTCATGATTGGTGAAATTGGTGGTACAGCAGAAGAAGAAGCAGCTGAATATGTGAAAAATCATATGACAAAACCAGTTGTGGCATTCATCGCTGGTCAAACGGCACCTCCAGGCAAACGAATGGGGCATGCGGGTGCAATTATTTCAGGTGGTAAAGGAACGGCAACAGATAAAATTGCAGCACTTAATGCGGCAGGTATTGAAGTTGCGCCTACTCCATCAACAATCGGTGAAACTTTTATTAAAGTAGTTAAAGAACAAGGTATTTATGATCAAGTAAAAACACATGCTGAAAAGCAACATGTGTAAAATTTAAGAAAAAAATAAACGGGATTGCGTGTAAACGCGGTCCCGTTTATTTTTTTGGAGAGGATGAGGTTTATGTTACAACAATCATTGCGAGAATTTTTATTGAGGTTACATTATGTTATGCCTGTGCCTATTAACCGTTTTTGGCCATTATTAATGACTTTTCAACACACTGAAGAAATTTCTGTACAACAATTAACAAAATTTCTTAAAATCACTACGCCAAAAGCTACTCAACTACAAAAGTTTTTGCAAGAGCATCAAAATTTTTCTTTTTCTTCATATTATAAAGAACAAGGAATTGAGCCAATTACATTTTTTGATGCAAATTATCCAGAGAATTTACGTCAAATTTATGATCCACCAAGTGTTATTTATGCTAAAGGTAAACTTGATATTTTGCAAAATCAACGAAAAATTGCAGTTGTAGGTTCACGAAAAGCATCAAAATATTCGAAAGATGTTTTAGAACACTTACTACCATCGCTTGTAAACGAAGAATTTGTCGTTGTAAGCGGTTTAGCTAAGGGGGCCGACAAAATGGCTCATGATGTGACAATGAAGCTAGGAGGGGCTACAATTGGTGTATTAGGGTATGGTTTTCAGCATATTTATCCAAGAGAACATGGTGACTTGATGAAAGAGATGAGTCAAACGCAGTTACTTATTAGTGAATACCCACCGTATATGGGGCCGAAAAAGTGGCAATTTCCAATGAGAAATCGTCTGATTAGCGGAATAAGTTGGGGAATTCTTGTGACAGAAGCACAAAAAAAGAGTGGGACTTTATCAACGGTAGATTATGGATTGGACCACGGAAGAATGATTTTTGTGATTCCTGGAAATATTTTGTCACCTCTTTCTGAATTACCCCATAAATTGGCTTCAGAAGGTGCTACGCTTGTATGGAACGGCTCTCAAATCCTTGAAGAAATGGCCGGTTTTTTATTTTTGAAATGAAAAATGGTTGCAAAACTTGGATTTCTGTTATACATTTTGCAACAGGTATTTGTTTTTAAATTAAGAAACTTCACCTCTTACTAAGGGGGAAATCACATGTCAGATTATCTAGTTATTGTAGAATCGCCGGCGAAAGCGAAAACAATCGAGCGATATTTGGGAAAGAAATATAAAGTAAAAGCTTCTATAGGTCATGTTCGAGACTTACCTAAAAGTCAAACGGGGATTGATACAGAGAATAACTATGAACCGAAATACATTACGATTCGTGGTAAAGGACCTGTATTACAAGATTTAAAAAATGCAGCGAAAAAAGCCAAAAAAATCTTTCTCGCAGCCGATCCAGACCGTGAAGGAGAAGCAATTGCTTGGCACTTAGCAACGGCATTAAATATCGATAAAGATTCGGATTGTCGTGTTGTTTTTAATGAAATTACAAAAGATGCAATTAAAGAATCTTTTAAACATCCGCGTCCAATTGATATGGACTTAGTTGATGCACAGCAAGCTCGCCGTATTTTAGACCGATTAGTAGGGTACAACATTAGTCCATTACTATGGAAGAAAGTCAAAAAAGGATTATCTGCAGGTCGCGTTCAATCCATTGCATTACGTTTGATTATTGATCGTGAAAATGAGATTAATAAATTTAAACCAGAAGAATATTGGACGATTGACGCACAGTTCGAAAAAGATAAAAAACAATTTGACGCATTATTTTATGGTACAGGCACTGACAAAGTAAAATTAACAAATGAAGAAGAAGTAAATGCAATCTTAAAACAAATAGACGGTGAAGATTTCGAAGTTGCAAAAATTGTAAAACGTGAACGCAAGCGTAATGCAGCAGCAGCGTTTACAACCTCTTCTCTTCAACAAGAAGCTGCGCGTAAGTTGAATTTCCGTGCGAAGAAAACAATGATGTTAGCGCAACAGCTGTATGAAGGGATTGACCTAGGGAAAAAAGAAGGTATTACAGGTTTAATCACATATATGCGTACAGACTCTACTCGTATTTCAGAAACAGCGAAAAAAGAAGCGAATAGCTATATTGAAGAAACTTATGGAGAAGATTATACAACGCCTGTTTCACAGCAAGCGAAAAAATCAGAAAAAGCGCAAGATGCTCATGAAGCGATTCGTCCGACATCTACAATGCGTCACCCAGATCAATTAAAAGCGGTGCTCTCACGTGATCAATTGCGTTTATATCGCTTAATATGGGAGCGTTTTATTGCGAGCCAAATGGCACCAGCTGTGTTAGATACAGTAACTGCCGATTTAATTAATGGAGATATTACATTCCGTGCGACAGGTTCACATGTGAAATTTTCTGGTTTCATGAAAGTGTATATCGAAGGAAATGATGATTCAAAAGAAGATAAGTCGAAAGATAAATTGTTACCGCCGATGCAAGAAGGCGATATTGTTAAAAGCCTTGATATTGTACCGAAACAGCACTTTACGCAACCACCACCACGTTTTTCAGAGGCTCGTTTAGTTAAAACGTTAGAAGAATTAGGTATTGGGCGCCCATCAACATATGCGCCGACATTAGATACGATTCAAAAACGCGGATATGTTACGCTTGAAACGAAACGTTTTGTGCCGACAGAACTTGGTGAAATCGTTCATTCATTAGTCAATGAATTTTTCCCGGAAATTATTAATATTGAGTTTACTGCGAAAATGGAACGAGACTTGGATAGTATTGAAGAAGGTAAAACAGAATGGGTTAACATTATTGATGCCTTTTATCAAGATTTTGAAAAAAGCTTAAAACATGCTGAAGTAGCAATGGAAAAGGTTGAAATTAAAGATGAGCCAGCAGGTGAAGATTGTGAACTTTGTGGGCATCCAATGGTTTTCAAACTTGGTCGTTATGGTAAATTTATGGCATGTAGTAATTTCCCAGAATGTCGCAATACAAAAGCTATTGTGAAAGAAATTGGTGTGAAGTGTCCAACTTGTCATGAAGGCGAAATTGTTGAGCGTAAAAGCAAAACAAAACGTGTATTCTATGGTTGTAATCGTTACCCTGATTGTGACTTTGTATCATGGGATAAACCAATTGCTCGTAAATGTCCAAAATGTGAGCATTTATTAGTTGAGAAAAAAGTTAAAAAAGGTACACAAGTACAATGTACAGAGTGTGATTATAAAGAAGAAACTGTTGAAAAGTAGATAGTTGAGAAAAAAGGGATTGTGCTTTAGCGCAATTCCCTTTTTTTATAAAACATGGCTACTTGCTACTACGTGATAAAACGATTCTATCCCAATCATTGTTTTGCTAGATAGAACATAGTAGCGTTTTATTTAGTGTACTGTTAAAATGAATCTTAGATTGAGAAAAAACGCAAAAGAAAAAAAGGCAGGTAAGTAACATGACACCAATCGTAAATGTAATCGGAGCAGGTCTTGCTGGTAGTGAAGCAGCATGGCAAATCGCAAAGCGTGGCGTAAAAGTGCGCTTATATGAAATGCGTCCAGTGAAGCAAACTCCAGCTCACCACACAGATAAATTTGCAGAGCTTGTATGCTCAAATTCATTGCGTGCAAATTCTTTAACAAACGCGGTTGGCGTAATTAAAGAAGAGATGCGCCAATTAGATTCTGTAATTATTGATGCAGCGGATAATTGTGCTGTACCAGCAGGAGGCGCGTTGGCTGTAGACCGTCACGAATTTTCAGGTTATATTACTGAAAAAGTAAAAAATCATCCAAATGTTGAAGTAATTAACGAAGAAGTAACAGAAATTCCTGAAGGTATTACTGTAATTGCTACAGGTCCATTAACATCGCCAGCATTAGCGGAAAAAGTACGTGAAGCTACAGGTCAAGATTATTTATACTTTTATGATGCAGCAGCACCAATTATTGAAAAAGATTCAATTGATATGGATAAAGTATATTTGAAATCACGTTATGACAAAGGTGAAGCGGCGTATTTAAATTGCCCAATGAATAAAGAAGAATTTTATGCATTCCGTGAAGCATTAGTAGAAGCAGAAAGAGCTCCTCTAAAAGAATTCGAAAAAGAAAAATATTTTGAAGGCTGTATGCCAATTGAAGTAATGGCTGAACGTGGCGAAAAAACGATGTTATTTGGACCGATGAAGCCAGTAGGTCTTGAAGATCCAAAAACAGATAAACGTCCATACGCGGTTATTCAACTTCGTCAAGATGATGCAGCTGGAACACTTTATAATATCGTAGGGTTCCAAACACATTTAAAATGGGGCGAGCAAAAACGTGTATTCAGCATGATTCCAGGTTTAGAGAATATTGAAATCGTACGCTATGGCGTAATGCACCGTAATACGTTCATTAATTCACCAAAAGTGTTAGCACCAACGTACCAATTAAAAGCAATGCCAAACGTATTCTTTGCAGGTCAAATGACAGGTGTTGAAGGATATGTAGAGTCTGCAGGCGCAGGTTTAGTTGCAGGTATTAACGCAGCGCATATGGCACTAGAACAAGAACTTGTAATCTTCCCGAAAGAAACAGCGCTTGGTAGTATGGCACGCTATATCACAGAGGCAGATGCGAAACATTTCCAACCAATGAATGTAAACTTTGGTTTATTCCCTGAACTAGGTGAACGTATTAAATCAAAACAAGAGCGCGGCGAACGTCATGCAGCTCGCGCGTTAGATGCACTAAAGCAATTCAAAGACACAACTGTACTGTAATTTTAAATTCTTTCTGTAGTACACAAATGTATTCTACAGAAATAAATTTGATTCGGTCCTTTAAAGTTGTTATACTTTGAAGGGCTTTTTTTAATGCTTCAAGAGAATAACCTTAACTTACAACTCGATTGTTCAACAGTTTGTCACGAATTGACAGAAAATAATTACAATCTATGTTTTTCTTAGAGCCTTCTCGCTTTATTTAATAGTGAGACAATGAGAGAATAAAGATAGATCGCTCAACGTGAATGAGGTGTTCGAATGGAAATTCAGAAGATTCAAGCGCTTGCCGAGTTTATAACCTACATTAAATTCGAAAAAAATTATGCTTCTTCAACCGTTTTAAATTATGAACAAGACTTAACACGTTTTTTTGAATTTTTAGAACAAGAAGGGGTAGAAGATTTAGAAACGGTGGCGTATCTTCACGCACGGTTATATGTAACACAGTTATATGATGAGCAAAAAGCGCGCGCGACGATTTCGCGAAAGATTTCTGCGATTCGTTCGTTTTTCCGCTTTTTAAATAAAGAGTATCAATTGGATGATGCCGCATTCCAAGCGTTATATCATCCGAAAAAAGAAAGTCGCTTACCGCGCTTTTTTTATGAGGAAGAATTAACGAAACTGTTTGAGGCAAATGAAGGGGAAGATGTAAAGGCGCTACGCAATATGGCGATTTTGGAATTGCTTTATGCTACAGGTATTCGTGTTAGCGAACTTACATCATTATTAGTAAAAGATGTTGATTTATCATTAGATATTGTACGTGTCATGGGGAAAGGGAGAAAGGAACGGTATGTACCGTTTGGACACTATGCTCATGAAGCGATTGTGCGTTATATAAATGAAGCGCGCATACCATTGATGAAGCAGTCGCATACGAAGTTATTTGTAAATATGCGTGGTGGGGAACTCACATCACGTGGCGTTCGTTATATTTTAAACGAGATGCTCAAGAAGGCAGAGATGCATGGAGTCATTTATCCGCATATGTTACGTCATACATTTGCAACACATTTGTTGAATAACGGAGCGGATTTACGAACAGTTCAAGAATTACTTGGACATACATCGCTATCATCTACGCAAGTTTATACACATGTAACGAAAGAACATCTTCGAAATACCTATATGAATGCTCATCCGAGAGCGTAATGACAAAGAGGAGTGAAGATTGTGGATATGCAAATGCATGCAACGACTATTTTTGCAATTCAGCATAAAGGTCAAAGTGCGATGGCTGGAGATGGTCAAGTAACATTAGGTCAATCAGTTATTATGAAAAATACTGCTAGAAAGGTACGCCGTTTATATAACGGTCAAGTACTGGCCGGGTTTGCCGGATCTGTAGCGGATGCTTTTACATTATTTGAAATGTTTGAAGGAAAGTTAACGGAGTATAATGGTAATTTACAACGCGCTGCTGTAGAAGTAGCAAAACAATGGCGCGGCGATAAAATGCTTCAAAAATTAGAAGCTTTATTATTAGTCATGAACAACGAAACTTTATTGCTTGTATCAGGCTCAGGTGAAGTTATTGAGCCTGATGATGGTATTTTAGCGATTGGTTCAGGTGGCAACTATGCGTTAGCAGCTGGTAGAGCATTACAAAAACATGCAGGTGATTCTATGACTGCAAAAGAAATCGCAAAAGCATCATTAGAAACAGCTTCAGATATTTGTGTCTTTACAAATCGTAATATCATTGTGGAGGATTTAGACGTATGACAATACAACAAACACCAAAACAAATGACAGAATACTTAAACCGTTATATTGTTGGCCAAACAGAAGCAAAAAAATCTGTCGCAGTAGCATTACGTAATCGATATCGTCGCCAACAATTATCAGAAGAAATGCGTGAAGAAGTTATTCCGAAAAATATTTTGATGATTGGACCAACAGGTGTTGGTAAAACCGAAATTGCACGCCGTATTGCTAAATTAGTAAAAGCTCCATTTTTAAAAGTGGAAGCAACTAAATTTACAGAAATAGGTTATGTTGGTCGTGATGTTGAATCGATGGTTCGTGATTTAGTTGAAGTTGCCAATCGACTCGTAAAAGAAGAAAAACAAGAAGAAGTTCATGATCAAGCTGAAAAGTTAGCGAATGAACAGATTGTAAAACTTTTAGTACCAAGTGTGCGTAAAAAGAAACAGCCGAATATGACAAACCCTTTTGAAATGTTTTTTGGTAATCAACAAGAAGAGGACGAGGACGCAACAGAAGACACGCAAGTTCGTGTGAAACGTTCTCAAATTATGGAAGATTTAGCGGCTGGAAAGCTTGAAAACGAATGGGTAACTGTCGAAGTGGAAGAACAAATGAGTATGATGATGATGCCAGGAATGCCGGGTATGGATATGAATGGTACTGGTATGGGTGATTTATTATCAAACATGATGCCAAAGAAAAAGAAAAAGCGTCGCTTACAAGTAAAAGAAGCGCGTCGCATTTTAACAATTGAAGAAGCAAATAAGCTGATTGATAGTGATGAAGTAGCGGAAGAAGCAATTTATCGAACAGAACAGATGGGCATTATTTTTATTGATGAAATCGATAAAATCGCTGTCAAAGGTAACGGCGGCAGTCAACCTGGTGTATCCCGTGAAGGCGTTCAACGTGACATTTTACCAATTGTAGAAGGTTCTACAGTGAATACGAAGTATGGTGCTGTTCGTACAGATTTCATGCTCTTTATTGCAGCAGGTGCTTTCCATATGTCAAAACCGTCTGATTTAATTCCTGAATTGCAAGGTCGTTTCCCGATTCGTGTAGAATTGGAGAAATTAACAAAAGAAGATTTTGTACGGATTTTGAAAGAACCAGATCACTCACTTATTTTGCAATACCAAGCGTTACTTGAAACAGAAGGTATTGAAATTGCGTTTACAGATGAAGCCATTGATCGCTTAGCAGAAATTGCAATGGAAGTAAATTTAAATACCGATAACATTGGTGCGCGTCGTTTACACACAATTTTAGAAAAACTATTAGAAGATTTATCATTCGAAGCTTCTGATATTGCACCAGCACATATTGATATTACACCTCAATATGTGGACGGTAAACTAGGTAAAATCGTTAAGAACAAAGATTTGTCAGAGTTTATTTTATAGTTTATAATTAAAATGTAGAAAATTGAAAAACTTTTGAATTTTCCGTAAATAAAGGACAATTCAATCAGGAGGAACACTTTTAAAATGAATTTATTAGCAAAAATTCGTAAAATTAACTCAATGCTTCAAGCTTCAGCTGGTAAGCCTGTCAACTTCAAAGAAATGTCAGAAACACTTGGCGAAGTAATTGATAGTAATGTATATATCGTAAGTCGTAAAGGTAAATTATTAGGTCTTACAATCAATCAACAAATTGAAAACGAACGTATTAAAAAAATGTTTGAAGAACGTCGTTTCCCAGAAGCATATACTAAAAACTTATATGATTTCCAAGAAACAGTTGCAAACATTGGTATCGATGATGAGCATACAGTATTCCCTGTAGAAAACAAAGATACATTTAAAGATGGTTTAACAACTATTGTTCCGATCATCGGCGGTGGGGAACGTTTAGGTACATTAGTGCTTGGCCGTATTGCACACGCATTTGAAGATGAAGATTTAGTGTTAGCTGAATATGGGGCAACTGTAGTCGGTATGGAAATCTTGCGTGAAAAAGCAGAAGAAATTGAAGAAGAGGCACGTTCAAAAGCAGTCGTACAAATGGCAATTAATTCGCTTTCTTATTCTGAACTTGAAGCTATTGAACATATCTTTGAGGAATTAGATGGCTCAGAAGGTTTATTAGTAGCTTCTAAGATTGCTGACCGTGTAGGTATTACGCGCTCAGTAATTGTTAATGCACTACGTAAATTAGAATCTGCAGGTGTTATTGAGTCACGCTCGTTAGGTATGAAAGGTACTTATATTAAAGTTTTAAATAATAAGTTCCTTGCTGCATTAGAAGAAATTAAAATGCGTTAATGATAAATAAGAAAAGAAGAGGTTGGGACATAAGTGGAAATTCCAGCCTCTAATGGAGAAGGGAATGTCGAATTTGACATTCCCTTCTCTATTTTTTTTATGCGCAAATTGGTAATTACCATTCCTGTATAGCGTATTTTCTTAAGTTTGTCGCCATTAATGCGAGGCTAATTTCATTTTTCACTTTCGATTTTCCTCGGATGGAGAATCGAGTGAAACCTAAATTAGCTTTCAAAAATCCAAAAAGTGGTTCTACGTTAATTTTACGTTGACGATCGTAAAATATATTAGTTCCCTTTTTAAAGAAAATGAAACATTTAATTAACATAAAAGTAATATTAAGGAATAATATATTATAAAGTAAAAAAGACTTATATAAATTGAAAAAAAAGTAAAAAACGAAGTGGCTTCAAAGTCCTTATAAACCAAGTTTACACTACTTGTATAGTGTGAATAGATAGCGAAAATACGCTATAATATAGTGAAAATAACATTAAGTTTGAACTGTTATGCAACTTAAAATGGTATATACGGACTATTAAAAAAGCTCTGGAATCAATAGACACACTGTCGCTTATTTATTACAATTAACATATTGATATTATAGTGCTTTGTTTATAGTTAAGATTGAACTGAGGTGAAAAAAGTGGGGTTATTTAGTGGTACAATTAGTAATTTAGAATATGGTTTATCATATGCTTCAACTAAGAACAAAGTAGTTGCACAAAATATAGCAAATAGTGATACACCTAATTATAAAGCAAAAGATGTTAGTTTTGCGAAGTTATTAGAAGACGCGAAAACATCTTCAATATCTGCATATCGAACAGACAATCAACATATTAATTTTACAACAAACTCAGCGAAAGCACCGGGTGTGTATAGCTATACAAATTTAAGTTATCGCCAAAATGGTAATGGTGTAGACATGGATAAAGAACAAGCTAGTTTAGCTGAAAATACAATTTATTATAACGCATTAATTGATCGCGTAAATGGCAAACTTAACTCATTGTTAACAGTTGCTAAGGGAGGAAGTTAAGAATGTCAATTTTTAGCAGTATGGAAACAACGGGAAGTGCATTAACTGCACAGCGTTTGCGTATGGATGTTGTTTCATCGAATCTAGCAAACATAGATACGACAAGAGCAAAACAAGTTGATGGGGAATGGGAACCATATCGCCGCAAAACAGTGACATTGACTGCTCAAGAATCTGGACCTTCTTTTTCTAATTATTTAAGTGCAGCAATTGGACGTAGTGATCAATCAACAGGAAAAGGTGTAAAAGTTACGAACATTAACGAAGATACTGAAACACCATTTAAATTGATTTATGATCCAACAGATCCAGATGCTAATGACGAAGGCTATGTTCAAACATCAAATGTTGATTCATTAAAAGAGATGACAAACTTAATTTCTGCTACGAGATCATATGAAGCAAATGTGACAGCATTTAATGCAAATAAAGCAATGTTATCGAAAGCTTTAGAGATAGGTAAATAAAAGAATTAAAAGGAGTTTTTAATGATGGCTATATCTCCTGTATCAATTATGCAACCTGTTACGCCTACTATGATGCAAACGACAGGGACAAATAATATAAAAACAGATGCATCTTTTAGCACAATGTTGAAAGATGCTATTAATCAAGTAAACGAAACACAGGCGACATCTGATGTTTATACAAATAAATTAGTGAATGGGCAAGATGTAGAGCTACATGATGTAATGATTGCTTCGCAAAAAGCAAATGTAACATTAAACACGGCTCTATCAATTCGGAATAAAGCAGTCGAAGCTTATCAAGAAGTTATGCGTATGTCAGTTTAAGGTTAACCTTTGAATACGCTGCATTTACAAGTAACCGGAGGCATAAAATGAATGAAAGAGTAAATAATATTAAAACGAAATTCTCGGAGTTCTGGGGAAGTCGTTCAAAGAAGCAAAAGATTGCGTTAATTAGTAGCATCGTAGCAATTATTGCGTTAGCAGCAATTATTACATATTTTGCAACCCGCGTTACTTACAAACCGCTGTATTCAAATTTAACCGCGAGTGAAGTTGGTCAAATTAAAGAACAATTGGACGCAGATGGTGTTAAGTATCAAATTGGAGAAGGTGGAACTGCAATAATGGTTCCAGAAAATCAAGCAGATGATTTACTTGTGAGTTTAGCTTCTCAAGGATATCCTCAATCAGGTGAAATTGATTACTCTTTCTTCTCTGAGAACGCGGGTTTTGGCATGACGGATAATGAATTTAATGTGTTAAAAATCGCTTCAATTCAAACTGAATTAGCAAAATTATTAAAACAAATGGATGGTATTAATGATGCAAAGGTTATGCTGTCTATTCCGGAAAAAAGTACTTTTGTGACAAGTGGTGAAAATGCAGAAGACTCTAGTGCTTCCATTGTATTAGACACTCAAGCAGGGCAACAATTTTCCGATGAACAAATCAAAACATTATACAATTTAGTAGCAAAATCTGTACCGAATTTAAATACAGATAATATTATTATTACGAATCAGTATAATGAATATTTTGATTTAACATCAAATTCTATTTCAGGCGCTAATGGGGCAGGTAATGCGGCAAATCAATTAGCGGTGAAGAAACAAATTGAACGCGATTTACAAAGACAAGTTCAATCATTATTAAGCAATATTATGGGAGCTGGAAAAGCTGTTGTTACAGTAACTTCTGATATTGATTTTACACAAGAGCAACGTACGGAAAAGTTAGTAGAACCTGTTGATAAAGAAAATATGACAGGTATTACAATAAGTGCTCAAAAAATCTCAGAGACTTATTCTGGTACAGGTGCAGCCGCGGCGGGCAATGCAGAAGCAGATGGAGCTACGGATAATTTCACAGATTATCAGCAAGCCGGTGATACAGGGACAGGAGATTACGAACGAACTGAAGATACTGTCAATAATGAAGTGAATCGTATTAAACGACAAATTACAGAAAGTCCATATCGTGTACGTGATTTAGGTATTCAAGTTGTGCTAGAGCCACCGACTGCGGATGATCCAACATCATTGCCGGCAGATACGGAAGCAGCTGTTCAAGATATGCTAGCATCAATCGTTCGGACATCTATTGATAAAAATTCGGCAGGCGATTTGACAAATGCGGATGTTGCACAAAAAATTAACGTTTCTGTTCAAAAATTAAATGGTAAAGCGACAACTGCAACTGACGCAGGTACAACAATTCCTTGGTGGATTTGGGTAATTGGAGGCGTTTTAGTTGTTGCTATTGGATTATTAACATTCTTTATTATTCGTTCACGTCGTCAAAATCGCGAAGAAGAATACTATGATGATGAAGAATACTATGATGAAGAGATGGACGTTGAGGACATTGCGAATGAAAAAGATTCAGAAGCAACAGTTCGTCGTAAACAACTAGAAAAAATGGCTAAAGATAAGCCAGAAGACTTTGCAAAATTATTACGTACATGGATTTCAGAAGACTAATGGGAGGGACATGCTTTGGTAGCAAAAAAAGAAAAAGAGCTTTCTGGTAAACAAAAAGCCGCACTCCTATTAATCTCATTAGGACCTGAAGTTTCTGCTGCAGTGTATAAACATTTATCTGAAGAGGAAATTGAACGTTTAACATTAGAAATTTCAGGCGTGAAAAAAGTAGAACCAGAAGTAAAAGAAGAAATAATCGAAGAGTTTCATAATATTGCTCTTGCGCAAGATTACATTGTGCAAGGTGGTATAGGCTATGCAAAAACAGTTCTTGAAAAAGCTTTAGGAAATGATCAAGCACAACAAATTATTAATCGCTTAACATCGTCATTACAAGTTCGACCATTTGATTTCGCACGTCGAACAGATCCAGCACAAATTTTTAACTTTATTCAAAATGAACACCCACAAACAATAGCGTTGATCTTGTCCTATCTTGAGCCACAACAAGCAGGAACGATTCTTTCATCTTTACCGCAAGAAGTACAAGCAGATATCGCGAAACGTATTGCAACAATGGAATCAACATCACCAGAGGTAATTAGTGAAATTGAGTCTGTCCTAGAGAGAAAGCTATCCTCTACCGTTACACAAGATTACACAGAAACGGGTGGCGTAGATGCAGTAGTCGAAGTATTAAATGGTGTTGATCGACAAACAGAAAAAACAATTCTCGATGCGCTTGAAATTCAAGATCCTGAACTTGCAGAAGAAATTAAAAAACGTATGTTTGTGTTCGAAGATTTGGTTACACTCGACAATCGTTCAATTCAGCGCGTTATTCGCGATGTCGAAAACGAAGATTTATTACTATCTATGAAAGTATCAAGCGAAGAAGTCAAAGATATTTTATTCAAAAATATGTCTCAACGTATGGCAGAAACATTTAAAGAAGATATGGCGGTTATGGGGCCTGTTCGTCTACGTGATGTCGAAGAAGCACAGTCGCGTATCGTGGCAGTTACTCGCCGTTTAGAAGATGCTGGAGAAATTATTATTGCTCGTGGTGGAGGAGATGACATTATTGTCTAGAATTTATCGTCCAGGTACAGGGATGGACCAGCCAAATATTCGTACCATTGAAATTCGAGAATTTATGGTTCCGACTGTCGACGAAGACAATGACGTTGTACCAGATATTTCATTAGAGCAATTATATGCTGAACGTGATCAATTACTTGAAGAAGCTCGACAGGAAATTGCATTAAAACAAGAACAATTTAAAGTGTTATGTACTGAAAAAGAACAAACTTTAATAGAAGCACAACAGCAATGGCAAGAAGAAAAACTTCAATTACAACAGCAAGCCTACGATGAAGGTTTTACTCAAGGGATAGAAGAAGGACGTAATAAAGCATTAGAGAATATGTCGCGTGATATTCAAATTGCTAATGATACGATGGCTCAATCAGAAAAAAATGCGCAAGCTTATTTGGATAGTCAAGAAAGTGTAATTTTAGAATTAGCCATCCGCTCAGCGCAACGAATTTTAAATGTAAATTTAGAACAAAATCCTTCGAATTATGTGCATATTATCGAACGTGCGTTGAAAGAAGTCCGAGAGAGTGATTTTGTAAAGATTTATGTTGCAGCTGAAAATCATGTTCTATTGACGCAGAATAGAGATGAACTAGTCGCAATGTTCCCGCCAAACATGCCATTTATGATTTTTATCGATGAGGACCTTTCAAATCAGGAGTGTTATATCGACACAAATCACGGGAGACTCATTGCAAGTATTGATGAACAACTAAATGAATTACGTCATCATTTAAGTGAACTATTGGAAAGTGTGGAGTGAGATTAAATGAAGGCCGTAGAATTATTAGAACAATTACAAGCAGTGCCAACGTTCAAGAAATATGGTCGTGTGACACGCGTTGTAGGGTTAATGCTTGAATCACAAGGCCCTGAAAGTTCTATAGGTGATGTGTGTAAGATTCATGTTTACTCTTCACATGCTGGACATCAAGAGATTCTTGCTGAAGTAGTAGGATTTAGAGATGAAACCGTCGTTTTAATGCCATTCAAATCATTAAGAGATATTTCTATTGGTTGTCTTGTTGAAGGAACAAATAAACCGCTTGAAATTAAAATTGGGCCAGAATTGATTGGGAAAATATTAGATTCGATGGGGAAACCGTTAGATGGTTCAGCATTGCCTAAAGGCTTAGCTGTTGTAGATACAGAAGGAGAGCCGCCAAATCCATTGACTAGACCACCTATAGAAGAGACTTTAGAAGTTGGTGTTAAAGCTATTGATGGGATGCTGACTGTGGGAAAGGGTCAACGTGTCGGGATTTTTGCTGGGTCTGGGGTAGGTAAATCGACTTTGTTAGGTATGATTGCAAGAAATACAACAGCCGATTTAAATGTTATTGCACTAATAGGAGAACGCGGTCGAGAAGTAAGAGAATTTATAGAGCGTGATTTAGGACCTGAAGGATTAAAACGAACTATTGTTATAGCAGCTACATCAGATCAACCAGCATTGATGCGTATTAAAGGTGCTTTTACAGCTACAGCTATTGCAGAATATTTCCGCAATAAAGGATTAAATGTCATGCTCATGATGGATTCAGTAACTAGGGTTGCGATGGCACAACGCGAAGTAGGGTTAGCTACGGGTGAGCCACCAGCACAAAAAGGTTATACGCCGTCAGTATTTGCTATTTTGCCAAAATTATTGGAACGTACAGGAACAAATGAATATGGAACGATTACAGCATTTTATACGGTATTAGTAGATGGAGATGATATGAATGAACCTATTGCAGATACTGTACGAGGAATTCTAGATGGTCATATTGTTTTAGATCGAACTTTGGCAAACAAAGGGCAATATCCAGCCATTAATGTGCTAAAAAGCGTTAGTCGTTTAATGAACCATATTGCAACAAAAGAACATAAAGCTGCGGCAGAAAAATTAAGAGAACTTTATTTCACATATAGTAAGTCGGAGGATCTTATTAATATTGGTGCCTATAAAAAAGGAACATCAAAGGAAATTGATGAAGCTATTTTTTATGAACCATTGATTACAAATTTCTTGAAACAAGGTTATTTGGATCCAGTTTCGTTAGAAGAAAGTGTTAATGAACTTGTTCAGTTGGCAAATCGCGGAGGGTAGTACATGACAAATTACCAATATCGTTTTGATTCAATCATGGTTATAAAAGAACAAGAAAAAAATGAAATTGAAATGGCTTATAAAGAAGCTATACAAAATTTTGAAAACGTTGCACAAAATTTATACGAATCGTTAAAGAGAAAAGAAGATTTAATTATTTATCAAGAGCAGCGTATGAAAATAGGCATGAGTATACAAGAAATGCATAGTAATGCACAATTTCTTGATAGTATGGAAAAAACCATTATGAATGCACAAAATAAAGTAATACAAGCTCGTTCTAAAATGGAATGGTTTGAAGAGAAGTTATTAGAACAAACATTAGAGTGTAGAAAATATGAAAAAATGCGAGAAAAAGATTATGAAGTTTTTAAATTAGAAGAGAATCGGTTAGAAATGCTTCAACTTGATGAGCTTTCGCAAATCGCTTATTACAATAAAGAAATTAGGTGATTTTAATGGCACAACCAAAAAAACGACCTGCAAAAGGAAAGAGACCACCTAACGGCCGAGAAGATGTAGGGGAAGAAAAAAAAGCACCGGGGAAATTTCAAAAAGCTTTTTTTTGGGTTATTATTCCATTGTTATTTGCTTCAGCAATTTTATTAATTGTTTTTCAAGTGACAGGAACAAATGTGTTTGAAAAAGCAAAAGAGCTTACTGGCATTTCCCAAAGTGACGATGCCAGAAAAGTTAATAATAAAAATTATGAAGATCAACTTGTAAGTTTGAAATCGCAGTTACAAGAGAAAGAGGCCGAAATTAAAGGTTTACAAGATCAAATTGATCAACAAAAAACAGATGCTAAAAAAGAGAGAATAGAAAAACGTCGTTTAAAGAAAGAAATAAAAAAATTAAAATCTGATTCTAAAGATGAAATGACAAATACAAGCATTGAGACCCTTGTTGCTACATATGAACAAATGAGACCAAAATCTGCTGCGCCAGCACTAGTAGCACTTAAAGATGAAGAAGCTGTTGCTATTATGAGTAAATTAAAGACAGAAACATTAGCAGCAATTTTAGAAAAAATGTCTCCGGATGATGCAGCGCGTTTTACTACGTTATTATCTGCGAAGAAAACTGATAATAAAGATGAAACAAAAAATACAACTAACTAATAGCTTTGAAGGGAGGTGGAAAAGTGAACCTTGCAACAATGCAAATAGGTGCAACTATTCCGAAATCTGTCGGTACTGGAATTTCTACAAATTCTACAAATGGACAGGAGGATAGATCATTTACAAAAACTTTAAATGCAGCAAAGATTAAAGAAATATTACCAAATCAACAAAAAAAAATGAATGACGAGAATTCAACTGGAAAATTCCAATTAAATTTAGGTTTAGGTGCTTTATTAGAAAGTAGCCAAATAAGACCAGACGTAGCTGAAGTCGATATTTATAGTTTATTGAATGCATCAAATTTATCTGAATTAGGAATAGAAATTTCAGAATTAGATTTAGCAATGGGGCAAACTTCATTAGAGCAATTGACTCAAATTCTCAACATAGATATGGAGAATCTTATAAAAACATTTAGTGAACTGAGTGATGAAGAAGTAACAGGAACAATTTTATGGGACATATTACAGAAACTTGATGACAGTGCGTTTACGTTTATGCAAAATCTAGCAACTTCTTTAGAAGGTAAGGGGAATGTTTCAAAAGTAATGGCAACAGATGTTGTTAAAATTCTAAAATTTGTTGAGTTAGCAGCATCTAAAACAGATTTAACATTGCAGCAAGAACTGCAAACTTCACAAGTGAAAAATTGGTTGGCAACAGTTGCCTCGCGTGTAACAGAAACAGCGCAAACGCAGCAAGATGCTAAAACAATGTTGAATACGACTTTAACGGGAACATTGACCAATACAAAAGAAGTAAGTTCCGCTGTGAAAGTTATCCAACCTAGTGCCAACGAAAATATAGTAAATACGAAGTCGACAACAACAGAATTAGCAGGAAATGCTGTGGCAAAAATTGTCCCACAAACAACAACTGTAACAATTTCATTGCCGCAAACAACACCAGCTTCACAAGCTGAAAATTTTGTTAAACAATTTGAAAAAATTATGAATCGTAGCCAATTAGCAAATAACGCGCAGAGTCAACGTTTACTAATTAAGCTTTATCCAGAACATTTAGGCTCTGTACGAATTGAATTCTCACAACAAAATGGTGTGATGAGTGCACGTATTTTAACGTCTACAGCGGCTGGTAAACAAATGATAGAGAGTCAATTGCATCAGCTAAAGACAGGTTTAGTAAATCAAAATATTCAATTAGATCGAATTGATATTTCGCAGGCATTATCTGAGCCATCACGCGGGGAACAGCGTAATCAGCAATTTAATCAACAATCATCTATGAATCAACAAAATGCCAATGACCAAAAGGAAAACCGTCAAGATGAAGATGGTTTAACATTTGAAGAACTATTAGCAGAATTAGAGGTGTAGGTTATGACAACAACTATTCAAAAGCAATATGGTATGCCGAGTAATGGCGTAACCGTTCTTCCAGAGGGAGCAAATACTTCATTAGGAAAAGATGCATTTTTAAAATTATTAGTAACTCAATTACAATATCAAGATCCAACTAGTCCAATGGACAATTCACAATTCATTTCACAAATGGCACAATTTTCTTCTTTAGAGCAAATGCAAAATGTCGCATTGTCTATCGAAAATTTAACAGCAGTCACACAACAATCTCAGATGATTCAATTCAATGCTTTTGTTGGGAAAACAGTAAAGTATCATATTACAACAACAGAAACAGGGAAAGAGACAGGTGAAATTGTAAAGCCTGGAGAAGATGGAGAAGGCAGTGAAGATGTCACTAAACCAGATCCAGGTGTTGAGACTGGGACTGCGACGATTGTTAGTGTTAAATACGATGGTTCAACAGCAAAATTTGTACTAGGTAACGGAAAAGTCATTGAAGCTGCAAATATTTCTGAAGTGCTATCTGGAAATTCAACGAATAACTCTGGAAATTCTCTTGTAGATTCAAGTATGTTAATCGGAAAAAATGTGACGTTTAAAAACGAACAAGGTGAAGAACAAACATCAACAGTAGAGTCGGTATCACGTAAAGATAATTCGATTGTTTTTAATTTAGTAGGTGGTATTCAAATTACAGAAGACCAGATTACGGCTATTGCTCAGAAAGCGTAAACTTGTTGCGATATATTCAACCAATACAATCAGCAAATACTGTTAAACAATCACCTAGTGTAGCAACACATAAAATAACGACAAAACAAAATTTCCAACATTTATTAGAGCAGCAAAGCTCATTGAAAATTAGTAAGCATGCTTCTCAGCGCTTAGACCAACGCAATATCAAAATAGATGCAGTAGAATGGCAAAGAATTACGGACAAAGTGTTAGAAGCTAAGCAAAAAGGTATTCAGGAACCGCTTGTTGTAACACCGACGACAACAATGATTGTCAGTGCTAAAAATATGACGGTTATTACAGCAATGAGCAGGCAAGAATCAGAAAATCAATTATTTACAAATATTGATGGAACGATTATTTTATCATAGGCAGGACCTGTAAAAGGGTGCCTTCGTATTACCGACTGATAGAGGTAATATACTTTTTAAAATCGAAGGGAGAAATTTTATTATGTTAAGATCAATGTATTCAGGTGTTAGTGGTTTACGAAATTTCCAAACAAAGCTAGATGTTATTGGTAATAATATTGCCAATGTTAATACGTATGGTTTTAAAAAGGGACGTATTACATTCAAAGATTTAATTTCACAAACGTCTGCAGGGGCTGGTGGTGCGACAGATACAATGGGAGGCACAAATCCAAAGCAAATTGGTTTAGGCTCAGCAATTGCTTCAATTGATACGATTGCTGATCAATCATCATTACAAACGACAAATCGTGTTTTAGATTTAGCGATAGAGGGTGACGGCTATTTTGAAGTTGCAAAAAATGGTGAAACGATGTACACGCGTGCAGGAAACTTTTATGTAGATAGTGCCGGTTCTCTTGTAACAAGTGATGGAGCTTATGTACAAACTGTTGGTGGTGGAGGGAATATTGTAATACCTCCAGAAGCAACCGAAGTATCAATTAGTCAAGATGGAACAGTGAATGCTATTGTCGATGGTGAACTCCAACCATTAGGTCAAATTGGTCTTACAAGATTTAATAATCCAGGAGGGCTGACAAAAGTTGGTGCTAACTTTTTCAAACCATCTGCTAACTCTGGCGAACCACTTCAAGGTACTCCAGGACAAGAAGGTAACGGTTTAGTTCAATCTGGTTTCCTTGAAATGTCTAATGTAGATATGTCAGAAGAATTTACTGAGATGATCATTGCTCAACGTGCTTTCCAAGCTAACTCTCGTATTATTACAACATCTGATGAAATTTTACAAGAATTAGTTAACTTGAAACGTTAATTTTAAAGCTTTTTGTATAAGAAAGGAGGAGGAGTTAGATTACCTAACTCCATCCATTTTATGATTGCTTTAACAAAATTAAATGGTAAGAAGTTCTCGCTTAATGCATTATACATAGAATCCGTCGAAGAGTTTCCCGACACGACGATTACGTTAACGACTGGTCGAAAATATGTTGTATTAGAAACTGAGGACGAAGTATTAAATCGTGTTACAAAATTTTATCAAGGTGTTCAACTCCTATCCAATCCGCATTTAAGAGGTGAAGAAGATGAATAAAAATAAAATGCTAACAATTATGCTTATCGTTTTGGTATCGCTAACATTAATCGGAGTTGTAGCTGTTGTAGTAATCACGCAAATTGGTGGAAAAGATACTGCAAATGCGGAACCAGATATTGATACAGTTTTAGAATCATCAGTTGATGTAGAGGAAATTACGACTAACTTAAAGGGTAGTAATTTCGTTAAAATTTCTTTGAAAGTTCAAACTGATAGTAAAGAAGCTGCAGAAGAATTAACAAAACGCGATTTCCAGATGAAAGATATTCTTATTGAAGAACTTTCAGAGTTATCAAAAGAAGATTTAGAAGGTAAAAAAGGGAAAGCTATTTTACAAAATACATTAAAAACAAAATTTAATGAATTAATGCAAGAAGGTCAAATTCAGCGCGTTTATATTACATCTTGCATTATTTCATAGAAATAGAAATGAACTTTTAAGGAGGTGGGCAAATGGCCGGAGATGTGTTATCACAATCCGAAATTGATGCATTGTTATCAGCGTTATCTACAGGTGAAATGACAGCAGAAGATATGAAAAAAGAAGAAGAAGCAAAAAAAGTAAAAGTCTATGATTTTAAACGAGCATTACGCTTTTCGAAAGATCAAATCCGTAGTTTAACACGAATTCATGAAAACTTTGCACGCCTATTAACAACATATTTTTCTGCCCAGCTGCGTAGTTATGTTCAAATCACAGTAGCATCAGTTGATCAGATTCCATTTGAAGAATTCATTCGCTCTATTCCTAATATTACATTGATAAATGTGTTTGAAGTACCACCTTTAGATGGTAATATTTTAATGGAAATCAATCCAAACATTGCTTATTCAATGTTGGATCGTTTGATGGGTGGAGCAGGAACTAGTCATAGTAATGTGGACAACTTAACAGAAATTGAACAAAAAATTATGACAAACCTTTTTGAAAGGTCGTTTGATAATTTACGTGAAGCATGGGCAAATATTGCGGATATCGATCCGATTTTAACGGAATTGGAAGTAAATCCTCAGTTTTTACAAATGATTTCACCAAACGAAACGGTCGTTGTTATTTCGTTTAATTCTATTATTGGTGAAACAAGTGGAATGATTAATATTTGTATTCCACATGTTGTATTAGAGCCAATTGTTCCAAACTTATCTGTTCGATATTGGATGCAATCGAATACAAGAGAAAATTCCCCAGAACAAAAAGCTCGTATTGAGCAAAATATTCGTCGTTCCGAAGTGGCTGTTACAGCAGAATTAGGTTCTACGCATATAAGTATTGAAGATTTCTTATTTTTACAGCAAGGTGATGTAATTCAGTTGGATCAAAACATTACACACCCATTAACAATAAAAGTGGATAATATTCCAAAATTTACAGCACAGCCAGGTAAAGTGAAAAAACGAATGGCTGTACAAGTAATTGAGTCTTTGAAAGGAGGAGACGACGATGATGAGTGATGATATGTTATCACAAGAAGAAATTGAAGCATTACTTCGTGGTGAATCAATTGACAAAGGTGATGATAAAAATGATGATGCGTCTGCTCAAGAAGAACAGTATAATGTAGGAGACTATTTAGACGAGATGTCTCAGGATGCTTTAGGTGAAATCGGGAATATTTCATTTGGTAGTTCTGCAACAGCTTTATCTTCCTTATTAGGACAAAAAGTTGATATTACAACACCAACGCTCTCAATGATTAACCGAGATAAATTAGAGGAAGAGTTTCCGCACCCTTATGTAGCGATTCAAGTGAAATATACAGTTGGATTAACAGGAATGAATCTACTTGTAATTAAGCAATCAGACGCTGCGATTATTGCTGATTTAATGTTAGGTGGAGATGGATTAAATCCTTCTGAAGAATTAGGAGAAATACATTTAAGCGCTGTTCAAGAAGCTATGAATCAAATGATGGGTTCTGCAGCTACTTCAATGTCGACAATCTTTAATAAAAAAGTTGATATTTCTCCACCGTCAATTGATTTAATGAACATTCGGAAAAATGAAGGTTCTGAGAATATTCCAGAAGACGATTTATTAGTTCGTGTATCATTCCGCTTACGTATTGGTGAATTAATTGATTCTAATATTATGCAATTGTTACCTTTAAATTTTAGCCAATCATTGGTGCAACAATTGTTGAATCCAGAACCAATAGAAGAGGTTGCAGTAGAAGAACCAACTATGCCTGAACCAGCTTTACAAGAACAACCCATAATGCAGAAATCGGCTACTGATATGATGCAACAGCAAACTTTAACGCCATCTCAAGTAGCTGAAGTTAATGTGCAACAAACAATGATGGAACAACCGGTGATGCAACAGCCAATGTATGCTCAGCCACAGCAATATCAGCAACAGCCGATGAATGTTCAACAAGCGCAATTTACAGAATTTACACAGCCTTCTTTAAAACAAACAGAAGCTCGAAATTTAAATATGCTTTTAGATATACCACTACAGGTTACGGTTGAGCTAGGGCGTACAAAGCGTTCGGTAAAAGATGTATTGGAATTAGTGAGCGGTTCTATCATTGAATTGGATAAATTGGCTGGCGAACCTGTGGATATTTTAGTAAATAGCCGATTGATAGCAAAAGGTGAAGTAGTTGTTATTGATGAGAATTTTGGTGTGCGAATTACGGATATTTTAAGTAAGGCAGATCGACTAAATAACTTACGATAATCGTTTGGAGGAATTTAATTATGGCAAAAAGAATTTTAATTGTAGATGATGCAGCATTTATGCGTATGATGATTAAGGATATTTTAACTAAAAATGGCTTTGAAGTTGTTGGTGAAGCAGCTGATGGAGCACAAGCAGTTGAAAAATATAATGAATTACAACCTGATTTAGTAACGATGGATATTACAATGCCTGAAATGGATGGTATCGCAGCGTTAAAAGAAATTAAAAAAACAAGCCCAAATGCAACAATTATTATGTGTTCTGCAATGGGGCAACAAGCAATGGTGATTGATGCAATTCAAGCTGGAGCAAAAGACTTTATCGTAAAACCGTTCCAAGCAGATCGTGTTATTGAAGCTATTCAAAAAGCTTTGGGGTAAAAGGATGTTTAGAAAAGTATTATTTATCTTGCTTTTCTTTATAGCATATAATACCTTACCTGTTAACGAAACGGCACCTTTTTCTGAAGTAGGTTATGCAACATCTGGCGTTATGGTAGATGATTGTATAGAAGACAAGAAAGATGAAGCCTGCAAAGAAGATACAAAAGCAGCTGTCGATAATGAACAAGAATCGACAGCTGTTGGTGTGTCTGCGTGGGATTATATTAAAATGATTTTTGCATTAGCTTTTGTAGTTGGATTACTTTATGTTGTATTACGTTTTTTAAACAATCGTAATGCAAAGTATCAACACTCTAAAATGATGCAAAATTTAGGTGGAATCTCTGTAGGATCACAAAAATCAGTGCAGTTAGTTAAAGTGGGAAGTTCCCTTTATTTAGTTGGCGTCGGTGAAGATGTAAATATGTTAAAAGAAATTACGGATGAGCATGAACGTGAGTCTCTTATTGCTCTGTATAGTGAAAAGCAAATGCAACCAATTCAAGGAACACCTTTCTCCGGATTGTTTAAAAACATAGCGAAAAAAAATAAAGATGCAGTTGAAGAAGACAATATAGATTTCAAAACAGAATTTTCCAATCGTTTAGATCAAATCAAACAACAGCGTAATGAAGAATTACAAGAGTTGAAACAAAAGGAGCGCAGTTCGAAAGATGAGTGATTTTATAAATTATTTTTCTGATAGTAGTGCTGCCAACGTTTCTACCTCTGTAAAGTTAATGCTATTACTGACAGTACTTTCTATTGCACCAAGTATTTTGATTTTAATGACCTGTTTTACTAGGGTAGTTATTGTACTATCTTTTGTACGAACTGCTCTAGCTACAAATACAATGCCACCCAACCAAGTAATTATTGGATTGGCAATGTTTCTAACGTTTTTTATTATGGCTCCGACACTTCAAGAAGTGAATAAAGAGGCGCTACAACCTTTATTTAATGAAGAGATTACATTAGATGAAGCCTATGATAATGCAGCAACTCCTTTTAAAGAGTTTATGGCTAAACACACACGTCAAAATGATTTAGATTTATTTCTAAGTTATAGAAATCAAGAGATGCCAGAAAAAATAGAAGATATTCCGTTAACAACATTAGTGCCAGCTTATACAATAAGCGAATTAAAAACAGCATTTCAAATGGGATTCATGATTTTTATTCCATTTTTAGTTATTGATATGATTGTAGCTAGTGTGTTGATGTCTATGGGGATGATGATGTTACCTCCAGTAATGATTTCTCTACCATTTAAAATTTTATTATTTGTATTAGTAGATGGATGGTCACTTGTGATGAAATCGCTATTGCAAAGCTTTTAGGGGATGAATAAAAATGTCACAAGAATTAGTTATCTCAATTGCAGAACGTGCGATTACTGTAGTGATTATGGCTTCTGGACCCCTTTTACTTGTAGCGCTAGTAGTTGGATTACTTGTAAGTATTTTTCAAGCCACAACTCAAATTCAAGAACAAACGTTATCATTTGTTCCTAAAATTATTGCGGTATTAGTGGCTATTGTATTTTTTGGGCCGTGGATGTTAACAAAAGTTGTTACATATACAAAAGATATTTTTGAAAACTTAACAAGGTATATAGGGTGATTAAATGGAAACGTTGTTAACAAAAATTCCATTAATTATATTAATTCTTGTGAGAGTAAGTGCTTTTTTTGCTACTGTACCATTTTTTTCCTACAGAACAATCCCAGCACAAGTGAAAATTGGTTTAGCAATATTGTTATCAGTAATTATTGCTTTACCAATGGATACCCCTACAATTGAGATTGATGGTAACTATGCATTGCTTGTTATCAAAGAAGCACTTGTAGGATTAACATTAGGGTTATTAGCTTACATTGTTATGTCAGCGGTTCAAATTGCGGGTGGTTTTATTGACTTCCAAATTGGCTTTGCTATTGCAAATGTTATTGATCCGCAAACAGGAACACAAAGTCCATTAACAGGTCAATTTTTTAACGCTATGGCATTATTACTCTTGTTAAGTGCTAATGGGCACCATGTTTTATTGGATGCCATTTACTATAGTTATGAATTTGCACCTGCGACACAAGCGTGGCCAAAAATAGCGGCAGAAAACACTGTGATGTTTGTTATTCAAATGTTTACTGGAATGTTTGTTATCGCATTTCAATTAGCAATCCCAATTGTTGCGACGGTTTTTTTAACAGATTTAGCCTTAGGTATTGTTGCGAAAACTGTGCCGCAACTTAATATCTTTGTAATTGGGTTCCCTGTGAAAATCTTTGTTGCATTTATTACGATGGTTGTGATGTTCACAGTTATGTCTGAAGTGATGCAGAAATTATTTAAACTTATGTTTGTGTCTATGCGTCAGTATATGGAGTTGATAGGTATTGGTTAAACAGAATATATTAGTAACGCTCGATATACAGTTTTTTGCAGGCGAAAAGACAGAAAAAGCAACACCTAAGAAACGACAAGACTCTAGAAAAAAAGGCCAAGTATTAAAGAGCCAAGATGTTACAAGTGCGATTGTATTACTTGCCATTTTTCTATATTTAACATTTATGGCAGGCTCAATGAAAGATGAAATGATGTCATTTTTTAGAGAAATTATTGCGCATAATATGACGTTAGAAACCATTACGATTTCTTCAATTATGGAAATGTATTGGGATATCTTAAAAGAGCTAGCAATAATTGTAGTACCAATTTTTGCGATTGCTGTCATAGCAGCAATTGCTGCTAATTTTATGCAATTTGGTTTATTATTTACAACAGAAACATTGAAATTTGATCTAAAAAAAATTGATCCAATTAAAGGATTAAAACGAATTATTTCATTAAAAGCAATTGTTGAATTATTAAAATCAATTTTGAAAATTTCATTTATAGGAACAACAACATTTTTAATCCTGTATTTGAATATTGAAGATGTTTTAAGTTTAGCTCATAAAACACCAGGAGCCGCATTAATTACAGTAGGAAAACTAGTAGCTTATATGGGAATAGCAGCTTCTTTGGTGTTAATATGTATTGCTATTTTGGATTATATGTATCAAAAATATGATTACGAAAAAAATCTGCGAATGTCCAAACAGGATATTAAGGATGAATACAAAAATATTGAAGGAGATCCTTTAATTAAGTCAAAAATTAAGCAAAGGCAACGTGAAATGTCAATGCGTCGTATGATGCAAGAAGTTCCTCAAGCTGATGTAGTTATTACGAACCCAACACATTATGCCATTGCTTTAAAGTATGACGAGGATGCAATGGATGCTCCTAAAGTTGTTGCAAAAGGCACTGATTTTGTAGCGCAAAAAATAAAGTTGATTGCAAAAGAAAACAAAGTGGTTATGGTTGAGAATAGGCCGCTTGCTCGAGCGATGTATGATCAAGTTAAAATCAATGACCGTATACCAGAAGAATTTTTTAAAGCGGTCGCAGAAGTACTTGCGTATGTTTATCGTATTAAACGCAAGATTTAGTTAGGGAGGGACAAACATGAAATTTCGCGACATAGGTGTTTTAGCAGCCGTTATTATGATTGTAGCGATGCTGATTATCCCTCTGCCAACATGGTTATTAAGTTTTTTAATCATAGTAAATATCGCATTAGCAATTCTTGTACTATTGATTGCTATGAATATGAAAGAAGCATTGGAATTTTCTATTTTCCCGACGATTCTTTTGCTTTTAACGCTCTTCCGACTGGGGCTAAATGTTTCAACAACACGTGCTATTTTAAGTGGTGGTGAAGCTGGTAATGTTGTTGAAACATTTGGTACGTTTGTAGTTGGTGGAAATCTTATTGTAGGTTTGGTCGTATTCATCATCTTAGTAATTATTAACTTTCTTGTTATTACAAAAGGTTCGGAACGTGTATCTGAAGTAGCTGCACGATTTACATTAGATGCAATGCCAGGGAAACAAATGGCGATTGATGCAGATTTAAATGCTGGATTAATTTCTGAAACTCAAGCACGTGAGCGCCGTGAAAAAGTTTCGGGAGAAGCAGATTTCTATGGAGCTATGGATGGTGCGACCAAATTTGTTAAAGGTGATGCAATAGCAGGTATCATTATTGTTATTATCAATATATTATTTGGTATTGTTATTGGTGTCGTTCAAATGGAAATGGAATTTTCAGAAGCTATAAATCGCTTTACAACTTTAACTGTAGGTGATGGACTTGTTTCTCAAATTCCGGCATTAATTATTTCTACTGCAACAGGTATTGTTGTAACACGCGCAGGTTCAGATGGAAATTTCAGTTCGGACATTATGCGCCAATTATTTGGCGATTCTAAAGTATTGTATGTGGCTTCTGGAACAATTTTCCTCCTAGGGTTATTAACTCCGGTTAGTGATTTTGTAACAATTCCAGTTGCAGCTATTATTGCATTATTAGCGTATCAACAAACACGTTCTACAACAGAGACTGTTGAAGAACAGGAAGAAATAGAAGAAGAAGTGGTTACTGATAATTTGAAAAGTCCAGAAAATGTTGTGAATTTATTAAATGTAGATCCAATTGAATTTGAATTTGGTTATGGTTTGATTCCTCTAGTTGATGCAGCACAGGGTGGCGATTTACTTGATCGGGTTGTGATGATTCGTCGTCAACTAGCTCTTGAATTAGGAATCGTTATTCCAGTGGTTCGTATTCGAGATAATATTCAACTGCAGCCTAATGAATATCGTATCAAAATTAAAGGTAATGAAATGGCACATGGGGAGTTGTTGTTGGATCATTATTTAGCAATGAGTCCAGGCGAAGATAATTCAATTGAAGGCATTGATACTGTAGAGCCTTCTTTTGGCCTCCCAGCAAAATGGATTACAGAACAAGTAAAAGAAGAAGCTGAGATGCTAGGTTATACAGTTGTAGATCCACCAAGTGTTGTTTCTACACATTTGACGGAAATTATTCGTGCAAATGCAGCTGAATTGATAGGACGTCAGGAAACAAAACAACTAATTGATCATTTACATGAAACATCACCAATTTTAGTAGAAGAATTAACACCTACACCAATGGCGATTGGTGAAATTCAAAAGGTATTGGCTAATTTATTAAGGGAAAATGTTTCCGTTCGAAATTTACCAATTATTTTTGAAACATTAGCTGACTACTCAAAACTTACTTCTGATGTGGATGTTTTGACAGAGTATGTTCGTCAAGGATTGGCTCGTCAAATTACTACGCAATATGTTGGAAATCAACCAGAATTAAAAGTGTTAACAGTGTCTGCTAAGGTTGAGAAAGCAGTAGCAGATAGTATTCAGCAAACAGAGCACGGTAATTATTTAGCGATAGATCCACAAACGTCACAAGCTATTTTAGAAGCTATTTCTAAAGAAGTAGAACGTATCGCATTTTTCGAGCAATCTCCAGTAATTTTATGCTCACCAGCTGTACGCATGTATATAAGACAATTAACAGAACGTTACTTCCCACAAATTCCAATTCTTTCGTATAATGAACTAGAAGCATCAATTGAAATTCAAAGTGTCGGAGTGGTGAATGTAGAATGAAAATGAAAAAATATACAGCTTCTACAATGTCAGAAGCAATGAAAAAAGTGCAGCAGGATTTTGGAGATGAAGCAATTATTGTTAGCTCAAAAGCAATTTATTCAAAAGGATTTTTAGGTTTTTTTAAAAAGAAGCATTTTGAAATTGTTGTTGGAATTGAAAATTTAACAATGCCAATAGTGGGGCAAAATAATGTGAAAAGTGAACAATTACTGCAAGTTAATATAGCGCAACCAAAGTATGTTGAAGGAATTCATCAAGAGCTATCGTCTCTAAAAGCTTTGCTGAAAAAACAGCAAATGATAACGACGCAATATCCCATTATTTTCACGTCAATAATTGAGCAAATGGAACATCAAGAATTAGACAAAGAGCTCGTCACATCAATTAGTGATGAGCTTTTTGACATATACAAAAATAGTCGTGAAGAATTGACGAAACAACAATTAATTCGTTTTGCAAAAATGGCATTGCGCCAAGAATTAGAAAAATTTTCAATAGAAGGTCTGTCATTTAATAAACGCTTTATTAATGTAGTTGGTCCAACTGGAGTAGGAAAAACGACAACTATTGCAAAGATGGCAGCTCGTGCAGTATTAGAGAAGCGCAAAAAAGTAGGGTTTATTACAGCAGACACATATCGTATAGGTGCTATTGAACAACTTAAGACATATGCAAATTTATTACAGGCACCTGTCGAAGTCGTTTATTCACATCATGATTACGAAAAGGCTATTGAAAATTTACAGCATTGTGACTTAATTTTCATTGACACTGCAGGAAGAAATTACAAAGAAGAAAAATATGTTAATGATTTAGTTGAATTAATTGATATTAATGAAGATATGGAAAATTATTTAGTTTTAGCGATTACATCCAAACAACGTGATTTAGAAGTGATTATCGAGCAATTTGAAGATATTCCAATTACAAAATTGATTTTCACAAAACTAGATGAAACAAATTCTATTGGCCCAATAATCAATTTAATGATTAAATATAATAAGGGACTTGCTTACTATACAAATGGACAAGAAGTACCAGAAGATATTGTTGAAGCAACCCTTGATAAAGTGGTTGAATTAGTTTTTCAAGGAGAATAACAAATGCGAGATCAGGCTGAAAAATTACGCTTAAAAATGGAAAACAAACGCGTTGCTACTTCTATTGGGGTAATTAGTGGAAAAGGTGGAGTTGGAAAAAGTAATTTTTCTACTAATTTCTCGTTTAATATGGCAAAAAAAGGATATGAAATAGTTATAGTTGATATGGATATAGGAATGGGAAATGTCCATATATTGTTAGGTAAAAAGACTAAAAGGACGTTAATGGAATATTTGACAGGTCAATATAGTTTAGAAGATGTAAAGGAGCCATTTTTAGATAATATAGACTATATAAGTGGTGGTTCTGCAATGGCGACAGTGATTGAATGGAATGATTTGATGTTTGAGCGTTTATTATCTGTTTTTGAATTACTTCAACAACGTTATGATTATATTATCTTTGATATGGGGGCAGGTGCTACAGAATGGTCATTGCAATTAATAGAAACTTTAGATGATATTATTGTTATTTCCACAACAGAACCTACTGCTATTATGGATGCTTATTCCATGATGAAGTATGTTCATATGCGAAATTCGCTTAAGAATATGTACATCGTATGTAATCGAACATTAACAATAGATGAAGGAAAACAGACATTGAAACGTTTACAGAATACAGCACAGCAGTTTCTTCAAAAAGAATTAAAGATTTTAGGGTCTATTCCAGAAGATATTCATGTTCGTAAAGCTGTACAACAACAACAATTGTTTTCAGTTTTATATGAGCGCGCTCCAGCGACAAAGGCAATACAAAAAATTGTGGAAACATATGAGACCGGGCATATAAAGTCGCTCGATGAAATGGATGAAAATCGCTTTATGAATGCATTAAAAAGTATTTTTAGTAAAGGGCGTGGATAACATGGTAGTAACAAAAAAGTTATTAATTGTGGATGATTCAGCATTTATGAGAAAGTTGATAGGTGATTTTTTTGTAGATGTTCCAACTATTGAAGTGATTGGAACAGCAAGAAATGGCCAAGATGCACTTGAAAAAATAAAAGTTTTAAAACCAGATGTTGTGACACTAGACGTTGAAATGCCGAAATTAAATGGATTGGAAGCTTTGAAATTAATTATGGCAGATTGCCCGACGCCAGTAGTTATGCTTTCTAGTACGACAAAAGCTGGAGCAGAAATTACCGTAGAAGCAATGGCAAACGGCGCAGTAGATTTTATTGCTAAACCAAGCGGTACAATTTCGTTAGATTTACATAAAATTAAAGATGAGTTGGTGCATAAGGTTTTACAAGCTGCTAGTGTATCTGTTGCAAAATTACGGAAAACAACGCCAGCAACATCATTTATGTTAAATAGTAATAGTACTTCTAAAAAAGTTATTTCAAAACCAATTGTTACGCCCACTAGATCGATAAGAACTGTATCAGCAAGCTCTAATAATTGGAACTCTCATGCTAATAAAAAATTAGTATTAGTAGGAACTTCTACTGGAGGGCCACGCGCGTTACAAGAAGTTATAACTAAAATACCGAAAAGTATAACAGCGCCCATTTTAATTGTTCAGCACATGCCGGCAGGATTTACAAAATCATTGGCGGCACGATTAGATACTTTATCGGAAATAACGGTTAAAGAAGCGGAAAATGGAGATATTCTCCAAGCTGGAGTCGCTTATATTGCTCCGGGTGGATACCATATGAAACTTCAAAAAGTCGGTATGTCTGTGGGGGTTAAATTAGATAATATGGAAGCGCCAAGGGGTGGCCATCGTCCTGCTGTAGATGTTTTGTATGAAAGTGCCAGTGAGTTATTAGATTATGATAAATTAGCAGTTATCATGACAGGGATGGGTTCGGATGGTACAAAAGGCTTAGAAATTTTAAAGAAAACAGGTAATGTAAAAGCAATTTCAGAATCTGCTCATACATGTGTAGTATATGGAATGCCAAAAGCAGCATTCGAGACAGGGTTAATTGATGATGTAGAAGATGTAGATGATATTGCACATACAATTATGAAATATATTCCATAGGAGGAGGCTTAATTATGGATACAAACCAATATTTAGAAGTATTCATTGATGAAAGTACTGAACATTTACAATCGTGTAACGAGAATTTATTAGCATTGGAGCAAAATCCACATGATTTATCAATCGTGAATGAAATTTTCCGCAATGCGCATACGTTAAAAGGAATGTCTGCAACAATGGGATTTGAAGATTTAGCAGATTTAACGCATAAAATGGAAAATGTTTTAGATGCAATTCGTAACGAAAAAATCGAAGTGTCCCCTGAAATTTTAGATGTTGTTTTTGAATCAATTGATCACCTTGAAGCGATGATTGGAGATATTTCAGAAGGTGGAGACGGAAAGCGTAATGTTGTCGAAACGGTTGAAAAATTAAAACGTATCGAGAATGGTGAGGCAATTAATGGTACCAACGAAAAAGCTTTAGTAGATGATATTACAGAAACTATAAAAATTTCTGCAACATCGCTTAATTATGATGATTTTGAACGTACAATTATTGAACAATCACATGAACAAGGGTTTGAAACATATGAAATCGCTATTAGTTTACGAGATGATTGTCTTTTAAAAGCAGCTCGAGTATTTATGGTGTTTGAAGTACTGGAGAAAAATGGGGATGTTATTAAGTCAGTCCCTGCTGTAGAACAATTAGAAGCAGAGCAATTTGATACAGACTTCTCAATTGCTTTTGTGACAAAAGAAGATATAACTGTTGTAGAAAAATTATTAGGTAAAGTATCGGAAGTAGAAAAAGTAGTTATTCAAAAATTAAACTCTGAAGTAACACATGAAGTTGAATCTCTAGTTGTTGCATCAACAGCGAAAAGTGTAGAAGTAGAAGTTCCTGTACAAACAACAACGAAAGCAGTGCCTGATTCGACGGCAAAGCAGGTAGAAAAACCAACTAAAACTGCGCATGCAACAAGCAAGACAATTCGAGTTAATATTGAAAGATTAGATATTCTTATGAATTTATTCGAAGAGTTAGTTATTGATCGCGGACGCTTACAATCGATTGCTGCAGAGTTAAATCATAATGAGTTAAATGAATCAGTAGAGCGTATGTCGCGCGTATCAAGCGACTTACAAAATATTATTTTAAATATGCGTATGGTTCCCGTAGAAACAGTATTCAACCGTTTCCCGAAAATGGTTCGACAATTATCACGAGATTTAAATAAAAAAGTAAAATTGGATATTATTGGCGCAGAGACAGAGTTGGATCGTACGGTAATTGATGAAATTGGAGACCCTCTTGTGCATTTAATTCGTAACTCATTAGATCATGGTGTTGAGAGTCCAGAAATACGTTTAGCTGCAGGCAAACCGGAAGAAGGTCATGTTGAGCTACGAGCATATCATAGTGGTAATCACGTATTTATCGAAATAGAGGACGATGGTGCTGGCATCAATAAAGAGCGCGTCTTAAGCAAAGCTTTAGAAAAAGGCGTTGTTACGCCAGAAATAGCTTCAAAATTGACAGATAATCAAATAAATGAATTGATTTTAGCATCGGGGTTCTCAACAGCGGAGGTATTATCAGATATTTCAGGACGTGGTGTAGGATTAGACGTTGTAAAATCAACGATTGAATCATTAGGTGGCAACATTACAATTGAATCTGAAGAAGGAAAAGGTTCATTATTCTCTGTACAATTGCCTCTTACACTATCAATTATCTCAGTAATGTTAATTGAAATTGAGCAAGAAACTTATGCGATTCCTTTATCATCAATCATTGAAACGTCAATTATTCGTAAATCGGATATTATGAATGCGCATAATCAAAAAGTAATTGATTTCCGCGGAAAAGTTGTACCACTTGTTTTCTTAGAAGAAATTTTTGAAGTACCACGAAATGATAATGAGGAAGATGACTTTCATTCGATTGTTATTGTAAGGAAAGGCGACAAAATGGCGGGGCTAGTTGTGGATTCATTTATTGGCCAACAAGAAATTGTTCTCAAATCTTTAGGGAATTATTTAACGAATGTTTTTGCTATTTCAGGCGCAACAATTTTAGGTAACGGTCAAGTAGCGTTAATTATTGATTGTAATTCACTTATTAAATAAGAGAGGTGTTCAAGATGACAGAAAATGTAACAATGGACGTCGAAGTAATGAAAGTAATTGTTTTTCAATTAGGTGATAAAGAATATGCATTACCGGTTGAACAAGTACAAGGTATTGAAAAAATGATGCATATTACGCGTGTCCCACGAACCGCATATTATGTGAAAGGCGTTATTAACTTGCGAGGTGTTGTAACACCAATTATTGATTTACGTGATCGTTTTGGCGTTACAACAACGGTAAGTAACGAAAATACTCGTATCATTATCATTTCTGAAGAAGATATGGAAGTAGGCTTTATTGTAGATGCAGCAAATGATGTAATGGATATAGCAAAAGAGACAATTGAGCCTCAACCAGAAGTAGTTGGCTCATTAGAAGAAGAATTTATTTCAGGTGTCGCTAATATAGGGAATCGTTTATTAATTTTATTAAATTTAGAAAAAGTTTTAAGTACGTTAAAATAAGAGGGGATTTTTGATGGATATACAACAAATTACTTCTTTTCATTTAGATGTATTAAAAGAAATTGGTAATATTGGTGCAGCTCATGCAGCTACAGCTTTGTCATCATTACTTAATACAAAAATTGATATGCATGTACCTCAAGTAGAAATGGTAACGTTTAACGATATGATGGAACGTGTAGGTGGTGCAGAAACATTTGTGACAGGAATTTATTTACGAATTGATGGGGATATCTCGGGTGGTATGTTCTTTATTATGCCAGTTGAACAAGCAAATCAATTAATTCGTAAGCTAATTCATGACGAAACTTTTAATTTTGCACAATCACCATCAGAGCTAGGTCTATCGGCTATGCAAGAAATGGGCAACATTTTATCAGGATCCTACTTATCGGCACTTTCTGATTTTACAAGTTTAAAATTGTATCCGACTCCTCCAGCATTAGCAAGTGACATGTTTGGAGCAATTATTAGTATTGGTTTAATAGAAGTATCACAAATTAGTGATTATGTTATCGTAATAGATACATCGATTATTGAACAAGATGAAAAAGATGGTACAGAAGAAGTCAGCGGTCACTTTTTCTTAATTCCAGATCCGGATTCATTTTCTACAATCTTTACGTCGTTAGGTGTACAATAAAATGTTCACGAATTTAGACGTTGTTAAAGTAGGAATTGCACAATTAGATGTTGCGATACATACACAAACAATTCGCACGTCCGGATTAGGCTCTTGTGTAGGTGTTGTTATCTATGATGAATCAAAGCAAATAGCAGGTTTAGTACATGTTATGCTGCCAGATTCAGCTCTTAGTAGAGGAGGTCAGCTGACCGTCGCAAAATTTGCTGACACAGGAGTACCTGCTTTAGTTGAAATTATGAAAAAGAGGGGGGCGATTCCCTTCAAATTGAAAGCTAAAATTGCTGGTGGTGCACAGATGTTTAAATTCACATCAAATCAAGATTCTATGCGTATAGGACCTCGGAATGTCGACGCGGTAAAAGATCAATTAAGAAAACTAGGTATTCCGATTATTGCTGAAGATACGGGTGGGAATAGTGGTCGTACGATTGAATTCAATCCTCAAACATCAAAGCTACAAATACGTACAGTAAATCAAGGAGTGAAAGATATTTAATGGCAGGAACATTTTACATTAATTGCTGGGCTAGCCTTGGTTCTTTTGCGATTTACTTTTTATTGATATTTCAAACTGCTCGTACACCAAGTGAGATTCTTATACAATCTTTCACAGTAGCATTTGTTGTATTTATAGTAACTTTTATTGTTCGCTTTTTAATTGGATATGCATTTTATACACCTCAATTGGAGGAGAATGTAGTAGAAGAACACACGGAAGAACTACAAGAAGAGTCATCAACAAATCAAACAGTAAAAATTGAAAAGAACAATATAGAGGAAACACAGGCGAAAGAAGTAGCGCAAGTAGTAAAAACATTAATGGCACAAGAAAATTAAGGATAGAAGGATTGTTCTAGAATTTCAACATGAGCAGCATTTTTGGATACGAAGAAAAATGGTTTTCGACTATTTTTTCTTTGAGTTTACAAAAGTGCAACATGATAATTGAAATTGTTAAGAGCAATCCTTTTATTTTGCACAGATTCTGTAGTATATACATTCCAAAATATAGGTGAGATTTGTTATAATGATTGAAGGGAATGTTGTTAAAGTTAGGAGGATAATTTGATGCAAACAACTTCAGCAGAAGAGCAAAAACTATGGCAAAGTTGGAAAGCCAATCGAGATCCTCATGCAGGAGACGTATTAATGCGAAAGTATAAACCGTTAGTATCTTATCATGTTCAACGAATCGCCGTTGGGTTACCCAAAAGTGTATCTCGTGATGAATTAAATAGTTTAGGTATGATGGGATTATTTGACGCTTTAAATAAATTTGATCCAACAAGAGATTTAAAATTTGATACGTATGCTTCGTTTCGAGTGCGTGGAGCAATTATAGATGGCCTTAGAAAAGAGGATTGGTTACCACGTTCGGCTCGAGAAAAGACAAAGAAGATGGATGCTCTTATTGAGGAAATGGAACAACGGTTACAACGTCATGTGACGCCAGAAGAAGTAGCTGATGAGTTGAACATTACAGTTGATGAAGTATTCCAAACAGTTCGAGAACATTTTGCTTCGAATATCTTATCAATGGATGAGCAGTTGCAAGATGATGAATCAGATCATAAATCTTTTTCGATTCGAGATGATTCAATCAGAACACCCGAACAAGAAGCGATGCAGGCAGAGTTAATACAAGATTTATCTGCTAGTATTTTAAAATTAAATGATAAAGAACAATTAGTATTAAGTTTATTTTATACAGAAGAACTGACGTTAACTGAGATTGGAGAAATGTTGGAATTATCAACTTCTAGAATTTCGCAAATCCATTCAAAAGCATTATTTAAATTGCGTAATTTATTAACAGATGAAATGAAAAACCTATAAATTAACGGAGGAATCGCAATGTCGTTAAAAAGTGTCGAGCTTCAGATTGCGTTACCTAAAACATTTGAAGCGGGAAAAATAGCTGATAATGCACAACAATATGTAAATGGAAACCAGGCAATGGCTCAAATGGCTACAGAAAAGCAGATGTTGAAAAATCGTATGACAGTTTTAGAGACAGAAGACACTGCTCAAATAGGAGATGAGCATCCCGATAAACGGAAGCAGCCTCATGGGGAGTCACATACTAACAATGAACAGCGTCAATCTAAAGAACAATCGGCTCATCACCCGTTTAAAGGGAATTTTGTTGATTTTAGTGGTTAGGAGATTGAATAATGACTAGTCTAGTGATAATCTTCCTCATCATTGCACAATGCTTAAGTTTTTATTTTATTGTCCTTTTAAATTTGAAAATTACTCGTTTAAAAGAAATAGAAGAAAAGCAAAAGCAACTGAAAGATGATATGGATGATTCAATAGGTGTCTATTTAGCTGAAATGAAAGATGAAAATGATCGTTTAATTCAAGAAATAAAAAGCATAAAAGTAGATTCATCCCCAAATAGAGATGTGGAACAACAGCAGACAAAACCTAGAGATAATAAACAACAACATGAAAAAAATTTATCAATACAAAATGATTTTGAAACACCCAAAGCTTATGTAAAAAAAGCCTATCAACAGCAGCGACATACTGCAAAAGAGCCTACAATTGAAGAACAAGTGATAAAGATGTATAAAGAAGGGTTTTCAATTTCCGACATTGCTAAAAAATTAAATCAAGGTAAAACTGAAGTTGAGTTATTATTGAAATTTCAGCAATAACTCAATAAAATAGTTGCTAGTGAATAGGGACTATGGTATATTATCAATTGGTGTTATTATTACACACGCACTCTGATATATGGAGTGGTGCTTTGATAAATCAAAGTTCTCTATATAAGTGATGAATGCGGAGGAAAATTAAATCAAAACCTTTAGGAGGAACCAAAACATGTCAGTAATTTCAATGAAACAATTACTAGAAGCTGGTGTACACTTCGGTCACCAAACTCGCCGTTGGAATCCAAAAATGAAAAAATTCATCTTTGTTGAACGTAACGGTATCTACATTATCGATTTACAAAAAACAGTTAAAAAATTAGAAGAAGCTTATGACTTCATGCGCCAAGTTGGTGCAGAAGGCGGTAAAGTTCTTTTTGTTGGTACTAAAAAACAAGCTCAAGAAGCTATTAAAGAAGAAGCTGAACGTTCAGGTAACTACTACATTAACCAACGCTGGTTAGGTGGTACATTAACTAACTTCGGTACTATTCAAAAACGTATCGCACGTTTAAAAGAAATCGAACGTATGGAAGAAGATGGTACTTTCGAAGTACTTCCTAAAAAAGAAGTTGTTCAACTTAAAAAACAACACGAACGTCTTGTACGTTTCTTAGGCGGTATCCGCGATATGCAAGCTATTCCAGATGTAATGTTCGTAGTTGATCCACGTAAAGAACGTATTGCTGTTGCAGAAGCACACAAATTAAACATTCCAATTGTGGCTATGGTTGATACTAACTGTGATCCAGATGAAATTGATTACGTTATTCCATCAAACGATGACGCAATCCGCGCTGTAAAATTAATCACTTCTAAAATGGCTGATGCTTTAATCGAGTCTAAACAAGGTGAAGAAGAAGCGCAAGTTGAAGCTACAGAAGAAGCTTCAGCTGAGTAATTTCTTATTTTAGAGACAGGTGATAAGCGGATAATACCTCTTATCACCTTTTTTTGAGAAAATAAAATTTCCAATTGTATAGGAGGAACTATCAATGGCAGTAACTGCTAAAATGGTTAAAGAATTACGTGAAAAAACTGGTGCTGGTATGATGGATTGTAAAAAAGCATTAGTACAAACTGATGGAGATATCGACGCAGCTGTAGATTTCCTACGCGAAAAAGGTTTAGCTGCAGCTGGTAAAAAAGCGGATCGTATCGCGGCTGAAGGTACTACTTTCATCGCTGAAAACGGTAACGGTGCTGTACTTTTAGAAGTAAACGCTGAAACTGACTTCGTTGCTAAAAATGAAGGCTTCCAAACTTTAGTTAAAGAATTAGCTGATCACTTATTAGCTGCTAAACCTGCAGATGTAGAAGCAGCTTTAGCGTCAACAATGGAAAATGGTGCTACTGTTGCAGAACATATTTCTACAGCAATCGCTACTATCGGTGAAAAAATCACTCTTCGTCGTTTCGTAATTGAAACTAAAACAGATGCTGATGCTTTCGGTGCTTACTTACACATGGGCGGCCGTATTGGTGTATTAACTGTTGTTGAAGGTACAACTGACGCTTCTAAAGCGAAAGATGTAGCTATGCACATCGCTGCAATCAACCCTAAATATGTTTCTCATGACCAAGTTTCAGCTGATGAAGTTGAACATGAACGTAAAGTGTTAACTGAACAAGCTTTAAACGAAGGCAAACCAGAAAACATTGTAGCTAAAATGGTAGAAGGTCGTTTAAACAAATACTTCAAAGAAATTTGCTTACTTGATCAACCATTCGTTAAAAATCCAGATGAAACTGTTGCTAAATTCTTAGGCGATGCTAAAGTTTCTGAATTCGTACGTTACGAAGTGGGCGAAGGTATCGAAAAACGCGAAGATAACTTTGCAGAAGAAGTTATGAACCAAGTTAAAGGTAACTAATTTTTTCAATCAAATAGATTTATTAAAGTAGGGAGCACAGTAACACCGTGTTCCCTATTTTTCAAGAAAAAAATATGGAGGTCTAAAGAGCTTATGCCACAACAATACAAACGCGTAGTCATTAAATTAAGTGGGGAAGCACTAGCTGGTGACGCAGGTTTCGGCCTAGCACCGCAAGTTGTTAAATCAGTCGCAGCACAAATTAAGGAAGTAGTAGACTTAGGAGTAGAAGTTGCCTTAGTAGTAGGTGGCGGTAATATTTGGAGAGGTAAAATTGGAGCAGAAATGGGTATGGAACGTGCCAATGCAGATTACATGGGCATGTTAGCTACTGTAATGAATGCTTTAGCTTTACAAGATTCATTAGAAAACCTAGGTGTACCGACTCGTGTACAATCTTCAATTGTGATGACACAAGTTGCTGAACCATACATTCGTCGTAAAGCAGTTCGCCATTTAGAGAAAAAACGTGTAGTAATCTTCGCTGCGGGTACAGGTAATCCTTATTTCTCAACTGACACAACAGCTTCATTACGTGCGGCTGAAATTGGCGCAGATGTCATTTTAATGGCGAAAAACAATGTAGATGGTGTATACTCTGCAGATCCAAAAGTTGATGAAACTGCTGTGAAGTATGAAGAATTAACATATTTAGATGTTATTCAAAAAGGTTTACAAGTAATGGACTCAACGGCTTCAACATTATGCATGGACAACGATATCGATTTAGTAGTATTCTCATTATTAGAAGATGGTAACATCAAACGCGCTGTAATGGGTGAAAAAATCGGTACTACAGTGCATAAATAAGAGAATTAATTTTAGGAGGGGAAAGCATGTCAAAACAAGTCATTGATCAAGCAACAGAACGTATGTCTAAAGCAATTGATGCATTTTCACGCACGCTTGCTGCAATTCGTGCGGGTCGTGCGAATGCTTCACTTTTAGACCGTATTTCAGTAGAATATTATGGAGCTCCAACGCCATTAAACCAAATGGCAGGCATCTCAGTTCCTGAAGCACGCCTTTTAGTGATTCAACCGTATGATAAAACAATTTTAGGTGATATTGAAAAAGCAATTTTAAAATCAGAACTTGGTATTACGCCAACAAATGATGGTTCAGTTATTCGTTTAACGATTCCAGCTCTTACAGAAGAGCGCCGTAAAGAGCTTGTTAAAGTTGTTAAAAAAGAAGCAGAAGAAGCGAAAGTGGCTGTTCGTAACATCCGCCGTGATGCAAATGATGATTTCAAAAAAGCTGAAAAAGCTGGCGAAATTACAGAAGATGATTTACGTGGATATAGCGATGATATTCAAAAATTAACTGATGATCACATCAAAGAAATTGATGAATTAGCAGCTGAAAAAGAAAAAGAAGTTTTATCAGTTTAATAGAACTTTCCAAATTCAAAAGACGTCCTCTATAGAAAATGGGGACGTCTTTTTTTGTGATATAGAGGAAAAGAATTGTTATTTTTGTTATGATAGATTAAGTATACGTTCCGATATGCAAGTTAGTGGAGGATTTTAAATGTTAGATAAACTCGGATGGAGAAAAACAGATAAAAAGAACGCTACATTAGAACAACGCATGATACAAGTGCGTAGTGAGAGCGTACCGCAACACATTGCCATTATTATGGATGGAAATGGTCGTTGGGCACAAAAGCGTGCTTTGCCACGCGTAGCAGGGCATCATGAAGGTATGAAAAATATACGTACGATTACGCGTTGTGCGAACAAAGTAGGTATTCGAGCGCTGACTTTGTATGCTTTCTCGACAGAAAACTGGAAACGCCCGCGCAAGGAAGTAGAATTTTTAATGCGTTTGCCGGAAGAATTTTTGACATCATTTTTACCAGAATTAATGGAGTTAAATATTCGTGTAATGATGATTGGTGAAATATCAGATTTACCAATGCATACGCAGAACGCTGTTCGAAACGCGATGGATACAACAGCAAATAATACAGGAATGATACTAAACTTTGCTTTAAACTATGGTAGTCGTCGTGAAATGGTTTTATCTGTTCAAGAGATTGTTAACCAAGTTCAAAATGGAACGTTAAGCTTGGAAGACATTTCAGAAGAAACAATTTCGAATCATTTAATGACATCAAACTTACCTGATCCAGATTTGCTTATTCGCACAAGTGGAGAGCTTCGTTTAAGCAACTTCCTATTATGGCAGCTTGCTTATAGCGAATTTTGGTTTACGGACGTACATTGGCCTGAATTTAGTGAGAAAGATTTACTAGAGGCGGTCGAAAGCTATCAATCGCGCAATCGCCGTTATGGTGGATTGAAAGGGGAATAAATCGTGAAACAGCGTATTATTACAGCCATTATTGCGGCATTGCTATTTGTACCGTTTGTTATTTATGGTGAAGTGCCATTAACAATCGTTATTTATGCACTTGCAGCAGTAGGGCTTTTTGAAATGCTTAAAATGCGCAATATGTCGCTGTTCTCTGTGCCAGGTATTTTAGCTTTAATTGGCTTATTTGCTATGCTAATGCCTGCGAAATGGGAGAGTGCTGTTATCGACGCGACAAGTTATTCGAAATTGGAATGGCTTGTACTTATTACGGCGGTATTATTAATTTATGTCGTCTTAAAGAAAAATAAATTTACATTTGATGATGTGGGCTTTTTGCTCGTTTCTGTATTTTACGTTGGCGTAGGATTTTATTACTTTATGGCAACACGAGATGCAAGTGATGGGCTATTGTACATTGTATTTGCTTTAGTTGTTGTATGGTCAACAGATTCAGGTGCTTATTTTGTAGGACGAAAATTAGGTAAACATAAACTTTGGCCTGAAATCTCGCCGAAAAAAACGATTGAAGGTTTTATAGGTGGAATCATTATAGCAATTATTGCTGTAGTTATTTTTGAAATGATAACACAGCTTGAGATTCAATGGTGGAAGTTGCTTGTTGTAACAATTATCGCTTCTATTGTTGGCCAATTAGGTGACTTAGTAGAATCCGCCGTGAAACGTCATTATGGCGTAAAAGATTCAGGTAAGATTTTACCTGGACATGGTGGTATTTTAGATCGCTTTGATAGCCTATTATTTGTTTTACCACTATTACATTTTTTACATTTTGTTGGATAGGAGATAATCATTATGAAGTCGATTAGTTTATTGGGTGCAACAGGTTCAATTGGGCAGCAGACACTTGATATTGTAAAAGATCATCAGGAAGAATTTGAAATTGCAGCTCTAGCATCGGGTAAAAATATTGAAAAAACGAAGGAAATCATTCGTGAATTTTCTCCAAAACTTGTTTCAATGCAATCAGAAGCGGACGCTTTATTATTATCGAAAGAGTTTCCAAAATTAGAAGTAACATATGGCGCACAAGGTTTAATTGATGTCGCTACGTATAATGATTCGAATGTATTATTAAATGCAGTTTTAGGAAGCATTGGTTTGGAATCTACATTAGCAGCGATTCGCCAAAAGAAAGCCATTGCAATTGCAAATAAAGAAACGTTGGTTACAGCTGGCCACCTTGTAATGGCTGAGGCAAAAAAATATGGGGCACCTATCTTACCAGTCGACAGTGAACATTCGGCACTGTGGCAATCAATGAATGGAGAAAACCCAAAATCTGTAGAACGTCTGATTTTAACTGCTTCAGGTGGTAGCTTCAGAGATAAAACACGTGCAGAGCTTGAAGGTGTAACAGTCAAGCAAGCATTAAATCATCCAAACTGGTCAATGGGTGCAAAAATTACGATTGATTCAGCTACATTGATGAATAAGGGCTTAGAAGTTATCGAAGCAGCAGTATTATATGATATGTCATATGATAATATTGACGTATTAATCCATCGTGAATCCATTATTCATTCTATGGTGGAATATCATGATTCAAGCGTTATGGCGCAACTTGGAACAGCAGATATGCGTACGCCAATCCAATATGCACTAAGTTATCCAGAGCGCTTGCCACGTTCAACAGCAGAACGTTTAGATTTGGCTAAAGTGGGTCAATTACATTTTGAAAATGTTGATTTTGACCGTTTCCGTTGTTTAGGTTTTGCATATGAAGCGGGGCGTATGGGAGGCACAATTTTAACAGCGATGAATGCAGCAAATGAAGCAGCAGTTAGTGCATTTTTACAAGGGAAAATTACGTTCCTTCAAATTGAAGATATGATTGAATACGTTATGCAAACACATAATAATATTCAAAATCCAGATTTGGAAACAATTTTGACTGTAGATAAGGAAACAAGAAAAATTGTTGTAGGCATGATAAAATAAAGCATATAGATGACAATGCGTGCATTTTTGCATGGAAGTCAACTTTATTATTAAAGGTGGGGTTTGATGCAATCAGCAATTGCATTTATATTCGTATTTGGCATGATCGTATTTTTCCATGAATTGGGGCACTTTATTTTTGCAAAACGTTCAGGAATTATGGTTCGTGAATTTGCAATCGGCTTTGGTCCAAAATTATTAGGGATTAAAAAAGGTGAAACACTTTATACGATTCGTTTACTGCCAATGGGTGGCTATGTTCGAATGGCTGGCGATGATTTAGATAATGTTGAATTACAACCAGGCTATCGTATTGGATTTACGCTAAATAATAACGATGAAATTAATCGCTTAGTGATGAACCAAAATAAACAATTACCAGATATGCTATTTTTAGAAGTAGAAAAAGCAGAACTGCAAAAGGAATTATGGGTAGAAGGCTATGACGAAGATGAACAATTTGTTCGTTATAATGTAGCACGTGATTGTGTGATTGAAGAAAATGGTCAAGAAACACAAATAGCGCCGTATGACCGTACATTTAATGCGCAATCACTTGGTAAACGAGCCATTACAATTTTTGCGGGCCCTTTATTTAACTTCCTTTTAGCAATTGTTATTTTTATTATTATTGGCTTTGTTCAAGGTATTCCGACAAATGAGCCGCTAATTGCAAAAGTTGTAGATGATAGCCCAGCAGCGGTAGCAGGCTTTGAAAAAAATGATTTAATTACTGCTGTAGATGGTAAAGAAGTTGATAAATTCCAAGATTTATCCGCAGTTATTCAAAAAAATCCTGGTAAAGAAATTACAATTGATGTATTGCGCGATGGCAATAAAAAAACATTGCAAGTCACGCCAAAAGAAGTTGAAGTAAATAAACAAAAAGTGGGACAAATAGGTATTCAGTATGCGAATACTTACGATAAAAACCTATTAAAAGCAATTCCATATGGTTTCGAACAGACTTGGACATGGTTAGTTCAAATTGTTGAAATATTAATCGTTCTTGTGACAGGTGGATTTACGCTAGATGCATTATCTGGACCTGTTGGAATTTACGAAGCAACATCAGAAGTCGCAAAATATGGTTTCATTACATTACTAAGTTGGGCAGCAGCATTAAGTGTCAATTTAGGGATTATGAATTTATTACCGTTCCCTGCACTAGATGGTGGGCGTCTTGCATTATTTGTATATGAGTTAGTACGTGGGAAGCCACTTGATAAAAATAAAGAAGGCGTTATTACATTTGTTGGTTTTGCGTGCTTGATGGTCTTAATGGTCGCAGTAACGTGGAATGATATACAGCGTTTCTTCTTTTAAGAAGCGAGAAATGAGTTCATTTGCACTGCAAATGAACTTTTCTTGCTTAAAAACATAACAAATGGCTCTTTGTCTTGTATAATAGAGTCAACTATATTCAAAGGTGAGGTTGAACATGAAACAATCTAAAACATTTATCCCAACTTTGCGTGAAGTACCAGCAGATGCTGACGTTAAATCGCATCAATTATTACTTCGTGCAGGCTTTATCCGCCAAAGCACATCAGGTGTGTACTCATATTTACCATTAGGTAAAAAAGTACTTGCGAACATTGAGAAAATTGTTCGTGAAGAAATGGATGCAATAGGTGGTAATGAAGTATTACTACCGGCATTACAACAAGCTGAGTTATGGCAAGAATCTGGTCGTTGGGAACATTACGGTCCAGAATTAATGCGTTTAAAAGATCGTCATAACCGTGACTTTGCATTAGGTCCAACTCATGAGGAAGTAATTACAGCATTAGTTCGCGATGAAGTGAAATCATATAAAAAATTGCCATTAACACTTTATCAAATTCAAACAAAATTCCGTGATGAAAAACGTCCTCGCTTTGGTTTATTACGTGGTCGTGAATTTATTATGAAAGATGCTTATTCTTTCCATGCAACACAGGAGAGCTTAGATGTAACATATGAAGATATGGTGCAAGCATATAAAAACATTTTTATGCGTCTAGGTTTAAATTTCCGTGCAGTTATTGCGGATTCAGGTTCAATTGGTGGTAAAGATACGCATGAGTTTATGGTGTTATCTGAAATTGGCGAAGATACAATTGCCTACTCAGATACATCAGACTATGCTGCCAACATTGAAATGGCAGAAGTGAAAGTTGATTACTCGGCGCCAGATGCCGAAATGGCAGAACTTCAAAAAGTAGAAACACCAGATCAAAAAACAATTGAAGATGTTGCAGCATTTTTAGAAGTGCCTGCGGATAACATTATTAAAACATTAGTGTTCAAAGTAGATGAAGAACTTGTAGTTGTTCTTGCTCGCGGCGACCATGAAATTAACGATATTAAATTAAAACATGCTTTGGAAGCAGAAACAGCTGAACTAGCAACAGATGAAGAAATTGTTGAACTATTAGGTAGCCATATTGGTTCACTAGGTCCAATTAAGTTACCGGTTGGTGTGAAAGTAGTAGCGGACCATGCGATTAAATCTGTACGTAATGGTGTTGCAGGTGCGAATGTAGATGGATTCCATTTTACGGGTGTTAATCCGGGTCGTGATTTTGCTATTGATGCATATGAGGATATCCGTTTTATCCAAGTGGGTGACCCATCTCCAGATGGCGAAGGTACAATTAAATTTGCTGAAGGTATCGAAGTAGGACATGTCTTTAAATTAGGTACAAAATATTCTGAGTCGTTAAACGGTATGTTCTTAGATGAAAATGGCCGTAACCAACCATTTATTATGGGTTGCTACGGTATTGGTGTATCACGTGTAATGGCTGCAGTAGCAGAGCAATATCAAGATGCATATGGTTTCACATGGCCTCAACAAGTAACGCCATATGATGTGCATTTAATTACGGTTAATACAAAAGATGATGCACAAAATGAATTATCAGAAGATCTATATAAGTTATTAACATCTTATCGTTATGATGTACTACATGATGACCGTAAAGAGCGCGCAGGTGTTAAATTCGCTGATTCAGATTTAATCGGTTTACCAGTACGCGTGACAGTTGGTAAAAAAGCTGTAGATGGTATCGTAGAAGTAAAAGTTCGTCAAACTGGTGAAACGTTTGAATGGGCAAAAGAAGAATTAATTGATCGTTTAAACAATTTATTTAAAACAACGAAATAATTTATTGTACGGCACTGAAAAAGCTTGAGCAATCAAGCTTTTTTCTTTGTCTGGAATTTGAGGTGGAGCTTTTGTATGACAGCTTAAATTCACGTACAATAGAAGAGGAACGTTTAAAGAAAGTAGGTGCGAACATGTCTAATGAACATGAAGCAAGACAACGTTTTCAGATTCTTTTACAACAAATTGGTCTGACAGATGATGTGTACATGCCGTTTTTTGAAGCGGCAGAAATAACGCGGATGACGGTGCATAAACAACAGCGTGTGTGGCAGTTTACATTAAAAACGCCAAATATTTTACCGTATCGTGTATATCAATTATTTAAGATGAATGTCGAAAAGGCATTTACGCAAATCGCTCAAATACAGTTGCAATTTACAGCAGAGCAACCGCAAGTTACTGAGGAGTTAATTCAAGATTATTGGTTGACAGTTGTCAATGATTTAGAAGAAATTTCGCCTCCATTACGTAAAGGATTGGCAGAACAAGTTCCAGCATGGAATGGTCAAAAACTTGCATTAACATGTAAACGTGATTTTGAACTTGAAGCATATAAACACAAATATACCGATAAAATTTCAACGAATTATAGTTATTATGGATTCCCGAAGTTGCCTGTAGAATTTATGTTAAGTGAAGCTACGGAAGAGCTTGTAGAAGAACAGCAGAAATTTTTAGAACAACGTCGTATTGAAGAAGAGCAGTTTGCGAAAAAAGCGGTAGAAGATATGCAAAAACGCGAACAGGAAAAAGTGAATGGCGGTGGTGACGATGATGATCGGCCATTCCAACTAGGCATCGCAATGAAGCCTGATGACACGTTGATGGAAATTCAACAAATTCAAGATGAAGAACGCCGAGTTACGATTGAAGGTTTTGTTTTCGACGTTGAAGTAAAAGAACTGCGTAGTGGTCGCTCATTATTAACAATGAAAGTTAGCGATTATACAGATTCTATTTTAGTGAAGATGTTCTCGCGAGATAAAGATGATGTATCGATTATGCAAAAAGCGAAAAAGGGCATGTGGGTTCGCGCGCGTGGCTCGATTCAAAATGATACCTTCGTGCGTGATCTCGTAATGATGGCACAGGATATGCAAGAAATTCGCCCACAAATCCGTGCAGACAAAGCACCTGAAGGAGAGCGCCGTGTCGAATTGCATATGCATTCATCGATGAGCCAAATGGATGCTACATCGTCAGCAGCTGAACTTGTTACACAAGCAGCCAAATGGGGTCATCCTGCAGTGGCTATTACAGATCATGGCGGTGCACAAGCATTTCCAGAAGCGTATGGAGCAGCAGAAAAACATGGTATTAAGGCTATTTTTGGTGTTGAAGCTAATCTAGTTGACGATGGTGTACCAATTGCGTACGAACCACGTCATATTGAGCTTGAACACGCGACATTTGTTGTATTCGATGTAGAGACAACCGGGCTATCAGCAGCATACGATACGATTATTGAACTTGCGGCTGTTAAAATTGTTGATGGTGAAGTAATTGATACGTTTGAAAGTTTTTCAAATCCGCATCATGCATTATCTGCAACAACAATTGAATTGACTGGTATTACGGATGATATGGTACGCGATGCACCTGAAGTAGAAGACATGATTGCAAAATTTCATGATTTTATCGAAGATGGTATTGTTGTTGCGCATAACGCATCATTTGATATTGGTTTCTTGTATGAAGCATATAAAAAAGCAGGTATTAATCACTTTGATCATTCGGTGATTGATACGTTAGAGCTTGCACGTATGTTGTATCCAACAATGAAAAATCATCGTTTAAATACATTATGTAAAAAATTCAATATTGAATTAACACAACATCACCGTGCAATTTATGATACGGAAGCAACGGGATATTTATTACTTCATTTATTAAAAGAAGCGGTTAAGGAAAGAGAAATCGCCTTTCATGATGATTTCAATAAATATGTTGGCGGTGGCGATGCTTATAAGCGTTCTCGTCCAACGCACTGTACAATTTTAGCGCAAACACAAGATGGCTTAAAAAATATGTTTAAGTTAATTAGTGAAGCACATACGCAAACATTTTATCGCGTTCCACGTATTAAGCGTTCATCGTTACAAAAATATCGTGAAGGTTTATTAGTTGGTTCTGGTTGTTCAGCGGGCGAATTTTTTACTGCAGTCATGCAAAAATCAGTTGATGAAGCTACAGAAATCGCTAAATTTTATGATTATTTAGAAGTGCATCCTAAAGGTGTTTATAAGCCGCTATTGGAGCGCGAATTAATTAAAGATGAATGGAATATGGAAGATATTGTTCGTAAAATAGTGAAAATCGGTAAAAAATTAGATAAACCAGTTATTGCAACAGGAAATGTTCATTACTTACATGAAGAGGATTCTATTTTCCGTAAGATTTTAATTCGCTCACAAGGTGGAGCTAATCCATTAAATCGTGCTGAATTACCAGAGAGTCATTTCCGTACAACTGACGAAATGCTCGAGGATTTTGCATTTTTAGGTGAAGATTTAGCGAAGGAAGTTGTTGTAACAAACTCACAAGCACTAGCTGAATCGATTGATAAAGTGATACCGATTAAAGATGATTTATATACGCCTAAAATTGATGGTTCCGATGAAGAAGTAACGCGTCGAACATATAATATGGCACATGAAATCTACGGAGATGACTTACCAGAAATCGTTGAAAAACGTATTGAAAAAGAATTGAAATCGATTTTAGGGCATGGATTTGGTGTCATTTATTTAATTTCTGCAAAGTTGGTAAAAAAATCATTATCAGATGGTTATTTAGTAGGTTCGCGTGGCTCAGTAGGCTCTTCGCTCGTTGCCACGTTTATGGAGATTACAGAAGTGAATCCATTAGCGCCCCATTATATTTGTCCAAATTGTCAGCACTCGGAATTTTTTGAAGATGGTTCAGTAGCATCTGGTTATGATTTACCTAATAAAGATTGTCCGGCGTGTGGCACATCTTATAAGAAAGATGGTCAAGATATTCCATTCGAAACATTTTTAGGTTTTAAAGGGGATAAGGTACCCGATATTGATTTGAGTGCGACACGTTGCTAGTTGAAAAGACTAGTCACCATTATTGGTAGAACTGCTATTTCGAAGTGTGGAATGACGGAGTAACGCCCCGAAACACACTCGCTGAAGCTACGACATGCAAGCGGATGACTGCAAAACAAAAACTTGTATGAAGCTCGTTAAAGTAGGCTGAAGTTCACCCAAACAGTACGGCTGTGGAAAGGGAGATATCCTGTGAATGATAGGTCTGGTGTCTATAAACTTCCTATGGTTAGAATCAGTAGAATGACTGGGACGAACCCTCGATTGACTTTTCGTGAATGTCACGTAGTAGAAATGCTGCGGGGTCCAAATTAGGACTTCTAGGTATGGATGAGTAAGCGTTTGGTTATGAAAACCCATCTTGTGTTACAGGCACATGCAAGCCTAGCGGAATTTAGGGGGAACCTAAGGGAAGATGTACAGATAGAAATAGTGGAACGTGTGAAGCTCCTAACGTAAGAGACAGTTGCATGTCGATGACGACGGTGTACGGAAATGCTGAATAAGTTATAACGTACTTTGATGGAGTGGCAGTAGTGCCGTAGTACTGTTGAAGAAATGCCTGTGATGACTGAATAATCAATAGGTCGGAGGATAAAACATTTCAGAGGGAAGGGCACAAGTCGTTAGTGTTGAAATTAAACCTACAAAAAGTCAGATTCTAGTATGATTAAAGAGAACGAAAGCTCAAGGGAGTGATTAGTTGGCTGACTTAATGATTCAAAAGTTAAGAAACAACGAGTATTTTGGGTTACAAACCACTTTTGATAATCTTTATAATGAAAGTAAAAGTGGTCGCTATTTTACAGACCTTTATGATTTGATTGTTTCCGAAGAAAATATATTGCTTGCCTTTTGTAACTTGAAAAGCAATACAGGTAGTAAAACGAAAGGTACAAATGGACACACAATTAAACATTTGAACAAAATGAACGCTAATAAACTAATCAAGCTTGTTCGAAGAAGACTAGAAGATTATTCACCACACGCAGTTAGAAGGTTATTCATACCAAAACCAAACGGAAAAATGCGACCTCTTGGTATCCCAACTATTGAGGATAGATTAATACAGCAAATGTTTTTGCAAGTATTAGAACCGATTACGGAAGCGAAATTTCATCCGCAAAGTTATGGTTTTAGACCGAAAAGAAGCACACATGATGCACTTGCAAGATGCTATCATATGGTGAATCATAGTCATCAACATTTTGTAGTTGATATCGATATTAAAGGTTTCTTCGATAATGTTAATCATAAAAAGCTAATGAGACAATTATGGACGATTGGTATAAGGGATAAAAAAGTATTAGTGATAATTAAGAAGATGTTGAAAGCCGAAATTACAGGTGAAGGATTACCAATGAAAGGGACTCCCCAAGGAGGTATTTTATCTCCGTTACTCGCAAATATAGTTTTAAACGAGTTAGATTGGTGGATTTCAAATCAATGGGAAACGAAACCGACAAGAGTACCTTATAAGCTAAAACGTAATAAAACGGATGCACTTAAAAAGACAGCGTTAAAACCAATGTATTTAGTTCGATATGCAGATGATTTTAAAATTTTCACGAATTCTTATGAAAATGCCCGAAAGGTTAAAATCGCCGTTGAAAAATGGTTGATGGAACGGCTAGGGCTAGAAATCAGTGAAGAAAAAAGTAAAATCACAAATTTGCGTAAGAATGGTACAGACTTTTTAGGGATTCGCTTTAGAGCGGTACAAAAAGGCAATGCAAAAACGGGTTACATTGTTAATTCTAAGATGGACCCAAAAGCAAAAGAAAAGGTACAAGGCGTCATAAGGCATCAATTAGTTAAACTAAGAAAAAGTCCTACTCCACAAAAAGTGATGAATTTTAATGCGAATATTTTAGGGTTGCAAAATTATTATAAGATCGCAACTCGAATCGCTCAGGATTTTAATGAGATAAGGCATAACATTCATCCGAATATCAAATCACTCATGATAAGAAAAATCTTTGTGAAAACAAAAGAAACAAACGGAGTGATTGATAAATTTTATGGAGACTACAATTATCCGCGATTCAAAAGCAATGGATTGTTAGTCTATCCTATTGAGGCAGTTCGACACGATATACGGGGACAACGCAAACCAGAATTTACGATTTACAACGAGGATGACAGAAAAGCGGTCCATAAAGATTTAAAACAAGTGTCCATAAGAGAAATAGAAATGTTTCGTAAGGGAATTTACAAATCAAAAAGTGTTCTGTATGAAAACAACCGATTGAGTAAATATGTAGCACAAAAAAGCTGCTGTGGCATTACGGGTGAACGGTTAACTCCTCATCAAGCTTTATGTCATCATATAAAACCAACAGCACAAGGTGGTACAGATGAATACGATAACTTGATAATTATCAATAGAAAGTATCATATGCTCATTCACAACTCAGACCCTTTAAGAAATAAAAAGTATCAAAAGATATTAAGTAAATTCGAAGTAAAAGCAATTAATAAATTAAACAGGCTAAGAACGGAAGTAGGAAATCCAAAACTTAGTCTATAAATTCAACAAAACTAACGATGGAGCGCCGTATGACACTGAAAGGGTCACGTACGGTGTGGGACGGGGGAAAAGCTGGTGATAACTTCAAAAGCTTACCTATCGTCATATTTCTCTGGAGAATATCAACCGCAGGCGCATAATTATACGAAAATTTTATTCGGTGAAGATTATGCATTCCGTGCTGGAACAATTGGTACTGTAGCAGAAAAAACAGCATATGGTTATGTTAAAGGGTATGGTCAAGACCATAGCATTAATTTTCGAGGAGCTGAAGTTGATAGACTTGTACAAGGCTGTACAGGTGTTAAACGTACAACAGGGCAGCACCCAGGTGGTATTATTGTTGTCCCAAGTTATATGGACATTTATGACTTTACGCCAATCCAATATCCAGCAGATGACCAAAATGCAGAATGGCGCACAACGCACTTTGACTTCCATTCGATTCACGATAATATTTTAAAACTCGATATTCTTGGGCACGATGATCCTACCGTTATACGGATGTTACAAGACTTATCTGGTATTGATCCAAAAACGATTCCAACGGATGATACGGAAGTGATGAAGATTTTCACAGGTCCAGAAGTGTTGGGGGTAACGGCCGAACAAATCATGTGTAAAACAGGAACATTAGGCATTCCTGAATTTGGGACGAAATTTGTACGGGGTATGTTGGAAGAAACAAAACCATCTACTTTCTCTGAACTGGTCCAAATTTCAGGTTTATCGCACGGGACGGATGTATGGTTAGGCAATGCTAGTGATTTAATTGCTGATGGTACTTGTGTATTATCTGAAGTAATTGGTTGTCGTGATGATATTATGGTGTATTTAATTTATCAAGGGTTGGAACCGTCATTAGCCTTTAAAATTATGGAACATGTGCGTAAAGGTAAAGGTTTAACGGAAGATATGGAAGAAGCCATGATGGCAGAAAATGTACCGAAATGGTATATCGAATCGTGTAAGAAAATTAAATATATGTTCCCGAAAGCTCATGCGGCAGCATATGTATTAATGGCTATTCGTATTGCTTACTTTAAAGTACATTTACCAATTCTTTATTATTGTGCTTATTTTACAGTCCGAGCATCAGATTTTGATTTGATTGCGATGGTTAATGGACCAGAGATGATTAAAGCTCAAATGAAAGAAGTGAATGATAAAGGATTAGATGCTTCTGTGAAAGAAAAAAGCTTATTGACGGTACTTGAATTAGCGCTCGAAATGTGTGAACGTGGTATGCATTTCCAAAAGGTTGATTTGTATCGTTCAACAGCGACTGAATTTGTTATTGATGGCCAAAGTTTGATTCCGCCATTCAATGCAATTCCTGGATTAGGAAATAGTGTGGCGGAGATGATTGTAAAAGCGCGAGAGCAAGGTGAATTTTTATCGAAAGAAGATTTACAAATTCGCGGCCGTGTTTCGAAATCATTAATTGATTATATGGATCGTCTAGGTTGTTTAGAAGGATTACCAGAAGCGAACCAATTATCACTGTTCTAGCCTATTCTATTGCATTATAACGGCATTTATGATAGGCTTTAAGTAATTATTTGTTGATAGTACGACGGCAAAAGAGTGGGATTTCCCGCTCTTTTCTGTTTGTCTATGACAATAACTAGTCAGGAGGAGAGTATGAGTAAAGTTACGTCTGAAATTGAACAGCTCGCAATGCCAATCGTTGAGGAGTTAAAGCTAGAACTTGTCGATGTTGAGTTTGTGAAAGAAGGACGCGATTGGTTTTTACGCGTCTATGTAGATACTCCTGAAGGAAATATTGATATCGATCAATGTGCCCAAGTTAGTGAAAAACTGAGCGAGAAGTTAGACAACGCGGATCCTATTTCGCAAAACTATTTCCTTGAAGTATCTTCACCAGGAGCCGAACGTCCACTGAAAAAGGAAGCAGATTACATTAAAGCAATCGGCCAATTCGTTCACATGAAAACATATGAAGCAGTCAATGGAATGAAAGTCTTCGAAGGGTATCTAAAATCGTTTACAGATGAGGGTGCCGAAATTGATATGCTAATTAAAACTAGAAAAGTGAAAGTTCTTATTCCAAAAGATAAAATTGCTAATGCTAGACTAGCGATTGACTTTTCGAAACACAAAGAATTTTAAATATTGTAGGAGTGAAAAAATAAAATGAGTAAGGAATTAGTTGGTGCATTAAACGCACTAGAACAAAAAGGGATTTCTCGTGAAATTATCGTAGATGCAATCGAAGCTGCATTAATCAATGCTTATAAAAAGAACTACGATCAAGCTGCCAACGTACGTGTTGACTTAAACTTAGAAAAAGGAACAATGCGCCTTTATTCACGCAAAGACGTAGTAGGTATCGTAGAAGATGATCGTCTGCAAATTTCATTAGAAGATGCAAAAGAAATCAACCCATCATATGAACTTGGTGATGTTGTAGAAAAAGAAGAAGTTCCTCGTGATTTCGGTCGTATTGCAGCAACAACTGCAAAACAAATTGTGACACAACGTTTCCGTGAAGCAGAACGTGGCATTATTTATGAAGAGTACGTAGACCGCGCAGATGACATTATTAACGGTGTTGTAGAACGTATGGACGCTCGCAATATTTATGTAGGCATTGGCAAAATCGAAGCTGTACTTCCTCAAAATGAACAAATTCAAGGCGAAACTTACGAGCCACATGATCGAATCAAAGTGTATATCACAAAAGTAGAACGTTCTACGCGTGGACCACAAGTATTCGTATCACGTACTCATCCTGGCCTACTTCGTCGTTTATTCGAGCTTGAAGTACCAGAAATTTTTGAAGGTACTGTAGAAATTAAATCAATTGCACGTGAAGCGGGCGATCGTTCTAAAATCTCTGTACTAGCTCACAATGAAGAAGTGGATCCTGTAGGTGCTTGTGTAGGTGCAAAAGGTGCACGTGTTCAAACAATTGTAAATGAATTAAATGGTGAAAAAATTGATATCGTTGAATGGTCAGAAGATCCAATCGAATTCGTTGCAAATGCACTTAGCCCTTCAAAAGTACTCGATGTTCAAGTAAATGAAGAAGAAAAATCAACTACTGTTGTTGTACCTGATTATCAATTATCATTAGCTATCGGTAAACGTGGTCAAAACGCTCGTCTTGCTGCAAAATTAACTGGTTGGAAAATCGATATTAAATCAGAAACAGATGCACGTGAATTAGGTATTTACCCTAATGAGAACTCTACATTTGTACCTGTGGAAGAAACAATTGTTTCTGAAGAAGTAGAAATCGATTTATACCAAGACGGCGAAGAAGCGTAAACGCCCGACTTAATTTGGAAGGTGAAAAGTATGCCAGCAAATCGTAAAGTGCCGTTACGTCGCTGTGTTGCAACAAATGAAATGCATCCTAAAAAAGAGATGATTCGTGTTGTGCGTTCTAAAGATGGCGAAGTATCAGTAGATGAAACCGGTAAAAAATCAGGCCGAGGTGCTTATGTTTCAAAAACAGAGCATGCTGTTGCAGAAGCAAGGCGTAAAAATGTTTTAAAGCATCAGCTTGAAGTAGAAATTCCAGAACAAATTTATGAAGACTTACTCGCAGTTATTCGAAAGGAATCGTAAAATGACAACAGAACAAGCCATTTTTAATTTATTAGGAATTGCTGCCAGTGCAAGACAAGTCGTCTCAGGCGAAGAACAAGTGGTGAAAGAAGTACGCTCAAATAGTGCAAAGCTTGTCATTATTTCAGCAGATGCTTCGAAAAACACAACAAAAAAATTGCATGATAAATGTGCATATTATAATGTGCCGATTTATGTCTTTGGTTCGCGTGAACAACTAGGTCACGCAACTGGACGTGAAACGCGTGTATCTCTAGCAATTATGGATAACGGCTTTGCAAAAAAGCTATCGCAGTACTTCAACGAGTTAGCGTAAGTTGTCTGTCTATGAGATACTGGTGTTGACCACTTCAGAAAGGCCATCATTATAGCCGAAAGGACAGCCAGGAACTCGTCCTACGATAAATGGGATGGCGATCTAATGTCGTTTATCGTAAAAAGACAAAAACTAAATAACAAGTAAGGAAGTACTATGACTAATAATTCATCATCTAAAACTAATAATAACAACAATAGTAACTCTCGTAACAATAATAATCGCGGTGGTGGACGCCCAGGTCAAGGCGGTCGTCCAAATCAACGCCGTAGACCAGGTATTCACGGAGGCCAACGTCGTAAAAACCGTCCAACTCCGCCACCACCAGTGAAAAAAGAATTACCGGAACAAATTACATTTTATGAAACACTATCTGTTGGTGAGTTAGCGAAAAAGTTAGGTCGCGAACCTTCTGAAATTATTAAAAAATTATTCATGCTAGGCATCATGGCTACAATTAACAATGAGCTTGAGAAAGATGCAATCGAATTAATTTGTGCTGATTACGGTGTAGAAGTTGAAGAAGAAATCCGTATTGACCGTACAGACTTAGGTACTTATTTCGAAGACGAAGAAGAGCACCCAGAAGAAATCATGGAACGTCCACCAGTTGTAACGATTATGGGTCACGTCGATCATGGTAAAACAACATTATTAGACTCAATTCGTAACACAAAAGTGACAGAAGGCGAAGCGGGCGGTATTACGCAACATATCGGTGCTTACCAAGTAAACGTTAACGATAAGAAAATTACATTCCTTGATACACCTGGACACGCAGCATTTACAACAATGCGTGCACGTGGTGCGAAAATTACCGATTTAACAATTTTAGTTGTTGCAGCTGATGATGGTGTTATGCCTCAAACAGTTGAAGCAATCAACCATGCGAAAGCGGCAGAAGTGCCAATTATCGTAGCAGTAAACAAAATGGATAAACCTTCTGCAAACCCTGATCGTGTGATGCAAGAATTAACAGAACACGGTTTAATTCCTGAAGATTGGGGCGGCGATACAATTTTCGTACCAATTTCAGCACTTAAAGGTGACGGTATCGATCAACTTTTAGAAATGATTCTTTTAGTTTCTGAAGTAGGCGAATTAAAAGCGAATCCTAAACGTTTAGCAATGGGTACAGTAATTGAAGCACAACTTGATAAAGGTCGTGGCTCTGTTGCAACATTATTAGTACAAAATGGTACATTAAATGTTGGGGATCCGATTGTAGTTGGTAATACATTTGGTCGTGTACGTGCAATGGTCAACGATGTTGGTCGTCGCGTAAAATCAGCTGGTCCTTCTACACCAGTAGAAATTACAGGTTTAAGTGATGTGCCACAAGCTGGTGATTTATTCGTTGTGTTTGAAGATGAAAAACGCGCGCGTCAAGTTGGGGAAGCGCGTCAAACATTAGCTATTCAAGAACATCGTAACGAAGGTTCTCGCGTAACATTAGATAACTTGTTTGAACAAATGAAACAAGGCGAAATGAAAGAATTAAACTTAATCGTTAAAGCTGACGTTCAAGGTACAGTAGAAGCAATGGCAGCATCACTTATGAAAATTGAAGTTGAAGGCGTAAATGTGAAAATTATTCACACAGGTGCCGGCGCGATTACTGAATCAGATATCGCATTAGCAGCTGCTTCAAATGCAATTGTTATTGGTTTCAACGTACGTCCAGATGTTAATGCAAAACGCGCTGCAGATGAAGAAGGCGTAGATATTCGTTTACACCGTATTATTTACAAGGTAATCGAAGAAATCGAGCAAGCAATGAAAGGTATGCTTGATCCAGAATACGAAGAAAAAGTTATTGGTAACGCAGAAGTACGTGAAACATTCAAAGTTTCTAAAGTTGGTACAATTGCTGGTGCATACGTAACAGATGGTAAACTTGTTCGCGATGCCGGCGTACGCGTTATCCGCGATTCAATCGTTGTATTCGAAGGCGAATTATCTTCATTAAAACGTTTCAAAGACGATGCAAAAGAAGTAGCAAAAGGTTATGAATGTGGATTTACTATCGCTAACTACAATGATATTAAAGTAGGCGATATCATCGAAGCATACGTGATGGAAGAAATTAAACGCTAATGATTGTTTATGCCGAGTGCGAATTTTTTATTCCAACGGTACATTCGCTAAAAGAAAAAAGAGCGATTTTGCAACGTATGACTATGCGCGCAAAACAGCGATTTAATGTTTCTGTAGCGGAAATCAATCATCAAGATGTATGGCAGAGAACGGAGATTGCATTAGTAGCTGTAGCATCAGATACTAACGCTGCTAAGCGCGAAATCGACCGAGCTATCGCATTTTTAGAAACACATCCGGAATGGGAGTGTACAAAAATCAACATCGAGTATTTATAGCAGAGAGGTGAAACTTGTATGTCACAAGTACGTGCAAACCGAGTTGCTGAGCAAATGAAAAAAGAGCTTGGTGACATTATCGGACGTAAGTTAAAAGACCCTCGTGTAGGCTTTATTACAGTTACAGATGTTGAAGTAACAGGTGATTTGCAACAAGCTACGGTTTATATTACAAGCCTAGGCAATGAACGTGAAAAAGAAGATACTTTAAAAGGTCTTGAAAAAGCAAAAGGCTTTATTCGTTCAGAAATTGCAAAGCGTATTCGTTTACGCATCACGCCAGAATTAACATTTGAATTTGATGCTTCAACAGAATATGGTAATAAAATTGACCAATTACTGCGTCAACTACATGAATCTGAAAAAGATTATTAATAACAAAAAAAGACTGAGAAGCATTAGCTTCTCAGTCTTTTTTATTGAAATCATGTACACAAAAAGCTATTCTTAAAGAATGAATAGCAACAAAGGAGAATGAATATGCACGGTATTTTACCTTTATGGAAAGAGCGCGGAATGACATCACATGACTGCGTATTTAAAGTACGAAAAATTTTAAGAATGAAAAAGGTTGGACATACTGGAACGCTTGATCCAGGAGTAGATGGTGTATTACCAATTTGCTTAGGGAATGCAACTCGCTTAGCGGAATATATTACAGATGCAGGGAAAATATATGAAGCCATCATATCAATTGGCCGTTCAACAACAACTGAAGATGCAGAGGGGGATACAGTTGAAGAGAATCGCACTGCAAAAAACTTTTCTCGCAAAGAATTAGAAGCTGTTTTTGAGCAACTAACAGGAACGATTACACAAACACCGCCAATGTATTCGGCAGTTAAAGTGAATGGTCGCAAGTTATATGAATATGCGCGCGCTGGACAAACCGTTGAACGACCAAGTCGCCAAGTGTCTATTTCTCGTATCGAATTATTAGAGAATCATGAGACGTTCTCTGGCGATGAAGTGACATTTTCTGTGCGGATTCATTGCGGGAAAGGGACATATATTCGTACGTTAGCAGTTCAAATGGGTGAATTATTAGGATATCCCGCGCATATGGCAAAGCTGACGCGTGTGATGTCAGGAAGTTATACACGCGAACAATGTGTGACGTTAGCAGAATTACAAGTGTTAGCTGATGAAGAACGTTTAACAGAGGTCATTCGACCATTAGAGACAGCGCTAACTGAATTTCCACATCAAGAAATAACTATACAAAATGAAAAACAAGTCAAAAACGGCATGGTCCTTCCTATGCATTCAAAATTAAGTGAACATGATAAACTAGTATTTACAGAACAAGAAAAAGCAGTGGCGGTATATGTAAAACATCCGTCTAAAGAAGGACAAATGAAACCAGAAAAAATGTTTCCAAACATAGATTAGGAGGAACGTTCAATGCAAGTGATTCAATTGATGTATCCACATCACATTCATGCGGATGAAGTGAGTGGCCCTTATTCACTCGCATTAGGTTTTTTTGACGGCGTACATAGAGGTCATCAAAAGGTAATCAATGCAGCGAAAGAAATCGCCCAACAAACAAATACAAAATTAGCGGTAATGACATTTGACCCGCATCCATCACTCGTATTAGGGGGACGGAAAGAAGCAATTTTTTATATTACACCGCTTCAGCAAAAAATTGAGATTTTGGAGAACCTTGGCGTTGATACATTATTTGTTGTTCGTTTCACATCAGATTTTGCAAAGCTAAGTCCGGAAGATTTTGTTCAATTATTCGTACGTGACCTACATGTTCAACATGTGACCGCAGGGTTTGATTATACATTTGGTAGCAGAGGTTGCGGTAATATGGATGTTATGAAGCAACTTTGCGGGACGGAAATTTCAGTGAAAGTTGTCGAAAAATTAGAGGATGGTGATGACAAGGTGAGTTCAACACGTATTCGAGGGTTATTAAAAGATGGGAATATTGAAGAAGTTCAAACATTATTAGGCCGACCCTACCAAACGCCAGGTGTTGTCGTACATGGTGATAAGCGTGGGCGTCAAATTGGATTCCCAACAGCGAATGTTCAAGTACCTGAAGGAACATTTATTCCTGCCAATGGTGTCTATGTAGTGAAAATTCGTGTACAAGATGAATGGTATGAAGGCATGTGTAATATTGGGTTCAAACCGACTTTTAAAAACCCAGATGAAAAGCTTTTAACAATTGAAGTAAACATTTTTGATTTTGATCGTAATATTTATGGAGAAGAGGTAGCAATCGATTGGTATAAACGTTTACGTGATGAACAACGTTTTAATGGTATTGATGCGCTGATTGCACAGCTTCAAGCAGACAAAGAGCACTGTGTTGCATATTTTGATGCACAAAAATAATACACGTTAGAAGGGAATGGTCAATGCTGACGGTTCCTTTTTTGTTTTGTCAAAAGCTGTGAATATAGTTGCAACAGAAAGCCTTTATATGATACACTTCTTTAAGTGATTTAATCACGGACAACCATTACTTGGTCAATCGATTCTCCAACGATGAACTCAGTAAATGGGGGTTTTTATAATTTTAGGAGGTGTAGAGCATGGCTCTAACAAAAGAACGTAAAAACGAAATCATCGCGGAATTCCGCACACACGAAAGTGATACTGGTTCTCCAGAAGTACAAATCGCTGTATTAACTGCAGAAATCAACTTATTAAACGATCACTTACGTACACACAAAAAGGATCACCACTCTCGTCGCGGTTTATTCAAAATGGTAGGTCGTCGTCGTAACCTATTAAAATATCTTCGTGAAAACGATGTAACTCGTTACCGCGAAACTATCCAAAAATTAGGTTTACGTCGCTAGAATTTAATTCAGCACACAAAAGCGGGCTCGCCCCGCTTTTTCTTATGTTTTCAAACATTTCCTAGATGTTAAAAATGATAAATTTTGATAAAATATACTATTACATAGATAAAAAATGGCGTTAGATAATTGTAGAGAGGAGTTCATTTTACAATGAGCGAAAAAAAGGTTTATACCTATGAATGGGCTGGTCGTCCGCTTCAAATTGAAGTCGGTCAATTAGCAAAACAAGCAAACGGTGCAGTAATGGTTCGTTATGGCGATACAGCTGTGTTATGTAATGCGACAGCATCAAAGAAACCAAAGCAAACGGATTTTTTCCCATTAACAGTAAACTATGAAGAAAAAATGTATGCGGCGGGTAAAATTCCGGGAGGCTTTATTAAACGCGAAGGTCGTGCTTCAGAGAAGGCAATTTTAACATCACGCTTAATTGACCGCCCAATTCGCCCATTATTCCCAGATGGCTTCCGTAATGAAGTACAAGTTATTTCAATGGTTATGTCGGCAGACTCAAATTGTTCAACTGAAATGGCCGCGATGCTTGGTTCTTCTTTAGCGCTAATGATATCTGATATTCCATTTGACGGTCCAATTGCAGGTGTGCAAATTGGTTTGATTGATGGCGAATTTATCGTTAATCCAACCCCGGAACAAGAGGCTGTGTCATTAATTAGCTTAGCCGTAGCAGGTACAAAAGAAGCGATTAATATGGTAGAAGCAGGTGCATTAGAAGTTCCTGAAGAAACAATGCTTGAAGCAATTTTATTCGGTCATGAAGAAATCAAAAAAGTGATTGCTTTTCAAGAAATCATTGCTGCTGAATGTGGCAAAGAAAAAATGACTGTTGAACTACACGAATTAGATGCGGCACTTGTTGCAGAAATTAATGTAGCATATGAAACGCAAATGGTTGCGGCTATTCAAACGTATGAAAAACATGCTCGCGATGAAGCAATCGAAGCGGTAAAAGCAGTAGTAATCGAAGCATATACTGAAAAAATTGGTGATGCTGATGATGTGGAAGACCAATTAAAACAAGTTTCACAAGTGTTAGATAAAATGGTTAAGGATGAAGTTCGCCGCTTAATTACCGATGAAAAAATTCGTCCAGATGGTCGTAAGTTAGATGAAATTCGTCCACTTTCTTCGGAAGTTAATTTACTTCCTCGCGCTCATGGTTCAGGTTTATTTACGCGTGGTCAAACACAAGCATTATCTGTTTGTACGTTAGGGTCTTTATCGGAAGTGCAATTAATTGATGGCTTAGGTGTGGAAGAAAATAAACGCTTTATGCATCATTATAACTTCCCTCAATTCTCAGTTGGTGAAGTTGGTCCAATGCGTGGCCCTGGTCGTCGTGAGATTGGTCACGGTGCATTAGGAGAACGCGCGTTGTTGGCTGTTATTCCGGACGAAAAAGATTTCCCATATACAATTCGTTGTGTATCAGAAGTTCTTGAATCAAATGGTTCTACGTCACAAGCCTCTATTTGTGGTTCATGTCTAGCAATGATGGATGCAGGTGTACCGTTAAAAGCTCCTGTAGCGGGTATTGCTATGGGACTTGTGAAAAAAGGCGAGAACTATGCTGTATTAACGGATATTCAAGGAATGGAAGACCACCTTGGCGATATGGACTTTAAAGTAGCTGGTACTGCTAAAGGTGTTACAGCACTTCAAATGGATATTAAAATCGACGGAATTAACCGTGCGATTTTAGAGGAAGCATTAGAGCAAGCGAAACGTGGTCGTATGATTATTTTAGATTCAATGCTTGCAACATTGGCAGAGCCTCGTACCGTATTATCAACACATGCACCTAAAATTCAAAAAATGCAAATTAAACCAGAAAAGATTCGTGATGTTATTGGACCTGGTGGTAAGCAAATTAATAAAATTATTGATGCAACGGGCGTTAAAATTGATACAGAACAAAATGGTACAATCTTTATTGCTTCTGTTGACGAAGAGATGATTCAAAAAGCGCAAGAGATGATTGAAGGAATTGTCCGCGAAGCACAAGTAGGTGAATATTACTTAGGTAAAGTAAAACGTATCGAAAAATTCGGCGCATTTTTAGAAATCTTCCCTGGTAAAGATGGTCTACTGCACATTTCTGAAATTCAAGAAGAACGTACAAACAACGTAGAAGATGTCTTGAAATTAGGTGATGAATTACGTGTGAAATGTATTGAAATTGATGCAAAACATCGCGTGAATTTATCGCGAAAAGTTGTACTTCAAGAAGAGAACGCAACTGAAGAAGTATAACAGCTTCGTGTTAAAAAGTGCGATACGCAGTGTATCGCGCTTTTTTTGTGCCATTGTGCTATAGTAGGCGAAGTGAAATGAACGATTAAAGTGAGGTGAAAGCTGTTAATTTAATCCGAGAGATGAATTAACAGATTAATAATGACAACTAAAATAGTTTGCCCAAATGGCTTACGAATTGTTACAGAAAAATTACCGCATATGCGCTCGGTAGCAATTGGTATATTTGTTAATGTAGGTTCGCGTTATGAGAAAGCTGAAGATAACGGCTTAACACATTTTATAGAACATATGCTTTTTAAAGGGACTGCTACGCGTACAGCAAAGCAATTAGCGGAAGAGTTTGACCGCTTAGGTGCACAAACAAATGCATTTACATCGAAAGATCAAACGTGTTATTATGCGGTGTCATTAGATTATGAAGCGCGCAAAACAATTGCGCTATTAGCAGATTTATTTTTCAACTCAGCGTTTCGTGAAGAGGATATTGAAAAGGAACGTCAAGTTATTCTAGAAGAAATTGCGATGAGTGAAGATGATCCAGAAGATAGTGTAGATGAACGATTATGGCAGACGATGTTTGAAGGCTCGCAAATGGCTGCGCCAATTTTAGGAACCGAACAAACATTGAGTACCTTTACAAGAGAAAAAATTAAGGCGTTTATGGCTGAGCATTATACGCCAAGTGAAGTCGTTATTTCGCTTGCTGGTAATATTGATGAAGAATTGATTGAATACGTGGTCGAAACATTTAACCAATTCAATAATGAAGCACGTCAACAAGTGCAGCATACAAAACCCGCGTTTCATGCGAATAATGTGGAACGTAATATGGCGATTGAACAGGCGCATCTTGTATTAGGTTACGAAGGATTAGCTGTAACAGACCCAGATATCGTAAGTTTGCTCGTATTAAACAATATTATCGGGGACTCGATGTCATCGCGTCTATTCCAAAAAGTACGAGAAGAAAAAGCATTAGCATATAGCGTTTACTCTTATTATTCTTCGTATGAAGATATGGGCGCATGGATGGTTTATGGTGGAACGTCGATGAAACAACTTGCTCAAATGGAAGAAACCATTTTAGCAGTCATTGCTGATATTATTGCTCATGGCGTCACAGAGGAAGAAATTCAACGTGCTAAAATTCAATTAGAAAGTGGTTTATTATTAGGTTTAGAAACAAGTTTTGATTATATGAACCGCAATGCACGTAATGAAATCACATATGGAGAGAATCGTACAGTCGAACAATCTTTAAAAGAGTTAGCTGTTGTATCGAGTCAAAGTGTAACACGCGTTATTCAACGAATTTTGACGAAACCATATGCACGCTCAGCGATTTTTAGCAAGCAAGAAAAATAAAAGAAATGGCGTGAATAAATAAATTTACTCCATTTCTTTTTTGTATGCAAAATGCACATATTTTATAGCGTTATTATCGCTGATTTTCTTGAAAAAAAGGTGTAAGCGCTTTAAAGTGAGGGAATATCCGAAATAGTCGGATTATTATACACAATAATACATTAATGTGATACAATAACGCCAATTATAGTTTTTTATAAACATAGGGAGAGATGGATGATGACGAAAAAATTAACAGTAGCAGTTGTCGGTGCTACAGGAGCAGTAGGAACAAAAATGATGGAGCAACTTTCAAAGCGAAAGTTTCCAATAGGTAAGTTGAAGTTGCTTGCTTCAAAGCGTTCTGCTGGCAAGGAGTTATCATTCAATGGTGAAACGTACGTGCTTGAGGAAGCAACGCCTGAAGCATTTGAAGGTGTCGATGTGGCGTTATTCTCAGCAGGGGGTTCTGTATCGACTGCATTAGCACATGCAGCAGCAGAGCGCGGTGCGGTTGTTATTGATAATACAAGTGCATTCCGTATGGATCCAGATGTTCCGCTTGTTGTACCAGAAGTAAACCGTGCAGACATTAAAGAACATAAAGGAATTATTGCAAATCCAAACTGTTCAACAATTCAAATGATGGTTGCCCTTGAACCAATTCGCCAAGCATACGGTTTAAACAACTTAATCGTATCGACATATCAAGCAGTATCAGGTTCAGGTGTAAGCGCAATTGAAGAGCTTCATGAGCAAAGTGTACAATGGGAAAAAGGTAAAGATGTAGAAGCGAATATTTTACCAGTAAAAGGCGATAAACGCCACTTCCCAATTGCGCGTAACGTATTGCCACAAATCGATGTGTTCACAGATAATGGCTTTACATACGAAGAAATGAAAATGATTAATGAAACAAAAAAAATCATGCATGCACCTGAGCTAGCAGTAGCTGCAACTTGTGTACGTGTACCAGTTGTTGCAGGACATTCAGAATCTATTTTTATTGAAGTAGAACAAGCAGGCGTGAGCGTAGCAGATATCCAAAATGTTTTAAAAGATGCACCAGGTGTTATTTTACAAGATGATCCAACAAACCAAGAATACCCAACACCACTTGAAGCGGAAGGTAAAGAAGGAACATTTGTAGGCCGTATCCGCAAAGATTTAAATAATGATAAAGGTTTCCACTTATGGGTTGTATCAGATAATTTATTAAAAGGTGCAGCGCTTAACTCAGTACAAATTGCAGAAGCAATGCTTGAAGATGGCTTACTATAACATTTAAGGGGATGGAAAGAATGGATTTAGGTAATATTGGAACGGCAATGGTTACACCATTTACGAAAGATGGTGCTATGGTAGATTACAAACATTTAGCAGGTATGATTGAACATTTAATTTCAACGGGTACAGATACGATTGTTGTATTAGGTACAACAGGGGAAGTACCGACATTATCAACAGAAGAAAAATTAGACGTACTAAAATATACAGTAGATCGCGTAAATGGCCGTGTACCGGTTATTGCAGGTGTTGGGGATAACGAAACGTATTATTCAAAAATTATGGCTCAAAAAGCAGAAGTTGCTGGTGTTGATGGCGTAATGTTAGTAGCACCTTACTACAATAAACCAAATCAGCGCGGGATTTATGCTCACTTTGTTGATATTGCACAATCAGTTGATATTCCAGTGATGCTGTACAATATTCCTGGTCGTACAGGTATTAATATCACACCTGAAACAGTAGCGAAACTGTCTCAAGTTCCAAACATTCAAATTATTAAAGAAGCAAGCGGCGATTTAGATCAAATGTCTGAAATTCTTGCTTCAACATCTGATGACTTTAAAGTATACAGTGGAGATGATGGTATTACTTTACCATTATTAGCTGTCGGTGGACACGGCGTTATTTCTGTAGCGGCACATGTTGTTGGCAATGATATGCAAACGATGATTTCTTTATTCAAAGAAGGTCGCCATGCAGAAGCAGCCAAAATTCACCAAGCATTATTACCGTTAATTCGTGCACTTTTTGCACAACCAAGCCCAGCACCTGTTAAATACGCACTTTCAAAATTAGGTTTATGTAATGAAAATGTTCGTTTGCCTATCGTTGAATTAACAGATGAAGAAAAAGCATCATTCGATGTTGCGTGGGATGCATACTTCGAACAACAAAAAACATTTGCTACTGTTTAAGTAGCTTAATTTAAGATGAGTATCTAGAAAAAATCTAGATACTCTTTTTTTAATTAATCGATATTTAACGGTATGAATTGCCATTTTTTTAATTGTGTAATATTACGTAAACACTTATAATGAGTGTAAGTGGTTGCTGTACGGGATACATTTTAGGAGGAAAAGAAGTGGCAAAAATTAAAAATGAAACGATTCGCGTTATTCCACTAGGTGGCGTGAGTGAAATCGGTAAAGCGATGTATGTTGTCGAAATCGACGATGATATTTTCGTAGTAGATAGTGGATTAATGTTCCCAGAGGACGAAATGCTAGGAATTGATTATGTCATTCCAGATATGAGTTATTTAGTAGAAAATAAAGAGCGTGTAAAAGGGATTTTCTTAACACATGGTCATGAAGACGCGATTGGTTCTGTAGCGTACTTACTAAACAAAGTAAACGCACCAGTATACGGTTCACGTTTGACAATTGCGTTAGCAAAAGAACATTTAAAAGCAAACCCAGCACCGCACCAAGTGAAATTTTTCGAGGTAACAAACAAAAGCCGTATGAATTTCAAAACAACTTACGTGACGTTCTTCCATACGACACATAGTATTCCGGATTCATTAGGTGTGGTGTTCCACACATCTGAAGGAGCCATTGTGCATACAGGAGAATTTAAATTCGACCAATCGGCAAAAGGAAAATATCGTCCGGATATTGCAAAAATGGCAGCACTTGGTGATGAAGGCGTATTTATTTTAATGTCTGATTCAACAGAAGCTGAAAAACCGGGATACACATTATCAGAAAATGTTGTAAAAGCACGTTTGGAAAAAACATTCCATAAAGCAGAAGGTCGTATTTTAGTAGCATTATATGCATCTAACTTCATTCGTATTCAACAAGTATTTGATCAAGCAATTGCTTCAGGTCGTAAAGTAGCAATCGTTGGTCGTAGTTTAGAAACGATTTTTGAAGTAGGTATGCGTTTAGGCTACTTAGAAATTGATCAAGAAGAAATCATTCCCGTAAATAAAATGTCAGATTATGAAGACAATGAAATCGTTGCTATTATTACAGGTAATCAAGGTGAACCACTTGAAGGGTTAGAAAAAATCATCCGTAAACATCACCGCGATTTACGCATTAAACAAAATGATACGGTTTTAATTACATTTACACCATCTCCAAGTATGGAAGTACAAATGGCAGATACAATGAATGAATTATCAAAATTAGGAGCAAAAGTTTTCTCGGCAGATAAAAAAGTTCACGTATCAGGGCATGGTTCACAAGAAGATTTAAAATTAATGCTGAACTTAATGCAGCCTAAATACTTTATTCCAATTCAAGGTGAATATCGTATGCTGATTACTCACTCAAAATTAGCACAAGATGTTGGTTTGCAAAAATCTCAAATCTTTATTGCTGATAAAGGTGATATTGTTGAATACAAAAATGGAAAAATGCGCATGGCAGGTCGCGTGACAGCAGGTAACGTTTTAATCGATGGTATTGGTGTTGGCGATGTCGGCAATATCGTACTACGAGATCGTAAATTATTATCACAAGATGGTATTTTCATTGTTGTTGTAACAATTAATCGTAAAGCGAAACAAATTGCTTCAGGTCCAGAAATCTTATCGCGCGGCTTCGTTTATGTACGTGAATCAGAAGAATTAATGGATGAATCAGCAAAACTTGTACGTGGTGTTGTTGAAAAATATGTATCAAAAGGTTCTTACGAATGGACAAATATTAAACAAGAAATTCGTGACACATTAAATGGCTATTTATATCAAAAAACAAAACGTCGTCCGATGATTATTCCAATTATTATGGAATATTAATTATGTCAATAAAAAGGGATTCCTAGCCTAGTGGCGCGGAATCCTTTTTTTCATTTTTAGTACAAGGTATAATGAAAAAAGAAAGTAGGTGACGGCATGGCGACAAAAAAAACAACGCAAACAATGGCACGCAAAAAACAACCGACAACGGCGAAGCGAGGAACATCTAAGAAGCCCAATGTTCGTAAAACACCAGCGAAAAAACGACCGTCACTAATATATGAAATTGTAGGTTTAGTTCTTGTAGCAATTGCTTTTATTACGATGTTTCAATTTGGCTTGATTGGTCGAGTTTTTCAAGGATTTAGCAAATTATTAATTGGTAATTGGTATGTATTGGTACCTGTTTTCATGATTTGGTATGCCATTTATTTAATGGTTGTGCGCGCATTACCAGTATTTAAAAACCGCTATATTTGGGGTGTTATATGCTTGTTATGTAGCGTGACATTGTTTAGTCATATTGCGATGTTTCATGATTTATATAACGGAGAACCGCTTGAACGAGATGCGAGTATTTTAAGTGAAAGCTGGGGATTAATCGTTCAAGAAAAAGCTTATATAGAACCAGATGGTTTTCTTGGTGGTGGATTATTAGGGGCCGTATTATATGCAGTATTTCACAGTCTTGTTGATACGACAGGTTCGAAGATTGTCGCGCTATTATGTATCGCAATTGGGCTCATTTTATTGACAGGGAAAGCACTCGTTCCTTACTTAATGGAGCAAATCCCAAAATGGCGTGAAGAAATTACTAAACGGCGTGATGAAGTCATGTATGCTCGTGAGGAAAGAAATGAGCAAGAGACTTCTGTAGATTCCGAAATAACAAAACCGCAGCGTGCATTACAGCAAACAAAAAAAGTAGTTGAAGAAAAAACAATAGCGCAACCAGCTGCTGAAAAACCAGCGCTTAGTATATCAGCTTATACACAAAATCTTGCTAGGGAAGAGGAACCATCGACTGTCACAAAAGTGCCTAAAGTAGAAGAAGATTCTCAAGTAGAAGAGGATAATCTCCTGCCAGAAGTGGGTATAATAGAAAATGAAGCATATGTTTTACCTAAAATGGATTTACTTGCTTTACCCCCAACGAAAGATCAATCTGCTGAATTTGAAGTAATTGAACAAAATGCACGTACAATTGAACAGACGTTAGATGCATTTGGTGTACAGGCTAATGTGACAGAAGTTCATTTAGGGCCAGCAGTTACAGAATATGAAGTATTGCCAGAACGTGGCGTTAAAGTTAGTAAAATCGTTAATTTACAAGACGATATGGCATTGGCATTAGCTGCAAAAGATATTCGTATTGAGGCACCTATTCCTGGGAAATCAGCTGTTGGGATTGAAGTGCCAAATAAGGAAATTTCGATGGTTAGTTTGCGTTCAGTATTAGAAGCTTCACCAAGTAATAAGGCAGATGAAAAATTGGTTGTTGGTTTAGGGCGCGATATTTCAGGCAAAGCGAAATTAACTAAATTAAATAAAATGCCACACTTATTAGTAGCGGGTTCCACAGGTAGTGGTAAATCGGTTTGTATTAATAGTATTATCGTTAGTATTTTAATGCGTGCTAAACCACACGAAGTAAAAATGATGATGATTGACCCAAAAATGGTTGAGCTAAGTGTTTATAATGGAGTACCGCATTTATTAGCACCAGTCGTTACCGATGCACGTAAGGCTTCCGAAGCGCTGAAAAAAGTTGTTAGTGAAATGGAACGCCGCTATGATTTATTTGCGCATACCGGTACGCGAAATATTGAGGGTTACAATAAACATATCGATCGCTTTAATGAAAAAAATGATGAAAAGCACCCGCATTTACCATTTATTGTTGTCATTGTGGATGAATTAGCTGATTTAATGTTAGTTGCCGCTGGAGATGTTGAAGATTCAATTATGAGGCTAGCGCAAATGGCTCGAGCTGCTGGAATTCACTTGATTATTGCAACCCAACGACCATCTGTTAACGTAATTACGGGGGTAATTAAAGCAAATATTCCATCACGTATTGCATTTGCTGTATCATCGCAAATTGATTCGCGAACGATTTTAGATACAGGTGGTGCCGAACGATTGCTAGGGCGAGGAGATATGTTGTTCTTGCCATCGGGCGAATCAAAACCTACACGTGTTCAAGGTGCATTTGTCTCAGATGAAGAAGTGCAAGAAATTGTGGAATATGTTATCAGCCAACAAAAGGCACAGTATCAAGATGAAATGATTCCGACTGATGAGGATATTGCACCTGAAGTTGCTGAAGATACGGACGAACTTTATCATGACGCAGTACGCCTTGTTGTAGAACAGGATAATGCATCTGTTTCATTTTTACAACGTAAATTAAAAATTGGTTATGCAAGAGCTGCTCGAATTATGGATCAGATGGAAGAACGTGGTGTCGTTGGCCCATCTGAGAAAAGTAAACCAAGACAAATATTAATTAGTAAGTAAAAAGATATAAATGCAGGGTATTTTTAGGGAACCCTGCATTTTTTTACTATAAAATTGCCACACTAATTATAAATATTAGAAAATTTCTGCTGTTTTAACACAGTTTTTGATTAAAGCTATTTATTTATTATTTTAAAAGTGATATAGTATTGTCTGATTAGCAGAATTGTTCTACGTCTGATGTCTGATGACTGATTGGTGGTGATTTGAATGACTATAAAATCAGATCATCGTCATCTGTATCTTCAAGTGATTGATCATTTAAAGTCGGATATTGAGAATGGGATTTTCAAAGAAAATGAAAAATTACCGTCTGAATTCGAACTTTCAAAGTCACTAGGAGTCAGCCGAGCAACGCTTCGCGAAGCATTGCGACTGTTGGAAGAGGAAAATATCATTGTTCGCAGGCATGGTGTAGGTACTTTCGTCAACCCAAAACCCGTGTTCACATCAGGGATTGAACAACTTTCGAGCATTTCTTCAATGATTGAAGAAGTAGGCATGGAGCCTGGTACAACATATATTAGTTCCGCCGCTTCCGTTTCGACTGAAGAAGATATTAAGCGCTTTCAATGCGATGAAGATGAATCTATAATGACGATTAAACGTGTTCGTACAGCGGATGGAGAACCCGTCGTCTATTGTATAGACCAAGTGCCGAATAGCTTTTTACCGGCAGATTTTCTAACAAGGGAAAATCCTTCTATTTTTCAAGCGTTAGAAGAATCCGGAAATATTCATGTGTCGTATGCTGTCACATATATTGACCCGATTGGCTATCACAGTGAAGTGTCTCCAATCTTGAATTGTAAAGCAGATCAAGCTTTACTCGTATTAAAGCAGTTCCACTATGATGATAACGATCGAGTGGTACTTTACTCGCGTAACTATTTCAGAGCTGATAAATTTAGCTTCCATGTGGTTCGTAAACGTGTATAACAAATCAGAAGGAACAATTCTGCTATCGTAGCAATACAAATATTAATATAAAAAAATTTCACTTTTTTGGGAGGACTTCAAATTGAAAAAGCGTAAAATTGGTTTAGCATTGACAGCATTATTAGCTTCAGGTACTTTATTAGCGGCTTGTGGTTCAAATGATTCAAAAGAAGAATCTAAAGGCGGCGACAACAAAGACGCATTCTCAGTAGCAATGGTAACAGATACTGGTGGTATCGATGACCGTTCATTCAACCAATCGACTTGGGAAGGTATTCAAGCCTATGGTAAAGAAGCAGGCCTTAAAAAAGGTGACGGCGGTTACGATTATTTACAATCTGCTTCTGATTCAGATTTCACAACAAATATTAACAACTTAGTTCGTCGTAACTTTGACTTAGTATTTGCTGTAGGTTTTAAACTAGAAGATTCAGTTAAAGAAGTAGCTGCTCAACAAAAAGATGCTAAAATCGCAATCATTGACTCAGTTGTACCAGATTTAGACAACGTTGCATCAATCATGTTCAAAGCAAACGAAGCTTCATACTTAGCTGGTGTTGCTGCAGCATTAGAATCAAAAACTGGTAAAATTGGTTTCTTAGGTGGTATGGAAAGCAATATCATCGGTGGTTTCGAAGCAGGTTTCGTAGCGGGTGCTAAAGCTGCTGACCCTAAAGTGAAAGTGGATGTTCAGTATGCTGGTTCATTCGGCGACGCTGCAAAAGGTCAAACAATCGCTAAACGTATGTATGATAGCGGCGCTGACATTGTATTCCACGCTGCTGGTGGTACAGGTCAAGGTTTATTCACTGAAGCAATCGCTCAAAAAAAATCTGGTAATGATGTATGGGCAATCGGGGTAGACCGTGACCAATACGACGAAGGTAAAGTGGATGATAAAACAAACATCGTTATGACTTCCGTATTAAAACGTGTAGACGTTGCTGCGCAAGATATGATTAAGCGTTCTGCTGCTGGTGATTTCCCAGGTGGCGAAACCGTAACTTACGGTCTTAAAGACGATGGTGTAGGTCTTGCTGATTCTCATGGTGCTATTTCTGAGAAAACTCAAAAAGAAATCGATAAAGCTCAAAAAGATATTGTTGATGGCAAAATCGAAGTTCCAGAACAACCAAAAAAATAGTAGTATTGCCGCGATTCGTCCGGTATTTCATGAGGGCAGACGATTGCCCTCATGTTTGTTTTGTAATAAATTTTTTAATTTATTACATGTAAAAATTCGAATGTGTCGAATTTTTACATGTGTTAATTTAATTAACCTTATTAATCCATTACAAACTATTTTTAATAGAATTTCGAAGGAGTGAGCACATTGGAATATGTGATCGAAATGCTCAACATCCGCAAGCAATTTGGGGATTTTGTAGCAAATGATAATATCACCCTTCAACTAGCTAAAGGTGAGATTCATGCATTGTTAGGAGAAAATGGTGCAGGTAAATCGACGTTGATGAACGTTCTGTTTGGTTTATATCAACCGGAGGCAGGTACGATTAAAGTTCGTGGAGAAGAAGTGAAGATTTCGGATCCAAACAAAGCGAATGATTTAGGTATCGGCATGGTTCACCAACACTTTATGTTAGTTGAAAACTTTACGGTGACGGAAAATATTATTTTAGGTAATGAGCCAACGAAGCTCGGTACAATCAATATTAAAGAGGCAGCAAAGAAAGTACAAAAACTGTCAGAACAATATGGTTTAAATGTTGATGCGTATGCAAAAATTGAAGACATTTCAGTTGGGATGCAACAACGTGTAGAAATTCTAAAAACACTTTATCGTGGTGCAGACATTTTGATTTTTGATGAACCGACGGCATCATTAACACCGCAAGAAATTACAGAGTTAATTCAGATTATGAAGCGTTTAATTTCTGAAGGTAAATCAATTATTTTAATTACGCATAAATTAAAAGAGATTATGGAAGTTTCAGATCGTGTAACAATTATTCGTAAAGGACAAGGGATTGGTACAGTAACAACTGCTGAAACAAATCCAGACCAACTAGCTGAAATGATGGTTGGGCGTCAAGTTGTCTTTAAAACTGAAAAAACTGCTGCGCATCCGAAAGAAGCAATTTTAGAAATAACAGGCCTAAATGTGAAAGACAATCGAGGTGTCGATCGCGTAAAAGATTTAAGCTTGACCGTCCGAGCTGGAGAGATTGTGGGTATTGCTGGGATTGATGGTAATGGACAATCCGAGTTAATCGAAGCAATCACCGGTCTTCGAAAGGTATCTTCAGGTAAGATTATCTTAAAAGGTCAAGAACTTACAGGATTAAAACCACGTAAAATTACGGAATCAGGTGTTGGACATATTCCACAAGACCGACATAAACATGGACTTGTACTTGATTTCCCAATTGGTCATAATATCGCGCTTCAAACGTATTATCAAGCACCTATTTCAAAAGGTGGTATTATCGATTACAAAAAAATTGATAAACTAGCTGAAAAAATAATTAAAGAATACGATGTGCGTACACCAAGCGCAATGACAGAGGCGCGCGCGCTATCAGGTGGTAACCAGCAAAAAGCAATTATCGGTCGTGAAATTGATCGTGACCCAGATTTATTAATTGCGGCATTACCTACACGCGGACTAGACGTTGGGGCCATTGAATTTATTCATAGACGCTTAATTGAACAACGTGATAAAGGAAAAGCGGTATTGCTTATTTCGTTTGAACTAGATGAAGTTATGAACGTTTCAGATACGATTGCTGTTATTCACGATGGCCATATTATTGATACAGTGAGTCCAAAATCAACAACTGAGCAACAATTAGGGTTGCTAATGGCTGGTCATGAAGTGAAAAAGACAACTATAGATAAGGTAGGTGGGGAATAATGTCACAACGTATGGTCAATATTCTCGTACCTGTTGTTTCAGTTGTTTTAGGTTTAATTGTAGGTGCGATTGTTATGCTCGTTTCTGGTTTTAGTCCAGTAGCGGGGTATTCAGCTCTTTGGAATGGTATTTTCGGCGATTCATACAATATCGGCGAAACCATTCGTACGATTACACCCTATGTATTCTCTGGTTTAGCGGTTGCATTTGCTTTCCGAACAGGGATGTTTAACATTGGTGTTGAAGGTCAATTAATGATGGGGTGGCTAGCAGCTGCTTACGTTGGTCAAGCGTTTGAAATGCCAACAGGTTTACATGCGGTTGTGGCAATTTTAGCTGCGGCAGTAGCTGGTGGTCTATGGGCATTTATCCCAGGTTTATTAAAAGCAAAATTACAAGTGCATGAAGTAATCGTTACAATTATGATGAACTATATCGCACTTCATACAGCAAATGCGGCAATTTCAGCAATTAGCGATGGCGGCGAAAAAACCGAAAAAATTCATGAGTCTGCATCGCTTGCTTCTGAATGGTTAGCATCAATGACACAATTCTCACGTTTACACTGGGGATTTGTCGTGGCAATTTTAGCTGTTATTATTATGTGGATTTTATTAGAGAAAACAACATTAGGATATGAATTAAAATCAGTTGGTTTTAACAAAAATGCTTCTGAATATGCGGGTATGAACGTTAGTCGCAATATTATTTTAGCAATGGTTATTTCAGGTATGTTTGCGGGTGTTGGTGGTGCGATGGAAGCACTTGGTACGTTCGGCAACATGATGAAAATGACTGCTTCAACAGGTATTGGTTTTGATGGTATCGCCGTTGCCTTACTTGGCGCGAACCAACCATTTGGGGTGCTGCTCGGTGCTATTTTATTCGGCTCATTGAAAAATGGGGGCTTAAATATGCCAAACGAAGCAGGGATTCCAACAGAAATTGTCTCGATTGTTATTGCCTTAATTATCTTCTTTGTAGCATCAGGTTACTTGATTCGCTTAGGGCTTGAAAGAATGAGCAAAAAAAATAAAGATACTCAGAAAATAAAGGAGGGAAAATAACATGAGCTTTTTAGATGTGTTATACTTCATTATTCCTTCTGCCATTTTCTATGCAGCTCCGCTTATTATGACGTCTATCGGTGGCGTGTTCACCGAACGAGCAGGCGTTGTCAATATCGGGCTTGAAGGTATTATGATTATTGGTGCCTTCATTAGTGTTGTGTTCAACTTAACATTTTCAGATTCATTAAAAGGATGGACGCCGTGGGTTGGGCTACTTGTGGCAATGGCAGTTGGTGCAATCTTCTCACTACTATTAGCTGTCGCAGCTATTTCATTCCGCGCCGATCAAACGGTAACAGGGGTCGCGTTAAACATGCTAGGTCTAGCTGTTGCGGTCTTCTCTGTGAAAATGATTTATGATAAAGGTCAAACCGATTCGATTTCAGAGCGTTTTGATCGTTATGATATTCCAGTGTTAAGTGATATCCCAGTCATCGGCCCTATGTTTTTCCATGATGTGTATTTAACATCTGTATTAGCAATTGCCGTTGCATTTTTGGCATGGTTTGTTATTTACAAAACGCCATTTGGTTTACGCTTGCGTGCTGTAGGGGAACACCCTGTTGCAGCAGATACAATGGGTATTAACGTTACAAAAATGCGTTATATTGCTGTAATGATTTCAGGGGCATTAGGTGGTATTGGTGGTGCGATTTACGCGCAAGCAATCGCCGGTAACTTTAGTGCACTGACAATCTCAGGGCAAGGTTTCATGGCCATCGCAGCGATGATCTTTGGTAAGTGGCATCCACTAGGTGCGTTAGGCGCTGCGTTATTCTTCGGTTTAGCACAGTCTCTAAGTATCGCGGGTGCTTCAATTCCGTACGTGCAAGATGTACCGGAAGTTATCTTATTAATTTTACCGTATGTCTTAACAATTTTAGCGCTTGCTGGATTTATCGGCAAAGCGAGTGCACCAAAAGCATCGGGTAAACCTTATATTAAAGGGAAACGATAGCCATTATTGTTTTAATAAAAAAACGAAGTACTGCGCGTAGGCGTGGCACTTCGTTTTTTGTTGTTTTTAGCCACCATTAGTTGCCAAAGCAAAGAAAACTCATATATAGTGGTACTAATGGTTTTTTACCCAGGAGAATTAGGAGGGGTCACATGTTTAACAGAACGGAAGTCGCGACAGGTGTTAACATCTTTACGCGCAAATCAGAGCAATTTAAAACAGTCAATTTTTCAATTAAATTAAAACGACCATTAAATACAGAAGAAGCGGCTAATCGCACAGTACTAACAAATGTTTTACAACATAGTAATGCAACATTCCAATCAGCTGCAGCAATGCGCATGAAATTGGATGATTTATATGGGACGGTTCTTTATTTAGATACAGCAAAACAAGGCAATGAACAAATTATTTTGTTAAATGTTGAAACGGTCAATGACCATTACTTAAAAACAGGTGATGTATTAAATGAAGTATTAGCATTAATGCATACCGTATTATTTGAGCCAAATTTAGATGAACAAGGATTATTCCAACAAACGATTGTTGACCGTGAAAAAGATATGGTTGTTGAACGCATTCAATCTGTATTTGATGATAAATCTCGTTATGCACAAAAGCGTTTACAAGAAATTTTGCGTCCAAACCACCCTGTCTCAACATCGGTGAACGGTACAGTAGAAGCTGTGCAAGAAATTACGCCAGCAAGCTTAAAAGCAGCATATGAAGCGATGTTAACAGAAGATGAAATCGATATTTTTGTTATTGGCGATATTGATGAACGACAAATGATAGAAGCGTTGAAAAAAGCATTCCCATTTGAAGGACGTACGCCAATCGCTGTTCCTGAAATTCCAGAGTCGCATGCTACGACAACGTATACAAAAGAAACATTTGATACACGACAAGGAAAATTACATATCGGTTATTCTACACCGGTACAATTTACAAGCCCAGATTTCCCTAAAATGCAAATCTTTAATGGGATTTTTGGTGGCTATCCACACGCAAAATTATTTATGAATGTTCGCGAAAAAGAAAGTTTAGCTTATTATTGCTCAAGCTCTTACTCTGCACAATATGGTTTAATGTATGTGATGTCAGGTATTGAACAAGAAAATGAAGAAAAAGCACGCCGTTTAATTGATGAACAATTGGAAGCTATTCGACAAGGTGATATTTCGGATTTGGAAATTATGCAAACAAAAGCTATGTTGAAAAACCAATTAAAAGAAGCACTTGATTCAGCGCGTGGACAAATTGAACTTTATAATCAGTATCGTGAGTTACCAGAAGAATTTACAGTTGAAAATATGAGCGCTAAATGGGATGCAGTTTCAAAAGAAGATGTAGTAGCCATGGCAACGCAAGTAACAAAAGAAACTGTTTACTTCTTAAGCGGGGAGGATGCAAAATAAATGGAAACAATCCACTTTGAGCAATTAGAAGAAACATTACATTATGAAAAATTACCAAACGGTTTAGAAGTTTATATTTTACCGAAAAAAGGTTTTTCAAAAACATTTGTGACATTTACAACGAAATACGGCTCGATTGATCGCTCATTCGTGCCATTAGGTGAAGAAGAAGCGGTTACAGTACCAGATGGCATTGCGCATTTCTTAGAGCATAAAATGTTTGAAAAAGAGGATGGCGACGTCTTCCAAAAATTTAGTCAATACGGTGCTTCAGCCAACGCCTTTACGTCATTTACACGTACAACGTATTTATTTTCAGCAACCGATCATATTAAAGAAAGTACAAATACATTATTAGATTTCGTGCAACAACCTTATTTTACAGAGCAAACGGTCAATAAGGAAAAAGGAATTATCGGTCAAGAAATTCAAATGTATGATGACCAACCCGATTGGCGCGTTTATTTTGGATCAATCGAAAGTCTTTACCACGAGCATCCGGTGAAAATTGATATTGCAGGGACAGTAGAGTCTATTGATGGTATTACAGCGGAACATTTGTATACGTGTTATCATACGTTCTATCATCCATCGAATATGCTATTATTTGCGATTGGGAATGTCGAGCCAGAAGAAATGATGCAAACGATTCGTGAAAATCAAAATGCAAAAACGTTTGCTGCGCCACAGCCAATTAATCGCATTCATGTTGATGAAGCGAGTGAGGTAGCAGTGAAAGAACGTAATTTAGAAATGGACGTCTTAAAACCAAAAGCATATGTGTCATTTAAAGCGCGCGAAGTGAGCTTACAAGGTCGCGACATGATGAAGCATGAATTAGCTATTCAATTAGCGTTAGACTTGTTATATGGACGTTCATCGGACTTTTACGAAGAAGTTTATCAACAAGGCTGGATTGATGAGTCGTATTCATATGATTTCTCATTAGAAGAAGGTTTTGGTTTTGCAATGGTCGGTTCTGATACAGCATATCCGAATGAATTGTTAGCAGCAATGAAACAAGTAATGAATAATGCGGCGCAACAATTACCATTTACACAACAAGATTTAGAGCGCGTCAAACGTCGTAAAATCGGCTTTAACTTGCGCGCGCTTAATTCGATTGAGTTTATCGCAAATCAATTCACGCGCTATAAATTCAACGATATGAATTTATTTGATATCGTACCGGTAATTGAAGAATTAACAGTAGCTGATGTGAAAGAAGCATTAACTTCTATTACAGGTGAAAGTCAACAAGCAGTCTTTACAATTAATCCATTAACAAAAGAGGCGCAAGCTTAATGAAACGCTTTTGTTTAGTATTAGGCGCGTCAGGTGCAATTGGTTCTGCAACAGCATATGAACTCGCAAAAGAGGGTTGGAGTTTATATTTACAATATAATCGTAATGCTGTGACGCAATTGACAACGGAGTTAGCACAGCGTTACCCAACGCAGGAGTTTATGATGATTCAAGCAGAACTTAATGTACCGGGGGCGGCAGAAAAGCTTGCACAGTCTATTTTTGATATTGAGGCGATTGTTGTCGCTAGTGGGCAAGCTTTATATAAACTAATTGATGATACGACAGCGGTTGATATGCAGTCGTTATGGATGGTACATGTCCAATCACCAATAGAAATCATTCGAGAACTGGCGCCGAAAATGCGTCGACATCCAACAAGTTATATCGCGATGATTGGTTCTATTTGGGGTGAGGCTGGCGGTGCTGGTGAGGTAATGTATTCAACGGTGAAGGGTGCTGTGCACAGTTTTGTTAAAGCGTATGCACAAGAAGTCGCCTTTAATGGTATGAAAGTGAATGCTGTCTCACCAGGAATGATTCAAACGTCGATGAATGGTCATTTGACGGCTGAAGAACTGGCAGAAGTTGTGTCAGAAATCCCGATGGCTCGCGCCGGTCAACCAGAGGAAGTCGCTCATTTGGTGACGTTTTTATTGTCAGGCAAGGCAGACTATATGACGGGACAAATTATGCGTATTAATGGTGGTTGGTATATTTAATTGTACGGGTAATTAAATAATTAGAACGAATGGAGGACTGTGTCATGACAGTCCTCTATTTTGTTAGCTGAATAATAAATTTATATGAAAAAAGTATGGAATACAATTTGAAAATTGAAAGGAATTGTATCGTTTTGCCGTTGTTTTCCTTTTTTTCTTTTAATCTGTTACAAAATCCGCTATTATGAAACATAGAAATGTTTTAATCGTTATATATGAAGGGAGAACCTTGTATGAACGAATGGTATTTTGAATATGAAATACAGGTGAATCGCCCAGGTTTATTAGGGGATATTGCTTCACTATTAGGGATGCTGCGCGTCAATATCGTTACGATTAATGGTGTCGATTTAGTGCGCCGCGGTATGTTGATTCGCGCTGAAAAAGCAGAACAAATTGAACGCTTTCGAAATATTGTTTCTACAATGGAAATGATTCGCGTGACAAAGTTCAGAAAACCAACAACACGAGATCGTTTAGCAATTCGTCATGGGCGTTACATTCAACGTGAAGGTGATGAAACGAAAATATTTCGTTTTGTGCGTGATGAGTTAGGAATTCTCGTTGATTTTATGGCAGAACTTTTTAAAAAAGAAGGTCATAAATTGATTGGTGTGCGAGGAATGCCGCGTGTTGGCAAAACGGAATCAATTGTAGCAGCCAGTGTTTGTGCGAACAAAAAATGGCTCTTTTTATCGTCTACAATGATTAAGCAAACGGTACGTCAAAAGTTACATGGTGATGAGTACGGAGGCAATAATGTATTTATTATCGATGGCGCTGTTACGCGTCGTTCAACAGATGAACGACATCAACAATTAGTTCGAGAAATGATGCAGCAACCATCTATTAAAGTAGTGGAGCATCCTGATATTTTCGTTCAACATTCGGAATATACGCTCGAAGATTTCGATTATATAATCGAATTGAGACATCATCCAGAGGAAGAAATTACATATCAGATTCTTGAAAAGCATGAACAGCAAAATGATTTTTTCAATGAGTCCGGTGGTTTCGGTGGTTTTGGAGATTTTAACTTTTAATTAGGTAGGTGTTTAACTTGGCAGAATTGGGTACTCGTTTAAAAGAAGCGAGAATGGCCAAAGGGTATAGTTTGGAAGATTTGCAAGAAATCACAAAAATCCAAAAACGCTATTTGTCTGCCATAGAGGAAGGCAATTTTAGCGTAATGCCAGGTGCATTTTATGTACGGGCATTTATTAAACAATACGCAGAGGCAGTCGATTTAGATGCCGATGAAATTTTAGAAACATATAAATCTGAAATTCCTGCGAATAAAGCGGCAGAGGCTGCTGCAACAACATCAACTGCTATTCAGCAACCTAAGGGTGGTACGAATCAACGTACAGCCCAGCCAACAACAAAGATTAAACAAACAACTCAAACGCAACGTAAAATGACGGACTTAATGCCGAAAATTGCTGTTGCTGTTGTTGTCGTTGTTGTGATTGCAGTAATTTGGTTCTTAGCTAATCATCAGTCAAAAAATAACGATGTGACAGATGATGTGAATCAAGAGCAAACGCAAGCAGACACATCTGCAAATGAAGTAGATACGAGCAAAGAACAACAAGTAAAAGACCAAGCGGCTGAAGAAAAGGCAGCAAAAGAAAAAGCTGCTGCTGAAGAAAAAGCGGCGAAAGAACAGGCTGCTAAAGAGAAAGCAGCAAAAGAAAAGAAAAAAGCTGGTAAACTATCAAAAGGTACGGACGCTGGCGATGGCGCCACAACAAAATATACATTAACAAATACGAAAAACTTTAAAGTTCGAGTTGAAATGACTGGCGAGAATTGGGTTGGTATTACGACAACAGCAGGTGCAAATCTTGCAACGGGTAAAATGTATTCAAATGGCCAAAAATTAGAATTTGATGCGAAAGATCAACAATCAATTCGAATTCGTTTAGGTGCAGCAGCAGCAGGGAAAGTATTTGTTAACAACAAAGAAGTAAAATTATTAGTACCTGCTTCAAGCCGACCAACACAAAATATCGTTATTGAAATGAAATAATTCCGAGGATAGTCATCGTTTGATGGCTATTTTCTTTGAAAAAGGGTGAAAGAAATGAATTTACCAAATAAAATAACCGTTTCTCGTGTCGTTATGATTCCGATTTTCGTTGTTTTAATGGTTGTTAACTTTGGTTGGGGAAACGTGACGTTACTAGGCACGACGATGCCAATTGAACATTTAGTCGGCGCCATTGTCTTTATTATTGCATCGATTACCGATTTCTTCGATGGCTATTTAGCGCGTAAATATAATTTAGTAACGAATATGGGGAAATTTTTAGACCCATTAGCGGATAAATTATTAGTCACAGCAGCCTTTATTATTTTAGTGCAATGGGGTGTTGCGCCTGCATGGGTAATTATCGTCATTGTAGCACGTGAATTTGCGGTTACAGGCCTTCGTTCGATTGGCGCTGAGCAAAATGTGATCATTGCTGCAAGCAACTTAGGAAAGCTTAAAACATGGTCTCAAATGGTGGCATTAGCATTCTTACTATTACACAACATTATTTTTGAACTGTGGAACTTCCCATTTGATCAAATTATGCTTTATGTGGCATTCTTCTTTACATTACTATCAGGTTTAGATTATTTCTGGAAAAATCGCCGTCTGTTATTAGATTCAATGTAATTTTAACTAAATTTTGAATACTTCCTATACTTTATGGTACATATGTATAGGAAGTATTTTTTTATTAGGAGGAGAATGACATGAATGCTGAAATTATCGCGGTAGGGTCGGAGCTTTTGCTTGGACAAATTAACAATACGAATGCACGCTTCATTTCCAATCAATTAACGGAGCTAGGGATTAGTATTTATCATCATACAGTTGTGGGAGACAACCCGCAGCGCTTAAAACAGGCAATTGAAATTGCAGAAAGCCGTGCAGACATTCTTATTTTTAGTGGTGGATTAGGCCCAACAAAAGACGATTTAACAAAAGAAACGATTGCGCAACATTTGCAAGTGGCACTTGTGCAAGATGATGTCGCAATGGATAGTATTCAGCAGTTTTTCGATGTGCGCAATCGCGTGATGACAAATAATAGTAAAAAGCAAGCACTTGTGCTAGAGGGCTGTACGGTATTGCCGAATCACCATGGTATGGCGCCAGGTATGTTTTATCAAACAGATAAGCGACTGTATATTTTATTGCCAGGACCACCAAGTGAATTAGAGCCGATGTTTCAAATGGAGGCAAAACCATTACTTGCATCTATTGTGAGCGATGGTGGACAAATCGTTTCAAAAGTATTGCGTTTTTATGGTATCGGAGAAGCGGCGCTAGAAGTAGAAGTGGAAGATTTACTCGCGTTGAAAAATCCAACGGTTGCACCACTTGCGAGCGTTGGAGAAGTGATGTTACGCATTACAGCTCGGGCTGACAATGAACAGCATGCCGATGACTTAATAGCACCAATTCAACAAGCTATTATTGCACGCGTTGGAAAATTTATGTATGGCGTTGATAATGATTCACTGGCATCAAAATTAGTAGAGATACTAGTACAAAATGATTTAACAATTGCAGCAGCAGAAAGTTTAACGGCTGGGAAATTTATGGCGGAGCTAGCAACGATTCCAGGTGTCAGTGCGGCATTACAAGGTGGCGTTGTTGTATACAATGAAGAGATGAAACGACAACAATTAGACATTTCACAATATTTATTAGAGCGCTATACTGTGGTCAGTGCGGAGTGCGCAGCGGCAATGGCGAGCCAAGTGAAGAAAAAATTTGTTGCGGATATCGGTGTCGGTTTGACTGGAGCAGCTGGCCCAGATGCACATGATGGCAGTCCAGCAGGCACGATATGGATTGGCATTGCCTTAGACGATGATGTTTATACGTATAAGTTGCGCTTGACCGGACAACGAAATAAAAATCGCTTAGTCGCCGTGAAAGCAACACAAAATTTTATTATTCAATTGCTACATGAACGAGGGTATTCAAAATTAAAAAATCTCCTATAAAAATAGGCCGTTTCATTTGAATGGCATAAAAAAACAACCTATAATAACAGAACAGCAGAAAAAAAGAGCGAATAAATGTTCGCTTTTTTCTTGAGATTTTTTCTGATTTGCAGTATAGTATGTATAGACACAACAGACGTGTAATGAAGGAGGAAATACATTGAACGATCGTAAAGCGGCCTTAGATATGGCATTAAAACAAATTGAAAAACAATTTGGTAAAGGTTCAGTAATGAAATTAGGAGAACAAGCGGATCGCAAAATCTCGACATCATCAACAGGGTCATTAACACTTGATATGGCATTAGGGGTAGGTGGTTACCCTAAAGGTCGTATTGTTGAAGTATACGGTCCTGAATCATCAGGTAAAACAACGGTTGCGCTTCACGCGATTGCGGAAGTACAACGTAACGGTGGTCAAGCAGCATTCATCGATGCTGAGCACGCATTAGACTCATCGTATGCAGAAAAATTAGGTGTTAATATCGACGAACTATTACTATCTCAACCAGATACAGGTGAACAAGCACTTGAAATTACTGAAGCGTTAGTACGTAGTGGCGCTATCGATATTATCATTATTGACTCTGTTGCAGCATTAGTACCAAAAGCAGAAATTGAAGGCGAAATGGGCGACTCGCACATGGGTCTACAAGCTCGTCTAATGTCTCAAGCATTGCGTAAATTATCGGGGATTATTAATAAATCAAACTGTATTGCTATCTTCATTAACCAAGTACGTGAAAAAATCGGTGTAATGTTCGGGAACCCTGAAACAACAACTGGTGGTCGCGCATTAAAATTCTATTCTTCTATTCGTTTAGAAGTACGTCGTGCAGAAACGATTAAACAAGGTAGTGACATGGTCGGTAACCGTACGAAAATTAAAGTCGTGAAAAATAAAGTAGCGCCACCATTTAAAGTAGCAGAAGTGGACATTATGTATGGTGAAGGTATTTCATACGTTGGTGAAGTAGTAGACCTTGGTGTTGATCAAGATATCGTTCAAAAATCAGGTTCTTGGTTCGCATATGGCGATGAACGTTTAGGTCAAGGACGAGAAAATGCAAAACAATTCTTAAAAGATAACCCAGACGTTTGCGCTGAAATTGCACAAAAAATTCGCGCAGCAGCAGGCATCGCTGGTGAAGAATATGTTGTTCCTGAACAAGAGGATGAAAAAATGGACCCAGCATTAGCAACTGACCTAGGTTTAGATAAAGCATAAGATAATGGCATTAACAATGAGCTGTTCTGTAAAGATTTTCTTATCAGAACAGCTCTCTTTATGTGTTTTTTGAAATATAAAAATAGGACATCTAGTGAAAGAAAAGAATATCCAAATACTGTGAATCCTTGACAGTCCTTTTCTTCATCTATACAATGAAATTGTATTATTTCTAACTTGAAATGAAATAGGCAGTATATTGTGATAAGCAATGTATAGCCGACTGAAATGTTTTTTTAAAATAGCAAGAGGAGGTGTTCGAATGATGGAAATCATAATCTCCGCTTTGCTTGGACTCATCGTCGGTGCTGCTGTTATCTATTTCGCCATGAAAAAAGTGAATGATTCAAAAGTGACAGGTGCTAAAAGTACCGCTGAAATGATTATCGAAGATGGTAAAAGAGAAGCGGAAGCACTGAAGAAGGAAGCACTTCTTGAAGCAAAAGATGAAACTCACAAACTTCGAACAGAAGCAGAAACTGAAATCCGTGATCGTCGTTCTGAATTACAAAAACAAGAAAATCGCTTGTTGATGCGTGAAGAAAACTTAGATCGTAAGGATGAATCTCTGGATAATAGGGAAACAGCTTTAGAACGTAAAGAAACGTCTCTAGCTGACAGACAACAGCATATTGAACAGATGGAAAGCAAAGTGGACGAGCTCGTAGCTAAACAAAGCACTGAACTTGAACGCATTTCGGCTTTAACGCGCGATGAAGCAAAAGAAATTATTCTTAAAGATGTTGAAACGGAACTTACTACCGATATCGCCGTTATGACGAAAGAAGCGGAGTCAGGTGCCAAAGAAACAGCTGATAAGAAAGCGCGAGAAATTTTATCATTAGCAATTCAACGCTTTGCTGCAGATCATGTGGCTGAAACAACAGTTTCTGTCGTCAACTTACCAAATGATGAAATGAAAGGGCGTATTATTGGTCGTGAAGGTCGTAATATCCGTACCCTTGAAACATTAACTGGTATTGATTTGATTATCGATGATACACCAGAAGCAGTTATTCTTTCTGGCTTTGACCCGATTCGTCGTGAAACAGCGCGCTTAGCACTTGAAAAATTAGTGCAAGATGGCCGTATTCACCCAGCGCGTATCGAGGAAATGGTTGAAAAATCTCGTCGTGAAATCGATGAACAAATTCGTGAAACTGGCGAACAAACAACATTTGAACTTGGTATTCACAATTTACATCCAGACTTAATGAAAATTTTAGGTCGTATGAAGTATCGTACAAGCTACGGTCAAAATGTTTTAAAACACTCAATCGAAGTGGCGCATTTAACAGGATTACTCGCTGCGGAACTTGGTGAAGATGTGATGCTTGCGAAACGTGCAGGTTTACTACACGATATCGGTAAAGCAATTGACCATGAAGTAGAAGGCTCTCACGTTGAAATTGGCGTTGAGCTTGCTACGAAATACAAAGAGCATCCGGTTGTTATTAATAGTATTGCTTCTCACCATGGTGATACAGAAGCAACATCTGTGATTGCGGTGCTAGTAGCTGCTGCCGATGCGTTGTCAGCTGCTCGCCCAGGTGCTCGTAGTGAAACTCTTGAAAATTATATTCGTCGCCTTGAGAAATTGGAAGAGATTTCCGAATCTTATGAAGGTGTTGAAAAATCATATGCGATTCAAGCAGGTCGTGAAATTCGTATCATCGTTCGACCAGACGCTGTAGATGATTTAGCATCGCATCGTCTTGCACGCGATATTCGTAAGCGTATTGAAGATGAGCTCGATTATCCGGGACATATTAAAATTACCGTTATTCGCGAAACACGCGCTGTTGAGTACGCAAAATAATAGGAGAAGAGGTTGGCATTCAATCCAACCTCTTCTTTTTTTCGGGAATTTTCCGCAGCATAAGCGTATTGTGGTAAAGTAAAGATAACTTGTAGTAATAAGGAGCATAAAACAATGAAAGTATTATTTATCGGCGATATCGTAGGAGACATCGGCTTAGATGCGGTTGAAAAATATTTACCAAAATTAAAACGTAAATATAATATTGATGTCGTTATTGCAAATGCAGAAAATGCTGCGAAAGGTCGTGGATTGACGCGTCGCATTTATCAAGACTTATTAATGATGGGTGTTGATGCGATGACGATGGGGAACCATACGTGGGACCAACGTGAAATTTTTGATTTTATCGATGATGCGGATTATTTAGTGCGTCCAGCGAACTTCTCAGAAGATGCACCAGGTAAAGGCATGACGACCGTAACAAAAAATGGTCAAACCATTTCGATTATTAATTTACATGGACGTGTCTTTTTACCGCCACATGAAGATCCGTTTAAAATGGGGAAAGAACTTGTTGCAGAAGCGAAGAAAGTATCGCCACTTGTCTTTGTTGATTTCCATGCAGAAACAACGAGTGAAAAGATTGCACTAGGCTGGCATTTAGCTGGGGAAGCGTCATGTGTCGTTGGGACGCATACACACGTGCAAACGGCCGACTCACGTATTTTGCCAGGGGGCACAGCATATATTAGTGATGTAGGTATGACAGGGCCGTACAACGAAGTATTGGGTATGAAAAAAGAAAGCGTTATTTATCGCTTTGAAACAAATTTACCGGTGCGCTTTGAAGTGCCAACAACGGGTGATGCGGTGCTGAGCGCTGTCTTTGTTGAATTAGATGATAAAACGGGTCAAGCAACACAAATGGAACGTATTTATATTAATCCAGACAATCCATTTAAAGGCTAATAAAAAGAGGATGGTTCCGCACTTGGAACCATCCTCTTTTTTAATCGTTTAAGCAGTGTAAGATTTTTTCTTGCGTTGATTGAACATCCATAAGAATAAGAGAACGAAGAAGAAGAATGGAATCATAACTCCTTGACCGATGAGCATTTTCAATGTTGTTGTACCGTCAGTGCCCCAAGTTGCTACCATATATGCTGTGAGAGAGAATGCAAACAATGCGATTGGAATCCAAAGAATTTTCATCATAATTGCTGCTTCCACGGCGTGGCGTAGAAGCTGTCACCTCGCTTTTTCATGTAATAGGAACCATTTCTTCCATCGTATAGTGTTATAATTCCCGTTTTCTATATTTTAAACACATAAAAAGAATGAAAATCGAGAAAATTAAGTTTCTTTATATAAAAATGTGGAATATTTTCCGTCAAAGGTCTGAAATTCTCTCTTTTCATGGATTTCCAATAGTTTCTGCGGTTTCTTCGTGATAAACTTATGGAGGATAAAATATATAAAAATACCCCGTTTTAAGGAGATGTTTAAACATGTTACATCAACTTTCATGGAAAGTCGGTGGGCAGCAAGGTGAAGGGATCGAATCAACTGGTGAGATTTTCTCAACAGCGATGAACCGTCTAGGCTACCACCTATACGGCTACCGTCATTTCTCTTCTCGTATTAAAGGTGGCCATACGAATAATAAAATTAACGTACGTACTACAACGGTGCATACAATTCCAGATGATAACGATATTCTTGTTGCATTTGACCAAGAAACAATCGATGTAAACTATAAAGAGCTACATGCAGATGGTGTTATTTTAGCGGATGCAAAATTTAAGCCAGTAAAACCGGAGGATTGTGAGGCGACAATGTATATTGTGCCGTTCACAGCGACTGCAAAAGAGCTAGGGACAACATTAATGAAAAACATGGTAGCGATTGGTGCTACAGCGGCATTAATGAATTTAGAAGATGAAGTATTCCAAAGTGTTGTTGACGAAATCTTTGGCCGTAAAGGTGAAGAAGTCGTAGCGAAAAATATGGAAGCTATCGCGCAAGGGCATCAACTTATGCATGATTTATTAGTTGAAGCAGGTAACGAAGAAGGCCAATTTGAACTGGAACAAGGCGATGGCAAACATCGTTTATTCATGATTGGGAATGAAGCAATGGCATTAGGTGCATTAACAGCAGGTTCTCGCGTTATGAGTGCATATCCAATTACACCAGCTTCTGAAATCATGGAATATTTAACGAAAAAATTGCCTACAGTTGGCGGTCTTGTTGTTCAAACAGAAGATGAAATTGCTGCTGTTACAATGGCAATCGGTGCTTCTTATGGTGGTGCACGTGCCTTTACCGCATCAGCAGGTCCTGGTTTATCGTTAATGATGGAAGGTTTAGGTCTGTCTGGTATGACGGAAACACCGCTTGTTGTCGTGGATACGCAACGCGGTGGCCCATCAACAGGTCTTCCAACAAAACAAGAACAATCGGATTTATTTGCGATGCTTTACGGTACACATGGTGAAATTCCAAAAGTAATTATCGCACCATCAACAGGTGAAGAAGCGTTCTACGATATGATTCAAGCATTTAACATTGCCGATCAATTACAATTGCCTGTCATCGTACTATCGGATTTACAATTATCACTTGGTAAACAAACCGTTGAACCATTTGATTATCGTAAAGTGGCGATTAAACGCGGTAAATTAGAGCTTGGTGACTTACCAGAGCTTGAAGAGAAAGCGTACTTCAAACGCTATGAAGTAACAGAAGACGGCGTATCAACACGCGTTGTGCCAGGGCAAAAATATGGTATTCACCACGTAACGGGTGTTGAACACTCGGAAATTGGTACACCGTCTGAAGCGCCAGCAAACCGTCAAGCGCAAATGGATAAACGTTTCCGTAAATTAGATTATGTTGATTTCGAAACGCCTGTTTATACGGATGCACCACATGACGAAGCGGATGTATTAATCGTTGGTTTCGGTTCTACGCGCGGTGCGATTGAAGAAATTCGCCCTGTATTAGATGAACAAGGCATCAAAGCAAATCATGCACATATTCGTTTGATTCACCCCTTCCCAGCGAAGGAATTATTACCACTAATGAATCACGCGAAAAAAGTGATTGTCGTTGAAAACAATGCAACAGGTCAACTTGCGAGCATTATGAAGTTAAACGTCGGTCATCATGATAAAATTATCAACTTAACAAAATACGATGGTACACCATTTTTACCAAACGAATTGTTAGGTCGTGTAAAGGAGTTGCTAACAGATGGTAACATTTAAAGATTTTCGTAACACAATTAAACCGAACTGGTGCCCCGGATGCGGTGACTTCTCTGTACAAGCCTCAATCCAACGCGCCGCAGCAAACTTGGAAATTGAACCACATGAATTAGCAGTAGTATCAGGTATTGGTTGTTCAGGTCGTTTATCAGGTTATATTAACGCATACGGGTTACATGGTATTCACGGTCGTGCGTTACCAATCGCACAAGGCTTAAAGCTTGCGAACCGCGATTTAAACGTTATTGCTACAGGCGGTGACGGAGATGGTTTTGCAATCGGTATGGGTCATACTGTACACTCAATCCGTCGTAACATCGATGTGACATACGTCGTGATGGATAACCAAATTTACGGTTTAACGAAAGGGCAAACATCTCCACGCTCTGCTGCTGGTTTCATTACGAAATCAACACCAGGTGGCGCGATTGAGCCGTCATTAAAACCACTTGAAGTTGCGTTATCATCAGGTGCAACATTTGTAGCGCAAGGGTTCTCAACGGACTTAAAAGAATTAACAGCGATGATTGAAGAAGGCATGAAACATAAAGGCTTCTCATTTATCAACGTCTTCTCACCTTGTGTGACATACAATAAAGTGAACACATACGATTGGTTCAAAGAACATTTAACAAAATTAAGTGATATCGAAGGCTATGACGCATCAAACCGTGAGCAAGCAATGCAAACAGTGATGAAACATGAAGGCCTTGTAACGGGTATCATTTATCAAGATACAGAAACACCATCTTACCAAGAAAAATTACAAGGTTATTCAGAAACCGCATTAACGTATGAAAACCTTGAATTAGGTGAAGAAAAACTAGATGAATTAATGAAAGAATTCATGTAGTTTTAACATAAAAAAGGAGCCGCATCATAACGATGTAGCTCCTTTTTTTATTGCTGGAATAAAGTAGAGATTTCTGCGGTCACATCATTTATATCATCTTGATCTGCGCGGTTAATTAAAAATAGTTGACGATGATAGCGCGTTGACAGTCGTTTGAATGGAATCCCTTGCGGCAAGCTTACATGCGATAAAATCGTTTTGCCAAAGCCTTGCTGCAATAGAGCCGTAATAATTTCATTGCTGTTCGTGTCGATTAGATGGGCATGAATATTTTGCTCGCTAATATAAAGTTCATTAAAAAAATGAACGCCGGATTGTTTTTCACGCATTAGCCAATAAGGACTTGCTAAATCACCTGCAAGCACGAGTTCATCATTGCATAAATTAATTTTTTGTAATGGGTGCGTATCGAGCGGCTTTTCAATTAAGCCAATATCGAGTTGATGCTGCGCTACGCCCTCAGTGACTTTCGCTGAGTTAGCAAGCGATAACATAAAATCAATATGAGGAAATTTAGCTACGAGCTGCGGAAAAATTTTCGGAAAGTAGTGTACGGCAATCGTGTTTGAGCAGCCGATATGACAACGTATGCGTTTTGTGCCATGCATTTGCGCTAGCGTATGTTCATACTCATCGAGCGTGCGCAACGCATATTGATAAAATGTGTGCGCTGCGTCGGTCGGTACGAGACTTTTGGGACCTTTACGAATAAAAAAAGTCGTCGCTAATTGTCGCTCTAACTGTTTTATTTTTGTCGACAAGGTTGGTTGCGAAATAAAGAGTAATTCAGCAGCTTTTGTAAAATTGCGCTGTTCGTATACTTTAATAAAAACTTTGAGTTCATCAAACAATTGCGTCACATCCTAATTATTTGTTTTTTCAATAATTATAATTCTAATTATGTATTTTTAAAATAGTAAGTTTCTTAGTATACTAAGGCTATCAAGGAGGCGTGATAAAAAATGAAACAATTCGTTCGTTGTATTCCAATTCCGATTAGCGGTGTTATTTTAGCGTTATTTTCGCTCGCAAAATTATTCTTATTGTTTGATGTGACGTGGGTTGCTAATGCACTTATTTTTATGGGCGCCATTTTTTTAACGGCATTATTATTAAAAATTATTTTAGCGCCAGATGCCATTTTACAAGAAATGAAAAATCCATTAATTGCTGCCGTATCGCCAACGTTCACAATGGCACTGATGATTTTGAGTAGTTTATATATGGAGACGTTCGTCGTCTGGGAAAATATTTGGTGGTTTGCAGTCGTGTTGCATTTTGCGTTGATGCTATATTTTACGTATCGCTTCGTATTGCGCACTGCGCTGACGCTGTCACATATTTACCCAAGTTGGTTCATTATGTATATCGGCATGGGCGTTATGCCGCTAACAGCGGGTACGCGTGCGCCAGCGTTAATGGATGCCGTATTTTATAGTTGTATAGCCTTTGTTGTAATTCTCGTACCAATCGTGTTAGTACGCGTCTTTATTATGCGCAACTTAGAAGTACCAACATTGCCGTTGATTACGATTTTATGTGCACCACTATCGTTAACATTGGTTGGTTATCTCGCTCATTTTGAAACGAAATCCGTAACGCTTGTCGTAACGCTTGTCCTATTAGCACAGCTATTATACGTGCTCGTCTTAACGCAACTGCCAAAATTACTGCGCTTGCCCTTTTATCCAAGTTACGCCGCGTTTACATTCCCACTTGTTATTTGCGCGACGGCTTTGACAAATACACTACAATATCTTGGCTATGCGAGTGATTTTGCGACGGCGCTTATCACCATTGAAACGCTATTTGCGACCGTGATGGTGCTCTATGTGACGGTGCGCTATAGCTTGTTCTTATGGAAAGAAATGACCGTAGCTGTAGGCATTTCTGTCAATGACTAAATGCATTACAACGAAACAGGAGGCGCATAGCGTTTCCTGTTTTTGTTTGGCTTGAATACGTTATTAATAGAAAAATCAAAAAATTTCTATTACACTAAATGAAAAGGGATTGATATGAGGGGGAATGGGGATGTTTTTTAATATACAGCCATCGGAAAAAATTGCTGTACAAAAGGCTACAGCATCGTATACATACGAGCAATTAGTCGATGATGCCATGCAGCTTGTACAAATGCTGACAACGCCAAAAAAAGTCGTTGTCGGCATCGTTTGCCGCAATGATTATAAAACGATTGTCCATTATGTTGCGGCGTTGCAAGCGGGGCATGCGGTGATGTTGCTGAATGATGACCTAGACGTTGCGGTGCTTGACAATATCGTGCACCATTATGCGCCGGCTTTTTTATTAGGTGCTACAACGCATGGTGATTATGACGAAATTACAGAGCAATTTTTTAAAAAGCGCCAGCAACCAACATACGATGTTCATGCAGATTTAGCATTAATGCTTAGCACATCTGGCACGACAGGAAGCCCGAAATATGTACGTTTGTCGTATCAAAATATTCAAGCGAATACAGAGTCGATTGTGAGTTACTTAGAGCTTGATGAACATGAACGCCCGGTTATTAATTTGCCGTTGTCATATTCTTATGGTATTTCGATTGTGAATAGTCACTTGCAAGTAGGGGCGACGTTATTATTAACATCGAAAAGCGTCAAATTACCATCTTTTTGGTATTTTTTAAATGAATTTCAAGGAACATCTATTGCCGGCGTGCCATTTACATATCAGTTGCTCAATCGTATAGGATTTTTGGATATGGACTTGTCGTCATTAAAAACGCTTACGCAAGCGGGTGGACACTTAGATGTGTATTTAGTCGATAAATTTAATCAATATGCCATGGCGACAAAACGTAAATTTTATGTCATGTACGGTCAAACAGAAGCGGCGCCGCGCATCGCTTACGTGCCATATGAGCGCTTGGCCGATAAATTAGGGACGATTGGTATTGCAGTGCCAGGCGGACGCTTTGAATTGGCTGAATCGGGGGAGCTCTACTATTATGGTGACAATGTCATGATGGGGTATGCAACAAGTGCTAACGATTTAGCGCTCGGTGATGCGTATCATGGCTGTTTACCGACCGGTGATTTAGCGACGATTGATGATGAAGGGTATGCGACATTAGTTGGGCGCATGAAAAGCTTTATTAAAATTAAAGGACTGCGCATTAATTTACATGACGTTGAAAAAACGATTGCGAAAAAGTTTGGTTTAACGGTCGCGTGTGTCGGCAATGACCGGCAGCTAGTGGCGGTTATTGAGCAAGGAGATGCGGCGCGCGTTCAAAAATTTTTATGTCAGCTCTATAAATTACATGAAAATTATGTGACCGTCACAAGCGTTGATGAACTGCCGCATTTGCATACGGGGAAATTGGATTATAACGCAATGAAGCACGCGTACTTAACGTAAATCGTTTCCAATCCTCGCTGAATTCCGTATAATAGAAAGGATGATTCTGAGGGGGAACGAAACGATGAACGAAGAACAACGTAAAATGAACGAGCAGGCGAAGCCGTTTACACCATTACAACCGACAAAAGATTATAGCGCCTATTTCCAGGCACCGTCGTTAAAAGAAGCGAAAAAACGCGGGAAAGAGGATGTCGCATACGAGCAGTTTTCAATTAATCCACAGTTTGAAAACATGGGTGTCGGTCGTAAATTTATGATTCAGACATTTGGTTGTCAAATGAATGTCCACGATACGGAAGTGATGGCAGGGATTTTTGAAAGCCTCGGATACGAAGCAACGGAGGATGTGAATGAAGCGAATGTTATTTTACTGAATACATGTGCCATTCGTGAAAATGCGGAAAACCGTGTATTTGGTGAACTAGGGCATTTAAAGCCATTAAAAACGAAAAATCCTGATTTATTATTAGGCGTTTGTGGTTGTATGTCGCAAGAAGAAGCGGTCGTTAATAAAATTTTAAAAACGTATGATCAAGTAGATATTATTTTTGGAACGCATAATATTCATAAGTTACCAGAAATTTTAAATGAAGCATATATGTCAAAAGAGATGGTGATCGATGTATGGTCAAAAGAGGGCGACGTCATCGAAAATATGCCAAAAGTGCGCAACGGTGGTACGAAAGCTTGGGTGAATATTATGTATGGCTGCGATAAGTTTTGCACATACTGTATCGTACCGTATACGCGTGGGAAAGAGCGCAGTCGCTTGCCACAAGATATTATTCAAGAAGTACGTGAGCTTGCTGCACAAGGTTATCAAGAAATTACGTTGCTTGGTCAAAATGTTAATGCGTACGGCAAGGATTTAGAAGGCCTTGACTATGGCTTAGGGCATTTAATGGATGATTTGCGTAAAATTGACGTGCCACGCATTCGCTTTACGACAAGTCACCCACGTGATTTTGATGATTATTTAATCGATGTACTAGCGAAAAAAGGCAATTTAGTCGAACATATCCACTTACCGGTGCAATCTGGTTCAACGAGTATGTTAAAAATTATGGCCCGTAAGTATACACGCGAGCGTTATTTAGAATTAGTTGCTAAAATTAAGAAGGCGATTCCAGATGTCGCGCTAACGACGGATATTATTGTTGGCTTCCCGAATGAAACAGAAGAACAATTTGAAGAAACGTTGTCATTGTATCGTGAAGTCGGTTTTGAAATGGCGTTCACATATATTTATTCACCACGCGAAGGCACACCGGCAGCGAAAATGGTAGACAACGTACCGATGGATGTTAAAAAAGAGCGTCTGCAACGTTTAAATGCTGTTGTAGGGGAATATAGTGAAAAAGCGTTGAAACCATATGTTGGTCAAATTGTTGAAGTGTTAGTGGACGGGGAAAGTAAACGTAATAAAGAAGTATTAGCAGGCTATACGCGTCGCAATAAATTAGTCAACTTCCGCGCACCACGAGAAATGATTGGCAAGCGCGTTCGTGTACGTGTTACGGATGCCAAAATGTATTCATTAAATGGTGAATTTGTTGAGGTTGTTGAAAAGGTGGAGGTTTAATGCCTGAACGTTTTTCGAACGAGGACATTAAGCGTAAAGCACAGCAAATTGCAGCTCAGGTTGAAAAAACCGAAGAAGTGGCATTTTTTAAACGTGCTGAAGCGCAGTTAAATCATAATAAAAAAGTGCAGCAAAAAATTGCTGACATTAAATTATTGCAAAAGCAAGCCGTCAATTTACAGCATTATGGTAAATATGCCGCGCAACATGAAGTTGAGGCAAAAATTGATGCGTTGCAGCAAGAAATCGACAATATGCCAATCGTTGAGCAATTTAAAGGTGTCCAACAAGATGTCAATGAGTTGTTACAGCTTGTAGCAACGACGATGGCAAAAAACTTAGAACGATAATTTTTCAGGAGGCTGGGGCATGCGTGTGAAAACACCATCTCAGATGAGCATAAGAAAAACCGGAATCACGCTGTGGCGCGGTTCCGGTTTTTTGTTGCGAACGCTAAAAAAGGAACAGGAACTGTTTTGTCCCAGCCTCTTTTTGTATGCAAAAATTAACCAAATTTATATGGTAATTTCAAGAATATGTAGTTTTCATGAAAGATACGACGTGCTAAAGCCTGTATTTTTGAAGAAAATTAGAAGAAATCATGCTTGAACTCCCTATTAGACGATGAATTTTGTTATATTATAGTATGGTTGCGTTATGCAATTTAGAATACAAATTTACCCGAGTTAGTTTTCGTAGAAATTAAAGTAGGGAATACAAAAGCATATAGGAAGTTTGAAGGGAGCTATGCTATGTTACATTATACACGACAAGGAACAGGTGCACCGCTTGTTCTAATCCACGGATTTTTAGGAAGCACAGCCATTTTTGACCGCGTGATTGGACCACTTTCACAAAGTTTTGATGTGATTGCTGTAGATCTACCAGGACATGGCGAAAGCGTAATGGAAAAAGAAGCGTACACAGTATACGATTACGCACAAGAAATCGTAAATGTGTTAAAAGAAGAAGGTATCGAGGAAGCAACATGGGTTGGTCATTCATTAGGTGGCTATATTACACTTGCAGCACTTGAAAAACAATTAATGCCGATTACAAAAGCGGTATTAGCTTATTCTTCACCAGCTGCCGACAGCGAGCTTACAAAATCAAAACGCAATGACCAACAAGCCATCATCACAAAACAAGGTGTTGAGCACTATGTTGATTACACAATTACAAAATTTTTCAAAAAAGATGCAAAACCTACAGATGTTGAGTTTGCAAAAGCAATCGCAAACGGCGCAACAAAAGAAGGTTTAGTAGCGGCACTTGAAGCGATGAAACAACGTCCAAATCAACAACAACTACTAGATGCAACGGAAACACCAATCCTTGTAATTGAAGGTAGAGAAGATACAATCGTAGAACCTGTTGAAACAGACAACTTATACGTGGAAATGATGTTAACAAACACAGGTCATTTAGGGATGTTAGAAGAACCTAGAGGCTTTGTCAACTTAATTGCGGATTTCGAAGAGCAATACGCAGATACGGATGTAGAAGCTGAATAAGCTTTTACCGTAATGAAAAAGAGGCCAGGGAATGTTCCCTGCCTCTTTTTCGTTATGCTACGCCGATTGCAACGCAAATCCAAGCGGCGATAAAGCAGAGGCCACCAAGCGGTGTAATGGCCCCAAGCTTTTTAATACCTGTAAGAGCTAAAACGTATAAGCTACCTGAAAATAAAAGAATACCAATAAGCATGAATAGACTAGCTGTTGAAAAAATGGTTTGAGCACCGAATAACGAATCAAGTTGTAAAATACCGATAACGATTAGTCCAAGTGCATGATACATTTGATATTTAACAGCAGTTTCCCACGTTTCGCCGTAGTTTGTCCCTTCAAAGCGAGCCTTGAGTGCGTGCGCGCCAAATGCGCCAACAACAACGGCTAACATCGCTATAATTGAGCCGGTTACAAGCATATTTCCCACTCCCTTTCCAAGCTCCATCATAACACGTATTACTTTTTTCAAAGGCTAATTTTGATATAATAAAAGAACAATGAACGTAGAAGTGAGGTTTTAACTGATTATGGCATATACACCTATGATGCAACAATATATTGACATTAAAAAAGACTATAAAGATGCTTTCGTCTTTTTCCGTTTAGGCGATTTTTATGAGCTCTTTTTTGATGATGCGACAAAAGCGTCGCAATTACTTGAAATTACATTGACCGGTAAAGATGCGGGTGCTCCGGAGCGTATTCCGATGTGTGGCGTGCCGCATCATTCGGCGCAAGGCTATATTGAAGCGCTCGTACAAAAAGGCTATAAAGTCGCGATTTGTGAGCAAACCGAAGACCCGCGTCAAGCAAAAGGTGTCGTGCGCCGCGAAGTTGTACAGGTCGTGACACCGGGGACATTAATGGACGGTAAAGGGCTCGATGGCAAGACGAATTTATTTATCGCCTCGGCTGAAAAGCTAGGAGCGCGCTATAGCTTTTGTTATTTAGACATTTCAACAGGGGAAGCAACGGCAACGTATGTCGACGGAGCAAATGATGATTTAATGCAACAATTACAATCACTGGGCATTCGTGAGCTCGTTGTATCGGATGCATTTTTTGATGAATTAAAAGAGCTTGCCGATGTTTATTCGATTGTATTATCAATTGAACAGCAAGCGATGGATGCAGCAAATAGTGCGCATTATACCGCAGAATCACCCGAAGAATTACATGCGACAATTTGTACATTGCTACGCTATATTGAGCGTACACAAATGCGTTCACTTGCGCATATTCAGCCGTTTAGCTACCAAGAAGTCGAACAATATTTAAATATTGATACGCATTCCAAACGTAATTTGGAACTTATTCATTCTTTACGTGGTGGCGACCAAAAAGGAACGTTATTATGGCTGTTAGATGATACGGTGACAGCAATGGGTGGCCGTAAATTAAAACAGTGGCTCCATCAGCCTCTAGCGAATCAACAGGCGATTGATAAGCGCTTAGGCGTGGTTACGGCGCTACTTGAAGAGTACTTTTTACGCATGGAGCTGCAGGAGTTATTTACAAATGTGTATGACTTAGAGCGCTTAGTAGGCCGCGTGTCATTTGGCAGTGTTGGTGGTCGCGATTTAGCACAGCTGCGTGATTCATTGCGCCAATTGCCAGCGATTCAACAGCAACTAGTAGAATCAGGTCGCGACAATTTAGTGGCACTAGGACAAGCGCTTGATTTATGTGAAGATATTGAGCAGTTTCTCGCAACCGCAATTACCGACAATCCACCGATTTCAATTAAAGAAGGCGACGTCATTCGCGAAGGCTACAACGCACGTCTTGATGAATTACGCGATGCCTCGCGCAACGGCAAAGATTGGATTGCGCAACTAGAGAAAAAAGAGCGTGAGCGTACCGGCATTAAAAACTTAAAAATTGGTTATAATCGTGTATTTGGCTATTATATTGAAATTACAAAATCGAATATCCATTTAGCGGATTTAACACGTTACGAACGCAAACAAACGCTGACGAATTCAGAGCGTTACATTTCTGAGGAACTGAAAGAAAAAGAAGCGCTTATTTTAAATGCTGAAGAAGAAGGTTCGACACTAGAGTACAAGCTGTTTACAGAAATTCGTGAGACGATGAAACCATACATTGGACGTCTGCAAAAAATTGCGGCACAAATTAGTGCGTTAGATGTTTATGCAGCGTTTGCAACGGTGTCGGAAAAATATCGTTTCGTCAGACCTACGTTCCATGCTGACCGCGCGTTAAAAATTGTGAATGGCCGTCACCCGGTTGTTGAAAAAATGTTGAATAAATCAACGTATGTTCCAAATGATTGTGTACTGGATGCGAATGAAAATATGATGCTGATTACAGGACCGAATATGTCTGGTAAATCGACGTATATGCGTCAAGTCGCATTGATTACGGTCATGGCGCAAATGGGCTGCTATGTGCCAGCAGATGAAGCGGTGTTACCGATTACCGATCAAATTTTCACGCGTATTGGTGCTGCCGATGATTTAGCTGGCGGACAATCGACGTTTATGGTGGAAATGCTTGAATCACAACATGCGATTATGAATGCCACGTCGCGCAGTTTATTATTATTTGATGAAATTGGCCGCGGTACATCAACGTATGATGGTATGAGTTTAGCGCAAGCGATGATGGAATATATTCATGACCATATTGGGGCTAATACGTTGTTTTCAACGCATTATCATGAACTGACAGCGCTAGAAGAGCAATTGTCGCATTTGCGTAATGTGCATGTATCAGCGACCGAACAAGATGGCCGCGTTGTATTCTTGCACAAAGTAAAAGAGGGACCTGCTGATAAATCATACGGTATTCACGTTGCGCAGTTAGCCGATTTACCACCAGAAATTATTGAGCGTGCGCACGTGCTACTAGAACAATTTGAAACGCAACATGACGGTGCGGTCAAAATTGTTGAGAAGCGCGTTGAAGTGCCTGTTGAAAAAATCGTTGAAAAACGTATTGAGGTACCGGTTGAAAAAATTGTTGAAGTACCAGTAGAACGCATTGTCGAAGTACCACAAACAGCAACAGCGGTCGCCGAGCCAGCTGCCCAACTATCATTATTTGAAGAGCAAACAGAAGAGGAGCAGTCTGTGCTAACAGAACTGCGCGCATTAAATGTTTCGGGTACAACACCGATGGATGCGCTGCAGTTAGTCTATAAATTACAACAGCAATTGCTGAAAAAATAACGAAAAGGAAGTGCATTCGATATGGGTAAAATTCATATTATGGATGAATTTCTATCGAATAAAATTGCGGCAGGTGAAGTAGTCGAACGCCCAACGTCTGTCGTTAAAGAATTAGTCGAAAATGCCATTGATGCAGGGAGTACGGCGATTGAAGTATTGTTAGAAGAAGCGGGCTTGATGTCGATTCAAGTGATTGATAATGGCAGCGGCATGGACGAGGATGATGCGCTCATTTCGTTTCAACGTCATGCGACGAGCAAAATCAATAACGAACATGATTTGTTCCGCATTCGCACACTCGGCTTCCGCGGTGAGGCGCTTGCATCGATTGCTTCCGTTTCAAAGTTGACGCTCTCAACGTCAAATGGTGAGCATGGTGTCGAAGTGACATTAGAAGGTGGACACGTCGTTAGTAAACGTCCGGGTCCACTACGTAAAGGGACCGACATTACCGTTGCGCAATTGTTTTACAATACACCTGCCCGCTTAAAATATATGAAGACGATTCAAACAGAATTAGGTCATACGATTGATTTAATGAACCGTTTAGCGCTCTGTTATCCGCAAATCGCATTTAAGCTTGTTCATCATGACCATGAGTTATTAAAAACGAATGGCCGCGGTGATTTGCGCCAAGTGCTCGCAGCAATTTATGGCGTCGCGAATGCAAAAAAAATGGTGCACTTTGAAGGTGAGACCGCCGATTATAAAGTGACCGGTTATGCGACAATTCCTGAAATTACGCGCGCGTCTAAAAATTATATGTCGATTTTTGTGAATGGTCGTTGGGTACGACATTACACTGTTCAAAAGGCGATAATTGAAGCGTATCATACGTACTTACCAATTGGACGCTTTCCAATTGCCGTACTTCATATTGAAGGCGATCCGTTTTTAACAGATGTCAATGTTCATCCATCAAAGCAACAAATTCGCCTAAGTAAAGAAGGCGATTTAATGAAGATTATTGAAGAATCGCTTCATAAGGCGGTACGCGTATCGATGCAGGCGCCTGAAATTATGAAGAAACCAAAAAAACAACCAGCGCAGACGGCACAAATTAATTTTTGGCAAGGGCTGGATTACCAACAAACGGCTGTTGAGCAATTTGGTGATAAACCGCGCCCAAAAACGATCGAACCGCAAACGATTTTAGAAGCACCACAACAACCACGTTACGAATTGAATGAACTAGATGAGAAAGGTTTTAGTGAACCGGAAACATGGGAACAGATAAGAGAACGTGAAAATCATCACGCACCGGTTGAACAACTACAAGAGGTAAGCGATGGAGAGATGTCGCAACCTGAAGTAACGACCGAATTACAAACGGTAAAAGAGCCGTTTCCAATGGTTGAAATTATCGGGCAAATTCATGGGACCTATATTATCGCGCAAAGTGAAGATGGCTTTTATTTAATCGACCAACATGCTGCGCAGGAACGTATTAAATATGAATTTTTCAAGGATAGGGTTGGCGAAGTAAATGCCGGCGAACGCCAGGCGCTATTATTGCCGTTGACATTCCATTATTCAGCAGATGAGTCGTTGCAGTTAATCGAGCATATGGCCGAATTAAATGAAGTGGGCGTTTTTTTAGAAGAGTTTGGTCAACATTCCTTTATTGTGCGCGAACATCCTACGTGGTTCCCAAAAGGGATGGAGCAGGAAATTATTGAGGAGCTGATCGAACAAGTATTGACCGTGCGCAAGACGGATATTAAAAAGCTTCGCGAAGCGGCAGCGATTATGATGAGCTGTAAAAAATCGATTAAAGCAAATCACTATTTAGACAAACGACAAATGGAACGCTTGCTTGTCGATTTGAAAAAATGCGTCAATCCATTTACGTGTCCACATGGTCGCCCGGTTGTCGTGCATTTTAGAACGTATGAAATTGAAAAAATGTTCAAACGTGTTATGTAAATTTGAAGGGAGAGAATTTCATGTTTTCAGCTAAAAAGCGTCAAGAAACAATTGAAACACTCGAAAAATATTCATTTGACTTACTCGTTATTGGTGGGGGAATTACCGGTGCTGGGATTGCGCTCGACGCAGTGTCGCGAGGCTTTTCAGTAGCGCTTGTAGAAATGCAAGACTTCGCCGCAGGAACATCAAGTCGCTCAACGAAATTAGTACATGGCGGCTTACGTTATTTAAAGCAATTACAAATCGATGTTGTCGCAGAAACAGGGCGAGAGCGCGCGATTGTTTATGAAAATGGGACACATATTACGACGCCACTTGGCATGTTGCTACCTTTTTATAAAGGGGGTACGTTTGGCCCGCTATCTACGTCTGTCGGGTTAAAAGTATATGATAAATTGGCACAAGTGAAAAAAGATGAACGTCGCGTCATGCTAACACCAGGTGAAACGTTTGAAAAAGAGCCATTATTAAAAACAGATGGCTTACAAGGTGGCGGCTTGTATGTCGAATATCGTACGGACGATGCGCGCTTAACGATTGAAGTGATGAAGAAGGCGGTCGAACTCGGCGCGATTTGTTTGAATTATGCGAGCATGGAAGAGTTTGCGTATAAAGATGGCCGCGTAGCAGGTGCAACCGTAAAAGATGACGTAACGGGCCATACATTTGAGATTGAGGCATTGTCGGTTATTAATGCAACTGGTCCGTGGACAGATAAAGTGCGCGAAAAAGATGTCGTCTCGAACAATAAAAAATTGCGTATGACAAAAGGTGTGCATATCGTTATCGACCAAGCGGTATTTCCGCTACAGCAAGCAGTTTATTTTGATACGCCAGACGGTCGCATGGTATTTGCAATTCCGCGTGAAGGCAAGGCGTATATCGGAACGACTGACACTTTTTATGATGCCGACCCGAAAAAGCCAACTGCTGGCCAACAAGATATAACATATATTTTAGATACGATTCATTACATGTTCCCGGATGTGCATATTACACAAAAAGATGTCGAGTCTTGCTGGGCAGGGGTGCGCCCGTTAATTTATGAAGAAGGAAAAGACCCATCGGAAATTTCTCGTAAAGATGAAATTTGGGAAGCGCCTACAGGGTTACTGACGATTGCAGGTGGTAAGCTAACAGGGTATCGTCATATGGCGAAAGATATCGTTGACCGTTTAGCGAAGCGCAAACAGTTTAAGCACTATGCACCTTGCCAAACGCAACATTTACCGCTTGCAGGGGCAGAAGGTTTAACGCCGGAAACATTCGAGTCGTTTGTAGCAAAACGCACAAAAGACGGCGAAGATTTAGGTTTAACAGCCGCACAAGCGCGCCATCTCGTTGAAAAATATGGCGCCAATGTTAGCAAGTTGTATCAAATCATCGCCACGCTGCCACAAGAGACATTTGGCTTACCAAAAGACTTGTATGCAGAGGTCGTATATGCTGTTGAGTATGAACAAGCATATCGACCATCAGACGTGCTCGTGCGCCGTACAGGGCGTATGTTCTTTAACATTACGAGTGTGCATGATTACAAAGATGGCGTACAAAAATTAATGGCGGACTTGTTACATTATAGCGCGTCTGAAAAAGAACGTTATCGCCTAGAAGTCGAAGAGCTATTATATGATGCCTCACATTTTGCAAAGGATGGAACATATGCGTAAAGAAGATGAAATTTTAACAATGCCAGATGGCTATCAAATTGCAACATCTATTTATTTACCAGATGGCGACTATAAAGGATATCTCCATATTTTACATGGCATGTCAGAATATCATGGTCGCTATGATGATTTTGCGCGTTATATTGCGGCGCATGGCTATGTTGTTGGATTACATTCTCATCGCGGGCATGGCGAAAATGCTGCTTTAAATCATACGCCACTTGGCTATTATGGCCCGGTAGATGGTTTTGCTAAAGTAGTTGATGATGTCGATGTAGTTATGACGACATTTCGTCAGCGGTACGCGTTACCGAAACCAATACTACTTGGGCATAGCATGGGCTCGATTGTTACGCGTCGCTTTATTGAATTATATAGTGACAGTGCGACACGTTGCTAATTGAAAAGATTAGCCACTAGCCCTCGGTTAGGAGAACTGACAATCTGATAGGTCGAATGAAAGGGTAACGCCTTGAAAGGCCTAATCTAATACTCCGAATAGCGATTATTATGCTACTAAGAAATCGTTATAAGCTCGGTGAAGTCAGCTGAATATCACCCTAATCAGAAATGAAGGAATAAGGGATAGAGGTATCTCTCGTGATAGATAGGCTGGGATTCTATAAGATTACAAATGGTTAGTATGATAGACGATAAAAGGTCTATCTGACAAAGTTCTGAATGTACGGCTCTAAAGATATAGGTGTCCGAAAGGACATTAACAACTGTAAGTTGGGTTAGTGAGGTAGAGTAAGATTTGTCTTTATGAAATACCTTATGATGTTACAGGCATCATCAAGCTAACAGGGCTAGAGGAACGACCTAAAAGTAATGAATGTAAAGATAGGATTGTTGGAACGTGGTAAGCTGACCACATGGAGATGTAGCAGTCGAAGAAGTGGTATTAAGGAAAACGAAAGTATAACTTAATTTAAGGTCAGTGAAAGTGGTGGCACAGTACCTATGAAGTCATGATAATAAGTGATGGAGGGATAGCCACTAGTCAATGTTAACGACTAAAAACATAATTTATTATATACACAGGTTCTCGTATGACTAAAAGAAATGTGAAAACTAATCAGAAATGGTTGGTGAATAATATTGACTGTGTCAGTTAAAACTCTTAAACGCTTAATAATTTAAGAATAAAAGCTGAAAATAATGAATTAATTTTATAGGTTAACAATGATGGAACGCCGTATGAGTTGAAAAACTCACGTACGGTGTGAATGGGGGGAAAAACTGGAGATAATATCAAAGGTTTACCTATCCATATCGATTCAAAAGGTGATTATTATGGGCACGCTTGTGCATACACCGAAGCATCAAATGGCAGCTATTCTTGCAAAGAAAATGGCGAAACGCGATGGCGGGGATGCCGTCGCAACAATTGTCGATCGCTTAGGCGCCTCAACGAATAATCGCAAAATAAAAAATGCTAAAACGCCAAAGGATTGGTTATCAACCGATGAGGCGCAAGTGCAAGCATATATTCATGACCCGTTTTGTAGCTATACATCGACGAATCAATTTTATGCCGATTTTATGGATGGCTTTGAATTGTTATCTCGCCCAACGGAAGTGGCAAAAATTCGCAAAGATTTACCGATGTTGCTCATTAGTGGAAGTGATGACCCGATTGGTGACTACGGGAAAGGCGTTTGGAAAGTCGCGCGTCAATATTATGATGCCGGCATTTCAAAGCTGAGCGTCCACCTTTTTGATGGCATGCGACATGAAATTTTGAATGAAACAAATAATCAACTAATCTATCAAACGATTTTGAAATGGCTGGAGAAAAAGATTTATGAACAACAACTATGATGTGATTGCGATTGTCGGACCTACGGCAGTCGGCAAAACGGCACTAAGCATTGAGCTTGCTAAAAAGCTTGATGGCGAAATTATTAATGGTGATTCGATGCAAGTGTATCGGGAGTTAAATATTGGTACCGCAAAAATTACACAAGAGGAAATGGACGGTATACCGCACCATTTACTCGATATTTTAGCACCGACCGATAGTTTTTCGGTTGCTGATTACCAGCAAGTCGTCCGCGAAAAAATCGCTGAGATTCAGGCGCGTGGCAAAATGCCGATTATCGTCGGTGGAACAGGTTTGTATATCCAAGCCGTATTGTACGATTTCCGTTTTACCGAAGAAAAAATTGATGATGAGGTGCGCGCGGCGTATTATGCGGACTTAGAAAGAGTAGGTCCTGAAGCGATGCATGCGCGACTTGCTGCTGTAGATCCTGACACAGCGAAAATGATTCATCCGAACAATACCCGCCGCGTTATTCGTGCGCTAGAAATGGCTGAGCATAGCGATGTTAAAAAATCGCATGAAGCGCAGCATCAAGGGGAACAAGCTTTGTACAATCATTTGATTATCGGCTTAAATATGGACCGTGAAAAATTGTATGACCGCATTAATTTACGCGTCGATATGATGTTAGAGCAAGGTCTTGTTGAAGAAGTGCGCGGCTTATATGACCGTGGCATTCGAGATGTACAGTCTATTCGTGCGATTGGCTACAAGGAGTTGTATGATTATTTTGATGGCCGCGAAACATTTGAACAGGCCATTGAAAATTTAAAACAAAACTCTCGTCGTTATGCGAAACGTCAATTAACATATTTCCGTAATAAAATGACGATTACGTGGTACGATTCTTTTTCTGCAAAAGAACAGCTTTTTAAGGATATTTTCCAATAAATAGGGGTATATCTATTGTGTAGAATAGATTAATTGGAAGATGAGGGGGATGTCAGTTCATGAAGCCAGCGAATTTACAAGACACATATTTAAATCAGCTGCGTAAAAATGGGGTGTTCGTGACCGTATTTTTACTAAATGGATTCCAACTGAAAGGTACGATTCGTTCATACGATAACTTTACGGTACTGCTAGAATCAGAAGGAAAACAAAATTTAATTTATAAACATGCGATTTCAACGTTCGCACCATCGAAGTTGGTTGAGTTGCCAGAACAATAAAATTAAGCCGACTACCTTGCGGGGTATCGGCTTTTTTTGTATAGTTAAGACGAATCAATTAAAGGGGGAATTTATTGTGGCAGTAAAAAACATTACAGCAAATGAAGTATTAGACAAATTTGATGCGAATGAAGCATTAAATGTCATCGATGTACGTGAAGACGACGAAGTAGCAAATGGTGTGATTCCAGGTGCACTTCATATTCCGCTTGGTCAAATCGCGGATCGTCAAGGTGAGCTAAACAAAGACACAGCGTATATTATTGTGTGTCATGCGGGTGGCCGTAGTTTCACAGCGGCTTCTTATTTAGATAATGAAGGCTTCAATGTGACAAACATGGAAGGCGGCATGAGCGCTTGGGAAGGCGAATTAGAATTCTAATTTGAATCGTGTCATTCCATTCAGGAGAACTGCGTTATTTGCGCAGTTCTTTTTTTGTATTTAAAGAGTGCAAAAAAGGAAATAGTAGTGTAGATAAAAAACTACATAACTGTATCGGTATATATACAAAAAAACGGAATTTTAAATAAAATTAATGTTTTTTCGACAATATATTGCGAATTTATGATTGGTACACTACAATCGGTGTAGATAAAAAAAGACAATAATTAAAAATGTAAGCGCTTTTGTTGGCTCCGGATTTTACTTGGTGTTGATAGTGTGATGGCATGAAATGGAATTTTCTTTAAAAAAAGTTTTATACGGTCATAATTCCAATAATTGGTTTAATAGTGGCCATTGTCTTATTCTCACTTGGACTTGGAATTTAGGAGGAGTTGTGATGGAACAAGTAGCAGTAATTGGTACAGGGACGATGGGGCATTCGATTGCGATCGCAGTTGCGTGGACAAAACAGCCAGTCGTACTCTATGGCCTGTCAGAACAAGAGTTGCACCAGGCGCGGCAAGAAATTACCGAAAAAGTCGCGCGTATGGTCGAGGAGGGGTTGCTCGATGATGCGGCAATCTTGCTAAACTGTATTCAATATAGTCAAGATTTACAGCAAGCAGTTGAAGGTACGTCACTTATTGTTGAAGCGATTCCGGAACAATTGCCACTTAAACATGCGCTTTATAAGGAGCTTGAACAGCTCGTTGCACGAGAGACGATTATTGCAAGCAATACATCGGGATTAATGCCTAGTGATTTGGCCGCTCGGAGCCGTTATCCCGAACGTTTTATTGTGACGCATTTTTGGAATCCAGCACATTTAATACCACTTGTTGAAATTGTCCCTGGTAAAGAAACGACTGAAGCGGTTGTACAGCGCACAAAGGCATGGATTGAAGCGATTCATAAACAGGCGATTATCGTCCGTAAAGAAGTACCGGGTTTTATTGGCAATCGCTTACAGTTTGCATTGTTTCGTGAAGCACAAGCACTGTATGATGCGGGTGTGGCGACAAAGGAAGATATTGACGCGGCAGTGACGTCTAGTATCGGCCGCCGCTTGCCGGTGACCGGGCCATTGATGAGCGCCGATTTTGGTGGGCTCGATGTTTTTAAAGCGATTTCGGATTATTTATTTGATGATTTAGCGACGCTTCAACAAGCTAGTGAGAGACTGAATCAGCTCGTTGCAAATGGGCATGTCGGCGTTCGGAGTGGCCAAGGCTATTATACATGGTCACGTCAACAACGCACGTATATTGAGGCAACGCGAGAACGACTATTAATGCGTTTTTTACGTGAGGAGAAATTGTAATGGAGGAGAGAGTAGTCATTATTACTGGCGGGGCACAAGGCATTGGCTATGAACTAGCGCAAACATTTTACCGAGCGGGTGATTGTGTTGTACTCGTTGACTTGCATGACGAAGTGGTCACGGCTGCGAAAGCTTTAGGCGAACGTGCAATCGGCATTGTTTGTGACGTGACAAATGAAGAAATGATTCAAGCAGTAGTTGACCAAGCTATCACGACATTTGGGCGCATTGATGTCGTTATTAACAATGCGGGGCTACAACATGTTGCTAAAATTGAAGATTTCCCAACGGAAAAGTTTCAATTGCTTATCGATGTCATGCTTGTTGCACCATTTATGATGACAAAGCATGTGTTGCCGCATATGAAAAAACAACAGTTTGGGCGCATTTTAAATATGGCGTCAATCAATGGTGTCATTGGTTTTGCTGGCAAGGCTGCTTATAATTCTGCGAAGCATGGCGTCATTGGCTTAACGAAAGTAGCGGCGCTTGAAACGGCAGAACATGGCATTACGGTCAATGCGATTTGTCCGGGTTATGTCGACACCGAGCTTGTGCGCAATCAGTTTGCAGATTTAGCGGCAACGCGTGGTATAACAAGCGAAGCAGTACTTGAAGAGGTGTTATATCCACTTATTCCGCAAAAACGTTTAATTGATGTGCGTGAAATTGCTGATGTGGCGTTCTTTTTAGCATCGGATAGCGCAAAAGGTATGACCGGACAGACCGTTATTATTGATGGTGGGTATACGGCACAATAGGGGGCGATTGAATGGACATTCAGTGGGCAAGTTACATGCAACCACTCAGTCATCAGCTTGCTCACACGACAACGTTACAGCAAGCTGCACGTTATTTTTCGCGCCATACGATTCACGTAGTGGTCATTGTCGAGCGCGGCCGCGTTGTAGGAATTTTAGAAAGCCAAGATATACTCGCACATATTGATCACGTAACGATGTTAGTCGAAGCGGCCATGCAACCGGTAACGAGCGTGAGAATTGAAGAACTATCGTGGCAACAGTCCTTTCCGGTCATCGTTGAAAATCACCAACATCAACAACTTGGCGTGTTAACAAAAGAAGTGTTACACATCATAATGAATGATGTTATGCATCATTATGCGATTGAGAAAAAAGCCTTTGAGTTGACGCTTGAACATGCTTATGAAGGAATTGTTGTCGTAGACCATCAAGGGATTATCTTAGAATTTAACGATGCATACAGTCGTTTTACCGGCGTGCCGCGGCAACTTGCGCTTGGGCGACACGTGACTGAAATTATCGAAAATACACAGATGCATGTCGTTATCCAAACCGGTATCGCTGAACGCAATCAACAGCAACTGATTAATGGCCAGGAAATGCGCGTGCATCGGTTGCCACTGCTTCAAGATGGCGCGACGATTGGTGCAATTGGCTTTTTAATGTTTGAGGAGATTACGAAAATTTATAATGTGTATGACCAAATGCATCAAAATAATTTGTTGCAGCAGTCGTCACATATGAAAGAAGCACTTCATACGCATGAGCGCGACTTGATTATTCAAGTGTTGAAGGAGCACGGTGGCAATAAAGTAAAAACCGCTGCTGCGCTAGGGATTCATCGCACGACATTGTATCAAAAATTAAAAAAGCTCAATATTGAATAGGGGGATAACGATGGATAAAGTAACGCAGTCATTTGAGGAAATTGTCAAGCAAATTCCAGACGGTGCGTCAATTGCCGTTGGAGGCTTTGGTTTAAGTGGTATTCCAGAAAAATTGATTTTAGCACTCGTTGCACAGGGGACGAAAGATTTAACGATTTATAGCAATAACTGCGGCGTCGATGATTGGGGTTTAGGTTTGTTATTAAAGGAGCGTCAAATTAAAAAAATGGTCGCCTCGTATGTCGGTGAAAACAAAACGTTTGAACAGCAGTTTTTAAATGGCGAAATTGATGTCGAATTAACACCGCAAGGAACATTAGCGGAGCGCTTGCGAGCAGGTGGTTCCGGCATTCCAGCATTTTATACGCCTACTGGGGTCGGGACACCGATTGCAGAGGGCAAAGAAGTACGCCAATTCGACGGGGAAGAGTATGTATTAGAACGAGGGATCGTTGCTGATTTCGCGTTTATTAAGGGCTGGAAGGCAGATCGCTATGGCAATATCGTCTATCGTCATACGGCACAAAACTTCAATCCATTATGTGCGATGGCAGGTAAAGTCACAATTGCCGAAGTCGAAGAAATTGTCGAGCTTGGCGCGTTATTACCAGATGAAGTGCATACGCCGGCAGTATTTGTGCAGCATGTATTAGCAGGCCAGCAGTATGAAAAGCGCATCGAAAAACGGACGGTGCGTTCAAAAGGAGGCGAAGCGTAATGACAGCACGTGACGTGATTGTACAGCGCGCAGTAAAAGAAGTTCAAGATGGCATGAATATTAACTTAGGAATCGGTATGCCAACGCTTGTCGCCGATGCGTTGCCGGCTGGGGTTGATGTGTTATTGCAATCAGAAAATGGTATGTTAGGCATTGGACCTTACCCGGTAGAAGGGACAGAAGATGCCGATTTAATTAATGCTGGGAAGGAAACGGTTACGGCAGTGAATGGTGCGTCGTATTTTGATAGTGCGACGTCGTTTTCGATGATTCGTGGTGGTCATATTGATTTGGCTATTTTAGGTGGCATGGAAGTGTCGCAGCACGGAGACCTCGCCAACTGGATGATTCCCGGTAAAATGGTGAAGGGCATGGGCGGTGCGATGGATTTAGTCGTTGGAGCCAAGCGCGTCATCGTTATTATGGACCATGTTAATAAGCACGGGGAATCTAAAGTGAAGAAGGCTTGTACATTGCCGCTTACCGGGCGCGGGGTAATTAATCGCCTGATTACCGATTTAGCGGTATTTGACTTTACCGAACAAGGCATGGTGCTCGTTGAATTATTAGACGGTCATACACTAGAAGATGTAACAGCGAAAACCGAAGCGGAATTTATTAACGGTTTAACATAGAAAAAGAGGAGTGGCATCTCGGTGCGACTCCTCTTTTTTAGTGTGAATTGCGTAATTTTTTAAAAGGCAAACGCCAACGTCGTACATATGAAATGACGCGTAGAGCGGTTATAATAATGAATAATAAATAGAGACCAATATCGCTTGTAACGAGCTGAAGCCCGACAATTAAGCCAATTAAAATCGCCCAAGCCGCGTATACTTCATCGCGCAAGACAGTCGGTTTACGACTTGCGAGTAGGTCGCGCACAATGCCACCGCCAGCACCTGTTAAGACAGCGGCAACAATCGCCGCGCTAAATGGTAAATTTAATTGGACAGCAAATAATGCGCCCTGTATCGCAAAGGCAGCCAAGCCAATCGCATCAAAAAAGTTTCCCCAGAGCGGCCAATGACGTAATAGGCGTTGCGGGAATAAAAACATAATCGTAATGGCGATAATCGCAATTTGGAAAAACATTTCTTGCTCCCACAGTGCGGAGACGGGGACACCAATTAATAAATTACGGATGGCGCCGCCTCCGAATGCTGTGACGACGCCAAGAAGATAAACGCCAAAAATATCGTATTCTTCTTCCATCGCGACAATGGCACCTGAAATCGCAAAGGCAATCGTGCCAAAAATACTTAAAACTTCCCAAGCCAATAGGACCACTCCTTTCCTTCAATCCAATGAATTGTAACAAAAAATGGTCGCTTTTTCATCAACTTTGTTTGACTAGTTGACAGTTATTGATAAGATTGAAGAGAACTTTAAATAAGGAGCTGGGACAAATGGCATTCCAATCAACATTAACGGCGGAAACACGCCAATTAGGTAAGGAAATGGAACAAAAAATAAGCGCACAATTCGAGCATATCGAAGACATCGCTTTTTATAATCAACAAAAGGTACTTGCAGCATTTCGTAACAATCAAGTGAGCGAAAATCACTTTAATGGCACGACAGGCTATGGCTATGATGATGAAGGTCGTGATAATTTAGAGCGCGTTTATGCCGAAGTGTTTGGTGCGGAAGCGGCAATCGTTCGTCAACAAATTATTTCAGGCACACACGCGATTACATTATCGTTATTTGGCGTGTTACGTCCTGGCGATGAACTTATGTATATTACCGGCCAACCATATGATACGTTGCAATCAATCGTTGATGGTGGCGATAAAGATACCGGCTCATTAAAAGATTGGGGCATTGGTTATCAACATATCGATTTAAATGCTGACAATAAAGTTGATTTTGATGCTGTAAAAGCAGCGATTTCAGACAAGACGGCAGTCGTTGCGATTCAACGTTCAAAAGGCTATGCAACGCGCCCATCATTTACGATTGCTGAAGTAGCAGATATGATTAAGCAAGTTCGTGCAATCAAAGAAGATGTCATTATTTTTGTCGATAACTGCTACGGCGAGTTTGTCGATCAACAAGAACCAACAGAGCTAGGTGCCGATTTAATGGCTGGTTCATTAATTAAAAACCCAGGTGGCGGTTTAGCAAAAGTGGGCGGCTATATTGCCGGTCGCGCTGATTTAGTCGAAAAATGTGCCTACCGCATGACGACACCGGGCATCGGTGCGGAAGCGGGTCCATCGCTGAATACATTAACGGATATGTATCAAGGATTTTTCTTAGCGCCACATGTCGTGTCACAAGCGTTAAAAGGCGCGGTGTTTTCAGCGGCGATTTTAGAACAAATTGGCATGACACCAGAGCCACGTTTTGATGCTACGCGTACCGATTTAATTCAATCGGTATCGTTTAAAACACCAGAGCAAATGATTCAATTTTGCCAAGCCGTTCAACAAAATTCACCGGTCAATGCGCAGTTTGCACCGGAACCATCACTCCTACCGGGCTATACCGATGAAGTAATTATGGCAGCAGGGACATTTGTGCAAGGGGCGAGTATCGAATTTTCTGCTGATGGCCCAATCCGTCCGCCGTATACGGTGTATATGCAAGGTGGTTTAACGTATGAACACGTCAAAACAGCCATTTTAAGTGCAGTTCAACAAATGCACTAATCAAAACGAGCGATTCTTACTTATGATAAGATTCGCTCGTTTTTTTTCTTATATTCTGATTCGATGGAATTGTTCGAAAAATGATATGTTAATTTTCCTCACATGGAATTGACACGAAAACTAACATGCTTTAGTATAAAACGTGTGAAAGGCGAGGTGAGCGATATGAGTCGCGAGATAAGACGCTCGATGCCGTTACTATCAATTAGTATAGTAATGCAATTAACGGATTTAACAGCACGTCAAATTCGTTATTATGAAGAGCATGAGTTAATCGAGCCTGCCAGAACAGAGGGCAACCGCCGCATGTTTTCACTCAATGATGTAGATGCACTACTAGAGATTAAAGATTTATTAGAACAGGGCATCAATATGGCAGGGATTAAAAAAGTTTTTGCATTAAAGAACGAACCTGTAGTATCCAATCAACGAAAAAAAGAAATTACGGATGCCGATTTACGACGCATTCTTCGTGAAGAAATGCAGCAAGCGCAAAGCATGCATCGCACTTCACTACGACAAGGTGATCTATCTCGCTTTTTTAGACGTTAAAAAAACGAGTTGTAATAATACTTACTATAAACTATTAGGAGCTGATTTTTCATGGGTAAATTCACAAAAGATGATATTCGCAAATTAGTTGAAGAAAAAGAAGTAAAATTTATTCGTCTTCAATTCACAGACATTTTAGGTACAATCAAAAACGTTGAGATTCCAGTGTCTCAATTAGAAAAAGCATTAGATAACAAAATGATGTTTGATGGTTCGTCAATCGAAGGATTCGTTCGTATTGAAGAATCAGACATGTACTTATTCCCAGACCTTGATACATTTATCGTATTCCCTTGGACAACGGGTAAAGGTACTGTATGTCGTTTCATCTGTGACGTATACAAAGCAGACGGTACACCATTTGAAGGAGACCCACGTAACAACTTACGCCGCATCTTAGCACGTATGGAAAAAATGGGCTTCACAGACTTTAACTTAGGACCTGAACCAGAGTTCTTCTTATTCAAACTAGATGAAAAAGGCGAACCAACATTAGAGTTAAATGACCACGGTGGTTACTTTGACTTAGCACCAACTGACCTTGGTGAAAACTGCCGTCGCGATATCGTTCTTGAATTAGAAGAAATGGGCTTTGAAATTGAAGCATCTCACCATGAAGTAGCTCCTGGTCAACACGAAATCGACTTTAAATATGCGAATGCAATTACAGCTTGTGATAACATTCAAACATTCAAATTAGTCGTGAAAACAATCGCTCGTAAACACGGTTTACACGCAACATTCATGGCAAAACCTTTATTCGGCGTAAGCGGTTCTGGTATGCACATGAACGTATCATTATTCCAAGGTAAAGAAAATGCATTCTTCGACGAAAATGCTGACATGCAATTATCGGAAACAGCAATGCAATTTATGGCAGGTGTCTTAAAACACGTGAAAGGGTTCACAGCGATTACCAATCCAACAGTAAACTCTTACAAACGTTTAGTACCTGGCTACGAAGCACCTTGCTACGTTGCATGGTCTGGTCAAAACCGTTCACCATTAATCCGCGTACCAGCTTCACGTGGTTTATCAACTCGTATCGAAGTACGTTCAGTTGATCCAACAGCAAACCCATACTTAGCGATGGCTGCTATTCTTGAAGCCGGCTTAAACGGTGTTGAAGAAAAATTAACACCACCACCAGCTGTAGATCGTAACATCTACACAATGACAGCTGAAGAACGCGTAGAAGAAGGTATCGGTAACTTACCAGCAAACTTGAACGATGCATTAAAAGAATTAGCTGCTGATACAGTTATTCAAAAAGCATTAGGTAGCCATATCTATGCAAACTTCAAAGAAGCAAAAGAAATTGAGTTCGAAATGTTCCGTACGCACGTACACCCATGGGAACGCGAACAATATTTAAAAATGTACTAAGCCGATAAATAGTTGAGGCTTTGACAAAACAGTTCTTTTTCCTTTTTTAGCGTTCGCAACACAAAACCGGAACCGCGCCACAGCGCGATTCCGGTTTTTTTATGCTCATCTGAGATGGTATTGTTACACGTATGTCCCAGCCTCTTTTTTTGTATTCCTTTATGCGTATGCGCTGTTACGCAGTTGTATAATAGGGAATCTTTTAAACAACGAGGGTGCGTTTATGAAAATGATTTTATTGTTGTTTACGAGGAGGAATCTAGCACGCGATGACATTGAAAAAATCACCGTATCAACTAGTAGACACGACTGCTGTGACGATGCACGTTCATGAGGACACTGTGACATCTAAGACGCTGCAAGTAACGATTACGAATCATACGGCAGATGAGTTTGTATATGGTGTTGGTTATGAGTTAGAAGTTTATGAGCAGGGCGCTTGGTATACGATTGATGAAGGGCCAATCGCCGTTATTTTACTAGCGCTTATGTTACCGCCTTATGCGACAACTACTGAGGACATCGACTGGTTACATGCGTATGGCTCATTAGCACCGGGAACGTATCGCCTTGTGAAGTTGATTGGGCCGCATCGTGTAGCGGCTGTGTTTATTATTGTGTAAACAAGAAAAGCCGGCAGTGCGCATTCACGCACTGCCGGCTTTTCTTTAAGCGAGGGTTCGCTGTTTAAGGCGTAATTTAACGAATAATAATAACAGGAATGCGCTGCCAATACAGCCGAGTAGTAGCCAGGCGGTGCCGTTCCAATCATAGGCGTCGTAAAATTGACCACCGAGTGTACCGATAACGCTTGAGCCAACGTAATAAAATAATAAGTAAAGTGATGAAGCATACGCTTTCACGTCAGGGGCTGCAGAGTTTGAGACCCAGCCACTTACAAGATTATGCCATGCGAAGAAACCGCACGATAACAGAAATAATCCGAACAGCATACTAATGAGCGATGGCAGCATCGTGAGCACAACACCAGCTGCCGTAATAAGCAAGCTGACACGTAACATATGGCTACGCGAGAAGCGACCTCCTAAGCGGCCGACTGCCATCGAACCGATTGAGCCCATTAATTGAAAAATAAATACGAAGCCAACGACTGTTTGGCTAAGATCATATTGTGCCATTAACGGGAAGCCAACGAAATTAAAGACGGCGACATAAACGCCAAGCGCTAAAAATCCTAGTCCATAAAAATACAGCAATTTAGCATCTTTACATGCTTCAAGCAATCCATGCCCTAAATTTTTTAACGAAAAGCGCGTCGCATGGAAATGTTGAGACGGTGTAATGAGTAGCATAAAGACGACCGATAGCAGTAGCGTCATCGCGCCGAGCGTCCAAATCGCGACATGCCAGTTCGTTAAATCAAGCATCGTACTAGAAACAACGCGTCCAAAAAAGCCACCAACGCCACTACCGGTAATATAAATGCCAAGCACTTTTGGGAAATCTTTTGAAGGCAGCTCTTCGGCTAAGTATGTGACAGCAATTGCCGGGAAGCCACTTAATGCAATGCCCTGTAGTGCGCGCAATGCTAATAATGTTTCAAAGTTAGGCGCAAAGCCGACGAGTATATAAATGAATGATGAGCTAATTAACGACACGACCATCATATTTTTACGGCCAATTGAATTGGAAATGGCGGCCATAATAAGCATGCTAAACGCGAGTGTAAACGTAGAAATCGATAACGCTAAACTTGCTTCAGATGATGTTAACTGAAAATCTTCAGTGAAATGTTGAATAAATGTTTGCGGTCCATATAAGTTTGCGAATGTGACAAGGCTCCCGATGAGCATGCCCCACATAATTTTTGTTGTCATGCGTTCCAACTCCTTGCCTTTAATCATACGCTGGCACTTTCATAACGTCTAATACTTAGTTATTATTGAATTGATAACTAAAGGTTAACAAAGGAGCTGAGAAATATCGAGATGCATCAATTGCGTTATTTTCAAACGATTGCCGAGTTAAAGCATTATGGACAGGCGGCGGAACGGTTACATGTGTCACAGCCTGCATTGACGAAAGCTATTCATAAATTAGAACAAGAACTAGACGTTGCGTTATTTATTCGCAGTGGACGCTCGATTGACATTAGCGTGTATGGACAAGCTTTTTTACCGTATGTCGAACGTGCGTTAAAGGAATTGGAGCAGGCGAAAAATCAACTACAAGGCATGAAAAATCCGTTGCATGGTACGGTGCGATTAGCGTTTTTACAATCGATTGGCACGACGCTTTTGCCAAGTATTTTGCGTAGTTTCCGCGAAGCTTATCCAGACGTCACATTTGATTTAGTGCAATGTAGCTCAAAAGAGGCGCTTGATTTGCTGGAGCGCGGCGATGTTGATTTATGCTTAATTACAAATTTTAGCCATACGTTTGATGCGAAAAATTGGTTGCCGTTAAAACGCGAGCAATTGTACGGCTATTGTGCACCTGCGCATGAGTTAGCGCAGTATGACCGCGTGCCACTAGCGGAGCTTGCGGCATATGATTTTGTTGGCTTTAAAGATGAGCAACTCATGCAACAGCAGTTTCAAAAATGGTGTCGTGCGGCAGGATTTAGTCCGAATATGGTATTCCAAGGAACCGATGTGCCAACGGTTGCCGGGCTTATTTCATCGGATTTAGGCATTAGCATTTTGCCGTATTATTCAGGGCTTGAAGCATTGCCGGTCCATCGTTTTACGATTTCTGACATTGATTGCGCGCGCGATATTGGCTTAGCATGGAAGCGTGGTAATATTTTAACAGCATCGTCACAACTTTTTGTCGATTTTACGAGTGCACAGCTTAAAAATAACATGGCGTGAAGGCTCTGATGGCGTGTCGAAAACACAACCGTTATATAATAACGGCGAGGAGGCGTTTGCATGAATACCGAAAAATATTTTGAACATATCGGTAGTTTTATTGATATGAATAATTATGTGTGCGTCGATGACTATTTACGAACACATGATTTAGACGCGACATCGATTGAAGAAATGAAGGCGTGGATTGAATCGCGTTTTACGAAAAGTGGCGAGCGCATTAGCAAACTGTATTTTGAACGCTTATTAGAAGCGGTGACATTATTAAAAAATGACTATGAAATTTATTTGCATGAACGTGAACATAAGCGCCAAATGATTTCAGATAACAATACGAAGCAACGCGAATTGTTCGCGTTATATACGGAGCGAAGGCAGGAGTATGCGGCGCTATCAACGACGATTGCGAAGCAGCAACAAGCATTAGAGCGCATGAATGAACGACTGATGCAGCGCTTTAATTTAGAAATTCAGCAGCAAGAAGAGTTGGATGACCAAGCGGTATTAAATGAGGAACTTGCACAAAAAGAATTACATGACAAGCTAGAAACAGCGCGCAAAAAACGCTCGTTATTGAACCGAAAAATCAATGATATTTCCAAAAGCATTCGCAATTTAAAATCGCGTTTAATTGAATTAGACCGCGATTTAAATACGTTTGAACAGGAAAATCGGGAACTGAATCATCGTTTTATGCAGCGCCTTAAAAAGGTATTTCAGTTTATGATTTTTAGGACGACAACGCATCATCGAAAACTGTATATGTACAATGCGATGATGTATCAGCTAGAGTTTGTTGAGGATGAAGCGGCATTTAATAAAATGCTCATTAATCAAAATCGCAAGCAACAGCAATATGACGGGCGTATTTGGCATGAGAAAGCGAACGAATGGCAACTTAGGGCATATCGCAAGGAATCGGAATGGATTTTAAATCATCTCGGCGAATTTGAATCGAGCCATACGCTGCGCAATATTTTAGATAGCGACGATGATCAAAATGAAATCTTCGTTAAACTGCAACATATTACGCCATTTTATAGCCGTTTATTTGATGAGTCACGTCAATATGATGAATATGAAATGGATGAATATCACTTTATGTATCGTGGGCATAGCGATTCCAATTATAGCTTGGCGCCAAGTATTTATCGCAAACAAAAGTGGCTTGAATCCGAAGAGAAAATGTATCGCGATTTGCATATTAAATGTTCCGAGGAATTGTCACAATATAGCAAAGGACTTGAAGTGCTCGCATCGATGCAACATTATTCATTGCCTACGCGTTTGCTCGATTTGACGAGCAGTCCATTAATTGCGCTATTTTTTGCGACCGAGATGGAACCGGAGATGGACGGCGAATTTTTAGTATTTGCGGAAGAAGAACGAGGTATAGAGTATTATGATAGCGATAAAGCTGAAATGCTCGCCACATTGCCACTGCTGTCATACAGCGATAAAAATAAAATTAAGGTCCATGCGATTAAATGCATTTTGACGAGCCTAAACAAAGTCATTGACGACTTTTTAGTGAACGGCATGACATCGAAACGTAAAAGTGTTCTCGCCGTGCGCGATACGATGATTGAAGATTTTAATAGCCACGCGTCCGTGCATAAATTAGTCCATGAGATGAGCAAAAAGGGCGTTAATTATACATCGAATATTAACCCGATGGATATGCTTGATATTTTAGTCGTGCGCCCGATTCAAAACAATACGCGTATTGTGCGTCAACACGGGGCTTTTATTATTAACGGTTTACTTGAACGCAATGAATGTGAGCGTAAAATCGAAGAAATTCGCTATCGTACGTCAAATGAAAATGATGATGTACGTTCAATTGAAGCCTTTTTAGCGGTTTATGAAGATGTCTTAAACCCACGTTTGCTCGATATGCTTGAAGTGCTATTAGAAGAGGCGAAAAATGGCATTAAAGTGCGCTATATTTTACCATCGAATGTGAAGGCGGATTTGCAGGAATGGCTTGATGTTATTGAAATTAACGAATCGACCATTTATCCAGATTATGAACGCGTCGCAAGCTATTTAAAACGGACCGTACTCGCAAAATAGGAGGAATAAGAATGACCACTTTTTATGATTTTCACGCAACACTTGAAAACGGGGAACAGTATTCATTAGAAAAATATAAAGGTCAAGTCGTACTCGTTGTTAATACAGCAACGAAATGTGGTTTTACGCCGCAATTTGACGGGCTTGAAAAATTGTATGAAGACTACCAACAGCGTGGTTTTGTCGTGTTAGGTTTTCCGTCTAATCAATTTAAACAAGAAGTAGCAACGGGCTCCGAAGCGGCAGCGGCATGTCGCCGCGATTACGGCGTGACCTTCCCAATGCATGAGCTGACGGACGTCAATGGCGACAATGCCGAGCCGGTGTTTAAATTTATGACATCGTCTGCTAAAGGGATACTCGGAAGTGAAAGTATTAAATGGAATTTCACAAAATTTTTAGTAGACCGCAACGGTGAAGTTGTCGAGCGTTTTGCGTCAAAAGATAAACCAGAATCATTAAAAAAATCGATTGAAAAGTTATTATAATATTGCAAAATTAATGAACGTTTGTTATACTTACAAGTGTAAATCGAATATGCAGCACGCGGTGTAAAATCTTCAAAGTGATTTTACTTAAAAGGGAAGTTTGTGAAAGTCAAACGCTGTCCCGCAACTGTAAATACCGGTTGACCTTGCATAACCACTGCTTTTAGCGGGAAGGGCGAGGTAGCGAGAGGTATGAGCCAGGAGACCTGCCGTATGCAAAAGCGTCTAGTTTACCTACGAGGATAGGAAGATGTTGGCTACAGATTATTTTGTAGATGACAGCTGCTCCTGTGTGGACGGCTGTTTTTTTAAACTTTATTGTGAGAGATAAGTATAGATACTTCAACTCACCTATACTCAAAACGCTTGAATCCCTTCAATGATGAAACGTTGCATTCTTTAAGAACTCCCCAAATTCATAAAAAATGAATCACTCATCTTCAAGCGGAGAAAAGAGGCTGGCATAAGTCAGTCTCTTTTTTTGTTGAAAAAAACAGGAATCATTATTCGATTCCTGCCATGACGTTATTGTGTTGAGTCATCATACACTTTACTATAAACCGAAATATGATGGAGTGTACGATCTTTTGCTGAACCGATAAATTTTAACGTATAATTTCCGGATGGATAACTCCAAATACGGTCCGGTCCAATAAATGTTTTTTCGCTAGGTTTCCCTAAGTGCTGTTGGATTTTCTTAAACGAAATGCTCGACAACGGTGTTTTACCATCGTCAGCTACAAATGCGCGTAAATCATATAAAGTATGTCCGCGTCCAATACCGATGCCATAAGCGATTTGTTCCTGCTTTGCAACGCGATATTGCACATAATTCGCTGTATTTAAAAACGATAAGTTCGGTTTTCCCCATTGTTCTTCAACTTGTTGATACGTTGTTTGGCCAACTGTAAACGGTACATTTGGAAGCTGTCCGTTTTTAGCGGCTGCGACAGTTGCGGTTAAAAACGCTGCTGCGTCTATGCTGTCATTTTTTTTCGATGTAGCATTTGTATGTTCCGTAGAAGTCGTGGCAGCATTCGAAGTCGTCGCATTATCTTCTTCTGTTGCCGTTTCTTTTGTTGCTGAACTAGACGTACATGCTTGAAGTACTGCTGTTGCGAGCACACATGGTATGATAAGTCGGGCGATTTTCATTGCAACCCCTCCTATAGAAATTTGGTAAAAAGAACACCGTGTTTAATTATAGCAAAACTTCTATAGGACAACGTGCTGTTTTAAAGAAAAATCACAATTTCTGGATTTAAAAACAGCAATCACGCGTTATTGTGATTGCTGGCAACGTAAAAAATTAATTTGAGAGTTGTTGATTGCGTGCTGTATATGTCGTTGGAATCGCTTTTAATGATTTTAAGTAATCGATAAATGCATCGGTATCAATCCCAACAATTTCACTTTGTTCGAGCTTTTTAAATGTTGCGAAGTTATCGCCGCCACCTTTTAAGTAATTGTTAATGACGATTGTGTACGCTTTGTTCGGATCAATTTTTTCGGTAGTCGCATTGCCAACGAAGACATCTACAATTCCGGCATCATTATACGTGTAATGTAGGCCTGCCACTTCTAAGCCGCGACCACCCGTAAACTGTTCATTTAATACTGCTATAATTTGTGCACCTGTTAATGTGCCAGTATAGACGAAGTTTGAAAATGGTTGTACTTTTTGAGCCGCTTCCCATGTGACGATTTTTTGGCCGTTTTTCACCGTTGTCACTAAATCATCGCGCACGCCACCTGAGTTTGTGAATGCAAAATCAACAGGGCGCTGTAAATTTTGCATAAGCGCGATTTGTGAATCGGCTACTAAATTACCGACTGCAGAGCCACCAATCTGTTTAACAGCGCGCTCATTTGATAAGCGCTCCGCATTTAGTGTCGCAATTTGCGCACGCGTCACCGTACTCGTTAACTGTGAGGCATGTTGTACAAGGCGCTCGACTTTTGTTGCGACGCTATTTTTCTTGATAGCCGCATTTGAGCGTGTGTAATTGTATTTAACTGTAGCATCAGGTGTTTTTACGAAATCCTTTGTTTTTGGACTAATACTACCGGTTGCGACATTGTATGACTTGCCGTAATCGAGTGATTCAACGACGCGAATATCATTTTTACCGTAAACACCATTAGCGAATGAATGACTATGGCCACCGAAGACGATATCGACTGAGTGATTTGGTGCGATTTTATCTAGTTTATCGATGATTGCTGGAACCGCCCCACCAACTTGCGCTTTATTCGGTTTGTTATGTTGCGTTTCAATCGTATTGTTGTGTGTACCGGTATTTTCTACGCTAGCATGAGCAAGGACAACGATAGCTTGAACACCTTTTTTGCGCAATTCTTTATCGTATTTGGCAATGGCTTCTGCTGGGTCAGTGAAGCTTAGATTTTTCGTATGCGTTGGCATAATTAATTGTTGTACATACGGATCTACAACGCCGATAAAGCCGACTTTGACGCCGTTAATCGTTTTAATGTCATATGGTTTAACACCATTAATCGCTTTTTTCGACTTTTTATGAACGACATTTGCCGCTAAAATCGTCGCTTTACTTTTCTCGATGTTGTAGCGACTTACAAGGTCATAGTTTGGCGTGTCATAAGTGGCCTTTTTTCCTTGAATCACGCGTAAAAATTCATCGAGACCTTCGTTTAATTCATGGTTGCCGACAACACCTAGTTGGAAGTTCATCGCATTTAAAATTGAAATGGTTGGATGGTCTTGCAATAAGCCTGAAATCGCAGGGCCGCCGCCTAAAATATCATCTGTATGCACTGAAATCGTATTGGTGTTTGCTGATTTTAAGTTGTTTTTCGTCGCAAATGTCCGTTTTTCTTGTGATAAATTGTATGCTAATGATGATATACCACCGATTTTTTTCCTGCAGCGTTTGAATATGTACTGTCAATGTAGCCGTTTAGGTCGTTAATCCCTAAAATTTGTACTGGTACATTTTTCGTTGTTGTTGATTTGGCATCTACAGCAGGCGCCACCGCACAAAGTAATGCTGCTGTAGCACCTAATGACACTAGAAATTTTGAACGAACCAATCTAAAGTCTTCCTAATGATACATAATATAGTTATAAAATCATTATAATTCAAAAGAAATAGATTCTCAATTATGTATTTAAATACATGGTTAAATGTAATTAAATGGATTCATTCGCCGTGTTTTGTGGTCACAAAATAAACATAATTAGTACGACAAAAAAGCTATTTAACTAGCATCTAAGCGACAATCATAGAATAATAGAAGGTAGAACGATTGAAATGAAAGGAAGCAATAATTTGACGACTTGTATACAGACAATGCCGGCAGTAAAAGTGTTTTTTGAGGAGCAAGAACTTGGTGAGATTCGTTCGTGTAATGAGCCACCTTTTTTATCGAAAGGTCAGCGTACGAAACGAAGCTATGAGGCAGTGACATTAGAGCAACGATTAATTGGTAAATTTCAGCCGCATTTTATGGAATTAGCGAAAGGATACGAATTAGTGTTGCCGACATATGGCACGATTTTAGATACGACGAGATTTGAACAGAGTTATCATACGTCTGTGCGCGGTGTCGTGTATGAACTGCGTAACGTAGCGCAGCGCTATGAATATGTAGTAGATGGCGCTGTCAAAATGATTCTGGCCGTTGATGAGTGTGTGACGATTATTAAACGGACAGATGTCGCGTATCATGAGCAATTGTTAGTTGCGATGCTTGCGCTCGAATTGGCCGCATAGTGCGCAGAGGAAGGTTGAATGAAAATTCAGCCTTTTTTTAATGGGAATAGCGGGGGCCACGTAGAAAAAAGCAGGAATCTAATAGCGTGATTCCTGCTTTGCACTTTATCATGTACGATGTTTTACATAACGGTACGATAAAGTCCTACTACTTTGCCTAAAACCGATACTTTTTCAACGATGATGGGAGCCATTGTTGAGTTTTCAGGTTGTAAGCGGAAATGATGCTCTTCTTTATAGAAGCGTTTAACTGTTGCTTCGTTTTCTTCGGTCATCGCCACAACGATATCGCCATTATTAGCGGATGTTTGTTGTTTTACGATGACATAGTCACCATTTAAAATACCTGCTTCAATCATGGAGTCACCCATAATTTCTAACATGAAAATCTGGTCATCGGACGTTGCATATGACGATGGGATCGGGAAATACTCTTCAATATTTTCGATTGCGGTAATCGGTAAGCCCGCTGTTACTTTTCCAACAAGGGGCACATGCAAGACATCTTTTTTCGTGATTGAGCCACCGATTGGGTCTAATATTTCAATAGCGCGAGGTTTTGTCGGATCTCGACGAATCAAGCCTTTGCTCTCTAAGCGAGCTAAGTGACCGTGTACGGTAGAGCTAGATGCTAAACCAACGGCTTCACCGATTTCGCGCACTGAAGGTGGATAGCCTTTTGTGCGTACTTCTTCTTTAATAAACGCTAAAATATCTTCTTGTCGTTTTGAAACTTTCTTCATTTTTTTCACCTCACCTAGTTTATGCCTATTATATTCAAAGTATAGCAAATACGAACAAACAATGCAAACGTAAGTTCGAAAAAACATTGACACGAATATTTGTTCGTTTTAAAATAGGAACAACTATTCGAAAGGGTGATGTTCGTGATAACGTGGATGAAGAAAAATGGTGCAACGGCAGCAATATCGGCAATTGTAGTATGGAGTATACTTCTAACAATACATGGGCTTTTCGAGACAACCGATGTTGGTACGGTGAAAGTCGAATATGGTGATACGTTGTGGACGTTAGCCGAACGTTATAAAGGCGATATGGACCGCGAAGAGTGGCTGCTATCGGTGAAGCGACAAAATAACATCTATGATGATCGCTTGTTTGTTGGCGATGAACTGAGCGTGCCAAATGGTCAACAAAGCGTAGAAGAAATCGAAGTCGCGACAAATAAATAAAGACGAAACACTTGCGTTTAAGGCATTTTTTTCATACCTTTGTAGTAGTGATTTATGAAGGGAAGAAAAAATATGTTACCACAAGCAAAAATTAACCGCATTAATGCATTAGCCAAAAAGAAAAAAGCTGGTACGCTAACGCAGGAAGAAGCAAAAGAACAATCAGCACTTCGCCAAGAATACTTGCAAGCATTTCGCGGCGATATGCGCCGTACAATTGAAAATGTGCGCGTGATGGACCCAGAAGGCAATGACGTAACGCCAGAAAAACTAAAACAAATTCAAGCGATGAAAGCGAATTTAAAGCGCTTAAATTAATAAAAACAGTAGACGTTGTCGGACGTCTGCTGTTTTTTAATTCCTAGTTAGAAATTTTTTGAGTGATAAAATATTTTGAAAATTGGAATATTTTTTCATGGCACTTACAATTGGTTGAAAAATCATTGTATTCTTTAACAATTTTGACTAGACTGTATGTAGTACAATATTTTGCTTATTTTAGAAAGGATGTCTATATTACAATGACGCAACAAGCAGATCAGTTAGCAATTAACACGATTCGTACTTTATCAATCGATGCGATTGAAAAAGCAAACTCAGGTCACCCAGGTTTACCAATGGGGGCAGCGCCAATGGCTTACACGCTTTGGACAAAACAAATGCACCACAACCCTAAAAACCCAACTTGGTTCAACCGCGACCGCTTCGTTTTATCAGCAGGTCATGGTTCAATGTTACTTTATAGCCTACTTCACTTAGGTGGCTATGGTCTTGAAATGGAAGAAATCAAAAGCTTCCGCCAATGGGGTTCTAAAACACCAGGTCACCCAGAGTTCGGTCACACAGTCGGCGTTGAAGCGACTACAGGTCCATTAGGTCAAGGGATCTCAATGGCAGTTGGTATGGCGATGGCTGAAACACATTTAGCTGCAACATACAACAAACCAAACTATGACGTAGTCGATCACTACACATTCGCACTTTGCGGCGATGGCGATTTAATGGAAGGTGTTTCTGCAGAAGCAGCTTCACTTGCTGGTCACTTAAACTTAGAAAAACTGATCGTTTTATACGATTCAAATGACATCTCATTAGATGGTGATTTAAACAAATCATTCTCTGATCAAACAGCAGCTCGTTTCAAATCTTATGGCTGGAACTACATTTTAGTAGAAGATGGTACAGATGTTGAAGCAATCAATACTGCAATTGAACAAGCAAAAGCACATGAAGGCCAACCAACATTAATCGAAATTAAAACAGTAATTGGCTTCGGTTCTCCAAATAAATCTGGTAAATCAGATTCTCACGGTGCGCCACTAGGTACCGATGAAGTAGCATTAACAAAAGCAGCTTACGGCTGGGAAGGTGAGGATTTCTTCGTACCAGAAGAAGTTTATACAACATTCAACGATGCAGCAGCAGCAAGTGCACAAGTTGAAGCGAACTGGAATGAATTATTCGCTGGCTACAAAGCAGCATTCCCAGAGCTTGCAACACAATTTGAACAAGCAATCGCTGGTAAATTACCAGAGAACTTTGATGCAGATTTCCCTGTATACGAAACGGGTAAATCAGTAGCGACACGTTCATCTTCAGGTGACGTAATTAACGCTATCGCAAAAGCGGTCCCATCATTCTTCGGTGGTTCTGCTGACCTTGCAGGCTCAAATAAAACAACAATCAAAGGTGCAGGCGACTTCTCAGCGCAATCACCAGAAGGCCGCAACATTTGGTTCGGCGTACGTGAATTTGCAATGGGTGCAGCACTTAACGGTATGGCACTTCACGGTGGCTTAAACGTCTTTGGTGGTACGTTCTTCGTATTCTCTGACTACGTGCGCCCAGCAATTCGCTTATCAGCACTAATGGGCTTACCTGTCACATATGTATTCACACATGACTCAATCGCTGTCGGTGAAGATGGTCCAACACATGAACCAATCGAACATTTAGCGGCATTACGTGCGATGCCAAATCTTTCTGTAATTCGTCCAGCAGATGCGAACGAATCAGCAGCAGCGTGGAAACTAGCCTTAACATCTGAATCAACACCTACAGCATTAGTACTTTCTCGTCAAAACTTACCAGTTCTTGACGCAGCAAAAGAAACGGTATACGAAGGCGTTGCAAAAGGTGCATACGTTGTATCACCAGCGAAAAAAGACGTAGCAGATGCAATTTTAATCGCAACAGGTTCTGAAGTTGGTTTAGCTGTTGAAGCACAACAAGCATTAGCTGCAGAAGGAATTGACGCACAAGTTGTTTCAATGCCAGATATGGCTCGCTTTGATGCACAAGATGCAGCATACAAAGAGTCTGTATTACCGAAAGCCGTAACAAAACGTTTAGCAATCGAAATGGCGGCATCATTCGGTTGGCATAAATATGTTGGTTTCGACGGTGATGTTCTTGCAATCGATACATTTGGTGCTTCTGCTCCAGGTAATAAAGTAATCGAAGAATATGGTTTTACTGTTGACAATGTTGTTTCAAAAGTAAAAGCACTTTAAGAAATCTTTAAAAAAGGGGAAAACGTCTAAAAAGGCGGTTTCTCTTTTTTGTTTTCAGCGTTTCAGCTGACAATTTCTTTGTGAACGAACGATGAAATTCCGCAAACGCTAGTAACGATAAAGTTTTTATTGTATAATGACTTTCGGAGAGATTTATCTCGTGTTATGCAAAAGAGGAGGAAACTACGTGAATACAGCATTAGCTATCGTTCTTATCATTGTAGCCCTTATCGTGGGTGCTGTCGGCGGTTTCTTTTTGGCTCGTCAATACATGATGAAATACCTTAAAGAAAATCCACCAATCAATGAAGATATGCTTCGTATGATGATGACGCAAATGGGCCGTAAACCATCTGAAAAACAAGTACGTCAAGTTATGTCTCAAATGAATAAAGCAACTGACCAACAACTTGGTAAAAAAAATAAAAAGTAATCGTTAAAATAGCTGCCTGACAACTCAACATTGAGACGTTTAGGTAGCTATTTTTAATAGGGGGAATGATTTGATGGCAAAAAAACAACAACGCCAGGCCCAGGCGCAAGCGGGTGCAAAAAAACAGCAAGACGATAAAGTAACAGTAGCCGACCAACTCGGTGGCGACTTATTAGCGCAATTAAAAAACGCGAAAAAAGAATTACAACAAAAAGAGCAAGACGACAAGCAAGCTGCTAAAGAGCGCGCGGCAAAAGAGAAAAAGCAACGCGAGAAAAACATGTCATTTTCGGAACTGTTAGATGAATATGGCTTTGGCGATACAAAGTCAAAAAAATAATGATAAAAGCAGGAATCATCCAATGCGGAGATTCCTGCTTTTTTTTAGTCGCGATGCGTCGTATAAAGTTCCTTTTTCGTGACGTTGGCAATGGCCGCATAATCAAAATCTGGTGAGATACGATTGTAGGCGTCAATATTTTGCGTCAGTTGTTCAACGCTTGAAGCGCCAACGATTGTACTAGCGACAACATCATGCGCCAAATTGTAGCTTAGCGCCGCTGTCAGGACATCTGGATACATATCGTTAATAGTACCTAATGTTTCGATTAATTGTGGCTGCGAATACGATAAATAGCCATCATGTTTTGCGAGGCGCGCCGGCCAATCATTCGTTAATAACCCTTTCGCAATCGTGCCGCGTGACACAACCGAAGCTCCTTGCGCTCGAATAAAATCAAACCATTCTTCAGGACGGCGGTCAAGTGCGCTATATTGCATCATGACACCATCTGCTGCGCCGAGTGGTAAAAATGTTTTCAGCACATTTGGGCGAATCGATGAAATACCATAGGCGCGAATTAAACCTTGTTTTTTTAATGTTTCAAACGCATCGATGACGTCACTAAATGAATCATCAAGCGTGCCACCATGCAGTTGATAAAAGTCGAGATAATCCGTTTGCAGGCGCGTTAAGCTCTCTTTTACAGCGTTCATAATATGCTCTTTTGAAGCATTCCAGTGCCATCCTTCACGCTCAGCATTCCACACGTTGCCAACTTTTGACGCAATATAAACGTGCTCGCGCTTCGCTTTTAGTGCTTCGCCGACAACCCGTTCATTATCTCCTCTATTATACAGGTCTGCCGTATCAAAATAATTAATGCCGTGGTCAATGGCGACATCGATAATTCGGTTGGCTGCTTGCTGGTCCATAGGCAGTGACATACAACCAAAACCTAATTCTGAAACGTGCAGCTCACTTTGTCCTAATGTTCGTTTGCGCATAGTAAACGCCCCCTTTTAAAACATGGTACAATGAATAACAGCAAAAGGAAAATGATAGGAGAAAAAAATATGGTTAAATTTGAAGAAAAAACGATTGCAACCGAAGCGATTTTTAGCGGCCGCGTAATTGACGTGCAAGTCGATACGGTGACGCTACCAAACGGTGAGCAAGCGAAACGTGAAATCGTCAAACATCCCGGAGCGGTCGGTATTATTCCGATTACAGCAGACGGCAAGTTGATTGTCGTTGAGCAATACCGCAAAGCACTGAATCGCTCCATTGTTGAAATTCCAGCAGGTAAAATCGAACCGGGCGAAGAGTTGACGGTCTGTGCGCTTCGTGAGCTAGAAGAAGAAACAGGTTATGGTACGCAAAACCTAACGTATTTACAAGAAGTTGTGACATCGCCCGGTTTTTGTGATGAAGTCGTCCATATTTTTGTCGCGCGCGATATTTTTAAGCTCGACGACCCAGCAGCATTAGATGACGATGAATTTGTCGACATGACGGCTGTTACATTAGAAGAGGCGCAGCAATTAATGGCACAAGGTGCGATTTGTGACGCGAAAACAATCATTGCGGTGATGTGGCTTTATAATCAGCGACAGAAATAGAATCATTCTTATGTAGAAACTGCTAATTCAAGTGAAAATAGTTGATTTTTTATGATAGTTCGCTAATATAGTGCATGTAGCAATTACTAATTGAAAATCATTTTATATTTATTCTAAATTAGTAATAATTCTAATGTAATTAAAACATATCATATTGAAAACGTAATTTATAGTTTGGTATAATAGGAACAGTTTAGGGGGGCGTCATATGGAAAGCCGTATTGATCGTATTAAAAAACAACTACATGGTGCGAGCTATAAACTGACGCCGCAGCGTGAAGCAACGGTACGCGTGCTTTTAGAAAACGAAGAAGATCACCTCAGTGCTGAGGATGTTTATTTACTCGTAAAAGAAAAAGCACCGGAAATTGGGCTAGCGACAGTTTATCGTACGTTAGAGCTTTTAACAGAGCTTAAAATCGTCGATAAAATTAACTTCGGTGACGGAGTATCACGCTATGATCTTCGTCAAGAAGGTGCAGCTCACTTCCATCACCACCTTGTTTGTATCGAATGTGGCGCCGTTGATGAAATCCAAGAAGATTTGCTTGAAGATGTTGAAGCAGTCGTTGAAAAACGTTGGAATTTCACAGTTAAGGACCACCGCTTAACATTTCACGGCATTTGCTGGCGTTGTAATGAACGTCACGCAAACGACCATGAATCATAAAACTTCCTATTTGAGTAAATAGGATGGCATAATAAGTTTATAGCTTAGAGGAAGGATGGCAGATGCTGTCCTTTTTTTGTTGGAGGGATTAGATGAAGCAACAAGCAGAGGACGCAGTAGCAGATTATGTGCATTTTTTACGCGTCGAACGACAACTAGCAGACAATACATTACAGTCATATCGCCGCGATTTAGTGCGTTATGTGACCCATATTTTTGATGTACAACAACTTAAAGATTTTCATGAGATTGAACGCGTTCATATTTTAGTGCATTTAAAGGAACTGCGCGAAGCAGGAAATTCAGCGCGTACGGTATCGCGCCATATTTCGGCCATTCGCTCATTCCACCAGTTTTTATTGCGCGAAAAACGCTGTGATACGGACCCAACGTTACATATTGAATTGCCGAAATTAGAGCAGAAGTTGCCGGAAGTGTTAACGATTGCACAAATTGATGGGCTCATTAATGCGACATCAACCGCTAAGCCGCCAGCGAATAGCCGCGACCGCGCGATGTTAGAGCTACTTTATGCGACCGGCATGCGCATCTCTGAATGCATCGATTTAAATATAGATGATGTTCATTTGACGATGGGCTTTGTGCGCGTCTTTGGTAAGGGTGGCAAGGAGCGTATCGTACCGATTGGGCGGACGGCGATTGCGGCGTGTGAAACGTATTTAAAGCAAGCGCGCTTTCAACTTGAAAAGCCAGAAAATCGCACAGAAGCGTTATTTTTGAATCAACGGGGGAAAAGACTAACGAGACAAGGCGTATGGAAATTGTTGAAAGCCTACGCTGAGAAAGTCGGCATTGAAAACATGACGCCGCATATTTTCCGCCATTCGTTTGCGACGCATTTAATCGAAAATGGTGCTGATTTGCGTGCTGTACAAGAGTTGTTAGGACATGCGGATATATCGACGACGCAAATTTATACGCATATTAGTAAGACGCGTTTACGCGAGGTTTATAAGGAATTTCATCCACGCGCCTAATTTTTTTACGAAAGTCAGAGGTCCGACGTTTATTTTTCGTCAAAATTTGTTAAAATAAAAGTATTGATAGGAGGGTTCATGTTATGAAACCATTTAAACGTATTCACTTAATCGTTATGGACTCTGTCGGTATCGGCGAAGCCCCAGACGCAGCAAACTTTAACGATGTAGGAGCTGATACTTTAGGGCACATCGCAGAACAAATGAAAGGGCTTCATATGCCAACGATGGAACGCCTTGGCTATTCAAATATTCGCAGCTTAATCGGCCGTGAAAATTTACAAGGTATGACAAGCGTCGCGAAACCAGACGCCTATTTTGGTTATATGCAAGAAGCTTCGGTAGGGAAAGATACGATGACAGGACACTGGGAAATTATGGGTCTAAACATTGACAAACCGTTTAAAGTTTATCCACAAGGCTTCCCAAAAGCATTACTAGATGAATTGGAAGCGCGTACAGGACGCAAAATTTTATGTAACTTACCGTACTCAGGTACCGAAGTGATTGAAGATTACGGGAAAGAGCATATGGAAACAGGTGCGTTAATCGTTTACACATCGGCAGATCCGGTGATGCAAATCGCAGCACATGAGGATATTGTGCCGTTAGAGGAGCTTTACAACATTTGTAAAATCGCCCGTGAACTGACACAACAACCAGAATTTTTAGTTGGTCGCGTTATTGCGCGTCCATTCGTTGGCGAGCCAGGAAGCTTTACACGTACCGCAAATCGCCATGACTATGCATTAAAACCATTTGGCCGTACGGTGATGAATGAAATGAAAGATGCGAATTTAGATGTAATCGCGCTCGGTAAAATTTCAGACATTTACAACGGTGAAGGTGTCACAGAAGCGATTCGTACGAAAAATAACACAGATGGTATGGACAAATTAGTCGATGTCGTAAAACGTGATTTCCACGGTTTATCGTTTTTAAATTTAGTGGATTTTGATGCCAACTTTGGCCACCGCCGCGACCCACTTGGCTACGGCGAAGCACTCGAAGAATTCGATCGTCGTTTACCGGAAGTATTAGAAGCGATGAACGATGACGATTTATTATTAATTACAGCGGACCACGGCAATGACCCAACGTTCCCTGGCACCGACCATACGCGTGAATATGTGCCACTAATCGCGTATTCAAAACGTTTTGTTAATGGTGGTAAAGCGTTGCCGCATATGCATACATTCGCATCACTTGGCGCGACAGTAGCCGACAACTTTGATGTTGCCTTACCCGCATTCGGTCATAGCTTCTTAGATGCATTAAACGATTAAATTTTTTAACTTAATGAAATGAGGGATTATGCGATGCGCATGGTAGACATTATCGAAAAGAAACGTGATGGACACGAATTAACAACCAAAGAAATTCGCTTTTTTATTGAAGGTTATACAGACGGTACGATTCCAGATTATCAAGCGAGCAGCTTGGCGATGGCAATTTATTTCCAAGATATGAGCGACCGTGAACGCGCGGATTTAACGATGGCAATGGTCGAGTCAGGTGACCAAATCGATTTATCAGCGATTGATGGCGTTAAAGTCGACAAACATTCTACCGGTGGTGTTGGCGATACAACAACGCTAGTATTAGGCCCATTAGTAGCGGCTACAGGTGTTCCGGTTGCAAAAATGAGTGGTCGCGGACTTGGTCATACAGGTGGAACAATCGATAAATTAGAAGCGATTGAAGGCTTCCACGTCGAATTAACGACTGAACAATTTGCGAAACAAGTCAACGATATTAAAGTAGCGGTGATTGGCCAATCGGGCAATTTAACACCTGCCGATAAAAAGTTGTATGCACTACGCGATGTGACGGGTACGGTATCAAGCATTCCGTTAATTGCGAGCTCGATTATGAGTAAAAAAATTGCTGCAGGTTCAGATGCCATTGTTTTAGACGTTAAAACAGGTGACGGCGCGTTTATGAAAACGAAAGAAGATTCGATTAAACTCGCGAAAGCGATGGTGAAAATCGGCAATGACGTTGGACGTAAAACGATGGCCATTATTTCGGATATGGACCAACCACTCGGCTCAGCAATCGGTAATGCACTAGAAGTAAAAGAAGCGATTGACACGCTGCAAGGTAATGGACCGGCAGATTTAACGGAGTTATGCTTAACATTAGGTTCTCAAATGGTCGTTGTCGCAGGGCATGCGGAAACGCTTGAAGAAGCGCGCGCGCAATTAAAAGACGTCATCGCGAGCGGCAAGGCATTGGCTGTCTTTAAGCAATTTATCGCTGCACAAGGCGGTAACCCAGCAGTAGTTGACGAGCCATCATTATTACCACAAGCAGCGTATACAATAGAAGTGCCTGCCACACAAGCGGGCTTTATTGGTCATATTGTAGCCGATGAAATTGGGACAGCGGCGATGCTATTAGGTGCTGGCCGCGCTACAAAAGAATCTGAAATTGATTTAGCAGTTGGCTTAATGTTGCATAAAAAAGTCGGCGATGAAGTGTGTGAAGGGGATTCACTTGTAACCATTTACGCAAATCGCGAAGATGTACAAGACGTCATCGATAAAATTTATGAAAATATTGCAATCGTTGAGGCAAAACCGGCGATTCCAGCATTAATTGAAGAAATTATTACAGCTTAATCGTAGGCTAAAAGGTTAGGAGACTCCTCCTAGCCTTTTTTGTTTGTACAAATATTGACAACATAGAGCGCTCGGCATACGATGAAACACAACGACGATAGAAAGAAGGAACAAATCATGGATTTACAACAATTAGTTGCTTATCGTAGAGAGTTACATGAGCATCCAGAACTATCATTTCATGAATATGATACGACAAAACGTTTAACAGCATGGCTAAAAGAGGCGGGTATTCGGATTGTCGATTTTGGTTTAAAAACGGGCGTTGTCGCGGAAGTTAGTGGCACAAAAAAAGGGCCGCTAATCGCTTTACGAGCCGACATTGATGCATTGCCAATTGTTGAACAGTCTGGTGTCGCGTTCACGTCAAAAAATGATGGTGTTATGCATGCTTGTGGTCATGATTTTCATGCGACATCGATGCTTGGCGCCGCAAAATTATTACAAGCGCGTGCAGATGAATTACACGGTACAGTCCGCATTATTTTTCAGCCGGCAGAAGAAGTCGCACAAGGGGCCGATTATGTCGTAAAACAGGGTGTATTAGACGGCGTATCGGCGATTTTTGGTATGCACAATAAACCAGAGTTACCGGTTGGTACAATTGGCGTGAAATCGGGGGCGTTAATGGCGAGCGTGGACCGTTTTGAATTGGATGTTGTTGGCATTGGTGGTCATGCTGGTATTCCAAATGACACGATTGACCCAATCGTTATTGCCTCGCAAATTGTTGCGAGCTTCCAATCGATTGTTAGCCGCAATTTAAGCCCGTTTAGTAATACGGTCGTGTCCGTGACAAAATTCCAAGCAGGAAATACGTGGAACGTTATCCCCGAAAAAGCTGAGTTAGAAGGGACTGTGCGCTCGTTCCAAGAGGCGGACCGTGAGTTGACCGGCAAGCGTATGCGTGCATTAGCGGAAGGCATTGCCGCAAGTTATGGTGCAACAGCAGATTTTCGCTGGTTCCCATATTTACCGGTCGTTGATAATGCACCGGCATTTGAAGCGGTGGCGCGTGAAGCAGCAGAAGCAATAGGCTATACAGCCGTAGAAGCCATTCCAAATCCAGCAGGTGAAGATTTTGCCTTTTATCAACAGACAATCCCTGGATTTTTCGTTTGGATGGGTGTAGATGGTCCGCATGGTTGGCATCATCCGGCATTTACGTTATCAGAAGATGCGCTGAGCGTGGCGGCCAATTATTTTGCCGAGCTTGCCGTCCGCGTATTGGCTCAGTGGCCAGCAGCGTAATGTGTAGCACGTTCATTTTTTGAACGTGCTTTTTTCATATGGCTTATGACGATTTAGCTAGGAGCTCAGATAGCGTGTTTTAGATACAACATAATTAAAAATAACCGTCAATGCTAGGTGAATAGCATGGCAAAAATAGTAACGATTTGCTTGGCATGTGCAAAATCAAAAATAATTATGCATGTTATGGCGATAGTTACAAAAATGTTGTAACAAAACTTTACAAAAACGGACAAAAAATGCCCGTTAGAGACGCAATAGACGCGGTTTTTGTTCGTTAATGGGCTTTTTTAGCAGCGTGTTGCCAAAAAATCGGCGTTGTCGCGATCGACAGTGTCGTTTTTTGAATAAATGACATGGCATCTTTTTGACGCGAATTTTATGTGTGGAAAATGCCCGTCAGAGCGTCAAAATCGACCGCTTTTGCCCTTTTTTCGGTGAAAAAGCGCCCAAATGACTCAGCAAAAATAGTAACGATATGATGTTTCAGTTGTAAATAAAAATTTTCATTGACAACCTATGCAACATGTTTAGTAAAAGCGGCTTTTTTCATAAGCGTATTCGCCTTGTTTGGCACTTATTTTCAACTATGTCGTATCTAAAACACGCTTCATGGGCTCATAGCTTATTTCTGATGAGTGATTTCTCATCAGCGATTTACAAAAGGTCTGCTTGATTTTTGAAGGTGTCTTGTGAAAATAGCACGCCATGATTTTTCATCCAGACTTTATATGGAAGAAACTACAGAAATTCATTCATTTATACAGCGATATACATAAAAATCCAAAATAATTAGGTTTATTACTTTTTTTATGTTAAAGTTCTGAGTATAATAATTTTTATGAATATTTCAACAGTAGAGTTAGGGGAGAATAGTTATGCATTTATATGGGACACAAACGATTACACCAGAAGGTCATTTAGCGATTGGTGGCGTTGATACAATCGACTTAGCGAATGAGTATGGCACGCCTTTATTCGTTTATGATATTGCCCTTTTCCGCGAACGCGCACGCGGTTTTGTCGATACGTTTAAAAAAGAAAATGTCAAAGCACAAGTGGCGTATGCCTCAAAAGCCTTTTCAGCAGTAGCGATTTATCAAGTCGCAAAAGAAGAAGGGTTATCGGTCGATGTCGTATCGGGCGGTGAACTGTTCACAGCATTGAAAGCGGGCTTCCCGACTGAAAAAATCCACTTCCACGGTAATAATAAAAGCGTTGAAGAATTAACGTATGCACTTGAGTCGAAAATCGGCTGCATCGTTATCGATAATTTTTATGAAATCGATTTACTAAAAAAATTAACGCGTGAACGCCAACAAAAAATGGCCGTATTAATTCGTGTAACACCGGGTGTTGAGGCACATACACATGACTTCATTACAACGGGTCAAGCAGATTCAAAATTTGGTTTTGATTTATCAAATGGACAAGCAGATGAAGCGTTTAAAGCGTTATATGAAGATGAGTATTTAGCATTACAAGGTATGCATTGCCATATCGGCTCACAAATTTTTGAAACGGAAGCATTTAGTTTAGCGGCGAAAAAAGTAGTCGATAAAATGGCGGAATGGAAGCAACAATATGGCTTTGAAGCGACGGTGTTAAATCTTGGTGGTGGTTTTGGTATCCGTTATACAGCAGAGGATGCGCCATTAGAACCAGCTGTTTATGTGGATGATATGATTAAGGCTGTAAAAAAAGAAGCGGCTGAATTTAATATTGAGTTACCAGAAATCTGGATTGAGCCAGGCCGTTCATTAGTAGGGGACGCGGGTACAACGCTTTATACGGTAGGCTCTCATAAAACCGTACCAGATGTGCGTGAATATATTGCAATCGATGGTGGGATGAGCGACAATATTCGCCCAGCACTTTACGAAGCAAAATATGAAGGGGCGATTGCGAACAACATGAATGCGGCGCTAACGACAAATTACACAGTGGCCGGTAAATTATGTGAATCAGGCGATAAAATTATTGAAGATATTGAGCTACCGGTCGTACAAACAGGTGATATTTTAGCAACGTTCTGTACAGGTGCGTATGGTTATTCAATGGCTTCAAACTACAATCGCGTTGGCCGCCCAGCCGTTGTATTCGTTGAAAATGGCAAACATCAGCTCGTTGTTAAACGCGAAAGCTATGCAGATATGGCGAAATTAGATCTCGATTTACAGTGGTAATGGATTCCTAATTATTGGAAATAATGTTGCATCGTTCGATTTTTTCGTGTAGGATAGTCAACGTGAAGTTTGAGGCGAAAAAAGAAGAGGGATAAAAATATGTTATATCGTTATAAAAAAGCATTCGAAAAAATAGCGATGGGGCTACTTTCTTTCATGCCAGAAGAGAAAAATCTCAAGGTATTGCAGCAAACGATTCGTATGTATGATAGCGAAGATGCTTGGCAGCTTTACTTATGGAAATGCGAAGAAGATTATATCGGCTTAGTAGGTGTCGAAAAACAATCGGATCAATGGATTGTACGACATATTACGGTCGATCCGTCTCACCGCGGGGAAGGAATTGGGCGTCAAATGCTTGAAGCTGTTGCGGCAGAAGAAGCGTGTGGCGAATTAGTGCCTTGTCAAATTGTGCAACGTTATTATGATAATGTGGCGACAAAAATTGCAAAAGAGAATGCCCATCTTTAACGAAATAAAAAAAAGAGGATTCCTGCGTAGAGCGGGAATCCTCTTTTTTAATGATGTTTGGCGGCTAGTCGCTCAGCGCGTAATAAAAGGACGTCGTCGCGATTGCGCAATTTATGTTTGTCACGAAGAAAGGCCGTGCTTAGTTCGGGAAGTGTCACGGTCGCAACTTGTTCGGCGAGTGCTTCATCAACAATTGAAATCGCAAATGCTTTGAAGTGCGCTTCTGTTTGTACTTGTTGCTCGATATGTGTAAGTTGTGACAAGAGCGTTGCCATATCGATGCCGCGGTAGTAAATGCTCGTACGATGCCTACGCAAATGACGTGACGCTTTTTTTAAAATCGTTTGCGCGCCGCGGTAGTTGCCACGTCGCCAGTGATACATGCCGGTTGCGAGTTGGATAAAGCCGACAAGCTCGTGGTCGCGAATGCCTGGTGCGACCTCTTTCCAATGCTCCTCTAACACTTCATGGCACTCAAAATAGTCGCGATTGCGGTTGAAATAACTTAAAAATAACACGAAAGAACGTTTGTACATTTTGCTTCCTTTCCTCTATACTTTAGATTGAATCTATTTTTTGTCAGGATGATGTGTATGTCTTACGAGGTAAAGCTGGATGCTTTTGAAGGACCTCTTGATTTATTATTACATTTAATTCACCGCTTGGAAATTGATATATATGATATACCAATGAAAGAGATTACTGCTCAGTATATGGAGCATTTACGAGCGATGCAAGTATTAGAACTGAACGAGGCGAGCGAATATTTAGTGATGGCCGCAACGTTGCTTGAAATTAAAAGTAAAATGCTATTGCCCATTCATGAAGGGGAACTCGATGATATTGAGTTAGAAGTTGATGACATTGACCCGCGTGATGAATTAGTGGCGCGCTTAATTGAATATCGTAAGTTTAAAGAAGCGGCATTCCAATTGAAGGAGCGTGAGGAGGAGCGCGTACAAATGTATACGCGTCCGCCAAGTGATTTGTCGCAATATATGCAAGACGAACAAATGCAGCTAGAGTTGTCAGTCAACGTCTATGATATGGTCGCGGCATTCCAAAAAATGCTGAAACGTAAAAAAATGCGTGCACCGCTCACGACGCGTGTAGCGAAGCAAGGGCTCACGGTAAAACAACAAATGCAAACCGTTATTGAGACGTTAAAGTCGCTACATGGGCGCGCCGAGTTTCATGAGCTGTTTTCAGCCGACGACCGCGAAACGCTTGTTGTGACGTTTTTATCGTTATTAGAATTAATGAAGCGTCAAATCGTTACGGTAGAGCAACAGCAAAACTTTGAGCAACTTTTTGTTCAACTACGAAAGGGAGACATCGACGATGAACAATTTGACACCATTGATGAGTAATATAGAAAGTTTATTGTTTGTTATCGGTGAGGACGGGCTAACGTTACATCAGTTAGCGCAATTGACAGATAGCGAGCCGCTTGACGTGCAAAAGTCGCTCAGCGAACTGATGGCGCGCTATAACAATGATGATACGCGCGGCATTATGTTAAAAGAGCTTGCCGGGACGTATCAGCTTGTGTCAAAACCGACAAATGCTGCAGTGATTGAAAAGCTTGTTGAAAATCCACCGGTGCAAAGCTTGTCACAGGCGGCGCTTGAAGTGTTGGCAATTATTGCGTATAAGCAACCGATTACGCGTGTGGAGATTGAAGATTTACGTGGTGTAAAATGTGAGCGTCCACTGCATACGCTAAATCAAAAATTATTAATTCAAGAAATTGGCCGCGTCGAAGGAACAGGACGCGCGATTTTATATGGCACGACAAGCGAGTTTTTAAACTATTTTGGCTTGAATCGCGTCGAAGATTTACCGCCGCTTGAAGTGGAAGAATTTGAACTAGATGAAGAACAAGATTTATTTATGTCGAAATTCCAAGAAGCTTTTACGCAAACAAAATAGCTTTTTGGTGAAAAATCTTGTAAAGTAGTACAAGCAATACAATACCGTCGGGAGACGATTGAGAGGGTTTTTTAATGATGGAACGTTTACAAAAAGTAATTGCGCATGCAGGAATCGCGTCGCGCCGTAAAGCAGAACAATTAATTTTAGATGGCCAAGTAAAGGTCAATGGGAAAGTCGTACGCGAATTAGGCACAAAAGTAACGCCAACAGACCGCGTCGAAGTGGATAATGTGAAAATTGAACAAGAAGATAAAGTTTACTTCTTACTATATAAACCACGTAATACGATTTCAGCGGTAACAGATGACCGCGGTCGTGATACGGTTGTTGATTTATTCAAACAAGTAACGGAGCGTATTTTCCCGGTAGGACGTCTTGATTTCGATACAACAGGCGCGCTTATTTTAACGAATGATGGCGAGTTTGCGAATGTGTTAACGCATCCAAAATACAATGTTGAAAAAACATATATTGCGACAATCAACGGCTTGATTAAACGTGAAGAAATCCGTAAATTAGAGCGCGGTGTTATGCTAGAAGATGGTAAAACAGCGCCTGCAAAAGTGCGTGTTATTTCAGCTGATGCGAAAAAAGGCAAATCAATCGTGTCATTAACAATTCATGAAGGCCGTAACCGCCAAGTGCGTCGTATGTTCGAAGCGATTGGTTATCGCGTAAGTAAATTAAAACGTGAGCAATTTGGTTTCTTAACAACATACGGCTTAAATGCTGGTGATTGGCGTGAATTAACGCCGCATGAAGTAAAACAACTTCGCGCGCTTGCACAAACAGGTAAAATCGGTAAATAATAAAACGAGCGGATAAAGTCGAAGTGTCGATTTTATCCGCTTTTCTTCATTTTTTGTACATAATTACGCGCTATGATAGCGTAGGGGGAGTGCCAGCATGAAAAAGAAGCGAGTTTGGATACGCGGCGCGATTATTGTGGTGCTTGCTGTAGCGATTGTCTATACGATTTATAGCGCGGTAACAAAAGAGCAACACGCGCTCTTACAAGTTGGCGATATGGCGCCGAACTTTACGTTGCAAGACTTAGATGGCAAACAGCAAACGCTAGCGGACTATAAAGGGCAAGGCGTCGTCTTAAATTTCTGGGGGACGTGGTGTGAATCATGCAAAAAGGAAATGCCGGCATTTGACAAATACTATCAACAATTCAAAGACCGCGGCGTACAGATGCTTGCGATTAATGTCGCCGAATCGGATTATGCCGTAAAAACATTTGTACAACAATATGATATGACGTTCCCGGTTGCCATTGATCATACGAAAAGCGTCGTGCGTACATATAATATCGAGCCATTGCCAACGACGATGCTCATTAATGAACACGGCGAAATCGTCAAAATCATTACCGGGGAAATGACCGAGCAAGATATTAAACAGTATATGACGATGATTCAACCAAAATAGAGGTGAGAATGATGCAATGTGATTGTGGCCATAAAAATGCAAGCGGCGCACAACTATGTGAACGCTGCGGGAAACCATTAACGACCGACCTAGATATGCGCTATGATGGCGCGGTTATTCGTTCAAAAACAAAAAAGAAAACATTCATCGATAAAATTTGGGCGCTGTTTGCGAATGTGAAGTTTGGCGTGTTATTAATTGTGTTAACGCTCGTTGCAGCGGCACTTGGTACATTGTTGCCGCAAGTGTTGTTTGTTGATACATCTAAGTTTGCGTCCGAACGTGAAGCGTATACGGCAGGGTATGGTGTATTTGGTACGCTGTATTACGACATCGGTTTGGCGTATTTATACAATTCATGGTGGTTTCAAACGCTCGTGTTAGCGCTTGCTGCGTCGATTATTATTGCGAGTATTGACCGTGGCGTACCACTTTTTAAAACGCTTTACAATCAACATGTCGTCAAGCATGACAATTTTTTAAAGCGCCAACGATTTACGCTAACGGTCAAAGCAGATGCGATGACGTTTGACGAGGCGACAGCTGTCTTAACGAAAAAACGTTACCGCGTGCGCACAGATGGCGATTCTTTGCTTGCTGAAAAGGGACGCTTTGCACGTTGGGGGCCGTATATTAATCATGTCGGCTTAATTATTTTTTTAAGCGGCATTATGTTGCGTCTTGTACCGGGCTTTTATGTCGACGAGGAAATGTGGGTGCGCGAAGGCGATACGACTGCCATTCCAGGAGCACCAGGGTATTATGTGAAAAATAATGAGTTTATATTAGAAACATATGACGGTGAACGCGTAGAAGATGCTGTCAATTCAGTCGCTAAAAAATATGAAACGCAGGCGACGCTTTATAAGGGCGAGTTGTTAGCGGGGGATACAGCGAACTTAGAACGAGTAAGCGATGTATCAATTGAAGTGAATCATCCAGCGAAGTTTGACGGCTATGCACTTTATCAAATGGATTATCGCCTTGATGAATTAAAAACGATGACCTTTCAATTAAACGATAAAACGTCTGGGCGTTCTTTCGGCGATGTGACGATTGATTTAGCGAATCCACAACCACGTTATACGTTAAACGGTGGGGCGAGTGTAACATTAGACGGCTATTATCCAGATTTTGATGGCTTTGATGGGGACGGTGCGCCGCATACGAAGTCTCCAAATCCAAACAATCCAGCCTTTTTATTTACGATGTATACGCCAAAAACACCGCAAGGCGAAACGAGCTTCACCCAAATTCAAAAGACGACTGAACCACTAGGCGAAACGCGTTATAAGATGACTTTTAAATCAGCCGAAACGCGTGATATTACCGGTCTTAAAGTGCGTAAAGATGTGACGATGCCGATTTTACTTGTTGGGGGCATTATCTTTATGTGCGGCTTAATGATTGGTTCGTATATGAGCCATCGTCGCATCTGGGTGAAACAAACGGCACAAGGCTTTGTGCTCGCAGCCCATGCGAATAAAGCCGGTTTTGCGTTTAAAAAAGAGCTTCGTCATGTGAGCGAACAACTACATGTTAATGCGTTTCATGATAAGCAAGAAAAGGAAGGTGACGATGATGCTTCTTAGCGTCAGTAGTACATTATTATTTACGGCCTTTTTATGTTATTTAGTCGCGACTTTATTATTTGGAGGAGCGGTGCATGATAAAAAGCAGCAACAGCAACGTTCGCATAAACGTTTTGCACTGTGGGCTGTCATCGTGACTGTTCTCGGATTTTTAGCGAATGTCGGTTATTTTTTAACGCGCTGGCTCTATACGGGACACGTACCGCTAAGTAATATGTTTGAGTTTACGACGGCATTTGGGATGTTTATTGTCGGTGCATTTTTACTCTTGTATGCGCTCTACCGCGTCGCAGCGCTCGGCTTATTTGTGTTGCCTGTTGCCATTATTATTATTGCGTATGCCAGCATGTTTCCGAGTGAAGTCGAGCCGCTTATTCCGGCGCTTAAAAGTTATTGGCTTACGATTCACGTCTTAACGACAGTCATTGGTGAAGCGATTTTAGCAATTAGCGCTTTTAGTGGTCTCATTTATTTATTGAAAGTGATTGATTTGAAGAAGCGCTCGATGGAACGCTTTTGGCTAGAATTTATTATGTATACGCTCGTTGTCGTCATTGGTTTTGTGGCGGTCACGACGTACTTCAATATGACCGGCTACGAGGCGACGTATACCTATGTCGATAAAGAGGGGGAACAGGCGTCGATTACGTATGCCACACCACCGCTTATTGGTATGCATCAATATGAAGCACAAACGACCGGCCATATGGAACCGCTTGCTGCAACACCGGCATGGATTAATGCGAAAAAACTGACGACCGTGATTTGGTCGGTGCTCGCTGGGACGTTGTTATACGGCGTGTTGCGTCTTGTGTTCCGCAAACGGTTGGCGGCAGTTTGTCAGCCATTCGTGCAAAAAACATCGCTGCCATTACTTGACGAAATGAGTTATCGCTCAGTATTAATCGGCTTCCCGGTATTTACGCTTGGCGCATTGATTTTTGCGATGATTTGGGCGCAGGAAGCTTGGAGCCGTATGTGGGGCTGGGATCCAAAAGAAGTATGGGCGCTCATTACGTGGCTGTACTACGCTTCATTTTTACATTTACGGCTGTCGCGCGGCTGGGAAGGCAAGCGTTCAGCATGGCTTGCGGTCGGCGGCTTTGCGATTATTATGTTTAATTTAATCGCTGTGAATTTAATTATTGCTGGTTTACACTCGTATGCGGAGTAGCCAACTTTCTTTCCTTTTCATTTTGAAAGGGTAATTGTACAATAGAAGTATCGCAATCTAGGAGGGATCAGCTTGGAAGAGCAAATCAGAATTTTAGTAGTAGACGATGAGGATCGCATTCGTCGTTTATTAAAAATGTATTTAGAACGAGAAGGGTACGAGGTCGATGAAGGTGAAAATGGTGTGCAAGCTGTTGAAATGGCTTCAACCCGTGATTACCATGCCATCGTGTTAGATATTATGATGCCAGAAATGAATGGCTTAGAAGCATGCGCGGCCATTCGCGAAACCCAAGCGACGCCGATCGTGCTGTTAACAGCAAAAGGTGAAGAAGCAAACCGCGTTGAAGGTTTTGAAACGGGTGCGGACGATTACATTGTGAAACCATTTAGCCCACGTGAAGTCGTGCTGCGTATTAAAGCGATTTTACGCCGTTCAGCGACCACTTCACCGATTTCAGCGACTGCCTCATCAAAAGATTTAGTCGTCTTTAAACATTTAACAATCGACCATGATGCGCACCGCGTGACAGCAGATGGTACCGAAGTGAACTTAACACCGAAAGAATATGAACTGCTTTACTTCTTAGCGAAAGCACCGGACAAAGTATTTGACCGCGAGCAGCTCTTAAAAGAAGTATGGCATTATGATTTCTTTGGCGATCTTCGTACAGTCGATACGCACGTTAAACGTTTACGTGAAAAGTTAAATCGCGTGTCAGAAAGCGCAGCGAAGATGATTGTTACCGTATGGGGCGTTGGCTATAAATTTGAGGTTGTAGATGAAGATTAACGTTTGGAATAGTATTGTCGGGAAGCTATGGGGAACCATATTGCTTCTCGTTTCATTTGTACTGTTTGTTTTTACGGTACTGATGCTTGAATTTCTAAACAACTACCATACACAACAAGCTGAAAAATCATTGAATCAAGAGGCGGCCGTCGTCGCGCGCATTATGGACGACCACCATTACTCATTAAAAGAAACAAAAAGCATTTTAGCGGATATTATTAGCGACGAAACAAATGCGCTCGTTGCTGAAAAGCCTGGTGATGTGTTGATTTCATTGCAGTCTGGCGAAAACCAACAAGCGATTCGTGATGAAATTACACAGTCCGAGAGCTTAAATAAGGCATTTACGTCGAAGAGCCCGGTCATTAAAGAGATGATGTTGCCATCAGCGACTGATAAAAATAAAAAAGAATCGTATATCGTCATGGCATACCCGATTGAAACGACGTCGGCTGAGCATGGCGTCATTTATATTTATCAAAGTCCCGATGCTATTCATCGTACGACTGAGGAAACGACGAAAATTGTCTTTTTATCGGCTGCGATTGCACTTGTGTTAACGACGTTGTTTTCATTTTTCCTGTCGTCGCGTATTACGCGCCCGCTGCGTAAAATGCGTCAAGCGGCGTTTGATTTAGCGAAAGGGAAGTTTGATACGAAAGTGCCGATGTGGCAAAATGACGAAATCGGACAACTCGGCACGGCCTTCAACCAAATGGGGCGTCAGCTTAAACATCACGTTGAAGTCATCAATCAAGAAAAAGAACAACTTTCAAGTATTTTGACGTCGATGACCGACGCGGTGATTACGTTTAATAAAGACCGCACTGTGTTGTTAAGCAATCCGCCGGCAGAGCTCTTACTGCAAGATTGGTTTATTAATAAAGGTGGCGATAGCGAAAAGCCGCTACCGATTGAAATGTATCATATGCTCGATCACGTGTTAGAACTAGAAGAGCAGTTGCAAGAAGAGCTTGAAATCGACGGCGTCTATTATATTATTTTGATTAGTCCACTCTACAGTGCAAGTGATAAAGTGCGCGGCGCGGTGGCGGTCATTCGCGATCAGACAGAGGAGCATCGCCTTGAAAAACTGCGCTCAGATTTTATTGCCAATGTGTCGCATGAACTGCGTACGCCGATTTCGATGTTGCAAGGGTATGCAGAAGCAATTGTTGATGATATCGTTCAAGATGAAGAAGAGCAAAAAGAGATTATTCGTATCATTTATGACGAATCACAACGGATGGGGCGTTTAGTCAATGATTTACTTGACTTAGCGCGTATGGAATCAGGCAATATTACGCTTTACGAAGACATCCGACCGATTAATGCGACATTCGAGCGCATTACGCAAAAATTTGTCCAACGTGGTCGAGAAAAAGACATTGACGTGTCGTTTGAAACAGCCTTTAATCATGAGGCGACGCTTATGATTGATGAGGACCGCATTGAACAAGTGTTAACGAACTTAATCGATAATGCCATTCGCCATACACCACATGGCGGTCATGTGAAAGTATTGGTCGACCAGCAAGTGAATTTTGCGCGTATTCGCGTGCAAGATGATGGTGCCGGCATTCCAAAAGAAGATTTGCCATATGTTTTTGAGCGCTTTTATAAAGCTGATAAAGCACGGACGCGTGGCAAAGCGGGAACAGGTCTTGGTCTAGCGATTGCCCGCAATATTGTCGAGGCACATAAAGGTCGTATTTTAGTAGAAAGTACGGTAGATGTGGGTACGACATTTATGTTCTATTTACCATTAGAAGAAATGTAACAGAGGTAGGGACTCGCTCCCGCCTCTTTTTTCTGGCTAAATTTAAGTCTTGAAAAATAATATCTCGAATTTAAAGTATTTACGCTTTACAAATGTTTCGTTGTTATGTATGATAAGGGTGTAAAAAAAATAATATGATTCATCTTCGGGGCAGGGTGTAATTCCCGACCGGCGGTAAATAAACGATGTTGTTTAAAGCCCGCGAGCCGTAAAACGCTGATTCAGTGAGACTCTGGAGCCGACAGTATAGTCTGGATGGGAGAAGGTGAAGGTACAGCACTTAATCGAGTTTTTTCGCTATTAAGTCGCTTATTTGACGATGCCTTATTCTCCCTTATGTTGCGACTTGCACATAAGGGTTTTCTTTTATAACGGCAATGACAAGTAACGAAGCTGATCCTTTCCTTTTTGTGAAGTGAATCGCACAAAAGGAGTGCTTTGACACATGAAAAACACGAAATTACAAAAGATGACAGCTGTTGGGATGCTGTCAGCAATCGCAGCATTACTAATGTTGTTCCAATTCCCACTACCACCGTTTCCTGCATTTTTGCAAATTGACTTTAGTGACGTGCCCGCATTACTTGCAACCGTGACATTAGGTCCAGTCGCAGGCATTGGCGTTGCATTTTTCAAAAACGTCATCAACTGGTTTATGCAAGGAAGTCCAACAGGTGTGCCAGTCGGACATATTGCGAACTTTGTAACAACGTTATTATTCATTATGCCAGTGTACTTTATCCAACGCCGTATAAAATCGAAAAAAGGATTAACATTCGGTTTGGTCGCTGGTACGCTGACAATGGCAATCGGAATGAGCTTACTTAATTACTTCGTCTTTATGCCAATGTATAACTATTTCTTAAATATCCCTGTTGAAACAGGTGCGTTACTCGTAAAATCAATCGCTATCGGGATTTTACCGTTTAACATTTTAAAAGGAGCTATCCTAACAGCTGTTGTTATCGTGCTCTTTAAAGTATTGCACGTTTGGATTGAAAAACAGCAACGTGTCCATTTAGGAAAATAAGTAAAAACGAGAGCCGTCATACGTACGGCTCTCGTTTTTTATATCATGGAGGTTGGATATGCTAACAGTTATACGTTATCTACTGCTTGCCACACTCATTGCGATTATTGTTGTCGATGTCATCGTGACCGAGCCGATTCTTAGCGATACAATTGAATGGCTTGTCATCATTGTGTTAGTGTTTTTAACGGTTCAATTGTGGCTGCGACGCTACCGGATTATCGCGCTCGTTTTTATGAGCTTGGCGACACTTATTTTTTTACTAATCGTACGTTAAAAGAGTCTGGGACATATGTGTAACAACACCCTCTCAGATGAGCATAAGAAAAACCGGAATCGCGCTGTGTCGCGGTTCCGGTTTTTTGTTGCGAACGCTAAAAAAGGAAAATGACATGTTTTGTCCCAGCTTCTTTTGTTAAGATGCGACTTTTGTTTCAAGTAAACGAATTTTAACTAAACGTTCGCGTACAATCGCACCAACCCAACCGGCGATAACGGCTTTTAGTAACCCAACGATAATAAATGGAGCAGTGCCCGATAAGACGGCTTTCATCCATGTTAAATCGGCGAGTACTTTCAACCATGCGGTACCGAATGCGAGCGTAATAAACATCCCTAAAATATTGGCGATAATGGCTTGTGTTTTTGAATACCCAAACGTTTCGAAATACAATCCCATACCAATTGCTTGTACGAGGAAGCCAGCAATATAGCCACCTGTTGGGCCTAAAATAATGCCGATACCACCTGTCATGCCGCTGAAAACAGGTAACCCGATTGCGCCTAGTAATATGTATAATAATACTGATAATGTTCCGTAACGTAAGCCAAGCACAGTCACCGCTAACCCGACAGCTAATGTTTGGCCGGTAATCGGAATCAATGGTAATGGAATCGTGATTTGCGCGAAAATCGCAATAATTGCGGCGAATAGCGCAGAGACAATCCACATTTTTAATTTGTTATGTTGCATAAACGACACCCCTTCGTTCTAATTGTTTTTATCATAGCGAAAGTAGGGTTTTAAGTCAACTTATTTTTATTTTAGTTTACCTATTAAAAACACTTCCGGTGAAGGAAGTGTTTTACATTACGATTGTTGTTCTTTATTAAAGTAATCGAAAATAAATTGCTGGAACGCTTGAGCAGCTGGTGATAAATAGCGTCCTTCAGACCAAGCCATACCGATTACGCGCTCTGCGGTCATGCCGGTAATATGAAGTTTTGAAATGCCTTTTTGATTGATTTCAAGACCGTCTGGCAAAATGGATACGCCTAGTCCGGCGATGACAAAGCCGGCAACGGTCGATACTTCATCGCCTTCAAATGTAATGGTCGGCTCGAAGTTAGCTTGTTCAAATAGTGCATCGGCTTGTAAGCGCAGTGCATAACCGGGCTTCATTAAAATGAACGCTTCATCGGCTAATTCATGAATTGCAATGCTCGTGCGTTTAGATAATGGATGCTCGCTTGGGACGATTGCAAAGAGTTCATCGCGCCACAATTCCGTCCAAAGAATAGGTTTAGGCACGTCCATTTTAGCCATCAAGCATAAATCTAAATCACCTGATAACAAATGCTTTAATTGTAAATGTGTGTAGTTTTGTTTTAATGAAAAGTGAATGTCTGGATGGTTCTTTCTAAAGAGACGAATTAAGTCTGGTACGATATTTGTACCAAGCGTGTGTAAAAAGCCAAGTGAAATTTCGCCATGATTCGGATCAACAAGTTGCTGTAATTCCTTTAGCCCTAATTGATATTCATTCAAAATGCGCTCGACGCGACGCTCAAATAACTCACCGTAGCGATTCAAATGAATGGAGCGACCTTGTCGTTCAAACAGTGGGACGCCAAGCTCATCCTCTAATCTCGCAATCGAGCGGCTAAGCGCTGGCTGAGAAATCGATAATTTTTCAGCGGCCTTCGTCATATGCTGAATTTTTGCGAGCATTTGAAAATACTCAAGTTGTTGCCATTCCACAAAATTACCTCCATATGAAGCTTGTTGTTACTATCATGATATGGAAACTACTACGAGAAATCAAGCTTTCATGAATGTCACCGTACGTGCTACCGAATCGTATAGTACCCATTCTCTATTATCGACAACAGAACCGACATTAATACCGTATTTCTTCTTTTTTAAGACGATTGGTGTACCAAACGTTATTTTTTTCGCACGTTGTTTCCGGTAAAGCATCGAATCATGGCTATGACCGAAAAAAACGAGTGTATCAGCGGCTGAATGTGTCGCAATCGGTTGCCAAGCGCGCGTCCAGTCAAACTGATGACCGTGAATTAGGCGCGCACCATCAATGTGCATTTCTTGTGGTAAATGATTGTAACGTGTTAAACCGGTGGCGCGCATAATCCGTTCCTCTTGATTGCCGCGAATAGATGGGAACGTGAGAAGTTGTTCAAAGGCCGGTGGATTGAGCTGTGCTTCGGCAAGCGTGAGCGGGGCGCTTAATTTAGCGACTTTCTTTTTGCCGATTGTACATTCAAATAAATCGCCCATGCCTATAATCATTGGCGTTTCTTCCATTGAATAGATTTGTTTGAAAACAGCTTCTAAGTCATCGATGTTAGAATGAATATCGCCGATTAGGGCATATTTCATGCGAAAGGACCTCTTTTCTAAAAATCGTTAATTAAATTGTACCATAACGGCTATGTTCTAACGGAATTTTGAGGGTTTAATTATGCTATGATAAACGGTAGATAGGAGTTGTGAACGATGAAGAAACGAGTGTTCCTGCTGACGGCAACGCTATTAACAGCACCATTATATTCGGTGCAAGCCGAGGCGAAAACGTCAACAGAACTAGCGGTAGATAAAAAAGCAATCGATGCAGAGCTCAAAACGCTCGAGCAAGACATGATAAATATGAACAAGCAATTTGATACATATGTGGCGACGTATGAAGCGCTACAACAGGAAATGATTGATTTAGAGGCAGATATCGCTGTGACGAATGATGAATTGCGCGAGCGCCGACAAATTATCGCCAATCGTATGACGGCGTACCAAGCGCAAGATTCGACGTTTAGTCCATATGTCGAGGCATTTGTTGGAGCTGATAGCTTTACGGATTTAGTGACGCGCACATTGTCGGTGAAAAAAATTATTGATGCGGACGAAGCGATGCGTACGCATCAACATGAGCAGGCATCGACGCTAAAAAAACAACATGCGACATTACTTGAAAAAGAAGCGGCGCATGAGCAACAATTTCAAATGATGCAACAGCAATATGAAGATATGACCGTCAAACGTGCCGAAAACAAAGCGCAGTCTTTAGCGTTAAAAGAAAAAATTGCCACGAAAAAAGAAAAAGAGCAATTAGCACGTGAACGGAAAAAGGCAGCAGCACAAGCGGAAAAATTGAAAAAAATGCAACAGCAGCAAGTAGAAGCGGTTAAAAAAGCGCAACAACAAGCACAACAAGCGCAACAACAAGCGGCTGCTAAGGAGCGGGCACAGGCAGCAGCGCAAGCAGCACAACAACAAGCACAGCAGCAGGCGCAGCAAACGCCAACACCAGCGCCGCAAAAAACGTCAACGACCGATGCGACTAGTAACGCTGACGAGGCAAGTGTTTCGACGACCGGTGGCAATGCTGGGAATGTCAATTTTGGCGCTAAAACAACCGATGCAGACCAACAGACACCAACTGTTGACGGCAGTACGACAGCAAAAGGCATTATTGCCGAGGCGAGTAAATATTTAGGCACAAGCTATGTGTGGGGTGGTAGCACACCATCGACGGGGTTTGATTGCTCTGGTTTAACGAGTTGGGCCTTTAAACAAAATAATGTCTCGATTCCGCGAACGGCGGCACAGCAATATGCTGCCTCAACAAAAATTAGTGCGAGTGAAGCGAAAGCGGGCGACTTAGTATTTTTTAGTTACGGTAAAGGGGTCGCGCATGTCGGGATTTATTTAGGGGACGGTCGCATGTTAAACGCGCAAAATCGCGGTGTGACAATTGATAAACTAGCAGGACATTGGAGTAAATATATCGTTGGTTACGGTCGGTTTGCCGGCGTTAATTAATGCCTGTACGGAGTGAGCTTAGCGGCTTGCTCTTTTTTTAATATTGCATGCGCGTAGTGACTAGCGTACGATGAAGGAAGGATTTTAGTAAGGAGGAATAATGTGCGAGGATTTAATCCACTTATTTGGATTGTATTATCCAATTTATTAATTGTCTTTTTAGGCATTGGCTTAATTGTGCCGGTCATGCCGACATTAATGAATGAAATGAATTTGAGTGGCGCGACGATGGGGTATTTGATGTCGGCGTTCTCAATTACACAATTAATTTTTTCACCGCTTGCCGGGCGTTGGATTGACCGTTATGGCCGTAAAAAATTAATTGTTATGGGCATGATTATTTTTGGCTTTTCAGAGTTATTATTTGCGTTGGGGACACATGTTGGCGTACTGTATGCGGCGCGCTTTATTGGTGGCATTAGTGCGGCATTTATTATGCCAGCAGTGACTGCTTATGTGGCCGATATTACGACGATTGAGCAACGTTCAAAAGCAATGGGGCTCGTGTCGGCCGTTATTAATACCGGTTTTATTTTAGGGCCTGGTATCGGTGGCTTTTTAGCACAAATTGATACGCGTATGCCATTTTATGTGGCGGCGATTCTTGGTTTTGTCGGTGCGATTAGTTCATTCTTTATTTTAAAAGAAAGCAATTATACTGCGAACGACAAATCAGAAAATGCGACAACACCATGGAAGAAGCTCGCATTGCCAAAATTTGCGATTCCATTTGTCATTATTTTTATTTCGTCATTTGGCCTCGCGACATACGAAACGGTCTATGGGCTATTTTTAGATCATCAACTAAATTATTCAGCGGGCGACATCGCGATGTTGCTGACGGTGAGTGGTATCGTTGGTGCTGTATTCCAGCTGTTTTTATTTGATGGCTTAACACGTAAAATGGGTGAAATCAATTTGATTCGTGTGAGCATGTTGATTGCAGCTATTTTTATGATTTTCATGATTAAATCCAATTCATATGCGATTATTTTCTTCGTAACGATTGTCGTATTTTTAACATTTGATTTGATTCGTCCCGCATTGACGACCTATTTATCGAAAGTTGCGGGCAATGAACAAGGTTTTGTTGGCGGCATGAACTCGATGTTTACGAGCGTCGGTAATATTGTCGGCCCAGCGATTGCAGGTTTATTATTTGATATCGAAGTACATTTACCATACTATTTTGCGATGGTTGTACTAGGTGCTAGTTTCCTGATTACACTAGCTTGGAAAAAACCGAAAGAATTATAAGGAAGTTCACAATAGGGCAGCGCGCTTTAGCGGTGCCTTTTTGTTTGCGTCTTTTTTTAAATACCCTATTTTTAGAAAAATATTCCTTTTTAGAAAAAGTTTAAAACAATATATAACGAAAATGATTTGTTTCTTTTAAAAATCATATATTTTCTGTAAATAAATATAGCGACAAAATAGAAGTTAGGTAATAAAAGGAATAATAGATAATTAAAGGTATAGAAGAAAAGTATTGCCTTTTACTATTATTTGCTTATAAAATAGTGAAAAATAGTTTTTAAAAACAACAGAAAGGAGAGAAAATCATCTTGAAGAAAGAATTATTGAACGTAATCGAGCTTGAAACGACTTTTTTTACAGATGACGGACCGGTGAAAGCAGTTGATGGCGTGTCGTTTTCACTCTATGAAGGTGAGATTTTAGGTGTCGTTGGTGAATCGGGATGCGGCAAAAGTGTGACGTCGTTGTCGATTATGGGACTTATTCCATCACCACCGGGTAAAATTACCGGCGGCGAAATTATGTATAAAGAACAAGACTTAACGACATTTTCTCAAAAAGCGATGCGGAAAATTCGCGGAAAAGATATTGCGATGATCTTCCAAGAACCGATGACTTCGCTGAATCCACTGTTTACAATTGGCAATCAATTAACGGAAGCGATTTCGATTCATCATAAAGATTGGCCAAAAAAGCAAATCCGCGCGCGTGCGATTGAGATGATGACATTAGTCGGCTTGCCGCGTGCAGAGGAATTATTTAAAGATTATCCACATCAATTGTCTGGTGGCATGCGTCAACGTGTCATGATTGCGATGGCACTCGTATGCGACCCGAATATTTTAATTGCTGATGAGCCAACAACAGCGCTTGATGTGACGATTCAAGCGCAAATTTTAGCGCTAATGAAAGATTTAAATCGCCGGTTGAATACGGCCGTTATGATGATTACGCATGACTTAGGTGTCGTCGCTGAAACGTGCGAGCGCGTCGTCGTGATGTATGGCGGTAAAATCGTTGAAGAAGGTTTAGTCGATGAAATTTTTAAAAGTCCGCAACATCCGTACACACAAGGACTTATTCAGTCGATTCCTGATATGCGTTATAAAAAGCAGCGACTTTATGCGATTCCTGGTAACGTACCAAAGCCGGGCTCTGTAGTGCAAGGTTGTCGTTTTGCGGCGCGTTGCGAATTTGCGTTTGAGCGCTGTACGATTGAAGAGCCTGAACTGTACGTTGTCTCACCGCAACATAAATCACGATGCTTTTTGAGTGAGGAGGGAATGCGCAATGAGCGAGCCGTTATTGAAAGTTGAAGGGTTGAAAAAATATTTCCCGATTCAAGCAGGTCTGATTACGCATACGGTTGGTCAAGTGAAAGCCGTTGATGATGTGTCATTTGACGTTTATGAAGGCGAAACACTCGGTATTGTTGGAGAGTCTGGTTGTGGAAAATCGACGACGGGCCGCATGTTGATGCGTTTATTAGAGCCAACAGCCGGGCGCATTACGTTTTCGGGGCGTGAAATTTCAGAATTATCAAATAAAGAGTTGCGCGCGGTGCGGCGTGATATTCAAATGGTGTTCCAAGATCCGTATGCGTCACTTAACCCGCGCCACACGATTGGCAAAATTTTAGAAGAGCCGCTCATCGTTCATGGTATTGGCAATGCAAAAGAGCGTAAAGCGCGCGTGTTATCGCTCCTAAATACGGTTGGTTTAAGTGACTTTCATGCGAAACGTTATCCACACCAATTTTCTGGTGGGCAACGTCAACGTGTCGGGATTGCGCGGGCGCTTATGACGAATCCGAAGCTCGTAATTGCCGATGAGCCTGTATCGGCACTTGATGTGTCGGTACAGGCACAAGTGCTAAATCTGATGCAAGATTTACAGCGCGACTTTAAGCTGACGTATATTTTTATCGCGCATGATTTAGGTGTCGTGCGCCATATTAGCAATCGTGTTGGCGTGATGTATTTAGGGCATATCGTTGAGCTTGCCGGTAGCGAAAGTCTTTACGAAGAGCCGCTACATCCATATACGCAAGCACTACTCGCCGCGGTGCCGATTCCAGATCCAGACTTTAAGCGCGAGGCGGAGCTGATTAAAGGCGATATCCCGAGTCCGTCCAATCCACCAAGCGGCTGCACATTCCATACGCGCTGCCCGTTTAAAATGGATATTTGTACACAGCAAGAACCCATATTTAAAGAAGTCAAACCAGGTCATTCTGTGGCGTGCCATCTTTATAATGACGCACATCACAATGATATAAAACAATCAAATTAGGGGGGATTTTTGTGAAGAAAAAAAGTTTATTGGTGTTTATGCTCGCGATGTTCGTCTCGATTATACTCGCAGCATGTGGCGGCTCTGATGACAAATCATCTGGCGATAACAAAGACAATAATAGCAGTGGCGACGGTGGCGGTACGTTAATCTTTGGTCGTGGCGGCGACTCGGTATCACTTGACCCGATTACGGTGACCGACGGCGAGTCATTTGCCGTAACACAAAATATTTTTGAAACATTAATTCGTTTTGGGGAGCAAGATACGACATTACAACCAGGTCTTGCGAAGGAATGGAAAGTATCTGATGACGGTTTAACGTATACGTTCACATTACAAGAAGGCGTCAAATTCCATGATGGTACGGATTTCAATGCCGATGCGGTCGTGAAAAACTTTGAGCGCTGGATGAATGGTAACGCCGAAAAATTCCCATACTATCAATCGATGTTTGGTGGCTTTAAAGGTGAAAAATCAGCGGTTATTAAAGACGTCAAAGCGGATGGTGCGTCAACGGTTATTATTACGTTAAATGACCCACAAGCACCGTTTTTAAAAAATTTAGCGATGAGCCCATTTGGTATCGCATCACCAACAGCATTTGAAAAAGAAGGCGACAAATTTGGTGATAATCCGGTTGGTACGGGACCATTTAAATTTGTATCGTGGAAGCGTAATGACAGTGTGACAGTTGAAAAAAATGCGGATTACTGGAAAGAAGGCCTTCCAAAAATGGATCAAGTAGTCTTTAAATCAATTCCAGATAACTCGGCGCGTTTGAATGCGTTAAAAACAGGTGAAATCGATTTAGCAACAGGCATTAGCCCGTCAGATTCAGCGAGCATTGAAGCGGATAAAAACCTACAGTTAATCGAACGTCCATCGTTAAATGTTGGGTACTTAGGTATGACCGTAACGCGTAAACCATTTGATGATAAGCGCGTGCGTCAAGCGGTGAACTATGCTATCGACAAAGAAGCGCTTGTAAATGCCTTTTATGAAGGCAAAGCGGATATTGCTTCAAATCCAATGCCACCAGCAGTATCAGGCTTTAACGAAGAAATTTCAGCATACCCATATGATCCAGAAAAAGCGAAAAAATTATTAAAAGAAGCAGGCTATGATGGCAAGGAAATCGAGTTATGGGCGATGCCTGTACCACGTCCATACATGCCAGACGGTCAAAAAATTGCCGAAGCGATTCAAAAGAATTTAGAAGATGTTGGTATGAAATCGAAAATTGTCACATATGAATGGGCAACGTACCTTGAAAAAGCGGCTAAAGGGGAAGCGGATGCGTTCTTATTAGGCTGGACCGGTGATAACGGCGATGCTGATAACTTCCTGTACACATTATTAGATGAATCAAATATTGGTAGTAACAACTACACGTATTTCAAAAACTCAGAAACACATAAATTGTTATTAGAGGCGCAAAAGGAAACAGATGAAGAGAAGCGTAATGAGCTATACAAAAAAGCGCAAGAAATCTTCCATGATGAAGCGCCGTGGGTACCACTTGCTTACTCAACACCACTGTTAGCAGGCAAGAGCACAATCAAAAATTTCCACCCACATCCAACGGGTTCAGATATTTTTGACACAATTGAAGTGAACTAATAATAAGGGGGTGTCGTACAGTGCCGGCCTTTACGTTTGAGTCGATGCCTGCCATCAACCAGTGTAAATGCATCACGTAAGGCATCCTCTTTTACATGAGAGGTGACAGCCAATGTTGAACTATATAGGTAGACGTTTATTACAACTCATTCCGGTATTGCTTGGGATGACGTTTATTGTCTTTCTAATTATTCGAGCGATTCCAGGAGACCCGGCGCAAGTGATTTTAGGTCAACAAGCGACCGAAGCAGCCGTGCAGGCGCTGCGCGAAAGTTTAGGATTAGACAACCCATGGTATGTGCAATATGTGCATTATTTGGGCGATTTACTGCGCGGTGATTTAGGGACGTCGATGCGAACGCGCGAAGCGATTTCATCAGAGATTTGGCCGTATTTGGCGGCGACGATTGAGTTGGCGTTTTGTGCGATGGTGCTGGCGATTATTATTGGCGTCAATGCGGGCATTATTTCGGCGTGGTTCCAAAATTCATGGTTTGATTATACGGCGATGGTGCTCGCGCTAATTGGTGTATCGATGCCAATTTTTTGGCTTGGTCTAATGTTTCAATGGGGCTTCTCAATTCAGCTTGATTGGCTGCCAACCTCAGGGCGTGAAGATGCACGAAATCCGGTTGAACCGATTACGCATTTATATTTAATTGATACGCTCGTACAGGGGCGCTTCGATCAATTTGTCGAGGTGTTAAAACATTTAATATTGCCGGCACTCGCATTAGCGACGATTCCGATGGCCATTATTGCGCGTATGACGCGTTCGAGTATGCTTGAAGTAATGCGCTCGGATTATATTCGTACGGCGCGTGCGAAAGGTCAAAAAACCTTTTTAGTCGTTTACAAACATGCGCTAAAAAATGCGATTATTCCGGTGTTAACGGTAATTGGTCTACAAACAGGTTTGTTGCTTGGTGGCGCGATTTTAACGGAAACTATCTTTAGTTGGCCGGGTGTTGGTCGCTATATTTACGATGCGATTGGTTTCCGAGATTATCCGGTAATTCAAGCAGGTATTTTAATTATTGCGTTTTTATTTATTTTAATTAATTTAATTGTCGATATTTTATATAGCTTCGTGGACAAGCGGATTAAATATAACTAGGGGGGATTTCGATGGCTACAGAACAAACGCTTACGGAAGTGAAAACGAATGAAGCAGGGCCGTGGCGTGATGCCTGGCGTAGCTTTAAGAAAAGTAAAATATCCCTCATAGGTGCCGGGATTGTACTGCTATTCATTATATTGGCCATTTTGGCACCGCTTATTGCGCCACAAGGCATTAATGAACAAAATTTAACGGAGCGTTTGCAGCCGCCATCTGCCGATCATTGGTTTGGCACCGATGATTTTGGGCGCGATATTTTTTCACGCGTGTTGTACGGAGCACGTATTTCGTTATGGGTCGGCTTTTTCTCGGTTATTGGCTCGATTGTCGTCGGTAGTTTACTCGGCATTTTAGCCGGATATTATGGGCGTTGGGTCGATACGATTATTTCGCGCATTTTTGATATTATGTTGGCGTTTCCGAGTATTTTACTGGCGATTTCAATTGTTGCGGTACTAGGGCCATCACTACAAAATGCATTGATTGCGATTGCGATTGTTAACATTCCAAACTTCGGTCGACTCATTCGTTCGAAAGTTTTAAGCATTAAGCAAGAGGAATATATTACATCGGCAAAAGCAATCGGTATGAAAGATACCCGGATTTTATTTCGCCATATTTTGCCGAATTCAATGGCCCCTGTTATCGTGCAAGGAACGCTCGCGATTGCGACGGCGATTATTGAAGCGGCGGCGCTGGGCTTCCTCGGTCTTGGCGCACAAGCTCCGACACCGGAGTGGGGGAAAATGCTAGCCGATGCGCGCGTCTATTTAGTGAATGCCCCGTGGACGATGATTTTCCCAGGGATTGCGATTATGTTAACGGTATTAGGCTTTAACTTAATGGGTGACGGGCTGCTCGATGCGTTGGATCCGAAAATGAAAAATTAAAAATAAAGAGAGGCTGAGACAAAACATTTTATATTTCTTTTTTAGCGTTCGCAACGAAAAACCGGAATCGCGTCACCGCGCAATTCCGGTTTTTCTTATGCTCATCTGAGATGGTATTTTTACACGTATGTCCAAGCCACGTTGTACGCTTAATTAAATACCTAAAATATTGTAACCGGCGTCTACGTGAATGACTTCACCTGTAACACCTGTTGATAAACCACTTAGCATCACAACCGACATATTCGCTACTTCTTGCGCTGTAATATTACGACGTAGTGGCGCTGATTCCTCGATTTTGTTTAAAATTTTATTAAATGATGGCACGCCTTTTGCTGCTAATGTTTTAATAGCACCAGCTGAAATCGCATTGACGCGGATATTGTCTTGACCGATATCACCTGCAAGGTAGCGGACATTTGCTTCTAATGCGGCTTTTGCGACACCCATAACGTTGTAACCGTCTAATACGCGCTCAGCACCTAAGTAGCTCATTGTAATAATCGAGCCGCCTTCTGTCATATAAGGGCGTACGAGGTTGGCCGCTTTAATTAATGAGTATGCGCTCGTATCTTGTGCGAATGCATAACCTTCGCGCGACGTTTCAACGAAGCGATTTTTTAAATCTTCTGCATGTGCAAATGCTACAGAATGCACTAAGCCGTAGATTGTGCCGTATGTTTCGCCGATGCCGGTAAATGCTTCGGTCATGCTGTCGTCGCTATTAACGTCACATTGCACGACAGAATAACGGCTGTCATCATAATCTGCTAAAAGTTTTGTTAATTTCGCAAGAGAACGTTCTTTACGGTATGTGAAAATAATATGTGCTTCGGCATCAAATAACGCTTTTGAAATATGCCAGGCGATGCTGCGATCATTGGCAACACCCATAACGATTACGTTTTTATCTTTTAATTGTAAAATGTCCATAATGGCCTCCTGTATGTAACTTACTGTTAGTACCTGATACTAATATAACATAAAAAAAAACGCCCTACAACCAATTTGTAGGGCATAAAAATTATTCGTATTTTAACGCGTCGCCGTCGAACGTTTCGTCAGCTACTTTAATAGAATCTGTTGGGCAGCCTTCAAAAGCGTCCTCCATATCTTCCATTAGGTCTTCTGGAACTTCAACAGTACCTGTGTTATCATCAAGAATAACAAATGCGATACCTTCGTCATCATAATCATAGATATCTGGTGCTGCAGCGCCACAAGCGCCACAAGCGATGCATGTATCTTTATCGACGATTGTAAATTTAGCCATCTCTCAATCTCTCCTTCTTTGCTTCGTCCTCTATTCACTACACTATTCTAAGTCGCTTTTTCATACATTTCAACCTAAATTACTAGAACAGGGAGGAAATATACATGTTTGCCACTAAATTAATCGTGTCTATTTTTGCCCGCTATAACAATCAGCGTGGACCGTCAGCCGTTTATCACCTGTTTAAAGGCAAGAAATCGGGCCAGACGATTCAAGATGTCGGGCTTTTTCAATTATATCCTTTTTTCAGTATAACACCAAAACTGACGAAGGCTCAATACGATACGTATATTGAAAAACTTTTTGCTGAACAATTCATCCTTTTGACCGATGAAAATGTTGTCGTCACCGAAAAAGGACATCAATTAATAGAAGATTTCCGTCCTGAAGGTTTCGATGGGTGGCATTATCGCGGTCGTGAACATGCTTTTTTCAAGCGACTAGCACTCGTTGTTCAGACGTTATCCAATGCACCGCAGACGATGCGCTTTTTACCAATTGAACAAGATGGTGCGACGCAACGCTTCGTTAAACAATATTTGCGTCATTATGATTTTCAACAACCTGCCTTTCAGCAGCAATTTACGACACAATTACGCACGTTGCTAGAGCGTTTACAATTAGACGAGCGTTCAAAACAAATACTCGTCTATCGCCTAAGTGGCTACGAGCAAAGCGGTTATACATGGCATCAGCTCGAACAACTTTTAAAAGAAGATGTATTGAGCTTACAGTTGCGCTATATTAGTTGCCTACATAGTCTCATTAATGAAGCGCAACATTATCCGCTTATCGCCGATTTAACGCAACATATTCGCATCGACCAATTGTTAACACAATCGACACAAAAAACAGCAACGCTTTTTTATAAAGGGTATTCGTTGGAACAAATTGCACAGTTTAGACAGTTGAAAATAAGTACAATTGAAGACCATTTAGCCGAAATGGCGATGAATGACGCACAGTTTCCACTCACACAATTCGTCTCAATCGATGATACGGCAGCGATTCGCACGCAAGCGCAAACACTTCAAACGACCAAGCTACGCGCCATTAAAGAGCAGTTGCCGCATGTGAGTTATTTTCAAATTCGGTTAGTGTTAGCGGCAAAGGGGGAATAGACGATGGAACTACAACAAATTTTGCATGAACGTTTTGGTTATACGGCGTTTCGTGAAGGGCAACAAGACATTATCGAAGCGGTATTGGCAGGGCGTGATACCGTCGCGTTGTTACCGACAGGCATGGGGAAATCATTATGTTATCAGCTACCCGGTTATGTTGTGGAAGGAACCATTGTAGTCATTTCACCGTTATTATCGTTGATGCAAGACCAAGTGGAACAATTAAAGCAATTTGGCGAAAAACGTGTTGCAGCACTAAACTCTTTTTTATCGCCTGACGATAAACAGTTTGTCTGGCAGCATTTCGAAGATTATCGTTTTTTATTTTTATCCCCGGAAATGCTCGCGAGCCAAGCGGTTAAAGGGCGTTTACAGCAAATGAAGCTCGGGTTAATCGTCGTTGATGAGGCGCATTGTATTTCGCAATGGGGCTACGATTTTCGGCCAGATTACTTACAAATTGCCGACGCTCTCCCAGCAGCACGTCCGCCGATTTTAGCGCTTAGTGCGACTGCAACGGCGCGCATTATAAGCGATATTGAACATTATTTAGCGATGAAGCAGCCTGCGACATTTATTCATTCTGTAGATCGTCCAAATTTACATTACGAGGCGCTTGAAATCGAGCCGTTCGAGAAAGCGGCAGCGATTATCAAACAGGTGACAACATTTGAAGGTCCCGGTATTATTTATACACAGTCGCGAAAAAAAACGATGGAGTATGCGTCGATGTTACAGCAAGCGGGGGTTCGTGCGACATTTTATCATGGCGGAATGGAGCAACAAGATCGCATGCTCGTCCAACGCCAGTTTATGCATGGTGAACTGGATTGGATTTGTGCGACAAATGCGTTTGGTATGGGCATTCATAAAAATAATATTCGTCAAATTATTCATGACCATTTGCCACAAACCGTTTCCAGTTATATGCAGGAAGTAGGGCGTGCTGGGCGCGACGGGTTACCAGCGCTCGTAACATTATATTATGACGCACGTGATGCCGCGCGCACAGTAGAAGTCGCGACGCTTGATTTACCAACAGATGTTCATATTTCTCGTTATATGGCCTATGCGGATGCCGGGAAAACACGTGCGCAATTAGTGGCGAATGGTGAAATGACGGATACTGCTTTTCGCGTGTTAGATTATTGGATGCGTCAATTGGCACCGTCAGAAGTGTCACAAAAAATTCAGGAGCTAGCAGCTGATAAGCAACAACAAGTGAGTGCCGTAGCAAAAATCGTGACATCAACGTGTATTCGTGCGCAATTATTAGCGTATTTTGATGAACAATTGCTAGAAAAGCCGCAAAATTGCTGTTCGGCATGTGGTATCGAACGTCATGCTATTTTAGCACCATATACAGATAAAAATAATTCAAAAGACTTACTAAATTGGCAACAACGACTCAATCAATTATTACCATTTAATTGAAGTCGTCAGCGAATACTTTTCAAAGTACAGAAGCCATACTATAATATGATATGGCTATGAAAAAGGGGGATCATCATGTCTCAAAACAACTATCGAGATAAAGTTGAGGCACATCGTCAATCAATTGAAGTTGGTGGTAGTGCACAAACAAATCCCGGACGCGCTTCACGTAGAGCAGCTCGAAATGAACAAGAAAAAAAGCATAACAATAAATTGGTTACAATTTTAGGAAGTATTTTTGTTCTTGTGCCGGTTCTGATTCTCGTGTATTTTAGTGTCTTTGCAAATTCCGGTGATAACACGACGACACAAAATTTAGCAAATAGCGACGTCAATGTACAATCAAGTAATGGCAATTCATCTAATTCCGGTGCAGTTGCGAGTGACGATGATAACGACAAGCAAACGAAGGCTCAACAAATAGAAGAAGAAAAAGCAAAAAAAGCCGCGGAAGCGCAAGAAAAAGCAGAGAAGAAAAAAGCTGCTGAAGAAAAGGCAGCGAAAGAGAAAGCGGCGAAGGAAAAAGCGGCGAAGGAAAAAGCTGAAAAAGAAGCCGCGGCGAAAGCGGCAGCACAAAAAGCCGCACAAGAAAAAGCGGCAAAAGAAGCCGCAGCGAAAGCAGCAGCACAAAAGGCCGCACAAGAAAAAGCGACAAAAGAAGCCGCAGCGAAAGCGGCAGCACAAAAAGAAGCACAAGAAAAAGCGGCGAAAGAAGCCGCAGCAGCAGGTGCCGCACCAAACACGACGTCATCTGCATACCGTCAATCAATCCAAAATGGTTATTTACACAATGCCTCAGCAGGGGATACGGTTCAAAGCATTTCAATCCGCTACTACGGCTCAGCCGCAAAAGCAGCACAAATTCGCCAGTTAAACGGTTTATCATCCGATAAAGTGAAAGCCGGCGTTAAAATTGCGTTACCAATGCAATAAGTAGTTGAGGTTCAGGCGATTGCCTGAACCTTTTTTTAATAAGCGCGACAAGTGACAAATTTTAAATATATAGTAAAATAGATTCGGGAACGAATATAACAAAAAAGGGATGACTGACATGCGTCAAGAAGATGCGATTATCGTTGGCGGTGGCCCATGTGGTCTAGCGGCAGCAATCGCTTTACAACAGATTGGGTTAAATCCAATCGTTATAGAAAAAGGCAATATCGTCAATGCGATTTATAATTATCCAACACACCAAACATTTTTCTCTTCAAGCGAAAAGTTAGCGATTGGTGATGTACCATTTATTATTGAAGGGCAAAAGCCGAAGCGTAATCAAGCGCTCGTTTACTATCGTGAAGTCGTCAAACGTAAAGACATTCAAATTCATCGTTTTGAACACGTAGAGCATGTTGAAAAACAACAGCAAAACTTTATCGTTAAAACGTCAAAAGACACGTATGAAACGCCGTACGTGATTATCGCGACGGGGTATTATGACCATCCAAACTATATGGGCATTGACGGTGAAAATTTACCGAAAGTGATGCATTATTTCAAAGAAGGCCATCCGTACTTTGACACCGATGTACTCGTGATTGGTGGTAAAAACTCGGCTATCGATGCAGGGCTAGCACTGCATAAAGCTGGCGCGCGCGTGACCGTAGCTTATCGTGGTAGCGACTATTCACCAAGTATTAAACCATGGGTACTGCCAGACTTTGCGGCATTAGCGCGCAATGATGAAATTCGCATGCTCTTTAATACGAGCGTTGAAAAAATCGATGATACGACCGTGACATTAACAGTCGCTGGTGAAAAGCAAGTTATCGACAATGACTTCGTATTTGCGATGACCGGCTATCATCCGGATCATTCATTTATCCGCGATATGGGTGTTACAGTTGATACAGAAACAGGGCGTCCAACATTTAATGAAGAAACGATGGAAACAAATGTAGAAGGCTTATTTATTGCCGGTGTTATTGCGGCAGGAAACAATGCCAATGAAATTTTTATTGAGAATGGCCGCTTCCATGGCGGTCAAATTGCACGTTGTATCGATGAAAAACGTCGATAATCATTTAAGCGCTACTTTGCTAAGTAGCGCTTTTTTTACTGCGTTTATGTATGCAATATATCACGACGACGTAAAATTTGTCACAACGAAATTTGTCACGTATTTAAATGTGGTTTATAATATGCAATATATAGAATTCGGGAGAGGTGACACGATGCCAATACCAAAGGACTTTATGAAACCGGCACGTTTATCTGCAAAAGAACGTGCATTTTTACAATTGCAAGAGTGGATTATTGATGGTACGTTGCAACCGTTAGAAAAATTAAATGACGCGGAACTGGCGACAGCATTAGGCGTAAGTCGTACACCAGTGCGCGAAGCGTTACAATTATTAAATGCGCAAGGGTTTGTTGAAATGCATCCGGGTGTCGCAACACAAGTGACAGCCGTTAATAATGCCGATGTTGAAAAGATTTTACCGGTACTTGCGGCGCTGCAAGCACTTGCGGCAGAAGAAGTATCACGAAAAGGCGTAACACCTGCCTTTATTCAACAGTTACGTGCTAAAAATGCCGAGTTTGCATTAGCGATTGAAAGCCAAAACTTTTATTTAGCATTAAAACTAGACGATGAACTGCATACGCTCATCATTCAAGAAGCAGACAATGAATATATCGCAAATCCTGTATCGGATTTTCAAGCACATGTGCGACGTTTGTTCTTCCACAACTCGATTATTTTAACGGCGCAATCCGTCGTAGAGCATGATAAGTTGATCGAGGCACTTGAAACGCATGATGCAAAAACGGCACATACGATTACGAAACAAAACTGGGTGCGCGCATCTGAAGAGTATGCGGCGCGTACAAAATAAGCTGCAATAAAGAAAAGCCGGAATCGATTGATTCCGGCTTTTCTTTATTCGAAGAAACGTGACATTTCAAGTGGTTGCTGATGTTGATTTAAGCCAATTAATAGACGCAAACGCGCTTTTGGACCGTTTAAACCGGTCGTAAATAATACGCCGATATTTTCGAGTTGTTTACCGCCACCTTCATAGCCATAAACCCCTTGTGCAATCCCATTAAAACAGCGCGATACAAGTACGACAGGGAGGCGTTGTTGCATCATTTTTTCAATGCTTGGTACGAGTGCAGGCGGTACATTCCCTTGACCAAGCCCTTCAAGTACGAGGCCATCATAACCTGCTTCGACAACGGCATCGACTAAATCACCGTCCATGCCGGCATATACTTTTAACATCGCCACGCGTTTTGTGAGATTTTGCACGTCAACAAACTCGCGAATAATCGGCGCATGGTGGAAATGAATCATCGTTTTCGTCACTAAACCAATCGGACCATATTGCGGCGATTGGAATGTAGATACCGATGATGTCGATGTTTTTGTCACATTGACAGCTTGATGGATTTCGTCGTTCATAACAACGAGCACACCTTTACCGCGCGCATCTTCATCACTCGCTACACGAATGGCGGCGACGAGATTGTATAAACCATCTGCCCCAAGTTCATTTGATGAGCGCATTGCACCTGTTAGCACAATCGGCGCCTCCAATTTTGTCGTTAAATCTAAAAAGTACGCAGTTTCTTCAAGCGTATCGGTACCATGTGTAATCACAACGCCATCAAAGGCTTCATGCGCTAGTTCGTCGGCAATAATATTACGCAACTTCAACATATGTTCTGGAGTCATATGTGGCGATGGTAAATTAAACGCTTCAATTTCAGTAATGGCGGCTAAGCGCTCAAGCTTGGCATGTTCCTTTGTTAACGGATTGACGGTGTCAGGCACTACTGCCCCTGTATCCTCACTAACGTGCATTGAAATCGTACCGCCAGTATGAATAAGTAAAATTTTCTTTGTCATGCTATACCTCCATATATTATATAATAGAATAATAGAAAAAAACGGAGAAGGGAGACTGCGATGCTTATCCTCTTATCCGTCGCCATTGCACCGGGGCTTGCACTATTAAGCTTTTTTTACTTGCGCAACCAAATGGCGACAGAACCGCGTAATTTGCTTCATGCCTTTATTTACGGTGCCGCTTTAACATTTCCTATTTTATTTATTCAATATGTTTTGCAAGAAGAACATATTTTTACAAATCCTATTATACAAGAAGTTTTGTTCACAGGGATGATTGAAGAATTTTTTAAATGGTTTTTATTGATGTTAATTATTTATAACCACGTTGAGTTTGATGATCCGTACGATGGCATCTTGTATGGTGTATCGCTGTCGCTCGGCTTTGCGACGGTCGAAAATATTTTATACTTGTTATCGTATGGTGTAGATACCGCGATGATGCGTGCATTGCTGCCGGTATCGAGTCATGCATTGTTTGGCGTCGTCATGGGCTTTTATTTAGGTAAGGCGAAGTTTTCAAAATTAAAAACTGAGAAGACGTGGTTGTTGTGGTCACTCGCTGCGCCAATCGTGTTGCACGTATTTTACAATGCGCTGTTGTTATTGCCAGGGAAATTAGATTATATCGTGATTCCATTTATGATTTTCCTGTGGTGGTTCGCGTTACGGAAAGTAAAACGAGCACACGAGCATTTAGTATCAATATTAATGGAAAAGTCCTACAAAAAATCAAAAAAAGGTTAAAAATAACTATTTCTCTATAGCTTACAGTCAATAAATTATGTATACTAAAGGCATTATCGTACGAACAGCAAAATGTACAACGAGGAGCAGATGTACTCATGGATTTTAAAGTCGGAACCAATTTTATATTAGAAGCGATCAACGAAGAAACGCCCGAGCGTTATAATTGTCGTGTAGTCGATATAGCGGACGGGGAAATCTTCATTGATTATCCGATTCATAGCGTGACGAAACGCACGATGTATTTAAATGTTGGAGAAGTATTTCGCGTCATGTTTGTTGATGACAAGAAAGTGGCACATGCGTTTCGCACCGTCATTTTAGGGCGTGAAAAAGCGAATATTCCAATGCTACGACTCGCTGCACCAACAGACGAGGATGTTGAAAAAATTCAGCGCCGTGAATATGTGCGCGTGGAAACAGCAATCGATGTAGCGATGCGCTATGACAATCAATTTTATCAGTTTGTGACGGCCGACGTGAGTGCAGGCGGCATTGCTATCTATTTAAATCGCGCGCTGCCATTACAAGCCAATGATGAGGTGGAACTGACACTTGTGTTGCCATTTGCGAAAGAAGAAGATGGCACACACTATGTGCACGTGACTGGGAAAATTATTCGCATTATCGAAAAGGATGAACAAAAAATCGTCCCGATTCAATTTGTCGATACCGACGACATTGACCGCAAATTGATTACGCGTTTTTGCTTTGAACGCCAACTCATTAATTACCGGAAAGAAATGTCCTATTAATGCCTAGAGTGAGCCTATGTGCTCGCTCTTTTTTTGGCTGTTCTCTATAACCGATAACGGTTATATTGTGATACAATACTACTTTAGAAGAAAGCGAGGAATTTAGCGTGAAAAATATTCAAATTGCCATTGATGGACCAGCCGGTGCTGGCAAAAGTACAGTAGCGAAAATTGCTGCTGAAAAACTTCAATACACATACATTGATACAGGTGCGATGTACCGCGCTCTAACATTAAAAGCATTGCGTACAAATACCGATTTAGCGTCGGAACAAGCGATTGCAACATTATTAAAAAATTCAACAATCGAATTAGTACCGACTGAAAACGGTCAGCGCGTGCTCTTAGACGGCGAGGACGTTTCAGAAGAAATCCGCTTCCCAACGATTTCAGCAAACGTGTCAAAAGTAGCGGCACATGCGGCAATGCGCGAAGTGATGGTAGCTCTACAGCACGACATGGCAGCTCGTGGCGGCGTCGTAATGGACGGTCGCGATATCGGTACAGCCGTATTACCACAAGCGGAGTTAAAAGTCTTTATGTCAGCTACAGTCGAAGAACGTGCACGACGTCGTTTTGAAGACAATAACAACCGCGGCATTGCGTCATCGATTGAACAACTACAACAAGAAATCGCTCTGCGCGATAAATTAGATAGCGAGCGCGAGGCATCACCACTTGTGCAAGCGGCAGATGCCATTTTCTTAGATACAACTGCGCTATCAATCGATGAAGCAGCGAATGCCATTTTAAAATTAGCGAGTGAAAGGATGGCTTAAATATGGAATTCTATCAGTTTGCACGTGGCGTTGTTAAAACGGTACTATTTCCATTTTATCGCGTAAAAGTACTTGGGCGTGAAAATTTCCCAAAAGAAGGCGGCGTGTTAATTTGCTCAAATCACATTTCAAACTTAGACCCGCCGGTTGTTGGGATTGCGTCACCGCGCTCACTTTATTTTATGGCGAAAGAAGAATTGTTTAGCGTACCGGTACTTAAGGGTATACTACCAAAGATTAATGCTTTTCCTGTTAAACGAGGCTTTAGTGATCGACAAGCACTACGCACAGCTTTAAATCTATTAAAGGATGGACAAGTTGTGGGCTTATTCCCAGAAGGTCATCGCAGTAAAGATGGCAAGCTAGGAGAAGGCTTTAGCGGCGCGGGTTTCTTCGCGCTACGTGGTGGCGATGCTGTTGTGTTACCGTGTGCCGTCATTGGACCATATAAACGCTTCCATCCGATTACAGTTGTTTTCGGTAAGCCGATCGATATGACCCCTTATCGTGAACGCCGTGCAAAAGCCGAGGAAGTAACAGCGGTTATTATGTCTGGAATTCAACAAATTCTAGATGAATACGAGAAAAAATAAAAAATAGTGCGTTTGTAATAGCTAATTTTTGTTTTTAAGCGTTGTATCAACTAAAATAAACGTAATCGATGTGAAGGAGGATTACATATGTCTGAAGAAATGAATCTGAATGAAGTAAAAGAGTTACACGATGGTGATATCGTGAAAGCACGAGTAGAGTCTGTTGAAGACAATCGCGTTATTGTATCCATTCCGAATGCAAAATACGATGGTATTATCCCTATTAGTGAGTTATCAAGTTTACATGTCGAAAAAGCATCGGACGCTGTTAAAGTGGGCGATGAGTTCGAAGTGATGGTGAAAAAGGTAGAAGAGCCATCATCTGATTCAGAAGGCACCGGAAATTATGTACTTTCAAAGCGTCAAGTTGATGCCATTGCAGCGTGGAAAACATTAAAAGAGAAATTCGATAATGGCGAAGTAATCGAAGCGGAAGTGAAAGATGTCGTCAAAGGCGGCTTAGTCGTTGACCTTGGTGTGCGCGGTTTCGTACCAGCTTCATTAGTAGAAGATTATTTCGTGGAAACGTTTGACGATTACAAAGGTAAAACGCTGAAATTCAAAATCGTTGAAATGGATCAAGATAAAAATCGTTTAATTTTATCGCATCGTGCGGTATTAGAAGATGAAAAAGCAGAGAAAAAAGTAGAGGTTATCAATACGATTAAAGAAGGCGATGTGCTCGATGGTACGGTTCAACGTATCGCGGCATTCGGCGCATTTGTCGATATTGGTGGCGTCGATGGTCTTGTACACATTTCACAAGTAGCGCATGAGCACGTCTCAAATGTGTACGATGTGTTAAAAGAAGGCCAAAAAGTACAAGTAAAAGTACTCTCTGTTGACCCAGTCAACGAACGTATTTCACTTTCTATTAAAGATACGTTAGCAGGTCCGTGGGAAGGCATCGAAGAAAAAGCGCCAAAAGGAGCCTTACTTGATGGCATTGTACGCCGCCTTGTAACGTTCGGTGCGTTTGTCGAAGTATTCCCAGGTGTAGAAGGCTTAGTACACATTTCGCAAATTGCGCACAAACATATTAATACGCCACATGAAGTGTTGCAAGAAGGTCAAGAAGTACAAGTAAAAGTACTTGAAGTAAGCGAACAGGAAAAGCGTCTAGCACTAAGTATTCGTGAGCTATTAGAAAAAGAAGACCATGATGAAGCAGCAGAGGAAGAATACGATCTTCCAGAGCAAGAAAGTGGCTTCTCATTTGGCGATCTTTTAGGCGAACAACTAAAGGACTTTAAAACAGACGATAAATAATGAAAATGCAGACGACTTCGCATGAATTCGTCTGTTTTTCTTTTCATTAAGACGTAACTTTGATAAAATGAAATACAAATGGAAAGTATACGGATTAGGTGATGGGCGTCTCCGTACCATCATCTTTTTTGTTGCGTTATTAATGAAAGATATGAAAGCTGGAAGGATGAAGTAAACTATGACGAAACCAGTCATCGCAATCGTCGGCCGTCCGAACGTAGGGAAATCAACCATTTTCAACCGTATCGTTGGCGAACGCGTATCCATCGTTGAGGACATAGCGGGTGTTACTCGTGACCGTATTTATAGCTCAGCAGAATGGTTAACACATGATTTTAATATTATTGATACAGGTGGTATTCAACTAGGAGATGAACCATTCCTAGAAGAAATTCGCCAACAAGCAGAAGTTGCCATGGACGAAGCAGATGTGATTATTTTCATGACAAATGGTCGTGAAGGCGTCACAATGGAAGATGAGCAAGTTGCGAAAATTTTATACAAAACGAAAAAACCGGTCGTATTAGCGGTCAATAAAGTTGATAACCCGGATATGCGCGATTTAATTTGGGATTTCTATTCACTAGGTTTTGGCGATCCATACCCAATTTCAGGGTCACATGGTTTAGGTTTAGGGGATTTATTAGACGAGTGTGCGAAACACTTCCCAGAACAAGATGATACAGATTATGACGAAGGCGTTATTAAATTCTCATTAATCGGCCGTCCAAACGTAGGGAAATCATCACTTGTGAATGCAATTTTAGGCGACCAACGTGTTATCGTATCCGATGTAGCGGGGACGACACGTGATGCCATCGATACACCGTATGAAGCGGATGGACAAGAATATGTCATTATCGATACAGCCGGTATGCGTAAAAAAGGGAAAGTGTATGAAACAACTGAAAAATATTCAGTGCTTCGTGCAATGCGAGCAATTGAACGCTCAGACGTTGTATTAGTCGTATTAAACGGCGAAGAAGGCATTCAAGAACAAGATAAAAAAATTGCTGGTTATGCACATGAAGCAGGGAAAGCAATTATTATCGTCATGAATAAATGGGATGCAGTTGTAAAAGACGAAAAAACGATGAATAAAAAAATCGAAGAAATTCGTGACCAATTCCAATATTTAGACTATGCACCAATCGTGTTCACATCAGCAAAAACAGGGAAACGCGTACATGACGTGTTACCTGTTATTAACCGCGTACATGACAACCACACAATGCGCGTTCAATCGAGCATCTTAAATGAAGTCATTATGGATGCGATTGCGCGTAACCCAGCACCAACGGATAAAGGTCGTCGTCTACGTATTTACTATGCAACACAAGTAGCGATTCAACCACCAACATTCGTTGTCTTCGTCAATGATGTTGAATTAATGCACTTTACGTACGAACGTTTCTTAGAAAACCGTATTCGTGATACATTTGACTTTGAAGGAACGCCAATTCGTATTATTACACGTGCACGAGACTAAAGGAGCGATAACGATGGAAAAGGTAACGGTATTAGGTGCTGGTTCTTGGGGAACAGCGCTGGCAACAGTATTAGCAGATAATGGTCATGATACATTGATTTGGTCACATCGCGAGGACCAAGCAATGGAAATTCATGAACAGCATACAAATGCCAAATACTTAACAGACGTTACATTACCAACGAATTTACACGCGACAGCTAATATGGCGCAAGCGATGGCACATGCGTCCATTATTGTCATGGCTGTCCCAACAAAAGGTATTCGCGAAACATGCCAAAAAATGATGCAGACGCTGAATAAGCCCGTATTATTCGTCCATGTGTCAAAAGGCATCGAGCCAGGTTCACTATTGCGCATTTCTGAAATTATGCGCGAAGAGTTACCAGCAACGGTTATTGAGGACCTTGTCGTATTATCAGGTCCGAGTCATGCAGAAGAAGTTGTCAAACAGCATCCAACGACTGTCGCAGCAGCATGTGAAAACTTAGCAGCTGCTGAACGTGTGCAAGATTTATTTATGAATCAATATTTCCGCGTCTATACAAACCAAGATGTGATTGGCGTAGAGGTCGGCGGGGCATTGAAAAATGTCATTGCGCTTGCCGCAGGTGCGATTGATGGCATCGGCTACGGAGACAATGCAAAGGCAGCGCTCATTACGCGCGGTCTAGCAGAAATCTCACGCTTAGGTGTCAAAATGGGCGCCAACCCATTAACCTTTATGGGCTTAACGGGTATGGGTGACTTAATCGTAACGTGTACATCGGTCCACTCGCGCAATTACCGCGCCGGCTTTATGCTTGGTGAAGGGAAAAAGCTCGAGCAGATTTTAGAGGAAATGGGCATGGTTGTAGAAGGTGTGCGCACAGCGAAAGCAGCGCATCAATTAGCCGGAAAATACGATGTCGCATTGCCGATTTCACATGCGTTGTACAGCGTGTTATTCGAAGAAAAAACACCACTTGATGCCGTTGACGACCTAATGTTGCGTATGAAGAAACGCGAAATGGATGAGATTTATAATAATTAAACGCAAAAAAAGCGATCAAAAAAATTTTTTTGGTCGCTTTTTTATATGGAATTTTAATGCGAAATGCCCACTATGCCGCATTGTAATAGTAACTGGAATAGGCTGTTAAACGTTGCTATATCAACGCTTGTGATTCATATTAGTCACCGTAAAACTCCCATTTTATTTTTTTGCTATAAAATGAGTGTCTGTCGAAAAACGGATGTTATCGAAGCTTAGATTCTAAAAAAGATATTTAAAAACGGATAATTTTTAATATTTTTAACTATTCGTTCGTGAAATATGAACGTGTGTTCGATTTATAGTCATTAAATAATTTGTCTTTTTTTTACATAAATGGATTTAATGATAGAAAAAAGTATTTTGATATATGATTTTTTTTTAGAAATAAAGTGTTTTTGGTTGCAAAAATAACATTCTATCGAACATAATAAAAATATGAACAAAACAGTCAAAAACGCGTAGAAACCGCGTTGTCAGACCTTTTTCGATAGGTTAAAAGGTCTATTTTCTGTCGATAACGATTAAAGTTGCTGAAAGTTGGTAAAAGGAGTATAAATATGGTTGCATAGCAATATTAGAGTATGATAATCTTTTTACATGATTTTCGACAACCGTTGAGAGGAGGTGTCTAGTATGAACAAAACAGAACTAGTAAATGCTGTTGCAGAAGCAGCAGAACTTTCTAAAAAAGATGCGAGCAAAGCAGTTGAAGCTGTATTCGAAACAATTCAAGATGCACTTGCAAAAGGTGATAAAGTACAACTAATCGGTTTTGGTAACTTTGAAGTACGTGAACGTGCGGCTCGTAAAGGTCGTAACCCACAATCAGGTGAAGAAATCGAAATCGCTGCAAGCAAAGTACCTGCATTCAAACCAGGTAAAGCGCTTAAAGATGCTGTTAAAGGCTAATTGGCGTATTACATAAAAAAGAACAGCTCATTGCTGTTCTTTTTTTGTTAGGAATAGTAAAAGCAGGAGGTGCGATATCGCGCTTCCTGCTTTTGTTTTGTGCCGATGCATTCATGCGCTTTTTTCGTTCGGTAAACGATTTCCTTTAAAGATGTGAATTTATGTGTTTTTAGCGGAATGAAACTTTGCTTGTAGCCTATCATTATGCTAACATCTAGGTTGAGAAATGTATTGCTTTTAATGGAGGAACGAAACAGTGACAAACACGACAGAACAGACAGAACAAAAAGTTGACTTAGATAAAATTAAGCAAGCCGTGACGATGATTTTAGAGGCTGTTGGTGAAGATCCAGCTCGTGAGGGTTTAGAAGATACACCAAAACGCGTAGCGAAAATGTACGCGGAAATGTTTGCAGGACTTCATACCGATGCGCGTGAATACTTTGAAACAGTATTTCACGAAGGGCATGATGAAGTCGTCTTAGTGAAAGATATTCCATTCTTCTCAATGTGCGAACATCACCTTGTACCATTTTACGGTAAAGCGCATGTTGCGTATATTCCACAAGATGGCGTAGTAGCTGGTTTAAGTAAATTGGCGCGTACGGTCGATACAGTAGCACGTCGTCCGCAATTACAAGAGCGTATTACGGCAGAAGTAGCTGAAATCTTAACTGAAAAATTAAATCCAAAAGGCGTTTATGTGTTAATCGAAGCAGAGCATATGTGCATGACGATGCGCGGTATTAAAAAACCAGGTGCTAAAACGATTACAACGGTTGCAAAAGGGATTTTTGAAACGGATGAAGTGAAACGTTCTGAAATTCTTTCGTTCATTCAAATGTCTTAAAACAGCGCTATTTTTATGATATGATAGACAGAGCAAACTTTTATGTAGAAGGAGACGGAAAGCATGGCACAAAACGAATATATTGTTATCCGCGCTGAAGAAGATGGCGTTCATGTTATCGGTCTAACACGTGGCGATGACACAAAATTTCATCATGCTGAAAAGCTGGACAATGGTGAAGTCATGATCGCGCAATTCACGAACAATACGTCAGCGATGAAAATTCGCGGTAAAGCGGAAATTCAATCAGCTCATGGCGTAATGCATAGCGGTCCGAAAAAATAGATTTCAACGAAATGAACTGAATGGAGAAATTTTATGATTGCAACAACTATCGAGCAAAAAGTAGCACAATTCAAACAACATATTTTTACAAAATTGCATCATAGAACGCTCCTTGAATATACAGGTCAACCCGTTTTTTCAGATGATGAATTATTTTATTTATTGTTGCCAGCACTCAATGGGGAATGCTGGACAGCAACGCAACAATTAGCAGCAACAGGCGTAGCGATTAATTTAGCGGCGCTGAATACGCACGAATTAATCGAAGAATTTGATGCAACATCGAAGGCGCAGCAATTGGCTGTGTTAGCAGGCGATTTGTATAGTGGCGTTTATTATGCAACGCTAGCAGAAGTTGGCGACGTGCTTTTGATTCGCACAATTACGCAGGCAGTTGCTACAATAAATGAGGAGAAAACGAAGCTCTATGAAAAACCGCAACAATCACTTGATGTGTGGTTACAGGCGCTGATGACAATTGAAAGTGATTCAATTCGTCATTTCTTCAAACACTATCATCTTGAACAATACATTCCATTTGCTGAAAATGGCTTATTACTTAACAGACTTGCAGAGGAATTAGCTGCGTTGTCAAACGGCGAGACTACGCTGTTATATAAGGCGTTAGCAACACACCACGATGACGTAGAAGCGTTATTACGAGAAGCACAAGAGATGCTTGCTACAACGTATGAATTTGTTGTTTCCACTTCTCCAATAGTGCATGATGATGTGAAAGAATGGATTGTAAGTCGCATTCATGAGCTAAAAACGAATTAATTTGAGAGAAGGGTGACACAATGGCACAAACGAAAGAACAACGTGTACATGAAGTTTTTGAAAATATTTCTGGTAGTTACGATACGATGAACTCTGTAATCAGCTTCCAATTGCATAAATTATGGCGTAAAGATACGATGGAGCGCATGGTGGTACAACCTGGCTCTAAAGCACTTGATGTATGCTGTGGGACAGCTGACTGGACGATGGCAATGTCGGATGCTGTCGGCCCAACAGGTCATGTAACGGGGCTTGACTTTAGTCAAAATATGTTGAACGTTGGTATTGAAAAAACGAAAGATATCGACAATATTACATTAATCCAAGGTAATGCGATGGAGTTGCCATTTGACGATAATACATTCGATTATGTAACGGTTGGTTTTGGCTTGCGCAATGTTCCGGATTATTTACAAGCACTGCGCGAAATGAATCGTGTCGTGAAGCCGGGGGGCAAAGTTGTTTGTCTTGAAACATCACAATCTGAAATTCCGGGGTACCGTCAATTATTCCGTTTCTATTTCCATTATGTGATGCCCGTATTCGGGAAATTGTTTGCGAAAAGCTATAAGGAATACTCGTGGTTACAAGAATCAGCGAACGTATTCCCTGGCGTAAAACAATTGAAAAAAATGTTTGAAAAAGCAGGTATGGAGCATGTCACATACAAGCCATATAGCGGTGGCGCAGCAGCTGTGCATATTGGCTATAAAAAACAGCAATAGGCGAGAGAAGGTATTCAAGTGGAAAAGATGAAGCTAAAAATGCTTTATGCTGACCTAAAGTCAGATATCGATGTCATCGAACAAGAATTAGAAATAGCGGTGGGCTCGTCTTCACACTTTCTGAATGAAGCTTCTTTACATCTATTAAAAGCTGGGGGAAAACGCATTCGCCCAGTTTTTGTTTTGCTAGCAGCTAAGTTCGGACAATACGATATCCAAAAAATTAAGCATGTAGCCGTGCCGCTAGAGCTTATTCATATGGGATCGTTAGTGCATGATGATGTCATTGATAATTCAGAAATGCGAAGAGGTCGTCCAACAGTTAAAGCACAATTTAACAATCGGATTGCGATGTATAACGGCGACTTTATTTTTGCGAAAGCATTAGAACATATGACGTACATTGAGGATGCTGAGGCACATCATGTACTGTCAAAAACGATGGTTGAGATTTGTATTGGGGAGATTTTACAAATCGAAGATAAACGAACACTCGACCAAAACTTACGCGACTACTTCCGCCGTATTAAACGTAAAACCGCTATTTTAATTGCTTCAAGTTGCCGTTTAGGCGCCATTGCGAGTGGTGCGGATAAGCGTACAGCTTGGCATTTAGAACGCTTTGGTTATTATGTCGGCATGAGCTTCCAAATTATCGATGATATTTTGGACTTTACGTCAACCGATAAAAAGCTTGGCAAACCGGCTGGTAGCGATTTGATGCAAGGGAATGTCACGCTTCCGGCATTGTATGCGCGCGATGATGCTGTCATTCGTCCGTTAATGGAAAAAGCACTTGATGGCTCAATGATTGAAACGGAGCGTCAAGAGATGTTACGGTTAATGCGTAAATCAGACGCGATGAAGCGCGCAAAACATGTCAGTGATTTATATTTAGAAAAAGCATTGCGTGAAATTGACGCGTTACCGGACCTTAAAGTCAAAAAATCATTACGAGATATTGCTTTATACATGGGGAAACGTAAATTTTAATGGATTCTGCATATAATTTGTTGAATCTTGCTTTATTCAATGATACTATTTATTCTGGGTCTAAAACCTGTATATAACTTGAAGGAGTGTAATTAAACATGGCTATCCAAACAACATTTTTAATGGTTAAACCAGATGGCGTTAAACGTCAATTAGTTGGTGATATCGTAGATCGTTTCGAACGTAAAGGTTTCGTACTTAAAGGTGCTAAACTTATGCAAATCTCTCAAGAGCTTGCTGAAAAACACTATGCTGAGCACGCTGAAAAACCATTCTTCGGTGAATTAACAGATTTCATCACTTCTGGTCCAGTATTTGCTATGGTATGGGAAGGCGAAAACGTTATCTCTGTAGCACGTCTTATGATGGGCGCTACAAACCCAGCTGAATCAGCTCCTGGAACAATCCGCGGTGACTACTCAACTACAGTATCACACAACGTAATTCACGGTTCTGACTCTTTAGCATCAGCTGAACGTGAAATCGGCTTATTCTTCAACGAAAACGAATTACACTAATTCGACTTTTGAATAAGTAGAAGCATAACGCTTCGCTTGAAAGCACACTATCTTTTCAGGTAGTGTGCTTTTTTTATAGGGTCTAATGAAGTATAATAGGCTTAGGACTTTAGGAGAGGAAACGAATGTTGATGACTGATTATGAACAATTTGTAGATAGTATTAAACGAAAAACGGGCATTGATCTTGCTTTATATAAAGAAGCACAAATGAAACGACGTTTAACATCGCTTTATGAAAAGAAAGGTTTTAAAAGTTTTGTTGATTTTTATCGTGCTATTGAATCAGACCGCGCGTTATTAGATGAATTTTTAGACCGTATGACGATTAATGTCTCGGAATTTTATCGCAATGGCAAACGTTGGGAAGTACTCGATCAAAAAATTTTCCCACGACTGTTAAAAGACAATAAGCGCTTAAAAGTTTGGAGTGCAGCGTGCTCTACAGGTGAAGAGCCGTATTCGTTAGCGATGGTGTTATCCAATCATATGCCGCTATCACAAGTAGCGATTCAAGCGACTGATTTAGATAATAATGCGATTGCGAAGGCGAAAGCGGGCGTTTATCCTGAGCGCTCACTTGCAGAAGTGCCAGCCAATATGAAAACGAAATATTTCACACAAGACGGCGCATTTTATAAAGTGTCCAATGACATTAAACAAGCGGTGACATTTAAAAATCATAACTTGTTAAAAGATCATTACGATAGCAATTTTGATTTAATTGTCTGCCGTAATGTCATGATTTATTTTACTGAGGAAGCAAAAGACCAAATCTATGCGAACTTTAGTAAAGCATTACGCCCAGGCGGTGTGCTATTTGTTGGAAGCACCGAACAAATCTTTAATCCGGCGCGCTATGACTTTGAAATTGAAGATACGTTCTTCTATCGTAAAAAATCATAAAAAGAGGTTCAAAACGAGGAATTGCGCTGATGGCCATTCCTTGTTTTTTTATGCCTAAAAAATAAAGCGTTAAAATTATTAAAAAGTTCTGTCAATTTGTGTGTATAATAGGAATTAGTACTGTACTTTACGAAAAAATATGTTATAGTGAAAAACATATAATTTAATGCGTTGAAGGGAGAAAGTGTTTAATATGAGATATTTAACAGCAGGCGAGTCACATGGACCGCAATTAACAACAATTATTGAGGGGCTTCCTTCATTATTACCATTAAAAGCAGACGATGTGAATAAAGGTTTGAAACGTCGTCAAGGTGGTCATGGCCGCGGTCGCCGTATGCAAATTGAAACGGATACGGTCGCAATTACATCCGGCGTACGCCACGGGAAAACATTAGGTTCGCCAGTAGCGCTCGTTGTCACAAATGATGACTGGTCACATTGGACGAAAATTATGGGAGCAGAGCCGCTACCAGAAGATATCGACCCATCAGAAATCAAACGTCAAATTTCGCGACCACGCCCTGGACATGCGGATTTAGTAGGCGGTATGAAATATGGTCACCGCGATTTACGAAACGTCTTAGAACGCTCATCAGCACGTGAAACGACAGTGCGAGTAGCAGTTGGCGCCGTTGCAAAGCAATTATTAGCGGAGTTAGGCATTAACGTGGTCGGCTATGTGACGGAAATTGGTGGCATTGAAGCGGATAAAGCGGCAACAGCTGGTAAATCTGTTGAAGAAATTCGTGCGATTATTGAAGAGGATGCTTGCTACTGTGCAGATGCTGAAGCTTCAGCAAAAATGGTCGACTTAATCGATGCAACGAAAAAAGCGGGCGACTCTATCGGTGGTATCGTCGAAGTTATTGTCGAAGGGATGCCAGCAGGTGTTGGCTCCTATGTACATTATGACCGCAAGCTAGACGGTAAATTAGCACAAGCAATGCTATCAATTAATGCATTTAAAGGGGTCGAATTCGGTATCGGTTTTGATGCGGCACACGTACCAGGCTCGCAAGTACATGATGAAATTATTTGGGATGAAGAACACGGTTATACGCGCCGTACAAATCGCTTAGGTGGTCTTGAAGGCGGTATGTCTACTGGGATGCCAATCGTTGTACGTGGTGTGATGAAACCAATCCCAACATTATATAAACCATTACAATCAGTTGATATCGAAACAAAAGAGGAATTCAAAGCGAGTGTTGAGCGCAGTGATGCTTGTGCCGTACCAGCTGCATCGGTTGTAGCAGAGCATGTTATTGCCTTTGAGATTGCGAAAGCATTACTTGAACAATTCCACGCCGATCAATTCCCACAACTGAAAAAACAAATCGACGACATTAAACAATACGCGAAGGAGTTTTAAGCCATGAGAATACCTGTTGAAACGCCTTCTCATCAATATGAAGTCATCATTGGCAACGGAAACTTAACCGCTGCCTTAACGACGATTGACGACAACATCAACAAGGCGGATAAATTGATTGTGCTAACGGATGCCAATGTGTGGCAAGCACATGAAAAAGCGTTTACGGAAGCTTTCCCATACGACTTTACAGTACATGTGATGCCGGCTGGCGAAGCGTGCAAAACATTCGAGAATTATTATGCAGTACAAACATTTTTACTCGAGCAAAAAGCAACGCGTAAAACGATGATTTTCGCTTTTGGCGGCGGTGCAGTGGGCGACTTAACAGGGTATGTGGCTGCGACGTTTATGCGTGGCGTGCCATTCGTGCAAATTCCGACAACGATTTTAGCGCATGATTCAGCGGTTGGTGGCAAAACAGCTATTAACCATCCACTTGGCAAAAATATGATTGGCGCTTTTTATCAACCGGAAGCCGTGCTATATGACATTCGTTTTTTAGAGACATTGCCAAAACGCGAAGTGCGCTCAGGTATGGCAGAAACGGTGAAACATGCGCTTATTTCAAATAAAGAGTGGCTTGAACAATTATTGCAACATACTGTTTATGACTTTAAGCAACAAGCGCTAGAGCAGCAACTTGAACAAGGCATTCGCGTGAAAGCCGGTATTGTCAAGCGCGATGAAGAAGAACATTCGGTGCGTAAGTTTTTAAACTTTGGTCACACATACGGCCATGCGATTGAAGCGGCATCAGGTTTCGGTAAAGTCGCACATGGCGAAGCCGTTATGATTGGGATTGTTTATGCGTTATTGCTAGGCGAAAACTATAGCAAGCTAACGCATGACTTTACAAAAGACGTGCTAGCGTTTGCGCTGCGCAGTGATTATCCATTTGATGCCGTTAAAAACTTTACGTTTGATACGTTATTAGCGTATATGCTGACCGATAAAAAAGTCGAATATGGCGAGCTACAATTTGTATTATTAAACGAAGTAGGCGAGCCATTTGTACAACAAATTTCAGTAGATGAAGCGCGCCAAACAGATGAGCGCTTACGTGCATTGTTACAGGAGGTAGAGAAATGATTCGAGGAATTCGAGGAGCGATTACCGTAACAGAAAATGATGCAGCACTTGTTTTAGCTGAAACAACAAAGCTACTGCAAGCCATCATTGAGACGAACCATATTGACGCAGCAGATGTCGCGTCGGTTATTGCAACGACGACACCGGATATTACGGCCGCATTCCCAGCAAAAGCAGTTCGTACATATGAAGGTTGGGATTATGTGCCGGTTATGTGTATGCATGAAATGAATGTCGAAGGGGCCTTACCGCTCTGCATTCGTTTAATGGTACATGTTGAAACAACGGTAGCGCAGCAGGAAATTCAACATATTTACTTAAATGAAGCTGTAAAATTACGACCAGATTTAGTGAAATAAACAATTTATAAAGAGGCGATTTGTGATGAAATGGAAAGAAACAGTTAAAGGATTAAAAGCATACGAACCAGGGAAGCCAATTGATGCCGTTAAACGTGAATTTGGTTTAGATGAAATTGTGAAATTAGCATCAAACGAAAACCCACTTGGCTGTTCACCAAAAGTGAATGCGTTCTTAAAAGAAACAGATTTCAACTTTGCGTTATATCCAGACGGCTACGCGCAGGATATGCGTACAGCTGTTGCTAACCATGTCGGCGTTGCAGAACAAGAATTATTATTTGGTAACGGCTCAGATGAATTAATTAGCATTATTTGTCGCGCGTTATTATCACCTGCAACGAATACAATCATGGCGACACCAACGTTCTCACAATATAAATTAAATGCAGTTATTGAAGGTGCAGAAGTACGCGAAGTGCCATTAAATGCGAACCGCGAGCACGATTTAGACGCGATGCTTGCAGCAATTGATGCACAAACATCGGTCGTATGGCTATGCAGTCCAAACAATCCAACAGGTGGTATTACACCGACGGCCGCGATTGAAAACTTTTTAGCAAACGTACCAGAAGACGTGTTAGTCGTATTAGATGAAGCGTATGTAGAATATGTGATGGACCCTGAGTATGCCAACACATTACCACTTTATAAACAATATAAAAACGTGCTATTAATGCGTACATTCTCAAAAGCATACGGCCTTGCAGCATTCCGCGTAGGTTATGCAATCGGTCAAGAAGCATTAGTGCGCAAGCTAGAACCTGTACGTGGACCGTTTAATAATACGGTGTTATCACAAGCGATTGTGCCGATTGCCTTAAGCGACACCGACTATCTTGAAAAATGTCGCACGATTAATGCGGCCGGTAAAAAACAATATATCGCATTTTGTGAAAAACATGGTTTAGATTATTACCCAACTGAAACAAACTTTATTTTATTCGAAATTAAAGCAGATAGTAATGAAGTATTCCAAGAGTTAATGTCTCGCGGTTATATCGTTCGTAGCGGTGCGGCACTTGGCGTACCAAACTATTTACGCATCACGATTGGCACGGAGCAACAAAACGCTGGATTACTTGCACAACTTGAAGACATCTTAATGAACAAAGGCGTTATTGCTTGAGACAAACCGTTCTGATTGTAGGGCTCGGACTTATTGGCGGCTCGATTGCGCTCGCCCTACAAAAGTCACCGCAAAATTGGGTGATTGGTTATGATACGAATCCAGATACGCTTCAAAGTGCAAAAGTGTTAGGTGTCGTGAATGAAGCGGCAACCGATCCAGAGCAAGCGATTCGTTACGCTGATGTGTGCATTTTTGCGACACCAGTCAATGCGACGCTTGCTTGGATGGAAAAATTAACAACATGGCAGCTCCCAGAAAACTTAATCGTTTCCGATACAGGGAGTACAAAAACGTTAATTATGGAAAAGGCTTGTGAACTCCAAGCACAAGGGATTTCGTTTATTGGCGGACACCCAATGGCTGGTTCTCATAAAAGCGGTGTGCTAGCCGCAAAACCAATTTTATTTGAAAATGCGTATTATCTGTTGACGCCGCTAGCAGAGGAAAAGCCTGAGCGCGTGGAACAACTACGCGAATTATTGAAGTTGACGAATGCGAAACTAATGGTAGTTGATGCGGAAGAACATGACCATATGACATCGATTGTGTCGCATTTCCCACATGTTGTGGCAGCATCACTTGTGCATCAATTGTCCGAGGAAAATGAAGAAAACCAATTAACGAAGCAATTAGCAGCCGGTGGTTTTCGTGATATGACGCGTATTGCGGCCTCAAACCCACAAATGTGGAGCGATATCGTACAACAAAATAAAAAGCATATATTAGAGCAACTACATCGCTGGCAAGCTGAAATGACACGTGTGGAAGCCATTATAAAGCGAGATAGTGAACAAGAAATTACAGCGTTTTTTGCTGGCGCAAAAGATTTCCGTGATGACTTACCATTAACACAAGGTGCGATGTTCTCAACATACGATTTATATATCGATGTACCTGACCACCCAGGTAGCATCGCAGAAGTAACGGCGCTGTTAGCACAAGAACGCATTAGTATTACGAATATTCGTATCGTTGAAACGCGCGAAGATGTATTCGGTATTTTAGTCGTAAGCTTTACGAGCGAAGAAGATCGTAATCGCGCGGCTAAATGCATTAAAACGCGTAGCCCATACGAATATTATATTGCATAGCCGAGGAGGAATTTTGATGACGTCTAAAACGTTACAATTTAAAAAACCTTCGTTGAAGGGGACTATTACTGTACCAGGAGATAAATCCATTTCACATCGTTCCGTGATGTTTGGTGCCATTGCGAAAGGAACGACAACAGTAGACGGCTTTTTATTAGGCGACGACTGTTTGAGCACGATTGATTGCTTCCGCAAACTTGGTGTAGACATCGCGCTTGATGGCACGAATGTGACCATTAAAAGTGATGGTATGGATGCGTGGCAAGAGCCTACAGACATTTTATATACCGGGAACTCTGGCACGACGACACGTCTTATGCTCGGTTTATTGGCTGGTTCAAATGTCCATGCAGTATTAAACGGCGATGCGTCAATCGGCAAACGCCCAATGAAGCGCGTTATTAATCCACTGCGTGACATGGATGCGCATATTACTGGGCGTGCGGACGGGCAATATACACCGCTTGCCGTACAAGGTAAAACATTGACACCAATCGATTACACGATGCCGGTGGCGAGTGCACAAGTAAAGTCCGCGATTTTATTAGCGGCGCTTAATGCCGATGGTACGACGATTGTCCGCGAACAAGAGCCATCGCGCGACCATACCGAGCGTATGTTGCGCCAATTTGGGGCAGACATTACGACAGAAGATGGTGTCATTACATTTAAAGGTGGCCAAAAATTAGCAGGTACGCATGTGTCAGTGCCAGGTGATATTTCGTCGGCTGCATTTTTCCTCGTAGCGGGCGCACTTACAAAGGATAGTATGATTACATTGCATAATGTTGGCTTAAACCCAACGCGTACCGGTATTATTGAAGCACTTGAAGCGATGGGTGCGGATATGACGATCACAGTTGATGACGTTACGGCAGCAGAGCCAATGGGTACCATTGTCGTAAAAACGTCGAATTTAATGGGTACGACAATCGGTGGCACGGTTATTCCACGCTTAATCGATGAAATTCCGATTATTGCCTTGCTTGCTACGCAGGCGCAAGGCACGACCGTTATTAAAGATGCGGAAGAGTTAAAAGTAAAAGAAACAAACCGTATTGAGGCGGTCGTTGATGAATTAACGAAACTCGGCGCGCATATTACGGCGACCGAAGATGGCATGATTATCGAAGGGCCAACGCCGCTCCACGGCGCAGCGATTCGTACGTATGGCGACCACCGTATCGGCATGATGGGTGCGGTTGCGGCGCTGATTGCAGACGGTGATGTGACGCTTGATGACGCGGCGTGCATTGCGGTATCGTATCCGACATTTTTTGATGATTTAAAAACATTACAATAGCGACGAAGAAGTGTGCGTAACCGAATTGGTTGCGGCACTTCTTTTTTTAGGCATTTTTGTTGAGAAAACACAAGCGCTCCTGTACGATAAAAGAATGACAAATTTCGTAGAATCAGGTGAATATTATGAACACGCAACAACCAATTATTAATGCCATTCAAAATGGCGACCTCCATGCATTACATCATGCGATTGAAGATTTACTCGTATCAGCCGATGCCAATGAACAATATGAAATGGCCGATTATTTAATGAACTTTGGTTATTTAAAACAGGCCGATGAAATTTTTGCACATCTCGTCTATTTATTCCCCGAAGAAGCGCAGTTGAAAATTGACCGCGCCACGGTATTAATGGAACTTGAAGCCGAAGATGAAGCTTTGGAAATGTTAATGGACGTAGAAGAACAAGCACCAGAATATCCACAAGCGTTGTTAGCACTTGCGGATTATTATCAAATGCAAGGGTTGTATGAAGTAGCCGAGCGTCATATCGACCGCGCAATGGAGCTATTGCCTACAGAGCCACTGCTCGTATTTGCGAAAGCGGAACTTATGATGGAGATGGGGCGTCTATCTGAAGCAGCACGACTTTATGAAGAAGTGTATACGACCGAGAAAGAAATTGCTGGCGTACGCATTATTGAGCGCTTAGCTGATGTACACCGTCAAGGCGGTTCGTATGAAGAAGCACTGCATTATTATCAACACGCGTTAAAAGATACGACATCAGCCGATTTATTATTTGGCGCAGCGTATGCAGCATTCCAAGCCGAGCAATATGAGCAAGCCATTCGCTACTTGGAAGATTTAAAAGTATTTGACCCAGATTACTTCGCCGGTTACTTGCTGCTGGCACAAAGCTACGCGATGCAAGAAAACAATAAAAAAGCATTAGACGTAATCAAAGAGGGTATTACTAGGGATGAGTATGATAAAGAATTGTATTTATTCGCTGGTAAAATGGCCATTAAAAATAGTTTACCAGAAGAAGCGGAAGCGATGTTACGCCAAGCAATCGCACTCGACCCGGAATATATGGAAGCCGTTTTAACGCTTGTGTCGATGCTATCAAATGACGAGCGCGATGAAGAAATTATCGAAATTATCGAAGGCTTGCATAACGATGATTTTGAATGGTCGACGTTATCAGAATTTGCCGCTGGGGCGTATGACCGTTTAGAAGACTATGATAAGGCACGTAAACATTATGCGAATGCGTATCGCGATCATGATGACAATGTGTTATTCCTTGAAAAATATGTCTATTTCTTAATCGAAGATGGTCAACACGACAAAGCGAACGAAGTAGCGCAAAAATTAACCGCCTTACAGCCAGAAGAACAACAATGGCTTGATTTACTTGCTCGTTTTGATGAACAATAATCATTTGGGAAGTGATACGAATGGAAACATCGATTTCAAACAAAGACAAAAAAACATTTGTACGTTGGTTTTTAAAGCGTTTTGATTTAAAACGCCGAGAATGCGTATGGATTTTAAATTATATTATTGGCGATGACGATTTATTGAATCATGTGCATTTTGTTGAAGATGCACATTATTGTCCACGTGCAATCGTTATTTCTACGACTGAATCAAACGGTATCCCATTCCGTTTTTACAAAGGCAATATTATGACTGCAGATGCTGAAAAGTCGTTTCATGATTTGCGTATGAACAATGAAGAAGCGATGTACATTCAATTGAATTTTCCAAAACAGCCGCCAACAGAACAATACTTAGCGGTACTTGAAGAAAATCCGTTTATGCCATCTTATATGCAAATTTCATCGGAAGATAAGCAAGTAGCGCAAAAAATGCTTTCTAAAAGCGTCTATGAATTTCAACATAGCAAGTTATTACAACAAATTGATGCCGCGCTTGATAACGGAGATAAAGAGCAGTTTTTTGAGCTTACAGCCGCGCTACAACAATTAGAAGCGGAATTGGCGCAATCATAACAAATAAGCAGCGGTTGCGCGATGACGCGGCCGCTGTTTTTTTAATACGCAAATGCGTGATTTTCCCCTATAATCAATAGAAAGGGGGAGACCGATGCAAGTTATTCGAAATATTTTATTCGCAAAATGGTTTTTAGTAGTATTGCTGCTTATTAATATTGGCGGGACAATTTATGGTTACATGTGGTATGGGTGGCAACTTGAACAAACAGCACCAATCTTCTGGTTATTCGTGCCCGATAGCCCGACCGCCACATTGTTTTTCTGTATCGCAATTATCGGTTGGCTCATGAACCGTCATTTCCGTTTATTTGAAGCGTTAGCGCTCGTAACAAACGTGAAGTACGGTTTGTGGGCTGTAGCGATGAACATTTTTACAATCATTCAACTAGATGGCAATGTGAGTTGGCAAGCGTATATGCTCATTGCGAGCCACGGTTTAATGGCGTTACAAGCGTTGCTCTACATTCCAAAATATGATTTCAAAGCGCTACATATTATTGTCACCGCAATCATCGTATTGCATAATGAAATCATCGATTATGTCTTTGGGCAAATGCCGATTTATAGCGTTTTAGATGACTATATGGCACAAATTGGCTATTTTACATTTTGGTTGTCGATTTTGTGTATCTTATTGGCGGTTTTTGTGTACAAAAAAGGGCTATTAGTTGCGAGAAAGCTATAGCGACTTATACAATAGAACTATGAATGATATAGGAGGAGAGTAAACGGTGTCTATCGTGACGATGATTATTTATTTTGCTGTCTTAATGTTATTACCAATTTATGCGCAGCGAAAAGTTATGTCCACGTATAAAAAGTATGCACAAGTTCAATCGACATCCAATATGACCGGTGCTGAAGTAGCACGTCGTATTTTAGATATGAATGGCTTGGAAAATGTGCGCGTTGAGCCGGTAGCGGGCGTGTTATCAGATCACTACGATCCGACTGACCGCGTCGTACGCTTATCAGAAAGCAATTTCTATGAAGCATCGGTAGCAGGTACAGCTGTAGCGGCCCACGAAGTTGGTCACGCAATGCAGCATAAAGAAGCGTATAAGTTTTTAACAGTACGCTCTAAATTAGTGCCTGCCGCAAACATTTCATCAAATGCTTCATGGATTTTCATTATGATTGGGGCAATCGCTTCATGGCAACCACTTATGTTAGTAGGGATTATTTTATTAGCAATCGGCGTTGTCTTCCAAGTTGTGACGTTACCAGTTGAGTTTGATGCGTCGAAACGCGCAATGAATCAAATTGTTGAACTCGGGATTGTCCGCAATGAAGAAGAGCCGGCAGCACGTAAAGTATTAAATGCGGCTGCTATGACGTATGTAGCGGCTGCCGCAACGGCTGTAATGGAACTTGTACGTTTGATTCTTATGTACACAGGTATGGGTAATAATAGCGACGACGAATAGTCAAAAAAACATCAATTACAGATCCTGTAATTGATGTTTTTTTATTCTTAAATAAGATAAAAATCATTTTCGTATTAAAAAGCGTTACAATATGTCTTGGTTTTGTTACATTTTTGTAATCATTTTGTCCCCTTATCGTATTGTTGATTGTGTAAAGTAGTCATTGTGAAAAGCAACACAAACTAACATTTAAAAATACTAACTTTATTATATAAAACAAATAACGAATATGAATGGAGATCAATCACATTATGAAATTGACAAAAACGATGCCATCACTAGCGCTAGCATTTACAGTAGGACTGACAGGTGTAGCAACGACAGCTACAACATTATCACCGGTAAATACAATTGAAGCAAAAGCGGCAACAACAATCGCATACAAAGCAAAATTATATGTAAACTCTTCAGACGGTACGTTAAACATGCGTAAATCAGCAAGCGCAACATCTGCAAAAGTTCAAACGTTAAAACAAGGAAAACAAGTCAATATTTCAAAGAAAAAAGTTGTTGGCGGTACAACTTGGTTATACGGTACAGCTTCAGGTAAAAAAGGCTGGATGAACGCTAAATATTTATCAACAAAAAAAATCACACAAGTATCTAACTCATTAGATTCAACGATTTCTTATGGCGCACGTTTCTTAGGCACACCATATGTATGGGGCGGCACAACACCATCAGGTTTTGACTGCTCAGGTTTCACAAGCTATGTATACCGCAATGCAATCGGTAAATCAATTCCACGTACATCAGGCGCACAATACGCAGCATCTAAAAAAATCTCTAAATCACAACTACAAGTTGGGGACTTAGTATTCTTTAACACTTCAGGTGGCGGCGTATCACACGTATCGATTTATGCTGGGAACAACAAATTATTACATGCTGCTGGGAAAAGCGTAAAATACTCAAATCTTTATGATGGTTACTGGAACAAACGTATCGTAGGTTACGGTACATTCCGCTAATTCATACAATGGGGTGTCTCGATGAGGCATCCTTTTTTGTTTTTCTATGATAATATTTATTTTTATTAATATAATAAAAAACTGCTTCAAGTATGCAAATGTGTACTTGAAGCAGTTTTTAGATGTCATTGATTAAGAGGCTGTTTTTTATCATCAAGCGTAAAGCCTTCTCCGGCCACATCATGCACTTCTGAAATGCTCATAAAAGCATGCGGGTCAATGCCGTTGACAATCGATTTTAATTTAAACAATTCATTTTTTGAAACAACACAATAAATAACGCGCTTTTCTTCACGTGTATAATAGCCGTTGCCATGTAATAGTGTAACGCCGCGGTCAAGTTGCTGCGCAATTTTTGCAGCAATCGCTTCATAGTCACTCGAAATAATAAAGGCGCCGCGTGCAGCGTATGCCCCTTCTTGGACGAAATCGATTACTTTGGCACAAACGAAGACAAATACTAACGTATAAATTGTTGTGCGCGCATTTAAGTAGGTCATCATTGACAGTGAAATAACGATGGCATCAATGAGCAACATCGTTTTACCCATCGACCAGCCGAAATATTTGTGCACGACGCGCGCGATAATATCGGCGCCACCTGTCGTGCCACCATAACGAAAGACAATGCCAAGACCGCCGCCTAAAAAGACGCCTGCAAGTAGTGTGACAAGGAGCATATCGTCATGTAAATCAATATGGAAATTAATATGTTGGAACACTTTAATGAAAACGGAGACAGAAACCGTGCCGATTAACGTATAAAAAAATGCACGTCGACCAAGAATTTTCCAACCGATAATAAACATTGGAATGTTTAAGACGATGTTCATAACCGCTGGATCGAGGCTGAAGACAAAATATAAAATTAACGTAATCCCGGTAATTCCACCTTCACCGAGCTCGTTTTCCATATTGAAGTTAACGAGGCCAAATGAATAAAGCGCAGCACCTAGCATGATGAACACAATGTTTTTGAATTTCAAACAAGTCCCTCCTAGATGATTTTTCAGTCAAGTCATACACGACTACAACAAATTTTGGTACACTATGGGTAAGCTGATAAACAGCTGGCTCATAGGTTTCTATTATCGTTGATTTATACATAATTGACAACCTTAATCGCAGAACACTTTACGTTCTACATGATGCAAAGGGATTATACATACACATTGGAGGAATGGAATCATGACAATTCGCGTCGCAATTGCAGGACCACGAGGTAAAATGGGGAAAGAAGCCGTACATACGGTGATGAAAGCGGACAATATGAAGCTTGTTGCGGTACTAGACCATCGCGAGATTGCTGCTAATTTAGCGGCCTATACAGAATTTCCAGAGAAATATGATGTAGCCGTTTATACAAACTTAGAGCAGTTAATTCAAGACACAACACCGGATGTGTTTGTTGACTTAACAACACCAAAAGCAGTGTATACGCATACAAAAACATTATTACAACACCACGTGCGTCCTGTTATCGGGACAACGGGCTTTACCGATGAACAGTTAGCGGAAGTGACGGCACTTGCAAAAGCGAATGGTACCGGAGCGATTATCGCACCGAACTTCGCGGTTGGTGCGGTGTTAATGATGAAATTTGCGGCTGAAGCGGCAAAATATATGCCCGATGTTGAAATTATCGAGTTGCATCACGACCAAAAGCTAGATGCACCATCTGGTACCGGCGTTAAAACGGCGCAATTAATCGCGCAAAATCGCCTAGCACATAAGCAAGGACACCCAGAAGAGCATGAAACAATTGCCGGCTCACGCGGTGGCGATATTGACGGCATGCGTATTCATAGCGTGCGCCTACAAGGTCTTGTCGCACACCAAGAAGTATTATTTGGTGGCGAAGGACAAATGCTAACGATTCGTCATGATTCGTATAACCGTGGCTCATTCATGTCAGGTGTTAAATTATGTGTTGAAAAAGTAATCGAGTTAGATGAATTAGTATATGGGTTAGAAAATTTATTATAAGATAGGAGCGTTTTTTTATGAAAATCGCTTTAATTGCGCATGATAAAAAGAAAGATGATATCGTGCAATTTTCAGTAGCATATGAACAAATTTTAGCAGAGCATGAGTTATTCGCAACGGGCACAACAGGGCTCCGTATTATGGAGGCAACGGATTTAACGATTACGCGCTTCCGTTCAGGTCCGCTTGGTGGCGACCAACAAATTGGTGCGATGATTGCGGTCAATGATATGGATTTAGTGTTATTTTTCCGCGATCCATTAACAGCGCAGCCACATGAGCCGGATATTTCGGCGTTGATGCGCTTATGCGATGTGTATCAAGTGCCACTTGCGACAAATATGGGTACGGCCGAAGTGTTATTAAAAGGCTTACAAAAAGGCTTTATTGACTGGCGTTTACTTGCCGAGCGTCGCAATGCCTCTCAAACGAAATAATATGATACTGTATAAGGTGTAGCTAGAGGTGGCTACACCTTTAGTATGAAATTGGACATAAAAGAAAGGACAGGTCGGATGAGAAAATTAAAAATAGGGATTACGTGCTATCCGACAGTCGGTGGCTCTGGTGTTATGGCAACAGAGCTTGGGAAAATGTTAGCAGAACGCGGTCATGAAATTCATTTCATCACATCAAGTATGCCGTTTCGCTTAAATAAAGTGTATCCAAATATTTTCTTCCATGAAGTAGAAGTAAATAATTACTCGGTATTCCAATATCCACCGTACGATTTAGCGCTCGCAAGTAAAATTGCTGATGTAGTGAAAGAAGAAGGCTTAGATGTCTTGCATATGCATTATGCTATTCCGCATGCCGTATGTGCGGTCTTAGCGCGCGATATGTGTGGCTGTGATATTGGCATCGTGACGACGCTTCATGGCACGGATATTACGGTACTCGGTGAGGATACATTGTTACAAACAGCGATTAAGTACGGTATTGATAAATCGGATATTGTGACAGCTGTATCAGATTCATTAAAGCAACAAACGTATGAGTTAATCGATACGACAAAACCAATTGAAACGATTTATAACTTTGTCGATATGCGAGAATATTATAAGCGTGACAATGCGGAGCTAAAGGAAGGTTTTGGCATTCAACCGCATGAAAAAGTAGTGATTCATGTTTCGAATTTCCGGAAGGTGAAACACGTACCAGATGTCGTTGAAACGTTTTTAAAAGTGCGCCATGAAGTACCTGCGAAGCTATTGCTTGTTGGGGATGGTCCTGAAAAGCATGACGTCATGAAACAAGCGCGCGCAAGTGACTATGCCGATGATATTTTATTTTTAGGACGCCAAGACAATTTAGCTGAACTTTATTCAATTAGCGACTTGAAATTATTAATGTCATCGAAGGAAGCGTTTGGCCTCGTGTTACTAGAGGCGATGGCTTGTGGTGTCCCAGGAATCGGTACGAATGTTGGTGGGATACCAGAAGTAATTGTCGAACGTGAAAATGGCTATATCGTGGAATTAGGTGATACGCAAGCTGCGGCAGAGAAAGCGATCGCGCTACTGAACGATGAACAACAGTTAGCGGCCTTTAGCGCAGCAGCACAACAACATGCGCATGAACATTTCCGCGCAGAAAAAATTGTAGAGCAATACGAAGTATTATATGAGAAGGTGGCACGCCATGACGACGATGCAGTTTGATGCGGCATTTCGTGTTATTGATGTGTTGCACGAAGCGGGATATGATGCTGTCATCGTTGGTGGCGCCGTCCGCGATACATTATTAGGTGCGCCGGTACACGATGTGGATGTCGCAACGAGTGCTTTGCCGGAACAGACGAAACAACTATTCGACAAAACGGTAGATATTGGTATTGAACACGGAACGGTGCTCGTGTTGGATATGGACGAGCCGATTGAAGTGACGACGTTCCGTACAGAAGGTACTTATGCAGATCATCGTCGCCCTGAAACCGTCGATTTTGTGACGAATTTAGCCGAGGATTTACGACGTCGCGATTTTACGATTAATGCGATGGCGCTCCGTTCGAAAACGGACATTGTTGATTTATTTGGCGGACAAGCAGATTTAGCGGCGCATATTGTACGTGCTGTTGGAGATGCCAATGAACGCTTTGCAGAAGATGCCTTGCGTATGTTGCGAGCGGTGCGCTTTAGCGCGAAATTAAATTTTGATATTGAAGCGACGACATATGCAGCAATTACGCAGCATGCGAGCGATTTACGTTATATTGCGATTGAACGCATTAAGGCAGAATTTGACCAAATCGTCCGTAGCAAACATCCATATCGTGCGTTTCGTTTATTAGTTGATACGGGTCTAGCAAATTATGTGCCGGGAAACTTTCAGCACATAAATGCTTGGCAAGCGTTTGATGCCGTTAATTCATTGACGGGATGGGCGTTATTTAGCTATGTAGAACAAGACGTCCAACTAATCACCAAATATCGCGGTTCTAATAAAGAACAACGCTTTGTCAAGCGCGTGTTTGCCGCAATCGATGCATTAGCCGCACTGACGCCATACGCATTGTTTGAGTTTGACGAAGCAGAATGGCGCGCAGCGGTGAAAATTTGGAATCATGTACACGATACAACCGACGATATTTCACGAATTTTAGCGCAAAAAGCGGCACTACCGATTCAACAAAAAAGCGACATTGTCGTCACCGGTAAACAGTTTTTAGCATGGAGCGGTCAAAAGGGCGGACCGTGGTTGAAAGAAGCGCTACAGCAATTGCTATATGGCGTGTTAGATGGCTCGATTAACAATGATGAACATTATATAAAGGGATGGTTTGAACGTGAGTGGAAATTTTAAATATGAATTATTAAAACGTCTGCAAGCGGCAGGAAATGAACCGCTGTCAGGGCAACAAATTGCTGATGAATTAAATATTTCACGTACGGCGATTTGGAAGCATGTGAATCAATTAAAAGAAGAAGGCTATGAAATTGAAACGATTCGTAAAAAAGGTTATATTTTAAAGCAATCACCAAATAATTTAGACCCAGCTAAAATTAAAGCAATGCTTGAAACCGACCATTTTGGCCAGACGATTTTTTATGAAGAAGTGCTCGATTCTACGCAACCAACAGCACATCGCCTAGCACAAGAAGGAGCACGAGAAGGCACACTTGTGTTATGCGAAGAGCAAACAGCTGGTCGCGGTCGTATGATGCGCGAATGGAAATCACAAAAGGGTAAAGGCATTTGGATGAGCGTCATTTTACGTCCCGATGTCCCAACGCATAAAGCGCCGCAATTTACACTTGTAGCGGCTGTAGCCGTAGCGCGCGCGATTGAAGATGTCACAGCGGTACGACCGGCTATTAAATGGCCAAATGATTTATTAATTAATGGCTTGAAATGTACCGGTATTTTAACAGAAATGCAGTCAGATCCAGATCGTGTGAACGCATTAATTATGGGGATTGGCATTAACGTTAACCATGAGGAAGTTGATTTCCCAGCAGATATTCAACATATTGCAACGTCACTAAAATTACAAGCAGGTCAAGAAATTGATCGTGCGACGTTAATTGCGCGCATTTTATTGTATTTAGAACGCTATAGCGCAGAGTATGTTAGCGATGGCTTTGAGAATATTAAAAAGCAATGGGAAAGTTATTCATGCACACTTGGCAATCGCATTAAAGCGACGACATTGCGTGAAGTACTTATCGGAGAAGCTGTTGAAATTACCGATGATGGCGTGTTAAAAATTCGTTTAGATAACGGCGACATTAAAGGCGTGTATTCAGCGGATATTTCATTAGAAGATTAAGTTTCGAGAAAGTAGGCATTACACAAACGTGTGATGGCTACTTTTTTTACGCTTGCGACTAATAGAATGTCAGCAAGCACCGGAATCTATTAGGCTTCATTGTCGTATGTGTGATAAAATCAAGTATATTATGAACGGAAAGTGTGAAGTAGTTATGGAAAGTCAAACGTATGCCGTTGTCGATTTGGAGACAACGGGGCATTCTTCAAAGCAAGGCGACCGCATTATTCAAATTGCGATTGTGTTTATGAAAGATTGGCGAGTCGTGGATACGTACACGAAATTTGTCAATCCGCAGCAAAACATCCCGTCATTTATTGAGGATTTAACCGATATTTCAAACGAGGATGTCGCGCATGCGTTGCCGTTTCAAGATATCGCCTATGACGTCTATGAAAAATTACAAGGGACGGTTTTTGTCGCGCATAATATCGATTTTGATTTACCGTTTTTACAGGCGGAATTTGCTCGTTGTAGTGTACCAACTTGGCAAGGAAAATCGCTAGATACGGTTGAATTAGCAAAAATTTTATTCCCAACAGCATACAGTTACAAACTTCAAGATTTAGCGCTTGAGCTGGGCATTATTCATCAAAAAGCGCATCGTGCCGATGATGATGCACTTGCAACGGCGCATTTGTTAAAAGCGTGTTATGACAAAATGCTTTGTATGCCACTAGCGGTGCTAGAGCAATTACATAAGCGCTCATTTAAGGCGAAAAATGATATTTCGGCGCTTATTTTTGAGGCGATTCGTGAAAAACGCCAAGCGACAAAACAGCCGCTTGGTTATACAACCTATCGTGGGATTACGTTAAAAGAACAGCAACCTATTGCGCAGGAACAGGTTAAAAAATGTAGTTACCCAGCGTCACTTGAAGCGAAAAAAACATTATTTGAAGCACAGTTTGAACAGTTTGAAATTCGTGATGGACAGTTCCGCATGATGGACAGCGTATGGAATTCTTTAAACAATCGTCAAGAAGTTTTGATGGAAGCGTCGACCGGTATCGGCAAAACGCTTGCTTATTTAATTCCGGCGATGATTTATACGGCGCGTCATGACGGCAAAATCGTTATTAGCACGTATACATCGCACTTACAAGAGCAGTTATTAGTTGAGGAATTACCAAAGGCTGAAGCTATTTTAGCGATGCACCCAAATGTCGCCGTCTTAAAAGGAATGAAACATTATATCGACATCGACCGCTTTAGTGACATGATTCAAGCGTTTGATGACTCATACGATGAAAATTTTGCGAAAATGCAATTTATTACATGGTTATCAGAGACAGCAACAGGGGACTTAACCGAGCTTAATTTATCTGGTGGTGGGCATTTATTTTTAGAAAAAGTACGCCGCAGTGATACGACAAAAGATACGCGTCGTCGCGGTGCATTTGATTTTTATTTAACCGCGTTAGAGCGCTGTAAAGAAGCAGATTTAATCGTCACAAATCATGCGATGGTCGTTGCCGATTTACAACGACCAGAGCCAATTTTAGACAATATTGATGGTTGGATTATTGATGAAGCGCATCAAATGGTACAAGCAGCCATGGTACGCGAAGAGACGATGTTTGTTTACCGCGAATGGAAATATGTTTTTGGTCAATTAGGGTCGATGTCGCAACGTTCATTAGAGCACGCCTGGTATGAGCGCATCGAGTCATCTGGTCGCGTACATCTGCGCAAAGTGATGGAATGTCAGCAAGCTTTTGGCAAGATGCTGGATTCATTTGAGCGTTCGATGAAACAAATGACGCGCTATTTAAATTTACTATCTGGTGTGAAGCGTTCGATGAAATACACCTTTTTATGGCAAGATGTCCAAATTGAGCAACTTTTATTACGTGAAGTTAGTCAACATATGGGACGCTTTTTAGCAAGTGCAGCGCAACTGACGACGGTTTATTTACACCAAGTTGATGAATTGTCGGTGTCGCAGCGCGCGACGCTCGATGATTGGTGTTATTGGCTCGATGAGTTGGCGCTGAAACATGCCGAGTGGGATGCGCTATTTTTACAACAGCGCAGCGCTGAAACGATGTGGTTAGAACTTGATGCGCGCAGTTTACCAGGGAGCATTCAAATTATGAAAAAGCCGCTAAGCATTAAGCGCACAGTCATGAGTGTCTTTGATAAATTTCGCGGGAAAATGGGCATTGTGTGGGCATCTGGAACATTAACAGCACCGGAAAATACGCGTTTTATTGCGAATCAACTCGGCGTTGATGCGACGGTCCCACTGTATCAATTCCAAGCACCGGCATCGTATTATGAAGGGGCACATGTGTATATTGTTGACGATATGCCAGACATTAAAGGTGTGCCGCAAATGATTTATATCGAGCATGTCGCACAAGCGATTGTTGAGACCGTATTAGCGACAAATGGACGCTGCTTCGTATTATTTACGTCGCAAGATATGCTGAAAAAAACGGTGATGCTCATTCAAGAGACGGAACAGCTAGAAGACTTTATGTTGTTTGCGCAAGGTGTTTCGAGTGGGAGTCGCATGAAGCTCTTAAAAATGTTCCAAAAATTTGAACGCTCGGTATTGTTTGGCACAAATTCATTTTGGGAAGGCGTTGACGTACCAGGCGATGCATTATCGGCTGTGATCGTCGTGCGTTTGCCATTCACAGCACCAAATGAACCGGTATTTAAAGCGAAGGCGGATGCAATGCAGGCGAAGGGAATCAATTCGTTTTATAAGCTGTCGCTGCCAGAAGCGATTATTCGCTTTAAGCAAGGGTTCGGGCGTCTTATTCGCTCATCACATGATAAAGGGGCATTTATTATATTGGATCGCCGTATTGAAACAAAATCATACGGTCATCAATTTTTAGAGGCATTGCCAAATGTACCCGTTGAAAAAGTTCCACTTGGAGATATGGTGTTACAATTAGAACATTGGTATAATGATGAAGTGTGAACAGGTTCGTACAACTTAAACGTATAAGGTGATAACATGAAAAACTGGTTAAAATTCTTATCCATATTTTTCGTTTGTTTGGCACTCGTGTTAGTGACGATTATCGGTTGGAGTGCATACTCACCGTTTCGTAGCATCGAAAACCAAGCCGAAGATGCCGTTATTCAAAATAAACAATTACAAGAAATTAGCGAATCCTATGTCTACAATGGGACTGCTGCTTATGTAACGGTAATAGGGAAAGATAACAAAAATAAAGACAAAGCCATTTTTGTCTTACAAGATCAAATGAACAAAAAAGGCCCCGCCTTAATGATGGAAAATGGTATTTCGGCTGAAAAAGCAGTTGAAATTGCGAAGAAAAAAGATCCGAATATAAAACGTATTTTACATACAAAGCTCGGTTTAGAAAAACCAGGCGCTGTATGGGAAGTAACATACAATACGAAAAATGATAAATTAAATTACATGTATATCACATACACTTCTGGCAAGGTGTGGAAACAAATTGCAGATTTGTAATGGGAAATAGAAATAATTATGTCTTTTGCTAAATGTTTGTATATAATGGTATTGAAAACTATAGCGAATCGCTGTTAAATGGAGGATACTATGACAAAAATTATGATTTCAGACATGCCAAAACATGTCGGTGAAACAGTTACCATTGGCGTTTGGTTATTTAACAAACGTTCAAGCGGTAAAATTGCATTTTTACAATTACGTGACGGTTCTGGCTTCGTGCAAGGCGTTGTCGTAAAAGCAAATGATGAAGACGTTTTTGCAACAGCAAAAGCACTTCATCAAGAAACATCCATGTATGTAACAGGTGAAGTAACGGAAGATACACGTTCTTCATTTGGCTATGAATTACAAGTAACAGGCATCGAAGTAATCAGTGAAGCACATGATTATCCGATTACGCCAAAAGAACATGGCGTTGAATTTTTAATGGACAACCGCCACTTATGGTTACGTTCTAAAAAACAACATGCCAACATGGTCGTGCGTAATGAAATTATTCGTGCAACGTATGAATTCTTTAACGATAACGGCTTCAAAAAAGTCGACCCACCAATCTTAACAGGTTCTGCACCAGAAGGAACATCTGAATTATTCCATACGAAATATTTCGACCAAGATGCTTACCTTTCTCAATCGGGCCAACTTTATATGGAAGCGGCTGCAATGGCGCTTGGTAAAGTGTTCTCATTCGGTCCGACATTCCGTGCTGAAAAATCAAAAACACGTCGCCACTTAATCGAATTCTGGATGATTGAACCAGAAATGGCGTTCGTTGAACATGATGAATCATTAGAAGTACAAGAACAATATGTGGCACATGTCGTTCAATCTGTACTGAAAAACTGTAAATTAGAGCTTGAAGTACTAGGCCGCGATACGTCAAAACTTGAAAAAGTAACAGCGCCATTCCCACGTATTTCTTACGATGATGCGATCGAGTTCTTACACAAAGAAGGCTTTGATGATATCGAATGGGGCGACGATTTTGGCGCACCACACGAAACAGCAATCGCCAACCACTTTGATTTACCGGTATTTATTACATGTTATCCAAAAGGCATCAAACCATTCTATATGCAACCACACCCAGACCGTGACGATGTCGTGCTTTGTGCCGACTTAATCGCACCAGAAGGCTACGGTGAAATTATCGGTGGTTCTGAGCGTATTTGGGATCATAAATTAATGAAACAACAAATCGAAGCTGCTGGTTTAGACCCAGACGCATACGCATGGTATTTACAACTACGCGAATTCGGTTCAGTGCCTCACTCAGGCTTTGGTTTAGGTTTAGAGCGTACAGTTGCATGGATCACAGGTGCTGAGCACGTACGTGAAACGATTCCATTCCCACGTTTATTAAACCGTATTTACCCATAGTTTTTAACGCGTGCAAAAATCCAGACCATTTTTGCACCTGAACGCTTGCCCACCAGACCGGGCAGGAAAAAGTTACAACAGTCAGTCGAACCACATTTCATTAGAGATGTGGTTCTTTTTGTTGTTTAAACCTTAAAAATAGATGACTGTTTCAAAGGTAGCAAAGCGCGAATAGGTAGTGTTATAATGAGCATTGAACGTCTGAAAAGACCTAACAATTTTGCATTGGAGGAGTCATACGTGAACGAACAACAAAAAAGGCTCCAAACGTGGATTGAGCGTGGAAATGTGACGATTTCACAGCTCTTTTTTCAATACTACAAAGAGCTTATGATTGCCGACAGTGATGCGATGCTTATTATGCACTTGCAAGCATTTCATGACGAAGGCGAATTATTCCCAACACCAACGCGTATTGCCGAACGGATGCATTTATCGGCAGATGCGATTTCAGCCGCGATGCAGCGCCTAATGCAAAGCGGCTATATTGAAATTGTACAAAACGTCACAGATGGCGTCCTTTATGAACAAATTAATTTAATGCCACTTTGGGTGCGAATACTTGATTGTGCGACAACTGAAAAACAGCACGTACAAGAACAACAAGTCGAAGTCGAAGAGGGCGAATTATTCCGCTTATTTGAGCAAGAGTTTGGCCGCCTATTATCGCCGATGGAAGCTGAAACGGTGGCGATGTGGTTAGACCAAGATCATCATACAGCAGCACTCATCCGTAAAGCATTGATGGAAGCCGTATTAGCGCAAAAAGTAACGATGCGTTATATTGACCGTATTTTATTTGATTGGAAGAAAAATAATATTAAAACGGTTGAAGAAGCGGATCGCTATTCACAAAACTTCCGCGACCACAATTTAAAAAAGCAGTTGCAACAAGCGCAACAGCCAGAGCTAAATCAGCCGGTGAAACGTGCACCTTTTTACAATTGGCTAGAAGAGGAGGAGTAGCATGCTAACAATTAAACAGTGGATGCATTGTCTAGATGAAATGGATAGGATGTTTCCGGATGCGCAGTGTGAGCTTGTTCATGATAATTCATTTGAATTAACGATTGCGACGTTGCTCTCTGCACAATGTACTGATGCACTTGTCAACAAAGTCACAAAAACACTGTTCGAAAAATATAAAACACCCGAAGACTATTTAGCGGTGCCACTTGAAGAATTAGAACAAGATATTCGTTCGATTGGGCTATTCCGTAGCAAAGCGAAAAATATTCAAAAATTAAGTCAACGCTTATTGGATGTCTACAACGGTGAAATTCCAGCAGACCGAGATGAACTTATTACATTACCTGGAGTAGGGCGTAAAACAGCCAATGTCGTATTATCGGTTGCTTTCGATGTCCCGGCGATGGCCGTAGATACACACGTCGAACGTATTACAAAGCGTCTTGGTTTGTGTCGCTGGAAAGATAGCGTGTTAGAAGTGGAACAAACAATCATGCGCAAAACACCAATTGAGCGCTGGAATAAGGCGCATCATCAAATGATTTTCTTTGGGCGTTATCATTGTAAAGCGCAACGACCAGGATGCGCTCAATGTCCGTTATTTGATGATTGTCGAGAAGGGCAAAAGCGTTTTAAGAAAGGACTTGTCACACGATGATAGTAGTCAGAACAGAACGAATCTCTAAAGAAGCAGTCGATGCATGGTTTGCAATGTGGCAATTGCAACAACAAGCCATTCATGAGGCCCATAGCAAACGTGATAAGACCGTCAAAAAGTTAATGGAACAAGCGATTGCCCATTACGAACAATTTGTCTTAGCCGCGTCAGATGTCGCGACATTAGATATAGCAGAAACATACGAGCTATTCCCGATTAATGGTATGGAGCGCCTACAATTCGTAAAAATGCGTCCCGGTCAATATGCGTGCTATCGTCAATTAGATGAGCTATTTATTGAAACGAAAAAACGTTGTGCACGATTACGCTTAAAAAAATAAGTGAACATAAATAAAAGGAGGCTGGGACAAAATATGTCACTTTCCTTTTTTAGCGTTCGCAACAAAAAACCGGAACCGCGTCACAGCGCGATTCCGGTTTTTTTATGTTCATCTGAGAAGGTGTTGTTACACGTATGTCCCAGCCTCTTTTTAGTAGGTGTTGTTATTGTTCAGTTGCTGGTGTATCGGTAGGCGGTGTTCCTGATGGATGTGCATCGCCGCTACCTCCCGCATTGCTATTGTTATTTGATGAGTTATCCTCTGGTGGTGTTGTTGGTGTACTGCCTTGGTCAGCGCCGCCGTTATTTGACTCTGAGCCACCTCCGCTTGAATTATTATCGCCGCCATTCGACGGTGTTTCCGGTTCGGCTGGAGGAGTCGAACTGCCTCCAGTATTAGAGTCGCCGCCACCATTCGATGGTGTTTCTGGTTCTGTTGGAGGAGTCGAGTTATCGCCATTTGAATTACTATCGCCACCGTTAGATGGTGTTGTTGGTTCGGCCGGTGGTGTTTCTTCCGTTTGCGGTTGTTCTGTTGTTGGTTCGTCCGTTGAAGGCTCCTCAGCTGAAGGTTCTTCAGTAGTAGGTTCCTCCGTTTGCGGTTGTTCTGTCGTATCCGTTTCTGGTTTTGTTGTAGCTGGTTGTTGTGTTTGTGGTTTCGTTGTTGATTGACTTGGTGCTGAAATTTGTGCGCCACGTACATACAACTCACCATTTGAACCTTCTACAACAGATTCTGGTTTTGTAAATGATTTTGTTTCTTTGCCTGATGAAATTTCAGTCATAACTTGTTTAAATAACGTTTGTGGAATATGTTTTTCCGTTAATGTTTTTAGACCAGTTTGACGTTCAGGATCTCCTGACCATGTTGCGACAGAGTAGTTTGTTGTATAACCAACAAACCAACTATCTGGAGCTGTTTCAGCAGGAAGTCCTAATTTTTGTTTTTTCTCAGCATCAAAGTTTGTCGTACCAGATTTCCCAGCAATATCTAAGCCATAAATACTTGCAGCAGTACCGGTAGCGCCCGCTTTTGAGCTGACGACATCACGTAAAATATCCGTTACCATATATGCTGTGTAATCGTTCATCGCATCTTTTGGATCTGGTGTATACGATTTTGATGTTTTGCCATCACGATAAACAATTTTCTTCACGGCATGTGCTTCTGTGTAAATGCCGTTGTTCCCAAATGCCGCATATGATGCAGCCATTTGGATAGGAGATACGGTAACATTACCGCCACCAATCGCATCGGATTCCACAAGTGATTTATCTTCTATCGGTTTAATGCCGACTTTATTTAAGAATTTTTTCGATTTCGCAGCGCCAACTTCTTTAAATGTTTTAACTGCTGGAATATTACGTGAACGATACAATGCTTCACGTACAGTCATATTTCCTAAGTACGTGTTATCAACGTTTGTAATCGTTTGGCTTGTGCCTGTGTATTTCATTGGTTCATCGGTAATCATTGTGCCAGTAGACCATTTTTTATTTTCAATTACGGGACCGTAATCAGCTAATGGTTTAATTGTAGAACCCGGTTGGTGTTTACTTGTAGCCATATTCAAGCCACGTTCTGGACCATAATTACGACTACCACCAACAGCAGCAAGTGCGCCTGTTTTTGTATCAACAATCGCCATACCTGCTTGAATATCTTCCGGCGTACGACCAACGAAGTTTGCATCGTTATTCAATGCTTTTTCAACTGATTTTTGTGCCGTAATATCTAAGTTCGTATAAACGCTAATTCCTTCTTCAAGCGCTTTTTCATCGCCATTTTCAGCAAGCTCTTTCAACACGACATCAATATAAGCATCGTATTTTGATGTCGCTGCTGCTTGACGTTTGCTTTCAGGAAGTAAGCCTTTTTTAATATCGACTTTTTGAGCTTGTTCCATTTCAGCTTTTGTAATTTTTTTGTTGTTATACATTAGAAGTAATACAACATTACGACGTTTTTCTGCGCGTTCTGGATTTTTAAATGGATTGTAACCATTTGGCGCTTGTGGCATCCCGGCAAGTACAGCCATTTCATCTAGTGTTAAGTCTTTTAACTCTTTGCCATAGAAATATTCAGCGGCTGTACCAAAGCCATAAATACGACCAGACATTAATACTTTGTTAAAGTACATTTCAAAAATTTCATCTTTTGAATACTCGCGCTCTAGCTGTAACGCTAAATAAGCTTCTTGTACTTTCCGTTTCATTGTTTTGCTATTATCAAAAAATGAGTTTTTAATAACTTGCTGCGTTAATGTGGATGCCCCTTGAGCACCAAAGCCGTCGCGCACGTTGGCAACGACCGCACCACCTAGACGCCAGAAGTCGATCCCATTATGATCATAAAAACGTGCATCTTCGGCTGAAAGAATCGCATCTTGCATTTCTTTCGGTATATCTTCATATTTTACGTTTTCCCGTTCTTCGCTACCCATTGAATAAAACTCTTTGCCGTTTTTATCATAGAATTTAGAAGAAACAGGATCTTTTAATGTGTCCTCGTTGAGTTCAGGTGCCGTGAATGCTAAATAGGCAAACGCAGCGCCACCGATTAAAAATAGTACGATGAAAAGAGACGCAATACCGATTAGCACGCGTTTCGCTAATGATTTTTGTGATTTCTCTTTTTTCGACGTTGATGTTTTTTTCTTCGGAGACGTTGGACGTTTTGTCTTTTGATTTTGCTGTTTACGACGTTGTTCCCTTGTCATTTTCTCGTCCACAGAAATCCCTCTCTTTCTGCCTATCACAAACTTGATAGTAGTTGGTCAACCGCTTTTAAGTAATCGAGCCGCGGTGCATAGCTCTCCGTTATTTCAATTGCATGTTCTTCAAAAACGCTTAGTGGAATCGATTTTCTTGCGCCCGTTTCCATCGCTTGCCAAGCAGTGTCGAGCACGTCAAATGGCAAGATGAAAAAGCGTTCTAATGTTGAAAAACTCACAAGTAAAAAACAAACCCCTTGCTGCATTTTTGCCGCACGCATATGTGTTACTTGGTGTTCATGGACATTTTGAAGTGGAAAGGATGTTTTATTTTTTGTTTCCTTCGCATCAAAGTCAATGTAGTGTCCGTTATAAACACCATTATAGTCCGTCGTGGAAGGCGTTCTAAAATAAGCCTCTTGAATGACCGCTGCGCTTCGTGACGGATACGCTACTTTGACGATTTGTACGGGAACAGGTTTCTTATGAATCACTGCCGTACCTCGTTGTAAATAAAAAGCATTCGCTTCATCGATGTCATCCTCTAAGCTTTTCCCGCGATTGCTAAATGTTAACTTGTCTTTTGCGAGAATATCCGATTTTTTTTTCGAGTCACTGTTTGCTGCTTTATTTTTTGGCGTATATTGCCGTCCGTTTGGATAGCGGATTGCCATTCGTATCACTCCTTACCGCCTATATCATACCACATATGTAATGAGCAGTTTTTCAAGCTCACTCAAAAGATATTAGCAATGATAGTAGCTGTTTGCAACTTCTAGAAACTCTATTATCGCCAGAAAAGGCAATTTGAATTATACTAAAAGACGATAGAGAAAGAATATTTGTTCGCTTTTTTAAGCGATTTTCCGATAAATTAAGTGAAAGAGGCGTTTAATATGCTCCAACAACTAACGACACAAATTTATGAAGAGTGCGAACTTAGCTGGATGCGCTTTATGCAATTTCGAGACGACGCATACGAACCGGATTTTTTTAATGAAGTAAAACCATATGCCGATCGCATCCATAACATGCTTCTCGACTGGCAACAGCAAGCTGAACAGTTTATAGTGCTTGCCCGCCCTAAATATGTACATGCGATTCAAATTGCGAATGCTGTCGAGCAAATCGACCAGTTTGTCGTGCAATCATTTTATATTAAAACGAGTAAAAAGCGTTTGTATCAATCGATTCAAGCCGCTAAATATACATGTGAAACATTGCTGAGTGCATTGCGTGATGTGGCCGATGAATGATAAGCCGACATTAGCAAAATGGCTCGGAGATTTTATAACAGGTGATGCACAAAAAAATATCGAACATATCGAAGTCATTCCAGCAACAACTGGAGCGTATGCGCCACTGCCGGCAGACTTACATCCAAAGCTAGCGACCGCGCTTGAAAAACAGGGAATTACGCAGCTTTATAGCCATCAAGCGGAAGCGTATAATAAGGCAATAAACAAGCAATCCTTTACGGCAGTGACCCCAACTGCTTCTGGGAAGTCACTGTGCTATCATCTACCCGTTCTACAATCGATTTTAACAAAGCCATCAAGTCGTGCGCTGTATTTGTTTCCAACAAAAGCATTGGCACAAGACCAAAAGAATGCAGTCAACGACTTAATTGAAGCGATTGGTGAGCCAATTTTAAGTTACACATATGATGGTGATACGGCACCTGGCATTCGAACGAAAGTGCGTAAAGCGGGGCATATTGTGATGACAAACCCCGATATGCTTCATGCGGCGATTTTACCGCACCATACGAAATGGGTGTCGCTGTTTGAAAATCTCGACTATATTGTCATTGATGAATTGCATAGCTATAAAGGCGTTTTCGGCTCGCATGTTGCGCATGTACTACGGCGTTTAAAGCGAATATGTGCCTACTATGGCAGCAATCCAACGTTTATTTGTACGTCAGCAACGATTAAAAATCCACGTGAATTAGCAGAAGTGTTAACAAATGAACCGCATGAATTGATTGCGAAAAGTGGTGCGCCCACGGGCAAAAAAACATTTGTATTTTACAATCCACCAATCGTGCATCCGACATTTGGCGTAAGGCGCAGTGCTATTTTAGAAGTGAAAGACATCGTGGGAAAATTGTATAACGCACACATTCAAACGATTGCTTTTGCGAAAAGTCGCATGCGCGTAGAGATGCTTGTGACGTACTTAAAAAGTTTAACCGCTAAAAAAATTGCTGATGAATCGATTCGAGGCTACCGCGGTGGTTACTTACCGAGTGAGCGCCGCGCCATTGAGAAGGGCTTGCGCGATGGGACGATTCAAACAGTTGTCTCAACGAATGCGCTAGAGCTAGGCGTTGACATTGGCCAATTACAAGCGTGCATCATGACCGGCTATCCAGGGAATATTGCGAGCGCGTGGCAACAAGCCGGTCGCGCAGGACGCCGTCAAGAAGATGCGCTTGTTATTTATGTGGCGCAATCAACAGCACTTGACCAGTATTTGATGAAACATCCGCATTACTTATTTAATAGCTCTCCAGAAGAAGCGCGTATTTTCCCGGAAAATGTGCTTATTTTAATGGATCATTTAAAGTGTGCGGCATTTGAATTACCGTTTCATTTCGGGGAGTCATATGGAGAGTTTGATGTCGAAGCATTCCTCGATTATTTTGTTGAGGAGCAAGTGTTACTCAAAACGAGTGATACATGGCATTGGATGGCTGATAGCTTTCCGGCACATAATATTAGCTTGCGTTCCGCATCACAAGAAAATGTTGTCATTATCGACCAATCTGTACCAACGAAAACGCATGTTATTGGGGAAATGGACCGCTATAGCGCAATGACGCTATTACATGAAGAAGCGATTTATTTACATCAAGGCACACAGTTTCAAGTCGAAAAGCTCGATTGGGAAGAAAAAAAGGCGTACGTCACGGAAGTTGATGTCGATTATTTTACCGATGCGAATCTCGCGGTAGAGCTTAAAGTTATTTCAGAGGATAAAGAACGTCTAGTAGGTAGTTTAACAATTGACTACGGAGATGTTATGACGCTTGCTACAGCAACCATTTTCAAAAAAATCCGTTTTAATTCGCATGATAATATTGGTTCAGGGCCTATTACATTGCCACCAGAAGAGCTGCATACATCGAGTACATGGTTGAGTTTTGATGCACCTCTGAATTGGAATGACGACGATTTAAGTAGCGCGATGACCGGTGTCGCGTATGCGATGAATAGCTTTATTCCACTTTATATTCAAAGTGACCGTAGCGACGTGCATGTCATACCGCAAGTGAAGGCCACGCATAATGGCAAGCCAACATTTTTTGTTTATGACCGTTATCCGGGCGGTATCGGCTTAAGTGAACGTATTTACGACTTATGGGAGCCATTACTCGATCGCGTCTATGAGCATGTCGATAATTGTAGTTGTCAACATGGCTGCCCGTCTTGTATCGGCGCACAAGATTTAGAAGAGGGTGGCAAGAAGCAAGTGAAACGTTTCTTAGAGACAGTGTTAATGAGAGGGTGATAGACACATGTCTTACGAAAAAAAATTGTTAGCGATGAAAAAAATGGTTAAGAAAAAAACGACGGTACCAGCGGAGCAACTCCGTTATAAAAAACCTGCTGCACCAGTCTATAGCGATTTATGGGAACAGGCAGGTCTTTCGCGCATCGACAATGAATTTGGTACGGTGTTTGTGCGCGAAGTCCATTATGCGCTCGATTATCAGCACGGCGCCTATCAATTGGGGGATTTTTTAGAGGCGCTCGCTACATGGCGTGAGCATGAGCACCCGATTGCGCTAACCGACGAACGGCCAATTGTTTTTTATGATACGGAAACAACCGGTTTAAAAGGCACAGGCACGCATATTTTTCTCAACGGTTTGTTACTATTTGACGAACATGAATTTGTGTTAAAGCAATATATTTTGGCCGATCCGAGCCACGAAGCAGCTTTTTTATTTGAATCGAGGTTTTGGCAAGAGCAAAAAATGGTATTAACATATAATGGAAAGAGTTTCGATTGGCCACAGCTGGAAATGCGTTGGACCTTTCACCGCAATACACTTCCACCGCTTAAAACGCCGCATCATATTGATTTGATGCATAGCGCCAAACGTATTTGGAAACAGGAACTAGCGCGTATGACATTAAGTGAGGTTGAGCGCCAGAAGCTCGGATTTATCCGCGATGGTGATGTCCCAGGATATTTAGCGCCTGCGATTTATTTAGATGCTGTGCGTACAGGCGAAACGAATGCGTTGTTAAAAGTATTAACGCATAATGAATATGATTTGCTGTCGCTTGTTACATTGTATGTGCAAGAGACGAAGTTATTAACGGAAGGCGTGCGCAATGAAAGTGCAAAGGCGTATACGAATATCGGCAAATGGTACAAAGATTTAAAAGCTTCTGATGCCAGTTTGGAACTTTTACGTGACATAACGCATCTATATGATGTAGATGAAGCGGCAGAGGCTTCTTTTTACAAAGGGTATTTATTAAAAAAACGCGGTGACTTTCAACAAGCGTATGATTGTTTTTTATTATGTACCCCGTATGTCAATGAACGCCAACGTCTAGAAGCTTATACAGAGCTAGCGAAGCTATGTGAGCATCGGTTGCACGATATTGAAGCGGCGCTACGCTATACGCAGAAGGCACTTGATGAAACGACACAAAGCATCTGTTATAAACCGCATGCTAAAGAAAAGCGGATTGACGCACTGACGCATCGAATCAGACGTTTAACGAATAAAAATGTGCTATAATAAAATCTATATAGAAGTGAAAGGACGATGGACTTGGATATCAAACTATCTGCTAAAATCATTTTAGATAAAGATTTTAAAACAGGTCTTCGTGGCTACAGCCAAGACGAGGTTGACCAATTTTTAGACGAAATCATTCAAGATTATGAAAGCTTTGAACAAGTATTAAAGCAAAAAGAGGCGCGCATTGCAGAACTAGAAGAACAATTGAGTAATGTAGGAACTGCAACAACACCTACAGCAGCGCCAAATCTTGAGAAAAAAGAAGTAGAAGAACCACAACAAGCGACAAATGGTGTCACAAACTACGACATTTTAAAACGCTTAGCAAACCTTGAAAAACGCGTGTTTGGCGATAAGCTTTACAACGATTTTGAAGGGTAAGAGAAACCACTTAACGGCTGGATTTTTTTGGCGTTAAGTGGTTTTAGTCGGTTATGCGGCAAAAAAGTAAACTAATTTTTGGCATTTAATTGTCGGAAAATACTTATTTTTTGTTTCATGTCATAAAAAAAGGCTAAAAACCTTGTCACATGACTTTTGAAGTACTATAATAACTACAGCATCATAGATGAATGAGTAATCGCTGTAACACATTGGTGTTGCTGAGGAAAGTCCATGCACGCACGGTTCTGAGATGACCGTAGTGATCGTATTTCGCGAATAAATAAGCGGAAGTAGCTGAAATGCTAACGGCGGAAGGAAAACCTAAGTCCTTGGATATGGTTGACACTTCCTGAAAAGTGCCACAGTGACGGAGTCTAGTTTGGAAACTGCTAGAGTGGAACGAGGTAAACCCTGCGAGTGTGCAACCCAAATTATGGTAGGGGCGCCGTACCGACGGAAATGAACAGAGGTATGGATTGGCTGTCTTTATACAGTTGATAGATAGATGATTACTACCCAGAGTACGAGGCTTGCGCCGTTTGAGTACAAGGGCACAAAACATGGCTTATAATTCTATATGATGTACTTTTATTATGATAATAATTAGTTTAGCTCTCCTCGTTGGTGGAGAGCTTTTCTTTTATAAGGGGATACGGTGATAAAAAAGATGGAATACACGCAAAAGCTCGCGGACGCGACAACATTTACGTTTCCAAATCATATCATTGATACTATTTTTAATAGCGTTGAAGAAGGCATTATGATTGCCGATACAAAAAGCCGCATTATTCATGTCAATCCTGCGTTTGAATTTGTAACGGGGTATACGCGTGAAGAAGCCGTTGGACAGCGCCCAAGTTTATTGAATTCGGGTATCCACGACCAAGACTTTTACAAAAAAATGTGGGCAACGATTCAAGAACATGGAAAATGGTCAGGGGAAATTTGGAATCGCCGCAAAACGGGCGACATTTATCCAGAGTGGTTAACGATTGTAGCCATTCGCAATGAACAAGGCGACATCATGAACTACTGTGGCATTTTTGAGGACATCTCGGCCCAAAAAAATGCTGAAAATGAGATTGAACAACGCAAATATACAGATGCATTAACAGGTGTAGCGAATCGTTACGCCTATTTGCAACGTATGGAAACATTACTCCAATCATCTGCTAATCGAGAATATCATCATGCAGTGTTATTTTTAGATTTAGACCGTTTTAAACAGGTGAATGATACGTTAGGTCATTCAATTGCCGATGAATTGCTTGTCAGCGTTACGAAGCGTATTCAAAGCGTGCTTAAAAATAAAGACATCGTGGCACGCTACGGCGGCGATGAATTTATCATCACTATTACAAATATCCACCATATGCAGGAAGCGGTACACGTGGCTGAAAAACTTGTTCACTTGTTATCTGAACCATTTCCTATTGAGGAACAAAATATATATATATCAACAAGTATGGGCATCAGTTTGTATCCGGAAGATGGAACAACGATGGAAACACTTGTAAAAAAAGCTGACCAAGCAATGTATTATGCAAAGCAAAATGGTCGCAATCAATTTGCCTTTTATTTCGATGATTTAAAAGTAGATTCAAAACGCGTATTATTATTAGATAATGAATTGCGAAAAGCGATTAAAGAAAATGCGTTCACGTTAAATTTCCAACCAAAAATCGCTGTTGGCGCCGAAAAAGTTATCGGTGTTGAAGCATTAATTCGTTGGACAAATGAACATCTTGGCAACGTTTCACCGGCAGAATTTATTCCATATGCTGAGGAAACCGGCTTGATTATCCCGATGAGTGAATGTGTGTTCCACCTTGCTTGTGAGGCGCATAATCATCTACGGGCACGCACCGATGACGTTTTACCGATTGCGATTAACGTCTCGAGCATTCATTTCCATCAAGCTGATTTTATTGATACGATACAAGCAATTTTTGAATCGTACAATTGTAGCCCGCACTATTTTGAGTTGGAATTGACTGAACGTACGGTTATGAATAATGAACGTGATTCGATTCGCAAGCTCGTACAGCTAAAAAATATGGGCTTTAAGCTATCAATTGATGATTTCGGAACAGGGTATTCGTCGCTAAGCTATTTAGTGCAATTTCCACTCGATTATTTGAAAATTGACCGCAGTTTTATTCAATACATTACATCAATTGCCGACAAACAAGCTGTTGTCGATGCAATTATTCAAATGGCTCATCGCTTACACATGAAAGTAATTGCCGAGGGCGTTGAGCAAAAAGATCAAGTGAAATTGCTAGAGAAATTAGGCTGTGATATGATTCAAGGATACTATTATGCAAAGCCGATGCCTCTTCATGAGCTCGATACTTTTTTAGAATTTTGGAAATTAGAAGCAAGAGAGGACTTAATATAAGTATGACAACATATCAATTAGTGGCAACAGCAGCGATGGGTTTAGAATCGCTTGTAGCCGATGAACTTAAAAAAATGGGGTATGACACACATATCGATAACGGCCGTGTTTATTTTGAAGGAACAGAACGCGATATCGCCAAAACAAACTTATGGTTACGCGTAGCAGACCGTGTGAAAATTGTCGTGGGTAAATTCCCTGTAACAACATTTGACCAATTATTTGAAGGCGTTAAAGCATTACCATGGGAAAAATATATGCCCGTCGATGCAGAATTCCCTGTTACTGGTAAATCAGTAAAAGCAACATTATATAGTGTGCCTGATTGCCAAGCGATTACGAAAAAAGCAATCGTTGAGCGTTTAAAAGGTCATTATCGTCGCTTAGGTTTCCTAGAAGAAACAGGACCAAAATTTAAAGTAGAAGTATCTATTTTAAAAGATGTAGCAACATTAACGATTGATACATCAGGTAATGGCTTACACAAACGTGGCTATCGTACAGAACAAGGTGAAGCGCCATTAAAAGAAACAATGGCAGCAGCGCTTGTTTATTTATCACGCTGGACACCAGCACGACCATTCGTTGATCCATTTTGTGGTTCAGGCACCATTGCACTTGAAGCAGCAATGATTGGTCAAAACATTGCACCAGGTTATAACCGCGGATTTATTTGTGAAGATTGGCCAATGATGAACGCCGAAATGTGGGATGAAGTACGTGCTGAAGCCGATAACGCTGCAAACTACGATCAACCATTAAATATTATCGCGTCAGATATCGACCAACGCATGGTGACGATTGCAAAAAATAACGTTTTAGAAGCAGGCTTTGAAGGTATTGTTGAAGTAAAACAAATGCAAGTGGCCGACTTTACAACGAACTTTACCGATGGCGTTATGATCGGAAACCCACCATACGGTGAACGTATCGGTGAAAAAGAAGAAATCGAAAAAGTTATTAATACGATGGGTACCGTGATGCGTAAATATCCAACGTGGTCAGTATATATGCTTTCTTCAATGGAAAACTTCGATAAAATTTACGGTAAAAAAGCAACGAAAAAACGTAAATTATTTAACGGTGCGATGAAAACAGATTATTTCCAATTCTGGGGTCAACGTTCTCCACGCAAACCACAAGAACCAAAAGCATAGAACATAAAATTAACATCTACTCGATAACGGAAGGGGCAGCCCTTCCGTTTCGTTGTCAATACGGAAAGGGGCAATTACTGAATGCGACAATCGATTCCATTCGAATTATCAAAAGACAAATCATTCTTTGACTCATTAGGAGACTGGATTGGTGATGTACTTTATGACGAATTACCTGAGAAGGGACTTGAACTGCGTGATGAGCAAGTGTTTATGGCGTATCAAATCGAAAGTGCACTACGTGAAAAATCCGTGTTATTTGCGGAAGCTGGCGTAGGGACAGGGAAAACAATCGCGTATTTATTACCATCGATTGCTTATGCACGTTACACAGGCAAGCCAGCGTTAATTGCTTGTGCGGATGAAACATTAATCGACCAACTTGTAAAAGAGGGCGGCGATATTTATAAATTGCAACAATTATTAAATTTAAATATTGATGTGCGTTTAGCGAAATCACGCGATCAATATTTATGTTTGAAGCGTTATGAAGAAGCCGAGCAATTTTTAGATGGCGCATATTTAGACGACATCGCAATGACGATTCCAGAAGGTGTTTATGGGAACGGCTCACTTGATTTATACGGTCAACGTAGCGATTATCCAAATGTTTCCGATGAAGAATGGGCGCATGTAAACTACAACGCGATTCAACAATGCCAAGTATGTGATATTCGCAATCGTTGCGGTCAAACATTACACCGTCAAAACTATCGTGAATCAACGGATTTAATTATTTGTTCACAAGATTTTTATATGGAGCATATCGCTACAAAAGAATCTCGTGAACGCGAAGGTCAAACACCACTATTACCAGAAGTATCAATGGTTGTATTTGATGAAGGACACTTATTAGAATATGCTGCGCAAAAAGCGATGACGATTAAAATTCAAGATTACACAATCGTTAAAGTATTAGAACGTTTAATGGTTGATGGTGTGCGTGAAAAAACATTGAATCTTATGGAGAAACTACAAGATGGCCATGAATTATTTTTCGATCAATTACGCGAAGACGTTATCGATTCAGATGAAGAGCGTAAACGTATCAAAAAAAGCGATATGCTCATTAAAATTGGTCAAAAAGTAATGACGTTAGTAGACGCATTGTTCGAGGAGTTTGTATTCGAATCTGAAATGTATACGATTCCTGAATATGAAATTCGGATGGCAGAAGAATTTTTAGAGCAATATGCGGAAGCGATGCGCATATTTATTGGCAACGGGGACGCAGTTGATTGGTTAGAGGAAGCGGATGGTGAAGAAACGCTTGTCATTATGCCACATCTAATTACCGATATTTTAGCGAAAAAAGTATTCTCGAAAAAAATTCCGTTTATTTTCTCATCTGCTACATTATCAATTGATAAAGATTTCAGCTTTATTGCATATAGCCTAGGTATTAAAAAATATGAATCATTTACAGTCGCTTCACCATTTGATTATGATGAAGTTATGAGCATCAACTTGCATAAACGTTCACAAGCTGAAAAAACTGCAGAAGTTGAAACCTTATTACAACGCGAAGGTCAAACATTAATTTTATTCAAATCAAAACAATCGATGTTGGATTTCAAAGCAGCAGCAAGTGCTGATACATTAGCGCGTATGGCGTTTGAAGGGGACCGTGAGTTATCATCAATTATCCGCGACTTCCAAGCGAAAAAATGCAGGCGATTTGCTCATACCACTTATGGGAAGGTTTAGATTTACCAGAAGAGGCGTTAACGCGTGTAATTGTATTTGATTTACCATTCCCACCGCATGATCCATTATTTGATGCGAAACGTAGCTTTGCAGATGACTCATTTGATGAAGTAGAACTGCCATATATGTTATTGCGCATTCAACAAGGCATGGGCCGGTTAATTCGCACAACGAATGACCACGGGACAATTAATGTTTTCTTAAATGAACAAGAACAACAAGTAATTGACAATATTACACCAGTATTTGCTGTTCAACCAACAGAACTTTAATGAACGCACAAAAAAGCAGGCATCTCAGATGCCTGCTTTTTTTATGAAATCGATTGATAAACATATTTTGCTTTGTATAAATGACGCGTTACACCTGCTGTTGCGACTTCAAATAAATCATGCGCATTGTCATTGGCTTGTTCGTGGAAATCTAATAAAATAAAGTCCATTAAATCACGTTTTTTAAGCATTTGAGGCTGCATATGCGCTAAAAATTGAGCAGCACCTTCAATGGCTTGTGAAATCGATACGAGCTCTAATACGTATTGTACGCGCTGCTTATCGTTGTCAAAATCGCGATTTTCCAACTCAAAATACAACCAATGCGTTAAGAAATCTGCCACTAATACGGCATTTGTTAACGTGTTGCTACCTTCTTGTTGCGATAAATCGTAGATACAATGATACGTAGGGTGTGACACAAATTGCTTTACAATGGAATAACGAATCGGGTTAGATTCAATCGAATCGACGTTTAAAATAGGTTCATGACGCTGCTCGCATAATGAAAACCAAATATCACGACATAGTTGCATAAAAAAAGGGGATGAATGTTGTTCAATAATTGAAGATACGATAGGTGCTTCTTTCAAGTAGTGCTCAAATTGTTCATACTTATTTTTTTGGACGATTAGTGTACTCATTTGAGATAAAGGCATTGCGGGTCCTCCCTTACATGATCTAGTCTCTGTATAAATAGAAGTTAAAAAATTAACTGTACGAAGGAATTAGCTATATGTAAGTTAATCATTCATACGATTTTTTGTAAAATTTTCAGTCGAAGATAATATGACACGAAAAAATAATAGCGTGTGTATTGCTTAGTTTTGCTACATAAGACAAAGCATCGCTATTTTTTGCTGTCATTTTGTCTCCTTGTTAAATAAGTGTAACGACCTATATTTAAAAATGCAATGCTTTATAAATGTAAAAAAAATCCAAACATTGTTATATCAATGGTTTGGAAACAAAAAAATTGAAAAATCATATAAGTATAATAGATATTTTTCCCTATTTTTCCATTTATGGTTTTTGAAATCTAGGAATTTCGTCAAAAAAAGAAACTACGCTAGTTTGTAGTTTCTCACTTTATGCCAAGTTATTTGTACTAATCTTCGTTATCAATTGTTAACAAACCATTCATTTGTCCAAGACCTTCGATTGTAATTGGCAGTCGAAAAGCGTGTTGGAAGCCAAATAATTTTGTTTGTCCAATCATTACGGTTGGAGGTGTAATATCTAAATCAAGCTCGTTATTCGCACAATATGTACATAATTTTCCGGCTGACATATTTCCAAACTCACCAATAAATGATTCGAGCATTTCACCGCTAATTTCCATACCGTACATTGAAAGGCCAATATCGCCAAAAATTTTAGAGGATGATTCTAAAATAATACGAGCGCGTACATCGCCGGTAATACCGATTAATACGCCTGCTTCACTTTGTGTAAAGGGTTCTTTATAAAGCGTTGGTGTACCGATTTTCACCGTTTGAGGAATAACTTCTTGCATCGATTGAATTAAGCCGTTCAATAAAATTTGAATGTGGTTTGAATTACTCATGTAGCACCTCTCCCTATAAGACTTTTAATCTATCATATCATGCTCTGTAGTAAAATTCCCTAACAATTACTTGACGGAACGTATTTTTTTTCATATGATATTTATAATCAATGAGAATAATTATCAATATTACTTATACATAACATTTATATAAAGGGGCGAACAATGATGGTAGCAGCATTTATTGGTGGCACAGTTGTTATTTATGCAGTCGTAATGAAGCAAGTTTTATCAAAATCTACTGCACATTTGCGTTAACAGAAAAAATCTTCCTAGAATAGGAGGATTTTTTTTTTATAGTCGTGTAGAATAAGAGGAAACGTGACTAAAATGTGAACAACAGTCAACTAACGGAACAAAGGAGTTTGAGTAGGGTATGGCAACTTTTGAGGAAAAAATTCAATTGCTGTTAAAGCAAACAGCGCTGAATTATATGACCTATAAGCGCAATGAAGATGATGAACGTATGGCGAAGTCGGTATTATTTGCTGACAAATTGATTAAAAAAGAATTTACAATTGGTTTTGCGGGACACTTCTCTGCTGGTAAATCAAGTATGATCAATGCATTAACAGGGGACCAACTATTACCATCAAGTCCAATTCCAACAAGCGCAAACGTTGTAAAAGTGCGTAAAGCGGTAGACGATTATGCAATCGCTTACTTAGTTGATGATGAACCAGTAAAGTTTGATGCAGATTATGATATTAAAACGGTGAAAGAATTTGCTAAAAACGGTGCCTTAGTATCGCAAATTGAGATTGGGCATAGCCAATCTGTGCTACCAGAAGGTGTCACAGTAATGGATACACCAGGTGTCGATTCAACAGATGATGCGCACCGTATGTCAACTGAATCAGCACTACATTTAGCCGACATTGTGTTTTATGTGATGGACTATAATCACGTGCAATCAGAGTTGAATTTCCAATTTACGAAAACATTAATGAAATACAATCCAAACGTCTATTTAATCGTTAACCAAATCGATAAACATAAAGATGCTGAATTATCATTTGAAGACTTTAAGGAATCAGCACGTCAATCATTTGCAAATTGGGGCGTTGTACCAAAAGGTATGTTCTTTACGTCATTACGCGATGTTAACAATCCAAACAACGACTTTGAGCAAGTGAAGAGCATTGTCATGGATAGTATGGATGGCTGGCAAGATTCACTTGTGAGTAATGGTGAAAACACATTGAAGCAATTACTTGCAGAGCATGAAGCCTATTTAGCACAGCAAAAACAAGAAATTTACGACAATAGCTTAGATGTTGTGACAGAAGATGACTGGGTGCGCAAAGATGATATTTTAGCAGAGTATGATACCGTTGTGCGCCAATTGGAATTGTATTCAGTTGATGAGTGGGAAATTAACTACAATACAAAAGTAGATGAATTGCTAGAAAATGCGGTATTAATGCCATTTGAATTGCGCGATTTACTTGGTAAATATGCTGAGTCCAAACAAGCGGACTTTAGTGTCGGCGGTTTCTTCGGTAAGAAAAAGAAAACAGAAGCAGAACGCGAAAAACGTCAACAAGAATTATATGCAAAATATAAAGAAGTAGTCGGCGCGCAAATTTCGGGTCATATGTTAAATATTATGAAGCAATCATTAAAAGATATCGGTGCTTTAAGCGATGCAGAGTCTTTAGCAATCGATGATTTCACATTCGATATTCCATTTAGTGTCATCGAAGGGGAAGTACGTACGAATGCGGTAGCTGGTGATGCATTATTAAACTTTGCTAATCGCGTCGTATCGGCAACACGCATTTGGTTCAAGCGCGAAACAGATGATTGGAAACAACATAAAAAAGCATTAGTTGAAGAGCTGTCAATGACGCATATTGAGCCATTGAAAAAGAAAAAACGTACATTAGAAGAAAAAGTAACAATCATTCGCGAATATAACAAAGTAGAACAACAAGAAAAACACTTTGCTATTCAACAAACAGTTGATATTCGTACGCTAAATCAAGAGGCGGATAAATTAACGAACAATTGGATTAAAGAACGCCGTGAAGCGTATGATAAAATGCGTCACTTCGACCCATCGATGCTCGCACAAGAGGAAGAAGCAGTAGCAGTTGAAGAGATTGAAGAATTAACGCAAGGGGAATACAATGTCCAATTAGCAGCAACGATTGAACATGCGCTCCATACGGCCAATGCGGTTGAACCAATTGATGGCTTTGAAGAAGTATCAGCATACTTGAAAAATAAAGTGGCGCGCTTAAAAGAAAAAGATTTTACCATTGCGTTATTCGGTGCATTTAGTGCGGGTAAATCATCATTCTCAAATGCATTAATGGGACAAAAAGTTTTACCTGTATCACCAAACCCAACAACTGCAGCTATCAATAAAATTCGCCCTGTATCACCAGCGCATCCTCATGAAACAGCCGATGTCGTGTTAAAAACTGTAGAACAAATGACCGAAGATATTATTGCGTCTTATGGTGAAATTGGCGTAGCGGTTACATCATTAGAAGATGCGTTTAACAAAGCGCAGCAAGCATTAGATGTCGAATTAGTCGATGAACGTTTACACGTGCACAAATCATTCGTGCGTGCATTCCGCGAAGGCTATCCATTATTTAAAGATAAGTTAGGTACGGTCGTACGCGCCAACTATGAAGATTTTGAAAAATTCGTGGCACAAGAAAACCGTTCTTGCTTCGTTGACAATATTGATTTTTATTTTGATTGTGAATTAACGCGTATGGGTGTGACATTAGTTGATACACCGGGGGCAGACTCAATCAACGCACGTCATACAGGTGTTGCATTTGAATACATTCGTAACGCCGATGCGATTTTATTTATCACATATTACAACCATGCCTTTGCACGCGCAGACCGCGAATTCCTAATTCAATTAGGTCGTGTGAAAGATGCCTTTGAATTAGATAAAATGTTCTTCGTTGTGAATGCTATTGACCTTGCGTCAGATGATGAGGAGCGCGATGCAGTAATCGATTATGTACGCAGTGAATTATTGCGTTTTGGTATTCGCAAACCACGCTTATTCGGTATTTCAAGTTTATTAGCATTAAAAGAAAAAGTGGAACATTCAGATCATGCATCTGGCATGCAGCCGTTTGAAGAAAACTTCCATAACTTCTTAGAAAATGAGTTAACAGCCATTGCTGTACAAGCATTAGCAGAAGAAACAGAAAAAACAGAAGCGCGCTTATCATCATTAATTGAGCAAACCGAACTAAACTTAGCGCGTAAAGATGAACGTTTAGAAGAACTTGCGAATCTTGAAACATTCATTAAAAAATATTTCAGCCAATCAGCTGCTGCAGTTATTGAAAAAGATGAAGCAAACGAACAAAAAGACTTATTGTATTATGTTTTACAACGCGTGTATTTACGCTATACAGATTTCTTTAAAGAATCTTACAACCCAGCGGTATTTAACACAAAATCAACATCGGCAGCACTTGATTTTGCCTTGAAAGAATTAGTGGCGTCATTAAGCTTCGACTTTGAACAAGAAATGCGTGTAACGAACTTCCGTTTATCAAAATTCTTAGTCGCACGCTTTAAAGATCGCTATACGACAGATGTACGTAAAATGAAAGACATGAACGACAGCTTTTCATTCATGCCGTTTGAGTTAGAAGATCCTGAAATTCTAGAATTTACAGGTCCATTTAATGACCATAATCGTTATAAAGAAGTGAATAAATTATTCAGAAACTCCAAAGCATTCTTTGAGAAAAATGAACGTTTTATGTTACGTGATAAATTAGAAGAAGTATCAAAACCAGATGCAAAAATCTACTTAGATGAGCAAGGCGAGCGCATGACTGAGTGGGCACAAGCCATCATCACGGAGCAAGCGGATGCTTTACGTACAAATCTTGAAAAACAAGCAGTACGCCAAATTGAAACAGAACGCAATTTATTACAAGAAGAAAGCAAGCTCGCTGAATGGAAAGGAATTTATGACAATCTAGTAGTAGGGGTGCATTAATATGACAACAGTATTAGTATCAGCAAACGCGCTTCAACAGCCCGCACATTTTCTTGACGCGCGCTTTAATTTGGCGGACCCGCAAGCAGGACAGCAACAATTTTTAACAGGACATATCAACGGTGCGCGCCATATTGATATTGAACGTGATTTATCAGATATGACTTCAACAGCAGGCAGACATCCAATGCCGTCGAAGGCGCAGCTAGAGGCGGTCGTTCATCGTCTAGGGTTAACGTATGACCAACCAATTTACATTTATGATGATGGCGGTCAACCGTTTGCAGCTCGCGCGTACTTTATGTTGCAGTATGCAGGCTTTACGAATGTTTACATCGTAAAGGAAGGTTATAAAGGTCTTATCGCTGCAGGATATGGCGTAACAACGGCTGTTGAGTCAACAATGACGACGATGCCTATTCAATGGAATGATGCGCTATCTGTTGACCGTGCACACGTAAAAGAGGTAGCGCGTGGCAAAACATCAAAAGTGTTAGTAGATGCGCGTTCGGCGGTACGCTATCGCGGTGAGCACGAGCCGATTGATCCCGTAGCAGGTCATATTCCAACAGCGCGTAACTATGATTGGGAGCAATTAGTAGAGGACGGACAGTTGACGGCGAATGATACGCTGACTAATATAGTGTCAAAAGATGAGCATATTATCGTTTATTGTGGCAGTGGCGTAACAGCGTCACCATTATATGCGATGTTAAAGCAACTAGATTATCCGCATGTGCAAGTATATACGGGAAGCTTTAGTGATTGGATTAACGAAGAACCTGTTGAACAAAGCGAATAATAAAATGTAATAGTAAAGTAAGTGGAGCTGCACAATTGTGTGTAGCTCCATTTTTGTGAATAGAAGGAGCGAATTGTACGTGAAACAACCAAAAGTTATTTTTTTTGATATCGATGGGACATTAACGAGTAGTATCACAGGGGAAATTCCACAAAGTGCCATCGATGCATTGCATAAACTACAACAGCAAGGGATTGAAGTTGTGGCGGCGACAGGTAGACCGTACTCAATGTGCCATGACTTAGAAGCAATAGGATTTAAAACATTAATAACAGCGAACGGGGCATATGTTCGCCACCACGGTGAAGTGCTTTACGGGGCGGATGTTGCTACGAATTTTCAGCAGCAAATGCTAAGCATGGCAGCACAATATCAGCATGCGATGACATTTTATTGTGATAAATTTTACTATAATGGCATTGAGACGGCACAGTTAAAAACGGCGTTGCATGAAGCATTTATGCTAGAATCGGTGCCGGAAGTATTGCCGCATGTTGCGCATCGTACAAATCTTATGTGTTTAATTGCCACAGATACGCAATTAGCACCATATAAACAAGCATTTCCAAATATTACGTTTCAACGATGGCACGAGACAATCGTCAATATTTTAGTGGAACCTGTATCAAAGTCACGCGCGATTCAAGAAGTATTAAACGTGTTGCAATATGATAAGGAACAAGCCATTGCTTTTGGCGATGGTTATAACGATATGGATATGTTAGAGTATGTAGGTTTTGGTATTGCAATGGAAAATGCTCCGGATGCTGTTAAAGCATATGCGCAGTATGTAACTGCAAGCGCACATGATGATGGCATTCTGAAAGCATTGCAAAAATTGCATATCATTGAAAATATTCTCGTATAAGTTAACGTCATTTCTATTTGTTTTCATAAAAAACCAGTCATTTACACAGTTTTTTCTTTCATTTTCATATCAAAGGTGTAAAATAAGAGGTACATTTTAGAAAAGAAAGTGGGAGCACAATGGATGGCGAAATGATTAGTAAAATCTTATCCATTATTTTACTTGATATCGTATTAAGTGGTGACAATGCAGTCGTTATCGCACTTGCATGTCGTAAACTAGCACCAGAGCAACGTAAAAAAGCGATTTTAATTGGTACGGCAGGTGCTATAGGATTGCGTATCATTTTAACGATTATTGCTGTATGGATTTTAGGAATTCCATTCGTAAAATTCATCGGTGGTTTATTATTATTATATATCGCATGGGATTTATTAAAAGCAGGCGATGAAAATCCAGATGTTAAAGGGAACACAGGTCTTATGGCAGCAGTTCGTACGATTATTGTTGCGGACTTTGTTATGAGTTTAGACAATGTTTTAGCAATTGCAGGTGTAGCAGATGGTCATGTAGGCCTTGCCGCATTAGGTTTATTAGTTAGTATTCCAATTATTATTTTTGGTAGTCAAATTATTATGAAATTGATGGAAAAATTACCGATTCTCGTATGGCTTGGAGCATTATTAATTGCGTATACAGCAGGGGAAATGATGGTTAGCGATAAATATGGTCATAAATATTTAGTTGACGCTTTATTCCCACAAATGGACTGGATTGTACCAATTGCGATGATGGTGATTTTAGTTGTATTAGGTTTATGGGCAAAATCACGCCAAACGCGCCGTATGACATCTGGGTCATAATATAAAAAAGCGAGTCTCTAAAGAGGCTCGCTTTTTTTGATTTAGGCATTGATTTCAGCTGTTAATTCTTCCAATTGATCAACAAGGCTACCGATAAATGCAATAGTATCTTTCAATGGTTGGTCAGTTGTAATGTCTACACCGGCTGTTTTAGCTAATTCAACAGGCGATACAGAACCGCCTAGTTGTAATGTTTTTAACCAATCGGCTACAGCTGGTTCGCCTTCATGTAAGATGCGTTGAGATACTTGTGTAGAAATGGTTAAACCAGCGCTATAAGTGTATGGATATAACCCCATATAATAGTGTGGTTGACGCATCCATGTTAATTCAGCACCATCATTAATAATAATATCTTCGCCCCAGAATTCCTCAAGCACTGAACGGAATAATTGATTAAGTGTTGTCGCATTCACTGCACCACCATTGTCAATTAGTTCATATACTTTACGTTGATAAGCTGCTTCAAGTAAATGCGTCACGAAATTATGGAAGTATGTGCGTGCGATAATTGTTGAAATGACCCAACGTTTAAAGCGCGCATCCGTTGATGTTTTTAATAAATGATTCGCCATTAACATTTCGTTCATCGTTGACGGAGCTTCAACAAAATAAGTAGATGCTTCACTATTAAACAACGTTTGTGCGCGTTGCGCGTTACGAAAATGACCTGCATGACCTAATTCATGAGCAAGCACGAACACTTCATTCATACGGTTCGTCCATGAGATTAAAATATACGAATGATGACCATAAGGACTTGCGCAAAAAGCACCGGTTGATTTTCCTTCATTTTGTGCGAAGTCAATCCATTGGTTATCGAACGCTTCGTCAATCATCGTTAAATAATCATCTCCTAAGACGGCCAACGCTTTTTTCAAATAATCACGAGATTCTTCGACAGTAATCGTTGGTTCAAATTCAGGATCTAGCGATATTTTTAAATCTGCTACGGTAATCGACTCAAGGTCATGCGTTTGTTGTAATAATTTGGCGTAGCGGCGCATATGTGGCGCTAATTCCTTCATCGTTAAATCGATTTGGCGATTGTACAAGTCGCGATTTACTTCTTGGTCGGCCAATAAATAATCAATAACCGAATCATAGCCACGTAATGTTGCGATTGTTTTTTCTGTTGTAACATGCGTGTTGTATGTCTTCGCTGTCGTATTTTCAAATTTCTTTAATTCAGCTGAAAATGCATCAAACGCTGCACGACGAAGTGCTGTACGATCTTCAACTTCCCAATCTCCTTCAAATAAATTGTAGCTATTTGGGTACTGTTTGCCTTCCACGTTAAAGTCAGGAAATTGAATATCCATTAACTTTGTTGTGTTATAGAGGCTGTAAGGCGCATTTATCGTTTCTTGTAGTGCAGCAAGTGTCTTTTCTGCTTGCGGGTGTAGTAAATGTACTTTGCGGTCTAATAAACGCGTGATGTAGTGTGCATAGTTAGAGTCTAACATTTGAGCTTGTTGTAACGTATCTGTAGGGAGTGCCAAAATATCGCTGTCGACAAATGATAATAAGGCGGTGATTTTTGCTAGCGTTTGAGCCGTTTTGGCATAGCGTTCTTCAGCAACAGTGTTTGTAGCATCTGTTTCAGGGTCTAAAAAAGCAAACTCTACATACGGTGTTAAGGCCGTATTAAACGTTTCATAGTCTTTAATTAACGTAATGATATCTGCCGCAGATTTTACGTTGCCGTGCCAAGTTGTTTCCAACGTTTGAGCCTTCGTTAAAAATGTTGGTAATGCTTCATTAAATTGTTGCTCTGTTGCAACAAGATGACGCAAATCCCATTTTTCATTTTCAGGAATATCTTGTCTTTTACGTACGCTTTGTACCATTGTCCATCTCTCCTTTATAATTCGAAAGTCGAATTATTTTTATTATATATGAATATTCTAACTTTTTGAATAAAAGAAAAGTAGCTATGATGCAAAATCATCATAACTACTTCGTTATAGTGGTTTATTTCGTTAACATAATTTGTTCTAATTCAAGTGCATTGATTAGGCGTTCGCCTTGATAGACGTGCATATTATTAGCAGATATTTCATTGATTAATAAAATTTCGGCATTTTGCGAATCACGCCCAAATTCTAGTTTAATATCATATAATTCTAGTCCCTTTTTAGCTAAATCCATGCGAATAAATTCCGATACATCACGTGCTAAATTTTTTATAAAATTATATTCACGTAATGTCATAATGCCGAGTGCCTCTAATGTATCAGGCGTAATTGGTGGTAACTCTTCGTGCTCATCTTTGAGTACCATTTCAACTAATGTGTCGAGTTCTTCACCATGCTCAATGAACTCATTATAGCGCGCCTCAAAGGCCCCAATCGCGCGAAAACGACAGATAACATCTACGCCGTGTGTCCCAAATGGTGTCGTATCTTTGACGCTAATAGCTGTGTGCTCAGCGTCAACTGCAATGAAATGCGTTGGCACATCGATTGCATTTAATTTTTTGAAAAAGTAGGCAGATAACTGCGTATTGGACAATGCAGCACCTGGAACTGTTTTTAAAATGGATTTTGCAGCAGGTTCAAAGACACCATTTTCCCCAGTAACGGCATCAGTGAACTGAATTTGTAACGCTCCAGTTGGTAGACGGTAAATATTTTTATTTTTCCCTTTGTAAATTAATTCCATCGAAATCACTCCTCCCATCTATTCGTATTGTAATCGATTTCAAAGTAGAATGTCTTAAAAAGAATAAAAGAAGGAATTTTATGTAAAAACGACAAAAAAAAGAAAGTACGTTTTTATAACGTACTTTCTTTAAACAGCATATTTAATAGAAATCAACTGAATTTCGTGTATTAATTCGTGTATTAACTAGAATACACCTTGAGCTAACATTGCTTCTGCAACTTTTACAAAGCCAGCAATGTTGGCACCTACTAATAAGTTTCCTTCGTGACCGTAACGTTTTGCAGCAGCACTTGATTCATTATAAATATTTGTCATGATGTTGTGTAATTTTTGATCTACTTCGTCAAATGTCCAGAATTGACGTGAGCTATCTTGCGCCATTTCAAGAGCAGATACAGCTACACCACCAGCATTGGCAGCTTTAGCTGGGCCAAATAATACATCGTTTGCATAATAAACATCGATTGCTTCAAGTGTTGATGGCATGTTGGCACCTTCACCAACTGCTTTCACACCGTTTGCTACTAATGTTTTTGCCGCTTCTTCGTTAATTTCATTTTGTGTCGCACATGGTAGGGCGATATCACATGGAATTGACCAAATACCTGCACAACCTTCAGTAAATGTTGCTTCTGGGTGTGTTTCTACATATTCAGAGATACGTGCTTTACGAACTTCTTTAATGTCTTTTAATGCTTCTAAGTCAATACCATTTGGATCGTGGATATAGCCGCTAGAATCACTTGCACCAACAACTTTTGCGCCCAGTTGTTGCGCTTTTTGGATAGCATAGATTGCTACGTTACCAGAACCCGATACAACAACAGTTTGATTAGCAAACGCTTCACCGATTTCGCGTAACATTTCTTCTACAAAGTATACGCAACCGTAACCTGTAGCTTCTGTACGTGTTAATGAACCACCGAATGTTAACCCTTTACCAGTTAAGACACCTGGCTCGTAAACGCCACGGATACGTTTATATTGTCCAAATAAGTAGCCTACTTCACGACCACCAACGCCGATATCACCAGCAGGAACATCTATATCTTGCCCGATGTGACGGTATAATTCTGTCATGAATGCTTGGCAGAAACGCATGATTTCGTTAGTTGATTTCCCTTTTGGATCGAAGTCAGAACCACCTTTACCACCGCCGATTGGTTGGCCAGTAAGTGAGTTTTTGAAAATTTGTTCGAAACCTAAGAATTTGATGATTGATTCATTTACTGAAGGGTGGAAACGAAGACCGCCTTTATAAGGTCCGATTGCTGAGTTATATTGTACACGGTAACCGCGGTTAACTTGTACTTTTCCGTTATCATCTGTCCATGAAATACGGAATTTAATGATGCGTTCTGGTTCAACGATACGTTCTAAAATGGCAGCATCTACATATTCAGGGTGTTGTTCAAACACTGGTGCTAATGAATAGATGATTTCTTTTGCTGCTTGTAAGAATTCAGTTTCGTGCGCGTTTTGTTCAACTAATTTATTGTAGACGCTATCGATGTAAGCAGTTGCTTCTGAGTTATTTGTTGTTAATGCTGTGACCATTTAAGAAAACCCCCATGTGTGTTAAGTTTTTTGATAGTTCTATCGTAAATGGATTTTTTAAAATTTTCAATCGTCAAAAAACTTAAATAATCAGATAATTTTAAATACATGATAAAATAAAAAAGCTATAAGTTCTCGATTACGATAGGGAAGAATAGCATGAATGCAATGAAAGGACGTAATTAAAAATGCCAAAAATATGTATCGATGCTGACGGATGTCCAGTCGTTAATGAAACGATTGTTGTCGCACAAGATTTGGAAATGAAAGTTGTTATTTTTTGTGATACATCACATGAGATTGTTAGGGAAGGTGCTATGACCGTAACCGTTTCCAAAGGTAATGATTCCGCGGATTTTGCATTAGTAAACAAAATTCAAAAAGGTGATATCGTTGTGACACAAGATTATGGCCTTGCCACGATGGTGTTAGCGAAAAATGGATTTTGTATTGATCAAAATGGGAGAGAATATACCCATCAAAATATTGATAGTTTATTAAATATCCGTCATGTTAGTAAAAAAATTCGACAAAATGGTGGGCGCTTAAAAGGGCCGAAAAAACGTGCAAAAGATGCCAATAAAATTTATGAAATGAAATTTCGACAATTTTGTGAACGAATACTATATATAGATAAAACAGATTGATTACATATCGTTTTGAGATCAATTAATGCATTTAAAGGATATTTAATGTGAAAATTGATGTCATATTTAGCTTCTTTAGAAAATGTCAAGTTTTAGTGAACGACATAAGACGGAAAAATCTGTATGGAAAAAGAATAGATTTTTGTCCATTCATTCCGAAATGAGATTGAAACAATATAAAAAGTAGATGAATCGATAGTTAACAATTTTTTATCGGAGCAAAAAAAGGTATCAAGAACGATTTGGCATGGAATGTGCTTAAAAACGGAGACAACGTAAAAAGAGCAAGACACTTCTAGGGTAAAAACGTTAGAAGTGTTTTTTGATGGGTAAAAAACAAAGATAATAAAATTAACTAATGAGCAAGGTGATGACCTTATGTGAAATTAAAATGAATCACAGATTTATCTAATGAGAGAAATGGTTAAAGACAGGTAGATGGATCGTTTAGAATAGCCTATTGGCCAACAATATCGTTACGGCAAAGGACCTTTCGAAGAAGAACTGAGAGAGCTCGAACAGTTAAAGCGCAAAGTAGGCAAGGAAAAAGGCATTATCATGAGCATGCCACACAAAGGCACGCCCGCTGATAATGCCATCAGTGAACCGTTCAAGAATACATCAACTACTATAATACTATTCGAATGTTGGCAAAGTTAAATGACCTTTCTTCAGCTGAAAAAAAGTGTCTTTTCACTGACCTATTTTAGTAGGTCAGTTCCGAATACCGTAAGTAATTTTCGACATCGACAGGCTATTTTGTATGTTCCTCTAACTCCGCAACAGTTGCTTCGACTTCCGCGCGCGTTAGCTTTTCATTACCGCTTTCCATTGTTTTTAATGTTTTATGAGCGAGTGCTAGTGGGATTTTACAGAACATTAAAATACTACGCTTTTTAATTTGTTTATTGTAGGCATCTGCTTTTGCTAAATTTTCATTGGCATAAGCGAATAATTCCTCGCGTGTCCAATCATCTGGCACAAAGCTGACACCGCGTTCAGCATCTTCTTCTTGATTGCGCAAAATATTAACTGCTTGTAAGCCGCGACCATAACCAATTGCTAGGTCACGATCGGTCTCAATACCGGCGAATGTTTTCCAAATGTCCGATAACATGACGCCAACAAGTCCTGCTACATAATAGGTATAGTCATCTAAATCTTCCTTCGTATGGCATACCCAACCTTTTAAAGCCCATTTCGCCATGCCATCAGCCATTTCAGCAGTGGAAGCAGCCACGCGTCCGCGAATTACTTCTGGACATAACATTAACCAATCATTTAAGCGTAATGTCACTTCAGGTAATAGCTCTTTATATGCTTCCAACTCTTCTAAATAAGCTGCATTATCAAATGTTGGAGCAGTTAATAAAGCAGCTGTTTTTGTAAGCATACGTGCTTTTTCCTCTACGGTAATATCTTCATGATCTTCGATTTCATCAATGGCGCGCATACATAAATAAGAAGTTGCGACTGTTGTTTTCATATCCTTTTCTAAAAATGTAATGGGGATAAAAAATGTACGGCTTGTTGCTTTTAGTACATTCATCGCCTCTTTATATAATTGTTTTTGTTGTACCACAAGGATACCTCCGTTCAAGCTTTTATATTATTGTTTCGTTATTTATCGTACTGCAAAAGGCAATAAATAGACAATGAAAAAACAGATTTTCGAGATAATTTCCATTTTCTGATATAATAATGCCAATTTGATAGCCGCAAGGGGGAACAACGATGAAAACAGTATGGCATGGTGGCACGATTTATACGATGCGTGGTGAAAGTGAAACGGTCGAAGCGGTATTAACAGAAGCAGGAAAAATTATTCAGACGGGGACCTATTCATCGCTGATGTTATTAGCAGATGAACAACAGGATTTAGCTGGCGCTGTGATGTATCCAGGTTTTATTGATAGTCATATTCATTTAATTGGTTATGGTGAACTATTACTAAAACGTACGGTGCAACATGTAACATCAGCGGAGCAGTTTTTAGCAGAAATACGTGAAGAAGCTGCTCAGTTAGATGGTAAGGAATGGCTTTATGTCGATATGTGGGATGAAAATAAAATGGCACGCATTCCTTCTATTGAAGAATTAGATGCAATTTATCGTGGTCCGATGCTGCTGCGCCGCGTTTGTCGACACGTTAGTTTAACGAATCATGCAGGTCTTGAAAAAATGAATATCACTGAACAAAGCGTTGACCCAATAGGTGGCGCATATGGTCGTGATATAAATGGTAGATTAAATGGCTTATTGTACGAAAATGCCAATGATGTATTAGTAGAGTTAGCGACATCAGATGTCAGCGAACAACAGTTAGACAATATGCTTTGTTTGGCAATTGATGATTTAGTAGCGCATGGAATTACTGGGGTACATTCAGAAGATTTAGGGTATTTTGGACATTATACAAAATCCCTTGGGGCATATGAACGTATTATTGGACACCAACGTTATTTCCGGGCTCATATGCTACGGAACCATCGTGTCTTTAGTGACATGATAGCCGATGGTGTGTCATTTACTAATCCATTTATTGAAGCGGGCGCAATGAAAATTTTTGCGGATGGTTCATTTGGTGGCAATACAGCTTATTTACGCGAGCCTTATGAACGAGTGAATACAACGGGGATTCGTATTCATAGCGATAAAGAATTAGCACAGTGGATTGACTTAGCGCGCACGCATAATACAGCTGTGGCTGTTCATGCGATTGGAGATGGTGCGATTGAGCAAGTGATTACGGCGCTAGAGCGAGTGTCTGCCGTGACAATGCGCGATCGCTATATTCACGGTAGTCTTTGCATGCCTGAACAAATTGAGCGTTTAGCTAAATTAAATATTATTGTTGATGCACAACCTGTATTTTTATTGTCAGATATGCCGTGGGTAGCTGAACGTTTAGGACCTGAACGCAGCAAGCATTTGTATCCGTGGAAAGCTTTTCTAGATGCTGGTATCGTGCTTGGTGCGGGTACGGATGCACCAATCGAGCGTATTAATCCATTTGAAACGATTTGGGCAGGTGTGACTCGTAAAAAAATAGATGGTGTCGTTTATCAGCCAGAGCAATGCTTATCGCGTTACGACATGTTATATATGCATACAAGGGGAAGTGCCTATACTGGAAATCAAGAAAACTACCGAGGACAGATTGCACCCCAATACGATGCTGATTTTACAATTATCGACCGCGATTTATTTACGTGTAGTGATGAGGATATTTTGACAACACAAGTCGTTAAAACGGTTGTAGCAGGCCATATTGTGTATGAGAAAAACACCTAATCTCCTGCATGAAATAGTTGCAAATGCACTTATTTCGAATTAAAGTGTAATGGAAGCGAAAAAGGAGTTTATATATGAATACAATAGGTATAGATGCAGGCGGTACATTAACAAAAATCGCCTATACAAACGAAAATAATCAACTGCAAGTGCGCCACTATCCTTCAAATGATTTGGCGCAAGTAGCAGCCTTTATTAATACGCATCCAAAAATTAACACATTAGGGATGACAGGTGGTCGCGCGGAACAATTAAATTTACTCTTAAACGAATCGTTAACGCGTCATTTTGTAGTGGAATTTGAAGCAACTTTTCGAGGTGTTAATGACCAATTAAAACGCCAAGAAGGCAGCCTTGAACGTTGTATCGTAGCAAATATTGGTTCTGGTACTTCTATTCATTACAAAAATGGTGAAGCATATACACGCGTTAGCGGTACCGGTATCGGTGGCGGTACGTTAGTTGGTTTAAGTGCACTTATGACTGGAGAATACGATTATCATAAAATTGCTGATTTAGCAGAGACAGGACATCGACATTCGATTGATTTGATGGTAGCAGATATTTTTGAAGGTATGGAAGTACCAGCACCGCTAGATCCAGATTTAACGGCGAGTAATTTTGGTAAGGTTGGTTTGAAGCCACCGCAAAATTATGCGAAAGCAGATTTGTTAGCGACGACGATGGGCCTTGTTGGCGAAGTAGTTTCGACATTAAGTATTCAATTAGCAGAGCAATATCGTGTTGAACATATCGTTTATATTGGAACAACACTTGATCATAATACGAAGCTGCGTGATGTGATTGCTAGCTATACAAAATTGAAAAAGAAAACCGCTGTCTTTTTAGGTGATGAAGGTTTTAGCGGTGCAATTGGTGCATTACTCTATGCAAAAGAACAAGTAAGTTGTGTGTAATCACATACTATAAAAAAGCAGGGAATCGATTAAAATGATTTCCTGCTTTTTTGATAAGTAGTTAGTTTTTATGAATCGCTTCGCGCGCTAATGCATCGGCTGCTTTATTGTATTCATCAGGAATCCATTTGATGAAAAATAACGGGAACGTATCACAAATGGCTAAGCCTTTTTCAAGTAATGTTTTATACGATTCTTTTTTTACATAACGCTTTTCAATAGAAGCAACGACGATTTTTGAATCGGAGCGGACAGAAACTATCGAAGGTGCGAGCTTCTGCGCTTCTTCCATCGCCCGCACAAACGCTTGAAATTCGGCGTGATGATTATCGGTAATGCCAATTGGTTCACTAACTTTTAAGTGGTGGCCTTCACCTTTAATGAAAATGCCAATCCCGGATGGTCCGGGATTTCCGGCACTGGCCGCATCGATATAAACTTCTAACATACAATCCCTACTTTCGATTAAGCAATGTTACTTGCATCATATCATAGGAGAGAGTAGAATATTAAAATACTTGAAATTGAGGTGATTTCATTGTTGAATCAACAAAAGATTATTAGTGAAATTGATGCAACGATGGAAAAATATTGCGATGGTTGTTTTGTAAAACAACAATTGCGTAAAGATCGTGGCAAGCAAGGCGCCCATCAATTTTGTATTGAATCGTGTACAGTTGGGGAACAATTGCAGTTCTTAGGGCAAGAATTATTAAAAATTTATTCAAAAGAATAAGAAATGAGGCGTCTGGTCACTAATTAGACGCTTTTATTACATCTTGTTGAAAATTCGGAATATTTTTGCAAGAATAATATAAAAATATATATTGACTATTTCAACAATGATTATGTACACTGAAGAAAGACAGATGTTTATTCTAAAAATACAGACGATAAGGATTGATGACATGAAAGTATGTAAATTCGGTGGAACTTCCGTCGCGAGTGCGGAACAAGTAAAAAAAGTAGCGGCAATTGTACAGAGTGATGCAGAGCGTCGCTTCGTTGTCGTATCAGCGCCTGGGAAACGCGATTCGAACGATATTAAAGTAACCGACCTTCTTATTGATCTAGCAAATGCTGTTATCGCCGGTGAAGAAGTAGAAGGGAAAATCGAAGCGGTTGTAAAACGTTATGAAGAAAATGCGCAAGGTCTTGGCTTAGATAAAGAAATCTCGGATATTATCGAAGCGGACTTACGCACGCGCTGTGAGCAGGCGATTAAAGTATCACCTGAATACGTGTTAGATAGCTTAAAAGCAAGTGGGGAAGATAATAATGCGAAGATGATTGCTATGTATTTCAATAGCATTGGTATTGAAGCGCGTTATGTGAGCCCAAAAGATGGTTTAGTTGTAAATGAACCACCTGCGCGTACGATGGCACTTCCTGAAGCATATGATAATTTGAGCGCTTTAAAAGACTCAAATGAAATTATCGTATTCCCAGGATTCTTTGGTTATACAACAGAGGGTGTTCTACGCACATTTGACAGAGGTGGTTCGGATATTACAGGTGCGATTTTATCAGCTGCAGTAGGCGCTGATATTTATGAAAACTTTACAGACGTTGACTGCGTGTTCAGTGCAAATCCCAAAGTTGTAAACAACCCAGCCGAAATTACCGAAATTACTTATCGTGAAATGCGCGAATTATCATATGCGGGATTTTCTGTATTCCATGATGAAGCATTGATGCCTGTATTTAAATTGAAGATTCCAGTAAACATCAAAAATACGAATAATCCAACAGCGCCAGGAACAAGAATTGTTGCTGAAAGTTCAGCTAATCGCCGTCCGGTAACAGGAATTTCTGCTGATGCAGGATTCTCAATCTTGTATGTAAGTAAATATTTAATGAACCGAGAAATTGGTTTCGGTCGTAAATTGCTCCAAATTTTAGAAGAAGAAAATATTTCATATGAACATACACCATCTGGCTTAGATGATATTTCAGTAATTATCCGTAGCCATCAGGTAGATCTCGAAAAAGAGCAACGTATCGTTAAACGTGTGTACGATGAATTACATGCTGATGATGTTCATTTCCGTCATGGCTTCTCAATGATTGTTGTTGTTGGTGAAGGAATGAATAACAATACGGGGTTAGCCGCGCGTGCAGCAACAGCTATTTCTCGTACAGGTGCCAATATTGAAATGATTAACCAAGGTTCATCTGAAGTGTCGTTGTCATTTGGCGTACAACAACAGTTTGAAAACGCGATTTTAAAAGCATTATATGAGGAATTTTTCCAACCAGTAAACGTTTAATAATGAGTTGGAAAAGGGACGCCACTATAAGAGGCGTCCCTTTTTAATTAGGACATAAAAAAATGATGCGGTAAGAATATTTTTTTTGCGTAGATATAAATTGCATTCTCTGCGCATTTTTGATTACATTAATAGTATTACATGTACAGGAGGTGAATTCTTTATCATAGCGATATGATAAAGAACTTATTTGGACGGAGAGATAGTTTGGAAGTTAGTATTGTTTGCGGTATTGATTGCAGCAACAGCATTTTTTGTTTCAACAGAATTTGCTATTGTAAAGGTGCGTTCAACGCGAATTGATCAATTAGTTGCCGAAGGGAATAAAAAGGCACTAAAAGCGAAACAAGTCACAACTCACTTAGACGAATACTTATCGGCATGTCAGCTCGGCATTACCATTACAGCACTTGGATTAGGTTGGATTGGAGAGCCCACTGTTGAAAAATTATTGCATCCACTATTTGAAATAACGGATATTGAGGGAAGTTTAGCTTCTGTTTTATCATTCATTATTGCGTTCTCATTAGTGACATACTTACACGTAGTTGTTGGCGAATTGGCTCCTAAAACATTAGCGATTCAAAAGGCAGAGGCTGTAACATTAGCCTTTGCTGGCCCATTAATGATGTTTTATAAAGTGATGTATTTACCAATCAAATTGTTAAATGGCTCAGCTCGTTTATTGACGGGGATGTTTGGTTTGAAAATGATGTCTGAAAATGAAGAAGTGCACAGTGAAGAAGAATTGCGCTTGATTGTAGCGGATAGTTTTAAGGGCGGAGAAATCAACCCTGCTGAATATAACTATGTGAATCGAATTTTTGAATTTGATGATCGTGTTGCAAAAGAAGTCATGGTACCACGCACAGAAATCATTAGCTTTGATAAAGACATGACATTAACAGAAGTATTTAGCTTAATGGATGTGGAACAATACACACGCTATCCAGTTGTTGATGGCGACAAAGACCATGTGATTGGTTTTGTGAACATGAAGCAATTACTGACAGAAATGATTCGTCATGAGGCGAGTGGTCAAAAAACGGTTGGCGATTTTGTACAGCCTATTATTCAAGTTATTGAAACGATTCCAATCGGCGATTTATTAATCAAATTCCAAGCAAAACGTATTCATATTGCTATTTTACTTGATGAATATGGTGGAACTTCTGGTTTGGTCACAATCGAAGATATTATTGAAGAAATCGTCGGTGAAATTCGAGATGAATTTGATGCTGATGAACTTCCTGAAAAACATGAATTCAATAAAAATCATTTTAATGTTAGTGGTAAATTATTATTAGATGAAGTAAATGATTTAACAGGCATGCAAATTGAAGATGAGGATATTGATACAATCGGTGGTTGGTTTATGGCACATCATAATGATGTCAAACAAGGAGATACGATTGAAGAACAAGGATTCCGTTTCACCGCACTTGATGTGAACAATCATCAAATTGTGCGCATTGATATTAAACGTCTTCCAGAAGCACAACAAAAGATTGAACAAGCTGAAGAAGAATAAACAAGAAAAGGACGAGTTGCTTTCTTAAGCGCTCGTCCTTTTTTATATTTACATGTTAATATTAAATAACCGTTACATTAGCCGCTTGATTGCCACGGTTGCCTTCAACGACATCAAATTGAACACGTTGCCCATCATCTAATGTACGAAAGCCTTCAGCTACAATTCCTGTGAAATGAACAAAGATATCTTCACCTTGATCAGACTCGATAAAGCCGTAACCTTTCACCGTATCGAACCATTTTACCGTACCTTGGTGCATGTGCGTTCCCTCCATATGTCGCCAATTTTCATTATGAGGACAAACCTCTAATGAAACGACTATAGCATGAATTTCTTTTTATTGTCAATTAATTGTGTCGTATAACGATTTCATTGAAGTAGGACATATTTTGTAGTAATGTAAGTCTAGAAAGATTCGAAGTACTCAGATAAAAGAAAGAGGGATCACATATGTCAAACGTTACAACACCGCTATCTGATTTAGAAATTGCTAACAAAGCAACAATGCAACCAATTGATGAAATTGCAAAAGTAGCTGGAATTCCAGCCGCCGCGCTTGAATTATATGGAAAATATAAAGCGAAAATTGATGTGACACAGCTGAAAAATAAAACAGCAGCCGCAAAAGTTGTACTTGTTACAGCGATTAACCCTACGCCAGCTGGTGAAGGAAAATCAACTGTAACTGTAGGTTTAGCAGATGCGTTACACCAATTACAACGAAAAGTGATCGTTGCATTGCGTGAACCTTCTTTAGGGCCTGTAATGGGGATTAAAGGTGGCGCTACAGGTGGCGGTTATGCACAAGTTGTACCGATGGATGAAATCAACTTGCATTTCACAGGTGATTTGCATGCTATTACAACAGCAAATAATGCACTTGCAGCTCTTATCGATAATCATATCCATCGCGGAAACGAATTAAATATTGATCCTCGCCGTATTCTTTGGAAACGAGTACTAGATATGAATGATCGTTCGTTACGGCATGTCATCGTTGGATTAGGTGGTCCTGCACAAGGTGTTCCACGTGAAGATGGTTTTGATATTACCGTTGCTTCTGAAATCATGGCTATTTTCTGTTTAGCAACAGACTATGCTGATTTGAAAAAACGTATCGGTGAAATCGTTATCGGTTACACATACGATAAAGAACCTATTTTTGTACGAGATTTAAAAGTAGAGGGTGCGCTAACATTATTATTAAAAGATGCGTTTAAACCAAACTTAGTACAAACATTAGAAGGGACACCTGCAATTATTCATGGTGGCCCATTTGCGAATATTGCGCACGGCTGTAACTCTGTACAGGCGACACAAACAGCGCGCAAACTTGCAGATATCATTGTTACAGAAGCCGGTTTTGGTGCCGATTTAGGTGCTGAAAAGTTCATGGATATTAAAGCAGTACAAGCAGGATTTAAACCAAATGCTGTCGTGATTGTCGCAACAACACGTGCGTTAAAAATGCACGGTGGTGTCGATAAAAAAGAATTGAAAGCAGCAAACGCTGAAGCAGTTGCTGCCGGTATACAAAACTTAGCAAAACACGTAGACACGGTACGCGCGTTTGGCGTTGAGCCAATCATTGCATTAAATCGTTTTATTACGGATACGCAAGAAGAGTTAGATGTTGTTTTAAACTGGTGTGCAGAGCAAGGGGTTAAAATTGCTTTAACAAATGTATGGGAACAAGGGGGAGCAGGTGGCCTTGAACTAGCACAAGCTGTACTAGATGTTCTAGCAACAGATAATAACTTCAAACCAATTTATGATTTAGAAGATAGCGTTGAACAAAAAGTGCGTGCCATCGTGCAAAAAGTATATGGTGGTGCTGATGTAGCTTTTGCGGATACGGCAAAAAAACAGTTAGCAGATATCGAACGCTTTGGTTGGGACAACTTACCAATTTGCATGGCGAAAACACAATATTCACTATCAGATCAACCAAAATTATTAGGTCGCCCAGAAGGCTTTACGATTACAGTGCGTGAAGTTATTCCAAAACTAGGTGCCAAATTCCTCGTGTGTTTAACCGGCGATATTATGACAATGCCTGGATTACCAAAGGAACCAGCTGCACTTCGTATGGATATTGATGAAGATGGTAATGCGGTAGGTTTATTCTAAAATATATCAAGGCAATCGTCTTTACTTAGACGGTTGCCTTTTTTTAGTAGTAAGTAACCAACACGCTTTTTTTGTATTTCCATGTATAATGGTGAGGATGAGGTGAAAAGATGACAACGACTGAACAATGCACGAAGCTCGTAAAAAAAGTGTACGCTTCTTTTGATGCAAGTCATGATTTTGAACATATTGAGCGCGTACTTGCAACAGCGCGTACGATTGCGGAGACAGAACCAACTGCTAATCTACAAACGATTGAACTCGCCGTACTATTACATGATGTGAGCGATGCAAAATATACTACTTCTAAAGAAACGGAAGCTGCTATTTTAGCGCAACTCCCACTAACGGTAGCAGAACGTCAGCGTGTACAACAAACGATTGCGGCGGTATCGTATCGTGGTGGCCATGAATTAGAAGCAACAACAATTGAAATGAAAATTGTGCGCGATGCAGATCGCCTAGATGCGTTAGGTGCCATTGGCATTGCGCGCGCCTTTGTATTTGGTGGAGCACATGGTAGTCTGATTTATGATGATACAGAAGCAATTCATACATATGAATCGGAAGCGGCGTATCGTAAAAAGAATGGTGCTATTGTAACGCATTTTCACGAAAAATTATTGAAATTAAAAGAGTTGATGACGACAACATACGGAAAAATGCTAGCCAAGCAACGTCATCAATTTATGGTGCACTTTTTACAACAATTAAGCGCAGAAAGAGAAGGTAAATTATGAGTCATTTAATCGTAACGAATTTTACAAAAACAGTAGGCGATAAAACGCTATTTAATACTATTGACTTTACGTTAGTGGAAGGGGAACGCGCAGGATTAATTGGCATTAATGGGACAGGGAAATCGACATTAATGGCGATTTTATCTGGAGAGTTAGAAACCGATACAATTGATATGGATCATCCAAAAAATTATCGTATTGCGTACCTACCACAAAACCCAGTGTTCGATGAGCGTATGACAGTACTGCAAGCCGTTTTCACAGGAGATTCACCAATTCTTACGCTAAATCATGCTTACGAGGAAGCATTGATCGCATTAAATGCTGATCCGATGAATGAACGCTTGCAGCAACAGTTATTTAAGTTACAACAACGCATGGATACGGAAAATGGTTGGGATATTAACGCGCTCGCTAAAACGGCATTAACCAAATTAGGAATTAGTGATTATGAGGCGATGGTTGGGAATTTATCAGGTGGACAACAAAAACGTGTAGCGCTTGCTAAAACATTAATCGAACCGGCAGATTTATATTTATTTGATGAGCCAACGAACCATTTAGATGTAGAATCGACAGAATGGTTAACGGAAATGATTAATCGTTTAAAAGGTGCAGCGATTATTATTACGCATGATCGTTACTTTTTAGACAGTACTTCAACACAAATTTTTGAATTGGCAAATCAATCATTGTATAAACATAGTGGGAATTATGGAGCTTATTTAGAAGCTAAAGCTATTCGTGAAGAAATGGATTTGGCGACAGAAGCAAAAAATCGCAACCGCTATCGTTCAGAGTTAAAATGGATTCGCCGTGGAGCGCAAGCGCGTTCGACAAAACAAAAAGCGCGTATTCAACGCTTTGAAGAGTTGTCAGATAACGTGCAAAAAGATAACTCGAAAACGGATTTAGAAATGAATCTTGCAACAACACGTTTAGGTAAAAAAGTAATTGAAGGTCAACAAGTGACAAAAGGATTTGGCGACAAACAGCTAATTGAATCATTTGATTTCTTATTGCAACAAGGAGATCGTATTGGGATTATTGGACCAAATGGTGCTGGGAAATCGACCTTATTAAAAATGCTAGCAAATGAAATTATGCCAGACATCGGTGTGATTGAAGTAGGATCGACCGTAAAGATTGCACATTTCACACAACATTTACCTGAAATGGACTCACATCAGCGGATGATTGAATATATTCGTGAAACAGCTAATGATATTAAAGATGCAAATGGCGAACACTTTTCAGCCGCAGCAATGTTAGAACGATTCTTATTTCCGATGCATACGCATGGTTCACAAATTGGAAAGTTATCCGGTGGCGAGAAAAAACGTTTGCATTTATTGAAACTTTTAATGGAACAACCGAATGTACTCTTATTAGATGAGCCAACAAATGATTTAGATATTGAAACATTATCTGTACTTGAAGATTTTATCGAGCATTTTGCAGGTGTTGTTGTGACGATTTCCCATGATCGCTTTTTCTTAGATCGTATTGCGAAAAAATTATGGGTGTTAGATGGTCATGGAGGCTTAACGGAGTCTTTAGACGTCTATACTGATTTTTTAGCGAAGCAGCATACAGAAAAGCAACAAGCGCCAAAAGAAGAAAAAGTTGAAAAAGTAAAAGAAAAGCAGCCCAAAGCAGATAAGAAAAAGCTAAGCTTTAAAGAACAAAAGGAATGGCAAGAAATCGAAAGTATCATTGAAGAAGTTGAAAATGCGATTATAGATCATGAAGAGCAAATTTCAAAAGCAGGTGCTGATTTTACGCTATTACAACGATTAACAACGGAATTAGATGCGTTAAATGAGCGATATGAGCATTTAAGTGAACGTTATGATTACCTAAATGATATAGTAAACGGATAAGAGGGGGATTTTTGAATGCATATTAAATCAATTGAACCAACACCAAGTCCAAATACAATGAAAGTTATTTTAGATCAAGAATTACCATTTGGCACAGCACATAATTATAATAAAGAAACTGCCAAAACAGCACCAGAAATTATTCAAGAAATTATGAAAATTGATGGGGTTAAAGGTGTTTATCATGTGGCCGATTTTTTAGCAGTTGAACGTATCGGAAAATTTGATTGGGAAACTATTTTAGTGGCTGTTCGCCAAGCGTTTGGCGAAGATGCAAAAGTAGTATCAGAACAAGGTCCAACAGAACATTTTGGTGAAGCATATGTTCATGTTCAAATGTTTAATGGTATTCCATTGCAAGTAAAAGTTTTTGACAATATGGAAGAGAAGCGTTTTGGTTTATCAACACGCTTTGTTGATGCATTTTCTGAAGCGATGAAAGCAGATGAAAACTATATTATGCAACGCAAATGGGTCGATTATGGTGTGCGTTATGGTAATAAGGACGAAGTAGGTGCTTCATTAGTTCAAGAATTAGAAGCAGCATTTCCTAATAGCCGTATTGCAGAACTTGTCGAAGCAAGCCAAGAGAATCGTACAGTACCAACGGCAAAACGTAAAATTACTTTGGAAGAATTTCAAGTGGATGATTGGGAAAAACGATTCCAATTACTCGACCAAATACCAGACCCTGAAATAGAGGATATTCCAATGTTAGCAGCAGCGTTACGCGACGAAAAAATGTCGATTCGTCGCCTAGCAACAGTATATTTTGGTATGATTGAAGACACGGTAATCGTACCTTATTTAGTGGACGCATTAAATGATAAATCAGCTTCTGTTCGTCGTACAGCCGGAGATTGTATGAGCGACTTAAGTTTTGTAGAGTTTGAAGCGGCAATGCAACACGCGTTGGCAGATAAAAATAAATTAGTTCGCTGGCGTGCAGCGATGTTCTTATATGAAACGGGAACTGAAAAATCATTACCTGCATTAGAAGCGGCAAGCGACGATAAAGAATTTGAAGTAAAATTACAAATTAAGATGGCCATCGAACGTATTACACAAGGTGAAGATGCAAAAGGTTCGATGTGGCGCCAAATGACTGAGATGCGCCAAAATAATAAAAATTAATAAATGTATATAAATAAATTAAAAAAGTAGAAGTCACTCTATCGTGATTTCTACTTTTTTAATCTAATAGCACCATTAAAATAAATAGATGTACAATTTAAATGAATAAAAATACTTGTTTTAAATAAATAAATGGTTAATTGGTCTCTAATTGACAGAGGGTATTGGTGGGTCTATAATAATAAAATGATGAATTCAATATTGTGAGGTGGAAATAATGATTTGCGGAACATGTGCCTGCAAAAAAGACAAGGTGCTTACATCAAAAGTGTATCAAGTAGCAAGAGGGCAACTATTTGTTGTTGATATTCCTGCGACATTTTGTGAATGTGGCATTCATGTCTCACACTCGGTCGAAATGGAACTTGAAGAGTACATAGATGAAAAAAATAGCTCTATAACAGGTGTTGTGCATTTATCTTATAATGAAATTTAATAATAAAAAAGGAGGAATCGCCATAGGGTAATTCCTCCTTTTTCTTTTGGTGTTTATTGCAAAATAAAAGTGCAGACTTGTGCAAAGAATTTGTACAGAGTCCTGCACTATTTTTGTGCATAAAAAAAGACTTGCCAGCCACCCCAAGTCCCTCTACTGTTTAAGGTGTCGAAGCCAAAACAGGGAGGTAAGAAAGGATGCTAGCAATGTCTGAAGTTAATTGTATCAAAACATTACGAAACGAAAAAGGATTATCGATTACTGAAATCGCAAAAACAATGCAAGTCAATTGGCGTACTGCTAAAAAATATGGTGACGGGGATCAGCTCCCTCAAGAGAAAACTCATTTAAAAAAAGGCATGATGTACGATGAAAAATGGGGAGAAATCGTAGTTGATTGGTTAGAAGAAGATTTAAAGCTCAAGAAAAAGTTACGACGAAAAAACAAAAAAATATTTGAGGATCTAGTAAAAGAGGGTTTCCAAGGTTCTTACAGAACGGTTTGTAATTTTATTCAAGAATGGAAGGTGGCACAGGAAGAAGAAGCAGACAAAGGCCACGAACGCTTAGCACATCCAGAAGGAGAAGCTCAAGTAGACTTCGGTATCATGGAGGCAGTTCAAGATGGTGAAATATTGGATGTTCACGCATTAATCATGTCATTTCCAGCAAGTAATACAGCATTTTCCGTACCAATGCCAAGCGAAAATTTAGAGTGCTTTTTAGGAGGACTTCAAGAGTTATTTAAACAGGCTGGAGGCGTTCCTTTGAGCATTCGAATTGATAACTTAACACCTGCGGTGAAAAAGGTGAGAAAAGGCGATTCAGAAGCAGAACTAACAGAAGCCTTTCGACATTTCCAGCAATATTATGGGTTCAAAGTGCAAGTGTGCAACCCACGCAAAGGAAATGAAAAAGGTCATGTAGAAGGTAAAGTAGGTTATGTTCGTTATAACTTCTTTAGCTTACCACCAGTCATAAAGGATCTGGAGGATTTAACAAATCAATTAGAACAACAATTAATCAATGATCGCCAACGGATACATTATAAAAAAGAAGTGCTGATTGATGAGCTATGGCAGCAAGAGCAAAAGCAGTTAATCAAATTACCAGAAGAATCGTATCCAGTATTTAAGCAATTCCTA
>NZ_AYTB01000008.1 GCF_000505545.1 Kurthia huakuii LAM0618
TCAAATCTTATTAAAAGAGCAAGTAGGCAGAGAACAAGCCAAAATAGCACGCAACTTGAAACAGGCACGTTTTATCGATACGAAGACGCTTGAAACCTATCAGTGGCATAAAGACATTTGTTTACCTAGTCATTTAACAAAAGAAGAATTAGAGCAGCTGGATTTTATTCAGAGAAAAGAGAATGTTATTTTAGTTGGCGCACCCGGCACAGGTAAGACACATTTAGCCTCAGCCCTTGGCCGAAAGGCTTGTGAGTATGGGTTTGAAGTCCGTTTTTATCGCGTTTCACATTTAGTTGAGGAACTAGAGCAAGCCTTGCATACGGGGAAAATGAAGCAATTTAGAAATAAATTAGAAAAAGTGGATTTAATGATTTTAGATGAAATGGGTTATTTGCCTTTTGGCAAAGAAGGAGCAGAATTACTATTTCAAATTATTTCAGAATTCTATGAACAAAAGAGTCTGATTATCACATCAAATTTAGAGTTTAGTCAGTGGAACCGTATTTTCTCGGATTCACGTTTAACGGCAGCTCTGGTGGATCGTTTGATTCACCATGCCCATATTATTTCGTACACGGGCCAAAGCTTCCGTTTAACAAACGCATTGTCGAGAAAATAAGGAAAATATCGGGTGGCAACATTCTGTATTTTTCGTTGCAATTCTCTGCACTTTTTTATTGCAAAACACATTTGGTACAGTATGAAGTTTAAGATTTATGTATGGAACCACAACTGTATCATCAAAATTATTTAGACACGAAAAAATCATCAAAAGATGAATCAGGTTGTATAAAAATAGCACGTTTGTACATATTGTAGGCATTATAACTCATTAGAACACTAAGAACAAGAAGCAACAGTTGGATTAAAAAGCTAGTGACAGGGGCAAAAAGAAGCGTTAATAATAAAAAAAATGCAATTCCTCCATAAAAAAAAGCTGTGTTTTTATTCTTCATAGTAGTCCTCTCTTTCAAACATCATAATAAATTATAGACAAAAAATAGATTTTCTAAACATTTCCATTTACAAAAAATAAATGCTATAGATTATTTCAAAAAAATTTAAAAGATGGTTATCAAGCGTTTTATTTTTTTAGAATAGGGAAAGGTGATAAAGTAAAGAATAGAATTTGAAAAAAATGTAATATTATTTACGCAGTATCCATAGCTTACAAAAAAGGAGTATACCGATGAACAGTGATTTAGAGGAATATTTGATGAACGGTGATTTTGAACAAGCGTTTCATATAGCACAAACAATTTCATATGATGAGTTAGAGAAGCAGATGTTGTATTTAGCGTATGAAAACGAATCCATTGCCATTTATACATTTATTAATTCATTGCTTATCGAACTTGAATCATGGAAATTACATGGAATCGCTTATAAACTATTAACGAGTAGTCTTAGTTTTATGGAAGGTGCTTATATTTCAGCAGCATATCATGCACGTAAAGCAATTGAAATTACAAGTTATCAAGAAATTGGACCACTAGAAGATTTATTATTTTTATATACAGAATCGCTTGAACTCATTTCACAACCAGAAGCGTTACGCCTTGCGAAAGATATTCTTAAATTAGACGAGCATCATAAGCTAGCAAAGCAAGTCATCGGGAAGCTCTCCAATAGAAAATAGGGGGAACTTCAATGAAAAAAATATTTTTACAACCACATGATATTTCGTATGCTGCACAATTAGCGGCAATGCTTGCAACCCCATCTATTAAGCAAGCATTGGCATTAACGGATGAGGAATGCACATTACAGGCGATGGAGCAATTTATTCGGGTGATGCAGCTAGAAGAAATGGAAGGGCATTTTTATTCGCGTATGATTTTTAATGAACAACGTCATTTAATCGGTGTGATTACATTAAAAAATATTAATGAAACGACAAAAAGCTGTCATATGGGGACATGGATTGCAGAACCATATTGGGGGAAAGGGTACAATTTTTTAGCAAAAGAGAAGATTTTGTATATAGCTTTTACACAATATAATTTACAATATGTTTTTGCCGGAGCACGCGTGGAAAATTTACGTTCGCGTAAGTCACAACGGAATTTGCCATATGTGACAACGAAAGTAGAACGTCAATTTGCGACAGAACATCGGAAATTAGAACGCTTAGAACAAACTACGTGTGTACTTAATGTCGTAAAACGTTTTGATTTTTTAAATTGGTATTACAATGGTCGGATTGCTGGATAAGAGCTACGCGCATCGCGTAGTTCTTTTTTGTTATAAAATAAGCAACTTTTAAACGAGCAAGGCGTCTACATAGATAGAAAAGAACTATTTTATCAAATGAGCTTATTTCAGTAATTATAGAGAAATTAGATGGTTATTATGAATAAGGTAAAAAAATGGTGCTAAGTGCTCTATATATAAAAAGGACTTGTATAAATTTGAGAGTGATATATCGAAAGTTCGAATTCTAATAATGGGCATCAAATTTTTTTGATACTGGTTGCGTTATACTAAAAAACTATGATATTGTAGGTTACAAACATGAAATCAGATAGACAACTGAACACATTTTTGTTGGGGGAATTGAGATGCATTCTACAAAAGAATTATTAGAGAAACATAAAAAAAATAAACGTATTAAACGTTTTTCTAGCTTACGAGAAGTTCCAGCACCAACAGTGAAAATTGGCGATCGTCAAGCTGTGACAGAGGAACTTCAAAAAGCATTGAGCGTATTTGATACTATGAAAGATAAAGAAATTGCAAAACAATCAGAAATTGATTGTTTTGCAGATGCTATCGCAGTTTATGAATTGTACATAAATCAAATGTTGGTCATTATGGATAATGGTGAAAATGCGTGGAATTATTCTAATGCTGAAATCGAAGAATTAGTCGAAAGTGTATCATTACTTTATCGACACTTTGATTCTATTGTTCGTAAAAAATTATTTCAATGGTAAAAAAATAAAAATCCGGGAAGTTTTTTCATTCTCGGATTTTTATTTTTTAAAAAAAGCTTTTTAAGGCTTTTTACCGTCTATAAGACAAGAATCGACAATAAGTATGTGGGTGTGTCGAAAAGACGCTTAAACCGTCTAAAAAACGGCTTTAAGCACATCTGTATGACTGATTATTATAAAGTTGAGTAAAACACTCTATTTTTAAAAAAATTATACATAAAATGTATAAATAGATGCATTTTATATGTATAAAAGAATAAAAGTTAATTTTTGTACAAAAATATGTACATTAAATGTTAGAAATAAACAATCGATCATTTTTTTGAAACTAAAAAAATAACGACATAAGCATTTTTAGAATGTGTCGAAAAAAGTCGCTTTTTCAAAAAAGGACATGTTATATGTTGTAGTGTCAAAAAAATATTATAAAGTGCACCTACAGTCATATATATTACGCGGTGTAAACATATCTGTTAAAAATAGGTAACTTCTTAAACTATCTAAATCTAACATAAATCTCACATTCCGAGTAAAAAAGTTATGAGAATAGTAAAAAAGGGGTTTTTTGTGCAAAAAAATACTGATAGTTCTTCTAAAACTACCAGCAGTATTTTTATTGTTATAATCCGACCGAGACTATCGAGCATCTCCCGGTTTTCATCATTTCAATAAAGTATTCAAGTTTATCAAATTGCGCATTCAATTCTTCTTTAGTATACAAGTCGGCACCTTTATTTGCTTCAAAAGCAAAAGGGTTCGTTGGCATTGCATCAACGAGTGCTCTATACTTTTCAATACATTGTATAAAAGAGGGCATAGAATCTTCCAACAACACGGTAAGTTTAAAATTATCTACTGTTGTATTGATTTTTTTATAGTCACTATTTTCATCCGCTGCAGGAATTCTGAATAGGCAATTTTTATTTTTATAATGGTTCAAGTCATCTGGAATACTAATAATTCTCTCCCATTCCACTCTTTTTTTCGTACTTTCCTCAAACATTTCATCTGTCCACTGGAAAACATCAACCTCAAATTTCCCTATATATTTCTGTATCTCATCGTATGCTATATCCACAAAATAGTCCTCAGATTCAGTATCTTCTTTCTTGTGTTCATACAAATACAAAAGATAATCGTCACCCATACCTAACATTTGTTACATCACCTCTCAAAGTTTTAATAGTTTAGTATTATTACTCTGCTACTCTTTATGAGTATATGTAATTGTTGAAATAAAGGAAATATTCGAGGTTACATTTAAACTGAATTAAAAAATAAAATATAGAATCTTTATCTGCTTTGCTCTTTAAAACCCGATATTCGTTCAAAAAATCTCACATTTTTAAGCGGAAACTTCAAACGACGCTATAAAACGTTGATTTAACAACGTTTCTAAGTGTAACAATCTAACATCTATCTAACATAAATCTCACATTCCGAGTAAAAAAGGATGAAATCTCACGCAATGAACGCTACAATGGGAAAGTAGAAAGTCAATAAATACAAGGGTTACGACCCAATATGAAAGAGGCTAGAACGATGAATGCTTATGATGAATATATGCGCGGTATTGTACAACCAATGCGCGAAGAATTAGTAAATGCAGGATTTACACAATTAATGACAGGTGACGAAGTAGCAGAACATATGCAAGAATCAAAAGGCACGTCTGTAATTGTTATTAACTCAGTATGCGGTTGTGCTGCTGGACTTGCACGTCCGGCAGTAATTGAAGCTGTACAAGCAGTAGAGAACAAACCACAACATTTAGTAACGGTTTTTGCCGGACAAGATAAAGATGCGACAGCACAAGTGCGTGCATTCTTTGAAGAAGTACCGCCATCATCACCATCGATTGCTTTTTGGAAAGATGGTAATTTGGCATACTTTATCCCACGCGAACAAATTGAAGGACAAATGATGGAATCTGTACGTGACCATGTGATCGACGTATTAGATAAAATCGTTGAGTAATTGATGAAAACAGTTGTAACAACTGGCGGGCGCCCCGACGAATTATCTCGTCAGCGCGCCCTTTTTGCATCAACGATGTTAGCGATTCCGTTTATCGAACGTCGCAAGCAATCTATGAAAAAAATGATGGAACAAGAGCAAGCTAATATTTTAATTGCCGGAAAATTGCGATATGAATATTATGCTTTTGGTCAACAAGAACCATTTTTCTTCCATCCTTCTTCAGCTGCGTTTCGTGCAAAACGTCTCGTGCGTGGAGAAAAAGATACGTTTTTAGAAGCGGTGCAGTTAAAAATCGGAGATACATTACTTGATTGTACATTAGGAATGGCAACCGATAGTATGTTGGCAGCCATTCAAGTAGGAGGTACGGGGCGCGTAATTGGCTGTGAAGGGAATCCTATTATTGCATTTATGTTGCAACAAGGACTACAACAATATGATTATGTAGAAGAGAAATTACCAGAGTTAGCTAGTATGCGAAAAATTGAAGTCGTCTCATCAATAGCTGTTAACTATTTGCGGCAACTGCCAACAGCATCTGTTGATGTTGTATATTTAGATCCAATGTTTGAAAAAACAATTGAAGAATCTAAAAATTTTACACCCCTTCGAGAAGCGGGTATTCATGTTTCATTAGATGATGAATGGATGAAGGAAGCGATTCGCGTTGCTAAAAAACGCGTCGTATTAAAAGCTCATTTTCGCTCGTTATTATTTGATAAATATGGTTTTACTCAATTAAAACGCCCGAATACAAAATTCCATTATGGGATTTATGAAAAATGATATTTTTTCGTAGAAGACGCCTTCTTTAAGGAGTAGATAGGCGATGAATACTAGTTGCTTGACCTAGAATGCGTATTCTCATAGTGAATTGCTTGGATAAATATGAAAGTTATAGGACAATTAAAGATGAGGGACGTTTTAAAATTTAATTTTTAGTGAATAAAGAAAGTAGTAGCCAATTTGAGCTACTACTTTTTTGTTGGTACATGAAACTTTCTCAATGTATAAAACGTAACATAATTAAGAATATTTTGAGAGCAGGTGAGTTAAGCATGAAAAAATGGTTTCAAAAAGCAATGGTTTCAGCAGTTGCTGTTGTTACATTGGGCTTAATTACACCATCGCATGCATTTTGGGAAAATGTATTTGAAGGAAATTCGCAACATAAAACATTAATTGAACATCAAAATGAACCGACTACAACACTTGTTGCTTACGCAGAAGAGCAACCGGTAATTGAACAAATATATGAACCGATTGATTTTATGCAAGAAGCAAAGGAGCAAGTTTATTTAAAATTTGGTACGAAAGTTGGACCAAAAATCCAACAAAATTTTGATGAATTAATTTTTCCGAAAATGCAAGAAGCAATTGATTATACAGTCGCACGCGTTGGTGAAGAAGAATGGGCAAATTTGGCAATTACTGAAAATCCAAGTGGCAATTACTCTGAGAAAATTTTCAATATTTATAATCGAGAGACGCATGAAGATATGATTCGTTTCCATGTGCGTACAGAAAATCGACCGTTTGAAGGATTCTACTATAATTTTCACTATCATACATATGAAGATAATTTTGCTTCACATTATGACTTAGGGGAAATTTATTGGAGCAAAAATACGCCACCAAAATGGTTGTCATAAATAAAAAAAGTAGGAATCACCCATTGCTAGGCGGTTCCTACTTTTTTGTACTTACGACATATATTAGCATAGTAATAAGGGAGTAAAGTATTGGGGATTATAGGAACTTGTTGACTATTTATGAGGTTGGAGGTTTTAGCGTAGACATTGTTGTAAATACTTATTGTAAGGGTAGGTGGTTTGATGACAATCGAAGAGGCAAAACAATTTTATATGCATTATGGCGGCGATGAGTTAGTGATGGGGCGTGAAGCAGTTTTACAGTATGCTGCCTTTCAACGTCTTGCAATTCAACCGCATATTATTGAAGAATGGCGCCAACAATTAATCGAGAAGCAATTCGATCATTTTTTTGATGATCCTATGGAAATTTGGCAAAGACATCGCGATATTATTCGGAAAATGTTAGAAAGTACGACACCACAAGAAGAAAATGCGAATCGTCTTATTGAAGTGATGGCACAATTGCCAACAAATTTAGAAGAGGACCAACGCTTAGCGTTACTTGAAAATATGGTAGGGCGCAATATAACAAATTGGGATGCAGGGGTGCGAGCGATTTGTGCAGGTAATGCAGATTTGGCGCCTAAGATGGATGTAATAGTAAAAGATGTAGCTAATTTTAATGGTAGTTACTATAAGGTAGATGAGCGAAAAGATGAACTTATGCGTACATATAAACGTGTTTATCGACTTCATGCAAAGAAAAAAAGATTATGGATTTTTTAGTTGGATTTGAAAAGTAGGAACTACGCGTTTGAATCTACGTTAACCATATCATTTTTAATGAACCGTTATTAAAAATGATGAAAGTCACAGAAAATTCAATGAAAACGCTTAGAGTTTGAACGAATTGTGAAAAGATATGAAAAGGTCTTTTCTTTTTTGAAAATCAGAGTAGAATAGGATTTAAGAAATATGTTATATAACAATTTGCAAAAGTCACCGGAAAATAATAATTGTTGTAATACACAACAATGCGAAATGGAGACCTGAATTATGTGGGTAGTAACTGTATTTAATAATATTAATGACATTCGTATGTTTGAATATGCCGATAAAGCAACAGCAACAGCTAAATTACAAGGTTTCGATAATGCTATTTTGTCATATACAAAATAATCGAACAGATAAATCACGAAGCGTAGCAATTCCAAACACGGAGTTGCTGCGCTTTTTGTGTTATTGTAAAGAGACTTATAGATGGAGGAGATGAGTTTTAGATGTCATTCAACTTTGAGACAACATATACGACATTACCGGCATCATTTTATCGTGAGATAGGACCTAATCGCGTAAAAGAACCATGTATGCTTTTGTGGAATGAACGATTAGCACAACAATTAAATGTTGATGATGAACGAGAAAATGTAGATTTATTTACTGGTTCACAACAACGTGACTATATTGCACAAGCATACGCAGGACATCAATTTGGACATTTTACGATGTTAGGTGATGGTCGTGCTATGTTAATCGGCGAACATGCATATCAACAGCATCGTGTAGATATTCAATTAAAAGGAAGTGGGCGTACACATTATTCTCGTGGAGGTGATGGTCGCGCAGGTATTGGGCCGATGGTGCGCGAATATATTATTTCAGAAGCAATGCATGGCCTAGGTATTCCAACGACACGTAGCTTAGCGGTGACAGCGACTGGCTTACCAGTTTACCGTGAAGAAGTGCAGCAAGGTGCTGTATTGACGAGAGTGGCGGCAAGTCATTTACGCGTAGGAACATTTCAATATGCGCGTCATATGTTAGATGAAAATGCTGTGCGCGACTTAGCGGATTATGCGATGGCGCGTCATTACCCATCGCTTGAACAGGGAAATTATATTGACTTTTTCCGTGTAGTCATGAATCGTCAAGCGCAATTAATTGCACAGTGGCAACTTGTTGGTTTTGTACATGGTGTCATGAATACGGACAATATGACGATAAGTGGTGAGACGATAGATTATGGTCCATGCGCTTTTTTAGATGTTTTCCAATCCAATCAAGTTTTTAGTTCAATTGATCAGCAAGGGCGCTATCGTTATAGCCAACAACCAGCAATTGGCGGTTGGAATTTAACGCGCTTTGCGGAAACAATGCTGCCTTTAATTGATGACAATGAGGAAGTGGCGATCGCTTCATTAGAAGAAGTGCTTAAGAGCTATCCACGAGTATTTGGTGATGCATGGCTAGCAGGTATGCGAGATAAGTTAGGCTTTGCTACAGCACGCCCTGAAGATAAATCATTAGCAGAACAATTGTTAACATTGATGGAAGCACAGCAAGCAGATTTCACGACCACATTCCGTGCTTTATCAGAAGGAACAGCTATCAAAGATTTGGGCGAGTGGAAGAAACAATGGACAGCACGTCTAGAGCAAGAGGGAACAACGGTTGAAGAAGCACAGCAGCGTATGCAACGCGTAAATCCAGCGATTATTGCTCGCAATTATTATGTGGAGGCAGCCATTCAAGATGCAGAAGCTGGCAATATGGAAACAGCTAAAGTGTTAGTTGAAGCATTACAAAACCCATATATTGTACGTGAAGAACATGCATATTTGCGCACATCTCCAGCGATGGCGAAACCGTATGTCACTTATTGTGGCACATAAGTAATCTATTATAGGAATGACCATTTTAAAATCGACAATAAAAAAGCAGGAAGCGCACGCTTCCTGCTTTTTTTGATGTTCAACTATTTATTTTTCAAAAATTTTATAGTCAAACGTATAGCCATCTGCTTGTTGAGGCTCAGAACTAGATACTTCATGCCAATCAGCGTATGCAGGGAAATACGTATCGCCAGGGAATTGATGGTGAATTTCTGTAATGTATAAACGCTCTGCAAGTGGCAAGGCCTCTACAAAAATTTGTCCACCGCCAATAATCATAATTTCCGCATGTTCTTTTTTTGCGAGTTCAATTGCTTGGCTAAGGTTACTTACTGTAGTAATGCCTTCAGCTGCATAGTCGCTATTACGTGTAATAACGATGTTAAGACGTCCAGGTAACGCGCGGCCAATGGATTCAAATGTTTTCCGGCCCATAATAATTGGTTTTCCCATAGTTGTGCGCTTGAAATATGCTAGGTCACCAGGAAGATGCCAAGGCATATCATTTTCATAACCAATGACGCGATTTTCATCGTGTGCAACAATTAATGAAATCATGTTTTTCCCTCCTTATTAAACTGAAATCGGCGCTTTAATGCGCGGATATGGATTATAACCATCAATAATAAGGTCGTCCATTTCATAATCGAAAATAGATTGTTTATCAGTTGTGATGCGTAGTTTTGGTAAAGTTCGAGGTTCACGTGTTAACTGTTCATGTACTTGATTTAAATGATTTTTATATAAATGAGCATCTCCTAGTGTATGAACAAAATCACCCACGTCAAGGTTACATTCTTTAGCAATTAAATGTGTTAGTAGCGCGTAGCTTGCAATATTAAAAGGTACACCAAGGAAAACATCTGCCGAACGTTGATAGAGCTGGCAAGAAAGCTTTCCATCTGCTACATAAAATTGAAATAAAGTATGACATGGTGGGAGCGCCATATCATCTACCTCTGCTGGATTCCATGCGCTGACGATATGACGGCGTGAATTTGGATTTTTTTTGATTGATTCAATCACGTTATGTAATTGATCAATTGTGCCACCAGAAGCATCAGGCCAAGAGCGCCATTGCTTGCCATATACAGGACCTAAATCGCCATATGTTTGTGCAAAATCATCATCATCTAAAATACGTTGTTGGAATAACATCATTTGCTCATCATATGCTTGTTTAAAGTGTTCATCTGTTAATGAACGATGACCGAAATCCGTCATATCGGGGCCATTATAAGCCTCAGACGCTATCCATTTTTCAAACGCCCATTCATCCCAAATATGATTATTTTGAGCAATTAATGTGCGTACATTTGTGTCACCTTTTAAAAACCATAATAATTCGGTAGCAATAAGGCGGAATGCTGTTTTTTTCGTTGTTAAAAGGGGGAAACCCTCCTGTAAATTAAAGCGCATTTGATAGCCAAACACACTGTATGTACCAGTGCCTGTACGGTCGCCTTTGTCATAACCTTCCGCTAAAATATGGCGGCAAAGGTCTAAATATTGTTTCACGTCAACATCCCTCCTGAAATTCTGTGTTTAATAATAACGGAATTTGTAGATGCTTTCCAGCGAATTCTCCTCAAATAGAAAAACAGAGCCTGAAAAATTCAAGCTCTGTTTTAGTTAAACATAAAACATTACAGTTGTTAACATAAAGGCACTACCTGCTAAGACAAATAGATGCCAGATTGCATGATTATAAGGTATTTTATGATTGGCGAAGAAGAATGCACCAATTGTATACATTAAGCCACCAGTTAAAAGATATTGGAAGCCCGTCATCGTAATATGCGTCACAACGGGTTGGAACGCTAAAATAATTAACCAGCCCATACCTAAATAGCAAATAAGTGAAATGGCTTTAAAACGTTCAATGAAAAACATTTTAAAAATGATGCCACATAATGCGAGACCCCATTCGATTCCGAAAATTGTCCAGCCTAGGCTACCGCCGATTGCAATTAATGCAAACGGGGTATATGTACCGGCGATTAAAATATAAATCGAGCAGTGGTCAAAGATGCGGAATAACCGTTTATATTTTTCTGGTGCAGCATGATAGACCGTTGACGCTAAAAAGAGCAGTGTTGTTGAAACACCAAAAATGATAAAACTTGTAATATAAAGTGCAGAGCCGGTTGAAGCGGCTTGTGAAATTAAAAATACAAGTGCCGGAATCGTTAATAAAAACCCGATGCCATGCGTGATGACATTCCATGTTTCTTCGTTATTTTTTCGATAGTCTAACACAGTTGTATTTTCCATCGAGTGACACTCCTATCTATAAAAGGGAAATTTGGATACGTTTTTTCTTTATAAACCTATTATGACAGTCATTTTATCATCCAAATATTGACGTTTGTCACATGTATCATATGACAAACACTAGTAAAATAAGGTATAACATATAGAAGTCGAGCAGAAATGCCTCGAAAGCATGAGAAATGGATGTGTCAATAATTATGAAACGTGTACATGTTGTAACAGATTCAACAAGTGGAATCTCACAACAAGACATTGAAAAATATGGTATTCATGTCGTGCCATTAACAATTTTTATCGATGGGGAGTCATTCCAAGATGGTGAAAACTTAACACCTTCACAATTCTTAGATAAGATGACGCAATCAAAAGCGCTACCAAAAAGTTCTCAACCACCAATGGGCGTATTTGAAGCACTTTTCAATGAATTAGGAAAAGATGGTGATGATGTATTAGTTCTTACGCTGACACATACGCTAAGCGGTACGGTAAGATCCGCAGAGTCAGCAGCGCAGTCGTCAATCGCCAATGTGAAAGTGATGGATTCGCAATTTACATCATGGGCATTAGGGTTCCAAGTATTAGAAGCTGCAAAAATGGCGCAGCAAGGTAATTCATTAGATGAGATTATTGCGCGCGTTGAAACAGTGCGTGATAATATGAAACTTTATTTAGTTGTTGATACGTTAGAAAATTTAATTAAAGGCGGCCGTATCGGAAAAGGTATGGGAATGGTTGGCGCATTATTAAATATTAAACCTGTCGCTACATTACATGAAGGAGCCTTAACAAACTTTGCAAAAGTGCGGAGCCATAAACAAGTAGTAAAATTATTGAAAAAGCAATTTTTAGAAGATACGGCAGGTAAAACGATTAAAGGCATTGGCTTAGAACATGCCAATAGTCCAATATTAACGGAACCATTGCTAGATTTCTTTAAAAATGAAGTTGGCTTTGATGATGTGCATTTCAATGTGACATCACCAATTATTAGTACACATACGGGCGTAGGTGCCATTGGCTTAAGCTATTATGCAGAATAGTCACTTCACATTAGTTTAAAAAAAATTCAATTAGTAGTAACATTAAAGTTGTCCACAATGGGCAACTTTTTTTAGTAGGAGATGGGTATGAGAAAGGGTTTGGCATTATGTGTGCTTGTGCTATCAATAGTTGTACTCAGTGCATGCGATATCACTGCACAATTAGAAAAAGATGGCTGGGTACCATTTAGTCATAAAAAAGAAATAGAAGAGAAACCGATTCATTATGTATCTTTAGGAGACTCGTTGACTGAAGGTGTAGGGGATGAAAAAGACCAAGGCGGATATGTAGGGCGTCTTGCAACGGAAATGCAGCATTGGGATGGCGTTGCAAGCGTGACAGTGACAAATGCCGCTAAAAAAGGCCGCCGTAGTGATCAATTGTTAACACAACTTGAAAGTGGCGAATTAGATGAGACGCTGAAAAATGCTGATATTATTACGCTGACAATTGGTGGAAATGATATTATGAAAATTGTCAAAGCACATATGCAAAGTCTTGATAAAGGAGACTTTGATAATGAATTGCCGTTGTATAAAGAGCGCTATGAAAAAATATTCCACCTCGTTCGGGAACAAAATAAAAAAGTACCAATTATCGCGATTGGTGTCTACAATCCATTTACGGTGTATACGCGTGACGTTGGTCAAACAGACATGATTATGAAACAATATAATGAAGCGATGCAACAAATCATTGAGCAACATAACCATTATGCGATTTTCGTACCGATTAATGATTTATTTATTTCCAATGAGAACAAAGTGTATCACGATGATTATTTTCATCCGAATGCGAAAGGGTATCGTTTAATGGAAGAACGCATTGTGACAACGATAGCACAGCAAGACTTATATACATTATCAAGTGGAAATTTAGACATGAAGGAGAATAGCGATGATGAAAAATAAATGGAAAGTCGCCTTTTTCGGACTGTTAGCGCTTATTATCATAGCGTTTGTCGCCTTATTTGTTGTTGTGACATCTTCATCAGAAGATCAAGCAATTCCTAAAAATTTAGCACAAATTGATGGTAGTGAAGTAACGGTCAACGCAACAGCAAATGATTTTGAAACATTAGCGAATCACTTTATTAGTGATGCGACAGCGGATACACAAATGCCGATGAAGATGTTTGTCGATAAGGATATTACATTGACGAGTAAAGTGAGTGTTTTAGGCGCAACATTACCTGTCACAATGGATTTTGAGCCGTCGATTGATGACAAGGGCAATTTAATTCTTGAGCAAACAAGCATTGAAATTGGACGGTTAAATATTCCGCCAACGACGGCGTTAAAATTAGTGAAAGATTCGGGGAAATTACCGGACTTCATCACTATTCAGCCAAGTAAAAATCAAGCGTATATTAATTTGAATGCGATTCGTATTCCGATTTCAAAAAAGGTAGATGCACATCTTCGTGCAACAAAATTTGATTTAACAAATGACGAAATTGAGTTGAAAGTAATTATTCCATCGAAGGAGTAGAAGTATATGACAAAACAAATTGCAACATTTGCAGGCGGGTGCTTCTGGTGTATGGTCAAGCCATTTGACCAACAACGAGGGATTGAACGCGTCGTGTCAGGCTATACGGGCGGTACCGTTGAAAATCCAACGTATGAACAAGTATGTTCGGAGACAACAGGGCATTATGAAGCAGTGCAAATTACATTTGATGATGAGATTTATCCGTATGCTAATTTAGTGGAACTTTATTGGAAGTTGATTGACCCAACGGATGCAGGTGGGCAATTTTATGACCGAGGTCAAAGCTATCAAACGGCGATTTTTTATCATGATGAACAGCAACAACAAATTGCGGAAGCGTCGCGTGATGCTTTACAGGCTTCCGGGAAATTTGAACGACCAATTACGGTGAAAATTTTGCCTGCAAAACCATTTTACGCTGCTGAAGAGTATCATCAACAGTATTATCAAAAAAATCCGATGCATTATGAACGCTATTCACACGGTTCAGGACGCGTCGCGTTTCAACATCAACATTGGGGGGATATTTATGAAAAATAAAGAACAGCGCTTACAAGAGTTAACGGAAATGCAATATCATGTGACGCAAGAAGAGGGCACTGAACCACCATTTCGCAATGAGTTTGATGAACATTTTGAAGAAGGTTTATATGTAGACATTGTATCGGGTGAGCCACTTTTTACATCAAAAGATAAGTTTGATTCGGGCTGTGGCTGGCCAGCGTTTACGAAACCAGTAGCACTATTGACCGAAAATACTGACATGCGCTTTGGTATGTTGCGTACGGAGGTGCGTAGTAAAGATGCTGATTCGCATTTAGGCCATGTATTCCCAGATGGTCCAGCAGAAACAGGTGGCTTACGCTATTGTATTAATTCGGCAGCGTTGCGTTTTATTCCTAAATCGGAATTAGAGGAGCAAGGATATGGTGAATATGTAGCGCAATTTAAATAGCGCACAAAAAAGGACTCGCGATAATGCGAGTCCTTTTTTGTGCGCTCGTTTATTTTACAGCCGTTGCTTCAATAGCTTTTGCAAAAGCTTGTTCAAAGTCAGCGATTAAATCATCAACATTTTCTAAACCGACAGATAAGCGTAATAACCCTTCTGTAATCCCACGCTTGTCACGCTCTTCTTTTGGAATTGCTGCATGGCTCATTGTGACCGGGTACGATAGAATCGATTCCACGCCACCTAAGCTTACCGCAAAGATTGGGATTTTTACATTTTCAACAAATACCTTTGTAAATTCTTTTGACGGCAGTTCAAATGATAGTACAGCGCCGGCGCTTGTTGCTTGTTTAAAATGAACAGCATGACCAGGATGAGATGCTAGTCCTGGATAGTGTACAGCTGTGACATATTCATTTGTGTCAAGGAAATGAGCAATAGTATTGGCAGAGGCACTTTCCAATGTTAGGCGGGCATTTAATGTTTTAATGCCTTGAATTAATGAAAAGGAATCTTGTGCTCCTAAAATAGCGCCCATTGAATTTTGCATGAAGTAAATATCATTGCCAAGTTCTTCATCTTTTGTGACAGCAAGTCCTGCAATAATATCGCTATGACCACCTAGGAATTTGGTTGCGCTGTGCAGTACAACATCGGCTCCTAAATCAAGTGGTTTTTGATAAAGAGGTGTCATAAAAGTGTTGTCGACAAACGTTTTTAAGTTATGTTTTTTGGCAATGGAAATGATGCCTTCTAAGTCCGTAATGCCAAGTAATGGGTTGGCTGGTGTTTCCGCATATAACACTTTTGTATTGTCTTGAATGGCAGCTTCAACTTCTTTTAAGTTTGTGAAATCTGCAAATGTATGCGTGATATTGTATTTTGGTAATACTTTTGTGACGAAGCGGTATGTACCGCCATAAACTTCAGAGGTAATAACAAGATGATCTCCGGCTTCGAGTGTTAAAAGGGCAGATGCGATTGCGGCAATGCCTGATGAAAATGCAAAACCGCGCGTACCATGCTCTAATTCGGCAATCGTATTTTCAAGTGCTTGGCGTGTTGGATTACCAGAACGGCTATAATCAAATGGTCCAAAGCTATCGAAATGTTCCTGGTCAAATGTTGAAGATACGTAAATAGGTACGTTAACGGCACCTGTTTTAGCTTCGTAATCGCCACGCGTTGAAGCGGTAATTAACGTTGTTTCAAAGTTTTCATTATGATTAGTCATGTGCTGTCACTCCTTCTAATGTTGCAAAAACGCGTTGTAAGTCTGCTTTTAAATCATCGATATCTTCTAACCCAACTGAGAAACGTAATAGCGATGCATCAACCCCGCGTGCAAGACGTTCTTCTTCAGGAATATCAGCATGCGTTTGCGTTGTTGGATACGTGATGAAACTCTCAACCCCGCCGAGGCTTTCAGCGAAGGCGATTAAATCAATACCTTCTAAAAAGGCTGGAACCCACGCTGCTTTTTGTAAACGGAATGAGATCATGCCGCCAAGTCCAGCGTATAAAACATCTTTAACTTCTGGTTGTGCATGTAAAAATTCGATAAGTGCTGTCGCATTTTTCGTGTGCTGCTTCATGCGTAAATGCAATGTTTTTAATCCGCGAATTAATAGCCAACAATCGAATGCGCCAAGTGTAGCGCCACTTGCATTGTGTAATAAGAACAGTTTTTCACTTAATTGTTCACCATTTGCAACGACAAGGCCGGCTAATACATCATTATGACCACCAATATATTTCGTCGCGCTATGAAGCACAATATCCGCCCCTAATTCGATAGGACGTTGATAGTAAGGTGTTAAGAAAGTGTTATCGACGATTAATAATAAATTATGTTGATGTGCAAGCGCTGCATATTCTTCAATAGCAATTTCTTGCATTAAAGGATTTGTCGGTGTTTCAATGAAAATGGCTTTTGTGTTGTCATTGATCAATGTTGCAACTTCATGAACATCATGGAACGGATTAAAATGAGCTTTTATGTCATATTGTGCTTCATATTGCTTGGCTAAACGATATGTACCACCGTATAAATCATCTGGATAGATAATTTCATCACCAGCTTTAAAGAGAGAGAATACAAGTCCTACAGCAGCCATACCGCTACTACAAGCAAACCCAGCAGTACCACCTTCTAAATCCGCGATACCATTTTCTAAAATGTCGCGCGTCGGGTTTTTGGTACGTGTGTAGTCATAGCCTGTCGATTGGCCAAGACCAGGGTGGCGATAAGCGGTTGATAAATAGATGGGTGCATTAATGGCACCAGTACGTTCATCTGAATTGTTCCCAAGTTGTGCTAATTTTGTTTCGATATTTGTCATGTGTCATCATCCTTTATTAATGAAATAAAAACTCCCCAATCTATGCAGTAGAAAGGGGAGGAGAAATCGTCCTTTCTTATCTGCAAGACCATGTCTTCGTGGATGTAGCACCTTCCAAAGGGGTTGCTGAGATGTCAACGGGCCACGTCCCTCAATCTCTCTCGATAAGAAAACCTATTCAATTAATAAGATATAATCAATTAATGGAATTCTAACACTAATTTACAGTTGTGACAATATAAAATCTGAAAAATGATAAAAATCAGAAAAAGGAAACGATATTGGTGCATGTGATGTAATCGATGTTAAAAATAATGACAATTAAAAAGCAGAAATCGCCATCATTAGACGATTTCTGCTTTGATCGTACATTATTTCATTGAAGTTAATTGGAATAGCGTTTTAGAACCTTTTGTAATTTTTACTACACCTGTTGTTGGAGCGATGTAATACGTTTCATTTGCCGCTTTCACCGTCACCGTATTTTGGAATGTACCAGCAGTTGTTTTAACTGTTTTATTGACACCAGTCACTTTATACGTTGTTGAACCATTTTTATATATGTCGCCAACTGCGAATGGATAACCTAATAGTTTTACCGTTTTTTCGCCGGCTTTTTTGTAATATAAACCTTTGTTAGCGACTTCTTTTAAATAGATAGTCGATGTTTTTTTCGTTTTATTATCTTTCATTGACCATACTGTATAGCCTGTAGACGTCTTTTTACCTTTGCTAGAAAGCGTTACCGTCGAGCTGTTTAAGGCATATGTGTATGTTTTTGAAGTGTCTAAAGCATACCCTTTTTTCGTTGATGTAGCGGGTGGTTTATTATCTGTCGTTGCAGCAGGTTTTTTCGCACCAATATAGTCTTTATAGACGTAGGCTGTGCCATTATTATATTTAATTTTTACCCAGCCATCTTTAGTTGTACCATAGGCTGTTACTTTTGTTCCTGGTGTTAATTTACCAAGGATTTTTGATGATACATTTCCTTTTTGACGTACATTTGCGCCAGGTTCTTGAATATATTTTGTCGTTGCTTTTGATGTCAATGGTTTGTTCTCAGTTGTTGATGATGTTACTTTTACATAATCTTTATAGATGTATGCTTTTTTATCATTGAATTGAATTTTTACCCAACCATTTTTATCAGTAGAATAAACTTTAACTTTGTCACCTTTTTTTAAAGCGCCAAGTGAATCGCTTTTTACGTCTGCGCCTTCACGAACTGTGACAGGATTTAAAATTGTACCTGACATTGTTGCTGTAGAAGTTGCAGCAAAAGATGGCGTTGCAACTGTTAATGTAGAAGCAGTTAATACTCCTAAAGATAATGCGTATTTTGTTAATTTCATAATCAATCATCTCCCGTTAGGCCATAATACCACTAAAATGTGCGAAAGTGTATTTTTTTCGTCAATAGTGGGGCAATCTTGTAACAGGACGCTGTTAGCGAAGGAAAGCTGCCACCAAAATTAAGAAATTTTAAAAGCTGTAATCATTTTTTGTAGCGAACTTGATTGTAACGATAAATTTTCAATTGCATCGTAAATTGCATCAACAGAGCGTGCGCCTTCTTCAGCAGATTGAGCATTTTCTTCAGCTTGCATGGCGTTTTCTTCGGCAATCATATTTACTTCGATAAATGATTGCGTTACTTCTTCGCTATGCATTTCAAAAGCTGTGATTTTTTGCGACATATCGTCGATAATTGTTAAGGTGTCGGTCGTTTGTGCCACAATAATATCAAGTGATGATGTCGTTTTATTTGTTAAGCCAACACCTTGAATCACTTTTTCAACACCAGTCCTATTTTGTTCAACAATCGTCTGAATTTCTTGTTGAATTGCATGAATCATCGAAGCTACTTCATTTGCTGCTTGTTGCGAAGATTCAGCTAATTTGCGAACTTCATCTGCGACAACAGAAAATCCTTTGCCAGCTTCACCAGCACGCGCCGCTTCAATCGACGCATTAAGCGCTAATAAATTTGTTTGATCGGCGATTTCTGTAATCGTTTGTATAATTGATGTTATTTGTGAAGAACGTTCGCCGAGTTTGTGAACGGTATCGGTCGTATTTGCAATGGTTTCTTCAATTTCCATCATCATATCGGCTGCATTTTGAACAGACGCATACCCTTCATCTGCAGCTGAAATCATTGAATCTGCAGAGAATTTCATATCGTTTGTATCACTTGATAAATCTGCCGCTGCACTATGCAACATTTCCATTTTTTGAGCAGCACTATTCATATGCGTAATCGTATTTTCGCTACTTTCAGAAATGACATTAGAAGATTGCGCAATCGATTGAATAATATCGGTACTTTGAGCAGCCGATGTTTTAAGTTGTGTGCCATTCGCAGCAACATCATGCGCGAGTGTATCCATGTTTTTAACAAGGTCAGCAATCGATTCGATAAGTGAATTGGTACTATTCCCAATTTGAGAAAATTCATCTTTTGTAGAAATGTGAATGCGTTGCGTTAAATCACCGCCGTTATTGGCCATGTCATCAATAGCTGTTTGGATGCGATATGTATTACGTTTGATCGATTTAAATAAAAGAACTCCAGTTATAGATAAGACAGTAATTGCTAACAACGTTAACACGAAAAAAATAATTTCGGCCAATGTCGTAGCTTGCTCTAAATTCATCAACTTTTTAGAGCTTTTTTCATTTAAAGTATTCGTCAAATAATCAATTTGTGTATTAACGTTTGTCATCGCTTTGTGGCCCGTACCACGCGCCACATATTGTTGTGCCGCTGTTAGACCATCTGTTTCTCGCAAGTTCATAGCGTTAGTTGCCGTATTCGCATATGTAGTGTAATATGCTAAAATCGTTTCGAGATGCTTTAATTCATTTTTAGAATGATTAAATTTTTTTTGTAGCTGTTCAATGTGCGTTAAAAACGCTGTCGTTTGTTCATCGTACAAATCGCGTTCGTTATTATTTCCGGTAATAATATACGTTTTTTCAAGTGCTGTAATTTCGGCCAATTTACCAGATAAGCTATTTACTTCAAGTTGCGTTTTTAATGTATCGCCATTAAAGACTTGTAGCTCATGTTTTAGCTTTTCTAAATTGTTGTGTGTTAACAGTAGCATTGCGACGAGTAACAGTGATAAAGCGCTAAACGTGATAACAATTCTCCAACGAAGAAGAAATAAAGGGTGACCTTTTGTGGAGTGTGATAAAAGTCGCGTCTTTTTAGTAGATGAGCTTTTTTCTTTTGTTGCTATTGTCATGAGTATAACCTCCTTCTAACTAGGTATAATTATATAGTACTCGATGATTAGTGTAAAATCTGTATTTTCAAATAACAGGAAGAAAGGAGCGAGAGCAGTGCAACCAAGTTTTTATTTATATGCTTTAAATTTTCGCGGGGCAAGCGATAGTTACGGCGTTTTTGCTGAAGCCATGTTTCATGATCATGCTTTTCCGAAACAAGAAATAAATTTTGAAAAACTTTCTTCGTATATTGAAGAACTAGCGCATGATGATTTAAATACTGTTACATTTGACAGCTTATGGGGTATGTATGAAGAGAAATATTGTCTCGATTATTGATTATTATTTGTCAGAGGTCAGACTTTTTAGTACAATCAAAATAGCTATGAAAAGGCTTTCGATAATTAATGAAAAGAGGGAATTTATATGAGTATTCATATTAACGCAAAAGACGGCGAAATCGCTGATATTGTATTATTACCAGGAGATCCATTGCGCGCTAAATTTATCGCGGAAACATTTTTAGAAAACCCTGTACAATATAACGATGTTCGTAACATGTTTGGCTATACAGGAACGTATAAAGGCCACCGTGTATCCGTACAAGGAACAGGCATGGGTGTACCATCAATTAGCATTTACGCAACAGAGTTATTAAAAGATTATGGTTGTAAAAAATTAATTCGTGTTGGTACAGCAGGTGCATTAAAACGTGATGTAAAAGTGCGTGATGTTGTATTGGCGCAAGGTGCTACAACGGATTCAAAAATGAATGAAATCCAATTTGGCGGTTTAGATTATGCGCCGATTGCTGATTTTGATTTATTATTAAAAGCGTACAATGCAGGTAAAGAAGCGGGTTTAAATTTACGTGTTGGTAACGTATATACAGCAGATTTATTCTACGGAGAGAAAAATCCGAATGATTTATTGGCTGATTACGGTGTATTAGCAGTAGAGATGGAAACAGCAGCACTTTACACATTAGCAGCGAAATATAATGCACAAGCATTAGCTGTTTTAACAATTTCAGATCACTTAATTACAGGTGAAGTAACAACTTCTGAAGAACGTCAAACGACTTTCAAGGAAATGATGGTTGTAGCATTAGAAGCGGCTATTGCTGAATAAACATAAATAAAAAAGCTGGAATGGTCTATTTAATTAGACGATTCCAGCTTTTTTAATGATTTGCACGATAATTTTCAAGCTGTTGTCGCAATAATTTTGAGCTATTTTCAATGCGACAGTTGTTAATATACCATATGTCGGAAATGGCATCATAGGCATGTAAAATATCTGAAAAAGTTAGTGTATCGCCAATGTGATAGCCTTTTTCTTCTAGTGATTCAATGAATGTATAGTCAAACGACGCTTTGATGAGTGGCAAATCCATCTCCTGCAATTGAATCTCGCGGTTATGTTCATCAACGGCCGTGATTTGGGCAGACCATTTGATGCTGCTGCCAGCTTGTTGATAGGCAAGCTGTTGATTTTGCATCGTGCGTTCATCGTGACTCATTCGTAAGTAGTCGATATCCGCATACGCATAATTAATGGTGGCGCTTGTTTTTGTTGGCGATACACAGCCTGATAGTATAATGGTTGTAGTTAAAAAGATAAATACTAATGATTTCATTAACCTACTCCTTTTGAATTAATTACCTTAAATGGTACCATATTTATTTTTTACAATAAGCGCTTTGTGGCAAATTTATCGGAAACGAGGCGTTAAAACCAATATTGCTATACTGGAATTTGAAAAGAGTCGTCGTTTTCACGTAACTTTGCTTTTCGGATGCATAGAATACTGCTAAAATAGACGTAGTGTGCGAACGTTTGAATAGTGAAAGTGGTGAAGAGATTGGACGAGAAAAACTCGCAAAATGAGGAACAACATGATAATGAAGTAAAACCTGCAAAAAAATATGTTCGTATGAAGCCATTTACACTCATTATGCTAATTATCGTTTTGATTATCAGTACGTCAGGTATTACGATTTTAGCATTAACTTTTGGCGAAGAAAAAGTGGTTGAAGTACGAACGAATACACATCCACAATTCCAAAAGTTGCTTGATGTTTATGATGAATTAGACAAAAATTACTTTAAAGCAGTTGATGAAGAAAAAATGGTTGAAGGGGCTATGGAAGGTATGATGGGCGCGCTTGATGACCCATATTCAACATATATGCCGAAAAAAGAAGCTGAACAGTTTAATGACCAAATTTCATCAAGTTTTGAAGGGATTGGCGCAGAGATTCAAGAAAAAGATGGACAAATTGTTGTCGTATCACCAATTAAGAATTCTCCAGCCGAAAAAGCAGGGATTAAGCCAAATGATATTATTAAAACCGTTGATGGCAAATCAATTGTTGGCAAAACAGCAGATCAAGCTGTTAAATTAATTCGTGGTAAAAAAGGAACAAAAGTAAAAATCGAATTCCAACGTGGTGACTCAAAAAATCTACATAAGATGACACTTGTGCGTGATGAGATTCCTGTGGAAACGGTATATGCTTCAATGTTGAAAGGTAAAGTTGCGCATATTCAAATTACGAGTTTTTCTGATGACACGTATAAAGAGTTATTAGAAAAATTAGATGACATGGAAGCTAAAGGCATGCAAGGTCTTGTACTAGATGTTCGCCAAAATCCAGGTGGTCGCTTAGATGTAGCGATTAATATTGCAAGTTTATTTGTTGAAACGGGGAAACCGGTCGTACAAGTAGAAAATCGTGCAGGTAAAAAAGAAATTGCGAATGCACAAGATGGTCGCAAAGTAACGGTGCCAACAACAATTTTAGTGGACGGTGGTAGTGCGTCTGCTTCAGAAATTTTAGCTGGGGCATTAAATGAATCAGCGAATGTGAAAGTTGTTGGTGAAAAAACATTTGGTAAAGGAACTGTTCAAACTGTCGAAGAGCTATCAGACGGTGCAACGCTAAAATATACGACAGCAAAATGGTTAACACCGGATGGCAATTGGATTCATGAAAAAGGCATTCAGCCAAATATTCATGTGAACTATCCATCATATGCAAATTTACCATATATTGATACAACAAAAACGTTGAAGCAAGGGGATGTTTCAGACACTGTTGAGGTCGCTGAAAAAATGCTCGATGCGTTAGGTTATAATGTTGGGAAAATTGATGGTTTATATGATTATAGTACATTAATAGCAGTTCAAACATTCCAGCAACAACATGATTTAGAAACAACAGGTATTATGAATGGAGCGACAACAACTGAAGTGATGAATGAGCTCCGCAAAAAAATTAAAAAAGATGATCCACAGCTGAAAAAAGCGCGTGACATTGTCATAAAAGAAGCGAAATAATAGGGGATAGAAGAGCTGCTTCGGTGGCTCTTTTTCCTATTGGAGGGTATACAAATGAAAGATGTTTATTTATTGAGTGGATTTTTAGGAAGCGGCAAAACAACGCTGCTTGCTAATTTTATTAGTGAATTGAAAGCAAAAGATATGAAGCCAGCCGTTATTATGAATGAATTAGGTGATTTGAACTTTGATTCACAAGCAGTTGAAGAAGGCGTGCCATTAAAAGAAATGCTTAATGGTTGTATTTGCTGTTCAGGTGCTGAAAAAACAGAAGCGCAAGTACAGTCGCTATTAGCAGATTCGGAATGGGATGTCTTATTAATCGAAACGACTGGTGCAGCACATCCGGTAGAGGCGCTTGATGCTGTTTACTCGCCGTTATTTGCGAACGATTTAAATATTAAAGGCATTATTACTGTAGCGGATAGCAAGCGTTGGTTACATCGCGATGACATGACGCCGCAAACGCGCTCATTATTCCTTGAACAAATTCGTCATGCACATTTAATTTTAGCGAACAAATCCGATTTGTTAACACCAGAAGAGTTAGCACAAGTGACATTTGAAATGCAAAGCTTAAATCGTCATGCACCTATTTTACAAACAATCAATGCGAAATTCCCATTTGGTTTTGTTGAAAAAATGCAAGCAACAGCAACGGGTGAAGTGCAAAAAGCTGATATTGGTCATCATTTACATTTAAGTTCGCGTCTGCTGCATTTTGAAGAAGATGAAAGCTATACGATTGAAGAAGTAGAGGACTGGGTGCGTTCGCTACCAGAAACAGTTTATCGCATGAAAGGGTATGTGCCGATTAAAGGAAATAGCCATCCGATGTTATTTCAATATGCATATGGCTTAACACAATGGCTGCCTGAATATATGAAGATGGCACCGGATTTAGTAATTATTGGTGATGGTGTAGACCGAATTCCGTTATTAGGAAGACATAACTAATTAGAGAGGGTCGCATAATAGGCGGCTCTTTTTTTTCATGCTTTCACTATGCTACAATGGACGTTGTGATAATAATTTCGTTGGAACAGGTGCATTTCTTTGTTAGAGGTGTATAATGACGAAGTTGTTAAATTGAGTCGTTAATATTGATAGGAGCGTTTATATAAATTATGAAGAAAACCATCGTTTTTACAGGTGGCGGAACAGCGGGCCACGTATCGCTTAACCAAGCGATTATTCCATCGTTTTTAGAAGCTGGATATGATGTACATTATATCGGTTCAAAAGAGGGGATTGAAAAAGAAATTATTCCACAAGCATTTCCTCAAATTGCCTACCATGCTATTTCAAGTGGGAAATTACGTCGTTATTTTTCAATGAAAAACTTTTCTGATCCATTTCGCGTATTAGCAGGTATTGCACAAGCATCTGCTATTTTACGCAAAGTAAAACCACAAATCATTTTTTCAAAAGGTGGTTTCGTCTCAGTGCCGGTAGTCATGGCCGCAAAAATGGCGGGTATTCCAGTTGTTGCCCATGAATCAGATGTAACACCGGGGTTAGCGAATAAGTTAGCATTACCATTTGCATCGCATATTTTTACGGTTTTTAAAGAAACATTAAAATATGTACCGGCAGAGAAGTCGACATGTACGGGTTCCGTTATTCGCCCTGCACTATTTTCTGGGAATCGTGAATCAGGCTTGAAATACTGCGGATTTTCTAATGATAAACCGACAATTATGATTATGGGTGGGTCGCTAGGTTCTAAGTTTATTAATGACGCAGTGCGCGCAAACTTAGAGGAGTTATTAGCAACGTACAACATTATTCATTTATGTGGTAAAGGAAACATAGAACCGAGACTAGATATATTTGCAGGATATAAACAGTTTGATTATGTCACAACGGAGTTACCAAATTTATTGTACGCCTCAGATTATATTATTTCACGTGCCGGCTCAAATTCTATTTTTGAATTTTTAGCACTTGAAAAGCCGATGCTATTGATTCCGTTATCGGCAGCTCAGTCGCGCGGCGATCAAATTTTAAATGCACGTTTATTTAAATCGCAAGGACTAGCTCTTGTTTTAGAGGAAGAAGCGGTTAACAAAGATACGCTCTTAAACGCAGTTCACGACTTACGCGCTCAAGAACCTGCATTAATGAAAACAATGCAAGAAGCAGAAAAGCCAAAATTACCAGATGATATGATGCAATTAATTTTGCAATATGCTAAAAAATAATAGCGGTATAAACGGGGAGCTACGCAATTGCGTAAGCTTCTTTTTTTGTATTATAAAAGGCAGCTCGCGTCGCATAATTGCTCGGGAGCTGCCTTTAGGTCGGGGTAATTTCGCTTGTGGTATCCATTAGATTGCTTGTTCCTCCTCGTTAGTTTGAGTAGCAAGATATAAATAAAAGTTATCTTTGTCTACTTTGAATAATTCAAATGGGATGTCGCCGCTATTTACTTGTGCATATAGCGCTGGGTGTAAGTCTTGCGCATCGATTGCGTAGCCTAATTTTTCAACAGCACGCTGCGATTGTTTGTTTACTTTACGAACTTTCATAAACACTGTTTGGAATCCTAATTCAAAGAACAGTTCTTTGAAGAACTCGACTTTAGCTTTTGGATTGTAACCTTTACCTTGATAAGGTTTACCAATCCAAGTACCTAAAAATCCTGCGCCGTCTGCAACATCATACAATGCAATAACGCCAATTGGCTTGCCCCAATCATCTGTAATTGTGCGAGATACTGTTTGGCCAAAATGTTCTTCTACCATTAATTGCCGTGTCATAAAAGCAAATTCCTCAGCAGATTGTGCTTTTTGCCGTACGTACGGGAATACCTCAGGGTGTTTCATAAGTTCAAATAGTTCTGCAGATTCGTGCAGCTCACGTTTTTTTAACATGAAGAACGCCTCCTTTAAGATGAGTTAATCATCAGAAAATTTTAAAACAAAAAATTTCAGGGCGGGAATTGAACCCGCTAAAACTAACAAGTTGTTAGTGGCGCACCATTTGCGTTCTAAAATTCTATTTTATTATAGAGATAATCTAAACTAAACAACTTGTTTTATAATTTAGATTATAATGAAAAATTTCCGTTTTGGAAATAAAAAAATAGATTAAATTAGCAAAAAATGCTCTTTTGTGACAGAAAAGTGTTTTTGTTATAGAATAGATTTTCCGTTTTTTTGCTGTGGCGTATCACAAGAAACGCTCACAGTGATATATACCCGCGATGCGCAAAAAGTATACCAATTAACAAAAAAAAACTTAAAAACGATGCAAAATAATGAAAAAACAGGACTAAAAACATAGTAATGTTCGCTTTTTCGCGTAGATTCATCCATTGTACTATATTGAAAGTCGTATTTTTCTATGGTTAAAACAAAAGAAGTTAGTTGTATGAAAGTACATTTCCTATTATCATTAAGGGAAGGAAAGTAGGGGGTAAACAATGGCAGGAAATTTATTAAAAGTACATGGTTCAGGAAATACATTTTATTTATATGAAACAACAGATGAAACTGCAATGGATTGGTTTAAATTTGGTGAATGGTTATGCCGCAAAAATAATGATGGTGGTGCAGATGGCCTACTGTTAGTTGCCCCTTCCGATGTCGCAACAGCAAAAATGCGTGTTATTAATGCGGATGGCTCAGAAGCATCAATGTGTGGCAATGGATTACGTTGCGTCGCACGATATGTTTTAGAACGACAACAAAAAACGTCATGTATTATCGAAACAATGAAAGCGAACTTACTCGTAACAAAAGAACAGTCATTAATGAATGATGTGCCAACGTATGCTGTCGAAATTGCACCGGTGTCATTTGATTTAGCAACGCTACCTATGAATTATAATGCGCAGCGTACATTAATTGATGAAGGCATTCCACCCTTTTCAATGGATATTCGTTTTACGGCCGTATCAGTGCCTAATCCACATTTAATTGGTCTTGTGTCTAAACAAGAAATTAAATCTGTGGCACATCAACAACACTTAGCAGCGATGTTAAATGGTGAAAATGATTATACACCAGATGGGGTAAACGTTAGCTATATGTATCCACTCGGCAAACAAGAAATTTATGTGCGTACATATGAACGTGGTGTTGGTTTTACAAATGCTTGTGGCACTGCGATGACAGCTTCTGCACTTGTGGCTACACTGTTGCACATTGTAGATGAAGGTGTAATTACAGTGTTTAATCCTGGTGGCTTTGTAAAATGTGAAGTAGCAAATAATAAAGGCGAATATCGGTTACGTTTAATTGGCAATGCAACATTTATAGCGTATTATTCGTTTGAACAAGTACAACATGATTGGGTGCTAACAAAACTTCAAGATACAGCCGAACAGCAAGCGTATCAAGCACTCGTAGAATTTACAACAAGTAAGTTGTCGGTATTGAAATAAAATAGCGGCAAGAAGAAAAGGGAGTCATTGAAAAATGGGTGTTCTGTCTATTGAACAGCAAATGGCGGCACTTTATGAGCACTGTATGCAACTCGTTTTCTTTATGAAATACAATGGGCCTTCTACATATGAATATGTCTATGTGAATCCAGCAGCATTAGCGATCTTTGAGCAATCACCAATAGGCAAGTGTGTAGAAGAATCTAGCTTAAGTAAAGATGCGGTTGCGACGATTGTAGAATATTACGGTCAAGCTATTAAAGAAAATCGCCAAATTGTTTATCGGGATTTTTATTTATATGCGGATACGAAACATACAAATGAAACAACTGTGTGGCCTGTGTTTATTGAAAATGAAATTTATTTATTAGCCATTTCAAAGGAAATGTCTTCACATAAAATTTTAGAAGAAGAGCAGCATTTCTTGTCTACATTGTTTTTAAAACAACATAACCCGATGCTTGTCGCAACAAGCACGGGGCAAATATTAAAAGTAAACCGTGTTTTTTCAGAAGTATTTGCTATATCAACCAAAATGGTAGGCAGTTCTTTGAATCCACGTAATGAACAAGAATATTATTTAATTAAACTTTGTTACGAGCGCATCCAAAAAATTTGTGCGGGGAGCAAGCAAGAGTCATTACCAATGCAATGGCTGTATAATGATACAGTTATGCACTATACGGTATTATTTATGCCGATTGTTATGAATGATGAAGTTGTTGCCGTATCGTTAGAGTGGATTGAACAAACTGATGCACAGCATTTAGAAGATGCGCTGAAAGAAACAAGTTTTTTATTAGAAGGTTACAAACAAGCATTAGCAGCGGCGACGAACTTTTGTATTACGAATACAGATGGCATTATCGAATATGTTAGCGAAGGCTATGAATTGCTATCTGGATATAGTTGCAATGAGCTTTTAGGACAAACAAATGCGGTTTTAAATTCTCGTCAGCATACGACGGCATTTTATAAAGAGATGTGGGCAACGATTAAGCGCGGTGAAATTTGGCAAGATGAGATTTGTAATTGTACGAAGCGTGGTACATACTACTGGGCACATACAACGATTGTGCCGGTATTTGATAAAAATCACAATATCAAAAATTATGTGTCTGTATGTATTGATATAACGGAACGTCGCGCGTTAATGTCAAGTTTACAAAGTATTGAAAAAACATTTAAGCTCATTACTGAAAATACGAATGACTTTATTACAATCACGAATGAAGATGGTATTATTTTGTATGCTTCACCAAATCATGAGCAGCGCCTAGGCTATGAAAAAGATAAATTGATTGGCAAGTTTTATGTGGATATATTAACGGCTGAAAGTGCTTCTATTTTAGAATATGAGCTGCGTCATAATGTGAATAACGAAGAAGAGACAAATGTGGAACTAGAAATGATTTCACAATCTGGCAAAACCATTTGGACAGAAGCGTATATTACTGGTGTGCAAGATCCTATCCGTGAGGAAGTTTACCAATATGTTACGATTGCACGCGAGATTACAGAACGTAAACAAAAAGAAGAGGAACTACGCTTTTTAGCATATCATGATGCATTAACCTTATTGCCAAATAGACGTTATTTGACGCTTCAAAGTGCGAAGCTTGAGCAAGAAGCCAATGAGTACAAGCAATCGATTGTGGCGATGTATATTGATGGCGATAACTTTAAAGCAATTAATGATCAATATGGTCATGATATTGGTGATGACTTTATTCGCGAGTTTGGACGCGCGCTGAAACGTAGCTTACGTGATACCGATTTTGTTTGCCGCATTGGCGGCGATGAATTTGTTGTTATGCTAACGCGAATGTCGCCGGAACAAGAAGTATGCCAACAGCAAATTTTAGCGACCGTTGAGCGAATACAACAAGTGTTGAGGACGGGCTGGTATATTGCAGGAACTCACTTTGCACCAACATCATCGATTGGTATTGCCGTTTACCCACAGCACGGTGATTCGGTTGAATTATTATTAGAAAAAGCAGATGAAGCGTTGTATTTAGCGAAAAATGTTAACGGGAAAGATTCCTATCGCTTTGCAACGAATTAATTGAATAGGAGGTAGCGTAACGAAATGAGAAAATCGATTTTATTAGTCGAGGACGAAAAGAGCATCGCGCGCTTTGTTGAGTTAGAACTGAAACATGAAGGTTATGATGTGACGGTTTGTTATGATGGGCGAAGTGGATTAGAGACGGCTTTAGAGGGCGCATTTGATGTGCTCTTGTTAGATGTTATGCTACCGGAATTGAATGGGATTGAAGTGTGCCGCCGTGTGCGAGCACAATCTTCAGTCCCTATTCTTTTGATTACAGCAAGAGATGCTGTAATGGACCGTGTAGCAGGATTAGATGCAGGGGCGGATGATTATATCGTCAAGCCATTTGCGATTGAAGAATTGTTGGCACGTATTCGCTCTGCGTTGCGTCGCACGACAATCGATGACGCGCATGATACGTTAGCAATTAAAAATATTGAGTTAGATGAAACCGCTTATACGGCGACTGTAAATGGTGAGGCGCTTAATTTAACAAAAACTGAATTTGATTTATTGCATTTATTAATGCGTTCCAAAAATAAAGTATGCACCCGCGAAATTATTTTAGAAAATGTGTGGGGCTATAATACCGATGTCGAAACGAATGTTGTCGACGTTTATATTCGCCATTTGCGTGCTAAACTTCCTGCAGAGACGATTGAAACCGTACGTGGTGTAGGGTATGTGATACGTGCATGACAAAACTTAACACATATTGGCGTAGCTTAACATTAAGAAGAAAGTGGGCCTTTACGTCGGCGGCCGTACTCTTTATTAGCTTTGCACTCGTCTGTTGTATTTTATATGTGGCAATTAATAGTTGGTTATTAAATGAAGAAAAATCCTCTGTGACGCGTTCAATGGATGACTTAACAGCATTTTTTGAAACGCGTGGTAGTGGCTTGACGATTGATGAAATACAACGTAATACCGGGCTTATGAATTCCATTATTGATAAAAATCAGACGGTGCGTATTTTAAATAAAGACGGCATTGAAATATTGCGTTTGAATAACACGAGTGAAGAAATTCCAGCTGTACCGCAAACTTTGCCATTAAAAGGGTATATGATGCAACAGGTGAAAGTTGATGGCGAAGATAGTTTTGTGACAACAGGGCATTTACGGCTTGGGAATTTTAGTGGGTATTTGCAGCTGACACACCCATTAAAAGCGTTAACTTCGTTGATGAAATATATTTTAACATCGATGTTGCTAATGGGTATTATCGCGCTCATTGCATCGTGGTTTATTAGTTCAGCGCTTGCTACGGTATTATTAAAGCCATTAAAACGGCTATCGTCGGATATGAAGCGCGTCGCAGATCATCGCTTTGAAGAGCCGATTCAAGTTACCGTTGAAAGCAATGATGAAATTGGTGATTTAGTACGTGTGTATAAGCAAATGATGGCAGAGTTAGAAAGTGCCTTTTTGCAGCAACAACGTTTTATTTCCGATGCGAGTCATGAGTTGAGAACGCCGATCCAAGTGTTGGAAGGGCATTTGTCGATGATTCAACGTTGGGGAAAAGATGAACCGGATATATTAAATGAATCACTAGCAACGTCAATAGATGAAGTGCGCCGCATGAAGCAGTTAATTGAGGAATTATTAGAGCTAGCTCGGCATGAAGCGAAAGACCAATCGCAAAGTGCGGATGTTTTCGTACAAACGGAAATTGTTTTGAAAGAAATGAAAACTATTGCGCCAACTGCTGAAATAAAACTGCATTATAATGAGGATTTTCAGAAATCACATGTTGCTATTTCTGAAAATGCTTATCGCCAGATTTTGCATAACTTATTGCAAAATGCTGTGCGATACACTTCTTCTATACCAAGTATTAACATTTACTTGACATTTGATTTGAACAATTGCACAATCGTAATCGAAGACAATGGGATAGGGATGTCACCAGAATCTTTGGAGCATATATTTGAGCGTTTTTATCGTGTTGATAAGGCGCGTTCAAGAGAGCATGGCGGGACGGGCCTTGGCTTAAGTATCGTCAAAATGCTTATTGACAAATACGCCGGTGAACTAACGGTATCGAGTATATTAAATGAAGGCACGACTTTTACGATTCGTTTACCGCTCTATTTAGCGCAAGAATCCAGTTAATTCTAAACGAAATAAGTCGTTAAAGATGAAATATGCTAGTTTTGAATTAAATTATTGAATTTTTTGTGAAGAGTAGTAAGATTGAATGGTGAAAGCGTTTGTAAAACATGGGCCAAAGCATGTCTATGTTCACAAATAGTAATAATAATATATAGTGGATTTTTTGATTTTTTAAAATGTTAATCGAAGTGCCACTTAGGCAAAATAGTTGGAGGTAATCTCATGACAAACAGTAATCCTTGGTCAGCTTTTTCAGGTCCTAACCTTGGTTATGTAATGGATATGTATGATCTTTACTTAACTTCACCAGAAGAAGTTGATGCAGAACTTGTCGCTTTATTTGAACAATATGGTGCACCAGTTGATACGACTGCAACAGCAGCCGTTGCAACAACAGGCGCAGCGAACACAGGCGATATTCAAAAAGTATTAGCAGCGGTACAATTAGCAGATGCAATCCGTCAACACGGTCACTTAGCAGCTGACATCTACCCTCTAAACAATCAAACCCTTGATACAACTCGCATTGAAACTAGCGCTTATAACTTAACAGACGCTGATTTACGCGAAGTACCTGCATCAGTACTATTAACTAACATTCCTGCAAATGTTAAAAACGGTTTAGATGCAATCAACTACCTAAAAGAAATTTACACAAACAAAATCGCTTATGAATTTAACCAAGTTGTCGGTAAAGACGAACGTGAATGGATTCAATCTAAAATTGAAAGCGGTGCCCTAAATGCGCCACTATCAAATGACGATAAAAAAGCTGTTTTAAATATGCTAAACAAAGTTGAAGGTTTCGAACAATTCCTTCACAAAACATTCGTTGGTGTGAAACGTTTCTCTATCGAGGGCGTTGATGCATTAGTCGTGTTAATCGAAGAAATCATTAAAGGTTCTGAAGCAAACGGCGTGAAAAACATCCAAATTGGTATGGCTCACCGTGGCCGCTTAAACGTGTTAACACACAACGTTCATAAACCATACAAAATGATGCTTGCTGACTTTGCTCATGTACCATCAGAATTATTCGTTCCTGAAGATGGTTCACTTAAAGTAACAAAAGGTTGGTCAAACGATGCGAAATACCACTTAGGTGCAACATATAAAGCACCGAATGGTACAACAATCGGTCTTGCATACAACCCATCTCACTTAGAAGTTGTTAGTCCAGTTGTAACAGGTCAAACTCGCGCAGCACAAGATGACACTTCTAAAGCAGGTGCACCTGTACAAGATGCTTCTAAAGCTTTAGCAATCTTAGTACATGGTGATGCAGCATTTGCTGGTCAAGGTGTTGTAACAGAAACAATGAACTACTCTCGTACAAATGGTTTTGGTACGGGCGGTTCAGTACACATCATCGCAAACAATATGATTGGTTTCACAACAGAGCGTTTTGACTCTCGTTCTACAGTGTACTCTTCAGACCCTGCTAAAGGTTATGAAGTACCAGTAATCCACGTAAATGCTGACGAACCAGAAGCAGTAGTACAAGTTGCTCGCTTCGCAGTTGAATACCGTGCAACATTCGGTAAAGATATTTTAGTAGACTTAATCGGTTACCGCCGCTACGGTCACAATGAAATGGATGAACCAATGATCACAAACCCAGCAATGTACAACATCGTTCATAACCATGAAACGGTACGTGCATTATATGGTAAAAAACTAGCTGCAGAAGGCGTTTTAACAGAAGCGGATGTTGAACAATTACAAAAAGACATCAAAGCGGAATTACAAGCTGACCTTGATTACATTAAAGAACACGGCGCAGGTAAACACTCAGAGTTAGAAATGCCAGATGCAGTAGTAAACGGTTTCGAACTTATTGAAACAGGTGTTGAAAAAGCTCGCCTTGAAACAATGAACGAAGAGCTTCTTACATTCCCAGAAGACTTCCACGTGTTCAAAAAATTAAATAAAATCTTAAACCGTCGCCGTGATCCATTCCAAGGCAAAGGTAAAATCGACTGGGGTCATGCTGAAACATTAGCGTTTGGTACAATCCTACAAGATGGTCACCCAGTACGCCTTACTGGTCAAGATGCTCAACGTGGTACATTCTCACAACGTCACCTTGTTCTACATGATGAACAAAACGGCAATGAATACACACCACTTCACGATATTTCAGGCGCGAACGCTTCATTCACAGCGATCAACAGCCCATTATCTGAAGCATCAATCGTAGGTTATGAATACGGTTATAACTTACAAAACGAAAACGCACTTACAATTTGGGAAGCACAATACGGTGACTTCGCAAACATGGCGCAAATGATGTTTGATAACTTTATCTCAGCAACTCGCTCTAAATGGGGCGTACGTTCAGGTATTGTATTATCATTACCACACTCTGCAGAGGGTCAAGGTTCAGAACATACATCTGCCCGTTTAGAACGTTTCTTACAACTATCAGCTGAAAATAACTGGACAGTTGTGATGCTTTCAAGCGCTGCAAACTACTTCCATTTATTACGCCAACAAGCTGCTATCCTTGGAACAGACGAAGTTCGTCCATTAGTTATGATGTCACCAAAATCACTACTACGTAATCAAATCGTAGCTGCTGATGTAGATGAATTAACTGTTGGTAAATTCCAAACAATCATCGAACACCCAACTACAGGTAAAAACGTTGATGCAGTGGAAAATATCGTTCTTGCGTCAGGTAAAATGGCCATCGATCTTGCTGAAAAAATTGGCGAAGGCGAAGGATTCGATCACTTACACCTTGTACGTGTTGAACAACTTTACCCATTCCCAGCACAAGAAATTACAGATGTTATTGCGAAATATCCAAATGCGAAAACAATCAAATGGGCTCAAGAAGAACCACAAAACATGGGTTCTTGGTTCCTTGCAGATCCATATTTACGCGAGTTAGCTACAGACGCTCAAGCTGTAAAATATATTGGTCGTCCAGCATTATCTTCTCCAGCAGAAGGCGATGCAGATGCATATAAAGAAGCACAAGCAATCGTAATTGAAGGTTCATTATCTAAATAATTTCGGGCAAACCGAATAGGAGGAAATTAAAGTGGCAGATATTATCGTACCAGAATTAGCAGAGTCTATCACAGAGGGTGAAATCGTACGTTGGGTTAAAAACGTAGGAGATACTGTAGAAAAAGGCGAATTTATCGTTGAATTAGAAACAGATAAAGTAAACGCTGAAATCATTTCAGAAGAAGCAGGCGTATTAGTTGAAATTCTTGCGCAAGAAGGCGACGTTGTAGAAGTAGGCGCTGTTATCGCGAAAGTAGATCCAAACGGTACTGCTTCAGCTCCAGCTGCCGCACCAGCTCCAGCTGCCGCACCAGCTCCAACAAAAGAAGAAGCTCCAGCTGCTCCAGTAGTAGAAGAAACAACTTCAAACGGTCGCGTAATCGCTTCACCAGCTGCTCGTAAATTAGCTCGTGAAAAAGGTATCGATCTTGGCGCAATCAACCCAGTTGATCCTCAAGGCCGCGTACGCGTACAAGATGTAGCTGCTCACAACCCAGCTGCACAACAAGCTCCAGCTGCTGCACCAGCACCAAAAGCTGCACCAGCTGCAGATGAATCTCGCGTAGAAGCTGTAAAAATGACTCGTCGTCAAAAAACAGCTGCGAACCGTTTACTAGAAGTATCTCAAGGGACTGCTATGTTAACAACATTTAACGAAATCGACATGACAAATGTTATGGCACTTCGTAAACGCAAAAAAGACGCTTTCATGGAAAAACATGATGGTACTAAATTAGGTTTCATGTCATTCTTCACAAAAGCTGTAACTGCTGCTCTTAAAGCATTCCCAGCTGTGAACGCTAAAATCGTTGGCGAAGAAATCCACTACAACAAATTCTTTGATGTAGGTATCGCTGTTTCAACTCCAGACGGCTTAGTAGTACCAAACGTACGTGACACTGACCGTAAAAACTTCGCTGAAATCGAAGGCGACATCGCTGATTTAGCTGTAAAAGCTCGTAACAAAAAATTAGCTTTATCTGACCTTGAAGGTGGTTCATTCACAATCACTAACGGTGGTGTATTCGGTTCATTAATGTCTACACCAATCATCAACGGCGACCAAGCTGCAATTCTTGGTATGCACAACATCGTACAACGTCCAATCGCTGTAAATGGTGAAGTTGAAGTTCGTCCAATGATGTACGTAGCTCTTTCTTACGACCACCGTATTATCAACGGTAAAGAATCTGTTGGTTTCTTAAAAATGGTTAAAGATTTAATCGAAAACCCAGAAGATTTATTATTAGAAGCTTAATAAACCCTTGCGTAGCAACGGTTTGTGAGATTTATTAATACTCCAACTATTGAAAAAGCCCTCGCTTATGCGGGGGCTTTTTTTGTGCTGTTTAAGGCTTTTTTTCGCTCGTGACTATATTTTGACTATATGAGCTTATATTTTTCGGCTCATTTAAGAAGTTTATGAGCAAATCTGTCGTTTTTTCTACTTGTTCTGTAGTCACGTGTGTATAGATGTTCATCGTCGTTTCAATATGCGCATGACCTAGCAGATTTTGTACTACTTTAACATCTATACACCTGCAGCAAATAGTAGGGAAGCACAAGAGTGATGAAGACCATGTACAGTGATGCGCAGCAGCTTGTATAGCGAGCAATTTCTTACATACGAATTTCGACGATGCTCGATCCGCGTGACTTTTGTGATTATAATCCGTATCAAATAGTCACAAAAAATATTTTTAAAAGTTATTCAACATATATCCAATATTTTACTAGACAAACAACTTAAAATGCACTATAATGAAGTCAATGAGATAAATGATAAAAGCTAATTCACCTATTACAAAGAGTACGTAATGTTTTAGTTTGGTACTTTTTGTAATATGTGAATTTTTTTCTTTTTGAAAAATGTGATCTTATTAAATATTAAAGCAATGGAGGTCATTTAAATGACACAAGGTACAGTAAAATGGTTTAACGCAGACAAAGGTTTCGGCTTCATCGAAGTTGAAGGCGGTTCTGACGTATTCGCTCACTTCTCAGCAATCCAAGGCGAAGGCTTCAAAACTCTTGAAGAAGGCCAAAAAGTAGAATTCGACGTAGAAGAAGGCCAACGCGGTCCTCAAGCTGCTAACATCGTAAAACTTTAATCGTTAGCGATTATATAAAGCAGGTATCCTTTATAGGGTACCTGCTTTTTGTATTACAAAAAAACCGGTCAAGTGACTACTTGCCGGGGGCGTCATGTTGGGAATGCTTAGTTGGTTTCCTGAACTTTTGTATTAATGGTAATAACGGTGCGGTTTTTTTCTTTTTTTATGCCTGTGACAATAAATTTTGTCCCGCGCTGTAATAAATATTCTTGTTCATTTTCATAAGGTGATAATTTATAGACAGGTGCTCCGTAATTGCCAGAGGGTGTTTGAATACGAATAAGCGCATCGTAACCAAAGCCAATCGTACCAGAGCAATCTAATGATGTTGATAAATAGCCTTTATCGGAATAATTAGCGCCGATTGCGAGTGTGCCATTTTTTAAGCCATATTTAAATGTTTTTACATTTGTGCCACGCCAAACCGAAAAGTAATAAGGGTTTTGAAATTTTGCGAGCGCATGATCAATAGCGAGAATACGGTTATCAATTTTTGGAGTCGCTGGTGTAAGACCGCGCAGCACGCCGTTAATATCGACGAAGCCACTACGTGTATAGTCTTGCACTGACTTTCGCTGATTTGCCGTTAATTTTTTATTCCACGTTTTCTCAAGGCGATTGAAGTGCCGGCGTTGTGTAGTAGACATCGACGTCGTTTTATTTGAGTAGGTGTATTTTTTTTCGTGTGTCACAAAAATTGTACCTTCAGGTTGTCGTTTCTTTTTGATGATGATTTGTTTGCCATCAAGTTCTCGAATGTCTTTTTTTACTTCAACAACGCGGTTTGGTTTGAGTGTGAATGATCGTAAAACAGCGAGCGACTTTTTATCGACTACATCGACTGAAATGGCTTTGTTTGTGACGGCTAACTTGTTGTATGTGGCATTTTGTTGCTCGAGTGTTGCTGCTTGTGCTGAGTGCTCTACAAATGCTAGCGGAGCGCACAACGACATAGCGACAGCGAATGTGATGAGTTGTTTTTTCAATGTTTTAACCTACCAATTCTATGTATAGTATGAACAAGTAAATCATCTTCTTTAATTATCGCTGATAGTAACGAGGTTTGCAATTAGTATTACCACGTATTTCCAAGTATCATTAGAAGGTACGTGATGCCATGAGCGTTTTAGCATAAATGGTGCGTTATTTTTCAGCGATATAATCAATATTCCTGTCATACCAGATGTCCAATTTGGGGAATCGTTAAATCGTAATTGAGACGTTTTCACGTAACTGATTGTATGAGGTACGTGAAAAGTCTACTTATATATTTCTAATAAGGTAATTTAAAAACTTGCTAGTCTATATAAAGAACACATCAAACGCGCGTAAAGACACTGTAAAAAGTAGTACAAAAAGTAGTACAGAATGCTGAAAAAACAAAACTGTTATATATCAAAACACGAACATTATTTTTTAAATTCTGATAATTGATACGTTATTTTTTTTATTGATAACATTAACGAACAGTAAATGATTACTAAAAAATATGAAAGGAATTTTCAAAAAATTAAAAGGAAACGCGTAATAAACGACAAGAAAACGTTCACAAAGGGCTAAAAAGTGTTTTATACATATTTGTGACACAAAGTCAAATCTTTCTGAGTGAAAATAGTAGATTTTATGTAGAACCTCTTGTATGATGTAAGTAACAAGAAGGAACGTTACATCCTAGAGATGATAAAAAATAATACAGAAACTCAAAGGAGAGTATTACAGATGAATAACTCAATTCAACAATATGTAGACCAAATGGAAGGCCAATTATTAAGCGACTTAGCAATGAATGATGAAGCAAATCTTTATGATATCGCTTCAGACATGATTGAAGCTTCAGAAACAGATATGATGGATATTTGCCAAGCGTACGAAGTTGTAAAACATAACTTAATCGGCTAATAAAATGAAGAATGACGAGTAATCACGCGACGACGTGGTTACTCGTTTTTTTGTGTAGCAGCGTTCATTGTTTACTAAGATATGTATTGCAGCGAGGAACAGTGGGATGGGCAAGCTTATTTATTAAGTTACAAAATATTTTCAGAAAATTGTTGACATTCTAAAAACTTTTTACTATGATGTTATCAAGCTAATATATTACATGCAAAGAACGGGAGTAGTAAAAGAATGGTTTTTTCAAGAGAGCTAATGGTTGGTGAGAATTAGCAGAAACCGCTTTGAACTCGTCCGGGAGCAAATTATCTGAAAAAATAGTAGGATAAATCGGGTCATGCACGTTATACATGGAACATTTTTGTTCATTAAGTGGGGCGATATATTACAATCGCTCAACTAGAGTGGTACCGCGAGTTAACACCTCGTCTCTAGCGATAGAGGCGAGGTGTTTTATTATTAAATAGTGGAAGAGGAGTGTTGAAGTATGTCGAGAAAAATTTGGGTATTTGATACAACGTTACGTGATGGAGAGCAAGTGCCAGGCGCAAAATTAAACATCTATGAAAAATTAGAGGTGGCACAACAATTAAAAAAATTACAAGTTGATATTATCGAAGCTGGTTTTCCGGCATCTTCAGAAGGAGACTTCCAAGCAGTTAAGCAAATCGCACAGCAAGTTGGTGGTTCAACGAATATGATGATTACGGCGCTAGCACGTGCTGTGAAATCGGATATTGATGCGGTATACAATGCAGTGAAATATGCAGAAAACCCGATGATTCATATGGTATTAGGCACATCGGATATTCATGTGGAAAAGAAGTTTAGCAAATCAAAGGATCAAATTTTACAAATTGGCGTGGATGCAGTGAAGTATGCGAAATCCTTAATGCCGCAAGTACAATATTCAACGGAAGATGCATCGCGCTCAGATTTTGAATACTTATGGAAAACGATCGAGGCAGTTATTGATGCGGGTGCAACGATGATTAATGTACCAGATACAGTCGGTTGGGCTGTGCCAGAGCAATTTGGCGACATGATTTATAAATTAAATAATCGCATTAAAAACGTTAATCCGGACGTGTTATTAAGCGTCCATTGTCATAACGATTTAGGGATGGCGACAGCCAATACATTACAAGCGGTGAAAAATGGTGCCGATAAAGTCGAGTGCACGGTAAATGGCATCGGTGAGCGCGCAGGGAATGCGGCTCTTGAAGAGGTCGTCATGGCCTTATCAACACGCGGTGACTATTTCGATGCATTCACATCTATTAATAAGAAGGAAATCATTAATACATCAAAAATTGTGTCGAGCTTAATGGGCTTAGATGTACAAGTGAATAAGGCGATTACCGGTGACAATGCTTTTGCGCACTCATCAGGTATTCACCAAGATGGACTATTAAAATCGCGTGATGCTTATGAAATCATTCATCCAACAGAGGTAGGCTTAGATGATATGGAACTTATATTAACCGCGCGTTCTGGTCGCCATGCAGTGCGTAATGCTATCAACAACTTATCGATTGATATCACGGATGAGCAATTTGAAGGTGTTTTTGCAGATTTCTTAGAATTAGCAGATGCAAAAAAAGAAGTGTATGACCATGACTTATTTATTTTAGTTGAAGATTATTTACGCCGTCATGATAAAATCGCAAACTTTGAAAAACATGCCGACGCCTTTTATGTATTAGAAGATATTCAAGTAATTAGTAACCCAATTTTCCCGTCAGCAACGATTAAAGTATCGAAAGGAACGGAAACATTCCGTGCAAGTACGGTCGGAACAGGGCCAATTGATGCGCTGTATACGGCGTTAAAAGAAGTGATTGATGTTGACATGAATATTATGGAATATAAAATTTCGAGTGTGACGCGTGGGAAAGAGGCGCTAGGGAAAGTGAAAATTCAAGTGCAAAGCCATGATAAGACGTATATCGCCAAGGCGACGCATACCGATGTCATTCGCGCGAGTGCAGAGGCGTATATTAATGCTGCTAATAGCATTATTGTCGAGCAATTTGTGCCAACGGAAGTTTAAGAAAATAATTTTAAAAAGGGTGGGGATCTCATCCTTTTTTTGTGCCCATATCGTTAGGCAGTTAGAGGTGGCGTATTGTAAAATGAATGTAATAACTTCATGCTAGGGGGAATTACGATGGATTTAGGGAAACGTTTTGGTAAAGGGTTAGGAAATGTTGTCGATCGTACTGTGAAAACAGGGGTATCATTAGCAGGAAAAGGGATTCAACGTACACCATTGAAAGAAGCCGGCAAATGGGTCGAAGAAGTGGCGCCGCTTGTTGGACAAGCAACCGGTAATACCGTAAAACTAGCGGGTACCGTTGTCGATGGCACCGTAACAGCAGGTGTTGGCCTTGTGAAGAAAGATGAGCAAGGTGTTGATAAAGGTGTCAGTGATTTAAAAAAGGCCGGTAATTATGTTGTCCGCGATGTTACTAGTACGCTGAAAAATGTGACCGAAAATGGCGTTGAAGTACTAAAAGGTGTTGCGTATAGTGATCGTAATCGTGCGACAGAGGGCATGAAAATATTAGGGAAAACCGTTGTTGCTGGCTCTGCAGGAACAAATTTTGATACGAGTGACGATGTCGTTGTAACAGCAACAAAACCTGCGTTTGTCGCGCGTCAAGAAGATGCTTCATTTCCACAGTTTACGTCGATTTACGAGGTGAAATTGCCAGAAGAACTCATTAAAGCATCGAATAAAAAGCAAGTAGCATATTGTAATGCGGCGCTTGCAGCAGCTATTAAAGCACGCGAACCGGTGAGTGAGAAATTGTCATTAAATGAACTGGATCGCATTAATATAGAGCATGGGATGACGCCGGAAAACTTTGTGTGGCATCATCATGAAATTCCAGGTGTTATGCAGCTTGTCGATGAAGAAGAGCATAATCAAGTACCACATATGAGCGCAAAATTAATGTGGGGTTAATAAAAAAACCGGAATCGCGAGGGCGGTTCCGGTTTTTTTGTCATTTAAATTGAAAAATCTTCGGGGATAAATACTTTCAGTTGGCGCGGACGAATGAATACGTGTTCACCGCGTTTGAGTGCTAGTTGGCGGAATTGTTCTTTCGGTAACTCAGCTTCTAAATATTCATCGATATCGTCGCGATGCAATTCAATTTGTACAATCGGTCCAATCGCATGAATGTAAATAATCGTTGCTTGCACTGCATCGTCAAATGTTTTTGTGCGCTCAATATGAATGTCATGTGGGCGGACATAGCCGATTGCTTCTGCTTCTGATGATGGAGCGGCTTCTGGCACATCAACCGCCAAATTGCCGTTGACGAGTTGGCCATTTTGCATGCGGCCTTTAAATAAATTAACATTCCCTAAGAAATCATACACGAATGGACTATTTGGGTGATCGTATACTTCTTCTGGTGGACCTACTTGTTCAATATGTCCTTTGTTCATGACAACGATACGGTCGGCAACATCGAGTGCTTCTTCTTGGTCATGCGTCACAAAAATGCTTGTGACATGGAATTCATTGTGCATTTTACGCAACCAACGGCGTAAATCTTTCCGCACTTTTGCATCGAGTGCACCAAATGGTTCGTCGAGTAATAATACTTTTGGTTCAACTGCTAAGGCGCGAGCGAGTGCTACGCGTTGTCGCTGCCCGCCAGACAATTGATTTGGATAACGCTCAGCGAAATGTTCGAGCTTGACAAGTGATAACAGTGTCATGACCTTGTCGTGAATTTCTTTTTTTGACGGGCGCGTTTTACGTGGGCGAACATTTAAGCCATACGCCACGTTATCAAAGACCGTCATATGGCGAAACAGCGCGTAATGTTGGAATACAAAACCGATATTGCGCTCTTTCGCATGGATGTTTGTAATGTTTTCACCGTCGAATAAAATAGCGCCTTCATCGAGTTGTTCTAGCCCTGCAATAATGCGTAGTAGCGATGTTTTGCCGGAGCCAGATGGACCGAGAAGGGCGATTAATTCACCGGATTCGATATCGATTGAGACGTTGTCAACGGCTGTAAAATCGCCGAATTTTTTTTTGACATGTTGGATTGTGATGCTCATGAAAATTCCTCCTTAGCGATGCGCCGTTTTCCATTCGATAATGTTTTTAATAATGATTGTTAAAATAGCTAGTAGCGACATTAATGAAGCAACCGCAAAGGCCGCTGTAAATTGATATTCGTTGTAGAGCACTTCAATATGTAGCGGCATCGTGTTCGTCAAGCCACGTACGTGACCTGAAACGACTGACACGGCACCGAACTCGCCCATGACGCGCGCATTACATAAAATGACGCCATATAGTAGCCCCCATTTAATATTTGGTAACGTCACATGCCAAAATGTTTGCAAACCATTCGCGCCAAGCGACACACTCGCTTCTTCCTCTTGCGTGCCTTGTGACTGCATGAGCGGAATGAGCTCACGTGCGACAAATGGCACGGTTACAAATAGGGAGGCTAGTAAAATGCCTGGAAGCGCAAAGACAATCGGGAAGTCGTGATTTAAAAACCATTCACCAAATAAGCCTTGTGCGCCGAATACTAAAATAAAGACAAGCCCTGCAATGACTGGGGATACCGCAAATGGTAAATCGATGATTGTAATGAGTAAGTTGCGACCTTTAAAGTTAAATTTCGTAATACACCACGCAGCGATGATGCCGAATAATGTATTTAATGGGACAGCAACGACCGCCACAAGCAACGTTAATTGAATCGCGCTAAGTGCATCAGGCTCGGTAATCGCTGCTATATAGACGCCAAAACCTTTTCGTAATGCGGAAATAAAAATAACAGCTAATGGCATCACGAGAAAAATAAATAAAAACAGTAGTGACATGGTCGTGAGCGCAATGCGAACGATACGCGGTTCTTTTAAGGATGTTGGGTCGGCTTTAAGCGATTGTTTTGATTGGTCGAGGGAAATCACCATTGTTGTTCAGCTCCTTACACAGTATATTTACGGCTAACAAGCCATTGAATCGTATTCATAACGAGTAAAATGAGAAATGAGGCAACGAGCATTACGACCGCAATGGCAGTCGCTCCCGCATAATCGTATTGCTCTAATTTCGTCATGATCATCAGCGGTGTAATTTCGGTTTTCATGGGCATATTGCCGGCGATAAAGACGACCGAACCATATTCGCCAAGTGCGCGAGAGAACGCCAGTGTAAAGCCGGTTAAAATGGCTGGAATCAGTTCTGGAAAAATGACTTTCGTAAACGTTTGGAGGCGATTCGCACCAAGTGATGCACTCGCTTCTTCAGATTCGGCACCGATATTTTCAAGTACGGGCTGCACGGTACGCACGACAAATGGCAAGCCGATAAATGTTAACGCCACGATAATACCAAGCGGTGTAAATGCAACTTGGAACGGTAAAAATTGGCCAATCCAACCATTTGGTGCATACAAAGCTGTCAGTGCGATACCTGCTACGGCAGTCGGCAACGCAAATGGTAAGTCAACAAGACCATCAATGATTTTTTTGCCAAAGAAATTGTAGCGTACGAGCACCCAGGCGATCATCGTGCCAAACAGCACATTGATAATGGCGGCAATGAGTGCTGTACCGAATGTTACTTTATACGAGGCGACAACTCGTGGGTCGGTAATGACCGCCCAAAAATCTGCCCATGATAATTGCATCGTATTCCAAACGAGCGTGGATAACGGTAATAAAATTAAAATGCTAATGTAGAGCACCGTATAGCCAAGCGTTAATTTGAAGCCTGGTAACACCGTCATTTTTTTACGCTTTGTCGGTGTGGTTGTCTGCGGGGAAAGCGTCATGTAAGTTCACCTCTTAATTCGTCGTATAAATTTTATCGAATGTGCCACCATCACTAAAATGTTCGGCTTGCGCTTTATTCCAGCCGCCAAAGTCGCGAATGGTCAACATCTCGATGTTTGGAAATTGTTGTTTGTATTGTTGCAGTACCTTTTTATTACGTGGACGATAGTAATTTTTTGCGGCAATTTCTTGACCTTTTGTTGTATAAAGAAATTGTAAATATGCTTGTGCGACTTTTTCGGTGCCCTTATGTGCCGTATTTTTATCGACGACGGCAACAGGTGGTTCAGCTAAAATACTCATCGAGGGCGTAACGATTTCATAGTTATCATGGCCAAGTTCATCTAATGATAAATACGCTTCGTTTTCCCATGAAATGAGCACATCACCGATGCCACGTTCAGTAAAGGTTGTCGTCGAGGCACGCGCACCTGAATCGAGCACTTGCACATTGCCATACAATTTTTTCATAAAATTCTCAATTTTCAGTTTATCGTTGTCATAATGCTTTGCTGCATAGCCCCACGCTGCTAAGTAGTTCCAGCGTGCACCACCCGAGGTTTTCGGATTCGGCGTAATGACTGACACATTGGATTTTGTTAAGTCATCCCAATCGTGAATGTTTTTGGGATTGCCTTTACGCACTAAAAAAACAATCGTTGAAGTGTATGGTGATGAGTGGTCAGGATATGCGTTTGCCCAATCTTTTTGAATAAGATGGCGATTTTTCGCTACTTCATCAATATCATAGGCGAGTGCAAGCGTTACGACATCGGCTGGTAGTCCATCGATGACCGCGCGTCCTTGTTTGCCAGAACCGCCATGTGATTGTTGGATTTTGACGGTTTGGCCGGTTTCTTGTTGCCATTTTTTAATGAATGCGCTGTTGACATCCTCATAGAGCTCACGTGTTGGATCGTACGACACATTTAATAAGTTAATCGTGTCAGCATGGCTGTTACGGTCGCTTGATGAACACGCACTAAGCAACAATGAACAAGTGAATGCGGCTACTGCAAAGGTACGTTTTTTCATGTGATTCACATCCTCATAATAAATTTAATCAACAAAAGGCTACAAAGGTGCGTGGCGATGTCGGTTCATCGCTTGCGCCTTTGTAGCCTTCAGTCGTCTGATCAGCTTATGTACAAATGCTTTAGCTATACTTTAAAAGGTTATTTCCGATAAGTCAACTATGAATTAAAATTTTTTTTGTTAAATACAAGTTGACAACTCGGAAATGAATAGTTTATACTTTGAGCAATTCATCATGATGAACCGAATAAATAAGCTGACCAGAAAACTGGAGGCACTGCAAACATCGATAGCTCGTCGCTATGTTGATGTCGCGGTGCCTTTTTTGATTAAAATAGAGGTGAATAATTATGTTAACATTTAACACGATTCATGATGCGGTATTGCCGGAATTTGAAGTAGATGAACGGTATAAAGGCGCATTAAATACGTTGAAATGGGCGTATGCCGAGTATGGTGATGATATCGTCTATGGATGTAGTTTTGGTATTGAAGGGATTGTCTTAATCGATTTAATCTCGAAGGTGAAACCAGATGCCAACATCGTCTTTTTAGATACGAATGTTCATTTTAAAGAAACGTATGACACGATTAACAACGTCAAAGCAAAATATCCAGCGCTTCAAATAGAGTTAAAGCAGCCAAAGTTAACGCTTGAGCAACAAGCTGCGCAGTATGGCGACAAGTTATGGGAGCGTGAGCCGAATACATGTTGCCAATTGCGCAAGCTGGATTCATTAAATGAAGTCTTGTCTGCTTCAACTGCTTGGATTTCAGGTTTGCGCCGCGAACAAGGTGGTGCACGTGCAAAGACAAACTTCATTAATGAGGATAAAAAATTTGCATCGATTAAAGTATGTCCATTAATTCATTGGACGTGGAAAGATGTTTGGCGCTACGTTTCAACAAACGATTTACCGTACAATCCATTGCATGACAATGGTTACCCAAGTATCGGTTGCGAAAAATGTACAAAGCCGGCATGGACTGTTGAAGATTTACGGTCAGGCAGATGGCAAGGGCAAGGAAAAACAGAGTGTGGCTTACACGGTTAATTGATTGATAATTCAGAAAAAGGGAGAGATACACATGACAATTTCAGCACATGGCGGGACATTAGTAAACCGCTTCAATCCAACATACGACACATCGGCTTTAACGAAAGTGATTACAATCGATGACATCGCACAAAGTGATTTAGAGTTAATCGGTATCGGTGGTTATAGCCCGATTACAGGATTTTTGAACGAACAAGATTATACGAGCGTTGTCGAAAATATGCGTTTAGCAGATGGTACGGTTTGGTCGATTCCAATCGCACTACCGGTATCGGATGCCGAATTAAAAGACTTAGTAATTGGCGATGAAGCGAAACTTGTACGCGATGGTGAAGTGTACGGTACGATTACGATTTCATCAATCTATACACCAGATAAACAACAAGAAGCGGTGAACGTTTACGGTACAGCAGATGAAGTGCACCCAGGTGTAAAGCAAATGCTGAATCGTCCAGATACATATGTTGGTGGGGACATCGTGTTAATTAAACACCAAGAGCCTGAATTTGAAGCGTACACCTTTACGCCAGAAGAAACGCGTGCGACATTTGCGGCAAAAGGGTGGCAGACTGTTGTTGGCTTCCAAACGCGTAACCCGGTTCATCGCGCGCATGAATACATTCAAAAAGCGGCACTTGAAACAATCGATGGTTTATTTTTAAATCCATTAGTAGGGAAAACGAAATCAGATGATATTCCAGCCGATGTGCGTATGGAAAGTTATGAAGTGTTATTAGAAAATTATTACCCGAAAAATCGCGTACATTTAGGGATTTTCCCAGCGGCTATGCGCTATGCTGGGCCACGTGAAGCAATCTTCCATGCGTTAGTGCGCAAAAACTATGGTTGTACACATTTTATCGTGGGTCGCGATCATGCTGGTGTTGGTGATTATTACGGCACATACGATGCACAAGAAATTTTCACTAACTTTACAACTGAAGAATTAGGCATTCAACCACTTAAATTTGAGCATAGCTTCTATTGCAACGCATGCAGTGGTATGGCGACAACTAAAACATGTCCACATGGTAAAGAAGACCATATCATTCTTTCAGGAACAAAAGTGCGTGAAATGCTGCGTGCTGGTCAAGTCCCACCGAAAGAATTTAGCCGTAAAGAAGTCGTTGACGTGTTAATTAAAGGCATGCAACAAGCAGAGGTGAACGCATAATGGTCGAAAATATCGTCTGGCATCAAGCATCTGTTACAAAACAACAGCGCGAACAACAATCAGGACAAAAAAGTGTAATTGTTTGGTTTACAGGGCTGTCTGCATCAGGAAAATCAACGCTTGCGAATGCCTTTAACCATGCGTTATTTGAACGTAATAAACAAGCGTACGTGTTAGATGGCGACAATATTCGCCATGGCTTAAATCAAGATTTAGGTTTTGATGAGGACAGTCGCAAAGAAAATATCCGCCGTATCGGTGAAGTGGCAAAATTATTCGTCGATAGCGGTCAAATCGTGCTAACGGCGTTTATTTCTCCGTATCGTGCTGATCGCCAAATTGTCCGTGAATTAGTCGAAGAGGGCGAATTTATTGAGGCGTATGTCAAAGCGTCGGTTGAAGCGTGCTCAGAGCGTGATCCAAAAGGGTTATATGAAAAAGCAAAACGTGGTGAAATTCCAAACTTCACCGGTGTATCAGCACCGTATGAACAACCGGAACAACCGGAAATTATTTTAGATACCGAGCGCTACAGCATTGAAGAATGCGTCGAGCAGTTATTAGCAAAACTAAATATTGCGTAACCTATTTATTGAAGCGGGAATGGTGCCAGTGGCCGATTCTCGCTTTTTTTCATGGAGATTTAAGCGACGGACATTGACTTTTGGTGTAATATTTGATAAAATGTCTTTAAATTAAGATAAATATTTTGAAGATACAGGGGGACTTACAATGTCAGAAGTCGCATTAAAGTCATTAACAGTCTTACTACGTTCATCGCAATCAATTGAAGAAGTGTTGCGTAAAGATATGCAAAAATACGGTTTGAATATGACTGAATTTGCAGTATTGGAATTACTTTATCATAAGGGTGAGCAACCAATTCAAAAAATTGGTGAAAAGATTTTAATTACGAGTGGTAGTATCACGTATGTAGTAGACAAATTAGAGAAAAAAGGTTTTGCGGAACGCATCGCCTGTCCGACAGATCGCCGCGTGACGTTTGCAGCGATTACGGAATCGGGCAAGCAATTTATGGATGAAATTTTCCCGCAACATGAGAAAAAAGTAGAAGATATTTTTGCGGTATTAGATGAAACACAGCAACAACAATTTATTGAAGTAGCGAAACTTATTGGCTTTCATGCAAAAGATTTATTAAATGTAAAAGCATAAGCTACTTAAAAAAACGACGAATCCAGTAAACGCGCGCTGGATTCGTCGTTTTTTTTGTGGCATTTTAGATAGCAAAAAAATACAATCATTTTATCTTATGGATTTTACAGTATTTTTAGTGAGTGTTAGCGAATGCTGCCGTAAGTCTCGTTAAAAAAGGAATTATAGGAAATAAAAAATTATTTTTCCACAATGTGACAAGTATATTATGTTGAAAAATAATTTGATTTGAACAAAAATAGTAAAAAATAAATCGTTGAATCCGATAATAAAAGCACGAAACTATTATTTTTAAAAGGGGGATTAGGATGAATACCTCTGCTGTCCTACATAATTCGACAAAACAAGCGATTCAACAGGCCTTATTTACGTTATTAAAAGAGAAAGATTTTGCCAAAATCTCGGTGGCGGAAATTGCAAAACAAGCGTATATTAATCGCGGCACATTTTATTTACATTATAAAGATAAAGATATGTTATTTCAGGCGGTGAAATCCAATGTTCTAAAGGATTTAGAACATTTTGTGTTGCATACGAAAATTGAATTCTCACTCGACTCGCCAAAACGTTACGAATTATTGCAGTATATTGTTAAGTTATTTGCATATGTGGCGGAGCGTGTAGACATCTTTAAAGTTTTATTGCTAAATGGTAGCAGTATTACGTTTAGCAATGAGTTAGGTGGCCTTATTAAGCAGTGGTTTGTCTATGGACAATGGCCGCATCCGTTAATGTTGTTGCGTAAAGATATTCCCGAACATTATTTAGCGACGATGGCTGCAACCTCGCTCGTGTCATGTCTTGTCGAGTGGCTGTCTACAGAGCACCGTGAAACACCTGAAAAAATGGCCAATTTCTATGTGGAAATGGCGGCATGTAATAGCCATTAAAAAATGCTGACTTCACATCGCGCATGATGTGAAGTCAGCATTTTTTAAGTGTTTAATAACATAATTTTTTTCAATTGCGCGTTTAAATGTGAGACTTCATCGTTGAAATCATGTAAAATCCACGTCCGCGCCATACCTAAAATGGCGCCCGCTTGATAGCCTGCTAATAGCGCGATGTCGAGCGTTGGGTCAGCATCTTTACGGTAAAGCAAGTCTGCAAAAAATAATTCGTACAATTTGTCGTAAATACGCTGTTGAAGCTGTACATTTGGTGCATGTTTGTAAATGTTTCCATAGAAGAGGCGATATTTTGAAATGTGGTCGAAAAAAGAAATCGTTGTTTCATCGAGTGTCCAAATGCTGAGTTGTGGATTTTTTTCGTACGGTTCAAAATAAGCATCGAGCAAATCATCAATAATTGCTTCCATGACTTCTTCGTAAAGCGCTTCTTTTTTAGCGTAATGTAAATAAAATGTGCCGCGATTTAACTTAGCTGTACGACAAATTTGTGTGATCGATAATGCATCAAGTGTATGTGTTTCTAATAATGTAAGCATCGCCGTATGGAATGCTTGTGTTATTTTTTCAGTACGTGCTGTCATCGATAAAAGCCCTCCTTTTTAAATGAACAAAAGCGTTCCTTTTTGTTCATTTGTGTTGTGCGAGATTTTTGCAAACGCTTTCGTATCGTTATTATAATAGTAAATGAACAAATGTTGATTCGTAAAGGAGAGAGGAACATGGATCGTTTAGTAAATAAAGTAGCTATCGTAACAGGTGCCGCGTCAGGTATGGGGAAAGCCATTGCGGAGCTTTATGCACAAGAAGGCGCCAAAGTAGTTGTCTCGGATTTGAATTTAGAAGGTGCTGAATCAGTCGTAGCGGCAATTAAAGCAGCAGGCGGCGAAGCCATTGCTGTAAAGACAAACGTCGCAAATGGTGCCGAGTTACAACAAATGTACGATGAAACAATCGTGGCATACAAGCAGGTCGATATCGTTGTTAATAACGCCGGAATTATGGATGGCATGGAACCGGTTGATGAAATCGAAGACGAACGTTGGGATTTAATTATGGCTATTAATACGACAGCTGTCATGAAATCGATGCGTATTGCGTCAAAACTATTTTTAGCGCAAGGTCATGGCGTCATCGTCAACACTATTTCGGCGGGAGGCTTACATGGCGCTCGTGCCGGTGCTGCATATACGGCATCAAAACATGCTGTTGTTGGTTTGACGAAAAATACCGCCTATATGTATGCCGATAAAAATATTCGTTGTAACGGTATTGCACCAGGTGGCGTTAACACAAACATCGGCTCGTCAATGAAAAATATTTCACAAATAGGAATGAAACGTCAGCAAACAGGTCAAGCGACAATGCCGCGCGTTGGTGAACCACAAGAAATCGCACAATTGGCGTTATTCCTTGCGTCAGATGAAGCGAGTTTTGTAACAGGTCAAGTGATTGAGGCAGATGCTGGTTGGGGCGCCTATTAAGCGTTTAGAAAGTCCATTCGTGGGCTTTCTTTTTTTGATAGCTTTTTAGGTGCAATATATGGGCATTTTCTCGTATACTAGAAAGGATATAGGGAGTGTTAAAATGAAGAAATTAGTTTTAGGAATGTCGGCGCTCGCGCTTGTATTGACGGGGTGCGGTAAACAGAATGCTGACGAAGCGGTTGTTGTTGATAAAGGATTAACCGGTGTGACGATTATGATGGAGCCGGATTATGCCGGTACCGTTGATGCATCGCTTGCAAAAGATGTTGAAGAATCAGCCAACCAACTTACATATACCATGTCGCATGCTAATTATCGTAAGGCGATGAATGACATTGATTTACAAGTGCAGCAAAGCTTTACGATGGTTCAAATGCAATATCCGGCATTCACAGATATTTTAGTGAATAGCTCACATACGATTGCGGACGTTAAGGTGGATTTCACGCAATTTAATGATCAGCTACAAACAGCCTTTTTAGCAGTTGCGTCATCATTAATGTATTATCAAGTGTTTGATGGTCGTTCGCAAGAGGACTTTAAAGCGGTTATCAACGTGTATGATGCCGAAAATGACGACTTAGTTGAAACGTTCCATTTACCAGATGATTTGTATTAGTAAGGCATAACAAAAGAGGCTAGGACATACGTGTAACAACACCCTCTCAGATGAGCATAAGAAAAACCGGAATCGCGCTGTGGCGCGGTTCCGGTTTTTTGTGGCGAACGCTAAAAAAGGAACAGGAACTGTTTTGTAAAAGCCTCTTTTTATTATGTCAAAAGTGCGCTAAAGTCTTGTTCGCTCATCATGCGTAGTGGTTGGCCTTGCATCTGGAGCTGTTTGGCTCTGCGCCATTTTGTGCTTTCTTGACCGGTGCGTTCGTGGCGCTCGATACTGCTTGCGCTAATGACGAGTAGCGTCGTATGCTTCGTTATCGTATTGCTAAACATCGCACCTTGTTGGCGAATGAGGCGCGCAGCAGTTGCGCGTGTCATGTCCGCTAAGCCGCCGGTAAAAACGATTGTTTCGCCTGCTAATGATGTAACGACTGAAGCGAATTGCGCGGTCGTTTGTAAATCATCTTTTGTCCAACGCATGGCACATAAAATTGTCGCGAGCATTTCACCTTCTGATGGCGCTAATGTATGCGACGCCTGTAGCGCCATATGCATCAGCGTTGGTGTAACGTTTGGCCATTCCATTTTGGCACGTGCTTGTAAGCTCGTAAACGTACAATTCGGGATGAGTAAATCGTGGGCGTTATACGTGTCGCGAAGTATTTGTTCTTCGTACGGTGCATAATAAGCAACAACGACTTCGTTTGTCAGCCATTGCGTCAAAATCGGTGCAAAGGCCGCAAATGTCGAGGCTTGCGCTACATCGCTGGCACTAATCCCATGAAGACTCGTGAAAAACGGATCGAAATCATCAGCGTAAATATACGTGTCGAGCGTATCGATAATTGTATGCTGCTGGATTTTTGCTAAGCTAATATGGCAGACGCTATCGGGCCATTGATTGGCCGTATGTATTGCTAACGTAATCATCTATGAAACTCCTTTGTGAAAAGCATGTACATTTAGTATAACAGAAGCGTAAAGTGGCAAGATTTCTTTGTTTTAAAACCTGCATGATTTCAATAAAATGGGGTATAATAGGAAAAGAGACATAGAAGAGGAGGCATTTTAATGTTATCAGAAAAATTACACCATGCATTAAATGACCAATTAAATTTTGAATTTTATTCAGCACATGCTTACTTGGCAATGGCTGCGTATTGCACCGATGAAAATTATGACGGCTTTGCAAACTTCTACTTAATTCAAGCAGAAGAAGAACGTTTCCATGCGATGAAATTTTATAACTTCTTAAGCGATATGGGGTATCGTGTAACGATTCAACCATTCCCAGAAGTAAAAAATGATTTTACATCATTACTTGATACATTTAAAACGGCATTGAAACATGAAAAAGAAGTTACAAAACGCATCTATGCACTTTCAGATATTGCATTAGATGAACGCGAACATGCAACAATGGCATTTTTAAAATGGTTCATTGATGAACAAGTCGAAGAAGAAGCGACATTCGACAACTTAATTTCAAAATTAGAGCGTATTCGCAAAGATTCAAATGCAGTCATTATGTTAGATGATGAATTAGCAAAACGTACATTTAATATGCCGGCAGAAGCATAAAAATAGGCACTTAAAGGGGCTAGACGATGAGATTGTCTAGCTTCTTTTTTTGTATGGACTAATAGCGTAATGAAGAGGTGAAGCAATGAACGATTTACAAAAACAACTCATTATTTGGCGCCGCCATTTACACCAGTATCCAGAATTGTCGTATAAAGAAGTAAACACAGCGGCTTATGTTGAACAACAACTGCGCGCGATGCCACATTTAGTGCTCTCAAAGCTAACGCCAACAAGTGTTTTGGCCGTGCTCACGGGCGATAAAGCAGGCAAGACGATTGCGCTTCGTGCGGATATGGACGCCTTACCGATTCAAGAGGAGACCGATTTGCCGTTTCAATCGAAGCATAAAGGCGTTATGCATTCTTGCGGCCATGATGCGCATACGGCGATGTTACTCGGTGCAGCGCGAGAGCTTAGCGAGCGCGGGACACAATTTGCTGGCGAAATCCGTTTTATTTTTCAACATGGCGAGGAAGTAGCGCCCGGTGGAGCCGTTGATTTAGTTGCGGAAGGCATTATGAATGACGTCGATTACATTTTTGCGCTCCATGTGCACCCTGCATATGAAACCGGACAAATTGCGATTCGCTCAGGAAAGATGAATGCGGCTGGCGATGATTTTCAAATTACGGTGCGCGGTAAAGGTGGGCATGCATCGGAGCCGTATAAAGCGATTGATCCACTCATTATCGGTACTGAAATTGTTGCGGCACTGCAAACGATTGTATCGCGAAAAATGCCAACGTTTGATACGCCGGTACTTTCTGTGACGATGTTTCATTGCGGCAGTGCGCCAAATATTATTGATGAACAAGCAAAAATTGGTGGAACGATTCGTTCGCATAATGAGCGTGTGCGTGTGGCGTCGCGTGAACAGTTGGAGAAGATTGTTCACAATGTTTGTTTGATGCACGGCGCAACGGCGAGTGTGGAATGGCATTTAGGGTGTGCTGCGGTTATTAATGATGACGAGGCGACGGCTTATGCCGAGCGGGCGGCGATTTCGGTTGTTGGTGAAATGCGGACGGTACCGATACCAGAGCCGTTATTTATTGCCGAAGATTTTTCAGCTTACACCGAAGTCGTGCCGGGTGCAATGCAGCTGTTAGGCGTCTATAATAAAGATTTTGGCGACGCGTATCCGCTACATCATGCAAAATTTCGTTTAGATGAAAAGGCCTTGATTAATGGCAGTTGCTACTTTATTCAATTGGCTGAAGAGTTATGTCCAAGTTATTAAGCATTGCGCACGATTAGCGCGATGCTTTTTTTGAAAAATAACGAAAAAACATTGACGTCAATAATATGCTGTGATAATATAATAAACGTAAACAGCATTGTAATGCGGAAGTAGTTCAGTGGTAGAACATCACCTTGCCAAGGTGGGGGTCGCGAGTTCGAACCTCGTCTTCCGCTCCATATGGGGCCTTAGCTCAGCTGGGAGAGCGCCTGCCTTGCACGCAGGAGGTCAGCGGTTCGATCCCGCTAGGCTCCACCATTTTTTATTGTTATATAATTTTTCTCGGAGGTATACCCAAGTCCGGCTGAAGGGATTGGTCTTGAAAACCAACAGGCGGGTTAAACCGCGCGGGGGTTCGAATCCCTCTACCTCCTCCATTTTTATAACGGGTTTGTAGCTCAGTTGGTAGAGCATTAGATTGAAGCTCTAAGTGTCGGCGGTTCGATTCCGTCCAAACCCATATTAAACGCTTACGTCACGAACGTAGGCGTTTTTTTAAATTTTAAAAAGCCCATCTCCTAGCATTGGATGGGCTTTACAAATTAAATAAGTGCTTTGGTTTATTAAATAATAATGCAGTATAATCGATAGAATCAATGAGAGATGTTTCCATCACCGCTTGAATAAAAGAATGGAGGCGGTTGATGTGTTTCACAGTGATGCCGTTATAATAATCTTCAAGTGTACGAATCACCGAGCAAATCGCACTGGCTACAATATCGTAATCGATATCTGAATAATAGAGGTAATTGCGGTAAATCGTTTGAATTTCAGTGCGATCATAGCGATAAACTGCGTGGAAAAAGCTCGTTTCCGCTATATTTAAATAGTCTTGAAATAGTCGCAACAATGGATAATTATGTGACACATAAATAACTTGTCCGTCCAATGGCGTTCAAATCCTCCCCCCAGTAATACATATGTAAGGAATAATTTACATTTTTTCAAGCGTAACGTAAATAGTGAAGAAATCCCTTTTTCTCTTGACATGATAAGTAGAATCCGCTATTTTGTTCGGCGGAAATTTACGAAGTATTAAATGACAATAGACGTCAAACCGTCTAAAAAATAGGTTGTTTTTAGGTAGAAAATATTAATAAATCGCGGATTAGCTGTATTATAAGATTCGTTATGGATCACCTATTTCAAATGATATAGGTGATTGCTTATTGTGTGAATAAAAGGGTACGCGTAATGTTACAAAATAGTAGATAAAAAATACTCTGTTTAATAAACAGTAGAGGGAAATGAGCATTACATTCGTAATCAAAAGGTCCTTTTTTCTGCAAAATAAAAAACAAGGAATTATTTCAACTATTCTTCAAATAAATCATCGGCAAGCGCATCGATTTCACGTTTCAGCGCTTGTGTACGCGCGGCATCAATCGTAATCGTACCATCTTCTGCGATATCGATTGCTTGTCCAACGTCAATATTATCAGGGCAATGTGCACGCGGGACATCTTTTGTCGTACCATCTTCTAATTCGATAACGACGAAACAACATTCAAACCGATCGACAATCGCTTTCATTAGCGTTCCTCCTCAACTGCAATGGATTTTCCGTTAGACGTAAAGACGATAGACCCATGCTCATCGGTGCGCAAAATTTTAGCACCACTCGCTTTTAATCGCTCTAGCGCACTAGCGGTTGGATGATTGTATCGATTTCCTTCGCCAACGCTAATAACTGCATATTGCGGCTTTACGGCGGTTAAATAGTCGCTCGTAGATGCTTCATTTGCTCCGTGATGGCTCACTTTTAACACATCAACGGCTTCAACGACACCCGCTGCAAGCATATCTTTTTCAGCAGGGGTTTCGGCATCCCCGGTTAATAAAAATTTCTTTTGCCCATGCGTTAGTTCGAGCACAGCGCTCCAATCATTTAAGTCGTTTTTGGCGTAGTCCTTCGTCGGACCGATAAACGTCATATTGACGCCGGCTGCTGTACTGTTAATCGTCACACCTTGCTTTGCTACTTTAATCGATAATTGCTGCTTTTTAACAGCTTCTAAAAACTCTTTGTAAGCTTGCGTTGTATGCGTGACACGCGGCGCATAGACGGCTTTGACGGGGAAATGATTAATAACATCGGCAAGTCCACCGACATGATCGGCGTCAGGGTGCGTTGAAATGATCGCATCGAGCTCTTTTACGCCATGTTGTTCTAAGTAGGCAATCATCGTTTTTCCTTGTCCTTTATTCCCGGCATCAATGACGATGTTTTCGTTGCCAGTATCAATCCAAATGCCATCACCTTGTCCAACATCAATAATATGTACGCGGACATCGCTAGTCGTTGTGCCGTCGTTTGTAGGCGAGATAGTATCGGTTGTTTTTTCGATGAACAATGCGGCAATCACGCAAATAATAAGTGCAATAATAATTGTTGCTATTTTCTTCATACGAGCCCTCCTTTTGTAAATAATGTACCATATTGCAGGATTATTTGCTGAGGACGGGGAATAAGAACAATAATGACTGAAAGGGTGAGTAGCATGAACATTTGGCATGAACAAGAACAAACAGCTGGCGTGACGTATACAGAGATTGTCGCGGTAGAACAAGCACTTGGCGTGAAGTTACCAAAAAGTTATATTGAGCAATTAAAATATCATAATGGCGGGACATTGCGCTACACGAGCTACAATAATGAAGCGTTAGCAGAGCCGCTATTAATTGATTTTATGTATGGTACGGCAGGCTCGCCGTCATTAAAAGATACACCCGAATTAATTGAGGATTATCATTTAGAACATCATATTGTCATATTTGCCGGCGATGGTGACGAGTGGTTTGCGTTTGATTATCGTGAGGATACTGCGGAGCCGGCTGTGCTCGTTTTTACGGCCGATGAAGATATTATTGAACTAGCGCCGTCATTTGATGCTTTTGTTAAAGGGCTTGGTCATGACGGTGAGCAGTTTATGGAAGATGATGACGGGGATGTTGAGGACGACGGAGAGATGCCGATTTATGATATAAAAGAACAACTGAACAATGCCGAGTCAGCCGATGAATTGCGCGAGGCATTGGAAGCGGCCACGCATTATATGCAGCATAATCCCGATGACGAAGCGGATGTGTATTTTGTTGGCGAGTTGCTTGATGTCGCACGTTATGCAAGCCATGAAGCACACCAGTTTGTACCGCATTATTTAAAGCTATGGGAGCGTCAAACGATTATTACATCGTCGCAAGTCGCAAAGTGTATCGAGCGCCTAAAGGAGCAGCAGCTTTGGAGTGATGCGATGCAGCAAATTTATGAAGCATAAGAAGAGGTTGGGACAGAACTAAAATAAGGGTTTAAAAAACAAATCATTTTCTAGCAATTAAGTTATAATAACGACAAAAAGCGAACAATGCTGAAGATTTAGCATCGTTCGCTTTTGTATTATTCAATATCAATTTTATAATCTGCTGGCTGAATCAGTTTTACTTTCACCATAAATAGTTTAATTAATATGAAGTTTAAAAGGAATGGCACAACGAAGAACGTTAAGAGCATGACAACGGTATTCGTTAGTGACCAGCCACCATCAACAAGGTTCATATGATTTAGCGGTCCAACAAGACCAGATAAACCAAAGCCTGCTGACATCGGCGTTCCTTGAATGTTTAATAGTCCCGCCATCGCGCCGAGTACAGCAGCCGTAATGAGCATCGGTGTGACCATTTTTGGTTTCATAAAGAAGTTGCGCATTTGAATTTTTGGTGAGCCCAGTACGTGCGCTAGGGCAGTTCCTACAGAGTTCGCTTTTAAGCTTGCTAAAAACAAGCCTGTACCCGCTGCGACAATACCTAGATTAGCGGCACCAGAGGCGATACCAGAAAGTGAAATGACGGTTGCAACGCCGACCGTTGAGAGAGGTGATAAAATTAAAAGGCAGAAAATGACGGCAAGTAGTGCACCCATCACAACCGGTTGCAGACCTGTTACATAGGCAATACCTTCGCCAACATAGTCTGTACCAGATTTGACGAATGGTAGGAGCATATAGCCAATCATGCCGGGAATTAGTACGGTTAACGTTGGCATTAATAAAATCGTATAGCCTTTTAATTTTGTTCCAATCGTTTGAACGAATAGCACGGCTAATGCAGCGGTAATGCCGGTATTTAACACAACGCCAATGCCGGCGATGACCATACCTTGTTCGGTAAACGTAATAACGCCACTACCAAGTACGGCTGCTAAACCGATACTTGCGGTTTGAATCGGTGTTAATTTGAAGCTCATGCCGATTGTAATCCCGATTAATACCGGGAGCATACTCATGACGAGGACGGTGGCGTTTAATAAGTGCGATAACGCAGGGAATGTCGGAATGAGTAGCTTTAAAATTTCGCCAATTAAGGCGTTCGGAATGAGTGCAACGACAATCCCGATACTCATGCCGGTTAATAATTTATTGAAGAAATCTTTCATACTGTACAGCTCCTAATCGTGTGTAACATAAAGTAGACTTAGTTTATCGCGTTGAAGTGTAAAAGTAAATAATTAATTCTGAAAATTCGATATTTCTGAACAAAAACAACAATTTAATGCTTTTTCGAGCACAAAAAACCAGTCATTGCACACAGCAATGACTGGTTCCTAGCTTAAACGTCCAAATAACCTAAAATCATAATCCCAATAAAGATAATGAAAATAACGCCGTATTGAGCTTTTGATAATTTTTCTTTTAAGAAAATGCGTCCTAAAATCATTGAGAACACGAAGAACGACGCGATGATTGGTGCTGCTAATAATGAAGCAGAGGCCAACGCATACGTATAGAAAAATTGACCGGCTGTTTCAAGTACAGCAGCAATCGTCCCATTTTTTTGATCGCGCAGCTTGAAGTCGGCACCTTTTACTTTTAAGTAAATAAAGTACACAACCGCTACCGTAAACCACGTATATTCGTAGGCGATAATGGCAGGGCCTTCTTTAATTAACGCTAATTCATCTAATACAACGCCATCTGCGAATGTTCCAAGACCATCTAGTAGCGCGTACAATAACGGGAATGTTAAGGCGATAAAGCCGTAGCGATATTTTGAATCGACTTGAATGCCTTTACGACGTAATTCGAGGTCGTCGTATTTTTTCTCGATAAAAGCGAGCCATAAAATCCCGGCTAAAATGAGTACGAAGCCGGTAATGTGCAACCACGTAATGTCTTTTGGGAAGAAAATTAAGAATAAGAGCACGGTAATGGCACCAGAAGCATTTTGCAGTGGCGCAACAATGGATAATTCTAAATAACGTAAACCGACATAACCGAATACCATCGAAGAAATATATAGTGCAGATACTGGTAAGTACGTAATAAAGTCTTGTACTTCAACTTGCACATCTGCGGTAATCCAGTAAATCGTCGCGTGAATCCCCATAACAAGCCCGACCATAATGGCAATTTTGGCATGGCTATAACGGTCATTTGGTGATGATGCTTTCTTGTAAAATAGGTTAGCCGAACCCCATAAAATCCATGTTAAAATGGCAAATAAAAACCACATAATAAATAAAACTCCTTTTAATTGTTACGTCATTTGTTTGCATGAAAGAAATGGCCGAACAATTTAAGGGGAATCTTTTTTGCTTAATGCCGCGATTAATTCTTCAATTGACGTCGCAATGATGCCGTGTTGTTTAATTAAGCCGACAACGAATAAATTGCGGTAAATAAACTGATTTTCGGTTGCATCTGCTTTGAGTGCCGCGATTTTTTTCACATTATCGCGCCCTTGTTGACGCGTGTCTGTAAGCAAGCCAAAAATCGGACGCTGTAATGTCGCAAACGCACCGATTTCTGCTGCTACACCGCTATCGATTTCGACACCGTCTAAAACGGCAATTAAAAAATCACTGTTCATAAGCGCTGTCATATCGGCCGCAGCAATTTGTGCGCTATCTGCATACGCCTCTTTATCATTAATCGCAGCATTTTCTTGTGGCACATATAACTCGACGCCAGGAAGCGCTTGGCGTACCTCTTTTGCGATGATGTCATTGACCAGACGATCGCCAAGGCTAAACAAACCGTTTGCTAAATAACCTGTGTTCATATAGAAAAGACCTCCATTCTGCCTAAGTTTAAAGGGTGTTTCATCCCACCGCAACTAGCGGCGAGAATTCCACTCTGAATAAGCGATAAACGCAATGACAAACAGGAAGGCGCAAACGAAAAACCATGTTGGCACACCTGACATAAAGCTCAAAATCATCGAATCCCTCCTCATTCTCTTAATGATAGCATAGCCTTTTTCACCGTGGAACTACACAATGTGCGCAAAATCGGGTAAAATAAGAAAGAATTTAATAGAAAGAGGTTGTGACTGAAATGACAATCCATTTAAACTGGAAAGATGCACCAACAATTAAGAAAGTAACATGTACAAATACCGATGCGAAAAAATTCTTAGTATCAAACGTTTTAACGGTTGGAAAAGAATATGACGTAAAAAATGAAACGGAAGAATTTATTTTTGTTGTAGACAATTCTGGCCATGTTGGCGGTTTCTACAAATCGTACTTCGCGTAATTATTAGACGCTAAAGCGACTGTTTGCTACGATAAAGCAAACGGTCGTTTTTTTTTAATGGAGGAGGAATTTTCATGGAGTTAATCGAACACGTACGTGTAGCGCGTCACAAACGCTTGTATACAACGGAAGAAACAACACTCATTGCACAAGGCGGTTACCGTTCACCGGACGCATATTTATTAGAAGATGTGCTTGTGAGCATCGCACTTAAAAAACCGGTGTTATTAAAAGGGCCGTCGGGTTCAGGAAAAACAAAGATGGCTGAAACGATTTCGGCGTATTTTAACCAGCCCATGCATAGTATTAACTGTTCGGTCGACCTAGATGCCGAAAGTATGCTCGGCTTTAAAACCGTCGTGCAGCAGCAAGGACAGACGATCATTGATTTTGTCGAAGGGCCGGTTGTAAAAGCGATGAAAGCGGGCCATATTTTGTATATTGATGAAATTAATATGGCTAAAGCCGAAACGTTGCCGATTTTACATAGTGTGCTTGACCACCGGCGTATGTTGACGAATCCATTTACCGGCGAAGTCATTTACGCGCATGAAGATTTTAATGTCATTGCTGCCATTAACGAAGGCTATATTGGGACGACACCGATGAATGAGGCGCTTAAAAACCGCTTTGTGTCGTATAGCGTGCCTTATATTTCTGGGGAGCAGCTGAGCGAGCTATGGCAGGAGCGTTTTCCGACATTACCGGCCGCAACTAAAACAATGATGCTGTCATTAGCTGAAGATTTAAAAAATCAAGTGCAACAAGGTATGTTGAGTGAAGAAGCGGCATCGATTCGTAGTTTGTTGGATGCAACTGAGCTAGCACAATATATCGAGCCACTGCGCGCGATTCGTTATGCGATTGCCGAAAAATTAGCCGATCAAACGGAGCGTGAATTGGTCATTGAACTTGCAAAAACGTGGATAAAGTGAGGCGATAAAGATGGCGGAAATGGGCCGTTTTATTCAATTTAATAATGAACAGTTAAATGCACGCCAAATGCTCCAATACGACATGCTCGCCCGCGCGTTAGCCGGCAATAACGAGCTGTCGATTACCGAGCGCCAGCTAATCGAAATGAATCCGCAACAACAAAAATTATCGTTATCGGTCTTTTGGCGTCACCGCGACGAACAGGTGATGCATTTAGGAAGGTTATCGGATATTTATTTGATGGCTGCGGGATTTTGGCGCTATTTTGACGTGCGTGCGTATGTCACATATTTAGACGATATTCGTACGGCATCCTTGCCACGTTTACGGCGCCAATTATTGCTGTTAATTGAAGAGTTTCGCTTAATGGAAAAGGTCGAAAAGCTACGTCCTGGTACGAACACCGCTTTTACGGTGCGCCGTCAAACGTATGTTGTCACGCATCGCCAACAAATGAATGTCCATCGCCAAAAGCATCTTTACGCTGAATATGCGATGAACTATTTATATATCGCTGCCAATGAAGGGCTGTTAAAGCTACCATCAGACGGTTTTGAAGAGCTTCGTTGGCAAATGCAAGGGATTTATGATGTGCAATCAACAGACGATAGTATTGCGCTTACGTGGCGTCTTATGCACTTAATCGAGCCGCGCGTGCATCGCGATTTAGCGACAAATTTTTATGCGCTCGTTAATACGGTGGCGGATGCCGTTACTTTTGTAGAATCACGAGGTGCTAATTGTCTAACAAGCGGTGATACCGAGCGCGCGAAAGAAACGATTGAGGAAGTATTTCGCTCGTGGCATCGTGAAACGAGCGAACAACAAGGAACGCATTTACGCTTTGATTTAGAGCGCGGGAACAAAGGCCGTAGTTTGTCGACTGAGGCCGAACAAGGCGATGATGCCAACGATGTGAGTGAAGTTGGTATCGGTGGGGCGATTAATCACGAGGCAACACCAAAAAAGGACGCCGTACCCGACACAAAAAAACTGCAGCGTAGGGACAAAAAGCAAGCAGGGAACGCTTTTGGCGACGATAATCGTCACGTCACATACGAGGAGACGCGCGTTGAAAAAACGACCGAAGCCGAAAAGTTAGCACAGCTAATGCGTTGGCGTACTGAACAACAGCCACTTGTCAAAGCGATGATGATTGAGTTTCAAAAACAAATGGCGCAAAAACAAGTCGCAAAGCGCACACAGTTGTCATACGGCCGCTTAAACAGTAGGGAATTGCTCCAATTTGTGACCGATGAACGACCGAAGCCCTTTTATAAAAAGGATGCCCCAGCAAAGCCACTTGATGCGGTATTTGGGTTATTGATTGACGGTTCGGCATCGATGCTTGATAAATTACCGGAGACAAAGCAAGCCGTATTATTATTCCATGATGTGTTACGCAAGCTAGCGATTGCGCATGACATGGTTTGTTTTTATGAAGATGCCTATGAAGCGACGCCAGAGGAGCAACCGAATATATTTGAATGGTTACATCGTTTAGAGGACGGGGCAGCTGATGATGGTGCGCGCATTATGGCATTAGAGGCGCATGAAGATAACCGCGATGGTTTTGCCATTCGTTGGATGGCCAAGCGTTTATTACAGCGCGCTGAAAAACATCGATTTTTATTGATTTTTTCTGATGGCGAACCTTCCGCTTTCCGCTATGCGAATAACGGGGTGTTAGATACGGCCGAAGCGGTGATGGAAGCCGAGAAACAAGGTATTTCGGTTGTTCATTTATTTTTAAATACCGAGCGGCCGACCGATGAACAGCGCCATCTTTTTCAGACGATTTACGGCAATAAATCTGTCGTAACGGACGATGTCGCGCAGTTTAGCGACAGTACATTGCGATTGTTGCGCAAATTAATTCGTTATGTTATTCAAAGTACGTAAAAAGCAGGACCTACTGAATGAAAGTAGGTCCTGCTTTTGTATTAATTGTTGCGTTTAAATTTTTCTTTTAGTGACTCAAACCGAGTATGGACGCCACCACGTTTTGCGGCGGCGCGTTTTTTTCGTTCGTCGGAGCGCTCTTTCTTCATCGCAGCTTGCGCCTGATGTGCGAGATCTTCTTGCAATTTTTCCGCATATTCGATTTCTTCTTCAATGACACCGGCATCGTAGCGAATAATCATCGTATCAAATTTACCGAAATAGCGATCTAAGTCTTGTTCATTTTCTTCTTGTACGACGGCTAAAATGGCCATCTCACCGTCTTGTAAGCGTGTTGTCACAGAACGAATCAAACTATTTTTTTCTTCGGCATCATTTAAAGCGGGGAGTGAACCGAGCGTTGCACCAGCGCCCATGCCGAGTAACACGCCAAGCGGTCCACCTAAAATGCCAATAAAGCTTCCAATGACGCCGCCAATCGCCATACCGCCGCCAATTTCTTCACCATTGTGGAAGCCATCTTTTATTAAAACATTGCCATGCTCACGCTTGATGAGCGACACTTGTTCGAATAATACGAAGCCATGATGTGCTACCGCATTTTGACGAATTTCTGACAGTGCCTGAAACGCTTCACTTTCCACATTAAAATAAACGATTAAAACATGTTCATTTGCCATTGCGTAAATCGCCCCTTCATGTTTGAAATTAGTGTTCACTATTTTACTACCACAAAAATGACAACTTAAGCAGCCAATTGCTCATCAGAATTGGCTATTATGTGAAACAGCGGGTTTTCGATACAACATATATTTCAATATGCGCCAGCTCTAAGAAAATAAACCTAGAAAATAGCGAATTATTTGCGTTACATTGTCCATTTCTCAAATAAATAACATAGACGTGGCGATAGTTACAATCATTTTGTAATACAGCATTACAAAAATGGACAAAAAATGTCCGTTAGAGCCGCATTTTTAACCATTTTTACTCGTTAATCGAGCTTTTCAACACAGCGCTGTAAGGGAATCATTGATTTGATAGTGCAAGTTGTCGTTTTTTGAATAAATGACATGCTCGAATTTTTGGCGCTAAATTTTGTGTGAAAAATGCCCCGCAGAGCTTCGAAATCGACCGCTTTTGTCCTGTTTTGGGCAAAAAAGGGCAAAAGTGATGGAGCAAAAATCGTAATGATCTGATATTGAGGGCATAAATAAAAATTTTTGTTGACAGCATATGCGAGATAATTACGAAATGATGATTTTTTTGTGCAACAATGGTCGTTGTTTGGCACTTATTCTCAACTATGTTGTATCCAAAACACGCTACTTGGGCTGCTAGCTCATTTCTGACAACGATTTCATAATAGCGTGCGCCATAAAAAAAGAAGCTAGCGCTGCTGGCTAGCTTCAGAAAAACATTAACGATATTGCTGTTCATTTTTTGTGTATTGCAATTGTAGTAAGCGTTGCTTTAAGTCTTGTTCCATTTGACCAAGTTCAATTTCAGCGGCACGACGTTTTTCGCGGCCCTCTGCTTGAATTTGTAATGTTTCTTCAATCGTTTGGACAAGGTTGTCTTGTGTTTTCTTCAACGTTTCAATTTCAACGATGCCGCGTTCATTTTCACGCGCTGTTTCAACGGTATTCATGCGCAGCATTTCAGAGTTGCGCAGCAATAAATCATTTGTCGTTTGTGTTACTTGTTTTTGTGCTTCAACAGCTTTACGTTGGTTGTTTAATGTTAGTGCAATGGCGATTTGATTGCGCCATAGCGGAATCGATGTCATAATCGATGATTGGATTTTTTCGGCTAGCGCTTGGTTCGTCGATTGAATCATACGAATTTGTGGTGCTGATTGCAACGTGATTTGGCGTGATAGCTGCAAGTCATAAATTCGTTTTTCAAGGCGATCGACAAATTGATTTAAATCGTTTACTTCCTGTACTTTCATTTGGTCATTCGATGCCGCTGCTTCCGCATGTGCTTGCGGAATGATATCATTGACGATTTCATCACGTTTAATTTCAGCCGCCGCAATGTAAACATTTAACGCCTCGAAATACGTTTTGTTTTGTTCATAAAGTTGGTCAAGCATACGGACATCATCGACTAGGCCGCGTTTAGAATGTTCCAATTGCACACCAATGCGGTCGATTTGTGTACTTAATTTTTGATATTTGGTCATCATTTCGTTGACCGATTTTTGTACTTTATGGAACAATTTTTTTAAGCCTTTTGGTTTTTCTTCACGTAAATCTTCTGGGTCTAGTTGATTCAGTTTGTTCATTAAATCGGTTAAAATTGCGCCGACTTCACCGACATCTTTTGCTTGAACGTGGTCAAGCATTTTATTAGAGAACGATGATAGGGCAGCTTGCGCGTTAGCACCGTATGATAAAATCGCCTCTGTTTGGCCGATTGGAATTTGTTTTGCTAACTCATGGGCTTTTTGTTGTTCTTCAGGTGTTAGGCGGTCCATTTCACGTACAGGTTTTGCGGGTTGTACCGCTTCAACCGGTTTTTGTTGTGGTAATTGGTCCATCGTAAATGGATCTGCTAATAAGTCGTCAAGCGATTTATCATTTTGTGTCATAAAGTCATCTCTCCCTAATTGTTAAAGTGGCGGCGTTCCATGCGTGAACGTGGTTTTGTTTGCTCGCGGCGCTCTAGTGGTACAAGCTCGGGTTCGCGGAACGGGACATCTTGTTGTTCTTTTAATTCCTCTTTTTTATCAAGTGAAACGGGCTCTTTTGCAGGTTTTTGCAGTGCTGCTTCGAATTCATCCATTTCCTCTAATTGTTCAGGTTGTTCGGGCATAACAGGTTCTGTTTCGGCGCGCTCATGGAAACGTTTCGCGGTAATACTCGCAAAATCAAGCTCCATTTTTAACGATTGAATATCGTCGGCTAAGACTTCACGTAAATCTTCGTCTAAAATACGATTGTATTCATCTAACGCGTGCTGTGTTTGGCGCAACGCGATTTGGACGTCGTGGTCTTTAATTTTTTCACGTGATAATGTGACATATTTTTCAGCTAACTCACCGACAGAAGGCAAATGCGCATAGAAAAATGTTTCTGCTTGGTAAAACTTTTGTGGATTATTTCTGACGATATTGACGATGCGTTTGGCTGTTTTATTCATATCATATAGTTGACGAAAACCTTTAATTGAACGGACTTTCGTAAATAAACTAGAGAGCATACTTGTCGTATCAAGTGCTTCTTGCAGTTGCTCGTCGATTAATTTATATTCTGATTTCGTTAAATTGAATTGTTTGCGAATGGCACGTTTTTGGAAAAGTTTTGTCGCGATGGCTGTAGCACCAAAGCCAATAATTCCCGCAAAAACACTAATGAAAAATGGTAGACCGAAGCCCATCCATGTAATGCCCGTAACAATTGGCCCGATTACGAAGGCGAGTGCGTAACGCATAAAGTGATGGCCTATATTGAGCATGTGAATCCTCCTCTTTCGTTGAAAATACATTGTAGTAACTATACGAATAGAATATAGGAAAGTTTCATTTTTTCCAAAAAAAATGATTGTGTTGCCATGAAAAAGAGCCGTACCTGTAAAAGATGCGGCTTTTTTTCGTTTATGAACGTAGACGTTGTGAAGAAATTTGGTCAATCAATGCATCGATATGATGCAAGACGTTATTCGAAGCTTCTTCAAGCGTTTGCAAATGTTGTTCGGCACGCGCAATTTGATGATCGTTAAATTCGATTGCAGCGGCTTTGGCAGATTCATGGACTTGTGCGTGATAACGCTCGAGTTCGATATAAGCCTGGTCGTGACCAAAACGTTCAATCGTTTGATGATCGTTATACCACTGACCAAGGCGACAGTCGTGATGCGATGATACGTCTTCAGGATTAATCGTTTCTAAGCCGAGGAACATATTGTAAACGCGCCATTTCCATAAAATATGGTCGGCTTTTGACAGTTGTAATAACGCAAAACTAGATAGTTGAATATTGTTGTCAGCAACGATGTTGAGGCGGAATGTGTTAATTTCTTGACTCAATTTATAAATGCCGCTTGACGTTAGTTGACCAAGGCGACGAATATCTTCTTGTAAGTCATTGATTTCAACCATACGATTGGAAATATCATCAACCGCCATCGCTTGTTCTTCTGAAATCGCGGCTGTCGTACGAATATCCTCATTGATTGTTTCAATTGTATCGACAATATCTGTTAACAGCGGCAGCGAACCTTTTGCTTCGGCTGTCGCATTTGTAATAATGCACGTCGTTTCAGCGATAGAGTCGGCCACTGAACTTGAATATTGTTTTAAATGTTGGACATTGTCGGAAACGTCTGAGAGCGCATGAACGGTATTTTCAGCGAGTTTACGAACTTCCTGAGCTACGACTGCAAAGCCTTTGCCGTGTTCGCCAGCGCGCGCAGCTTCAATCGACGCGTTGAGTGCTAACAAGTTTGTTTGATCGGCAATGTCATTAACGAGCGTCACAACGTTTTCAATTTTATCGACGCGCTGTTGTAAATGTTGGAATGATTGGACGATGGCATCAAATGTTTTTTCAGTCTCAAAAATTTTCGTTAGCGCATCGCCGATTGTTGCTTTAGAATGCTCGGCCTTACTGCGCGATATTTCGGTTTTTTCAGAAATCGTTGATGTCGTAGAAGCGACTTCAGCAATCGAGGCGCTCACTTGCTCTGTCGCGGCCGTTGATGACTGGATTTCCGATGCTTGGCGGTCGAGATTAAGCGCTAAATCTTTCATATACATAATTTGTGAAGCGGTATCCATTAAATGTGATACTTCGCTAACGGAATGTTCAAGAATACGCTCGGTAATCGACTCAAACAGCATCTCTTGGTCGATGTTCATCGCCGATTGGAATGAGCGCATCAAGTCGAATGCTTTGGCAGGTTTAAAGCCAAAGTTATACAATATATGTGTAGTGATATAAAATGTAAATTGATTAAAGACGACAATTGTACGGCCTGGTTCGTATTTGTAGTGACGGAATTGGTAAAAGAAATGCAAAACATTTTCTACATAAGCTTCATCGCGTGGCTGTAAGAAAAAGTTTGTTAAGTAATCACGAATGGCTTCATCTAGAATGACATCGGTGCTATTTGGCGCAATTTCAGTTAAGTATAGACGGAAAATTTCTTCCATCGATGGTTTGACAGACGTTAATTGATCGTATAAAAATTGTAAGTTTTGTTCATCGCGATGTGAGAAGTGATTAAAGGCAAGTGTGCGCTGAAAACGCTCGAGCGTTTGAATATCGGTGCCACGTTCTAACAACTGATGTAATTCAAGTTTTGGACGAAGTGTAGAAAACATAAAAATCCCCCCGGAAAATAAGTGTTACTAGTTATCTTATCATAAATAAGATGCGCTGTAAGTGACATATCGGACTTATATTTGGTAATTATTTTCAAGGAGATGGTATGATTGTATAAAATTATTTATATGAAAGCAGATTATGAGCCATGGTGGCAATTTGATGGCTGGGAACAGCATATTGTACGCGAGCGTGCTTTTGATAATAAATTTGAAGCCGAGCGTTTTTTAAAGCAAACATTGTCGGCGATGAGTGAGCAATATCCGCATCAGGAACACCGGAAAGAATGTTTTTGGGCATTTTGGAGCGAAGAAGAAGTCGCATTTTGTGAATCATGCGATGATGATATTCAAACGTATCACGGCATTATTTGGAAAAAAGCATAAAGGGATTTTTTTGATAATTTGACAAAAAATTAGAATTTTATTTGACAATGTCTATCAACATGATATAATTAATGCAACAAATGAAATTCTGATTGACCGCGAACTTCCATTCACATATTACAAAAAGTGATCGGCTTGTCTTGAACGGTACTTTATGTAATATGTGAATTTTTGTTTTGCGTAGATTTCGTTGTTTCTTTGTTCATTTTATTTTTTGGAGGTTTTTTCACATGAAACAAGGTACAGTTAAATGGTTTAACGCAGAAAAAGGTTTTGGCTTCATCGAAGTAGAAGGCGAAAACGATGTATTCGTACACTTCTCAGCAATCCAAGGCGAAGGATTCAAATCTTTAGACGAAGGCCAAGCAGTAGAATTCGAAGTAACTGAAGGCAACCGCGGCCCACAAGCTGAAAACGTTGTAAAACTTTAATCGTTTATTTTAAGACTAGGAGCAATCCTAGTCTTTTTTTTTATGTAGAAAAACAATTTATTTTAATGTTAAAATAATAGCGAAAGGGGTGGCGACAATGATTTCGTTTATTTTGACGATTTTACGCTTATTAAAAGCAGTTATGCATATGATGAAACGTAAAATTTTCTGGTCGATTTTAATGACCGTGTGTTTTATTTTATTATCGGGAACGTTATTTTATCATCAAATCGAACAATGGAGTGTACTTGATTCATTGTATTTTGCATTCACGACACTTGTACCAACAAGCTTAGATACAGGACTTATACTCACAAACAGTTTTTCAAAAGTGTTTACGATGTTTTATTTAGTTGCAGGAATGGGGGCCATGCTGTCGCTATTATTGCTATTTGGGAGCGCAGTGCTCGAATTTGAACGCGAAGAATTGCAGGAAAAAGAAACGAAAAAGTAAGGCGTTCGGATTAAATGTTAGCAGGAATGGGAACAATGAGTGTAAGAGGTGATATGATGCTTGAAAAATTAACAACGGATTCACGTTTACAAGCGGTGATTATTACAGGGGTTGTACTTATTGGCATTGCTTGGCTCTCAGAGAAATGTGCGATTGATTTATCATAATCGACGAGGAAAGATGCATCGGTATCTTTCCTCTTTTTTTATTACATATGTTGATAAAAAAAGAGTGAGGAATGTGTCGAATAACTGACGAACGAGTAGGTTTTACACGGCATAAAAAAACAGGAAGCGCTTAACGCACTTCCTATTTTGTTTTGATTATTAACGCCCGAAGTCAAAATTTTCTGGGTCGGGACCATAATGACCATTTTCATTTAAATTTTCAATTAATAAAATATCTTCACCGTCTAATTCAAAATCAAAAATTTGTGCGTTTTCGGCGATGCGACTTGGTGTCATCGATTTTGGAATCGTCACAATATTCGTTTGTACTTGCCAGCGCAAAATAATTTGTGCCGTCGTTTTATTATATTTTGAGGCGATTGTTTTTAATGTCGCATTGTCAAGTACGGCTGCATTCATTAGTGGCGACCACGCTTCAATTTGAATGCCTTTTTCAAGACAATAAGCGCGTACTTTCTGTTGCGTTTGTAGCGGGTTTAATTCAATTTGATTAACGGTCGGGACAATCGTTGTTTCCGCTAGTAATTTATCGAGATGATGTACGTGGAAGTTGCTGACGCCAATCGATTTTACGCGCTTGTCCTTATAAAGTGTTTCAAGCGCTTGCCATTGTGGAATGAAATCGTTGTTTGTGCCTGGCCAATGCAATAAATATAAATCTAAATAATCGAGTTGCATACGCGCTAACGCATCATCATAAGCTTGTAATGTTTCTTCATATGAAATGCCATCATTCCATACTTTAGATGTGATAAACAATTCTTCGCGCGTTACAAGTCCGTCATTGATAGCTTCTCGAATGCCTTGGCCGACTGAAGCTTCATTGTTATAAATAGCCGCCGTATCGATTAAACGATAGCCTTCTTTAATCGCTGTTTTGACGGCAACTGCTAAGTCAGCGCCTTCTGGTACGCGGAATGTACCATACCCTAATTGAGGGATTGCTTTACCATTATTTAATTCTACCGTGTTTGTCACACATACTCGCTCCTTTGTAAAGAAAGATGTAAACCTATCATAGCGTATTGTTATCGGTTTTGGAAAGAAAAGGTATCTGCTAAAATGAATGTAGGGGGGATTTCATGAAACGCGTTAAAGTGTATATTGCGATGAGTTTAGACGGGTATATTTCAAGACCAGATGGCTCGATTGATTTTTTAAATGCCGTCGAAGGAGAAGGTGATAATGGCTATTTAGCGTTCTATTCAACGATAGGAACGGTTGTTATGGGGAGTCTTACATATGATTGGATTTTACGTCATGCGCGCGTCTTTCCATATGCACAGCGTAGTTGTTATGTTATGACATCGAAAGAGCGCATGAACAATGCGAATGTGACGTTTACGAATCAGTCGCCAGCAGAGCTCTTATCACAAATCCGAGCGGCTAGTGATCGCGACATTTGGCTTGCAGGTGGAGCGAAGCTTGTCGAAAGTTTTTTAAATGAAGATTTAGTTGATGAATTGATTATTACGATTGCGCCCGTTGTGTTAGGAGAAGGCGTGCCATTATTTTCAGCGGGCGTACCAATGAGCGATTGGAAGCTCATTCAAACGCAAAGTTACAATCAATTTGCTGAACTTACGTATAAAAAAGATGACTAATGATGCTAAGGAGATGTTTTGCGACATCTTCTTTTTTGTTAACGCGTAGCGAAAAAAACGCCAAAATAGCTTGTTGGTGTTTTAATTAGAAAGCGCATTGTAGCGGGCGTTGTCGCATGAAAATAAATAGCTTTTTTTTTAGAAAAGTATTGCATTCCATGTTTATACGCTATATAATAATTTATGTTCTTAAGAAAACAAGACATAAAACATTTGAATATTTAAAAAAGTTAACAAGCACATGCGGAAGTAGTTCAGTGGTAGAACATCACCTTGCCAAGGTGGGGGTCGCGAGTTCGAACCTCGTCTTCCGCTCCATATGTGCCGGGGTGGCGGAACTGGCAGACGCACAGGACTTAAAATCCTGCGGTAGGTGACTACCGTACCGGTTCGATTCCGGTCCTCGGCACCATTTATTAACTTTTATTTGCGCCCATAGCTCAATTGGATAGAGCGTCTGACTACGGATCAGAAGGTTGTGGATTCGACTTCTGCTGGGCGCACCATTGTTCTTTGAAAACTGGATAAAACGACATTGAAAGTAACAAACAAATTTCTATTATAGATTTTTTTATTATTAAGTTTTAATTTTTTAGGCTTAATAACTTATATAGGTTAAGTTATTAAGGGCGCATGGCGGATGCCTTGGCACTAGAAGCCGATGAAGGACGGCACTAACACCGATATGCTTCGGGGAGCTGTAAGTGAGCTTTGATCCGGAGATTTCCGAATGGGGGAACCCACTGTTTTTAATAGGACAGTATCTACACGTGAATTCATAGCGTGATGATGGCAGACTCAGGGAACTGAAACATCTAAGTACCTGAAGGAAGAGAAAGAAAATTCGATTCCCTTAGTAGCGGCGAGCGAAACGGGAAGAGCCCAAACCAAGGAGCTTGCTCCTTGGGGTTGTAGGACACTCTATACGGAGTTACAAAGGAATGAGTTAAGCGAAGCGGCATGGAAAGGCCCACCAAAGAAGGTAACAGTCCTGTAGTTGAAAGTTCATTCCCTCCAGAGTGGATCCTGAGTACGGCGGAACACGTGAAATTCCGTCGGAATCTGGGAGGACCATCTCCCAAGGCTAAATACTCTCTAGTGACCGATAGTGAACCAGTACCGTGAGGGAAAGGTGAAAAGCACCCCGGAAGGGGAGTGAAAGAGATCCTGAAACCATGTGCCTACAAGTAGTTAGAGCCCGTTAATGGGTGATAGCGTGCCTTTTGTAGAATGAACCGGCGAGTTACGATCCCATGCAAGGTTAAGCTGATAAGGCGGAGCCGTAGCGAAAGCGAGTCTGAATAGGGCGAATGAGTATGTGGTTGTAGACCCGAAACCAGGTGATCTACCCATGTCCAGGGTGAAGGTAAGGTAACACTTACTGGAGGCCCGAACCCACGTACGTTGAAAAGTGCGGGGATGAGGTGTGGGTAGCGGAGAAATTCCAATCGAACCTGGAAATAGCTGGTTCTCTCCGAAATAGCTTTAGGGCTAGCCTCGCGGCTAAGAATCTTGGAGGTAGAGCACTGTTTGGACTAGGGGTCCATCCCGGATTACCGAATTCAGACAAACTCCGAATGCCAATGATTTATACGCGGGAGTCAGACTGCGAGTGATAAGATCCGTAGTCAAAAGGGAAACAGCCCAGACCACCAGCTAAGGTCCCCAAGTAATCGTTAAGTGGAAAAGGATGTGACGTTGCTTAGACAACCAGGATGTTGGCTCAGAAGCAGCCATCATTTAAAGAGTGCGTAATAGCTCACTGGTCGAGTGACGCTGCGCCGAAAATGTATCGGGGCTAAACGATTCACCGAAGCTGTGGATGGACATCTCAGATGTCCGTGGTAGGAGAGCGTTCTAATCGCTGTGAAGTCAGATCGTAAGGACTGGTGGAGCGCTTAGAAGTGAGAATGCCGGTATGAGTAGCGAAAGATGGGTGAGAATCCCATCCACCGAATGACTAAGGTTTCCTGAGGAAGGCTCGTCCGCTCAGGGTTAGTCGGGACCTAAGCCGAGGCCGATAGGCGTAGGCGATGGATAACAGGTTGATATTCCTGTACCACCTCCTCACCATTTGAGTAATGGGGGGACGCAGTAGGATAGGGTAAGCGCGCTGTTGGTTATGCGCGTCTAAGCAGTGAGGTGTGAGTGTAGGCAAATCCGCACTCTTTAACATTGAGCTGTGATAGCGAAGCTCTTAGAGCGAAGTTCCTGATTTCACACTGCCAAGAAAAGCCTCTAGCGAGGTGAGAGGTGCCCGTACCGCAAACCGACACAGGTAGTCGAGGAGAGAATCCTAAGGTGAGCGAGAGAACTCTCGTTAAGGAACTCGGCAAAATGACCCCGTAACTTAGGGATAAGGGGTGCTCTGGTAGGGTGCAAGCCCGAGAGAGCCGCAGTGAATAGGCCCAAGCGACTGTTTATCAAAAACACAGGTCTCTGCTAAACCGTAAGGTGATGTATAGGGGCTGACGCCTGCCCGGTGCTGGAAGGTTAAGAGGATTGGTTAGCGCAAGCGAAGCTGAGAATTGAAGCCCCAGTAAACGGCGGCCGTAACTATAACGGTCCTAAGGTAGCGAAATTCCTTGTCGGGTAAGTTCCGACCCGCACGAAAGGCGTAACGATTTGGGCACTGTCTCAACGAGAGACTCGGTGAAATTATAGTACCTGTGAAGATGCAGGTTACCCGCGACAGGACGGAAAGACCCCATGGAGCTTTACTGTAGCTTGATATTGAATTTTGATACATTTTGTACAGGATAGGTAGGAGCCTGAGAGACCGGAACGCCAGTTTCGGTGGAGGCGTTGTTGGGATACTACCCTAAATGTATTGAACTTCTAACCCGCACCCCTTATCGGGGTGGGAGACAGTGTCAGGCAGACAGTTTGACTGGGGCGGTCGCCTCCTAAAAGGTAACGGAGGCGCCCAAAGGTTCCCTCAGAATGGTTGGAAATCATTCGCAGAGTGTAAAGGCACAAGGGAGCTTGACTGCGAGACCTACAAGTCGAGCAGGGTCGAAAGACGGGCTTAGTGATCCGGTGGTTCCGCATGGAAGGGCCATCGCTCAACGGATAAAAGCTACCCTGGGGATAACAGGCTTATCTCCCCCAAGAGTCCACATCGACGGGGAGGTTTGGCACCTCGATGTCGGCTCATCGCATCCTGGGGCTGTAGTCGGTCCCAAGGGTTGGGCTGTTCGCCCATTAAAGCGGTACGCGAGCTGGGTTCAGAACGTCGTGAGACAGTTCGGTCCCTATCCGTCGTGGGCGTAGGAAATTTGAGAGGAGCTGTCCTTAGTACGAGAGGACCGGGATGGACACACCGCTGGTGTACCAGTTGTCTTGCCAAAGGCATCGCTGGGTAGCTATGTGTGGACGGGATAAGTGCTGAAAGCATCTAAGCATGAAGCCCCCCTCAAGATGAGATTTCCCATTACGCAAGTAAGTAAGACCCCTGAAAGACGATCAGGTAGATAGGTTCGAGATGGAAGTATGGCGACATACGGAGTTGACGAATACTAATAGGTCGAGGACTTAACCAAATATACTTTCATGTCACAATTTTATCCAGTTTTGAAAGAACAATTCTTTCAAGGAACTTACGCTAAGTTCACAACGTCCATGTTGTAACGCGTAAGTCAGTACATCCTTGTACGTAAGGGTTCTGATAGGCTAGTAATACGAGGAAGCAATGAATGAACACCGGAGCATACTTCAGTATGTGAGGATGTGAATGAAACAGCTGACAATGTAGTACGAAGCAGAGCAGAAGCCGTAACTAAGAGTCTAGTGATGATGGCAAAGAGGTCACACCTGTTCCCATGCCGAACACAGTAGTTAAGCTCTTTAGCGCCGATGGTAGTTGGGGGTTTCCCCCTGCGAGAGTAGGACGTTGCTAGGCGAGTCATTAGCTCAGTTGGTAGAGCATCTGACTTTTAATCAGAGGGTCGCTGGTTCGAATCCTGCATGACTCATTTCAAAAAAACACGTTGTTTTAACTAGAGAAATCTAGTTAAACAGCGTGTTTTTTTCTATGCTGTAAACTTAAAATCTATATGTTATACCTCATACTAGTATGAAATGACAATAATCACTATAGCAACGAGAGAAAAGTCATTATACTGATGAATGTATGAAGCTCATTATTATATTCATAAAGAAATATATAATATATTACATTAGAAAAGAATGATAAAATAAGTAATTTTCAGAAAATTAAGAATATACTTATATATTGTAAAATAATTCGCAATCGAATATGATGATGATACAGACAATAAAATAACTTTAAACAGCTAAAAATAACATAAACGAGGTGATTTCTGTGGAAAGAGTGTTGTTTACAGACGTTGGTGAAGGGCTACATGAAGCTGAAATTTTGCAGTGGTTTGTGAACGTCGGCGATACAGTAGAACGTGACGAGGCACTGGTAGAATTGCAAACAGATAAGGTGGCCATCGAAGTAACAGCTCCAAAAAAAGGAATCATTATGCAACGTATTGGTGATATTGGGCAACGAATTATCGTTGGCGATACACTTGTTGAAGTAGATACAGGGGAAGGCGCAGCCGCAGCACAACCAGCCGAACTTGAAATAGCGTCCAAGCCACAATCGGAGACGGCTGCAATGGTAGCACAACCGGCGGACCGTGGGCAAGGGCCTGTACGTATTAAGGCGGCACCAAGCGTTCGAAAGTTAGCGCGCGAATTAGGCGTAGATATTCAGCTTGTCCATGCTTCTGCTGCGCATGGCCGCATTACAAAAGAAGATGTACGACATGCGGCAACCGGCGAAACACCAACAGAACCATCACAAAAACAAGAGGCAGCGAAAGTGTCGGTACATCGCGTTGCACCAGTGATGGGAGAAAAGCGCCGTGAAAAAATTTCTGGTGTGCGCAAACAGATGTATCAAAATATTGCACATTCATTGGCGACAATTCCGCACACAACAGCGATGTACGACATGCAAGTAGATGAACTTAATCGCGTGCGTAAAGACTTGAAAGCGTTTACAGAACAGTCGTTAACGTATTTGCCATTCTTTATTAAAATCGCTGTACATGTGTTGCAAGAAAATCCGATTTTTAATGCGAGTATCGATGAGGAAAATGAAGAAATTATTTACCATGAAAATATTAATATCGGCGTGGCGATGGCGACAAAACAAGGTTTAATCGTACCGGTGATTCATAATGTCGAAACGCTGTCATTAGAAGAAATTGCGGCACAGCTTTATGACTTAACAGAGCGTGGTCGCGATAATAAGTTATCACTGCATGAATTAAAAGGCGCAACGTTTACGATTTCAAGTACGGGTATGCGCGGCGGCGTCTATGCAACACCTGTTATGACGGCGCCACAAGTAGCAATTTTAGGCTTGCATGCGATGGCTGAAAAACCGGTCATTTTGCCAGACCGTACAATTGGTATTGGTACGGTGATGGGCTCGAGTTTATCATTTGATCACCGCGTTATTGACGGGGAAGCCGTTGGGTACTTTATGGAAGCCTTTAAAAGTTATGTGGAAAATCCAAATCGCTTGTTATTAAAATCATAGGAGGTGCCAGAGATGGATATGACAAAATGGCTAGACGAACAAGGAAATTTACTCGGTGATGTAACGTTGCCATCAGACGAATTGCTAACGACGATGTACGCTGAAATGAAACGTGGGCGCATGATTGATACAAAGATGTTTAAAATGCAACGTCAAGGGCGTATGGCACTTGTGGCGCCTGTTAGTGGACAAGAAGCGATTCAAGTAGCGAGCGCACTCGTGCTCAATAAAGAGGACTGGATGGCACCGAGTTATCGTGATTCTGTAGCAACGATGTTACATGGTATGCCACTAGAAAATATTATTCGTTATTTCAAAGGCTATAGTGATGGCGGCGGAGCTCCTGAGGGTGTAAATGTGTTGCCTGTGCAAATTATTATTGCAGCGCAAATGCTTCATGCCGTTGGTGTCGCTTTTGCTTCAAAAATTAAAGGAGATAGCGCGCGGACGATTACCTTTTTTGGCGATGGCGCGACGAGTCAAGGGGACTTCCATGAAGCACTTAACTTTGCCGCCGTCTATAAGCTACCTGTCGTATTTGTTTGTCAAAATAATCAATATGCCATTAGTACACCGGTGCGTAAACAAATGAATACCGACACGATTGTCGAGCGCGCCAAAGCGTATAATATGGCGTATGAGTATGTCGATGGTAACGATGTGTTAGCGTGCTATGACGTCATGAAACGTGCTTATGACAAGGCGCAAAATGGCCCGGTGTTTGTCGAGGCTGTAACGTATCGTTTGGGACCACATACAACATCGGATGACCCGAAAAAATACCGTGAACAAATAGAAGAGGAGCAGTGGCAGCAAAAAGACCCGCTTGTGCGTATGCGTGCTTTTTTAACAGCGCGTGGCTTATGGGATGAGGCATTTGAGCGTGCAATTGAAGAACGCGCTTCAGCGGAGATTGAGGAAGCTGTGGCGAAAATTGAAGAAACACCGCCACCAACATTAGCAGATATGCTCGAAAAAGTATATGCAACACCACCAACGCTTATTCAAGAGCAAATCGACGGGTTAAGGGGGAACGCATAATGAGCGAAAAAACGATTGTACAAGCGATTAATGAAGCATTATTCCAGGCGATGGAGCATGATGATGTCGTGTTATTAGGCGAAGATGTTGCGACAAATGGCGGCGTATTCCGCGTGACAGATGGCCTTAAAGAGAAGTACGGAGCGATGCGCGTTATCGATACACCGCTCGCTGAATCGGGCATCATTGGGACGGCGGTTGGCATGAGTGTCAACGGCTTACGTCCCATCGCAGAAATCCAATTTTTTGGCTTTATTTATGAGGCGATGGATCAAATGGTTAGCCAAGCAACGCGTATGCGCTATCGTTCAAATGGGCGCTTTCATGCACCGATTGTCGTGCGTAGTCCGTATGGTGCGGGTGTCAATACACCGGAACTTCATGCCGACAGTATCGAAGCGATTTTTAGTCATTCGCCAGGCATGAAAATTGTGATGCCTTCAAGCCCTTATGATGCAAAAGGTTTATTGCTTGCGGCGATTGAAGACCCGGACCCGGTACTTTTTTTAGAACCGATGAGTATTTATCGCTCAGTGCGTGAAGAGGTGCCAGATGAGGCGTATACGGTAACTATTGGTGAAGCGAAAATTGTGCAAGCCGGGAGCGATGCGACGATTGTTACATGGGGGCCCCCGGTTGTGTGGCTACAGCAAGTAGTTGAAGAATATGCGACAAATGGAGTGTCAATCGAGTTAATTGACTTGCGGACGGTCGCACCACTCGACATTGATACGATTGTTGCTTCTGTCGAAAAAACCGAACGATTGTGCATTGTGCATGAAGCAGTCAAAACGAATGGTATCGGTGCGGAAATTGCGGCGCTCGTGTCAGAACGTGCGATTTTCTCACTTGTTGGGCCAATTAAACGCGTGACAGGCTTTGATTCGCCGTACCCTGCTGGCACGATTGAGCGCGACTGGATGCCAAATCCAAGCCGCGTTAAAACAGCAATTGATGAACTATTAACATACGAATAAAAAAACCGAAAGTCACATGGAATGTTCGAGAAATGTGACTTTTTTTCATGCTGTAAAAATGTAAGAATGGCAGGTTTTCTTTAATTGTAAAATAAAAAAACACTATGAGAATTTTCTAAAAATTATTGACATGCTTGCAGTGTGTTGGTACGATAAGTGCGTTGTTCAACAGGAAAGTCGTTTTCGAGTGAGTCTTTCCGAGCAATGATTATTTGACCACTCCTACGAGAGGAGTTAAGGCCATACGGACAGCCGGGTCGACTGCCGCTTGGTGGAGCCATTCCACCTATTGATTGAGTTAGAAGCTCAAGTTTTATAAGTTGGTTACTTTACAACCAGTGTTTAAATGCACATCAACTTGTGAAATTGGTCAATATGAGTAGTAAAAGTAATTGTTTGCTATATAGACTCTAAAAAGCCATGATAGGATTAACTTCGAAACCGATACGGAATGTAGGCGATTTTTTCTGTTTTTTTCTGAACTTGTCTATTTTTTACGACTTCGTATGTTTATATCCAGAGCAAGTGATGCCCAAATGTGCATTGCTTGCTCTTTTTTTTGTTGGAGGTGTGAGAAATGGAACGGCTAAAGCTTTATGGTTTTAATAATTTAACGAAGGCGCTAAGTTTTAATATTTACGATATATGCTATGCGGAGACGTCTGCAGAGCAGCGAGCGTATATTGAATACATTGATGAGCAATATAATGCAGAGCGGCTAACAGAAATTTTATTGCATGTGACCGACATGATTGGTGCACGCGTGTTACATGTTTCGAAGCAAGATTATGATCCACAAGGTGCGAGTGTGACATGTTTAATTGCTGAGCATCAACTAGCGCGTTACGGCAGCGATACGCTTGTGGCACATTTAGATAAAAGTCATGTGACGGTGCATACGTATCCAGAATTTCATCCGGAAAATCATTTAGCGACGTTTCGCGTAGACATTGATGTCGCGACATGTGGTGAGATTACACCGCTGTCGACACTCGATTATTTAATTTCATCATTCGATTCAGATGTTATTACGATGGATTACCGCGTGCGAGGATTTACGCGTGATGTTCGTGGTAACAAAGTATATATTGATCATCTAGTCCACTCGATTCAAGACTATATTGCATCAACGACACTTGAAAAATATGATGTTGACGATATGAATGTCCCTCGCGCTAACTTGTTTCACACGCGTATGCGTTTAAAAGACTTACCACTCGAAAATTATGTCTTTGATATGGATTTAGCTGACGTGTCGCCGCTGAAAAAAGAGCAGATGCTCGCAGCGCTTCATGTCGAAATGGAAGAAATTTTTCACGGAACGGGAGTGTAACGATTCATGCAGCAACTCGTAACAATGCAGCATAAGGCACCGCTTTATGAAGCATTGATGGACTTTAAAAAACAGCGCATCGTACCGTTTGATGTGCCAGGTCATAAGCGTGGCCGCGGCAATCCAGAGCTTGCCGCATTTTTAGGCGAACATGCATTGGCTGTCGATGTCAATTCGATGAAACCACTCGATAATTTATGTCACCCTGTATCGGTCATTAAAGAAGCAGAAGAAATAGCGGCGCAAGCTTTTGGTGCGCACGCCGCATTTTTTATGGTCGGTGGTACGACGTCTGCTGTGCAGGCGATGGTCTTTAGCACGACGAAACAGGGCGATGAAATCATTTTGCCGCGCAATGTGCATCGCAGTGTACTAAATGCGCTCGTATTAAACGGGGCGATTCCGGTTTATGTGAACCCGGAGGCCAATGAAGAACTTGGCATTGCGCTCGGTATGTCAATTGCACAACTAGAACGCGCGATTACCGAGCATCCAAATGCGAAGGCCGTCTTTGTCAACAACCCAACCTATTACGGCATTTGCTCGGATTTAAAGGGCATCGTGGATGTCGCACATAAAGCAGGTATGAAGGTGTTAGCAGATGAGGCACATGGCACGCATTTTTATTTTGGTAAAAATATGCCGATGACAGCAATGAATGCTGGTGCCGATATGGCCGCCGTTAGTATGCATAAGTCTGGCGGTAGTTTGACGCAAAGTTCCTTTTTATTAATGGGACCGGACATGAATGCCGATTATGTACGACAAGTCGTCAATTTGACGCAAACGACAAGCGCGTCGTATTTACTCATGGCCAGTTTAGATTTATCACGCCGTAATTTGGCATTAAACGGTCATGCGATTTTTGAGCAAGTCGTCGATTATACAAACTATGTGCGCAACGAATTACATACTATTGGCGGTTATTATGTGTTTGGTCGCGATTTGATCAATGGCGACAGCGTCTATGATTTGGACCCGACGAAACTGTCTATTCATACTTTAAACGTAGGTTTAGCGGGAATTGAAGTGTACGATATTTTACGTGATGATTACGATATTCAAATTGAATTTGGCGACCTTGGTAATATTTTGGCGTATCTTTCCGTCGGTGACCGCGAGCGCGATATCGAGCGTTTAGTTGGCGCATTAGCCGATATTAAACGTCGCTTTGAACGCTCAAAAAAAGGCATGCTGACACAAGAATATATCGAACCACTTGTCGCAATTTCACCGCAGCAAGCATTTTATGCACAAAAGGAATTAGTACCGCTTCAGGCCGCAGTTGGTCGTACGTGCGGTGAATTTGTGATGTGTTATCCGCCGGGAATTCCGATTTTAGGACCAGGTGAAGTCGTAACGAACGCTATCGTTAATTATATTGCTTATGCAAAAGAAAAGGGCTGCCAATTAACGGGCACTGAAGATTTACACGTAGAAAAATTAAATGTCGTGAAGGAAGGTGTCTAAATGGAGCTTTGGTATAGCGAGCCGCATACAAAAGATGTGAAGTTTTCGATTAAAGTGAACAAGCAGCTTTATAGCGCACAAAGTGAATTTCAGCGCATCGACGTATTTGAATCCGCTGAATTTGGCCGCTTTTTAACGCTTGATGGTTATATGATGCTCACTGAAAAAGATGAATTTATTTATCACGAAATGCTCGTGCATGTGCCGATGGCGGTCCATCCGAATGCGAAACATATTTTAGTCATTGGCGCCGGTGATGGTGGTATTTTACGTGAGCTAGCACATTATGACACGATTGAACACATTGACCTTGTCGAAATCGATGCGCAAGTAATCGAGGTTTGTAAACAGTATCTACCGCAAACAGCGTGTGGTTTTGCCGATTCACGCGTGCATATTCATATTGCAGATGGCTTAAAATATGTCCGCCATGCCGAAAACCAATATGACCTGATTATTGTTGATTCAACGGACCCGTTTGGACCAGGTGAGGGGTTATTTACGAAAGAATTTTATGGTAATTGCTATAGCGCATTGAAAGCAGATGGTATCATGGTCAATCAGCACGAAAGTCCATTTTATGCCGAGGATCGTTTAGCGATGCAGCGCGCGCATAAGCGTATTGTCGAAAGTTTTCCGATTAGCCGCGTTTACCAAGCGCATATTCCGACGTATCCATCGGGACATTGGCTTTTTGGATTTGCATCAAAACATTATCATCCGATTAATGATCAGCAGGCGGAGCGCTTCAAAAGATTGAATATTCCGACGAAATATTACAATCATCAGTTACATGTCGGCGCATTTTGCTTACCAAATTATGTAGAGGAGTTGTTAGCCGATGTTGAAGCCTAACATTCAAACATTTATCGGTTGCGAAGCGGCTTATACCGACGCAACGCATGTACTATATGGCGTTCCATTTGATGGCACGACGAGCTACCGCCCCGGGACGCGTTTTGGTCCGTCAGCGGTCCGTGCCGAATCATTTGGCTTAGAAACGTATAGCCCGTACCAACAAAAAGATTTAACGGATTATGCGGTATTTGATAGTGGCGATTTAGAGCTGCCATTTGGCAATCCAGCGCGCGTACTAGCAGACATTGAAGCGCGTGCAGCAACGATTTTAGCTGACGGGAAAGTGCCGTTTATGATTGGTGGCGAACATTTAGTAACGCTTGGTGCTGTGCGCGCGGCCGTTAAAAAATATCCGGATTTACATATGATTCATTTTGATGCGCATACGGATTTACGCGATGACTATTTAGGTGAAAAGTTATCGCATGCGACTGTCTTACGCCGTTGTCATGACTTAGTTGGCGACGACAAAATTTATCATTTCGGTATTCGTTCGGGAGACCGCCCGGAATTTGAATGGGCCGATGCCGGGCATACGACGTTACAAAAATTTAATTTTAATGGCTTGGCTGAGGCGCTTCAAGCGATTGGTAATAAGCCCGTTTATTTCACGATTGATTTAGATGTGCTAGACCCGTCAGAATTTCCAGGTACCGGGACACCAGAAGCGGGCGGTGTGACCTTTACGGAACTTCTTACCGCCTTGATTACTGTTAGTCAACAAGCGAATGTTGTTGCCTGTGACGTCAACGAATTAGCACCAATGTATGATCCATCAGGCCGCTCAACAGCACTTGCTGGTAAAGTGATTCGCGAATTTTTAATTGCACTACAAAAATAGAAAAGAGGTTATGTAACAATGGGAAAAGCGTTAATTATTGGCTGCGGCGGTGTCGCGTCTGTAGCCATTCATAAATGTGTACAAAATAGCGAGATATTTGAAGAAATTTGCATTGCGAGCCGTACAAAATCAAAATGTGATGCGTTAAAAGAAAAATTAGACGGTCAAGGTACAATCATTACAACGGCGCAAGTAGATGCCGATAATGTCGACGACTTAATCGCCTTAATCAAGACCGTTAAACCGGATATCGTCATGAATTTAGCGTTGCCATATCAAGATTTAACGATTATGGATGCTTGTCTTGCGACGAAAACACATTATATGGATACGGCCAATTACGAGCCTGAAGATACCGCAAAATTTGAATACAAATGGCAATGGGATTACCGCGAACGCTTTGAGGAAGCAGGCATTACAGCACTTCTTGGCTCAGGTTTTGATCCAGGCGTAACGGGCGTCTTTTCAGCGCACGCGTTAAAACACCACTTCGATGAAATTAATTACATCGATATTTTAGACTGTAACGCCGGTGACCACGGCTATCCATTTGCGACAAACTTCAACCCGGAAATCAACATTCGCGAAGTAACGGCAAACGGCTCGTACTGGGAACACGGTGACTGGGTTGAAACGGCACCGATGGAAATTAAGCGCGTCTACAATTTCCCAGAAGTCGGTGAAAAAGAGATGTATTTATTGCATCACGAAGAATTGGAATCATTGGCATTAAATATTCCTGGAATCCAACGCATTCGCTTCTTTATGACATTTGGCGAATCGTATTTACGCCACTTACAATGTTTAGAAAATGTTGGTATGACATCGATTGAGCCGATTATGTACGAAGGCAAAGAAATTATTCCGCTGCAATTTTTAAAAGCGGTATTACCAGACCCAGCGTCACTTGGCCCACGTACAAAAGGAAAGACGAATATCGGCTGTATTTTCCGCGGTAAAAAAGATGGCCAAGACAAAACGTATTATGTTTACAATGTATGTGACCATGAAGCGTGCTTTGCAGAAGTTGGTTCGCAAGCGGTATCGTATACAACAGGTGTCCCAGCGATGATTGGCGCAGCGCTTGTCATGAATGGTACGTGGCAAAAACCAGGTGTTTACAATGTCGAAGAATTTGACCCAGATCCATTCATGGACGCATTAAATAAATGGGGCCTACCGTGGCAAGAAAGCTTAACACCGGAGCTTGTTGATTAATGAACATTACCGAGATTGCGACACCTGCTTATGTCGTAGATGAAACATTAATTGAGCGTAATTTGCGCATTTTAAAGCAAGTCATTGAGGATACTGGCTGCCATATTTTACTCGCACAAAAGGCGTTTAGTATGTTTAGCCTCTATCCGTTAATTGGTCGTTATTTACATGGGACAACGGCGAGTGGTTTATATGAAGCAAAGCTTGGGCATGACGAGATGGGCAAGGAAAATCATATTTTCTCACCCGCTTATAAAGACAGTGAATTTCCGGAAATTGTCGAACTTTGCGACCACATTGTGTTCAATTCCTTTTCGCAACTCGCACGCTTTGGTGAGCAAGTTATCGCGGCTGGTAAAAGCATTGGCTTGCGTATTAATCCAGAGCATTCAACGCAAGTCGGGCATGAAATTTATGACCCATGTGCAAAGGGCTGTCGTTTTGGTATTACGGCAGCACAATTTGAACGCGAGGCATTAACGCATGTTTCCGGACTCCATTTTCATACATTATGCGAGCAAGATAGCGATGATTTATGGACGACGATACTCGCAGTCGAACAACGCTTTGGTGATGTACTGCATGATATGGAATGGCTTAATTTTGGCGGCGGTCATCATATTACAAAGCCGGGCTATAATCTCCCGTTGCTGAAAAAATGCATTACGTATATGCAGCAAAAATATGAGTTGCGTATTTATTTAGAACCGGGTGAGGCGATTGCCTATGACGCTGGGTATTTAGTGACGACGGTTTTAGATACAACGTATAATGATGGTGATATCGCGATTTTAGATACGTCTGCATCATGCCATATGCCAGATGTGCTTGAAATGCCGTATCGCCCGCCATTACAACAGAGTGGTGAGGCCGGCGAAAAGCCGTTTACGTATCGTTTAGGTGGACCGACATGTCTTGCCGGCGATGTCATTGGCGATTATTCGTTTGATGCGCCACTAAAGCCGGGCGACCGTCTCGTATTTGAAGATATGGCGATTTATTCGATGGTGAAAAATAATACATTTAATGGCATGGCTTTACCGGATATCGTGATTCAACGTGCGGATGGCCAATGTCATGTACAACAATGTTTTAGTTATGCAGATTTTAAAGGGCGGTTATCCTAATGAATGGGGGAGTGGCGTGTTATGCGCGACTTCCCTTTTTTTCTTGAACTACCCCACTTAGCGTTTTCACGAGCTCGCTTGAAGTGGGGGATTCTTTTAGTAGGTGAACACCTCCTTTTTGTTTGCCTTCTAGTTTAACGAAAACAAATGTTCTGTTTATGCTTTTAAGCACCGCATTTATCCCCCTCCTACTCACTCCACGCGTTGAGGAGGATGTCTTCTGCAAAAAAATGATAAAAGTCAACATCATACAAAATCCCTACATTGATGGCGATTCTATGATAGGATAAGATTTAATTGAAATGATTTTGGAGGAACAGCATGAAGAACTATACACATTTATTATTTGATGTCGACAATACGATTTTAAATTTTGATGCGGCTGAAGAAGCGGCATTGTCAACAATTTTATCGACCTATGGACCAACGCTTGACCAAGAAAGTTTACATGCGACATATCAAAAAATTAATCGCAGTATGTGGCGTGCATTTGAACGCGGTGAAATGACACGTGAACAGTTACTAGAAACGCGTTTTTTTGAAACGTTTTATATTTATGATATTACCGTAGACGGCGTCGCGCTTGCAGCGGAGTATCAAGCATTATTAGCGGAGGGCCATGAACAAGTGGCAGGCGCTAAAGAAGTGCTTGAAGCGCTGCGAGATATCCCAAAATATATCGTGACAAACGGCATTGCTTCAACACAACATCGCCGCTTGGCTGACTCGGATTTTGCGAAATATTTCGAAGCGATTTATGTGTCCGAGGAGTTAGGCTATCATAAACCACAGCGTGAATTTTTTGATATCGTGTTCAATGAATCCCCTGAAATTATTCCTGAAACGACGCTTATTATTGGCGATTCATTAACGAGTGATATTCAAGGGGGCATCGTAGCGGGCATTGATACGTGCTGGTTCAATTTCCACGGCATCGACAACGATACGACGATTACACCAACGTATACGATCGATTCTATTGAGGGTATTTTAGCGTTATTACCAAAACTTGTATAATTACTGAGGGGTCTGTGCAAATGTGCAGACTTTTTTACTAGAATAAAAGTTTTTACTAGAATAACATTGATTTTTTTAGAAAAAATAGCACATAATAGAGACGGAGGTGGAAGACGATAATATGGTAATGAAATGGCATTCTATTGGGGAAGAAATGTTGAAATTGGGGAATTATGAAGATTATTTTTTTCAAAGCGTTACATTAAAAGACGAGGAGCAAGCGATTGTTCATGCATCGATTCAAGGCCGCTTTTTAGTCGATTTTGCCGATGCGCTCGTTGAACTATATGAGCAAGATGGCGTCAAAGAAATTAACACGTATCATAATAACACCGTGAAATTGACACGTACAGCGCAACAGCTCATTGTAGAATCAGCAACATGCGGACGCTTTGTGTATGCGTTTCATGATGGTTTTGAGCAAATTTTTACGGCGCTAAAACGCTATCTAACAAAAATCAAGCGCGACAATGCGCGCGTTGCACTAAACGATGAATATCCGCAACTTGCGAGCCGCGTTTATTGGTATGACCGCTTAACTGTCGTACATAATTCAATTTAATGAGAGTAAAAAAAGGAGTTGCATTATGCAGCTCCTTTTTGTTGTTTCGAAATAAGCGCCTTTAACATCGGTGGTGTGACCAGCGTTGAGACAACGATGGCAATGACCATTGGCGTGTAATATTGTTGTGAAAATAATCCTGCTGCTAGCCCAATTGATGACGTAATGAGTGCAACTTCCCCACGTGAAATCATCGCTGTCCCGATAATGAGTGACGATGATAAGTCAAATCCTGTAATGCGTGCGCCGAATCCGGCACCAATAATTTTCGTTGCGACCGCGACGATCGATAATACGAGAATTAATAACAGATGCTCACGGAGTCCATCTAACGATACCGCAAGACCGATGCTCGTAAAGAATACCGGAATTAGCAGAACGTTAACTGATGGCAATAATTTTCCTTCGAGATTTTCGCGTAATATATCGTTATTAGCTAATGCTAACCCAGCGAAGAAGGCGCCGATAATATTACTAATGCCCATAAATTCAGCAAACCATGAATAAAAGAAGCATAGTAGGACGCCGTAAACAATCGCTAAATCTGGAATCGGTATGCGCACGATCAGTTTTGTTATGCGCGGTAAGAGCTTATGCATAACAATAATTGCGATGAAGAATAGTACTTGTTTTAAGACAATAATCGAAATAGGCTCACCATTGCCGACAGTCATACTAATCATAATCGCTAAAATAATTAGGCCAATAATGTCATCAGCAATGGCGGCACCGAGTACAGTAGCACCTTCACGCGTCCCCATATAATTTAGCTCGCGGAATGTTTGCACCGAAATACTAACCGATGTAGCTGTTAAAACAATCCCTAAGAAAATGGCATGGAGTGTATCCATACCGAAGCTTACACCGACAACATAGCCACCAATAAACGGTAAGATTACACCGAATACCGCAACGGTTAATGCCGATTTCATACTGCTCGTTAAATCTTTTAAATTCGTTTCGACACCGGCAAAGAACATTAAGAAAATAACGCCTAATTCACTGAGTAAATGAATGACATCCTGTCCATCTGTATGTACAAGGCCAAAAACGGCCGGACCGATTAAAATCCCGGCAATAATTTCGCCTAACACGCTCGGTTGACCAAAACGCGAGGCGATTGCGCCACAAACTTTTGCTGCGACAATAATAATGATGAGTTGAGCTAATAATTCGCTTAACTCTAGCATATAAAACCCTCCAGTTATGAAAATCCAGAAAAATACATCGTTTTCATTACTTCGCGATATTATTTTTTCATAGGCATGGGTTACTAAAAGTACTGAACAAATGCCGATACTATTATATCATAATATATCGAATATGTCTGACGCTTTACGTTGGAATAACGGGAGACAATGCATGCATAAAAATAAATTTTTTGAATTAAATATACATTTTGGTCTTTTTGGTAAACCGGAACCATTAGGCAATTAATAGTTTGAATGTTCGTTAATAAATGAAATATATCGTATAATTTTTTTGAATGTTCGACTATACAACGTGCGAAAATAACTGTATAATACGCATTTTAACAGCAAATAGCATAAAAATAGAAAAAATAATGCGTAGTTAACAAAAAATAAATAATGACATAAAGCGACTTAATTGTTAGAATTATTTTATTTTTTTATATACGTTGACGGCGCGAAAATGAATTGATATTGTATATTTACAACAATATAATTTCCATATTGGGATTGGAAATATACTGCTATAAAAAAACGAGTGATTCATTTTCACAAAAGGGGAGTTTGCTTATGACAGTAACAATTGAACTAACACAAGCATTACAAATCGAGGCATTACGCAGTAACGGTTTAACGAATGATGAAATTTTATACAAATTAAAACGCCATCAATTGGAAGCGTTCACGAAAAAAGTGGCGAATTTAGAATTTGATACGTTATTAGAAGCGTACAATGAGAATACGACCATTTTCGAACAAGTATTACGTGTAGGATACGAAGCAAAAACAATGACAGTTGACGCTGCCATTGCATTACTCGGTTATTTATTCTCTGCAAAAGAAGGCGATCATTTTGTAGTGGCCGATGATCGTATCCAAATTATACGTCTATCTGATAAGCAACGCGCGACATTTAATGCCATCTTACCAGCGAGCTGGAAAGAATCGATGTTACAAGCAAACTAGGGGTTATGAATTGTTTTCACAAAGAATAATTCATAAAAAAAGAGGTTCGGATTATGTCCGAACCTCTTTTTTTTATGCGAAAAAATAACGTAATATTGCCATCGTGATGACGCCAACAATTACCGTTTTCGATAAGCTTTTTGTCCAAAGCGCAATGAAGAGCGTTGGAATAAATGCGCCGAAATTGAGCCATGCTACAGTCGTCATATGTTCGCCTTCTGTAAATAACGATTCAAAGACGAGCGCGCTTAAAATACAAATGGGAATGTAGGCCAACAAGCGCATCACAAACGAAGGAAGTGTCACGCTTTTGACGAGTATAAACGGGATGACGCGCGGCAACCACGTAACGAGTGCGCAAGCGGCAATTAACAAAACCATTGTCCATGTTGTCATTTTTCTGTTAACACCCCAATCAACGCTACAAGCAATGTGCTAATTAACACAGCTAAATGGCCCGGTAAAAAATTCATCAGCACAAACATCGCGATGCCCATATAAAGAATAAGCAATAAATAATGCGTTACTTTTCCTTTTGGTGTGCTCTGTAAATTTAAAATAAGCAACGCCACAAACATCGCTGTTAATGCGAAATCTAACCCCCAACTTTCAGGGTTTGGAATCCATTTACCAACGACGGCGCCGATGACAGAAGCAGCAATCCACGACAAGTAAGCGGTCATATTTAAGCCGTCCATCCAGTTAGCGGATAAGCGTTGTCCTTGTGCTAATTTTGTCATGGCGACACCATACGTTTCATCGGTTAATAATGTACCGAAGCCGACATTGCGGAGCATCGAGTCCTTTTTAAATGTAGGTGCGACCGAGAGAGCCATTAAAAAATGGCGTAAATTAACGATAAATGTTGTTAAAATAATGGCTGATGCGGGTGTTCCAGCGACAAAAAGACCGCAAAAAATAAATTGTGCTGCCCCCGCATAAACGAGCAGTGATAATAAGAAGATTTCAAACGTTGATAAGTGCGATGCGATGCCAACGACACCAAAAGCAAAGCCAATGCTAATATAACCAAATAGCGTTGGAAGACAGTCTTTGACGCCATCAAAAAATGTTTTTTCATTATGTATAGGTTCTGTCACAAGTCACACCTCCGCTTCAATAGTACCGAATATTCTGATTAAAGTCTATGCGTTGTTTTGTAGGTCTTTTGCGGAGATATAAGTAATAGGAATTATTTTGAAAAAACGACTGTAGAATCTACTATTTTATTGCTATTATTAATAAATATAAGAGATTTAGGGGGATTATAGATGAAAAACATCATGAAAAAAAGCGTCGTAACATTGTTTGCTGGAGCGATGGCTGTGAGTGCTGCAACGATGCCTGCGAGTGCATTAGAACAACGTGTAATTGACGAAACAACAGCAAAAACAACAACGACTTCGATAAATGGACAATTAGACAGCGATACGATGGACGTTATTAAAGTAACGGTGCCAGAAAATGGCGAATTAAAAGTACATATTGCTGATGCAAAAAATAAAGGATTGTCGGTCATGTTAACGACAAAATTAAACCCGTTTTATTCATATGAGTTTAAAACACTTGGCGATATTTTTGACTATTTACGCCCGGTAAAATTAACGGATATTGAAACGGTATTAGAAGAGTTACTTGATTCATCATCGGCGATTAACTACGGTGTGAACGAAAAATTCTTAACAGAAGGCGATGATTCGTATGAAAGTTTAACAGGCGAATACTTACCATTAGAAGAACCGTCCCCAACGTTTAAAACAGGTGTGAAAAAAGGCACGTATTATTTAGTCGTGACAGGTGCATCATTAAAAGAGCAAAAAGATCCAAGCTATCGTTTAGCGATGAAATATGAGGCGAAAAACAACGTCGAATTAGAAAGCAATAATGACCGTAAAACCGCAACAGCATTACCACTCAATAAAACATTTACAGGTGTGGCACATGATTTAGACCCAATGGATTACTTTAAAGTGGACGTAAAGGAATCTGGGAATTTAGTTGTGAATGCAACATCATCAAATAGTGCGGCAGACCTTGGCTATGTTTTATATGATGCCAATCGTAAATTAGTCAATAATTTTGAATATGTTGCCAATCGCCAAGCGACGACGTTAAAAAGCTCAACATTCGTCAACAAAGGCACGTATTATGTACGCGTAGCAGGCTCTGACGAGGAAGTATTTGGTCATACAAACTACACTGTTAAAGCCAATGTCGTCTCAAAAACAATGAAGCGTTCAAATGTGGCTATAAAAAATGCGGCAACGAGTAGCATTACTGTAAAAGCATTACCAATCGGTGCAACAGTAAATGTGTATAGCGATGCAAAGAAAACGACAAAAATTGCTAGCTTTAAAGCGACAAAAGCAACGGAAACGAAAACACTTAAAGGGCTAAATAAAAAAGGCGGCAATGTGTATGTGACGCTGAAAAAACCAACGCTTGCAGAAGGTGCTGTAACAAAGGTGCCGTACAACAAAGCAAAATAGTTTACGGGATTATCTAGTGGGTATAAAAAAGGTAAGACGAAACTAGGGGAGTTGATGGTGTTGAGTTTACTTGATTTGCTTGGACAGGTGCAGGCCATTACAGGAGGGAAATATGGTTTATCTGATTTATTATCAGAGGATTTTATCCGTGAAAAAACCGATTTTGCTTCTGTTGAGCAATTGTTAAAAGAATTGCCAATTGATGTTAGCAATGTTGCCGATGTCCAGCAGTTATCAGAGAGCGACTTAAATGTTTTTGTAAAAGAACATTCTTGTTACGACACATGGAAAGAACTATTAGCAGAGGCCATGCATTTTCTCGACAATCAACAACACTAATCAACATGTTGGCGTATGCAAAGATAAAAAAAGCAGGAATCCGCGGATTCCTGCTTTTTTTATCGAATTTAACCAACTTTCACGTAGCGATAACGGTCTTTAATCGAGCGCGTGAAGTAAGTACCATGCGAATCTGCTTCCATAAGATCGTTGTACACAAGCTCAGGTACACCATAGTATTCAAAGACGCCATCTTTATGGAATTCAACACGCAAAATCATCGGGCTTGCCTCGTAGCCAATCGCCTGAATTTTAGATGATTCTACCGGGATCATATGTGAGTGCATCGTAAAAACTCCTTTCTTTTATGAAAACGTTTACATTTTGTAACTAAACTATATCGAAAAAGAAAATGAAAGTCAATCTAATTACGACAAACAGTAAGAGAGGCTTTGACAAAACAGTTCCTGTTCCTTTTTTAGCGTTCGCCACAAAAAACCGGAACCGCGCCACTGCGCGATTCCGGTTTTTCTTATGCTCATATGAGATGGTGTTGTTAGACGTATGTCCGAGCTTCTCTACACTACTATTCAAATGTACGGTCTTTTTCAATCACTGCATGAACCGCTTCGTGGATAGCGTGTTCAAAAGACTGTGCCTTTAATGTCATGACGCCTTCAATCGTCGTACCACCAGGAGAACATACTTGATCGACAAGTTCAATTGGGTGTGTATGACTTTCTAAGACCATTTTAGCACTACCTAAAACAGCATCTGCCGCAATTTGTAGCGCTAACGGTTTTGCCATGCCTTCTTTTACAGCGGCGCGTGCAAGTGCATCGATATAGACGTAATGGAACGCAGGTGCAGCACCAGCAATCGCTGAAAAAATTGCGAACTGTTCTTCAGGCAATGCAATCATTGAACCAGTTGCTTCTAACAGCGCAATTGCTTGTGTTTTTTGCGCGTCAGTTACGGCGCTTGAAACGGCATAACTCGTCGTAGAATGCCCAACAGCAGCATTAACATTTGGCATAATGCGCATAATCGCCTCATGTGCAAACATCGTTTGGAGTGCGGCGATATCTTTTCCTGCTGCCATCGAAATTAGGAGTTGAGAAGGTTTTAAGTACGGCTGAAGTTGCACCGCAATATCGTCTAACTGCTGTGGTTTCACACCAAGAAAAATAATATCGGCCGCTGCTGCTTGCGTCAGTGAAGTTGCGACGGTAATCCCAGTGTCAGTTGCCAGTGCCGTTGTTTTTGAAGTTGTTCGGTTATAACCAGTGATAAATGTGGCGTCGTCGTGTGCGCTAGCAATACCGCGCACAATCGCTGATGCCATATTACCAAGACCAATAAAACTAATCGTCATGAATAAAAACCCCTTTCGAATGTTTTTAGTATAGCGAATGGGGCATAAGAAATATAGACATTTGCTTACGATAGTAAAAGTGTAAAAATTACTGATGAATCGTGACTTTTATGTGAAATCGTCAAATACAATAGGTAATTGAATTATTTTTTGTTATGATAGGAGTATTGCAAGAAGTAAGCACGAATAGAATTAGTCTTATTAGCTCGACTAATTTGTAAAGGAATGAAGTACATGCGAAGTCAGCAAAAAACAAAAAATATGGCAAGTCAAAATGCCGCTGTCGTCGTCGAGAATCCTACGATGATGGAAATGTTAGCGCAAACAGTTAAAACCGGCATTATCAAATCGAATTTGATTACGATGATTGCAGGTCTTATGCTTGCGATGTACACATATCGTGTCAATCCATTTGATGAAAAGCTTGCCATTTTATTAGCGATTGCAGGGACAGCTGCTGTAATCGGTGGAGCTGGTGCGTTTAATAACTGGTATGACCGTGATATTGATGCAAAAATGCGGCGTACGCAAAAGCGTCCAACGGTGACCGGCGAAGTATCGCCTGTTGCGGCGTTAGTCATTAGTTTCTCATTATTAATTGTTGGTGTGGCGATGCTTTATTTCGCATCGCCAATGGCTGCGTTACTCGGCTTTTTAGGGTGGTTCCTCTATGTAGTGCCGTATACAATGTGGACAAAACGTCATACTGTATACAATACAGAGGTTGGTAGTTTATCAGGTGCGATGCCACCATTAATCGGTTGGGGTGTTGTTAGCAATGATATTTTTCACCCAGCGATTATTAGTTTGTTCGTCATTGAGTTGATTTGGCAAATGCCGCACTTTTATGCGATTGCCATTCGTAAGATGGAAGATTACCGCGCGGCGAATGTGCCCATGTTACCGGTAGCAAAAGGGATGAAGCGCACATACATTACAACGAATGTGTACTTAGTCATCTTAATATTATGCTGTATTCCACTTGGCTCATTGAGCACCGGCTTAATGTTAGTAGCGATTATTTTAAGCGCAGTATGGCTCGTATTAAATATTTACGGGTATCATAAAAAAGATCCGAAGAAGTGGGCAAACCTGTTATTCGTTTATTCATTACTTCATATGGTTATATTATTCTCAACGGTCATTATTTATTCGTTGATTGGTCTCTATTTAGAATTTAATTAACATGATAAAAAAGCAGGAATCCGCGGATTCCTGCTTTTCTTATGGTTTTAATGTGTAGGTTGCTGGTGTTGTCAGCTCTTTTTCATGCGCATCAAAGACGGCACTTGTCGTGACCGTCCACGATGTATCGCCATCGTGGATAATATAGCCGATATTGCCTTGTTTTTTCTCACCGGGCGCCAATTTACCGTTAAGCGCATCTAAATAAATATCGCGCTCAAACGTTTGCGTACCGGAAGCGGCTTGAAGCGTTGCAACAGGCGAGAAGTAGCGTACATGTTGTGCCGTATTTTCAACCGTTACAAAGGCTTTGACAATATCAAATGTTGTGTCACTTGTTAATTGATGGAAATAGTCAACCATACTATAATCAGGTTCTAATGCGATCGTTTTAACATCGTGAATCGTTATGCGAATATCACCTACATCGATTGTTTGTGGTTTAAAATTGGCTTGTTGTAACGTCATAAAGCCTTTTTCCGCTTGAATCGTATCACCTGATTGTAGCAAGGTGCGATCGTCGGGAATTTGCGCGTTGACTTGATAATCAACTGCATAGTCGGTCGTTGGTTTATGGTCATCTGCCGTCGCATGTTGTTGGCACCCAGCTAACGATGCAATGAGCAAGATGCCAGTTAGCAAGCGAAAGGGCATCACATAAACTCCTTTAGTTCATTTTTTTATCGTTGATTTTTGTTTTTGATGTCGTGTTTTGTTCAAGTAGTTCGAAAATAAGTTTTGCTTGGTCGGTATTATCGATGTGACCGGCAAATTTGTCGGCTTGTGGACCGTAAGCGTAGACGTTGACATCTTCACCCGTATGCCCACCTGTTGTCCAGCCTGTATTTGAACGTGTATCGGCAATTTTTTCAATCGCATTGTCGATATCCGTTACTTTTTTCGATGCGGCTGCTTCTTTTACACGCGCGATTTCGTCTGCGGATAACTCAAGTTTGATATGTTTTTTCAATGTTTCTTCGACATCGGCGCCACCAGCGATTTGCGCTGCTAAATAATCCGGTGTTTTTGAGAACGCTTGCAATGCTTCAGGGTTCCAGTTATATTCACCGTTTGCAGCGACAGAAAAGCCACCTGTTGAGTGGTCAGCTGTGGCAATAACGAGCGTATTTTTATCCTTTTTCGCGTAATCAACCGCTTTTTTGAATGCTGCATCAAAGTCTTTCATTTCACTCATCGCACCAACGATATCATTATCATGACCTGCCCAGTCAATTTGACTTCCTTCAATCATCAAGAAAAAGCCGTCATCATCTTTTTTCAACTGTTTTAATGCCGCGGTTGTCATATCGCGCAGTGACGGCGTTTGGCTGTCGCGGTCAATCATTTTATCAAGGCCACCATCTGCGAATAAACCGAGCAGCTTTGCATCGCTATTTTTTGATAATGCCTTTTTATCGGTTACATAGTTGAAGCCGGCTTTTTCAAATTCTTTCGTTAAATCGCGGTCCTCGCGCACGAAGTTTGATTTACCACCACCAAGCATAACGTCGATTTTATGCTTTTTGCCAACTAATTCATCGAAGTAATCATCGGCGATGGCATCCATATTTTTACGTGATTCGTCATGCGAACCAAATGCAGCTGGTGTGGCATGTGTAATTTCAGAAGTTGCTACAAGGCCCGTTGCTTTTCCTAATTCTTTCGCGCGTTCTAACACAGTTTTTACCGGCTTGTTATCGTTATCAACAGCAATGGCGTTATTGTATGTTTTAATTCCTGCAGACATGGCTGTTGCTGCAGAAGCGGAGTCGGTCACATTTTGCGCTGGGTCTTCTGGATATGTCATTTGTTGACCGATTAAGTATTGATCGAGCTGTGTTTGTTTTACGAATTGCTGTTGCGGTGTATGTTGCATGTAACGATACGCAGATGTGTACGAGTTCCCCATACCATCGCCAATTAAGAAAATAATATTTTTCGGCGATTCTTTTTTTGAAGATTTTGCTTCGGCATCAATGGAACTAAAGGCACTTAATGCAATAGCTGAGCTTGCGAGTACTGCGGCGAATTTTTTAGACCAAATTTTCATGTAACTTCCTCCTTAAATGGTATAACGTAACTGTATCGAATGAATGTAAGTGTGAGTTTAAGTGAACGTAAAGAAATGTAAAATCCGTGAACAACTGTGCAGTAAATTATGCGAAAATTTGTTAAAAGGCTGTTCGAGATAGCAGAGCTATGGCATGATGGAGAGAATGTAGGAAGGGAGAGATAGCTAATGGAGAACATTCCAAACTGTCCGAAGTGCAATTCGGAATATACGTATAATGATGGCTCGGCATTCGTATGTCCAGAATGTGGCAATGAATGGACGGCATTTGAACAACAGCAAGAAGAGGAGGCCGCGCTTATTCGCGATAGCGTCGGCAATATTTTAAATCCTGGCGATAGCGTGACGATTATTAAAGATTTAAAAACAAAAGGTGCACCGTCGGATTTAAAGGCGGGTACAAAAGTGAAAAATATTAAATTTTGTGGCGATATAGATGGGCACAACTTAGAAGCGAAAATAGAAGGCTTTGGCACATTATATATTCGCTCAGAATACGTTAAAAAAATTTAATGAACATAACAAAAAGCAGGAAGTGCATGCTTGGCATTTCCTGCTTTTCTTATGCGGATAAATGTTGGCTTTCGTCGGTATCAACAATAAAACGAATGGCTGTTTTCGTGATGTTGTACTCATATTTCAACACCGTCAACACTTCTTGGCGTACAGCTTCAATCGGTGTATCGCGTGCAATATACAGTTGACAGCTAAAGGTCATCTCTTCGCCAACAACGGTCCACAATTGTAAATTGGCAATATCGGTGACGGCACCTAAGTTGTATAAGCGGCCTTGAATGGCTGCAAGTTGACGTTGTTCAGGTGTCCCTTCTGTCATTAAAATAAGCGAGCGCTTTAAAATGCGATAAGCTTGTGTAAACAATATGAGTGCTAACATAAATGCCAATACTTGATCGATAATGTCGATTTGCCACCGTAATAATAGCGACGATACTAATATGACGAGGAGCGCGTTTAAGCCATCTGCACGTAATAAATAGCGCATAAACGCTTTTGAACTCGACTGTTGCGACGACAACAATAAATAACAACAAAGGTTTGTCGTTAAAATAAGCAAGGCAATTTGTAAAATTGGCTCAATTGCTACGTCAACAGGCTCGATTAGACGGAGTATGCTAGCTACTAATAAAAAACAGGCCGCAAGCGAGAATACGAGCCCACAACATAAAATTAAGAAACGTTCAAGCATCCACATATGATATGTTTGACGAGGTTTTGCTTTTTTCGCGCTATAATTATGGTTTACAATATAGAAAATGAGCAGCGAGATGGTCATGAGTAAATGACTTAATGCACAAAAAAGCGCTAAACTTTTTATTTCAAGCGCGACCGCAAGCGTGCTTATATAGGTACTCACTAATAGCAAACAGGCGAGTGCTGTTTTCGTCATCTGCCATTTTGATGTGTTCGACAGCGTAGAAATGATAAAAACCCCCTAGCATTATTATAGTTATACCCGCATTGCGCTGATTTGTAACGAAAGGAGGTAGCATATGTCAACAACAGGTTTTGAATTGTATGATTTCTTCCATATTGGCTGGTTAGCGTTTGCGGCATTAACGATTTGGTTTGTCACGCGGCAATATAGCGTTGCAATGATTGAGTCGCGCAAACAAATCCGTATCGTATTTGCCTGGCTGCTCATTATTGCAGAAATCATTCGCGATAGCTATATTTATTTTTTAGAAGTTTGGTCGATTAGTAAATTGCCACTTGATTTATGCGGTATGGCACTGGTCGTCATTTTTATCTATGCGTATACGCAAAATAACACGATTGGCGAGTTATTGTATAGTATCTTTTTGCCGGGCGCGATTGCGGCGTTGTTATTTCCTAACTGGACGCATCGAGAAATGTTTAGTTTTATGAGCAATTATAGTTTTATTTATCATTTGTTAATCATTGCATTTATTAGTATGTTGATTGCGTCAAAAGAACTGCAACCACAGCCGAAAAATTTATGGAAGCCGGCATTGTTTTTAACGATTTTAACGCCGGTTATGTATATGTTTAACAAGCAATTTGACACGAATTTTTGGTTTTTAAGCGCGCCATCATCAGGGTCACCAATTGTTCTGCTAGAGCAAATATTTGGTAACCCAGGGTATATTTTTGGCCTTGTGCTCGTGTTAATTGTCGTTTGGATTGTGCTGTATACGCCCTTTATATGGCGCAAAAAAAGAGGCTCAGACTAAATGGTCAGAGCCTCTTTTTTACGTTATTAAAAAGATGCTTTGAAAATTGCTTCTGCATCTGCTGCTGTGACGGTTGCAAAGTTGCCAAAATCTCCTTGGCGCATGGCGCGGTCAACCATTAGCTCTAACGTGGAATCATCGACATTATAGGCAGCCAACTGTGTTGGAGCACCGATTGATTCCCAAAAGGCTTCCAGTTTTTCGATGCCTTTCATCGCGACTTCTAAATCGCTTAAGCCGGTCGTATCGACATGGAACACGCGCGTTGCGAGCTTACGGAAGCGCTGCACATCTTCAGTGACATAATGGCGCATCCAACGAGGAAATAAAATCGCCAAGCCGCCACCATGTGGAATATCATGGACGGCTGAGACTGCATGCTCTAAATTATGCGTTGCCCAATCGCCGCGGTAGCCCATATTTAACATGCCGTTTAACGCCATCGTACTGCCATACATGAGCGTTGCCCGTGCATCGTAATTTTCAGGGTTTTTCAATACATCCGGTGCTGCTTCGATAATAGTTAACAGTAGGCCTTCACACATACGGTCTTGGAATTCCGTATGGTCAGCTTCATGGAAATAATGTTCGAGTACATGGCTCATGCTATCGACGATGCCATAGATTGTTTGATTTTTAGGCACCGAGAATGTGTAAGCAGGATCTAAAATCGCAAATTGTGGGAATGTTTTAGACGAACCCCAACCATATTTTTCTTTTGTTTGCCAATTTGTAATGACCGAGCCCGAGTTCATTTCTGAGCCGGTTGCAGCAAGTGTTAACACGACTCCAAATGGTAATGCCTCGCGCACTTTTGTTTGGCGCGTCACGATGTCCCAAGCAGGCGCTTCTGTTTTTGCGCCAGCAGCGATTAGCTTCACGCAGTCAATAACCGAGCCACCACCAACTGCTAAAATAAAGTCGATGCCGGTATCACGGCAAATGCGAATGCCTTTTTCAGCTGTATCGACGCGTGGGTTTGGCTCAATGCCACCAAGTTCAACAATATTTGCACCAGCATTCGATAAGACGCGATAGACATCATCATAAACACCATTTTTAAAAATGCTCCCGCTGCCATACACAAGCAACACATTTTTTCCATAATGTGAAAGTTCTTGCTCTAATTTCAATACTTGCCCCTTGCCAAAGTGCAGGCGCGTTGGATTATAATATGTGAAGTTTTCCATAAAATCCCTCCCTTTTCTTTATAGTAAGAAATTGCGCGCATTTGTACAACTATTTCATGCGATTTATAATGAAAAAAGGGGGAATTGACATGATTCGACGAGCTACGTATGAAGATATCCCGGCAATTCAAAAAATTGCTGTGGAAAGTTGGCGTAAAACATATTGCGATAGTATACCACCAAAACTACAACAACAATTTTTAGCGTTTGATTATAATCATCGCCAGTTGCGTCATCGCATCGATACGACAGCATTTTTTGTTGTCGAGCACGAACGGAACGTCGTTGGTTTTGCTAATTTTTCATGTGGTGATACGAATGAGCTTGAAACGATTTATTTAAGCCCTGCTGTGTGGCGACAAGGGCTTGGGCATTTGTTAATGGAAGCGGGTGAGCGTTTGTATGCGCCGGGTACCGAGCTTTGTGTTCGCGTAGATGCGCACAATGAACGTGCCATTGCTTTTTACAAAGCACATCATTTTACATTCAAACAGCAAAGCACCGAACGCGTCGGTGCCGTTGTACTCACGACGAATACGATGCACAAAATAATGCCATAACGTGATACAATCAACAAAGAAGAAGGGACGAACAGCATGGTGAAAAAAATTGCAATTCAGCTCGTGTTTGTCATTGTACTCATCGCCTATATGATGTATCACGATTTTGCGTTATTTGCGTTGAACGGTGTTATTGTGACCGTCATCCTTGGGTTATGGGCACTGACGACCGTCATGATGGTGACATTAGAACGTGCAAAACGCGGGTAGTAAAGCATAAGAAAAACCGGAATCGCGCGGTGGCGCGGTTCCGGTTTTTTGTGGCGAACGCTAAAAAAGGAACAGGAACTGTTTTGTAAAAGCCTCTTTTTCTAGTTAAGCGTCAGCAATTAATTTATGTGGATTTAAAATATTTTTTGGATCCAATGTTTGTTTGATTGCGCGCATAACATTGAGCGCTTCGCCATGCTCGCGTGATTGATATATCATTTTCCCGATACCAACGCCATGTTCACCAGTACATGTGCCGCCGTGTTCAAGACCAAATTCGACGAGACGTGCATTGTATGCTTTTGCGCGTGCAACATCATCGGGGTTGTTTACATCTATCATAACGAGCGAATGGAAATTACCGTCACCGACATGTCCTAGTACGCCGCCAATCATACCCACTTCATCGATAAGTTGTCGCGCAAATTCGATGGCATCGGCTAGCGAACCAATTGGCACAACAACATCAGTTGTCATCATTTTTTTACCAGGATAACCATGAATGTATGCATACGCTAAATTATGGCGTGCCTCCCATAATTCGTGCCGTGCTTTATTGTCCGTTTCAAAGAAAATTTCGAGGCAGTCATTATCATTCATAATATCCGTTGTAAACTCGACGTCTTGTTTTAAGCCCGCTTCATTGCCATGAAACTCTAAAAATAGCGTTGGTTTGATTAAATAATCCGTACCGCTATAGGCATTAACTTGTTGCATCGATTGTTCATCAACTAATTCAATCCGCGCGATCGGGACACCTGCTTGTAATACCATCGTTGCCGCTTCAATTGCTTGGCGCACAGTAGGGAAGACCGCTCGTGCGGCCATTTCAAATTCCGGAATACCATATACTTTTAAAGTAAGTTCGGTAAAGCAGCCCAGCGTGCCTTCTGAACCAACAAATAGGCCATTTAAATGATAACCTGATGATGATTTTGCGGCTAGATTACCGGTGTGCATAATGCGGCCATCTGCTAGCACGACTTCTAAATCGCGCACTTGATCGCGCATAACACCGTAGCGCACAGCAGTTGTGCCGCTCGCGTTCGTTGCGGCCATACCACCGAGCGTGGCATCGGCGCCAGGGTCAACCGAGAAGAAGAGACCATGTTTTTTCAGTTCTTTATTTAATTGCGTACGCGTGACGCCCGGTTGCACGCGCACGAGTAAATCTTCGGGACGTACTTCTAAAATTTGATTCATCTGGCTAAAATCAATTGTTAACGTATGCGTCACAGGAATAATATGACCTTCTAAACTAGAGCCGACGCCAAATGGGATAACAGCAATTTCATATGTATAGGCTACGCGCATAATTTGAGCGACTTCATCCGTTGTATGCGGGAATACAACGATATCTGGCAATGCCATTTCGTGATACGATTCATCGCGTCCATGATTTTCACGTACTGTTTCATTTGTAGAAAGTTGGTCGGTTGCTAAAAAAGTATGTAGTTGTGCAATAATCGTTTCAAGTTGAGCGTGCATAATAATCACCTGTCCTTTTGAAAATTCGTTATTTTCTGATAATTATATCGTTAAATGGCAAGTTTGAACAGAAAAAAACACCGCGTTGTTAGTTTAGGCGGTGTTTCATGTGTGTATGAATCGTTACGATGCTTGAGGACTTGGATTAACGACAAAGCTATGCGTTGACTGAATCAACAATAATAATTCTTTTAAAGCTGCTTCAATATCTTCAAATGATACAGCCGCGTCAAGGAACGCGGGAATTTCAATCGTTGTATCACGTGGGTCAACAGGAATATTTTTGGGATTCATAGTCATTCCTCCTAGTGCCTTTTCTTAATTATATCTAAAAAGACAGAAAATTTCAAACAACTTATGAAAAGATTATGTAAAGTTTGCTCTTTAAAACTCAAAATACTTAATTTTCTGAAAATGATTGCTTTTTAGTAGAAAAAGTGATAAAGTAGTGTACATTTATAGCGTATAGCGCAATAGAATTTTAAGAGGTGACGCGTGTGCAACAATTGCTGGAACAATATAAACCATTTTTACGACAAGTATATGAACAATTACATGTAATCCCTGAAGTAGGGTGGCAAGAATATAAAACAACGGCGTATTTAGCGGAAATTTTGCGCGAACAACATTTTCATGTAACAACATTTGAAGGTTCAACGGGCTTGTATGTTGAAATTGGTGAAGGCGACCCAATTATCGGTTTGCGTACGGATATCGATGCGCTTTGGCAGCAAGTTGACGGTGAATTTCGCGGCAATCATTCTTGTGGTCACGATGCGCATATGACGATGGCAGTCGGTGTGTTATTGCTGCTAAAAGAGCTGCATAACCCGGCTTCCGGAAAAATTCGTGTGTTGTTTCAACCAGCGGAAGAAAAAGGCAATGGTGCGTTGTCGTTTGTCGAACGAGGCTTAGTTGATGGCATGCAATTTTTATTTGGTATGCATATTCGTCCTGTACAGGAGATGCGCGACAATAGCTATAGTCCGGCACTTTATCACGGGGCAGCACGTTTAATTGAGGGGACGATTGTTGGTCAGGAATGCCACGGTGCACGACCGCATCTTGGGAAAAATGCGATTGAAATTGGTTCTAGTCTTGTAACAGCGCTATCGCATATTCATATTGATCCGATGATTCCATCGTCGGTTAAGTTAACAAGTTTCCAAGCGGGTGATATTCAAAATGCCAACACAATCCCTGGTATTGCTCGTTTTACGGTGGATGCTCGCTCGCAAACGAATGAAGGCATGGAGCAATTAATGGCGCAACTTCAGTTGGCCATTTTAGGTGTCGAGCAGTCGCATCGCGCGAACATCAAATTTGAAACGAAGGCGACAATCGTTGCAGCTGAAGTTGATGATACAGCGAAACAGTTAATGAAGCAGGCGATTATCGATACGTGTGGACTCGATCATTTAGCACCGGATGTTGTGACACCTGGTGGCGAAGATTTTCATTATTATACGTTGAAGCGTCCGTATATTAAGGCGACGATGCTAGGTGTTGGTTGTGGTGCAACGCCAGGGCTTCATGATCCGCATATGACATACAATCGTGATCGCCTATTTACAGGTATTGAAATTATAACAAAAACAATTTTACATGCCGTAGCGTTTAGCCAACGTACGACCGCGCAGCGCGAAACGACATTATAACGAAAAAAGTAGGGGTGACGTGTACGCGTCACCCCTACTTTTTTGTTAACAACATTGTTGTTCAAAATCTTGAATTAATTGTTCAATATCATCAATGCGTGCCAAGTCATGAATCCAGTGTGAAGGGATATGATGTAGACCGTATAACATACCTGCGAGTGAACCCGTCAGCGCGCCAACCGTATCGGTATCGTTCCCTAATTCAATCGCCGTCATAATCGCTTGCTCATAGCTCGATGTTTGAGCAATGCTCCAGCAAACGGCTTCAAGCGTATCAATAACATAGCCAGAACTATTAATGGACTCTCGTGGCGCTGTTACTATCGAACCGTCCATTAGTCGTGCAAAATGAACTTGTTCACCTTGAAACGTCATAAAGTGCGGTTGTGTATAGCGCTGTGCGAGATGCATACTTTCGGTGAAATTGTAGCCGCTTTTAAGCGCGAGTACAATATGACCAAAAAAAGTGCAACTTAAAATGCTCCGAATATGCAAATGTGTGAGCGCATAGTGGCGACTCAATGAAAAAATATCGTCATGAGTCGTAGCGGCCAACATGACGGGTAAAATGCGCATAAGCGCGCCGTTGCCATTTTGTGATTCATCGCAAGGAATCGGTGCATCAAAGCCGTGTTGCAACCATTGATCAATGGCGAGCTTCGTCGTATTGCCAACGTCAAAACTTGCCTGTCCGTTGTAAGTCCAATAGCCCTCGTAGAGCCAATCACAAAATTTTTGTTTTAAATCATCAAGCGAACTCTGTTCAATTTGATGCGCCATCGTGCAAAACAGCATCGATGAATCGTCTGAAAAGCTACCAGCGGGTACATCCCATGAACCAAAACCTTCATAATCGCTTACGGTAAATGTATCGCGCGCGCGAAATTCAAATGGCACGCCCATGGCATCTGCAATCGCATGGCCAAGTATTGCTTGTCTAATCATCTAAATCCCTCCTTTCTTTAAGCATACAAAAAAGCGCTGGCAAATGCCAACGCTTTAAGAAAAACTACTTTGTTTCGACTGCTTTTACAGCTGCGTATAATAAATCAAATAATTCTTCGATACCTTCTTCTTCAATACAAGAGAAGGCAACGCGTAAATCTGTGTCGCCAAGTGCGATTGCACCAACGCCAAATTGTTCTAATGCCACTTTGCGTAGTGCGTCAGATGAAACTGTTTTTAATTTTAGGCACATGAAGTAACCTGAGTTGAATGGGTAGTAATCCCATGCATCATTATATTTACCACTATCAAGAACCGCTTTTGTTTTTAATGCGCGACCTTTCATAATGTCGAATTTTTGTTGTTTTTGTGCTTCAAATTCATCGCTTTGTAATGCTTTTAACACGAATGTTTGAGAAGGGTGTGGGCCTGAAGAAATCGTAGCGCGAATAATCCCACGTGCTTTTTCTTCTAGTGCGTGTAACACGTCTTCTGATTGTGCAGCAAATGTGATGAACCCAACGCGGAAGCCCCAAACGTATTCTTCTTTTGTTGCGCCATCGATTTTAATCGCTAGTACATTTTCGTGAATATCAGCTAATTTACCGAATAATGATTCTGTAATTGAATCTTCAAAGAATAATGAGAAGTATGCATCATCCGTTACAGCCACAACTTTTACGCCTGTTTCTGCAGCTTCTTTAATCGCTTGCACGATTGAATCACCTTCAGCAGCAGTTGGTGTGTAACCAGTTGGGTTGTTCGGGAAGTTTAATAACACGATTGCTTTACCTGTTGCATCTTTTTGTGCAATGATTGCTTCTTTTAATGCTTGTGCATTGAAAAGACCGTTATCATCATACAATGGGTATGTAACGACGTTTGCGCCGCGGCGAATGCCAAATACCATATCGTAGTTTTCCCAGTTTTTATCTGGAATAATTAGCGCATCATTCGAATCTGCAAATAAATCTGCAACGATTGATAAACCATGTGTTAACGCGTTTGTTACAACGGGTGTACCAAACGATTTACCTTCTAATGAAGGGTTTTCTTTTAACATTTTTTTACGCCATGCTTGGCGAAGCTCTGCTTTTCCTTCCGGAGGAGCATATGGATATAAATCTGTTGGCTCGTATGCAGAAAGCGTATCTTGAATGACTTTAAGGTGCATTGGTTTGCCATTTTCAAGTGCAGTACCAATTGTTGCATTGTACTTTTTCGCTGATTTTGCCTCAGCAGATTGCGATAAAATGCCTTCTGTTGGGTAGTACATTTCTTTACCAAGGTTTGAAAGCATGTTCAAAACAGTTGGTGCTTGTTGTTGTAATGTGTCGTTTAATTGAGCTGCTAATTTATGCATAAACGTCGCCTCTTTTTCATAATAGTATGCAGGTTGTGTAATGGGACGCATGAAAATAGAATTATAGAAATTATCGAATAATTTTATAAGCAGGACTATTTTCGTTTGTATTTTGCGTGAGCCTCGCCACTACTCTTCTTCATGATACGGGCTAAATGCCGCAAAATCAATGCTTTATAGCGAATATAGAAAATTTTTCTATTCCATTTAGGCATCAATTAATGATATAATTTTGAAAATTTTGAATTTGGAGATGAACGACTTGCAAGAAATTTGGATGTTTACTTTAATCGCCTTGTTTATCGTCATGGTACCGGGCGTAGATTCGCTATTAGTATTAAAAAATACGATGATTCATGGCAAGAAAGCAGGTCTCTTTACGATGATCGGCATCATTTTAGCGTTGTTCGTTTGGACGGCGTTAACGGTATTAGGCTTAGCAACGATTATTTCAAAATCGCTATTATTGTTTCAGATTATTAAATATGGCGGTGCTTTATACCTTGTCTGGCTCGGTATACAGGCATGGCGCACGAAAGCACAAAATATGGAGCTAGCACTACAACCAGCGTCAGCAACTCATAAAAATGTGGCATATAGTTGTATGACACAAGGAATAACGACGGACTTGTTAAATCCTAAAACGTTGCTTTTGTATGTGACGCTTATGCCGCAATTTATCGACCCAACAAATGCAGTCAATCAACAATTAATCGTATTAGCATTGATTTTAGTTGTGCTGTCGATTGCCTGGTTGACGATTGTCGTGCTCGTTATTCACGTTATCCGCAAATGGTTTATGAAACCGGCGATCCAAGTCCTATTTAATAAATGTACTGGCATTGCGTTGATTGCTATCGGCGTCAAAATTGCTACCGAAAAAAATATCGCTTCTTAAGCATTAGAATAGGTGCGGTTCGCTCCTTTCGATGCTTTTTTTGTTTTTTTTAACTCGACCATTAGTACAGCGTCAGCAACCTTTTTTTAACATAAATAAAATAAAAATACTTATTTAAAAGGTAAAAAAAGTAAAATAATAAAGCTGTAATACTAAAATAATGTGTTGAATATAAAACCATCTTTGAATCGATAATGAGATTTTGTTATAATGAACCGTGATATACAGAAGGTGGGAATACATTTTAACATGAAGAATATAGACAACATCACGATGTTAAAGCATTATGCCGCCTTATTAAAGGAAGAGAAAAATGCTTTACTGCAGCAAGAATATGAATTGAATTGTACGGAATCGTTTCGGGAGAAAAGTAAAATCGTCCAGCAATCGTTGCGAGGAAAACGTTTGAATGAACGATTAAATCATATAGCAAAGCTTTTAAAACATCGCCGTCAGTCGCCTTATTTACATTATTTTCGTGAAAAATCCAAAGCGGTAGATTCAAAAAAAACTGTGCAACAATTAACGAAACTTAGCGAACAACAACAATTTATGGACGTGCCTTATGCGCGCCAAATGGCAAAAAAAGCGGCGCGTTTTGGGTTGTTTGAGCAAGCGAGTGTTTATTTAGAGCAGGTGGTGAAGCGTGTGGAAGTTACTTTTGAAGATGCCTTTAATTTAAATGTCTACTATTTATTGCAAGGGAATCATGAGCAAGCGAGAAACTGGGAACAACACGCACAAGCACTTTACGATGAGCAACAGCATGCGCACTTTTTTTCAGCAGATGGCTATAAAAAGTATGTGATTCAAAAAACAGCCGATTATACGCTCGAGTTTTATAAATGGAAAGGTGTTGCACGCGGAGCTGTCGCGGCTTTTGATACCGTAGAATTGACGCGTAAGCAAGCGCTGTTCTCGAAATATTACGTGAACAATCAACAGCTTGATATCGTAGCGCTACGTCGTAATCGCATGAATTATTTTTATGAAAATTTAACGCAAGCACACTATAAAACGATGACACAAGCAATTTTTAGTAATTACGCTAACACGTATGCATACGGGACGAGTTTGGCTGGATACGGCGCGGTTTATTACGGAGCTGTTATTCCGAATGTGCGTATTTTGGCATTTGCACCGCGTAACTCAGGGCATCCGCAATACGGCATTAAACGAAAAATTACGTTTGAACATGAATTGCAGCTTCCAACGGTAACGGCGCCTGTGACGTTATTGCTCGATTTAAAAAATGATACGGATCGCGTTTATTATTATGAACAGTTAAAGCCAGCGTTAGTTAATTGTACGTTTCTGCCAATCTATTATGCGGGGCATCGCGTACCACGCTATTTAAAAGAAACAGGTTGCTTGCGTACGACGTTTGAACAATTTTTTGCTGATGAACCGATTGCGTTGACATCTATACGTGAACAGCGCCGTGAATCACCAGAATATTTTACAATTTTAGCTGAAGAATTGCGCAAGCATCATCATTATAGGTGGGCCATTCAAGCGAGTGAGCAAGCATTGCGGTTGTCGCAAGGTTTTGATCGACCGCTTTACCAACAAGCATTAGCGTGGCAAGCACTCGGTCGTCTTGATGAAGCGGTGCGTTGTTTAGAAGAAGCACTTGCGAACAACACGATGTTAATTAAAGTCACGTATTTATTGTCGGACTTGTATAATGAGCTTCAGCAGCCAGAAAAGGCACTTGATGTGTTATCGATTTTAGCGGAGCACCATCAATCAAAATCGTTAACAAATCGCTTGCACAAAGCTGAGCAATTACGTATACAATTACAATAAGCTTTAGAAAGAGAGGCTGCCGCGATGCAGGCTCTTTTTTTTTAGCGGAAACACGCGTGAAATACGTTGACACGTACATAACGCCGTCATATACTATATATGAACATATAATCATATATGCATAAGGGGTGACGGAATGGATTCACAACCAACGATTGATTTTACACAGCAATTAGATGAAGAAACACTGTTTATTGTGTCACAAACGTTTAAAGCGATTAGTGACCCAACGCGTATTCGCATTTTATATTTATTATTTGAACGTGAATACGCAGTCAATGAAATTAGTGATGAATTAAGCTTAAAGCAGTCAACGGTGTCGCATCAGTTACGCTTTTTAAAAAATATGCGCCTCGTCAAATCACGCCGTGACGGTACGAGCATTTATTATTCACAAGCGGATAAGCATGTGATGCAAATATTAAAACAAATGATTGAGCACGCTGCTCATTGCTAGGGAGGGATTATTATGGCACATTCACATGATCACGATCACGGGGGCCATGGCCATGATCATACGCATGGCGCGAACAAAAAAACGTTATTAATCGCATTTATTATTATTACAGCCTATATGATTGTGGAAGTAATCGGGGGGTTTATGACTAATAGTTTAGCGCTATTGTCTGATGCGGGACATATGCTGAGTGACTCGATTGCACTTGGCGTTGGTGTTGTCGCGTTTACGATGGCTGAAAAAGTCGCCAATACGAATAAAACATTTGGGTATAAACGCTTTGAAATTTTAGCGGCAGTATTTAATGGTGTCACGCTTATTGCGATTGCGCTATTTATTTTTTATGAAGCGATTCAGCGCTTTAGAGAGCCGGCGGAAATTGCGACAACCGGCATGATGATTGTCGCGATTATTGGCTTACTCGTTAATATTTTAGTCGCATTTATTTTATTGCGTGGTGGCGATACGCACGATAATTTAAATATGCGTGCAGCATTAGCACACGTTATAAGTGATATGCTTGGCTCATTTGGGGCGATTATTGCCGCGCTATTAATTATGTTTTTCGGCTGGGGCTGGGCCGATCCATTAGCGAGTATTGTCGTGGCAGTTCTTGTATTGCGTAGCGGTCTTGCGGTCACGAAAGATTCTGTACACGTTTTAATGGAAGGAACACCGACAAATGTCGCGTTTGATGACATTGTAAAAACGATTGAAGACACACCGGCAGTAAAGCATTTACATGACTTGCATATTTGGACGATTACGAGTGGTACAAATGCATTGAGCTGCCATATCGTTGTAGATGATAATTTAACGATTCGCGAAACGCAAAAAGTGTTAGATGATTTAGAACATAAACTACAACATCAAAATATTACGCATATTACCGTGCAGTTTGAATCAAGTGAAACACCGCACCATGCAGATTTAATTTGTAATTTAAATGAAGAGCATCATCATGACCATGCGCACGAATAACGGACTACAAGCAGCAATCGCGATTGTTGCTTTTTTCTAACCGCTGAAATTGTCAACAGTTGTTCATATACAATACACATTTGTTCGGTATACTAAAAATGATGAAAGGGTGGGGGATTATGAAAAAAACAGTTGTCGCAACATTACTTATTGGAACCGCATTATTAGCAGCATGTAGTAGCGACGATGCACAAAAAGAGCAACAAACGGATTCAGCGGCGCAGCATGAACATTCGATGGCCAATACGCAACAAAATGGCCCGATGGATCATGAGCAGTTAGTGTTAAAAGACAATACAGGTACGGCGACATTAACATTTCCAGAAATCTTAGAGCCAGATAGCAAAAAAGGCAACAACGTCGAATATTCATTAGCGGCGCAATCGGGTACAACCGAATTATTTAAAGGGTATGAAACGACAACCTATGGCTATAATGGCAGTTTACTTGGTCCGACACTGCGGTTAAAAGAAGGGCAACATGTGACCATTCATTTGAAAAATGAATTACCGGAAGCAACGACATTTCACTGGCATGGTTTAGAAGTATCGGGAAAAGCAGATGGCGGACCACATGCTTTAATTGAGCCCGGTGAAGAAAAAACGATTCAATTTACCGTTACACAACAAGCAGCAACATTATGGTATCACCCACATCCAATGGGCAATACAGCGCAGCAAGTGTATAAAGGCTTAGCGGGGTTATTGTATATTGATGATGCCAAAACAACGACATTGGATTTACCACGCGATTACGGAGAAAATGATTTCCCAATTGTGCTACAAGACCGCGCATTTGCTGATGGGAAACAATTAGATTACAGTGCCGTAGCGAATATTGATGGTACGTATGGCGATACGATGATGATTAATGGCGTTATTAACCCTGCGCTAAAAACCGATAAACAACTCGTACGCCTGCGTATTTTAAACGGCTCGAACGCACGAAATTATTTATTCCATTTTGATAATGATATGAGTTTTACGCAAATTGCGACCGATGGCGGGTTGTTAAATAAGCCCGTGAAAACAAAAGAGCTGTTGTTAGGAGCCGGCGAGCGCGCTGAAATCTTAGTTGATTTATCGCAAGTAAAAGGCGACCGCGTATCACTTGTCGACGATAAAGATGTCGTGTTATTGCCAATTGAGTTGAGCAAAAAGACCGCAACAGCTTCCACATCAACGAATTTAAATGAAATTCGTGTTGATAAGAGCCTTGAGAAACAAGAGCCAACAAAAGTCGTGAAAATGGAAGGTATGCGCGAAAATGTGACGATTAACGGTAAAAAGTTTGATGAAAACCGCGTTGACTTCACGCAGAAAAAAGGCGTCACAGAAGTTTGGGAAATTGAAAATGCGATTACCGATGAAGGTGGCATGATTCACCCATTCCATATCCACGGGACGCAATTCCTTGTGTTAAGTGTCAACGGTGAAAAACCAGAGCCTAGCTTACAAGGTTATAAAGATACGATTACACTGCAACCTGGACAGAAGGCACGTATTGCGGTGAAGTTCCCGTATGCAGGCATGTATATGTTCCACTGTCATATTTTAGAACATGAAGATAATGGCATGATGGGGCAAATTGAAGTAAAATAACGTCAAGAGGTTAGCGTCCATGCTAACCTCTTTTGCGCTTCATAACGAAAAATTGTGAAAAAACAAAAAATTTACACTGTTCTTTAATTGACGTATGATATAGGTTGTCTTATTTAAAATTACTGGAGGAATGACATGCAGCGAGCAAATAAATGGGCGTTATTGCCCTTCGTTGCGTTTATCGTGTTATTTATTGGCACAGGAATCATCAGTGGAGATTTTACGGCAATGCCGCTAAATGTCGCTGTTTTGATTGCTTGTATGATTGCCTTTTTGATGAATCGACAAGAGAAACTAGCAACGAAAATAGAAATTTTCACGAAAGGTGCCGGCAATTCAAATGTCATGCTAATGGTGTTGATTTTTATTTTAGCAGGCGCATTTTCAAGTGTTGCGAAGGGAATGGGTGCCGTTGATTCGACGGTTAACTTAGGCTTAGATTTCATACCACCAAGTTTATTGCTTGTTGGACTCTTTATTATCGGCTGCTTTATTTCATTGTCGATGGGGACATCGATGGGGACAGTTGTGGCACTTGCGCCAATTGGTGTAGGAATCGCAGAAAGTACCGATATTTCGATGGCACTTTCGATGGCAACGGTTGTTGGTGGTGCGATGTTCGGCGATAACTTATCGATTATTTCAGATACGACGATTGCAGCCGTACGCACGCAAGGCACGAATATGCGCGATAAATTTAAAGTGAACTTTTTTATCGTGTTACCAGCGGCGATTTTGACGGCTATTATTTTATATGTATTAACGGCAAATAGTAGCGCCGATGCTGTAGAAGTTGCAGCGTATTCATTTGTTGAAGTGTTGCCGTATTTAATCGTCTTAATTATGGCATTAGCTGGACTAAATGTGATGCTCGTATTAGTAATGGGTATTTTGTTATCCGGCGTGATTGGATTTGTTAACGGTTCGTATACGTTCATCACGTTTATTAAAGCGGTTAGTGAAGGTATGCTTGGCATGGAAGATATTGCGATTATTGCGATTTTGATTAGTGGCCTTGTAGCGCTAATTGAACATAATGGTGGTCTCGCTTATTTACTATCGGTCATTACGAAGCGCGTAAAAACAAAAAAAGGGGCCGAACTAGGTATTGCCTCGCTCGTGTCAGTCGTTGACATTGCAACGGTTAACAATACGATTGCGATTTTAATGTCGGGTCCGTTAGCGAAAAAAATTGCCGATAAATACGATGTAGATCCGCGGAAATCAGCGAGTTTGCTCGATATTTTTGCGAGTTTTTGGCAAGGGATGTTACCGTATTCACCCCAATTATTAGCAGCAGCCGGCATTTCAGGTATTTCAACGGTTGGTATGTGGCAAGTGTATTCTATTTATCCATTGTTGATGGGTGCGATGACGATTATGGCGATTTTAATTGGTTATCCAACATTGAAACGAAAAAAATAAGTGAGCAGGAGTTGTGCTACGGCATAACTCCTGTTTTCATTTCTATTAAAAAGCGGGTATAGAGCACAATAAAGGGGTGATAGTGATGATAGAACTGTATGATTATATGACAGCACATTTAGCAGACATTCAGCGAGATATTGTAACGCTCGTTGCAGCGGAATCCCCGTCAATGGACCGCGATGCCGCAAATCAATGTAAAGAAGCCATTCAACAATTGCTTGTACGTGAATTTCAAAAACGAGCGCAAGAATTTCCACAAGACCATCATGGCAGCCATTTACGCTTTGAATACGGGGAAGGGACAGAACAATTATTGTTAGTTGGCCACTATGATACCGTCTGGGAAAAAGGGGCCATACCGTTGAAACAAGTTGGCGATAAAATGTATGGCCCGGGAATTTTAGATATGAAATCAAGTATTGTCATGGCGATTTGGGCGCTCAAAGCATGCCGCGCATTAGCAATTGATATTCCGTACAAAATCGTTTGTATTTTTAATAGCGATGAAGAAGTTGGTAGTAAAACATCGCGCGAATTAATCAAAGCAGAGGCGAAAAAAAGCAAAGTAGTGCTCGTGTTAGAACCGCCAGAAATGAGTGGGGCGTTAAAGACGAGTCGCAAAGGGGTCTTATCGTATGATATTGAAATTATTGGCAAGGCAGCACATGCTGGCAACAATTTTACCGCAGGCGTTAGTGCCATTTTCGAAGCGGCAAAGCAAATTGAACATTTGAGTCATTTAACGGATTTAGAGTTAGGTACAACTGTAAATGTTGGGACAATTCATGGTGGAAGTGCCAAAAATGTTGTGCCAGAGCGCGTACAATTAGGCGTTGATGTGCGCGTGTTAACGAAACATGAAGAAGGGCATATGGTACACGTAATTGAGCATTTAAAGCCAACGCGTAGTGATATTACGCTAACAGTAACAGGTGGCGTAGATCGACCACCAATGCCGCGCCTTGATAGCACTGAGCATATTTTTGACGAAACGTATGCGATTGCTGGTGAACTGAATTATATTGTGACACAAATTGCGGCTGGTGGTGGCAGCGATGCAAATTTTACGAGTGATATTGCGCCAACACTAGATGGTTTAGGCGTTATTGGCGAAGGGATGCATGCGCGCGAAGAGCATATCCTCCTTTCAGAACTTCCTAAACGCTTTGCGCTGCTTGCCAAATTGTTGAGTGAACTGACCTAATGCACGAACTTTTTTTGTAGAAATTGTGTGGAATGTCGCACAATTGGTAAAACGTGTGATTTTCCGTTGCGAAGTGACTGTTAGAGTTGAAATAGAAAAGTTATAATAGATAGGAAGTGAACGATAAGGAGAGATTTATATAATGAAAGGTTTAAAATGGAGTTTAGCTACTTTTGCCACAACGGCGTTACTACTTGCAGGTTGTAGTGAAGATGCAACACAGCCACCAAAGGGTGAGTTGTTGACAACGAACAATAAAGATAAAGGTGTATTAGGCGATTATTGTTGGGAAGTTGAAGGCAAGGAAAATTGCGAAAAAGGTGACGATATCGTGGAGTCATTAGAAAAAGCAGAAGCGATTCCAGCAACGATGGGCACAGCACTTACGCTATCGATTAATAGCGACGACCGGCCAACATCAGGCGAATTAGAATGGATTTCTGAAGAAGGAACAAAAGGGAAAGAAAAACTAAAAGGTTCGCTATTATTTGCACCACAGGAAAAAGGCGTTTACTACTACACGTACACAGCGAAGTGGGACGGTTCTGGTAAAAATGGTTATAAAGGCGAAGCGGAATACTATTACAAATTACGCGTGCAATAAACAGCGCAATGACAGCTCAGCAACCGTCTAGTCAAACGATTGCTGAGTTTTTTAGCGCTAGTTAACTAGCAGCGCGTTTACAACGATGCCTAATCTATGGCATCATAAAACAGATGAATGATGTAAAGGAAGCGATAGAATGACAAATAAATTTACCGTAAACAATATGCTGACAGAACGCGAAACAGGGCGCGTTACAAAAATCTATGCGATGACGCCGGACCGCCAACCGTTTGATTTACTTGATGTTAGTATTTTAAAACATTATGGCGTCGTGACAATCGACGGTTTAAAAGAAAAATTAACGTTGCATGATATTGCTGGCGATTTACAACAGCAGGGCCATAGCATGACACTGACACTAGCAACGCGCGATGATGCCACTAAATTTATTGAACATATTGCACCGTTGTACAACGATGTATTGCCATAATTAATAGCAGAAACAAAGAGGCTGGGACATACGTGTAAAAACACCTTCTCAGATGAGCATAAGAAAAACCGGAATCGCGCTGTGGCGCGGTTCCGGTTTTTTGTTGCGAACGCTAAAAAGGAACATGAACTGTTTTGTCCCAGCCTCTACTGTACGACAACTTCTAAAAAGGTTAAGTCAATGCAGTCTTCAGGCGCTAGTAGTATGTCATCTAATTCGCCATACGTTACTGACATATATTGAACTGAAGCGTCATGCTCACGTGCTAATTGTGCAGCCGCTTCTTCATTAGTGAAGGCATAGGCAGCTTCTTCGTCCGATAGGAACGTACTGCCGTGTGAATAAAAAAGGCCGTCTTTTTCGACGACATAATAATGAATACAATCGCTCGCTTTCATACGCTTAAGTCCTTTCCGTTCTAATTTAAGACACAAAGAGTAATTTAACATAGTTTATTCGAAAAAGAAAGAGACATTTCTGCTGAAAAGGCTAAATGCGTGGGTATTTATCACGATAAAAATAGAAACAGCATGCGGGGTGACAGCAATGGAATTTTTTAAAAAGCGCCGAGAACAGCACAGTATTCAGCGTACATATGATAAGCGTGGTTTTGATAAGGAAGGTCTGCATTTAAATGGCACACGTTATGATTACGAGGGTTATGATTGTGCATATTATAATGCGCAAGGCTTTAAGCGTGATGGTTACAATGATGCGGGCTTTGATAAAGAGGGCTTTCAGCGTAGTGGGTATGATCGCACAGGCTATAACCGGGCGGGACAAAATCGCCACGGCTACAATCGTCAAGGGTTTAATGCACGTGGTTTTACAAAGGAAGGAAAACGTTATAATTTACGTGGTTTTGATGCACAAGGCTATAACGTACGTGGCTTCAATCAAAAAGGGCGCCACCGAAACGGCACGATGTTTAATGATGCGGGCTATAACGCGGTCGGTTATGACGCGCACGGTTATAACGCGCAAGGCTATAATGCCTCGGGTTATAATGCGTTGGGTTATGACAAGCAAGGACTTAATAAATACGGAGAAAAGCGCTTTGAACAGCAAGTAGCTGCATTGAACCAACAACAGCAACCACTAACAAAATTAGAGCGGCAATTGATTCAATTTGCGACGCAGCAACAAGCGCCAAAGCCAGTTGTAAAAGCGCAACGTGATTATACGACGCAAAAAGCGTATCATCCAAAAGGCAAGGCTGCTGGTCCATTTGATGCGCGCGGCTTTAATGAGTACGGTATGCATCAAAATGGGACTCCACTTGATGCAGATGGTTATTCAAAAGAAGGTTTTGATAAATATGGTTTTGACCGCGACGGATTTAATAAAGCTGGTGTGAATGCACAAGGGCAGTCGCGCAAAAAAATGGATAGGTCCTAATAGATGAGGGTGACAGTTGAGCATAGCTGTCGCCTTTTCCTCTATGCAATTATATAACAAAGTCAGAAAATTTAGATTTTAAAAAAACCGTTGACACCTTTTCATGACCGTGATAACATTTCAATACATTAGTGATTTAGCAGGCGAAAGTAAAATGGTAAAGAGCTAGATAATAGGTTATGAAATAGGGGGACATGAAGATGAAACGTATCGTAGCATTGCTCTTCATGCTAGTAGGGATTGTTTCTGTCCTTGCGGCATGTGGCTCATCTGATGAAAAATCAGGAGCAGAAGGCAAAGACAAATTAATCGTTGGTATTGATGATAAATTCGCACCAATGGGATTCCGTGATGATAAAAATGAAGTTGTCGGTTTTGATATTGATTTAGCAAAAGAAGCAGCAAAACATATGGATATGGACGTTGAATTCCAACCAATCGATTGGTCAACAAAAGAATCAGAACTTGCAAGTGGTCGTATCGATTTAATTTGGAACGGTTATACAATTACGGATGAGCGTAAAGAAAAAGTATTATTCTCAAAACCATACTTAGAAAACGCACAAGTAATTGTCACATTAAAAGATTCTAAATTAACAAAAATTGCAGATTTAGACGGTAAAAAAATGGGTGTTCAAGCGCAATCTTCTGCACTAGACGCATTTAATGATAATGCCATTAGCAAAAAAGTAAAAAATGTCTCAGAATTTAAAGACAATGTGTTAGCATTAAACGATTTAAAAGCAAAACGTGTTGATGCGGTCATTATCGATAAAGTTGTAATTGATTATTACATGACAAAACAACAAGACACATTCAAAATTATGGATGAAGAACTAGCACCTGAACAATATGGTGTTGGGATTAAAAAAGGCAATGAAGAGCTTCAAGCAAAATTACAAGAAGCTTTAGATAAAATGAACGAAGACGGTACAGCTGAAAAGATCTCAGATAAATGGTTTGGTGAAAACAAAGTTCTTAAATAGTGTATCTTTCGGAAGGGGATGTCCTAAAATGGGGCATCTCCTTCTGGTCGTTTCAACACCCTATTGTCGTTCAATATAAAGGAGGAATTTAATGATGGCAGATTATTGGTCATCCGTCATTTTGCCAATGCTTGAAGGCGCACAAATGACGCTGTTACTATTCTTTATCGCAATTATCGTATCCGTGCCACTCGGATTTTTATTAACGCTTGCGGTAAACAGTAAAATAAAGCTATTTTCTTGGCTTGCAACAATTTATATTACAATTATGCGTGGGACACCACTATTACTACAATTATTAATCATTTGTTTTGGTTTACCGATGATTCCAGGAATTGGCGAATATTTAACGATTGATCGTTTCGCTGCAGCATGCTTAGGATTTATTTTAAACTATGCGGCCTACTTCGCCGAAATTTTCCGCGGCGGCCTATTATCGATTGATAAAGGGCAATACGAGGCAGCAAAAGTGTTAGGCTTAACAAAGTCGCAAACAACACGTAAAATTATTTTGCCACAAATGTTCCGCGTGGCATTACCATCGGTTGCGAATGAATCGATTACGTTAATTAAAGATACAGCGTTATTATATGCGGTAGCTGTACCAGAGTTACTGCACTTTGCAGAAACAGCGGTAAACCGCGACTTCTCAATTGTGCCGTACTTTATTGCCGGTGCGATTTATTTAATTATGACGATTATTTTAACAATTTTCTTCAAGTGGTTAGAACGCCGCTTTAAATACGAGTAGGAGGTATCGACATGGCATTAATTGAAGTTCAAAATCTAAAAAAATCATTTGGCGATAATGAAGTATTGAAAAATATTACGTTTACAGTCGAAAAAAATGATGTGATTGCGATTATCGGTCCTTCAGGTTCAGGGAAAAGTACGATGCTGCGCAGTTTGATTCATTTAGAAGAAATTAACGGCGGTACTGTAAAAATTGCCGGCGAAGCGTTTGTTGAACAAGGTGTTTACAAACGCCCAGATGTCATTAAAAAGGCAACGGCTAAAATGGGCATGGTCTTTCAACAATTTAACTTGTTCCCACATTTAACGGTGAAAGATAATTTAGAATTAGCACCAAAAATGGCTGGCAAAAAGGCTGATATTGCGGCGATGACAAGCGATTTATTGCAAAAGGTAGGGTTATCTGCGAAGGAAAAAGCCTATCCAAAAAGCTTGTCGGGTGGTCAACAACAGCGTGTAGCAATTGCGCGTGCATTAATGATGAATCCAGAGATTTTATTATTCGATGAACCGACATCAGCACTAGATCCAGAGCTGACTGGCGAAGTATTAAAAGTAATGAAAGATTTAGCTGAAGAGCATATGACGATGATCGTCGTCACACATGAAATGGGTTTTGCGCGCAGCGTAGCGAATAAGGTCGTCTTTATGGACGGCGGCGAAATCGTTGAAGCGGGGACGCCAGATGAGCTGTTTGGCAATCCACAGCATGAGCGTACAAAAGCATTTTTAGCAAAAAATTTAAAATAGTATTTATTGTGTAACAGACGAAAGAGCGCATCGGTTTTTTATAAATCGGCGTTCTTTTTTGCTGTTTTGGCTACTATAAAAGCAGCTATTGCTGAAATTTTTGCTTCTTTCCTTGAAAAAGGTGTTGTACAATAAAAACAGTTATCATTGAAATTGGCGATATTTGGATGATTTAAATTACATAAAGGAGGCTCTTTTGACCATGGAAAAATCGGATTTGATGAAACAAAAAATTGATGAGCTTTCAGAAAATCAAGCGAAAAATTTATTGCTCGATTTATATACGGAATTAGACGCCAACGATGAAAGTTGGTTTACTGAACAGTTAAAACACCAATTGGAATGGGATACATCGACGGTGCATATTGTATTTGGACGAACGGCTGCACTTAGCTTAAAGCAGGCGATAGATGAGCGCGTCATCGCTTTTCCAGACGTTTTATCGATGGGACCGATTAAAGCAATTGACACGTGGAAAGGCATGGAAGCACGTTATGCATGGTTTAAATTGCATTTAACAGATACATATAATGAATTTAAAAAAATGAAACGCAACATGATGCAGTCGTTTCGTGATTTAAAACGCTTAACAGCTGAACAAGATGTCGTTATTTGGACATGTGCCAATTCAGCCGAGCAAATCGGTTTGCGTATCGTGATGGCGGCGTTACCAATTGTACAGTCAATCGGCGTTATTGATACATATCAAGGTTATCGCGATATTGAACAACATGATACGCCGGGTTTTCCGCGGACAACCGGTGAAGTAGTGCCCGAGCTATTAACGAAAATTGCACAACTTGAACTCGCGATGTTGTCAGATGAGGTCATTGCGACGCTAAAAGAAGAAGGACAGCGTTGGTTGACGAGCGAAGCACTGTTGCATTTATTTGAAGCGGGTGAATTAACAGCTTTCGACGAAACGATTTTAGATGATTTTATTTTAGAGCATGTAGAACGGTTGCAAGTAGATGGTTATGTAAAAGCTGCCGAACTGTTAGGTGAAGTTTATAGCACGATGAAAGATTATACGGGTGATAACTTTTTAGAATACCGTGTTCGTGCGTTAATTGCACAACAGCAACTACTCTACCAAGGTGATTTACACGATATGATGTTATACGATATTAAATTAGCAGCAGAACCGAGTGATGACGATGTGGACAAATTACTTTAGTAAAATGAAAGGGGTTGGACAAAACCCCTTTACGGTATACTCGAAAGATATTATCGTAACATTTATTGGCACTTTTTTAACGATTGCCGGATTAATTTATTTAACGCAACATTTGCATTCACAGTGGATTATGGCGTCACTTGGTGGTAGTTGTGCCCTGGCGTTTGGATTATGGCAAGCACCGGTATCACAACCGCGCAGTATTATTGTTGGGCATGTATTATCATCAACGATTGCCTTAGTGATGTATCATCTAGCTGGTAATGGGGCCATTATGATCGGATTGGCGGTAGCATTAGCAGTGGCCGCTATGATGCTAACGCGTACGATGCATCCACCAGCTGCTGCCAATCCATTAGTAATTATGCTTGAAGGTAGTCATCACTGGGGATTTTTATTATTCCCGGTCTTAACCGGTGCCGTGTTCGTCGTCATTATGGCATTGCTTATTAATAATTTACGCCAAACACGTAGATATCCAACGTATTGGTAGCAATTTGTCACCGGTTATTCATTGCTCTTCATAGCTGAAATTGCTACTATTAAAAAGATACTGGGCGTATGCCTATTAGACAGAGGAGTATAGAAGAGCATGAACATTGTTATTCTCGTAGTTTTCTACTTAGTGTCTGTATCGTTAGGGATGCTAGCTATTTATTTAGGCGTACCAACAAAATATGCGGTAGGATTTTTCGCCGTATTAGCGTTTGTACTTGTCATTGGTTATTCTTATACGATTACCTCAAGTAAGAACACGAAACTTATTTTACGCTTAATGCGTATGCAAAAAACAGACCCATTATTCCAATACCCAATTACGTTATTGGAAGGGACAAAAGAACAAGAAGTAGATGAAATCGACCGCATCTTACATAAACATCGTAAAAATGCAGATACGCTATCAGATTTCCAATTCCGTAAAGCTATTCTTGAAGGTGATTTAACGGCAGCAAAAGCAGTTGTTGGCTCAATGAAAAAAAGCCCATTAAAACGTTTTAACCAAGCACAGTGTGAAGTATACATGGGCAAGTTTGGTATGGCGCGCGAAATTCCACAAGTGCAATTTTGGATGGACCATGCGATTGAAGCATTAATTGCTTATGAACAAGGTAATAAAGAACAATATATTGAAGAGATGGATAAATCCATTGATAGTGCAAAAGGTACTTACCGCGTACAACAATATGCACTGAAGGAAAAAACATTACGAGAATGGCCCGAAACAAAACCTTCTCGTAAACGTTTCCGCTAATAAAAAACGACAAAAGCGCTCGTTATGCTCATGCATGACGGGGGCTTTTTGTTATCGCCCGAGAAAAGCATTTAAGTTATATTGAAAAAGAATTGAAAGTTCGGTAAACTTGAAAAGAATAATGCGTTATTTTACACATAAATTAGAAAAATAATAACAGCTAGTGAGTTGAACGTATGTGAGGGGCCAGAAAATGAAGAAGACACTTGAGAACTTCCAAGAATTGTCGACGAATCAAAAGTTTTTAGAGTTTATCGCAACGGATACACCCTTTACTTATAGTGAAATGTTGCAAAAAAATTCAGCCAATATTTTATATTTAGTAGAAAATCGCCGAACACAAGAAAAGATTGTTTTAAAGCGGATGCGCAAGCGTACGTTAAATCGTTCGAAATATGAAAAACGGTTTGAACAGGAGCAACAAATATTACGAGCACTCCAACTAGAAAATGTACCTCAATGGTTAGCCAATGGTTTCGTCGCTAAAGTTCCTTTTTTTATGATGAGCTATATTGAGGGACGTCCAATTTTAGATAACGGGCCCTATGCGGTAATCGATGCCCTTCGGATGATTCAACGTGTCAGTATCGTACTGAAAAAAATCCATCTGCAAGGGTATGTTCACCGCCATTTAACACCAGAAAATATTATTGTTCATGCAGAAAAATTGGCGATTGTTGGGTTTGATCAAGCTGCAAAAATAACACTGCAACATTCGCCAACTGAAGAATTATATAAGCAAACGACCGTTTGTAGTGATATCGACCAATTAGCGCGGTTGTTTTTACTACTGACCGATGAAACGGGGCGTTTAAAGTGGAGGAAGGCTGAGGTCGTACTTGAACAGCGCCGCTATACGCAAAAAATCAATGAGCTATTGTCACGCGCTATGGGCCTGAATCCCCTTTTTGAGTCATTGGAAATGTTTGATGAAGCTTTAGCTACGTGTATAGATGAATTATTATAACTAAAAAAAGAGGTGTCGTTAATCAACCGCGACACCTCTTTTTTTGAAATTGGATAGTTGACAAAATATTCAATAAATTTTACTGTTATAGTAGATAGATGGGAGGAATTTACATGTCAGTAGAGTTATTTCAAACGTTACCAACAACAGCTGTGAGCGATGCGTTAAATGGCAAAAACCATTTGCCAGCAACGATTAAACCACTTGATGCGCGTCATCATATCGCTGGGAAAGCGGTGACCGTTAAACTACCAATTTATGAAAATGGTGCGGTTATGGAAGCGATGTTAGGAGCAGAGCCAGGCGATATTTTAGTTGTCGATATTGAAAATAATACGTCGCGCGCAATCGCTGGAGATTTTGTTATTGGAATGATGCAAAAACTTGGCATTGGCGGCCTTGTTGTGAACGGTGCGATTCGCGATGTTGATGCGGTATTAGCACTTGATTTTCCAGCATTTGTGACAGGTATTACACCTGCTGCTGGCGTCAAAAATGGCGGTGGGAAAGTCAATGTTCCGGTGACAATTGGTGATACAACGGTGCAGCCAGGCGATATTGTCGTGGGCGATGCGAATGGCGTAGTAATCATACCAACGGAAGTGGCGGCCGAAGTTGCGCAGCGTGCCATTGACAAGTTAGTCAAAGATGAGCAGCGTGAACGTACCGTTACAGCGTCACACGAGAGCATTATTGCGCATTTAACAAAAGTGACAGATGCTTTAAAATAATAGTATACTGACTCATGAGGTGTTTTCATGAATCGTTTCGGAATTTATTCTATTTTATGTGGTGTCATAGCGATACTTACGCTATTTAGTTTGAGTGGCGTACATATGCACATCTTGTTATTTGTTACCTTGTTTGCTACGATAACAATTACGGGGTTAGTATTTGCTGTAAAAGCAAAAGATGCTGTGTATTTATTAAGTGGCGGCCTCTTAAATGGCTTATTATTTATTTATACCGTTCTTTTAACATTCGCATCATAATAACGATGACAGAGTCCTGTAGTATGCAGGGCTTTTTTTGTGGCCAATTATAGGCTTGTACATGGTAACAACGATTAGGTAATGTTAAAATTTGGGTAACGATGATTAGGAGGGATAATAATGGGATTAATTAAAGCAAGTGTGGGTGCTGCAAAAGGTGTCTTAGAAGATCAATATCGCGATTATTTTTATTGCGAGGCAATGTCAGCAGATGTCCTCGTACAAAAGGGTGTACGCCGTCAAACGAAGCGCGGTTCGAATAAAGGCAACGAAAATATTATTTCAAATGGTTCGATTATTGCGGTTAATGATGGGCAATGTATGATGATTGTTGAGCAAGGGAAAGTAGTCGATGTTTGCCAAGAGCCCGGTGAATTTGTATATGATACATCGACAGAGCCAAGTATTTTCTATGATGGTAATGTTATGGACAATTTAAAAGAGACGTTTAAAGAAATCGGTAAACGTTTTACATTTGGTGGTGAACCAGCGAAAGACCAACGTATTTATTTCTTTAATACGAAAGAAATTATCGGGAATAAATATGGAACACCGGCACCGATTCCATTTCGTGTTGTCGATCGCAATATTGGTTTAGATATTGATATTTCGATTCGTAGTCACGGAGAATACTCCTATCGCATAACGAATCCGTTATTATTTTATACGAATGTTAGTGGCAATGTCGCCGATTATTTTACGCGAGATGTATTAGATGGGCAGTTAAAGTCCGAAATGATGACTGCATTACAACCAGCATTTGCGCAAATTTCAGCGCAAGGTGTGCGTTATAGCGAAGTGCCGGCACATACAATTGAATTAGCCAATGCGCTTAATAAAGTATTATCGGAAAAATGGGAGCAAACGCGCGGCATTAAAGTAGGCACAATTGGTGTGAGCACGATGAAAGCATCGGATGAAGATGAAGCCATGATTAAGCAGTTACAACGCAATGCAGTACTACGTGATCCAACGATGGGCGCGGCACAAATTACCGGAGCACAAGCAGATGCGATGATGAACGCGGCAAAAAATGAAAATGGTGCGATTGGTGGCTTTATGGGCATGGGGATGGCGCAAAATGCGGGCGGTATGAATGCCGGCGAGTTATATAAAATGGGCGCTAAAACGCCATCACAGCCAACCGCAGCAAATGCATGGACGTGCGACTGCGGCACGACAAATAGCGGTAAATTCTGTTCAAATTGTGGCAAAGCTAAACCTGAAAAAGAAACATGGTCATGTAGTTGTGGCGCTGAAAATAGCGGGAAGTTTTGTTCGGAATGTGGCAAGCCAAAACCAACTGCGCAAATATGTTCGAAGTGTGGTTATGAAGTACTTACAGGTCAACCGGTTCCGAAGTTTTGCCCCGAATGCGGTCAAGCCTTTAATCAGTAAGGGGGCTTTAATATGACGCAACAACATGACGGTGACGCCAGTGCAGTAAAAGTTGATTTTGATACCGAGTGTCCGATGTGTAGCGCTTCGATTGTATTTGACCCGACATCGGGAAAGTTGACTTGTCCGTATTGTGGCTATGAGGCCGAAATTGCAACTCCTGAAAAAGAAGCACAGCGTACGGCGCAAGAGATGGATTTTAAAGCGGCAGACCGCCGTGAAAGTTATGACTGGGGTGTCGATAAAAAAACACTCGTCTGTGAAGAATGTGGTGCAGAGTCAATTTATGATGCGTTACAAGTTGCGGATACATGCCCTTATTGTGGTTCGCACCAAGTGATGGAAGCATCTACGATTGAAACATTGGCGCCTAATGGGGTGTGTCCGTTTCATGTGACTGAAAAAGAAGCGGGCGCAAACTTCCAAAAATGGATAAAAGGGCGATTTTTTACACCGAGTGCTGCAAAGAAATCGGCAAAACCAGATGCCTTTAGTGGTGTGTATATTCCGTATTGGACGTTTGATTCCAATACGATGTCGCATTATACGGCAGCGTATGGCATTATGCGTATTGTTGAGGACCGAGACGGGAATACGCGTACTGAAATTGATTGGTACCGCACGTCGGGTGTTTATCAACGTTTTGTAGATGATGAGCTTGTGCTGGCATCAACGCGCTACGACGGTGAATTATTACGGAAAGTCGAGCCGTACAATACAGTTGATAACAAGGTCTATAAACCGGATTATTTATCGGGCTTTTTAGCGGAGCGTTACAGTATCGGCTTAGATGAAGGCTGGGGCATTGCGCAGCGGCAAATTCATGCGACGCTTGATTCGGAAATTACACAGCGCATCTTGCGGCAGCATGGCGCTTCGCAAGTTGCTAATTTACAGTTTTCAACGACGCATGATCAAATTACCTATAAATATTTACTGTTGCCGATGTGGCTATCGTCATTCCGCTACAAAGAAAAAGTGTATCAATTTATGGTGAATGGCCAAACGGGGAAAGTCGGTGGTCGTGCACCAATTTCACCAATTCGCGTGACGCTTGCGGTAATTGTTGCATTAATTTCCATCTATGTAATATATGCCTTTACTCAATCGTAGTCGGAATATGCTACAATAAAAGAAAAATGTATAGAGGAGTTATTCGTTTTGTTATGGTTTAAGCGAATCTTCTTTTCAATCTGGATCATTGCAGGCTTATTTTTCACAATCGTGACGTATGATAGTTTATCACGTGAAGCGAATATGGTCATGCACTTAACAGCAGCCGCAGTGTTAGCTATTGGTGCAGCGCAAGTATATTTTACATTTGAAAAGAAATAATAACGTGTTGAAGAGGTTAAGTATTGAACTTAACCTTTTTTATTTTCAAATTTTCGGTAATTGTGTAAAATAAGAGCAACAACGTATGAAGAACTAGCAAATAGACGCTTTAACTAGGGGGATGGACATGAATACAACAACTGCGTTAGAAATGAACGCTTTACGCATACCGCATGAAGTGTGTTTAGAATTCGAACAGCAACGTTATACGTGGAAAGAGTTAGATGAGTTGTCCAATCGCTATGCGAAAGGCTTGGCAGATCGCGGCATTCGACGAGGGGACCATATTGCGCTATTAATGAAAAATTCCGATGATTTTGTGATTGTTAGTTATGCAATTTGGAAAGTTGGCGCGATACTTGTGCCGATTCATTATTTATCTGCAATGCCTGAAGTGGCTTACATATTACAAAATGCCAATGCCGTTGCATTTATCGTAGATGAAGCCTTTATTCCACTGGTGGAACAGGCTGTTTCACAGTTAGAGCAATCATTAAAATTTGTCGTTCATCGCGGGACGCAACTACATGCCAGCTTTTTGCCGCTAAGTGCCTTATGTGCAACATCGACAAAGCCGGTCGGAACGCATTTAGAAGATTCACATTTTGCGGAAGTGCTTTATACGCAAGGGACGATGGGCAAGCCAAAGGGTGCGCTTTTTACCCATAGTCAGGTGATGGATACCGCGTTTATTTACGAGCGTTTAAGTCAGATGACGCGCCACGATGTTTATGCGGTGAGCGTGCCATTATGTCATGGAATGTCGCTCAATGCCATTATGCTGATGACGGCATTAGTTGGCGGCAAACTAATGATTCAAGAGCATTTTGATGCCAATGAAATTTTACAGTGGATGCAGACGAAAGGCGTTACACATTTCTTTGGCGTGCCATCAATGTACCATGCGTTAGTTCAACAAGCGCCCACTGATTTTTCAGCGCCAGATTTGCGCGTTGCGAGCTACGGTGCGTCACCGATGCCTGTCGAGCTTATTGAGCAGGCAATGGCATTGTTTTCAACTACGCAATTTTTTAATATTTATGGTACGACCGAAAGTGGACCAACAGGGTTGATGTTGTTGCCGTCTGAGCAGCTGCATCATAAAGGGAAAACGGGGAAGCCAATGCCATTAACAGCGGTGCGCATTGTCAATGATTATATGGAAGATGTGACACCGGGTATGCAAGGAGAAATCATTATTAAGAGTCCAGCAATGATGACCGAATATTATAATGACCCCGCCGCCACGTTTACGATGAAAAAAAATGGCTGGTTATTTACGGGTGATTTAGCGGTTGAAGATATCGATGGTTATATTACGATCGTTGGGCGCAAGGATAATATGATTTTATCTGGTGGCGAAACGGTATATGCGGTCGATATTGAAAATGTGTTACTCGCTCATCCAGCGGTTGAAGATGCGGTGATTATGGGGATTCCTGATGCTGTGTGGGGTGAGATTGTTGCGGTCGCAATCGTTCCAAAAGACAATCAAACGGTAACAGAACAACAGCTTATTGCGTATTGTAAAGAGCATTTAGCAAGTTATAAAATTCCAAAGAAGTTTTTATTTGTCGACGAGTTGCCGCGTAGTACTTCTGGAAAACTGTTAAAAGACTATTTAAAAGAAACGTTAAAAAAATAATTTTTTGCAAAGGAATGACACATCGGTGTTATTCCTTTTTTGTTTGTGCGAACTATTGGTGTCTACTAGGCGTCGTTATGTATAATAATAGTGAAAGAGCAGGTGTTGTATGAGAGCATTATTTAAATTAGTGATGATTGCGCTCGTGTTAGCCCTTTGTTTTCAATATGTAAAAGAAGAGCAACCACAATTGTTAGATGACGCGGCTGATAGCTTGGAATGGTTGGCGCAAGGTGGTCAACAAGTTGTCGAAATCGCACAAAATGGCGTCAATTCAATTAGTGATACCGCGAGTGAACCACAAAAGAAAATTACCGTTGATACATTAAACGAAGTAACGCGCATCAAAAGCGAGTACGGCGTTGATTGGATTGTATCGCATAATCAATACAAAGATTTCACATTAACGTTAGCAGATGAGTCGGGTGGTTATGTGGCAGGCGAGGGCCGCAAAATTTTAAATGTTACGATTGGTCAAACGACTCGAGCAGATGTTCAAAAATTATATGGAGAACCACTAGATGGCATTCGGCATGGTTTGACGATGTATCAATTTTCAAAACAAGATGAACAACAGCAACTTGTCTATGAAAAAGATGGCTATTATTTATGGTTCTTTATTGATGAACACAATAAAAATCGTGTACGAGCCGTGCAATATGTTACCGTTCAAACAGAACAAAAAATGAAAAACTATTATGCGACACCGGATAAGGAATTGCGCTTAAGCTATGAGCGTTTAATGGTATTATTAATGAATCAAAGTCGCGTAGAAGCGGGATTAAAGCCGTTACTGTATGATAAAGAGTTAAAAGTCGCAACGCGTGCACATAGTCAAGATATGATTGATAAAGGTTATTTTTCGCATACTGGAAGTGATGGCAGCCAGCCGAAAGATCGTATGACGGCAACCGGTTATACAAATGAACGTCTTTATGCTGAAAATTTAGCATATGGTCAAATTAGCCCGATTTTTGCACATGAAGGATTAATGAATAGCTTAGGGCACCGCGAAAATATTTTACGCAAAGAAGCAACGAATGTCGGGGTAGGTGTCGCATTTGACGAGAAAAATGTGCCGTATTACACGATTAATTTTTATACGCCAATGTAAATAACTTATATGAAAGAAGAGTGAGTAGGAAAGTGGAAACTCATTCTTTTTTTATCGCTTTTTATGATACAATAGAATTACTAGGTAGTATAAAAAAACTATTATCCATTATCAATAATGAGGTTCAAAAGTATTAGAAGGTTGAGGGGAACATAAGATGGATATGATTCAAGCACAGCGTGATACACGAGAATTGATTGTTAATACACAATATATTATAAAGATGGCGGATGGCGATGCCTATGAAGGTTTTAATAGTGCGTGGGCGAAAATGCGTACGATTAGTGCACGTAAAGAACAAATCTGTTCAAGTTGTTCAACGACGATTCGCTATATGGAGCCGATGAATGTCTATTTAGCGTTGTCGAGTGATGATGGCCATTTTCATCGTCAAAATATGTGTATGGCGTGTATGACAAGAGAACGTCGGCAAGCGGCAGCCTATATTGCGACAACATTTGAGCATGAGTTAAGTAGTGCAGCGCGCCTTGATTCCACACATTTGAGAAATATGACATTGGAACAAGGGCAACGAGTCGCTGAACAAATGTGTTTAGATGCGGTGTATTTACGTGAACATATCCCGGCGAATATCATTGTGCGAGATGGCATGTATCTTTACGAAAATATTCGCGCAGTAGCGGCGCGTTCAAAACATTATTGCTATCGCTGTAGTGCCATGATTCCAGTAGAGGAAACAACATTTGTCATTCCAGCAAAAGCAAAAAGTTTAAATCGCCAAGAAATGAATTTTATTTGTCAAACATGTGCGACAAAATCATTGCGTGCTTCTGTTAAACGGATTGAACAATATGAACGTGAAAAACAACTTTGAAAAAGAGGTTTCCTAATAAAAGGAAACCTCTTTTTTATGTAGGGAAATAATCTCAATATAGCATAGTTCTTATAACAAAAAAAGATAACAACACGCTATTCATCTCAAAAAAAGATAAACAATACGTTATTTATATATGAAAACGCTTACTAGTTGAAAAAAATAACTGAAAAAATGCGTGTAATTAACAGAAAATATTGAAAACAATCTCAATTTGAGCAAAAATAAATATATCAATTAAATGTTAGGAAAACTCACATATCAAGAAAAAAAGTTGGTTTCCTAACATAACTAGGAGGAGAAGTAGATGGATGACGTGATGTACTTGATGAACAGTTTGTGGACGATGGTGGCCGCTATTTTAGTCATTTTTATGATTGCTGGTTTTATTTTGTTAGAGGCAGGTTCACTACGCATGAAAAATGCCGGACACGTAGCTGGGAAAACAATTTTTACATTTGGTTTAGCCTCATTAGTGTTCTGGGCAGTTGGATACGGCTTTATTTTTGGAGAGAACGCCAACATATTTGTCGGCATGTCTAATTTCTTTTATGATGGTACGCTGACTTCGGGTGATAGTTTAGCTGCTACAGTATTCTTTGTGTTCCAATTAGCATTTGCAGGTATTTCAATCACGATTGCGCTCGGAGGTTTTGCAGAGCGCGCAAAATTTTCAGCTTATGTTATGTTTACGATTTTATTCGGTATATTCGTTTATCCGGTAATTGCCCATTGGATTTGGGGCGGTGGTTGGTTAGCAGAGCATGGGAAACAAGACTTTGCGGGTTCAACGGTTGTGCACTTAACAGGTGCTATGGCAGCATTAGCGGCAACAATCGTCTTAAAACCGCGTATTGGGAAGTTTAATAGCGATGGTTCAGCGAATAAATTTGCTGGTCATAACCAAGTGTATTCAGCATTGGCGGTATTAATTTTATTTGTCGGTTGGTTAGGATTTAATGCGGGTTCAACGGTCTCAGTCGATGGCGCATTCTTTGGTTATGTGGCGTTAAATACCGTACTTGCAGCATCAGCTGGTGCTGTAGCTGCAACGATTATTTCATGGGTTGTCTTAGGGAAATCAGATATTCCAACGATTTTAAATGGTTTATTAGCAGGGCTTGTGGCAATTACGGCATCGTGTGCCTTTGTTGATGTTTGGGCATCGGTTGTCATTGGTTTAATAGCGGGTGTTATCACATTCTTTGCGGCGCGTTTCTTAGAAGCAAAACAAATTGATGACCCAATTTTTGCGGTATCTGTACACGGTATTCCAGGGATTTGGGGTACATTATCAACAGGATTTTTTGCTACTGGCGCATTGGCTGAGTCAACAGGTGTTGGTCGAGCCGGGTTGTTTTACGGTGGTGGCTTCGAACAGTTATGGGTACAATTTATGGGTGTAGCGGTTTGTAGTATTTATGCATTCGTTGTATCATATGTGATTTTAGTAGTGATGAAAAAAGCAATGGGTGGCATTCGTGTTAGTGAAGAGGAAGAAATTATGGGCTTAGATATTTCAGAGCATGGCGGCTACGGTTATCCGGAGCATTTAGGTGCTGAACCTTCTACAATAATGAGCGCGGGAAAACAACAATCAACAAATGCGAAGCAACAACCAAAACATATTTAAATAATCGATAAAAATCATTCTATGCCGCATGTAATCGCATGAACGGCTAGGGTGCTTTTTTATCGTATAGGATGTGAAGTGGTCGTGAAATGTACAAATGAACAGCAACGGCAACAATATTTTGCGGCGTGTCCTTCTGTAAGCGCATTAAATGAACGACATGATGCGCTAATGCAAACATTAATTGCTGATACGTTAACGCAGCTTGGGCAAGCGCCATGTCGATTTACCGTATTTATTACAGGCAGTGGTGGTCGAAAAGAACAAGGATTTTGGAGCGATCAAGATCATGGGTTAATTTATACAAATGAAGCATATACCGATTATTTTATGGCGTTTGGTCAAGCGTTATCGCATCGTTTAGCGGCAGCTGGGTATGCCTATTGTGATGGCGGCATTATGACGTCAAATCCTCAATGGAATGGCTCCGTTGACATGTGGCAACGGCAGCTGAATCAATGGTTACAAGCAGCAGCGTGGTCTGAGATTCGCTATACACAAATTTTTTACGATGCGCGGTCGTTGTTTGGTGATGACCTATTATTACTTGAGTTAAAACGACAAATTGATGGCTATATTTCACAGTATCCACAGCTATTGAAGCGATTTAGTACGAATATTATGCATTTCAAACGAGCTTTAGGTCCATTTGGTCAATTACTGCCAGAGCGCTACGGTGAGTATCAGCGAAAGCTTGATTTAAAATATAGCGCCTTTTTACCGTATATTAATTGTGTGCGATTATTAGCGTTAGAGCATCATGTCCACGCGACATCTACGCAGGAGCGCATCGCAATTTTAGCGCCGCAGCAACGAATTTTACTAGAAGATGTGGGTTATTATTTTGAGGCATTGTTATCGTTGCGTTTTCGTTATCAACAACCTAAAAAATATCAGGACACGTATTATATTTCGCTAAACGAGTTATCAACAGCAGATAGGCGCCTATTAAAAAAGATATTGCAACGCGCAAAACAGCTCCATGAAGCGGTCATGGCGCGTTACACATAAAGGATGAGGACGATGGAGGCATTTGAAGCTTTTTTACGATTCGTACGTACATTGACAGGGAAATCGCTTGTGTCGGGTATAAGCGATGTGCAAAATGCTGAACAGATGGCATTTTTACGAAGTTTGCGCCAACAAAAATTAGTCGATGCTCATGCGCTTACAACACCGCTAAATGAGCTAGAACTCGTCATTTTTGATATTGAAACAACGGGTTTTCGTCCACAAAAAGGTGATGAAATTATTTCGATTGGTGCTGTTAAAATGCACGGATTCCGCATGTTAAATGAGTCTTTTTATACGCTCGTGAAGCCAACGCAGTGCATTCCGCAAACTATTATTGAATTAACGGGTATTGATGAATCGATGACGGCGAATGCGCCATCGATTCGTGAGGCATTACTAGCATTCCTCGTTTTTGCAAAAGGTTGTACGCTCGTTGCACATCACGCTAGTCATGAGCGGAATTTTATGAAACACTATAGCCAGCATGCCTTACAAGTACCATTTAATCAGCGCATTGTCGATACGGCTTTTTTAATTCAAATTTGTGAAGACAATCGTGAACTTGTAACGTTGGATGATGTTTGCACACATCAAAATATTGCAATTGTTGCGCGACATCATGCGCTAGGAGATGCCAACATGACAGCGCAAATTTGGCAACATTATGTTACGCAAGCGATGAAGCGAGGATGCAAACATTTAGAAGATGTTTATGAACGCTTCGCGAGATTGTGACGATATATTGCGACTATATTTTTTGACTGAAAGGTGCCGCAATTGTTAATTTTTCGTTAATAATGTCTAAATTAAAGTGTTTTACGTTTACTTTTCGCTATTTTGTGTTATATTTATTCTATCATCTTTGCATTAGATGATTTCAATAAAATTCATATTAGGAGTGGATGTATATGTTAAATGTTACGGTTTCAAAGCAAGATGCGCATTATGTAGTAGCTTATATGACAGAAAATTTTGAACGTCAAGTTGTTCATACAGCGGAATCATTTGTTGATAGTATTTATAACTTAGGACGCAAGTGGCATTTAAATGAGGTTCACTTTGAATTGCCAAAAGAATTAGTTGGTTCGGTCATGTCATTTTTACGAGTTGAGTATCCTGGAGAGTTATATGAACACAGAATTACAGTTGCATAGCGATGATCATACATGGCAAATGAGGTGAGATTGGTAAACCACAGCGGACGGTTTCCAATCTTTTTTTTCGTTCTGCTAGTGGTTTTGAGTATGGTATACTTTATAATAAATAATCGATATGTGGAGGAAGTCATGAACAATAGTAAAGTTGTCCTGTTTTATGGACTATCATTAATTGGAGCATTGTTACTTGTCTTATGTGCATCGAAGTCAACGCTTGCTCAAACAGGTTCATTGGAGAATCAATGGATGGGGCCGGGTATGTGGCTTGCCATTATTTTTATCGTTATCATTTATGCTATTACGACCGCATTGTATGTATTTTTAGAAGAAGCCAAGGCGATACATAGTAGCTTACAAATTATCGGCATATTTATAGCTGTTATCTTGGGTATGATTTTAGGTATGGACGCATTAAGCGGTCATGACAGCGTATTAGCTTACATGACGTTTATTGCGGGCGGTATTGTCGTTATTGCCAATATTATTAGTTTAATTTTATTATTAAAACGACCAAAAAATAATTATTACGGTAATTTTTCAATGTATCGTTAATAGCAAACATAAAAAAAGAGGCTTTTACAAAACAGTTCCTATTCCTTTTTTAGCGTTCGCCACAAAAAAACGGAACCGTGCCAAGCGCGATTCCGGTTTTTCTTATGCTCATCTGAGAGGGTGTTGTTACACGTATGTCCCAGCCTCTTTTTGTTTAGGCGCCAAAGACATTGCCTGGAGTCATAATCTCACGTGAAACCGCAATAGCTCCAAAGCGGCGCAAGTAGACGATATTATCAGGGGTTGTATTAATAATTTTATCGATGTAATAATGTTGTTTTTTGGCGTCGATACCCATGCTATTGAATTCATCTTTTAATGCATAAATGTAGACGTTGCGTTCATCGTTTGTTAGAACGCTAGGGTCTTTTGATGTTTCCATATTCATATCGCAAAACTCCTTCTTTTATAACGGTCAACTTCAGTATAGCATAAGACATAAATTATAGTGTTTATGCTTATTATTACAATTCGGCGAACATTGTTGAGTTATATTGCTTTTCGTCTATCATATTTGTTAGAATAGGCAAGACGATATAAATGCAACATGTAAGAGCTGTCGTATAATTATATGAAAATGCAGGAGATGACAACAATGAAGAAAAAATCTTTATTTGCAGCCGCAGCACTTTCAGCGGTATTACTAGCTGGTTGTGGCGAAAAAGCTGTAACATCTGAACAAGTGGATGCTTCTAAATTAGAAGACTTCGCAACTGAGTATTACAATGAAGCAAAAGACGGTAAAGATGCAGGTCTAATCGTTATCGAAAATGCGACAAACCAATATTTATATGTAAAAGATTTAACAGACAAAGACGGTAACCCAGTGAAAATCACGGACATGAAATTCACAAAAGAAAATAATACACGTCACTCAAACTACCGCGTAGACGTTACAACTGAACCTGTTGCAAACGCTGCAGACAGTGAAGCAATCTACAAGTTTGAAAATGCTAAAAACGTAGAAACACTTGATTTCTATGTGAACGGTAAACGTGATAGCGTAGATAAAGTTTACGCAAATCACTAATCAACTATAAAAAAGAGAGCTTGTGCTTTAGCACAAGCTCTCTTTTTTTGTTTAACTAAAGAAATAATCATACGTATTTTTAGCAAGTAAGGCAATCGTCACAACGATAAATAGCCCGCGTACATAACCGCTGCCCTTTTTTATAGCAAAGCGTGTACCGACGATTGCGCCAAACACTTGCGCAATCCCCATTGGCAAGCCATAAGCGTAGTTGATTTGTCCAAGCGATGCGAAAACGAGTAACGCGGCGATATTACTACCGAAGTTTAAAAATCGAGCACTCGTTGCAGCGCGTAAAAAATCAAAGCCAATCATTAAAAAGGCAAAGATGAAAAATGACCCTGTCCCAGGACCTAAAAAGCCATCGTATGCACCAATTAAAAAGATAATCAGCATAAAGCTTACGAAGCGTTTTGTCGTTAATTTCTTATACGTTGATGTAGAGCCCCAATCCTTTTTTAATAATGTATAAATCAAGACGACAAAGAGCATAATGAGCATCAGTGGCTTCATGACAGCAGGATCGATTAAATGAACCGCCCAAGCACCGAACATAGAACCAACAAAAACAAGTGGAAAAAGTTTTTTCACGGCAGATAAATCGAGTTTTCCTGAACGATAAAATGTAATGACAGACGTTAAGGAGCCCATTGTTCCAGCTAATTTATTTGTTGCAACAGCGGCGGCAGGATTTAAGCCTGCAAACAATAGCGCAGGCAAGCCAATCAATCCACCACCGCCAACAACAGAATCGATAAAGGCAGCTAAAAAACCAAAAAGTACAAGAATAATAAGCAGTTGTGGATCTAAATCAAACATTAAAATATCTCATCCCTTTCTTTTGTTACTACCGTAATAGTAACTTAATGTGTTATAGTTGTAAATAATAAAAAAAGTGATGGAGGGTATTACATGGATGAATTAATTCTCCAATTAAAGCAACTAGGTTTAACAGAATACGAAGCGAAAGTTTATATTGCACTTGTACAAGAAAGCCCAGCAAATGCCGCGCAAATTAGTAAATTATCAACGGTGCCGCGCGCGCGCGTTTACGGCACATTAGATGCCTTAGTTGAAAAGGGTATCGCGTTAAAAGAAAATGCAGAAAAAACAGCGATTTATCGCGCATTACCTGTAGCTTTATTTATTGAAAAAGCGCAGCAAGATTTCACGACAACAATTGAACACATGAATGGGGCATTGTCGGCATTAGAAGCGGAGTCTGTAGAGCAACAAGCGCAAGTACTCACGCTGCAAGAAAAAGAATCGATTATGCAATATTGCCGTCACTTGCTTGAAAAGGCCGAGCAGTCGATTATGATTTCGATGTGGGATGATATGTATGACTTATTACGCGAAGATATTGAACGAGCCGCTAAGCGCGTTGCTGTCAAGGGGATTACAATTCGTGCAAAAGATGTTGTATCAACGGTTGACGCACACCGCACAACGTACCATTTAGCAACAACACAAAATCCACACTGGTTTATTATCGCCATCGATCATCGTGAAGCATTATATGGTTCGCCTGTTACCGAGCGTTTGTCGGCATTTTTAACTGACGATGAAATGCATCTCTATATTTTAGAAGATTACATTTGGCATGATGTGCTGGTGAATCGTTTAGTAAAAAGAAATGGCGATGTATCACTCGAACAGTGGGTGAAAAAAGAAAGGTTTGATTTTTTCGATAAATAAAAACTCGCTAGTCTATATAAAAATAAAAAAACAAGCAATTACGCTTGTTTCTGAAAATCGGCTAACAATTGATTTAACTTTTCTTTTTCTTTTAAATATTGCTGTTCGGAAATAGCAGGATTGTTTAATAATTGCCCAAGTCTTAAAATTTCCTGTTGAATCATTTCTTTAGTAATTGGTTTTTTTTCAGTCATCACGAAAACTCCTTTAACTATCATAATACTTATTGTACTATGCAAAAAAAGGCTTGTCACGCTTCTTGAAATTTTGCAAATTCGTGACAATCGATAGCGACAATGTTGTTTCAGCGCTCGTTATGCTATGCTAAATAATGAATGATTTAAAAGGAGCATTGTCGCATATGGATGGTAAGTTAAATTGGATTGGTTTTTTATTTTTATACGTTGGGTTATTTTTAATGACGCAACCGTTTAGCGCAGATTTACGCATTGAAGCAATAGCAAGCTGGACAACAGTTTTTGTCGGCTTTTTAATTTATTTTGTTGGTGTTATTTTTGGTATCTTTGGATTTCTTCGCGAACAAACACCTCTGCGTTGGATTAATTTAATCGGTATATTTATCGGGATTGTCTTAGTAAGTGTCTTTATGTTTCTTCCAATGTAACAAATTGTATAAAAAAGAGAGCCTACGATGTTAACGTAGTGCTCTCTTTTTTATATTATGGCTGGCCCGTTAGCGGAAGCTTATACCATATACGAACGAGTGCGGTAGTGAGGGGTTCCATAATCACACGAAGCTGCGTGATTACTGCTGCCGCAATAAAACCAATAGCAATACCGGCTAAGACATCGCCAGGATAATGATTGCCAACGTAGATGCGAGAGAAGCCTGTTAACAATCCAAATGCAACCGGAAGCCAACCCCATTTTATGTGACGTAGTAATAACATAAATGTGATACCCATCGCACCAGCGGTATGGTCACTAGGAAATGAAGCATCTGCAGCATGTGGTACGAGCACGTTAATATCATGATAGGTGATAAATGGCCGTGGTTCATAATAAAACTGTGCGATGCAGACATTTATTAAAATTGCACAAACGCCAGCAATCCCTGCGTAAATTGCGGTCTTTTTCGTATAGGCATTACCAAATAAAAATAATGATAACAATAATATAGCGAGGATATAGAGCGCGGCATTCGTCGTAAAAATCATAAGTTGATCGAGTGGTGTTGTGCCGTTTCCTGCTAGGCTATTAATGGTTTTTAATACTTCGTAATTCACATAAACCCTTCTTTCCGTTTGCAACTATAAACGATTTTACGTTCAGAAAGTTGCACATGAAAAAAATACCGAGGAAAGTGAAAAAAGCCTTAAAAAAAACGCGAAAAAAGCACATACGTCATATTTCCTAAAAAATACAGAACGTGGTATCATTTATGAAGTAATAATTATGAAAATAGCGTTCATTTCAGGAGGAGAAGAACATGAAATATAACATTAAAGTAGCGGCAGCTGTATTAACAGCATTTACAGCATTGTCAACCCCTTTAATGACATCTACTGCTAGCGCAGAAGAAGTGGTAGTAGGAAATACACCGTTGACGCAAGAAACTGCTACCGGCAACGCATTTATTGATATGATTTCAACAGATGTTGTGACGATTGCAAATGAATACAATTTATATGCATCTGTTATGTTAGCGCAAGCAGCACTTGAAAGTAATTATGGTAAAAGTGGCCTTGCATCGGCACCAAACTACAACTTATTTGGCATTAAAGGCCAATACAATGGCCAAAGTTCATCATTTGCAACAAATGAACAAACAACGGATGGTACCGTTTTCCGTACAACAGCCTCGTTTAGAAAATATGCCTCTTATGAAGAATCGTTAAAAGATTATGCGGTATTGTTAACAGGTGGCACATCAGGGAATAGTACATACTATCAAGGTGTATTAAAACAACATACGATGTCTTATAAACAAGCACTTCAAGCATTAGAAGGTCGCTATGCAACGGATACAAACTATGCTAGTAAGCTGCAAGCCATTATTGATGACTATGATTTGACGCGTTTTGATACGATGGCTGGCTCAACAGAAATCGTTGCCAATGAAGATGGTACGACAACAACAAATGTTGAAGCGAAAAAAGTAATTGCTGTTGTGTCTGGTGATACGCTAGGCGCCATTGCTAAAACATACGCGATAACGGTTGAACAGCTAATGGAGTGGAATGGCTTAACATCAACATTATTAGCCATTGGTGATGAGCTCGTTGTCGAAGTGAATGACGGGACTGCCGTCGAAGAACAACAAGTAGTTGTTGCACCAGCGACGCCAAAAGTTGTAAAGAAAACGTACACAGCAACGAAAAAATACAGTGTTAAAAAAGGCGATTCATTAACAGCGATTGCGAAGCACAACGATATTACAACAGCGCAATTAAAAGAGTGGAATGACCTATCATCAGCCTCACTTAAAAAAGGTCAAAAATTAGCGGTAGCTGTAAAAGAAGAACCGAAAAATAGCGCACCAAAAGCAACGCAAAAAACAACGGTTGCGACTAAAGAAAAGAACGTAACAGAAAAAGCGACAAAATCATCACCGGAAGTACAACAAGTATCAGCAGAAAAGAAAACAAAAGCAAAAATACATGCGCGCTACTATACGGTGCAAGCAGGTGATTCATTAGCCTCGATTGCGCGTGCCTTTTTAACGACCGAAACAAAATTAAAACAAGCGAATAAGCTGTCATCAAATTTAGTGTATGAAGGTCAAAAAATTAAAATTCAATAATAAAAAAACCCTTTCCATTAGTTGGAAAGGGTTTTTACGTACCTTGAATTAAAACATCGGTTAATTGATTTTGCAATGTGTTAATTTCATCCATTGCGTACTTTTCAAGCGCTATATATTGCGTATCTTTTTTAATGATATTTCGTTTTAATTCATTATTTTGTTTGCGTAGATCGGACACTTCTTCTTGTAATAGACGCACCAAACGATGGTATTCCCAAGAAGGTTGTGAAACGACTAATTTTTTTGTCATGTGAATCACCTCTACTCGTTCTTAGTAGCATAATACCCCGTTGAAAAAGAAAGAAACCTGTTCAGCTTAGGATATAAGTTTACAATTAATTGGCAGAAAAATAGATTTACCCTATAATTAAGAGAGAAGTTATAAGGAGTGACAGCGATGACAATGAATTCCGAGGGATATGACAACTTAAAACGCAACTTACGAAAATATGATGATGCTGGTTTTGACAAGCGTGGATTACATAAAAATGGCACGCCATATGATGATGCTGGCTATGATGTGAATGGCTACAATTATTTTGGTTTTAACCGACAAGGCTTTAACCGTAGTAAGATTCATGAGAATGGTACCGCATATGATAAAGCTGGGTATGATGCTTTTGGTTTTGATATGACAGGATTTAGTGCAAAAGGCTATGATAACGCTGGGTATAATAAAGAAGGCTTTGATGAGCAAGGTTATAACCGACAAGGTTTTAGTTTGTCAGGGATTCATCGAAATGGCACGAAATATAATGAACAAGGGTACGATGAACACGGCTATGATACAGAGGGCTTTGATAACAATGGGTATGACGAAGAGCATTTTAATCGCGATGGTTTTAACGAAGCGGGCTATAGTCGTACTGGGTACAATCAGCTTGGTTTTAATAAAAAAGGAAAGCATGAAAATGGTACAAAATATGACGACGAAGGATTTACTGTTAAAGGCTATAATCGTGCTGGGTACAATCGGCAAGGCTTTAATAAGAAAGGGTTCAATGAACAAGGGATTCATGAAAATGGCACATTGTTTAATGAAGTAGGTTATGATGCAGCGGGCTATAATGCACAAGGTTTTAATAAAAAAGGGTACGACCGTGCCGGCTACGATGCAGCGGGCTATGATAAACAGGGCATTGATATACATGGCTTGACGCGCGCGGGCTATAATCGATATGGCTTTAATGAGCAAGGACTTCATGAAAATGGCACGCCTTTTGATGAAGCGGGTTTTGCTTATGATGGTTATAATCAAGCGGGCTATGATCGACAAGGCTATGACCGCGGTGGCTACAATAAGGCAGGCTATAATGAAGCAGGGTATAATCGCGCTGGGTATACGAAAAAAGGCTACAACGAAGCGGGTTTTGATATGTATGGTTTTGATAAAAAAGGCTACGATGTAGAAGGCTATGATGCAGATGGCTATACGATATTTGGTTTTAATCGCGATGGTTTCGACCGACAAGGCTATGATGAGCAAGGTCAATTTGAACCATTTATGGATGCCTTTATGGACAAGCAACATCAACAAATTCAACAGCCGGCCTATTACACCGTAGAATGGAAACATATTTTGTGGCAGTTAGCAGAAATTGAACGCCAATATGCTAATTATCAATATGAACATCTTGTTGAAGCGTTACAGCAAGTGGTTGATTATTTTGTCGTCGAATTGTTGAAAAAACACCAATTAACACAAGGTTTTGCCTGTCGTGAGCTGCAGTACGACGCTCTGTACGATAAAAAAGTATTGACGCCGGCGCATTATGATTTATTAAAAACGATTGCATCACTTGAAGTGTACAATGAAATGACGTATGTGGCTGTGCGTAAAATGATTGTATTAACACTTGCAAAATAATTTAAAAAAGAGGCTGGGACATACGTGTAACAACACCCTCTCAGATGAGCATAAGAAAAACCGGAATCGCGCTGTGGCGCGGTTCCGGTTTTTTGTGGCGAACGCTAAAAAAGGAACATGACATGTTTTATTAAAGCCTCTTTCGTTTAGTCCTCGTGTACCCATTTTTCTTGAAAGCGGGCTATATCGCGATATTCATCTTTGAATAATCGCGATATACGAATGTAGATCGGAATCAACTCTTTATAGATATCAAAATGTTCTTGAATAGGGGTATGTGCATGTGTTGAGCCAACCCACGAGGCAACAATTGAAAAGTCATCAATTTCGCCAAGTGCATACATACCTAAAACGATGGCACCAAGGCACGAGCTTTCAAAGCTTTCAGGTACTGTGACTTCTTGGTTGAAAATATCAGCCATCATTTGACGCCACAAATCGGAGCGGGCAAAGCCGCCTGTTGCTTGAATTTTTTCAGGAGTACCGATGACTTCTTCTAATGCAATAAAAACCGTATAGAGATTAAAAATAACACCTTCAAGGACGGCGCGAATCATATGCTCTTTTTTATGATGCAATCCTAGACCGAAAAAGGAACCGCGCGCATTCGCATCCCAGAGTGGGGCACGTTCGCCAGCTAGATAGGGATGGAACAACAAACCATCCGCACCGGGTTTTACGCGGGCAGCAATTTTGGTTAGCACATCGTATGGGTCAATGCCTAAACGTTTGGCGGTTTCGACTTCGCTTGAGGCTAGCTCATCGCGAACCCAGCGGAAGGTCATACCACCATTGTTGACAGGACCGCCAACGACCCAATGTTTATCAGTTAAGACATAGCAGAAAATACGGCCCTTTGGATCGGTAATCGGTTTATCAACGACCGTACGAATGGCACCAGATGTCCCAATTGTGATGGCCACGACACCGGGGTCAATGGCGTTGACACCAAGGTTAGATAAAACGCCGTCATTGGCACCAATAACAAATGGCGTGGTCGCTTCAATACCTAACTCAGTTGCAATAGCGGGGCGTAACGTGCGTAAAATATGGGTTGTCGGAACGAGTGTAGATAATTGCTCGGCTGTAATATCGGCAACGGCTAATGCGCCAGCATCCCAATCGCGCGCTTCTAAATTAAATAATCCCGTTGCAGAGGCAATCGAATGATCGACGACATATTCGCCGAAAAATTTCTCGAAAATATATTCTTTAATACCAATAAATTTATGAGCAGCTTCAAAAATAGCACGATGCTCATGGCGTAACCACGTAATTTTTGCGAGTGGTGCCATTGGATGAATTGGCGTCCCTGTACGGCGGTAAATGTCGTGACCATTATGGTCGGTTAAAATTTTTTCTGCCGATGCAGTGGCGCGACTATCCGCCCACGTAATCGATTTTGTTAGCGGTTTGCCATTCGCATCAACCGCAATAATCGAATGCATCGCGGCGCTAAAAGATACGAGATGGAGAACTGTTGTATCAATATGGCTTTTTTGAATGGCACCAGCAATGGCTTTTTTACAAGCAATATAAATTTCATCGGGATCTTGCTCGGCAACTTGTGGTGTCGGGCTATAGAGTGGGTATGTTTCATGGTGCATACTGATGACCTCACCATTATTTGAGAACAATACCGCTTTTGTACTTGTTGTGCCAATGTCGACACCTAAGTAATAAGCTGATTTTGACATAAACAATCATCCCTTCATGATATAAAATTTTATTTCAAATATAATTATTTATTTATGAAAATTATTTTCCTGCGATATAATTTTACTCAATTTCAGTGATAATTGAAAGTGTTTTCTTTCACACACATGAACTATTCCGATAACAGGCTATTTGCAGTATACTAGAACCATTCTATGAGAAATGAAGGGATTCGATGCAACAAATGACGACGATTGTCGAAGGATTGTTAGCAAAAAAAAAAGAGGGGCCGCAATAAACTGCGGTTCCTCTTTTTTTGTCTTATAAACGTATTGTCCAATTAAATTCATCGGTAAGCGCGCCTGATTGAATACCTGTTAATGTATCATACAGTAGTTGCGATACGTCACCGATTTGTTCATTGTTAATGACTAATTCTTCGCCTTCCCATAATAAGCGACCAACTGGAGAAATAACAGCAGCAGTACCTGTGCCAAAAACTTCTTCTAATGTGCCGTTTTTATGTGCTTCGATTACTTCATCGATTGCGATATTGCGCTCTTCAATCGCGATGTTTTTATTCTTTAATACTTGAATCATCGAGTCGCGTGTAATACCCGGTAAAATACTCCCCGTTAATTTAGGTGTAATAACAGTACCGTTAATTTTGAAGAAAATATTCATGCTGCCAACTTCTTCAACATATTTATTCTCTTTACCGTCTAGCCATAAAGTTTGCGCATAGCCTTTTTCATGTGCTTCTTTTGATGAAATTAAGCTTGAGGCATAGTTGCCGCTCGTTTTTGCTTCACCTGTGCCACCAACTACAGCGCGCACATACTTGTTCTCAACCATAATTTTAACAGGGTTAATCCCTTCTGCGTAATACGAACCTGATGGCGACATAATGATCATAAATTTATATTCTGTTGATTCATCAACGCCTAAATCCGCTTCCGTTGCGATGACAAATGGGCGAATATAAAGCGATGTACCCGCTTCAGTCGGAATCCATTCGCGGTCAACATCAACTAATTGTTTAAGTGCTTCAAGTGCGTACGCTTCGTCAATCGCCGGAATGCATAGGCGCTCTGCCGAATGATTTAAACGCGCAAAGTTGCGGTCTGGGCGGAATAATAGCGCATCGCCATCCACTGTTATGTATGCTTTTAACCCTTCAAAAATTGCTTGACCATAATGGAATACTTTACTTGCCGGGTCTAATGTAATCGGTTCATATGGTACGATACGTCCATCATGCCAACCTTCTTTTGTTGAATAATCCACGATAAACATATGGTCTGTAAAAATTTTACCGAAACCAAGATTGTCCGCGGCAGGTTTTTGTTTTGGCGACGTGGTGAATGTTACAGGTATTGACATATAGAAAAACTCCCTTCGATTGTGTATTCCTATCGTAACATTATTTTAAATTTTTAGAAAGTTCATAATAATGCATTTAAAAAACGAGCTAACATTCGCGTTAACTCGTTGAATATTAGGATAATAAAATTTTAGCTAAGTACGGGAAAAACGTTTCAGAGAGGATAATGCTCACGAGTGCTGCAACAATCATCGCAAGCGAAGAAAATGTTCCTTCTAATTCACCAAATTCGAATGCTTTTGATGTCCCACAGCCATGTGCGCCCATGCCGAGTAATAAACCTTTTGAAGCGGCGCGGCGGAATCGTAATGTACGAATAACAATCGGACCGACGATGCTACCGGTAAGGCCTGTAACAATAACAAAAACAGCTGTCATCGTTGGGTCGCCACCAATAATCGTCGAAATATCCATCGCAATTGGTGTTGTGATGGAACGTGGGACAAGGCTGTTGATCATGTCATTGTTTAAGCCGGCTGCTAATGCCAACATTAACGACGACACAATCGCAACGATGCAACCGACAAGTAAACTAGCGAAAATAGCGAGCGCATTTTTCTTTAACAATGCGTAGTTTTTATACATTGGTACAGCAAATGCAACGGTTGCCGGGCCAAGCAATGTGGATAAAATATCGGCACCGCTATTATATTGTGCATAAGATGTACCCGTCGTTAATAAAATAATAACTAAAATTAATGGGCAAATAAGCAATGGCGAGAGCCAAATTTTCTCATAGCGCGCATAAAGCCACTTGCTAGCATAGAAAATAACAACCGTACCAATTAAGCCGAATGCAACGGTCATTTTGCAGCATCTCCCTTCGCAAAACGTTCAGCCACAAAACCTGTACTTGCCATAACGACAATCGTGCCCAAAATAATGACAACAATTAATTTGATGCCAATAATACCGAAAATCTCATCATATTGAATAACACCAACAGCAGCTGGTACGAAAAACAATAATAGCTCACCCGTTAAAAAAGTAGCACCAGCATCGACCCATTCCAGTTTAATAAGATGTGTTTTTAAACAAAGAAATAATAATAATAGTCCAATAATACTCCCTGGAATTTGGAGATGGAGTGCGGAACTAAGCCATGTACCAACAAGTAAAAATCCCCAAATAAAAATAGTTTGTACGATGATTTGCACGACTTTTTGCACGGTTTTCAAGAAAATCACAACCTTTATAGTGCACTAGCGTCGATTAAAAAACGAGTGCTTTGTTCATTCGTTATTCAGTGTATAACAAAATATGTCATTCGTAAAATACATAAATATTATTATAACTATTCCAAATTGGAATTATTTTCAACGTACGCAATAAAAGCGCGCATCGCTCGTGAGCGGTAGCGGTCTTTTTTTAAAATAAACGCAATCTCCCATAAAATCGGCTTTTCAAGCGGAATGATGTTGACGACATCGCGATTCGTTTTTTGTGCAAATGGTTCTGGGAAAAGGGCGATGCCTAAATTATGCTCGATCATTTGACTAATAAATTCCCATTGTGAACTTTCAAACGCAATGGTCGGTTCAAAGCCAAAATCTTCACATTCTTGAATGATGCGGTCATGGAGCGTAAAATCCTCAGAAAACAATAGCAACGGTTCATGTTCTAAATCGCGCATAGCAATGTTTTTACGATGCGCTAGAGGATGATCTTTGTGCATGACGACAAAAACGTCTTTTTTAACAAATGGAATAATATCATAATCCTCCTCATGTGCCGGCAGCATAACAAAACCACCATCTAAGTCGCCTGCTAGGACACGTTCTTTAACGATATTGGCACCAATTTCATCTAATTGAAACGAAATGTCAGGGAATCGTTGTTGGAAGCCTTTCATCATTTTTGGGAAAAATAAAATACCAATCAAAGGCGGCATACCAAGCGTTAAATGCCCGGTTTTTAAATGTGCCATATCTTCTAAAGCTAAATGGACTTCATCAACCATTTGAATAATTTGCATCGCGCGTTCAAATACGACATCCCCAGCATCTGTTAATTGGACATGCTTGCTTGAACGGTCGAGCAGCGTAGTTCCAAGTTCGGATTCTAGTTGGCGCACCATTTTAGAAATGGTTGGCTGCGTCACATGCAATTTACGCGCAGCCTTTGTGAAACTTTGTTGTTTTGCGACTTCTATAAAATAAGTTAGTTGACGGACATCCATAAAAAAATCCTCCTAAAACGTTGTGAAGTGGAAAAAATGTTGGAGTTTCATCGTAGATAATGATGAATTTCCATATTTTTTCAGTATACTACAAGACGTTAGAAAAATGAAAAATCGAACATTATGTGAAGGGATAGTAAATTTTCGAAGTTTCGGTATAATAAATGCAATCTATATTTAGACAAAAATGAGCGCTATGACTGCTTTTGATGTAGATTTAATGGCACATTTTAATTAAAGTCGTACGAAATAGGGAAAAATAAAATAACAACTGTTTCGTCAACATTCTCGTGAGTTACGGCTCTGTAGGGTAGATGCTGCTTGGAAATTATGATGCTAGCTATTATGTTTTACATGATTCACCGCTTCGTTGCTCGTATACGACGCATAAGGAGGGGAGAGATTATGCGAATTACTTGGACGGTTTTTCATGACGATGAGCTTATTGAAAAAAACGAATTTAATCAATTTTTTTGGCGTGGCGGTCAATTTAATGTGTTACTAGAAGGCAATCGTACGTTATCGATTGAATCGAATGTTAATCATGGTATTTTAATCGAAGATATTGCAAAAGCTTTAGTAGAGGCACTTGATACGGATGAACCGCAAACATTTCACACGTATAGTACATCAAAATCATATGATGTTATTTTTTTAGGACGCATTATGGAATTTCGTAATTTTGATCCCGAAACAATGCATACATTGAAACGGACAATGCTACCAAAACTGGCGTTTATCGACGCATTTACACATGCGCTTTGCACGTATTTAACGGCATTAAAGGAACGCAATAGCGCTATTTTACAAAATGAATTGTTTAGACGGCTTGCAGGACAATTACAAACCTTACAACAATTAACGACATGACCGTAGTGCAGGAACGGTGAAAACCCGAGCTTGCGCTATTTTTTTTGATTCGCTTCTTTTATAATGGACAGTGGAGGTTGATTTTTTGAGTAAATTAGCGTGGTACATTTCATTAGCGATTTCACTATTTGGCTTTTTTATCGTGCGTTATTATTTTACATTGATGCCAGATGAGCCGTTAAAAAATATAAATCCGGCATTTATTCCACTTGTATTTCTTGTACCGTTTCTTGGCATGAGTTTAGTTATTAGCTTTATTATTGGCGCGCGTTATTTTGCGCAAGGAACAGGCAAACAACTCATTACATATGTTGTCATCTTACTAATTGTGCTCACATTTAGTACCTATCTTGAATACACACAAGTGCAAGCAGATTTACAGGCATTCGGCGGAGGAACGATGACGGAAGGCTCGGTCATTTTTAATTTCCCGTTATGGAATAGCTATACAAATGGTTGGTTTGTAAATGAAATGACCTTTTTTACATTGCATACATTGGCATTTGGTGCGGGCTTTTTCAAGCGACATAAAATTGCAGCGGCACAACAGGAGGGGGGCGAATAGCCACCTTTTTTTTAATAGAGCTATTTGATTTTTCAAAATTTAATGCTAAAATGAAAGCAATTCAATATGATTGATGGCGCTAATTGTTAGCTTAATAGGGAAATCGGTGCAAAGCCGATGCTGTCCCGCAACTGTAACTTGGAGTGCTTTACAACAACCACTGTGTTAACGGGAAGGTGTAAAGTGCGATGAAGAGAAGCCAGGAGACCTACCATTTAATCTTCGGTGATTCACCCTACGAGGATAGGTGCGGAATAAGCAATGGACAATTGCGTTTTTTAGTGCACTTTTTTAATGGGAAAGTGTCTTTTTTTATGCCTGTTACCTCGCGTATGGGAATCATCTATCATGAGGGGGAAACAGAGCAATGACAACGTGGAATTTGAATAAAATGGAGCGACATTTAATGATTTGTAATGGAGCGACATGTATGGGTGCAGGAGCAGAAGAAGTGACGCAACAAATTCGAGATGAGATTTTGACACATAAATTAGATGACGTCATTCATACGTCGCGTACGCGCTGCAATGGGCGTTGCAAGGATAAATGTGTCGTCATTGATTATCCGAAAGGCACATGGTATTCCGTACAGCAAGAGCAAACAGCTCGCAGTATTGTCCACAATGATGTGGCCCGCGAAGCGATTATTTATGAAATGCTTAACGGCGAACGGATGCGTCAACAGGGGCGTATTAAAGGCATTGAAAAATATCGTAAAAAACGCGGCAAAAAAAAGGCTGCGGTCCTGTTTGTTGGGCATGGGAGCCGTTTAGAAGCGGGTAATGAGGAAGTGCGTACATTTATTAAACAAATGAAACCGGCGATTGATGCAAATTTATTAGTAGAAACTTGTTTTTTAGAATTTGCGAACCCGAATATTGAAGATGGTATTCAAGCGTGTATTGAGCAAGGGGCCACAGAAATTCATGTCATTCCGATTATTTTATTACATGCAGGGCATTCTAAATTACATATTCCGGCAGAAATTGAAGAAGCGAAGGCACAGTTTCCAGAAATTCGCTTTACATATGGACAAACAATTGGTATTCATCAGGCGATTATCGATATCTTAAAGGCGCGTTTACAAGAAATTCAATTTGATGTATCCATTCCTCATAAAGATACCGTTATTTTATTAATTGGTCGCGGGAGTAGCGATGAAGATGCTAAGCTGGATTTCTATAAAATTGCGTCGATCTTGCAATCACAGCTCACTGTTTCGACAGTAGAATGTGCCTTTATGGGTGTAACAACGCCAACTGTTGAGCAAGGAATTCAAACATGTATAGCGCACGGTGCAAAGCAAGTAATCATGTTACCTTATTTTTTATTTACGGGTATTCTAATGGAACGAATGGCATTGATGGCACAACAATTCTCTGACATAAATCCAAGTATATCAATTGAGCTTGCCTCGTATTTTGGTTATCATCCAAATTTACAAACCGTGTTATTAGAGCGTTTGCAACAAGCCATTGATGGCACTTCAACGGGTATGCAAGATTTAGCGAATTTCCGTGAATATGTAAAAGAAAATGATTATGTTCATCATCATTAACGTATACTAGAAGTAATTTCCTTAATGGAATAGCAAGAAAAGAGTTAAAGTAGCATTAAATTAAATAAACAAGAAAAGTGTTTTTTAGACAGAAATGTTGTATAAAGTACAAATAAGAGTATAATAATAGTTGTAAGTTATGAATAGAACTTACCTATTTGCCTACTTAGTTTAATGGCAGAACAACGGTCTCGTAATCCGTAGATGAGAGTTCGATTCTCCCAGAAGGCATATCTTTGTTCAATTACAAAGCATCATAAAATTTAGAAAAAGTCGATAAACGTTGATATAACAGCGTTTATCGGCTTTTTTGTTTTTTCAGTATGCTATGGAGAATGCATTAAAACACCTTAGAATATCGTAGCATAGTGACCAAATAGTGACCAAAAAAATGAAATAGTGACCAAAATAGTGACCAAATTTAAGGTGTGAATAATTGCACTGTAACCGCGTCGTTCTGGGCTTCAAGCTCTTTAACAATATGCGTGTACGTATTTAACGTTGTTTGAATATCACTATGACCAAGTCGTTTAGAGATGTATTGAATGGACACACCAGCATATAAAAGTTCAGATGCATGCGTATGTCGTAGCCCATGAACAGTGATAGGGTCTATACCTAATTCATTTAAAACTTTTCGTAGTGCTTTATTAGTTCCTTCATTGGTGAAACTATCAGTAGGGTGGTGCGGGCTACGGAAAATAATCATTTCACGTAATCGTTGATTAGTAATTGCATCGATTAGTTCTTTGAAAATAACCATGACATTTGGATCTACGGTAATTTTACGATAAGATGCTTCATTTTTTAATTTGTCGAAGCCGCTTTGATGTTTATAATCCCATGACTTATTGATGTCGAGCGTATTGTCATTGAAATCAAAGTCATTAGGCGTTAAGCCTAATAGTTCCTGAAAGCGGAGTCCAGTAACTAGAGCGAGTAGCAGCAGGTGATGGATTAGCCCAAAACCATCCTCTAAATGATGATATAAATACGAATACAGCTTTTGTGCATCTTTGTGATTTGCAATGTATTTATCGTGAGCCCGTTTACCGGTGTGGCTTGCTTGAATTTTACGGCCGCGCGTAATGTTGTAACGAATATCCCCAACATCGTGTGCGTGGCGCAAACAGGCCCCTATATGACTATCTAGCTTCTTTACACTTTCTTCGGAGCGGGTAGAGCCAAACCAATTTAAAAATTCTTGATAGTCTAAAGCAGTGAGCGTGTTAATTTTAGTATTTTCAAAGTAAACTTTTACCCACTTTAAGCTATTTTGATAGCGTAACTGCGTATTATAATGAACATCTGCTTTATATGCTTTTATCCAGCGTTCAAAGTATGTCGCAATAGGAATAGCGCTATTAAGCTTTAGTGAACCTTCACCTTTTTGCGCTTCAATGGCTGCAGCCGCTATTTCTGCTTCACGTTTTGTACGAAAGCCGCCTTTTTTAATTTGTTTATTAACGCCGTCTACATAGTTACTAACAGTATATGACCATGATTTACCGCGTTTTGTGATACTTGCCACATAAATCTCCTCCAAATAAATTCCTTTCTTAATCATTAGCGCAAAACTCAGTAAATGATGCGTTGCGCTTTTGCCAATTCAATTTAAATTATGTATGAACAATTTCAAATATGTTTTTATCGCGCCATTCTAGCTGAAATAAAAAATCATCAATTCGCTTCGTAGCAAACTCTAAAGTCACACCAAATAACTCGGCCATCTCATAATACAAGTGCTTCTTTGTTCGGTAAGCTTGAAGATCTAGATTTAGCAGCATAAATGTTGGCATGCAGTAGTGATTCGCAAATGTATCGGCCGTCCATTCCTGGTACTCTGTCCAAAAGTCTGGCATGAGCATTTGATTAGTTACGTGCCAGATAGAGTGACAAAGCTCATGAGCGAATTGTTCATGCTGCTCTTCATCAGGTATACGACTATCTACTACAATTAGTGCTCCTAAACGCTTTGAGTCGATAGGAGCGGGCATAATGGTCAGCCCGAGCATATCGGCAATATTGTAGTCGCTAATTTGTGCTGGACTATGTATGTTAGCTGTTTTGTATAACTTTTGTATAAATTCTTCCTTACGTGTGAGTGTCAATTTCATCTTAAATCCTCCGAATATTCCCATATAAGGAACGTATGTTCTTTTAAGTATAAAATAAAACCCCACTCTTGTGAAGTGAGGTTTTTATTTAGAAATAATGTTTTTAGTTAAATTTAAATAGACTGTTTCTAAAAAATCAATATAAGGGTATATTTATATGTAAATAATAACAATATTAATCTAAAGGGGTGGTGATTTAGATGCAAAGCATACAGAAAATAGTTGGAACTCTATGGTTGTCTTCCATACTTTATTGGATAGTGAAAATTCCGCTTTTTTTCACAACATTCAATGTTTCGAATTCAATATTATTTATTCTGGCTCTTGGGTTGATTGTTCTTGCTCTAAAGGTCTATCCCCATCCTGTGAGTCAGAAGAATCCGTTTGCCTTTGAGTTGAAGGTAAGACGAGTCTACCTGCTTCATTGGCGGTAATACGCATTTCAGGAACTTGTTCAGCAACGCTAGGTTGGTCAAGTTCTCTTTTTATTCTATCAATTTCCAATTGTTTCAATTGATTATCTAAATCTATAGATTTGTTAATTCTTTTTCTAGTGAAGAGCCAAGGTAAAAGTCCTTTTACTTCTGTTTCTTTATATCTGACATGAAGAACTTTTACCCCCAACATTATTAAAGCTCCTGTAAAATAAGGAGTGGATACATCAACGATATTTTTAACAGTTGAAATCATTTCAATATAGCCGGGAGATTGAATATTCTGTTTCAAGAAAAATTTTTTTGCATCTCTATCTCCTAAACGTTTTGCTAATATATTATGATAGTTGCTCCATGTTTGAATAGAAAAATCAGATGTCCCTTGTGCATAAAAATTAGCATGGAATTGTTCATTTTTTATATAGAAAGGAAAAGTTATGCGATCAATAATATTTGCATATTGATTAATATTAATTAAAGCTTGTTGAGTATTTCGTATTTTCAAAAAAGAATTGTCAATTTCATTTTTATGAACTTCTTTTAACCAAATAACTTTTCTTCTTAATAAATACGGCGAATGTTCAATTTCTTCTACGCTACCACTAGGAGTAAAATCTTCAAAGAAAGCACTATTTTCCTCATATAGCTTTCCAGCATATCCTAATAAATAGTATTCACTTCTTTTAGAAGGAGTTAAAATTAAATCGTACTGTTTAATCTTGTTTATAAAAGTATAAAGTTGCTTTGAAATATAGTTGATATTATGGTTGCTTTCTATCAAATAATTGCTAATGATGTCTGCATAGTCGTTTTCAGTAGCTTCAATTAAACTACTACTTTCTATAAATTCTTGTAATGGGATATTATAATTTTTTATAGCAATATAAGATTCTTTTAAAAAATCTTGATAGTAACGTCCACTATTAGCTCGTAAAAGCCAATAATTTTGTTCTTTTGGGATTGTAGGGATATTTTCATAAAAACTTTGGATTAATTTCTCTGTTGTCATACTACACCTCTAATTAAAATGATAAGTAGTTTAATGGAGTGAATTCCTGGCTTTTCGATAATTATATTTTATAGAAATTCAAATTAATCAGCGATTTGAGTGTCTATTATTTTTTTCATAAGAATCAGTGCAAATTTAAAGCCTTCTTTTTCTGATAAAATCTCTTTAAGATAAACTTTAGAATGTTTGTCATAAGTATTAGGAAAGCTGATATTTAAATAGGTCATTTTTTTCTTTTTTTCTTCCCATATTCTATATTTTACAGACTCTCTTCCTTTATATTTTTCTAAAAATTTATCAATAGTTTGCCCTTTTTTATGCCAATTTATTATATTTTTGTTTACGATGACTTCATCCCATGATTCAAAGAATGGAAAGTGTGCAAAAATATTTCGGATACATTTAAATAAATCACTAGCTATTTCAGCCTCCATAGGAGGTCGATTTCTTTTCATAGACTCAATTATCCATTTGATAGGTTCATAGTGTAATATTTCTGCATAAATTTCAAATGCAGTTTTTATTTTAGTTAAACGATAATAAGCTGTTTCTTCCCAAAAGACATCTTCGAATGTTTCCTCGAAAATATCATAGAATTTGTTATAGGATAGGGTTAAAAATTCAATTTCTGCTTCAGTAGGTCTTAAGTAATCCTCCAAAGTAATCCTCCTTTATTTAAATACAATCTTTCTATACTATTCATTAAAAAATAAGATGCGCTAGATAGCGCATCTTATTTTGCACTGTTTATTAATGACTAATGGTATTCACTATTTCAAAGCCATTAGCTTTTTTGAAGAAACTGCTTTAATACCAAAACTTCTTATTTTGGTCCGCAAAAGTTTGATAATAAGTTGTTTTGGTCCATTTGTATTTAGAAGATTTTACAGGGTATGATCCACCACAACTCATGCACCAGCCTTCTAATTTCAACATAGTATTCTTTTTAACTTTTATTTTCTTTAATACATAGTCCTGAGCGTGAGAAGGACCTTTTTTCATTTTGTAGATATAAATATCTTGTTTGATCTTCACTTTTTTAAAGCCTTTCCAGCTTCCTGGTTTTGGTGAAGAATAAGACTTCGCCGTAACAGTAGAGGTATCATTGGGAAGGGAAGTAGGACCAGCGAAAATTGTAGCACCAAGAGCTAGAGCAGCAGTAACTTTTAAAATAGTCTTTTTCATTTTTAGATTCATTCCTCTCAAATTAATGATAAATATTTACAATATATAACCAAAAGATAGGATGCATTCATTGTGCATCCTATTTTTTGCGTTCTTCACGTTTTTTCAGCATTTCATAAAAAATCTCGAATTCCTCTAAAGCATCCAGTAGATTTTCAGGCTTATCATGAAATGAAAGACTTTCGCTATTCATAAAGAAATCCATAACTTCCTTCTGATAAGGTGTAAGTGCAGCATACTCATCGTTCTTGATGCCAGCGTAAGTAATTTCTTCTGGATTTTTGATGTCGCTATTACCTAATAGATAATCAGTTGTTACATTAAAATAAGTGGCTATCTTTTTTAGAGTTTCGTAATCAGGGTTTCTTGAATCTTTTTCGTAAGCTGTATATGCAGGTCTAGTAACCCCTAAGTAATCAGCTACTTCTTGCTGCGTTCTTTTTTTCTCTTTTCTTAATTGTACGAGTTTTTCACCGATCATAAAAAACCCTCCTTCTGTATCCTATATTATAATGTAACATTTAGTTACTCTAAAGTCTTTGTAACTAAACGAAACATATTTAGAAAAATCTATTGACAATGTCACGAAATGAAACTATTATTAATGTAACAAAACGTTACAAAAAAGGTGGTGTATTGATTGAATAAACGATATTGGTTAATATCTCAAAGAAATTCAAAAGGTTTTACGCAATGTATTGTAGCTAGAAAGTGTAATATTTCTAGAGAGTACTACACTATGATTGAGCTAGGAAGTAGAAACCCTAGTCCTAGTGTCGCTCAAAGGGTTGCTGAAGCATTAGATTTTGACTGGACTATTTTTTTTGAAGATAAAAGTAACGTAACGTTACTAAAAAGTGTGTAAAGGAGAAAATATAATGACAAACATCCAAGTAACATATGCAGCGCAAACTATCACTTCAATTGAAGTGGCTGAGATGGTAGGGCGCGAACATAAAAATGTAATGCAAGATATTCGTAAAATTTCATCTGACTTAGGGGTGCTGAAAATTCAGCATACCCTTTACTTCAAAGAAACAACGTATATTCATCAACAGAATAATCAGAAGTATCCAATGTTCCACCTTACTAAGCAAGGCTGTGAACTCTACGGAAACCGTATGTCCGGTATTGAAGGAACAGCATTTGCGGTTGCTTACATTGAACGCTTTAACGAAATGGAAGCGGCTGAACAAACAGCATTACCTGCGGATCCAATCGCACTCGCATTACAAGCTGCACTCGATACACGTCAAGAAGTGCAAGACATCAAACAAGATGTGCAAGAGTTGAAAGACAGCATGCGCATTAACACTCACCAGGAGAAACAGTTACAGGATATGGCCAAACAGCGTGTGCTAAAAGCGCTCGGTGGTTATGATTCGCCAGCATATAAAGCAATGTCCAAAAAGGTATTTCCAACAGTTTGGCGCGACTTTAAAAACAAGTTCGATTTACCAACGTATCGTGCGCTTCAAGCGAAACAATTCGAAGAAGCGAGGTTTTTCCTAAGCATTTGGGAACCGTCATCATCAATGAGGTACGACATCGCTGTGCATAATCGTCAATTGCAACTGGCTGTTTTTAATCAAACTAATTCCTAGAAAGGTGGTGAGAAAATGCAAAGTTTAGCAGTGAATTTAACAATTCCTATTCCAGAGGATCATATTCTCATTTCAAAGGTAGAACTTGCCGACTTGAAAGAACAAGCAGTAGCGGGTCGTTATTGGACACTGAAAGATATAGAAGTGCGCACAGGTTATCGCGGTCCTTGGATTAAAGACAATATTTTATACAATCCTAAATTTCGTAAAGTTCTTGATGTTGAACAAGGTGGATTTGTTTACTATCCAAGGTCGTCCGGCGAGAAATGGACCTTCCTTGCTTCTAAAATGACAGAGTTTTTAGAATTTCATTTCAAGGATATTTTCAAGGCCCTATAACTATTACCAAAAACCATGTAATTAATACAGTTGTTAAATGACGTTTGGAAAGGCGTGAGGGAAATGAAGAAAGCAATTAATGCGCAGAAGCCATTAACACAGCTTATTGAGGATGAAAAAATCCCCAATACGCAACTTGCTGTAGAGCTGAATTATAGTAATTCGGCGATTAGTAGGATTAAGGTTGGGGATCGTGCCATGTCACAGGAAACAGCAAAGGAAAGCATGCTTATACACGATAATGCAAAATATATCGCAGGTATTACGCATGAATTTACAGACGGCTTTACGCCGCCTGTATTAGATGGAATTGGATTTGATATGCATCGCTTGGTATTGCTCAATCAATTTAAAAATCAAGAAAAAGAAGTTTATGCGCTTCTCCAACAAGTTGATTTTTCTAAAATGCCATCAGAAATTGATGAAAAAAATCTAAAAGATATAAGGGATGTGATGGATGGGTTACTAACGCTCCGCTTCTTTTTAGAGAATAGCGTGATTCAGCTGCAACAAGATTACGAAATCAGTATTAAAAAGCGAATGAGAGCTTTGATGCTGCACTGGAAAATGAAAGGGTGGTTAAAATGAGTATTTCAAAATTTGATTTGCGCTTGGCAGCAATTAAAGAGCGCGAGGGTTGGCAAACAGAGCAGGATATGCGCCTGAATTGGACGGAGGAACGAATCCTAAGTCATTACAACATGTACTACAAGCATTTCGAGTTGGATGCACCCGCAAGTGAAGTAAAAGATGCAGCTTTAGATGAACTAAGTGATAAAGAAATTGCTGTAATGATTCGTCGGTGGAAGTTTACAGATGTATTGGAGTTACTTCAAAAAGAAGGTTATTTAACGGTCCTTCATGGACACTGGATTTTATCGATGGATATGTTTTTGGGTTGCAACGAATAAAAAAAGACCGCTTTACGAGAGCGGCCTTAGTCATAGGCGAACAAGTCGCCTACTGTATAAAAATAACTACGTAAAGTATACCACAAAATAAGAGGGGGCAAACCTAATGGAATCAAATGATGCAGGGCAAGTTCAAACGGCCGGCACATTAAATCTTTTTCAGAAGCTAGTAGAGGTGCGTAAGCATATTCCAGCGCTACGAAAAGATGGTGAGGGCTACAAATACTCGTATGTAACAGGTTCACAAATTTTATCAGGTATTCAAGAATCTATGAATAATTTAGGGGTTCTTCTTTTTCCGCGAGTCGATACACAGAATGTAGAAAGAGAAGAAGTTACGACTGGTAGAGGAAAAACATCTACGCAATTTAAGGTTTATGGAAAGATGACTTATACGTGGATAAATGCAGACAATCCATCAGAAATATTGGAAGTTCCTTTTATGTATGGTGCCACGAATGAGGATGTCGCCAAAGCGATAGGTAGCGCACTGACGTATGCGGAGCGGTACTTTTTGATAAAGTCATTTAACTTACCGACTGACAATGAAGATCCTGACTACAATCAACACAATAATCAATCCAATAATCAACAACAGCGACAGTATGAGCAACCGTATCAAAAGCAGCAATATCGTAATCCACAGCCACCAATGCAGCAACAACCGGCGCGTGCAAATAAGGATGGCGAAAAGCTCATAACTGAGGTGCAATCGCAAAAACTTAAAAATGCGCTAAAAATCGTTGCAGGTCCAAAAGTGGAGGACAAACAAACAGCATTCGAGTCGGCTTGCTACGCCTGCAATATTCCGGAGGGTACATCAACAAAGGCCCTCACATTTACGCAAGCAAGCGGTGTGCTGATATATTTTGACGGGCTTGTTAAAAGCCGTCAAAAAGGTGGTGCGTAAGCGTGGTAATGCAAAAAATAGAACTGCAACAAGATTTAGAAAATACGTTTAAGCAAGTACGTACGACTAAAGACAATTTTGCCGAAATAATCGAGCGTTTAGCGGCACTTAATATAAAAGTGGAAAGGGTCCTAAAACATGAAAATCTTAAAAAGGATATATCGTATGTTTGCGACAGAAAATGCAGTCGAGGATGTTAGCTTTGTAGTCTACTTGCTGCTAATGATAAGTGTTGGTTTGTATGTGCTTTCACTTACAGCCACAAAAGAAATCATGGTTATGTGTGTAAGTATGTTAGGCGCGCTAGCCATTGTAGTAGTTTACTGCGCGTTGGCTTGGCATAAGGAGGAGTAAGAAAAGTGAGCAATATTATTCGAGTAGAAAAAAATAATAATTATGTTGTGATGAACCGAACAGCGTTGAATGATGAAAGGCTTTCTTGGAAAGCAAAAGGAATTATAGCATATATGCTTTCGATGCCAGATGATTGGGTGTTCTATATAGATGAATTAGTAAAACATTCAAAAGATGGTCGTGACGCTTTTCGAAGTGGATTAAAAGAGTTAAAAGATTGTGGATATGTTGAACGAAAACCTATAAAGGATTCGGAAACAAGAAAAATAATAGCTTGGGAAACAATTGTAAGAGAAATTCCACTTACGGATTCTCCACAAGTGGAAAGTCCACAAATGGAAAAGCCACTTATGGAAGAACCACAAGTGGTAAATCCGACACTACTAAGTACTGATGTTAACCAAGTATTGAATAAACCAAATACTGATACTAACCAAGTACTGACAAACCAACATACAGACCTTCCGTTAGATACTGATTTTGCAGAAGTTCTTAGTATCTATGAACAGAATTTCGGGTTAGTTAGTGGGGGCTTTGATCAAGAGGATTTAGGTGACATGGTGGATAACTATAAAAAAGATCTCATTATCGAAGCTATTAAAGAAGCACGTAGTAATCAGAATGTGAAGAAGCCTTTACGCTTAATTAGCAAAATCCTTAAAAATTGGGCTGCTGAAAATATTCATACAGCGATAGACTTGCAAAACTATTTACAACAAAAGGAGCGTGAGCAACATGGTCAAAACAATCGAAGAAGTACTAGCGGCACTAAAAAACAAACAAAGTACCCTGGACTTGCCAATTACAACTCACAAATGCGATAAGTGCAAAGACCAAGGTGGATGGACTGAAATGCGTGAAGCAGACGTATTTGGAAACGGCCAAGTAATTCGTGACGAGGAAGTGTGGGTGGAATGCACCTGTGCTATTCAACGTAAGATTGAGCGTATTGTAACTGCTTCTGAAATTACCGCAGAGTTCCAAAAGATGGGCTTTAAAAATTATCAAACGGACAACGACATTCGAAAAGAAATGCGAAGCCTTGCAGTGGATTACTATAAGCATTTTAAAGACATCCGTAGCACACGTGAAAATAGCATCGCATTTGTTGGCCAAGTTGGCTGCGGTAAAACGCATTTGTTATCCGCTGTATCAAATGGGCTCATGCGAGAGTGCTTTGTACCAGTTATGTATTTTCCATTCGTAGAAATGACAGAATCAATGAGTGCAAACAATTACGAGCATAAAGACACCATTATCAAAAAGGCGCAGCAAGCAGAAGTGTTGTTTATCGATGACTTGTTTAAACCAGCCACTAAAGAAGATCGCGAGGGAAATATGATTCAATTGCCGCGCGCTACACCATTCGAGCAAAAGGTGATGCAGGCCATCATTAATTATCGCTATCTCAACAATAAACCGATTCTGTTATCGAGTGAGCTAGACTTTGCCACTTTACTTTCAATTAACGAAGCATTAGGAAGTCGATTATTTGAAATGTGTGGCGATTACACAATGCAAATCGAAGAAGATGTCATGCTCAATTGGCGCATGCGTAAATTGTTCAAGTAATTCAGAGGAGAGAAGAATATGAAAATCAATTTTTATGGTTCATCTATTTCAAGTGATACAGGGATTTATTTAAACGCAGCAATTGACCGTACGTACACAATTAAATTAGTTCAAACGAGTGAACGTAATTTTGATTTGGATGTGTGGTACATCAACACAGCTGGTAAAAGAGTCAATCTAGGTCCATTACACGACATCTTCTTAAAAATAAAGGTGCAATTAAGAGATTTTCTTCGATACCGTACATTGGTGAGTAATAAAGTTGAAAATACAGTCGCTAAGATGACAGACGTTGCACGTGCAAAGCTTAATGAGTATTTGGATATTAAGAGACCTATTAGTAACAAAACGTCTGAAAAAAGCGTAAAAGAGCTTTTAGCATTTACTGCTGCTTTAGAAGAAGCGGAAACTTTGCTAACAGAACATGCAAAACTTTTAGCGATTGATTCAGCTTTGGATAATCGCGATGCAGAATTATTCTATCAGTTAGTACAGGAAGCGAATTAATGCATTCGATTCAAAAGAAAACGAAGCAATTACAGGAATCGCTACAGTTATTAAAATCAGAAATTTCAGAACAATTATTCCTTATCGAAAAAGATAAGGCGCATGAAAAGGAGAGAGAAAATGAGAAACGATTCAAACAAGCACGGGATTGCAGTCACACAACATAGCTATAAACGTCGCTACAACCGTCGTAATCTTTGCCGCACGACCAATAAACAGCGAAAGGACATGGATAAACAAGTACAACGTCCTGCAGCACGTCCGAAAGTGCCGGTTGTATTTTACAAGGTGCGTAAAGGCCGTGAAATCATAGAAGTATCTGAGCGTGATGTAGACGTAATGAGCTTACAGTTGGACGGATATCGTGTGATGGATAAGTGGCGGGAGTGGTTGTAATGCAAGGTATCTGCATTAACGAAGGTTCATCAAGTAATTTAGTCGATGGACAACAATATTATTTGTTTGAGCACAGTAAGACACATTATTATGCAAGCTTATTTAATAGAGCAGGTTCATTTTTTGGAATCTATCGCAAGACACTCTTTGAAGTAATGGAAGTGATAGAAGAAGCGCCGGTTGTTACTCCACAACCAGCAGTATGTGCGGCTTTAAAGGCCGAAGTTTTATATAGCGCAATTATGATTAGTGATTACGGTGAAAAGCTAAAACCAATGCGACGCAAAGGTGATACTTTTTATCTGAAAGTTCGGCCTGCTCGTACACACGCACTTTATTATGCTGATCCTCAGATGACACAACTTAGAGGGTGCTCTTTGCTGAATAATTTTGATTCATTTGTTGAGCATAGTGTAGAAATAATACAGCCACGTTCGATCGAAGAAATTAGCGCAGAGATGAAAATGTTTAGAGAGCTAGATGATTATGATTCACGTAATACACTGGTCAATGAATATAAAGAAGCGTTTGAAGCATTGTCAAATCCATTCAGTGTAGGCGACCAGGTCGAACATCTAAACGGACGGAAATGGGAGCTAACTACGATTATAGCGATATATAGCAATAGTGAAGTTGTAACAAAAGCAATAACGGCACCGTTCAATCAATTTAGGTTTCCTGAAATAGTCGAGGAAACAACAGAGAAGGTTGAAACAGAACGAGCGCCAGAACAGTTAAGTTTGTTTTGAGCGACATTCATGGACCGAAAATGAATTGTTGAATTAAAACGGGTGGGTGGGATGGAGTAAGGAGCGGCACTATGCGTAGAAACGAATTAGTACATCACGAGCATTACGTCGCGAAAGTGCAACAAGATTTAACGCACTTTTTATTAAATGATGAATCGTTAAAAAATGGTGCAATCAAATATTTGCGATGGGATAACGAAATGAAGCTATTTGATGTATATGACGATGCTGAGCACAAGGTTTTCATCACACATACATTTTATGAGCGCTTTCGTGATATACAGCTCGCTAAAGGGATTGTATGCCAGCGATGTGGCAGAAAGTTAAAAGATACGAAGTGGACGCCGATTGGTTATGGTCGCCGTTGCTATAAAAAGTTTCTGAAAGAAGAATGGGAACGAAATCAAATGACGATTTTCGATTTTATTGAAGATGAAATGTACGACGCATGCATAGAACAAGAAATGGAAGAAGCGGATGCAGGAAGAGGGCGGCTAATGTTTTTACATGAACAACATGAACAAAACTTCGCGGCTATCACAGAGCAATACAAGTTTGATATTGTAACAGAATCAGATTTAATTGTTGCCTACATCACAGCGGTTCCTGATGTATACGAGAAAGTGTCCGGGGCATCTTTAGCATACGATAGCTGGTTACTGGACGAACAATTTGCTACAGAGCAAAGCGATACATTTAACGCGCTGCTAGGTGTGGCACTGTCATATCGATTAGGCGTGGAGCCAAGCAAATTACGAGCGTATGAACAAATGCTTGATGGACCGTATTGGGTAGTCGTTGCACTCGGAGCGGCAGATATATATACAAATGGCATGTTTAATACATTGAAGAGCATGGAGGTTTTATAGTGATGATAATTAAAACACCAATGGAACAAATAGAAGAATTAATTAATGAAATGCCACTTCCAGTCTTAAAAGATATACAGCAGCGCCTAACGGATTGGACATCAAGTGGTGGTAAAGAAGATGATCCATATGTTGAAAAACAGCTTTGCTATATGAAGCACGTAAGACATGCGCAACATGCTAATAAATAAAAAAAGCGTTTGTAGTTACCGCTACAAACGCTTCTCCCTACAAAAACATGATTTTCGCAAATCTATTATACCAAATTTATTCTGTAGGGGGAATTACATAATGCGTATGAAAAAATTAGAAATTAGTAATGAAGGATTACTCAAAGTTGATATAATGGAACTACCTGAAAATTGTGTGATTGTTGTTTCTAAGGGTCAAGCGAAGGTTTCAGAGCTACCTGAGCATGCAGAAACAAAAATCATTACGCATCAGGGAAAAGTGAAGCGGTTGCGCTGGGATGAGGGGGAAGAATTTTGAATTTCTGAAAGGAGGAATTTTTATCATTGAAGTAACAAATAATGAACAATTAAAAATGAAAGTGAATATTCGAAATGATTCATTAGAAATTAATGAAGTTGTTGATATAAAAAGTGAAGCTGCTTATGTTCCAGAGATTTTGGAAGTTTTAAATGAAAGTCCATTTTTTGAAAAGAAAGCTGATTATTATGAATTTAAAGTCAACCCATTTCAAGATTGTTTTAAAGTACATGATAGAATAGTAAATAATGCATCAAAAAATAGTAAAAGGTATATAATTATTTTGGAGTCTCCGCACATAGATGAATATGAGTTAAAAGAAAATAAATATAAAAAAGGAACTCTTTTAACTACAGATGTTTTAAAACCATTAAAGGCAGCAAATGGAGAAACAGGAAAAAATTTAGAGAATCTTTTCTCGATTTTTAAGTTCTTAACTAATCAAAAAGATTTTGAATATGTATTGATTAATAGAGTGAATTATCAGACATCATTAGGGTCATTTTTAGGTAATAAAAAGAACACTTATCCTATAATTAGAGATAATATTTTTAAGAAAATATGGCGTGCTGAAAAGGTTCAAGAAGATTTTATGAATAGATTAAATAATTTTCTTGAAGTAGATAAAGAAGTTATTATCATAAATGCATCAACTACTGCTGTAGATGTAGGAGCCAATGAATTTAAAAATTTTTTACTAAAACAAGAAAATTTACAAGTCTATAATATTATGCATTTAAATCATCCATCTGCCTGGAATATTGAAATGAAATAATAAATGTTCTACCAGCCATCTGGAGGACAACATTTGTTAGTAGCAAAAGCTACTGGCATTTGTTGTCCTCTTTTTTATTGCCAAAATAAAAAGGAGTGAATGTATGCGAACACTACAAGATGAAATCAAACGCACTAACCCTTTGACGAATGACAATGAACAACAACTAACGAATAAATGTAATTCACCTAAAAAAGCGGATAAGCAACAGCTTGAAAGCTTAACAAGGTATGAAATTGAAGAGCTAATGGGTATACGCCGTCCACGCTATGCACGACGAAAAGGTGTAATCAAACAAAAATAAAGAGGTGTTGTAGAAATGACGACGATAGAAGAACACGACTATACAAGTAAAGAATTAGAAAACTGGGCAGACAAGTTGCTGGAAGAGTACGATCATAGTCTAAGCGACTTGCGTGCGGTTAAGAGAGCAGCAGTTGCAGAAGAGTGCGAAGCAACAAATATCTCACCGTTTCAAGATAAGAAGTCTATTCTAAATAGCATGGAGAACTCAATGGTATTCGCAATGGACTGGATGGAAAAAGGTCGTAACCCTGATTTACAGCGTGGAGCGGATAAGCACGCAGTATACCAGCGTCAATTTTTCGAATCGCTTGATGTGATTCCAGACATTGCAGAGCAAGTATATGATATCAATACAAAAGAGCTGCACATGACGAGCGCTGAAAAAAAGCAGCTGGCAAAGATTTATAGTATGTGGAGTCATCGCGAGAGACTTTGTTACATTGCTCATACGGTTGAACAAAAAAGTTTTCAACAAATCGCAGACGAATTAAAAGTAAGTAAAGGTACTGTTCAATCATATATTAAACGTGCTCGCTCAAAAGTCAAAGAGGGCCTACAAAAGAAAACTTCGTAAATCTTGCCTTACGTTGCCTTACGGATTCTATATAAGTGAGAGCAACATTTTCTCATGCGTGAGCAAGCACGCAATCATTTATGGCCGCTTCGACAAGGAGAGTTACCTGTGCACTACTCACAATTGCTGTTCAGGGCAAACATGTTAAGCGACTAATCATCAAGCCGCCACGTGCGGCACATACATATACTAGCGCCATTAAATAAACAGTATGCATCACAGCAGGCGCTATACTGCGGTTACTTATGACTGCACCTCTCAAGCCGCTTCTTGTCCAGGAGCGGTATACATAATTTATAGTCAAACTTTTGTCATGCAAGTCAAGTAGTTGATATACGTCATTTCCTAATATTGTTATTTTGAGGTTAGGAGGTGATTAATTGGATTTAGTTGGTGTGCTGTTTACAGAAGAAAATATCAGTACAATTTTAGTATTCTTTGCAGGAGCTTCTATTTTAGGAGTTGCTGCAGGGTTATTTAAAAAATATGTTACTGGGTAAGTAGAAGGAACTGTTTCGGTATTGCTGGTTTTGAGTTAGGAGGTGAAAATATGGGTGTTAAATTTAGAGGTAATTTTAATGAAGTTACAAAGCACATCGGGAAAGCTGCTGAAAGTATTAACGGCGCTATCACTATTGAAGATTTATTTAATGATTCGTTTGTTAATGACAATACGAATTTCGATAGTGTAGAAGCTTTTTTAAATGAATTGCCAGTAGAAGTTAAACAAGAACTAAGTGATGAAGAAGTGGCTCGTTTAGATGGATTTGTCGAAGAACATACAAATTTTAAAGATTGGAAAGAGTTGTTCGAGAGCGCTGTCCAAACTTACGCAATGAATAAACTTAAAAGTGAACTAGGTTTTTAATAAGTGGCATCTACTTAGGTAGGTGCTTTTTATTATGCCTAAAAACAGAGGGGAGCGGATGATGGTATGAACGAAATCAAATTTACAATTGGTGGACCAGTACAAGCACAACAACGTCCGCGCTTTTCACGACATAATGGCCATGTACGTACATATGACGATAAAAAGTCGCGTACTTATAAAGCGCACGTACAAAAATGCGCTGCACGTTATGCACCTGAGCAACTGATTGACTCAGCGATTGAGTTGCATATCGATGTATTTCACAAGTTGCAACAGAGCGGTAGTAAACAACTAAAGGCGGATAAGTTAGCGCATCGTGTACGTCCAACGGTTAAGCCAGATTTGGACAACCTTGCAAAAGGTATTAAGGACGCGCTCACAGGCATGATGTGGATAGATGATGCACAAGTGGTTGACTTAATTATGCATAAATACTATGCAGTCGAACCATATGCAGTAGTTACGATTAAATATTAGAACTAGTTAGTCTATATAGATTTAAAAAGAGCGCTGGTAAAGATAGCTGACTACTGGCGCTAGGAAGGAAAGAGGTGGTGAAACATGAATGGCTGAAAAATATGAACTTGCTAAAGTCGATTATGACAATGGCATGAAGTACAAAGATATCGCTAAAAAATACGATGTCACAATCAATACAGTGAAGTCGTGGAAAACACGCAAATGGAATAAAACCAATGAGAAAGCGGATAAAAAAAGTGTGCACACAAAAGAAAAAGGTGTGCACACAAAAAAGAAGCAGACACATACAGAAGAATCAACTAGGGAGCGGCTGTCTATCGTAGAAGAATCACTAAGTAAGGAAAACAGTGATTTAACCGATAAACAGTGGCTTTTTTGTCGTTACTACACAAAATATTGGAATGCCACGAAAGCCTATCAAAAGGTTTATGACTGTGATTACATGCAGGCTATGTCCAATGGCAGTCGCTTGCTGAGAAATGATAAGATACGCGCGGAAATCAGCGCAATCAAACAGGACATTGCAGATGGCATCATGATTGAGTCTCGTGCAGTGCTGCAGAAGTGGATTGATATTGCATTTGCAGATATCTCCGACTACGTGGCATGGGGCACCGAGAAACGTTTGATTCCAGACGTATTTGTTGGGCGAGATGCGAACGATAAAAAAGTATTCGAGGATAAGGAAATCAATGTGAACTACGTTCATTTGAAATCCGCTTCGAATATAGACACATCGATTGTGACAGAAATCAAAGAAGGCAAAGATGGCGTGACGGTGAAGCTTGCCGACAAAATGAAAGCACTCGATTTCTTGACGAAGTATATGGACTTGCTTAATGATAATGAGCTGAAGCAATTAAAAATTGAAAAAGAGTTGATTGCAATTCGTAAAGCAAATGGTGACGATCATGACGAATACGAAGATGATGGATTCATTGAAGCGCTGAAAGGTGTGGAGGTGGATTGGGATGCTGACTAATGTAAAGAAGCTATTAACAGAACAACGTAAGAAGCGGGAGCGTAGGCGAAAAAAGAAGCCTGCGCTTTTTAAATTTACTCCTTTTAGTGCTAAACAGAAGAAGGTGCTCACTTGGTGGTGTCATGCCGCTTCGCCATATAAAGATTATGATGGCATTATTTGTGATGGCTCGGTGCGAGCAGGCAAAACGGTTGTGATGTCACTTTCTTTCGTCATGTGGGCCATGGAAACATTTAACGATGAAAACCTCGGTATGGCTGGTAAAACGATTGGTTCATTTAGACGTAACGTATTCAAACCGCTTCAAAAAATGCTGCGTGCACGAGGGTATACCGTAAAAGAACAACGTACCGAAAATATGTTCACTGTTACAAAAGGTGAACAAGTTAATTATTTCTATTACTTTGGCGGTAAGGATGAAGGTTCTCAAGACCTTATCCAAGGGATTACATTAGCTGGAATGTTTTTTGACGAGGTGGCGCTTATGCCCCGCTCCTTCGTAGACCAGGCAACGGCACGTTGTTCTGTAGAAGGTGCTAAATTTTGGTTTAACTGTAACCCAGCAGGTCCATATCATTGGTTCAAAGTAGAGTTTCTAGATAAATTAAAAGAAAAGAATCTATTTCAAATTCATTTCTTGATGGATGATAACCCTTCGCTTTCAGAAAAAGTGAAGGAACGCTATAAACGCTTGTATTCCGGTGTTTTCTATAAGCGCTATATCTTAGGCTTATGGGTGCTTGCAGAAGGTGTTATTTATGACATGTTTGAGAAGGATAGGCATGTTGTAAAAACAGAGGAGCGGCCATATGAGAAGTTTTATGTCAGTTGTGACTATGGTACAAAGAATCCAACAACATTTGGTTTGTGGGGTTTCTGTGGAGATATTTGGTACAAGGTGAAAGAGTATCACTACGATGGTCGTAAGAAAGGCAGACAAAAAACAGATGAGCAGTACTGTGATGATATGGCAACATTTATCGATGGGCTTACAAATTTCAAAGGAATTATCGTAGATCCATCGGCCGCTTCATTTATTACGGCGCTAAAGAAACGTGGGCACCATGTAATTAAAGCGAAAAATGATGTAGTAGATGGGATTCGTAATGTAGCTACTGCATTGGAGCGGATGCTTATTAAGTACAACGATTGCTGTAAAGAAACATTTCGAGAGTTTTCTTCGTATGTTTGGGATGAAAAGGCAGCAAACCGAGGTGAAGATAAGCCAATTAAAGAGAATGATCACCAGATGGATGGCGATAGATATTTCATAAATAAAGTTGTTATGACAGGACCAGGATTCACATTCTTAAAATGAGAGAGGTAAGAATATGCATAATATTTATGATTTTGGAGCGGGCACATATGCAGATGAACTAATTGCACAGATTAAGAATGATGCGCCTAAAGAAATCGAAACGGTGAAAAGTCTATATGAAGCGTTTGATAGCTCTAAAATGCTACAGGGGCAGAAATATTATTGGAACGAATCAGATATTATGGAACGTGAAATTTACACGTACAGCAATGGTGGCAAGAGTGTAGATAAGGAAGCGACGAATGAAAAAGTTCCTAGCGGTATGCACAAAGTATTGGTGGACCAAAAAGTCGCCTATTTAGCAGGAGAACCTATGTCTTTCGGTAGCCGCTCCGATAACCAAGAGCAACTGGAATTGCTTGAAACGATTATTGGGGAGGAATGGGAAGATACACTACCAGAGCTAATTAAAAATGCCTCAAATAAAGGCGTAGAATGGCTCCATCCGTTTGTGAATGAAGATGGCGAATTTGATTATATGATTGCCGAAGCGGAACAAGTTATTCCTATTTACGACAGTAACAGACGGTATAAGCTAACAGCGGCTATCCGTTTTTATCAATATGCAGAGGAGCACATCAAATTAGAAGTATGGACAGATGTAGATGTCACTTACTATGAAATGATTGAAGGCGAAATGTACTTGGATGCTGAACGAGAACTGAATCCAGCACCACATTTCACGAATGCTGAGGGTACAGAAGGGAAATCATGGGGCAAGGTGCCATTTATCCGCTTCGCAAATAACAGCGAGCATTTAAGTGATTTACACTTCAATAAAGCGGCTATTGATGCGTACGAAAAATTAGTGAGTGATGCACAAAATACATTAGTAGATATGCAAGAACTGATTTATGCATTGATTGGTTATGAAGGAGAAAGTCTGGCGGAGTTTCAGAAGAATTTGAAGCGGTATAAGGCTGTTAAGTTATCGCCAGATGAAGGCTCCGATTTGCGAACTATTACAGCAGAAGTGCCGACAGCTGCTTATCAATTACAAGGTGAAACACTGCGGAAAAACATTATTACATCCGGTCAGGGTGTAGATCCATCACCTGATGTAATTGGAGATGCGCCTTCTGGCGTAGCGCTCGAAAATTTATATTCTTTGTTAGACATGAAAGCATCAATGTTGGAGCGGAAATTTACGCTAGCATTGCGTGAGTTCATGTTTTTTATTGGCGTTTATTGTGAATTGGCACGCGTTGGTGAATTTGATTATCGTGACGTCACCTTTACTTTTAATAAAATGCTCCTTACAAATGAAGCGGAAATTATCACAATGGTTAGAGACTCCCAAGGGATTATTTCAGATGAAACTATACTTGAAAATCACCCTTGGGTACGCGATGTGGCACAGGAGAAAGAGCGGCTAGAGAATCAGAAAGCTTCTGAACTAGACGCATATAGTACCCGCTTCGGTTCGTTAGAAGGTGAAGCGGATGCCGAAACAAATTCATAATCAACTAGACATTATCAAGCGCCTAGACGAACTGATTGCACAGAGTGAGCGTGAAGTAGATGAACTACTTGGAAAGCGTTTAAAAGAGATTCTGGCAACGCTTAGTAATATGTATAGTAAGTTCGTTGAGAGTGATGAGAGTAGTTATACAGATTTAAATAAATATAATCGACTAGCAAAGGAACTCGAACGCATTGCGCAACAGTTGAATGAAGATTACAAGCAAATTGTAAAGCAAATTGAAATGTCTCAACAACGCATTTATGTTGAACAGTACCTGATGGCAGCTTATTTGTTTCAAGTTTATCAAGGAACTGAAGATGGATTTACCTTACCAGGTGAAGATGTTATTGCAGCAGCACTAGCCAATCCAATTGAGTTGCTATGTTTGCCTAAAATATTAGAGGTGCATCGCAATGAAACAATTCGTAAAATACAAATCGAAATATCGCAATCACTTTTGGCTGGTGAAGGGTATTTCAAGATGGCGAAGCGGTTAGAAAATGCAATTGGTATTAGTCAAAACAAAGCACGCACCGTGGCACGTACAGAAGGTGCTAGAGCAATGTCGATAGCAGACGAAGCAGTCACAGAGGAGATGCGCAAATACGCTGATATTGAATGTATATGGCTATCAACACTTGATACACGAACACGGCATGAGCACCGTAAACTGGATGGACAAAAAGCTGATGCGGATGGTTATTTTCATTTCAAAGGAATGAAGGCAAAAGGACCGACAATGTGGGGCGTAGCGAAAATGGACATCAATTGCCGCTGCGTGAAGATTAAACTCATTGATGGGCAGTTGCCAGCCGTGCGTAGAGGTCGAGATTACAAAGATGCAACGTATCAAAAACGATTAACAGACCTAATTGATAAGTATATGGAAGATGGCTACACATATGCGAAAGCGTATCAGAAAGCAGATAAAGAAGTGTTGCCACCTAATAAGGTTACAACATTTAAAACATATGAAGAATGGAGCAAAAATAGCGTGTAGATACTGCACTGAAATGAGATTTTGAGAATTTGCAAACCAAATATTTGCATTTGTTATATAATGTTAATATTTGGGGGGAGAAGGAGTTTGAATTATGGAAAATTATTTTGGGGAACCGTGTTACCTTTTAGTGTCATTCTTTTAATCATTTCAATTTTAGCTATGACAGATATGTTTGGAGAAGACAGCGGTTTAAGTTTAGCAGGCGCTGTTTTTAGCCTTTTTGGTGGTTTAGCCGGAGGATTAAGTGCGTTTTTTATCGCAAGGGAACAAATTAAGAAGCAAGAAAGTATGAAAATAGTAGATTTAAAGCTTCAGAAGTTTCAAGAAATTATTTCTTGTACGACAGAAATAAGACAAGGTTTATATGATTATCAAAGGTTAGTTAAACAATATTTTGAAAAGAATCCAAGTCATGAAAGTATAAATTTTTATTCTCATCACAAAGATGATATATGTGGAATTTATAACGAAAACAAAAAACAAGAGAAAGAAATTTATAAAAATATGGTGTATATGAAAACCTTGGGATTTGATGAATACGAAGTGCATCATTGTCTACGATATGTAGATGACATATATGTTTTTGAAAAACATTTCAAGTCATTAGAAAGAGAAAATCTTTTAAAACATGTTAATCATAAAATGTATTTAACTAACGGTTATATTGAGGATTTTCAAGAAAAGTTTGAAAAAGAAATAGAATATATTTTATTAAAACCATAAGAGAACTTGTCCTGAGCATGACGATATAAAAGGCTTTTTTATTATGCACAAAATTGGAAAGGAGCTTCACTATGACAAAAGAAGAATTACTTGCATTGGGGATTAACGAAGAGACAGCACAAACTATTGTAGATAATTACGCGGCTTCGTATGTAGAAAAATCTGTACTAGAAGCGGAGCAATCCAAAGTAACAGATTTAACGCAGCAACTTACTGATCGTGACACTCAACTTACGGAATTACAAAATCAAGCAGCTGGGAACACAGATTTACAAGCACAAATTACAGCTCTACAAGAACAGAATGCAAATGAAAAAGCATCGTATGAGCAAACGCTGAAGCAAAAAGATTATGACTACGCACTTTCAAACGCTTTACGTGATGCAAAAGCAAAGAATCCTAAAGCGGTACAAGCGTTATTAAATACTGAAGCCATCACGTTAGATGGAGATAAGTTGATTGGGCTGTCAGAGCAATTAGAAACACTGAAGAAGTCAGATGATTATTTATTCGTACCAGATGGCTTAAAGGGTGGCACGCCTCCACTTGGTTCAGGTGGTCAATCACAGACTTTAACAAAAGCAGAATTTGCTAAAAAATCTTATGAAACACGAATGGATTTAATTAGCAAAAATCCGAATTTGCTACAAGAACTAAAATAAATTGAAAAAAGAGAGGTTTTATAAATGAATACATCACAATTATTGGCCAAGTTGAATTTGCAATTCTTTGCTCAAACACAAGCATCTGATTTAGTAGATCCAGAAGTCATGGCACCAGCTATTGCAGGGAAAATGGAAAATGCCATTAAATTTACAAAATATGCAGATTTAGATACGACACTTGTAGGTCAGCCAGGTAGTACAATTACTCGTCCTAAGTATGGTTATATCGGTGCCGCAGAAGATTTAACAGAGGGCGTACCAATGGACACAAGTAAAATGTCTATGACAACAACAGAAGTTGCTGTAAAAGAAACGGGTAAAGCGGTGGAAATTACAGAGAAGGCTATCATCACAAATGTTGGTGGAACAGTAGGTGAAGCGGAACGTCAACTTGCGATTGCGATGGCTGACAAAGTGGAAATTGATTATATTGCTGCACTTGATACAGCTTTACAAACAGTTAGTGGTTCTCCTACAACACCAGCGAAAATCCTTGAAGCGGTTACAGTATTCGATTCTGAAGGGGATTTAGATTTAGTACTATTTATGAATCCAGCAGATTACACAACCCTTGTGCAAAATCTTTTAACTGTTGGCGGAACAGTACAGGAACGAGCGTTAACATCGGGCCAAGTATCAGAGCTATTGGGATTAAAAGCAATTGAACGCTCTCGCCGTGTGGCTGCTGGTAAAGGGTACTTGCAAATCTATTCTACAACCGCTCCAGAAGAATCGGAAGATCCTACGAGTGCTGTGGAAATTGTTCTAAAACAAGATGTTGGCGTTAATAAGGACGCTGACATCCTAAAACGCACAGTAGTAATCGCGGCGAATCGACACTATGTTGTAAACCTTAAAGATGATAAGGGTGTTGTGAAATTCACAGGGGCATAGTAAATCATTAGAAAAATAGTGGGGAGGGATTGTATGTTGTTGCGAAGGTATCATGAAAAGCCGCTTCCTGTGAATTTAAAAGAAGTTAAAAAGGAAGTGAAGCCCAAGCCACGTAAACCACGCACACCACCTAAAAAGGCTGGTGAAGGATGATGGCATGGGAAGTTACTGAGATTGAAGTTCAACAGCTTATTGCTTTGAATAGTGATATTTTGACTCCGGAGCGGCTAGAACATTATAAAATGCTTGCTCCTATTTATTATGAGATAGCTTGTGATTATTGTAATGCTACGTTAGAGGTTACAAATAGTGGTGTACAGGTATTTGTTGCAAAGGCGATTCAATACTATGCCAATAAAGCGGGGTTAGTATCACGCTCAATGGGAACTGTTAGCTACGCATATACAACATCGTTACCTTCTAGCGTATTACAGTTGCTAAATCCTTTTAGGAAGTTGAGGTGGTAGCGTGTACGATGAATTTCCACATAAAGTAGTTGTATTGCGATTTGCAGAAGGAATAGAAGATGAATTGGGCAATGCGCAAGATAGCGAGTGGCTCACGTTATACGATGCATTTGCATGCTTTATTGATACACCAAGTGCAACTGAAAAATACAATGCGATGCAGATTAAACATCAACTAGACCGCTATATGTATTATGCGTATGGTGCTGACGTTAAACCAAATACCCGCATCCGCTTCAAAGGTGTTGAGTATGAAGTTGAAACAGATGCAGAGGACCAGGGCGGCATGCATGAAATTATGCGTGTGGCATTAAAGAGGGTGAGATAATGAAATGCGAACATGAATGGGAAACAACTGCAATATTAGAGCAACAGTGTAAAAAATGTGGTGTAAAACGAATGCAAAGTGTTATGAAGTCTGTAGTTGAGGATGTTGTCCTTCCTGTAGCTCAACCATATGCTCGCGAAACTACAACGATTTTTCAAAACGGGAAACGTCGAGTAGTTTATAAAGACGATATGAAAAAACAAATATTGAAAAGCGTTGGAATGGGATTATACCAATGAGCATTACGCAATTTGGTTCAAATAAGCTACAGCGCGCAATTGAGCGTTGGGGAAATAGCGTACTCGATGATGCAAAACGTGCTGTAATTGATACGGCCAATCTTATCCAGTCGCAAGCTAGAGCATTGGCGCCGGTTGATACCGGTTACTTGCGCCAGTCAATTGAGGTGGAAGTGTTAGATGGCGGCTTAAAAGCTGTTGTCACAGTCGGTGCAGAGTGGGCAATTTACATTGAATACGGTACAGGTATTTACGCTACAAAAGGCGGCAATGAAGATGGCTGGGTGTATTACAGTGATAAGTACGGCAAGTTCGTCTTCACTCGCGGTCAAGAAGCACAGCCATTTTGGTTCCCATCGCTTAAAGAGGGTCAAAAATATTGGTCTAAAGCAGTTGCAGCAATAGGAGGTTGATACGGTGGTTTCGTTTTTAGCATTGCATACGGCTGTTTATCAACGCTTAGTTAATGATGCAGCTGTAAAAGCATTAGTTTACAAAGATACAAAATTTAAAGGTGTGTATGATGCGGTGCCTAACGATGCACCATTTCCTTATATCGTGATTGGTGAGCCGAGCGAATCGGATTTTGATGTGAAGCTGAAAGAAACAGTGGAAACGTCACTTACGATTCACACTTGGAGCAATAAAACAGGCAAGACGGAATCATACAAACTATTACAGGCTGTTAGCGATGCGCTAACGGCTTTTTTAATTGTCACGAACTATGAAGTGGATTACGTCAAAAAGGTGCGCATAAGCGTATTTGATGATATTGACGGGGTACTACGACATGGCGTTTTAACATTTGAATACACATTAACGAAAATTTAGGAGGAATCATACATGAACAAAGGTAAAGATACGATTTTATTAGTACAACGAGCAAAAGATGCATTAGGAACAGCAGCGTATTTAATCGCAAATCAAACAGAAAGCTCATACTCAATCGAAACAGAAATCATTGACGAGCAAACAAAATTCGGGCGTTTAGTTGAATATGGCAATACGTCTGAATCATTCGAAGTAACTGCATACGGCCAAACGGGTGATGCTGGTCAAAAGGCTATCTTAGATGCAATTAAAAACAAAGAGCAGTTAAAAGTTTGGGAAGTAAACACAAATAAAAATGCTGCAGGTAAATATGATGCGAACTTTGCATATACAATCGTTGAATCGGTTGAAAAGTCAGGGTCAACAGATGGCTTTGAAGAATTATCAACAACACTTCAAGTAATTGGCCAAACACAAGCAGGTGAACTTGATACAGCAGATGTACCAGATGCAGTTATCGAATTTGCGTTATATGGCTTCGAAAAACCAGGTGAGTTCACAGGTGAATATGGTAAAGATCATAAAGGCACAGTGACACCCTAGTGCTGCCGCAATCGGAAATGCGGCTATCGGTTCAACATTTGTAATTCAGTAGGAGGTCCACATGGCTAAAACAAAAGCAGAATTAAAAACAATCTTTGTCACAGGCGCAAAGCCTACGCAAGCTGACTTTCACGATTTAATCGAGGGAGTGCAAGGCGAACAAGGGCCACAGGGTTTGCAGGGTCCAAAAGGCGACACAGGAGCAAAGGGTGAAACTGGTGCACAAGGTGTTAAAGGTGATACCGGTCCAATTGGTCCAGCAGGCGCTAAAGGTGACAAGGGAGATACAGGCGCAACAGGTGCTAAAGGTGCTGACGGTGCAAAGGGTGCGAATGGCTTATCTATTACAGCTATCGCACTTACAACAGACGTTGACGGTAAAGTAACGGGCGGTACAGCGACTCTTTCAGATGCATCAACGGTAGCAATTACAGTAACAACAGCTTAATGACATATCAATATGGAGGGCTTCGGCTCTCCTTTTTATACTTAAAAAACACTAGGAGGTCATTTAATTATGGCATTAACTTTAACTATTCAAGATAAGAAATACACTGGTAAACCTTCATTTGCTATGGCGCGATATGCGAATGAAAACTATGGTAACTACATCGAAAAGGCGAACAAATACGCGCAAGGTATCGAAAACATCTTATCGGGTGTTATCGAAGGTTCAATTGAATCAATCGTACAGTATTGGGATGCAGCACTTGCACACCTAAAAGAACGCCCGTCAATCGCTGAAATTGAAACAGCATTAGAGGAACGTATCGAACAAGATGGCGATACAGAGCCGCTTCTAAAAGAAATTTATCGCGAGTTATCGACAAGCGGTTTTTTCAAGAAAACGATCAAAGAGTTTTGGAAGAACATCGAAATGATGCAAGACTTTGGGGCGACGGACGAGGAGAAAGAGCAGAACAAGAAAGCCTACGACATGATGCAAAAACTCAAAGCGGAAATCGAGGAATAGATTTTGAACAGTTAGAAATTGATGCAATGCAGTATTTGAATATTGCAGACAACGACTTGTTATATGCGATGACACCGAACGAATACAATCGAAAAATAAAAGGTGTCATGCTACGAGATGTGCAGACGTATGAAAACATGACTATTCAAGCAATCTTTAATGCGCAGGCAACGAACGGAAAACGTATTACGGCCAAGAAGTTGTTTGATGCAGAAAGAGTGCGTCAAAACATCTTGCATCCGAAAGAACAAAAAGAAAAAGAGCGAGCAAGTCGTGATTACACGTATTTACAACGAGCACTTGCAGCAATGAACCAATCTAAAGAAGGGAGTGAGTAGATGGCAAACGTTGAACAATTTACTGCGATAGTTGGTGCAGAGGTCAAAGAGTTTAAGCGCAAAATGAAGGAAGTCGACAAGGCGATTCGTGATGCTGCAACTGGGGCAGATGTTGATATAACCGCAGATGTAAAAGACTTTATGCGTAACATCAAAGAAGTACGCACCGAAATGCGTAATCTTGTAAATAATGATGTAACGGTAGATGTACAAGCAAGTGTTGCGGATGTATTAGCAGAATTAAATGCTGTTGAGGACCGTTTAAAAGAATTAGAACGCGAAGATGCGACAGTTGATGTACAAGCAAATGTACGTGACTTTTTGCGTGATATGCAAACGCTTGAAGCAAGGGTGCGGGATTTAAACCGCGAACAAGCGAAAGTTAATGTTACTGCCGACGTAGACCAGGCAATCATTGAAATGGCTCGTATTGAACGTAAAGCGGACAAGTTAATCGAAAGTGATGTACACGTTGATGTTGAAGCAGATGTAGATGATGCGTTGACAGACTTTGAAACAGTACAAAATCGTATTCGTACATTATCACAGCAAGAGCCGACGATTGAAGTACAAGCAGATATTCGTGATTGCATGCGCGACTTGCAAAGAGCTGAATTGCGCTTGGATCAATTAACGGAACGAAATCGGCAAATTGATATTGACGCAGACGTTACAGAAGCGTTAGGTCAATTACGATTAGTTGAAAATGTTGCAGAGCGTTTAGAAGGTGAAGCACACGATGTTGAAATCCACGCAGATACTTCAGATGCCTTACGCCGCATGGCTGAACTTCGAGCAGAAATTATGAACATGGACCGCTCAAGACCGACAGTTGATGTACAAGCGGACATTTCACAGTTCATGATTCGCATGGCACAGCTACGAGCAACAATTGAAACATTACGTCGTACAAATGAAATTCGTATTGATGCAGAAACATCGAGTTTTAAATACAAATTAGCATTGCTACGTGCGCAAATCCAAGCGTTAACTCGTTCAGCAGTTATTAAAATTACTGCACGTATTGATGTATTTCAAGCATCAATCGCTACACTCGCAAGTAATATTCGAGCATTTGGTGAGGTAGCTGGCTATGCGTTAAGAGGAGTCTTTGTTAGCTTATTACCAATGATTGCACCAATCCTTGCAAACTTAGGTGCTTTAATCGGTAATTTAGGTGTCATGATTGGGGTTATTGCAGGGCAAACAATGGGCTTTGCATTTGCTCTAGGTACAGCCTTTGCGGGCTTCGGTGGCGTTATGGCGATGGCAGTTGGTAATGTGAAAGCATTGTATGAAAAGAATGCTAAACTGAACGCCCAGCAACAACAGACAAAGGCGGCTATTGATGGCATAAAAACCACATATGAAAGCCTTTTAAAAGCAACGCAAAAGCCGATTTTAGAAGGTGTGCAAAAGGGAGCGCAAGTCGCATCATCTCTTTTAAATCAACTTAAACCAATGTTTATAGGTGCTTCGCAGGCATTCAACGGATTAATGACATCACTAAAACAAAGTATCGGTACACCGCCAGTCCAGCAGTTTATTGAATATCTTAATAAAAACGCAGGTCCAATGCTTACGACATTTGGTAAAGCGGTAGGGAATTTATTTAAAGGATTAGGCTCAATGTTCGTGGCCTTTGCACCGCTTAGTGAAAGTGTATCAAAAGGGTTCTTAAAAATGTCGGAATCATTTGCTACATGGGCGCAAGGATTGCAAAAGAGCGAGAAGTTCAAATCTTTCATTAGCTATGTGCAAGAAAATATGCCAAAGATCAGTAGTATTTTTGGTAATGCAATTGTTGGAGTAGTAAACTTCTTTGCAGCCTTCGGTGGTTCCGCTTCTGGAATGATGACGAGCTTACAAGGGTTGATGGAAAGATGGCGCGCTTGGACTGCGGCACTCGAGGAAAATCAATCATTCCAAAAATTCCTCTCATACGTTAGCGCCACAGCACCAGGGGTAATGTCGCTAATTGGCAACTTAACAACCTTCCTAGTGAACCTAGGGATTGGTATGGCTCCGCTAGGCGCAATCCTTTTAGAAATGGTAAATAAGTTTTTAGCATGGTCTAACAGTATGATGCAAGCACATCCAGCTATCGGACAAATAATTGCGATTGTTATTTCTTTATCAGGTGCGTTTATGGCAATTATGCCGGTTATTTTAATGTTCAAGGCATTGTTTGCAGGTCTTGGTACAGCAATGATGGCTGGTATTGGTAAAGCAATTACGTTTATCACAGGATTGTTTACGAGTTTTAGCGGCACATTAACAACAGTTGGTACATGGGTAGCGAATTTGGCAACGAAGTTTCCTATGCTTGGTACAGTAATCAGTTTATTAACAGGCCCTGTTGGTCTTGTGATTGCTGCTATTGCGGCATTTGTTGCGGTGTTAATTGGTGTGTATCAAACGTCTGAAACATTCAGAAATCAAGTATCTACAGCCTTTACAGCGGTATGGAACGTTATTCAAACGGCGTTCGGTGCTGTTGCTTCTTTCCTTTCAGCTACATGGGCACAAATTATGGCCATCTGGACGACGAATAGCGCAAACATCATGACAATTGGTACAGTCGTTTGGGGTCTGATTAAAGACACGATTACAATGACAATGAGTCAAATTATGACGGTGTTCCAAACGGTATGGCCATTGATTTCAACAATTGTGCAAGTTGCTTGGGAAGTAATTAAAGCAGTCATTACAACTTCTGTAGCAATTATTTCAGGTGTTTTAACAGCATTGACAAATCTTTTAACAGGCAATTGGTCTGCAGCATGGAATGCGATTAAAACAATGCTTACAACAATTTGGAATGCAATTGTTTCAGCAGCTAAGAATATTTTTAACATTTTAAAATCATTCTTGCTTAGTATTTGGGATGCGATTAAAGGGCCTACAACAAGCGTATGGAATAGTATTAAATCAACGCTGACGAGTATTTGGAATAGCATTAAATCAACTGCTACAACCGTATTTAACGCTGTTAAAACAGCGATTACGAATGCTTGGAATACAATCAAGAGTACGACAACGAGCGTATGGAATGGTATTAAATCAGCTATCACGACAGCATGGAATGCAATAAAAAGTGCGACAACAAGTGCGATAAACGGGATTAAATCCGCGGTAACAAATGGTTTTAATGCCATAAAATCAGCAATTACGAATGCAATGAATGCGATTAAATCGGGTATTAGTTCAGCTTGGAGTGCAATTAAGAGTGTAGTTTCAAGTGCCATTAGCGCGATTAAATCAGTTGTAACGAGTGGTTTTAGTGCAGTTCGTTCGGCTGTATCAAGTGCGATGTCTGCTGTTAAATCTGTTATTACAAGTGCTTGGAGTGCGATTACATCTGCCGTATCAAGTGCTGTTAGTACAATTAAAAACACAGTCGTAACAATGTTCAATTCATTAAAAAGTGCTGTATCAAGTGCAATGAATGGTGTTGTAAGTGCGATAAAAAGTGGTTGGCAGTCAGCACAGTCCTTTTTATCAAGTATTGATTTAACAGCGATTGGGCGACACATCATTCAAGGGCTTGTGAATGGTATTAAATCAATGGCCGGCGCAGTAATCGGCGCAGCTAAATCTATTGCGGATAAAGTGAAATCAACAATCAAATCAGCAATGGACATTCACTCGCCATCGCGCGTTACTTATGCACTTGGTGAACATACTGGGCAGGGTTTTGCGAATGGTATTACATCGAAAACGAAAGTTGTGACAGCAAGTGCTAAAAAGACAGCAAATGCGGCTAAAAAGGCGTTCAACGATTCACTTAAAAACTTAGATTTACGTTTATCTGCTGGATCTATCAGCACGAAAACTTATGTAAAAGAAGCTAAAGCGCTTGGTCAAAAATATAAAAGTGTAACGAATGCGATTGCAACGGTCAATGCAAAGATTGCGAAAACAACAACTGCAGTCGCTAAAAAAGCGCAACAAGAGGCGCACAATGCGTACTTAAAACAACAAAAAGCATTCAACAGCAAGATGACGAATTTGTCGAATAAGTATTCTGCAAATAAAATCACTGGCACTAAATATATTGATGAAATGAATAAGCTTGCTAAAACGTACAGTAATGTTGAAAATGCCGCTTCTAAAGTAGCCGCCAAAACTGCATCAATCAATAAAGAACTATTCAACAGCAAGATGACGCAAATCGGCAACAATTATCAAAATGGCGACTACACCATTGAGAAGTATTTGAAAAAGCTAGAACAGACGAAAGAGAAGTATAAGGATGTTAAAGGTGCCGAGACGAAAGTCGACAAAGAAATCGCAACAGTGCGCTATGAGTTAAATAAGCAAACAGTTGATTCTATTTTAGCTGACGAAACAATCGGAGCGAATAAACAAATCGCATTGATTAAAGAAATCGGCAAAGAGTATGCAAAAGGCTCTCAAAAGCGCAAATACTTTGATGAACAACTACAGAAGTCGAAACAAGAGTTATACAACAACTTAACTACTTTATCTGATACCTATACAACGAAAATCCAAGATGCCAACAACGCATTGATTGAATCTGAAAAGAAACTCAATGAAGAATATGAAAAAGCTGTATCAGATCGCGCGAATACTATCTACAAATCAATGGGCTTGTTTGATGAAATGGCTGAAAAATCAGCAACAACCGGTGCTGAATTAATTAGCAATTTAAAATCACAGGTTGCAGGTATGTCGGAATGGGCGACCAATATGGAAACACTTGCTGGTCGTGGTGTAGATACAGCGCTAATTGATGAATTGCGTGAGCTTGGTATTAAGTCAGCAGGAGAAATTGAAGCGCTAACAAAGATGTCTGATACGGAGTTAGCAGAATTTGTAGGTGCATGGAAAGAAAAATCTGAATTTGCAAATAAAATTGCTGTCAGTGAAATGAAAGACTTACGTGTATCAACAGATGCAGAAATTACGAAGATGCGTGAAGAAACAGCACTTCAACTTGATACGTACAATAAAGAATGGCAACAGTCGATTAAAGATTTAACTGGCGGTACGAAGAAAACATTCAATGCGATGACAGCGAGTATGCCTGCGATTGGTAAGAATGTCATTAAAGGCATGCGAAGTGGGTTAACAGATATGACGCCTAGTTTATTAGCGCAAGCAAAAAGCATTGCTGATGAAGTGAAATCTACAATTCAACAGGCTTTTGACATTCATTCTCCGTCAAAATGGGCGAATAAATTCATTGGCGTCAATATCGTCAAAGGGTTAATCAATGGTATGGCGAACATGCAAGCGCAAGCTGTTAAAACTGCGCATAAACTCGCTGAAAGCGTAAAAGATGAAGTGACGAGCAATTTAGTAAGTGCGGATGTATTAGGCTATACAGCATCATCTACAAGCGCTATCAGCAAAGAATTATCTGTTTCAGTGAAAGTTGAAGTTGAGGGTGGCGGAAATGGTACAGGTGGAAACGTTACAATCAATAATCAATACGACAATGCACCGTCAAGCCCTGCAGAACTCGCACGACAACAGAAAAAACAAATGCAAAATTTAGGATTTGGTATGTAGGAGGTCACGATGGAGAAACTAATTTATACAAACGCTTTAGGAGTGTCTATCGAAATCGGTGGGCCTCCTTTTTATTTGCAAAACGTGGAGGGATTAGGAGATGTCACAGCTGACATACAAACACAAAAGAGCGCCTACGAGGACGGCTCTACTTTACTGGATGTTATTTTAAATAATCGAGAAATACCAGTTGATTTCGTAATTGCTGCTAATTATGACGAAACATATGGCGATGTATCAGAACGGCGTGCGTTAATGGCGAAAGTGCTTAATCCAAAATTAGGAGTGGGCACGTTGCGCTATGAGAATGAACGTATTGTGCGCATCATCAAATGCATTGCCGATGGCGTACCGTCTTTCCCGGATAACGGAGGACGGGTGCAACGCATACAAAAAGGCTCGATTACATTTATTGCGCCATCGGTTTATTGGGAATCATTAAACATTATCGAGGAACCGCCGTATATCCCGTTGTTTAAATTTCCTTTTAGTGGAACACGCCCATTCAAAACAGGGCTACAACAAGATGAACGTATCATTACGAATGACGGTGATGCTGAAACGCCGCTCTACGTTGAATTACAAGGGCCAGCAACAAATCCACGTATCATCAATAAGACGACAGGCAAATATATTAAGGTGGACCAAGATTTACTGATTGGTGAAACGATGATTATCGATACGAATCCTGATACAGCAAAAGTTATTTTTATTGATGTAGAAGGGAATGCACGAAATGTTGTGCATTGGCTCGATCTAGGTTCATCACTCGCATCATTTAAATTACAAATTGGTGAGAATCGTATCGCATATGTCGCGGATAGCGACATTAGAAACAACACATTCAACTTAACATGGCGTAAGCAATATAACGCCGTATAGAAAGGGGAGAGAAGATGGCAGAACTATATAAAATGTTCGACTCAACAGAAGAAGATGAAAGATGGTATATGGCGAGTGATTTCGCCGAATACTTTGGTAACGTCTTATCGAGTGGGCTATTGCACACAAATAATGTGCCAGCGCTTCGGGTTTCAGTTGGTGATGGGTTAACAACACGCTTGAGTACAGGTAAAGCGTTGATCAAAGGGTTTAGCTACCAAAACACCACAGTTTTAACATTTGAACATGCTATCCCAAATGTAAGTAAATCGCGTATTGACCGTATTGTCCTTCGATTAGATTTACGTAGTGAAAATCGTTATATTAAAGCGTTTGTGAAACAAGGGGAGGAAGCGACTAATCCAGTAGCACCAACATTACAACGTGACAACTACATTTACGAAATCTCGCTTGCGCAAGTCAGAGTAACATCTGGCGATAAAGCAATCAATCCACTTTATTTCGTTGATGAGCGCTTTAACGAGGATTTATGTGGGCTTGTAAGTTCATTAATCAGCGTACCAACAAGTGAATTTCAATCACAATGGGATTACTGGTTTAGTGCTCAAAAAGGTGTATATGTCACTCAAATGTTAAATTGGTTAGCCCAACAACAACAAGTATTTACTGATTGGCGAAATAATGAGGTGCAATTATTTACCGATTGGCGTTCAGTGCAACAATCAGAATTTGAGGCATGGCGTAATGGTAAACAAACAGCATTTACAACATGGTTCAACGAAGTTAAGGACACTTTATCTGAAGATGCAGCAGGTAATTTATTTTTACGTATCACAAGTGAATTGCCCTTACGATTTACCAAAAACGGTGTAAATTATCGTTATGGTTTCACAGTTACCGATGATTTTAACGGCTTAATTTTTAAATACGAACAGGAGGTTTAATATATGCCAGAAATCCAATTACCAACAGCAACAAAACAAGAAACTATATTAACCAATGTAAACTCTAACAAAGCAACACTAAGTACAATTAATACAAATTTGGGCACACCAACAAGTACAGCAAGTAGTGCTATAAGCGCTAATGCACATGCAAAACTAAATGCACTTTTAGTGAGTACTTCTACTATTGCTGACGATGCTTTTGGAAGTAATATGTTTAATAGTGTGGTGAGTCTTAGTGACTTAACGCAAATAACATCAGAAGCAAACGGTACAGCAACTACCATCCTTACAGGTAAAATGTTATTAAAGAATGTAGTATTAAAATTATATGGCAACTCCACTAGTGCAACTTCTTACTCAACTGTTAATATTGACGGTAAAATATATAAACCAACAAAAAACGGATCACTATTAACATTTAATTTTAGCGAACTATATATCAATTCACTTTTAAGAGTAAAACCTACATCAAATTACAATTTTGACGGCATCGGTCTAACATACGGAGAAATGCACTTATTCCCATAACAAAGGAGGTATTAGGATGATTGATTTTTTAGAAGAAATTATTGAAGATGGTTATCGTATCACACGATATACTACTGATGGCAAAACAGTCTCACATGAAATCAAAACATTAATTGTCGAAGAAATTGAAGAAGACACAACACAACCCACAGTAGAAAATCGTTTAGAAGCTATCGAACAAACATCTGCATACACACAGATTCAAGTCGAATATTTAGCAACATTAGCTGAAATTAATAACGGCCTTTAATTTAATATCACTTGAAAGGAGATGATTTCATGATTACTTACAACAACGCCAAATTAGTTATTGGATCTGGTAACTACGATTACGAAACAATGGCAACAATGCTAGATATGTTCGTAATGCGTAACCGTATTACAGCAACACAATACAACGAATTAATGAACATGATGGATACTCAAAAAGAAGCACAAGCGTAATGTTTGGGCTTTTTATTATACAAAAAATTAACCTTCTACAGTGATTTCATTGTGGAAGGCTTTTTATTAAGGTTAAGGAGGAATTAAAATGATACCTCTACGCGTTATTGACACAGACTTCAAGTTTTACGGTGAAGTAGCAAAATACGAATCCCTACAAATCACAAATAAATTATATGGCATTGGTGAAATCGAATTACACATTAATCGACATATGCACAACGCAGATTTACTACAACAAGACCGCATCGTTTTTATCGAAAACGATTACGATACACCATTCCAAATTCTACACCGCGAAATCGCGCTTGATGAAAATGGCAAAGCAACGGAGAATTGGCTGATTAAAGCTGTACCATTAAAAAGTTGGTTATCCGATCGGATTGTGTTACCTGCTAATAATGCTATTTCAACATATTTCGACACAAATGTTGAAAGTATTTTCAAAGGGTTAATTACTGCAAATATTACCGATTCTAATAACATTAATCGTCACATCCCAAATTTAATTGTTGCCCCAAATCTAAATCGTGGACAAACACTAAAACGCATCGTGAAACGAGGAACGACAATTAGTGAAGAATTAAAAGATATTGGCGAATTTACTGGAATCGGATGGAATATTTGTATTGATATTTCAAACAAAAAATTTGTATTTGATATTGTTGATGGTGTAGACCGTTCAACCAATCAAATAGATAGACCACCAGTAGTTTTTAGTACAGAATTTGGTACGGTTAAAAGCCTAGAATATACAGAAAGCAAACTAAATTATAAAAATACTGCTTATGTAGCTGGCAAAAGTGAAAAAATCCAACGAAAAATTGCCGCAGTTAATGATGAAGTGTCTGGATTAGAAAGAAAAGAAATATACATTGATGCAGCCGTAACTGAAACAGAAGAAAAAGAAGTCACATTGATAGGCGTAGGAGAGCATGAAGATGGTCGTTCTTACGAATATGAATATAAAGTTAAAGTTGAAGTTGATCGTTCAGAAGAAGATATTATAACTGACCTTGCTGACAAAGGTAGGGAAAAACTTTCTGAATACGAGCAGACGCTATTCTTCAGTGGACAAATCAATACAGGACGCTTCAAATATGGTGAAGATTGGTTTTTAGGTGATATAACGACATTGCAGCATAAAGACTGGGGCGTGACGTTAGATGCACGAATTACCGAAGCGAAAGAGATACATGAGGTTGGCCATTCGAAACAAATTGAGGTTGTATTCGATAAAGCCATCCCAACGTTTATCGATAAGTTAAAACGCACAATCAAAGATGCAACAGGCACAGGTGGCGTAACGAGTGGTGTATCAAGAGCATATGTAGATGAAAAAGTAAGTTCGATTACATCAGTCGATTACAACTGGAATGGTACGCAATTAGGGGTTAAAGCGAATAATGAAACGCAATATAGATATGTGAATCTACAAGGCCCTCAAGGGTTAAAAGGTGAGCGCGGTGAAAGTGGCCCAATTGGTCCACAAGGAATACAAGGCCCACAAGGATTAAAGGGTGATATTGGACCACAAGGTATACAAGGAATACGCGGAGAAAAAGGTGATAAAGGAGATATTGGCTTAACTGGTCCTACAGGTGCAAAGGGTGATAAAGGTGATCCATTTGTTTATTCAGATTTTACCGTGGAACAGTTAGCTTCGTTAAAAGGCCCAAAAGGCGATGCTGGTGAACAGGGTCCGTCTGGTTCAAAGGGTGACAAAGGAGATGTGGGTCCAGCAGGTACTACAAGTTGGACTGGTATCACAGATAAACCAAATATCGTTACCAGCGTGACAAGCGAATCTACTACAGACATTGCAAGTGCTGCGTCTGTTAAAAGTGCATATGATTTAGCGAAACAGGCCAAGGAAGCTGCTGAAAACAGTAGTGGGGGAGATAACATAATGGTTGTCGATGGCGCAATAGTAGCGTGGTCCTTAAAATTAAATGCCAATAAAGATGGTTTGGTATTTGTATACTAAAAAGAATAAGAAAGTAGGTGTTTCATGGATTTAACAGCAGCGGAAACAATTGCACAAAGCCAATTTGTTTGGGCCATCTTGTGTATTCTTATGACAGGTGGAGCTATTGTTTACTTAGTCAAGAAGCAGAGTTTATCAGACGAAAAAAATCAATCTCTTACAAATAAACTTATGAGAGAGTCAAAAACGCGTGAGGATAAACTATTTAATAACTTATCTAGCTTAACTAAATCGCAAGAACGTACAGCTTCGTCAATTGAAGGGTTAAATCAATCGTTCAACCGGTTACAACAGGATCATAGTAATTTGGCAAAGGAAGTTGTAGACATTAAAGTCAAATTGGAAAAAGAGGAGGGGAACGAATGATTACATTAATCTCGTTTGTTTTGATATTGTTGGTAATTACTGCAGCATTTACGAAATTTGTGATGCATACATTTGAAATAAAAAAACGTTATGTACCGGCTACACATTTAGTAGTCGGTATTATTTTGGGGATTTTAGCGAGACCCTTCACTGATTTAGGCGTGGAACTACGTTTTTGGGCAGGGGCTTTTACAGGGTTAATTAGCGCAGGATTACTTGATTTTGAAACGTTTAAAATGATTTTTTTGAAAAAGAAAGGAGGAAAATAGCATGGTTAAAAAATATGTTATTTCGCGTGGACACGGAAAGTATATTCGCGGTGCAGCGGATATTTTAGATGAAGTGAATGAAGCGGGGCGGGTTGTCGAGCGCGTCGATGTCATTTTAAAAGAAGCATATGACGGTGATGGTTATACGTATTACGATAATACATCACGCGACCAAACAACAAATCTACGTGCAATTACCAACTTCCATAATAGTAAGGTACGCGATTTAGATATTTCAGTGCATTTCAATGCTGGTCAACGCAATATCGGAACAGGTGTTGAGGTACTGCATTACGGTGGTCATACCGCACTTGCCGCTAAATTATCGAAATCGATGGCCATTGCACTTGGACTACGAGATCGTGGCCCAAAAGTACGAAAAGATTTATACATTTTAAAAAATATGGAGAAGCCAACTTTATTGTTAGAAGTTTGTTTTGTGTCACATATGGAGGATGCAAAGGCCTATCATAAAAATTTTGAAGCTTTATGCCAAGCAATCGCTAAATTTATCGCGAATTATTTAGGCTATACAAAACAAAAGGGTACTCAATCTGAATCCACAACAAAAAAAGTGCAAGGCGCTATCAAAACCTTAGTGGACAATTTAAATTACTATGATGCTCCAAGATGGGATAAACCTAGTGGTACTGTAAAAAAAGGTACAGTACTTACTGTAGTAGGACGTAAGAAAGTAGATGGAGCCTATCAATATAAAACGGTAAGTGGTACGTATGTTACCGCAGCAGATAAATATGTGGCATTTACGAAGAAATAAAAGAAAAAGCCCGCTTCTAGAAATATATCTGGAAGCGGGCTTTTTTTTATTTCAATTTAATTACTTCTGTTTCTGTTCCCCAGAAACCAGTTTGAACTTGTAGTTTTAATGCATTTGATGAAGCGATTGACGATGATACATCGAATACGACTTTACCTTCTAGTTTTGAGTCTGGATTAATTGATTCTAAGAAGAAACTATTATCGATGTTGCCATCTTCTGATTGATTGGCACTCATACTCGCAGCAGAATCAGCCTCAAATTTCTTATCACCTTTAAGTAACGTGAATAAAGCTGTGTCCACTGTAACTGCTTCATTACCATTGTTTTTAACGACTATGTCGATCACAACATACGTATCTTTTGCGTTTTCTTTACCATAAGTAGGGCCAACTTCTTTAGCTGTAGCAACTGACTTCACTTTATACTGCATGTCACCAACCTTTACAGTATCACCAACTTTAAATGTTTTCCCTGTAGATGATGCTGCGGAATCTTTAGAAGATTTTTCTTCCGTTTTTGGAGTGGATTCTTCATCACTCCCTAATACTGCTGTACATGCGCCGATTAAAATAATAACGATAAATAAAATTCCAAACCACTTTAAACAACCTGACATTTCTCTACCTCCATTTTCTTTATAAATTAATACTAGCAATTATGTTAAATTTTGTATGTAATAAAATTATGTGTTTTATATATACAAAATTGATATCCATACATTTTTATAAGGACTTTTTAGAAAAAACCTTGCAAATAGCAAGAAAAAACACAGTGACCAAATAGTGACCGCCATGTCTTTTAAATGTTGATATGAGAACGTTTTATACAAAAAAGAATTCTCCCAGAAGGCATATCTTTGTTCAATTACAAAGCATCATAAAATTTAGAAAAAACCAGCCAACACAAGCTTGTGTTGGCTGGTTTTTTTAGTATGTAGCTTATTTTTCGCAAGCGATCCTGTCTTTACGAACGTCATGTGCATATGTTTTATTAAATGTTTGAGAATATAAAAAGGGGCTGGGACAAAAGAAAAAATGTGAGGCGATTTTCAAAATCGCCTCACATTTTTTTGCTTTCAAGGGTATTACATGCTTCATTTAGCTAAGAAAATTACTACTCAATTTTGATGGTTCTCCCGAAAATCGAGTTATGCCCCAGTTTCTTTTTGAAGTAAGTTAAGATTCTTTTGTTAAAATGCCATCTTCCATGCGATAAACATGGTCGCAAAGCGGTAGCATACGTTCATCATGGGTGACCATAATAGCAGCTTTTTGGCGTTCTTTTGCTTCTTTTGCGAGTAGTTGTACGACTTCAAATGCACGTTTTGAATCAAGGCTTGCTGTTGGTTCATCTGCAAGAATGACAGTTGAATTATTCATAAATGCACGAGCAATCGCAACACGTTGGCGTTCGCCACCAGATAATTCATTCGGCATTTTTTTTAGTTTGTCACCAAGACCTAATTCTATTAATAATTGTTTCGCAGTTTCTTTATCTGTTTTTGTCACACGGCTATCCATTTTTTTGACAAGTAATAGCTGGTCAAGGACATTCAAATACGGAATTAAATTAGACGTTTGTAAAATAAATCCCAGCTCATGTAAGCGGAAGCTAGCTAATTTTTTTGGTGATAAATTGGCTAGGTCTTGACCGTTAATTGTGACAGAGCCTTCTGTTGGCTGCAATAGAGCACCTGCAATGGAAAGCAATGTACTTTTACCAGAACCAGATGGACCGATAATGGCTACTAATTCACCAGCAGCTACTTCAAGTGAAGCATGTTTTAATGCTTGAACGGTAGTAGAACCTTCTGTATAACTTTTTGAAATATTTTGTAGTGATAATAGGGTCATTTATTCCACTCTCCCTAACGCTGTTAATGGATCAATTTTAACAATTTGACGAACTGAAATAATCGAGCTAAGTAATGCAATAATTAATAAGACAATCGCATATGTAGTGACTAATACAGGGTCTAAATTAAATGGCATACCTTCTGGGAAGATTAGTGCAGTAGCGTATGTTAATAAAATACCAATTAAAATACCGACAACTGAAAGAATGGCTACTTGAGCAACGATAGCGCGTGCAATAAAGCCATTGCTTGCGCCAATTGCCTTCATGACACCAAATTGTTGTGTTTTTTGCATCGTAATAACATAGAAGAATACGGCAATAATAAAGGCTGAAATGACAATACAAAACGCTAACATCATCATAATGGTACCGTTTTCTGCTGTATAACCAGGCATGCCGTTAACAGCTTTACTTTTCGTCACCGTTTCGATATCATCAATTGCTTTATCAAGTTTTTCTGGATCTAAATTAGGTGCTTTTAAGAAAAAGGCTTGTACTGGTTTGTTTAGGTCATTGTCAGAGCCAGGAGCAGCATATTGATAGCTACGCCATGTTTCGGGCACTGCAAACATCGCTGGTAAATGGTTAAATGTTTCGCCTTCAACAAAACCGACAACTTCCACTTTTAAATTTGAATTGGATACATGTAGCTTGTCACCAATTTTATAGCCAGCTTTTTTCAGTGTATCGTTAATAACAACACCTTTTTTATTTGAAAGTGATAATTTTTCTCCTTCAATAACAGTAGGCATGACAAAGGCATCAGGTTCTAAGCCAATTAATGCCACATCTTCCTTATCATCGGCATCCTTAGATGTTGTTTTGCCGACAGAAATTGTAGAAGCACCAAATGCTGCTACATCCTCAATATCTTTTTGATTCTTTAAATCATCGATTATATCTTCTGATAATATCGATTTTGTAAATGTCGCGCCCGCTGTTTCTTCATATACAACATATTCAGCGTTAATGTTTTTTAATGTTGCGGCACTTAGTGTTGATAGACCATTTCCAAGTCCGGATAAAATGAAGACGAGCCAGGCAATTAAAACAATAATTGCTGTCATCATTGCGTAACGGAACTTGGCATGTGTAAGTTCTTTAAATGCTAAAAACAAAATTTTTCCCTCCATAAAAAAAGTTGACCTCTTAAAAGGCCAACTAAAGTATACGCCAAAGTAACACATGTGTAAATAATAAAAGTGACAAATGTGTTACTTATTTGATATGCCATGTAAAATGAGGTCCTGGATTTCTGCGATAAATGTATCTAACGGTAGTCCAGCATGGTTTGGTATATCGATTGTTTGAAAGATAAAGCCAAGTAATAAAAAGTTATTACGTGAAGGGGCGATAAACCCTTGTTTTTTTCCTTCATCGATTAGTTGATTTAGTGGTGCATAAAGTTTATGATGCATCGTTGATAAAATCTGCTTTTTTTCTGTAATAATTGGTGAAACGTCTTCAATAGTTGAAGCCATTCCTAAAATTTGATGTAAATCTTTTAATTGAAACATTCTTTCTAATAAATCACGTAATTGCTCCTCAAAACGCTGCGTAAAGTCTATTTCACTTAATAGCGTGACACTATAACGTATTTTTTCCACCATGAATTCAATGAGTAGTTCTTCTTTATTTGGATAATGTTTGTAAATGGCCGCGCGTGAAACATGAAGCTTTGTTGCAAGAAGGCTCATTGAAAATCCTTGGTAGCCTGTTTCAACAATCAACTCATGTGTAGCTTGCCATAAATCTTGTGTCGAAAATTTTTTATCTCGTCCCATCATGAAACCTCCAATTATGTTTCATGCTATCATTGTCAGTTAAAAAAAGCGAGTGACGTTACGCTGTTTTAAACGAAAAAAAGAGAATTTGCAACGTATCGCAAATTCTTTATGTTTATAGCTATTGAAATGATTATTCGTGTGCACGTAAAAATTTCTCACCTAATGCGGTTATTTGCGGATTGTTAAAATGAATTGCTACATTTCCTTGTTCAAGAATGCTCGTAATACCACTGGCTAAACCATGTTCTTCTGCATTATAAATGGCCGTATGTAGGGCTTGCGGATCAGCTACTCTTGACCAGCTTGTCGTATTTTCACCAGCTGTTTCAAAATCTTTTAAAAATAAATAAACATTGTACTCTTGTTGTTTTTGCATAATTTCTCCACCTCCTGCTACTTAATTCGTTTCTTTTAAAGTGAATTCCTTCTTTTTAGAGAAAATATATTACATAAGAATGTATTTTTCGTAAATAAACGGAAGAATTAAAAATAATTCTTCCGTTTATTATACCAATTCAGTAGAAGCCCATAAATTTGAAAAGAATAATAAGTAAAGCGACGAAAATACTACTTTCAAATAGATGTTCTTTAAAAAATAGAGATGGAAAATGCATACTATCATTCCTTTCGGATTTTCTTTCATTATATGATGATAATTGAGTTTATTCAATTATTTTCTCTAAAAAAACATTTTTTTCTGCTTTATTCGATTTTTTTATTTAAAAGTACAATTATTTAATGTAAAAATATTTTTATGTGTTTTGATATAATTTTAGATGTGAATATTTATAAGAACAAAGGGAATTTTAATGAGATTAAATACTTATATATTTTTTAAAGAAAAGTATGGAAATTCTTTTGTGGTATTTAAAAATCAAATTACTATCTTTTTTTGATAAATTGTTTAGTTGAATTAAATTCAAATAATGGTATAAAGATGTATATTCATGCATGTGTTGTACTTTTATAATGAATGAAAAAGGAGGATTTACATATGAATAATAAGATTACAAATGTCTCTCTAGCAGTGCTGATGGGTGTTGCAACTGTTTTTACGACGACTTCAAGCCCGTTAAATGTAGAAGCGGCAACTACGAAAACATACTATGCAGAGTCAGGTACATATATTTACAAATCTGCAAATAAAAAAACAAAAAAACTTAAGTTGTTGAATCAAAATCAAAAAGTGACGACAACTACAAAAGCATCGTCGAACTATTATAAAGTGAAAGTGGGTTCGACGACAGGCTATATTTTAAAATCTAAAACGAATACAAAACCTACATGGTATTATTATGCTTATTCAGATAGATCAGGTGCCTATACAAATCGTGAAAAAACAACGTATGTACAACTGGATAATAAAAAGCGAAATTATAAATTTGTTAGTCATACAAAACCACGTGGCTATGATACAACATTAAATGGAGAAGACTTATTAAAGGTTTTGTTTAATAATAAAACCTATTATATGTATGATATTAATGTGACGATTAAACCGATTGTGTCAAAATACCGCGCATATCATAAGAAAATAAAAGCTGGTAAAGATTATGAATATGAAGGTGGATATAACGATATGTATGTATATCATTCAAAAGCGCGCGCTAAAAAAATGATAGCTAAACTAGAGCAAATCGGATATGTACGCATTTCAAAGGATTCGCTGATGGGTGGTATGTATACATACAAATATGAAGAATCGCATTATGGCAGTAGTCATGATTATCAAATTCGTTTAAATCATTAATGTTTACGGCGTGTAATTAGGGTATAGAACAATCAGAGAATATTGTTTCAGGCCGCCTTTGGAATTTATTGAAAGCAGGTGTTAATGTGTCAAATACGATTATTCAATTATCAAATGGGAAAGAAATTAGCTACGCATTACCTTATTCAGAATTTGATGAGAAGTTTTTAAATGCAGAAGGTGCATTTGAAGTGCCTTCTATTCGTCAAGAAAATGAGGGAAAACATAGCGTTATTTTCACAGCACATATTGTTTCAATTTCAGAAGGCTAGCATTTTGAAAAGCATCCATGATGATGAAGGGTGCTTTTTTTATATGCTTTCGGCTATAATAGAAAAGATTGAAAGGAGCGATTACATGCAAACAAAGGCTTTCGAAATCATTACGAATCGCCCTTTTTTAAGCGCTATTATTTGGTTTGTTGGATGCTTTATTCCGTTCGTATGGATTTTCCATAATGCAGAGACATCGATTATTAGCATTACAGTAGCAATTTTATTTACATTTTTAATTTGTACGTATTTTGCATCGGTGTTAACGAACGGCTTAGTCTATATGTGGCTATCGTTTATGATGGTCATTAATGCGGTGATGGCCGTGTTATTTGGCTATTTTTACTTTGCATTCTTTACGGCGATGTTTATTGGCCGTATTCGTAGTACTGTCGGCTTTTATGTCATGTATGGGATTCATTTAGGTATTACTGTTGGCTCGATTTTAGGTGGTTTCTTTATTGAAACGGAGTTATATATTCAACAAATTCCTTATATGGTCCTTGTTGTTTTTGGTGCTATTTTAGGACCGTTTTATTTGTATAGCCGTAAGCAAAACACCGAATTAGAAGGGCGCCTACAAACGGCGAACGAACGTATTTCGGAACTGAGCGTTTATGAAGAGCGTCAACGAATCGCACGCGACCTACATGATACACTTGGTCAAAAATTATCGATGATTGGCTTAAAGCTAGATCTTGCTATTCGTTTAGTCGATAAAAGCCCTGATAAAGCAAAAGAAGAGCTAAAAGATGTGCGTCAAACGGCGAGCATGGCATTAAAGGAAGTACGCGAAATGGTGTCAGATATGAAAAAAGTGCAGCTATCAGATGAACTGTATCAAGTTGAGAAGTTATTACAAATGGCGAATATCAACTGTGACATCGAAGGGGATCGTAAATTGTACGATGTGCCACTTATTTTAGAAAATACATTAAGTATGTGTTTAAAAGAAGCGGTCAACAATGTCGTGCGCCATAGTAAGGCGAAACATTGCACGATTACCGTTGAACAATCAACAAAAGATATTGTGTTGACTGTTGAAGATGATGGCATGGGCTTAAAAACATCGTTTGCTGAATCAGCGGGCAATGGCTTAAAAGGAATGCATGAGCGCATTGAATTTGTGAACGGTAAATTGGACATTGAACAGCGAGCAAAAGGGACTGCATTAACATTTACAGTGCCACTTGTAATCGTCTACCAAGAGGGATGAATGTATGAGAAGAAAAGGCATTTTTATGGCCGTGTTGATGGTTGTATTAGGAATTAGCGCATTTATGGCGATTCAACAAAATCGTCACGAACAACAAGATATCGCGGCGATTTTAGATCACCAAGCACAAATTGACAAAATCGTCATACAGCAACAACAAAAAACGATTGCGACGATTAAAGACGACGTGCAGCGCTACGTAGAACCAACGCCACTCGTTCATATTGCGCCATTAGAGCGTAAAATGAACAAGAAATTTGAAAAAGATGCGCGTTATACGATGAACTATTATTATGACAACAAGTTGTTATATACGGTCGATGTATTGCGTTTAAAGCAACATGAACCATTAACAGCTTCTGAAAAGCAATTTGTGTTCACCGTTAACGGGGCATCCTATATGCTTGTGTGGCAGCCGTATGAAAAGCAGCTATCACAGCATCATCATACCGTAGAGTTACTTAAAAAAATTCAATAACGTGATTGAGGGCAGGAGAAATCTTGGCCTCTTTTTCAATTATTTTATAGAGGTGAGCATATGGTAACGTTAGAATTACGACATATAACGAAATTTTATGACAAAGAAGTACGCGTTGTTACCGATTTTAATTTAACGGTAGCAGATAAGGAATTTATCGTGTTTGTTGGGCCATCTGGTTGCGGGAAAAGTACGACATTGCGCATGATTGCCGGCTTAGAAGAGATTTCAGAAGGCGAGTTTTTAATCGATGGTAAGCGCATGAATGATGTCGTGCCAAAGAATCGCAATATCGCGATGGTTTTTCAACATTATGCGTTGTATCCGCATATGACGGTGTTTGATAATATGGCATTTGGGTTGAAAATGCGCAACGTATCAAAAAAGGAAATCATGCAGCGCGTGGAAGTAGCGGCGGAGATTTTAGATTTAACGCAGTTATTAAATCGAAAACCAACCGCCTTGTCAGGTGGGCAGCGCCAGCGCGTGGCACTTGGACGAGCCATCGTGCGCGATGCGAATATCTTTTTAATGGATGAACCACTATCAAATTTAGATTCAAAGCTACGCGTACAAATGCGCACGGAAATTATTAAACTGCATCGACGTTTAAAAACGACAACGATTTATGTGACGCATGACCAAACGGAAGCGATGACGATGGCGAGCCGAATTGTCGTTATGAACGATGGGGTTATTCAGCAAATTGGGACACCAAAGGAAGTTTATGACGCGCCGCATAATGTGTTTGTCGGTGGTTTTATTGGTAGTCCTGCGATGAACTTTTTCCGAGGTGCTATCGAACAACAGCAATTTATTATAAACAATGTTGAATTTGAGATGGCGCCACGAGATAGCGAAGCATTACAGCCCTATGAGCAGAAAGAAGTCATTATCGGTATTCGCACGGAACACATTACAAGTCAGGAGCCAAGTGGGAACACAGCACGAGCGATTCTGGTGTTCGTCGAAGCGGTCGAATTAACCGGTGCGGAGCAAATAATTTATGGTAATTTCGCGGGGCAGCGACTTATTGGTCGTGCGGATGCGCAGCAACAACTAGCAATCGGCGAGACGCATCGATTTTACGTCCAGACGGCACATGTTCATTTCTTTGATGCGGAGACGGAACAGCGTATTTGAGTATTAAGGCTAATGGGTGTGCTTTTTTTCCATTATTTCGGTATAGTGGAGTTAATAGAGAATGGAGGGCGATTATGACATGGCACAATTCAAACAGTATATGCAACGTTCGTGGAAAAACATAAAGCAAGACCTCAAAGAAGAAGTAAAGCAACAATTTGATGTAGAGTTTGAAGGGCATCACGTAACCGTCCATACGACAGTAGCTGGAGCCACGTTATTTATTGATGGCGAGCTCGTTGATGAAGTGAACCGACCATCGAAATTAGGAAAGTTACGCCCAAGTGAAGTTGTGAAAGGCGAGAAAAATGGCTTGCACGTTAAGGCGAAAGTTAATGGCATTAAAACGCTCGATTGCACGTTTTATATAAATGGTAAAAAATTTATTAAACAAAAGCATGAATTGAACTTTTCAATGTGGAAGCATCGTGAAAAAATTGTGCCAGCTTTAATCGAAGCTTATGAAAAAAATGGCACATTAGAAAATTTTACGTTACCAGATGAAGGTTATTATTATTTTGATGAGGAGGAGCATTTGGAGCCTGGTGCCTATTATGAAGTGTTATTTTCGGAACATGAGCAAGGTTATGAACACGGCTTTGCGAAAAAGTTGTTAAAAAAAGTCGATTGGTTGCTTGAAAAACCGAGCGATAAAACACGCAATTCGATTTATGAAGATGTGCTAGATGATGATTTCCCGGAGTATGCGCTGCTTTTTAACGACATGTTGGCTGAGTTAGAGGTCGATGAAGCGGCACTTCATAAAGAGGCTATGTGGTTTATTGAGCATGCGGCACATCGTTATGTCGTCGATTTTGCGCTTTTATTACTTGGGCGTTCTACGGTGGCATGCGATGTCGACTTGCTGCGTGTAATCGGACGCCATGAAGAATTTACGGCGTTTGTGGCCGTGGCATTGCATCGCCACGGCGCACCTGCACATGAACTACTGTTTGAATTGGCGAAGGACACGACTGGATATGGTCAGCAAGCAGCTATTCTAATGCTAGAACCGACAACCGAGTCGATTCGTACGTGGTTATTGTACGACGCACCGCTTCTAACGGAAAGCTCACTCGCTCTGATAGTAGCGATCGCACAAAAAAGTGCATTGTCAGAGGCGTTGAAAGCAGATAGCGCTCCACGTGAACTATTTGCGCGGGCCACGATGATGCTTATGTGCCTTACTGAATCAGAAGAAACGGTCGAACTTTATAATGAACTACCCGAAGCATTACTTGACTATGTGCGCCATGCTAAAACGCATATTACCACGTATGAACAGTTGTATCCAATTGCTAAAATGGCCGAGTATTTATCGGCTTATGAGTGGGATTATTTAATTGAATATACATCCTGGCAACCAGTCGAAAGTAATTTAGTGTTGTCAGGTTTAGACGCCATTTTAACGAGTGCTAATTGGCAACCAATGATTGAGAAGGCGTTTGCAGAAGAGCGTACTATGGCGCAAGCAATTACGATTGCGCGCGCGAGTGGCGCTGAGTATATGTCGCTTGTTTATAAAAAAATCGTCAACGGGCATTTTGAACCGTATTTATATGCCGCGCTTATTGCGGGTGAAGATACGCACTTGTTTAGAGCGGTTATTGACTATGTCGAACAATTTGAATTGGCACCGTTAAATCCGCTAGAGCGAGAATGTATTGAACTCCTAATCGATGAGTTGTCATCGTATGATGGCGTTGGGAAACGTTTAATGCATCATGCGTTGCAATTGGAAGATGAGCTGTTGACATTTAGTGTGTTAGATACGCTACAGTTGTGGAAAGTATCAAGTTATTTACCAGAGTTTGAACAAGAGCTGCAAAACATAGCAAAAACATCAGCTAATCGTGCACAGCGCCGCTTCGCAAAGTGCTTAGCAAAAGGGCATTAAGTTATTGAAACATAATAAAAAGAGGGAATGCGTGTTCACGCATTCCCTCTTTTTATTATGGACCTGGTGGGGATCGAACCCACAACCCCCTGATTAAGAGTCAGGTGCGCTAGCCAATTGCGCCACAGATCCGAAATAATCATTGTATTCCCTCGAACAATTACTAGTATAGCACGCTCATATTTAAATACAATGTTTTGTAATATAAAAATTTAAGTTAAGTCAAGTTATTTTCTGTTGAATTATCAATAATTTCTGTTAAAAATGCGTATTTTCTGTTTCTGATGATGTGAAGCTCATTTTTGCAAAAACGGCAAGAAGAAATGTTTTTCGTTTTCGCATTACTGTGCTACGATAATAATAATGTTTGTATGTTGAAAGGAAGATTTTAAAATGAAATCACCATTTACTTTTGAGCATAGCGCTCCAAATAATGTCGAAAAAGGCAAGTTATATCCTGCTGTATTTTTAATGCATGGTATGGGCAGTAATGAACAAGATTTACCGCAGTTATTACATGATGTCAAAGATCAATGTCATATTTTTAGTTTACGTGGCCCGGTTGTGCAACCACCAGGTTATGCTTTCTTCACAATTGAAGAGTTTGGTAAACCACATAAAGTTGTTTTTGATAAAATTGTGGCACATATCCGCGACTTTATCGAAGAAGTTGTAGCACAATATCCAGTAGATGCGACAAAATTATTCGTCATGGGCTTTAGCCAAGGTGGTATTTTAGCGCAAACACTGGCGCTTGTCTTAGGCAATGAAAATTTAGCGGGTGTGGTGGTATTGAGTGCGTATTTACCAGAGCATGTGCGCGAAGAATATTTCAAGCATGATGTGACGAACTTACCAATGCTTATTACACATGGTACGATGGATTATGTTTTACCGTATCAATGGGGTGAGGCATCACGCGACTTCTTTAAAGAACAAGGAGCAGACGTAACGTTTGTATCATTTGAAGATGGTCATGGTGTGACGCCAGCGATTCAACAACAAATTACGCGCTTCTTTACAACGCAATTTTAGTGACATGAAGAAATGGTACCCGAGCGGTGCGATTTCTTCTTTTTTTTAGAAATACTTGACAGTGATGGAACGAGTAGTATAAGCTAAGAACAACTTATTCGAGCGGAAGGGTAGAAAGCCTTGAAAGCAGGGCTTCCCTTTAGCAGAGCACAGAATAGCAGAGCATAGTTGAGAGAAATTGAAGAGTAAGAGTAGTAGCAAATGTTGTCATGTTAAGAGAGTCAGTGGCTGGTGTGAACTGATCATGTGCATTTGTGAATGGACTTATGAGAGCATTTGTGAACCGTTTCGTAGTAGCAAATGACGCGTCATCCCCGTTAACGGATGCTGAGCAATCAGACAAAGTGGAAGCGTACGTGCTTCAACTTGAGGTGGCAACGCGGTAGCAATCGTCCTCATGAAAGAGTTATTCTTTCGTGAGGGCTTTTTTTATTGCTCGTAAGTCAGCTGAAATTTCTCGCTTATCTCGAACTGATTTTCGAATTTTAATGTTTGAATATTCCGTCAATATAGAGAGGAGCAGTAACATGAAAGCATTGATTACACGCGCACAACAACGACAAGATTTAACATTCGAGGAAATGACGGTGGCGGCAACGCAATTGTTTGAAGAAACGACGCCATTAAAAGAGATTGAAGATTTTTTAATCGCACTATCACAAAAAGGGGAAACGGCAACAGAGCTTGCGGCACTCGCGAAAGTGATGCAAAAGCAAGCACTGACATTGAATGAAGCGCCGCAAAATTATTTGGATAATTGTGGTACAGGTGGCGATGGTGTTGGGAGCTTTAACATTAGCACAACAGCTGCCTTCGTGTTAGCAGCAGGTGATGTGTATGTCGCAAAGCATGGCAATCGTAAAATTTCAAGTTTAGCTGGTAGTGCGGATACGTTAGAAGAGCTTGGCATTCATGCAAATTTTACAGCGGCTGAATTAAAAGAATTGCTTGAAACGGAGCGTCTAGCATTTATTTTTGCACCAGCCGTTCATCCAAAATTAAAGCGCATCGGCCAAGTTCGTCAAAAAATTGGCAAGCCAACGATTTTTAACTTAGTAGGTCCACTTGCGAATCCAGTGACGTTAACAACGCAATTTACCGGCATTAATCGCACCGATTTTGTGTCAGATTATGCGCAGGTTATGAAGTTATTAGGAAGAAAACGTGGCGTTGTCGTCTGCGGTGCTGGTGGTTTAGATGAAGCCTCGCTTGCTGGGGAAAATCGTTTAGCTATTTTAGAACAGGGTCATGTGCGAGAAGTAACGATTACACCAGAAGCGCTTGGTTTAAAAACACAGCCACTATCGGCCATTAAAGGTGGCAATGGCAAGGAGAATGCACAAATCGTTTGTGACGTCTTACAAAATAAACAAGGTGCCTATTTAGATACGGTGCTGTTAAATGCAGGCATTGCTTTTTTCGCCTATGGCAGTGTCGCAACAATTGAAGAGGGCATTCATAAAGCACGTAAAATCATTGCTTCTGGCGCAGCATATGCCAAATTACAGGCCGTTGTTGCGTACAGTAAAGAACATGTGAAGGAGCTGGCACAATGACGATTTTAAATAAAATTTTAGCACAAAAAGCGGTGGAGGTAGCGGCGTTAAAACAACGACCAAAACCAGCTATACAGGCGCGTAAACAACGTGCGTCATTACTTGAAGTATTTCAGCGCCCGACATTACAAGTCATTTCAGAAGTGAAACGTGCATCGCCGTCAAAAGGCATTATTAATGATCGTATCAATCCAATTGAGCAAGCGAAAGCCTATGAGGCAGCGGGGGCCGCTTGTATTTCGGTCTTAACCGATGAAACGTTTTTCAAAGGCTCATTTGCAGATTTACAAGCTGTAACGGAAGCGGTCGACATTCCGGTGCTCTGCAAGGAATTTATTATTGATGAAGTGCAGCTCGATTATGCGTATGCCAACGGTGCATCGGTCGTATTATTAATTGTCGCCGCGTTAGAGCAACATACATTGGCACATCTTTTCGATTATGCGACAGCGCTCGGTTTAGATGTACTCGTTGAAGTACATAATGCCGACGAATTAGCACGCGCGCTCGCAATCGATGCAAAAATTATCGGTGTGAACAACCGTAATTTAAAAACATTTGACGTGTCGCTCGCACATACAGCAGCGCTCGCAAAAGCCTTTCCATTTCATGAAGGCCGCGTCTTAATTAGTGAAAGCGGTATGAAAACAGCGGCTGATGCAGCCTTTGTTGCAACGGCTGGTGCAAGTGCGATTTTAGTCGGTGAAACATTAATGCGTAGTGGTGATATTACAGCAACGGTGCAATCCCTACAAGTAACGAAGCCGGTGAATGTATGACGAACGTTAAAATTTGTGGTTTAAAAGAACCGGAACATGTACAAGCCGCGGTCGCAGCTGGGGTCGATGCAGTTGGTTTTGTGTTTGCACCGAGTAAGCGGCAAGTGACGGTGGAGCAGGCGACGATGCTTGCGCAGCATGTCCCGAAACACGTGTTAAAAGTAGGCGTTTTCGTCGATGAAACGGTAGAAACGATGCTTGCAATTGCGAAGCGTGTGCCACTAGATGTTATTCAATTGCACGGACAGGAAACGAATGACGTGATTCGGCAATTGCCATATCCAACAATTAAGGCAGTTGGCGTGCGTACAACCGCTGATATTGACGCATTGCAAACATTTGATTCGGACTATGTATTAGTCGATGCGCCGATAGCAGGAAGTGGCGAACCGTTTGATTGGAACTTATTAACCGCGCGTTATGAAAATTTAATTTTAGCTGGTGGTCTATCGAATGATAATATTACCGAAGCCTTACAGCGCATTGCACCGCTCATGGTCGATGTCTCAAGCGGTGTCGAAACAAATGGCGTCAAAGACCCAGCGAAAATAAGCGCATTTATCGCAGCAGTAAAGAATGGAGAGAATAGATGATGACAACAACAGAGAAAAAAGGGCGTTATGGCAAGTTTGGTGGCCAATTCGTACCTGAAACATTAATGACGGCGTTACAGCAATTAGAGCAGGCTTTTGAAGAAGCGAAGCAAGACCCAGCGTTTCATGAAGAATTAAACGGTTACTTAAAAGACTATGTAGGGCGTGAAAATCCACTGTATTTTGCGAAACGTTTAACGAAAAAACTAGGCGGCGCAAAAATTTACTTAAAGCGTGAAGATTTAAATCATACAGGCGCACATAAAATTAATAATGCGTTGGCGCAAGCGCTATTAGCAATCCGTATGGGGAAAAAGAAAATCGTCGCAGAAACGGGCGCTGGCCAGCATGGTGTCGCAACCGCAACAGTTTGTGCATTATTTGATTTAGAGTGCATCGTCTTTATGGGAAAAGAAGATGTACGCCGTCAAGCGCTGAATGTGTTTCGCATGGAGCTACTTGGTGCAACGGTCGTTTCGGTTGACCAAGGCTCAGGTACATTAAAAGATGCTTGTAATGAAGCACTGCGTTATTGGGTATCAAATGTTGACGATACGCATTACATTTTAGGCTCAGCGCTTGGTCCACACCCATTTCCAGCGATCGTACGCGATTTCCAACGTATTATTGGTGATGAAACGCGCGCGCAAATTTTAGAAAAAGAACAACGCTTACCCGATGCGATTGTGGCATGTGTTGGTGGCGGTAGTAATGCAATTGGCATGTTTACGCCGTTTGTTGACGATCAAGAGGTCAAGCTATATGGCGTGGAAGCAGCGGGAAAAGGCATTCAATCGGGCGAGCATGCGGCAGCCTTTGCGGATTTAAAAGAAGGCGTCTTGCACGGTGCCTATATGTATTTACTGCAAGATGATAATGGCTTTATTCAAGAAGCCTATTCGATTTCTGCTGGTTTAGATTATCCGGCTGTTGGGCCTGAACATTGCTATTTACACGATGCAGGTCGCGTGACGTATGAAGCGGTTGATGATGACCAAGCATTAGAAGGATTACAATTATTATCGCGCACAGAAGGCATTATTCCTGCACTCGAAAGTAGTCATGCGATTTACTACGCGGCAAATTTAGCAAAAACGATGTCACCAGACGACATTTTAGTCATTTGCTTATCGGGTCGTGGCGATAAAGACGTACAAACAGTGCAACAAGCATTGGAGGGAAAATAATGACGACATTACAACGCGCAATTGAGACGGTTACGACAGCGAATGATAAAGCATTTATTCCATATATCATGGCTGGCGATGGCGGTCTTGACACGATAAAACAACAAATTTTATTTTTACAACAGCACGGGGCAACGGCGATTGAAGTCGGCATCCCGTTCAGTGACCCGGTAGCAGATGGTCCAACCATTCAAGCAGCGGGGTTACGTGCATTAGAAGCGGGCGCAAATTTACGTACTATTTTAGCGGAAATTGCGTCATTTAAAGAAGAAATTCATATTCCGCTCGTTGTGATGACGTACTTAAATCCGATTATTCGTTACGGCATTGAGGCGTTTGTAGAAGCCGCAGAAGCCGCAAATATTAAAGGATTAATTGTGCCGGATATGCCGCTTGAAGAAGCGGATATGTTAACCGATGCTTTAGCGGGACATGATATCGCGCTTGTGCAATTAATTTCATTAACAAGTCCTACAGAACGCATTGAAAAATTAGCAGCGGCAGCACAAGGTTTTATTTATGCCGTGACAGTCAATGGTATTACCGGTACACGTGAAGGCTTTGATGAAGCATTACATGAGCATTTAAGCGCACTAAAAAGCGTGGCAGACATTCCTGTGCTTGCGGGCTTTGGCATTTCAACGCGTGAGCATGTTGAGGCGATGAATCATTCGGTTGACGGCGTCATCGTTGGCAGTGCAATTGTAAAGGCCTTTCATGAAAATCGCCTAGCAGCTATTGAGGCGTTATTAACAGTGCCAGCAAATCAGTAATAGTAAACGTGGGAGTTCAAAATTTTGAATTCCCACGTTTTATGTTGTGTGCATAACAAAAAACAGTAGTACATGATTTTCAAATAATTATGGTACAATATGGATAATTATGTTAGATGTAGGGATGAAGATGATACAAATACCGATTATTTTTGAAGAATCGACAACGGGCTTGCAGTCGTTTAACTGTTTCGTCACGGAAAATGATGGACAGCTCGTATTAATTGATGGCGGCATTCCGCACGCGCATTTTTACCGCTTTGCAGAGGAAGCGCTTCAAAAACATGGCTATGACTTTACGGATTTAGCGGCGATTTATTTAACGCATCATCATGAGGATCATGTCGGGCTAGTGCCGCATATTTTAGCGAAGAAAAATATGCCTGTTTATGTACACGCGGAAAGCATTCCTCGTCTATTATTCGATACGGATTTTTTAACGATGCGCATCGCCTTTTATGAAGCACTTTATGCGCGCATGGATTGTCTAGATGATGCAAGACCACGCTTAGAAAAGCAGCGCGCGACATTGGCAAACGTAAAAGAACGACGCATTGAAGCGGATTATCAGGTCATTGGAGCGGGGGATACATTAGGACGCTTTGAAATTATCGATTTACTAGGGCATTCGACTGATTCAATCGGCTATTATGATGCGGCGACGCGTGAATTGTTTGCAGGGGATACAATTCTAAAACATACGTCAACGAACGCCATTATTGATCCACTTGTCACAGGAGAATATATGCAGGCTAATTTATTACAACGGCAATCGCTCGAAAAAATTAAAATACAAATCATAATATCGCCATTATCGGCAACAAAATCAAGTTACCGAAACTAGGACTCGTCAAATTCAAACAAACACGCGCGCTCGAAGGTCGGATGATGCGCGCAACGATTCATTCTCACGCGAGTGGCCGTTTCTCGGTGTCCATTACGTGCGAGGTCCCCGAATTTCAGCCCCTGCCAAAAACCTATGAATCAATCGGCATTGATTTAGGCATCACCGATTTCGCGATTCTTTCGGACGGACGTAAAGTCGATAACCAACGCTTTACGGCCAAAATGGCAAAGAACCTCGCACGCGCGCAACGAAAACTTTCACGCCGTTACGAACAAGCGAAAAAAGACAGCCGGGATGTACGTGACTGCACGAACTACCAAAAACAACGTCGAAAAGTCGCGCGTTTACGTGAAAAAGTGGCGTTTCAGCGAGAGGACTTCTTACACAAGTTGACGACGGCATTCATTCGTCAGTACGATGTCATTTGCGTCGAAGATCTAAACACCAAAGGCATGTTGAAAAATCACAAACTAGCAAAAGCGATTCGTGACGTGTCCTGGTCTTCATTTGTACAAAAACTGACGTACAAAGCAAAATGGTATGGCCGAGAGCTCGTGAAAATCAATCGCTTTTTCCCATCGAGTCAGCTGTGCCATGTATGTGGGCACCGTGATGGCAAAAAACCATTAGCTATTCGCGAGTGGGTCTGTTCATCATGCCACACGACACTCGACCGCGACATCAATGCAAGTCGCAATATTTTAGCAGGCAGAAGGATTACGCCTTTTCGAAGCAACCCAACCGTAGGGACTACGGAGCTCGCCTACTAAAAAAGTGAAGCCGCTGTTTCGAGCAAGGAGGAACAAGCATGCACTGTTCGTAGGAATCCCCCACTTCAAGTGAGTTCATCAGAACGGCTAAGTGGGGGTAGTTCAAAGTAAGCTCTACGATAGCCAATTTTCACTGGTGATGTCGGAAATAATAGGGCAACTAGATTACTTACGACAGCAACAACTCATTACGGCACGTCTGCAGGATGGTGTCTATTTGTTTGAACAAAATAGAGGCTAGTTAGAAAAAACTACTTCTTGACTTACGATGGCACTCGCGAGTTTACCATGAGTAGGAGTAGCAGGCAAAGTCTTGTTCAAGATAAAATGTTTCGCACTTTAGGCCGGTGTAGAACGATTCAATCAGAGCATTATCAGCAAGCATGCCTTTGCGGGACATGCTCATGATAATGCCTTTTTTGTGTTGTCTCAATTTTCAAAATTAGCCCATAGCCTAGCAAAATATTTCACATACAAAAAGGATAGGTTAACCTAAGTTTTTATTATTAAATCAATGGTTATTAAAAGATAACAAAATATTTTTTTGTAAACTTTAATTCATCGTATGATGGAATATCAGGCTTCAATTGTCGTGCCGCTACTATCGCGTAAATGTAAATTATTATTTGTTGTAAGTGAGTGAATTCGAGGGGTGCAAACATCAGCTACGAGCTGTTTAACAGTAGATGGTAACTGTGAATCGATTACGCGAGAGAATTTCCGTATAATCATCATGCATCACATATATAATAAGACCAACGATTTTTTCATCTACTTCATAAGAATAGCCTTGTAGTTGTTTTACATAATAAATGACACTGGAAATAATCATTTCATTTAAGCTCCACCGGTCGATAAAGAAACTATAAACATCGTTTCTTTATCAATTTTTTTGAAAATCAAGTTCGTTTGAAAATAATTATACTGTGTAAACAAAAAAGTTCAGCATCTATATTATTGACATTATTGACGAAAAAGCAATTAAAACTAATTATTCAGAATATTAAAACGAAGTTGCGCGTTGTACAGAGGTATGATTAGGTGTTTGCGATAATGATGTGCCTATTCATTGATGGCATGAGTTGATCACTGCAAAGGGATTCGAAACGATGTGATGCTTTGTAGTGAATTGCAACATGTGAGCATGAAATCTAGTGGCGATACAAATTAGGAAAACTAACGGTTGCATCGCGAAATTGAAACAGTCATCTGGATAAAAAATGGCTTTTATGGCGCAAGCGAGGCGTATTTTATAAAAAGGTTCCCAAATATACATTTGGGAACCTTTTTATATGGTAAAATGAATAGCAATGAGGTGATAAAAATGCCAAACCAATCAAAACCAAAATGGCTACGTGATTTTTTAATTTATTTAACTGCTATTAAAGGGAAATCCAAGCGCACACGCGATGAATATGACTACGACTTAACACTTTTTTTCCGCTTTCTCTATGCGGTACAAGAAGATTTACCAACAACTGACCTCGCTTCTATATCTATTGCGGAACTTGATATCGCATTTGTGCGCAATATTAGTTTGGAAGATATGTATTTATTTTTAGCGTATTGCGAAGAAGTACGTCAAAATAGTGCTGCAACGCGCGCACGCAAAGTGGCGACTTTAAAATCATTTTTCAAATATTTGAAAACGAAAAAACAATTAATTGATGATAATCCAGCTGAAGATTTAGAAACACCTAAAATTAATAAAAAACAACCGGTTTACTTGAAAGTACCAGAAGCGAAACAATTTTTATCACACATTCCGTCAAAAACGCATTATTACCGTGATTACTGTATGATGACCTTTTTATTGAATCTAGGATTGCGTGCAACAGAGTTATGTAGGTTATCAATCGGCGATGTTGCGGATCGTTACGTGACCATTGTCGGAAAAGGCGGGAAAGAGCGCAGTGTCTATATGAATGATAGTTGTGTAGAGGCATTGGCGCTTTACCTCGAACATGAACGGAAAGAACTGGCAGATAAAAATGAAAATGAGGCATTATTTTTATCGCAAAAGGGTAATAGACTTACGAGACAACGACTGGCTAAAATTGTCAAACAAATCAACGAAGCATCGGCGTTACATAAAACAAACCTAACACCACATAAATTACGCCATACATCGGCGACGATGATGTATCAAAACGGCGCGGACATTCGGAGCTTACAGCAAATATTAGGGCATTCTAATATTGCGACCACACAAATTTATACGCATGTCGAAGACGAAACAATCAAACAAGTATTTGAAAATAATCCGTTAAATAACATGGAAAAATAAAGCATGAATAATAGTTTTATTCTTTGTTTAAAGTAGTCGCGTATAAAATTTTAGTGGTAAAATAGTTTCATGAAACTTTGTTTTTTTATTTGGAGGGAGTAATAAAACAGTAGACAAAAAAATAGACAAATGGGTATATATGTATAAGATGATATCTCGTTAAAATCAGGTGAAAGGATGCTAAGAAATGAAGCGGGCTTATAAGCTGGAAATAAAACCAACTGACCGGCAACGTGAAAAACTCATCAGAACCTTTGACGTTTGTCGTTATGTCTACAACATGTATATTGCAACGAATCGTGTTAATTATGAGGAAGACAGAAAATTCATGAGTGGTTATGACTTCTCGAAATGGTTAAATACTGTTCATACGAAACAAAACCAACAAGACTTATGGATTAAAACGGTATCGAGCAAGGCGGTTAAGCAATCCATCATGAATGCAGAACGTGCTTACAAAAACTTTTTCAAAGGGGGAAGTAAGCACCCTCGCTTCAAGAAGAAAGCTAGACAAGATGTGAAAGCTTATTTCCCTAAGAATGGGAAAGGTGATTTTTCGCTAAAACGCCACCAAATTAAGATTCCTACAATTGGGTGGGTAACACTAAAAGAGTTTAATTATTTGCCTCAAGACGCAATTATCAAAAGCGGTACAGTATCACAAAAAGCAGATAGATTCTATATCTCGGTCTTATGTGAAGTGCCCGACTGCATAAAACAATCGCCTGAATCAGAAGGTATCGGTATTGATTTAGGTATCAAAGATTTTGCGATGATGAGCAACGGAGACGTTTACGAAAATATGAATAAAACAGATAAGGTAAGAAAACTTGAAAAACGGCTAAAACAAGCTCAACGGAAATTGAGCAGAAGTTATGAACAAAATAAATTTAAAAAGGCAGGTGAAAACTGCTACTTTAACAATCGACAAAAACAAATTTGTCGTGTACAAAAGTTACATCAGCATCTAGTGAATATCAGAGAAAACTACCAGAAGAACATTGTGAGTGAATTGGTAAAAACCAAACCAGCATTCATTACATTAGAAGAGTTAAATGTTCGAGGTATGATGAAAAACAGACATTTATCAAAAGCGATTGCAAAACAAGGATTCTTCCATTTTAGAACAAAATTACAGATGAAGTGCGAAGCATATGGCATTGAATTGCGCCTTGTAAATCGCTTTTATCCGAGTTCTAAATTGTGTAGCGCCTGTGGTCATAAGAAAGTAGATTTAACATTGAAAGATAGGGTTTATGAATGTGTAAATTGTCATCAAGTGTTAGACCGAGATTTAAACGCCGCTATGAATTTAAAACAAGCTACAGAATATGAGTTGTTAGTGTCCGTTTAAATGAATAGAGTACGGTGGGCTACATCGGAATTGAAGCCTGTGGAGAGTGATACGAAACGTTAGTAGGGATACGTGCCGAGGACGCATTCTAAGAAGCAGGAAAAAGCTAGATGTATACTTTTGTATATGTTTTTAGTAGCAGATTAAATGAAAGACTTTTCTAATGCGTCATCGTCCACTTTAAAGTTTTCAAACTTAGATAATAATTCCATCCACAAATTAATGGCAGCTTTTAATGAATCGGTCATTGTGGCTATTACAGATGCAAAAGGAAAAATTTTATCTGTAAACAATCAATTTTGCGAAATTTCAAAATATTCACCTGAAGAACTTATCGGTCAAGATCATCGCATTGTAAATTCAGGCTATCATTCTCCCGCGTTTTTTAAAAACCTTTGGAAAACCATTAGTAGCGGTGAAATTTGGCATGGTGAAATTTGTAACCGCGCAAAGGACGGCTCACTCTATTGGGTAAAAACCGTTATTGTGCCTTTTATGAACGATTGTGGCAAACCCGAACAGTATATTGCCATCCGTACCGATATTACTGAACAAAAAAATACTACTCGATTAAAACGATTTGCTTATCACGATGAATTAACAGGCCTACGGAATGCACGCTCGCTAAAAATTCATTTTAAAGAATGTATTCGCCATAACACCGTATACGATAAAGCATCGGTCTTTATTTTATTGAACATTACGCGATTGAAACAAGTGAATGATGGCTACGGTCACTTTATTGGAGACCTCTTTTTACTTGAACTAACAAAATGCTTCCAACAAATCATTGGGAAAAATGGTGATTTATTTAGATATGACGGGAAACAATTTGTTATTTTAACGACGAGAGAATCGTACCGCGTTATTGTTGATACGATTTTAGAGCTATTTGAACAAGCGTTTACTATCGAACATTTCCAATTTTATTCATCGATTAATATTGGCGTATCTTTCTATGAGGAACATGCGGATACGTTGGATGTTTTATTAAAATATGCAGATTTAGCGATGGTCAAAACAAAAAAAGAAAAAGGCAATCGCTGTTTAGTGTTTGATTATACGATGAATTTAATGATAGAGGAGCAACTTGATTTAGAGAAGCGCTTGCGCAATGCACTTTTTACGGATAAGATGATGCTTTTTTATCAACCAAAATTCGAAGCGAAGACGCATCGCCTCGTTGGGATGGAAGCGTTGATGCGCTGGTATGACGAAGAATATGGCTTTATTCCACCGATTCAATTTATTCCATTTGCAGAAGAAGTCGGACTCATGCCGATACTTGGCGAATGGGTGCTTGTCACAGCGTGTACGCAAATGAAGCGCTGGGTTGATGCTTATCCAGATGCTCAACTGCGTGTGGCGGTCAATATTTCACCGCTTCATCTACAAGAAAAAGATTTCGTTTATACTATGAAGCAAATTTTGTGTGATACTGGTCTAGCAGCAAACTATTTAGAAATTGAGATTACCGAATTATCGTTTATGAACGGTACAGATGTTGTGGCGGAGACAATACGCGAATTAAAACAACTCGGTATTTCGATTGCTATTGATGATTTTGGTACCGGTTATTCAGCGCTAAGTTATTTAAAAAAATTCCCGATTGACACACTAAAGATTGATAAATCATTTGTGCGTGGTATTAAGGAAGGAACGAATGACGAATCGATGGTTACAGCCATTATTAATCTGGCGCATATTATGAACATGTCAGTTGTCGTAGAAGGGGTTGAAACGAACGAAGAACTGAAAGTCGTTGAAAAAGCAAAAGGCGACATGATTCAAGGATATTACTTCCATCCAGCATTACCTGTTGAACAATTTGATGAATTATTAAAAGAAGAATGATACAAATGGCCAACAACATACATGACACAAATAACAAGCATACAAAAACGCAAGAATCAGTTGATTCTTGCGTTTTTGTATGCGACATCAATAATACTTAACACCTATGTTATTTTAATGATTAAAATGGCATAATTAATGTGGGATTAGGAATGTGGGATTAGGAGGGAATTTATGAAAAAATTAGCGATTGTCACATTAACAGCAGCACTTGCGGCGTCAACAGGCGTTGCGCCGGTTGTCGATGCCAAAGCAATGGTAACGACCACAACAACAACAAACTACACACCTATGCAATTACTAGAAGTCAAAGATGGGCAATTTGACGAGCACGGTTTTGCTTATTTTAAATTAAATATTGCGCAAGAAGGATATTACCGCCTTGTTGGCGATAAGACGGGAAGTTATGAAACAGCGATCACAACAGAAGAAAATGTACTAGAAGCAGCCCCACTACAAGCCGCCTCTAAATTACGGATTCTTAATAAGGGGACGTATTATGTAAAAGTAAAAGGGACGCCAAATACAGCCTATCATTTTAAATTTGCGGAGCGCACATTTAATTTGGAGAAGGAATGGCCTGTAAGCACCGACACATGGGCTGATGGAAGGGATAAAAAAAATGTTAGGTACTTCCCTTTTTATGCGAACCGTCAAGTAAGTGCTACATTAAAATTAACCGAAGATAAACATATTCGTTTCTATAGTGGGCGTAAAGAAAGCATAAAATCATTAACCTTACGCAATGTGGCGACAGGAAAAACGTATACCGCGAAAAAGATTTCTGACTATACATTTTCAGCAAATGCGCCGAACGGGACGTACAACGTATCGTTGAACATGACCGATGAATTTATCAAAAATCCATTTATCGGAAAGGCCCGTATAAGTTATACATTAGGCAACCATTTGCCGTTAAATACAACGATTTCCACAGAACATACGCCATTTAATACATTTACACTCAATATGAAGAAAGATACAAAAATCCAATTTACAGTAATGGAACCAAATGGAGACAAACGAGGCGGAGGAAGGTTTTCCATCTATGATGACCAACATAATTTAGTTAAACGTGTTCACATCCAAAAAGGCCAATCCTCTCGTACATTTACCTATACGTTGAAAAAAGGGCGTTATAGTGTCGCTTCAAGCAATATGAAAATTCGAACACTCGTAAAAGATGGAACGGATACAACGTCAAAATTTAAACTTAAAAATAATATACTTGTTCATGCAGCTACCGGGAAAGTTGTGAAAGGGTATCAAGAATATCAAAAAAATCTATACAAAAACGGCGAATTAGCTCCGGGGCGTGTGAAATACGGGAAAGTCCCTGATATGAAATTATACCGTAATGGCATACTTGAAAAAGGGGATTATATTACAAAAGATTATAAATATGTATTTAAAGATGGTGTTTTACTTAACGGTACTTACAAATACGAATCACAAGAAGGGGAGGGGCTAACCGCCATTTACAAAGATGGCGTTTTAACTCATTATATCGAGCTGAAAAATAACAAGCTTTATGATAATGGCAAGCTTTATAAAGGGAATTATGTGCTAAGTAGTTATCAATATTTAGTAGACTACGACGAGCCGACGAGTACCTATTTAAGACTATTTATTAACGGCACATTAGCTAGCGGATATAAAGAAGCCATGTACAAAGGTGAAACCTATTTATTTAAAAATGGTGTAGCTGGAGACGGAAAATATGGTCATTTGCCGTTTTATTATAACGGGAAGGTATATGTAGCAGGAAAACCAGAGAGTGGATATGTCACGCTAGATGATAAATTATATTACAATCACGAATTGTTTACAGGTGCACAAGATTCGCGCTATTACAAAAACGGGGTTCATGAATATTATTTAGTGACCAAAGAATACGAAGATAAAGTACAAGAGGCGGCTGCTTTAAAAGCGCAAATCGGTCAACAGTCAAATGAAGTCGTTGCGGCATTACTGAAAGAAAAAGTCGCAGAAGTATTTAGCTATTTAGATGACCACGATAAAAAAAATCGTATTTATGATGATTATGGGCATATGCAGTATGATGATGTAGGGGCTGCTGGATATGAAACGCCATTAAACATTCCGCAAACGATCAAGAAACAGCTAGAGGAAATAGATGCAGTTACTAAGCAACTAGACGGAGCGGCTGAAGAAACGCACACGCTACTACAACAACGTATCAAGGACATTTATAAGGAATTTAATTTATATTACGAAAACGGTGCATTATTAGATGGCGAATATGAAGGAAATTTATACGAAGATGGCAAATTAATCGGTGCGATATTAAATCTGGCTTACTTCAAAACAGAAACCTCATTTTTAAATTATGAATATAAACGACTCGTTTCTCAAAAAGACGAAGTAGCCATTAAAGCGCGTTTGCAAGAGTATGTAGATGCTGCGACGAAGAACCTAGAGGCAGCAAACACCATTTTAAAAGCGTCTCAAGATTCTGACTATCCGAACGTAAATTTATATACAGATAGCGCTACAAAAACCGTTAATAAAAGCGTATCAACATTGCGTTTTATTCAAAATGTTATGAACACTTATGATGCTGAAGCGAATTTAACAGACTTACAGGAAACGATGACAGAAGGTTTTACGTTGTTAGGAAAAACAATTGATTTTAATGGGCCTGATTCTAGCGCAACTTATCAAGAAATGCCATTGGCACATGTTCAAGATGGTTTCCTTGACGATAAAGGTTACGCATACTTTAAAATCAAGTTAACAGAGGCAGAAGGTAACTATACATTTGTCGGGAATGACGATGTGAAATCGTACACGACATTCGTTGCCACAGCACCTGAAAATATCGATCGTTCTCAGCAATTAGCAGCTACAGACATACATTATTTAGAAAAAGGGACGCATTATATGGCGGTGAAAGGGCACCCGAACCAACCGTATCATTTTAAATTGAAGCGTCGCACGTACAATGTGGAATCAATGAGTGTCCTAAAACCCGCTTCGAGCGACTTTGACCGTATAAACGTAGCCAAAGTACCGATTTATCAAACGACTCAGCCGAGCGTAACAATGCAGTTAACGACAAATCAACATATTCAATTTTTAACGTTAGCTTCTAATACAACAGTTATTGACGCGCTTGAGTTGAAAAATGAACAGACCGGTAAAACATATACCCCGAAAAAAATGTCTGCGAATCGTTTTGGGATTTTTGCGCCGAATGGGACATACCGTGTGTCAATAAAATCATCAAGTCCATCCATTGGTCAGCACGTAGCATTACGTTATTTTTTATCGCCAACACTTGAATTGAATAAAACATTCTCTAGTAGTGATGGTGTCCGTAATCGATTTACAGTTGTAGCGGATAAAGATATGAAAATACAGTTCAAACTTTCTACTAAGTATGATCGTGCGAGTAATTCAAATCAAACGTTTAAGTTGTACAATGACAAACATGAAGTTGTAAAAAAGGTGACATTGAAAAAAGGGGATAAGACGCGCGAGTTTACGTATACCCTGAAACAAGGGAACTATTACGTGCACTTAGATGGCCCTGATATCCAGGTGACAACAACTACTAAATAATCCATTGAATAATACAAAAAAGCGAGCGCAACGACGCTCGCTTTTTTGTGTTATTCATAATCAACTTTATAATCTTCTGATGTAATCCAGTGAAGCTTTTTATCAAAGAGTTTTAGGAATGTTAAGTTTAACACGATTGGTAACACGATAAATAATGCGAGTGTAACGATCATATTGTAGCTCGTCCAACCTTCAAGTGATAAATATTTTAGTGGTCCAACGAAGCCTGCAAGCCCGAAACCAGCTGAATATGGGTCGCCGACGATTTTAAAGACGCCTGCTAGTGCTCCTAAAATACCCGCTGTGATAATCGCTGGAAAGGCAATTTTTGGTTTCATAAAGAAGTTACGCATTTGAATTTTTGCTGAAGCGACATGTGCAATCGCTGTTCCGAAGTTGTTCGCGCGGTAAGAAGCAATCGCCATACCGACACCTGATGCACAAACGCCAAGGTTCGCAGCACCCGCTCCAACACCTGACAGCATAATAACTGTTGCGACGCCAATTGTTGAAATCGGTGAAAGAATAAGAATCGAGAAAATCATCGCGATTAACGCGCCCATTAAGATTGGTTGTAATTCCGTTACATATTCGATCCCAACGCCAACATAATCAGCACCATTTTTAACGTATGGTAGGATCATCATTCCAATGAAACCAGGGATAAACATTGATAGTGCTGGCATTGCTAGTAATGTCCATTCTTTTAGTTTATTGCCAAGGAATTGAACGAATACCGTTGCTAGACCTGCTGTAATCCCGATATTAATAACTACACCAATACCAGCCATTGTCATCCCTTTATCTGTGAATGTGACAACACCTGAGCCGACCATTGTTGCTAGACCGATTGAAGCCATTTGAATCGGTGTTAATTTAAATTGAATGCCGACCATAACGCCAATGACAAGTGGTAAGCAACTCATGGCGAGAACCGATATATTTAAAATTGTTGGAAGGATCGGAACGTTTGGGTATTGTGCAATAATCAATTTTAAAATTTCTCCAACAAGGGCGTTCGGGATTAAACAAACAACAATCCCTAGGCTCATGCCGGTAAGAAGTTTACTAAAAAAGTCTTTCATCGAATCATTTCCTTTCTATCTGTGTTGCTTTATGTAAGTTTTGAAGTGTTTTCAGTATAGGAAGAATTCAATTGTTCGTCAATGCTGAATTTTGTAAAATTTTCAGACAATTTACGCTAAATAGATTGAAAGCGTTTTCCACTAGCATATTACCGTTAAAGAAAGCGGTTTTTTATAAGATAAATGTAATATATCGCATACAAATAAACGCTTTATATGGGGGAATGCCTCGAAATAAGTAAACTTATATTTTTTTAAGTTTACTTATTTGCGTTGTGTGCCTATTTTTGCTCACTTCTGTATTTTTTGTGTAAACCAATGTTACTTAAATGTTTACCAAGTTCCCGTTTTCTTGTATGCTTACATCACATTCAAACAAAGGGGATAGACAGATGACAACAAAAGAAATTGTATACGCAGCATTGTTTGCGGCGTTACTTGGTGTATTAGGAATGATTCCGCCAATTCCATTAGGCTTTATTCCGGTACCGATCACACTACAAACATTCGGCGTTATTTTAGCCGGTTGCTTCTTAGGGAAAAAAACAGGTGCCGTAAGTATGCTGTTATTTATCGTACTTGTTGCACTCGGCTTACCATTATTATCAGGCGGACGCGGTGGCATCGGTGTATTAATGGGGCCATCAATGGGCTACATTTTAAGCTGGCCAATTGCGGCATTTTTCATCGGTTACTTTACTGAAAAAGTATGGGCTAAGCCAAGTTTATGGAAAATTATCGGCTTCAACGTCTTGTTCGGCGTGTTATTAATTAATATTATTGGCGCACCAATTATGGCGATGATGACCAATACGTCTATTATTGGCGCCTTGACAGGTGGTTTGGCCTTTTTACCGGGTGATTGTATAAAAGCTGTACTTGCGGCGCTTGTTGCGGTGCAATTAAAAGCTGTAAGCCCTATTAATGCGCTTCATTTACAACGCACAGCAACACATTAACGATTAGAAAGAGGGGAATGGGATGCATTGTATAACACCGATTTTGCGACAAAGAGCTGAACATGTGGCCATTGTTATTGACGGTGAACGCATTACCTATCGCACACTGCAACGTGATATTGCACGCGTCGCGCACGTGTTACAACAAGCGCACTATAAGACGATTGCGCTCGATATGCCAAACAGTTACGACTGGCTACGGACATTTTTAGGTGCTGTTGCCGCTGGGGTGACGCCGTATTTACTCGATTCGAAATGGAGTATGCATGAAAAACAGCAAATTTTGTTGCACCATCAGCCGGACTGCGTTATTACCGAAAAACTTCCGCTTTGCGATAACGATACATATGAATTACGACAAGCACCGTCGCTATTTGTCGGTTTTACATCGGGCACAACCGGCATACCAAAAGGATATGAGCGCACCCATCTCTCGTGGATTGAAAGCTTTCGCGTCACAGCGGAAGCTTTTCGTCTTGAACAAACGAGGCATTACTGTGCGCCGGGCCCACTCGTTCATTCGATGACACTTTTTGCAGCCATGCAAGCACTGGTTGAAGGGAAAACGATTCATTTGCAGCGTAAATTTGATGCTATGGGTGTTATGACACTATGTCAGACATACGATGACATGGCGCTATTTGTCGTCCCAACGATGCTAGAAGCGCTCACAACAACGGATTCATGCGCAACAATTCATGCACTTATTAGCTCGGGTGCAAAATGGCAAGATGACTCAAAAGAGCGCGTGGCGAAAACATTTCCAAATACGGCGCAATATGAATTTTTTGGTTCTTCTGAAGCGAGTTATATTAGTTATTCAGATGGTACGAAGCCGCAAACAGTCGGGCGCTTCTTTTCAACTGTTCAATATACGATTCGCGACGAGGCGTTTCATGAAGTATCAGAAGGGTTCCTTTATATTAAAAGCCCGATGATTTTTAGTGGCTATGCACGCAATAAACAAGCGACAAACGCCGTCTTTCGCAACGGTTGGCTGGCGGTTGGTGATATTGTCACCGTTGATGAAGAAGGCTATTTAACGATAAAAGGACGTGCGAAAAATCGGATTATTTCAGGTGGGCTGAATATTTTCCCAGAGGAAGTAGAGCAATTATTAGCGGCGCATCCAGCCATTCAAGAAGTGATGGTTTGTGGGCAACAAGACGATTATTGGGGTGAGAAAGTTGTGGCGCTCATTCAGTGGCAAAAGGAACCACTCACACATGAAGAACTTGCGGCGTATTGTGCACCGTTTTTAGCACGCTATAAATTTCCGCGCGACATTTTCACCGTAAAAACATTTTATTATACCGGGAGTGGGAAAATTGCACGTCAAAAAATGAAGGAGGAATGGTTATGTCAGACGTCGTCGTTGTCTGGGCAAAACGCACCGCAATCGGACGCGCTTTTGGACAGTTCCAAACGTTAGAGCCGCGCGATTTAGCGGCACCATTATTGCAACAAGCTATCCAGGACACTTCCGTTGATGCGACAGTTGTTGATGATGTAATTTTAGGTAACGTCGTCGGCCCAGGTGGCAATATTGCCCGCGTGAGCTTACTGCAAGCAGGCTTTCCAACATCGGTGCCTGGTGTTACATTGGACCGTCAGTGCGGCGCTGGCTTAGAGGCAATTATGCGCGGCTTTGAAGCGATTAAAAGCGGCCAGGCAGACGTCATTTTAGCAGGTGGCGTTGAAAGCGTTAGTCGCGCTCCGTGGAAAATGGCGCAACCAACAGCTTCTGGGCACATGCCAACATTGTATAGTCGTGCGCCGTTTACACCGCCTGAATACGGCGACCCGGATATGGGGATTGCTGCTGAAAATGTCGCGGAGCGCTTTCATATTACGCGTGAAGAACAAGATCGTTATGCGCTGCACAGTCATGAAAAAGCCGTACGCAGTCAACAACAAGGCCGCTTCGATGCGGAAATCGTTGCAGTACATGGCATCGCAACCGATGAGTGTCCACGAACTGATACATCTTACGACAAATTGGCACGCTTACGCCCGGTTTTCAGCGACGATGGTACAGTGACCGCTGGCAATGCGTGTCCGTTAAATGACGGTGCAGCAGTCGTGTTATTAATGTCGTTAGAAGCGGCGGAGCACCATAATTTAAAGCCGCTTGCGACGATTGTTGATGCGACGGCAGCCGGTGTAGATCCCGATATTTTAGGCATCGGTCCTGTACCAGCAACGAAGAAACTACTTGCTAGACAACAACTACAAGTCGAGGCAATTGATATCGTCGAATTTAACGAAGCATTTGCCTCACAAGTACTTGCCAGTTTAACATTACTCGATATTCCACTCCATAAAGTCAACGTCGGTGGCGGTGCACTCGCGCTCGGCCATCCATACGGTGCATCTGGGGCTATATTAGTGACGCGCCTCGTTCATGAATTACAGCACGGGCACTCACTTGGCCTTGCGACACTTGGTATTGGTGGCGGTCTCGGGCTTGCGATGTTGGTGAAGCGATGAACGTTTGGCGACCGACAGTAGAGCAAGTACAAGCGTATCAACAGCTTATGGGCATACCGCAATCAACAGAAGTGCCGCTTAGTTTATTGCCAACGGTATTACAATCAGCATTCCCTGAAGGTTGGATTCACGTCTCGCAGCAATGTACATGTCAAACGCGACTTTATGCAAATACGACATATTATTGGCATATTGAAGAGCGCAACACACGCACGACCTCAAAAGGACGACAATTACAACAACTCATTGTACTATTTTTAGAGCAAGGGCACGTCGTAGCACAGGCGACTGTCGTGTTAATGAAAGGATGAGCGAGATGGACTGGCATATTACGACACAGCAAGTAGCTGATTTTTCGGCGATGAGTGGCGATTTTAATGCGCTTCATACAAGTGAACACGCCGCGCAGCAAGCAGGTTTTACGCGACCTATCGCGCATGGCATGTTGTTGATGGCACTCGCAGAAGGTGCGTGGCAACAGCATTTTGGCACACAACCAGCTTACATCGACTGCCGTTTTTTGCGCCCGGTATTTGTGCCGGCGACGCTTCATGTCACATTGACGAAACAACAGCTACAAGCATCATGTAACGGCGAACTCGTTATACATATCATATTTCAAAAGGAGCTGGACGAATGATTTTTATTACCGGAGCAACGCGCGGCATTGGTCTCGCCATCGCTCGCGCACTTTCATCACAACGACTTATTTTACATGGTTCATCATTACAATCGCTCGCGGCGCTTCGTGAGGAATTTCCCGAGGCTTTATGCGTCGCCGCTGATTTTTCAAATAAAGTAGCAATACAGGCAATGCTGGCGGAAATTCAACAGCAGACGACCGAATTAAGCGCCATTATTCATTGTGCCGGCAATACGCGGGATGCGCGCGCTGTTGCGATGCCACTTGAAGATTTTGAACATGTTTTCCACGTTCATGCGACGAGCTTTTTTATGATTGCGACAACATTAAAACCGTTATTAAAGCCGATGAGTGATGTGCTTGTGATGACGTCGACTGCCGGGTTATTTGGCTCTAAAGGGCAGCTCAATTATAGTGCAGCAAAAGGAGCATTGACGATGATGAGCTATACGCTAGCTGAAGAATGGCGCCGCGAACACATTCGTGTCAATGCGATTTCACCGGCCGCATTAACCGATATGACGCGTCCGGTTATCGACTATTTAACGCAAAAAAGCGCGCGGGAACAAACGCCATTTCCAGATTATTGGCGCGTTGGCTCTGTAGAGGATGTCGCCCGCTTCGTTGCAGCATTAATTAACCGCGATGATTTTTTCACAGGTCACGTATTTGGTGTGAATGGTACAAAAACGACACGTTATCGCGGTGAACTAGTGGAGTGGTCGCCATGTTAAAGGCAGAAGCATTAAGCTATCTCTATGCGCCAGGTTGTGGGATTCAAGAGCTATCGCTCACGATAAATGAGCGCGATTGCATCGTTTTAATCGGCGACAACGGTTCTGGAAAAACGACGCTGTTGTATGCATTAGCGGGATTGTTGCAGCCACAACAAGGCAGCGTAACATATGACGGTAAGCCGGTCATGCCAGGTGATATCGGCATCGTTTTTCAGCATCCGGACGATCAATTTATTACGACATCGGTATTAGATGAAGTTATTTTTGGTTTAGAAAATACGCAAGTGCCGCGCGAGGACATGGCGAAGCGGGCGTACCAAGCATTGGACGATGTCGGGATGCGCTGGGCTGAGGCGCATCATCCGATGACACTATCCGGTGGCGAAAAACAGCGCGTCGCCTTAGCGGCAGTACTCGCGATGCAACCGAAAATTTTATTATTTGATGAGGTAACGGCAATGCTTGATTCTCATGCACGCGCCGATTTTTATGCATTACTGAAAACATTAAAAACGCGTTATACGATTGTTATGACAACGCATCTTGTCGAAGAATATATGTTCGCCAATCGCATTTGTTATCTCGATGCACATCATCTTGCATTTGACGGGGATTTGGCCACCTTCGCCGCGCAGTATCCGGCGCACCCAATGCCCTTTGTCATCACATTACAGCGCGCGTGCCAACTGCCATTTCGCGTGCAATCTTATGAGGAGTGTGTTCAACAATTATGGGCATCGACGTACACAACATCACAATAGAGCGAGCATCACAAATTATTTTACGCAACACTTCGTTGCAATTTTCAGATAATAAGTGGACAGCGATTATCGGGGAAAACGGGGCAGGTAAGTCCACACTTTTACAGGCAATGCAACAACTACTACCATTAAAGCAAGGGCGTATTACCGTAGACGGGGACATCGGCTTTTTATTCCAGCATGCCGACCAACAGTTTTTCGAGACAACTGTTGAGAAAGAACTAAGCTTCGCCCCGCACTATTTTGGCTGGTCACGTGCCAAAATCGATGCCAAAATTCATGAAGTGCTCACGCTTGTTCAACTTGATCCATCGATTTTACCGATGCTTCCATATCAGCTCAGTGGTGGACAAAAGAAGCGGCTCGCACTTGCGACCGTATTGATGATGGAGCCAGCCATTTTATTAGCCGATGAACCAACAGCTGGCCTTGATCCGGTGCAGCATGACGTTATGCTAAACATTTTAAAAACATGGCAACAGCAAGGTCATACAATTATTGCGATTACACATGAACTCACCGATGTATTAGCATTCGCCGATGATATCGTTGTTATGGCAAAAGACAAGCCGCCACAACAAATGGACACCGAAGCCTTTTTCTTTGATGCTCCGGCGCGACAAGGTTTTCATTTCCCACCAAGCGTCGCGACTTTTCATTTAGTAGAAGAGAAGTTGCAGCGCCGATTACCTCGTGCCCGTACAACAGCCGAACTCATTCATATTATACAAGAGGAGGTACAACGCGATGGAGTCTGCGATTAATTATGTAGCGCATAACTCACTACTGCACCGCCTCGACCCACGTACGAAAATAATCGGCCTTGCCATTTTTTTACTCGGCTTCGTCCAAATCGAGCGTTGGGGACAGCTTGCTATAGCGGCATGTGTCGTCTTAGCGCTATGCTCTCTTGCCCACATTTCACTGCCCTATTTATGGCGTACTTTAAAGCCATTATTACTTATTTTGTCGTTAACCGTGCTCTATCATAGTATTTTTTCGGGTGTGACGCATATCGCAGGCTTTGTAATTGGGCTGCATTATGGCGCCAAAATTCTTTTAATGATTATTTCCGGTGTCTTATTAACGGCCACGACAAAACCAATGGATTTAGCACTCGGCCTTGAAACGATGTTGCGGCCACTTGAAAAATGGCGTGTACCGATTGGCCAATGGGCATTAATGATTGTGCTGGCATTACGTTTTTTTCCGCTTATCTTAGAAGAATCGGAGCGCATTCGTCTTAGCCAACAGGCGCGAGGAATCATCCCAAAAACGCTTCGCGAACGTATATATTGGCCCGCAAAACTCATTATTCCATTATTATTATCGCTTATTACACGAGCTGAGCGACTAAGTATAGCGATTGAAGCACGTGGCTTTCAACGAGGCTTTCATCGCACACATTTTCAACAATTAACATTTCATAAGCGCGATGGCTACAGCATTTTATTTCCAATATTTGTATCGATTATTGTATTATTAACGTAAGGAGTGACAATTATGAACATTCGCGGACAACTTGTTGATCATGAAACACGTTGTATCCACTATCATACGCCAAAAGATATTATCGCTATTCAAATGAAATGCTGTCATACATATTATCCATGTTACGAATGCCACGAAGCGGAGGCCGACCATCCCATTGCGCGATGGACACGAACAGAGCGGCACGAAAAAGCGGTGTTATGTGGCCATTGTCAGCAAGAACATTCAATTGCGACGTATGTAGCACATGATGCTTGTCCACATTGTCACGCCGCATGGAACCCTCGCTGTGAGGCCCATTATCACCTGTATTTTGAAATGGAGGAATGACGATGAATACACGTATTACTGATCTTTTTGGTATTCGAGTGCCGATTATTCAAGGAGGATTAGCTTATCTTGCCTATGCCGATTTAGCGGCAGCGGTATCAAATGCTGGAGGCCTTGGTCAAGTAACGGCACTGAGTTTGCCAGATCCCGAAGCGCTACGCCGCGAAATCCAGCGTACACGTACGTTGACCGACAAGCCATTTGGCGTCAATTTTGCGATGGGCATGCACGGGACAGGTTATGAGCCATTCGTCCAAGTAGCGATTGATGAGCGCGTGCCGGTCGTCTCGATTACGGGCGGCAATCCAGCGGCCGTACTACAAATGCTCGATGGCACAGGTATTAAAAAGCTCGTACTAGTCGCTGGTGTACGTCAAGCGCAAAAAGCCGAAGAACTCGGCGCCGATGCGGTCATTGTCGTCGGTCAAGAAGGCGGCGGTCACTTAGGTCGCGATGATTTAGGAACGACCGTCTTAACACCACGCGTCGTCGATTCGGTGTCAATTCCGGTCATTGCCTCAGGTGGCTTAGCTGATGGGCGGGGACTTGCTGCAGCTTTCTCGCTAGGGGCAGAGGGTATTGAAATGGGCACGCGCTTTATTGCGACAAAAGAATGTGTCGATGCGTCCGATTATTATAAGCAACTATTATTAGACAGCTCTGAGCAAAATACCGTTGTTGTAAAACGTTCCATCGGAGGACCTGCACGCGTCATTCATAATGATTTTGCTGATGAAATTTTAGCAATCGAACAAAAAACCCCGACGTATGAAGCGCTAAAGGAGCATATTAGTGGTCGTGCTAATCGACGCCTTGTGCATGACGGTAAGCCGAATGGCATGGCGTTTGCGGGTCAAGCTGTCGGTTTAATTGATGATGTGCCAACGGTCGCTGAATTATTTGCGCGTATCGAAGCGGAATATCAAACCATTTTAAAACGATTTTCAGAAATTTCAAAATAAAACTTGCAAAACCTAGTGGAATACTTTAATATAAGGATTAACAAATAAATCACTTTCTTATCGAGAGCGTTCGAGGGACTGGCCCGATGACAACGCAGCAACAGACATTTTGTACTGTGCTAATTCCTGTAGCATCATTTGCTAAAAGATGAGAAGAGAACGGCATCCCATTCGACACCAACCTCTTCTTATCGAGAAGAGGTTTTTTTGTTTACTAACATGATGTAACGACATAGATTACGACTTTTGCTAATTCGCTGCGATGCCTGTCATTTGAGGATCTGCAGTAGAGCGACTCATTTGTCGCAGATACAATGTGGGCTCATTCGTCCATGTCCATTTATTATTCCGCTCATTTGCGATTTGAACGGCCGCACTCATTCGTGCACAACAGTACAGCGGCTCATCTGCCACACTAAAAAGATAACGCTCAACAAGCATCGCGCCATTTCGTGATGCTTGTTTTTTTGTCGTACGCGTAAAAATAAAACAGCCTATCAGAAATGAGCTATGAGCCCAAGAAGCGTGTTTTGGATACAACATAATTGAAAATAAGTGCCAAACAAGTTCTATGTACGCATGGAAATAAGTCATTTTAGTAAGCATCATGCAAAAAGCTGTCAACAAAAATTTTTATTTGTTATTAAAAAGTAGATTGTTATGATTAGCACCGTGTGTTTCGGACAGTTTTTGCCCGTCAGGAACGCAAAACAGCCTATTTTTCGTTTCTGACGGCTATTTTCCACACGAATTTTTTTGTATTTGAAGGAATGCTGTCATTTATTCAACTTTATATAAAATGCGACACGTTGCAATCTACCGACTAGTAGTTGTCTATAGAAATGGCCTATTATCGCCCAAAATGGGATGAAAATCGGTTTGTAACGGGCATTTTTTGTCCGATTTCGGGTAGTGCGTAATACAAAAATGTAGTAATTATCGTGATTCATGTAGTAATCATCTGTGATAAAAGGACACTGGTGCGTAAGATTATTATTTTCGTAAGCTGATACACCTAGTGCTGTCGCATAGTTAGAAATATGTTGTATCGAAAACACGCTTTTCGACGTCATAGCTAATTTGTCATAAGCAAAGAAAAAAACCTTCCGCCATTTTGCGAAAGGTTTTTTGTGTAGCTATACGTGCTCGTGACGCAAGCGTTTTTCTTCTTTTAATTCAGCGACGAGGACATCATGCTGTTTCGGGTCGTATTCGCCTTCCCATTTTGCGACAACGATTGTTGCAACAGAGTTTCCAATAATGTTTGTAATCGCACGCGCTTCTGACATAAAGCGATCGACACCGATAAGTAGGGCAATCCCTGCAACCGGAATCATCGGGAATGCAGCGAGTGTGGCGGCTAAGGTAATGAAGCCCGAGCCGGTTACGCCAGCAGCACCTTTTGATGTAACCATTAAAATAAGTAGTAAATAGATTTGTTGCCAAATGGATAATTGAACGTCGTATACTTGCGCGATAAACATCGCAGCCATTGATAAGTAGATGGCCGTACCATCTAAGTTAAATGAATAACCGGTTGGAACAACAAGACCAACGACTTGTTTCGAACAACCGAAACGCTCTAATTTTTTCATAATAAGTGGTAATGCCGATTCTGATGAAGATGTTCCTAATACAATTAATAATTCATCTTTAATATACGCAAGGAATTTGAAAATATTCACTTTGGCATAACGTAGCACTAACCCTAAAATGATAATAACGAATAAAGCCATCGTAATGTAAACACCGAGCATTAGTTTACCGAGGTTCCATAATGATTCCATACCGAAATTACCGATCGTGTAAGCCATCGCACCAAATGCAGCAAGTGGTGAGAATTTCATGACCATGCCGACAATTTTGAAAAAGATTTGCGATGCTTGTTCACAAAGTGTAATGACGGGTTTGACCGGGTCGCCAATAGAAGCGGCCGCAAGACCAAAGAATACCGCACAAACGAGTACAGGAAGTAATTCACCATTGGCGATCGCACCAAAGAAGTTTTCCGGTAAGATGTTCATAATGAATGCTTGAATGCCGTGATCTTGGTTTTCAGCTGCCGTTGTGTATTGACTAATATCGGCACTATTGTCTAGCGCGGATTTATCAATGCCTTCACCTGGTTTAATAAGGTGTACGACGATAAAACCAATTGCGAGTGAAATCGTTGACATGACTTCAAAATAAATTAATGCCTTTAAGCCGATACTACCGACTTTTTTCATATCACCCATGCTACCAATACCTGTTACAACTGTTAAGAAGATGATTGGTGCGATGAGCATTTTAATCAATTTAATGAAAATATCTGCTAAAATTTTCAGCTGTGCGCCAAAGCTAGGGAAGATTGCCCCTACAAGAATCCCTAGAATAATCGCCAGCACAACTTGAACCGTTAAATTGCGTAAGTTGAACTTTTTCATCCTTAAAACCCCTTTGTATGTATTTAATAAAACGCTTACAAGTCATAATGTAGTACGAATTGGTAATGTTGTGAATATTGTGGTCATAATGGTTTTTTTGGTCTTTTTGGTCTTTAGACTTTTTGGAAAATAGATTTATAGTATGAACGACAAAAAACCCTCACTAACAAATAGATTTCATTCGTTAGCGAGGTTATATAATAGAAGAAAATAAAAAGAACCTGTATCATAACAGGTTCTAATAAATGCTTATTTTACGATAGGAACCGCTGGAATTGCCGGGATTGAATCAAGTAAATTTTTGTGGTTTTCTTTTAATTTTGCTGTTAAGCCTTCAATGTTTGTTAATGCTTTTTGGCGCTCTGATTTTTGTTCAGTAAGCGTTGCATTGATTGCTTTTTCCCATTCTGTTTGTGCGTTGCGGATGTAATCTACTACCGCTTGGTTTGGTTTCCAAGATAATTCTTGCGCTTGTTCTGTTACTTCTTTTAATGTATCGAACCAGGCAGATAATTGTGCAGATTGTGCAGGTGTTGTAATTGCTTCAAATGATGTAGCAACTTGTTTGTGCCAATCTTTAATTGCTTGGTTTGATTGCTCTTCAACGTTTTTGTATGTTGTAAGCGCTTGTTCGAATGCTGATTTTTGTGTTTCAAATGCTTCTACTGCGCGTTTTTCAGTATCCTCTTGTACGGTGTTGATTGCTTTTACACTGTTTAACCAGTTGTCCCAAATAATATCTACGCTTTTTGTTAATAGTTCGTTTGCCATGTGTAATTTCCTCCCTAATAGTGATCATGTTTTTGTGTCAAGCATGAGCGGGGAGTCTTGGCTGCTAATCATTGATGTCATCCGCTTCATCCGTCTTTTTATTAGCTGGCGTGCTAGCGAAAAGGAACGGATTGTACAATTTGAAGAAGTTCGTTAAGAGTTTTTGGTATTCGTCAAATGAACCGGCCCACAAATCTAAGTAACTTAGACCTTCTTCTGTAATGGCGTAAATACGTTTTGCTGGTCCATTTTCATCGGTATTCCACTCGGAAGTGACAAGCTCGTCTTTCTCGAGTTGCCGTAAAATACGGTAAAAATTCCCTCGATCAACGGAATCAATACCAAATGTCGTCAGCTTTTCCATTAGTTCGTAGCCATACGCGTTAATATCACGCAGATGGAGTAAGATTACCGGCACTAAAATATTTTTTGGTGCGCCAATTTGTGGTTTTTTTGAGTTCACTGCTATCACCTATCTTCAAATTACTTATAAGTGTAATTTACACCTATGTGCAATTTGTGTCAAGTGTTTTAAAAAACTTTTCCCAATCAGTAAAAATAATTGAAATAATTGAATATTATGGTAAAGTGAAAAATGTAAAACGATTTTATTGATAGATAGAGGAGGAATTTACGTGACGAATCAACCATTTGATGCGTTCGGTATTTGGAAAGAGATGTACGACCGTACAGAGAGCGCCTTTCGCGACTCGATCCAATCAACGCTTGAACAACCCGCATTCGCAGAAGGGTTAGGCCAAGTACAGAAGCAATATTTACAATATCAAGGGCTAGTGAATGGCATGACAGAAGCCTACTTAAAACAGGTGAATGTCCCAACACGCGATGAGATTGCAAGCATTGCTTCACTAGTTATTAATGTGGAATCGAAATTAATTGATTTAGAAGATCAATTAGATGTGCAAGATGAAGTTAGCGATACACAGGCAAAAGAAATAAAACAATTAAAAACGACTGTAAATCGTCTAGATAAGAAGTTAGATACGGTCATTGAATTGTTAACAAAACAGTTAGAGGCTGCGGCGACACCAGCAGCACCTCAAAAGCCGGCGACACCAGCACCGAATGCACAAGTAAAAACAGTCGCAACACCTGCTGCTAAAAACACACCGCAAGCAAAAAAATAACACCCTATTACAAATGGTTGTGACATTTTCTTCAACTTAGAACTGCGCCTAGAATAAATGAAACCATTTTGGATATCCTTCGTATTTCCGCCATAGGATATTGAAACATACTACTTATTTTTATATTGGAGGTTTTGTTGTGAGTAATGGAATACCGACAGCACCGTTTGATCAATGGATCGAAGCGATGAAATTACCGAAAGAAGCCGTAGTGCCACAGGATTTGAAGAAAATGAAACGTTTTACTGAGGTTGTTACGACTGAATCAGAGCCACAAGTAGGCCAAACACCGAAAGAAGTCATCTGGACAAAAAATAAAGCGAAATTGTATCATTATGCGCCACATACGAAAAAAACGAATAAGGTGCCAATTTTATTCATTTATGCGTTAATTAACCGCGCGTATATTTTAGATTTATATCCAGGAAACAGCTTAATCGAATATTTAGTGAATGATGGGCATGATGTTTACCTACTTGATTGGGGTACAGCAGGGCATGAAGATCGCCACATGAAGCTTGACGATTATATCGTCGATTACATTCCGCGCGCCGCGAAAAAAGTTTTAAAAGATGCGGACGCGAAAGAATTAACAATTTACGGCTATTGCATGGGTGGTACGATGTCAACGATTTTCACATCACTTTACAATGACATTTTACCAATCAAAAACCTTGTATTAATGACATCGCCAATCGATTTTGAAGATGCGGGGCTTTATACAAACTGGTTAAATAAAAATACATTCCAATTAGATAAAATGGTCGATACATTAGGCAATATCCCATTTGAAATGATTGATTATGGCAACCGTTTACTAAGTCCAATCTCAAACTCTGTTGGGACGTATGTAGGGCTTGCTAGTCGTATTGAAAATGACAATGCCGTGTTAACATGGAAATTGATGCAAAAATGGTTAAATGACGGCGTGCCATTCCCAGGGGAAGCATATCGTCAATGGATTCGCGATTTCTATCAAGACAATAAACTCGTTAAAGGTGAATTAGCCGTACGCGGGCAAGAAGTGAAGCTTTCAAACATTAAAGCGAACTTATTAAACATCTGTGCAACACGCGATAATATCGTACAGCCAGATCAAATTAAGGCGCTAAATGAGCAAGTATCAAGTAAAGTAAACACACTTCACGAAGTACCAACAGGTCATGTATCGGTTTGTACGGGCCGCTATGCACAAAAGGAAATCTATCCTTATGTTAGTAAATGGCTAAAAGATCACTCGAAATAATAAAAAAGCGTCCGAGTCACTGCGATGGCTCAGGCGCTTTTCTTTTTTTCTTATTAGTTATTTGGTTATTGCAAAAAAAAGAGAACTTGGAATAATCCAGCTCTCTTTTTTAAATTCATAAAAATCAAATACTTCTTCACTTCATATTTTTTCAATGTACTTGTTGTTCAATATCCGTCAAAATCTTATGATAGCTTTGGGTATGAAAATCATCATAGAGTGGTTGCAAGGTTTTCTGCCAACGTGCTTTTTCCTGTGCTGATAGCGCGTGAAAATACGTGCCATACGCCACCATTTTTTCATAATCATCCTCATTCATTTTGCGCGCCATGCGTTCATTCCAGGCACTTGCTTGCTCCATTGAAGCGGCAATAATCCCTTTAGATTCCGCCGACAAACCATCCCAAAATGATTTATTCATCAATACACCATAGCCGAGAATGCCGTGATTCGATAACGTAATATACGGCTCCTTTTTATAAAAACTTTTTGAATAAATATTTGATAATGTATTTTCTTGTATATCAATGCCATCTTGTTCAAGAAGGGTATTCACTGCATCAAATGACACGTCTTGCGGGGTAGCACCGAGTAGCTTCGCTTGCATCTCAAGTATCGAACTCGACATTGTGCGCATTTGTTTGTCATTGAAGTCTGCAGGCGAGAGAAGCGGGGACTCTTTTGCAATCATCTGTTTAAATCCATTTTGCCAAAAACCGAGCCCTTTCATTCCTTTTGCTTCAAGCGTTTCGAGTAGTTCCTCACCAACTGCCCCGTGTAATACGCGTTCGATTTCCGCTTCGTCTTTAAATAAAAATGGTAAATCGAGCACGCTCCATTCCGGTACATCATTAGAAATCTTTGAATACGTGGGCGCAATCATTTGAACATCATTGCGCTGTAGAGCGGCCATTTCATTTTCATCGTTATACAGCATGCCGTTCGGATAAAGCTCGACATGAATTTGACCGCCTGATTTTTCTTCGACTAATTCTTTAAAATACAACGCCGTCCGACCCTTTGGCGTATTTTCTGCGACGACATGACTAAAGTGAATTGTTAATTGTTCATCGAGGCCTTGTTGTTCACTATCTATATAAGGCGTATGCTGTGCTAAATTAGGTAACATAAACATACCGATAGCAAGCATTAAAATGGCCAATGCCGAGATGATATAGGTACGCATAAATTCCGCTCCTTTCATTCCAGTGGTTATTTTACCATATGAAACGTGCTAAAATAGAGTCGTTTAGGGAGGGGCTGTAGAACGTGGAACGTAAACGAGTATCAATGACCGGCAAAATTACGGCCTTAACGTTTTTTATTATTGTTTTTTCATTTTTAATTTCAGGGTTGTTTGTGATTAATAATATTTTAAATTCAGAAGAAGAACGCATTACAGAACAAGCGATGCTCGTCGCGCAAACAGTCGGTAAGCTACCAGAGTTGCCGGTAGTACTTGAGGCGCAACAGTTAACGAATAAGCAAAAGGCTGCTACATTAAAAAAGACCGTGCGTGATGTGCGAACGACGAATAAAGCAGACTATATTGTGGTGCTCACGATGGACCGCGTGCGCTTGAGTCACCCAAAAGAAGCGCTAATTGGCGTAAAATCGCAATCGAATGATTTAGATGATGCCTTTACCGAACATTATTATACGACGACAGCGAAAGGCGATTTAGGGACCGTTGTGCGCGCATTTGTACCTGTGATGAATAACAAGCATGAACAAGTAGGCGTTGTGCTCGTTGGGTATCAACTGCCGACATTTGTGGATATTGTTGCGAACTTGCGTAATGAAATTATGTTTGCGACGTGTTTATCATTATTGTTTGGGACATGGGGGGCCTTTTTATTAAGTCGCCGGATGAAGCGGGAGTTATTAGATTATGAGCCACATGAAATTGCGAAACTGTATATTGAGCGTTCGGAAACATTTAATGCGATGCATGAAGGGGTTATTGCGATTGACAATCATTTTATTGTGACGATTTTTAATACGAAGGCCAAGCAAATTCTCGGTGTAACCGACGATGATTTACTCGGTCAAAATATATATGATATTTTACCGGACTCGCGCTTACCGGAAATTTTAGATTTTAATCAGCCCATTTACAATAAGGAGTTATTAATTAATCAACATACGATTTTATCCAACCGTGTGCCAATTGCAGTTGAAGGGGAGACAGTAGGGGCGATTGCGATTTTCCAAGATCGTACCGATGTAAAAAAGCTCGCCGAGGAATTAACGGGCGTGAAAGAATTTGTTCAAGCACTACGCATTCAAAATCATGAACATAAAAATAAAATGCATACCGTTGCAGGGTTGATGCAGTTAGGAAATTACCGCGAAGCATTGCAATACATTCAAGGTGTCAAGGAAGAGCAAGACCAATTGCAAACTTTCTTGCATGAGCGCATTCAAAATCAAAATTTAGCTGGTTTATTATTAAGTAAAGTGAATCACGGGAAAGAGCTCGGCATTATTGTTGAAATTGATGACCAGAGCTCACTTGAATATTTACCGCAAGCACTCGATTTCCAAGATTTTGTCGTGTTACTTGGCAACTTGATTGAAAATAGCTTTGATGCATTGCAGTTATCGCCGAGTGACGACAAGGAATTGCTGATTAGCATTGACCAAAACGATCAAGTGCTAACGATTTTAGTCGAAGATAACGGCATCGGTATGAGTGAAGCACAACTTGCGCGTATTTTTGATAACGGTTTTACGACGAAAAATTCACAAAATCATGGCATTGGTTTATATTTAATTCAAGATATTATAAAAAAAGCACAGGGCACGATTGAGGTGGAGAGTACACCAAATGCTGGCACAAGTATTGTCGTGACGTTTGAAATGTAGGGGGTAACCATGTTACGCGTATTATTAGTAGAAGATGATCCGATGGTTCGACAAGTGAATCAGCAATTTATTGAGAAAGTGAAAGGCTTTCAAGTCATCGATACCGCAAAAGATGGTGTTGAAGGGGTAGAGAAGGCGAGTGCATTACAGCCTGACCTCGTGTTTATCGATGTTTATATGCCAAAGCAAGATGGCGTTGAGAGCTTACGGCAAATTCGTGAAAGACAAGTGCCGGTTGATGTTATTGCCGTGACAGCTGCCAATGACCGCGACACGATTGAGAAACTTGTCCATCTTGGCGTATTTGATTATATTATGAAACCTTTTTCGTTTGAACGCATGAAAGAGGCGCTTGAAAATTATGCGACGTATAAACAACAATTTGCGGCAAAAGAAGCATTGTCGCAGCAAGAATTAGACCAGTTGCTACATAAATCACATACCGTGGCCTTATCGAAGGAATTGCCAAAAGGGCTTAACAAAGCAACACTTGAGAAAATTGTGACGTATATCGGCACACAGGAAGCGGCGATTTCTGCAGAGGAAGTAGCGCATGGTGTCGGATTAGCGCGTGTGACCGCACGTCGTTATTTAGATTTTTTAGAAAAGCAAAAACTTGTCGTCATTGAAATTCAATATGGTGGTATTGGGCGGCCGGTGAATCAATATCGCTTGCTGTAATTTTAGTATTTTTTTGATATGAAGTGCTAAAAAATACGGCATTTTAACTTTTTAAGCGCATAAAATTATTATTTATATGATGAAGTACAAATCTTTAATTCTGTATGTAGAAGCGGCATTAAAGGATCCCAAAAAGACTCGATTACGGGTCTTTTTTTATTTATTGGATTTGTAATGGCACCGGCGTCGTGCTATAGAACTATTGCTATTTGTACAGTGAAACATCATCACCATACATCGCGAGTGAATGTGTTAAGAAGCTCCAATTATAAGGAATATTAGTGGCGGCATTGTACGAAGCGGAAATTTGGCGTATGTACATAAAAAACGGAAATTTCTCGTCATGCACTGTTATTTACATAACTTCCTCTAATATATATTATGTAAACTACATTCAAAAGACAATTCGTAGTATGTATATCGGCCGCTCCCCGTTCATTATTAGTCATCGCACAAAAAAACAAGGAATCACAAATGTGATTCCTTGTTTCACTTTAACATTTAACAGCATCCACCCGCTCCGCTATTACAGACACCTGTTTGAGGCAATGTAAGTTGCACAGCAGCGGCCGCCTCAAAATCTCCGGCTAAATAAGCGACAACAGACCTTACTTGCTCATAACCTGTTGCCATTAAGAATGTCGGTGCTCGGCCATATGATTTGGCGCCTACAATGTAAAAATGAGGCTCTGGTTGACGCAGTTCTTTTTCGCCGTGCGCTTCTACTGTACCACAACTATGCAAATTCGGATCAATCAATCCCGCAAGCGCTGGCACAGCCTCGGTAATCGCATCCGCTTCGTAGCGCAGTTCCTGATGCATCTCAAACTTCGGCCGACTTCCGGTATTAACAATTAGACGATCAAAGCCGCGTAACTTTTTCTTACCATCCTTTAACGTAATACCTTCCGAGTCGTTATAAAGTGACTCCACCATAAAATCGGTCACTACTTCAATCGTCTGTTGCTGAATTAGTTGCGCCATTTGAAGTCCTAGCTCCCCACGTGCCGCTAGTTCATCTTGTGCTCCCCCACCTAATGCATCTTCTACACGTTTTTTTCGTAAAACCCATGTAATGGTCGTTTGTGGATAGCGCTCTTTTAACGCCACAAGCTGTAAAATCGACTGAATAGCTGAATGACCGCCACCAATAACCGCTATAGCTTGATTGGCATAGGTCGTTTCGTTTGCGGCGATATTTGGAATATGATAATCAATACGTGGTGCTAATGCCTGTTCAGCCGGTAATAATACACCATGACTTGCGGCTGGATTTGGCTGACCCCATGTGCCAGTCGCATCAATTACGGCACTTGCTTTCATCGTTTTTAAGCCCGTTGGTGTTTGAACAAATAATTGAAAGACTTGACTATCGCGTTTCGTAGATTTCATACGGTCCATTCTCTGACGCGTAATCGCAATTACTTCATGATGCGTATACAGTTTATCGCTAAATAATGCCGCAAGTGGTGCCAAGTAGTCCTCGACAAGCGCCTTCCCTGTTGGCAGTACATCAGGGTCAGGTGCTACCCATGACGTTTGCTGTAACAATGCTTGTGCCGCCGCATCTATATTGTATTGCCACGGAGAAAAAAGACGCACATGTGCCCACGATTGCACGTTTGCCGCAAGCTCCCCCTTTTCGACAATAAAAAATGGTAATTGATGTGCTGTTAAATGCGCTGCTGCCGCTAAACCAATAGGACCTGAACCGATAATAGCGACTGGCAACGTAGTATCGCAACACCCCGATGAAGGGTCACAGCACGCAGTCGGTTGATTTAAAATTGTTAATTGTTTCATATACTACACTCCTGTTTTTGCAAATTGTTGAATACGTCGTTGAATCGCATCGCGCACTTGTTGGAAAATGAGCCATTGTTCCGCTTCGCTGCCGGTTGCTTTCGCCGGGTCGTCAAAACCCCAATGAACACGCGTCACATGCGCAGGTGTGACCGGGCATTTATCCGCCGCATCCCCGCACAATGTCACAATAAGTGTTGCTTGCTGTAAAATCGCCTCGTCAATGACCGATGATTGCTGCGCCGAAATATCAATGCCAACCTCTGCCATTGCCTTAACAGCCTTTGGGTTTAAACCGTGTGCTTCAATCCCGGCACTTTCAACGTGCCAATCCGGTAAATACCGCTTCGCAAAGCCCTCTGCCATTTGTGAACGGCATGAATTTCCGGTACATAAAAAATAAATTGTTTGTGTCATCCCTGTGCTCCTTAAAACCATTTTAATGATAGATAAAGTCCGATTAATGTAATGAAAAGAATCGGCACCGTTAATAAAATCCCTGTTTTAAAATACGTGCCCCATGAAATTTTGATGCCTTTTAGTGACAAGACATACAGCCACACTAATGTTGCGAGCGAACCAATCGGCGTAATTTTCGGACCTAAATCCGAGCCGATAACATTCGCATAAATGAGTGCCTCCCGCGTGACGCCGGTCGTATGCGTTTCGGCAATGGCGAGCGCATTAACCATGACAGTCGGTAAATTATTCATAATCGATGACAAAATCGCTGCTAAAAAGCCCATGATGACGGTCGTTATGAATAAACCATGCGTTGCGGCCCATTCGATAAACGTAGCCAATGCCTCGGTCAGCCCGGCATTCCCAAGACCATAAACGACAACATACATGCCAATTGAAAAGACGACGATATTCCACGGTGCCCCTTTTATAACAGCTGTTGTTTGAACAACGGAACTTTTCGTTGCTAGTAGGAAGAAAATAATGGCGATGCTTCCAGCAATAAACGAGACGGGAATCGCTAACGCTTCACTACTAAAGTAGCCAATCACAAGCACAATTAGTACGAGCCATGATAATTTAAATAACTTCGGATCACGTATCGCAGCGCGTGGCTCTTTTAACATCGACGCATCATATGTACGCGGAATATTTTTTCTGAAATAGAGTAATAACACGACAATGGTTGCGATAATCGAGAATAAATTTGGCAACAGCATACGCAGCGCATATTCCATAAAGCCAATGCCAAAGAAATCGGCGGATACAATGTTGACAAGATTACTAATGACAAATGGCAGCGACGTCGTATCGGCGATAAAACCGCTTGCCATAATAAACGGGAAAATCATTTTTTCACTAAAGTTTAAATGACGTACCATCGCAAGAACGATTGGCGTTAAAATAAGCGCCGCGCCGTCATTCGCAAATAATGCCGCGACAACCGCCCCGAGTAAGCTCACAAGCACAAACATTTTGATGCCGTTCCCTTTTGCGATACGTGCCATATGAAGTGCCGCCCATTCAAATAGCCCGATTTCATCTAAAATTAACGAAATAATAATGATGGCGACAAATGATAGCGTGGCGTTCCACGTAATACCAACAACCGTCCACACATCATTCATCGTCACTACACCGGCTATGAGTGCAAGAAGTGCCCCTGCCGTTGCCGACCAGCCAATATTCAATCCCTTTGGCTGCCAAATAACAAAAATGAGTGTCACAATAAAAATACTACTCGCTAACAGCATGATGAACCCTCACAATGACAGCGGTTATCACCCGGTAATTGCGCGATGACCGCTTGTACGACCGGTGATAGGGACTCAGATAAGCGATAATACTTCCATGTGCCCTCTTTGCGTTCTAATACAATGCCCGCTTCTTTTAATTTTTTCAGTTGTTGACTAACCGCGGGCTGTGAAATGCCTAATACATCGACAAAATCACACACACATACTTCGCCGTCTGTTAAACAAGCGAGTAATTTTAAGCGATTCGCATCAGCGACTGCCTTTAATTGACGTTCCAATTGTAAAATGTCCATAAAACCCTTCTCTCTAAATAAGTATTCGCTTATATAGTAGCGCTATTATCGCCATTTGTAAATAAGTGATTCCTTATATAATGAAAAAAAGGATGGATATTTGCTGTTTTATATGGCTGTATTCGCTGTAGATAAATGGATATGTGCTTAAAAATAGTAAAAATACAACGATTTTAGCGTGCCACACAGCATTGACATGATCTTCTTCGCACTATATATTTCATTTAGTGAGAATTATTCTCAACTAAAATACATAAATAAGAGAGGTTAATACAGATGAAAAAATCGACGAAATCATGGCTTCTATTCATGATGGCTGCCCTATTTGCGCTTGTGTTAGGTGCTTGTTCATCAAATGAAGCACCTAAATCAGCGGATGACGCCAACAAAACCGCTTCAGATAGTCAATATCCAATCAAAATTAAACACGCACTTGGCACGACAACGATTGACAAAAAGCCACAACGTATCGCAACAATCGCTTGGGGAAACCAAGATGTGGCGCTCGCATTAGGTACGGTGCCAGTGGGCTTCTCTGCCGCAAACTACGGCATTAAAGATAATGACACAGGGATGCTTCCTTGGACACAACAAAAAGCGGCTGAGCTTGGTGAAAACAAGCCAACGATTTATCAAGATACCGACGGCTTAGATTTTGAAGCGATTGCTGATTCACAACCAGATGTTATTTTGGCCGCTTATTCAGGTTTAACACAAGAAGATTACGATAAATTAAGTGAAATTGCCCCCGTTGTTGCGTATCAAGCACAACCGTGGGTAACATCATGGCGCGATATGATTAAATATGATGCGCTGGCAATGGGCATGGAAAAAGAAGGTGCGCAATTAATTAAAGATACCGAAAAAACAATCCAAGATGCCGTCGCAAAATATCCAGCTATTCAAGGCAAACAAGCTGCTTTTGTTGCCTTTGATGCGAAAGATTTCTCTAAATTTTACGTTTATACAACAGCCGACCCACGCGGTGAAATGCTGGAGGAATTAGGTATGACTTACCCTGCAAGTATTCAAAAACAAGTGAAGGATGACGCGAGTTTTTATATTGAGCTAAGCGCTGAAAATGCCGATGCCTTAAACGACGCTGAAATTTTTGTAACGTATGGGGATGATACGACATTAAAAGCATTACAAAAAGACCCTATTCTCGGTAAAGTACCGGCGATTAAAGCAGGTAATGTCGTTGTCGTAGAAGATAATACACCGCTCGCTGCAGCTGGGACGCCAACCCCGTTATCGATTCCTTACACAATTGATGACTATGTATCGAAAATTGCCGAAGCGGCAGAAAACGTTCAATAATGACGTCGCTCGCTCTTAAAAATAAGCAAATGCTGCTGCCAAAACATCTCGTCGTGGTAAGCATGCTTTTGCTTATTTTATTTCTCAGTAGTATCGTGCTGTCTGTTGCGTTTGGGTCGCGTGCTGTTAGCTTTACGGGCATTATCGATGGGCTTTTCCATCCGGATGTGACGTCTCACGAAGCGACAGTCGTTCGTCAGCGGATAGCACGCACAATTTTTAGTATTATGTGCGGTGCGGCATTAGGTGTTTCAGGTGCCTTAATGCAGTCCGTTACACGAAACCCAATTGCCGATCCAAGTATTTTAGGTGTCAATACCGGCGCTTCCCTATTCGTTGTATGCGGTATCGCTTTTTTCAATAGTAGCGCGGCGAGTGATTATATTTGGCTTGCGATTATCGGTGCAATCATCACGGCGATTTTCGTCTTTAGTATCGGCTCGTTGGGCGCAAGCGGTGCAACGCCGCTCAAACTCGTATTGGCCGGAGCTGCGACAAGCGCCATCTTATCGTCGCTTGTAACAGCGATTATGATTCCGCGTACAAATGTCATCGATGAATTTCGTTTTTGGCAAGTTGGTAGTGTCGGTGCTGGCAATTGGACATCGGTGCAGTTATTATTGCCGTTTCTGCTCATCGGGATATTGCTGGCCATTTGTACAGCCCCTGCGTTAAATGCGTTAGCACTTGGCGATGAAGTTGCGACTGGGCTCGGCGTTCGTACGGGGATGCTACGAATGATTGCTGCCTTTGCCGGTGTGTTATTATGCGGGGTTGTGACGGCACTGGCCGGACCCATTGGCTTTATCGGTTTACTTGCAACGCATTTAATTCGCCTTGTTATCGGTGCAGACATTCGCTTTATTGTGCCACTTGCGGCGCTCGCCGGTGCTAGTATTTTGACGATTTCTGACGTTTGCGGGCGCTTCCTCGGTAGCCCTGGCGAATTGGAAGTCGGCATTTTAACCGCCTTTATTGGCGCTCCTATTTTAATTTTAATTACAATGAAAGCGAAGATGCGTGCCATATGATAAATCCAACAATTCAGCAAATGATGACTACTCGTAAAAAACGTCGCGTAAAATTTATAGGGACAACGCTACTCCTAGCTAGTATAGTACTCCTACTTTGTGCGGCGATGATGATGCTTGGCAATACAATTTATCCGGTGCAAGAGATTATCCGCGTCTTAATGGGCGACGTAATCCCAGGTTCCTCTTTTGCGATTAATGAAATTCGCCTACCACGCATGCTTGCGGGCCTTTTTGCTGGCTTTTCATTTGGTGTCGGTGGCTACATTTTTCAGACGATGCTCCGTAACCCACTCGCCAATCCAGATGTTATTGGTGTCACAACAGGCTCAAGTGCCGCTGCGGTATGCTGCATCGTGTTATTCCATGCGAGCAACCTCGTATTATCACTCTCATCGATTGCTGGTGGCTTAGTAACAGTGCTCATTATTTATGTATTATCAAAACAAAACGCGTTCGCAATCGGCCGTCTCATTTTAATTGGTATCGGCATTCAAGCCATGCTTAGCGCAGCGATTTCGTATATGATGCTTATCGGCAAAACGAATGATTTACCGACTGTCCTACGCTGGTTAAGCGGTAGTTTAAATAGCGCGAATATGCCGATGATTATGTCGTTAATGCTCTGTATTTTTTGTGCGATGCCGATTGTTTTGTATTGCTCGAAGCGGCTTTCGATGCTTGAGCTCGGTGAACAAGCTGCGACCGCACTCGGCGTTAACACGAATAAAACGCGCGTTGTGTTAATTATTTGTGCCGTTATGTTGATTGCGCTCGCTACGGCGACAACAGGCCCCATCGCATTTGTTGCCTTTCTTGCCGGACCGATTGCACAGCGCATTGTGGGCTCAGCATTTTCCAATATACTCCCTGCTGGGTTCATTGGCGTTATTTTAGTGCTTGGCGCGGATTTAATCGGCCAATTTGCGTTTGAAACGCGCTATCCAGTTGGTGTTATTACGGGAATTGTTGGTGCACCGTATTTAATTTACTTACTGATTCGCATCAATCGAAAGGGAGTTATTTAAGTGACAACACATCTATTTCAAACGGATAAACTACAAGCAGGCTATGCTAATAAATTGATTTTAAACGAAGTGAGCTTAACCATTCCAAGCAATCAAGTAAGCATTATTATCGGTGCGAATGGTTGCGGGAAATCGACGCTTTTAAAAACGATGGCGCGCCTTATGCAGCCGATGAATGGACAAGTTATGCTTGATGGCAAATCGATTCATCAGATGCCGTCAAAGCAACTTGCGCAAAAAGTAGGGTTATTGCCGCAATCCCCGATTGTACCAGAAGGGATTACGGTAGCAGATTTAGTCGGGCGTGGCCGCTTCCCGCATCAAACACTTTTTAAAAGTTGGTCGTCAAAAGACTATGAAGCGGTAGCTAATGCACTTGACATGATGCATATTACGGAATTTGCGGATCGTTCTATCGATGAATTATCCGGTGGTCAACGTCAGCGCGTTTGGATTGCGATGGCGCTTGCACAACAAACCGACATTTTATTTTTAGATGAACCTACGACCTATTTAGATATCACGTATCAAGTCGAAATTCTCGATTTATTGACCGACCTCAATCAACAATATGGCACGACAATCGTCATGGTACTGCATGATATTAACTTATCGGCGCGCTATGCCGATTATTTATTCGCTATAAAAGAAGGAAATCTAATCGCTGAAGGGAAACCGACTGATATTGTGACACCAGCGCTTATTAAAGAAACATTTGCGCTTGATTGCCAGATTATCAACGACCCGGTTTCTCACACACCGCTTATCGTGCCGGTTGGGCGTCATCATCAAAATCATTTTACTCGTTTGTCTAAATAAAATTTAAAAAATCTACGACCGCTGTTAAATCAACGGTCGTAGATTTTTTTGAGGAATGCTTTTAGTCCTAACTGTGCAGTCAAAACGCGCTATATTCCCGCTTCTTGACCATACAAAAAAAGTCCCTATTTCTAGGGACTTCAACTATTGGCGCATTGTTGCTATACGTGCGGGGTAACTCTCTATAAAGTCTGCCAGGTCATTAACTGCGCTTGGCGGTAATGTACCCACTAAATCAAAGCTAACATCTGAAATATCCATTGTTCTTTTTGAGTCAATATCTATCCAACTTGCTTTCGGTAGACCCGCGCCTCGCCAATCAACTATTTCAAAATATTGCGCTCTGATATAAGCTGATTTGGACGCATATTTAGACGAAATTGAAAAGAATGTTACTTCGCTTTCCATTATGGATAATATGAAAACAGGTCGTCTTTTTCCACCCTCTGCCCCTTTGAAGCTAACATAACAAAAGCCGATATCACTAGTATTCATCTTCTTCTAACCAATCCTCAAATTCTGCCTTGTTCATCTTCACACTAGGAATATCTGCTGTTACAGCTAATAAACGCGCGTTCGCTTTGTCTTTCTCCGATGCTTGTAGTTCAAACGGGATTTTCCCTTGAATGACAAGTTGTTTATAAAAAGCTGTAAGTGCAGCCTTTTGAGTCAGTCCAACGGAATCAAGAATGATGTCTGCTTGTTGTAACAATTCCGCATCAATTTGTACCTGTAAACGTTTTGTTCGTTTTTCTATAGTTGCCATAATTAACACCTCACTAATAATACTCATCTATAACTCATATAATACTCTATATTTACCCTTATAACATAACAAATACACCTATGAAGTTAAGACAAGCTGAATGTTCAACCCATCTCCTGGTGTACATTTGAACGACTCATATCGCTACCGTTATACAAACATTACCAAAGTGCTGTTTAGGAAACAAAATCAACCGAATTCCGTAAGTCCTGATAACGCTTTTTCTTGAGTACTTTCACTACCCGAAATTATATGTATGAAGGTGAATAAATTCTGTCTGTATCTATCACATAATCAACTTTAATATCTTTTGAATAAGGGACTTGCTCAAATTTATGAAATTCGCAAAAAATAGTAGGAAGATTACGAGTGTCCAAGGTCAATTCTTTTGTTTGGAGATACATTTGTTTCAAATGTTGTTTTGAGCATTTTCTTCCTGTAAGAATAGCTTGGTTAAAGTAACCATCAATTTCAATAATCATACCTATCACTCCTGATTGCTAGCTTGGATTTTTATCTTAGCTATTTCGATAATCGTTCTGATAAACGGTTCTTTTTTCTTTGTATACGTTGGTCTATCGAATTTATAATTAGAAGCAAGTACTTTTTTTAAGGCAGCATATTCTTTAGCTACATCGGGATTTAGTCTAAGATAATCTCGAAATAACAATTTTTCTATCCACTCGTTGCTATTAAATTTACAAATATGCAGGTGGCAAGTACCCTGTCCCCATAATCCCTTCCTAAAAAATCTTCTCTCTTTAAACTCAGGTTTATGTACATATTCATATTCAATTTCACTAAGGGGAAGAATAAAGTTAGATATTTCCTCTAAATCTTGCACGCCCACAAGGATATCAATTACTGGCTTAGCTTTTAATCCGTTTATAGAAGTGCTACCAATATGTTCAATCCCTAAAATTTTATCACCGATAACATTAGCAATTCGTTTTTTTCATATTTAAATTCATTTTCCCATTTAGGATTATACTCACTGAGAGTAACAATTCGTTTCGTCATTTTATTCCCACCTATAAAATTATGGTTTTTCAAATTCTATAAAATCAACACAAAAAATTCTGCAACAAATTTGTTGCAGAAGAAATCTTCACAAACCATTATTTGGGTACGTTATTTGATTTATTTATGTATACGTTATAAATCCTTATTCCACTAAAAAACCGTTTGCTTAAATACATTTAAGAACTTCTGCGTTAGTGTTTCTCAATTTTTAATGTTATATTTTCTTCGCTTTTTGAATAAGATTGTATAGATTAATTATTCATTAAATTAATCTTGAATAAATAACCATTGTTAACGGAATTGCTGTGATCATAACGCAAAATAAAACTAATAGAACTTGCGTAGCACTTAAAACGAGAGGTCCTAGCGAGCCAGTTAACAAAAATAGAATAAGGAATGCTCCGAATAATGTAAAGTAATTAGCTGTCATGCTACGACCTACAATTTCTTTTGCGCGCTCATCTTTCGGAAATAAATGAGGTGACAAATAAGACATCATTATTGCGCTAGTACCTAAAAAAAATATCATAATCGGCTCTGGAAACTCACCTTTTGCAATGTGTGGATAATTGAGATAAACACCTAACGGAATCATAATAATTGCTAAAAACAAGTATGTTAATTGATTTTCACGTGCTTTTTTCATTCAGAATCCCCCTCATAAATAAATACATCTTCAATCTTGCAGTTAAAAATTTCTGCTAACTTAAAAGCTAAAATGATGGACGGATTATATTTCTCTTTTTCAAGTGAAATAATAGTTTGTCTAGATACAGAAAGATTTTCTGCCAACTGGTCCTGCGTCATACTGTGTTGAGCTCGTAAAACCTTTATATTATTTTTAATCTTAAATCCTCCTTTTTGTAAAGTTAGCTTTACTTTAAGTTAAGTGTACTTTACATTTTGTATTTTGGAAAGTAACTTCCTTAATATCTCTTTATGACTTTCATAATTAATAAATAGAAACGAAACTGGGACATAACTCAATTTTTTGAGAAAAAGTAAAAATCCTATATTATATTTCTTAGATTTAGAGCAATTTAAATAGAATTAAAAGCAAAAAAATGAGCCCGGTACAATACCGAACTCATTTTATACAAGCCGCTTAAACGAAATAACCGTGTCTAACTTTTAGGGGCCACTTCACATTTGTGGCTTTTTCGTATTAACGCTCACCATAACGGATACGCAGCGGATCTATTCCGTTTTATCATTTTTTCGCAGAAGACACCCTCCTCAACGCGTGGAGCGAGTAGGTGGGGGATGAATGCGGTGCTTAAAAGTAGAAATGGAACATTTGTTTGTGTTAAACTAGAAGGCAAACAAGGAGGTGTTCGCCATGCTCTACAAAGCATACCCATTTCGTCTCTATCCGAACAAAGACCAACAAGCGTTGATTCATCAAACGCACGGTCATTGTCGTTTTGTCTATAACCATTTTCTTTCATTATGGAATACAGCATACAAAGAAGAAGGAAAAGGCTTAAATCGCTCCAGTATGTCTAAACTGCTGACAAAACTGAAAAAACAGGACGAGACAGCCTGGTTACGCAACGTAGATAGTGTGGCCTTACAAACCTCCTGTGAACAGCTCGTGGATGCATTCGGGCGTTTTTTCAAGAAACAAAACAACTATCCGCGTTTCAAAAGCAAGAAAAACGCCGTGCAAAGCTATACGACCAAAAATACGAATCACAATATTGCGATTGTCGGCAACAAAATCAAGTTACCCAAACTAGGACTCGTCAAATTCAAACAAACTCGCGCGCTCGAAGGTCGAATTATGCGTGCAACGATTCATTACCATGCGAGTGGGCGTTTTTCGGTGTCCATTACGTGCGAAGTCCCCGAATTTCAGCCCCTACCAAAAACCCATCAAGCAATTGGCATTGATTTAGGCATCACCGATTTCGCGATTCTTTCCGATGGACGTAAAGTCGATAACCAACGCTTTACGGCTAAGATGGAACAAAAGTTAAAACGTGAGCAGCGAAAACTTTCACGCCGTTACGAACAAGCGAAAAAAGACAACCAGGTTTTACGAGACTGCATGAACTACCAAAAACAACGCCGTAAAGTGGCGCGTTTGCGTGAAAAAGTGGCGTTTCAGCGAGAGGACTTCTTACACAAGTTGACGACGGCATTCATTCGTCAGTACGATGTCATTTGTATCGAAGATTTGAACACCAAAGGCATGCTGAAAAATCATAAACTAGCAAAAGCGATTCGTGACGTATCCTGGTCTTCGTTTGTGCAAAAACTGATGTACAAAGCGAAGTGGTATGGCCGAACAATCGTGAAAACCAATCGCTTCTTCCCATCAAGCCAACTATGCCATGTATGTGGGCATCATGATGGCAAGAAAGCCTTAGAAATTCGCGAATGGACTTGTTCATCATGCCACACGACACTCGACCGCGACATCAATGCAAGTCGCAACATTTTAGCAGAAGGATTACGCCTTTTTGAAGCAACCCAACCGTAGGGACTACGGGGCTCGCCTACTAATAGAAGTGAAGCCGCTGTTTCGAGCAAGGAGGAACAAGCAGGCACTGTTCGTAGGAATCCCCCACTTCAAGCGAGATCGTGAAAACGCTAAGTGGGCTAAGTGGGGGTAGTTCAATCCTTATTAATATGCAGGCCATGAAAAAATTCCGCCGATTATAATAACAAAGAGGCTTTGACATACGTGTAAAGACAGCCTCTCCTATGAATATACGAAAAACCGGAATCGCGCTGTGGCACGGTTCCGGTTTTTCGTTGTGAACGCTAGTTTTGTCCTAGCCTCATTTTTCTAATGTGCGATCATTTCATGTGCAATATCATGCCCTGATAAATCAGCTGGATAATACGTCGGCCAATTGTCCATTTCCTCTAATAATTTTGCGCGGTCATCGCCAAAATAAAGATGGAAATGAGATGATTTTTCGTCATGAATAATATGGTCGCTAAATTGCACATATTTCGGTGCAGTGGATGCGTCATCAACTTGCTTGAAAATATAGCGCACGCCGCGATTTCCTTTTTCATACGTCAAAATTTCATAGCCATCCGCCTCGTATGTACCCGTCACTTTCTCTTTTCCTTTATAAAAGGTCATTGTATTCGCTGTAATATCAATGGCTGTGACATCGGTTTTATAGCCCACTTTATAATATTTTTTGTAGGCTGTAGCGGTCTTATCCCCGTCCTCTGCCTTATGTTCAAACACTTCGTCTAGCGTCCCATCTTGCAAATACGGATAGACCGATTGCCAATTATTCGCCCAATTTGTTAGCGGACGGTCTTGTACATCTCCATCTTCAAAATAGCCTTCATAGATTTTTTGAGCTGCTTCACTTTTTTCATCATGTGCGTGTGTCTCTTCCTTTTCAGTCGATTGTGCAACCGTTTTTTGCTCCTGTGTCTCGGTTTTTTCCTCCCCACATCCCGCAAGTACGAAAGCTAATGCTACTACTGCTGTTGCTGCTCTCCACTTTTTCATTTGTTCCACTCCTTAAATCGTAATTGTTACGTTTTATAATATATCGTAATGATTACGATTTGTAAATAGGCAAATTAAAAACCACTCATCTCTGAATGGTTTAAAAGCTAAATAGCACACGTGTTGATTAACCAAAATCACCCAATATCTAGTTGATAAAGTTCACGGTGGAATTCGACTATTTCTTTCAATCCAATTCGCCATTCAATCGGCAGGGTATCACAAAGAAGCTGGCGTGTGAAACCAGCGAAAGACAGGCGTTTACAGTGCTTTTTCTTGTGTCCTTCCGTTTGTAAAAATTTCAATAATACGTAGGCAATTAACGCCGCAAATAGTTGGCTATACACCGCATTTTCAGTCGTGCCAAATAAAACAGGCACATTTAAGTTCTGTTTGATCCAACGAAAGAACGATTCAATTGCCCAGCGCTCTTTATACATGCCAGCGATTTCTTCTGCCGTTACATCGCGAAGATTTGTCACAACACGGACAACATCTCCTTCGTAATCTGTAAATTCTACGATACGATGGCGTGCGACGGTTTGTTTTTGCGTTGTACCAAGGATACATGTAAAATCAGCGACTACATTGGAACCTGCGACAGGGGCTCTTTTTAACGATTTCTTTCGACTTACATGAATATTTTCCTTCAAACGAATGACGAAATCTTGTCCGGTTTGCGCGTAACGATCGACCTTATCCATTGAAAAATAAGCACGATCTGCCACGAGAATAAAACGCTTGTCCTCTAAGCTCACGCCAATCGGACCATCATGTTTTAAGCCCGTTGTTTCCACGACTTTCAAGGGCATCTCAGTCGTATTTGTGAAGCTAACGTGCAACTTGATGCCTGAGCGCTCACCATGATATAAAGCCCATGGTAAACGCGTTTTTCCAACGGTAATCGTTGTCGAATCAATCGCTAGTAAGTCTTTTTTAAGCTTTAATTTTCGGCGTGTCGCTCGGTTTAAACGTCTAACAATGACGTCAAAAATACGCTTCACAATATGGTGATTCAGCTCGCCTAAGCGTTTCGAAAGCGTAGAATAATCCACAGATTTCAAACCCTGTGCTGAAGCCACATCCGCTGCGTGACGTAACCTTTTCCATTCGAAAGCCGCTGCACCAACTAAATAAGCTAAAAGTGTAGGTACATCGCATTTACGAGCTGTATCTTCAAAACCATATTCAACAAGAATTTCGTTGATTTCTTCCTGTGAAATAAAGTTTTGAAGTAACATGAAAATCGTGGTATTCTTAGCCATGAGAGATTCCTCCTCGTAAATGTTGGTGTGGTAACTTACATTTTACATGGAATCTCTCTTTTTTATTGCATTTTATTGGTAAAAATTAGTTAATCAACAGACGTGATACGCACCTTCTCAATATCGTAGTGTAATCGATTTAAATAGCTAAAAATTTGCATATATCCCCCTGTTAACATTTATTCATTAGCAGTGTATCATATCGTGTAGTTGCTATAAGGGAGCTACTAATTAAAAAACACTTCTAAGAAAATTCTTTAGAAGTGTTTTACGTTCTATTACCAGCTTGCTTTTTTAACCCCTGGAATTTGACCTTTGTAAGCAAGCTCTCTGAATTGAATGCGTGATAGGTTAAATTTGCGCATATTACCACGTGGGCGCCCCGTTAATTCACAACGTCTTGTAAGTCTTACTGGCGATGCATCACGCGGTAATTTTTGCAATGCCTCGTAATTATGCTCTTCTTTTAATTGTTGACGCAGTGCTGTATATTTTTCAACTATAGCTCGACGTTTTTCATTGCGTATGATTTTTGATTTTTTTGCCATTATGTAGCCTCCAATTGTTGTTTTAATTGCTCAATTTCTAAATCTTCTCCGATAAAAACGAGTGTTGTTGGGAACTTGACTTCCTGTGGAAAATATAGGGGAACACCAAATGAATACTGAAATAAGGTTGTTTTTTCCGGATACTCATCTACTGACACAAAGCCCTTTATACGAAATACAGTAGCGGGTAACGCTCTTACAAATGCATCAAGGGCCCGCTTTGAGATAACTTTTTTAAATGTATAAACAAAGTGATGCACATGTAAATGATGCTTCATATGCGCCTCCGTTGCACGTCCATTTGCATGTGTAAAATAGTGTGTATCAAGAGGCATACGACCATGTGTGGTCATGCGCCACTGTGCATTTGGCTGAATCATTTTAATATCTTGTACGATTGTTTCAAATTGTTGTTGCGTAATTAAATCCGCTTTGTTAATTAATACTTGGTCTGCATATTTAATTTGTTCATCCATTAATTTTTGAAGCGGTTTACGATAAAGATGTTTTTTACTCCAGCGTTCACTATCTACTACTGTAATGACTTTTTGAATTGTCATATGCTCAGCAATTACGGGGGATAAACAAGCATCAATAACTTCAAGTGGATGTGCGATTCCAGAACTTTCGATATAAATCACATCAGGTTTTTGCTGTTGATATAGCATTAAAATTGCGCGCTCTAATTCATCCCGTCCTGTGCAGCAAATACAGCCATCCGTAATCTCTGAAAGATGTGTATCCGGAGACAATAGCTTACCATCAATCGATACCTCACCTACCTCATTCATGACGACCGCAACATGCTGTTGATCTTCTTGTGCTAATAGATGTTTTAATAACGTTGTCTTTCCGCTTCCTAAAAAACCGCTCAGTAGCACAATACGTGTTTTATTCATGTGCAACATGCCAATCAAATGGATTTTCAAATGTGGACCAATCCGCATCCATTTCCTTCGCCGTTAGTAAGCATGCATCTAGTTGTTTCGTAATGGCTTCTTGCTCTAAATCCATACCAATGAATACTAATTGCGTCTTTCTATCTCCAAACTCCGGGTCCCATTCTGCTAACACTTCAGGCTCCTGCGCCATTAATTGTTGCTGCTCAGCTTTCGGTAGAGATGCTACCCAATACGTTAATGGTGACAATGTTGCAGACGAGCCTGCCTGTGAAAATAATAGCGCCATATTAGGATGCCCAGCGCTCCAAATAAAGCCCTTTGAACGGACAATCGATAGTGGTAAATGATCTGCCCATTTTTTAAAGCGCGTCGGATGGAATGGTAAAGTACGTGTATACACAAACGAACCAATGCCGTATTCCTCTGTTTCCGGTGTATGATGGGTATTATTTAGCTCTTGTAACCATCCTGCCGCTGCTGAGGCTTTTTCAAAGTCAAATCGACCAGTATGTAAAATAGCACTCGGATCAATTTCGCCATATGTAGTACGAATGACTTTGGCTTCTGGTTGTAAAGATTTTAATACACGCTCTAATTGCGCTAATTGCTGTGGCGTAACTAAATCACATTTATTAATGACGAGCACATCACAAAATTCAATTTGATCGATTAATAAATCGGCCACATCACGGTCATCCTCATTCCCAGCCGCTTGTTGACGTGCAAGTAAGCTCTCTCCCGATTGAAAGTCTGTCCAAAAACGATTGGCATCGACAACGGTTACCATCGTATCAAGCACACAACTTTTCGTTAAATCGATATTTAATTGTTCATCACTGTATGAAAATGTTTGTGCAACTGGAATTGGTTCGCTAATACCCGTCGATTCGATAACAATATAATCGATATTTCCTTTATCTACGAGACGCTGTACTTCCAGTAATAAATCTTCACGCAGTGTGCAGCAAATACAGCCATTTGATAATTCTACGAATGTTTCATCGGTACGCGAAATCCCACTTCCTTGTGCGACTAGTGCTGCATCAATGTTAATTTCGCTCATATCATTCACGATAACTGCGACACGTAAGCCTTGTTCATTTTGTAAAATATAGTTTAACATCGTTGTTTTTCCCGCACCTAAATACCCACTCAGTACCGTCACCGGAATTTTTGTCATGTTGTCGCCACTCCTTAATCGTAATTATTACGATTTATTTTTTTGTAAAATTTTTTATCGCTACTTTGTTTCACGATGTAATGTGACGCGCCCTAATCTCGGAGAATATTTTCGTAATTCTAGACGTTCTGGATTCGTTCGTTTGTTCTTTGTCGTTATATAATTGCGATCTCCTGTTTCTGTACAAGCTAATGTAATGTTTACACGCATACTAGACACCTCTTTTTTAAATAGTAATGATTACGTTTTATGATTTTACGCTTCTATTTTTTGTTTGTCAACGGCAAATTTAAAATAACCATCGATTTATGTTAAAGAACTTCGCAAACTATGTAAAAAAGATTGAATATTTTGCTGATTACGGTTGTAGGAAGCAAATATATTTACCTCGTAAAAATTTGCAATATCTCCTATAGTTAATGCATTTAATTCATTCTTCATTAATTCTTTTTCTACTAAAAATTCTGTTAATAAGCCAAGGACTAATTGGTCTTGCATTAATTGAATAGCAAAAACACTATCTTTCCCCCCTGTAAAGGAATGGATTGGATACTCATTTTCTAGCCATTACAGCACTGAGACATGCTCATTTAAATAACCGATAGCAAGCTCATTATTTGTAAATAAATGATGTAAGCGCGCATCTCTTGTTTCGCCGGCCATTGGTAGATTAGGTGAATAAATTAATTTTAATGGTGCACTAATAAGTTTTTCTGCATGACTGTCTTTTTGCTTTGTAGGATTTAAGTCTATGACAATATCCGCTTTTTTAGATTGTAACAGCTCAGCTCCATCATGCTGATTAAGCATCAAAATTTCAAACTTATAATTTCGTGCTTCCAATGTGAAACGATGTAATATCGATAAAATAAATGTCGATGCTAGCGATGATGACAATGCAATCACGATCGGTTCTTTTTGTGGAATCGCTGCAAAATCTCTAAAGCCTTTAGCAATCATTGAAATTGGAACAAGTGCCGGACTCTTATTGAATCTCGAACACTTTTATTATCCTATTGAGCAGCAGCCATTCATTCAGTTTGGACAATTTAATAGTCCACTAAAAATCTACGCAAAAAATTTAGGTAATCCATTAAGCACACTACCTTCTCTTTCCATTGTCGATACACAGGATGAGGAACAAGCTTTATGGCTTGAATGTCTAATATGGCCTGAATTAACGCAGCGCAAAGAAAATCTAAAAACAGCGATTCAATTAAATAGGCATGTTAAGAGTCAATTAATAGAAGGAGACTTCAGACCACTATTGCCTCTCCTTCTAAAAAAGGCACTGCAGGAAAACACTCAAATTATCATTTTCCATACGCATGTAGCGAATCAATTTCCACCCGCCCTAAAAGAAGAACTGCTTCACTTATTGCAGACTAATAGTATGGAACAGCCTCTATATCACGTCTACATTAATCTATTTGATACACATTTGCATGTAGATTCTATCTATCAAGGTGAAATCGTCTCGGAAAAAATTTTAAGAGAAATTGATGGGCACGGGGAATATTATGTTTGGCGTTAAAATACAAAAAGAGGCTGGGACAAAACACGTCATCTTCCTTTTTTAGTGTTCGCAACGAAAAACCGGAACCACGCTACAGCGCGATTCCGGTTTTTCTTATGCTCATATGAACGGTTGTTTTTATACGTATATCCCAGCCTCTTTTTTGTGCTATCGTTCCTTATTCGGTGCATCATTTTTAATAACAATGCCTCCAATTAATAATAAAACGATGCCGATAATACCACCGATTAATTCTACCGTACCAAATTGATCGTGGCGGATATAATTCACAACAAAATTACCACCAAAAATAATAAGCATAATTAGGCCAAGTGAATTTAAAAATTTCTTGTTCTTCATGTTGTCACCTCATCGTTTTCTATTGTACTAAAGATAATGAAAATGACAAACGATTTACAGTGGCTTCAATGCGGGTATTGCACGCTTTTTCATATAAAATGAACGAATGATTCCAGCAAGCGGTAATAAGTATAAATAACATGCAAATAAAATACTTGCTACCGGTGCATCAACAGCCGCTAATGGCACTGCACAGGCAATAGACCACGGTACAAGTGGTGGGATGACAATTGCCGTATCCGCTAGCATACTCGCTGTTTTTTTATCATCATGATAAATGTCTTTATTTAATTGATAGGTTAACATAACGGCGAGCGTCTGATTACATGAAATCATGACCGCTACAATCGCTACAATCGTTCCGGTAAAGAAATTGGTCGTTTTATGTGCCAATGCCTCTACACTATGCTGAATGCTTTCTAGCATATTCGTGCCATTGAAAATGCCAAAGTAGGACGATGATAGGCAAATGATAGCGATAACATTCACCATCGATAAAATGCCTCCACCATCAAGCATCGCACCTAATTGTAGATTATCTGCGATATAGCCGCTCCAAAGTGTTGCTGCAATATCAGTGAACGACATTTTTGAACAACAACACAAATAATAATTCCTGACAGAATACTAATGAGCATTGTCTGTTTAATTTTTATTTTCAATAGCAGCAACACAAAAATAAGGGCAGCTGGTATTAACGTATAGCCATTTAACACAAAGCTATCAGCGAAAATAGCTGTAACATGCGTAGTTTTTGCCTCTGGCGTATGAATGAAACCTAATACGATATAAATCGCACTCGTCAGCGCAAACGGAATGGCTGCTGTTTTAATCATTTGGCGAATATGCTCAAATAATTTCATATGCGTCAATTCGCAGACAAGCAGCGCACTTGTCGACATCGGTGAACAACGGTCGCCAAAGTAAATACCTGATAAAATCGCACCAGCAACAAATAAGGGGTTTTCCCCCATTACATTGCCGATTGTCATACAAATAACACCAATCGTTGCCACAGTACCGAAAGCAGTACCCGTTAAAACGGATACAAGGCAATTGAGTAAAAAGACGACAATAATAAAAATCGCCGGCACAAGGAATCCCGTTGCAACATCAATAATCATTGGAATGGTCCCAGCTGCACGCCAAATGCCGGTCATCATGCCAATAAGGATAAAAATAAATAACATGCCTTTAATTTGACGAATGCCTTGCCATGAAAAGCGCAGCATCTCATGTACAGCATGTCCTTTTTTTAAGCCATACATAAAAAAGAGCATATAGCCAAACACAAGTGCCAGCAAAATCGATTGATTGAATGCGACACAAAGCAATAAGCTACATGCAAATAATCCAAAAACAACGAACTCCATCTCTCACACAGCTTTCTTGCATTTTTTTCTGACGTAAGTTTAACGATGTCACGTCGCTTGTGCAAGGCGATGTGTGTGTTTGTTGCAAATTAAGTCATAATTCATACAATTTTTAGGATTCGCGCACCTGAAGTAAAACCTTGCCGTCATGGTTACCTGCCACCAGCATGTCATGTGCTTCACGCGCACCGGTTGCTGTAAATGGTAAAACTACAGGCTCACGTACTTGAAGCGGCAGATCGATAAGTGCATCCATCGCTTCCTTGTCGGTCATATCTTTTGTACGCTGTCCGTCAATAAGTTGAACTGAGCGTGTTGTATGTGGTAAGCCTGTGAGCCCAACAAAGCGTGCACCATCCTTTGCATAGCGAATACCCGCTTGACCTCCCTTACCAAGTAAGGACGCATCAATAATAATATCCGCTATCCCGTCGAAGGCAGCTTCATCTTGGTGATAATCGGCAAAATCATCTGCACCAAGCCCGCGTACATACGCTTCATTGCGCGCACTCGCGACCGCAATAATATGTAAGCCCATTTCCTTTGCTAATTGAATGGCAAAGCTCCCAACGCTCCCCGAGGCGCCTAAAATAGCGACCGTTTCACCCTGCTGTGCTTTTGCAAAGCCATGCAGTGCCCAATAAGCCGTGACAGCCGTATGCGAAAAACTTGCGGCCTGTGCTGTCGTTAAATATTCAGGCTTTAAAAACGTATGGCTCTGCCCAGCCGCAACATATTCACCATAGCCGTTGCGTGCCGTTTTCGCAATTACAATATCATCTATTGAAAATGCTGTGACAGCTTGCCCTACTGCAACAATTCGCCCTACAACCTCATTCCCTGGCACATAAAATTGTGTTAATGGCGTATTCGCAAAATCGCCGCGACGCACCTCAACATCATATACATTCACCGCTGTATAAAGCGTTTCAACCAATACTTGCTTTTCTTTTGGCACAGGTACCGCGATATCGCGCTCCTCTAGTACCGATGCATCTCCATACGTCTCAAATCCAATTACCTTCATGTTTATCAGCTCCTTGCTGTTCTCTTTCCAATTCATGTAAAAATTAAACCATTTATGCTTTAGCCTATGCTAGCTCGGGTACTAATAACTAGATAGGAGCATTCCTGTTAGAAGGATTTTCAAGTCTCTGAAAATCCTTCTAACAGGAATGCTCCTTTGTAAAGAATAAATAAATGAATTTTTCATTAGTTCACCTCATCCTCTATACTATCAAATTACAGACAAAAAAGTGCTTAAAATCCATATATTTGAAAAAATAAAAAGTAAAAAGATAGCAGGTTCTTCCCTGCCATCGCAACCGCTCCTTTTCAGATTTCGCTTTTTTTAGCCCGCTTCTGTATAATAAGAAAGACTACATAATTGAAAGGTTTTGAGAACATGTCAAACGTTGAAAAACTACTTTCTGGCGCGCGCGACCTCATGCATCAAGCGCGTTTGAATCAAGCTATTAATATGTGTACAGCGGCGATTAAAGAAGAGCCGGGCAATAGCCAAATCTATCGCCTACTCGGAGAAATCGCTTATGCAATGGACAATAAAAACTTAGCGATTGCAGCCTATTTATCTGCACTACATATCGAAATTGCGAAAGTCGAGCATTACGGCTTAACCGAGCAAACCTTACCAATGTATGAGCGCATTCCAGATGATTTAAAGGCGCAACTTCCGGTCAAAGGAGCTTTCCTTCTTTATTACGATACGAATACATTGCGTAATTTAGCTCATGCGGTTGCCGATTTTGACGACAATGCGTTAAATGAAGAAGCACAGCTACGCCTCTACAAGCAATTGTATCGTTACAGCTTAATGCAAAATGTTGAGAGCTACAAAGCATTATTAGCGGAAAATGATTTAACAGAAGCGGATTATATGGATGCTGAAGAGTCCTTTTATATTCCAATCGGTAATGAGCTTGCACAAGCATGGCTGCGCTTTGATGAAATTGGTAGCTTAGACGTTGGGCGCCTGTATTTCGGTACAGAGCCTGCCGGTAAAGAGCAAGCGCCACCGAAAACTGATGAAAATTTAGAAGCGGTCAATAAATTATATGGCACGTTATTTAGCCAATTGATGCAATTCGTCGATCCCGATAGCGTTCAAAAGGAATATACGGCGATGCTAACGGGCGAAAAAATGACGATGACGGGGAAAGAAGCGGTTTATGAGCATTCTTTACTGCAAAAAATGGCGTCGTTAACAGCGAAACAAGGGATGCTTCTAGAGCTTTTAAAAGAATTTGTGCGCACAAAAGAAGCATATACAACCGATGCCCTCGATGAAAAATTAGCAGAAGCTGAAAAACAAAGTATGTCGTCGTACAATCAAGTTATTCCGATGCTAAAACAAATGTATCAAGGCTCCGAACAAGAGCGCGTCGCACAGCTAGAGCGCGACTACAAATTATATTCATTCACAAACAGTCTCTTAATGGACCTTGTGATGATGTTAAATGATAATAGCGCACTTTTAACGCGTCTAGCAATCGTATCACCAGAAATAAATGCCAATATCGTGCAACAATATTGCGGGTACTACTTAAGCGAAATGTTTCCAGCCTAAACAAAAAGAGAACGATTCCTTTTAACAGGACGTTCTCTTTTTGTTTTGCGGTAGTTAAGAAATAAGTGCTTTAACGACTTTTGCCATCGTTTTCCCATCTGTTTTACCGGCTAATGCAGGTTTCGCAATTTTCATCGCGACCCCCATATTCATACCAGCTGTAATACCTGCGGCTGTTAGAGCATCTGCCACTTCTTGTTCAGATAATTGCTGTGGTAAAAACGCGGTTAAGATGGCTAGCTTGCGTTTTTCATTCGCAATTAAATCATCACGACCTGCTTGCTCTGCCCCTTCTAGCGCTTGTTCTGTTTGTTTTACTTCGCGCTGGATAATCGCGATCTCATCTTGCTCTGAAACGGGTGCTCCTTGTTCTTTCGCCTGTAAATCAATGGCTGCCTTGACAAGTTGTAGCACTCCTTTTTTTAATGAATCTTTGTCACGCATTGCTTGTTTTAATTGTTCAAATACAGCATTTTTAATCATGCCAATCATCTCCTATGATTCTATTGTAGCACTTTTCGGTACACGCACAAAGAGATGTACAACTAAACCAATAATCGTTAGTACAAGTAATGAACCAAGTGCCGCGCGACTTGCGACTGTTCCATAGTCTTTTAGCAATAAGGTAATCGTGCCATAAAGTGCAGGGCCAAAAATTGACGACACCTTTCCCGAAAATGCAAACAAACCAAAAAATTGTCCTGTTTTTTCCGGTGGTGATAGCTGAATAATAAGCGTGCGCGATGTTACCCAAGTCGAACCGAGTGACACACCAAACAATGAGCCGGCAATCCAAAACATCCATTGTGCGCTAGCAAATACCGCAATTAATAGTGCCGCAATCATAATAATGCACACAAATGTCACCGCGCGCTTTGCGCCAACAGCTTTCGTAATATTGCCAAAAACGAGTGAACCGATAATCATTGAAATCGTACTCACTAAATACAATGAAATAAATTGTCCTGATGTAAAGCCTACTACAATGGTCGCATACACCGCCATCATCGCAATGGCTGTTTGCAGCGCATCGTTAATGAAAAAATACGCAATCATAAACGTGAAGATGGCCTTGTGCCGCTTCATATCTTTTAATGTCGCCACAATATCTTTATAACCCGTAAAAAATGGCAGACGCTCGGCTTTTGGCTTTGGCTTATCTTTTAGCATGAAAAATAAAGGCAACGAAAATAGTAAAAATAATAGTGCGGTTGGAATAAACGTATCGACATTGCTCCATTTCAATGAAATTGGATACACCGATAGCCCGATTAATGTCCCGACGCCGCCAAGTGCGACACCGTAACCCGAAATAAGCGGGATTTCTTTTTCACTCCCGAGGTCTGGTAGCATCGAATCATAAAAAACGAGACTCGAATTGTAGCAAAACTTCGCAAAAACATAGGCGATAACAACAAGTGCCAAGCTCATCGGCACACCAAATAATGTGCTATCAAACGTCATGTTGCCAAAGACGCCCATTAATATCGTAAACCCTACCGCAAAAAGCGTAAAATTCATCGTATAGCGTTTTTTCAAACCGGTACGATCGACGAGTACACCATAAAGTGGGGAACAAATGACGAGTAAAATACTCGCAATCGCATTGGCATACGAAATAAATGTACTCGCTACTTGCTGCTTCACTTCATCGGTGCCGAGCGTATCATTCATATAAAATGGGAAGAAAATCGTATTAATATTCGACGAAAAAATCGTATTCGCCAAATCAAATAGTGCCCATGCGAAAATTGGCATTGATAAATAAAGCTGTAGTGCCTTACGCGGCTCTTGCTGTTGCATTAACATCACTCCCTTTTCGGCCTAAAAAGAGGTTGCCCAAACGGACAACCTCTTCTCTTTAAATGTGAACATGGCTTACGCGCTTTAAAAATGCTTCGACCATTGCGGCCCCTTCACCCGTTCCAATTGATTCTGGGTGATACTGCATCCCATAAAGCGGATAATCGCGGTGGCGAAGTGCCATAATTTCACCGTCATCTGACGCGGTCGCCGTAACGATTAATGATGGCGGTAATGTTGCTCGGTCAATGACTAATGAATGATAGCGCATAACTTGTGGTGCTTCGGAAACATTCGCAAATAAATCTTCGCGTGAGTGAATCGACAGCGTTGAAAATTTCCCATGCATAATTTGACCAGCGCGGACAATACTTGCGCCAAATGCTTGTCCAATCGACTGATGGCCAAGACAGATACCTAATATTGGAAACTCCTGATACAGCTCGCGAATGACTTCAAGTGTCATCCCGGCATCATCCGGTGTCCCCGGCCCAGGTGATAAAATAATCGCTTCTGGCTGCATCGTGCGAATCTCATCAAGCGATATGGCATCATTGCGCACAACTTGTACTTCTTTCCCAAGTGCCGCAATTTGTTGATATAAGTTGTACGTGAATGAGTCATAATTATCAATTAATAAAATCATGCGTCCTGCACCTCCAATAATGCCTTTGCTTTGTTGATGGTTTCTTCGTATTCGTTTATTGGAACCGAATTATATACAACGCCGGCGCCGGCTTGGACATGTGCCTTGCCTTTTGTGACGACCATCGTACGAATAGCCAGCGCCATATCTAAATCACCTGATATAGATAAATACCCAACCGCCCCGGCATACACACCTCGTTTTGCTGATTCTAAACCGTTAATAAGCTGCATCGCGCGGATTTTTGGCGCGCCCGATACCGTCCCTGCCGGTAGTGTCGTCTGCAACACATCGATTGGGTGCACATCGTCGCGCAATTCGCCGGTTACTTCAGACACGATGTGCATGACATATTTATAGCGCTCAATGTGCATATATTTATTGACGTTTACCGTCCCGACTTTTGCGAGGCGTCCGATGTCGTTGCGTCCTAAATCAACAAGCATGCGGTGTTCTGCAAGCTCTTTTTCGTCATGTAATAGCTCGGTTTCAAGTGCTGTATCTTCCGCTTCGGTTTTTCCGCGTTTACGCGTCCCCGCAATCGGATTTGTTGTCACAAGGCGGTCATTAACTTTTACAAGGCTTTCCGGTGACGTCCCTAAAATCGTATAGCCATCAAAATCTAAATAATACATATACGGCGATGGATTGCTGAGGCGTAGCTTACGATATAAACTCATTGGATCCCCGTTAAATGGTGCTGAAAAACGTTGCGACAACACAATTTGGAAAATATCCCCGCGCTTAATATGCTCTTGGCCTTGCTTGACCATATCACAAAAATGTTCTTCGGTAATTGATGATGAAAAGGTTAAATCCCCCGGCTCTTGTGGTGCAATTAGCATTGGATGCTCGATTTGATGAATCATACTATCGACGATATGCTCAAGCTCCGTTGTTGTTTTGCCTTCGTTAAATAAATCGATAGCGACAACCGATAATTTTTGCAATAAATGATCAAACACAATGAAGCGGTCAAAAAATAGTAAATGCATATCGGGCATCTCTAATTCATCATCTAATACGTCGCCGATTTGTTCGTGATAAAATGCTGTTTCATACCCAATATAGCCAATCGCCCCACCATAAAATGAAAATGGTAATTGCCCTACATTTCCTGGAATCAACTGCCGCACGACATCAAAGGCATTTGCTGTTTGTTGCACACGCGTCCCGTCCGCTTCAACAACGACGACTTCCTGTGCTGTTGAAATTAACTCTTTCACCGGATTCGCCGCCACAAATGAATAGCGCCCGCTTTCTTCATGCTTCGCGCTTGATTCAAATAAAATCTTTTTCTTGCCGTACAACGAATGATATAGCGAAATCGGTGTTACCATGTCTCCTGGAATATCTTTCTGAATAAAAACAAACTGTCTCTGCTCTACTGTCATATGTTTCCATCCTCTCTAAACTGTCTCTGCTCGTTCATAGAGAAATCCATAAAAAAAGCCCTCTACAGCATTCATAAAGAACGCTATAGAGGACGAATAAAATCCGCGGTACCACCTCGATTACAGCTACTACTAGCTGCCACTCGTACATAACGGTGTACTTGCCGGATTTCCCTACTGTCATTCAAGAAATCACTCCGAGGCCCATTCCAAGCAGACATGCTCTTAGGCTTACACTATCCCTAAGTCGCTCGTAGTCATGTGATTGCTTGTACTTTCCCTCATCAACGTGTTCAAACTATCGTGATTGTTGTCATTATACAAGAAATTGTCAGACATTTCAATCTAATTTAGCATTTTCTGGTTGACGACAGAATTTCAACATATAGTGCACATAACGACGATTTGTCGTAATTTGATGTGTTAATGACTCGGCAATGACTTCAAAAAATTCGTTGCCGCGATCTGTGCCGCGCAGCTCGCGTTTCGTACGGCGCTCATCTGGCCAGCGCCCAACGATATAATCTTCCTCTTCTAATTCCCATGACACATTGTATAAATAGCCATTCGACGGTGCCCAGCCATATTGACTTAACATTTGCTTTTCCACTTCGGCCATCGAAAAAGTTGTGCGCGTTTGCGCCATGCGGAAAATCATAAAGCGCACGACATCTTTAATCGAAATGAGCTTTGAGAAATAGCTACGAAACTCTTCCGGTAATAAATGATCCGGGCGCGGTGGCTTGTCACCATTTTTTGTGAGCTCATAATAGAAGCGGTCGAGCACAAGGACGATTTCATAGAAGCGATTGTAATAAAGTTCGCGGTAGCGCTCTAGGCGAACGCGCCCCATATCCGTAATCGAATAACACACTTTACGGCCTTCTAAATGCGATGATAAGGCCCCTTCCGCTTCGATATTTTTTGCGACGCGTGCGACATATTCATAGCCGACAGAACGTCCTGGAAATGTATCTAAAAAGCTAAAATAAACTTCGCGTGGATATTTTGGTCCTTTTTGCACTTCATACAAAAAATACAACGCAATCGTATCTTTGACGCTAAAACCGACTGCTTGTTGGAATGTTTTCTCCTTCACCGTCGTATCCCCCCTAATAAGTTGCTAATTTGGCCGTCACTTTTGTTGACGCCAACCCACTTGTATCGTAAAGTACGACACTCGCTTTATATGCTTTTTTAAGCGCAAGCTTTTTTGTCGTGAAGCTAGACGACGTGGACTTTCCGACATATTGGCCGTTAATGTAAATTTTAGCATATGCATAGTCTGGTATGTCAGTAGCATCCCATGATATGCGAGCCTTTTGATTCGTAGCAAGACGGAACTGAATATTTTTCGCTTGTGTTGGTGGTGTAGAATCTTTTTGCGTCACAAACGTAAATTCTTGAGATTTTGACGCATCGCCATTCGCATTTAATGCGCGAATTGAAATAAGTTGTACTTCATCAGCCGTTAAATTTTTCAACGTATAACTTGATTTTGATGTACGTGCGATTTCGTTGCCATGTAAGGAAATAATAATGGAATCCCATGTGTCATCTGCTGTTTTCGCAAACTTCAACGTGGCGCTATGATCGGTAACTGCTGTGACTTCATAAGACGCTGGTAATATTGACGCTTCTTTTTCGACATATGTATAGCGCGGCATGCCATAACCGAATGTCGTATCATACCCTTTGACACCTAAATCTTTTGATGACGCGATAAGTTTTTCTTTTAATTGCTGTGGTGTGCTATACGGATATTGTTGTTTTAATAAGGCAAGCATTCCTGTAATAAATGGTGTCGCAAACGATGTGCCACTTGCTTCATACAATTCGCCATTGACCGCAATCGTTGGAATATTTTCACCCGGTGCGACAAAATCGATGCCTTTGCCGTAGTTGGCGAAGGTGCTCCGTTTATTTTTCGATGAAATCGACGTTACTGCAATAACTTCATCATAGCGCGCTGGATACGTGACGTTTTTTGTATTGTTATTGCCTGCTGATGCGACAACAACAATATTTTGTGCTACTGCACGTTTAATGGCGCGGTGTAGTGATGGGATATCACTTTGCAATCCCGATGAAATTGAAATAATGTCTGCCCCGTCATCAATGGCTTGTGTAATGGCTTCGGTCAGCTCTTTGACATCGCCGTCCTCGGTACCATCTTTATATTTATAAGATGCGATTGTCACTTTAGGAGCGACGCTAAAAATCGAAAAATCTTCATTTTTCATTAATGGTTTTGCGCCAATAACACCTGCAACCCCTGTACCATGACCCGCTTCGACACGATCTAATACATCGCCTTCATTAATATGTTTTGTATAAGGATTATCGGTCGTAAAGCTATAACGCTCTTTGACATTCGATAATAATTTACTATTTTTGTTGACGCCGGTATCAATCACCGCGACGCGGACACCTTTTCCTGCATAACCATTTGCCCATGCGGTTGGAATGTGTAGCTTTTTCAATTGTTTTGTTGGAACTTCTTGTTCATACAATGGTGCTGCTTGTGCGGCAGTTCCCATTGAAGGGACTGTTAATATAGCGCACATCGCTGCTAAAGAAATGATTCGTTTTTGCATTGACAACCCTCCCTATTAGCCTTATTATACGAAATTTACACAAAAAAAGAATCTGCTAGCGTGCAGATTCTTTCACTTTATTGCCAATTAGTCCATATTTTATTTGAATACGCTCTAATTTTTCACCAATCGGCTTCGTTAACAACAATAAAAATAGAACATTCGATACCGCATACATGATTGTAAATGGCAATGCTGTACCCGCTGCTTGTACATAACGCGCCCATGAAAATACGCCGTCATACGACATGACCGTCCAAATATCCATAATAAACGAAAAGAGCACGCCGGCTATAATACCATATAAGATAAGACCGACTTTCGTTTCCATCCAAGATGTTTTGCCGAGCCACCCGGCAATATAACCGATGATTCCCCACGTAAACATTTGAAATGGTGTCCAAGGGCCTTGCCCAAATAGCATATTCGAAGCGATCGCAGATACAGCCCCAGTTAAAAAGCCTGCTTCTGGCCCCATTTTAAAGCCGGTAATCGCCGTAATCGCCGTCACCGGTTTAAAAGCAGGAACCCATGCAAATGCGACGCGCCCCGCAACGGAAATGGCCGACATGACCGCAATTATCATAATTTCGCGCGCATGTGGCTTTCGGCGCTCAAATTGCAAGAAAAACGGCACACATGCTAAAAGCACGACAATCATTGAAATAATATTGTACTTATTGTCTTTTAATAAAGTCGCCCCGATAATAAGCAAGAGTGGAATCGCGATAAAAATAATGCCAAGTGACATGAATTGTTTAGCTTTCAACGAGCGCACCCTCCTCGTAATAGTGAATCAGTTGCGCTGGTGTGACAGCACACTCGACAACATGGCGACTCATACGATGCGTTGCAGTCGTATAAAAATGATTGCCGCTATAAAATGCGACGCGATTATCTACCGAGACGATATTACCGTCGAAAAATAATGCCGCACGATCCGCAAATTCGGCTGAAAACTCGACATCATGCGTCACGATAAAAATCGTTAAGCCTTGCGCTTTAAGTTGTCGTAAAATATCAGCAAAAGCTTGTTTCGAGGCGCCATCCATGCCCTTCGTTGGCTCATCTAACAATAAAATTTCCGGTTCATTTAACAACACTTTTGCAAGCGCAACTTTTTGTTGTTCGCCACCGCTTAAATCAAACGGGTGTTGCTCGAGTATGTGCTGAATTCCAAGTTGCTCGACCATCGCCGCGATTTTCGCTTCTTTTTGTGCTTCAGGGATGTCCCAAATCGCCGCTAAATCGGCAAATTCGTTGCGTACCGTTTTTGCGACAAAAATCGTTTGCGGATTTTGTGGCAACACGCCGATAAACTTGCGGTATAACTCTTTTTGGCGATATTTTTTCAGCGCGCGTCCTTCGAGGAATACGTGGCCACGATAAAGCGGCATTAATCCGGCCATTACTTGCATGGCGGTCGATTTCCCTGAACCATTTCCACCAAGCAACGTAAAAATCTCTCCGCGGTAAAGCGTTAAATCAAATTCCTTTAAAATATCGCTCCCTTTTGCTTCATAGCGGAACCACCCTTTTTTCACTTCTAAAATCACATCATGCGCGACAGATAACGTCGGCATCTCAGCTGTTCCTACAGAAAAATGTTTCGTTAACCACGCGCGTCCTTCGCGAATTGTTAGCGGTGGTGCATCGTGTAGTTGCAAGGCATGATGAATGCGAAGCGGCGTCGGTAAACCAAACAGCATCGGATGATTTCGATCAATTGCTTGCAGTGCTGTTGCGACGTCTTTTGGTGTGCCATTGGCGATTATCTTCCCTTGTTCAAGCATAACAACGCGGTCTGCTAGTGGATAAACTTCTTCTAAGCGATGCTCGACTAATAAAATCGTTAAACCAAGTTCTTTGTTTAACTTTTGTAAGGTTTGAATAAATTCTGTTGCCGCAATCGGGTCTAACTGCGATGTTGGTTCATCTAAAATAAGAACTTCTGGCTGCATGACCATGACACTTGCGAGGTTAAGCAGCTGCTTTTGTCCGCCTGATAAGTGCATCGTATCATGATGAAAAAGCCCTTGAATCCCGAAGAAATTCGCCATTTCCGCAACGCGACGGCGAATCGTACTTGGCTCAACTCCTAAGTTTTCAAGACCAAACGCCAGCTCATGCCATACTTTATCCGTCACCAGTTGATTTTCTGGATTTTGTAAGACATAACCGATTTTTTCAGCGCGCTCACGTTCGGTCAATGTGTCAAGTGCTTGGCCGTTTAAAAAAATACGACCGCTTCGTTCGCCATGTGGTGCAAGGTCTTGCTTTAATTGTTTTAATAAAGTCGTTTTCCCACAACCCGAAACGCCACAAAAAACGACAAATTCCCCTTGTTCAATCGTTAAGTTCAGCTGTTTTAGCGCAGGTCGTTTGGCGAGTGGATACGTGAAATGGAAATCTTTGAAGTTAATGAACGCCATTTGTGTACCTCCTGTAATTCAAGTAATAACGGTAGTAGCGCTAACATGGCGTAGCTACTATATACGATAAGTTGTGGCCAATGCCATGATAGCTCACTAAATGTTGGGTAAAAATAAAAGTCATTCCAATCATGCCACGACGCGAAAAGTTGAACCGCAAACAGCGTTGTAATCAGCGCTAGGAGCCCGCCGTCACGTTTTGTAAACATAAAAATGGAAAACGTCGAGCGCCCCTGTAGCCCATACCCTCGCGCTTTCATCGAATCAGCACTTTCAATGCCGTTTTCAAGCGCCCACGATACTAAAATCGACAACACGCGCATCGCACTTTTAATGCGCTGCCACGTACTCCCGACACTTGGGTCCATGCCAATTGCTTTTTGGGCATTCATAATTAAATGGAGCTGCTGCTTAAAGCGTGGAATCAAGCGCATCGTCACTGAAATTAACAGCGCAACAGCCGGTGAAATTTTGCCGAATAAATAAATGAATTTATCGGTCGTCATCAGTTTGCTGAACGCGTTAAACCAAAAGAGTACAGCTAACAGCATACAACTCATTGCCAAGCCATAAACGACTGCTTCAAGTGTAATCGGCTGATAATTCACGTAAAACAGCACGATTTCCCCGTCATGACTAATTAATGGATTGATGAGTGCGGCAATTAGAGCAAATGGCACAAACCATTTTAAAGACGCCATAAATGCGCGTGCATCAATGGCAACATTTAATAAAACGGCACAAATGATTGAGATAATTAGCAACACAGGATGCATATAAAACATCGTCAATCCCGTAATGACCGCAAAATAACTAAATAATACGATTGGATGTAATGTATTTAAACTATACATAGCGCCACCTACTGATCTGCAAGGCCAATATCGCGCCCTAAATTCGTCGTATAATGCCACGTAATTTTATCGCCATCTTTTATATCATATGCTGATGCCCCGACACCAGGTGCTTTACCGTTAACGGCAAACATCCAACCAGATAAGCTACCCGCTTGTTTTTCATAAATATGATTAATGCCCTCAACATAAACAGAACCGTAACCCGATTCGCCTTCGCCTTCATATTCGAAGTGAATACTATGCTTTTGCAGTGCCTTTCGCGTTGCCGTCCAGGCGCTATCTCCTTTTTCAATCGTGTATGTGCCTGCTTTTAAAATAATGCCGTTTGATGGAACATATTTCGTGCTTTGTAGCGCTTCTGGTAAGCGCTTGAAATGTTCTTGTTTAAGCAATGTATCAACGCGCACTGACACCGTCACCGTTTCTTTTTTATCTTCTTTTTGTGGTGTTGTTGGTTTCGGTTTGGCGGTATTATCAGGCGTTGGCTTTGTCACCGGTGCATTTGTTGTTGGCGGCTTCTGATTGCTTGTTATGTTATCCGCTGGTGCTTGCTGTTTATCGGTTGTATCAGCCGCTTGCGTAGGTGGGTTTTCAGTCTGTGTAGCGGTTTCAGATTTGGATTCCTGTTGCTGTACCGTTGTTTCTTCTGTCGCTGGCGTATGCTCCTCCTTTTTCATAGTCGGTGCGGGTGTCGCTACTTTATCGCTATCTTCTACAACTTTTTTTTCATCTTTTTCAACGTGCTTCTCTACAGTTTCTTTGTCATCATCGGGATTTCTTGTTCGTTCATCTTTGGTTGTTTCTTTCTCATTCGTAGTCTCTGTCGGCTGTTGCTGTACCGAGCTTGTCTCATTTGTAGATGATAAAGCAGTGGCTGCTTGTTCGCTTTCTAAACGCGCTTTTTCTTTTTCATATTCATCAACAGATTGTACGTTACACGCGCCAAGGAACATCGAAGCGGCAAATAATCCCGCTAATAAGCGTTTCATGTAAAACCCTCCTTATACGTCAAAAAGGGTGCTAGAAATTCTAGCCCCTCATGACAAACCCTCTTATTTTACGCGTACTTTCAATGTTTTTGATGTATTGCCTGCCGCATCTTTCACCGTTACTAACAAGGCTTTTTTCGCTTTTTGCTTTGGAATTTTCACGCTGAATTTCCCTGTTGATGAAGCTTTGGCGTGATATTTTTTGCCGCGTACTTGTACGCTTACGGTCGCGCCTTTTTCAGCTGTGCCCGTTACATATTTCGTACCAGCTTTTACCGTATTTACTTTTGCGACAGCCGGGGCCGTTTTATCGGCTACGGTAATGGTTTTAACTTTTGATGTATTCCCCGCTGCATCAGTTACCGTCACGACTAATTTTGTGCCCGCTTTTTGTGGCGCAATTGGCACCTCATAGCGCCCAGTGCCATCGACTAATTTCGTTGCGAGCACTTTTTTACCAGACTTCACCGTCACCGTTGCATATTTTTCAGCCGATCCTTTTAATGCCGTTGATTTATCAGACACTGTAGATACTTTTGCGACTGCTGGTGCCGTTGTGTCATAGTTGAATATCGTTGCATCGACAGCAGATAAGTCATAATAAGGTGTTGATTGTTCATAAGCTGTTAGTGCTTGTGCTGCTTGTAAGTTTGAAATTTGGTTGACTGTACCTTGTGCTGAATTTTTAAAGGCGTGTAGCGTTTCATCATAACTTGTTAATAAATTTGAGACAGTCCATGCGCCATTTGCCAATACAAATTGCTCATGTTGCTGTGGATCAATACCAAGTGAACGCTGCGCGATAATTAATTGCGACACGGATTCAGGGCTATCGCCTTTTGCCCATTCGCTATAGAAACCAGCATTGTCACTTAATTGAGCTTGCATAAAGGCCAATCCACTTGAAATAACTTCTCCTACAGCTAATTGTGCTTTATAAGGTGCAAGCGCTGTAATGGCCATTGCTGTTGAGTCAACATCAGCACCTGTTGTCCACTCGCTTGAAGAGCCCCATGAGAATCCGCCTTCTGGATATGCTTTGCTTACAAGATATGCAACAATTGCTTCACGTGAGAAATCCGCTTCATTCGCTTGTGGTACAGCATAATCATTTGCATCTAGCGCTGTTAGCATCCAGTAGTAATCCATTTCTAATAATGCGAATGCTGCATCGGCATCGCCTTTTACTTTTTGTTGTTGCGCATAAGCGACCATTTTGTCCACTAAATTAACGCCGCCTACATTCGTTGCATCTTTACCGATTGCCGTAACTGCAAGCACAGTCGTTGCGTATTTACTAACAGAAGAAAAGTTTGCGAAATTGTTTTTCGCTTCAGCTTCTACTGCTTTGTAATATGTATCATAATAATTTTTCGCTACCGGGAAATTTGCTTTTGCTAATGTTAGTACTGAGCTCCCGAAATCGATTGTTGGTGTTTTTGACATCGCATACGTAAATGCTGCGGCATCGTTTAATGCTTCGTTGTACGATACCTCAGTTGCTGTATTACTAGCGATTGGTGTTACTTCTTGCGCTTGTGCACTCCATGCGGGTACAACACTTAATGTTAGTGCTGCGATTACTGAAGATGCGACCCATTTGTTTTTAAACATTAAAAAAATCCTCCCCTGATTTTTTAGAATTTTCACGCAACAATTCTCAGGGAGGACAAATTTATAAGATAAACTAAAAAAGCTTTTAAACAGTACTTCCCCTCGAAGTTTGTTAACGATGTAGAAGCAGGTCTCCTGGCTCGTGTTCATCTTACTCTAGCGGCTTCTCATTGCTTTATCGCAAGCAACAATGCTCAAAACTATTTCATCACACATACAGTAGCGGGGCTGCGTTGGCTTTTCACCAATCTTCCCTATTATCCCAAACGGGCACTTCTACATATTCAATTGTTCTATAGTATTCCATAAAAATGTTCGGAAGTAAACGCTTTTTTCAGAAAAATAAATAAAATCGCCTAACTTCGACTTATTTTACGAATGAAATAAGAAGTAGTTAGGCGAATAGATAGATTGTAGTGTCCGCGCACTAGACGGCGACTTCACGTTTTTTATGCGTATTGTAGGCATTTAATTGCTCCTCTGTTAAGTTTTTTACGTATAAGTAAAAGTTCATCGATTGTAATCCGTGTTGTTCACAAGCCTCACAATAAATTTGATACCCTTCGCGATACATGTCCATCTCTACCAATCCTCTCTGAATGCGTTGTTTGTTATATAACAACTTTTGTTTATGACAATAATATATAACAGTTTGAAACAGACGTCAATAACATTTATCAGAAAATTTAAAAATAATGCAAAAACGAGCTTGAATAATGAAAAAAAGAGCCTGGCAGCAACGCCTAAGCTCTGATTAGTTTAATGTTTTAGCTTTTTTGAAACGTGCCATCATTTTGCGATACATTTGTACGAGTACTTCCGCAATAACAAGGCCCATCACAATCGCGCCGGTAATAATGCCGGTTTTTAAAAAGAATTGTAATGATTCATTGTATTCGTTTGCGACAACGTGACGCATTGCCTCGTAAGCCAAGCCCCCAGGTACAAGCGGAATAATCCCACCTACTACGAAAATTAACATCGGTGTTTTGTGTTTGAATGCTTGATAATGCGCCACAATCGAGATGATGAAAGCGCCACAAAAAGATGCGGTGACACTATCTACATCTTGTTTGATTAATGCATAATAAATCAGCCAACCAATCATGCCAACGAATCCGCAATGTATTAGCGTTGATTTCGGTGCGTTGAAAATAATCGCAATCCCATACGTTGCGACAAACGCACAAACGAGTTGTAAAACATAATCCACGATAAACGCTCCTTAAAATAAAATGAGTACAAAGGCGATTCCTGATCCAATGGCGAGCGCTGTTAGCGAAGCCTCTGCGCCTTTTGTGACACCAGATACGAAGTGACCCGCCATCATGTCGCGTACAGCATTGGCGATTGGAACACCCGGTACAAGCGGCATGACCGCACCGATAATAATTTTATCTTCTTGCAAGCCAAGTCCTAATTGGAGTGCGAGTAATGTCAGGAGCCCCACGACAATGGACGCCGAAAATTCAGCGAAAAATTTCACTTTCGTAATCGCGTTCATACGCAAGCATACCCAGTGCCCCACCCCACCAGCAACAGCAGCGGCCGGCATATCCCATACCGAACCCATAAATAAAATAACGAAGCATCCACTCGCAATCGCCGCATAAATGACTTGTGCGAGCTCGGATCTAAATAAATTTTTATTTTCAAGCGCCTTCAGTTGATCATACGCTTCTTCAATTGATAGTTGATTTGCCGTTAATGCGCGAGAAATCGTATTAATTTCGGCAATCTTTGATAAATCGGTAGCGCGCCTTGGAATTTGTGCGATGCGTGTCGGACTCTCATGACCAGCAGAAAAAATAATGCCGGTTGGTGTCACAAAGCTTTGTGCATCTTGGTATCCTTGTGAACGCGCCATGCGTAGCATCGTATCTTCTGCTCGATACGTCTCCGCACCACTTTGCATTAGTAAGCGTCCTGCTAGTAAAAAGCAATCCGCCGCAAAGACAGATGAAGTATCCATCTTGTCCCTCCCTATAAATAAAAGTAAGGAGCCCAAAACGCTGGCTCCTTAACATTATAGTAGTTATTTGTGCATTTGATAAGTCATTATTTTGCCGGCATACGCGTCGCAGCATCCAAGCGAATCAACTCAGCATTTAAATACGCACTTTCAATCATATACTTAACTGTAAACGCATATTCTGAAGGGTCACCTAAACGCTTCGGATACTCTGGAATTTGGCGTAATGAAGCAAGTGCATTTTCGGGCATTCCTTGCATTAGCGGCGTTTCAAATAATCCCGGCGCAATCGTATTAATGCGAATATTTACGCTTGCGAGGTCACGTGCAATTGGTAACGCCATGCTCGCAATCGCCCCTTTACTAGCGCTATAAGCAGCTTGCCCCATTTGGCCATCAAATGCCGCAATCGAAGCAGTATTAATAACGATGCCGCGGTCTGGTTGCTCAGCTGTTGGTTCATTTTTCGCCATTTGCTCAACAGCTAGACGCAACACGTTAAATGTGCCAATTAAATTAATATCAATAATTTTTTTGAAGAAATCCAGCGACATCACCCCTTTGCGTCCGAATACTTTCGCGGGTGGGCCGATTCCTGCACAGTTAACGGCAATATCTAAGTGACCATGCGTTGCCATAATGGTATCAATGGCTTGCTGCACGTCCGCTTCACTTGTGACATCAACATTATGGAATGTTGCACCGATTTCTGCAGCTGCACGTTGGCCGTTTTCTTCATTTACATCAAAAATTTGAACATGTGCACCGTTATCTGCAAGCATTTTGGCTGTTGCAAACCCTAGACCTGAAGCGGCCCCTGTGACGATTGCTACTTTATGTTGAATAATCATTTCTAAATCCCCCTATTTCTTTGTAAAACGTAATGGTGATACGAGTTGCGTTTGTGCAAGAACTCCGCGCGCCTGTGCATGAGGCTGATGAACCGCTTCTAAAAACGTCAGTACAGGTGTGATGCACAGCTCAGGTTCATGCGCTAAAATGACTTGCCACGCCGCAAAATCTTTTGCGCGTATCGCTTCGGCAACGCGTTGTTTTTTCAGCGGCATTGCCACGTCAAACCAATCTGGAATTGCTAGTACTTCTGCTAGGCGCTGTTGGAATTTGATTTCAAGTGTACCAACCGCGACATAACGTCCATCTTTCGTTTCGTAATAATCATAAAAACTACCGCCATTTAATTCTGCTGCTTCGGGTTCGAGTGTTTCGTTTGTAGCTAGTTGCATTGGTCCAAACAACGGATGAAGCGCCAATGCAGCATCCAACATACTAATATCTATATGTTGTCCAAACCCGGTTGTCCCACGTTCAATGACTGCTGCTAACAATGCAATTATCGCATGGAGTGAGCCACCTGCAATATCAGCTAGCTGCATGCCACTCGCAACAGGTCGTTCACCCGCGCGGCGTAAGCTATTGGCTACACCGGACAATGCTAAATAATTAATATCATGACCAGCGTGTGTCGCAAGCGGCCCAGTCTGTCCATAACCGGTAATCGAGCAATAAATCAATTGCGGAAAACGAGCGTGTAGCGTGTCGTAATCAAGACCGAATTTTGCCATTATACCTGGACGGAATTGTTCGATAATAATATCGTACTCGAGCAGTAGTTCATCAATTTGTTGCAGCCCTTCTGCTGATTTCAAATCAATGACTTGCTTCTTTTTCCCACGCTGCAAATACGCATAACTAGCTGATACACCACTTTCTAGTTGCGGTTGTAGGTCCTTTACGACATCTGCTTTATTCGGCGCCTCTATATGTAATACGTCAGCACCTAAATCAGCCAACATCATCGTCGCAAATGGTCCCGGTAACAACGTTGAAAAATCGAGTATGTTTAAGCCAGCAAGTGGTCCACTCATCACCCCACCTACTTCCCTAAAATATCATTGGCAATAATTTGTTTCATAATTTCGGACGTCCCGCCGTAAATACGCTGTACGCGAGCATCAACAAATGCGCGCGCAATCGGGTATTCGGTCATATAACCGTAGCCACCAAATAATTGTAGACAGCCATCAATCACTTCGCCTTGCGTTTCAGAGCAAGTTAACTTCGCCATACTTGCGGTTGCGGTATCAAGCGCTTCTTGTTCAATCAATGTCATACACTCATCGACAAATGCACGATGCATACGTACTTTCGTTTGCATTTCAGCAATTTTAAAGCGCGTATTTTGGAAATCACTAATTTTTTGTTTGAAAGCTTCGCGCTCTTGCACATAACGAATTGTTTGCTCGAGTGCACCTTCCATCGCACCTTGTGCACACACAGCTAACGTTAAGCGCTCGCGTGGCAATTCATTCATTAACACCGCAAAGCCTTTGTTTTTGTCACCTAAAATATGCGATGCCGGTAGCACGACATCATCGAAAAACAACTCTGACGTGTCGCATGAATGTAAGCCAATTTTCTTTAAGTTTTTCCCGCGCTCAAATCCTGTAACTGTTGGATCGTCTAAAATAAACAGCGACGTCCCTTTTGACGCTTTCACCGACGTATCTGTTAATGCCGCCAACACAATAAAATCGCCTAGTTGACCATTGGTAATAAATGTTTTCGAGCCGCTAATACGATACGAATCCGTTGCCGCGTCATAGCTTGCGGTTGTTTTAATGCCTTGTAAATCGCTACCAGCGCCTGGTTCAGTCATCGCAATCGCGCCAACTAACTCACCAGATGCTAATTTCGGTAAATAATGCTGTTTTTGCTCCTCTGTTCCAGAGCCTAATACATAGTGTGCGACAATATTGGAATGTACCGATAAGTTAATCGCAATCGCCGTATACCCTAAACGCGTTAGCTCATCGATTACGAGTGATGAATAACGATACGATACGCCTGTCCCACCATACTCTTCAGGAACATCAATGCATAATAACCCTTCTTCACCTAACTTCGTCCACAATTCTCGCGGTACACTGCCAGCTTCTTCCCATTCTTCGTAATAAGGGGCAATATATTTATCTGCAAAACCTTGAATAGATTTGCGGAATAATAGTAAATCATCATCTTCTTGACGTCGTTTTGTTACCATAATCAATCACTCCTTTTCTCTTGTACTGTATATGTAGCAAGAATCGTGCCAACGAAATGATGGCACTTTGCCTAGAAAAGTGTTCACTTTCGAGCACATTTTTGTAAAGTTGTTCACTTTTCTGTACAATATTGTAAAGACGATGGAGGTGTACATATGCTGATTCGAGAATTTATGGTAGAAGATTTTCCATGTTTAACAGAAACGACAACATTGCAACAAGCCATTCATTATTTTTTAGAAGCACCTGCTAATATGTTGCCAGTCGTTTCTGAGCATCGGGAGCTTGTTGGCATTATGACGCGTAACCGGTTATTACGCGCAATCAATGAAGGGTCATCACTAGCTGAGCCGATCGCCTCATTTATCAAACGTGATGTCGTGTATTTAGAAGATGATGCGACGATTGAAGAGGCAAAAGAGGCGTTGATGTCAAACAACGTTGGCCATGCACCGATTTTAAATGCGGCGTATCAGCCTGTTGGTTTATTGTCAACGGCACAAATTTTTACAGCGTACGATCATTTATATGAGCGCTTAGAAAATCAATGGCAACTCGTTATTGAACATTTGCCATTTGCACTTGCGACATTTGATTTACATAAAACGATTTTGTCGCAAAATGGCAATGCGAAAAAATTATATAAACAATTGAGTGAGGCGGAGCGACAAGCTATATTTGCAATTACCGATGATATGCTTGAGGAGGAACTTGCGCCAATTCGTCAAAAATTGACGTTGCCATCGCGTACACTCTTAGTACAATGCTTTCCGTTAAAACGAAAAAAACAGCATGTCGGTATGGTCATTATCGTTGAAGATTGGACAAATTTAGAGACGTTAACGAATGAATTAAAATTATCGCGGGAATGGCAAGCAAAATTACAATCAACCATGTCGCTAGCCTACGATGCGCTTATTTTAACAAATGAACAAGGGCAGATTACGATGGTCAACAATGGTTGTTGTGAGCTATTTCATACCGAACAGCAACAATTGTTACAACAACCGATTCGCGCGCTATTACCTGACCTTGATTTTGCGGGCGTTTTTGATAAAGGATTGCATTATGTCAATACACCTGCGACGATTCAAGGGATGCAATGCCTCGTTACGTTAATGCCGCTTGAGTCACAACACGAAACACTTGGCATTATTTGCAAAATCACTTATCGCGGGTTAAAACAACTACAAGGTGCATTAAAACGCGTTACCGAACTTGAAAAACAAGTAACAAAATATGAAAGTGAAATTCAATCAATCAAAGGGACAAAATATTCATTTGCGAGTATCGCAGGAACATCACAAGCGATTACGCGTGCAATAACGGAAGCAACCGCAGCAGCAAAAAGTCGCTCAACGGTGCTCTTGCGTGGTGAGAGTGGGACCGGGAAGGAACTGTTTGCGCATGGGATTCACGTGGCATCTGCGCAAACAGGTCATTTTGTCGAAGTTAACTGTGCGGCGATACCAAAAGAATTAATGGAATCAGAATTTTTCGGCTATGAAGACGGTGCTTTTACTGGTGCAAAACGTGGTGGGCAAAAGGGGAAATTTGAAATTGCGCAAAATGGCACGCTTTTTTTAGATGAAATTGGGGATATGTCGCTTGATTTACAAGCTAAGCTACTACGTGTACTACAAGAAAAAGAATTTTCTCCTGTAGGAAGCGCAAAAAAAATTATCGTCCAAACAAAAATTATCGCCGCAACGAATCGCGATTTAGAGCGCATGATTGTAGACGGTACATTTCGCCAAGATCTCTATTATCGTTTAAATATTATGCAAATCCATATCCCGCCGCTTCGTGAGCGTTTAGATGATGTTCCAGCTATTGTCGAAGCCATTTTAAAAAGTTTAACGGCAGAAGGCTTTTACATACAAGGAATTATGCAAAATGCGTTGTCTTCGTTAATGCAATATACATGGCCAGGCAATGTACGCGAACTGCATAATGTATTAGAGCGCGCCGCTAATTTGGCGATTGATGGCTGGATTACGCGCGATACCTTGCCAGCACTTGGGGAAATGCCTAGAGCAATTAGTGAAAAACCTGCCGCCGTCGAATCGATGGCTACTATTTTAGCGGATAAGGAGCGGCAATTGATTGTGGAAGCGCTCGCTCGTAATGGTGGTAATAAATCGAAAACATGTAAAGAACTTGGCTATAGCCGAACGTGGCTGTACAATAAAATGCAAGAATATCAACTTTAAAAAAAGCGACCTATTAGCCTTAGGTCGCTTTTTTCGTTGAATACGCTGATTGAGAAGATGTCGCTGACTTATCTTCTTTATGATACTGAATCGATGAATGTTTTAAATAGTTCATCGCACGTTCTAAATCTTTTGCTTGTTGACGTTGATAAAGCCACATAAATAAAAGTGGGAAAATAGCAAAAATGACTACCCCTGCAATCATAATTGTTACGGTCATTTAAATCTCCTCCTTCTGTCAGACAATCATTTATGTTTAAATTTCCTCTTTTTCATCAAAAATAAACTAAAATGTTAAAATATTTTGACTTTTTGTGAAGGAATTAAAAAAAGACTACGCTATTGCGTAATCTTTTTAAACGTTATAGTTCTGCTAAAATCATCATGATAGCCGTTCCTACGATAATTAATAGTGTCATGGCCTTCCACGGTTTGAAGCGTTGTTGCCCAAATAAATAGGGAAGAGAAAATAAGCCAATCAATGCGCCAAACATCAGCGCACCAATAAAGTGAATGACCCAATTTAGTGGTGCTAATAACTCTGTCATAACCGGCACCCATAACCATGTTGTCACTCCCCAGACAACAAGTGTCACCACGCCGATAATTAGTTGTTTCATCGTCATTCTCCTTACGTATGTCATTAAAAAGCCTCTAAGTCTATTATACTTAGAGGAAAGCGCTTTATTTCGTGTAAAAGTGTCGAATATCGGAAATTTGTGCCATATCAAGCTGATGTTCTGCTAAAAAGTACGCTTCGTATGTACCGTAGCGCGTTTTTAAGGCTTCAAAAACACTCGTTAAAAACAGTGGATCACATCCAGCTAACGCTTTTAATGTCGGATGGTCGCCTAAATGACTCATCGCAAATGTATACCAATGCGGCGGATGCTGTGCAATATAAGCATTCGTACGCAAATATTCTTCCATAATCTCCGCTTCGTCAACACCAAGCAATAAATAAATCAGTGCCGCTCCCACGCCAGTGCGATCTTTACCTGCTGAGCAGTGATGTAGCAGCGGGACTTGCTTCGTTGCTACTTTTTGAATTAATACGCGGTACACCTCGTTATCAAATGGCAGTTCCGCATAAAAGTCAGCAAATAGCGCTGGTGAAATTTTATCTAACACCGCTTGATTTGAAAAAACTTGTTCCATTGACATGCTTTTCATCGCGTCGCTCGTATTTTGTCTAGCAGGAATACGAATCATCGTTGCGTTTTTGATAGTTGGTGACGGCTGTTTTTCCGCTTCGATGTCGTCGCGGTAATCAATAATCGTTGTTAAATGAAGTTCTTCTAACGTCACGATATCTTGTGGTGTAGCATCTGCTAATGCCCCGCATCGAAATAATAACCCTTCTTTTACAACATGCCCATCTAGCGTTGGCAAACCACCCATATCTCGAAAATTTGATAATTGTTCCATATTCAACACCTCCTATGTCATTTATGCCATAAGTCCCCGTTAAATGCAAAAAAAGACTAACAAAGTGTTAGCCTTTTTGATTATATAATTCTGTAAAGCCTTCTAATAGTCGTTTTTCAAAGCGTGTTGTTTGCTCTTGTAACAACATTTGATATGTTCGTAATATCGAATCATCTGCAGTGGATAATGTTGTAGCTGATGCAGACAGTAAAATAATTTCTGCCTGTGGATCTTTTTGACGAATTTCTTCTGCAAGTGCGATACCAGCGCCATTTTTTAAGTCTATATTAATATAATAGACTTCCGCGCAGCGAGTCGTTAAAAACTGTTGTACAGATGTATGTTTTCTTGTCGTTAAAACAAATTCAACATTCCACTCATATGTTTTCGCGAGGCGTTCTAATGAATTATGTACAAAATTAATAGTTGAGTAGTTGTCGTCACAAATAACGATACGCATGTTAAATTCCTCCTACGTAACCTTCTAGCATGAATTAATAATAGCACAAAGATGTCTTTTATTCCGCACAAAAAATCACTTGATTATTATAAATAATATAAAAAGATTAAAAAAATTTACAAAAACGGACTTTTGAACCTATAAAAAACGTAAAAATTCATAAAAAAAGAGACTAGGACATACGTGCAACAACACCCTCTCAGATGAGCATAAGAAAAACCGGAATCGCGCTGTGGCGCGGTTCCGGTTTTTTGTTGCGAATTCTAAAAAAGGAACAGGAACTGTTTTGTCCCAGTCTCTTTTTAAACGTCTTAGTTAATGCGGATCGAACGTACATTAGAATAATCGCTATAATAATTTTTGCCATTTTCCGTACGATAACTGCGCACTTTATACGTGTAAGTATTGCCTTTTTTAACGGTTTTATCAGTAAATTTCACCGTTGCAGCGTCCACAGTTGTTAGACGCTTAAATGTGCCACCATTACTTGAACGATAAATAGTATATTTTTGTGCGCCACTTACTTTTTTATAACTTCCTGATACAGATAAGCCTTTTTTCGTAAGTGCCGATAGTGATGATGTTGCGGTACGTGGTTTCACCGTTAATACAGGCGAGAATTCCCCTTTTAGCGCAATGCCTTTCACATCCGTTATTGCACGCACTTTGTAGTAATAATTTGTACCCGTCGTTACTTTTTTATCAGTAACTGTTGTCGCCGTTGTTGTGGCCATTTTTTCATAGTCGCCATTTTTCGTTAATGAACGGTACACTTCGTATTTCGTTGCGTCAGCTGTTACATCCCAACTTAATTTCACGCTGTTGTATGTTGTCGTTGCTTTTTTCCATACTGGTTGCATTGGTGCTGTAGTAAATTTCGCATATAATGTCGTATCTTCAGCAAAGCTCTCGTTGCGACTTACACGCGTCGTAAATGTGGCATCTTTATATAAACCTTCTAATACGGCATCGTCTTGTTTTGGCAATGGGATTTCATAACCCGACTCGGCTTTTTGACTCGCAATCGTTTGCCCATCTGCAGTTTTAATCGTAATGTTTTTCGCATAATCGATGTCATCTGCAGTTGTCCCTGTTTTAAATTTCCAGATAGGTGAACGTTTTTCGCCACCGAATTCATCGGTTGCTTTCACATACCAGCTATAATTTTCATTCGATTGCAAACCTTTCCAGCGTGCTTGAACCGTTTCGCCATCTGTTACATCATATAATTTCGCGATATTTTCATTTGTATAGACATTAAAATGAATCGCATCGGTTGCAACCATTTTTTCAGTTGGCGCGATATCGATATCCATTTCAAACTGGTCTTTTTCAGGATAATCTTCTGGATCGTAATAATTGTATTTATTTAGATAAGGTGAATACGTTTCAACGTTGATTTTATTACTAATTGGATTCACTTTTAACATACGTAGGAAGCCTTGACCACCTTCTGCCCCGCTTTGGTAATCCATTAATAATTGATGTACTTTACGATCCGTGCGTCCATCTCCGTTATCATCAATCGAGCTAATTAATGATTCCGCATCAGATAAGTGCCCAGACAGTACAGCAAGAACATTTTTATTCGGTTTTACAACGTTATCAAATAAATAATCGCCGGTATCTGTACGTTGCCCGTCCGTATCTAAATATTCATGGAAGTTTAAAATCGCTTTGCGTTCTGGGTATTTTTTCAAGACGCTATTCATCCAAGCCACTTCTTCTTCGCCAATTTCCCAGCCCATATACATCATGATGTAGCTAGTTCCTTTTTCGCTAATTAAATCATAGTGGCCGCGGTTATTTTTATATGAACCACCGTAATATGGTTTAGTCGCAAAACGAGACTCGCCAAAGTACTTACTATAATTTGTATAGTCCGATTCTTTTTGCGTCACGCTCATAACATCATGGTTCCCTGCTAATACGCCATAAGGAACGCCCGCCGTATCAAGTGTTTGCATCGCTGTATCCGCGACTTTCCATTGTTTTGCACTGTCATATGTGTCAACTAAGTCACCTGTATGGAAAACGTATTTAATATTCATTGGTGTTGCTTCTTTCGCAACCCAAGATGTCATACGTTTGTAAATATCTGGATAGCTCTTTGAGTAGTATTGCGTATCGGTCATCCAGACAAATGAATAATCAAATTGGTTTGTGCTTGCGATTTCGTCTTGTACCATAACTTGTACTTCATTGTAGCGTGTATATTGTGAACCTTTGACAAATGTATTCAATGTGAAGTTTTTCGTATCTTCGGCAACTTTCCATGTTTTTGCTTCCCACTTTGCTGTATCGTAGTTCCACACATACATCGTCACTTTACGTCCAACAAGCGATTTTCCTTCCCATTTCACTTCAATTTCATCATCCGGTGTTATCGAAGAATCTAACTGTAGTTTGAAGCGGTGATATGGGAATTTTTCTTTACTTTGCGTTGTCACATAGTTACCATCTACCGCTGCAAGTGCTTCTTTGTCGTGTACTGCGACTTCGCCAAGAGGTGCAAGTTCATTTGGCGGTTCTTTATCGGCATTGTTTTCAACAACGGTTAATGCTTGGTCTGTTGCTTTGTATGAATAGCCACGGTTGAACGCGATATTGACATTATCGTGCGTCGGATCACTAACACTTACTTTTAATAATGGCGAGGTCGTATCTGTCGTACCATTTGCTGTCGGCCCTACTAATTTCGGTTCATACGGCATTTCTTCTTGCGTTTGGAATTTTACCGTTTTCTTCGCTGTATTACCTAAGCGGTCTGTCGCTTGAAACACGAGCACATGCTCACCAGCTGTTAATGTAGCACTTGATGTATCGTATGGTAAGTCAATTGGCTCACCATCTAATGTAGCTGTCACACCATCTGTGGCATTAGCATCTTTTACTTCGGCATTGATTGTAAATGCACCTTTGTACGTTTCTTTATTAATAACCGAACTATTAATTACCGGCGCCGTATTATCAACAATTATGTTTGCTGTTTTTGTTGATTTGCCGTTTTTTGAAACAATGGTATGTTCACCATCTTTTAATGTTGTTGTATCTAGTTTATACGTTTTCGCATTGTATGCTTTTTCTGGAATTTCAAAAATAGGTTCGATAAATGCTGGTGAATCGCCGGCATCGCCAATTTCGATAATTTTTGTTGGATCCTGATAGTTTTTCGGATACAACGTCGTACCATCGCTTAACACAAGACGAAGGTTGCGCACGAGTACATCATTTAAATTAGCATCTGATGTATCAAATGCCGATTCTTTTGAGCCTGCACGAACTTGTAGCGTACGGTCTGTGCCTTTTGTGAAATATTTTGATTCGACAGGAACGGTAATGGCTGTGAAATCATCGTAGCGGTCGTCAAATGTTTTCAGTACGGTCTTCCCAATCGTTACAGCATTTTTATAATAATTGGCCGTTTTATTTGCTTCAAACGCAAAATAGGCACCTGCTGGCAACTCATAGGTCATATGCTCCGTAACATCTTTCCCATCAACAGTCATTGTCGAAGCTGTTGGTTTTTTTGAATGCATCGCTTTTAAATTTACAGTATCGGTTAAAAGCGTGCCGTTTTCGACATTCATTTGTAGCCCTGAAACTTTTTCGTTACCTAAAATTTCAATTGCACGTGGTGATGTTTTAGTCATCTTGTTACCATCTGATGCTTCTACATAATATTTAAATAATGAGTGCCCAATTAAATCTGCACGTGGAATAATCGCGTGATATAGTCCATCCGTTCCTTTTTTCATATTTAATGAACGATAATCAGCATCGCCATTACGTTTATAATAAAATGTACCGGTTTTAACATCTGTATCTGCACGCAATTCAAATGCTAAGTGGGCATCCTCTTCTGTTGAGAAGTTTTCCGCTTCGGTATTGTCATAAATAATTGGTGGATAATATGATTGTGCTAATGTAACAGCTTGTGTTGGTACTTGGAAACCTTCAACTAACCCTGGCGTACCTGCTGCTTCTTTTGCTGAAATAATACGCATTCTTTTTTTGCCATCAATTGGATAGGCATAAACAATCGATTGATTTAGTCCGACATCAAGCTTTTTCTCATCTTGATTGTAATAAGCCGTTGAAATATCGGTACGTGTATTTGTCGCTATTGCCACACCACGGTAAGAAGAGTTTGTTAAACCGCTTCCCTCGATACGCACAAGTTGTTTGCCCTCTTCAAGTGCTGTTGAATAATGTGCGTTAAAATCTTGAACACTTAATTGGCGGTTGCCATCGTTCGTAACCCAAAAGACCATTGCTTTACCAGGCTCTAAATTTAAATCGCCTTTATTTTGTACAGGCCAAATCAAATCCCCTTTAGCTCCTTTTGAAGGATAGCGGTATTGGATATTATAATCTTTTAAATTAATCGTACTTGTTGAGTTGTTGTACACTTCAATATATTCGTAGGCTTCTGTAGTTCCGACTTTTGATGTACGAGCCATCACTTCAGTAATGAGAAGCGGCGGTACTTTTTCTGCGTTATACTCAGGTTGGTTTTCATAAATCGTATATTCTTCTGAGTATTCCGAATCCCCATTTACAAGTGCTGTCATATAATACGTAATATTTTGCCCTTGTCGTAATTCAGGTGTTAAGACAACTTCATAAGCCTCATTCACTTGTTTCATTTCAAGTTGCTTCCACTCAGTATCTAATTCCGTATGATAATTTAGTACAACGTTCGAGACATTTGACGAGTTAAATGTCGTAGAAATCGTTAAATCTTGTAGTGGTCCTTTACTTTCAGCTGGTGTATGTATAAAAGAAGATGTGCTATTTGGTAAAGCACTATTCGTTTTCAATACAGTTGATAAATTCATTACGTTAAATGGGATTCCTTGTGGCGGTGTCTCCGCTTGTCCCTCTGTTGCAATTAATGTTGCAGACGCAACAACAGCTGAAGCTGCTAGCATATTTTTTACTATTTTCTTCAATGATAAACCTCCTATTGTCACAAATCATTTCTATTATAAAGGAAAAGTCGTATGAATTCCCTTATTTTTACCAAAATAATATTAAAATTAGTGTGAAATAAGAAATATTTTTTATGAGACGATAAAATTAGTGTGTAATAATCGCCTTTAATTTTCCTAAGCTAACCGTTATTTGAGCGATTGAAGCATACGCATAACTTACGCGTATATGATGACGATTGTGCGGATTATAAATGAATCCTGGATTAATTAAAATACCTTCAGAAGCTAAATGTTCGAACAATTGCTCTGTTACAATTGGTTGTTTGAAGCGTAACCAAATATAAAATCCTCCGTGCGGTGTTTGCCATGTCGACAATGTTGAAAATTCACGTTGAAGAAACTCGACAATCTGCTGTGCACGATATTGCAATTGTTGACGTAGTTGCTTGATGTGCGCGTCATAAGCCCCATTTTGTAAAAGCTCGTATGCAATTAACTGTGAAATGGCACTAGAACCATAGTCCGTTTGCATCTTCACATCACTCATACGTGCGATAACCTCACGTGGTCCAACTACCCAGCCGATGCGTAATCCCGGACTCACCGTTTTTGAGAAACTGTTTAAATAAATAATTTGATTTGCTTGATCCATCGCCTTTAATGGAGGCAGCGTATCATGAAATAGCAGTTCACCATAAACATCATCCTCAATGATTGGTAATTTAGCTGCAGCACATTTTGCTAAAACACGTTGGCGTTGCGCTAAATTCCAAACAGTTCCTGTCGGATTATTTAACGTTGGAATGGCGTATAGCGCCTCAACATTGTTTAATTCGCGTAAAATATCTTGTTGTACGAGATGAATGCCAAACGATTGAAATGTTTCAATTGATTGTAAATAGCTACTCTCTGCACACTGTACATAATCCCCACGTTTTAATAGCGCCATCGCATATAGCTGCAGGGCTTGTAATGTTCCCGATACAATCATAATTTCATCGACCGTTACATGAATGCCTTTCTTTTTTAAGCGTTCAACTAATAATTGGCGTAACTTCACATCTCCTTGAGGTGAAGAATATCCGAGCGAGGATGCCGGAATTGTTAGCATTTTTAATGCTTGTGAAACAGCTTCGTGTGCTAATAATTCAGGTGCCAACTCACCGGTACCTAAGCGAGTCATTTGCGGTTGTTGCTCTAGTTCATTAATCCGTTGAATGACACGTTTATTTGGCAAATGGAAGCTTTGCTGAATATACATTGGCCAGTTCGGCGTTTTTTGTTGGACAATTTCCCACGCTGCATTGGTCACAAAAACACCCGCTCCTGCTTTGGCACATACTAATTCTTGTTCAGCCAATTCAGAAAGTGCTTGTTGAACAGTACTACGATTAATATTGAACATTTCAGCTAATATGCGTTGCGCTGGGAGTTTAGCTCCATTTGTAAGACCCCCCTGTTCAATTTCAGTTATTACCCATTTTTTTAAAATTTCTGTTTTTTTCATTTCTTCCTCCGCATAAATTGGGTGGATAAGAACCATCCAATTGGTTGTATGTTTTTAGTTATAACATGGTTATTCTTAAATAGAAAGGAGCGTTTGTATGTCGATATTTTTTCATGGGTTTTTCTTAGCTTTAGGTCTTATTTTGCCATTGGGTGTCCAAAATATTTTTATTTTCAATCAAGGTGCTTTGCAGCGAACATGGTTTCAAGCTTTACCGAGTGCTATTACTGCTGCTTGCTGTGACACTTTACTAATTATAAGTGCTGTTTACGGTGTATCATTTCTTGTTAATGATTATGAAATTTTAAAAACGAGTATTATGGGTATTGGGATTATTTTTTTAGTTTATATGGGGTCGACAATTTGGCGCGCTAGCACCGTCACAAAAGATGGTGGCAAGCCTTATTCATTTAAAAAACAACTCATTTTTACGATGTCTGTGTCGCTGCTTAATCCACACGCCTTATTAGATACAGTCGGTGTGATTGGTACAAGTTCACTTATGTATAGTGGTTTTGAAAAATTTCTTTTTGCGATTTCTTGTGTCGTTGTGTCATGGTGTTGGTTTGTCATGTTGGCGATTGGTGGTAGCTTGTTAAAGCACTTGTCTGTTGCGCAATCATTGATGGTATTAATTAATAAATTTTCAGCAATTTTTATATGGTGTACGGCAATTTATCTTGTTTTAAAGCTCTTAAGTGATGTATTTTAAGAGCTTTTTTGTTTTTAATATATAGACTAGCGAGATTTGTTTATTTAATTAAAAAATAAAAAAAGAGAGACTACTTATTAACAGTCTCTCTTTTTTTATCATTATTGATAAAAATACGTCTTTTTTGCTACTGCTTTTTCTTTATCCGTTAAGGTTGCCACTGTTTTTTCGCCATCTTTCATAATCGTTAAATCATTGCCAGATAACGTAATCGTGCCATTGTCAGTACATTTCGTTAACAACGGACGTTTATTAAAGGCTGAATCTTCACTTTGTTCAATAATTTGCTGTGAAACTCGCAACGCTGGCCATTCAATCGGCTGCGTATCAAAGCGATAAGCGCATATAAATTGTCCATCGCGGTAACGTCGCTTCATATACAACTCGTTCCCTACTACGCGGTAATCGCCATTTGTTGACGACACCGTAGTGCCATCTAATGGTACAGCTACTAAGGGAACGTTGTTGCCAAATCCTGCATCAATTAAATAACGCTCGCCGTGATCTTCTAGCAACAGTAATGTATGCGTATACCCTGTCTTAGAAAATTTTTCATTCATCGCATCATAAATGACCGCAGAAATCAATTGAATCTGGAGCCCATTTTCGATTAACACAGCCGCTAACAATGGATTAATTTCATAACATAGTCCACCTCGTTGCTGCTGCAAAATTTTTGTTGCCGTTCTTTCTAGTGATAATGGTTGCGATGTACCTTCGATAATATCTATATTTTCGAATGGGATATAAGCCGCTACATATCTTAATAATAGTGGGAGATGTTTGATATCTACTTGTGTTCCGTCTAGCCTTATACGTGCTAAAAATGACTCCGTTAACATGTTATCACCTGCTTTGTTAGTGTCTATTCAGTATACCGCAAATAAAAAAGTCGAGCGCTAAATCCGCTCGACTTCATGTTTATTTTGCTGCATATGTTTTTAGTGCTTTCGGAAAAGCACTTACATTCCATTGATGATTTTTCGCTAATTTCGCATCGCTCACTAAGAAATAACGATAGCTAATTTTCGATGAATCATCCCATGTCGTATCTAAATTGTACCATTTGCCGTTTAACTTTACTTTATTCCATGCGTGATTTTCGCCACCAGCAAAGCCTGTTACATAATGTACATCAATGCCCAACTCTTTTAATAAATAATAAGTTGTCATCGCATACCCTTGGCATACAGCACGTCCGTCATATATCACGCCATAGATTGAATAACGATCCGCTTCACGGCTATCATATTTTGTTTGTCCTACTACATAATTATGGACGTTTTTAATTTGTTTATATTGTGAATCCGGATATTTTTTCTTAATTTTTTTCGCGACACGCTCAATTTTATCGAGTGCTTTCGCTTGTTTTGCTTTACTTGTAAAATACGACACGTTGAATGTTGCTTCGCCACCATTTTTACTTTTATATGATGTAACCGTGTAATGGTTTACAATCGAATCGATTTCTGGATTCTTCGCAAGAGCATTCGGAATTATTTGATTCACATAACTCGAAAACTCATTGCCATTGCCTGTATATTTTACTGTAAAGGTTTTATCCAATTTCAATAAATGACCTTCGACGCTCGTTTTTAGTTCCTTCATCGTCGATGGTGATTTCGCACGCACCGACGTTAACTCGACTGTACCTGCAATCAATAAACTTAAACAACTAACAACAATTATCACTAGACGTTTCATATTCTCTTGCGTAATGCCTCTTTTCTATAGTTTACGCTTTTATTTTAAAGTAAAATTATAATAAAAAGGACAAAATACGCAAAACTAATGGTTAAAATGATGTTTTTTTGTCATTTTAATGTTTAAACGACGATTTAACGATAGAAAAAGAACCCACCTCAGCGAGTTCTTTTTCCATATATTATTTACGTTCAACGGCGTGGCCACCAAATTCATTGCGAAGTGCTGCCACAACTTTCCCTGTAAATGTGTCATCCTCCTGTGAGCGATAGCGCATCATTAGCGATAAAGCAGTTACTGGGACAGCAGTACCTAGCTCAAGTGCCGTTTCGACTGTCCATTTCCCTTCACCAGAAGAATACATGACACCTTTAATCATTTCTAGTTTTGGATCTTTCGAAAATGCATTTTCTGTTAGTTCCATTAACCATGAACGGATAACCGAACCATTATTGAAAACATGCGCTACTTTTTCATAATCATAGTCATAGGCTGATTTTTCAAGTACTTCAAAGCCCTCTGCAATTGCCGCCATCATACCATACTCGATGCCGTTGTGAATCATTTTTAAGAAGTGCCCCGATCCCGCTTCTCCTGTGTATAAATAGCCACCTTCGACACAAATATCCGCGATGAATGGCTCGATTGTCGCAAAGGCTGCTGCATCGCCACCAATCATCATACATGCTCCGTTACGCGCACCTGATGTCCCACCCGATGTCCCAACATCGATGAAATGAATTCCTTGTTGTTTTAACTCATCTGCAAATGCAATCGCTTCTTTGTAATGTGAGTTTCCGCCATCAATTAAAATATCGCCTTCTTGCAATAAACTTTTTAATGCCGTAATCGTTTGTACGGTAATATCGCCTGCTGGGACCATTAACCATACAACGCGTGGTGCTTCAAGTGACGCTACTAAATCTTCTAATGATGCTTTATACGTGCCACCAACTGCTGTAAATTTTTCGCCTGCTTGTTGATTAACGTCAAAGGCTGTCACCGTATGGTTGTGATCCATTAAGTTTTCTGCTAAATTAAAGCCCATTTTTCCAAGGCCGACTAAACCAATATTCATAAGGCATGCTCCTTTTTAATCGTTATTTTCTTTTATTATACCGAATTTTTTTTCTTTTTTAAACTATTAATAAGAAATATTTTTTCTAAAGTTGATTATGCTATAATAAATTTACTTTCATATAAAGGAGTTTTCGTATGACGCAAAACACATTACGCAAAATTCAATCCATGTATCCGCGTTTAAGCGACAAAGAGAAAAAAATTGCTGACTTCGTGTTAGAAAACCCAGATCATATTATTCAAAACACAATCAACGGTGTTGCTGAGCAGCTAAATGTCGCCGATGCTACCGTTTTCCGCTTCTGTAAGCGTCTTGGATTCAAAGGTTATCAAGCGATGAAAATTGCGTTAGCACAAGAAGCTATTGCCCCATTGAAGCAAATTCATGAAGAGATTCAAGAGGGTGACTCCGAAGAGACAATCACATCCAAAATTTTTAAATCTAATATTCAAACGCTTGAAAATACCGAAAATATTTTAGAGGCAGAGTCCCTTGAATCAGCAGTAGACCTTCTACATAACGCCTCTGAAGTTTATTTCTTTGGTACAGGTGGCTCGATGATTATCGCGATGGATGCCTACCATAAGTTTGTGCGTACCGGTGTAAAATGTTATTCGTTTATCGATTCACACTTCCAACTGATGGCTGCTAGTCAGATGAAACCTACTGACGTAGCCGTTATCGTATCGCATTCAGGAAAAAATCGTGATACGCTCAATATCGCGCGCGTTGTACATGAGTCTGGTGCAAAAATTATCGCGATTACTGGCTTCCCGAAATCCAACTTAGCACAGCTCGCTGAAGTCTCACTCTTTACAAGCTCTGAAGAAACAGAATACCGTTCAGAAGCATTATCAAGCCGCATTGCACAGCTTAGCTTAATCGATGCGCTTTATGTCAACATTATGGTGTTGCGTAAAGATACGTCTACTGAAGCAATGAAAAAAGTACGCCACGCCATCTTAAATACGCGAATTTAGGGAAAGAATGTAAGCGTTTTAGCTTGACGTAGAAAAAAAGGTCGGAACAACGAACAATGTTCCGGCCTTTTCTCGTTAAACAAACGCATTTACGATTAATGCAAGAATAAATGCGGAGAATGATAAAATCGTTTCAAGTGCTGTCCACGTTTTAAAGGTTTCCTTAATTGACAACCCTAAATACTCTTTCACCATCCAGAATCCTGCATCATTGACATGTGAAAACATTAATGACCCCGCACCAGTTACGATAACTAGCAATTCTTTGTTAACGCCAGTCATATGCTCAATAATTGGCGCCACAATCCCTGCAGCTGTTGTTAATGCTACCGTTGCTGAACCTGTCGCAATACGAATCAACCCAGCGATAACGAACGCCAAGACAAGCGGTGATAAATCAAAATTTTGTGCTAAATTCCCGATTGTTGCGCCGACGCCAGAATCGATTAAAATTTGTTTAAAACCACCGCCAGCACCGATAATTAAAGCAATCGAACCAACCGGCATAATGCAATCTTCGGTGAATTCCTTCATTTGTTTTTTCGTAATACCTAAGCGGTGACCTAAGAAATAATACGCTGCAAATACCGAAATTAATAAGGCAATTAACGGACTACCAATAAACGCAAAAACATGTTCCGTCCCTTTACTTGCACCAATTAAATCGGTTAAATAACCAGCCATTGTACCAAATACCATTAAAATAACCGGCAATAAAATAATAAAGAACGATATGCCTGTTGATGGCATTTGTGATTCGTCTTTCTGTTCAATAACAATCGTTTTAGGTTCGCCCTCTGGTTTAACGCGTTTGCTAATAAATTTAGCAAATAGCGGGCCACCTAAAAGCCCTGCTGGAATGGCGATAATTAAGGAGTACAACAATACTTTCCCCATATCGGCGCCGTAAATGCCAATGGCCGCGACTGCACCGGGATGAGGTGGCACTAAACCATGTACGATTGATAATCCAGCAATCGCTGGTAAACCAATTAATAATAAATTTTTCTTAGAAGCTTTTGCAATCGAAATAATTAATGGTAATAAAATTAAAATTCCGACTTCAAAAAATACCGGAATCCCGATAATAAAACCTGATAAAAACATCGCCCATGGCAAACGTTTCTCACCAAATACTTTAATAAAGAAATTGGCAATGCGTAACCCAGCACCTGATTCAGCAAGCATTTTGCCTAAGATCGTACCTAATGCGATAATACCAATCAAGTGACCAAGTGTTCCGCCAACACCTGTTTCATAGGCAGCTACAATTTCATCAAAGGACATACCTGAGAAAATAGCTAAAAATAAACTAGCGACAAGTAAGCTAATAAACGCATGCCATTTAAAAACCGAAACGCCGACAATAACAATAACGATTGCTAATAATGTAATAAACAATAAATAAGCGTCCAATTACTTCATCCCCTTTGGAATATTAAGTTTTAAAAATGTAAGCATTTTCATTAACGTTATTATACGAAAAAATATTTCTTTTTTCAATAAAACTAAATAAAAAAAATTTATCATATATCGGTAATTCACGAAAAAAATTCGTTACATACGTAACATTTCTCGTATTCTTCTTTATTTTTTCCTATTCATAAACTATTTTTTCATATTGTTCCATAACAAGATTTTACTCAATTCTAAAAAAACGGTATGATAAGAGTAACCGAATAAGGAGTGATAAATATGACGGCACTAGCACAACATTCAGAATCATTCGAATATGTAGGCAACCATGTTGGTATTTTAGTATTACATGGCTTTGCTTGTACGACGCAATCAGTTCAACCATGGGCAGATGGCTTTGCTAAACGAGGTTATACGGTAAAAATGCCTGTGTTGGCTGGACATGGTACAACTTCAGAAGATTTATATCATACGACGATTGAGCAACTCGTTCATAGTGCTACAGCGGCGCTTGAATGGTTACAAGAGCGCACAGAATATCAAATCATTTGTGGCTTTGATTTTGGTGGTACCATTGCACAACACCTCGCGCAACAATATCATATCGATGGTTTATTATTATTGAATACGGCCTATCAACTACCTGATAAAATGTTAGATGACGTAGAAGAAGTTATTCAAACGAGCGACACATACGGCCCGATTGGTACCGCAGATATTAAAAATACGCGCGCAACCGTTTATCGTTATGATAAATATCCTGTGGCGTTAGCGCGTGAAATGATTACGTTCACAAAAGATGTTGCGGCGCAATCAAATCGTATTCAAGCGCCACTCCTTGTGATGCATTCAGTCGATGATCACGTCTTACCACCGCAAACGATCGATCACTTAATTACGACTGCTTCATCGAAAGAAAAGCATTTAATTATGCTCCAAGATAGCTATCACTATGCGTTGATTGATTACGATGCACAACGTATCGTTGAACAATCTTTATACTTTGTCAAAGGTATCGACCCCGACCGTTACGTGCAACAAGTAGAAGAAAAACGGAAGAAAAAACGTCGACGCTAAACAAAAAGAGGACTCGCTTTTTTGCGAGTCCTCTTTTTGTTTATTATTCAGATGGTTGTTTCGATATTTCAATATAAGTGATATCTCCATCCGCTTCGCAATCAATGACAAACTGTCCATTTGAATAGCGCTCTGCATGGCGATATTTTGATACTGCCAATGTTTCTGGTTGCCCTTTTTCGGTTTCAATAATGATTAAATCATTTATTTCAACACGTCGTACATCAACAATCTGATGCGGCTTTGATTTTAATTCACGTAAAATCGCTAAGCCGCGTTTCGCACGACCTGTTAACTCAAAATCAGCGATGCGCATACGCTTCACTGCCCCGCGATGTGTCACGACAAACACATCCCCTTGATCGTCTGCATCGGCAATCACCACAGAAGCGATATAATCGTTGTCTTTTAAGTTGGCCGCCTTAATGCCTGCTGTACGCGTGCTTGTCGGTGCTACTTCATCGATTGGGAAACGTAGTCCATAACCATCATGTGTTACTAAAATAACATCTTTCGAACCTTCATCAACGATTTGTGCAAAAATCACTTCATCATCTTTTTTCACATTCATTGCTTTATACGTTTTATTAAAGCGCGTAATTAAATATTCATGTAATGCTGTGCGCTTGATTTGACCATTTCTTGTAACCGTTACAACAAAGCGTTTGGCATTAAAATCTGTGACACCTTCTACAGCAATCAATTCCTCCTGTTGGTCAAGCGGTACGATACTTGAAATATGCTGACCGAGGTCCTTCCATCGAATATCCGGTAAATCATGTACAAGTTGCAACACGTAATGTCCTTTATTCGTAAAGAGCATGACGTGTTGTTGCGTATTAATAAACGCTTGATAGCATACATGATCAGACTCTTTCATCGCTAATTCTTTACCGTTCGACGATTTATATGAACGAGGACTTGTACGCTTAATATAGCCATCTTTCGTTACAGATACGACAACTTCTTCGCTCGGAATTAAGACGTCCATATCTACTTTAATTTCTTGTACTTCCGCTTCAATAATCGAATGGCGCTCTGTTGTAAATGCTTTTTTAATGGCTGTTAATTCTTTTCGTAGCACAGCAATTAGCTTTTTATCATCTGCTAAAATCGCTTCTAATTCTGCAATCAGCGCTGTCAATTCTTGTTGTTCTCGTTCTAATTCCGTAATATCGGTATTTGTTAAACGATACAGTTGTAGTGACACAATCGCCTCTGCTTGTGTTTCCGAAAAGTCAAATTGCTCGATTAAATTATGTTTTGCATCCCTTTTATCTTTTGATGCGCGAATTGCTGCAATCACTTTATCTAAAATAGATAAAGCTTTCATTAGCCCCTCTACGATATGTAGACGCGCTTTGGCTTTTTTCAAGTCAAATTGCGCGCGGCGTGTGATAACATCTTTTTGGTGTTTAACATACGCCTCTAACATTAGTGGCAACGTCATCATCGTTGGGCGACGGTTATGAATCGCAATCATATTGAAGTTGTATGTTACTTGTAAATCGGTATTTTTAAATAGAAATGGTAAAATCGGTGCTGCTTGCACGTCTTTTTTCATTTCTACAACGATGCGCAATCCTTGACGATCTGACTCATCGCGCACTTCTGAAATGCCGTCTAAGCGCTTATCTAAACGTAAATCATCCATCTTTTTCACAAGATGTGCTTTGTTGACATCAAATGGGATTTCCGTAATAACGATTTGCTCTTTTGAACCTTTTAATTGTTCAATTTCTGTTTTAGCGCGCACGATAATTTTACCACGGCCCGTTTCATAGGCTTTTTTAATGCCATCTGCACCTTGGATAATGCCGCCTGTCGGAAAATCCGGTCCTGGTAACACCGTCATTAATTCTTCGACTGACACAGTTGGTTTTCTTAAATATAATAACGCAGCATCAATAACTTCATGTAAAGCATGCGGTGGAATATCCGTTGCATAACCTGCTGAAATCCCGGTCGCGCCATTCACTAATAAATTAGGGAAACGCGCCGGTAATACCGTTGGCTCAACATCTTGATCATCAAAGTTCGGAATAAAATCAACCGTTTCTTTTTGTAAATCACGTAGTAGCTCAAGCGAAATTTTTGATAAGCGCGCCTCTGTATAACGCATCGCTGCTGGTGGATCTCCATCTAACGAGCCATTGTTACCATGCATTTCAATAAGCGGCATGCTCGATTTCCAATCTTGACTCATACGAACCATCGCTTCATAAACACTTGTATCACCATGTGGATGATAGTTGCCAATAACGTTACCTACTGTTTTTGCTGATTTACGGAATGGTTTATCCGCTGTATTTCCTTCATTAAACATCGCATATAAAATACGACGTTGTACCGGTTTTAAGCCGTCGCGTGCGTCAGGCAATGCACGATCTTGAATAATATATTTACTATAACGACCAAAACGGTCTCCAATGACATCTTCTAAAGGAAGATTTTGATAGCTCTCAGCCATTACTGAACCTCTCCCTCTCCAATAAACTCATTTTCTAAAATACTGCTGTCTTCTTCCATGCTGAAGTCAACATTTGATTCAATCCATTTACGGCGTGGTTCTACTTTATCGCCCATTAATGTCGCGACACCTCGTTCTGCGCGTTCTAAATCATTAATCGTTACGCGAATTAGTGTGCGTGTTTCTGGATTCATCGTCGTATCCCATAGTTGGTCGGCATTCATCTCACCTAACCCTTTGTAGCGTTGTAAAATGTAACCTTTCCCAACTTTATCAATTGCAGCATCTAAATCTTCATCAGTCCACGCATATTCAATAACTTCCTTACTTCCTGTACCTTTTGATACTTTATAAAGTGGTGGCAGTGCAATATACACTTTCCCTGCTTCAATAAGTGGGCGCATATAGCGGAAGAAGAATGTTAATAACAGTACTTGGATATGTGCACCATCGGTATCGGCATCGGTCATAATAATGACTTTATCATACGCAGAATCTTCTACTTTAAAGTCCGCGCCAATGCCGGCTCCAATCGCGTGAATAATTGTCGCAATCTCTTCATTTTTTAAAATATCTTGTAACTTTGCTTTTTCGGTATTAATGACTTTCCCGCGCAGCGGCAAAATTGCTTGGAACGTACGGTCACGTCCTTGTTTTGCTGAACCACCTGCAGAATCACCTTCGACTAAATACAATTCGTTTTTCGCTGCATTTTTTGATTGTGCTGGCGTTAATTTACCCGATAAGATGTTTGCTTGTTTTTTATTTTTCTTGCCGTTACGCGCGTCCTCACGTGCTTTACGTGCCGCTTCACGCACTTGTTGTGCACGAATTGCTTTGCGGACAAGCGATGCCGATAAATCTGCATTTTCTTCTAAAATATACATTAATTTTTGTTGAATCACACCATCGACAGCACCACGCGCTTCGCTTGTACCTAATTTACCTTTTGTTTGGCCTTCAAACTGTAAAATGTTTTCTGGAATACGCACCGAAATAATCGCCGCTAACCCTTCACGAATATCTGAACCATCTAAGTTTTTGTCTTTTTCTTTTAGCAAACCAATTTTGCGTGCATAGTCATTAAAGACACGTGTCATCGCGGTTTTTGCACCGGTCTCATGTGTACCGCCATCGCGTGTACGAACGTTGTTGACGAATGACAGAATCGTTTCTGAATAGCCATCGTTAAATTGGAACGCAAATTCGACCTCAATATCATCTTGTGTTCCTTCAATATAATGAACGGGGTGTAATACGTCTTTATCTTCATTTAAATAGGATACGAACGCTTCGATCCCATTGTCATAGTGATATACTTCATGTTTTTCTGTTGCTTCTTCAATTAACTCAATTTTTAAGCCTTTTAATAAAAAGGCTGATTCACGTAAACGCTCTGCTAAAATATCGAAATTGAATTTCGTCACCGAGAAGATTTCTGGGTCCGGTTTAAAATGTACCGATGTACCTGAATCTTTCGTTGCTCCTAAATGTTCTAATGTTGTTGCTGGGTTTCCACCATGTTCAAAGCGCATATAATATTTTTCACCATTACGATGAATTTCTAATTCTAATAAACTTGATAGTGCGTTTACAACAGATGACCCTACACCATGTAATCCGCCACTTGTTTTATAGCCACCTTGGCCAAATTTACCGCCAGCATGAAGTACCGTGAAAATAACTTCTGGTGTCGGTTTCCCAGTCTTATGAATTCCTGTCGGTAAACCGCGTCCATGGTCAATAACGGTAATTGATTGGTCTTCGTGAATTTTCACGATAATATGATTGCCGTACCCTGCTAATGCTTCATCGACTGCATTGTCGACAATTTCATAGACAAGATGATGCAAGCCGCGTCCATCTGTAGAACCGATGTACATCCCTGGTCGTTTTCGAACCGCCTCTAGTCCTTCTAATACTTGAATCGCATCTTCATTATAAGATGTCATTGTTTGTTTTGTTGTCAAAAAAATTCCCCCTAGCGCAAACACCCGTTCGTATTTCCTGAGTTTAACACTCATTATATCACTGTCAACTGCTTACGTCACGAATTGACTCACGCATTATTGTACTACAAACGTTGAATTGAAAGCAAAATAAGAATAAAATATGAAAGACAAATGTTCAATTGTAACCTGTTGATCATCTATGCTAAAATAATTAGTATATATTATTAGCACCTACTACTAAAACTAAATAAAAGGGAGCTCTTTGTATGAATTTATTTCTTGTCCTTCTCTTAGCTTACTTATTAGGCTCCATTCCAACAGGCTTATGGATTGGCCGCGCGTTTTTTAAAACGGATATTCGCGAACATGGCAGTGGCAACCTAGGCGCCACGAATACTTTTCGTGTCTTAGGAAAGCCAGCCGGCACCGTTACAATGATTATCGACATTTTAAAAGGAACAGCAGCAACTCTGTTACCAACATTAAGCATATTTGCTACGAGCGGTGTACACCCGCTTGTAGCAGGTCTTGTAGCAGTCGTCGGGCATGTATTCCCAATCTTCGCCAAATTCCGTGGTGGCAAGGCCGTCGCGACGTCTGCTGGTGTACTTTTAGGCTATCATTGGCCCGTTTTCCTTTTAATTTTACTTGCTTTCCTGGTATGCTTAAAAGTGTTTAAAATGGTTAGCCTCGCTTCGATGTTTGGTGGCATTGTCGCATTTATTTATGCGATTGTACGTTACTTTATGACCAGTGACTGGCTGCTACTACTTATTATTGCACTTTTAGCAGGCTTTGTTATTTATCGTCACCGTTCAAATATTCAACGTATTCAAAACGGCACTGAACCAAAAGTAACATGGCTATAATAAAGGAGTGCTTTACATCATGAAACTTGTTATCTCTCAAACGGCTTTAAATTGGTTCAAAGAAGAAATGGATGCTGAACCATCTAGCTCAATTAAATTTTTTGCACGCTATGGCGGCTCTAATCCATTTCATGAAGGCTATTCGATTGGTGTAACATTTGACGAACCAATCAAGGAAGCTGTTACATTTGATGTAGACGGCATTCATTTTTTTATCGAACGAGATGATTTATGGTTTTTTAATGACCACGATTTACATGTTGATGTAAACACCGACCTAGAAGAATTAATATACGACTATGTTAAAAATTAAATTTCAAACAATGTAACGAAAAAATCCGGAATCGTCTTAATGCGATTCCGGATTTTTTTATATGTAAGTATTACGCTTGTTGCTCCGCAATTTCAACATACTTATTAAACCATTCTTCATCAATCTTTTTAAACGATATCGGACGGAAGTTTTCTTTTTTGACAATAATATGTTCCGTTGTCGCTGTAGCCGCTACTGTCCCGTCTTTATGAAGTACTTCATACGCATATACCGTACGCAGTTTATCTTGCGATTTTACCCACGTTTTCACAAACACTGGTTCGCCATAACGTAATGACGCCTTATAGTTAATATTAACGTTCATTACAGGCGATACATAGCCTTGTCGTTCAATCTCAATAAAAGAATAGCCAAGATCCGTAATCAGTTGTGAGCGGCCTAATTCAAGCCATACAACGTAGTTCGCATGGTACACGACGCCCATTTGGTCGGTTTCTGCATAACGGATTTCGATTTCCTTTGTACTTGTAAACATAATTGGTCACCTCAGCACTCATTATGACGTAGTTTCTTTAAAAAGAAAAGGTAAAGCGTCTAGCTATAGTATTATTGTTTGCGGTGTTATTGGTTATTATATAGATTAGCAAGTTGTTATTTTTAAAAGAATATAAAAAAAGAAGGTAAGGTTTGCACCTTACCTTCTTTCAAGCATACGCTTCAAATTATTTGTTTTCAGCTAATTTGTTACGTAATACCATTTGTAGGATACCACCGTTACGATAGTAATCTACTTCTACTTCTGAGTCAAAACGAGCTAATACGTCGAATTTAACTTCAGAACCGTCAGCTTTAGTAGCTGTTACAGTTAGGATATCGCGAGGTTTAACGCCTTCAGCGATGTTTACTGCGAATGTTTCGTCACCTTTTAAGCCTAGTGATTCAGCGTTGTCACCATTTAAGAATTGTAATGGAAGAACACCCATGAATACTAAGTTAGAACGGTGAATACGTTCGTATGATTCAGCGATAACTGTTTTAACTCCTAGTAAGTTAGTACCTTTGGCAGCCCAGTCACGAGAAGAACCCATACCGTAGTCTTTACCAGCTAATACTAATAAACCTGTGTTTGTTTCAGCATATTTCATTGCAGCATCGTAAATGTACTCAACATCACCTGTTGGCCAGTAAGTAGTGAAACCACCTTCTGTACCTGGAGCGATTTGGTTACGGATACGGATGTTTGCGAATGTACCACGCATCATAACTTCGTGGTTACCACGACGAGAACCGTAAGAGTTGAAGTTGCGGATCTCAACACCGTTTTCAATTAGGTATTTACCTGCTGGTGTATCTTTACCAATTGCACCTGCTGGTGAAATGTGGTCAGTTGTAATAGAGTCACCAAACTTAGCTAACACGCGTAAACCAGCAAGTGTTTCGATATCTGCTGGAGTAGCTGATAAGTTTTGGAAGAATGGTGGATTTTGGATATAAGTTGATTTCGTATCGAACTCATATAAAGTATCAGTTGAAGTTTCGATTGCGTTCCAAGCTTCGTTAGCTGTGAATACAGTTTCGTATTCTTTTTGGAATAGGTCACGAGTTACAACTTTGTTTAATACAGCGTTGATTTCATCAGTTGAAGGCCAGATATCATCGAAGAATACATCGTTGCCATCTTTGTCTTTACCGAATGAATCTTCACGTAGGTCGATATCAACAGTACCAGCTAATGCGTAAGCTACAACTAATGGAGGAGCAGCTAAGTAGTTAGCTTTTACAAGTGGGTGAACACGGCCTTCGAAGTTACGGTTACCAGAAAGTACTGAAGTTACGAATAAATCATTTGATTTGATTGCATCTTCGATTTCTGGAAGTAATGGACCTGAGTTACCGATACATGTAGTACAGCCGTAACCTACAGTGTTGAAGCCTAATTGATCTAGGTATTCAGTTAAACCAGAATCATTTAGGTAACCAGTTACAACTTTTGAACCTGGTGCTAATGAAGTTTTAACCCATTTAGGAACAGTTAAGCCTTTTTCAACCGCTTTTTTAGCTACAAGACCTGCAGCGATTAAAACGTATGGGTTAGATGTATTTGTACAAGAAGTGATTGCAGCGATTGCTACAGCACCTGCAGGAATTTCAACATCGCCTTCAGCAAATTTAGCTGTAGAAGATTTAGTAAACTCTTCTTCAGTTAAACCGAAACCTTGTACGCCAGAAGGAGCTACAACTACTTCATGGTAACGTTGTTTCATGTTTGATAAAGGAATTAAATCTTGTGGACGTTTAGGACCAGAAAGGTTTGGTTCGATTGCGTTTAAGTCAACTTCTACTACTGAAGTGTAGTTTGGTTCTAAAGCTGCATCGAAGAACATATTGTTTGCTTTTAAGTAAGCTTCTACAACAGCGATGTGTTCTTCGTCACGACCTGTTAAACGCATGTAATTTAATGATTCTTCATCGATTGCGAAGAAACCACAAGTAGCACCGTATTCAGGAGCCATGTTTGAGATTGTAGCACGGTCAGCTAATGGAAGACCTACAACGCCAGGACCGAAGAACTCAACAAATTTGTTAACTACGCCTTTTTTACGTAATTCTTGAGTTACTTTAAGTGCTAAGTCAGTTGCAGTTGTGCCTGAAGGTAATTTACCTGATAATTTTACACCGATTACTTCTGGAACTGGGAAGTAAGAAGGTTGGCCTAACATACCAGCTTCAGCTTCGATACCACCAACGCCCCATCCAAGAACGCCGATACCGTTGATCATTGTTGTATGAGAGTCAGTACCTACTACTGAGTCAGGGAATGTTTCGAATGTGCCATCAGCATTTTCGTTTACGTGTACTACTGGAGCTAAATACTCTAAGTTTACTTGGTGAACGATACCAGTTGCTGGTGGTACTGCACGGAAGTTGTTGTAAGATGTTTGAGCCCATTTTAAGAAGTTGTAACGTTCAGCGTTACGTTCGAATTCAAGGTCCATGTTTGCTTTAAGTGCAGATTCATTACCGTATTTATCAACTTGTACAGAGTGGTCAATTACTAAATCAACTGGGATTGCAGGGTTGATTTCGTCTGGGTTACCACCCATATCTTTCATAGCTGTACGTAGAGAAGTTAAGTCAACTACTACTGGTACACCAGTGAAATCTTGTAATACTACGCGAGATGGTTTGAATGGTACTTCACCAGTTGTGTCTGCTTCTTTTGTACCCCATTTTGCTAAGTTGTCTACATGTTCTTCTTTAATCACGTAGTTGTCATATTGACGTAATACTGATTCAAGTAAAACTTTGATTGAGTAAGGTAAGTTAGATACTTTTGCTACGCCAGCTTCTTCGATAGCGTTAAGGTTGTAGTAGTTATACGTTTTACCATTAACTTCGAAAGATGCGCGGCTGTTGTGTAAGTTTGCCATTATTGATGGTCCCCCTCTAATATGTTCATAATGAAAAGGTTACAAATTTTGTACTACTTTTCTCCAAAACCAATGATACCGAATGGCAGCACATAAGTAAATAAAATTATTTTTATGCGTTGTGATAAGTTTTTTTTATGACCTTCTAGTGGATAAAACGCTTTCTTTCTTGTTCTGACGGGATTTTGCACATTTTACTAACTTTCGATAAAGAATCTCTATTTTTCGCAACAATATCATAAATACGATTGCTAAGCGCTATTGGGACATAGCGTCCAAAATGCATATAACAATACGGTTTATTTAAATAACGTGCTACGAAAAAAACCGCCTGAGCCTTCGTATAAAGCACATGATCATGCTTCACAACAAACGTATTTAAATCTTTTACGAGCTTTGTTGGTAATTCACGTGCCGCTAATTCGCCTTGTAGCGGAGTAAATAAAAAACATTCATTTGCCTCGTGATCTAAAATAAACTGCACAGCTGCTGAACAAAATCCACAATCACCATCATAAAATAAAATTGGTTTACCCATATGGACTACCTTCTTTCGATACTATAGCTGCTAAAACACCCGATATGCTAATTTCCACTACATAAATAGTGAATTTTTTAACTTTTCCGAGCATTTCATCCAATTTCATTATACGAAACAATGAAAAAAAAATCCACCTTCCTTCTATTATAATAGAACGAAAGATGGAAAACGTTAACAATCTGTTAACACAATATAGGTTGCTTCTACCGGTCCATGCACGCCAACGACTAATTTCATTTCAATGTCGGCTGAATTACTTGGCCCCGAAACATAATCAATGGCGTGTGGCAAAAGTTCCCCTGCCTCTACACGCTGCCGAAACAATTGAGATAGTTGCGTCATACGTAGCAATAATGAGCTTTTTGGAATAATGGCGACAAAGGCGTGTGGCAATAAGCCAACTGCCTTCCCTGCACCTTCCGCTGAATAAAGGACAACAGTGCCAGACTCTGCTAGCGCATATTCACTAAAGACAAGGCCTACGCGCGATATATTAGCTTCAGCAAAATTTTGTTCGCGCGATTTTTCATTACTCCACGTATAAACAGCGATGTCATGTTGTGGTAATGTTTGCATTAATAACGGCGTTAAACCATACGTTTCAAAACGAGCATCATCCCAAACGGATACAGGGCCACCATAATTTTTGATAACTTGTGCAACCTCTTGTTGTAACGTTCCGCGCGTCGCTTCTACGACATCGGTATGAATACGTGTACATTGCTCTTTAAATGTCGTAAGTAAGTCATCGTTTGTCATTCGTGCATCATGTTGTGCGTTCGGTCGATGTTGCCAATTTTTTATTGGTCGTTCAGTCGTATTGGCAGTACGTTGTAAGCGAGCCGCTATTGTCGATAAAAATTGTGTTTGTTCCATTAAACGTTTCCTCCCTTATCACGCGTCTCAAACCAGTCTCGTAAACGTTGCTCTTTTGGTGCTGGAAAATCACGGACATTGGTCCAGGTTTTCAATGGTCCGGGGCCTTTTGAAATCATGTCATCTTTTGCAAATGGCTTGATGGCTTTCGCCGCTACCTTCGTCCCAAATCGATATAGCGGTGAACGCGATGCACCGAACTCAAATAATTTCATCATCGCACTTTCTGAGACCGGTGCTCGCCCTTCTTCTTCGACGATCACTTGGCGATGTTTTAATAATAATTCGTGTAATGGAATTTTCACCGGACAAACTTCGGTACAAGCGCCGCATAAACTTGACGCATATGGCAACTCTTTATAATCATCATAACCTGCTAATAACGGCGTTAATACGGCACCAATTGGCCCCGAATAAATCGAATTGTACGAATGACCACCAATATGTCGGTAAACCGGACAAGTATTGACACAAGCACCGCAGCGAATACATTGCAACACTTCTTCAAAATCGCCCCCTAGAATCGACGAGCGGCCATTATCTAACACAACGACATGAAAGTCTTCTGGACCATCTACTTCTTGCGCGTGTTTTGGCCCCGTCACGATGTTGACATAACTCGACAATTTTTGACCAACTGCGCTGCGTGTTAGCATCGTTACTAACACTTCTAATTCTTCCATTGATGGCACAAGACGTTCCATGCCCATTACGGCAATATGTGTTTTTGGAATAGTCGTCACTAAGCCGGCATTGCCTTCATTTGTTACTAAACAAATCGAACCGCTATCGGCAACTGCAAAGTTACAACCTGTCACGCCTACATCAGCGGCTAAAAATTCATCGCGCAAAATCTCACGTACATAACGCGCTAATTCACCCGCTTCCGATGTATTTTGTTCATCATAACCGAGCTTTTCAACAAATACTTCTTTAATTTGATCTTTATTTTTATGCAAGGACGGTGCAACGATATGCGACGGCTTATCGCCCTCTAGCTGCAAAATGTATTCGCCAAGATCCGTTTCAAGCACTTGGCATCCTTCTGCTTCTAACGCGTCATTTAAGCTAATTTCTTCCGTTACCATCGATTTAGACTTAACGATTTTTTTAGCATTCTTTTGCCGCACAACATCACGAATATACGCATTGGCCTCATTGGCATCGTGTGCAAAATAAACGTGACCACCCGCTTTTTCAACATTTATCGCTAGTTCATGCAAATAATAATCTAAATGTTCGAGCACATGCTGACGAATTTCTTGTGCGTGATTGCGCCACTGTTCCCAATCCCCTAATTCTTCCACAGCATCTAGTCGTTTCGTATATAAATGATCTTGTGCCGATGCGACGGCGCCGCGCATAAAATCGTTGTGTACGTTTTTCTCGACATTATCGTTAAAGTGATGCTCATTAAATTGAATTGCCATCGACTACACCCCTTCATGTTGTGTTAAAACTTCAGCAATATGCAGCGTCGTTAATTTGTCGCCACGTCGGTGCAGACGCCCATTAATATTCATCATGCAGCCACCATCGGATGCAATCAAATAGTCGGCATCTGTTTGCAGCGCACAGTCTATCTTCTCATCAACCATTTGCTCGGAGATAGTACCCATTTTCACTGAAAATGTGCCGCCAAAACCGCAGCAATTATGTGCGTTTGGCAACGCGACAAGTTCTAAACCTTTTACATGTTCTAATAAAATATATGGCTCTTCTTTTACACCTAATAAACGCGTCATATGGCACGACGTATGATACGTCACACGATGCGGGAAACTTGCGCCAACATCCGTAACTTTCAAAACATTAACTAAAAATTCCGTTAATTCATACGTTTTGTCTGCTACAAGTTGTGCTTTCTTCGCATAGATTGGTTCATCGGCGAAAATACGTGGATATTCTTTAAACATCGTTGCACATGAGCCCGACGGTGTCACGATACATGGTTCATGTAAAAATGTATCAATCATATGACGCATCGGTTCCTTGGCATCCCTTATATACCCTGAATTGTACGCTGGTTGCCCACAGCACACTTGCCCCTTCGGAAACGTTACGTCACAGCCAAGTGATTCTAATAGCTCAACGGTCGCCTTTCCTACATTCGTTTGAAATACATCAACTAAACATGTCGCAAATAACGCCACTTTCATGAAACCTTCCCCCTCAAAAATGAATTTTTGGCTATGTCTTTAAGTATATATTTGGCAATACATGGAATACTTACTATGCCAAAAAAGAATAGCTCGAACCCTTTATAAACTTTTTTGGCATTTAAAAAGAGAAACTGCGCCATCATGCAATTCCTCTCGTTGTTATTGTGGTGTCATCAATTGTTCGTTATATAATTTGCGAATTTGCTGTTGCCAGCTTGCCGATAATAACACCGATGTGTCGAGCGTATGATAAACGCGGCGCAATAGCTGATTCAATCGTTCACGCGATGGGACAAACGTATAACGCGCGTTTTGCTGTGCATCGACATGTATCATTACGAGTTGGTCAATGTCGATTAAATCGGCTAAGGCTCGCTTCGCACTCATTGTAAAATCATTCGTTCGGTAATGCACCGCAAAGGCTTCGGCAACGTTTACTAACGAACGCTGAAGCATCGACCATGACTGCGGCTCATCTAGCCATGAAAGCGTATAAGCAATGACCCATTTCAAATCGTTATGTGCAGCGTCATCAATATTGTGACGCACATCTTCGTCATCGTAGTATTGCTCAAAGTAACAGAGGGCATCGATAAATCCAGTGACATCTTGCTGTTGTTCAACATGTAGTAAATGGCGCAATACCTCAATCCGTGCACACATCTCTTGACGTTCGATTGGCTCATACAAACCAATATGCACAGACGCACATTCCGCTAACAGTTGGCGCACAATACTCACTTGTTGAAAATACGGCAATTGAATCGCTGTCGCAACCTTATGAATCGTTTGGCGATGAAAAGCATCTTGTAGTTGCTCATTTAGCTGTTGTTCTAACAATAATAGTCGCTCGATATGGTGTCGCATAAACGCCACCCCCCTTACAAAACTATTCCCATTTTTCGCGCGTTAAAAACGCGTTAGCTTGTCCTTCGCCTGCTCGTCACCTTGCAATGCAGCACGTTGATACCAATACTTCGCTTTTTGTAAATTTTGTACTGTACCAACGCCTTGTTCATAACAAAAACCGACATTGTATTCGCCTTCAATATCTTGGCCATTTGCTGCTTGTAAATACCACACAAATGCCTCGTCAAATGCTGTACGTTGCATCGCTTTATGGCCCAAATAATTTGCCGCATACAAATCACCATAAAATGCCGCTTGCTCAAACCAATACAGCGATGTCTGTTCATCTACTTCAACACCAACGCCTTTTTCAAACATATAGCCAAGCGTAAACATCGCCTCCGATACGCCGAGCATCGCCGCTTTTGAAAACCAATGGTAGGCAATCGTTTCATTTTGTTCAACCGTTTCGCCGCGAAGGTACATATCCGCATAATTATTCATCGCATCAGCAAGCCCTGCTTTCGCTGCCTGTTCATAACAAGCAAATGCACGCTCGATATTTTCATCGACACCAAGACCTTCATAATAAAGGTTACCAAGCCAATACAACGCCGCTAAATAACCATTAGTTGCTGCTAGTTGAAAACATTGTGCGCTTAATGTCATCATGCCGATTCCACGATATAAATGCGCTAATTCATATTGCGCTTCTTTGTCATCATTGACGCTACGCTGTGCAAGCTTCATTGCTTGCACAATCAACACCTCATCGATAAAAACCGCTTCTGCCTCGTCATACGTTGGTAGCGCAATTTGTTGCTTAATTACCGCTACAAGTTTATGTTGCTCGGTCTGTACCACCTTTAGTTGTTGCTGCAATAAATGTGCGCGCGTTTGTCGTTCATGTGTTCCCATGTCACTTTCACTCCTCATAGTTTTGAGTATAACAAAAAAGGAACCGCTACGGCGCGATTCCTTCTTTACGATTGTATTTATAAAACCCTTTGTTTGAACGTTTGATATTCATCGTATGATTTCCCATCCCCATGAGAACTCTTGCTCTTACACTAGTAGTTTATGTATATACGAAGATAACCCCTTATCTCAGCGTATATTACGATGAATACCGCATGATTCTTCCGTTGACAGAATGCTTACATTTTTCACGTAAAACCTCTGTCAAACTGTTGTGATACAGCATGATCGAAAGAAACATCGATTAATGGCATGATTCTGCATCGATTTCTCCCATAAAATCGATCAGTGTTAAGAAACGTAATAAACATTCTTAATAGATAACGCCATATATTTTAACATTTTCTATTTTATCATTCAAATATATTATTTGTACAGTATTATTTATAATTTTTTTAAGTTATCTGTTATAACACAATAATAAAAAGGCTCTCTCATCGTCCCCTAGATTTGACAGCCCATTATCATGCATTCAATTGTCTAACATTTAAAATAGTTTGGCGAAATCTTCCGCGCGTGCAGAGATGATTTGTTCAAACTGGCGCATGTCAACGCGATCATTATCCGACATTAATCGTTGTTCGATTGTACCGCGTTCATTGATCATTGTTTCAATCGGCGTTAGTTGATTGCGATGGAGTTTCATCATTAATTGACCGTCCATTTCATAATGGATTCCTGTTGATACTTTATCTCGTTGAATAGTTGCTGCTTGTAAAGATTGAATGGCTTCTGTGAAGTTATTCATCGTCTACACTCCTTTATTTATCATTATGTTGTACTATTGCCGTTTTATTTTTACGCAAAACATCGCATTTTTTAATTTTGAGTAATATTGCGTATATAACAGTAAATTCATTCAATTTCACTGTAAAATCACACATAAAATTTCTTTCCACTTTTTTAGTGTCGAAACAAAAAAGAGGCTTTTACAAAACAGTTCCTGTTCCTTTTTTAGCGTTCGCCACAAAAAACCGGAACCGCGCCACAGCGCGATTCCGGTTTTTCTTATGCTCATCTGAAAGGGTGTTGTTACACGTATGTCCCAGCCTCGTTTATTTAAGCAAATACAGTACGTCTTTGTTCATATTTTTTAATGTGTTCATCATATTGAATTGTTAAAGAAATTTCATCCCAACCATTCAATAATGTTTCTTTATAGTACGCATCGATGTCAAAATGATACACTTTGTCACCAACTGTTACTGTTTGGTGTTCTAAGCTAACCGTTGCCGTTGTTGCATTAGCTTCTGCTGTCGCTAAAATTTCTTCTACTTCAGAAACCGATAATTCAATTGGTAAAATACCATTTTTGAAACAGTTATTATGGAAAATATCCGCATAGCTTGGTGCAATCACAACATTAAAACCGTAGTCTAAAATCGCCCATGGTGCGTGCTCACGTGATGAGCCACAACCAAAGTTATCATGTGCAACTAAAATGCTTGAACCTTTATATTGCGGTTGATTTAATACGAAATCTTCGATTGGATTTCCTTCTGCATCAAAGCGCCAATGATAAAATACATATTGACCAAAGCCTGTACGCTCGATGCGCTTTAGAAACTCTTTTGAAATAATTTGATCGGTATCGACATTTTTACGATTCAGTGGTGTTAATACGCTCGTTACTTGGTTAATTGGTTTCATTCGGCTGTTCCTCCTATACAGATGCTTTCATAATTTCTCGAACGTCTACAAAGTGTCCTGCAATAGCTGCCGCTGCGGCCATTGGAGGCGATACTAAATGCGTACGTGAACCCGCACCTTGACGTCCTTCAAAGTTACGGTTTGATGTAGAGGCACAGCGTTCACCAGCTGGTACAACGTCCTCATTCATTGCTAGGCACATCGAACAACCTGATTCACGCCATTCAAATCCTGCTTCTAAAAATACTTTATCTAATCCTTCTGCTTCTGCTTGTTGCTTGACAGAATAAGAGCCCGGTACGACGATTGCACGCACGCCTTCATGTACTTTTTGCCCTTGAATAACCGAGGCTGCAGCACGTAAATCGTGTAGGCGAGAGTTTGTGCAAGAGCCGATAAAGACATGTTGAATCGCAATATCTGTAATCGGTGTACCCGCTTCTAAATCCATATACGTTAATGCTTTTTCAAGCGCTTGTTTATCCGATTCTTCAGTGAAATCTGCTGCTGTTGGTACCGTTTGTGATACACCAACACCCATTGATGGATTTGTTCCCCATGTAACGATTGGCTCAATATCAGCCGCTTGAATGATACGCACTTCATCGTACGTGGCATCGGCATCAGATGCTAGTGATAGCCAATACGCCGCTGCTTCATCAAATTGGTCTGCTGGCGCAAATTTACGCCCTTTAATATAATCCACCGTAATTTGGTCTGGCGAGATTAAACCGGCTTTTGCCCCTGCTTCAATCGACATATTACAAATCGTCATACGCTCTTCCATTGAAAGTTTATGAATCGCATCACCAGTAAACTCAACGATGTGCCCCGTCCCCATATCAATGCCAAATTTTGCGATAATCGCTAAAATAATATCTTTTGCCGCAACACCAAAACCTAATTCGCCTTCTACGCGTACTTCCATCGTTTTTGGTTTGTTTTGCCATAGCGTTTGTGTACTTAATACATGTTCAACTTCCGATGTGCCGATACCAAAGGCGATTGCGCCAAAAGCACCATGTGTCGATGTATGAGAATCTCCACACACAATCGTTTTACCAGGTTGTGTTAACCCAAGCTGCGGCCCGATAACGTGGACAATTCCTTGGTCTGGGTGGCCCATATCCGCAAGCTCTACACCAAACTCTTTACAGTTGTCGGCAAGCGTTGTAATTTGCTTTTTCGCAATTGGGTCATTAATAACCGGTAAATTTTGTGTTGGTACGTTGTGATCCATCGTTGCAAATGTTAAATCTGGACGACGAACTTGACGGTTGTTGAGACGTAACCCTTCAAAGGCTTGTGGACTCGTTACTTCATGCACTAAATGTAGGTCGATGAATAATAAATCCGGTTTACCTGACTCCTCATAAACGATGTGATTATCCCAAACTTTTTCAATAATATTTTTTCCCATTTTTCGTCATCCTTTCTTATAGTAAATTTGCAAATGTATCCTGTACATATGATGAATCAATTTCAGCGATTACTTTTTCAGTCCATTCATTTGTTGAAAGTGCTGCTGTACCTTTTGGTGCCATGTCGCCGGTAAAGAAACCTTGTTCAAACACGCGTGCAACCGCTTGTTCAATCTCTTTTGCCTCATCAGCTAATTCAAATGTGTATTGTAAAAGCATCGCTGCCGATAAAATCGTCGCAGCTGGGTTAGCAATGCCTTTGCCTGCAATATCCGGTGCTGAACCATGAACGGGCTCGTATAAACCGAAGTTATCTCCACGCATCGACGCAGATGGTAATACACCAAGTGAACCGGTAATAACAGATGCTTCATCTGATAAAATATCGCCAAACATATTTTCCGTTACGATGACATCATATGAAGCGGGATTTGTAATTAATTTCATAGCTGTTGAGTCAACTAAGCTATGCTCGACTTCAACGTCTGGATAATCCGCCTTTTTCTCGTCAACAATTTGACGCCATAAGCGCGATGTATCTAGCACATTTGCTTTGTCAACGGATGTTAAACGTTTGCTGCGTAGACGAGCTAGTTGGAATGCATTGTCAACAATGCGCTCGATCTCTTTGCGGCTATATGTCAGTGTGTCATAGGCAGTTTCATCATCGCGGTTACGTTCACCGAAGTAAAGACCCCCCGTTAATTCACGGACGATTAATAAATCTACATCTTTGACGTTTTCTTCTTTTAAAGGAGACGATTGTAACATCGATGGAATTGCTTGAACCGGACGCAGGTTAGAGAATAAATCAAAGTGCTTACGAATGCGCAACAAGCCTTTTTCTGGGCGTAAATCCGATGGGTTATTGTCCCATTTCGGACCTCCAACAGCACCTAATAAAATCGCATCGCTTGCTTCGCATAATTCGATTGTTTCTTGTGGTAGCGGGTCATTAAATTGATCGATTGCCGCACCGCCAATAGCACCTACTGCGATGTGAAATGTATGATTGTATTTGTGTGCAATAGCTTGTAGTACTTGTACAGCACTTGACACGATCTCTGGACCGATGCCGTCACCTGGTAAAGCCGTAATTTTCTTTTCCATAAGAATGTCTCCCTTCAAAGTTAAACAATATGTAATAGATGAGACTGCCTCAAATGAGACAGTCTCAAAGTAGTTATGCTAATTCTTTGGCGCGTAATTGCGCTTGAATAATTTCACGATTAATCGCATCAAGATACGCTTCAGCAGAAGCTTTTAACACATCTTGTGCTGCATCGCGTCCGCGGTATGTGCCGCCTTTATACGCGATATTAATAACCGCTTCACCAAGTGCATCGCGACCTGAGCCGACAGATGACACGCGGTAGTCTAAAATTTTCACCGATTCTTCAACAAGCTTTTCTAGCGTATTGAAAATCGCTTCAACCGAACCTGAACCCGTAGAAGCAACGGTTACTTCTTCACCCGAAGGTTTTGTCGCACGTACCGTAGCAGTCGGAATGTTTTCCGTACCGTATTGTACTTGCACTGATTGTAGTCTATAAAGTGGAATGTCCGCTGTTTCAAGCGTTTCATCCGTTAATAGCGTCAATAAATCTTCTTCGGTAATTTCTTTTTTCTTATCTGCTAGTTCTTTGAATGCGACGAACGCTTTTTGCAAACGTTCATCGTCTAATTCAAAGCCAAGCTCAATCGCACGATCCTTAAAGGCATGGCGACCTGAGTGTTTACCTAGCACAAGCGGCACTTTATTTTCACCGACAAGTTCCGGTGTAATGATCTCGTATGTTTCTGGATTTTTCAGCACGCCATCTTGGTGAATACCTGACTCATGAGCAAAGGCATTTTTCCCAACGATTGCTTTGTTTGGCTGAACAGGAGAACCTGTTAATTTACTAACAAGGCGCGACGTACGTGTAATCTCAGAAAGATTAAGACCCGTCTCCACTTGATACAAATCATTGCGGATGTGTAAGGCAACGCCAATTTCTTCAAGCGCTGCATTCCCAGCACGTTCGCCAATACCATTAATGGTACATTCTACTTGACGTGCACCGTTTTCAATCGCTGCAATCGAGTTCGCTACAGCCATTCCTAAATCATCATGACAATGAGATGAGAATTTGACTAAATCGCTGTTTGGAATTTCTTCAATCAAGTATTTGAACAATGCGCCGTACTCCGCAGGACTTGCATAACCAACCGTATCTGGTACGTTGATTGTTGTCGCACCTGCTTTAATGACTTCATCCATAATGCGAACTAAAAATTCGCGATCTGAACGAAAGGCATCTTCTGCAGACCATTGAACAAGTGGGAAAAACTTCTTCGCATACTTCACAGCAGCAACACTTGCTTCAATAACTTCTTCAGGTGTTTTATTCAATTTATATTTCATGTGAATTGGACTCGTCGCAAGGAACACATGGATATGAGGGTTTTCAGCATGTTTAAGTGCTTCCCATGTCACATCAATATCTTTTTGCATCGCACGAGCTAACCCTGTAACAGTCGAATTTTTCACTGTTGTTGCGATACGTGATACAGCTTCAAAATCGCCAGGTGATGAAGCGGGGAAACCTGCTTCAATAATCGATACACCTAGACGTTCTAGCTGCTTCGCAATTTCAAGTTTTTCTCCGGTATTTAAGTTGATACCAGCTGACTGTTCTCCATCACGAAGGGTTGTATCAAAGATATCAATCTTCGTCATATTATTTACCTACTACTTCAGCAGAAGCTTTTTGACCTACGAATGGCATCATTTCACGTAATTTGGCGCCAACTTTTTCGATTTGGTGATCTTTCACTGCTTGTTTTTTCGCAGTGTATTTTGGACGGTTTGTTTCATTTTCTTGAATCCATTCACGTGCGAATGTACCGTTTTGGATGTCTGTTAATACATCTTTCATTGCTGCTTTTGATTCAGCTGTTACAACGCGTGGACCTGAAACATATTCGCCCCATTCAGCTGTATCTGATACTGAATAGTTCATGTTTTCGATACCGCCTTCGTACATTAGGTCAACGATTAATTTTAATTCGTGGAAACATTCGAAGTAAGCGATTTCTGGTTGGTAACCTGCTTCAACTAACGTTTCGAAACCAGCTTTTACTAGTTCTACTGCGCCACCGCAAAGTACCGCTTGCTCACCGAATAAATCTGTTTCTGTTTCTTCTTTGAATGTTGTTTCAAGAACGCCTGCACGAGCTGCGCCGATTCCTTTAGAATAAGCAAGTGCTAAATCTTTTGCTTGACCAGTAGCATCTTGATAGACAGCGATTAAACCTGGTACACCAGCGCCAGCTTGATACGTACGACGTACTAAGTGACCAGGGCCTTTTGGAGCGATTAGGAATACGTCAACATCAGCAGGTGCTACGATTTGTTCGAAGTGGATGTTGAAACCGTGAGCGAATACTAGCGCGTTACCAGCTACTAAACCTGGTGCGATTTCCGCTTCGTATACTGCTTTTTGTGTTTCGTCTGGAAGAAGAACCATGATTACATCTGCTTCTTTTGCAGCTTCTGCTACTGATTTTACGTCTAAGCCATCATTTTTCGCACGATCTGCAGAGTTACCTGGGCGGATACCGATACGTACATCGAAACCAGATTCTTTTAAGTTAAGTGCGTGTGCATGACCTTGTGAACCGTAACCGATTACTGCGATTTTTTTACCTTCTAATACTTTCTCGTTGATATCTTGATTGTAATACATTTGTGCCATAATTCTTTTCCCCCTAATTAATTGAATGTTTTTTTGTCTGTTTTTTTATTGTAAAAGCGATAGTTGTGTCTTCTGCTGAAGTTGCGAATCACGAACGAACGCTGTAACACCAGTACGTGTTAATTCTTTAATGCCATATGGCTTCACAAGCTCGATAAAGGCATCGATTTTTTCAGGTGAACCGACTACTTGGTACGTCACGACATTTTTACCGATGTCGATGACTTGACCGCGGAACGGCTCAACGATGGAGTTAATTTCACCGCGTAAATTCGGTGGCGCTACAACTTTGATTAACGCTAACTCACGAATAACCGTTGATTTATCAGTGATATCATTCACTTTAATGACATCGATTTGTTTTGATAATTGCTTAACTAACTGTTCAATCTTACGTTCATCTTCTACATTAACGATGAATGTCATTTTTGAAATGCCAGGTTGTTCTGTATGGCCTACTGTGATGCTTTCAATGTTGAATTGACGCTTCATTAATAGACCCGTTACGCGGTTTAATACGCCGCTTTGATTGATTACCGTTACCGTAATGATACGTTTCATTCTTTTTCCACTCCAATCATCTCAGCTAGCCCTGCACCTGGTGCAACCATTGGTGTCACAAGTTCTAGTTGTTTTACGCGGCAGTCGACTAAGACTGGCCCATCATATGCTAATGCTTCTTGTAATTGCGCTTTCGCTGTAGCTGGATCATCAATAACATATCCTTTTACATCGTAAGCTTCTGCTAATTTTAAGAAGTCTGGTTGTACAGGCATTAGTGATGAAGAGTAGCGTTCATCATAAAATGACTCTTGCCATTGTCGTACCATACCTAGACAAGCATTGTTTAGCATGATGACTTTTACCGGCAAGTTGAATTCTTGTAATAACCCTAATTCTTGTAGCGTCATTTGGAATCCTGCATCGCCGACGATTGAAATAACTTGCTCATCTGGGAAAGCAAATTGTGCTCCGATGGCAGCTGGGAAACCGAATCCCATCGTACCAAGTCCACCGGATGTTACCCAACGATGATCTTTTTTGAATGAGAAGTATTGCGCAGCGAACATTTGGTGTTGACCAACATCGGTTGTGACGATTGCTTCACCATTCGTTAATTCATTCACCGCTTTTAATACTTGTTGCGGTAATAACGCGCCTTCTGCATCTTCTTCATACCAATATGGATATTGCGTACGCCAGTCATTCATTTGTGTTGTCCACTCAGAAAAATCAGCTGTTTCAAAATCTTGTTTTAATAACGCTTTTAATGCTTCTTTCGCATCGGATACGATTGGAACATCAGTCGGTACATTTTTACCGATTTCTGCTGGATCGACATCAATATGGATGATTTTAGCATTTTGTGCAAATTTCGATAAATTACCTGTTAAGCGGTCATCGAAGCGTGCACCGATATTTAATAGTACATCAGCTTCTGAAATCCCCATATTTGATGCGTATGTGCCGTGCATCCCAGCCATGCCGTAGAAGTTTTCATGGTTGTTGTCGATTGTACCAAGACCTAGTAACGTGTTGACTACCGGTAAGTTGTGTCGCTCAATAAAGTCATTAAATTCTTTTTTTGCATCAGCTGCGAGTACGCCTGCACCAGCAAGAATGATTGGTTTTTTCGCTGTTTTTAATAGTTCGATCGCTTTTTTGATTTGTAAATAGTTTGGACGAAGTGTTGGTTGATACCCTGGTAAATTGATTGGTTCATCCACATACGCCTCGCTATCAAAGATCGCATTGGCAATATTTTTTGGGAAATCGACAACTACGGGACCTTTACGGCCTGTATTGGCGATATGGAATGCTTCTTTAATGATGCGCGGTACATCTTGCACATCTTTGATTTGATAATTATGTTTTGTGATTGGTTGTGTGATGCCAATGATGTCAGCTTCTTGGAAAGCGTCTGTGCCGACAACTGTTGTGGCCACTTGACCAGTGAATACTACTAATGGAAGGGAATCCATCATCGCATCCGTGATACCTGTAACTAGGTTTGTCGCTCCTGGGCCTGACGTAGCAATGACGACGCCCGGTCTCCCTGTCACACGAGCATAGCCCTCCGCTGCGTGGATTGCCCCTTGCTCATGGCGCGCTAAAATGTGTTTAATTGGGTTGCGGTATAATGCATCATATAATGGTAATACTGCACCGCCTGGGTAACCGAAAATAATCTCAACATCTTGATTTTTCAGTGCTTCAATAAATACTTCTGCACCTGTTTTCGGTTTCGTCTGTTTTTCTTGCTCTTGTGCCTGTGTTGGATGATTTGCTAGTTCAAGTTCTGCGTTCATTCTTATGGCTCCTCCCTATTAAGTTAAATATTCACGAAAAAAAGTTTTCTCACGCCACGCAAAAATACATTGCTCTTCTTTGCGTAGGGATGAAAAAACTTTCATGGTACCACCCTGCTTCGCTATAAAGTCACCTTTATAACCTCATGAATAGACGAATCTATTCTTTTAGTAACGAGTGACGAGCACCCGGAATGACCTACTAGCACAAGGCGTTTAACCATTCACTCAGAGGGGATGTCAGAAATAGCTAGCTACTGATTCACACCGACCATCAGCTCTCTGGAAAGTCCACATCTATTTCCTTTTACCTCTTCAACGCTTTATATATTGAATTTTTAGAATTTTCTAGTTAGAATTTCATCGTACCGCCAGTTGAAGCGGATGTTACAAGGCTTGAATAACGTGCTAACCAACCTTTTTTGATTTTTGGTTCAAATGCAGGTAATGCTTGTGCGCGTTTTTCTAGCTCTTCATCTGATACTTCGACGTTAATTGTACGTGCCGGTAAATCGATTATAATGATGTCGCCATCGTTAATTAATGCGATTGGGCCACCTTCTGCTGCTTCTGGTGAAATGTGACCGATTGAGATACCACGAGAGGCACCGCTGAAACGACCATCTGTAATTAATGCCACTTCTTTCCCTAAGCCGCGACCTTGGATAGCTGACGTTGGTGCCAGCATTTCTGGCATCCCCGGGCCACCTTTAGGACCTTCATAGCGAATAACAACAACATGGCCTGCTTGCACCGTACCGTTATCGATTGCCGCTTGTGCATCATCTTGTGATTGGAAGCAAATCGCTTCACCGCGGAACGTTTGAATCGATGGATCGACAGCCCCTACTTTAATAACACTGCCATTAGGTGCGATGTTGCCGAATAAAATTGATAAGCCGCCAACTTTACTGTATGGATTATCTTTCGTACGGATAACATCGGTATTTGTAATTTCATCATTTGCGACGTTTTCACGAAGTGTTTTACCGGTCACCGTTATACGGTCTGGATGAATCGCACCTGGAATTTTTGTTAATTCGTTAATAATAGCAGAAATCCCACCTGATAAATGAATATCATGCATCGAGTAATTTGATGCTGGCATAATTTTTGCTAAATACGGTACGCGTTCTGCTACTGTATTAATATCGTTAATGTTGTAGTCAATTTCCGCCTCGTGTGCTAATGCTAGCGTATGAAGTACAGTATTTGTTGAACCACCCATCGCCATATCTAATGCGAATGCATCATCAATTGCTTCTTTTGTCACGATGTCGCGTGGTTTCACATCATTTTTAACCATATCAACTAAGTTACGTGCTGCTTGTTTAATTAGCTCGTGACGCTCTTTTGATGTCGCAACGATTGTCGCATTCCCTGGAACAGTTAAACCAACCATTTCCATTAATGAGTTCATCGAGTTCGCTGTGAACATCCCTGAACAAGAGCCGCATGTTGGACAAGCATTTTGCTCGATATCTAGTAATTCCGCTTCGCTCATGCGACCGCTTTTGTAAGCACCTACGCCTTCAAATACCGATGTAAGCGATAGTGGTTCTCCTTTAGATGAAACACCTGGCTCCATTGGGCCGCCTGTTACGAAGATGGATGGTACGTTTGTACGAACTGCCGCCATCAACATCCCTGGTGTGATTTTGTCACAGTTTGGAATGTAGAATACGCCATCAAACCAGTGTGCATTAATAACAGTTTCAGCGCTATCGGCGATTAATTCGCGTGATGGTAATGAATAACGCATACCAATGTGTCCCATCGCAATGCCATCATCTACACCAATTGTATTGAATTCGAATGGAATACCACCCGCTTCAATAATGGCTTGTTTTACAACTTTACCGAACTCTTGTAAGTGGACATGTCCGGGAATAATATCAATATAAGAGTTACAAATTCCGATGAACGGTTTGTCTAAATCTTTTGTTTTAACACCAGCCGCATAAAGTAGGCTTCGGTGAGGTGCACGATCGACACCTTTTTTAATCATATCACTACGCATTCACTACACCTCTTCTATATCTAAGTACGAAGCGTATCAGTTGCATCAAGTTACTTGACGGCTGCTACTTCTTATAAAATCTATAAACGTTTGACTGTGTTGCGTTTCAAATACGTTTATTAAATTGTTGTTATCATAGTATGTATACACCATGAAGTCAACAGTCTATTTAGAATTATCAGACAATTGTAAAAATTATCTTGTACATTAAAGCGTTTACAAGCGCATAATTACGCTTTTTTGCTCTTTTTTGAATTTTTCAAAAAAAATTTAAAAATCTTTCATGCAATATATCACATACGTCATTTCATGCTAAATGAGAATTTTCCTCATATATTCTGACATGAAAACGCCGTTAGGGTCGCATTGGTGACGCTGTGTTAGAAATATATCAATATCTGTATACAGTCGTTCAAGCTCACATCGCGTGTAACGATTCATTTTCCCAAAATGAGCGCGTCCATCGTATTTTCGTAGCAACTGGTCCATATAGCGGAAATAACGCTTATACGGCATCCCTTTATACATATGAAACGCAAAAAATGCGCTATCTTGCTGTTGTGTTGGACTAAGAATCCCCGCTTCGCCTCGTTGCGTACGACATTCAATCGGAAAATGCACATGAAAAAGCTCGCGCGACATCGTATAATGAAGCTCTTCTAAAAATGCTTCGAAATGGTGCAGCGGAATCGCATACTCACATTCTGCAAACTTTACTTGGCGCGGTGTTGCGAACACGCGATAGCTAACATCTTGTCGCGTACCAATTGGCACTGCTTTTGCTGAAATTTGGCTGACCGCTGTCGTAGCGCGCGGCATAACCTTACAAAGTGATGACATGCCTTGTAGGACCCGATTTTCGATAAAATGATCAAGCGCCTTTGTTGGCTTGCGTTCTAGTTGGTCATACGGCACCGCATTCATACATTTCAACTGCATTTGCTGCTGCCCTGGAAAGTAGTACCACTCCGCATGACGATTTGTTGTAACAATCTGTTGGAAGCTGTGTAACGTCTCTGCTACGGTCATACGCGATGATTCATAAGCTAGTCCATAGACCGGAACGACCTTGAGCGTAAGTTGCACGACAACGCCAAATAGCCCAAGACCAATATGCAGTGATGACGCGAGTGGGTCGTGACGCGTTACTTCGCGATAATGCCCAAGCCCGTCAACAAACCCCCAACGTACGACTTGGCTTGATAATGACCCAAGTGTGATACCAGTACCATGTGTACCAGTGCTTGTCGCTCCGGCAAGAGACTGCACGTCAATGTCGCCCATATTCGCAAGTGCGTAGCCATGCGCTTCTAACAATGGCCCCATTTCGTATAAATGTGTACCCGCCCAAAACGTCGCCTCATGCTTTTCTACGTTTAGATGAACTAAGCCACGCAGTCGCGTTAGGCTAACAGCGAGCTGATCTGGCTTAGCTACGCCGCTAAAAGAATGTCCTGCACCGATTGCACGAATCGTTTGTTGCTGCTTAACTGCTTGCTTCACAATGGTACAAACTTCGTCAATTGATGCAGGCTCATAAATCGTTGCTTGTGGTGTTGTAAATGTTTCGGCCCAATTTGACCATTTTTCTTCTATAGAAAACATTGTCCTTCCCCCCTGTAAGTTGTCATCGGTCCGACGTAGTCATCACCGCGGTAGGCATGCAATACTTGGAAGCGTTCGCATAATTCTCCTGCCTTCGCATGGCGCAACGTAATCGAGTCACCGATTGCGTAATGATTTTTTGGCATCGCAAGCGGCGTCTGTACTTCACCGGCTCCCTCTGTCGTATAAAAAGCTAATTCCTCATCTAGTAACACCGGCATTTTATCGTTGCCAACCGCACCGCTAGCGATATAACCGCCACCGTGCGCGACAATCGTTGTTTTTGATGGCTTGCGTGTGGCACGTAACGTATAACCCGCCGCGGCTTGAAACGGCATGTTGTCGTAATAATCGAACAAGCCCGGTCGATACAGGCCAGAACCAATTGTAATTTCACTCACTTCGTTACAAGCGGCACTATAATCCATACTTCCGGTACCCCCACCATTCACAAAGCGCAGTGGCCCATGTTTTGTCGTTAAATAACGCACTGCTTTTTGACGGCGCTGTTGTACGTCTTTTTTTGCGCGCTGTTGCAAGCGGCGAATGACCGCCCCCGTTGATTTATTCGCTGGACGGTCGCCTACACCCGCTAGTTGTGCATCGTATCCCATGAGTCCAACGATATAAATGTATGGACTCGGTAAAATAGCCGCGACAAAACGTTTAATATCGTTAGCATTGCTTAAACTCGAACGCCGCGTGCCAAAATACAATGCCGGATAATGTTGGGAGACATTTAAATCAATGCATAACGGCGCTGCGACTGCTTCTTCCTCCGCAAGCTGCTTTAAAAAATCGACTTGTTCGATTGCATCCACCATAAACGTAATATCTTTCCCTTCGCGAATAAACTTCATCAATTGACGGACACTTTTTTCTTCTAATGTCGGGTAGCCTAATAAAAAATGGTCAAAACCTTGTTCGCATAAATAGACCGTTTCAGCCGCCGTAAACGTCATCCACCCGGCAAAACGTTGGTCCACAGCACGCTCGATATAGCGCAATACATCCGTTGAGCGAATCGATTTTGTCGCAATACGAATCTCCTTGTCGCCGGTGCCGTGTATCATCGTTGTGATGTTCGCATCAAGTGCTTCGAGATCTAGCCAGGCATATGGATGTTCAAATGTGCGAAAAATAGTTGGGATTTTTTTCATCTTCTTTTCCTCCAAAAAAAAATCCCCTCATTGCGAAAGCACAAACATGCTGTCATGAGAGGATTCGTATTGTATTAACATCGTTACTATACATTCACACCCGGAATCAGTGATAAATCTAACGCCAAATTTAACATGACAAGCAGATGTAAGCCTGCTACTAAAAATCCGATTTTGTTATACTTCTTAATGGACATTTCATACATATTGATTCTCCACCTTTCTCTACATAACAACCATTTTTACTGCTTTATGATTATTATTTGTAAATATCATATACCTTGAAAATAGAAATCGCAAACACTTTTTGACGAAAATGTGACATTTTTTAAAAAGTAGACATTTTCAAACGACTTGCGTAGAGTGAATAGTGGAGGTGTTGACTAAATGGATAAAGCACTAGTAGTTATTGATTATACGAACGATTTTGTCGCAACAGATGGCGCGCTCACATGCGGGGCACCTGGGCAAGCGCTAGAACCTTATATTACAAAATTAACAACACAATTTATTGACGACGAACAATATGTCGTATTTGCCTGTGATTTACATGAAGAACAGGATCCGTATCACCCTGAAACGGCCTTATTCCCACCGCATAATATTCGCGACACAGCAGGTCGTAAGCTCTACGGTCGTTTACAAGACGTGTATGAAGCACATGCGACACTGAGTCATGTGAAATGGATGGATAAGACGCGCTATTCATCGTTTGCTGGGACCGAGCTATTTATACGGCTGCGTGAGCGCGGCATTCAAGAATTGCATTTAGTCGGCGTTTGCACCGATATTTGCGTGCTGCATACGGCGGTCGATGCGTATAATTTAGGTTTCCGTATTATCATTCATGAACAAGGCGTCGCAAGTTTTAATGACGCAGGCCATACATGGGCGCTCGAACATTTTAAACATTCATTAGGTGCTACCGTAAAATAACAAAAGCAGGAATTGCGTCAGACGCGCAACTCCTGCTTTTTATTATGTGTTCACCGGATCTTTTTTAATCGTTAATGCTAAAATAAATGCGATGACCGCAAAAACAACCGTACCGATATAAACGGCTTGTATACCCGTTGCAAACATTGCTGGTGACGTTGCGCTCGCACTTTGCGAAGCGCTCACACTCGCTACGGCGATGACATTAAAAATAACGCCATAAATAGCGGCTCCAAGCGATTGACTAAACGTATTCGTAAACGAATTTAAACCAGTCGCTAAACCGACATGCTCTTTTGCAACCGTTTTTTGTAGCGTAATAATTAACAGCGGTGCAATGCAACCCATGCCTAAACCAGTAAATGCTGTGGCACAAACGATAAACAATACCGATGTCTCATTCGTTAATTGGGCCATCATAACCGTTCCTAACATTAAGAACACCGTACCGCTAACGATAAAGTATTTATTGGCCATTTTACCGATAAAGAGGCCAATCCCCATTGCACCAAGCGTCCACATAAGTGACAGTGGCGTGAGCATGAGCCCTGCGACTGTCGCATTTTTGCCTAGTACGGTTTGTGCATACAATGGCACATAGGCCGACATCCCAATAACGATTGCCATCGTACAAAATGACAAAGTATTAATGGTCATTAAACGACGGTTTTTAAATAATTGCAGTGGAATCAGCGGTTCACTCACACGTAGTTCAACAGCGATAAAGGCAACAAAACATACGAGCACGGCTACGTAACATAGTACTTGCTGTTGCGTCCACCATGATCCGGTGTTGCTCCCTGTAATAATCGCATACATGAGCGCAAACGTCCCTGTCGCAAACAATGCGGCACCTGCATAGTCAATTTTGTGCTTCGTAACCGTGCGTTGCTCATCGTAATAGCGTGCAATAAAGTACACTGAGCCAATGGCAAATGGCACATTTAATAAGAAAATATAATGCCATGTTAATACATCAATTAAAAAACCACCGATCAGTGGTCCGATAACGCCGGCAACGCCCCATACCATACTAATATAACTTTGGCCTTGCGCACGTCCCTTCTCAGTATCAAACAATTCACTAACCATTGTCAGTGTAATTGGTAAAATTGACCCTGCACCAATCCCTTGAATGGCACGGAAAATAATTAACATCGTCATATTTTGCGATAGACCACATAACAACGAACCGACCGCAAATAATGTAATCCCGATAATAATCATTTTTTTGCGACCAAATAAATCGGCTAGCTTACCAAATAAAATGGCTGCAATCGCCGATGTTAATAAATAAGCAGAATAGATCCAACTAATTAGCTCGACGCCATCTAAGTCAGCTGTAATGCTCGGAATTGCCGTTGCCACAATAGTTCCTTCAATCGCAGCGAGCGCCGTCGCTAATAATATGGCCATAAAAACATAATTCATCTCGACACCTCCGCACTATATCATAGCGTAAAATTGTACCTTTTTCCTTATTTCGATTGATTTATTACAAAAATATTTGTCATTCATCCAATTTTAGGTATTATACAATTTGTCTACTAAATTTATAAAAAGGAGGTGCGTTATACGTGTGGAAAGAATTTAAAGAATTCGCTTTAAAAGGCAACGTTCTAGACCTTGCAATTGGTGTTGTTATCGGTACAGCATTCGGTAAAATCGTTACCTCATTAGTTGAAAACATCATTATGCCAGCCGTTGCATTATTAATTGGTAAAGTCGATGTTTCGGACTTAGCTTACAAAAGCATTAAATACGGTGCGTTTATTCAAAGCATAATTGACTTCGTGATTATTGCATTTTCTATCTTTATGTTTATTAAGATCGTTATGTCTATTGGAAACAAAATGCGCCGCCAAGAAGAAGTTGTCGAAGAAGTTCCTGCTGAAACACAAGAGGACGTTCTTAAAGACATTCGCGAATTATTACGTCAACAAAATGACCATAAATAATTGCTAACAGGAATCTCCATTTGGAGGTTCTTTTTAGTTACAAAAAAAGAACCGTGCCGACGCACGATTCTTTTTTTGAGCGATTATTCTTTTGAGACGTCCTCTGGAATTGATTTCGATGCTAACACTTTTTGTGTCTCATTATCTACGAAGTCAATCGTACTATTTGGCTCATCCCAACCTTCTAAAATTTGATACGTTGCAATCGAAATAGCAATCGCACCAAATACCGTTGGATCTTTTTGTTTATCAAATGTTTTGCTATCGACAAACACTTTTACATGCTCATACATATCATCGGTATCGACACCTTTAACCGATTCAATCGTTTTACCTTCTGCTAATGCTTTTAGTGCACCGATAATCCCACTATTAATCTTTTGGCTTTGCTCCGCCATATTTTTTTCAGACATCGTAAACTTCGTTGTCTTATCGCCGACTTCTGTATGCTCAATCGCAGCTGGATCGATTTCACTTGATGCATTTTCACGATTTAAATAAAGGTTCGGAATGACAAAAACTTTGTTCATTGTATCATCTGATGATGTTGGTGAAGATGCTTCTGTTTGTTGTTCCGTTGCTTGTTTTGCTGCCTCTTTCTCTTCTGTCGTACCGGTCATATTACTATTACATGCCGCTAATGACAACGACAATACACCCGTTGCTACAAGTAAAAGCCCTTTTTTCATAATTCAATCACTCTTCCTTACTCATTCTATAGTCTCACCTATTCTAGCATACTTAGTTAAAAAAATAGCGTATTCCCGCAAAACGAAAAAAACCTGTCACAAGTTATGACAGGTTTCTCCACAATTACGCTAGTTTTAATTGTTTTTCAAGTTTCTTAAATTGCACGAGCATCGCTAGGCGCCATGGCAATAACATCGAAAAGGCTAATAAGAAGAAAATACCGCCGAGTTCGCCTAAATGAATCGTACCACCTAAATAAACTTTTGCAACCGTACGGAAAATCAATAAGCCGACTAACACAAAAATAAATGCTTTTGACGGTTTTAAATAAATATCATGCTCAATAATTTCAAATTTTGATGTTTTAATTAAAATAAGCGAACATAAGACGCCAACAATCACGGTTAACATTAAATGCTCGATCGGTAAACGGAAGTACGGAAATACATACATCAGTGCGCCCGATGACATCGCAATTGGCGGAATCATTATTTTTTTCACAGTTGCCGGTTTTTTTGCTGATTTTGCACGAACAAGCATCGCGGTCACACCCATAAACACGACGACAACTGTTGATGCAATCACCCAAAACTGCGTTGGGATTTCTTTTATAAAGTCTAGCACATCAATCTCTTCTTTCTACTATACGTTTATATGCTGTTGCAACATCGCTAGCAGCTTTTGTGCGGTAAACGGCTTTGTCATAAAGTCTGTTGCACCATTTTCAAGCGCCCGAATGACATTTTTTTGTTGTCCAGCTGCTGTAATAATTACAATCTTGGCATCAGGAAATTCCTGACAAATTTCCTTCGTTGCTTCTAAGCCATTTTTAATTGGCATCGTAATATCCATCGTTACGACATCGGGCTGATGCGTACGATAAAGCGTTACTGCATCCTCGCCGTTATCGGCCTCTGCCACAACGGTAAACCCATGTCCATCAATCATTCGCTTAATCGTTTCGCGAATAAAAAGTGTATCATCAACAATTAAAATCTTTTTCACGTCATCACCTCTAATTAACAACCTACACTATAATTGTTTTCATCGTAAAAAGCGAGTTAAAACCCCGTAAAATCGCCAAAAATCGGTGTAAATAATTGATTTAATTTACTTAGTTGATCGAAGAAAATAAGCACACCCATCGCGATCATCACATAGCCACCAACTTTTACAACGCGCTGCATATGACGCTTTAAAAAACCGATTTTCGGCAAGAAAAATGCCATACTTAAAAACGGTAGCGCAAAGCCAAGTACGTACAACATCATATAGCCAACCGCACTAGATGGATTTGTACTACCTAATAAGAAAATACTTGCTAAAATCGGGCCTGTGCACGGCGTCCAACCAGCCGCAAATACGAAACCAATAATAGCCGAACCGAGATAACCGGTTGGGCGGCGCTTTAATTCCAATTTGCGTTCCTTCATTAAAAAGCTCGGCGTAAAAATACCGGCTACAACAAGTCCAAACACAACAATTAAAATACCGCCGAGTTGGCGAATCAGCTCATCATATTGAATAAAGAGCACACGAATAAACGATGTACTAAAGCCTAGCACGATAAAAATGATTGAAAATCCTAAAAGAAAAGCAATCGTATGTAACATCGCCTGTTTTTGACGAATGCCCCCTGCCGCGAGCTGCGTCGTTGAAACGCCCGTTATATACGATAAAAACGCCGGATATAACGGCAGCGTACACGGTGAAATAAAACTTAAAAATCCTGCTGCAAAAGCGAAAAAATACGTTAAATCTGTCACACAAATGCCCCCTATCTTCAATTCATTTTACCTTAAAATTATGTACAAACTATGAAATCTAGTTAAACGACATGAGGCTACTATTCATGTTACGGCAAAGCGTGCGAAATTACTATAAAAAAAACGAACACCCCTCTGGATGTTCGTTTTTCGGAGCATATGTATGTTCCTATGTTTGGATTGGCATCCCCTCTGTGATACGTTCTCCATGCTATTGTTATTAACGTAATGCTTTTGCTTTATCTAATTGGATTTTCACTTGATCGAAACCTGTTCCGCCAAGAGAGTGACGACGTTTCACCGCAGCTTCTGGCGCTAATACATCGTACACATCTGCTTCGATTAACGCGCTACCTTCTTGCATATCAGCAAGCGTTAAGTCTAATAAGTAAATGCCACGTTTAATACATGTGAACACTAGTTTTCCTGTCACTTCATGCGCCTCGCGGAATGGCATACCTTTTGCAGCTAAGTAATCTGCAAGTTCTGTCGCATTGGAGAAGTCATTATGCACCGCTTTATGCAATACATTTTTGTTGACGGTCATCGTACGAACCATACCTTCGAAGATTTTTAATGAACCGACAATTGTGTGTAATGTGTCAAACATGCCTTCTTTATCTTCTTGCATATCTTTGTTATAGGCTAATGGAATACCTTTTAATACTGTTAGTAAACCCATTAAATTACCATACGTACGACCTGCTTTACCACGAATCAATTCCGCCATATCAGGGTTTTTCTTCTGTGGCATAATACTTGAGCCTGTTGAGAATGAATCATCTAGGTCGATAAATTTGAATTCATCTGTTGACCATAAAATGATTTCTTCAGCAAAGCGTGATAAATGGGCCATCATTAATGAACCATTTGATAAAAATTCGACGATGAAATCACGATCACTTACGGCGTCAATTGAGTTTTGATACACATTTGAGAAGCCAAGTAATTTGGCACTTAATTCACGATCGATTGGGAAAGTTGTCCCTGCTAATGCACCTGCACCAAGTGGTGAGATATCAATGCGTTTTAGCGATTCCATAAAGCGTTGTTTATCGCGCTCTAACATCCAGAAGTACGTCATTAAGTGATGCGCAAATGAAATAGGTTGCGCACGTTGTAAATGCGTATAGCCTGGTGCGAGTGTCTCGACGTTGTCTTCCGCTTGTGCGATGATAGCATCTTGCAAGTTTTCGATTAACGCGATGACTTCTACAACACGTTTTTTAAGGAATAGGTGCATATCCGTTGCGACTTGGTCATTACGGCTACGTCCTGTGTGTAATTTACCGCCAACAGGTCCTACTAAATCTGTTAACATTTTTTCAAGGTTTAAGTGAATATCTTCATTCTCCACTTTAAACTCTAATTCGTTGTTGTCTGCTTTGATTTTTAATTGTTCAAGGCCGCCTTTGATTGCCTCTACTTCATCGGCTTTTAAAATACCACATTCGCCAAGCATCGTTACGTGAGCAATGCTGCCCTCGATATCTTCTGTAACGAGTTGTTGATCAAAGCCAATTGAAGCGCCAAATTCATCTACCCAAGCTTCGGCAGATTTTTGGAAGCGACCGCCCCATGCTTTTCCGCTCATTAGTTGTTACCTACTTTTTTACCGTTCACGATTGCGTTCACTTTTGTTGGAAGACCCCATAATTCGATGAAACCTACTGCTGAGTTGTGGTTGAACTCATCATCTTTTGTATAAGTTGCTAATTTTTCATCATATAAAGAGTTTGGTGATTTACGTCCTTCAACAATCGCGTGACCTTTGAATAGGCGTACGCGTACTGTACCGTTAACGTATTGTTGTGTGTTTTTAATGAACGCTTCGATTGATTCACGTAATGGAGAGAACCATAAACCGTTATAAATAAGCTCTGTTAATTGTTTTTCAACAACTGGTTTGAAGTGCGCTAATTCTTTTACTAATGTTAAATCTTCTAATTCTTTGTGTGCGATTAATAATGTATGTGCACCTGGGATTTCGTATACTTCACGAGATTTAATCCCTACAAGACGGTTTTCGATGTGGTCGATACGGCCAACACCGTGTTTACCAGCAAGCTCGTTTAATTTTAAAATCATGTCAGATAGTTTGTAGTCAACGCCATCTAGTTTTGTTGGTACACCGGCTACGAATTCAATTTCGATAACGTCTGCTTCGTCTGGCGCGTCTTCGATTTCAACTGTTAAGTCGTAAGCATCTTTCGGTGGTTTTGCCCAAGGGTCTTCTAAAATACCACATTCGTTCGCACGGCCCCATAAGTTTTGGTCGATTGAGAATGGAGAGTCTAAATTAATTGGAATCGGAATATTACGTTCTTTCGCATATTCGATTTCTTCTTCACGGCTCCAGCCCCATTCACGTACAGGTGCTAATACTTCTAAATCTGGGTTTAATGCGTTGAATGCTACTTCGAAACGAACTTGGTCATTCCCTTTACCAGTACAACCATGTGCTACAGCAGTAGCGCCTGTTTGCTCAGCGATTTCAACTAATTTTTTAGCGATTAATGGACGAGATAATGCGGATACTAATGGATATTTTTGTTCGTACCAAGTGTGACCTTGTAGAGACATTAATGCGAAGTCATCTGCGAATTCGTCTTTTGCATCGATTACGAATGATTCAACAGCACCTACTGTAAGTGCTTTTTCTTGCACGTGTTTAAGGTCTTTTCCTTCACCAACGTCTAAGCAACAAGCTACGACTTCGTAACCTTGTTCTTGTAACCATGTAATTGCAACTGATGTATCTAAACCGCCTGAATAGGCAAGTACTACTTTTTTGTTTGTCATAATGTATTCCTCCAAAGCTGTAATGTGTATTTGTATGTTTATGCGTTTGTCTTTAATATTTATGCACTAATAATAGCATGCTATTTTTATAAGTGCAAGTGTATTTTTATAAATTTTTTCGAAAAACTTAATTTTATGTCAAAAGTTCTTAAATACTAAGTAAATCAATGATTCAAACGAGAATTTTCATTCATTTCTTTTTAGATGAATTATTTTTATACAGTGAAAATGCATAAAAAAGAGTTTTTATACATTTTCACTGTATAAAAACTCACTTTTAGTTATTTCCTATTAAATAGTGGTTTGCCAATTTTTTCGACTAACGTTGGCGATATTGCGTACAATTTACTTGAAATGCCCATATACCATGGCAAATTCACTTCGCGTTTACGTGTTTTAATTGTATGAATTGCGGCCTTCGCGACGTCTTCTGGCAACAACAATACATTTTTCATCACCGTACGATACGCATTCGTTGCATCGGCATGGTCGAGAAATGGTGTATCAATCGGCCCTGGGTGGATGACTGATACGGCGATTTTTTGTGGTGCCAACTCCATGCGTAGCGCATTCGTATACCCGATAAGCGCATGTTTAGTTGCGGCATACATGCTCGCTTTTGGCGTGGCAACCTTCCCTGCTTGTGAGCCCATAAAAATAAATTGCCCGCGCTCATTCATATGCGGCAACAGTTCGCGTACGAGAATTGCTGGCGTGGCGACATTTAATTGAATCATGTCATCGATTGCCGCATCGTTTAAATTTGCGGCATATTCAAATGTGCCAATACCGGCATTAATAATCGCCACATCAAGTTGTGGCAATTGCGTAACAAGGCGTTTTAGTGCTACGCGGTTTGTTAAATCTGCTTGAATCGTTTCAACGTGCTGCTTTTTTAATTGCTGCAATCTCACTTCATTACGCCCCGTTGCAATGACGCGATGTCCTAGCTTGTGTAATTGCATCGCGATTTCAAAGCCTACACCCGATGTGGCGCCGGTTACTAAAATCGTTTTAAACTTGTTCATAGCGCGCAACCCCCTTGTCGTCAATCGTACGTGTTACAAGCCCTTGTTGCTCTAAATAATCAAGTTGTCCTAATGTTGATGACAGCGTTAAACCGAGCTCGACTTGCATTTTCGTCGGGTAAAAGCGCTGCGTTATTTCAAATACCGATAACGGCGCATCAATGAGTGCATAGGCACGCATCGCACGTTGATGTTGCTTTTCTAGGCGAATAGCGACCAGTTCCGTTGAATTTGTAATGATGTTGCCATGACCGGCATAAACGCGCGCTAAATCATACGACGCTAATTTTTTTAATGATGCATTGTATTGCAATTGCGATTTTGGTCGTAGCCCTGTCATGCCCATCGGTACTTCAACAAGTGGATTAGAAGCAACAAAATCAATGAGTAAATCGCCACCAAAGGCGTAACTCGCTCGTTCATCAACAAACATGAAATGACTTTGCGCATGTCCTAATGTTTCGACCGCTATTAAATTCGCATGTCCTGGTACGGTGTCGCCATCGCGTAATATAGTAGAAAGTGGCGTTGTCCCCATATAATCCGCTTCACGAATCATCTTCTCAACCCAGCGATTGTACAACTCTGGCACGCCCTCTTCGGCTAATTGTTGTTTATAAAATACACGTTGATAGTCAAAAAAAGCTTTATCGCGGCGCAGCCAATAGTCGTTGTATGCATGCCCAACAATCGCCGCGTTTTTAAAAGCATCGGTCCAGCCAATATGATCAGGATGGTGATGTGTTAAAATCACTTGCTCAACATCCTCAAAACGATAATTTTGCGCTTTTAAGCCCGCTTCTAGTGCTTCGTATGCAGCGGGAATTTTCGTGCCCACGTCAACGATTGACAGCACATCCCCTTTTATTAAAAATGAATTGGCCGTACCGACTCCAAATGGCGTTGGCGTTTCAATGCGAATAATTTCATCCATAATCCAAGTCCCCCTTATGTCCCTACATTCCTATCATACCCGTTTTTATGAAACGCGTCATTTTCTGATTATTCTAAAATTTTATATTGACTTTCCTTTATCATTATGCTTATAATCATCACATATATAGTAAGGCACTGACGAAGATTAGTACAATATAAACTTCTCTAAAGAGAGCATCTACTAGCGCTGTGAATGATGTGTGAAGTTGTATTCGAACCTACTTTCGAGCCGCTATGCAAACATAGCCGTTCCCTTAGCGATAATAAGGATTGTTTTCAAGGTGGTACCGCGAATAAAACATATTCGTCCTCTAGGATGGGTATGTTTTTCTTTTTGCATAAAACGAGGAGGAATAAACATGAAAAATATTTTATTTATTGGCGCTGGCTCAATGGCTGAAGCGATTATTCATGGCTTAACAGCGCAAAATGTCATTGACGCTGACCATATTTTTGTCACAAACAAATCAAATGAAGCGAAACTACAACAGTTGCATGAAGCCTATGGTGTGTCGGCAACCTACGAGTTAGCGACTGCTTTACAACAAGCTGATTTAGTCGTCTTAGCAATGAAACCGAAAGATGTGACGGCCGCGCTTACCCAAGTAGCGGCGCACATTCCCGCAAATACACCGGTGTTATCGGTTGTTGCCGGATACGCAATGGCATCGATTGAACAGCTAGTAGGTGCGCGACCACTTGCGCGTATTATGCCCAATACATCGGCTCAAATTGCACTTAGCACAACCGGTGTTGCCTACAATGCCGCTGTCGATCGTGCGACAAAAGACGAAATCACCACACTATTACAATCAATCGGTACGGTAATTGAAGTCGAAGAAGATCAACTTCATGCCGTCACAGCTATTTCAGGCAGTGGCCCAGCGTACTTCTATTATGTCGTTGAAGCAATGAAAGAAGCCGGTTTAACATATGGCTTAGATGAACAAACGGTGAAACAATTAGTTGTTGAAACGATGGCCGGTGCATCTGAAATGTTAAAGCGCGTAGATGAAGAGCCACAATTACTACGCAAAAAAATTACAAGCCCTGGTGGAACGACCGAAGCGGGTGTGAATGCGCTTAAAAAATTCCATGTAAAAGAAGCGTTCACAACGTGTATTGCAGACGCTGAAGCGAAATCGCGCGAATTGGCCAATAGTTAAACGAAAAAAGAGGCAAGGACCTGAACGTCCTCGCCTCTTTTTGTATATTATTTTTTCTTTTTTAATGATTTCATGCGGAATGTAAACAATGCCAAAATCAAGAAAAAAATCATCAGTCCAAAATAAATTTTGTCATAGTTTGTTTGTTCAATCGCCGTGTTGGACGCTGCGAATGCAGGATTACTTGCCAATACAACAAACAGCATCACAGTTGCTAGTGCTGCCACGAATTTTTTCATAGTACCTATTGCTCCTCAAAACGACAAGCTGCGCCGCTTTTTATTTATTGCGTTGCTATTTATCATACGCATTTCAATTTTACAAGTCAAGCAAGCACCTACTCAATATGGAATGTCGTATGACTATAACCTTCGCGCATTTTTTTCACTTCAAGCACGGCAGGAATCGCTTCTTTTAACCCGGCAACATGCGAAATGACGCCAATCATGCGCCCGGATTTTTGCAATTCAATGAGCGTATCAATCGCCTTTGCAAGCGCCTCTTCATCCAATGTGCCAAACCCTTCATCAATAAACATCGTATCAATTTCCACTTGACCACGATAACTTTGAATAATATCGCTAATGCCAAGTGCTAAACATAATGCCGCATTAAACTTTTCACCGCCGGACATCGTTTTTACGTCGCGCGTTTGACCTGTATAAGCATCGTAAATATCAAGGCCAAGACCACTTTGTTTCCCATGTGATTCAAGGCGTTCACTACGTTGTAATAAAAATTGCCCATTTGACAGCGGCTGTAGACGTTCATTCGCCGCCTCAATAATTTGCTCTAAATATTCGATTTGCAAATAACGCTCAAATGACATCCGTTGCTCATTGTTGCCTCGCAATAAATCATAAAGTGCCATAATGTGCGTCGCGCGTCGTTCAAGCGCGTCAATCTCATCCACCTGTGCGCGGAGTTGTTCGATAAGCGTCGCCGCATGTTTAGCGTATTGCTGTGCTTGTTGCCACGCCGCTAACAATTGTTCATAACGTAAACGCGCGTCGTGTAATTTATCATCAATTGCTTGCACATCAACGGGTTGCTTGTTTGCCAAATGCGCACGTTTATCACACGCTTGTGTTGTCGCATACAATTGTTGCGCAAACGCCTCGAGTTGTTGACGCAGTTGCGGCAGTTGCGGAATATATTGCTTCATCTCGCTATAATGTTGGCCATTTTCAAAATCCGCCAACACACGCTCTTTGAATTTTTGCTGAGCCTCAGCGAGATTTTTTACGGCTTCATCAATTTGCACCATTAAATGCGCGCGATTATTTTCTGTTAGTTTCAACGTTTGCGTCGCTTGTTCAAGTTGTTGACGCGCTGTTTCAAACTGTTGCTCTAACTGCGTTTTCTGATGCTCAACATCGCTTAAATACGCCACTAACTCGGCTTTCGTCGCATATTGCGGTGGCAGTTGTTGTTGTTGCTCCTCTAATAGGACGGTATTTGTGCGAAGTTGTTGCTCACTCGCCATTAATTGTTCTTTTAATGCTTGATGTTGCTGTTCAAATTGCACACATTGTTGCTCTAATTGTTGCAATGTTATTTGTTGTTGTGCCGCTTGTTGTTGCGCCTGCAGCCGTTTTTCGAGTTGCACTTTACTTTGTTCATAGCGTTCATCTGTATACACGACCGTACTATCTATCGCTAATACTTCACAACTAGCTTGTGCTTCGACTAATTGTTGCTTGGCAAGTTGCCACTCACGCTCTGTACTGTAATAAGCACGTTGTTGTTGTTCATAATGCGCACGCTGTGATTCGAGCAGTTGTTCATCCACATCATCACGTAACGTTACCGGATGCGTATGATGCGTCGAACCACAGACCGGGCAAGCCTCGCCATCGACGAGTTCCTGCGCTAATAAGTACGCTTGATTTTGAAGCCACATTTGACGCGTTGCCTCGTATTGTTGCTGTGCTTCATATTGCTGTTGTTGCGCTTGTTGCATCGTTTGTGCGAGCGTCTGCACTTGCGTTGTTAGTTGTGCGACGCGGCGGTAGGCAGTCACTTTCTTTTCTTCTTCAAATACGCGCTGTTGCCATGTCGGCAGCTCACGAATCGCTTGTAACGTGTCATCATAGCGATTTTTTTGTGTTTGGAATGTGCCCACCGCTACTTGCTGCGCCGCCGTTATCTCGGTCAGTTGCTGACGTTGTTGCTCGGCAAGCTGTGTGAATTGTTGCTGTTGGCGCTTTGATTCATCTACGCGTTCATACATCGCAACAAGCGGCTGCCATGTGCGGAGTGCCTGTTCGAGCGCAGGTACTTGCGCTTTCGCTGTCATTTTTTGCTCATATTGCGCCGTATGCTGTTCGTGCTGCATACGCGCGGTGTGCAGTTGTTTCTCAAGTGCCGGCACGCGCTGTTCGAGTGCTTTTTTATGTTGATTTAACGTATGAAATTGCTCATCATATGGCGCTAAACGCTGTGCTTTTTCAGCGTAATCATAGCGCTGAGAAAGCTTGTCGATATCCGGCTGTTGCTGTTTTAAGCGTTCGAGTTCGACCACAAGCTGCTCGTATTCTGCTAACTCGGCATTGTAACGATTTGCCGTTGCGCGCTCCTGTTGAAGTGCGCTATGTTGTGCAGTCGCCTGTTCATAGGCTTGTTGCTGCGCCGGTAGTTGTGCCGTATAAGCGCGTTCTTCCTGTTCGAGCGCATCGACTAAGCGCTGTGCTCCGATGTATTCTGCCGCGAGTACTTCTGCTAGCGCACTGTCATCGCGAATCGGTAATGATTGATGAATCGTGCGTATTGTATGCTGTTGTAAATCTTCAGCTCGCTGCAAGGCTTGCTGTGCCTCGTTGCGTTTATCTTTTAAACGCGTCACGATATCATCGTATTTCATCGTCTTAAAAATTTTACGCAAAATTTCTTCTTTATTGGCTGTCGTTGAAGTCAGTAGTTTTTGAAATTCCCCTTGTGGCAACATCACAATTTGTTTAAATTGCTCTTTTGTTAAGCCTAATAATGCTTTGATTTTTTCGCTGACGTCAGTCGCTTTTTGTTGGTCAACTAAAGGTTTGTCGCCTTCATCGGTCACTTCATACAATTCGACTTTGCCCGGTGTTTCTGATTTATTCGTTGCTTTTTTATAGGGCAATTGACGATAAACGCGGTACGTACGACCTTTCATCGCAAACAGTAATTCGACCGAAGTCGGCAGCGCATCATCTGCGAAATGACTGCGTAGCCCCTTAATATCACTACGATCCTCGCCACTCGCCGCACCATAAAGCGCATAAAAAATGCCATCAAAAATCGTCGTTTTCCCCGCACCGGTCGTACCCGAAATAACGAATAGTTTCCGGTCACCAAGCGCACGAAAATCGATTGTTTCACAGTCTTTGTACGGACCAAATGCCGTCATTTTTAGTTCTAATGGTTGCATTACTTTGTCCCTCCTTGTCGTTCATTACGCAATTGCTCGGCAAGTAGTTCCTCAAATAATGCGAGCGTTTCTTCTGGTACTTCCCCCGGCAGCATCTCGCCATAAAATGCTTTAAATAACGCCACATCATCCATTTGGCGGCGCGATGGTGTTTGTTGACGGTCCGCAGTATGAATAATCGTTTGACGTTCGACGTGCATCGCATTTTTATAAACGGTGCGAATTTTTTCCATTGGCGATAAAATCGGTTGTTCATCTAATAATGTCACAAAAACATAATCATCGCTTGGCTCCATCACTAAAATATCGGCCATATACGCTTTCACGCGGCGCATATCACGCAGCGGTACAAGCTCTTTTTTCGTAACCGTCGTATCATTCGCCGTCAATTCGGCGATTAAATACCCTTTGTTATGCGTTTCTTCTGAAATCGAGTATTTAAGTGGCGACCCCGCATAGCGAATCGTGTCGCTGCCAACAAAATGCGCGCGGTGCAAATGCCCAAAAGCCGCATAATCAAACGCTTCAAACAATGCCGAGTCAATGCATTCTGACCCACCGATTGCTAATGGGCGTTCCCCTTCGCTATCTTTTTCTGCCTCTACACCACCCTTTGTCACAAACGCATGCCCAATAAAGACGTTTCGTGCATCGTGAGCCATACGTGCTGTAATCGATGCGATGATCGCTGCCATTGCTTGTTGATGTGTGCGAATCGTCTCATCGCCAAACAAGTAGCGTACTTCCGATGGGTCCATAAACGGCACAAGCCAAAAATGAACGTCCCCAAACGCATCTTTTAATACGACTGGCTCCTGCTCTGGCGTCCATCGACCGGACATATAAAAACCACTATCGCTCATTAATGATGTCGCAAAATCAATGCGACTCGCACTGTCATGGTTTCCAGCGATTGCTAACACCGGAATTTGACGCTCTATAACGAGTTTTTGCAGCACGTCATCTAACAATTGAATCGCTTCAGTCGGTGGTACAGAACGATCATATAAATCTCCAGCAATAATCATAACGTCTGGCTTTTCCTCGTCAATCTGTGCGATTAATTGTTCTAAAATATAGCGTTGGTCATCGGTCATATACACCGATTGTACGAGCTTCCCTAAATGCCAATCGGCCGTATGTAAAATTTTCATCATTACCCCTCCTCGAATGTTTGTTCTTACACATATTATAGCAACAAAAAAAAGATAGCACCACGCATGGCACTATCTTTTACAGTTATTGTTGTGCGGTATAAATCAGGACGATAACAATAATGACCGGCACAATAAATGTCATTAAAAAGCGCCATAATTTATAATAGCCTCGTGGAATATGGCTACCGCTGAAAAATTCTTGCTCAACTAAGTTTTTATCTACTTTATGGACGATAAAGAGCGCAATTAACAGATTGCCGAGTGGTAATAAAATATTACTCACTAAATAATCGGTCGCATCAAACAGCGTTTTACCAAAAATCGTCACATCGCTTAATGTAGAAGATGATAACGCTGCTGGAATGGCTGCGACAAAAACAATCACACCTAATACGACCGTAATTTTACGGCGCGCATTCGGCAGTTTTGCTTCAACTGCGGCCACGATAATTTCATATAAACTAAATGATGACGTTAATGTCGCAAATAAGAATAGCAATAAGAATAATGCGAAGAACACTTCACCAAATGGCAAGTGACCAAAAACGGTCGGCAAGACGACAAATAAGAGTCCTGGTCCTTCGGTTGGTTCTAAACCTGACGCGAATACGGCTGGGAAAATTGCGAGTCCTGCTAATAACGACACGAAAATATTCATTAATACGACCGAGCCGGCTGAATATGGTAAGCTCTCTTCTTTTTTCAAGTAAGAACTATATGTCACCATACACGAGAAACCGACTGCGAGCGCAAAGAACGATTGGCCAAGCGCGTACAGCACCCCTTCAGCGGTAATTTGCGTGAAATCTGGTTGTAAAAAGAATTTTACACCTTCCATCGCCCCATCTAATGTTAATGAGCGCACGACTAAAATAATAAAGAATACAAATAGCAGCGGCATCATATACTTGCTTGCTTTTTCAATACCTTGTTGCACGCCCAATGCGATAACGATGACATTAAGCAACGTAAAAATAGCGACGCCAAGCATCGTCACACTCGGGCTTGATACCGTTTGACCAAACATCGCATCTGCTGAAACACCTGGTACGATAGCATTACCCGTTAATGCTTTTGCCGTATAAATTAAAATCCAACCACCAACAACGCTATAAAACGATAGCAGTAGGAAACAGCCGACTACGCCGAGTCTGCCAATCCATACCCATAATGATGTTGGCGCTAATTTTTTGTACGCAGAAACCGCTTCTTTTTGCGTACCACGTCCAATTATAAATTCTGAGATCAACATTGGTAGTCCAATCAATAGCGTGAACAACACAAACAATAAGAAAAAGGCACCGCCACCATTTTGACCGGTGACATATGGCAATTTCCAAATAGCACCGAGACCAATTGCTGCCCCTGCCGATGCCAAAATGAAGCCAAGCTTTGTTGACCATTGACCTTTTTGTTGCATAAAAACTCCTCCAAACTCTGCTCTAGCCGGAATACTCCGGGCTCACCTTACCCTAGCAGGCTCTCCCACTAGCCAGATGAACAATCTTATTTTATCATTAAGACTACGAAAAAACAGGCCACAAAAAAAGAATCGCCAATAACGGCGACTCTCTTATAGTGCTGCAACTTGTTTTTGCATAACAGGTACAGACCATTCTAATGTATCAAGGAATTCCGCAGTATCTTGGAATACTTTTTCGCGTTCTTTACCTAATGTAATAATATGACCGGAGTTTTGATACCAAATTAACTCTTTGTCATCTGTTTCGACTGTATCGTAGATGAACGGTGCACTTTGTTGATATAAATCGTCATCTAATTTCCCTTGTAATACAAGTGTTGGCGTTTGAATATCTTCAATTTCATCGCTCGTATGCTCGATCATTTTTTGCACTTCTGTCAACGCATGACGATCCATCATTTCTAAATCATCTAATTCCATTTGTACTTGTGCTTCTGGTTTACCTTCTAGGCGTTTGTAAACTTCCGCATATTTGTAAAGACGTTCAAAAAGACCTTCTTTTGAACGACGCTTAATTGGAGCACACATTGCAACAACGCCCATGACAGGGAATTCCGCTCCGACTTTTAATGTAAATACGCCACCAAGAGAAATTCCTGCTACAGCAATTTCATCGTATCCTAAGTTTTTCAGATGCATATAACCACGCGTTACATCTTCCCACCAATACTTAGCGCCATAGTTCAAAATTTCCTCTGGATCGACACCGTGACCACGATACATTGGTGCATGGCATGTATAGCCGCGTTTATTTAAAAACTGGCCAAGCTTTTTCACATCTTTCGTGCTCCCAGTGAAGCCATGCAATAATAATACGGCGCGTTTGCCACCTTCTAATGTAAATGGTTGAGGTGCTAGTAATTTCATGTAAAACGTCTCCTTTATATCAATCCGTTTAATATGTCAATTGTTTATAGTTAGAAATAAGTTTTTTTATAAATAAGTTGCACAAATTTTGTACACAACTTTAAACTACATACACTCTAACACCTTTCTTCAATAATGTACACAGTATAAACCTTAAATTACTTATGCGTTTTTGTAATGAGTATGATACCTTCGAGCATAGGCAAAACCCTGTCATATCAACGATTCGTGAAGTTCTTCACAATCTTTTCATGTTGTCCATATTTTCTGTAAATTTATTTATGCCATTTTGCGATAAAACCGTTCTAATATGTTGACTCAGTATTTTTTGTTGTTGCTTACGGCTGATTTTCCTATTTTCAGAAAGACTTTTTGCGTTTTCATAACGATGCGCTTATGATAGAAAGAGGGGGGATTTTCCGATGCAAAAAGAAACAAAACAACTGATTTTAGCGGTTGGTGGCATTATCGCAACAGGTGTTATCGCGGCCATTGCGTTGTCAAAATCAGATAAATTATACGAATCAGGATTTAAAAACGAAGCCGATGCGACCGTTCGACACAATATTGACGAAATTCGCGCGCGCTTAAATCAACTCGAACAACAATTTCACGATTAAAAAAGAGGCTTTTACAAAACAGTTCCTGTTCCTTTTTTAGCGTTCGCCACAAAAAACCGGAACCACGCCACAGCGCGATTCCGGTTTTTCTTATGCTCATCTGAGAGGGGGTTGTTACACGTATGTCCCAGCCTCTTTTTTCATACATATAAATAAATGCACACATACATCGCAAAACTACCAAGCAAGACGAGCACATGCCATACCGTATGACTAAATAATAACTTCGTTTCCTTAAAAAAATACACGCCACTCATAAAACAGAGTGCACTGACCGCAAGCCATATCATGCCAAGCCAACCAATATGGTGATAGATTGGCACAATGGCTAGTACGATGAGCCAACCGAGTGCGACATACAACTGAATCGAAATGCGTTGTATGCTGTCATAATAAAAAAGCTTTAACATAATTCCGCTCAAGCCTAATATACAGACGATTGTAAACATGACGATGCCATAGGTACCCCCGACTGCAATGAGCATCATTGGTGCATACGTGCCGATAATCAACATATAAATCGCCGAGTGATCGAGCTTGCGGTACAATGGACGCCATTTTGAATACGATGCATGAAAAATCGTCGATGTCGCAAATGACAGCATCATCGCACCAATAAAAATGCTATAGCTAAGCCATTCAACGGGCGTCGTCGCTTGGCGCAATAAAAAATACGCCATCGGTAGCGTTAAAATAAGCGCCACCGCATGTGTATACGTATTCCATAACTTTTCAGCGACTTGTTGCTCGCGTGTTTTCTTTTTAACTCGTTCTAAAAACAGCGCCATCACTTCCCTTACGATTGTTGAAATCGGTTTGTTATGTTTCGCTTTTTCGTGCGCTTATCGATTGCTAGCGCAAATACTTCATAGGCCGCACTTTGCTGATTGCGTGCATGACGATAGAGCCGCGTTGCTACAGACGCATGTTGTTGTTGCTTTAACAACGCGCGCGTATATCCCCATTCTTTATTTAAAAATGTATTCCGTGCCTCTAAATACACGATGAACAACGCAACGATTTCACGATGTTCCGGCTGCGTGAGCGTATCACGATATTGCTCGATAGACGCCATTTCATCGTTAAGCGTAGCATGAAACGTATGAATCGCCTCAACAAGCGCTTCCGGTAATTCGTGCGTTTCGACGACAGTCATTCTAGTCGCTTCATCTAAATGTAATGCATACAACTCATTTTGCTTCGCAATTGAAAAATCGACATAACTCGTCCAAAGCCGCGCTTCTAATTGCTGCAGTTCTTCTGTTACAGCGGTGCTTGGCGGTGGCTGCATCATAAAAAATACGACCGCGCTAACTACGAGCAATGCGCCTATTATTCCAATCATCTTTTTCAACTCCACTACGACAGGTCATTCCTTCTTATTTTAGCGATAATTTCTCATTCCGACTACTATGTACTGCTTTAACAGCTCATTAATTTTCGCAAATATGCCATTTATCAGTTAATTTAACGCATTGCATACTATAACAGCGAAAACTGTTATACAATAGAGTCATACTACGTCGAGGGGGATCTCACAATGAAAGTATCAACGACTCGTTTAGAAAAAGAAGAAGCAAAAATTATTTATCAAGAAACAGCGGGCTTAGCGATTATTACAATCCGTCGTCCACAAGCGAAAAATGCCTTAACGGCGAATATGTGGCAACAACTGCGCACGATCGCCCTACAAACATTAAAAAATCCAAAAAATAAAGTACTTATTATTCGTGGCTATGGCGAAAGCTTTACAGCCGGTTCAGATATTAAAGAATTTAACGCGATTTCACTTGAAAAAGCAGAAGCGGCATTTATCGATATGGAGCGCACGATTTCAACAATTGAACGCTTGCCAATTCCAACGATTGCTGTTATTAATGGGCCTGCAATGGGCGCTGGTTTAGAACTGGCACTAGCTTGCGATTTACGCATCGGTTCGGACAAAGCGAAACTCGGTATTCCCGTTGGAAAGTTAGGCATTACGTTAAACAATCAATTTGCACAGCGCTTAGTAAGTCTTGTTGGCCCAAGCATGACAAAAGATTTAGTATATACTGGGCGCATGTTAAAATCAGACGATGCTTACCGCGTTGGTATGCTAAACTATGTGACGACGAGCGATCAACTAGACCGCTATGCGATTCGCATGGGAAAATTAGTGGCGTCGATGTCACCTGCATCACTACTCGCAGTCAAAACATCGGTACAAGAGTGCATCGATTCTGTACCAAATTTATGGAATGGCTCAACGCCGTTTGTTGGCGACGATTTTGCAGAAGGCGTCAACGCATTTGCTGAAAAACGCCCAGCGCAATTTAAACGCATCGTTAATAAATAAATACTTACTTTTAACGTAAAAGAGGCTTTTACAAAACAGGTCATGTTCCTTTTTTAGCGTTCGCCACAAAAAACCGGAACCGCGCCACAGCGCGATTCCGGTTTTTCTTATGCTCATCTGAGAGAGTGTTGTTACACGTATGTCCCAGCCTCTTTATATTTAGTTAGTCATTAGTTTGATTGTCTAAACGTGCTTTTTTTGCATCGATTACTTTTTGTGGTGTTACATCATCACCATTTGGGTCAATTACTTTTACATTTGTAATGATGCCATGTGCTTGTGCACGGAACTGCTCTAAATATTGTTTACGAAGGACGATTTGCTCTGCTACTTCTGCAGCTGTTAATGTACCTTCTTTTTGTTTTTTTGCTAATTCATTAATGCGTGGTAAAATTTGAATCATATTGGCACCTCTTTCGATTAAATTGCCACCTTAATATCTCGAATAAAATTAGTTATAATTTAAGATATTTGATGTTAGTACAAATATACCCGATAATGTCGAAAAACACAACTGTTTTGTTTTTATGAAACAAACGACCACCGCTTATACGTTTTTCACTAAATTAAACCACTGTTCGCCGCCATGAGTAGATGTTGACAGCCCTTCATTGGCATAACCATTTTTTTCATAATACGCAATCAGACGTTCTAAACACGTCAGCGATACCGTTTCACGCGACGCCGCACGCGCTACTTGTTCAATATGACGCAGTAGCTCACCACCATAGCCGCGGCTGCGATAACGTGGGTCTACAGCAATACTTAAAATGCTTTGGTGACCGCCCGTTGCGGGGTTCGCCTCTAATGTTTCAAATTGGTCGTCGGTTATGTAACGCTTGTCCATGACATTGCCAACGACAAATGCGCGCACTTCACGTTGTTGTTCTACGACAAAAAAAGTGTCGCAAATTTTGTCAATGCGCTCGGCCATCGCCGCTTCCGTTGCCGCTTCTGCTGCCGAAAAGCCCGCGCGTTCGATTTCCATAATACGTGGTAAATCTGCGCTAGTTGCTTGTCTAATCATTATCTTCACTCCTCAAATTCTACCGCAACTACTTTTACGGTAATGATGTCAAACTGTAAATCATATACCGTACTAAACGTTTCAATAACACATTGCTGCGCTTGTTCAATCGCATTTGGGCTAGCTGTGTGCCCTAATTGAGCTTTCATCCTTAAGACGAGCTGCAACTCTAACGTTGGTAGTGGTACTAGCTTAAAGTTCATCTTTTTCACCGTAACGCGCCCCGATTCTTCAATCGCCACTTTAAACGTTTCCATCATATCTTTCGTTGAAATTTGTGTAAAGTCATCATGGAAGTCTGGATGGACAATCGTCGTTTCGCCAATTTTTTCACGTTTTGGTGAAAAGATTTCAACGCCGCGGCGCATTAAGCGTTTAAAAAAGTTTTGTTCAATTTGTTGCATCGGTAGCGGCATCGTATGCTGACCTTCGTTTTTACGCATAAAACGCGCGAGCTTAATTTCCGCCTCCGAATTAATATCTTCTATATAAATGCGCTGTGTAATCGGCAAGCCAAGACGCTCGGCAATTTTAGTTGTCATATTGTCCGATGTCCCAATAATCATCAATGAATCAAGTTGTGCCGCATCGATTGCCTCACGCACTTCATCGCGATGCGCATCATCTGAAAAAATCGCCCGGCGCACTGCCTTTAATGCACTCTTTTCAAATTTAGCCGATGTCCCAGCACGTTTTTTGCCATCGATAATGAGTAAACCATCATCAATCAATGCATCAATATGATGCGTATAAGCATACGATAGCGCGGCCGTACTTTTCCCGGTACCACTCGCACCACTTAACGAAATAATATTCATCGAGCACCGCCTAAAACGTAACGCTCAATCGCATGTGCCACACCATGCTCGGCATTCGATTTCGTAATATACACCGCAAGCTCTTTCACTTCTGATACGGCATTGCCCATCGCAACCGGCACACCTGCATACGTCAACATCGACACATCATTTAATTGGTCGCCTACTGCCATCACCGCACGATCCGTTATGTGTAATGCTTTCGCTAAATATTTTAATGCATGGCCTTTATTCGCCGTTTTCGAATTCACTTCCATGTTTTGTAAAAATGAACTCGTCACATTAAAACCTGCTTTAATACACGCATCCCACGCTTGCTGACGTTCATGTGCAGATTTGAAAAATAAATTAAATTTATCAACAGGTTGCTGTAAATGTTCCATAAATGCATAAATATCAGCTACAGCCGTACGCGTTTCTAAAATAAACTCTGGAAACTCAGTCGCACCGTACGCCACAATATCATCTAACACATGTTGGTCGACGAACACTTTCCCGTCATAATACACTTCAATGCGCATATCATATGGACGTAAAATTTCCATGACGTGCATGGCATCGTCATAACTGACCGTATCATCATACATTTTTATCCCGTCGTGCACAGACCACACTGCCGCACCATTACCTGTAATCACATAGGACAAAGCCGGCAATTCGCTGAGCTCCCATTTTAATTCATCTACTGTGCGCCCGGTACAAATCGCTACAGCTACTCCTTGATCGAGACACGCAGCAATGGCCTCTTTTGTTTCTTGTGCAATTGTTAAGTCTGGTAATAACGTTGTACCATCCATATCAAGCGCTACTAATTGAACGTTCTCCATGTAAATCCCTCTTTTCTCGTCTTCTATTCTATCAAATATCGACATCAAAAAACGACAATCGCACCTAGCAACGATTGTCGGTTCATATTAAACATAGGCGCGGAATAATATAGCCATTATGAAAGTCCACATGATTAAAAAAGCGATATGCACTTTTTTCGTCATCACAAGCAAACCGATAAATTCGCGCGTAAAGGCATTGGCTAAATAATACGTCGCCGTTTTTGAACCGACACCTTGGCCGTTTAACTTCATTTTTTTTGCATACAAGCTAGCGCGGAAGACGTGGAAATTATTCGTCACAAAAATAATACGATAGCGCGACTTCAATTTGTCCATTAAACGTTTTGAATATAAAAAATTTTCATACGTCGTCGTTGACTGATTTTCGCTCAAAATCATTTCCGGTGTTAAATCCGCATGATGCTCAAGCGCATAATCGCGCATCGCTTCAGCTTCAGATGTTAATTCATCCGCTCCTTGCCCACCAGACATAATAATGGTCGCCGCCGGGTATTTTCGCCATTCTGCAACTGCTTGATTAATACGACTCGCAAGAAGTGGCGGTACTTTTTTGCCAATTAATCCTGAGCCTAACACAATAATAAAATCCGGCGTATACCGTATCGGGCGGTAATGATACAAGATGGCATACAACGTCGTACTCGTAAATAAATACAAGCCATAACTGACAAGCCCTGCGACATATAAAAATAAAATTTCATCGGCATTAGATAAATCTTGAATAATCGAATTGTATAAAAACCAAATGACCATTACTAAAATAATGACTCCAATGGCGCTAAACAATAAATTGCGCGGGCGACGGCCTTCTTTTTCTAATAACACTTTGCCGTTAAAAAATGTCACTAAACTAATCGATAATAAAATAAACGGTAAAATAGCGAATAACAACACATAATAAAATTGAAAAATGATTGGTGACTCACTCATAATATCCGGCAATACCCACACAAGTAAAAGGAGTGAACACCAACCAAAGACGGCACCAAATATATAAACATTTAAAAAACGTCGTGGTTCAAGCCAATAAACGAGCACAAATAATGCTACTAATACAACGGTAATTGACAGCACTGGGATTCCTCCTCTTAATCAAACTCTTGACGTGCGATTTTTTCACGTAATGTTGTCGCGACATACGTCCGGCATGCTACCGATAGCGGGCTGCGTTTTTCATGAATGATATCGCCATATGGTGTGTCGTCAACAACGCGTACCATCCCTTGAAAAGACTCCTGTCGTTCGGCATCAAACGCTGTAAATTCAATAAATAGCGTTGTACCATGCCATGCAAAATCAATAATCGTTATAGAATGCATCGAATCCTCCTTTTAAAATAGGCAAAGTCATCTGACTCTGCCTATTTTGCTTGCTGCTTTTTTAATTGTTCTTCAATTTCTTTTTCACGTGCTACTTGTTGTTTCGCACGCTTATGTTGCATTGATAATTGGACGAAACTTAACACGACAATCATAAAGAAAATCGGTTGACGTACATCAAGGCCAATCTCTGAATGACCACCGGCAAGTGGCATCACAACGATAGCGACTAAAATTAATACAATAACGCGTAGTTGCATCCAAAAATTTTGCATAAGCGATACTTTTTTCGTTGGGTAAAAGAGCACGAGCAATAACACGATGACGACGATATAAAACGGCTTTATCGGCAAGCTTTCCCAAATGGCCCACTCGCTAAAACTATCGCGTAATAAAATCGCCAGTACGAGTATGTAAATGAAAAATTCTTTTATGTACGACATAGTACACCTCCACTATAAAGCATATCAAAGACGGCTTTTGATTGCCACTTCTCGATTAAAAAAAGAGGACTTACAGCGACTGTAAATCCTCTCGGCAGTTATGGTGTTTTATCGTTGCTGACGTGGTCAAGTAAATAACTATTGTCAGCATTAATTTCGGTATCTTCAGGCAATTCCAACTGCTGTTGTAGCTTTTGGCGCACCGCTAATACGCTGTCTTGGCGCAATTTATAATAATAAATGCCGGTCGACATATCATCGTACCCTTCTAATGATAAACTGTTGATTTCCGGTTGACCTGCTTGCATATAAGCAAACAATGACTTCATCGTGTCAAAGGACATATTCGTCGTCATATTATCGCCAAGCGCCGTCATTAAACTGCTATATTTCGTTACCGATGAGGTCGACATCGCCTTCGTAGCAATCGCCTCTAAAATCATTTGTTGACGTTTGCCTCGCTCGATATCGCTATCTTGGTGACGCGTACGCGCAAGCGCTAACGCTTCGCGGCCATCGACTTCTTGCACACCTGCCTTTAAATTGACGGTGCGTTTATCATGTTCGTCAAGCTCATGTAAATCATACGGCACATCAACGGTAATGCCATCAAGCGCATTCACGACATCGATAAACGCATTAAAATTGACTTCGACATAATAATCAACCGGCACATTCAATAAGTTCTGCACCGTTTCAATTGTACTATCAATGCCACCAAAAGCATGTGCATGATTGATTTTCGTTGCATAATTGACGCTTGGAATAAACGTGTACGAATCGCGCGGGATACTAATTAAATCAATTGTTTTATGTTTATTGTTTAACGTTGCAAGCATCAATGCATCTGAACGGGCATGATTCGACCCTTGCGCACGCTCGGTACTATCATCGATACCGACAATTAAAATCGATAAATTATCCTCTAGCGGTTCGACCTTTTCTTCGCGTAGTGACGACTTCACATCGCGGCTTGCATCGTATGATTTCGCAGCTGTTTTTTCGCCCTTTTCATATAAATAATACGCATAGCCACCAACTGTAAAAGCGGCAAACGTCAGTACAAACACAAGCGTATAAACAACTAAGCGCCCTATTCGTCGTTTTTTCTGTGGTTTCTTCTCATCCATGCAGTTAACTCCTTTATGCTGTTATCCGTCCTGTTGTCTAGCGTTATGACGCCACGCCGATATTAAAAGTTGCCTTCTTGTTTCCTTATTTTAATGAAAAAGTGCTGTAGCATGCTAATACCGTGTTGCTAAGCACAACCAAAAACGCAACAAAACCGCGTCATAGCGCGGTTTTGTCAGCCTTTATTATTCCTTAACGATACCTGTTTTTTCATCATAGAAGCGGAATAAGTCGCCATTAATGATTTTATCAGACAACGCTGTTTTGGCGTTTGCTCGTTCAATCAACGCCTTCAGTTCAGCGCTTTCTGGCAATACTTCCCCGGTTTTACGATCATAAAACGTTTCATTCGCATAAACGACATCATTCGTAATAAAACGTCCATCACGGAATGCGATGATATCCTCATGTTTTTTCGCTAATAAATCTGTACCAACTTGAATATCATTTGATGTATCCAAGCCTAGTAAATGCAATACGGTTGGGCGAATATCAACTTGGCCACCTACTTCATGCGCTTGGTTCCCTGCTTTTTCTTTAATGCCGGTATTTGGTGCATGAATAATAAATGGTACTTCTTGTAGCATCGCCGTATCATATGGCGTGATTTCTTCTTTATTTAAGAATTTGGCCATCGCCTTATTATGATTTTCTGAAATCCCGTAGTGGTCCCCATACATCACAACGATCGTATTATCATAAAGACCTTCTTTTTTCAGCTTTTTAAATAATACTTTCACTGCTTCATCCGTGTAACGCGTCGTTTGGAAGTAACGGTCCACTGTTTTATCGCCTGAATCATACGCGTCAATATACTGATCCTTTTTATCCGATGTGAACGGGAAGTGGTTTGTTAACGTCAGCATGCGCGTTGCAAATGGTTGTTCCATGTCTTTCATAATATCCACAGATTGTTTCATAAATGGAATATCTTTTAAACCCCAGTTAACAGAGTTTTGTTCGTTGACATCAAATGATTCAAGGTCATAGAATGTTTGAATATTCATTGCTTGATACATTAAGTCACGGTTCCAGAACGATTTATTATTAGCATGTAGCACGCTCGTTGCATACCCATTATCGCCTAGTTTTTCAGACATCGAGTTCAGTGAGTTGCCAGCATTCGTAAAGAATACCGCACCGCCACCAATACCGTATAATGAGTTTTCCATAATAAATTCACTATCCGATGTTTTCCCTAGACCTGTTTGATGATAGAAGTTATCAAAATACAGCGTATCCTTGCTTTTAATTAATTTGTTTAAAAATGGCGTAATTGTTTGCCCATTCATTTTTTCATTAATAACAAAGTTTTGTGTTGATTCTAATGAAATAAAGATGACGTTTTTTCCTTCGGCAATGCCATAGAAATCTTTATTTGGTTTGACTTCATTTGATTTAGCATCGTTGACAATCGTCGTTAATTCGCCGCCATCAGCAAATGCCTTTTGTGCATGTGTTTTTGATTGCACATAAATATCATATAAATGATAGTTGTATGTGCCGATATTTTTCACTAATAATTCGCGGTCAAAACTACGTGTTAACAGCTGCGGACGCTCTTTTTCAGCTAATCCTAAATTTAAAAATAATAGCGCAAATGTCAGCGCAAAATACGTGTTGCGTCGGTTGTTTGCCATGCGATTAAAGTCTTTTGCGGCTGGTAAAAACAGCACTGCTGCGATGACGATTAGTAAATCGGCAAAGTACAACATATCTGCCAAGCTAACAAGACCTGCAACAGAGCTACCTAAATCCCCAAAGTTATTCGTTTGGAATAATACCGGTAGCGTAATAAAGTCATTGTAAAAGCGATAAAACACGACATTGCCGTATAGCACAATTGTCAATATCACTTTTACAGTAATAATATACGCATTGCGACCTTTTGCACTTTTAAAGAATAGTGAAATACCGTACACACCAAGAAGGAAGGCAAGTGGGTTTATGAGTAAAATAAACTCCTGCATGCCATTTTCAATGTCTAAATCAAAGGCCGTACGATACGTGTAGTACGTTTGTAACCAAGTAGCAATCACTGCAATCAACAGCAATGTATGCCGCGGCCATTTATTATTTTTCATGTGTTTGAATTCCTGCTTTCTTCAATTTCAAAAGTTTTCCCTTTCTATCTTATCAGAAAAAAGCACGAATCGCTCTGTTAAACATCACATTTTTTTAACAATTTCTTTACAACAGCTATACATTTGACACCGAAACGTCATCATTAAAATATAGACCTTTGCCTTGCATCATGCGCGCGAGCTCTCCAAGTGCTTCTGATTTTGTTGGATGCGGGAAAATCAACGACGTCATGTCACTGACCGTCGTACCTTTTGCCATTAAGACGCTCATAATCGAAATAAGTTCGGTCGCTCCGTCACAAACAATGCACGCACCTAAAATTGTTTCGCGGTCCATGGCACAGATGAGTTTCATAAACCCTCGTTGATTGCTTTCCATATGAAATTTAGCATTCGCCAATAACGGAATCATAACGATCGTTGTTTGTTCCATTGCTTCGTGTTCTAAAATCCCAACACTCGCAATTTCCGGTGCTGTATACACGCAACGTGGAATCACGTGCGGCTTAATTGGCGCTGGACGATTGCCGACGATGGCTTCAATCGCCTGAATACCTTCCGCTGTCGCAACGTGTGCAAGTTGCATTCCACCGGCAACATCCCCTGCAGCGTAAACATGTGGCTGACTTGTCGCCATCGTTGACGTCACAGCTAGCGTTTTAGCCGTCGTCAATTGCAACTCTAACGCTTCCACGCATTGAATATTCGCCTTGCGCCCTGTCGCAAATAACACCTCGCTATATGGGAATGGCCCTTTTGTTGTATGCGCAATGCCGTCTTCAAAGCGTTCCACATCTACATTCATTACGATGTTAACACCCGCTTGCCGTAAACGTTGTTCAATTAATGGGCGTGCACTTGGCTCTTCGGTTTGTAAAATGTCGCGACCACGATTTAATAACGTCACATCAGTGCCAATGAGTGCGAGTGCATGCGCAAGTTCCGTTGCAATAATGCCAGCACCGATAATCACTAATTTTTCCGGTCGTGTTGACAGTTCAAAAAATGTATCGGTCGTATGTATTCCCGGACCATCTGCACCAGCGACTGGCGGCACAAACGGCGTGCTCCCTGTTGCAACAACGATATCCGTTGCGTTATACAACTCGGCTCCTGCTGCTACCGTTAAATTCGTATTCGCAAACGCTTCATGCGGCACGTATTCGATGTCGTTACGCATAATCGCCTCATGCAGCTCATCGATTAATGCAGCGCGCTCTTGGCGTACCGTATTCATGGCCGCCTCAAATGACAATGACGCCGGTCCAATATCATAACCCCACTGACGCAAACGCTCAAGCTGCAACATTCCTTTCGTCTTTTCAATCAAGATTTTTGATGGAACGGCACCTGAATCATAGCAAGCACCACCAAGTTGCTGCCGTTCAAATAACGCGACCGACAAACCATAATGCACCGCGCGCATCGCCGCTGCATAACCTGCGGGTCCACCGCCGATAATTGCTACATCTATTTTTTTCATTAAAATCTACTCCTCTTGTTCACGCAACGTTGTCAGCTACTCAATCTGTTGCTGTTTAACTGGCTGTCAGAAATCGCTCATGAGCTCAGATAGCGTGTTTCTGGTACGACATAGTTGAAAATAAGTGCCAATAAAGGGCTATCTGCGCACAGAAATAGCCCGCATTACTAAACATCATGCAAAAAGCTGTCAATGAAAATTTTTATTTATCATTTAAAAATAAATCATTATTATTTTTGCGAACTCCATCGGGCTTGTTTTTGCCCTAAATGGGTTAAAAACAATCGATTTTGCGTTTCTGACGGGTCATTTCCACACATAAAATTCGGCATTTGAACGAATGATGTCATTTATTCAAAAAACACAAAATGCGACACGTTACGCTAGCTCATTCAGCCATCGTGTGTTGAAATGTCCGTTAAACGCCAGAAAAATGCTTAAAATCGGTTCGTAACGGGCATTTTTTGTCCGTTTTCGAACCGCGTATGTTACTAAAAAATCATAATTATCGCCAATCCTATCATAAAAATTTGTTATTTATAACGTTTTAAATAAATAATTATCATCTAACTAGGCTCATTCGCTTAACGCTGTCGCATAGTTAAATATATGTTGTATCAAAAACACGCTTTTCGAGCTCATAGCCAGATAGCCATACGCGATTTCTGAGCGCTCCTATGCTGACAACCTGTTTATTTTCTTTATGCTACTGCACATACGCTTCATCTTATCACATAATATATTGATTAAATATGTAAAACTTCCATGTCTTTTGACCGATACAATATGTAGAACGACTAAAGGAGGATGTTTATGCATTTATTTAAAATGAAACACGCAGATGGTATACATATTATTGATGATGTGAAAAAACACAAAAACAATTTACAGCTTCAAACGATTACAGGTGAAGAATTATTTATTATTGCCGTAACAGATGACAGCTATACGGTGTATGATGACCGCTTTGCTGGTGCATCCAAGCAATTAAATTCTATCGAAGCTTTTGACATTAATGGGAGCTTCCGCAGCCTAGACTTTGATAATATGCGTGCACTCTTTACAAAAGCATTTGATCATTTACTTGAACATATCGCGACCTTAATTACAACGGAAGCACTTGTCGATTTAGATGAGTTAAAGGAACAAATTTCAGTAGAAGTTCCTGGTATTCATTTTAAAATTATTTCAAATGATAAACCGGTCTTATTTTAATGAAAAAAGCAGAAATCGCCTAATAAGCGATTTCTGCTTTTTTTCATTTGATTAGCCACCAATAAATAGTGTCGTTTGGGCAATCGCTAAATAAAAGGCTGGATTTTGAATCGGTGCAATGGCTTCAATTTGAAGTTCCACCGTAAAATCATCGCTGTCTTCGTTGAAAACGGCCTGCCAACGCGCGTATTCGGTCTCTTGCCATTCAAAGACTGACCATCCTTCATGCTCTTTATGCAAAATCATCGTCGTCTCACCATTTGTAATTTGCAAGTCTGGAATTAAATCACGCCAGCCAATATAACCGATTTCAAATGGATGCTCACCTGCGATTTCAGCACGATAAAACACGCGGCCCTTCCGCGAAATTTTTCGACACATCGCCCGGTCATAATCTTGAATATGCGCTTCATATTTAACGAAATATTTATAATCCATCGCGCGATCTAAAAAACGTGTCAGGCCATTGCCATAAATTCGCTGTACGGTGCCGACATTTTGCGCGTCAGTATTTTTCACAAAAATTTCAGGTGTTTCAATCATCGTATTTGGATGTGTATAAAGGTATTGTTTCATGTCTTGCCTCCCATCGTTTACTATACAAAAAAAGAACCCTTTCCGACAACGGAAAAGGCTCTTGTAATTTATTAAGCTTGTTTAATTTTATTAACAACGCGACCCGCTAATTTTTCAGCAGCCATTGGCAATGCTAATTTGAAAATCGGGTTCAATGCTACGCCCGCTACACCGCCTGCTTTCATCGCAAGGTGCATAACCATTTCCGTTTCATTGGCACTTACTGCATTTGCTTCGAAGTAGCCTGCGCCGGTAAATTTATCGCTTAAACCTTCTAATTCAAAGCCGATTTTTGAAGGTTCTTGCCATTCTGTAATCGTAATTTTTGCATCAACGGTTTTTGTAATACCTGCCACCGTACCGCCGAATGTCCATGTTGATTCTTTATCGTTTTGCATTTCATGTTTACGGTATCCTGGTACTAATTTCGCCCATTTTTCGATATCCGATACGAAAGACCATACTTTCGCTTGCTCTACTGCGATATTGGTTTTGTACGTTGTTTCTGCCACGTCACATCACTACTTTCTGTCTGAAGTTCTTTTATTATATCAAGAAAACGTTTAGTTGGCGATGATTAGCCTCGTACTTGGCCTGTACCTTCGATATACACTTTTGTTGATGTCAATGCTGGTAGCCCCATTGGACCGCGTGCATGTAATTTCTGTGTACTAATACCGATTTCGGCACCATAGCCAAACTCAAAGCCATCGGTAAAGCGCGTAGAAGCGTTATGATACACCGCTGCGGCATCGACATTTTGTTGGAAGCGTCGCGCACGCTCTTCATGTGGTGTAATAATCGCTTCAGAGTGCTTTGTGCCATACGTGTTAATATGACGAATTGCCTCATCAAGAGTTCCCACTACTTTAATCGATAGTTCCTCATTTAAATATTCTGCATGCCAGTCTTCTTCAGTCGCTAAACGAATATTCTCTTCATCTAATGCATATACTGCTTCATCACCATGAATGATAATATTTTCATTTGCTAACATCGTCACAAGTTCGTTGCCGTGTGCTTCAAACCAATGGCGTTCGACTAATAGGCTCTCAGCAGCATTGCATACCGATGGGCGTTGCAGCTTCGCATTTTTAACGATGGCAAACGTCATGTCTACGTCCGCATCTTCATCGATGAAAATATGACAATTACCGGCACCTGTTTCGAGCACTGGTACGCTCGCCTCGCGAATGACCATATCGATAAAGGCTTTGCCACCGCGTGGAATTAACACATCTAAGTACTCCGTTAAATTAAATAAATCACTTGCCGTCTCGCGACTCGTATCTTCAATTAATTGTACCGCATCAATTGGTAACGTCGTTTGTGCTAGCGCTTTATGAATCGATTCCATAATGGCGATATTTGAATATTTTGCTGATGAAGAACCACGTAAAATGACGGCATTGCCCGTTTTAATCGCTAATGTGGCGGCATCGACCGTCACGTTTGGACGCGCCTCATAAATCATCGCAATAACACCAAGCGGTACGCGGCGTTTTTCAATATGCAAGCCGTTTTCTTTATCGATTGTCTCTAACACTTCGCCAACAGGGTCTGCTAACTCGATTAATTGCATAATCGCATCGTGCATATCCGCTATGCGCTCTTCTGTTAATAAAATGCGGTCCATCACCGATTGAGATAAGCCGACTTCTTGGCCAACTTCTAAATCTTTGTTGTTTTCGTCAACGATATAAACCGCATCCGCGACAAGTTGCTGCGCAATACAACGTAATGCGTCGTTTTTTTCATCGGTTGTGCGCTCATTCATAATGTAGCTCGCTTGCTTTGCTAACAATCCTTTTTCGTGTACTTCTGACATGTTAATCCACCCTTTCTGTTTGTACGAAGCGGTCGCGATGAATGACGACATCGAATGTACCGTCTAGTTCATCGGTCCGCTTGCCCATCGCTTCTTTTAATGTGTCGGCATCGCATAATACTTCACCGCGTCCGATAAGTTGGCGCTCGCGGTACACTTCGACAACATCGCCTGCTTCAAAGGCACCTTGCACGATGTAAACACCTGCTGGTAATAAACTTTTTCCTTTGTGCAATAGCGCATTTGCAGCCCCTTCATCGATATAAATGCGACCACTGGCATCGGAAAAGAGCGAAATCCATTGTTTTTGACTTGGAACAACGACCGCATGCTCTTTTTCAATGTACGTGCCATCGCCATGTCCTGCTAATACATCCATTAATTTGTTTTTCCCCTCACCTCGGCCAATAAACACGTTAACGCCTAAGTCATAGGCTGTTTTAGCAGCTAAGAGCTTCGATTGCATACCGCCCGTACCAACTTTTGAGCCTTCTGACGTTGCAAAACTAAGCAATTCATCGGTAATTTTCGTTAAATGTTTAAAGTGAATGGCGTTTGGATTTTTCTTTGGATTATCGGAATACAAGCCGTTAATGTCCGTTAAAATAATCAATTGATCCGCATGAACGAGGCCACTAACAAGCGCCGACAGCATATCATTGTCCCCGAATGTCAGCTCTTGTACCGACACCGTATCATTTTCATTAATAATCGGAATAATGCCGCGCGCGAGGAGTTCTTCAAACGTTTCATAGGCATTTTGATAACGATCTTTTTTCGAGAAATCGGTACGTGTTAATAGCACTTGTGCTGGTGTGATGTCATAGCTTGCTAACACTTCGCTATATTTTTGCACGAGCAAACTTTGCCCAACAGCCGCTGCTGCTTGCTTGCCCTTTAATGTTACCGGGCGCGATGGGTAGCCTAATTTTTTAAAGCCACATGCGACAGCACCCGACGACACAAGAATGACTTCATGACCATTAAGCTTTAACTCAGCGATTGCGGCAAGATGGTCTTGCACTTTCGCATCATCAATTTCTCCTTTTGCATTTGTTAAACTACTACTCCCAATTTTTACGACAATTCGTTTTTGTTCCATCTAGTTCACTCCATTAAAATAGCCCATTTCATCCTATAGTTTAAGGACGAAATGGGCTTGTTCGCGGTACCACCTTAATTGAATATAGTACGTGACTATATTCCGCTCTTCTCATAACGCTTGAGGCTGCGCCTATGTTTGCATAGGAGCTAGAAAGTAGGTTCGATGTAGTGCTGCGTCGCTCCCTTTCAGCCGATGGAGAGCGTTCTCTAACCGCGCGTGCTGCATGTACTAATCTTTCATACGCTTATATTTGTTGTCTATCATGCACTACAACGCCTGTTTTGTCAATATATTCTGTGAATTTGACGTGAATTCGAAAAAACTAAAGCAATCACATAACATGTAATGGCGCTAGTTTTTTTAAACGTGGCGTAATGTGCGTGACGTTGCAAAAGCCATCAGCGCAAAAACAACGAAGGCGACACCTAAAAATAACAGCGATTTGCCGACATATGTGTAGTTGAATGCACCATACAATGCGCATGCGACACCAAGGATAGCGAGCACGACGCCCGGTATCGTTACGACCACAAAAGATTTTCGTTGTGCTCGAAAGCGCATCGTCAGTTCTAACGCCACAAAGCCAACAAGCATGCCGATAAAAATGGGCCATAAAATCATGTACGAACACCTCCACATAGAGCGTTGTTACTTATTCTATTCCCGCTGCTCGGTCATGTTGAACGCGACTTCCGACGGATTTTACAACGCAACAAATTGACAGGACTGCTTACCTAGTCCTCGTACATTTCACCAAAATACATACTTTCAAAGTCGTTTAAATCGTCGTCTTGTGCCTCATTTGCTGTGTCATCTGCACGCGCGCGCTCCTGTGCAGCAATAAAAGCTTGCGGGTCCGCATACGGTGATGGTTGCTGCGCTGGCGGTGTCATCGCCGGTTGAATAGTTGGCTGAATCACTTGCTCAACAGGGGCAGTAGGAATGTCCTCGATAACCGGGGCCGCTTCAGCAATCGGTGCTGCTACAACGATTGTCGGTTTTACTGCGCTCCGCTTCGGCTCTTCAATACGCGGTGCGTCGTGTGCTGTATAAATGGCGAGTTCCTCATCATTTAAACGTACGACCGATTGCAGCCAGCCATCAAAACTTGTTGGATGTTCGAGCATTTGATGCGCCTGTTCTAACACTGTCGCATCTTGCGCTTGTAATGCTGCAAGTGCACCGTAGGCATTGATTTTTTGTGCCATCATGTCATAATACGCGGCATCTTCTCGTTGACCCGCTTGTTCAAACATCGCCGCTAGTTGCGTATACGACGCTGCCGTTGGTGACAGTTGAAAGGCTTCTAAATAACGCTGCGTCGCCCTATCAATCGCCCCTTGTGCTGCGAATGCTTGCGCTTCAATATGGCGTGCTTGTGGCTTGCGAATTGGCGCCGTTAGTTGTTGCGCCTGCTGTGGTTGGCCGAGCAATGTGTAAATTTCCGCGAGTTTCATTGTCAGCTGTTGTTGCGCCTCGTTTGAACAGCTATCAAACGCTTGCGCATAATCATCGCGTACGCTATCGATTAAAAATTGTTTCAAGTCATTCATGTAAAAAACTCCTTACGTTTAGTTGTGTTTAGTATAGCAGATATGAAAAAAAGGAACCGCGCTTTTGCTCGGTTCCTACTGCATTAACTACAGTCAAAATTGCCCGCTACTTCAACTGTTTGTGTAATATTAACAAATGCTTGCGGATCGACTTGCTTAACGATATCCTTCACTTCCGTTAATTGATAGCGCGTAATAACGGGCATTAAAATGTCGCGTTTATCACCCGTATAGCCGCCCTTGCCCTCGGTCATCGTAATGCTGCGGTACAAGCTCGCAAGCAAGGCATCCTTCGTGTCATCGCCTTTTGCAGTAATAATTGTCACGGTCAATTTAATATGATTCGTATGAATTAAATCGATAACTTTACCAGTTGCATAAATGCTGACAAGCGTATTTAATGCGGCATCCTAGCCAAAAACAAAGCCTGATGCGATAACAACAACGGCATTTAAGCCCGAAATAATCGTTCCAAGCGGGAAATTACTGCGCTTACTATAGTAGAAATTTTTGCGAATAGCCTTTAAAAGTTTTTTCTGACAATAGCTGTTTTATTATTGTTTTTTTGTAGTAGACAACTGTTTTCTACCAATGTAAAATGCGATGAAAAATGCCGGAATCGTAAAGACAATCATGCCTAAAAATGCCGTCTGCATCGACATCGTATACAAGTAAGTCGCAAAAAATGTCATCAGTGCCGTCGCAAAGCTTTGTGCAAATGTCGCGTACAGTCCTTGTGCAGTTGGTAAATAATGCGTTGGCACATGGAGCGTAATAAAGCGCATAAATGCATAATGGGCAAGCGCAAACGACAAACTATGGAACAGTTGACTGACGATAAACATTTCAACATTTGGGAACAAATAAATGATGCACCAGCGGATTGTCGAACCAGCCGCCGCGAGCGCAAACATCATGCCCGGCGTCCATTTTTTAAATAACCGGTCCGCATACGTGAATAACGCGATTTCAAATAGCACCGACACGTTAATAATCATACCGATGTAATATTTTGAGACGCCAAGCTCCTGTAAATATAAGTAGCCGTAATTGTAATACGCTGCATGGGCGCCTTGTAATAAAATGGCGAGCAGTAGCACAAGCGGGAAATAGCGCACTTGAAATAATTTTTTAAATGACGCTCGCTCCGCTGTTGGCTCTGGCGCGAGGCGCACGCTCTCAGGCGCCTTCGTCCACGTTAGCGCCGTAAATACCGACAGCACGACAATCATGCCAATTAAAAATAGTTGGTCGCCAAAGGCACCCGACAACATACTAATAATGAGCACCATACAAATAAAGCCCATCGAGCCGTATGAACGCGCCTTGGCATAGCGTAAATTGCTATGCTGCGTTAACGAGCCGGCTGTCGCATCAAGCGCTGGCATCAGCATCGGGAAAAAGAAATTAAATAACGCCGTAATAAGCAATAACGCCACGTACCCTTGTGCCGGGATATAACTACATGCTAACACGAGCGCCGCCGCACTAACCCATTGCAGTACGCGCAAATCACTCGCCGTTTTTTTCATCATTGGATACAGTGTCACGGTCGATATGCCGCGCATAATGAGCCCAATACTCATCATAATACTCGCCTGTTCGATCGATAAGCCTTTGCCATCGACTAAATAGCCGGTCCAATAAGGTAAAAAGATGCCCCAGCCCATGAAAAATAAGAAAAAGCGGACTGACATCCATTGTTGTACATTCATGTTACGTTCACTCCTTTTCGGCATCGTATCATGAAAACTTTTGCGTATAATAGGAGATATCTCATACTTTGGAGGGTTTTATGAAAAAAAATCAGCAAACAACTGTCGAGCAGTTACTTGCACAGCCACCATTAAAGACAATTTTCCCCGAAGCCATTGCAAAATTTGCCGAAGTGCATGACTTTGAAGCCGGCGAATTTTTAAATGTCGAAGGCGACGAACCGGCTTATTTGTATTACATCCTGTCCGGCAAGGTGAAGGTTTATTTCACGCAATCAAATGGCAAGGTCGCACTGCTTCATTTTTTAAGTGCACATTCATTTATTGGCGACATGGAGCTACTCGAAGCGCGTTATTACTCAAAAGGGGTCCAAGCATCAACAGCCACGCGCTGCCTCGCACTCCCAACAACCTACGTGCGCGAGTTGCTCTTAAACGACGTGGCGTTTCTACGGCATCTGGCGCTTTATTTAAGTAAAAAAATTATGCATAATTCAGCGAAAATGTCGCAAAGTTTAGCGTACCCACTCGAAAATCGCCTCGCAGAATTCATTTTAATGTCTGAAAACGACAACATTTATCAAGAAAAACATACCGAAGCCGCAGAATTTTTAGGTGTATCGTATCGTCATTTATTACATGTTTTAGCACAATTTGTCGCGCGTGGATGGCTTGAAAAAGACGGCAGAAGTTATATATTACGGCATAAATCGGCACTACAAGACATGGCGACATCGATATTCGCGACGGCGATTACCGACTAATTGAGCCGCAGAATATTTCCTATGCATTTTTTTGCTATTTTATGATAGCTTTTTCGGCACTAACTTAACGAATTCATTTAATTTTAAAAATTGTCTGAAAATACAAGTCGGTAATATATTGTATTCGTTATTTGTTTAATGATACAATTTAGAAAATTACAAAAAATTATTTAAGTAAAGGAAGTCACGCATATGGAATTTTCTCAACGAATCTTACACACACCATCATCATTTATCCGTAACATTTTAAAAGTAACGGACTCACCAAATGTTATTTCTTTTGCAGGTGGGCTACCGAACCCGATTTCATTCCCTGTTGAAAAGTTACGCGAGTCTGTTAACCGCACAATCGATGAAGATGGCGCGAAGCTATTCCAATACTCAACAACAAATGGTTATGCTCCGCTTCGCCAATACATTGCCGATAAATACAATCGCAATTTTGACTTAGGCATTACAGCCGATGACATCATCATTACAACGGGCTCACAACAAGCATTAACATTACTTGGACAAGTATTAGTAAATGAAGGCGATGGCATTATTATCGAAGAACCGGGCTATCTTGGTGCGATTCAAGCGTTTATGTTAGCACAACCAACCTTCTACCCTGTAACACTTGAGCAAGATGGCTTAAATCTTCATGAATTAAAAGAAGCAGTTGAAAAGCCGAATGCGAAATTCATTTACACAGTACCAAACTTCCAAAATCCAACGGGCCTAACGTACACGCAACAAAAACGCGATGCCATTTATGACATCTTAAAAAATTACCCAGACATCGTATTAATCGAAGACGATCCATACGGCGAGTTGCGCTTTGAAGGTGAAGCACTGCCATACATTGGTGGTAGTCGCCTGCCAAACAGCGTTATTTTAGGGTCATTCTCTAAGACAGTCGCACCGGGTATGCGTATTGGCTTTATCATTTCAAAAAATAAAGAATTAATGACGCATATTGAAACAGCGAAGCAAGCAGCCGACCTGCACACGAATATTTTCGCGCAATACGTTTTGCATGATTACTTAACAAACAATGAATATATAGAACATGTCGAAAAAATTATCGACCTATACGGTAAACAAGCGACGGCCATGCTTGAAGCACTTGAAAAATATATGCCAGAAGGTGTGACATGGACAAAACCTGAGGGCGGTATGTTCATTTGGGCGACGCTACCTGATAATAAGTCAGCGCTTGAGATGTTTTATAAGGCGATGGATGCCGATGTGGCGTTCGTACCAGGGGACCCATTCTACACCGGTTCACAGCACGTGCCAACATTGCGCTTAAACTACACATCGTCAACGCCTGAAGTGATTGACGAGGGCATCAAACGTTTAGCAGAAATTGTCAAACAACATTAATGCTATGACGCTCCTACTAGCTACTTCTTTTAGCTGAATTAAACTACCTTTTTTCGATGAATCATCGGAGAAAGGTAGTTTTTTACTTTGCCAAGATTCACGCATTGTAGTTGATGTATTCATAGTGTCGTGCCTTTACCGTAACAATGTTGTTTGCCCATCAAAAAACACCTCCAAAGTTTTTCCACCTTAGAAGTGTTTGTCTCCGTTACTTTTTACATTCTTTCTAGTGCCGCAATAATCGCCTCATAATAGCTTTGTGGATGAGGTACAAGTTGTGGACGTAGAAGCGTGTGCCGCTCGCCTGTATGCACGTCGCACAGCGGGACTTCTTCGCGCTCGCCGGCGATTAATGCCGCAAAATCTTGTAGTTTACACGTCATTAATGCGGCAACTTCCTCTTGCTGTAACGTAAATGTTAATGGTTCGCGGACGCGATATGCATAACAACGCGCCCATTCACGATCTAAAATAGCCGGCGTTAGCACAATATTTGAGAGTGTCCCAAGTGGCTCTAAGTCGTCAAATGACACATGAACCCCTAATTCTTCGGCGATTTCTCGCACGCCATCCGCTGGCGTTTCAGTCGCTAATAAATGCCCTGCCGCTGTAATATCATAGCGTAGCGCATAGTCTTTTTTATCGGCGCTTCGCAGTTGAATATAGACGAGACGTTCGCCGTGCTCATCTTGAATAAACCAACAATGAAACGTTTCATGAAACAGTCCGGCCGCGTGAATATGATCACGCGACGCCACACCTACGCGTTCGTCTTGGTCATTAAATACGGCTAATTGTTCGATGTTACTCACGCTCCTAATTGTCCGCAAACGCGAACGTTACTTTATTGTTTTCTAACACGAGTTTTGCGTTAAATGGATTGCCTTTTTTTGATTTAAAACCTTTTAATACAGCTGTTTCACCATTTGTGACTAAATCGCGCAGCTGCTTCGGTGAAATTTTCTTTTGCGCAATGATTTTCGACACCGTCCATTTACAACCCCCTTTATAATTCGTACAGCCATAAAATGACTTATGTTCAATCAACTGACCAGCGTGGCAAGCAGGACATGCGACAATCGGCGTCGTTGATGCGACCGGTGTTGCCGCTTCCTTCGCTTCGGTTAAATCGGTGCGTTCAATCATTTGTGGTGTCGTATCGATTAAATGGCGTAAAAATTTTTCAACGCTCGCAAAAAAGGCTTCCTGCGTCCCGGTACCATTCCCAATCTTTCGCAAATACGTTTCCCATTTTGCGGTCATCGTTGGACTCGCTAAAAGTGAACCAGCAATCACTTGACATAATACGCGGCCTTTTGGCGTCAACGACACGATGTTTTTCGTCACATGAATATAGTCATGACGTTTAATCGTTTCGATAATCCCGGCGCGCGTCGCTTCGGTGCCGATGCCCTCTACTTCTTTTAAAATATCGCTCTCAGCCTCATCATCGACAAGCTTACCACATGTTTTCATCATTTGAATCAGCTGTCCTTCCGTAAACGGTTTTGGCGGCTTTGTTTCGCCTTCATGAACATGAATGCGTGCGCGCACAGCATCGCCTTGTTCAACAAACGGCAATATTGTTGGCGCCTTATCCTCTTTTTTCTGAGGCCATAATTGTTCAAAGCCACGCTCTTTTTCCACTTTACCGACCGAATAAAACGCCAGCTCGTTTACGATCGTTTCAATCGTCGTTTCCTCATAAACGTAGTCGCGGTGAAACATCGCAAGTGTCGTGCGCATAATTTCAACATACAGCCGTTTTTCGACATCGCTAAGCTTTGAGAGCTTCGCGCGTGTTGGCACGGTTTTCGTCGGAATAATCGCATAGTGCTCCTCGACTTTCGAGGCATCGACATAACGCTTTGATGGCGCGAGTGATGCCGGTTCAAACTCCACATTCATCAAGCCTTGAAATGCCGGAAGCGATGCGCGTAAATAATCAAATTCCGCCGGCGTAATAAATTGACAATCGGAGCGCGGATACGACACAAGTTTTTTCTCATACAATTTTTGTACCGTTTCAAGCACCATCTTCGGACTAAACTTCCACAAGCGGTTGGCCTTTTGTTGAAGCGTTGATAACGAATGAAGTTTCGGCGGTAGACGGCGCTTCATTTTTTTCGTGACGTTTTGAATCGCGCCTGGTAACGTCGTATTTTCGGCGATGCCTGCTTGCGTTAACAATGCTAGTGCCTCGTCATACGTGTCTTTCTTTACCTTCGCTTTGCCACTATAATCACCAGCTGCTGCAGTGAAATTCCCAACAAGCTCATAAAACTTTTTCGGTTGAAAGGTTTCAATCGCGCGCTGTCGTTCATAAATCATATAGACGGTCGGTGATTGCACGCGGCCAATCGACATCACTTCATTGAGCCCTTGTTGTTTTAATAATACCGTATATAAACGGCTCGCATTCATGCCGACAAGCCAATCGCTAATTTGACGCGTTTCTGCCTCGCGAAACATTCGTAAATCTTTGGCATTGTCTTGGAGCGCACGGAAACCCGCACGAATTTCATCAGCTTCGAGCGAGTTGATCCACAAGCGTTGAATCGGCTTGTTGCGCACGCCGGCTTGTCGCAAAATGGAATAAAAAATATTCGAACCTTCGCGGTCAACGTCACATGCATTAATAATCATGTCGGCCGATTTTAATAGCTTTTTCACTTCTTGGAATTGTTCCCATTTGCCTTTTGCCACTTTGAATTCGTATTTTTCCGGAATCATCGGTAAGACGTCCAGCTTCCAGCGCTTCCATGCATGATCGTACTCAGCGGGTGCTTTTAATTCCACTAAATGGCCGATGCCCCACGTAATCGTCGCTCCTTTAGGAAACACTTCATTCGGCGCCAATTCAATAAAATGTTTCGTTTTTTTAGCAATAGGAAACGCCTCAGCATACGCTTTTGCTTGCGATGGTTTTTCGGCTAAAATCACAATCGTCATACGCGTCCCTCCCGCACATAAAAGACATTATCAACGTCCATCGCCGGGAATGCTTTTGGCAACGCGTCTTTCGCGATTTGTGTAAAACCATGGTTGGCATAAAATCGCTGTGCCGCTTTAAACACATCAATCGTCCCTAAATATAGTGGCCCGTCAATTTGTGCAGCAACAGCCGCTAACAAACGCTCGGCAATGCGATAAGGTTTGCCGCGATAGTTTTTTTGGACAAACATTTTTTTCAGCGCCATGCCACCGTCAAATGGTACCGCCGCAATCGTTCCAACAATGCGACCACCAATACGCGCAATATAAAAACACCCACCTGCCGCGATATAATGCGTATCAATGTGGCGTAAATCAGGCTGGTCGTCAGCGGTGATGTTTACGCCAAACTCCTCCTGCTGAATGCCAACAATATGGTCGATTACTTGCGCTGTAAATGGCATCGTAAACGGCTCAATCTGAATGCTCGGTGCTACCGCAAGCACGCCAAGCGCCATTAATTCAGCTGTTAGACGGCTCAGCGGCAAGCCAACAACGGTTAAATAATCGCCATCAATTTTTTCAACGAAAAAGGCACCCGCATTTTGAATGCCATAACCACCCGCTTTATCAAAGGGGTCGCCTGTCGCTACATACGCATCGATAAAGTCTTGACGTACTTCGCGAAATGTCACATGTGTTGTTTCAACAAACGTCACTACGTTATTTTTTGTGACGATTGCGACAGCTGTCATGACGTCATGTGTGCGCCCACTTAAGCGCTGTAAATGGGCCGTTGCCTCGGCAATCGTTTGCGGCTTATGTAAGAGCTCGCCGTCTAGCACAACAATTGTATCGGAGCCGATGACAACCGCTTCTTGCGCCGTTTGAAAAACCGCTTGTGCTTTTAATAATGCCACATCACGCACATATTGCTCAGCGCTCTGAAATGGTACGCTCGTCTCTTCAACATCGGCTTGTTGCACGTTAAATGGTATGCCAAGCTCCGCAAACAATTCGCGGCGGCGTGGTGACTTCGACGCTAACATAAATGATGCTGTTGTGTGAAAATTCATAAAATCCCTCGCATTCTATCTAGTACATTTAGTGTAACATTCACTACTACTTTACAAAAGGCAGAGCAATCAAGTATGTTTATGTATACACTACGTATAAAGGGGCTTTTAATCATGAACAAAGAACAATTAATGGCAGCAGCACGCGACGTGTTGAAAAATTCGTATAGCCCATATTCAAACTTCCCGGTTGGCGCGGCGCTATTGCTCACAGACGGTACGGTCATTACCGGCGTCAACGTTGAAAATGTATCGTTTGGTGCGACAAACTGTGCGGAGCGGACGGCCATTTTTACGGCGCTCACGCAAGGCTATAAAAAGGGTGATTTCGTGGCAATTGCTGTAGCTGGTGACACCGAAGATTTCCTACCACCTTGCAGCATTTGCCGCCAAGTGATGGCCGAATTTTTCATGCCGAATATGCCGGTTTATTTAACAAATCGTGCCGGTACTATTAAAGAACTCGCGCTAAAAGAATTAGTACCATTTGCTTTTACCGAACTTGATATGTAAAAAAAAAGCAGGAGTCGCACGCGATTCCTGCTTTTTTAGATGCTATTTTTTTCGTGTGGCATACCATTTTAGCATGACATACCAGCCACCAACAAAGATGACCAGACCAACAATCGTTGGACCAAAGACGACACGGCCAACGATTAAATAACTCGCAATCAGCATAACGACAAGCCATGCTAACGCAAAAAACAGCACAAATTGCCATGGGATTTTCATGTTACGACCGTTCCCCTTCCAATAATGCATACACCGCGTGATCGACGAAATGGTCATATAACCACTCCGCGTCACGCGCGATTCCTTCATTTGTGAATCCTAGGCGTTCAGGAATGGCGCGACTCCCTTTATTAGAAACGGCAGCGCGGATTTCAATGCGATGGAGCTTCACTGTATCAAATAAATAATCGACTAATCGTGCAACGCTACGCGTCATAATCCCTTGATGCTGAAAATCTTCAGCGAGCCAATAACCAATCGATGTCGAACGGTTTTCACGATTAATATCATGTATCCCAACCGTACCGACAACATGACCATCATATACAATCGCCATGTTGACGATGCCTGAAACCGCAAATTGCTTTTCAGTAAACGCGATATACTGTTGCGTATCTAAAATCGTTACAGTGCCATCTACCCACGGCAACCATTGGCGTAAATACGCGCGATGTTGTGTAATCGCCGCAAACATTTCTTCGGCATGCACGTCGCTTAATTGTTGTAATGTAAGTCGTTCATCTAACTGCCACTCCATCTAAACCTCCACCTTTCACCTACTCGCTTATTATAACATGTCCGGTTCTCGAGTAGCGGCAATGACAAGGCTCGCACCAATGAGCACGATGGCAATGACATAAAATTGTGCCGATAGTGTGAGTGGTAGCAATGCTAAACCAGAAGACCCGACAACCGTTCCGAGTGAGAAGAACGCATAAAAATAACCATAAGCGCGTCCCCTTGTCTGCGTTGTTGTTGCTTCAACAAGCATACGATTCATCGCTGGGAACAACAGCGCAAACCCAACGCCATATAGCGCAAGCACCGCGTAAAGGAACATTTGTGAATCGGTAATGCTAATAAGCGCCTGACTAACGCCGATACACGCAAGCCCGGCAACCATTAGCCATTTTGCTTGCAAGCGGTCAAATAAATAACGGGTTGGTAAAACAAATAATAACACCACAACGATGCCAAACATGCTCATCAATGTGCCACTTAAGCGCGATTCATAGCCTAATAATTCAATGCGAATCGGCAACAAATACGCGAGCGCTCCTTGTGACATCATCAATAAAAAGGCGGCCATAAAGGCGCGTAATACCCCGCCATTCCATTTAAACACTTCTTGCTCTTTTGCTTGTTGTTTTTTCGATGTGACACGTAAAAATAGCAGCGATATCGCGACAATGGCCCCGATTAAGGCGACCGTCCCAAGCACAAAAGGTACCGAGGTGCGCGTCGCGACAATACCGCTATACGCCGGCCCTAAAATGGCGGCAATCCCGACAAAGGCTCCGGTTAACGCCGATTGGCTACCTTGCGTTTGACGCGCCGTTTGATTGGCAACTAACGTAAAGGCGGCAGGCGTAATCAGACCAGCGACAAAACCATGAACCGCGCGCAATACTAGCAACGTCGCCTCGGAATCAATCCATTGATAAGCGACAAGTGATATGGCGGTCAAACTGAGGCCGACAATCGTAATTCGCTTAGCTCCTAGTCGGTCGGTAAAAATTCCCGACGTCATATTGCCGAACATATTTGTAAATGAATACATGCCGACAACAAGCCCAGCGACCATTGTAGAGGCTCCGAGCGAGAGCGCAAACGTACTCATAACCGGCAATTGCGCAAATAAATCTAAAAACGTAAAGAAGATGGCACCATATAACAACCAAATTTGTTTAAATGGCTGCGGTTTATAACGCTGTGCTGCTCGTTTTATGTAGCGATCAAATACAAAATTCCCTAGTGGAATAAAGGCGACGAGTACGGCAACAATCGAATAAACAATCGGCCATTGTAACCTTAGCTGTGCCCATGCAATCGACGCGATATAGACGATAAAAATGACACCATGCAAACTTCCCATAATCGTTACAGCAAGTGGCAAGCCTGCAAAATATTTTAGCGGCATCGCGATTCCTAATAAAATTAATAACGACAGGCCATCTAAAATGCCCATCGTCCGTAAAAATGTCACAGCTTTTGAGTGCAAAACATTCCCTTCTTCCATTAAACATTATTTCCATTGCTTCAAATTATACCGTATTCACATCCTTTTTTTCCTCCATTGTGCTCACCGTTTGTGACGGAATTTAAAAAACGACTCAGAATAATCCGAGTCGTCATCGCTTTAACGTAAGGCAATGTAGCGTGTTGGCAATGCTTTTAACATCGCTACAGCGAGTACAGCACCTGTCACAGTCGACAATAAAAAAGATGGCATGAAGAACAATGCCGAGGCAGCCGGTGCGTTCATCACAACGATACTATACGGTACTGCTACGAGCGAGGCAATCACACCCGTCCCGATGACTTCACCGGCAATCGCAAACCCGCGTTTTTTCGTCCATTGGAATAATAGCGCGGCGACGACCGCACCAATCACACTGCCTGGAATCGCCAACAATGTCCCAGTGCCGATGAATAGTCGGATGACCGACGTAATAACAGCCTGGATAATCGCTGGTATTGGTCCAAGTGTTACGGTACAAATAATCGTCATCATATGTTGAATGGGAGCGATTTTTGCGACACCAACCGGGATGCTGACGACGCTTGCCCCAATGACACAAATCGCAATATACATCGCTAGTAACGTCATTTTTCTCATAATAGAAAAGACCCTTCTCTCTATCGCTGGTTCGATTGCCAAAAGATAGAGAGCAAGGCCCTAATCATCGGTGTTTATCGCTTCCCTCCGCTAGTGCAAACTAGATCAGGTTTCAAGGATTAAGCCGCTTTAGCGCTCTCTCAGTCAGTCACACTGACACTCCTAGCAATCGTTACCGTTACTGTATCATAATTTTAGTCAAATGGGTAATCCAAATCGTACAATGTGCGATATCTTGCGTCGTCTGCTAACAACTGTTCATGCGAACCTTGCACGCGCACTTGGCCGTTTTCTAGCATATAAATCGTATCCATATGTGCCATTGCCGCCAAGTGATGCGTAATCCATACGACCGTTTTATCACCGAGCACATCAAACATTGTCTCAATCAATGCCTGCTCGGTCACGGGGTCTAGGCCAACAGTCGGTTCATCTAATAACACAATCGGCGTGTGCTGTAATAAAATACGCGCAAGTGCGATACGCTGACGTTCACCGCCAGAAAAACGTGTACCAAGCTCCTCAACACGCGTTTCATAACCATGTGGTAACGCTTCAATCATGTCATGCAATTGTACTTTTTTCGCCGCTTCAATGACCTCATCATCACTCGCCGCAACATTTCCAAGACGAATATTGTTCATGACCGTCGTATCAAATAAATACGGCTTCTGTTCTAAAACGGCGATGAGTTGTGGCATGTCGTCGCGTAGCGTATGCGTAGGAACACCATTAATCGTCACCGTACCAGCAGTCGGCTCGTACGCCCCAAGTAGCAACTTGCCAAGCGTACTTTTACCGGTACCGGTTTTTCCTAAAATCGCCACCTTTTGACCCGGTGCCCACGTCATCGACACATCGCGTAGCACGGTCGTTTTATCATAGTGAAAAGCGACATGTGATAGATCAACCGTATAAGGTCCAACAGGCAATGTAACGGCGGCTTGTGCAGCTTCACTTTGTTCCTCAACTTCGATAAGACGTGCAAATGACGTGTCATAGCTTGGCAAATGACTAATCGCATCACTAAGCGGCATAAATGCTTCAATCAACGGTAGCGCAACGAGCACAAAGGCGGCAATCCACATTGGATGAAAGACAGCTGTTTGTGCCATATCGCTCGCAAACGCCACGAGCATAATAACCGACGCAGCGGCGACGACTTGAAAAACAATCGAACGGCGGCGGCTTGCGGCATCAATTTTCGCTTCCAATGCGTCATAACGCGTGGCAATTTGTTGTTTTGCGGCAATCATGTCGTCAGCGCGACCACTTAATTTCCAATCCGTTGCCCCCATCACCGCATCCGTTAAGTCATTATAAAGTTCAGCACGCACCGTTTTCATATCGAGCATATGTTGTCGATTGCGTTTTAATGACACATACGGCAACACAAACACGAGTATGCCAAACAACAAGGCTAACACCAAGGCATACGGAATGCTAAAGACGCCAAGTGCGATAATCGCGATGCCATATAATAAGAGCGCAAACAATGCTGGGAAAATCGTTTTTAAATAAAAGTTTTGCAAATGCTCTAAATCATCGGCTAATAACCCTAATAAATCGCCGATTGCATAACGTTCTTTTAAGACGAGCGCCTGCGTTTCCAAACGTTGAAATAACCGCACACGCATTTTTGATAACACTGCTAACACAAATGAATGACTAGCGAGCTGCTGTAAATAATTAAGCACTGGACGCGAAATCCCAAATGCACGTACTAAAACGATTGGTACATAGACGAGTAAAATATTTTCAGGTCGCAATGATGATTTTGAAATTAAGTAACCCGATGTAAACATGAGTGCACATGCGGCAATCAATGCACCCACACCGAAAAGAATCGTCAACGTAAGCAGACCTTTATGCGCTTTTACATAGGGCTTAATCCAATTGTTCATGACGTTTTCCTCCTTGTGCGGCAATGAGTGCAGCATAATGCCCTTGTTGTTCCATCAGCTGTTCATGTGTACCAACTTCAACAATTTCGCCATCATCAATGACGATAATACGATCCATATTGTGCATCCAATGCAAGCGATGCGTTGCGAAAAAGACAAGACGCTCGTCAAATAACGGCAACATGCGCTCCTTCAATTCCGCTTCGGTTTCGACATCTAAATGCGCGGTCGGTTCATCGAATAATAATACGCGGCGGTCATCTAAAAAAGCACGTGCTAGCGCAATTCGTTGCTCTTGACCACCACTTAACATCCGGCCCGATTCCCCGATCATTTCATCTAAACCTCGTGGTAATGTCGCAATGACTTCCCGCAAACCGGCACGGTCACAAGCTGCCATAATCGCCTCATCACTCGCATGCGGTGCATAAAAGGCAATATTGTTGCGCAATGTATCGTGAAAAATATACGGATGTTGCGGAATATAATATAGTTGGCGCTGCCAGTCTGCATTGTATAACGATGGTAGTACTTGGTCGTTAATAGTAATACGGCCACCTGTCGTGTTTAAAAAGCCTCCAAGTAACGACAACAACGTCGATTTCCCGGCACCAGACGCACCGATAATACCAATTTTTTCATAGCCTTGCGCCGTTAAATGCCAGTCTTTTGCTGCATCGCGGTCTGCCACGCGGACACCATCAAGCGTTAATTGGCTCGCTTCATCCCACTGCGCTAGCGGTGTATAATCAAGCGCTTGTCCATGCTCATCTACTGCTTGTTGGATTGCTTTAAATGCATTTTTCCCGTCAAGCGTTGCATGATAGTCACTCCCAAATTCACGAATCGGCGCAAAATACTCCGGCGCTACAATTAGTACAGTTAATGCCGGTAGTAACACGATAGCGCCATTAATTAAACCAAGCCCTAAAAATAAGGCGACGATTGCGACCGATAAACTCGTGAAAAACTCAAGTGCAAATGTGGATAAAAAGGCTAAACGTAATGTGCTCACCGTTGCGCTGCGGTATTTTTCACTAACGAGTGCGATATTACGATCATAGCGTTTACTAAGTCCTAATACGCGCAGCGTCACAATGCCGCGCAATGAATCGACGAAGTGATTTGACAACTGTTCGTACGTTTCGTATTGGCGGTCGGCCTTTGCCTTTGCTGCAAGACCTACAAGCGCCAAGAAGAAAATGAGGATCGGTACGACGACAACCAATATAATCGCAGAGCGCACATTTTCTGTCCAAACGAACACGACAATCATGGTCGGGATTATCAGCATATTCATCAGCTTCGGTAAAAAGAGCTTAATATACGTTTCAACATTGCGAATCCCTTCAACGGCTAATGTCACCGTTTGTCCGGTTGCAGTACGCTGCGATCCTACATCAAAAATATGATGCAATAAATCGTCGCGTAAATGGTGACCGATTTTTTTCGCATAGGCCGTAATAAAGCGTTCACGTAAGGCAACAATGACTTGTTTGCCAATAAAACACGCCGCAAATAACAATAAAAGAAGCCACTGTTCAGACAGCGGCTCGTTGTGGAAAACATGCGTAATCGCTGTCGCTAAATAAATGGCTTGTAGGATTGTCATCGTGCCCTGCAACAGGGCTAGTACCCCTAAGCATACAAATACCCCTTTAATGCGTGGTAATGTAAATAGCGCTCGATCGATCATGTTCTCCATCTCCTATTTCTTTGTTGGGTGAATCCGTTTACGGAAAATATAGTAACTCCAAATTTGATACCCTAAAACGAATGGTAATAAGACGACTGAAATTTTTGTCATAACAGATAAGGTGTAATCGCCTGATGACGCATTATCAATCGTTAAATTAAATGCGGGGTCAATCGAGCTAATCATGACGCGTGGGAACAACCCAACGAATAACATGATGACAACCGAGGCAAAAGCAAGACCCGTCATCGTAAAAGCAATGCTTTCCTTTTTCTTTGTCGCAAATGCCCAGGCAAGTAATGTACATGCTACTGTAATCGCTAAAAATACTGGTGTAGCAACCGGTCGTACTGTAAAGAAGTCCGTGCTCGTGTACGTTAAGACAGCGAAGACAACCTCGCCTGCTAATAACACGATAAAGAGCTTGCTTAACATTTGGCGTGCGCGCTCACGTACAACGCCTTCTGTACGAATCCCGATAAACGTTAATCCGTGAACGAGCGATAAGAGCATAACCGCTACACCACCAACGACAGAATAAACGTTCACGTAATCTGTAAATGTGCCGAATAAATGCATATCTTTATCGATTGGCATTCCTTGCACAAGACTCGTAAATAACATCCCTAGTAAAAACGGTGCGAGTGCACTACTACCAAAAATAAGCCAGTGCCAATAGTTAATATATTTATCGGTATGTGTGTGGTGACTATATTCAATCGCCACACCACGTGCGATTAAGACAAGTAAGAAAATAACGAACAATGTGTAGTAACCTGAAAACATCGTTGCATACCAGCTAGGGAACGCCGCAAATAACGCCCCACCTGCTGTAATTAGCCAAACTTCATTGGCATCCCAGAACGGTCCAATTGTTGACATTAATTGATTGCGTTCATTTTTATTTTTGGCAATTAGGCGCGTTGACATGCCGACGCCAAAGTCAAAACCTTCTAAGAAGAAAAATCCAGTAAATAATACGGCGATTAAGATAAACCAAAATACAGTTAAATCCATTATTTAAACGCCTCCTTATCCATTAAATCAACATTTTCTTGCTTTGGTGCTGTATCGATAATTGACGGTCCTTGTTTTGCGACGCGTGCAACCATGTAAATCATAATAATCGCTAAAATAACATAGGCGGTACTAAATGAAATCGTTGAGAATAATAATTGTCCCATTGAAACGTTTGGTGACACCGATTGCGCCGTTGTATAGTAGCCAAACACCGTCCAAGGTTGGCGACCAATTTCCGTCATAATCCAACCTGCTGTATTCGCAATAAATGGTGCTGCCATCGCAAACATCATTGTTCGCAGGAACCATGTTGGTGTTGCCAAAATACCTTTTCGACGATTACCGAACCATAAACCAAGTATTGATAATACGAGCATGACACCACCGAAGCCTGCCATAATACGGAAACTCCAAAATACAGGCCATACAGGTGGAATGTAGTCTACACCTTCACCATATTTTTCTTCGTATTTCGCTTGCAGTGTTTTCATCCCTTCAACAGAGCCACTGAATTCACCATATGCTAAATAACTTAATGCGAATGGTAAGTCGATATTCCACGTATTTTTTTCCTCTTGTTGGTCACCGATGGCTAAAATTGTCCATGCTGCCGGGTCCTCTGAGTCATCCCAAAGCGCTTCAGAAGCGGCCATTTTCATTGGTTGTGAGTCCATTAAATGTTTTGCTTGTGCGTGTCCAGAAAATGCAATCGCAAGTGACGCGATCGCCGCAACAATCATTGAGATGTTAAATGATGTTTTGAAAAACTCGACGTCTTTTTTCTTTAACAAGTTATAGGCACTAATCCCACCGATAACGAATGCGCCAGTTGCTAATGCGCCAAATACAGTATGCGGGAATTCCACTTGAAGCTGTGGATTTGTTAACAGCGCCATAAAGTCTGTTAATACCGCTTTGCCATCTTGAATTTCAAAGCCTACAGGTTCTTGCATAAATGAATTGGCTGCTAAAATCCATAGCGCCGATAGTAATGTCCCAATACTAACGAGCCATGCAGAAACGGTAATGACCCAATCAGGTAATTTGCCGCGTCCAAACATCCAAACACCGATAAATGTAGATTCCATAAAGAATGCTAAAAGTGCTTCTACTGCTAGTGGTGCGCCAAATACATCGCCCATAAAGCGAGAATATTCAGACCAGTTCATGCCGAATTGGAATTCTTGTAAAATCCCTGTTACGACGCCTATCGCAAATGATAGTAAGAAGATCTTACCCCAGAATTTTGCCATGCGTAAGTATTCTTCTTTTTTCTTAAATAAATACATCGTTTCGAAGATTGCGACGATAAAAATAGTCCCAATCGAAAGCGGAACGAAGAAGAAGTGGAAAATCGTTGTCAGTGCATATTGCACACGAGCCAACTCTAAAACATCCATTGTGCATCCTCCTTTTTGAAGCTTGCCATTTATTTTTTACAGTTACAGTATACTGCGCACGCTTAAGAAAAATAGCCTATAATCAAAAGAAAATTCTACAATTCTGTGTTCAAATTGTGAAACTTTTTAAAGGTTTTACATTTCTTTTCTTACCTTTTTCATAGGTATTTATTATTAAAAAATTAGTTATCACTGGTTTTATTAACTTTAAAGGTAAAAAATAATGCCTGACATCAAAAGTTTGTCACACTGCTGTTTCAACTTAGACAAATTCACTTCACAAAACACGCAATTAGCTGTCCTAAATGTGTCACAACCATCTCAGGTGTTACGCTGTAATGACTATGCTGTGCGGCAAGTTTTTCCGCGGTCTCTGCCTGTAAATATGCCGCGGTATACAACGCTTGCTCCGCTGGCACGCGCTGTGTCACAAATGATAAAATCAAGCCGGTTAAAACGTCGCCACTCCCTCCTTTTCCAAGAGCACTGCTGCCAATTGGAATGAGCCACTGTACTCCGTCTGGCGTCGCTACAATCGAACGATGCCCCTTTAATAACACATATACCCCGAATTTCTGTGCTAAATCGCGCGCATATGAAAATCGATGTTGTTCAATCTCTGCAATGGTCGTATCGCATAACATAGCCATTTCTCCTGGGTGCGGCGTCAAAATGACACATTTGCCTGTCGCACGAACATGTTGTAACAACGGTTTCATCATATAGAGACCGTCTGCATCAACGATAATCGTCTCCGGTCCTTCAAGCGCCAACAGCCATGCTGCAACTTCTTGAAGCTGCGCTGCACGCCCTAACCCTGGTCCAAACGCTACCGCGCGTATTTTTGTAAAATCATGTAGCGCAACGCCTTCTTTTGTCATATACCCGCCTTCTGACGCCGCGCTCTTTAATAATACTTCCGGCGCTTGTAACATCATGCTTGGCATTAATTCTTCCGGTACAATAAGCGAAATAAGCCCAATGCCACTATGAAACGCCGCCTTGGCACTATAGAGCGGTGCGCCGACATAATGCTGCGAGCCACCAATGACTGCACCATGACCAAATGTCCCCTTATGACCATCTAACGGGCGTGCCGGTAACGCCGCTTTGACGAGCGCTGGTGTAACAATTGTTGGTGCCGCCATCTGAAGTGTGTCCACAAGCGTTTCGGGCACTGAAATATCGACGATAACAAGCTCGCCTATATAATGCGAAGCTTGTTGTAAATAGCAACCAATTTTCGGTTGTGCTAGCGTCAGCGTATAATCCGCTTCAATCGCCGCCTCGACAACTTCCCCACTATTGGCATGTAAACCTGACGGCAAATCAATCGCCACAACCATTTTTTCGAGCGCATTTATTAGTGGAATTAACCACGTCATATGACCACGCAATGCCCCACTCGCACCCGTACCTAGCAAACAATCGATTAGCACGGCACATGAGGCCAACCAAGCTGTTGTTTGCACTTCTTCTATTAGTAATGTCACCGGAATACCGCGGCGCTTTAAAATATGATACTGTGTTTTGGCATCGCCACGTAATTGCTGTTCCTCGACAGCTAGTCCAACCCGGACATCATAGCCTAAATCAGTGAGGCGCCTAGCGATGACAAAACCGTCACCTCCGTTATTACCGGTACCGCACACGATCGCAATGCGCTCATGCGTAAGTAGCTCATGCTCGCGCAAGGCCATGACGACGGCATTTCCGGCAATTTCCATTAATGTGAAGCCATCGATGCCAATCGTCTCAATCGTATAGCGCTCAAGCGCCTGCATTTGTGCTGTTGTTAATGCATACATGAAAAATCCTCCTTTAAAATTGACAATCATCTTCGTTCTAGTATATAACAAGTACCAATAGCTATAACAAAAGGAGGGAAATTCAGTGAAAAATAGTATGAAAGACTTTGCGCCAGCCCATACAAAAAAATCAGTGGCCAATGAACTAATAAAAGTACAACAACAATTGCATGAGCAAAAAAAGGCGACGGCGGCGAGTTATACGGCTGCGCTACAACATGACCCTGAATTATTACGAGAGCTTGAACAACAGCGCGCAATGGGCTTACAAGCAACGGATACAACCGCTGTTACACAAGCATTACAGCACTTAAAAAAATAATGATACGCGCGGCATAGTTTATATTGGAAAATTATTGCACTATTATAAATAAACAATCAACGTTTGTTTATAACGATTAGGGGTATACTGTCCTATTGAAAGGACTGATTACATGGATATGTTAGACAAGTTTATTCTCACGCTGAACGACTATCTTTATTCCTATGTCATTATCGCTATCATTTTAGTCGTCGGCATTTTCTTCACCATTCGTGGACGTGGTATGCAGTTTACGTTATTCCCAGAAATGTTCCGCGTCTTAACCGACAAAGCGACGATTGAGGGCAAAGGAAAAAAAGGGGTATCATCATTCCAAGCTTTCACGATTTCTGCTGCATCACGTATCGGTACCGGTAATATCGTCGGTGTTGCGACAGCTATTGCACTAGGTGGTCCTGGTGCCGTTTTTTGGATGTGGGTCATGGCGTTAATTGCCGCTGCCTCATCTTTTGTCGAAAGTACGCTTGCACAGCTGTATAAAGTACGTGATGGCAACGACTTCCGCGGAGGTCCTGCTTATTATATGGAGCGTGGCCTCAATAAGCGTTGGATGGGGATTGCCTTTGCAATTGCGATTACGCTTTGTTATGGTTTCGTCTTTAATGCTGTACAAACAAATACGATTGCGGATTCAATGGGCAATAGCTTTGGCTTTGACGAAGTATGGATTGGCATTATCATCGTCCTGTTAACAGCCATGGTTATTTTCGGTGGTGTACAACGCATTGTTAAAGTAACACAATGGCTTGTACCTGTTATGGCGATTGCGTATATTCTGATTGCCTTCGTCATTATCGTGTTAAATTTCACTGAATTACCTAGCGTGTTTGCCCTTATTTTTAAGGAAGCTTTCACATTTGAAGCTGGTACTGGTGGTGTTGTCGGTGCTGCTATTATGCAAGGTTTTAAACGCGGTTTATTCTCAAATGAAGCCGGTCTTGGTTCTGCGCCAAACGCTGCCGCTACAGCCAACGTGTCACACCCTGTAAAACAAGGTCTGATTCAAACATTAGGCGTTTTTGTTGATACGATGGTTGTGTGTACGGCAACAGCTGCTATCGTGTTATTAAGTGGTGTTTACGGTACGGTTGATGCACAAAATGAGCGCGTTGATATTACGCAACAATCATTAGTCGTTCAATTAGGCGACTGGGCTGGTATTTTCTTAACGGTCGCGCTCTTTATGTTCGCGTTTAGCTCGGTTATCGGCAACTACTATTACGGCGAAACAAACTTAGAATTCATTAAAAAATCGAAAACGATGATGTTATGCTATCGCCTGCTCGTACTTGCATTCGTCATGTTCGGTGCGCTGGCGAAAGTATCGCTTGTATGGAATTTAGCCGATTTATTTATGGCATTTATGGCGCTTATTAACTTAGTCGCTATTTTCATGCTCAACAAAACGGCATTCCGTTTATTAAAGGATTATCGTGCACAGCGCAAACAAGGAAAAGATCCTGTGTTTTATGCGGATACGATGCCCGACCTTAAAAATGTCGAGTGTTGGGATCGCGAAGATCATCCAGAAAAAGCACGTTAATCAAAAAAGCGAATTTCTCATGTGAGAAATTCGCTTTTTTGATTGTTATCTTACAACAACGGCATGTTGCTGTGCATTGTATGCTTTTTCAAGTGCATAGCCATTAATCCAGTACGCGCCCTCATCTGCTGATGGGTCCGCTACTTTGTATTCACCAATTGTTGAATCATAGCCTGTCACTAATACGATGTGTAAGTTATCAACGGCTTGTTCTGTACCTGCTGTACCAAAGTCCCAATCGCCGATAATTGGTGCTGCAAACGCTTCGGTCACATAAAGAACAACCGGATTACCAAGATTTAACTCATGACGAATCGCTTGAATGTCGCTACCCGAAATATCTTCTACCGTTTGAGCATAGCGCTCTTTTGCGTACGCTGCTAATGGTGCTGGATAAATCGTTTGATAATAGCCCGCCGGTGCCTCTTCATACGGTGAACCAACAAAACCTTCATGCGGATTGCGCTCTGCTGTTGGCATATTGTTTAACAGCTCTTCTAAGCTATCTTCTGTGTATTTTTTATAGTGTAACGCCATTAATAATGCTGCACCTTCACAACCGAACGGTGCATCGACTGGCGCATATTGATTAATAATTGGTACGTCTAATTCGATATGTTGCGCACCCGCTACTTGTGGTAATACCGTTTCATCTAAAATAAAGCCATGTCCAAATGGTGTTTCAACTTCAAACCATAAGTTTTTATCAACATGTTTTTTCGCAACAACGGTTACGACAGTTGAGATTGGCAAAACGTGTGTTACCGATGAATTCGTATCCATCAACGCATATAATTTCGTGTCATCTGTAAACGTCACAAATGGCTCTGGTGAAGCATTTTTCTTTGATTGATTAACCGCAAGTGCTGTTGCCCCTGCCGCAATTCCTAATACTAATCCTACTTTGACTGATTTTTTCATTATTTTCTTCCTTTCGCAATTCAGACGTTACTTTATTATACAAATAGCCTGATTCAATTGTCACGCGCAAGCCTTACAATGCGGTATTGGCATGCATAGCTGCTTCCGCTTCTTGCCATGGTACGACATAGCCCTTGCCATGACGACAAAAAATTGAGTTTGAGGTGTATGCGGGGTCTGCTTGTTTGTCATAACCAATGCGTTCGATCACCTCATCTGCATTGTGGCACTTATCATAGCCATCAAACACGAGACGCAAGCTGCCTTTACCATTCGTGTACGCCGCAAATTGCGTCGGATACGTCAAAAAACTAGCGACCGGTACACGCGCTTGAATCGTAACATATTCACCGTCCGTCAGCGGCGCTTCAAACGTGCCACTTGCCATTTGTAAATCACTCATCATGCGCCCCATATGGTCGATATGTGCACGCATCACAACCGCATAATACGGCTCTAACAATATATTTTCGACTTGTTCAAGCCCTTGGCGAAGCGCACGATGTGTCGCCTCTCGGAAGTCGCCACCTTCCGTATGTTTAATATGCGCCTTGCCGGTTACGAGCGTGACCGTTAAATCGGTAACAGTCGAGCCCGTTAGTAGACCGTGATGCGCGCGCTCTAACACATGTTGCTCAATTAAATTTTGCTGACCAACGAGTAAATCATCGGCATGACATGCATTGATAAACGCTATCCCTTGCCCACGCGGTGCTGGCTCTAATCGTAAATGAACTTCCGCATAATGCTTTAGTGGTTCAAAATGCCCGTACCCTTTTGTTGCCGTAGCAATCGTTTCTTTATAAATAATCGTCGGTGCCCCAAATTGTACCGTTAAGTGAAAACGCTCGCGCAACACTTCTTCAAGCACTTCTAATTGAATGACGCCCATAATGTGCAAATGAATTTCTTGCAAACTTTCTTGCCACACAACTTGTAGCGATGGGTCCTCTGCTTCTAACAAGCGGAAATAACGTAGCATTTCCTTCGGCGACACCCCGTCCTCAAAAACAACACGCGATTGCAGCGTCGGGACGAGACTCGGCGCTTTGTACGTGTTCGCCTCGCCAAATGTCGTACCGATAACAGCATTTTTCAAACCATAAATGCCCACACTTTGACCCGCGAACGCTTCGGGAATTTGCTCAAACTTATCACCGTTATATAACCGAATTTGCCCAACCTTATGAAGAGCACCAGCAACGACCAATGCCTCGCGCGCCTTTAGCGTTCCGGCATCCATTTTCAAATAGGCAATGCGGTGGCCGTTGTCATCGTGACGTACTTTATAAACACGCGCAGCAAACGGCGCAGTCGCATCGTAATGCGTCGTCGTTAAACGAGCAAAATGGGCTAAAAAGGTGTCGACACCGTCATCTTGAAGCGCCGAACCGTAATGTACCGGAAAAACGCGTTCCTCGTCGATTAATCGCTGTAGCGCTGTTTCAAACACATCGCGCTCATAACCCGTTTCAAAATAGCGTTCAAGCAAAGCATCATCAAGTGTCGCTACTGCCTCGGCCAACGACTCATCCATCTCAGCAGTCAAATGGTTCGTTAAAACAACAGTGTTTGGGGTCAATAATTTATGAATGGTCGCGAGTGCACCGGCTAAATTTGCGCCTTCACGGTCCATTTTATTAATAAAGAAAAATGTTGGCACATGATGCTTGCGTAGCAATTGCCACACCGTTTCTGTATGCCCTTCGACACCATCAACGGCATCAACTAATAACACCGCATAATCTAGCACTTGAATCGCGCGCTCCATCTCCGGTGAAAAATCGACGTGCCCCGGTGTATCAATCATCGTATATGTATCATCGTTATACGTAAAAACCCCTTGTTCGGCAAATACCGTAATCCCTCGCTCGCGCTCAATTGGATGCAAATCTAAAAAAGCATTTTGATGATCGACGCGTCCGCGCGCAGCAATGCTATGACCATAATATAAAATTTGCTCCGAGAAAGTCGTTTTCCCGGTATCTACATGCGCAAATATTCCGAACGTTTTATACATGCTATCGTCCTCATTTCCTTCAAACTGCTCTTATTATAGCACTTCTAACCTTATTTTATTCCCGCATTCTACTACGCTAAAACAGCCAAAACAAAAGAGTTGTAAACGACTTGATTCCTTCCTACACTAGTAGTAAAAGGAGGCGGTTGGCTAAATGATGGTAGGTGATACTTTTTCAGCGAAGCGAACATTTACGCGCGGTGATGTGTTAGCATTTAGTAATATTACAGGGGATTTTGGCTCGCTGCATACGATGCCCGACCAGAGCGGACGTGTCCGCGTGCATAGCTTATTAATCGCCAGCATCGCAACGAAAGTCGGCGGTGATTTAAATTTCTTTTCTGAAACGCTTGACCACACGTTTTTAAAACCTGTTTATACCGGCGATGACGTGACATGCAAAATTACGATTACGAGCGTCACATCACTTGATGATTCCTTTCATATCGATATGACACTCGTCTTTAAAAATGCCGAGCGTGAAACCGTCGCAACTGGTAAAGGCAGTGGCTTTATCCCGAAAAACATTTCGTAATAAAAAAACTTCTGGCACCAATGCCAGAAGTTTTTTTAAGATAGCTGTAAAAATTCTTTTAAATCATGCATGCGCATCGTCGCCTCATGTAATCCTAAACGATAGTTGGCACGCATTTTACTAACATCTTTTTCCATACCTTCAATGCTATATGGCGGGCGGAAAATAAATGCTTTACCATCGCGCTCTAACTGCTCACACAGCGCCACCGCTTCATTGTAATGCTCAAAACGCTTTAGCATAACATCGACTAACTTTGGATGCTTTTTGCGTAAAAGCTGCATTGCGGCCTTCGTTTGGCGGTCCATTGTCTTATAATACCCTGCAGGGCGCGTCAACACGATAACATGCTTGTCATACCCTCGATCAATCGCGTGTTGCACTGGAATCGGGGCAGCTAAACCGCCATCGTAATACGGCACGCCATTTAATTTAATTTCTGGAAATAGCACCGGAATGGCACATGTTGCGCGCAATAGTTGGCTATCGGTATCCATTTGCTGCACGTCCATAAATTCCACTTCACCTGTATTGGCATTCGTTACACCAGCAAGCGCTGTTCCTTCGTAGCTGCGGAATGTATCCCAGTCGAATAACTCAAGTTGATTCGGCAACACATTCCAACCGAAGTCCAAGCCAAATAACGAACGCTCCGTTAAAAAATTGCGCATCCCTACGTAACGTTTATCATGACGATATTCGGTAAAAACGCGCATCGTACGCTCTGGTTGCTTTGAAATATAGGAACATAAATTAATCGCCCCAGCTGAAATTCCGATAATGTACGGCATCATAATGTCTTCACGTAAAAAGGCATCGAGCACACCACTCGTATAAATCGTACGGAATGTGCCCCCCTCTAAAATCAAACTTGTTTTTTCCATCGTTGCCACTTCCCTTACTTTTCTGCCTTTCTATCGTACACTAAATGCAAAAAACTGTCATACTGGAATGATTCAAGCCTTTACGTTGTTCTTTGTACGCTGTATGCTACAATTCGAGAAAATGGTTATAGACAAAACGGCAATGACCATATGTTTGATGAATCAACGCTTGGAGGAGGGTGTCTTCTGCGAAAAAATGACAAAAAAGAAGCTCGAACGTATGCGAGCTTCTCGTTAAACATTATAAACACGATGACGTCAATGAATGATTTGCACCTTTATCAACCCAATCATATGGCGTTTCTTGGTACACGTAATAATTGAGCCAATTTGAGAATAATAAGTGCGTATGCGAACGCCACGTATTCCGCGGTTTTTTCGTTGGATCATCTTGCGGGAAGTAATGCTTTGGTAGTTCTGGATTTAAGCCACGTGCCACGTCGCGCTCATATTCTAACGCTAGCGTATCGGCATCATATTCTAAATGACCCGTCACCATAATATGGCGCTCATCTTTTGAAATCATTAAAAAGGCGCCCGCTTCATCAGATGCCGACAATAGTTCAAGCTCAGGATGCTGTTTAATCGCATCGAGTGACACCGACGTATTACGCGAGTGTGGTGCCGGGTACACATCATCAAATCCACGAATTAAATTAACGGTACTATCATACACTTCATGGTCAAAAATACCCGAACATTTTGTTGGCAGCGGATATTTACCGATGCCGTAATAATGATAAAGTGCCGCCTGTGCTCCCCAACAAATATGCATCGTTGACGTCACATTGTCCTGTGCCCAATCTAAGATTTCTTTATGTTCCTCCCAGAAATCGACTTCATCAAATTCAAAAAGTTCGATTGGCGCACCCGTAATAATCATGCCATCATAGCGTTCATGCTTAATATCGTGAAATGTTGAGTAAAATGTTTCTAAATGTGATTTTGAAACATTTTTTGACTCATGTGTCGCCGTATTTAAGAAGGTCACATTCACTTGTAATGGTGTATTTCCTAATAATCGTAAAAGCTGTAATTCTGTTTTTTCTTTTTCCGGCATTAAATTAAAAATTAAAATATTCAAAGGACGAATATTTTGGCTCTTTGAGCGCTCTTCTTCCATGACGAAAATTTTCTCTTCTTTTAGTCGTGCTGTTGCCGGTAAGTGCTGTGGAATGTTAATTGGCATATTAATGAACCCCCTCAAATTCGTAAAAAAAGCCCTTCTTAAAAAAATAAGAAGGGCGATTTATCCGTTTCTTATCTTCCAAGTGTCATACTTGTAGGAGTTAGCACCTTTCTACAATTGTAGAGGTTGCTGAAGCGTCGTCAGGCCTTGTCCCTCGGCTTCTCTTGATAAGACTATGCAGTTTTAGCTATCATAGCAAACTCCACTATATTTTGCAAACTTTTCTGAAAAAATAGAATTTAATCATATGAAACTTGGCGCTCTAACTGATATTTTTGGATTTTACGCACGAGTGTCGATTGATTACAGCCTAATGCTTTTGCTGTTTGGCGAATGCTTGGGTATTGGCTCAGCGCTTCCTTAATTAACTTGCGCTCAAACGCATCAACTTGATCTTTTAACGAATGATTGCTATCATACGTCGCTGTATGCACGAATGTCTCATGAACAATTGGCGCAAGACTAGGCTGTTGATACTCAGACTTTTGAAATTCACGTTGAATGTATGCTAACGTAATCGTCGACTCCTGCGTTAAAAGGCTAGCTCGTTCGATAAAGTTTTTTAATTGGCGAATATTTCCCGGCCAATAATATTCCGCTAAACGCGCAACAGCGGCTTCTTCAATCGTACGCTCAATGCTATATTTTTTCATCACGAGATGTAAAAAACGATAAGCGAGCGGTGCAATATCTTCCTTGCGCTCACGTAGCGGCGGAATACGTAGCGGAATAATGTTCAAGCGATAAAATAAATCTTCACGAAACTCGCCGCGCTGCACCATATCGTATAAATTACGATTTGTCGCCGTAATAATGCGTACATCAACAGGGATTGGTTTAATGCCACCAACACGCGTAATTTCCGATTCTTGTAAGACGCGTAGTAGCTTCACTTGCAGCGATGAAGGCATCTCACCAATTTCATCTAAAAATAACGTCCCACCCGATGCGAGCTCAAATAAACCTGGCTTGCCGGTCTTACTTGCACCGGTAAACGCGCCGCCCATATAACCAAATAACTCGGACTCTAATAAATTTTCAGGAATCGCTCCGCAGTTAACCGTAATCATCGGTTGCTTTGCCCGGTGACTTTGCTGATGAATAAGCTTCGTCAATTCTTCCTTCCCAACGCCCGACTCCCCGGTAATTAAAATTGTTGAATCAACATTCGCAACTAAGTTTGCTTTTTCAACGACTTGGCGCATCGATTTTGAAACAGCAATTAAACTTGACGATGATTGTTGCTTTAATGCCTCAAGCTGCTCTTTATATTGCGCACTTTGCGATTCTAAGCGCTCAATCGTACGCTCCATATCACGCAGTTCGGTCATTTCGCGTGAATTGGCTACAACATATTCAACATTGCCAGCCTCATCAAAAATCGGTAGCGCCGTCACAAGCACGACATGACCATTCGCAAACGTTTGCACGATATCTTCACGTTTTTTTGACTTCAATACTTTCATTGTCACCGATTCATTCATAATACCACGTTCAACAAATTCAATGACCGGCAAATAACGCGCATCGACTTCAAACATTTTACGATCAGCTTCATTTTGAAAGACGATAATACCATCCGAATTACAAATCGTTAAACCATCGCTGACCGAATTTAACACATTTTCGATAAACTGCCATGATGTCGTCATCTCTTTATCATGAATAATAAATAAATACGAGGCGTCTAGTTCAATAATATGCACAAAACAATATTCTAAATCCAAATAATCTTGACGTTCTAATCGAAACTTTTCAATGATTTCGGCATATTGCTGCGGTGGTTGCTCACTATTACTCGAAATCCAATTAAATTGTTTATCCGTTAAAATATATGTAATCATTTGCTTTAATTCCATCGACAACACCCTCCGAAACTTAGCTTAACATGAACTTTCTGGAAAAAGAAGCATTTAACGGCATTAAAAAGCGAGAACAGTACCTATGCCATTCTCGCCTCCATTTTTTATTCTACATCGACATTTTGTTGTGTCGTCACGTTTGCTAACGATGCTTTACGCATACGCTCACGAACGAAGAAGCTTGCTACAACAAGTACGACAAGTATCGTACTCATGAAAAATTGTGCTTGAAGCGACTCAATCAATATTTGACAGAAATAAACGCCTGCTAACATCGCAATTGTCACATATGTCAAATACGGGAATAACCACATTTTAATTGCTAGTGGCTCCGTTGTTGTTTGTTCATATTGTTTACGGAAACGAATATGCGCTACGGCAATAAAGATATATACAATAATCATTAACGCACCTACCGCATTTCCTAAGAAGTAGAAAATGACATCTGGTGAGACGAAGTATAATATTGCACAAACGTAAGCAATAAGCGTACTGCCAAGAATCGCCCATGTTGGTGCGCTACTTCTCTTTGATAATTTCATAAAGATTGCTGGGGCATCGCCATTTTCAGCCATCCCTAGTAACATACGTGAGCTTGTAAAAATCGCTGAGTTCATTACTGAAATAAGCGATGTGAAAATCACAATTTGCATTAATTGTGCCGCCATTGGAAGGCCAGCCATTTCTAAAATATTCGCATAAGGTGCTGCAAGTAATTCTGCATTATTCCATGGAATAATGCAGATCATAATTAATACTGAACCGATGAAGAACAATGCTAGACGATAAATAACATTGTTGATAGCGCGTACGATATTGCGTTTTGGATCTTCTGATTCACCAGCCGCAATCGCCGCAACTTCAGCGCCACAAATAGAGAATATAACAAAGACAATACCTGTAAAGATTGGTAACACACCATTTGGCGCAAAGCCACCAGCTTCTTGAATAAATGCAAAGCCATTATGTTCAAATGTTGGTAGTACACCAAAAATCATTAACGCACCTACAACTAAGAACACAACAATAGCCCCAACTTTAATGAATGCTAACCAATATTCAAATTCACCAAACATTTTTACTGAGTACAAATTAATCGCTGTTAATAATAACGTAATCCCAACACTACCGACCCATACCGGAATCGATGGTACCCAAGAATGCAGCATACCGCCAATTACGGCTGCTTCTAATCCAACGATGAATACCCAACTTGCCCAATATAACCAGCCAACTGTATAACCTGCCCAACGACCGATATAACGTGTTGAATACGCTGCAAACGAACCATTTTCTGGTCGCGTTGATGCCATTTCACCAAGCATTCGCATAATAAAGACGATAATCATACAAGCTAATATGTACGATACGATGGTTGCAGGACCCGTCGACATAATATTTTTCCCTGTTCCGACGAACAAACCCGTTCCGATAATCCCACCAATTGAAATCATCGTGATGTGGCGTGTTTTTAACGTTTTGCCTAATTCTACTTGCGCCATACTACAGCACCTCCAAATTTTTCGCTCACCTTTTAATATGCAATTATCGTGCCAATTTAAAAAACGGTTCAAATTCCTTGTATTTCCTACTTTTACCGTTTTTTAAGAATTTTTTACAGTTTCCATTACCGCATACATCGTTGCATTTTTGCATCGTTTTTTGCATTAATTATTCATATAATTATGCGATAATACATAGCGATTCTCGAGATGATTAAAATTTTCTCTAAAAATCAATATTTCTATTTTGATACAATCCATTAAAAAAAGCAGAAATCATCCGGACGATTTCTGCTTTTTTCCAGTTATTATTCTATTGTCTTAAAGCGATTCATTTCATGCTGTAACGTTTGGCTTAACGCCATAAGCTGCTCTGATGCTTGTGTAACAGCATCCATCGCATATAATTGTTCGGTGCTTGAAGCACTTACTTCCTCACAAGCTGCCGCCGTTTCCTCAGCATGCATCGCTAGCGCTTTCATCGTTTGTTGCAATGTTTCTTTATGTTGTCCCATCTCATCAAGTGCTGCTGATACACCATGAATAGTCGCACTTAATTGTTGTGTCGCCTCATCTACTTGCTCAAACATACTAGACGTTTCTTCAATGCGCACAGCTTGCGTCGCAAATTGCGTTGTAAATTGCTGCATCGTTTGTGTGACTGTTTGCGCATCATGTTGAAGCCCTTCTATAGTATGGCGCACTTCATCAGTCGCTTGTGTAGACTGCGCTGCTAAAAGCTGTACTTCTTGCGCCACAACGGCAAAGCCTTTGCCATGTTCACCTGCGCGCGCCGCTTCAATTGATGCATTTAACGCGAGCAATGTCGTTTGATTCGCAATCGTTTCGATGACGTCCATAACATGATGAATCGACGTCACCTTCGTATCGAGCAATTCAAGCGCCGTTAACATTTGTTGCATGCGCTCCTCCGAGGTCATAAACGATTGCTTTAACCCAACAATTTGCTGTTTCCCATTCGTCGTTTGAGTTGTCGTATTTTCCGTATGACCTAGCATTTGCATCATTTGTTGATCGATCATTTGAAGTTGTGTCGCCCATGCTAACGTACCACGTTCCGCTTCTTCTGTTTGATGCGTTGACGTTGTTGCTGTTGCCGCAATTTGTTGTACCGCAGCCGTAATTTCTTCACTTGAAGCATTCGTTTCTTCCATTAAAGCATTTAACTGCTGCGACTGTGCATCAACAGTAACCGTTGATTGTTTCACCGTTTCCATCAATGTCCGCATCGCTGTAGTCATCGTTGCAAAATCGGTAGCTAAACGACCAATCTCATCATCTGCTTTATAAACAAAGCGCACCGTCAAATCCCCTTCAGCTACATCATGCATAACATGTTGCATCTGTTCAAGTGGCTTTAATTTACGCGTCAATGTCCAGAATAAATACGTGCCCATTATGGCGAACATGAGCGCCGAGAAGCCAATAATTAACCACTTCACACCATTGGCCGATGCAGCAATGGCTTCAGCTTTATAAACCGTCGCTATCTTCCAGCCAACCGATGGTAACGTATGATAAATAACAACATAATCTTGCCCCTTATATGTATCATGAATCACACCATCATTTTTTTGTTGTTGCACCAGTTTGTTAATATACGATACGTCCGTCCCATCTTGCCCAGCAATTGTTGGGTGTACGATTGCTTTTCCGGCTGCATCAATAAGCATTGGAAAACCATCAAAATCAAGTTTCGTTTGTTGCAACTCGCCAGTCAATGCACTTAATGAAATATCCGCGCCAACTACACCTTGTACTTGACCTTGCTTTACGACTGCTTTCGCCGCTGAAACGCTGTCATTCCCCGTTGCCGCATCGACATATGGCGCTGTCCAAATGACTTGTTGTGGTGCGGCGATTGCACGTTTATACCAATCGCGCGTCGTTGCATTGAAATCTTTCCCTAAGTCAACAGTCGGTAAAATCGTCAGCGACTTATCTTCCATACCATAATAAGCTGAGGACGCTGCCCCGTACACTGTGCGATAGTCAGCCAAGCGCCCCGTAACATCGCCATCGTCTGTTGCATGTCGAATTTCGTAGCTTGTCGCGAGCTGTTCAAGACTCTGTTCATATGACATTAAAAATTTCGTCATACTCGATGCCATTGTCGCGGTCATAACACGGCTTTGCTCAATAATCGTCGTTTCCGTTTGCTTAGCAATACGCGCAGTCGTTAACATCGTAATTAACGCTAATCCAATGAGCAACACGGCTAAAATTGACGCCGTCAGTTGCCATTTTAGTGATTTCCTCATCTATATTCATTCCTTTTCTAGTCTAAATATCACATTTTTCAGTATAACAAATAATATTCAGAAAATTAACTTAAAATTTCAAATTGCGGCAAAAAATTAAGGTTTTTAACTGAATAGCGAAAAAATTCAAATGATTTGGTCGTAATGCGCCTTGCATACGAGCAAAAAATGCTAAAATTGAGGTATATCACAATTAAAGGATGTGCTCATACGTGAATATTGAACGTTCTTCACTGATGCAAAAATTTCCGAAAGCTATATTCGGCAATTTAAAAAGCGCTGCTAAACAGGCAGCTGACAATGGCCAGACAATTATTGATTTAAGTCTTGGTAGCCCCGATTTACCGCCGGACGAAAAAATACGCCAAACGCTGGCCGAAGAAGCGGCCAAAGCCTCATCTTATGGCTACACACTTGGCGGCATTGACGATTTCCATGAGGCAGTCGCGCGCTATTATAAACGCCGCGTCAACGTTGAACTCGACGCAACTACAGAAATACTGCAAACAATGGGCTCACAAGAGGGCCTTGTCCATTTACCTCTCGCATTTTGCGATGCTGGTGACATCGTTTTAACGACCGACCCAGGGTATGTTGCTTATGAGGCTGGCATCAATTTAGCAGGTGCCGAAGCGTATTATATGCCGTTGAACGCTGAACATGATTTTTTACCGGATTTACAACTGATTCCAGAAGCGATTGCCGAGCGCGCCAAATTACTTATTTTAAATTTACCAGGCAACCCTGTTCCAGCGATGCCCTCACTTCAATTTTTTAATGACGTCATTGCCTTTGCAAAAAAATACAATATTATCGTCGTACACGATGCGGCCTATTCGGAGTTTTATTTTGATGGCACAGCGCCAATGTCTTTTTTACAAGCAGATGGTGCGCGCGACGTCGGCATTGAAATTAACTCGCTATCCAAAAGCTTTAGTTTAGCTGGTGCACGTATCGCGTATATCGTCGGTAACGCCGATGTCATTGCCATCTTACAAGAATTAAAATCCCATCTAGATTATGGTACATTTGAGCCGATTCAACGCGCGGCTATCGTCGCATTAGATCATGCTGAAGACATTACGGCACGCCTACGCGAAACATTTTCGGTGCGTCATCAATTATTATCAGCAGGACTTACTACACTTGGCTGGGAAGTTGTACCGTCAAAAGGTGGTATGTTTGTCTATGCAAAATACCCACAACACACGTTAAGTGATGTAGATTTTGCTTATGAACTGATTGAGAAAACCGGCGTTGTTGTTGTCCCCGGCTCTGTTTTTGGGACTTCTGGTGCCAACTATGTACGCCTCGCACTCGTACAACCTGAAGCTACGATTCGTGAAGCATTAACGCGTCTCGCTACATTACAAATCGATTAAAAAGAGGGCGACAACGCTGTCCCCCTAGTTACACATTCGATTGAATTAACACCCTCTCGTTACCGCAATGTTTCATAATGCTCAACAAGCTCAATTTCATGTGGCTGCACGTATTTACGATAATGATCCAACGCAATTTCTTCAAAATCATATAAATGAGCGGCCAAGCTATCGTCTGTCTCGAGGCGATAGCATTTTTTTAATTCATCGTAATAGACAGCATACAACTCCCTGTTATAACGCGCATACGTATCAATTGTATACAAGCGATTAATATCATCTAATGCGACTTCTTTTATAAAAAAGTCCGTTGAAATAAATTGTTTCACACGATAAAATCCGTCCAATAAACTTTCGGCCTCATGTGATTTCAACACGACCATGCCACCCTGCTGTGTCGTCACTTCGTATTCTGCCCCATTATAGGTTGCAAACTTTCCTTTTTTCACATTCACCACTTCCTTTTACGGATTTTTCCCCGATTTTTGTTAAAACGAAACAAAAAAAGATGCTTATCTCATAGATAAGCATCTTTTTTCGTGTAAATGTTTCAATAAAATAGGTCCCTGTTCCTACTAAATCGATCATCAACACTATTATTATAAGAGGTTAATGCAATTGAATTGTGATTCTCTGAACACATTAATTCATAAAAATTACGCTAAAATTTCTTTTAAAATAACGATTGCCGCATCAATTTCTTCATTTGATACCGTTAATGGTGGTAATAAACGTACCGTTGTCTCGCCAGCACCAACTAATAATAAACCTTTTTCTTCGGCTGCATCGATCACATCCGCCACACTAATCGGCGATTCGATACCAAGTAATAGCCCCATACCACGCACTTCAAGCGTCGGTAACGCGATTGCTAATTGTTGTTTAAAGTAACGTGATTTTTCTTCAACAGCTGCTAAAAATGCCGCGTCAAATACTGTATTGATAACCGTTTGCGCGATATGTGTCGCCATTGGGTTCCCGCCGAATGTTGTGCCATGCGTCCCAGGACCAAAGCTTTCAAATAATGCATCTGTTGCTAACATCGCACCGATTGGGAAACCGCCACCAAGTCCTTTTGCTAATGAAACGATATCGGGTTTTAACGCTGTTTGTTCCCATGCATAACGCGTACCTGTACGAGCAATCCCCGTTTGTACTTCATCGACGATTAACAAGATGCCTTTTTCCGTACAAATGGTTTGAATCGCTTCAGCAAATTCAGCGGTCACTGGATTGACGCCACCTTCACCTTGTACGACTTCTAACATAATCGCTGCCGTTTCATCATCAGCAGCTGCTGTTAAAGCTTCGACATCATTGAATGGTAAATACTCGAATTTTTCAACAATCGGCCCAAATCCTGAATGCACTTTTTCTTGGCCAGTTGCACTCATTGCCGCAAACGTACGGCCGTGGAATGAGTGTAAAAATGTAATAATTTTATGCTTGCCTGTATGCTTACGCGCTAGTTTAATCGCCGCTTCATTTGCTTCTGCACCTGAGTTACAGAAAAATCCATGCGCTAAATGCGTATTAGCAACAAGGCTTGCCGCTAATTTTTCTTGCTCTGGGCTGTCAAATAAATTCGATACATGCCACAGCTTGTTGCTTTGCTCATTCATCGCTTCAACTAAAATGGGATTTGCGTGTCCTAATGACAATACTGCAATCCCTGCGACAAAATCTAAATATTCCTTACCGTTTTCATCCCAAACTTTTGTACCTTGTCCTTTTACTAAATGAACGGGACGACGTTTGTAGTTGTTAAAAAGTGCTTGTGTCATACGAGTACCTTCTTTCGTAAAATAGATGTACCTTCTAATGAATCGTTGACGATATTCACTTGTGGAATGCCTGATTCAAGACATTCGACAGCAGCGCGTACTTTAGGAATCATACCGCCATAAATATCGCCTGATAAAATCCATAAATCAATTTGCTCCGGTGTTAATTCTTCGACCGTTTCTTCATGGAATTTAACGCCTGGTGTATCGGTTACAAGTAAGAGCTCATCCGCTCCCCATTCAAGCGCAATCTCACTTGCTACCGTATCGCCATTAATGTTTAATGCCGTACCATCAACTGTCGCACCGATACATGCTACAACTGGGATATAATCGATTTTTTGCAGTTGCTCTAATAAATCGATATTAATCGATTCGATATGACCGACATAGCCATACGTTTCTTTATCTAAATACGTACACTCAATTAACGTACCATCTTCACCGTTTAATCCTACGGCTGGAATGCCTGCACGATTTAGACGACCTGTTAAATACGGATTTACGGTACCAATTAACGTACCGGTAACGATTGAAATCGCTTCTTCCCCTGTCACACGGATACCGTTATGCGTGTACGTGTTAATTTTACGTTCCTTTAACGCTTGGTTAATCGCTGGACCGCCACCATGCACGATAACGATTTCTGCACCTTCAGCCTTTAACTTTTTAAGTTCTTCAAAAAATGTGTCTGTTAAGCTTGCGAGCATACTGCCACCTAGCTTAATAACTAACTTCTTACGATCTGTATGTTGCGTTGATTTGTACATAGTCATACGTTAAGTCACATCCCCATGCTTTGCCCTGGCCTTCGCCAACATGAAGGTCCACTACAATTTTGATTTCTGGCTGTTTTAAATAATCTAATAAATACGCTTCTGAAAAATCTAAAGGTTCCCCGCCATCGACAACCGCTTCGTCACCAATTTTAATAAAGACATTTGTCGGGTCAATCGTGCAGCCAGAGTATCCTACTGCCGCTAAAATACGTCCCCAGTTGGCATCGTTGCCAAATACCGCTGTTTTTACAAGTGGTGAACCAACGACTGTTTTCGCAATTTTAAGTGCTTCGTCATTCGTTGCAGCGCCAACAACCGTCGTTTCGATTAATTTCGTTGCGCCTTCGCCGTCCTTTGCAATCATTTTTGCAAGGTCTTGGCTTACAAGACGAAATGCTTCTTTAAATGCAGTCCAATCTGCATGTTCCGGTGTTAATGATTCATTACCCGCTAAGCCGTTTGCTAAAGCAAGTACCGTATCATTTGTTGATGTATCACCATCTACCGTAATCGCGTTAAATGTTACCGTTGTTGCAGAAGCTAATAGCGCTTGTAACGTATCAGAATCAATGTTGGCATCGGTCGTAATAACTCCTAACATCGTCGCCATATTTGGTTCAATCATACCCGAACCTTTTGCTGTACCAGCAACCGTTACTTGTTTCCCATCAACCGTTACGGTATACGCACTATTTTTCATCATTGTATCCGTTGTTAATAACGCTTCAGCAAATTGAACACCATGCTCAACAGAATCCCCTAATTCAATTGCTTGAATACCGTTCGTAATCGGCTCCATTGGTAAATGTTGTCCAATGACACCCGTTGAACAAACACCCACTGTATTTGCTGGAATTTGTAATTTATCTGCAACAAGCTGTTGCATCGCTTTCGCATCTGCTAAACCTTGCTTGCCGGTACATGCATTGGCATTTCCTGAATTTAATACGACAGCTTGTAATGTACGCGACGCATAAATCGTTTCTTTTGTTACAATAACTGGTGCCGCTTTAATGGCGTTCGTTGTAAAAACACCGGCAACGCTTGCTGGTACTTCACTAAATAATAATGCTAAATCTTTCTTTTTATGTTTCACGCCACAATGCATCCCTGCAGCTGTAAAGCCTTTTGGTGATACGATATGTTTTGCAACGACTTGTTTTACATCAACTGTTGTCATCTAGAACACTCCCCTTTAAATAAATACTGGTACTTGCGTTAAACCCTCTGTTTCATCGTAGCCGAATCGCGCATTCATATTTTGAATCGCTTGTCCTGCCGCCCCTTTTACTAAGTTATCAATAACCGATACGATTGTGACACGATTTGTACGTGCATCGACATTGACGTGAATATCACAGAAATTCGTACCGCGCACTTGGTTTGTGCTAACGCGCGTCGCATCTGCTAAAATACGCACAAATGGTTTATGTGCATAGTGCTTGTCATACGCTGCATATAAATCCGCTTCCGTTACACCGTCTTTTAGCGGCGCATAGCTCGTTGCGATAATACCGCGAATCATCGGTACTAAATGCGTTGAAAATGTAATCGGTTGACTTTCACCTGTATACATCGCAATCGCTTGTTCAATTTCTGGAATATGTTGATGTTTATTTACTTTATAAATAGATGTTGCTTCGGTATTTTCTGTGAAATGTGTGCCTTGCGATGGCTTATTACCTGAACCCGAAATACCGCTTTTCGCATCGATAATAAGCTGCGAACCGTCAATTAAGTTTTCTTTTAATAACGGTAATAACGATAATAATACCGCTGTTGGGTAGCAACCTGGATTGGCGATAATTTTTGCATCGTTCGTTTGTTGCCATTCTGCTAAACCATAAACGGCTTGATCCACAAATGATTGTGGTGCTGGCTTTTTGTTATACCACGTTTCATAATCTGCAATATTTTTCAAACGTAGGTCACCTGATAAATCAATGAATACGGTATGTTCGTTCGCTAAATCCGGCAGTAGTTGACCAGAGACGCCGGATGGAGTGCTTGTAAACACGACATCAAGTTCCGCAATGGCTTGTTTTGTAATGGCTTTTAGCGGAAAATCGTATAAGCCTTTTAAATGAGGATATTTATCTGAGAATAGCACTCCCTCATCTGATGATGTAAAGAGTGTAATTGATGTCACTTTTGAATGATTATGCAGTAAGCGAATCAACTCTAAACCACCATATCCTGTTGCTCCTATAATTCCGACTTTCATCCAATCACCTCTCGTTTTTGATATAAAAAGTATATAAATGAATAAATATAATGTCAAATGTATTATTATTTATTTTTAGAAAATTCAATACATGTTAACTTAGAAAACCGCGCCAGAATAGCGTTTTTATACCGCAAAAAAATTTTTTACGTGCAAAAAAATTTTTCGTATAATAAAAAAACAGCTTATTTTCCGTATAAAAATAAGCTGTTTTTGTATATTCAATGTATTATATGCATTTTTTATTAATTATTATACAAGAAGACATCTTCGGCGCGCATGATTTCTTCGCCAAACAATTGCAATGATGTACGCAACACAAGTTCACTCGTTGCAGCTTCTTCCATCCAGCGGTCATCTGGAACGATTTCAAACACGATCATTTCAGCATGTTTTGATTTCACATTGCCGACCATTTGAATATCATGTTTTAATAACGTCTTTTCATCTCCTGTTGTACGATGTTTACGCACGACCTCTAATTGAATAAAATCAACGATTGATTCGTCGTCACATCCTTCGATATATACCGTACCACTTAGATTTTCGCCAAACGCAATCTCTGGCTGGTCAACGATGGTCGTAATCTCCATATCATCTTTCACAATTTTCGTCTTATACATTGCTATTTCACTCCTGTGTTTTGTCTGTAGCTAGACGTTCTGTTCCCTTATTCTACCGCAAACAAACAAAAAGTGTTAGAGCTATTATTTGCCCTAACACTTTTTTTCATTAATTGTCGCGTAATTTCTCCATTTCTGCATCTAACTCATAATGTTTAGAAGCATCTGGTTGGTATTTATTGTAGCGGCGTTTGTATAAGTAAATAATATGCGAGACAAATACTTTAATAACTGCATATCCCGGAATCCCTAATACGACCCCTGCTACACCAAATAATTTCCCGCTGACAAGCAGCACGAAAATAATCGTAATCGGGTGAATGTGCAGCGATTTCCCCATGACTTGCGGTGAAATGAATTTCCCTTCAAGCAATTGTACAACCGTCCAAACAACACCTAGTTTAATAAGCATAAATGGCGATGTCACAATCGCAATAATAAGTGCTGGCGTAATCGCAATCATCGGCCCTAAATAAGGCACGACGCTTGTTACCATGGCTAAAATACCGAGCACGACCGCGTAATCCATACCGATGATCAGGAATCCAATCGTCATTAAGAGCCCAATACACATTGCTACGATAATTTGCCCTTGAATATAACCTGAAATTTGCGTATCCGCGCGTTTTAATAATAACGTTGTTTCTGGGCGCACTGTTTTCGGTAAAACTTTCACGAAAAATTCTGGCAGTTTTTCGCCATCTTTTAATAAATAGAATAAAATGAATGGCGTTGTAATAATGGCAACGACAAGACTTGTTAATGTCGAGACGAAACCGCCTACGCCTGACGCCAATGTCGAGCCAATATCACTCGACCATTCGGTAATTTTTTGTGTAAATTCATTCGTCGTTTTATCAACAACACTCGTTACATCCAAGCCGAAGCGGTCCATTGTTGATGTGACAAATGAACTTTTCATAAAGTCTTGAATATTTTGTACAAGCTGCATAATATACGCTGGGAATTCTCGTACTAAATCTAAAAATTGCTCTTTCACAAATGGGAATACTAACGTAATCGCAATCGTGATTAGCCCGATAACTGCTAAATAAATAATGATAATACCAACTACTTTAGGTGTTCCCCATTTAATCATTAAGCGCAAAATCGGCCGTAATAAATAAAATAAAATACCCGATAATACAATCGGTACAACGACCGTTTGGAACAGAATCGTTAATGGTTTAAAAATAAAATGAATTTGATCGTATACAGCAATAATAATCCCTGACATTAAGACGATAAGCAAACCGTACAATAAGTTACGACCACCTAAAAATTGAATAAACCGCGTTGCAAAGAAGCCTTTCCGTTGCGGTTCATGTGGATCTTTTTGTTCCATCAAATTCCCCCTATTGCAACATTTATTGGCCTATTGGTGTCGCTGGTACGCCACCTTCAGCTTCTTTCCTTAATGTTTCTGCACTTTCGCCATTTAAGAAACGTGAAATATAGTTTTTATTGGCATCTACATTAATGTCGAGTACTGAACCGGCTTGTGGGTAGCGGCCATATTGATATGTTCCTTTTAATGGAATCGTCATGCGGTCCATCGTAATACCGCCACCTTTTACGGCATTAAACATCAATCCGACTTGCTGGCTTGTCGTTAAGTCCGTTTGAACATATCCTTCTATCGCACCAATTAACTTTGGATAATTTTTAACGCTTGACGCCGACAACACTTCATCCTTTAATGCTTCAATAACTTGCTGTTGGCGTTCTACACGCCCAAAGTCGCCTTCTTCATCATAACGGAAACGTGCGAATCCTAGCAATTCTTTCCCGTTTAAGCGTTGCGTCCCTTTTTTCAAACTAACACCAATATTTTTCGACATATCATGCGGTACCGTTACCTCTACCCCGTTTGGCGCTGCAACATCCACTAATTGCTCAAAGTTTTTAAAGTCAATAATCGCATAATGGTTAACGGTAACACCAAACATACTATTAAGCGTTTGTTGTAATAGCGATACACCACCTAAATAATACGCGGTATTTAATTTATAGCCTACATCATACCCTGGGAAATGACCGTAAATATCACGCATAAACGACACGATGCGCACATCATTTGTTTCTTGATTAAGCGACATCAACATCATCGTATCCGAGCGCGATTGTTCTTCACCGCGCGTATCAATACCGATTAATAAAATATTTTCGATGTTATTAATCGATGGGTCTCCTTTAAATTCAATTTGTTGTTTCTTTTCATTTGATGCGAGATTATGCCCCGCTTTGTATTGGAAATAAAAATATCCACCTAACGCAAGCACGGTGACTAAAAGAAGCACGCCAAAAACGCGTCCTTTACGCAATTTGCGTTTTTTTCTTTTTGCTTGCTTTCTGCGTTGTTCTGCCATCAAGAAGCCTCCTTTATTTCTTATATGAACACTCAGAATTATCTTTACTAACGAAAGCAAGTATGTTTACAATGAAAACGTGCAAACGTCTTTCTACATATTAGTAGTGATTTATAGTAGAATCAAGCGTTATTAACAATTCCACTGAGAAGGAGGTTAAAAAATGAATGATTCAAATCGACATCTTGCCACATTTGCTGGTGGCTGCTTTTGGTGCATGGTCAAACCATTTGTTGAATGGGACGGCATTGAAGCTGTCATTTCTGGTTATATGGGTGGTACAGCCTCAACAGCTACCTATGAGCAAGTGAAAAAAGGTACGACAGGACATAAAGAGGTCGTCCAAATAACTTACGACGCCACGCTGTTTTCATACGAACAATTACTTGAATTATATTGGCAACAAGTCGACCCTACAGATGATGCAGGGCAATTCCAAGATCGTGGTGATAATTATCGCGCCATGATTTTTTATCATAATGAAGCGCAACGTCAAGCTGCTGAACAATCGAAACAAGCACTCGTTAACTCAAAACGCTTTACGCAAGTTGTCACACCAATTGTACCGGCACAAGCCTTTTATGCGGCCGAGGACTACCATCAAGATTTTTACAAAAAAAGTCCACAACACTACCATGACGACCGCGCACAATCCGGTCGCGATGACTTTATTGATGCCCACTGGAAAAAATAATTCGTTATTAGGACGTATCGCTTTATAGAAGGTTCTGTTATCGAGAATTGTTTCTATTGCTTGTGCTACATTTTAATACCGCGTAACGTTTTTTATATTATGCAAACTTTTTATCATCATTAAACGTTTAATCATTGCAAGAAAAGGTTATGAATAACTAGTAGAAAAACATGACCTACAAGGAGGCGTTTAAGATGAAAAAGAAAAAAATGACAAAAACATTCGGTGCCATCGCATTATCAATAGGGTTATTCTCAACGACCATCGCGGCAGGCACTGCAAATGCAGCAACTTATGACACAGCATCAATTAAGGATTTCCGTACCGTACATACGCAGGTTTCGGTTTATTCTAAACCATCGCAAACAGCCAAAAAAGTAGGCTCACTTCGCGCAACAGAAGCTGTTGTTATTGAGAAAGCTGTCGCAAATGGTTGGACAAAGGTCCGCTTCGGTTTTGACACAGCTTATGTGAAAACGAGCGCGTTGAAAAAAGTAACAGCAAACACTGGTACATCGTTCGCAAAAAATATTTCAAAAAAATATACGTATACGATGCCACAAAACAAAGGTTCTGAATTTAACACACACTATATTGCACAATTTAAACGTACAATGGCTTACAATGATTCATCGGTGAACTTCTGGTTCTATAACTCTGAGCCCGACGCACAAGGTGTTGCAGAATACGATACAGCAAAAGGGTTATATGTCGGCAATGTCGATACCGGCAAATTTGAGTTAGCTGTACCCTATCCTGTGAAAAAAGGCGCTTCATTTAAAGGCTTTGACAATAAAAAATCTGTTGTCGCTTCTACAACTGCAACGGTACACATGACTGGTAAAACATATAAAAATGTAGTTATCGTAAAAAATGATGGTCAACAATTTTACTACGCACCAAATACAGGGCTTATCCAATTACGCGAAAATGGCCAAGCACTTATAAAATTAGTAAAATAACGATATTTCTGAATGGAGAGGTTTGGTCGTAGCCAACCTCTTTTTTTGTTGCACGTGACGTTGCAATCGCACGCGCTATGGTATAATGAGCACTATGTTTGAAGAAAGGCGTGAACACGTTGAAATTAAAAAATTTACCAAAAAAACTTGGTCACTACAATAAGATTTACTTAATCTCGCATACGGACTTAGATGGTGTTGGTCCATCGATTGTCTTGCAAGCGTATGGCATTGCACATGAAGCTGATTTTGTCGAGACGCGTAAAGTAGATGAAGCTGTACTTGCCCGTTTAGCTGAACTTGAAGATAATGAACTATTAATCATTACCGATTTAAGCGTCAGCAAAGAAGTTGCTGAAGCCATTACGACCGTTAATAAAGAGCCAAATGCACGCTTCGTTTGTTTAATTGACCACCATGCTTCTGCGCTCTATTTAAATGACTATGCGTGGGCTTCTGAAATTCCGGTATTAGATGACATTAAAATGTCAGCAACAACACTTATTTTTAAATATTTAGATGAAGCCGGCTATGCAGTCAATCCACAACTTGCCGATGATGAAGCTGAAATCGTTGACTATAGCCCACAGCAAACGGCCGTATTTTTCGACCGCCTAGCGCGCTTCGTTGAAAATGTGCGCCTTTATGATACATGGGACTGGCACGCTTTAAAAATTCAACAAGCAGCCGACTTAAATACGATTTTCTATGCGCGCCGTCGCCATGAATTCATTAAAGATCGCTTTAACTACATTTTAACAGGCCAGCTGTTCACAGAAGCTGACGACACGTACTTAACGTTCTCAAAAGATGAATTGCGCAAAGTATTAAAGAAAAAGGAAAAACAACTTGTTATTGTGAAAGATTATTCACTACAAGGTCATGAGCACCCATTAAATATTGGTGTCGTCGAAACGGACTCATATGTTAGCGAACTTGGCAACCATTTAGCTGAAAAGTTTGACGGTGATATCGATTGCGTCTTTATCGTCAGCCTTGTGAAAAACCGCGTATCACTCCGTTCAATTGGAAAGGCCGTCAACCTATCTGAAATCGCGAAACATTATAATGGCGGCGGTCACCCGAACGCCTCTGGTTGTGACTTATCAGAACTCGGTATGGACTTTATCGTCGCCATTCAAAATGCGCCAAAAGCTATTAAAAAATAGCATTATTCCAAAAATAAGCATTATTCCATTTTTAACCTTCACATTTTAGACAAATTTTTACGTTTATAGAAAACCGCGTCATATCGCGGTTTTCTATTGTTTTTACGTGAAATGAAACCGTTTACTATTGTCAGAAAATAAAAAAATTATATGTTAGGGCTAGCGGAATGTGTCTATTTTGTGTAAAAATGTACATAGGTAATTGAATTAGGATTTAATTACACCAAACATGAATTCATCGGATGAATTAGCATATTAAGTCATCCACCGTGGCGTCCGTATTTTTATACATAATGAGGTCCACAGTAGTTTATTAATGACCATGTCATTAAATATCTTTTTTTAGGGGGAGTTATTGTGAAAGAACAAATCGCAAAACGCTTAGGCATTAAAGGGTTAGAAGAAAAAATTATGACTGCAAGCGAAGCTGCAGCACTTATCGAAGACGGTACTGTCGTAGGTATGTCTGGCTTCACACGTGCTGGTGACGCGAAAGTCGTACCAATGGCATTAGTAGAACGCGCTGAAAACGAACAAATTAAAATTGATGTATATACTGGTGCTTCATTAGGCCCAGAAGTTGATAACCACTTAGCTGCAGCTGGTGTTATTAACAAACGTGGTCCTTTCCAAGGCGACCGTGTAATGCGTAACTTAATTAACGCTGGTGAAATTACTTATGTCGATGCCCACCTTTCTCACAACGCTGAGTTAGTTCGTCAAGGTATCATCGGTCCAATTAAACATGCAATCATCGAAGCAGTAGCAATCACTGAAGATGGCTACTTAATCCCAACTACATCTGTTGGTAACTCACCAATCTTCGCTGACTACGCTGAGAACATCATCGTAGAATTAAACATTACACACCCAGAATCATTAATCGGTATCCACGATATTTATGTTCCAGGTGAACAAGGTAAACGTGAACCTTTCCCAATTACAAATGCTGACCAACGCATCGGTACGAAAGGTATCAAAATTGATCCTGCAAAAATCCAAGCAATCGTTATTTCTGAAGAGCCAGATGCTCCTTCATTAATCGTTCCTCCAGACGAAGAAACACAAAAAATGGCGGACCTATTATTAGAGTTCTTCCAATCTGAAATCGACGCTGGTCGTTTAACAAACGAATTAATGCCTCTTCAATCAGGCGTAGGTTCTGTAGCAAACGCTGTACTTGATGGCTTTGCAAACTCAGATTTCGAAAACTTAGTTGTTTCTTCAGAAGTACTTCAAGATGCTGTATTCAATTTAATCGATGCTGGTAAAGTACGCTTCGCTGCGGCAACTTCTATCACATTAACAGAAGAGTTACAAAAGAAAGTATACGGTAACTTAGAAGCATACGCTGACAAGATTTTACTACGTCCACAAGAAATCTCAAACCACCCAGAACTTATCCGTCGTTTGGGCTTAATTTCTATCAACACTGCGCTTGAGTTAGATATCTACGGTAACGTAAACTCTACGCACGTATCAGGTACAAAAATGATGAACGGTATCGGCGGTTCTGGCGACTTCGCTCGTAACGCGCGTCTTGGTATCTTCGTAACTAAATCATACGCTAAAGGCGGCGACGTTTCTTCAATCGTGCCAATGGTTTCTCACGTTGACCACACTGAACATGACGTTGATGTTATCGTTACAGAACAAGGTATCGCAGACTTACGTGGCTTAGCTCCAAAAGAACGCGTTCCATTAATTATTGAAAACTGTGCACACCCAGAATTCAAAGAACAATTATGGGATTACTACAACCGTGCAGTTGAAAAATTAGGTAACGTACAAACACCTCATATCTTAGAGGAAGCATTATCTTGGCACGTAAACCTAGCTGAGCACAAAACAATGAAAAAAGAAGTTGTAAAATAATTTTTTTACACGAGGAGCTGTCGAAAATCGACAGCTCCTTTTTTCATTGCTGTCCCCTACTATTTAAAGCGAAACGCTATCGTGAACAGGTTGTGCATGGTATAATGGAGTCATTGTGAAAAAGGGAGGAACATAACTACATGATTCAAGTAAGTAATGTAGGTCTTCGTTATGGCGATCGTAAGCTATTTGAAGATGTTAATATTAAATTTACACCAGGTAACTGTTACGGTTTAATCGGTGCTAACGGCGCTGGTAAATCAACATTCTTAAAAATTCTTTCTGGAGAAATCGAAGCTCAAGAAGGTAACGTTAGTATGAATCCAGGTGAACGTCTTACTGTTTTAAAACAAAACCACTTCGAATATGAAGAGTTTACCGTTTTAGAAACAGTGATGATGGGTCACAAACGATTATATGATGTTATGCAAGAAAAAAATGCGATCTACATGAAAGATCCATTCACTGATGAAGATGGTATCCGTGCTGCCGAACTTGAAGGCGAATTCGCTGACATGAACGGTTGGGAAGCAGAATCTGACGCTGCTATCTTATTACAAGGTTTAGGTATTTCTGATTCAATGCACTATATGACAATGGCTGAACTTACAGGTTCTGAAAAAGTCAAAGTTTTATTAGCACAAGCATTATTCGGTAAACCAGACGTTCTATTACTAGATGAACCGACCAACCACTTGGACTTAAAAGCAATCCAATGGTTAGAAGAATTCTTAATTAACTTTGAAAATACAGTTATCGTCGTATCGCATGACCGTCACTTCTTAAACAAAGTTTGTACGCATATCGCGGACCTTGATTATTCTAAAATTCAAATTTACGTTGGTAACTACGACTTCTGGTACGAATCTAGTCAATTAGCTCAACGTATGTTAAACGACCAAAACAAGAAAAAAGAAGAAAAAATTAAAGAGTTGCAAGCATTCGTTGCACGTTTCTCTGCCAATGCTTCTAAATCAAAACAAGCAACATCTCGTAAAAAGATGTTAGATAAAATCGAATTAGATGATATCCGTCCATCAAGCCGCAAATATCCATTTATTAACTTCTCAATGGAACGCGAAATTGGTAACGATGTATTATCAGTTGAAGGTTTAAGCAAAGCAATCGAGGGCGAACATCAATTTACAGATGCGCGCTTCTCAATCAATGCTGAAGATAAAGTCATTCTTCTTGGTAACCCAATTGCAAAAACAGCTTTATTAAAAATCATTGCAGGTGAAGATGAAGATTTCGAAGGTTCTTACAAATGGGGCGTAACGACTTCTCAAAGCTACTTCCCTCTTGATAACGAAGAATTCTTCCAAGGTTCTGAAAAAACATTAGTAGAATGGTTACGTCAATTCTCTCCAGAAGACGAAACAGAAACATTCCTACGTGGTTTCTTAGGCCGTATGTTATTCAGCGGTGAAGAAGTGAAGAAAAACCCAGCTGTTCTTTCAGGGGGCGAAAAAGTACGTTGTATGCTTTCGCGTATGATGCTTTCTCACTCAAACGTTTTATTATTAGATGAACCAACGAACCACCTTGACCTTGAATCAATTCAAGCGTTAAACGAAGGCTTAATCAGCTTCAAAGGTGCGATGATCTTTACATCTCATGACCATCAGTTCATCCAAACAATTGCCAATCGTGTCATTGAAATCCGTGAAGACGGTTCAATTTTAGATAAGCAATTAACATATGATGAATTTCTTGAATGGAAAGAAGCAAATAACTTAGATTAAGCAACACAAAAAGAGGCCGGGAGCATCCCGCGCCTCTTTTTTATTTACAGTTTTCCAGATTTATAAATCGCAAACAATAAATACACAAACATCAATGTCGCGACAACTGCACCAATTTCAATGACCGGCAAGCGCCATAACAATGTCGTTTGATTAGCAATGGCCGCACCAATAATTAGGCCGACCATTAAAATACTAAACGCTAGTAAAATGATGGCAAGCGACACTTGATTAATCATGCGGTCGAAGCGGCGCATCAGTTTTTCCTCATCGCCAATTTTCATCTCAACACCGACATGACCTCGCTCAAGCTTTTTCAAAATCCCCTTTACAGTGAAAGGCACTTCACGCAAATTTTCTAGCTGATCGAGCGCTTCATTAACAGCTTCATTTGCGAGTTTTTTTGGTTCAAAGCGCTGTTCGACAGAGCGCACCGCAAAAGGTTTCACGACATCAATTAGCTTAAATTGTGGATCTAAATCGTGAATGACCCCTTCAATTGTTAACAGTGCCTTTCCTAAAATCGTCATATCACTAGGCATCGCAATCTGATGGCGATTCGCAATGGCCATGACCTCATTTAATAGCGCACTAACATCTAATGTATCGAGCGTCACATCATAATGATCATCAATAAAATCTTGCAAATCTTGTGTGAATTTAGCGCGGTTGGTCTCCTCTTGAATTAATTGCATCCGCTCAAAAACACCGACCATACGGCGCGCATTTTTTCGTTGTGCATAATAAAGTAGTGCTGAAAACTCGTATTTCATATCTTCTGTTAAGCGACCAATCATGCCAAAGTCCAGCAGTGCAACGACATTGTTCGGCAGTACATAAATATTACCTGGATGTGGGTCACCGTGAAAATAACCATAATCAAAAATTTGTGTCAACATTGCGTTCGCAAGCCGTTCAGCAATCATTGACAAATTAGTATGTTGCGCCTGTAGTTCTTCAACATGACTTACTTTGACCCCGCGCACCATTTCCATCGTTAATACTTTGCTCGTTGACTGCGGCCAAAAAATCGCCGGAATATGAATCGTCTCATCACCGATAAATTGACGGGCGATTCGTTCGCCATTGCGCCCCTCAACGCGGTAATCTAACTCTTGTCGTAATGACACCGCAAATTCATCAATCATTTGCTCGATACCAATCGCCTTTGCGCGCGCAATTTTCGCTTCCATTAACTGCGCGACATATTGCAAAATTTCTAAATCTAACATCATCGTTTGCTCAATATTCGGCCGTTGTACTTTGACAGCTACTTCTTCACCGCTCAAAAGATGTGCCATATGTACTTGCCCAATCGATGCGGCAGCGAGTGGTACTTCCTGAAAGCTTTCAAACAATTCCTCTAGTGAACCATCGAGCTGTTGTTCCACAATCTCGCGAATATCCGCAAACGGCACCGGCGCCACATCATTTTGTAACTTGGCCAATTCATCTAAGACGTCTTGCGGAAACATATCGCGGCGCGTACTTAAAATCTGCCCTAATTTTACAAACGTTGGGCCGAGTTCTTGAAATGCTTCGCGTAGCTTGATGCCTTGGTCGCGCTCTGATGTACGCATCGCTTGCTGCTTCTCTTTCTCAACTAAGCCAAGCGCAAACAGCTTATGCGAAAAGCCTTTTTTCATAAAGACATGGATTAACTGTTGAAAGCGTTTCGTTTGTTGCAATCTTTTTTTATACATGCGCGTCACCCCCTACTCTAGTGTAATTTTTTAGCACAAAAAAAGCGAGCACCAGCAGTAAGTGGTTGCTCACCTTTTATTATGCACGGTAATTGAAGCGGTAGAAGCTTTGACTACGCGTCGCTAATTCACATGTACAGTGATATGGATACGTCACTGCTAAAATATGTGCTTCGTCCACCGGAGCACCATCGTTTAAGGCATGTAATTTACGTTCCATTTCAGCAAATGAACGCTTTACTGATACACCGCAATGCTTGCAATAAATCTCGATTTCATAGACACCTTGACTCTCATAAAAATCCGTATCTAAATAAACATTTGAAAATTCACCATTGCTTGACACTTTTACGAGCGGATGATTGAAAAATGATTTAATTTTATTCGTTGCACCTTTTGCTACGTCCTTCACCTTACTTTTAACTTCTAAGCGCTTCGTTAATTTATCATCTGGTAATTTAATAAATGTTACTTTTGAATCGAAGCTAATTTTAATTTCTGACATATCGCCACTCCTAATCATCCTTAGTAATCTCATTATATGGAAAAGTCCGGCGCGATACAATGCTCGGTGCAAAATAAAAAGAAGTCGCGGCGCAGCACAACTCCTTTCACGAGCGATTATGCACGGTTGCGGCGTCGCCCTGTAAACATATCGACCAAATAAGCTAATGCGATAAATGCGTGGACAAACCAGCTAACAATCGGAATCCATGTTAGGATTGTTGCCAAAATCGCTAAAATCGGCACTACCTTTGAATCGCCTGTCGCAAAGCGGAACGCTAAAATAACACAGTGAATAATAAGTGCTGTACCAATTGTTGCAAAACCCGTTCCCCATGTCACAATATCACTTAACAATGGAATAGCAAAAAAGAGCTCATAGAAAAACCCGACAAGTGTTGGTAATAAAAACATTCTGTTCATCCTTTCTCATTTCGTTAGTTATTCTACGGATGACGTGCAAAAAAGTTTCATGCAACGTCTACGTTATTTTAAAACGCCGGCAATAGATTCCACTATACGCTCCTATACTAGCCGACGCTTACTCTAGAGCATTAATATGTCTATCATGTGTCAATTCGCGCTAAATTTTGTATACTACTAGTAGAACGTGCAAGGAGGATGTTGCAACATGGTTCACATGCAAACAGAACAACACGAACAAATGCGTCAATTCCGCATCGAAATGACGCGCTTTATGATGGCTTATAAATTTGCACTAGACGAAATGGCGACGAAAGTGCGTATTTTAAAAGAAGAATTTCAAATTTTACATGAATACAACCCAATTGAACATGTCAACACACGCTTAAAATCACCGGAAAGTATTTTGAAAAAAATTTCGAAACGCAATTTGCCATACACGTTAGACGCGATTAAAGAAAATTTAATGGACATTGCCGGCATTCGTATTATTTGTTCATTCGTCTCCGATATTTACCGCTTAAAAGAAATGTTTGAACGTCAAAGCGATTTAGAAGTCGTTGAAGTGAAGGATTATATTGCCGAACCAAAATCCAATGGTTATCAGAGCTTGCATATGATTTTAAAAGTACCGGTCTTTTTATCCGATCGCGAAGAACATGTTTGTGTGGAATTACAAATTCGAACGATTGCAATGGACTTTTGGGCATCACTTGAACATAAAATTTATTACAAATATAATAAGCAAATCCCAGAGCGTTTAACCGATGAATTAAAAGAAGCGGCCATTGCTGCAACGCAATTGGATTATAAAATGGAAAACTTAAACCAAGAAATCAATATTTTAAAACAGCAAGACGCCATAAACGATGAACCGATTTCTAGCGACGTTGAAGCATTAAAAATTTTATCGACATTAAAACAAATCGGTCTTTATGAAAAACCTTAAAAAAAGACAGCATCGCGCAAGTGCGTAATGCTGTCTTTTTCATTTCGTTCTTCTCTATGTAATGCCCCTTGTGGAGCGAACTAAATGCTATGCTTCCTCTAAAAAACGATAGCCTTTATCATCCATCGCCTTTTGCAACGTTGTAAATGCTTTTGGTCCGATTCCATGCAAACGTTGTAATTTCGTTGCTGAAATCGCCTGTAAGTCTTCCAACTTATACAGTTCTGCCGTATGTAACGCACGAATGGCTGGGCGCGCAACACCTTCTGGCCAATGATTCATTGTACTAATATCCTCCTTTAAAATTAGGCATATGCCTTCAATCCCTGTTCAATTCTACAAAAACGCGCATATGAAATTAACGACCTACAATGGTTGTATGCCGTAAATACATATCCTTTTTTGTGCGTTGATTCGAGAAATGAATTAGTAGATAAACCATCTATTGGGGATTTAATGGCAATTCTGTATTATCAGGAGCCATTAAATAATTGATGTGTAATATAACAAAATACATCTTACAAGTTCACTATTTTAGCACATTTTTTCTCTTTTACGAACATTGAATCGCATTTTTTTTGAAAAAATAGTGCTTTTTTTAGAAAATGTCAAGAGGTGTTCATAATTTTAGTTTTTTTTGGTAGCTACTGTGTTTTCATAGCCTTTTCACAACAATCTTTTGTATACTTAGAACGAATTGGAGGCGAACCACATGAACGTTTTTTGGTATGTGAACGTCATTGCAATGCTCGCTTATGTTTTCCTATTTTATTATAAATGGAAAAAACCTGCAGCCTTGTCACATAACCTATTGTATTTAGTATTAATTGTCGCGATCGTTACGTATTTTATGGCAGAAGGTCCGTATCCGATTTCGCGCGCAGTCGCATTCTTTATATTGCTTATCCTTGATTTAACGTTGTTATTACAACAAAAAGCAAAAAAGTGACGGCAAATCTGCTACAAAAAAGCCTGAACCGCATAATGTGGTTCAGGCTTTTTAACGTGGCGTTACACAAGCGCTTTCTTTGAACGAATGCTCGTAAAATAATTCGTTAATTCATCGCTATAATGTGCCGCGTCGACATACGGTATAAATAATTCGCTCGCACGACGTTTTGTATCTTTTGTGGCATTCGACGTGGCAATACATAACGCATCGCGGCATTCAAAGTACGCGCGACCTGTCGCAAATGTTTCAACTTCTGTCATCGTTAAAGTTTGCGTTAAACCACCAATCATAAAGGCAAACCGCCCTTCATTGGAATTTGCGATTAAGTGGACACCATAGTTTGGTTCTAGGCGCGGCTTTTCAACGTCCGCAAAGCCAATTTGTTCTAAATAAAAAGTCAATGCTTCAAGTGCTTGCTCTTGTGTACAATTTTCTAATGAAGCGCGCATAATCATAAGCGGTACAGCAGAATTCGTTTCTGGTTGTGGTCGTACATGGCCAGCTACATCGTCGCGCTTTTCTCTTGCACGTATAAAATATTTTAACAATACTCGAACGGCATCTATAAATAAATAGACCCCTACCACGATAAACAAACCTAAAAGAGCAATTGTCCATAGTGTGGTCCATGCATAATTCATCGATACGATTATTTTTTGCTCATAATTTTTTCCTGGCATAAAAAAAGCAAAGAGTATCGGACAAATCGCTGCATAGACCATTAGGCCAAATGATAATGCTAATTGAAGCCAAACGGCACGTAATGGTGACGAACGATGCGCGAGTTTGGCATCTTCCGTTAACGTTGTCGATTCGTGGTGATGTATTGATTGTTGTTTTTTCATCAAGTTCACCCTTTACTCACTCATACCATCAAGTATACAAGACAAAAAAACAGGTCTCATGAGATAAATAACTTAATTTTCTAGTTTTTTTACTAGTGACAATCACATATATTTTTTTAGAAAACTTATTTTCTTTAAAACTTTTCTACTATATTTTTATACAAGTGATTTTATGGCGCTATTTTTGAAAAAAAGTGTACAAATTTACGCACATATATCTATTTATTCGTTCTTACGACCTGAGCAACTTGACGCATAATATTATTTTCATAAAAAAAGCCAATTAAATATTTGGCTTTTCTACATCGAGTTGTAAACGCTCAACCACCAATGGTAGCAGCTCTACTGTTGTTTTAGTTAATACATAGTCATTTACAATCGTTTCTGGCAATCTTTGTGCCTCTTCAATAACTTGTTGATAATCTAGTGTTAGTGCGGCCATATTGACAATTCCAGCTTGCAAGCGCAATTGTTGTTTAGCATCTAAATAATGTTGCATCATCGGTACAACAGTTGGTAAAAAGTCATTTAAATACGTTTGCGCTTCGCATAGACCATCAAAACGTTTTAGGCGATGAATCGCTTTAAAGCGTTTTGTAGGACCTGTTGGTATGGTGTTGTCAATTGCTTTTACGCGGCGATCGACATCCGCTAGCTCATCATTGACCGCTTGTTGAAGCAGTGGTGCAATCGTTGGCAAAGCTTCCTTGACCGCTTCTTCATAGCGCTTCGTACGCTTATAAGCATCTAGCAATTGTTCACGAATTATCGGCAGTTCATCACCGATACGCTGCAGGCGCTCCTTATGTTCTTTCGTAAATAAATTCAGCATGAGCTTACTGCGTGATTTACGCTCTAATGTTTCTAACTCTACGTTGACATCATAATAGTGTTGCTGCGCGCGGCGATACACATGAAGCGACTCTAAATAGTCATTGCTAGTTGCCACAAACGCAACTAACTCTGTTTGTTTAATAAAGCTATGTTGCTTAATAAACTGCGCGACTTGATACAATGTTTGCGCTTTCTCATAATGCACAACAAGGCGATTAGCATATTGTTTTAATGCTTCAAATTCTTCGTTATCATGTGATGGTCGATGCTCTAATTGTGCAATTTCATGTTCTAGCTGTTGGCGCGCCTCCAAATACGGGTCTCGCTGTAATAAATTAGAAATTTCCATATGGAAACGTTCTAGCCATTGTAATAAACGATCCGCTAACTTCGCGATATGCGCTTTGTTGTAGCGTTCGTGCGCTATTAATGCCGCCTGTATCGCCACCGTGTCCGCCTCTATAAGTGTAGCGCGAAATGGGCTATCATCAGCGATTGCGAGTGCATGTTTACTAATCGCTAGTGGCGCAAAGCCCATTTTTGACAAACGTTTTAACAAGCGCTTTTCAGAAGCCGTTAATACGTCATCTTCTAGCAGCCAATAAATATCATCAGCGCGACGTAAAATACCCGGCTGAATAAAAATCTCATGTTGCTTTGAAATCGCTGGTACATCAATGAGCGAAACATTTTGCAGCAACGCTTCATTCAAAAAGATATCGACATAATCTAATCCTTCTTGTAATAAATGTGCCCCTTCACTTTCCATTGATGTAAAGAACGTTAAATGATCCAATTCAAAGGATGCCACTTGCCCATCTAAAAAATGCGCATCAAGACGTTCTTGTCCACCGTAACGAATAATCGATGTACTCATCGTATCCCGTTCAAATAATAATGGCATCAATGAGCGATTCAATTGCGCGTTAATAAACGCCGCTTGCCATTCGCTATCCCGACTTAACACAAGTACCTTTTTTGGTTGCGTTGTATCATCAATAATAATGTTTAAAATTTGTGCGCTACGCTTTACATAGGTTGTTGTTCGTATTAACTTATGCAACTGCTTTAAATGCTGAATTACATCATCAAAAAATTGGCGTTGTTGCTCATAAGTTGGCATGCTGTCCCCATTTTTTTGTTCAATCGTCATGTGCTTCTCTCCATCCGTGCAAGTCTTGAATTCGTCTGTATTTATCGTATAAGCTACAGTACTCGCTCTCTACATTGTTTATCGGCATGATACGACTTGCTTAACGCTAAATAATTCATTTAGAATCTATATACCCAAAAAAATATTTTTACACACCGCACAATACCTTTATAACCAATTAAAATAGTTATACGTTATTACCTATTTATTGTAAAAAAAACAGGAACCGCGCTCAAGCGCAATTCCTGTTCTGTCACACATCAAACGTGTGCTGGTGTATTCGCATGGAAATTCGTACCGTCTGTCGTTGCTGTCACAACACCAATACGCACGACAAAGTCGCCAAAATGTTCGCCTTCTTCACGCTCTGTTGCATAACGATTAATTAACGTCGTTAACTCCGCTAAAATACGTTGTTCATCGATATTTTCTAAATACATTTTGCTTAAACGGTCACCGATAAATGACGCTCCTAAATACATATTATAGCGACCTGGCCCTTTACCGATAAAGCCAATTTCAGCCATCGCCGCACGCGAGCAACCATTTGGGCAGCCCGACATCCGAATAACGATTTCCTCTTCGTGTAAGCCTGCTTCATCAATGATGGCATCAATTTTTGTAATTAAGCCCGGCAAGTAACGCTCCGCTTCGGCCATCGCTAATCCACATGTAGGTAAGGATACACAGGCGATGGAGTTACGGCGAATAGCCGAATAATGTTTGCCATCTGTTAAGTTATATTGTTCGATTAATTTTTGAATGACGCGTTTTTTCTGTGGTGTGACGTTCGCAATCATTAAGTTTTGGTTCGCCGTCATACGGAATTCGCCAGTATGTACTTTCGCAATTTCGCGAATACCGGTCATCAGTGGATAGCCATCAACATCTTTAATACGGCCATTTTCAATAAATAATGTGAAATGCCAGTTGCCATCTGTCCCTTTTACCCAACCGTAATCGTCACCACGGCTCTTAAATATCGCTTCACGCGTCGGCTCAACATTGTAGCCTAAACGACGATCTAGCTCCTCTTTAAACCACTCAATGCCAACGCGGTCAATCGTATATTTAAAGCGTGCATTTTTACGATTTGTACGGTTGCCGTAATCACGTTGAATTGTTAAGATTTTCTCACATGCATCGACGATTTTTTCTTTTGCTACGTAGCCAATTGTACGCGCAAGCTGTGGATACGTGTCCGGCTCGCCGTGCGTCATCCCCATACCGCCACCAACCGCGATATTAAAGCCTTGTAATTCGCCGCCTTCAACAATCGCAATCAAACCGATATCTTGTGAATATACATCGACATCATTGCTTGGTGGTACTGCTAAACCGATTTTAAATTTACGTGGTAAGTAATGTTCCCCATAAATTGGCTCGATATCCGGTGTGCCGGCTACTTTTTCGCCATCTAACCAAATTTCGTGATAAGCTTGCGTACGTGGTAATAGATGCTCACTAATTTGCGCCGCATAATCATAAATTTCTGCGTGTGTCGCTGATTGATGTGGATTAACACCATTCATGACGTTACGGTTTACATCACCGCATGCTGCCAGTGAATCTAGTAACACTGAATCCATTTTTTGCATAAATGTTTTCACATTCCATTTCACAATGCCATGAATTTGGAACGCTTGGCGCGTTGTTACTTTCAGCGTACCATTACCGATTGTATTGGCCGCTTCGTCCATCATTAACCATTGCTCTGGTGTTGCTGTACCTCCCGGTGTACGTACGCGCACCATAAATTGATACGATGGCTCTAATTTTTTCTTTTGACGCGTTAAGCGTTCATCGCGGTTATCTTGCATATAACTACCGTGGAACTTAATTAATTGTGTATCCATCTCTGGGATTTTCCCTGATAACGGCTCTTTGAATGATTGTTCAATTGTTCCACGTAGGAAATTACTTTCATCTTTAAAAATTTCATTTGCACTCGGTTTGCCTTGCGGTGCTTCTACTTTCTTTGACATGATAAAGCCCCCTCTTAATAAACGTCGCGTTGGTAGCGTTTTTGTTGTTGGTATTGTGCTAGTGTATCGATTGCTTCCTCACGAGACTTGTTCCCTTGTTGCTCGATAATTTGTAGCAACGCTTCATGGACATCTTTCGCCATCGCTTTTTCATCACCACAAACGTAAATAACCGCACCTTGTTGTAGCCATTCATACACTTCGCTCGCTTGTTCTTGTAAGCGATGCTGCACGTAAATTTTTTGCTGTTGGTCACGAGAGAATGCGACATCCATTTTCGTTAAAGCGCCCTCTTGTAAATAATTTAACCACTCAACTTGGTATAAAAAGTCATAGACAAAGTATTGCTCTCCAAAGAACAACCAGGATTTCCCGCCAGCGCCCGTTTCAGCACGATCCTCGACGAATGAACGGAACGGAGCTACTCCTGTTCCAGCACCAATCATAATAATTGGTGTGTTGGCATCTTGTGGTAATTTAAAGTTTGGATTTTCTTTTACGAATACAGAAACCGTATCGCCAATTTCTAAACGCTCGGCAAGTTGACCACTCGCTACGCCTGTACGCGTACGGTCATATGCTTCATAGGCTACTTTTCCAATTGTTAAATGCACTTCATCAGGATTTGCTGTATAGCTAGAGGCGATGCTATATAAACGGTGCGGAATCGCACGTAACTGCTCGACAAATTGCTGCGGCGTCCATGCAAACGGACCATATGCTGTCACGAAATCAAGTAAATCACGGCCATAACTATAAGCTTGGAAATCGCCATCTAAAATCGTTGCCACATCGGCTGTTGTAAACGCCGCTAGCTTTTGAACAAGCGGTTTTGACACAACGGTAATTTCGAGTGTATTTGTTAAGGCATCCGCTAATGTCACTGTCGCATCTTGCACCGTTACTTCCGTTGCCGCCTCAAAGCCTAACGCATCAATCAATTGCGTCACAAGTGCTGGATCATTTTGCGGAATAATTCCTAAACTATCGCCCGGCTCAAACGTAATTCCTGAATCTTCCAATGATAATTCAACATGATACGTTTCTTTATTCGAGCCATCCATATTCAAATTGATTTTTTCTAAAATTTCCGCGTTAAACGGCTTCTTTTTAGTGTAAGTAGCGGCTTGTGTTGGCGTTGCTGCGACTGATGCTATTTGTGATGATTGACCTGCTTGTTTTAACAGTTCTTGTTGTACAGCAGTAAACCATGCCGCTGCATCGTCATCATAATCAACATCACAATCTGTACGTGGTACGAGTGCCGTCGCTCCTAGTTCACGCAACCGTTCGTCAAAATCGGCACCTGTTTTACAGAAAAACTCATACGAGCTATCGCCAAGCGCTAATACCGCATAGTTCACGCCATCTAACTTTGGTGCGCGTTTACTATGGAGGAAATCATAAAAGCCAATCGCATTATCAGGCGCTTCCCCTTCACCATGCGTACTCGCAATAATTAAAATATTTTCAAGCTTCTTTAAGTCTTTTGGTTTGAAATCATTCATTGATGCAACGCTTACTGCTACTTGGTTTTGCGCTAATTCTTGCGCAAAGCTTTCGGCTAATTTTTGACTATTGCCTGTTTGTGACGCATATAATAACGTCGCCGTAATCGTTTGTGGCGCCGCGATTTGTTGTACCCCTTCTAATACGGCTGTTGCTTGTGCTACGGCCGCTTGCGGGGCACTTAAATAACCATTTAACCAAATTTTTTGCGTATCTGTTAACTTTGGGAGTAACTCATTTAAGAGCTTCACCTGTTGCTCGCTAAATGGACTGTTTTCGACTTGTAAAACCATGAATAATCACCTCATTATTAATGTTGGCAGCGTTCGCCACCGCTTCATTTGTGCGCTCAACAAGTACGTCTAATACGTTGTTGCCATATCCTAAACTGTCACAAATAATTAACTGCTGTTCGACGGTTGCTTCTGTGAGCGTCTTGTCAATATGGTTGCGCAATAACCCTTGGAATAATAAATAGGGTATGATAAAAACTTTTTTTGCTCGGTTGTGTTGTAAATTTGCGACATAGTCTTCAAACTTTGGGCCATTGCCATATAAAAAAGCAATGTTGACATTGCGTATGCCGAAAAATAATTTCAAGCGCGTCGCAATTTCAGTAAAATCTCGTAATACAGCTGCATCGCTACTGCCACGTCCAATTAACAACACTTCTGAATCTTCTGTTAATTTAACGTCTGTTTGTTGAATGCGCTCATAAAGTTGTGCAATCAGTCGGCGATCAATTCCAAACGGCTTGCCATATGAAAAACGTACGTGTGGGAAACGCGCTTGTAACGGCGCAATGGCCTGTGGTATATCTTGTTTTGCATGATTGGCCGTTAATAGTAAAATCGGTACAATCACAATCGATGTAGCGCCTTGTGCAACACATGCCGCTACCCCTTGCTCAATTGTTGGCTCGGCAAGCTCTAAAAAGCACATCTCTTGAATCGGCAGACGCACGCGTTTTTTCGCACGCTCAACGAATGCCTTCGCTTCCCTAATTCCTGCTGCTACCCTCGTTCCATGTGCTACATATAATACTGCTTGCATGCCTTTTCCTCCTTTACGTTAAAACACGTTGTACACTTGGCTGTTCGTTAAACCAAGCGAGTTGTTCACGCAAACGTACAACCTCTCCAACGATAATCATGCTTGGATTTTCAATCGCTTGTTCTTCGACGATGCGCTCAATTGTGGCGAGTGTGCCGGTTACAGTGCGCTGCTTATCATACGTCCCCCAATGGACTAGTGCGACTGGAGTTTGTGGATTTTTGCCGAAACGTAAGAGTTGCGCTACGATATATGGTAAATTTTTTACGCCCATATAAACAGCTAGCGTGTCGATGTGAACTAATGATTCCCATTTTACATCGTCATCTTTCCCAGCTTGACGATGTCCGGTCACAATTGCAAAACTTGCGCTTAAATCGCGGTGTGTTACTGGGATACCCGCATATGCTGGTGCGGCAATCCCTGATGTGACACCCGGTACAATCTCAAATGGAATTTGTTCGCTTGCTAGTACTGCCGCCTCTTCAGCGCCGCGTCCAAACACAAAAGGGTCGCCGCCTTTTAAACGGGTTACGACTTTTCCTTCTTTTGCGTAGCGGACGAGCGACTCATTAATATGTTCTTGAATCATCGCATGACGGTTTGGTAGTTTGCCACAAAACACAAGCTCTGCAGTTGATTTTGCATAAGTTAATAATTCTTCGTTTAATAATCGGTCATATAAAATGACATCTGCTTCTTTAATTGCACGTAACCCTTTCAACGTAATTAGCTCTACATCCCCGGGACCCGCACCAACAATATAAACTTTTGTCATAGCGATTGCTCCTTTTCTATGCTGCGATATGTAAATGAACAAAAAAAGCCCTCATTTTTCCCATGTTCAATGATTTGTCATTTCTTCATAAGTAAAATAAGCGCCTCTAGTTGTCTAGTCAGCTGTTCGATTTTTAAATTCCTAGTAAACATGTAAAGATAATAAAATAAACTTTAAACAAAGTCAATAGCTAGGATTTATTTTTGCGCTTTACGTTGCTGTTGAAACCGTTGTTTTTCTACGCGGTTAATTTGCACAATGACCCCATCTTGAATCGTAATCTGTACTTCACCAAATCGAATTCCTTCGATTGCTTTTGCGATGACTTCTAAACGCTCTTCATGTGTTGTTTGCGTCATGTGTCTGCCCCCTCCAATCCTTAGTAAACGAATAGGTTTTAACAAGAATTGACTCAATTTTATGCTGACAGACAATAATTGTCAATGCATTTTTGCGAATTAACAGAAACTTTGTCACAAGACAGAGTAGTTTACAATTTTGTCAATTCCTACGATAATAGAGATGGAGGTGCTTACATAATGGATAAATTAGTAATTTTCGGCGCAACAGGCGGTGTAGGACAACACGCTGTACGCCAAGCATTATCAGAGGAATACGATGTCGTAGCATTCGTACGTTCTCGTGAAAAATTAACAATCGACGATGAACATTTAACAATCATTGAAGGGGACGCATTTGATAGAGAGGCAGTAGCGAATGCCATTGAAGGTGCGGATATGGTCGTATCAACACTTGGTACACCAAAAGACAGCGATATCGACAACCCGATTTCTGTCATGGTACAACATATTGTTGAAGGTATGCTCAAACATGGTGTCAAACGCATCGTCTATACAGCGAGTGCTGGTGTTGATGGTGAAATTCAAGGCGAACGTGGTCAACAAGTCATGAACTATTTAAAACCGTATTTAATCGATCATAAAAAATCGATTGACGCCATTCAAGCAGCTGGCTTAACATATACAATCATTCGTCCAATGGGTTTAACAAATGACGAGCCAAAACGTCGCTATGCCCTATCGTATGATGATGTGCCAGAAGCGGCACAATCAATTAGCCGCGATGATGTCGCAAATGCCGTCATTATGGCGATTCCAAATGCGAACTTTATGGGTCAATCCATTGCGGTATTCAATATCTAATACATGAAACAAATCTCCCTTGCATGGTATAGTGAAGCTATACTTATGCGAAGGAGGTTTTTTTATGGCAACAGCTTGCGTTATTATTGACGTCCAACAAAAAATTTTATCGGTAATGAATGACCCTACACAGACAGAAACACGACTCGTACAATTAATTGATGGGCTACGTGCACTAGACATTCCGATGATTTTATTAGAACAATATCCACAAGGTTTAGGTCCAACAGCAGAAAAGGTGCAAGTCGCATTACCTGGTGTCACAGCCATTGCAAAAACGACGTTTAGCGCGTATCAACATGACACGTTTGTTGAAGCGTTGCAAGCAATCGATGATTTAGACCGTATTATTGTCTGTGGTATTGAAGCACATATTTGCGTCTATCAAACAGCACGCGATTTATTAGAAGCTGGTTATATCGTTGAAGTCGTAGCCGATGCTGTTGATTCGCGTACAGCCGATAATAAACAAATTGGCATTGACCGTATGGCACAAGAAGGCGCACTTATTACGAGCGTCGAAATGGTTCTCTTTGAGTTGCTTGGTCATGCGAAACATCCTCACTTTAAAACAATTAGTAACTTAATTAAATAACTGTGAAAAAGCTTGGCACAATGCTGAGCTTTTTTACTTTTTTTAATTTTAATACCAAGTTTACTTGTAGGAATAATAAAATATGTGCTATACTGACGCTACAATCATTCGGAGAGGGGTTTTTCACATGACATTACATCAAGGTTCTATTGGTTATATCGAAGCGCATAAAGGGATTCAATATTACGAGCAAACACCGGAAGAAGCACGACGCGAACGGGCACTGGCACGAAAATTCCCGGTCAATATTGCAGGGATCCAATCCATTGAGGATCGAAAAATTGCTGTACGTGACGGTCAAATTAATGTGCGCATCTATACGCCAGATGGCGATGGACCATTTCCTGTCATTGTGTATTACCACGGTGGTGGCTGGGTATTTGGGAGCCCTGAATATGCCGATGGTGGCTGCCGCTATTTAACGGTCGCGGCACACGCAGTTGTCGTAAGTGTCGATTATCGCCTTGCGCCAGAATATCGATTCCCAACGCCTGTCAACGACGCCTATGATGCACTCGTGTGGGTAGATAATCATGCCGACGACTTACACATTGATCGTCAAAATATTACGGTTAGCGGCGATAGTGCTGGCGGCAATTTAGCTGCAGTTGTAAGTGCGTTAAGTGCAGACTACGATGGCCCAACAATTAAACAACAAGCGCTTATTTACCCGGTGCTTGATATGGATTTTAATCGTTCAAGCTATAAAACATTTGGTGAAAACCTCGGTCTTGATAAAGACGGTATGATTTGGTTTACTGAACAATATGTTGATGCAGCAAATCAAAAAAATCCACTTGTCGCTCCACTGCAAGCAAAAAGTTTTGCGCAGTTACCACGCACCCTACTTATTGCGGCACAATACGATGTACTCGTAGACGAAGGCATTCGCTATATCAATACATTGCAGCAAGCAGGTGTTCAAGCGGAGCGCATTGAACTCGAAGGCTTAATTCATAGCTATTTTAGTAAAATTGAATTTTTTGATACTGAAACAAAAGCGACTGCCGAACTAATCGCAAATTTTTTAACGCCTTGCTAGTAAATCCTCATCCATTTTAAACGAATACAGCGCAAAAATTACGCAAAAATTTAGAGCTTTCAAATAATTTAATGATACAATAGAATGGAATTTGATCATAAAGGGGATTTTAAGATGTCTAAAGAGAAAACAAACGTCGAGAGCTTCGACTTAGATCACACGAAAGTACAAGCACCCTATGTACGCCTTGCTGGTACAAAAACAGGACAACATGGCGATGTTGTTACAAAATATGACGTCCGTTTTAAACAGCCAAACAAAGAGCATATGGCCATGCCGGCACTCCACTCACTAGAGCATTTGACTGCTGACCGCATTCGCAATCATTCAGACCAAATTATCGATTGGTCACCAATGGGTTGTCAAACGGGCTTTTACGTATCGCTTATTAACCATGATGACTATGACGATGTGTTAAACATTTTAGAAGCGACAATGAACGATGTTTTAGCAGCAGAAAGTGTCCCTGCTTGTAATGAAGTACAATGTGGTTGGGCCGCAAGCCATAGTTTAGAAGGTGCAAAAGAGCTTGCACAACAATTTTTAGATAAACGTGATGAATGGACGCAAGTTTTCGCGGCGGAATAATCACGCATTTAAAAAAGGACTGATGAACACGATTTCTTCATCAGCCCTTTTTTTATTTTGGTCGCGCTAGCGTAAACAGTTCGCCAAGCTTTGCGTAATGATTCCCTGCTAGTCGACTTACAGCTTGCAATCCTTGTTCATCGACATGCCCATTTTCGACATCATAATATGCATCATCAATATGGAAGCGCTCCACTTTACCGATAAACAAATCAAAATTCGGATAATCCGGCAGCGTTACAGCTTGTTCGAGCGTGCATTCCATACGAAACGCCGCTTCCGCAATCGCTGGCACAGCGATTGCTACACTTTCAACTAATGTGAATGTTGTGCGTGCTAGTTCACTATCATTGTATGCTAAACTTGCAGCTGTTTCGTTGACCATGTCGACGTTCTCTTCGCTCGTTAAATGCACAACAAATTCATGCGTCGCGTAAATATTTCGCGCGGTATCTTTTTGCTCGCCATTTTTTCGTTGCACCGATATAGAAATAAGTGGTGGATTGGATGACACAATATTAAAATAACTAAATGGTGCCGCATTAACGACTCCTTGTGGTGATTTAGTCGTGACAAAAGCAATCGGACGCGGAACAATTGCCCCGGTCATGAGCTTGTAATTTTCGCGTTCGGTCTGTTCAGATGGATTAATCGTCGGCATATGATGCTCACTCCTTTTCATCAGCATAACAAAAAAAACGAAACACATCACGTAGGATATGCTTCGTTCCATACACTATGTTAATTTTTGCAATTCACGGCGTAAAATTTTTCCGGTCGCATTTTTCGGTAATTCGTCTAAAAAGACAATGTGGCGAGGTACTTTATACTTCGCTAAATGTTCGCGGCAATACGCGATAACTGCTTCCTCTGTTAAAGAGTCCTCTGTTTTCACAACATATGCTACTACAAGTTCACCTTGCTCTGGGTCGGGCATACCAACCGCAGCCGCTTCCGCAATCGCCGCATGGTCATACAATACCTCTTCTACTTCGCGTGGATAAACATTATAGCCGCCAACAATAATCACTTCTTTTTTACGGTCAACAATATAGAAATAACCTTCTTCATCGCGGCGCGCAAGATCGCCCGTATGAAGCCATCCATCCTTTAATGTGGCCGCTGTTTCATCTGGCATTTTATAATAGCCTTTCATAACATTTGGCCCTTTAACGATAAGTTCACCCACTTGACCAACCGGTACTTCTTGACCATCGGGGTCGACAACACGATTTTCAACATTACTGATTGATAAGCCAATCGACCCTGCTTTATTTGGGCGGTCAATTGGATTGAAGCATGTCACCGGCGATGCCTCAGATAAGCCATAGCCTTCACTAATTTTCACATCGTATTTCGCTTCAAAATCGCGTAATAACGCCACCGGCAACGATGAGCCACCTGAAATCCATAAACGCACACTTTGCATATCTTCTTTTGTGGCACCTGGATATTGGTATAAGAAATTGAACATCGTTGGCACGCCAGCAAACATCGTAGCGCGATATTCTTTAATAATACGCGTCACTTCTGCCGGGCTAAATTGCGGCAAAATTAGCAATGTCCCACCTCGAATCAACGGGGCATTCAGCGCAACTGTTAAACAAAAGACGTGGAACATCGGTAGCGTTGTAACGACGCGGTCATCGCTACGAATATCTAAATACGCGCCGATATCACGCGCATTGGCATATAAATTATTATGCGTTAACATGACACCTTTTGGTTTCCCGGTCGTTCCGGAAGTATACAAAATAATTGCCACATCATCGCTTGCTGCTTCAACTTGGATTAGTTCATGCTGCATTTGCTGCATAAATGCCGTAAACGACCTAAATTTCGCGGCAAGCGAACTTGTCGTCCAGCTCGTATCTTCGCTTGTCTCACAAATGACATACGTTTCAATATACGTGCTGTCTTCGAGTTTTTCAATAACCGGTACAACGCGGTCTAATGCGATGACAACGCGCACATCGCCATCATTTAAAATATACGAAATTTCATCCGCCGTATAAATCGGATTGATTGGAATCGCTGTAATGCCTGCTCGGAAAGCGCCGTACAATGCGATAATATAATGTGGTGAATTCCCTAATAAAAGTGCAATATGGTCCCCTTTTTGTAATCCTAGATGTTGAAGTCCTGCTGCAAAACGCGTAATTTGAGCGTCAAGCTCACGATACGTCGTTTGTTGATCCATAAAAACATACGCATGTTTGTCCGCGTGCTCGCGGGCTGTTTCAGTAAAGCGCGTTGATAAATTCATGATCGTTCCCCCTTATCCGGAATGAATGGCTATTCACACCCATATTATAAGCTATTTTACTGAAAAAGGAAAACAAAAAATGTGTATTAAAGAGCATTTTTATGAATATAAAAGAAAAAAGTAGCAATCACCTCAATGAATGATTGCTACTTACCTTATGATTGTTTGATTAACTGTTGTTGGCGCCATTCAAATGTACTGAAGTCTTCTACTAAATACGTTTTTTCATGAATCGCGCGTGCTTCTTTTGTCATACGCGCTAAATCTTTTGCTAAAAAACGCGCACTCAAATGATTTAGCAACAACGTACCGACACGAGCACGTTTTGCAACAGTGGCCGCTTCGGTATTCGTTGAATGACCATATCGGCGCGCTAGCTGTGCCGTCGCATGGTCAAATGTAGATTCATGTACGAGTACATCAGCCTGTTGTGCCAATGTAAGCGCATTGGCACATTGACGTGTATCACCTAAAATCGTCACAACAAACCCCGGCTGCGGTTCGCTTAACACATCCTCGCTCTGAACAATCGTACCATCTGCTAATGTCACATGCTCACCTGCTTTTAAGCGTCCTAGTAACGGACCCTTTGGGACTCCAAGCGCGGTCGCTTTTACGATATCAAGTGCACCTGCTAATGGCTTTTGTTCAATGCGATAGCCAAAGCACGGTACCACATGCTCAAGCGGCATTGCACGGACGATAAAGTGCTCATTTTCAAAGACAACCCCCTCTTCAACCTCAACAAAATGCAGTGGATACGTCAAATGGGTACCCGTCACCGCATTGGTCATCGTCACCCATTCTTTTAAACCTTTTGGGCCATAGATGGTCAGCGGTGTGTCGCCTCCTAAAAACGACCGTGAGCCGATAAAACCTGGCAGCCCATAAATATGGTCTCCGTGTAAATGCGTTACGAATATTTTATCGATTTTACGTGGCTTAATCGTCGTTTCTAAAATTTGATGTTGCGTCGCTTCACCGCAGTCAAACAGCCAAATCGTTCCTAATTCATCTAATAGTTTCATGACAAGCGCACTCGTTTTGCGCTCTTTTGATGGCATACCTGCGCCCGTTCCTAAAAATTGAAGTTGCATTGTCATTCCTACTTTCTATGATCATCTAAAAAATCTTTTGAAAAGCTCGTTGGTGCATCATACGTTGATTTTTTAACGCGGACACCTCGCACGATAATATGCTGTCCAAACTTATCGCGTAGTTCATTCATAACATTCATCACCGGTTCATCAGGCACATGTTTTGTAAACGTAAACAAATCGAGTTGTTCGATACGCTGTTGGCGATTTTCAACGTGGCTCATGCTCACGCCGACTAATCGTAGCGGCGCCCCATTCCAATGTTTTGTCGCTAGTTCCTTTGCTTCACGCGCAATATCAGCCTGCTCATAAATCGCATTGACGAGTGTTTTACTGCGCGTCGTTTGCTTCCAATCGGCTCCGCGCAATTGAATCGAAATGGTCGTACCGGCAAGGTTTTTCGCATGCAACCTATTCGCAACACGCTCCGCCAACTGTGAGATGACCTCATGCAATTTACGCTGCGTTAAAATATTTTCAGCAAGCGTCGTCGAATTGCCAACAGATTTCGTATCATAAATCGATGTTGGGTCCACTGCACGCTTGTCAATGCCATGCGCTTTTTCACGCATCCGGACGCCATTTTTTCCAAACCAACGCTTCATATCTGCTTCCGTTGCGGCTGCTAAATCGCCAATCGTTTGAATCGCGTGTGTCGCTAATTTTTCGGCTGTCCGCTGCCCAATACCGTGCATCGCAATAACGGGCTTTGGCCAAAGAATTTGTGGCACTTGTCGCTTGCGTAGCACGGTAATACCAAACGGTTTTTTCATATCCGATGCCGTTTTCGCTAAAAATTTATTCGGCGCAATGCCAATCGAGCATGGTAAATCCAATTCCTGCTTTAAGCGCTGTTGGATTTCTTCAGCGAGTGCTACCGCATCAATACCATGCGTAATCGCCGTCACATCCATATAACCTTCATCAATCGACACCGGCTCTACTAAATCTGTATAGTCACGCAATATCGTAAACATCGCATTTGACGCCGCACGGTAACGCTCAAAATTGGGCTTTAGCATGAGCAATTCCGGACATTTTTTTAATGCCTCGGTCACGCGCATCGTCGTATAAACGCCGCGCGCTCGTGCTTCATATGAACACGTCACAACAACGCCGCGGCGCTCTTTTGGATCCCCGCCAACAGCAATCGCTTTGCCTTTTAATGCCGGATTTAGCGCTTGTTCGACTGACGCATAAAAACAGTTCATATCAATATGGAATAAAATCGCCATGCAGATTCCTCCCGAACTTTTGTTCTTATTGCTATTATAACATTTGAAACTGTTTCGGTGTAATATCATACGCTTCTTTAAACTTTTGAATAAAATAACTCGCACTTGAAAAACCAATTTCAAGCGCGATATCAGTCACTGCTTGATCTGTATATTGTAACAATTCCCTACTTTTCTCTAAACGATACTTCAAAATATATTGAAACGGCGTCATTTGTAACGATTTTTTAAAGAGTCGAATCGTTTCGCTGTCGCTTAAATACACGACAGTTGCAAGCTCTTCAAGCGTTAATTTTTCGGTATAATGCGCATGAATATACGCGAGTAGTTCCTTTAAACGTTCATCGAATGCCGGTTTTTTGCTGCCGGACTTTGCATATGTACATAACAAATGAGCTACGTTGACAAAGGCATCGTAAATCACAAATTCATCGTCGCTACGCATCGCATGCTTGATAATATTCATACAATCTTGTTGCCACGACACAGCGGCTTGTAGCACGACATAGCCTTGCTGCGGACCTCGCTGTTCAAAGCATTGACGCAAAAATGGCGGCAACAGTTCCGGTTGGATATTCCAACAGCGATATCGTGCATCTTTCGTCTGTGCATGTGCTTCGTGTACGACACCGGAATTGATCCAGATGCCATCTCCAGCTTCGATGAAATGAACATCTCCTTGTACATGAAACTCTACGATCCCTTCTTCAACAATTTGTAGCTGCCACTCATCATGCCAATGAAGCGGAATATAGCCTGTACTATTGGCTGCGATTAATGTGTCATAAACAATCGATGGAAACGCAGGATTATCATAAAGCACTTGCTCCTGTCCAAATAGATTGATTGGAATATGGCGCCGTTGCATCAACTCACCTCAATATATTGATAGTTTTCGCGGATAAAACGCTATTTTTCCGACTATTCTTCTATTATAGTCGATATATCTTGATAGAAATAGGTGATAATGTGAGAAACAAACGACTTCTCGGCATCATACTTGCGCTTGTAGGTGCTTGTTTATGGGGCTTAAATGGCACCGCTTCGCAATATTTATTCCAGCATCAACACGTCGATGTCAACTGGTTTGTGACGGCGCGTTTACTTGGCGCTGGTGTTATTTTACTCGGCTTGCAACTACTGCGTAAAAAACCCATTCTTACTGTGTGGAAACATAAAAAATTTGCGTTACAGCTTATTTTTTTCAGTATTGTTGGTATGCTCGGCGTTCAATATTCGTATATGGCTGCCATCGCTTATGGAAACTCCGCTGTCGCCACGCTCTTGCAATATACCGCACCGATCTTTATTATTTTATATTTAATTTTTTCGCGGCAGCAACCTTTTTTACGCATGGATATCGTCATGATTATCGCAACGATTATCGGATCATGGCTTCTGTTAACAGGTGGGTCATTCTCTAACTTTTCAGTACCCATGTCAGCGGTCATATGGGGACTGATTTCTGCCATCACATTGGCGTTTTATACATTGTACGCAAAAACGCTACTCGCTCATTTTTCGGCGCTCGTTATTATCGGTTGGGCTATGTTAATCGCTGGGCTTGGCATGAGTTTTATCCACCCGATATGGGACATTGGTACAATTGATTTTTCATTGAATACAAATCTTGCGTTATTCTTTACAATCTTTTTTGGCACGGCGATTGCCTTTTGGTTTTTCTTCCAAAGTGTCGGCTACTTGTCGGCAAAGGAATCGACGTTACTCGGTACGGTTGAGCCATTGGTCGCCGTATTCAGTAGCATTATTTGGCTTGCACTCCCATTTTCTAGTTTACAAATGCTCGGCGTTGCGTTGATTGTTAGTATTGTGTTAATTATTTCATTAATGCCGAATTAAACTGTAACTTTTTGCTACACTTTCACGTCAATTACTATATACTTAGTAACGAATGAGTTTTAGGAGGAGAAAGATGAAAAAGCTTGCGTTAGCACTTGTTGCCATCATTCTCGCTCTTGTTGTGTATAGTGTTGTATCAGCTACTCAATCGGCAGAGGAACCAAAAAAAGACGTTCCGAAAAAGCCGACAACGCAAACAGTAGCTGTCACAGCAGATGATATTTCAAAAGGACAGCTCGTGCTCATTAACGCCGAGCATGAAGTAAACGACCAAGCCATTCCTGAAGATTTAATCACGTTATCAAAACATCCAAAAGTTGTTAAAGGTTTTACAACAGCGGATGACTCGATTAAAATTTCACGTGAAATGCTTAGCGCCTTTAAGCATATGATTCACGATGCGAAAAAAGACAATGTTACGCATTTTGTCATCAATAGTAGCTATCGCTCAAAAGCTGTGCAAGCGGACCTTTACCGTACAAAAGGTGCAGACATTGCGTTGCCACCTGGTGCAAGCGAGCATAATTTAGGTTTATCAATGGACATTGGTTCAAGCCTCGGTTTAATGGAAAACGCAGAGGAAGGGAAATGGCTTGCAAAAAACGCTGCGAAATATGGCTTTATTTTGCGCTACCCTAGCGACAAAACGTCTATTACCGGTATTCAATATGAAGCATGGCATTTCCGCTATGTTGGTCTTCCTCATAGTTTAATTATGCAGCAGCATGATTGGGTGCTTGAAGAGTATATGGACTACTTAACATCACATGATTCATTAACAGCAACCGTCAACGACATGACGTACACCGTATCGCACCATGACGTGAAGTCAGAAGGTACAACAAACATTGATATCCCGCTTGAACGTAGCTATACCGTTTCTGGAGACAACGATCAAGGGGTTATTTTAACCATTTGGAACCCACAACAACAAGACGCGACAGAGCATGCCACAAAATAATAAAAGCAGGAAGCGCGATTGCTACGCACTTCCTGCTTTTTTATGCTTCTGCTTGTTGCTGTTTCATTTCAACCATATATTGTTTAATTTCTTTAATGCCGTCTAATGTATCGCATAACACATTGGGTGACACAACCGTTATCATACGATCATCTAAATTGGCAACCGCTGTAAAATACTTTGTATGTGCATAGTTGACAAGCCCTACTTGCTTTAACACATCATCGGATAACACTAAAATTTCTTTTGCTTCGACAACTTGTAAACCAAAGACGAAATCATCTGCTTGTACAATGACAAGACGCGTATCATGACTATTTGCTGAACGATTGTATAAAATACGTTCAAAATCTAATACCGGTAGTAATTCGCCGCGATTTTTCGTTAAGCCCACAACATAATGCGGTAAATGTGGCACCGGGTTTATATGTGCCACTTTTTCAATTGAGATAATTTGGTCCACCGCAATGGCATAATCTTCATTGCCACAGCGAAAGACGACTACTGTTGAACTCGTCATAGGGCCCCTCCAAAAAGTTATTTTACAGTTGTTGTCACGTTAACAATTGCAACTAATAAATCTGCTAGTTTTTCAAGTTCTTCTACTGGAATACGTTCGTTTGTCGTATGAATAAATTCATAACCAACTGCTAAGTTTACCGTTGGAATGCCGTATCCTGCAATCACATTGGCATCACTACCGCCGCCTGATTGTGTTAATTTTGGTTCGCGACCAATTAAGCGTGCGGCTTGTTGCGCTACTTGTACGACTAAATCGTCATCCGTGAAGCGGAATCCAGGGTACATATTTTCAACAGCAACGTCTGCTGAACCGCCCATTTCTTTTGCTGCTTCTTCAAACGCTGCTTTCATATCGGCAGCTTGTGCTTCTACTTTGTCTTTTTCTAATGAACGACATTCTGCTAAAACCGTTGCTTCATCAGCGACGATATTTGTTGCTTTACCGCCTTCAAAACGGCCGATATTTGCCGTTGTATCACTGTCAATACGACCGAGTTTCATGCGCGCTACGGCTTTGGCAGCAATCGTAATCGCGGAGATTCCTTTTTCTGGTTCTACACCTGCATGCGCTGTTTTCCCTGTTAATGTCGCGGAAATTTTTGTTTGATACGGCGCGGCCACAACGATTTCACCGATTTTACCGTCTGAATCTACAGCAAAGCCATATTTAGCATATACTTTTTCATGCTCTAAAAATTTTGCCCCTACAAGACCTGACTCTTCACCCGCTGTAATAACATATTGAATATCACCATGCGCGATATTTTGTTCTTTGATGCGGCGTGCAAGCTCGATTAATGCCGCTAAACCTGCTTTATCATCGGCACCTAAAATCGTTGTGCCATCTGAATAAATATAGCCGTCTTCTTTAATGATTGGTTTAATGCCAACACCCGGTACAACGGTATCCATATGCGCTGTGAAATAAATGGCATCGATATCCGTTGTATTGCCTTTTAATGTCGCAATAATATTGCCTGAGGCGTGACCATTTTTCGTATGCGCATCATCGACATAAACGTCAAAACCTAATTCTTTTAGTATCGTTTGCAATACCGGCGAAATATTTTCCTCATGATACGTTTCTGAATCAATTTGTACTAATTCTAAAAATTGTTCTACAATTCGACTATTCACTTATAAGACCCCTTTATATTCAGCCTAGCATATCTTGTTAGGCTTGTAGCTGTACTACGTTTCCACGTAACACTATACCACAAAATTTTTATCTTCGTTAATTATCGTGGCCCATCAAGCGATGTTTGCTAAGCGCGTTTTTAATGATGGCCGTGCATTTCATCAAGCCGCCATGTTGCTTTGCTTTTTGACGCGTATAATCTTTTGCGAGCGCATGTAAAAATTGGCGCACACGCGGAGAATCTCGTCCTTCTTCAATCTGATGTTCAAAACAATAATCGTTAAAAAATAAATTTAAATAACGTTGATTATTTTCAAAAATAGTCGGGTCTATATCGGCATATAAACGCTCATTTTCGTCGTTCATAAAATCAATAATACCTAAGACGGTCGCGGTCGCTCCTTCATAAAGCGATAAATAGTTGCGTAGCCCTTCTTCCAGCGCACGCTGCAAATGATAGACACGAATCGCTTGTAATGCACGCTCAATATCCACGTTTGGAATATAAATATATTTCATGCCCATAATATGAATGTGTTGCTGTTCCTCAACGATTGATTGATTATGCATCAGCAGTTGATAAAGTTGGTCAAACTGTTCATAGGATAGTAGTGCATACGCATCTAAAAAGCGTGCCACATCTCCTTGAATATCCTGGCTAATTTCTTGCATTTCCTGCGCTAACAAAAAATTATTAAACGTTTCAAGCTGCTGTTTTTCGACTGGCAGTAACGTTGGCATTAATAGCTTTGCTTCACGAACAAAGCGCATACCCGCAAGCTCAACATCGCCTTCGTGGAAATAAAAAGCGCGCGGATGACGTGTTTCTATTTCTTCTAATGTCATATGTACGTCTGTGATGTCTTCTTGAATATGATTGTAAATATCAATGGCGACACGTGAAAAAATAAACGTTAAATCGCTCCCCTGAAATGGACAGCTTTCATCTTGATAATGCTTGTAATAAAAAAATACAAGCGTTTGGAAAAAATCATATGCATTGCCAAGTGGCACTTTCGTAAATTGCGCAAAAAATTCAATGGCGCGCGCATTCAATGCCATCTGTTCGCGCGTTTTGCCATCAAGCAATTCATTGTAAAAGTGAATCGTCTCAATAACATCGATATATGGTTTTTGAATGCGAATATCAATATAGCGATGATCGAGTTCAATGGCGACTGCATGACCTTCTCGTTCAAGCGTTAGGCGAGGTTCTTCCTCTTGTAAACGCTTTTGTTTATTCCAAAAACCCACCTACTGCACCTCCTGTTGTCATTCGATAATGCTCCTTGTTCTATTATACAAAATAATACAGCACCTGCCTTGTTGAATTACACAAACTCTTGACTTTTTTCCGATTGTGGTACGAGGCCACCGCCTGTCGCCCAGACAATATGCTGTGCTGTTGGATAATGTGATGCTACTAGCTCTAAGCCAGCAAAGCCCGCTGCTGCAGACGATTCAACATAAATATGTTCGCGCGCCCATAACTGTCGTTGTAATTGGCATAAGCGTTCATCGGACACCGTCACGATACCATCAAGTAGCGGTTCCATTAAACGGCCGACAAAGCGAGACGGGCGACCGACTGCTAAGCCATCTGCAATCGTTTGATTCGTTAAGCCAATATCTTCAACGCAAATCGCATCATGTTTGCCTGTTGCCATGCCTAATAGCATACAAGGCGACTCAATCGGCTCGACCATAAAGCATTTCACAGCAGCGCCAAACTGCGCCTTCAAGCCATAAATAACACCACCAGGACCACCGCCTACACCACAAGGAATGTAGACAACGAGTGGCTTCTTAAGTGTCGGTTGCTGTGGCAATTGCTTGGCAAGACGGCGTGCTGCTACCGCATAGCCCGCAAACAATTGCTGCGAATTTTCATCATCAATAAAATGGCTCCATGAATCCGCGTCGGCTTCCTTTCGGCCGGTATCAACCGCAACGCTATAATCCCCTTCATGTTCGACTACTTCTACGCCTTTCGCGCGCAACATGTCTTTTTTCCATTGCTTCGCGTCATGTGACATATGCACAACAACACGAAAACCTAACTTTGCACTCATAATCCCAATCGACAGCCCTAAGTTGCCCGTTGAGCCAACGACGATCGTATGCTTGGCGAGTTCTGTAATTATTGGGTGTGTGGCAAATGCTTTGTAAGACTGAGCAGTTGTCACAAGACCCGCTTCTCGCGCAATCGCTTCGGCAAGTACTAACACTTCATGTATACCCCCGCGCGCCTTAATAGAACCACTTACTGGCAAAACGTCATCACGTTTTAACAAAACGTCGGCATTAAAATCGTGCCCAAGTTTTCGTAATGCCGTTAATGGGGATTCAATGATGCCCTGCGTCGCAATCGTTTCAGGGAATGATTCGATAAAATACGACGCAAAGCGCTGCAATCTTGCATCAGCTTCATCAATTAACACACGTTCAAATAAAAAATGTGTTGGTTCCTGTTCGACTTGCGGATTATGCCAGATGACCGGTTTACGCTGTTGTAGTTGTTCAATAATTGTCATGAAAATCCCTCCTTATGTAGTAGTATACGCATTTTTTACTGACAATCGCTTGTTTTTTGATAGTAAACATAAAAAAACATCGAACCTACAACGAGGTCCGATGTTCGAGCAATTAGTCGACTTATAGTGGAATATTGCCGTGTTTTTTCGCTGGGCGATCTTCTTTTTTGTTGCGTAACATTTCAAGTGATTGCATTAACTTGATACGTGTATCGCGAGGATCAATAACGTCATCAACTAAGCCGTAGCTAGCCGCAACGTATGGATTTGCGAATTTTTCTTTGTATTCTTCGATTTTTTGAGCGCGTAACGCTTCTGGATCGTCTGATTTTGCAATTTCGCTTGCGTGGATAATATTTGCTGCACCTGCTGCACCCATAACGGCGATTTCAGCATTTGGCCAAGCGAATACCATATCGGCACCGATTGCTTTTGAGTTAAGTGCCACATATGCGCCACCGTAAGCTTTACGCAGGATAACTGTAATTTTTGGTACCGTTGCTTCTGAGTAAGCATAAAGGATTTTCGCGCCGTGACGGATAATACCACCGTGCTCTTGTTTAACACCTGGGAAGAAACCAGATACGTCTTCGAATGTAATAATTGGCACGTTGTATGCGTCACAAGTACGCACGAAACGAGCTAATTTATCAGATGAATCGATATCTAAACCACCAGCAAGTACTTTTGGTTGGTTACATACAAGACCTACTGATTCACCATCGATGCGTGCAAAACCAACAACGATATTTTTCGCGAAGTCTTTTTGTACTTCCATGAATGTACCTGGGTCTGCTACTTGTTCTACTACTTTACGAACATCATACGCTTTTGTTTGATCTGTTGGAACGATATCTAATAACTCTGGACGTTCGTGATCTGCTTCGTTGAACTCAACGCGCGGCGCTTTTTCTGTATTATTTTGTGGTAAGTAGCTTAATAATTGCTTAATTTGGTCAATTGCTTCTTGTTCGCCAGAAGCTCGGAAGTGAGCATTACCGCTTACTGCATTATGTACTTTCGAACCACCAAGACCTTCAGCAGAGATTTTTTCGCCTGTTACTGTTTCGATAACTTTTGGACCTGTGATAAACATTTGTGATGTTTTATCAACCATTAAGATAAAGTCAGTGATTGCTGGAGAATATACGGCACCACCAGCACATGGGCCCATGATTACTGAGATTTGAGGAATCACACCCGAGAAAATGGAATTGCGGTAGAATACTTTACCGTAACCATCAAGTGATAATACGCCTTCTTGAATACGCGCGCCACCTGAATCGTTAATGCCGATAAATGGTGCACCGTTTTTCGCTGCTAAGTCCATTACGTTCGCAATTTTGTTGGCGTGCATTTCACCAAGAGCGCCACCGAATACGGTGAAGTCTTGAGAGAATAAGTAAATTGGACGGCCATTTACTTTACCGTAACCCGTTACGACACCATCGCCAGGACCCTCTAAGCCTTGCATACCGAAGTCTACTGTACGGTGTTGTACGAATGGGTTAATTTCAACGAATGTACCTTCGTCTAATAATAAATCAATACGCTCGCGAGCTGTTAATTTGCCTTTAGCGTGTTGTTTTTCAATGCGGACGTCACCGCCACCCATTTCGATTGTGCGTTTTTTATCATATAATTCATTAATTTTATCATACATATCCATAGTTTCTGATTGCTCCTTTTCTTAGCCTCGATCTACTAATTCATAAAGAACACCGAAAGATGATTTCGGGTGAATAAACACTACTTTTGCGCCGCCAGCACCGATTTTCGGTTGGTCAGAAAGTAAGCGAGCTCCTTCAGCTTTCATACGTTCCATTTCTTGTTCAATGCCTTTGACTTTTAATGCGATGTGGTGAATTCCTTCGCCACGTTTTTCTAGATAGCCGTGAATCGCAGATGTCTCAGAAAGCGGTTCCAATAACTCGATGTGTGTATTGCCACCATCAAGGAAAGCGACCTTCACTTGTTCTGATTCTACTTCTTCGACTTTCTCCAAGTTCATGCCTAACACATCAGTGTAATATGCAATGCGCTCGTCAATATTTTTAACGGCGATGCCAATGTGATCTACATTCTCCACGAGTCCCCAACTCCTTTTTGTTGTATAACACAAGTGTAACGAAAAAATGTAAAATTCTCTACTAAACCCCTTCAGTTGATTAATTAATAGAAAATTTTAAATCATACAAATGTATACTCTTATGTTAGCGGAATTCTAAAAAAAATCTAGTTTTATCGTAAAAAAGAGCATTTTTTGTTTTTTATGCACTATTTTGTACGCATGTTTTTGCAACATAGCAACTACAAGTGCAAATTTTCAGTTTTTTTAATCTGTACTATAACTATTTTCAATGAACATTCAAAAAGGTTTTCATTTACATTATTTGTAATACACTATTTTCAACTAACATTTTTTAGTTGATTCGTCGTGCAGTAAACTTTGCGCTACAAAAAAAGATTTGGTACACTATGGTCAATAGTTATGAAGGAGTCGACATAATGGGTAACAAAAAATTCCAGAAAGCCGTTGTTATTTTAATGGCTGTTATTATGGTCGTATCATCGGTTGCATTTGGTCTAACAATGCTACTATAATCGTTCGACCATCTACGAAAAAAGGAGGAAGCGTTCTAAACGCTTCCTCCTTTTTTAATTAAATACCGGTTTCCCTTTTTTAATTTTTAAGCCTTTAAAGTTTTGTTTAATCGATAAATAATGGTCCATCTCTTCAAGAAATTGATACAGCGATGCCATCGCCACAAACTCTTCATGTGTTGTTGGTAGTGGGAGCGCTTGGAATTCTTTTTTCACCTGCGCCAATTTACGGCGATATTTTACAGCCGTATTACCTGAGTGAACGTTGTTTGAGAGCTCTTCCATAAAATCTGCGACGACATGCGCCTGCGTGACAATTGTCGGCAAGTTTGTGATTTTTGGCAATATACGCTCAATAATTTCAAGTTGTTGCTCGCGGATATCAAAATAGCGATAAAATAGGTTTTCTTTCCGCGTAATATGGTTTTCAACATCTTGGTAGGCGAGAGATTTTCCTTTATTAACTGCTTCGGTCGCCAACAATAGCTCGTGACCATTCCAGTTCGTATCCCCTTCGCGTAAATATTTCGCAATCTCACGAAAAATCGCACTATAATTTTTTTCAAGCGCAATGCGATAGCGATTTAATTCACGTTCGATATCCGGCATTTGCATATTGACTAAAAAGCCGACGCCAAAGCCGACAAGCATAATTAACAATTCATTTTTTAATAATGCGAGCGTAAACTGTTGCTCATTAAAAATATGCAATAAAATAACGGACGATGACACAAATCCTGGCGTTACCTTTAACATGACTAACACCGGTAAAAGGAACAATACTAATAAGCCTAATACAAGCGCGTTATAGCCGAGAAATGTGAAAAAGACATAACTCATCGCCAAGACAAGAACTGACGCGACAATGCGCGTATAAATCGCATGTAGTGATTTACGTTTTGTCGTTTGAATGCTTAAAATTGTTAAAATCCCGGCGCTCGTATAGTACTCCAAGTTCAAAAAAGAAGCGAGCCAAATCGCGAGTGCCACACCAATAGCCGTTTTAATCGTACGAAAGCCGATTTTAAATTTCCTCATCATCTGCCCCTCCATCATTCAAAATTGCTTGAAACGCACAAAAACCGCGCCTACGCACGGTTTCTGAGTTGTTTCAGTTCCTACAGTTCTTCACAATAATCTTCGAAGTAACCTTGTAAGCTCGTCACAACGCTTACTGGGTCATGACCTTCGATTTGGTGACGAGGAAGCTCTGCTACTGCTTGACCATCTTTCATTAAAACAAATGATGGTGATGATGGAATATGATCTTCACCAAATAGCATACGTGCCATCGCCGTTGCTTCTTTATCTTGACCAGCAAAAACCGTCACGAAATGATCCGGACGTTTTGGGTAGTTTTGTGAATACACTGCTGCTGGACGTGCGATACCGCCAGCGCAACCACATACTGAGTTGACCATAAATAATGTCGTACCTTGTTGTTTTACAGCCTCATCTACTGCTTCTGCTGTGCGTAATTCTGTATAACCGTTTTCCGTTAACTCCGAACGGCATTGATTAATCATTGATTGATATAATAAATCGTGTTCCATTGCCATATTAATTAGCCCCTTTCACTCTATTCACCTTACTATAACAGCCTACGCCTCCGATTTCAAAGGTTCCTACTTAGATTGTGTGCGGTTCACTTTATTTTTATCGTGAAATATCATTGAAGCGATGAAAAGCGTCATAATAATAAAAATAAGTGCCGCATAATGATGTTGATAGCCATAGACGAAATAGCTAACAACCATACCTAACAATGACACAGCAGCAATAACGCTTAAAATTTTCGATAGTTCCTGAACTTGAAAATGAGTCTTTGATAGCATGCGCAAAACTCCCCTTCTCACTTCAACTATTTTCTTTATTTTAACATCGAAAAATCCCGTTGAACATCGATGTTTTTAAAATTTTCGAATATTTCAAGAATTGTTCGAAACTTTATGCCTTCTACGTTATAATGAGTATAAGGTGCATGCACCGATGATTTTGGAATAGAGAGGATGGATTTTATGCAAACACGTATTGAAACGATTGCCGATGAAGTAATTCGCGGCCTAAACGTTTATGAGGGAAGAATCTCTGATATTTCGGATCAATGGCAAGAGCTTGCCGACGTATTAGATGATTATGAAGTAAACACAGATGTACTTTATGGTGTTTGCATTTCATTTACCGAAGACGGCATTGACTATTTAGCCGGTGTCAAAGAGGAAAACATGCCAAAAGAAGTCGAATCGATTGCCGTGCCGATTCCAAGCGGCCGCTACCTTGTTGGTACCATTCATCAGCTCAGCGAAATTGAGCCAACATTCCAGGCACTTAATAGCCATCAAGACTATACGCATCGTCCAGGCATTAGTTTTGAAAAATACATCGGACAAAACTTAGAGCATATCGAGATTTGGGTACCTGTTGAATAACGTCTGGTATTAAAGAGGCTGGGACATAGGTGTAAAAATACTATCTCAGATGAGCATAAGAAAAATGAACTATTTTGTCCCAGCCCCTTTTTAATGCGCGTTTAACGACAAGCAAAAAAGCTTCCTACACAATTGTGTAAGAAGCCTTTTTTTATGGTTTAAACAATGTTTCAATTCCTTGAGCCACTGTTAAATTGCCATTTAAAATCGCTTGTTCTAGCTTCGCAACTTCATCTTTACGACCTGCTGTACCGTAAAAATCATCGACTAATTTGTCTAAGATCATTTGGCGGAACCAATCGGTCGTTTGACTATTGCGTCGTTCATGCCACACATGGTTTTCAAGCGCTGTTTCTTTAAAATCATCCAATGTTTTGAATACTTTATCGAAGCCGGTTTTTTCATATGAAGAAGCCGTTAGCGTGCGCGTCGTCCAGCCTGGTGTCGCCGGCTGTAGTAAATGCAAGATTTGCTTATACTCCATCGCCGTTTTCTTCGCATTACGAAGATTATCACCATCTGCCTTATGCACTAAAATGCCGTCTGCTAATTCCATGATGCCTTTTTTCATGCCTTGTAATTCGTCCCCTGCACCTGTTAACACAAGCAGCAAGAAGAAATCGACCATATTGCGGACAGCCGTTTCACTTTGTCCGACGCCGACTGTTTCAATCAAAATGATATCGTAGCCAGCCGCTTCACAAAGCAACATCGTCTCACGCGTTTTACGATGAACGCCACCGAGTGTCCCCGCAGATGGACTTGGGCGAATAAAGGCATTTTTTTCGCGCGATAATTCTTCCATGCGCGTTTTATCGCCTAAAATACTGCCGCCCGTCACACTAGAAGATGGGTCGATTGCGAGCACCGCTACTTTATGGCCTTGGTCACAAAGCATTTTACCAAATGTTTCAATGAACGTACTCTTGCCGGCTCCAGGTACACCGGTAATGCCGAGGCGGATACTGTTTCCTGTATACGGCAACAAACGTTTTAAGAGTTCTTGACCGAGCACTTTATCGTCTGTATTTGAGCTTTCTAGTAACGTAATCGCTTTTGCTAAGCGGATGCGATCACCCGAACGGATATCAGCTACCGCAGCGTCAAAATCGATTTCTTTCTTTTTACGTCGAACGAACTTACGGCGCGTTGTCGCCTGCATGCCATCATGAGTGGCTGCAACCCCTGGCTGGACAAATAAAGCCGATTTTTTATCGTTCATTATTCAGCCTCGTAACCTAATTGTTCGTAGATAAGCTCAATAATTTTTTGAGATGCGATTGGCAATACAGTACCAGGGCCAAAGATTGCTTTTGCACCGCATTCATATAAATAGTCATAATCTTGTGCTGGCACCACGCCACCAACGATTACGATAATATCTTCACGACCTAATTTTTTAAGCTCTGCGATTAATTCTGGTACAAGCGTTTTGTGACCTGCCGCAAGTGATGATACACCGACAACATGGACGTCATTTTCAACAGCCATAATCGCTGTTTCTTCTGGCGTCATGAATAATGGTGAAATATCAACGTCAAAACCAAAGTCTGCATAAGCTGTCGCGACAACTTTCGCACCACGGTCATGACCATCTTGCCCCATTTTGGCAACAAGAATACGTGGGCGACGACCTTCTGCTTCTAAAAATTCGTCTGTCATTTGTTTTACTTCTGAAATGGCATCTTGATCTGAGTAGTTCGTAGCGTACACCCCACTAATTGAACGGATAACTGCTTTATGACGACCTGATACGTTTTCAATCGCGTCTGAGATTTCGCCCAGTGTCGCGCGTGCACGTGCCGCGTCAACTGCTACCGCTAATAAGTTTTCTTCGCCTGTTTCCGCAGCTTTTGTTAGACGTGCTAAATGTTGTTGTACGACTGCTTCATCGCGCGCGTCTTTCATGTTGTTAATACGGTCAATTTGTGATTGACGTACTAATGTGTTATCGATATCTAAGATTTCGATTGGTTCTTCTTCTGTTAAACGATATTTATTGACACCGATAATTGTTTCGGCATTTGAGTCGATTTTCGCTTGGCGTTTTGCTGCCGCTTCTTCGACTTTCATTTTTGGAAGACCTGTGTCGATTGCTTTTGCCATACCGCCTAAGCCTTCAACTTCTTCGATTAATTCCCATGCAGATTTTGTTAATTCATCCGTTAATTTCTCAACGTAATATGAACCGCCCCATGGGTCAATCGTTTTTGTCATACCTGTTTCGTTTTGTAAGAACAATTGCGTATTACGTGCGATACGTGCTGAGAAGTCAGTAGGAAGAGCGATGGCTTCATCTAACGCGTTCGTATGCAGCGATTGCGTATGCCCCATTGTCGCCGCGTTCGCTTCGATTAATGTACGTGTCACGTTGTTGAATGGATCTTGCTCTGTTAGCGACCAACCAGAAGTTTGTGAGTGCGTACGTAATGATTGTGTTTTCGCGTTTTCTGGGTTGAACTGGCTCATTAATTGTGCCCAAATACGGCGCGCTGCACGCATTTTTGCGATTTCCATGTAGTAGTTCATACCGATTGCCCAGAAGAATGATAAACGCGGTGCAAATTTATCGATGTCGATACCAGCTTGTAAACCAGTACGCGCATATTCAAGGCCATCTGCTAATGTGTAGCCAAGCTCGATATCATTTGTTGCGCCTGCTTCTTGAATATGGTAACCAGAAATTGAAATCGAGTTAAATTTCGGCATGAATTTTGATGTATATTCAAAAATGTCTGCGATAATTTTCATCGACATTGCTGGTGGATAAATGTATGTGTTACGTACCATGTATTCTTTTAAAATATCATTTTGAATCGTACCTGATAATTTTTCTGGTGATACGCCTTGTTCTTCCGCTGTCACGATGTAGAATGCTAGGATCGGTAATACCGCACCGTTCATTGTCATCGATACCGACATTTGGTCTAATGGAATACCAGCGAATAAAATTTTCGTATCTTCTACAGAGTCGATGGCTACGCCGGCTTTACCAACGTCACCTGTTACACGTGGGTGATCTGAGTCATAGCCACGGTGTGTTGCAAGGTCAAATGCAACCGATAAACCTTTTTGACCCATCGCTAAGTTACGGCGATAGAACGCATTTGATTCTTCGGCAGTTGAGAAACCTGCGTATTGACGAATTGTCCAAGGACGGCCAACATACATCGTTGGGTAAGGACCGCGTGTATTTGGTGTCACACCCGCAACATCATTTAAATGTTTTAAGCCTTGTGTATCTTCTTTTGTGTAGACGTGTTTGACTTCGATGTCTTCGTTTGTCATAAACGTGTCGTCTTTTTTATCGTATGCTTCTTTTGTTAATACTTCTTCAATATCAATTGCCTCAAAATTCACGCTCATCGTTGTACCTCCTTAAGGCTTGTTTGAATGCCTTCAAGTTTTTCGTAAATGTTCATGCCTGCGTATAAAGCACCGTCAACACCGTCAAGTTCAAATTTACCGGCAACATCTAATAATGTCCCTGGTTGTTTTGACGCAACGATTTGTGGTAATACATCTTGAACATCTTCATCAACAGCTGAGAACACAATCACTTGCGCATCTGTTGTTGCAACGAAGTTTTTCGCTGCTTCTACATCTGTGAACGGCTCTGTTACATTTGCTGTCACACCTGCAGTTGCGAAAATACCTGTTACGAAATCAGTACGTGGTTTAATTTTTTTCAGTTCACCGTAAGCAAGTACCGTGACGTTTACTGGGTTTTCTTTATAATCAACGCGTAATTGCTCGAATGGCTGTGCTAAACGATTCACGTCAACAAAGCTTTCTGTCGGTACTTCTTCTGTAGCATCTGCGAAGTTGTTTGTACCAACTAATACCGCTTTACGTGTTTCAACATCCGCAAGACGTTTATCCCAAACTGCTTTTACGTCTGCTGCGATTTTTCCTTGCGCCGCTGTATAGCCACCTGCTGCTTGAATTTCTAAGAAGTATGCCCAAGCATTTTTCACAAGGTCATGTGTTAATGACTCAACGAAGTATGAACCACCTGCTGGGTCTAATACTTTTGTGACATGCGATTCTTCTTTAATAACAAGCGCTGCGTTACGCGCGATACGCACAGATTGATTTGTTGGACCTGTTAAAATGTTGTGTGGGTGTACCGTTACAACGTCTGCGCCACCGATTACTGCTGAGAAGGCTTCGTTGCCTGCACGCAATAAGTTAACATAAACATCTAATTTAGAGAATGAACGTAGCGATGTTTCCGTTACGATTTGTACGGGTTGTGGTGCTGTAACACCGTATGCTTGTGCAAATGCTTTCCATAATACGCGGAATGCACGAATTTTTGCGATTTCCATAAAGAATTGTGGATCGATAGCAAATGAAGCAAAGAATTTTTGTTCATTGCCTGCAAAATCTTGTCCTAAAAATTCTGCTGCTTGTGCTAGCGCAATCGCTAATTCTTGTGTCGCATTGGCACCTTCATAATGCGCTGCTTGCGTGTTGGCATTGAATGTGCGCACATTCGCAAAGTCAGCAAGTTCTACCGTTTCTGCTGAGACGATAAACCCTTTCACTGCTTTATCTGTTACAAGGTTGAAAACATTTAATACTTCTTTATCGTCAACGTAAAGAACAACTTGCTTATGCGTATCGATTAAGGCAGCTAATTGTTTTAATGCCGCTTCATCCCAGCTAAAGCTCACTTTCCCTACAGTTACATATTCAGCTCCGCGCTCAATTGCATCATTTGTTTGTGCTACAAATTCTTCGATTGAAGAACCGAAAGCTTGTTGTGCTACCCCAAAGTCACCATCTGCTTTTAATGCACGTACAGTTGATACTTGTTCCTCTAATTTACCATCAAGCGCCTCCAGTAAGCGTTCCTCTGTGTATAGAGGTTCTAGAGTGATACCCTCGATAGTTTTTGTTAAAAGCGATTCAAAAGGTTTTCCTTTTAATTGCTTAACAGCAGCCTCTTGCCATTGGTCGTAAGAAGGCTTTTCAAATGTTACTTCTTTTAAGTTTGTCATACGGTCGCGTAGACGCTTCCCCCCTTCAATGATTCTAGCCCTATTTTACACAAAGTTTCGTTGTCTTAAAAGTATAAAAATGGATAATATCGCGCTTCCTACCTATTTTCACGTCTATCATTATCACATAAACTCATTAAAAAACTAATTTTATTAGAACATTCCATGCCTATTGTAGCTAAAAAATATGTATACGCTTGCATTTAAAATTTTCTGAAAAAATATTCATTGTTCTATAGCAGAAAACTTTCTCCGCCTAGTAAATGGAAAAAACAGTGTATCTGTACTACGATACACTGTTTTGATAGACGGCATATGGATAATCGGTAATCCAGCCAATGACCGTTTTATGTGGTTGTGTCAAAAATTTTTCTTGTCCTGTAACATTGTAAAAGCGTAATTTTTTGCCGGCATCGTCAGCTGCTTGCAAGTAACGCGCTTTATAATAACGTGTTTTATTCGCATGAACGACATCGATATGCGGCGCTTCGGTTAAGTTTGCCCAATCGTACGCTTTTTTCGGAATAAACGCCGTTTCAAGCGATGGATTGATACGCTTCACATCATATAAAATTTCTTCATGAAACGATGAAATATGCACATGCTGTAAGCGCTCGCATTTTTTAACGATCGATTCTACGGCCGCAAATTGACCGACAAACGACTCTTTTAATTCGATATTAACAGGAATTTGTAATGGTATAAGCCATGCGAGTAACGCATCAAACGTTAGTAATGACGTCCCCTTTTTAAACAAGCGCTTACCTACTGTTAACGTGCGAACTTGATTGTATGGAACTTCATTTAACTGAAAATTTTTGCCGGTTAAACGCTTTACATTCAAATCATGCGTCACGATTGCGACAAAGTCTTTCGTTAACTGCACATCGAATTCGATGCCATCTGCATGTTCTAAGAGCGCTTGTGCAAACGCCGCAATCGAGTTTTCAGGTGCTGTCGTAATCACACCACGATGCGCATAAATTGGTAATTTAGACATTTAATTCACCGCCTTCTACTTTAAACGAACCACATGTCGTTTTTCTTAGCATACTCGAATACTTTCCAATTTGTACAACGGTACCTGGATACGCTTCTTTCGTTACGGAAATTTCTTCTTTGCCGACTAGTCGCACACTTAACAACACCGTTTGAATTTGTTCATCCAATTGAATAATACGTTTTTTTAACGTAGTGGCTGCCTGCTTCGAGTTTTCAAACGCAAAGCGCTGTTGTTGCGTCATCTTATCGTAAAACGATTCGAGTTGTGCCACTTGCAACTCGCGCTTTTTATAGTCTTCTTTCAACATTTCCGATTCATCGGCAAGCGCACGTGCCTCGGCCATACGCTCGGCACGGTCTGGCACAATGACCGTTAAATTCGTTCGGCGTTCATGCTGATTGCCAACATACGCCACTTTAATCGATTGTGTCACCGATGTGTCGCCACCGATAATTTTGCCGTGATGTTCATCTAAATAAACATTTTGCGCTACTAAATGCGCACCCATCGCATAATTGCTAATGTAAATATCCTCCATCGCTTCAAGCACAACATCATTTGCATGTTTGGCATAAATGTTTTTCCCGGCGCGCACGACCATCGTATTGTTACCAAAAATACCACCGCGAATATTAACATCGCCGACAAGCGATTCAATCAATTCCGCACCGGTCACGCCGGTATTGCCTTCAATTGAAATATCGCCAAGTGCACGCACACGAAAACCCGGTGTCACCGTTCCTGTAATTAAAATCGACCCTTTAAAATCCAAATTGCCGGTTTCAATGCCGACATCGCCAGTAATCGTCAAATGTTGCAGTAGTTTCACAATTCCATCTGCAATGTCTAACACGCCGCTATGACGCGCACGTAAAACGATGTGTCCATCTTCGTCACTTTCGTAAACGGAACTTGGATCATAGCGCAACGAGGCATCGTTCCCGGCAAGAGCCGTCACGATTTCACCATATACATTAATGCCGCTTTCTCCTTCAGTTGCCGGAATTTTTTCACCAAGCCATTGATTTTTTTCAATTTCACAAATAAAATTCATATCAAAATAATCCGCGCGGCCATCTTCACGAATCATCGGTTTTTTTACAGGATTTTCAAAGTAATTAACAATGGCATCGGTACCACGTTCTGGCGCAATGCCTTGTCCTACTATGAGATTTTTCGTATCAACAACTTGTTCAGGTGTCACATGCACTAACTGACAGCGCAATCCCATCTCCTCAGCAAGCGTACTAATTTGTTTGTTTAATTGCTCTTCATTTTGCACAAGCGCATCATGTGGGTCATTTACTTGTAATGATACGAGCATGGAATCCTTCGAAATACTTAGTACAATAACAGGCAACCAAACACCAATTTCATATGGTGTCGACGCAGGGGTTTGTAACGCTTGGCGTAACTCTTGAAAGCTCGTTAATTTTAAACGTCGTTGTTGCTTCATGATAGTTTCAAAATCTTTCAGTTTAAAGCCCTCTTTATGCACAAGCATAAAGATTTTGTCCACGCTTTCATACAACTGGAAAAATTCATTTTCAACTAACACCATGTCATCGCCTCCTTCGCAGTCAGAAATCGTTATGTATACATTTTATTGTATCAAATTCATTTTATAGAGCACATAGCCTATTGGCAAAACACGAATATGTACCCAACAATTCTATTTTTTTAAGCGTTTTTTATAATTATAAGGAAAAAGAATCAATTATTTTTTATAATTATAATTTATTAGTCCTGATTTTGTCGATTAAAAAAAGATGAGCATAAAAAAACCGGAATCGCGCTGTGGCGCGGTTCCGGTTTTTTGTGGCAAACGCTAAAAAAGGAAAAGGAACTGTTTTGTAAAAGCCTCTTTTTCTACATTAATTCATCATTTCCACACGTAATTTATCGGCCACCATGGCGATAAATTCTGAATTCGTTGGTTTTTGCTTCATATGGTGTGAAGAGTACCCAAATAAATCGGCAATCGCTTCGTAATTTCCACGATTCCACGCGACTTCGATTGCATGTCGAATTGCACGTTCTACACGTGACGAAGTCGTATCAAATTTTTCCGCAATATCGGGATATAAAATTTTCGTAACCGAACTTAATAAATCAACATCTAAATAGACCATTTGAATCGCTTCGCGCAAATAACCATAGCCTTTAATATGCGCCGGAATGCCGATTTCCTTAATCAAATGCGTTACTTGCATATCCAAGCGTTGTTGATCTAATACGTCTGGTTGCGAACCTTGTAAAATACCCGTATTCACAATTGGTGCTGGTCGGTTTTCTAGTTGCTTATTGATAATCCCTTGGCCACATTGCAGTACTTTTGCTTCTAGGCGTTGCATTTCAAATGGTTTCAACATGAAATAAGCTGCGCCTAATTCTACAGCTTGCTTCATGACATCCTCCTGTCCAAATGCCGTCAACATAATCACTTTAATCGACTGATACGCCGACTCTTTATGAATTTCTTCAAGTACTGCTAATCCATCTAAATGCGGCATGATGACATCTAAAATGAGTACGTCTGGAATGCTTTCTTTTAACATTTCCAAGCACTGTTTTCCATTTGATACCGTATGAATAACCTCAATTTGAGGATTTTCAGATAAATGGCTTTCAAGCGCTCGTACTAATTCTTTATTATCATCAGCAATCGCGACTTTTATTTTTTTCATCACGTAATCCCCCTATGCCACAGCAATCTAATACCGTTCTAATACTTTATCCTATCCATTGTAACAAAAAAAGCACATTCTGAACATCTAATTTCCAACAGTGCCCACTCCCCGTGTACACTTTCATGAACAACATATGTGTATCGTTACTCATTATGTAGCATTTAGCTGTCTTAACAAAGCAAAAAACGCCAAAATATTATGGTCGATAATACGTTGGCGTTACTCGTTATAGTTGAAACTGTTTTTTTCGCTCATCGGCAATTTCGACAAGCTCTTTCGCATGTAAAAATGTTTTTTCGGTAATTTCTGGTCCCGCCATCATGCGACTTAATTCATCGATGCGCTCATCGCCATCAATCTCACGCAATGACGTATACGTGCGCTGTTGTTGTTCATCTTTTTGAATATGATAATGGTGGTCGGCCATTGCGGCGACTTGCGGTAAATGCGAAATACATAACACTTGTGAATGCATGGACACAGCAGCAATTTTGTCAGCAATAGCTTGTGCGACGCGGCCGCTAACGCCGGTATCGACTTCATCAAAAATAATCGATGTAATGCCCATTGTCGATGAAAAAATCGTTTTTAACGCGAGCATAACACGTGATAATTCCCCGCCAGAAGCAATTTTAGTTAATGGCTTTGGTGGCTCACCAACATTTGTCGCGATATAAAAGACGATATCATCGACGCCATTGCGATCAAATTGACCGGCTGGTAGCGTCTCAAAATGCACGACAAACTCCGCTTTTTCCATATAGAGTTCACGCAGTTGCTTCATAATTGCCGTTGCAAGCGCCGTTGCAGCTTTTTCGCGAATTGCCGTTAGGTTTTGTGCTAACACGACCAACTCTTCGCTCAAGCGTTTTAACTCCGCTTCTTGCTGTTGCATATTTTCATCATGATTTAATAATGTATGCAATTCGCCATCGATTTTATCACGATACGTTAAAATTTCTTCTAACGTCGTGCCGTATTTCCGCTTCATCGACTGAATCAACTGCAAGCGCTGCTCCACATCATTTAAGCGCTCTGGGTCAAACTCTAACTCATCGAGCAAATTTTTAATGCCAAAGCCCGCTTCTTGTAACATGTAAAACGCATTGGCGACATTTTCAGCATGCTCTTTAAAATTTTCATCAACCGGCACAATATGTTCAAGTTCAGTCATCGCACGCCCGATAAAATCAAGACCCTTGCCTTCACCAAGAATCGTTTCATGTGCTGCATGAGCGCCTTCAAAAATTTTGTTAAAGTTCATTAAGCGCAGACGTTCTTCGCTTAGCTCTTCCTCTTCGGTCACACGGAATTGGCAAGCATCGATTTCCTCTAATTGAAATTGATATAAATCGATGCGCTGTGCGATTTGCTGCTCGCTTACCGCAAAGTCAGCAATTTCACGTTTTAACGCACGATACGCATTGTAAGCCGTCGTATAACGTGCCTTATCGCCTACAAGCTCATCGCCTGCAAATTGGTCTAACAGATGAATATGTTCCTTATCATTCATCAATTCTTGCGATTCATGTTGGCCATGAATGTCAATTAAATACGCCCCAATTTCACGCATTTGCGTTAGCGTCATGAGCTTCCCATTGACGCGGCATACACTTTTGCCGCTATCATTTAAATCTCTGCGTAAAATAATCGTCCCTTCCTCTATGTCCACGCCAAGCGCTTCACATGCGGCGTACACCGGATGGTTGTCTGGTACGGTATACAAACCTTCTAGCTCGGCTTTTTTAGCACCGTGACGAATAAATTCCTGTGAGCCACGGCCACCAGCTAATAATTGGACGGCATCGATAATAATTGATTTCCCGGCACCGGTTTCACCTGTTAATACAGTTAATCCATTTTGAAAATCGACTGTTAACGACTCAATAATGGCAAAATTGCGTATCGATAATTCCTTTAACAACTTCGACTCACCTCTATTACAGCATTTCGATTAAACGATTTTTTAACGTATCGCGGTCGCTTTCCTCGCGGCATAAAATTAAAATCGTATCGTCGCCACAAATTGTTCCTAAAATTTCAGTCCAATCTAAATGGTCTAATAATGAACCAATCGCATTGGCATTACCTGGTAATGTTTTCATGACTAAAAAGTGGCTTGCTCCATCAATCGAAACGAATGAATCCGCTAATGCACGATGTAATTTTTGTAGCGGGTTAAAGCGTTGATCGGCTGGCAAGCTATATTTATAACGCCCATCTTGCATGGGTACTTTAATTAAATGCAGTTCTTTAATATCACGAGAAATCGTTGCCTGCGTTACATTAAAGCCTGCCTGTTTTAATAAATCGACTAACTCGTCTTGTGTTTCAATGTCTTGATTCGCAATTAAATCGCGAATACGGATATGTCGTTGACTTTTATTCACTTTCTTTCACCTCTATGCATAAATATGCTTGCTAAAAATAACGGTATCATCAAAATTCGCAAATGACAAGAAAAAACACGGGCCTCGTTAAAGGCGACCCGTGTTATTTTAATTGGCTATGTGCCTCTTGTACAATCGCTTTTAAATCAATTCCAGGGACTGCCTCATCGTCTGGTAACGGATTGTGCAAGTGGAATAAAAATTCAATATTCCCTTCGCCGCCAGTAATTGGCGAGAATGATGCTTGCTTCAATACGAAACCTAATGCTGCTGAAAATGATGCGATTTTTTCTAACACTTCTTGATGTACTTTGGCATCGCGAACGACACCTTTTTTCCCGACTTTTTCTTTTCCCGCTTCAAATTGAGGTTTTACGAGTGCAATGACATCGCCGCCCGGTACGAGCAGTTGTTTTAACACCGGTAAAATCAATTCAAGCGAAATAAACGATACGTCAATCGTTGCAAACTGCGGTAGACCTTCTGCTAAATCGGGTGCGGTGACATAACGGAAATTCGTTTTTTCCATCACCGTTACGCGCTCATCTGAACGCAGCTTCCACGCTAATTGGTTTGAACCAACGTCTAAGGCGTAGCAATGACGTGCACCGTTTTGCAATGCACAATCTGTAAAGCCACCTGTTGATGAGCCGATATCAAGCATTAATTTGCCATCGACCGATACATCAAAGTTTTTTAACGCTTTTTCTAACTTTAAGCCACCACGACTAACGTACGGGATTTGATGCCCTTTAATGCGCAGTTCCACATCGCGCGCGAGCTTTTCACCGGGTTTATCAACACGAACATCATTCGCAAAAACAATGCCGGCCATAATCGTCCGTTTGGCGCGTTCGCGTGTTTCACATAAACCGCTTTGTACAAGTAAGACGTCGGCGCGTTCTTTTGATACTTTTTCTGTCATTATGCTTTTAAACCTGCTTGCTGTTTAGTTTTTTCGACTAAAGTTGTAATGTCCTCTACAACTTGTTCCTTCGTCATATGAATGTCACGCAACAATAAATCGACGCTACCATGCTCGATAAATTCGTCTGGGATGCCCATACGTTTTACTTGCGCGGTATTGTAACCATGATCATTCGCAAATTCTAACACGGCGCTACCAAAGCCACCTTCTAACATTGATTCTTCAATCGTTAAAATCGGTTTATTGGCTTTAAATAACCGATGCAACATTGCTTCATCCATCGGTTTGATGAAACGTGCATTGACAATTTCCGTCTCGATTTCTTGTTCAGAAAGTATCGCAGCCGCTTCTTCAGCCATTGGAATCGTCGTCCCGAATGTTAAAATCGACGCATCGACACCGTCTCGTAACGTTTCCCATGTACCAATTGGAATCGTATGAAGTGTTGAATCCATCGGCACACCGCGACCATTACCACGTGGGTAACGCATCGCAATCGGCCCTTGTTCATACGCTAACGCCGTTTTCACCATATGTTGCCCTTCATTTTCATCTTTTGGCATCATAATCGTAATGTTTGGCATCGAACGTAAAAATGGAATATCAAAGACGCCTTGATGCGTTTCACCATCGGCACCTACTAAGCCTGCGCGGTCAATGCCAATGAAAACATTTAAGTTTTGGCGGCAAATATCATGCAACACTTGGTCGTAAGCACGTTGTAAAAATGTTGAATAAATCGATAAGAACGGTTTACAGCCATCTACGGCCATTCCCGCGGCCATCGTTGTCGCATGTTGCTCGGCAATGCCAACATCAAAGAAACGTTCTGGGAATTCTTCGGCAAAGCCCGTTAATTTGGAGCCAACTGGCATCGCTGGTGTAATCGTCACAACACGCTGATTTTCGCGTGCGACACGCGTTACGGTATCTGCGACTAATTTTGACCACCCAGGAGCTGCTGTTTTTGATTTCGGGAATTCACCCGTTTCCATTTTATATGGACCCGTCCCATGCCACGTACCGATTGTATCGGTTTCAGCTGGTGTATAGCCCTTCCCTTTTTTCGTAATGACATGAATCAGCACCGGACCTTCTGTTTGCTTGGCATTATTCAATGTTTGCTCTAATGTGTCAAAGTCATGCCCATCAATCGGTCCTAAGTACGTGAAGCCCATTTCTTCAAAGAACATACCCGACATAACTAAATATTTCAAGCTATCTTTCACGCGTTCTGCAGCGCCCGCTAATTTGCCGCCGACTGCAGGAATTTTTTTCAAGAAGCCCTCAACATCATCTTTTGCTTTGTTATACGGCGGTGCAGTACGCAAACGCCCTAAAATATTATGAATCGCGCCAACATTTGGTGCGATTGACATTTCATTATCGTTTAAAATGACAATCATATTCGTTTTTTCATGACCGATATGATTTAATGCTTCCATCGCCATACCGCCCGTTAACGCACCATCACCAATAATCGGAATAACATAATTTTTTTTGCCTTGCACATCACGCGCTGCGGCCATGCCCATCGCTGCTGAAAGCGACGTTGAACTATGCCCTGTCTCCCATACATCATGCTCTGATTCATTGCGTTTTGGGAATCCACATAAACCTTTGTATTGGCGTAACGTATCAAATTGCGATGCGCGACCTGTTAAAATTTTATGGACATATGCTTGGTGTCCGACATCAAATAATAGCTTATCTTCTGGGCTATTAAATGTGCGATGTAGAGCAAGCGTTAATTCGACAACTCCTAAATTCGGCCCAATATGACCGCCTGTAATCGAACATTTTTCGATTAAGAATTTGCGGATATCCGCACTTAAGCTTTCAAGTTGCTTATTGTTGAGTTGTTTCAAAAAGGATGGACTAGATATCGTTGTTAAATCCACCGCCATCACACACCTTTATAATTGATTTTCTGTCAACTGTTGTCTAGGCTTTTTCCTAATAGAACGTATCCAATAACTTCCTTTACCCGTCACAGATTGCGACTATGCATCATCCGCTCGAATACGTTCAAATAGTATATATAATGTAACAGTTAGTTGTTTTCTATTATACCAATCATTAATGTTTCAAGAAACTTAAAAGAATTTAAAATTACTTATTTCGCTTCACAATATATGTGGCAAGTTCTTCAAGAAGGGTACTATCGCTCGGTAATTTCCCAAGTGCTGCAAGAGCTTCCTTATAATGTGTATCTAACTTTTCTTTTGCACCGTCTAATGTTAACAATGCTGGATATGTGCTCTTATCGCTTGCGACATCTTTACCGGCTGTTTTACCAAGCTCTTCTGTCGTACCTTCGATATCTAAAATATCATCTTTAATTTGGAATGCTAAACCAATATGATATGCGTAATCACGTAAAATCGCACGTTCTTCATCTGAAGCCCCTGCTAATACCGCACCCGACTCGATACTAAAACGTAAAATAGCGCCGGTTTTATTAACGTGAACTTGCACAAGCTCATCCAATGTTAAGTGACGTGTTTCGCCATCGATATCAAGCACTTGGCCGCCAACCATACCTTCTGCGCCAGCTGCGACACTTAATAACTCAATTAACGTCACTTTTTGTGTTGCGCTAAGCTCATTCATACGCGCAATAATGCCAAAGGGCAACGTATTAAGTGCGTCACCAGCTAACGTAGCATACGCCTCGCCGTATACTTTATGATTCGTCAATTTACCGCGGCGATAATCATCATTATCCATGCTCGGTAAATCGTCATGAATTAATGAATACGTGTGAATCATTTCGACAGCCGCACCAACGACATAACCGTTGTCATGATTTTTCCCGAAATGGTCCATTACTGCTAAGACAAATAATGGACGCACACGTTTCCCACCAGCTTTTAGCGAATAGCTCATTGCCTCTTTTAACATGGCTGGCGCTTGAATGTCCTCGACTAAGCGCAACATTACTGCTTCAATTTTTGGCATTTCTTGCGTCATAAATTCTTTTAAAGTCGTCATATTATTTCTCTCCATCCGTTGCAAAAGGTTGTTGTGAACCATCTTCATTGACTACTGCGACAAGTTGTTGTTCGGCTTGTTGCAATTGGTCGTGACAATTTTTTGATAACGTCATCCCTTGCTGATACAGTGCAATCGCATCTTCTAACGACGCGTCGCCTTGTTCAAGCTTATGGACGATTTCTTCTAATTCTGTCATCGACTGCTCAAATGTTTTCTTTTTTGGTGCCATACTACTACTCCTCCTTTTGTGCGATGTTTAGGACCGTTGCTGCTATTTGACCATCAGCGACAGCAATCGTTAGCGTTTCCCCTTCTACGACTTGCTGCGTCGATGCGATAACCTCACGTTGTTTATTATATACGATACTGTACCCGCGCTCCATAACAGAAAGCGGATTCAATGCACTCATCGTGCGAACCATCGTATCAAATTGGCGTTGCTTGTGTTGCAGTTGCTGCGTTGCTGCTTGTGCGAGGCGGCGTTCTAAATTCGCTAAGCGCTGCGCTTCATAATGCACTTGTTGTAGCGGCATAGAACGCATAATTGAAGATTCTAAACGCGCTAAGCGCTGCTGTTCCCGCTCAATACGGCGCTCATATGCACGTTGTTGCTGCTGTTCTAAACGGGCAAGACGCTCTTCAAATGGGCGATATAAGCGTTCCGGATACATCATCGGGTACGACGTTGTTACCTTTTTAAGACGCGACGTTGCGCGCTCAAGTTGCACGCGTGTCGTTTGGACAACGCGCATTTCTAACGAGCGGACATATTGCTGTAAATCAAGCACATCGGGTACAGCCATTTTCGCCGCGCCCGTTGGTGTTGGTGCACGTAAATCTGCCGCAAAATCGGCAATTGTCGTATCGGTTTCATGCCCGACACCACTAATAATCGGAATGCGACTTTCAAAAATGGCGCGCGCGACGATTTCTTCATTAAATGCCCATAAATCTTCAATCGAACCACCACCACGACCGATAATAAGCGTGTCAATATCGTTCATCGTATTCGCTTGGCGGATTGATTTGACGATGCTTTTAGCGGCGCGTTCTCCTTGTACAAGCGTCGGGAAAATATAAACATTTGCTAGTGGATAATGGCGTTGTAACGTCGTACAAATATCGCGAATTGCCGCGCCCGTTGTAGCCGTTACGACACCGATTGCGCGCGGATATTTCACGATGGGTTGTTTAAAGCGCTGCTCAAACAGCCCTTCTTTTGTTAATTGCTCTTTCAGTTGTTCAAACGCTAAATAAAGACTGCCGACACCATCTGGCTCAAGCGTCGTCGCATAAAATTGGTAGCTACCACTACGTTCATAGACGTTGACATCGCCTTCGATCAGGACGTTCATACCATTTTCAACGTGAAACTTTATTTTTTCGGCATTGCGCGCATACATAATGCCTTTTATTTGCGCCTTATCATCTTTCAATGTGAAGTATAGATGACCAGATGAATGCAATTTTACATTCGACAATTCACCTTTGACATACACTTTTCTTAAGTACGGATCCGCTTCAAATTTGCGTTTTATGTACTTTGTGAGTGCTTCGACAGTTAAATAAGCCTCGGCCATGCTCTCACGCTCCCTTTTTCATAAAAAAAGAAGATGTCCTAAGCGACACTCTCAAATATGCAGCAAAAGCTTCGCATCTGAAAGATTGGCACCATCGGGACATCCCCTCTGTGTTACTATTCATTTTAACGTAATAAAAGAAGTTTGTCTTATGAAAGCTTTTGTTTCGCTGATTGTACCGTATTGACTAATAACATCGTAATCGTCATCGGACCAACGCCACCCGGTACAGGTGTAATCGCTGATACGGTATCGAATACATCATCAAAGTCAACATCGCCACAAAGCTTGCCGTTTTCATCTAAGTCCATACCGACATCAATGATTACAGCGCCTTCTTTTACATGTTCTTTTTTAATCATTTTAGCGCGGCCTGTTGCCACAACTAAGATGTCTGCTTGTTTTGTAATAGCTGCCAAGTCAGGTGTTTTTGAATGTGCGTATGTCACTGTTGCATCACTTTGCAATAGTAATTGGCCCATTGGTACACCAACGATATGGCTTCGTCCCACAACAACGGCATGTTTTCCACGAATTTCAACATTCGAGTGTTGTAATAATTTCATCACTCCATGTGGTGTACATGGTAAAAACGTTTCTTGTCCAAGAATCATTTTACCAACGCTGATTGGGTGAAAACCGTCGACATCTTTCTCCGGTGAAATCGCCGCAATAACAGCATCCTCGTTGATGTGTTTTGGAAGTGGTAACTGTACTAAAATACCATCAATGGCGTTGTTTTGATTCAATGCTTCAATATGTTGCAGCAGTTCTTGTTCAGTTGTTTCTGCTGGTAATTTAATCAACTCTGAATAAATGCCTAACTTTTCGCAAGACTTTTGTTTGTTTGAAACATATTTTTGTGAAGCTTGATCATCGCCTACTAAAATAACTGCTAAACCTGGAGTAATACCTTTTTCTTTTAGTGCATTGACTTCTAGCTGGATTGACTCACGAATCGTGTTGCCAATTTCTTTACCGTTAATTAGCTTACTTGACATGTGTTAAAACACTCCCAAATTCAATTTGTATATAGAACGCAACTCTTGCCGCGGAACTATCACTATGACTGATTAAGCTTTATATTTTGAAAGAACGCCGTTGACGAATTTGCTCGTTTTCTCGTCACCAAATGTTTTTGATAACTCAATCGCTTCGTTCATGATTACGCTTTGTGGTGTTTCAGGGGTGTACAGTAATTCATAAACAGCTAAACGTAAAATCGTACGGTCAATTTTACCAAGACGGCCTAGTGACCAATTTTCAAGTTTTTCTGTTAGTGAAGCATCGATTGCTTCTTGGTGTTCTACTGTGCCGCGTACCACATTTTCAAAGAAAGCATCTGTTTCTTGCTCTTCTAATACAAAGGCCATTGCTTCTTCAACTGTTAATTCAGTACCTTCTAATTGAAATAAAGATTGTACTGCTTTTTCACGCGCTTCACGTCGCTTCATCATATCGTTTCGTTCTCCTTTATACTACTACAATCAAGTCGATTTTCAGCGGAAATGTCTTAACTTAGCATACCGTTGCGAAAATCACAGAATTGTACAGTGTTTCATTAGTTTACATATAGCATCTAGTTTATCACAAATTGTCGAATCTGTGCAGTTCGATTGCAATTTTCACAAAATGACACAAAAAAGGCGAATGCGAGTGCATTCACCTTTTTGCCGGGCACAAGTTATTCAGCTTTTGGTTGTTCTTGCTCGAATTGAATACCAGTAATATGAACATTAACTTCTTTCGTCGTTAATGCTGTCATATTTTCAATTGCTTCACGGATTTGTTTTTGAACCTTCGCAGCAACTTTGGCTACTTGGACACCATATTGTACGACGCAATAAACGTCTACAACAAGGCCTTCAGCAGTCCATTCTGTTTTGATTCCTTTACCGTGCACTTTTTTACCGAATTTTTCAGCTACGCCTGATGCAAAGTTTCCTCGTGTACCGAAGATTCCTTCCACCTCTGTAGTTGCAATTCCTGCAATGACTTCAATGACTTCTGGCGCAACTTCAATGCTACCTAATTCTTCTTTACCTTCTGGTGTTGTTTGAGGTAATGATTTCACAACTTGTTCAGCCATTTATTTATGCCCCTTCCTGTTCTTATGAATTTAGAACGTCGTTTTCTTCAAGGAATTTCGTATTGAATTTACCTGATTTGAATACTTCGTTCTCCATTAATTTCTCATGGAAAGGAATTGTTGTTTTGATACCAGGACCCTCTACAACAAACTCGCCTAGTGCGCGGTGCATTTTAGCGATTGCTTGTTCACGCGTATCTGCATGTACGATTAGTTTTGCAACCATTGAATCGTAATATGGAGGGATTGTGTAACCAGCATACATCGCTGAGTCAACACGTACACCGATACCACCTGGTGTCATGTACGTATCTACTTTACCAGCTGAAGGCATGAAGTTTTTGTATGGGTTTTCAGCGTTAATACGACATTCAATCGCCCAACCATTCACTTTCACATCTTCTTGTTTATACACTAATTCTTCACCAGATGCAATTCTTAGTTGCCATTCAACTAAGTCTACACCAGTGATTAATTCAGTTACTGGGTGTTCTACTTGGATACGAGTGTTCATTTCCATGAAGTAGAATTTATCTTCGTTGTAGTCATAGATGAATTCACATGTACCAGCACCGCGGTATTCACACGCTAATGCTGCTTTAACTGCTGCTTCACCCATTTCAGCACGACGCTCTTCAGATAATGCTGGAGATGGTGCTTCTTCTACAAGTTTTTGCATACGGCGTTGTACTGTACAGTCACGTTCACCTAAGTGAATTGTGTTGCCGTAGTTATCAGCTAATACTTGGATTTCACAGTGACGGAAGTACTCGATGAATTTTTCTAGGTATACCCCTGGATTACCAAAAGCCGCTGCTGCTTCTTTTTGTGTAATCTCAATACCTTTTACTAAATCCTCTTCAGTACGTGCTACACGGATACCTTTACCGCCGCCGCCTGCTGTTGCTTTAATAATAACTGGGTAACCAATGTTTGCTGCCCATTCTTTCCCTGTTTCGATATCTGGAACGATACCTGTACCAGGAACAAGCGGAACATTTGCTGCGGCCATTGTATCACGCGCAACGTCTTTGATACCCATTACTTTGATAGAGTCAGATTTTGGACCGATGAATGTAATTCCTGCTTCTTCACATGCAATAGCGAAGTCTACGTTTTCTGCTAGGAAACCATAACCAGGGTGGATACCATCAGCACCCACTTTTTCTGCTACAGTGATTAGGCGATCAATACGTAAGTAGCTATCAGATGATAACTTAGAGCCGATGCAATATGCTTCATCAGCTAATTGTACGTGTAATGCGTCTTTATCAGCTTCAGAGTACACTGCAACTGATTCGATTCCTAATTCTTTACAAGCTCGGATAATACGTACCGCGATTTCGCCACGGTTGGCAATTAATACTTTTTTCATCGACGTTCTCCCCCTTAGGCTTCTTTAACTAGGAATAGAGGTTGACCGTATTCAACTAACTCGCCATCTTTGACAAGGATTTCTACGATTTCGCCTGTTACTTCAGCTTCGATTTCATTGAATAATTTCATTGCTTCAACGATACATACTACTGTTTCTTCGCCTACTTTGTCGCCTACTTGAACGAATGCATCAGCATCTGGAGATGGAGATTTATAGAACGTACCAACCATTGGCGATACGATTTTATGTAAGTTCGCATCTGCTGCAACTTCTGCTTTTGGTGCTGCTGGAGCTGCTTCTGCTTTTGGAGCCGCTGGTGCTGCTTCTGCTTTTGGTGCTTCCGCTACTGGAGCCGCTGGAGCTACTGCTTGTGCAACCGCTTTTGGTGCTTCTGCAACTACTACTTGACCAGCGTTCTTTTTAAGTTTTAATTTAGTACCCTCTTCGTTTAATGAAAACTCATCGATTGATGATGAATCGATTAATTTGATAATTTCACGAATCTCTTGAATTTTTAACATAACATTACTCCCCTAACGTCTGTGTATTATAATACAAAATCTATTGTACCTTCTTTTTCGGAAAATTGTAACACTTTCACTTAATTTAGATAAAACCATTAATAAATCAGAAAATTAGCGCATTAAATAACTTTAAATTTAACATGTCATTTTTTTACAATTATATTATTGTATCGACGTCATCAATGTAAGCGATACCACATCATTGCAACCATTGTCCTATTACGCTGTTGCAGTACAGCTTTTATATGATTAAGCTCTACTACTAGGTACTAATTTTGTCGTAAAAGAAAACCTCTCATTTTATCAATGAGAGGTTCGCGTTACCTCTTACGCGCGAGACACGTAAGAACCGTCAGCAGTGTTGATTACTAATTTGTCGCCTTCATTTACGAAGAATGGTACGTTGACAGTTAAGCCTGTTTCAAGCGTTGCTGGTTTAGAACCACCAGTAGCTGTATCACCTTTAATGCCTGGTTCTGTTGCAGAAACAGTTAATTCTACAGTGTTTGGTAAATCGATCCCTAGAATTTCACCTTCATAGCTTACAATGTGAACTTCCATGTTTTCTAATAAGAATTTTAATTCATATTCTAATTGGTCGCCACCGATTTCGATTTGTTCGTAAGATTCCATATCCATGAAGGCATGCTGGTCACCTGATGCATATAGATATTGCATTTTACGGTTGTCGATTTGTGCTTTTTCTACTTTTTCACCAGCACGGAATGTTTTTTCTGCTACGTTGCCGTTGCGTAGGTTACGTAATTTTGAACGCACGAATGCAGCACCTTTACCTGGTTTTACGTGTTGGAAATCGATAACGCGGAATAAATCGTGATCAATTTTAATAGTTAAGCCTGTTTTAAAATCGTTTACTGAAATCATTACTAATCTTCCTCCAATTATATCTTATAAGATAATTAAATCTTTTGTCGCATGTGTCAGCAATTCATGTCCTGTGTCAGTAATTAAAATGTCATCCTCAATGCGGACGCCACCTACTTCAGGAATATAAATGCCCGGTTCGCAAGTAACACACATGCCTGCTTCTAGCGTATAGCTTGAGCGATGCGATAACGCTGGCGCTTCGTGTACTTCGCGACCAATCCCATGACCTGTTGAGTGACCAAAAGCTTCCCCATAACCATGTTCCGTAATATAATCGCGTGCAACGGCATCCGCTTCAATGCCAGTCATGCCTGGTTTTAAAGCATCAACACCGCGAAGTTGCGCTTGCAACACAATATCGTAAATTTCTTTTAATTGTGCTGAAGGCTCTCCGACAGCGATTGTACGTGTTGTATCCGAAATATAGCCATTGTATAGGGCACCAAAGTCTAAAGTGACAATGTCACCTGTTGCTATTATTTTATCAGTTGCTGTGCCATGTGGCAATGCTGAGCGCCATCCAGAAGCGACAATTGTATCAAAAGAAGAGCTTTTAGCACCTAATTTGCGCATATGATGCTCCATTTCATTTGATACTTGTAACTCCGTCATGCCTGGTTCAATATAGCGAATAATATGTTCAAACGTTTTATCAACAATGCTACAAGCGGCCTTTATAATAGTAAGCTCTTCAGGCGTCTTAATCAAGCGTAATTTTTCAACCAAGCCACTAATACCAACCATCTGCGCGTCAATGTACTTGTCAAAAAGTTGGAATGTTGCATACGTCACATATTCTTTTTCAAAACCGACGTGCTTTAATTGCAGCTCTTTCACTTCGCGAACGACTTCTTCTAATAATGTAGAGCGACGTTCGACAACGCGGAAGCCCGTCGTTTCATGCTTCACTTGCTCGGTATAACGCGAGTCCGTAAAGAACAGCATGTCGTTGGCCGTTACTAAAATATAGCTATCGTCTCCGGTAAAGCCCGATAAGTACGAAACGTTGATCGGGTTTGTAATAAGCATGGCATCGAGATGCTCTGCATCAAATTGTGCGCGTAGTTGTCGTATTTTCATGTGTAAAATCTCCTCTATTTTGATTGTAAAAACATGCGTAATGCCGCTTCGTAGCCAAATGTCCCTAAGCCGGTAATTTGTCCAACGCACACAGGCGCTAAATAAGAGTGATGGCGGAATGCTTCACGCTTATGGACGTTTGAAATATGCACTTCAATGACCGGCACACTAACGCCGGCGATACAGTCGCGTAATGCCACGCTCGTATGCGTATAGGCCCCCGGATTAAAAATGATGCCATCAATATCGCCATCTTCCGCTTCATAAATCCAATCGATTAATTGACCTTCATGATTCGATTGCTTCACTTCTACGGTTGCATGAAAATCTGCAGCAAGCTGTTGTAAATCGCGTTCGATATCGGCTAACGTTTCCTGTCCATAAATTTCTGGCTCACGTTTGCCAAGTCGATGAAGATTTGGCCCATTTAAACATAAGTATTTCACGTGCGACACTTCCTTTTTCAGTTTATTCTTACATTTTAGCATATTATTTCGAACATTGAAGTACTTTCGAACGCTTTCCCTAGAGAAACGAACACTTTTTTAGTACAATGAAGAAAGTTTCAACCCTACATAAGAGAGCGGTGTTTTTATGAGTAAAATTTATGGTGGTCAAGCGCTTGTTGAAGGCGTCATGATGGGCGGCGGCAAACATACCGTGTCAGCAATCCGACGCAATGATGGCTCGGTTGACTATTATTATGCGGAGCGCAAACAAAATCCAACGTTGCAAAAGTTAAAGAAAATTCCTTTTGTCCGCGGTATTGTTGCCATTGTCGAATCCGCAGCAAACGGCTCGAAACATTTACAGTTTTCGAGCGATCGTTATGATGTCAATCCTGGTGATGAACAAGCGCTGATTGAACAAGAAAAAGAACAAACGAACAAGCTCCAAATGTGGCTTGGCGTTGCAGCGATTGGCGTATTATCTTTTTTATTCGGGAAATTCGTCTTTACGCTCGTACCGGTATTTATCGCTCAAGCATTCCATGCGGTATTGCCGGGCCATGCAGCACAAGTGGTATTAGAAAGCTTTTTTAAGCTCATCTTACTATTAAGTTATATTTATTTAGTGTCGCTCACACCGTTGATTAAGCGCACATTCCAATATCATGGTTCCGAGCATAAAGTTATTAACTGTTATGAAAATAATTTGCCACTAACCGTTGAAAATGTCCAACAGCAATCGCGCTTGCATTATCGCTGCGGTTCTAGCTTTATGTTATTTACGGTGTTCGTTGGCATGATTATTTATTTCTTCGTGCCAAGCGACCCGTTTTGGCTGCGTATTGTCAACCGCATTTTATTAATTCCGGTCGTTCTTGGCGTGTCATTTGAAGTGTTACAAGCAACGAATGCTTGCCGTAATATTCCGGTATTACGCTTCCTTGGCTACCCTGGGCTATGGTTGCAATTATTAACAACAAAAGAGCCAACCAATGAGCAAGTAGAAATCGCGATCGCGTCATTCACAAAATTACGTGAAGTCGAAAAAGATGCAGACATTGTGCAAACGATAGCACATGACTAAAAAAAAGAGGCCTCCTATTTTATAGGGAGCCTCTTTTTTATGCCTTTCCGCGCGCTTTGCGAATGATTGTTGTTAATACATAACCAATCGCAAATGCCGCGATATAAGAAATAATGTACGTGTAGTTTTGAAGTTGTAGCATTAAAATCATGACGGCATACGCTAATACTGAGATAATCATTGGGTGAATCCACGTATAACCGCGCAATGCACAGACAAATCCTTGGAATAAAAAGACGGCTGGGTACAGCATATACAAACTAAACACGATAAATTGTCCATTATCTTCAACAGTTTTACCAAATCCCCCTGTTAACGCAATCGCAGAAACCGCAATCATCGTGAAGGCTGGTAAAAACAAACAAGCTAGTTTATTCATATTCATTCGGCAAATCTCCTCCACCGAAAATCATACCATGAATAAGCTATTCATTTATAACATTTCCCACACTTTTTTAAAATCTTTATAGTGCATAAGCGTCGCATCTGCAGCCGCACACGTTCCTCTAAACATCATCGTTTTCATGCCCACTGCTTTCGCTGGAATCAAATCAAGTGCGCGGTCTCCAATCGCAGCATCAAGCGCATACTTCGCATGTAAATACGCATACGCCTCGGCATTCGGTTTGCGCGGAAAACCTTGCGCTGGCGTCGTAATCTCTGCAACATAATGTTGCCAGCCATGCGCCGCTAGCACCGCTTCAATAACCGCTTTCTCTTTATGCGACATAATCACATTGACGTCCGCTTGCTTTAACACCGCTTCAACATCAGCAAATGGCTGAAAAAGCTCCGGTGCTAACGCGAGATTTTTTTGACGATATTGCGCTTCTTGTTGCGCCGTCAACTGTAAATATTGAAAGCCATGCGTAAACGACACTTGCATTTCTTTTAAAATATCGTCGTAGTGAAAGTTTTCGCGGACATGTGGAAACACTTCTAACAACGTTTCTACATACATCGGATACGTATCAAAAAGCGTGCCATCAAAATCCCATAATAAGTTCATGCAATTCCTCCTATTAAAAAAGCGACCGCTAATGGCCGCCTGCTGTTATTTTTTAAAATTCCATTCATCTGACGCATATTTTGTACGCGCCAAGTCCTCAACAAACGCTTGCTGCTCAGCCGTTAATTCATACGGTTGCAAGTCGATTGCTAACGCCTCTTCAAAGCCTTGCTTAAACGCTGGAATACATTCCGAAACGGTCACCTTGCGCGCCGATAAATCATTAATAGCCACTGCTTTTAATGGTAGCTGTTCACGCATTTTTTGCTTTGCCGCTTCATCGTTAAAATTAAACACCGAAATCAATTTTTCTTGGTCCAAATCAACTAAAATAGCGCCATGTTGTAAAATAACGCCTTCTTGACGTGTTTGAGCACTGCCCGCCACTTTGCGCCCCTCTACTACAAGCTCATACCATGACGGGGCATCAAAACATACCGCTGACTTTGGCTTTTGTAGCGCTTGCTTTTCAGCAGCCGTTTCAGGAACAGCAAAATAAGCATCGAAACCTAAGTTTTGGAAGCCGTTTAATAAGCCTTCACTTAACACGCGATACGCTTCGGTCACGGTTTTTGGCATATTTGGATAATCTTCCGACACGATGATACTATACGTTAATTCATGTTCGTGTAATACCGCACGCCCACCCGTTGGACGACGCACAAAACCTAAATTCAAGTTATGTAATTGTTGAAAATCAATATCGCGATGTGCGCGTTGGAAATAGCCAATCGATAATGTCGCTGGATTCCATTCATAAAAACGAATAATTGGTGGCATCTCACCTTGACCATGCCAATGTAATAATGCTTCATCAAGCGCCATATTGTAGCTTGGACTACATGCTCCTGAATTGATAAAGTACCACGGTGTTGTCATTTCCATTCCTCCCAAATTTATCAACTGCGTTCATTTTATCAAACTCAGTGGACGAACACCAACCATTCTTTTATAATGTACTATGTAGAAAGGGGTCATTACATTGACTTGGTTATGGACTATTTTAATTATCGTTGTTGTAATTGTTGCATCTGCACTCATTACATCAATGCGCTCAAAAAAAGCAGTAACGAAGCTTTCTGAAGAAGACTTCAAAGCTGGTTACCGCAAAGCTCAACTTATCGACGTTCGCGAAAAAGGCGAATTCGATTCTAGCCACATTTTAGGAGCTCGTAATTTACCTACGACACAATTGCGTAATCGCTATAAAGAATTACGTCAAGATCTACCTGTATATTTATACTGTGAAAACGGCGGTCGTAGCTCACGTACAGCATTGTTCTTAAAGAAAAAAGGCTACACACAACTGTACGCATTAGATGGCGGTTTCAAAAACTGGTCTGGTCGCGTTAAATCAACAAAATAATTGATCAAGAGACTATAGGTAAACGCTTATAGTCTCTTTTCTATGCGCGACATCTTTTTTGAACACGCGATAATCAATCACGTATGGCCATCTGGCTATGAGCTCAAGAAGCGTGTTTTAGATACAACATAATTGAAAATAAGTGCCATTCCGCGTCTATTTACATACGAAAAAAAGTCATTTTAGTAAGCATCGTGCACATATTGTCAACAAAAATTTTTATTTATTAGTTTTTTCACAAATCATTATTATTGTTGAGCAAGCAATCGTAGCGTTTTCGCCCGTCAGAATCCAAAAACACGCCTTTTTTCGTCTCTAACGGGGCATTTCAACACAAAAAATACGCGTATTTTTTCAACTGTGTCATTTATTTCATGCATCAACAAAATGCGACATAGCGCGGCCCTTCGCCAACAATTGTGTGTGGAAAAGGGCGATTAATGCGCCAAAAACGATGAAAAATCAATCGTAACGGGCATTTTTTGTCCGCTTTTTGCAGGCGCTCATTACTAAAATATCGTACTTATCGCCACGATTATCGTAACTATTTATGAAAAGTTGTTGCTGCAACATATATTTATGTTTTAATTAGACCGATTCACCTAGCGCTGACGCATATTTATTAATATGTTGTATTCAAAACACGCGATTCGACGTCAACGCCAATTTGTGACATGTGTTGTCGTTTTTAACGCACGATTAAAAAATGCGTCATGCGCGACGCGTCGCTCAGCCGTAGCCATTCTTTTTTGCTACTAATTCATTAATCATGCGCTTCGCCACACGCTCGCCATTTGCAATCGCAGCCGCAATGCCCGCCGACGGATGCGCATGCATGCCGGTGAAATATAAACTTTTAATTTGATGGTCTTTTAAAATCGGATTCAATAAAAATTGTGTAATCTTTTTCATTTGTCCCTCTTGGCGATATTGGTCAAACATCGTCGTCAATTGCGCTGGCGACCATAGTTGGTCGGTCACTAAATAATCGCCGACCTTGAGACCAACCTCTGCTAATTTGTCATAAATGCGCTGCTTCATTTTTTCAACGCGCTGTTCGTCAGTCGTATACGGCATATTTGCAAAAATTAATAACGCATCGCCGCGTAGAAAACGTTCCTGTTCACTAAAGGCTGGATTGTACAAATAAACCGTTGGATCATCGGGCATTTCACCGCGCTTTAGCATCTCAAACTCGCGGATGCGGTCATTTGAATAAATGACGTGATGATGATAAATTTGCGTATGCGTGTTTAATGCGACAAGCATAACACATGCGGCCGTCTTAGTTGGTTGTGTAGCCGGTACATAAGGTACTTCAGTCAAATCATCTGCAAATAGCTGCGGTTGCGCTTTAAAATCTTCGACGCTCATTAATACTGCATCAGCCTCTAAACTTAATTCATCATTAATGCACACACCTTCTATTGCTTGTTCATCAACATGAATTTTCGTCACTTCTTTGCCTGTGTAATAACGAATCCCTTCTTCTTTAGCAATTTGTTGGAGCACGCGCACAAGGCGTAAATTCCCACCTGCTACATAATAGACACCATTGATTAATTCATCATACGCATGAATAATAAACATGGCAGGCGCTTCATTTGGCGCAATGCCATTGTATGAGGCATAACGCGTAAACGAGGCAATCACTTCCTCATTCGTAAAATAACGGCGCACAAAATGCTCGATTGTTTCAAACGGTTTTAACGTCAAATAAGCGCTTCTTGCTGGCGGCATTAACAATTGTCGCCATGATACTAAAGGAGATAACGTCAGCAGTTCCTCAAAAGCTTGTTTCATGCGTGTTATTTCTGCCAAAAAATCATCATAATTGCTTGCGCCCACTGGATCTAGTCGTTCTAGTTGTTTGCGCATAAACGCTTGATCAGTCGATAAAAAGAAGCTATTGAGTTGAGGGAAAATATTTTGCGTATGATGACGCACACTACGAATTTGCATATAATCTTTTATATCGCGCCCTGTTGATGCAATAAACTGTTCAATAATTTCAGGCGCTGTAATCATCGTTGGCCCAATTTCAAAATCATAGCCTTGTATTTGAACCATCCGTAATTTACCACCAATATAATCTCGTTTCTCATAAATTGAAACGTCTATCCCTTCACGCGCCAAACAAATTGCTGCTGTTAAATTGCCTACACTTCCACCAATCACCGCAATTTTCATCATAATCCCTCCTAGCTTCGTTCAGTATCTTTGTCCGCCTTCTCTAACAACAATGTGGTTGTAGCAATAATTAATATTGCTGCGATAATACTTGTCAACCACAACCCAGCAAGTGCACAGATGCTAATAATTAATGCCATTAAACTGTAAAATAAAATTAAAATTTTACGCGTATATGTTTTTGAATTGACCACTTCATAGCCCGCTTCTAGTTGCAACAAGATTAAATCAACAATAAAGGCGACAGCCAACCAAATAAAGGTTATCGGCCATGCATTTTCATACAATAATCCTGCATTGTTATGCGCCATAAACTGTACGGGATCATAGACGAGTGGTATGACCAAGACATAAAACACAATTGCGACAAAACTTGCAATTAATGGTTGTAGCGTACGTGAATTCGTAAAACCTAACGCATAACTTACAGCAAAAATAAAGAGCCATATCGAATATTTAGTCGTCCAATTTAATACGAGTAATAGAAAGCTATCCGGTTGCAACGCTTGAATAAAAAAGGTTTTATTGAGCACATAATGCGTTAGCTGTTCTGTTATAAAAATGATGCCGATAATCGTCAAAATAATCATGATGCCGCGTCGTAATCGGAACAGTTGTATAAAGTAACAACAAGCAATAAAGCCCATCAACGTCAGCAATATAAATGGAATAATTAAATCTTGCCCGATTGCTGTCATGCCAAAGAGAAGAAGAAAGAAATCAACGATATACCCCAACAGGATAAAATAATAAACGATAGCGATTATTTTCAACACCCTCACCTTCTCTCTTTCAAATCTTTACCCTTTTTTTCAAAGAAACTGCCGTCAGTTTATACATTTCTATGATTCGTTACATATTTCGTATATTTGTCGCTATTTTACAACAAAAAAAGAATGTGAAGAAGTACCTACTGTACGCCTTCACATTCTTGTTATTTATCGTTATGCTTTTTCGTAACGTAATACCGGTTTACGTGCAGCTAACGTTTCATCTAAACGTTTAATCACTGTCGTATGCGGTGCCTCCTGTACGATTTCAGGATTTTCTTCTGCTTCTTTGGCAATTTGAATCATCGCATCACAGAAAGCATCTAATGTTTCTTTTGCTTCTGTTTCTGTTGGTTCAATCATTAAACCTTCTTCAACGTTTAATGGGAAATACGTAGTTGGTGGGTGATAGCCAAAGTCTAACAGACGTTTAGCGATATCTAACGTACGCACGCCTAATTTTTTCTGGCGGCTACCCGATAATACGAATTCATGTTTACAATGACGGTCGTATGGTAATTCATAGAATGGTTGTAAACGACGCATCATATAGTTTGCGTTAATAACCGCATTTTCTGTTACAGCTTTTAGACCATCTGGACCCATTGTACGGATATATGTGTATGCACGCACGTTAATACCAAAGTTACCATAATAAGGTTTTACGCGACCGATTGTTTGTGGACGATCGTAATCGAAGTGGAATGTGCCTTCTGCTGTTTTCACTAATACTGGTTTTGGTAAGAATGGAATTAAGTCTGCTTTTACGCCGACAGGACCTGAACCAGGACCGCCACCGCCATGTGGGCCAGTAAATGTTTTGTGTAAGTTTAAATGTACACAGTCAAAGCCCATGTCACCAGGACGCGCTTTTGACATAACGGCATTTAAGTTCGCACCGTCATAATATACTTTACCGCCAACGCTATGAACGATTTCAGCGATTTCTAAAATGTCTTCTTCAAATAAACCAAGTGTATTTGGATTTGTTAGCATTAATGCGGCTGTGTCATCGCCCACTTTTGCACGAAGGTCTTCTAAGTCAACAAGACCATTGTCAGCTGTTGCAATCGTTACCGTATCAAAGCCCGCAACAGATGCAGACGCGGGGTTTGTACCGTGTGCTGAGTCAGGAACTAACACTTTTGTACGTTGCGTATCGCCGTTTGCTTCATGGAATGCACGAATCATCATGAGCGCTGTCCATTCACCGTGTGCACCTGCTGCAGGTTGTAATGTCACTTCATCCATCCCTGTGATTTCAACTAAATGTTCTTGTAAATCGTACATTAATTCTAATGCACCTTGAACCGTATCTTCATCTTGTAATGGGTGAATGTTCGCAAAACCTGGCATACGTGCAGCTGTTTCATTCATTTTAGGATTGTATTTCATCGTACAAGAGCCTAATGGGTAGAAACCAGAATCTACGCCGTGGTTACGACGAGATAGCGCTGTGTAATGACGCATAATATCAAGTTCTGATAGCTCTGGTAATTCCGCTGCTTCTTCACGAATAAAGCCAGCTGGTAAAATGCTTGCTAAGTCTACTTCGGGAACGTCTAAAAACGGCACGCTATGGCCAACACGTCCTTCATGAGATAATTCAAATACGAGTGGTTGATTGTCTTTATGCATGGTGGGCCTCCATTTCTGCTACTTGAGCAGCAATTGCTTGTACGAACGCATCGATTTCTTCTTTTGTGCGTTGTTCTGTCACACAAACTAATGTATGATGTTGAAGTTTTTCGTCAACGCGACCTAAATCAAAGCCACCGATAAAGCCTTGTGCTAATAATAATTTATTTAATGCCGTCACATTTACCGTTACATCCACAACGATTTCATTGAAGTGTGCACCGTCAAATGCTACGTTGAAACCTGCTGCTGCAAATTGTTGTTTTGCATAATGTGTTTTCACGATGTTTTGTGTCGCCATTTCGCGAACACCTTGTTTGCCAAGCGCTGTCATCGCAACAGAAGCTGCTAACGCGTTTAATGCTTGGTTTGAACAAATATTTGATGTCGCTTTTTCACGGCGGATATGTTGTTCACGTGCTTGTAACGTTAACACGTAACCACGACGGCCATCTTCATCGATTGTTTCCCCAACAAGACGCCCCGGTACTTTACGCATTAATTTCTTTGTAGTAGCAAAATAACCACAGTGTGGACCGCCAAAGCTTTCAGGAATACCGAATGGTTGTGCGTCACCTACTGTAATGTCTGCACCCATTTTACCTGGAGGTGTAATTGATGCTAATGCTAATGGGTTTGATGACACGATTGATAACCCTTTTACAGCGTGTACAAGCTCTGAAACTTTTGTTACATCTTCTAATTGACCGTAGAAGTTTGGATATTGCACCATGACCGCTGCTGTATTGTCATCGATTTGTGCTTCTAGCGCTGCTAAATCTGTTACACCATTTGTCGCTTTTACTTCCACTACTTCAATTGATTGACCGTATGCATATGTTTTAACAACATCTTTTGCGATTGGATGAACGGCTTCAGATACTAAAATTTTTGTTTTACGTGTCGCACCTGCTGCAAGCATACCCGCTTCCGCTAATGCTGTACCACCATCGTACATTGACGAGTTCGCTAAATCCATACCTGTTAATTCTGCAATCATCGTTTGGAATTCAAAGATAGCTTGTAATTCACCTTGAGAAATTTCAGGTTGATATGGTGTGTAGGCTGTGTAAAACTCTGAGCGTGAAATAACATGATCGACAACAACTGGTTTATAGTGATCATAGACGCCGGCTCCTAAAAATGATGCGTAGTCGTCAGTGTTGGCATTTTTCTTCGCTAACCCTGCAAGTTCTTTAAGTAATGCTGATTCTGTTTTTGCTGGTTTAATATTGTACTCCCCTTGGAAGCGTACGCGCTCAGGGATGTCCGCAAATAATTCATCTACAGAAGAAACGCCAATCGTCTCTAACATTTCTTGTTGGTCTTGCTCAGTCATTGGTAAGTACCGATGCTTCATTGGAAAAAACCTCTCTTTTAGTAAAATTTATTTTTGACGTTTATAAAATGGTGTTGCGACCGTTTTGACTTTCAAACGACGGTTACGAATTTCTACTTCTAGTTCTTTATCAAGCTCTGCATATTCCGCTTTAATTAGCGCTAAGCCAACGTTGCGTTTTGTGCCTGGCAATTGCGTGCCCGTTGTTACTTCACCGATTTCTTCATCGCCTAAAAATACTTTATAGCCGTGGCGTGGAACCCCTTTATCAATCATTTCAATACCAATTGATTTACGTGGAACACCGTTTTCTTTTTGTGCTGCTAACGCTGCTTTACCGATAAAGTCGCTTTCTTTCGCTAATTTCACAACGAAGTTAACACCTGCTTCTAGTGGTGTAATATCTTTTGAAAGCTCTTGACCGTAAAGTGGTAAACATGCTTCAAAGCGCAATGTATCACGACAACCTAAGCCACATGGTACAACTTCGCCTGTCGCTAAAATTTTATCCCATAGTGCCACAACTGCTTCTGGTGAACCATAAATTTCAAAGCCGTCTTCACCTGTATATCCTGTACGTGAGATTAACGTGTTATAGCCCGCAATATCAACATTTTGTGCTAGGCGGAACGGTTTTACATCCGTTAACACAAAATCTGTTAATGTTTGCAATACTGCAATTGCTTTTGGGCCTTGAATTGCCAATTGTCCAAAATTTTCTGAATCATTTGTGATAGTAATATCGCCAAATGCTTGTTCTTCCATCCAAGCAACATCTTTTTCAATATTCGCTGCATTGACAACTAATAAAAATTTTTCTTCACCTAAACGGTAAATTAATAAATCATCAACTACGCCGCCATCTTCATAACACATTGCTGTATATTGTGTTTGATCGATTGCTATTTTTGAAACATCATTCGTCACAAGCTTTTGTAAATAAGCTAAGCTTCCTGGACCTTCAACGAATACTTCTCCCATATGAGAAACATCAAAAAGACCTGCTGCTTCACGAATTGCTGCGTGCTCTTCTTTAATTGAACTAAATTGAACTGGTAATTCCCAACCACCAAAATCGATTGTTTTGCCACCAAATTGAGCATACGAATCGAATAATGGGGTACGTTTTAATGTTGACACATTAACCCCTCCTTGTTTTCAAAAAAAAAACAGAGAAATCCCTTAATTAAAAGGATTTCTCTGTCCATGCACCTGAAAGTTTAACCAGAAATCTGGCTGTCATCGTGGGTGGCTACCCGAAGTAGCGCTCTCCAGAGTTGCGTCCAGTACGAGTCTTTTTGCCTGAGAGATTCATAGTTTCCTACTTGCTCCTTCGGCGACACAATCAAGTGTTCTCTCCCCATACCTTCATCCGCTTCCATTATGAAAATGTACTGTAACAGGATTTCTTGTCTATATCCTAACATTGACATTACATTCTTGCAATATAATTCGTAAAATATTTTTATTTACGAACAATTTACATTTTAAACGAATGATTATTCGCCTTTTAGACGATTCACTTGGAAGCCACAATACTCGACAATTTGTCTCAGCGATCGGCTCTCCGTTCGCACTGAGATATGTGCGCATTGTTTATAATGTTTTCTGCGTTCATGATACAAATCTTCTAATTCTTGCTTTGTTGAACGTTGGACGATTGGGCGGTTTTTATCTTTATGGATACGTCTCCATATGTCTGGGAACGTCGCATCTAAAAATAATACGAGCCCTGTTTCACGCATAATTTTACGATTCACAGGATTCATCGCTACGCCGCCACCTGTCGCAATAATGCAAAATTCATCACGAAAATCTTTTAAAAATTCCGTTTCAATTTTACGAAATGCTTCTTCTCCGCTTTGTTCAAAAATTTCCGGTATAGTCTTTTTTTCTCTACGAACGATTTCTGTATCCATATCGTAGTAAGGTAGTTTTAAAAAATAACTAAGTCTTCTACCAATGGCACTTTTCCCTGAGCCCATAAAACCGACTAAATAAATTTTACGCACATTTTTCACCTTCTTAATGACGACAAACAACACTGTTGCTACTCAACACTATTTTTATTTATAGTAGCATGAACGCCAACGGATTCCAACGATATTCTATAATATGTCGTGAAAAGAAGGAAAAATTTTACGGTTCATTTTGTGAGGGATTGTTGCATTGTCATCATTCGTTGTTCAATGCGCTGCTGTTCAAGAAAACGATAATTGTCAATCGTTTCTAAATACGTCGTATACGACAGGATTGTAATCGTCACGTACAATGTAACGGTCATTAAAAATACGAGGCTTATTAAAAACAGCGACCCGCGTTCATTTTGCAGCAGCTGGCAACATAATCGTCGCCTCTCTCGCGGTTGGCGTTGTCGTAAATTGAAGTTGCACATATAATTTATCATCTTCTATCTTATAGTTGATTGTTTTCACATCCGTTAGCAACACAATATGACCGCCTGCGCGCAAAAATGTCGCACTAACAATCTCATCGCGTAAAATAATGCGCTTCTTATCGTCCTTGGCGGCATAATCATAATGTAATTCCTGCGTACCTTCGACTTGAACGACCGTACTATTTTCTAAATCCTTCGCTAACATCGTCACAAAGCGCTCCCACAACATGCTTTCTGGTACGATATAATGCTGTAATTTAGACAAAAACGGCGCAAATAACAACATCATGTTTAAACACATCATTAAAATCGCTAGCTGTAATAAGGCATCGAGTAGCGTATACCCCGCACTATTTCGCACTTGGTGCAAAGCATTGCTTCCGTTGCTTTTGAAATATTTCATACTCTACGCACATCCTTTGTTCATCGCCATACCAATCGTACGGCTCACCGTTATAAACGACATGATCTTGCTTTAGTGCTGGTTGAATTTGTTGTTCTAATAATGCATTATGTGCGACACGATGCGCATAATAACGGCGTTCTGTTTCATGAACTTGCAGCATCATCGTCATAAACATCGGTAGCAGCGTTGTAAATATTAACATGCAAACAGCTAAACTAAACAACGCTTCAACAACGGACGACCCTCGCTGCTCCATCACAAGCTTTCTAATCGCGGCACCCCTTCTCCAATATAAATTTTCACACTATATTGCTTCGTATCCGATAAAAATTTAAATTGCCGCGAGGAACTGGCCGCCCCATTTGCATTAAACGAAATTTTATTAAAGGCATCATTTGAGAATTTCAGTTGTTTTGGCAGCGCAACTTCCTTTATTGTCGTATTCATTTGCTTAATTTGGTAATGCAGTTGATTATTTTTTTCGATAAATTGAATTGTACTTCCCATTGCGGTGCGCTCTGCTAAACTTTGCGTATAATGAATATCTTTTAACAGCTGTTCCATATACGCATCTGCTTCCTGTATCCCCCATTGCCGATAACCAAATTGTGTCGTGACGAGTAAAATCATTAACAGAATCGTTAATACTAACAACATCTCGATAAATGTAAATCCACGGCTATTTCGCAATACTAACAACTCCGTCAATTAACGTAATCTTCGCTCCTTTGCAGCTGCGTTCATCGGAACCGTTCGCTAAATAACCTTTTGACTCTAAATCACCAATCGATGTTGGGTACACGCCTTCATCGATGCGATATGCTTCTACTTGCCCTTGCGCCATTTTCAAATACGCATTGCAACCCTTTTCATCGACTGTCGAAAAATGTTTTGTGACATTTGGAATCGCAATCAAAATTAACACCGTAATAATAAATAACACAATCAACATTTCAATCAACGTAAAACCTCGTTCATTTTTAAGCATTTTTAGCCCTCCTTATACAACATCAATCATTTGATACATCGGTAATAAAATCGCTAAATACGCACCTAAAATACAAATGGCAATTAAGCAAAAAAACAGTGGTTGTACAATACTCAATAAGCGGTTTACAAGCTGTTGTTGTTTAGCCGCAATAAAGTCGCCATACATCATTAACTCCCGCCCTAAGTTGCCGCCGCGCTCGCCATGCGCAATACAACTCGAAAAATCGCGTTGAAAATACGGCAATTCCTGAACTGCTGCTGATAATAACTCCCCTTTGAGAATAAATTGATACAAGCGCTCGGCCATATAACGAATATACGGCTGATACGTTTGTCGTTTTAAAAGCATTAGCGCGTCTTGTAGCGATAAACCACTCGTTAACAGCGTGCCGATTTCCTCGGCCAATTGTTTCGTTAGCAATAATTGAAAAAATAACCGCAGTGGATAAAGGCGATAAATAAGTGATAATTGCGCCGCCACATCGCGCTTAGCATTAATAACGATGGCGATAATAACAGCCACGCTAACGGCGATAAACAACGCAATAAAAACATCGGGTAAATGGAGGAGAAGTCGTGAAACGGTTAGTTCAATCCATGTTTTTTTGTCGCTTGTTGTATAAAACATCGTCGACATTTGTGGAAGAAAAAATTGACGAAAGCCAATTAAGAGGCAGACGAGTAGAAAAAATAACGTAATCGGGTACGTTAATAACTTGATCATCATGTGGTTATTTTTTGTTTGTCGCTCCATCTGTGCAGCAACATGCCCTAATGCGCGCTCAAATTCACCGCGCTGTTCAGCTAATTGTAACGTTAATAAATAACGGGCTGAAATGCCAAAGTAGCGAAACACATCGGTCATCGCATGGCCTTCTTTTAACAGCTTTTTTATATGCGTTAATGCTTGTTCTTCGTTCGTCATATGATGCGGTGCTAGCATATGTAACGAATCATAAAACGTATAGCCTTCCGCTAACAATTTGGCTAACTTCGCTAAAAAATCACTTGGTCGCTTAAGTCGCTTCTTGTTGCGCTGCCTTAAGCGCCAATCGCTGTAAATCGGCGGTGCAGAGAATGTGCCCATCGCGTAAACCCCTTTCATATTGCCCTTCTAGCGTGTCAGCATACGGCAATTGAAATACACGCTTGTCGTCTTCTAACACTACCTGAATAGTAGGCTCATCTAAAATTTCAAATAATGCGCGCACTTGCTGCCCATCTTGCACTGGTACGAGCCGCTGTGCAATAATCGCGATGACCGTCTGCCGTAAATCTTCTTTAGAAATACCTAAATCTAACAAACGATAAATACAGCCAAGTGAATCTTTCGCATGAATCGTGCTAAACACTAAATGTCCCGTCAACGCGGCTTCAATCGCAATTTTCGCCGTTTCCTTATCGCGTATTTCACCAATCATCATGACATCGGGCGAATGCCTTAAAATCGCTTTTAAGCCGACTTCATACGACACACCCGCGCGCTCATTCACTTGCACTTGCAATAAATGCGCCTGTGGATGCTCTACCGGATCTTCGAGCGAAATCACTTGCTTTTGTTCCGCTAGCGCACATTGCTGAACGAGTGAATAGAGCGTTGTCGATTTACCAGAGCCAGTTGGTCCCGTCATAAATACGAGTCCTTGTCTCCTTGCTGGCAACTCCCGTAATTGCGCAATGCTCGAGTCAAACACCGCTAAGTCATCTAATGATTTCGCTGCGTGATGGTACATCATACGCAACACGAGACTTTCATACGAAAAAGCAGAAGGTAGTGTCGAAACCCTACAAGCGAGCCGTTCACTCCCTATCATCGTTTGAAATGATCCACTTTGTGGCCTTCGTTGGTCGCCAATATCAAGGGCGGCTTCAAATTTGAAAAAAGCAATAAAACGCGTAGCTAATTGGCTTGAATAATCGGCAATATGACAAAGTTGATGAAATTTACGGAAATAAATTTGATAATGGTCGTTTGTTGGCATAAAAAGAATATCGCTCGCTTGAAACAATGCCGCACGTTCTAGTAAGGTATTAGCTTGCTGTTCAATTTGTTGTTCCATGTTCGGTCCCCCTTCGTTCCTGTTATACTGAGTATACGAAGTTACAATGCAAAAAAATAGCACTTGAAGCGTCTTTAAAAAACGGGCTTTTTTATCAAATAATGCCTAAAAAACGTCAAGAATTTTTAATGGATTTCTGAAAAATAATAGGTATTTTTAAGGCGTTTAAAAAATTACTGTGATTATTTAGGTCGTTTGTTCTATAATGAAATTAACAATAATGGAGGTGCATACCAATGGTCGACCCTTTAAAAATTACGAGCACACTCGCCGATGAAACGAGATATTCGATTTACCAACATATCATCAAACATAAAGAAGCTTTTTCTGTTCAAGAAATTGCTGATGTGTTCAACATACATCCTAATGTCGCACGCTTACACTTAAAAAAATTAACGGATATTGGTGTATTAAATGCAGAATTTGAAAAAACCGGAAAAGGTGGGCGTCCTGGGCGTCTTTATAAAGCAACCGATGATGGCGTTGCTTTATCATTCCCTTACCGAGACGATCGCCAACTAATGGATTGGCTTCTTGATATTTTAAGTGCCTGTGGTCCAGAAGCAATCGAAGTCGGCAAAAAAATCTGTTATCGCAAAGGTATGGATTCCATTCAAGAGACATTACAAAATCGTCGCCTAACGCTCGATAATTTACAACTAGAACATAAAGTTGATTTAATTACCGAAACAGCAGCCCTTATTGGTTACATTCCAATTATTCGTGATACAGCAGCTGGCAAGACATTAAAATTTACGGTTTATAACTGTCCTTTCCATAATGGCATCGCAAAACATAGCGATTTTATTTGTGATTTACATGAAGCCTTTTTAAAAGGACAATTTGAAGCGTTATTTGATGTGACAGAATTTACACAAGTTGAAAGTATGGTCCATGATTGTAAGTTTTGTTCGTACCACGTCGATGTTTAAATCGATTTAAAAAAGAAGCTCATGACATTTCAATTATGTCATGAGCTTCTTTTTTAATGTTTTTTTAATTAACACTGTTGACATAGTGTTAATATCATCTTATACTATTACTCGTAGCTTAACTTTATCCCTCCCATTTTATATGGTGAGAAAACATCCCCTAGATGAAGATATTTGCACATATCTTCCAAGTTGAAGAGGCATCCATCGCCTCTTTTTTTATGCCCAAAAAGAGGTGCCGCACAATGCGACACCTTTCGTTTTTTTAAAACCCATTTAAAAATGGATTATTTTCCATCTCTTCAAATACCGTTGTTGGTTCCCCGTGACCTGGATAAATTAACGTATCCTCATCAAGCGACAATAAGTGCTTGTCAATTGCTTGTACTAAGACATTCATATTGCCTTCAATCAAATCGGTGCGACCAATACTCCCTTTAAATAACGTATCGCCAACAATCGCAAAACCTTGTTGTTCAAACACATACGACACACTTCCTGGTGAATGACCTGGCGTATGGCGTACATCAAACGAAAAAGGTCCAACTGTTAAATTGCCTTCTTTTGAGAGCAGCACATCTGCCTCATTAACCGTCACCGCTGGAATTTCACGGTATTTTCCAGAACCATTGAGCGCTGGATTTTGCAACCAAGCAGCCTCTTTCTCATGGACATACAGCGGAATATTAAACGCCTCACGTATATCGTCAACAGCACCAATATGGTCAAAATGGGCATGTGTCAATAAAATTGCTACCGGTTTCAAATTATTTTTCCGCAATTCTTTCACAAGTGCTTGTCCTTGGTCGCCCGGATCGATAATTAACGTTTCTTTGTTTTTATTCGAAATAAAATAACAGTTTTCTTGCACTAACCCAACAACATAACTACGAATATTATACATTTCTTTCACCTCTTGCCCCATTATAACGGCATCAAATCAGAACTTCCACCTTGTAGTTGAAAATAAAAAAAGCTGTTCGATTAACGATTTACAACATGACTGCAAATCGTTAATACAAACAGCTTATCGGCGATAGCCTTCTTTTTCTAGACGCACTTCTTCGGCGCGAAGAATGTGGCGTGCTTTTTGATATTCTCGTACATCTAAAATACCCGCTTCATACAACTCACGAATATCCGCTTCCATCATCCGAAGATCGCCAATACGATTTTTCGTATAAATAAACGTTCCAAAGCGCTTTAAATATTGTTGGATATCTTGTAAATTTTCAATTTGATCAACGTCAATCACACGTTTAGCCATGTTGTTCTTCCTTTCGAATCTGCTGACAATTAATAGCTTCAAGCTCTGTCAAAATACAATCTATAGGGTAATCATACGTATCTTTTGGTACTTTTGCAACCATCTGCTCTTCAAAACAAAATGCGATTGTTTGTCCGCTATAATGTGGCAAATAGCGGTCATAATAGCCGCCGCCGTAGCCAATCCGATACCCGGTCTTATCGAATACAACGCCTGGTACAACAAGCAAATCAATACCTTGCGGTGTAACATAGACCGTTTGTGCTGGGATAGGCTCTAAAAGCTCCATATAAACGGTTTCTAGCTCGTTGTAGTCGCTGAAAATATAAAAGTCCATTTCATGCGTTGCCGGCTTACAACGTGGAATCGCGACCTTTTTACCAAGCGCCCATAACTGTTCGATTAAGGCGCGCGTTTCTACTTCTGGAAACGCTGAAATCGTCAAGCCAACTACGCGTGCTTGCTGCAATGCCTGCATTGCTAAAAAGCGTTCGTGGATTGCGTGTGAATGCTTGTTATATGTCGCTTCGTCAACTTGCTTTAACAATTGTTGCGTCTGTTTACGTAATACCTTTTTTTCCATTGTTATCCCCCTTTAAATAGAAAAAGCCAGTCTCAAATGAGGCTGGCAAGAAGCGTGATTACTTCGTTTCACGGTGAAGTGTCATTTTGTTATCACGAGAGCAATATTTTTTTAGTTCTAAACGTTCTGGGTTGTTACGTTTGTTTTTCTTAGAAATGTAGTTACGTTCACCACATTCTGTGCAAGCTAATGTAAGATTAACGCGCATGGTGTTATCCCTCCCACTCATTATATTTTTTAGTGAGCATGATTTATACGACTAGCCCATTATATCATATTGGTCAAAAAAATCTACAAGTATTTCGTTTTTTTTATGTTACAATGTAGTCAATTAGCATAATTAGCTTTTTTTAGTTAATTTGCTCTATCTCATACATATTGGAGTGATTGTGTTTGGATTTATCGATTATGTTAATGGGCGCTGGTATCGTCATTATACTGCTGTCATTCGTTGTAGGCCGCTCAAAAAAGGTTGAGCAAGAAAGTGAAGATTTAGCAGTAACCATGTATAATGAAACCGCTCAAATTAAACGGCGCTTAAAAGTTATTGAAGAAGAACTGCTATTAGATACCCCGACAATAAAGGCGGCGCCACAAAAAACGCCTTCTGCCGGTATTCACCAAATTTTAATTAGCCAAGTATTAGCGTTACATAAACAAGGATATAATATTACACAAATTGCGGACCGTTCTTCTCTTTCCACTACGCAAATTGAACAAATTATCGCCACAGGAGGAAAGTTATCATGAAATCCTCACTGCGGGCATTTGGTATCGGCCTATTTGTTGCCGGCGCTACACTAAGTATTGTCCATGCTACGACAAAAGAGCAACCAACACAACAAACAGCTGCGAGCACACAAACAACCGATAACGACGCGGCAGTTGCTGGGCAGCTAAAAGCACTGCAACAACAAAAAAGCGCACTTGAGCAAGAAAACGAAGCGCTTGAACAACGTATTAACAAACTTGAAAAGAAATTAAAGCAACAACAAACAACTGAAGTGAAACCAACGACTGAAACGAAGCCAACGACAAACTCAACACCAACCTATACGTTGCACATTGCATCCGGCATGGGGACAACTGAAATTACGGATACGCTAAAAAAAGCCGGTATTATTTCAAACGCGCGTGAATTCGAACAATATATTATCGATAAAGGACAAGCGACCAAATTGCAAAACGGTTCGTTCTCCGTCAACAAAAATATGAGTTACGAAGAAATCTTACGTGTGTTAATTCAATAGCGAAAAGCAGGAAGCACTGACGCCTCCTGCTTTTTTAATTAATCAAACGCATAATGCTTGCCCTTAACTAAATAGAACAGCGATTCCGCTAAGTTTGTTGCATGATCCGCCGCACGCTCAATATATTTACACACAAAGGATAATTGCTGAAGCTGACTTTCTGCCCCGTCTTGCAAATGTGTCGCAGCTAATAATTCCGTTAATGCTTCACCGTAAAGCTCATCAATTTGGTCATCCATTTCTGCAAGCACTTTCGCTTCCATTAAATCTTCAGTAATAAATGCTTGCAACATATCGCGTAGCATTTTAATCGCTAACACGCGCATACGCGCAATTTTTTCAATCGGCAACACTAATTCTGCATCGCCTAAACGAATCGTTTCTTTCGCAATACTTACAGCATAATCCCCGATACGCTCCATTTCACTCGCTGCTTTTACAAGTACCATAACGCGACGTAAATCGGTAGCTACCGGCTGTTGTTTCGCGATAATTAGTAGCACATCATCTTGAATATGCTGTTCTAAGCGATTAATAAAACGATCTTGTTCAATGAGCATCCATGCTTTTTCAGCATCTTTTTCTAATAGCACATCGACAGAACGATCGAAGGCATGAATCGCTAATTCACATAAATCAACAAGGCGCTGTTGCACGCGTGCAAGCTCTTGTTCATACTTTTCACGAACGACCACTACGCTTGCCCCCTAACCAAATCGACCAGAAACGTAATCTTCTGTACGTTTGTCTGATGGATTTGAGAAAATTTTATCCGTCGCATCAAATTCAATTACTTCTCCATTTAAGAAGAACGCGGTTTTATCTGAAATACGCGCTGCTTGTTGCATATTGTGCGTGACGATAATAATCGAATAATTTTCTTTTAATTCTTGCACTAACTCTTCAACTTTCAACGTTGAAATCGGGTCCAGTGCTGATGTTGGTTCATCCATTAAAATAACATCGGGTTCGATAGCTAAACAACGCGCGATACAAATACGTTGTTGTTGTCCGCCTGATAAACCGTACGCATTGTCATGCAGACGATCTTTCACCTCGTCCCAAATCGCTGCGCCGCGCAATGACTGTTCGACAATTTGATCTAATACTTTTTTATTTTTAATACCATGAATACGCGGTCCGTACGCAATATTATCATAAATTGATTTTGGGAATGGATTTGGCTTTTGGAACACCATTCCTACTTTTGTGCGCAGTTCTTCGACCGAATAGCCCTTATCTAAAATATTGCGCTGGCGATAGTTAATCTCGCCGGTTGTACGCACGCTTGGTACGAGCTCGACCATACGATTTAATGTTTTTAAATACGTTGATTTACCGCAACCTGATGGACCGATAATCGCCGTTACATTGTTTTCTTGGATATTTAAATTAATATCTTTTAGCGCATGTTTGTCGCCATACCATAAATTTAAATTGTTCGTTTCATAAACATTTTCACGCGGTTGATTTTGTAACACTTTCATTTCTTGTTTTGTTTGTTGTTCTTCACGTACGATAGCTTGTACCATGACAAGTCCTCCCTTAATAGCGGTTCTGGAATTTATTTCGAATAAAGACAGCAATACTATTCATAAAGATTAATAACATCATTAACACTAAAATACCCGCTGCAGCAACATATTGGAATTCCTCTTGCGGACGTTTTGCCCAATCAAAGATCAACATTGGCAACGCTGTAAATTCACTTAAAATACCATCTGGTAAAAACTGTACGATAACCGGAATCCCGATAACAACAAGCGGTGCTGTTTCACCAATAGCGCGTGATAATGCTAAAATACTTCCTGTTAATATACCTGGAATTGCAGCTGGTAACACAACTTTATAAATCGTTTGCCATTTCGTAGCACCCATACCATACGATGCTTCACGTAAACTGCCCGGCACCGAACGCACCGCTTCTTGTGCGGCTACGATAATGACCGGTAAAATGAGTAAGCTCATCGTTAAGCCCGCTGCTAAAATACTTTTGCCCATGCCGAGCATACGCACAAAGATTGTTAAACCAAGTAAACCAAACACAATCGATGGCACGCCTGCTAAGTTTGAAATATTCATTTGAATAAATGTCGTTACTTTATTTTTCTTAGCATATTCTTCCAAATAAATCGCCGCACCGACACCTAAAAATAATGACACCGGCGTCACAACCGCTAGCATCGCGAGCGAGCCAACTAACCCTGCCGAGATACCTGCTTTTTCAGGGAAACGCGATGAAAAATTTTGAAGGAAATCTAGTGATAAATAGCCCGCACCTTGTGTGATCATTCGGTACATCAATACAACTAAGGCCAATAATGCAAGCAATGTCGCGCCAAGGAATAAGTTTTTGAATACCGTATTTTTCGTACGGCGCTTTGTCATTTGACGCTCGACAACTTCGTGATTGATATAAGCCATTTAGTATTCCTCCCTGAATCTTTTCGAAATCCAACTTGCAATTAAGTTCATGATTAACGTGAAGATAAATAATGTAAATCCTACTGCGTAAATTGAGTAATAAATTGTTGTACCATAACCTGCGTCACCCGTTGACACTTGAACGATATACGCAGTCATTGTTTGAATTGAGCCGGTAACATCAAAGTTGAATAGTGGTGTTGAACCGCCAGCAAGTGAGACGATCATCGTTTCACCAATCGCACGAGACATTGCTAAAACGACCGATGCTAACACACCTGATAACGCGGCTGGTAAAATAATTTTCAGCGCTACTTCTAATTTTGTTGACCCTAAACCAAGCGCCCCTTCACGCATCGCATTTGGCACGCTTGATAAGGCATCTTCTGATAAAGATGCAATCGTTGGTAAAATCATAAGCCCGATAATTAGCCCCGGACTTAGCGCATTAAAAATTTCTAAGCTTGGGAATATTTTTTGTAGCATCGGCGTCACAAACGTTAAAGCGAAGAAACCATAAACAATTGTTGGCACACCTGCTAATACTTCTAAAATAGGTTTAATAACGCGGCGCACTTTATCAGAAGCAAATTCGCTTAAATAAATGGCTACTGCTAAACCAAGTGGTACTGCTACGACAATCGCAATGCCGGTTACTTTTAACGTTCCTAATACGAGTGGCAATATACCATATGACGGTTCGCCAGCAAATGGTAGCCATTCCGTACCTGTGATATATTCCCAAAAGCTTACACGTCTAAAAAATTCGATCGTTTCAAAAATTAATGTAAATACAATACCAATTGTCGTGAGGACTGAAACAGCAGCTGTTATAAAGAGAATCGTTGGTACTAATTTCTCTGCTTTGCGGCCAAGCCCCTTGTTTTTCTTGTCCGCAATCATTTGCTGCACATCGAGTGATTTTTCTCGTTTTTGTGAGACCACGTTCAAAGACTCCCTTCTATTGAAAAGACGGTTTGCAAATGCAGACCGTCTCGTTACCTGCTATATGATTTATTTTTTGAATTCTTCTAGTTTTTTCTTATCTTCTGCGTAGACATCATCTGGAGATTTTACATAGCCAACGCTTTCAGCCATTTCACCGGCATTGTTAAGCGCATACTCCATGAAGTTGTACATCGCTGGATCTTCTAATGCTTTGTTGTTTGCATAGACGAATAATGGACGAGAAAGTGGTGTGTAATCGCCTGATTGAATTGTGTCGTGCGTTGGTTCTACGCCATCGATTTTAACAATTTTTAATTTATCTTTGTTTGCTTCATAGTAGGCAAAACCAAAGTAACCGATGGCATTTTTATCTGCTTCAACACCTGTTACAAGTACGTTATCATCTTCAGATAATGTTGCTGATTTATCAAGTTGTTGTTCTTCTAATACATCATTTACAAAGTAATCGTACGTACCTGAATCCGTACCTGGAGAGTAGAATTTGATTTCTTCATTTGGCCAGTCTTTGTTAATATCAGACCATTTTTTCTTTTTGCCATTATCTACCCAAATTTCTTCTAATTGCTTCACCGTTAAGTCTTCAATCCAGTCATTATCTTTGTTAACAACGATTGAAATCCCGTCATAAGCAATTTCAAACTCTGTATAGTCAACGCCTTTTTCTTTTAGTTTCGCCGCTTCTTCATCTTTGATTGGACGAGAGGCATTAGAGAAGTCTGTTTCGCCATTGATAAATTTCTCGAAACCACCACCTGTACCTGATACACCAACAGCAACTTGCACGTTTGGTTGCGTTGCTGAATATTCTTCAACAATTGCTTCCATGATTGGTGATACTGTAGACGAACCGTCGCCTGCAATTTTACCTTGTAATTGCTCGTCAGAACTTTCTGCTCCTGTTGATGTTTCTGATGACGAGTTGCCTGCTTTTTGATCAGCTCCGCACGCGCCTAGTAATAAAGCTGATGTTGCCATTGATGTCACCATTAGGTACTTCCATTTTTTCATTGTTACTTCCCCCTACACATGTCGTTTGTTATTCTTTACACTCTTAACTATAAAGAAGCATTGTAAGGGGCATATATGAGTTATGTAAGGAAATATGAAAGATATGTAAATAGACTGTAAATTCATTTTTGGCAAAAAAAGAGGCTGCGACAAAACAGTTCCTGTTCCTTTTTTAGCGTTCGCAACAAAAAACCGGAATCGCGCCACAGCGCGATTCCGGTTTTTCTTATGCTCATCTGAGAAGGTGTTTTTACACGTATATCTCAGCCTCTTTTTAAAAAATTAACGTGTAATTTTTTCTCCAACAGTTTGTTTTTGTTTTTTGGTTTCTTGCTTTTTCAATTTGAAATAAGCATCAACCGCTTCACGCGCCATCAAGTTGTTTGGCGTTGGGTGTGCTGCAGTTGTAGACATCCATGGCATAATAACTGCATACGCGACTTCCGGATCATTTTTCGGCGCAAACCCGACGTGTGATACTGTAATCGAATACGTGCCATAACGTTCTTTTTTCGGACCATAATAAATTACTTCGGCCGTCCCTGTTTTACCAGCAGCTTCATATTTTGCATCTGAGAAGAATTTATTTGCCGTACCGCCTGACGAATTGTAAACCATCGACATCCCATCATGTACATGATTGATTTCCGATTGTGTGTTATTCGTATGGTTTAAAACAGTTGGCTCAATTTCTTTATCTAATCGACCTAATGTTTTGCCGTCTTCAGATGGTTCGTGAATTTCTTTTAAAATATGCGGTGCAATACGGTCACCACCATTGGCTACTGTTGATACATATTGCGCTAATTGTAATGGCGTATACGTATCATATTGGCCAATCGATAAATCCAAATATTTACCCGGTAATGTTTCATTCCCTTTTACACCGGTAAATTCACCTGGTAAATCAATGCCTGTTTCAACACCTAAACCAAAGCGTGCATAACCATTACGCATTTTTTGGAAGTCATCGCTTGTCACGCCATTAATACTTTGCTGGCCATAGGTGATACCCGCTACTTTTAATGCCGTTTTAAACATATAAACGTTTGATGATTTTTGAAGTGCTGTTAAATCATTAATAGGAATAGAACCTGTTTTATTGAATAATGATGATTTTGTCATGCCGCCTAATTTCATCGGTGCATCGACCATGACAGTTCCCGGTGTAATTGCTCCGTATGAATAACCTGTTAATAATGTCCCTGGTTTCACGACCGAACCTACTTCATACGATGTCGTAAAGGCCCCGATTGAATAATCGGTCACTTTTTGTTTCCCGTCAATAACCTCAAGTTTTTTACCACTCATCGATAATACTTCTCCGGTATGCGGGTCCATCATAACAAGGAAGGCGCGGTCTAATAATCCTGCCGTACCATTCGCTTTTGTTTTCAATAAGTATTTTTCAACAATTTTATCGGTTTCATGTTGTAATTTACTATCAATTGAAATGACTAAATCTTTACCTGCTTGACCTTCTTTAATCGTTTTTGTATCAACGACTTGGCCTTGTGAATTCGTCTCACTTTTCACGACAGCTTTTTTACCTTGTAGTAAATCTTCATATTGTTGTTCTAAGTAACTTTTCCCAACGCGGTCATTTCGTGAATAATCGCGTGCTAAATAATATTGTAACTTATCTGCCGGGATCCCTTCCTCAGGCGTTGTCGTTTTTCCTAAAATCGTTAAATCCGATTTTTTCTTACGCGCCCAGTCCGTCGTTGTATTGACACCCGGTAAATCATTTAAGCGTTCTGACACAATCGCAAACTCTTTATCACTCACGCCATCACTTTTAATAATTTGTGGCGACAAGTTATAACCAGCGACCATTTTGCTATAAACCGCTAATGTTTTCAAATCGTCTTTTGTTAATGTTTTTAATTCTTTTTTCGTAATACGATCGCGTGTTAACGTATCGATTTCCGCTTGAATCTTCGCTGTTTCGCCACCTTTTTTACTAATGGCAGCTCGCTCTTCTTTGCTCACTTTTGCGGCAGCAGCATCTGGATTTAAACGAATCCAATAGTCTTGTTTATCGCGTTCGGTCAATTTTGATGTATCCATTTTTATGAGCTTTGATAGCTTTGTAGCCGTTTCTAACATTTCCGTTTGTTTCGTTGTGGGATATTTTGTATACGTAATGGCATTTTTTGCTTCATTATCTACAAGTACTTTCCCATTACGATCATAAATGCGGCCACGCGGAACACTTGTATTGACCGTCACTTCTTCTGTTTTTTGTAATTCTGTTACATATTCTTCGCCTTTTACAATTTGCATGTAACCTAGGCGTAAAATCAATACCGAAAATAGTACGAAAATCGAGAAGAAAAGAACATTCATTCGAAATGCAAGGCTAGCGCGAAGTTCTGCTTGTGGATTCGCTGCACGTTGCTTTTGCGCTTTTTGTTTTCGTCGCATCAAATTCCCCCCTTCTACTCAATTCACAATAAGTAGTATATCATTTTTCATGCGAAAAAACATCGTGTCTTATTGGGCTCATGCATTTTTTCGTCCATAAAAAAAGCACGCACCTTCAAGACGTGAAGGGTACGTGCTTTGTTCCATTTTATATGGATTATTTTGCAGCAGCGTAAAGTTCTGCTACTTTATCCCAATCTACTACGTTCCAGAATGCAGCGATGTAGTTTGGACGTACGTTTTGGTAGTTTAAGTAGTAAGCGTGTTCCCAAACATCAAGACCTAAAACTGGTGTTTTACCTTCCATGATTGGAGAGTCTTGGTTTGGTGTAGAAGAAATTTCTAATTCGCCGTTAACAACTGATAACCAAGCCCAGCCTGAACCGAAGCGAGTTTTTGCAGCGTTAGCAAATTGTTCTTTGAAAGCGTCGAATGAACCGAATTTAGCGTCGATTGCAGCCGCTAATTCACCTTCTGGAGCGCCTTTACCGTTTGGAGTAAGTAAAGTCCAGAATAATGAGTGGTTAGCGTGACCGCCACCATTGTTGCGTACAGCGGTACGTACTGCTTCAGGAACTGCATCTAAGTTAGCAATGATTTCTTCAACAGATTTACCGTCGAATTCTGTTTTGCCTTCTAAAGCGCCGTTTAAGCCTTGTACATATGTGTTGTGGTGCTTGTCATGGTGGATTTCCATAGTACGAGCATCAATGTGTGGTTCTAGTGCGTCAAACGCGTAAGGTAATTGTGGTAATTCAAAAGCCATAATTCAAATTCCTCCTTGAGATAAGTAAATATTAATTTTTACATTCTTAGATTATCAAAAACTTCCCGGTTGTTCAAATAAAATTCACTGAAACTGTATATTTCAGCCTTTTGACTGAAATCCTAATAAATTTCAAGTATTAAACAGCTATGACAAAAATAACAATCATAACAACTTGGATAATCCCTTTTGTGACAACGGATGTTAGAAATCCAATGAGTGAGCCAAAGCCAATTTTACAGCTTGTCACAAAATTTTTGCGACTGACAATCCATTCAGCAATAACCGCGCCAACGAATGGGCCTATTAGTATACCTGCAAATGGAATCACAAATGGGCCAATTAACAAACCAATTGTACTTCCCCATACCCCTGCATTTGTGCCACCAAACTTTTTCACACCAATCCAATTCGAAATCGCATCTGCGCCAAAGATCAATACCGTCAATAAAATTTCAATAAGCCAGAACCACCACGGTAAATCGCCAAAGCTAAAAAATAAACCGTAGACAATAAAGCCTGCAAAAATACACACAACCGCTGGAATAATCGGATAAATTAAGCCGACAAACGCCGTAATAAATAATAAAATAATAATCGTCCACGCTAAAATCGTCATATAACTCCTCCTTCTATTTTACGATAGCCGCTTCTGCAATATTGACACAATGGTCGCCTATACGCTCTAAATTGCTCATCATCTCACTAAAGATAATACCCGCATGTGCCGAACATTCACCACGGTTTAAGCGATGAATATGTTTTTTTCGATTAGCGCGCTCCATTTCATCAATCTGTTCTTCTAATAGCATCACCGTTGATAACAGCGATAAATCTGACGTATCAAACATTAACACCGCTTGGTCAATCGCTTGCGCTGTCACATCAAACATACGATTCAGCTCATCCATCGCACCAACACTAAAAAAGCTACGCTGACGTGTTAAATCATCATATAGCTCGACAATATTTTCAACATGATCTCCTATACGTTCCAAATCGCGAATTACTTCTAATAATGTATGATGGCGCTCCGACTCTATTTTCGATAATTGATGTGTTGAAATCATAATTAAATAATTCGTAATCGTATGATCTGTACCATTTAACAACTCTTCAATTTTTAATGTTTTCATGCGCGAATTACTATCATTTGTATTAAGGTAGTCCACCATTGCACCATATCCTTGCTGGCATAATTTCGCCATATGGACTGTTTCTTCTTTCGCTTGTCCAATCGCCAACACCGGCGCAACCTCTACTAAATTGCGTTCTAAATGCGTTGGTGAATAATCCATTTCAGTCTGTTTACTCGGAATACACTTTTCCATACACCATACGAGTACGCCAATAAACGGTAATAAGACAATCGTCGTCATCATATTAAATGTCCCATGCGCAAACGCAATACTCATACGTGGACTTAAATCTGCGCCGAGCTGTAACCACGTAATATAACTAATAAATGGCGTCATAAACATACAAAACAGTACTGTCCCAAAAATATTGATGGCAACATGGGATAATGCGGCTCGTTTTGCGGCCGTTGCCATGCCAATTGACGCCAACAACACCGTCAACGTTGTACCAATATTTTCACCGTACAAAATGGGCATCGCCGCTTCGAGCGTAATGCCACCTTGTTCATACAAGCCTTGTAAAATCCCGACCGTTGCACTACTCGACTGTACGATAGCCGTTGTCACAACGCCGAGTAACAAGCCCGTAAATGGCATTTCACTCAACTGTTCACTCCACGATAAAAAACCATCTGCTTGAATAATCGGTTTAATCGCTGATGTCATCCAATTTAAGCCGATATACATACCACCTAAGCCAAATAAAAACTGCCCCATATTTTGAAGCCATTGACGCTTTGAAAAATACACGCATAATGCACCCGATGCTAAAATCGGGAATGCAAAATCCCCTATATTAAAGCCGAGTAAAAAAGCGGTTAGCGTCGTCCCGACATTAGCACCTAAAATAATCCCAATCGATTGGCGTAGCGTCATAAAACCAGCACTCACTAAGCCAATCGTAATAATGATTGTCGCCGTACTCGATTGCAGAAGAATTGCTAATCCTATACCGATTAACACACCCATAATCGGATTTGCCGTATAGCGATGTAATAATAAACGTAATTGTTCTCCTGCCCAGTTTTGCAAACCATGTCCCATATACTTCAAAGAAAATAAGAAAAATCCTAACCCACCGATAAATTGAAACGCGGTTTGCCAATCCATTTTTTGCCGTTCCTCCTATACATTGATGCCGCACTAATTTATGTACGTTATGTAAATCATTTGTAAAAATATCCTGACATCTCGTTAATCTTACGTTATCACAGCTATAACTGTAAAGATGGCGCAACTTTTCATGCAAACACATCGTTTACTGTAACGAAAAGACTTATACTATGAAAAGAACCATTCACACAACAATAAAACGCCACAAAAATGCTGTCTCAAACAATTTTTGTATAGGAAATGTTTCTTTGTTGTCATTTCATAAAAAACACTGCTAAAATAGTGAATAGTGAAGGCAAAAAGCCTATGAAGGAGAGAGTTTTCATGAATGAAATCACACACCGTTCTAAAACACGCCCCGTACGTGTTGGCGATTTAACTATCGGTGGTAATAACGAAGTCATCATTCAAAGTATGACAACAACAAAAACACATGATGTAGAGGCAACGGTAGCAGAAATTCTTCGCCTTGAAGAAGCTGGCTGTCAAATCGTACGTGTCGCTTGCCCAGATGAGCGCGCGGCAGATGCTTTAGCAGACATCAAAAAACGCATCCATATCCCATTAGTTGCAGATATTCACTTTGACTATAAACTTGCATTAAAAGCGATTGAAGCAGGCGTAGATAAAATTCGTATTAACCCTGGTAACATCGGCCGTAAAGAAAAAGTAGAAGCCGTTGTAAATGCCGCAAAAGCAAAAGGTGTGCCAATCCGTATTGGTGTTAACGCTGGTTCATTAGAGCGTAAAATCCTTGAAAAATATGGTTACCCTACTGCAGATGGTATGGTTGAGTCTGCACTACACCACATTAAAATTCTTGAAGACTTAGATTTCCACGATATTATCGTATCAATGAAAGCTTCTGACGTTAACCTAGCAATTGAAGCTTATGAAAAAGCAGCTAAAGCATTTGATTATCCGCTTCACTTAGGAATTACAGAGTCAGGTACACTGTTCTCTGGTACGATCAAATCAGCTGCTGGTTTAGGTGCGATCCTGTCAAAAGGTATTGGTAACACACTGCGTATTTCATTATCTGCTGACCCAGTAGAAGAAATTAAAGTAGCGCGTGAATTATTAAAAACATTTGGTCTTGCATCAAACATTCCAACGCTAATTTCTTGTCCTACATGTGGCCGTATTGAAATCGATTTAATTTCAATTGCCAACGAAGTAGAAGAATATTTACAAACAATTAAAGCGCCATTAAAAGTTTCTGTCCTCGGCTGTGCTGTAAATGGTCCTGGTGAAGCGCGTGAAGCAGACATCGGTATTGCCGGTGCTCGCGGTGAAGGTTTATTGTTCCGCCACGGTAAAACAGTGCGTAAAGTTCCCGAAGCAACAATGGTTGAGGAATTGAAAAAAGAAATCGATATTCTTGCAGAAGAATATTATGCCAAACAAGCAGCTGAGAAAGCACAAGCAACGAAGTAGTCGCGTAGGAGGCATTCGATGACGAAAAAATACAGCTTTGGTATTGATATTGATGGTACCGTAACAACGCAAGAATTTATGGTTCCGTATATTAATCACTATTTCAAAACGAATATAACATTAGATGATTTTACCGAATACAATTTATTAAATGTTTTACCAATCGATCCTGTCGAGTTTCAAAAATGGTTTTTAGCAACTGAACTTGAAATGTACACGAATCCACCGGTGCAAAAATTTGCGCAAGAAACATTACAAAAATGGTATCCACAAGCAGCACTAAACTATATTACCGCACGTCAAGATAATTCACTTGATGTGACTAATCATTGGTTCAACGAACAACAGCTACCAATCGACACTTTAAGTATCGTCGGCAACGCTAGTAAAGTAGTCGCTGCTAAAAATCATCAAGTTGAATTATTTTTTGAAGATAAATACGAAAATGCCATTCAATTACATGAAGAGTTAAACATTCCAATTATTTTATTCGATGCACCGTACAATCGCCTTGCATTGCCAAAAGACGTTATTCGCGTCCAAACGTGGCAAGATGCTGAGCGCTGGGTTGCAAAAGAATTCGGTATTTAATAAAAAAAGAGGGCGTGCGTAAATGCACGTCCTCTTTTTTATTATGATACTTTCATTTTATATTTCTTACCTGCATTCGAGTAATATAAATAGTTTTTATTAATATAGACATCCGTACTAAATTTCTTTTTTAACGTTTTTAACGAGGTCCCATTTGTTTTAATACTCGTTAAATACCCACTATTTGAATAATTACTAAAATATAGCTTGCCTTTATAATAGGCTAAATCTTGCACGCGCACTGCGGCTACGCGCTTATGCTTTTTCGTTTTCGTATTAAATGAATACAGTTGTTGATTTTTTTTATCGTTGGCATAATACATCATGGAACCATTCATCGCCACAGATGATGTGTCTTTTAAGAAATCATATTTTGTATCGGTCGCCTTTGGATAAAGCTCTGGATTTGCCGCTACATGATCTTTGTTTAATGCCTTATCGCTCAATAAAAAATAGTTATACGACACGCTATTAGCACGATTGGGCACAGGGTCATTCCACGTTACATCTAAGTTATACCACTTGCCATCTACTTTTACTTTATTCCAAGCATGGTCTTGTGCGTTCCCTTTTTCGTCATAAGCAACCCCAACGACATAACGAACCTCAAAATCGAGCTCTTTTAGTAACGTATACGCTGCTGTTGCGTAGCCTTGACATACCGCTACATGATTATTTAACAAACCGTATGCCGTATAGCGATCATCGGTTTGCCCACCATATGTTGTATTCAATACTAAATAGTCGTTTACCGCCTTCACGCGCTCAAATTGACTTTTATGTGTTTTTTTAATTATTTGCGCGCGCTTTTTTAATTCGGCGTCTGCTTTTTTCTTTTTATCTTTCGTTGTAAAATAATCAATATTTAATTTAAATTCAGCCGATACAGGTTTGCCACCAACTGATTTCAATGATGAGCTGGTTGAAACGCTTTGTAAAATGCCTAAAATTTCGTCATTGCCATTACCGACAGCCATTGAAATTGGTGTGATATTACGATAAATCGATTCTACATCTGCCCCAGTATATGTAATTTGCAATGAACTATCCGCATTTTCCATTGCTTGTTGAATAGCTTTTTCTAAATCTCGTTTATTATCGATTTCGATGGCCGAGGCGGTAGCGGCTAGCGGACCACACGCTAGCATACAAGCTGTCGTGAAACTAACTAGCCATGTCGATTTCTTCATAATTATCGTCTCCTTTAACGTTCAATACCCTTTTAGCAAACTAATTCTTTTGAATCATTCTTTATTTATATTATGTATCAAAAGAGTATTTAATGTCAATTTCATCATTTAGAACTTTAACCTTATTTCGATGACAATATAGCATATATTTTATCACTAAATTTTTCCATATAGAACCTTTTTACCCAATAAACTTCATATGATGCCTCTTCTTTTTAACTATTTTCTGTTCAAAAAAACAAGTAGCGTATCATGATACACTACTTGTTTGTCGTAAATATATTTAGCGCTGTTGGCATGCCGGACATTTGCCATAAATTTCAAATTTATGCCCTTCAATTTCATAGCCAGGTAATTGTTCCTGTAGAAAATCCATCGGACATAAATGGACTTCGCGAATACTACCGCACGCCATACAAATGAAATGATGGTGATGATGTTCCGTTTCACAATGCATACGAAAATGTTTTTCTCCGGACAACTCGGTCTCTTCTAAAATCCCTAATGATACGAATGTCGATAAGTTTCGGTAGATTGTATCATAGCTCATACCAGGGTAATCTTTTTTCATGACATCAAGTAAATCTCGTGCAGTTAAATATTTCTCACTACCTGCAAACATCTCCAAAATTTGTTCACGTTTATCTGTTTTCTTAAAGCCTTGTTCTTTTAATAATTCCCATGCTTTTGATACATTCATCGTCTACTACTCCTTTCAGACACTGCGCTTTGTTGCGATTTTTTTCACGAGCATTGCAATTAATAAAATCATAATCGATGTCACAACGATTGTGCCACCTGGTGCTAAATTTAAATAAAACGCCGTAATCAATCCGACTAGCACGGCCGTTTCACCAAATACAATGGCATAAACAATCGTTTGTTTAAAACTTTTCGCTAAACGAATCGCCGCAGCTACCGGTAACGTAATCAATGACGATACTAATAAAATACCGACGATGCGCATACTTGCGGCAATGACAAGCGCCGTAATAACCATAAATAACATATGGATTGCCTTTGTGCGCAACCCGCTCGCACGCGCGTATTCAGCATCAAATGATGACACAAATAACTCTTTATAAAATAAATAAATAAAAGCAATAACAACAACTGCGATAATAACGACAATCCATAAATCTTGACGGCTAACAGCAGAGACCGAACCAAATAAATAACTAAATAAATCGGTGCTAAAACCTTGTGCAAGTGAAATAAAAATCGCACTTAACCCAAGTCCTGCTGACATAATAATCGGAATCGCCAATTCTTCAAAATGCTTGTACACGCCGCGAAGTTTTTCAATGAATAACGAGCCGGCCACCGCTGACGCAATCCCTAAATACAGTGGGTTTAACGTTGCTAAGCCAACAAATGTTTGCGATAAATAAAGGCTGCCGGCAATCCCTGCTAATGTCACATGGCTGAGTGCATCAGCAATCAATGATAACCGTCTAACAACGATAAATACGCCGAGTAATGGTGCTAAAACACCAATAATCATGCCCGATAAAAAGGCATTTTGTAAAAAATCATATTGTAAGATTGCGGCGATCATGACATGTCCTCCTGTTCAACGGAATAACTATACCACACACTAATTTGTTCCTTCGTTAGCGCTTCATAGCCTTCTTTTGGGCCATAATAATGGATTTTCCCATTGAGACAGGCAATATTTGTGACAGCGCTCTCTACAACCGTCATATCATGTGTAACAAGTACAACAGTCATGCCTTCATTATTTAATTTCTCCATTAAGTCATAAAAGATGGCGACATTTTCTTGGTCAACACCAACTGTCGGCTCATCTAAAATTAACATTTTTGGTTTCGCAATAAGCGCGCGCGCAATGAAGACACGTTGCTGTTGCCCACCGGATAATTCGCCGATATTACGATGTAAATAAGGCAGCATATCGACAGCTTGCAATGCTTCTTCAATGAGCGTTTGTTGATTGTGCGCTTTGCGTTTAAATAACCCTAATTTTTTCGTTAAGCCGCTTGCAACAACTTCTTTTACCGTTGCCGGAAACCCGCCATTAAATGCATTTGCTTTTTGTGATACGTAGCCAATCCATTCACGTTTTTTAAATTTTGTCGCTTCTTCGCCAAATAAATGAATCGTTCCTGTCGTCGGTTTTAATAATCCTAAAATAATTTTTAAAAGCGTCGATTTGCCGGAGCCATTAGGGCCTAATAATGCCACGAAATCCCCTTCGTTAATACTAAGAGATAAGTGACTTAATACTTTCGTATAGTCATATTGAAATGATATATTTTGCAACTCAATCAGCGGTTGCTTTATCATACACTTCTCTTCTTTCTAATTCAGAATCGTTACGATTTACAAATATTTAGTATAGCGAAAAAGAATTCCCTTGTAAAGGGAAAGTACTTACTTTTATATACGCGCATTAAAAAAGGTTGGTTTGTGACCAACCTCCATTTTATTAACCGCGAAGCGCATCAATTTGCTCTGGCTTAAAAATACCCGTACGCAACATCTCGATTTCATATAAGTACGGCGCTTTTGTATTCTTTTTATCTGGTCCTACCCACGGTGTTTCTAAAATTTTCGGCACCGCTTCAAACGCTTCATGATGAACGACACGGTGTAATGCATCAAAGCCAATATGACCAAAGCCGATATTTTCATGACGATCCTTATGTGCACCACGTTCATTTTTACTATCATTAATGTGTAACACTTTAATGTTTTTCAAACCGATATAATGTTCAAACTCCGCCAATACGCCGTCTAAATCATTGACAATATCATAACCCGCATCATGGGTATGGCACGTATCAAAACATACCGACAAGCGCTCATTATGATGGACGCCATCAAAGATTTGTGCTAGTTCCTCAAACGTACGTCCACATTCAGAGCCTTTCCCTGCCATTGTTTCAAGAGCGATTTGCACCGGTGAATCGACCGCTAATACGGTATTTAAGCCTTCGATAATTCTTTTAATGCCGACGTCAGCCCCCGCACCAACATGCGCACCTGGATGCAAGACGATTTGTGTAGCACCTAGCGCTTCTGTACGTTCAATTTCCTTTTGTAAAAACTCGACACCTAATTCAAAGACAGCAGGTTTTGTTGTATTCGCTAAATTAATAATATACGGTGCATGAACGACAAGTTCTTGAATGCCGTGTTCTTCCATATGCAATTGCCCTGAAATAATGTTTAGTTCTGCAATATCTTTACGGCGTGTATTTTGCGGTGCGCCAGTATAAACCATCATCGCAGTCGCATTGTATGTTGTGGCTTCTTCACTTGAACCTAATAACATTTTTTTACCACTCATTGAGACATGTGATCCAATTAGCATTTAAAAATCCTCCAATTCAACAAAAGAAACGCGCTTATAATGAGCGCGTTTCGTTTTTTCTATAAAAATTATACCAACATTCATACAGCTTTCACATGAATATGCTTATTTTGAACGTTGACGATTACGTTTACGACGTTCTTTTTTCTTGATTTTGTCCATTTCCCAGCGCATATTACGTTTGTACCCTGGTTTGACTTTTTTCGGTTTACGTACTTTTGATTTTGCAATACGATCGATTTCGTCTTCTTTACGTTCACGTTTTTCACGTGCATGACGTTCTTTCATATCAACAAGTTCACCGTTTTTAATATCTTTTGGTTTAAATTCGATACCGAATTTTTCAACCTCGACGATGCGGTGTTCTTCAGATGGTTCAAAGATTGTGATAGCTAAACCTTTATTACCTGCACGCGCTGTACGACCTACGCGGTGAACGAAAAACTCTAATTCTTGTGGTAGCTCATAGTTAATGACATGCGACACGCCTGGAATATCAATACCTCGTGCAGCAAGGTCTGTTGCAACGATATATTGGAATTCTAAGTCGCGTACTTGTTTCATCATTTTTTTACGTTCACGCGGCGTTAAATCTCCATGAATACGTCCTGGACGAATGCCATTATATGATAAGAAATTCGCTACATAATCGGCTTGTTTACGCGTATTCACGAAAATAATCGCTAAATATGGATTAATCGTTTTTGTAATTTCTAATAACTTTTCATTTTTTGATTTAGAACGCGTCGGAACTAAATAGAAATCTAAATTTTCTGCTACCGGGCGTTTGTCATTCATTTCGATATGCACTGGTGATTCCATGTATTTACGCAAGAACGGTTGTAAGCTTTCTGGTACCGTTGCAGAGAATACATACATCTCTAGTGTTTCAGGCATTTGGCTCGCAAATGTATCGATTTCTTCAATAAATCCTAAATCGAATGCTAAATCTGCTTCATCGACTACAAGAATATTCGCTGTGTGGACAAGCAACGCTTGCTCGTTCACTAAATCGCGAATACGTCCTGGTGTCCCTACGACGATTTGAGGTTGCGTTTTTAGTTTATCGATTGAGCGTTGTTTATCTGTACCACCAATAAATAACTTCGTATTGATATCCGAACCTTCAACAAGTTTGTTTAATTCGATATGAATTTGTGTTGCTAATTCACGTGTTGGTGCTGCAATAACAGCTTGCACTTCTTGTTTGTCTTCCACAATACGTTGCACGATTGGAATTAAGAAACTATGCGTTTTCCCCGTACCTGTATGTGCTTGGCCAATAGCGCTTTTTCCTTTTAAAATTAGCGGAATCATTTCTTTTTGAATCGGTGTTGGTTCCGTAAAACCTAAAGTTGCGATTGCTTCACGCAAAAATGGTTTAAATTGATAATCTGTGTACTTTGACATTTCGTCACTCCTTACTTCATTCCCTCATTGTAACATGCTTCCGTTCGAGAATCCATTTGACTATAATAACTTTTTGTACGTTTTTCGTCAATAATTTTTTCAACTAAGCAAAACTTTGTATAACGTAAAAACGTTCGTTATAATAGAACCGATGAACGTTTCTTTGTTTTATATAAGGAAACAACTCGAAAGGAGTTAATTAATTTATGAAAGTCACAAAAATTACACCGCGCGGATATTGCTATGGTGTTGTCGATGCGATGGTTATTGCACGCAATGCTGCATTAGATAAATCATTACCACGACCAATCTTTATTTTAGGGATGATCGTCCACAATAAACATGTCACAGACGCATTTGAACAAGATGGCATTATCACATTAGACGGTCCAAATCGCTTAGATATTTTAAATCAAGTGGACACAGGTACTGTTATTTTCACTGCCCACGGTGTATCACCAGAAGTTCGTGAATTAGCACGTAAAAAAGGTCTTGTCTCAATCGATGCTACTTGCCCAGACGTTACGGTTACACATACGTTAATTGAGGAAAAAACAGCAGAAGGCTACGATATTATTTACATCGGTAAAAAAGGCCATCCAGAACCAGAAGGCGCTATTGGTGTTGCACCAGATCACGTCCACCTTGTCCAAACGATCGCTGATATTGAAACGCTTAATTTAACAAATGATAAATTACTCGTGACAAACCAAACGACAATGAGTCAATGGGATGTTATGAGTTTAATGCAAACGTTAACATTAAAATACCCTACGATTGAAGTGCACGAAGAAATTTGCCTTGCCACACAAGTTCGTCAAGAAGCTGTTGCCAACCAAGCTGGCGCTACCGATTTATTAATCGTTGTAGGCGACCCACGCAGCAACAACTCAAACCGCTTAACACAAGTGTCAGAAGAAATCGCTGCCACACCATCGTATCGTATTGCAGACATTTCCGAATTAAAATTAGAATGGTTAGAAGGCGTTGAAAATGTGGCGGTAACAGCAGGTGCCTCTACACCAACACCAATCGTTAAAGAAGTCATTAAGTTTTTAGAACAATATGATGTTGAAAATCCTGAGACACACGTGATTGAACGCCATGTTACACTCGATAAAATTTTACCGAAAATTAAAACACCAAAACCGGTAGAACGTATTGAACCTTATTAATATTGCAAAAAAGAGGCTCGGACATACGTGTAACAACGCCCTCTCAGATGAGCATAAAAAAACCGGAATCGCGCTGTGGCGCGGTTCCGGTTTTTTGTTATGAACGCTAAAAAGGAACAGGAACTGTTTTGTAAAAGCCTCTTTTTTATGTTTAGATAAATTGGAACGGTTCTGTTGATAATGCAGATGGCACAAACTCGACTTGTAATTGTTTGTCGTTACATAATGCTGTCATTTTTGACACGACACCTTGCTTCATCACACTTTCAACATGATGACCCGGGTCCACGACATGCAAGCCAATTGCTTCGGCATCTTGCGCAACGTGGAAATAAATATCTCCGGTCACATAAACATCAGCCCCAGCACGTTTGGCAGCCTGTACATATTTATTACCATCGCCGCCAAGCACTGCTACTTTTTCAACAGTATCTTCTAAGCTACCAACAACGCGCACGGCTGGTACGTGTAGAGATGTTTTGACATGTTGTGCAAACGCTTCTAATGTCATCGGCTTTTCTAACGTACCAATACGTCCTAAACCCATCGTTTTCGCGGCCGTTTCTAATTTAACCAAATCAAATGCCACTTCTTCATATGGGTGTGAATTGTACATCGCACGTAACACTTTATTTTTTGCGTTCTCTGGCACGACCACTTCAACCTTCACTTCAGGCTCCGTGTGCATTTTTCCAACAGCGCCCGCAAACGGTTCAGCACCTTGTTGTGCACGGAATCGTCCTTCACCTACTGACGTAAAGCTACACGCCTCATAAAGACCTATTTCACCAGCGCCAGCACCGGCTAATGCTTGGCGTAATACTTCAGCATGTGTTTGCGGTACAAAAATTGCTAACTTGTATAGCGTTTCTTCATAGCTCGGCACAAGCACCTCACGTTGTTGAATCTGTAACGCATCGGCTAATAAATCATTGACGCCACCATCTGCGACATCTAAATTCGTATGTGCCGCGTAAACCGCCACGTCATGTTTAATCAACTTTTCAAATAATTGACCTTGTGGTGTATCCGTACGTAAATTAGCTAATTTACGGAAAATAGGTGGATGATGCGCGATGATTAGTTCACATCCTGCGGCAATCGCTTCATCGACTACAGCCGCATTAACATCTAGTGTCACGAGCACTTTTGTGACTGCTTTGTTTAACGTACCAACGGCCAATCCAATTGGGTCGCCATCCATGGCAGCAATTTTCTTTGGAGACCAACTTTCAAAAATTTGAATAATTTGTTGACCATTCGTTTGTTTCACTATGCAAGCACTCCTTCTACCGCTTCGATTTGTGTTAATAATTGTTGTTTTTTCGCTAAAATCGCAGCTGTTTGCTCCGCTTTTTCGATATTTTTTAATACGGTATGCCACTGTGCAATTTCATGTGTCCATTTTTCAACAAATACATCATTGCGCTCGGCCATCAATTTTTCACCTAATAATAATTCAAGTTCCGACAACGGTTTTTGGCCGCGTTCTAGCACGAGAATTTCATAGATTTTACCGTCTTCTTTAATAATCGCTTCATCAACAATCATAAAATCATGATCAATCGCCCATTCACGAATGGCGATAGCATGAATATTCGGCTGTAAAATGAGGCGCTCTACACCGTCAAGTCCTTGTGGATAATGATTTAAAATAGAGGCAATTAATGGTCCCCCCATCCCAGCAATCGTAATCGCTGTCACGCCATCTTCTGCGTGAATCGCTTCTAATCCATTTGCTAGGCGCACCGTAATTTGTTGTTGCAATTGTTCGCGTTGCACTTCATGGCAAGCAGAGTCATACGGTCCTTTCACAACTTCTCCGGCAATCGCTGTTGTTACAACACCTTGATTTACTAAATAACAAGGTAAATAGGCATGGTCTGAACCAATATCGGCAACAACGGCATTTTGTGGTACAAAAGCGGCCACTGTTGCTAAACGTTTTGATAATTTTTGGGCATTCATAAAAAGCTGTGCCCTCCCTTCGATACCATTGTATCGAATTTCAAGTTTTTTTCATAGAGAAATAGCCGCAAAAAATAAGACAAACCTCGTTAAGAGATTTGCCGTATTTTTATAAAAAGAAACCAAATAAAATAATAACTGCTAAGCCTAAATATCCTGAAATTGTAAAATAAATTAATGTCATTTTTGTACCTAACAATAACCACGTCACACAGTTCGCTACGAGCACGCTATACATCACCCATATATTTCCTGGCGCAAACATACTAGCAATGCGCACACTTAGCGCAAAGAGCAATAATGCTGCTACCGCAAAAGCAAGTGTTTGCATTACTTTCGTCGTTGCCCCTTTAAATGTCATATAAATAATTACAGCGATTGCTAGCACACTCATCGCAATTGGAATCGCGATATATTGTGCGCTAAATATATACATCATCGCAATAATCATCATCGCTAACAATGCCGCCACACCATAAAGTATCCATGCTTTTGATAAAGGCAGCCGTTTTGCCGACTCGTCCTGTTGGTCACTATCATCGTCGCCACCTGTATACAGCGTTGTTAAAAAGTCGCAGTAATGCTCTGGCAGTAATTTATTCGTTTTCCAAAAGGCAATTTCTTTTAAAATCGTTTCTTTTTTCTCCTCTTGCACCGTCATCCCTCCACTAGTATATCCTTTCATTGTACAAGAAATGAAAAATAAAAGGTATATTGCTTCACTTCTATTATCGGTACAAGTCCTTTTGTCCTTTAATTTTTATTAAAAAAAGAGACTGCATACACGATGCAATCTCTTCATTTACTATTCTAAGAAATCTTTTAAGCGTTTGCTACGAGATGGATGACGCAACTTGCGAAGTGCTTTTGCTTCGATTTGACGAATACGTTCACGCGTAACGCCAAATACTTTCCCTACTTCTTCAAGCGTACGCGTACGGCCATCATCTAGACCAAAACGTAAGCGTAATACGTTTTCTTCACGGTCTGTTAACGTATCTAACACATCTTCTAATTGTTCTTTTAATAGCTCATACGCTGCATGATCTGCTGGCGATTGTGCTTCTGAATCTTCAATGAAATCACCTAAATGTGAATCATCTTCTTCACCAATTGGTGTTTCAAGCGATACAGGTTCTTGTGCAATTTTTAAGATTTCGCGCACTTTTTCTGGTGTTAAATCCATTTCTTCACCGATTTCTTCCGGTGTTGGTTCGCGACCTAAATCTTGTAGTAATTGACGTTGAACACGAATCAATTTGTTGATTGTTTCAACCATATGCACTGGAATACGAATCGTACGTGCTTGGTCAGCAATCGCACGTGTAATCGCTTGGCGAATCCACCACGTTGCATATGTCGAGAATTTGAATCCTTTGCGATAATCGAACTTCTCAACTGCTTTAATTAAACCCATGTTTCCTTCTTGAATTAAATCAAGGAATAACATGCCGCGCCCAACATAGCGTTTGGCAATACTTACTACTAAACGTAAGTTTGCTTCTGCTAAACGTTTACGCGCTTCTTCATCACCTTGTTCAATACGCTCTGCAAGCGCAATTTCTTCCGCTGCTGAAAGCAAGTCCACTCGCCCGATTTCTTTTAAATACATACGAACGGGGTCATTGATTTTTACACCTGGTGGCACACTTAAATCGTTTAAGTCAAACGTTTCTTCCGCTTCTTTTAGAAGTGGTTCTAAATCGGAATCTTTATCACCGTTTAATTCGATATTATTTGCTTCTAATTTGTCGATAAATTCTTCGACTTGATCGGCTTCTAACTCATAAGTTTGTAGCTTATCTGCGATTTCCGCGTAAGTTAATTCACCTTTCTTTTTACCTGCTTCAAGCAAGCTCTTTTTCATTTCTTCTAAAGTATGCTCTTGTTCTGCTTTTTTATTCGCTGCTGTACGTTTAGACTTTTCTGCCATTAGGTGTATTCCTCCTTCTAACATCTTTAGCTACATGCTTGCTAAAGATTTCGTTAACTCGATTACCTCTTTTGAAAGTGAAAGAGCACGGTTAAAATCATGCATTTTTTCAGCTTCTTTAAGCTGTTGTTTTTTTTGTGCAACTTGTTGCTGTATTTTGTATTTTTCTACTTGTCGCAAGCAATCGTCCCACTCTTCTTCTAAATGGTCCAAATCGCGTTCTACAAGTGCTGCCTCCATCACTAGCTTGCGTAATTCTGAATCGGTCAGCATTTCCGCAAAGCGTTGAAAATCTGCTTTGTCATGATGGGCATAAAAGCTGAGTAAGTGAATATAAATTGCGACATATTCATCTCGAACAAAAGGTGGCTCTACGCCGTCTAGCTGCAGTCGATCAACGATATCAATATCGTTTAACATACGCGCTAAAATGAGGCGCTCCGCACGATCAATAGCCATCAATTTTCGCATAGGCATCGCCTTTTGCTCAACATGGACAGTACGTCTTTCAGGTTCAGTACGTCGCTGTGCTTCTTTATGACGTAATTGCGTTGTCAATGTTTCCTGTGTAATACCTGTTTCTTGTTGCAATTGTTTCAGGTGTAATTCTCGCTTTACAGCGGATGAATCAAGCGCTACATAATGCAGTGCCTCCTCTACATATTGCTCTACGTCGGTAGCATACTGGAAATTCTTACCGCGCTTTGAATAACTCATCATAAAACTTGTGAAATCGAGTGGTTCTCCGATAATTTTCTCTCGGAAAGTTTCCGTACCATATTGCTTTATATAATCATCTGGATCTAAGCCGTTTGGGAGCACTGCTATTTCAACAGATAGTTTCTCTGCGTATAATAGGTCCGCAGCACGTTTGGCAGCCTCCCAGCCCGCATTATCTCCATCATAACAAACAATGATATCATTCGATAATCGTTTAAGCTTCTGTACATGATCTAGTGTTAAAGCCGTCCCCATCGACGCCACACCATTATGAACATTCGCTGTCTTTGCACTTAATACATCCATAAATCCTTCAAAAAGTACCACTTTGCGTTCCTTCCGAATAATCGGACGCGCCTGGTCAAGATTGTAGAGTACTCTCCCTTTATGAAAAATAGGCGACTCTGGGCTATTCATGTATTTTGCTTGATCACCATCACTCTCGATGACACGTCCTGAGAAGCCGATGACCGTTCCCGTTTCATTACGAATCGGAAACATAACACGGCGGCGGAAACGATCAAAATAGCCAGAGCCATCTTCTTTTGGAATCACAAGTCCTGCTTGAGACATCTCTACTAAATCATAGCCCTTGCGAGTTAATAACGTCGTTAATGCATCCCAACTAGGCAACGCAAAACCAATACCATACGCTTCGATCATCTCGCGGGTAAATCCACGATTTTCTAAATATTGAAGCCCTTCCTCACCATCTTCTGTATTCAATAATAAATGTTGAAAGTATCGTAAACAAAACTGATGCGCCTCAATCATACGCTGTTGTTCAGGTGATACTTCTGTCTTATGCACATGCTGGTGCTCATGCTCGGCAATATCGACTTCAATCCCCACTCGCTCGCCTAAACGAGCAACGGCATCTTGAAATGAAATATTATCGATATCCATTAAAAAGGTAATCGCATTTCCACCGGCACCACAACCGAAGCAATGAAAAATTTGCTTGTCGATAGATACAGAAAAAGATGGCGTCTGTTCCCCATGAAATGGGCATAGACCAAAGTAATTTCGACCACGTTTCGTCAGTTGCATATACTCGCCGATAACATCGACAATGTCTGTTTGCGAACGAATTTGCTCGATTGTTTCTTCCGGAATTCGTTGTGCCATTTCATCACCATCTTTGCTTCTAACTCTTTAATTCGAGATATTAACGCAAAAGTCCTTCTTTCTCGAATAAAAAATTCTTTTTCTTTTAAAAACACTTAATTTCTTTTTACCACAATTCTTCATTATAAAACATATTGCTCATTTATTCTATCTATTTTCTATAGAGAAAACAAAAAAACTCCCCTATTTAAAGGGGGGCCTCCGTTACTCTTTTAGGCGACGTAAAATATCATTAGCCGTTTCTTCAACCGCTTTATTCGTCACATCGATGACTTGGCAATCAATGCGGTCAACAATGCGGTAAAAATGATTGATTTCTTCATCAATACGTTCCACTTTAGCATAGCTCGCACTATCATTTAAACCTAATGCAATCAAGCGCTCTTTTCGAATGTTATTCAGCTTTTCTGGTGAAATAACGAGGCCGAAACATTTTTCTTTTGGTACAAGGAATAATTCTTCCGGCGGCTCTACTTCGGGAACTAATGGAACGTTTGCTACTTTTAAGCGCTTATGCGCAAGAAATTGCGACAATGGCGTTTTCGACGTACGCGATACACCAATCAAGACAATATCCGCTTTTAATAAACCGCGTGGGTCGCGTCCATCATCATATTTAACGGCAAATTCAATCGCTTCAATTTTTTTAAAGTAATCATCATCTAGCTTTCGAACTAAGCCGGGTTCTTCGATTGGCTCGACTTGTAATGCTTCTGTAAACATTTCCATCGTTGGGCCCATTAAATCGATACTCGGAATATTTTTTCGTACACATAATGCTTTCGTAAATTCACGCATTTCTTCTTTTACAAGCGTATAGACAACCATCGCTTGTTGCGCAAGCGCTAGTTGCATAATTTCATTAATTTGTTCACGATTTTCAATATGTGGAAATCGTCGTACTGCTACATCTTGCATACCCGGACGAAACTGACTAATCGCTGCTTTTGCTACAAGCTCACCTGTTTCACCAACAGAATCCGAAACGATAAAAATCAAAATTTTTTCCATATAATGCGCTCACCTCACAAATCATGGTTTTCGGCGAGCGATAAAAATGCTCGCGTAATATTCGTTTTCGTTAAACGTCCAATGACTTCGAGACCATCTGTATGTTCAATCACAACTGGCAATGCATCAATTTGTCGTTCAATTAATTTATTTGCTGCCTGAATCAAGCCATCCGTTTTAAAGCAATAAGCAATGTTCGGCATTCTCGTCATAATGATATGTACGGGAATATGATTTAAATCTTGGCTACCAATTGCTGTACGCAATAAGTCTTTACGAGATAAGACGCCTGTTAAATATGAATTTTTATCTACGACGAACAATGTTCCAACATCTTCAAGGAACATTTGACAAATGGCATCATATACAGAAATGTTCTCATTAACCACTACAGGAATAGATTGAAAATCCTTCACTTTCATATTGGTCATACTTTCTGCTACCGCTTGTCCTGTTTGTTTACCAGAATAAAAATAGCCTACACGCGGACGCGCATCTAAAAATCCAGCCATCGTCAAAATAGCTAGATCTGGTCGCAATGTAGCCCTTGTTAAAGAGAGACGTTCCGCGATTTGTTCGCCGGTAATGGGTCCATTCCCCTTAACAATTTCGACTATTTCTTCTTGACGTTTGTTGAGTTCGATCACGCTCACCGCCCCAAATGTTATATACTTTATTCTTAATAAGTATATACTATTTCATTCCATATTGCGAAGAAAACTATTGCATGGTACAATGTTGCCAAACGATATAAGGCGATGATTGAGCAATAAGTAGTTTGCAATGTGAGCGAGTAGTGATGGTGAGAGACTACAACGCAAATAAAAAGGCACTCAGGAGCTAACAGTTAGAAAGTGGATAATTCTCGACATTGCGTAGTAAATTATCAATCGGGGTGGAACCGCGGGCGCATACACAGCACTCGTCCCCGGGCAAAAAGTTGCCCGGAGACGGGTGCTTTAATCTTTTTACTGGAGGTTTTTCAAATGGCAGAAAAAACAATGGAAAATGTAGTAAGTTTAGCAAAACACCGTGGCTTTGTATTCCCAGGCTCAGACATTTACGGTGGTCTAGCAAATACGTGGGATTACGGTCCACTAGGCGTTGAATTAAAAAACAACGTCAAAAAAGCTTGGTGGCAAAAATTCATCCAAGAATCTGAATACAATGTTGGTTTAGACGCAGCAATTTTAATGAACCCTAAAACGTGGGTAGCATCAGGTCACGTTGGTAACTTCAATGACCCAATGATCGACTGTAAATCATGTAAATCTCGCCACCGCGCAGATAAATTAATTGAAGATGCTTCATTAGAAAAAACAGGTGTCGAAATCGTTGTTGACGGTATGACATTCGATCAAATGAAAGAAAAAATGGAAGAATTAGATGTTCGTTGCCCAGACTGTGGCGCAAAAGACTTTACGGACATCCGCCAATTCAACTTAATGTTCAAAACATTCCAAGGTGTTACCGAAGACTCTACAAACGAAATTTTCCTACGTCCTGAAACAGCACAAGGTATTTTCGTAAACTTCAAAAATGTTCAACGTTCTATGCGTTTACGTACACCATTTGGTATTGGTCAAGTCGGTAAATCATTCCGTAACGAAATCACACCAGGTAACTTCACATTCCGTACACGTGAATTCGAGCAAATGGAACTTGAATTCTTCTGTAAACCAGGTACTGAATTAGAATGGCACGCATACTGGAAAGACTTCTGTAAAAACTGGTTATTAAACCTTGATATGAACGAAGATTCTATGCGTTTACGTGACCATGGTGAAGAAGAACTTTCTCACTACTCAAATGCAACAACAGATATCGAGTTCCGCTTCCCATTCGGTTGGGGCGAGCTTTGGGGCGTAGCTTCTCGTACAGACTTCGACTTAAAACGCCATATGGAACACTCTAGCGAAGATTTCACTTACATCGACCCTGTAACAAACGAACGCTATGTACCATATTGCATCGAGCCTTCTCTAGGCGCTGACCGTGTAACATTAGCATTCCTTTGTGACGCATATGATGAAGAAGAACTAGAAGGCGGCGACTCTCGTACAGTATTACGTTTCCACCCAGCGCTTGCACCATTTAAAGCTGCAGTTCTTCCATTATCTAAAAAATTATCAGAAGAAGCTCATGGCGTATGGGCTGAGCTTCGTAAAGCATTCCCTGTTGATTATGATGAATCTCAATCTATCGGTAAACGTTACCGTCGTCAAGATGAAATCGGTACACCATTCTGTATCACATATGACTTTGATTCAAAAGAAGATGGTCAAGTAACTGTTCGTCACCGCGATTCTATGGAACAACAACGTATGCCAATTTCAGAAGTGCAAGCTTACATCGAAAGCTTTTTACAATTTTAATTAGCTCGTAAATCAAGGAATGATGCTTTGGCGTCATTCCTTTTTTAATTCATTTCAGCAGGGAAATTCGACAAAAAAGCACCTTGTCGCTAATCTACTCCGAGAAATGAACACGTTTTTCATAAAAATGAGCCAATATGCCTGAAACGCTTGAATTTTAAGACGTAAGATTTTATGATATTTACGATGTAATTATAGCTTTGGACCATCTATGATTCCTCTGTCAAAGACTAACAACACTTAAATAAGAGGCTCTATTATCGTAATGATGATAGAGCCTCTTTATTTATGAATGGCTATTCACCACTCTGATTGCTATACTTAAAAAAATATCAAAAGGAGTGATTTTAATGCTTGAGATAGCGAAAAACTACATTTTATCAACACACGGTCCACTCGACATGGTCGAACATATCGTCAAAGTTCCCGGCATATCGCTGAATGTTTATAGCTTTTTACTCGATGGTGTCTTAATTGATACCGCTTCTCCAGGATTGCACACACAATTTTTTGATTTTATCGCACAAAAAAATGTTGAACATATTATTCATACACATCTACACGAAGACCATATCGGCAATACAGCTGATATGATAGAAAAATTCGGCATCGAAGCTCATATTCATCCACTCAGCGTCGCTAAAACAACGCTAGAAATGCGTTTACCAGCGTATCGACAAACCGTCTGGGGGCCGCCACCTAAACCTTTTATAAGTCAGCCGTTAAGCAATACGTTCACGTCAGCAAATGACCGATGGGCGATTATTCCAACACCAGGCCATACGCAAGACCACGTAGCATTATATAATCAACAACACGGCTATCTTTTTACGGGTGATTTATTTGTCACACCAAAGCCTAAAATCGTCTTAATTGATGAAAATATTTTAGATACGATGGCATCGCTTGAAAAAGTGTTAACGTATGATTTTGACACGATGATTTGTCATCACGCTGGCGTTATTGAAAATGGTCGCGAATTAGTTCAAATGAAACTAGATTATTTACAGGAAATACAACAACGCGTACACAAACTTGCGCGCGAAGGCAACGATGTTTTTGAAGTTACACAACAGCTATTCCCTAAACATTATCCAATCGTTGAACAGTCGCATACCGAATGGTCGGCCATGCATATGGTCCGCGTTTTTATGAATCAACGCTAACAAAAAGGACTCCGTGCACATTCGGAGTCCTTTTACCATTAATGAATAATTTTCAAAAAATCTTGCCAATCCGTAAATCGCGCCCAATTTCCTTGTCGATTATAGGGCTGATCTCGAATAATCGGCATCGTCTTTACAGCGGCTAATGTTTCGAGGACGGTCGGTTTATCATCGACATACACATCGAGCTCAAGTTGCTGAATCGTAGCGATTTTTTCAGCGTCTTTCATACCACAAAAGAAATGCCCTTTCACAATCGGGTAGCCTTGCGCTATCATCCATTGCTGCGTCCGAGCACAATATTCTTTTGGACGTGCCGTTATATAATAAACGGCATGTCCTTCGGCTACAAGCTGCTGTAAAATTTGTTGCGCATGTGGAAAGCTTGCGCAATTTGTAAAATAAATTTCTTCTAAATGTGCCTTCCACGCCTCGGAACCTTGTTCGTCTGTTAACCCAAACGGCTCATGAATTTCCACACGTTGAATCGTTTCAAAAACAGCGGCACTTAACTGTTGTTGAAACGTTTTATTATATAATGAAAAAGCATGGCGTCGTAAATCGATTAATGTATCGTCAATATCAAAACCAAATCTCATAATTCCACTCCTAATGCACCGCTTCAAACTGTTCTACAAAATGTTGTTCTTCACGGATTTGCTCCTGTTGAAGATGATGAATCATCTGGCTACGTGCAGCTTCAAACTGCTGAATAGCAGCATTTGATAATGTCCCATCATGTGCAATAATAGTCGCTAAATAATGCGCATCAACAAGTGCACTATTTAAGCCAAACGCGCCCGTCGGTGTCATCGTATGCGCGGCATCACCAAGTAACATCACACCGTCTCTTCCCCAGTAATCCGCATAAGAACTATGCACATCAAGCAATACAAAGTCTTGCCAAGATGTAATCGTGGCATCAACAACGTCTGTTAGTGCTGGAAATGCCTTTTTTAGTTGGGCAATAAAAGGCTCAAATGGTTGTTTACGCCACATTGGAAAACTTCCCTTATCAATATTCCAGCCAACTTGAATACGCCCCTCAGCTTGCGTAAACAAGGCGAGTTGCTTGCCATCGATTAGTGCCATGCGAATAATCGGTTCCCAGTCTTTTGGTCGCGGAATACGTGCCCATAAAAGGTCATAGCCGTGTTCCCACGTATGATACGGAATATGAGCTTTTTTGCGAACCACTGAATAACGCCCATCTGCACCAACAACGAGCTTACTGTACACGTGAAAACGCTCGTGGTGTGTCTCTGCTACAACGCCAATCACTTGCTTATCATCGGTCAATAAATCTCGCATACGCGTTCCAAGCAACAAATGAAAATTAGGCGCTTGTATAATCGGCTCTAAAATAGCGGCTAATAAAAAGCGTTGTGGCACATGAATACCTAGATGTCCGGTTTCCGCATCTGGAAAAATCGTCTTATAGCACGTGCCATCTTTCCAATTTTCTAGGCGCGTCATCGGCAACATACCACGTCTTTTCACGGCGGCCAATAAATTATGCTGTGCTAATATTGCTTCACCCTGTTCATTAATATGCTCTCCGCGAAATGCTTTTCCAAGCGCTGCGCTGCTTTCGATTAATGTGACATCTAAACCACGTTGCACAAGCAAAGTCGCAAGCAACGCGCCTGCAGGTCCTGCTCCAACGATACAAATATCCGTTGTTTTTTCCACGTTAAAAGCCTCCTAGTGCTTTGGGTAAGCAATAATGCGTAAATCATTACCTACGAAATTCACAGTATCAAACTCAAAATCAATTGCTTCGCTCATCACTTGTACATCTGCGCCACCAACCGGCGTAATGCTATGCGCACCACCTAACACTTTTGGTGCCATATAAATAATTGCTTTTTGTACAAGATTTTGTTGGAAAAACGATGCATGTACGCCCGCACCGCCTTCTACTAAAATATCGGTAATGCCTTCTTTATACAACGCTTCTAATGCTTGCTCTAAATCGACTGAACCATGCGTTGTAGCAACGCGTAAAATGGTTACACCTTTTGCGGCAAGCGCCGTTTCACGTTGCTTTGAAGCGTCTATAGACGTCACAATTATCGTACGCGCATCGTCCGTTTGCACAACATGTGCTGTTAGCGGCGTTTGCAACTGACTATCTAACACGATGCGCACTGGATTTTTTCCTTCTTTCGATACGAGGCGCGTCGTCAATGACGGATTATCTGCTAATACCGTACCAATACCAACAAGAATACCATCCATTTCGTGACGATACTCATGCACATCCTCACGCGCATCATCGCCAGTGACCCATTGTGAGTCGCCGGTCGCCGCCGCAATTTTACCATCCGCTGTCATCGCATATTTTGCGACGATATACGGCCGCGACGTTAACATATTATAAATAAAGCGCTCGTTTAATTTATACGCTTGCGCTTCCAATATGCCAACTTCCACTTCAATGCCCGCATCGCGTAACAATTGAATACCACGTCCTGCAACATCTGGATTCGGGTCCTTCATCGCAATAACCACGCGTTTAACACCGGACTCTTTTACTAAGTTGGCACATGGTGGCGTTTTCCCGAAATGTGAGCAAGGCTCGAGCGTTACATACAATGTCGCATCCTTGGCATGATCGCCGGCCATACGAAATGCATGAACCTCTGCATGCGGCTCTCCGGCTTTGCGATGAAGCCCTGTTCCAACAATGACACCATTGTTAACAAGCACCGCTCCAACCATTGGATTTGGATTTGTGTTCCCTCGTGCACTTGCTGCTAAATCAAGCGCTAGTTGCATATAATATTCATCGTTTTTCAACATTGTTCGTTCCCCCTAAATCGTTAGCGAATATGGCCTGATTTTTTACGCTTTGTTTCTAAATAAAAATGATTCGTATCATTTTCGCCACCCCACAGCGGTACATGTCCATGCGTTGACAAACCATGCGCTTCAAGAGCTGCTAATTTCTTTGGATTGTTCGTAATAAGTGTCACAGGTTTTTGACGTAATGTTTCGAGCACTTTTAACGCTTCTTCATATGAACGCGTATCATCTTCAAATCTTAACGCGTGGTTCGCTTCGACGGTATCAAGACCTTCTTGCTGTAATAAATAAGCCATTGATTTTGAAAATAAGCCGATACCCCGTCCTTCATGATTTGCCAAATAGAAAATAGCACCTACACCATGCGCTACGATCATTTTCATCGATTCATGTAATTGATAACCACAGTCACAACGTTGACTCCCAAAAATATCGCCAGTATGACAAATACTATGCATGCGCACTAATGCATCTTCAGATTGTTCAAAATCTCCGTATACAAGCACAGATGACTGTTGGCCAAATGCTAAATTCATTGTGTTTAAATGGTCAATAACATCTTCTTTCGACCACTCTTTATTAACGGTTGTCCAGCAATACCATTTAAATGTCGCTTCAAACTCTCCTTGTTTGATTGGTAAGTTTACAGGACCTACTAGACAAACCTTTTCTGTCGTATTAAGCGGCACAAAAGTCATTTTTTCTTCAATCATGTGTAAAGTTGTTTGTGTCATTTCCATATGGCGTCGCTCTTTTCGTTTCAGTTTATTTGTTACTTTTCGTAACCTACTATATTGTAGTAAGTTTAAAATGTCAACTATTTCAATCTAAAAATAGTTTCATTCGATTTTTTTTCTAAAAACCTCTATACTGTACTGTATGTAAAAAAGAGAGAGGATGATTGTTGTGGAATCTACTCCACATCATAAAATGTATCGCATTTATGCTCAAGGCACTATTGTTGTCCTTTTTAAAGGTGCCTTAACATCGTCAACTGACTTAGAAGAGGAATTGATTGTTTCAAATGGTACATTCGATATTGAATTGAAAATTAAAAATGCCTCAATCGTATCATCGGTTGCGCCCGATATGCTCAATCTAACAGTTGAAACAATTTTTAGTTACACCGCTAAAGAGCCCTTATCAGCAAAGCAGCTTCATCAAATGCAATTATCCATTTTAAATGGCCAAAATATTATCATCAAACCAAATACATTCCCATATGATACCCCCGTTGTATCAAGTAATATTTTCTGGGATTCGATGAGCTACCGCGAAGTTGAACGTTTAGATGCTTACCGCTAAACGACAAAAAAGAGCCTTCTGATGAGAGAAGGCTCTTTTTCTTATTCCTCTGTTTGATCTTTAAATAGCAACGGCGTACGCTCTAATTGCTCGATAAACTTTTTTGATTTAAAACGCATACCGGTTTGCTCTTCATAAATCGTCGACACAATATTTTTAATAAAACGTTTTGTTTCTTTTTTTAATGTTAATAAGCCTAGTTGTTCAATAGGCATCATATAAAACATACGAATTAATTTTAATTGTGTTGGTGTCAAACGAATAATATATGGGTCTTGCGCGAAACAACGGTGGCATAAAAAGCCGCCGCTTGAAAATGAAAAAGCAAATTCGCCATCTGTTGCCCCGCAAGATGCGCATTGATGCAATGTTGGTTGAACTCCCGTGTACGGCAGCATCTTCCATTCAACAAATAATGAAATCGCCTCTGGGTCGTACCCCTCTTCAATTGCATGTAGCGCTTGTAATAAAATCGTATATGCGTATTCATCAGGCTTACCTTGCTCTGTTAAGCGATCGACTATTTCAACACAATAACTAGCATACGCTGTTGCGACAATATCCGTTTGAATATGGCGCATCGAATCAATTGCTTCACCTTGCTGTAACGTTCCCATACCTCGCCCATGATGCACAATAAAAATGCCATGCATAAATGGCTGACAAATACCTGCAAGTCGGCTAGATGGCTTTTTTGCACCGCGCGCCATGGCTGCTACTTTTCCCGCTTCTCGCGTTAAAATCGTCACAACTTTATTCGATTCCCCGTACGGTTTTGTTTTTAAGACAATGCCTTCCCATTTATTCAGCAATTGCCCCACTTCCCTTATTAGTATTCATCATCACGGTAACCATAATCACGTAATTGTGAAGAACGGTCACGCCAATCTTTTTGAACTTTTACCCATAATTCTAAATACACTTTTGAGCCTAATAAATTTTCAATATCTTTACGTGCACGCGTACCAATTTCTTTTAACATAGCGCCGCGCTTACCGATAATAATCCCTTTTTGTGAATCGCGCTCAACGATAACCGTTGCCATCACATGAACGCGGTCCTCATCTTCCTCACGACGAATCTTTTCGATTTCAACAGCAAGTGAATGTGGTACTTCATCGCGCGTTAAATGTAGTGCTTTTTCACGAATCAATTCCGCAATAATAAAACGTTCTGGGTGATCGGTTACTTGATCGGCTGGATAATATTGAGGACCTTCTGGTAAATATTTTTTAAGTGTTGTTAATAAATTATCGACGTTATTTCCTTGAAGAGCTGAAATTGGCACAATCTCCGCAAAATCAAACTCATCTTTATATTGATCAACAATTTTTAAGATTTCATCTGGATGAATCGTATCAATTTTATTAATAATTAAAAATACTGGCGTTTTCGTACCTTTTAGCATATCGATGACATAACGGTCACCTGAACCTAATTTTTGTTGTGCATTAACCATAAACATAATTGCATCTACTTCACGCAATGCATTTTTTGATACTTTTGACATGAATTCTCCTAGCTTATGCTTCGGTTTATGAATTCCAGGTGTATCAATAAAAATCATTTGCGCATCATCTTCTGTTAAGACGCCTTGCACTTTGTTACGCGTAGTTTGTGGTTTATCTGACATAATCGCAATTTTTTGTCCGATTACGCGATTTAAAAACGTTGATTTTCCAACGTTTGGGCGGCCAATAATTGAGATAAAGCCTGATTTGAACTCTGACATAAAATAAATTCCTCCGTTGTTTAAAACCATTTTGGTAAAAAAATGATGCACGCAATACCGACGCTAGCAACAGCATAGATTAATACCGCACCAGCTGCTATATCTTTAGCAGCTTTGGCAAGTGGATGAATGTCTTGCGTTGCTAAATCGACGACACGCTCAATCGCACTATTCATCATTTCAAGCGCAAGCATACCGGCAATTAATAGTACAATGATGCACCACTCCATTGCTGATAAGCCTGTAAAAAAACTAACAGCTAAAACAACAACAGCCGCGACAACATCGACGCGAAAGTTTTGTTCAGCTGCAGCTTGTTTCATTCCGCTTAGTGCATAGCGAAATGAACGTATAAATTTAGTGACGTTCATTCGTATCGCGTGATAAGCCATATGATTCTAAAATTTCATCTTGTTTACCAAACATGATTTTTTCATCTTCAGGAACCATATGGTCATAACCTAAAACGTGTAGTAAGCCATGTACAGCTAAAAATCCTAGTTCGCGTTCAAATGAATGCCCAAATTCTTCAGCTTGCTCACGCGTACGATCAATTGAAATAATGACATCACCTAAAATACGTGGCATACCTTCTGCAATAATCGCTGTTTCACCTTCACCAAGTTCCTCTAGCGCAAATGAAATAACATCTGTTGGAGCATCTTTATGACGATACTCTTTGTTAATTTCATGAATAGCTTCATTCGTAACAAACGTCACTGATAATTCAGTACCATCTTCTACTTGCTCAATTTTCGCCGCATGTTGTAACAATCCTTCTACAAGTTCCAAATCCTGCGTTGTTATTTTTCCTGTTTCATCTAAAAAATCAATACTTAACATATGTGCCTCCTAAGCAATCCATAAGTCTTATTCGTTTGGCTCTGGATATTCAATACGCGAATGGAATGTTCCATTCAATGTTTCACAGAACACTTGCTCAATTGTATGCAACTCTTGAATTGTTAAATCACATTCATCAAACTGGCCATCCTGCAACTTATCTTGCGCGATAGCATGGACTAAGTTTTTAATCTTCTCTGGTGTAGGTTCTTTCATCGAACGTACCGCAGCCTCTACACTATCAGCTACTGTTATAATAGCAATTTCTTTTGTTTGTGGCTTTGGTCCTGGATAACGATAGTCAGCTTCCTTCACAGTTGAATCTTGTTGCTTCGCCTTATAATAGAAAAATTTTACCGCTGTTGTACCATGATGTTGCCGTGCAATATCAACGATTTCTTTCGGCATTTTATATTTTTCTAAAATACGCACACCATCTTCCGCATGAGCAATAATTATATCGCGAGATTTCTCTGGTGGCAAATGGTCATGCGGATTTAAGCCATTTGTTTGGTTTTCGACGAAAAATCCCGGGCGTTTTGTTTTGCCAATATCATGATAATAACATCCTACACGAGCTAGTAAGCCATTTGCGCCTACCGCTTCACATGCCGCTTCTGCTAAATTAGCAACCATAACACTATGATGATACGTTCCTGGTGCTTCCATTAAAATCTTTTTCAATAATGGATGATTTGGACTTGATAATTCGATCAAGCGTAAGCTCGATAAAATGCCAAATGTCGTTTCAATAAATGGCAACGTACCAATTGTTAATGCTCCTGATAATAGCGCCGATACAAGTGCTGCTACTAAATAAAAGATAAGCTCTTTTCCGGTATATGTCGATTGCGTCATCAATAAATAAAATGCAATAAATAACATGTTAACAATTGCGACACCAAAGCTCGTCTGTAATACTTTCGAACGTTTTTCCATATTGCGTACAAAATAAAGTGAACTCATCCCACTCAAAATCATATACAATGCTACTTCCATTTGCATCACAGTAGAGTAACCTTCTTGGAAAATTAGACCGGCCGATAAACCAAGCATAATCGTTATTAATACAGCAATTCGCTCACCTACGAGCATACGTATAAGCATCGGTGCAAGCGCAGCTGGGAATAAAAAGCCAAGTAAAATATCAAACTCTCGGTCAACAATACCGAGCAATTCCATAAACCCTATGCTCACGATATAAATAATCGATACGATTAATAAATTACGAATTTTATGTTCAACTTTCATCTTTTTCGCATTGTTAAAAATCATATAAAAAAAGATCATTTGAATCATGATTAATAAGCTAAGACCAATATAAGGCTTTAGCGATTGATGCGCCGATAACATTCCCGTTACTTCTAATTGATGATACACATCGCGGTCGATTACTTCGCCTTCTTGCACGATAATTTGCCCTTGTAAAATACGAGTCGGATCAATACTATCACTCGCTTGCTGGCGTTTTTGGTCCGTTGCTTGTTGATCAAGTAATTCATTGGCCACCATCGCACCACGTGCAATACGAATGCTCACATTCATTAGATCTGTCGGAAATGAGTACGTTAAGCGAATAGAATTACCAATCGATTCTCGCTTTTCAGCAACATTGGTTTCGCGTACCGGTTCTTTTAAAACATTCGTTACTTTTTCTGCAACAGAGTCGCGTGCATTTTCTAATTCATTAGTAGACGCAGCTAATAGTACACGTAAATCTTCATCGGTCATTTCAAGATTTAATTCTTTGCTATCCAATGATTTTTTTAATGTTGCAAGTTGTTTTTTTTGTTGTGCCTTTTTAGCCTTCGCAGAATCATTCGTGGCATCGATTTTTTTTGCATCGAGTGCATAATTATAAATAGAGCGTACAACCGATGCCTGGTTTTTCCCGACTTCTTCTGAATATGTATAGACCGGTTCCACGCTATCTGCAGCAGCTTGCCTATCTAGTTTTGTTTGTTCAACATCTTCTACCGTTTTTACCGCACGAATTGTTTCAGGTGAAACTTGAAATAATTTAACGTTATAGTGTTGCCCTTGAATATTGCTCATCATTAAAATGAACTGAACTATTCCAACAACACTCAGCACAGCAATTAATAAAAATCGAAATGGTAATAATCGCTGGAGCCTTTGTATAATCGTTGTCAATCGACTCACCCCTTTCTTACGAGCTATCGACTATTGGTTTGTGTCGTATGCATTAATAATTTTTGCAACGATTGGGTGACGAACGATATCTCCCGCTTCAAGTATTTGGAATGAAATTTCCTTAATTCCTTTTAGCATATGTTCCGCATGTGTCAAACCTGAAGCGACACCATTTGGTAAGTCGATTTGTGTTCTATCGCCTGTAATGACCATTTTTGAGCCAAAACCAAGGCGTGTTAAAAACATTTTCATTTGTGCCTTTGTTGTATTTTGTGCTTCATCTAAGATTACAAAGGCATCATCAAGCGTACGACCACGCATATATGCTAGTGGTGCAATTTCAATCGTGCCACGTTCAATCATTCGCGTAGTTTGATCAAGACCTAACACATCATGTAACGAGTCGTATAATGGACGTAAATAAGGGTCTACCTTTTCTTTTAAATCCCCAGGTAAAAACCCTAATGATTCCCCAGCTTCAACTGCAGGTCGCGTTAAAATAATACGTTTTACATGGCCATTTTTGAGCGCTTGAACGGCCATAACAACAGCTAAATACGTTTTACCGGTACCAGCTGGCCCAATTCCAAATACAAGGTCATGCTTTTGCATTGCTCGAATATATTGACGTTGCCCAATCGTTTTCGCGCGAATGGCACGCCCCTTTGTCGTATGTGCAATTGCTTCATTATATAGCTCTGCAAAATATTCAATTTTCCCTGTTTTTGCTAATTCCAACGCCGACACAACGTCGCGTTGATTGATATTAATGTTCTTACGAATGACCCGTAACAACTGATCAATAAGCGCAGCTGCGAGTTCTTTTTGCGCCTCGTCACCAATAATGTTAATCGTATCCCCTCGCGTAATAATTTGTACCGCAAAAGCTTCTTCGATTAATTTCAAATTAGCATCAGATGTACCTAAAAGCATTACTGCTTCATTCGGGTCTTTTAATGATAGTTGAATAGGTTGTTGTTCAGTCATATTCATTCTCCTCAATCAAGAATTGCCTAGCTTTAACTTTACTGTAGCATTATCACTTCATTGGTGCAAAGTATTCCCATGAAAAAAAGAGAGTACTTCTTACTTCCTAGTACCCTCTTTTTTCGTTATTTACGCTTTGCTTTTGGTGGTGCTAATACTTCGGCCATTAACACCGCGCGTTTCACATCATTTTTAGAATGAAACAGTGGATGTTGTTTGGATGTTACGGGTTTTAGTCGTTCGTTGAGCATTTGATCCATCGATTTCACATGTACTCTTTTTGATGGAGTTTGCTCTAGAGCATGATGTACCGTATGCTCGAATGCATCGATGTGTGCTTTATCGTGCGGTTGTTGCGCTAATTGCTCTGCACGCTTCTTTGCTTGTTGCGCCACTTTTTTTGCTTGCTCTTGGCGTTTTGATAGCGGCTTTGTTTCTTGCTCAATATCATTCATTTTGTCTTTCATTTGTTGCATTAAATCTTCTAAACGATTCGGCTTATCCGCTGTTGTCGGTCGTTTTTTTTTCGATTTTCCCTCACCTTTTTTACCTGAAAAAAAATACCCAATAAGCGAGATAATAATAAAAATAATGAGTCCTTCCATACGCTAGACCCCCTTATTTTTCGTCTTGTTGTGAATCATCCATTTTACTTAATGATGTGCGCATCGATGTGTCTGCTTGGATATTCTGATAATTCATATAATCCATAACACCCATATTCCCTTGTTTAAATGCTTCTGCTAATGCGAGTGGTACTTCTGCTTCTGCTTCGACTACTTTCGCCTTCATTTCTTGAACGCGCGCAATCATTTCCTGCTCGCTTGCAACAGCCATCGCGCGACGTTCTTCTGCTTTTGCCTGTGCAATATTTTTATCTGCCTGTGCTTGTTCAATTTGTAATTCAGCACCAATATTTTTACCAATATCGACATCCGCAATATCAATCGATAAAATTTCGAATGCTGTACCAGAGTCTAAACCTTTCGATAACACAGTTTGTGAAATCATGTCAGGGTTTTCAAGTACTTCCGTGTGATGTTTGGCACTACCAATTGTTGAGACAATCCCTTCACCTACACGCGCGATAATGGTTTCTTCACCTGCACCACCAACTAAACGATCAATATTTGCACGAACTGTAATACGCGCCTTTGCCTTTACTTCAATCCCGTTCATTGCTACACCCGAAATAAATGGTGTTTCAATAACCTTTGGATTTACAGACATTTGAACCGCCTCTAAAACGTCACGTCCTGCTAAATCAATCGCCGCACAACGTTCAAATGTTAAATCAATATTTGCACGATGCGCTGCAATTAATGCATTCACAACACGATCGACATTACCGCCAGCTAAATAGTGACTTTCAAGTTGGTTGATTGTTACTTCAATCCCTGCCTTATGCGCCTTAATTAACGGGTTTACGACGCGCGATGGAATAACTCGGCGCAAACGCATACCAATTAATGTAAAAATACTAACTTTAACACCAGCTGCTAGTGCTGAAATCCATAATGCAACTGGTACAAATGTAAATAATAAAACCAGTACGACAAAAACGACCACGATTGCAATAATTGTTCCGATTGATATCATCTTTTCCCCTTCTTCCTCTATTATTTATTCTTTTGCACGCACAACGATACGCACACCTTCAACTGCAATAATCACAACCTCTGTGTTAGCGCCGATAAATCCTCCCTCGGTCACAACATCAAGTCGCTCCTCTCCATACATCGCCGTACCTGATGGTCGCAACGGTGTAGAAGTGATTGCAACTTTCCCTAAAAGTTCCGTACGGTTGACATTCGACACATAGCCCTTTTCCGTATCAGTCGCATCGGATAAAACCATCTTGTTAAAGACATTGAGTTTTTTACCGAAAAATTTCATCATAATCACCATTCCTACTACTGCGACGATAAGTGCAGTTAAAATTGAATACAGCATATACGGCGCATACGGTGCAATCGACATTAAACTCATAATAATGAGTGCAAAACCTATACTGCCGACAATCCCTCCAGGTACAATAAGCTCGAAAGCTAATAAAAACAGCCCGAGAATCAACATCATTACTGCAAGCGCTGTCAAACTTCCTTCTACATAAAAAATACCGTAAACAAAGCCAATTGCTAATAGGTGCACGATAATCGGTGCGATGCCACTTGCTGAGAACAGTGATAACACGAGACTAAGGCTAGCAATGCACAAAATAACAGTAATAATAAGTGGGTGCGCGAGTGACCATGTTGCAGCCGACTCAGGTGTACATCCGCTAAGCAATAGCACACTTCCGACTAAGGCCAATTGTTTCACTTTTTATCACCCTTTCGTTGCTGTGCTTACTTTATCTACGGATTTATGCAAGAAAAGTTTCAAAATATTTAAATTCTTTTAGAATAGCGAAGGGCCTGTACAGACAAACGCACAAGAATAACGGAACTTAAAAATAACCCAACAAATGCAGCAGTGTTTAAATACACCGCATACATCCCATTAATAAACTGGGCAATTGCGAGTAACGCTACCGAAATAAAACCAAATGTGACAGCGACGGTTAATAAAATTAACAGCGATAGCCAATGCGAGATAAATGTCGCATTTTTCGCGTCGGCAAAAATATTTGCCTTAACCGTCATTTCACCACGTTCAAAATTTTGCACGATTTGATCTACACGACGTGGTATATCACGCAATTGAGGCATTAATAAAATCATTTCTTGTACCGCTGTTGTTTTGAGTTCATCAAATGTCACAGCTTGTGCTAAGTCTTCTTTATTTTCAATTGAAAAGCGCTTCGCTTCATTAAAGATATCATACTGCGGATTGACTGAACTCAGCGTACCATCTATCGTAATCAATGCGCGTAACGCCATACTAACCATAGGATATAACTTTAACTCGTGACTCTTCATAATATCAAATAAGCGCTGTACTAATGTTTCGGTCGAAATTTTATCCATATATTGAATGCTAATGAGTAATTGACTTAAATCTTGTTCTAAGCTTGCACGGTTTTTTAAATTACCATCTGTCACTAAATTTTCAAGACCTTGCGCCATAATTTTCACATCATTACGTGCAATACCTATTAATAGCGTACGGAGCCCTCGATTTTGTAGCGGTCCAATACGTCCTGCCGCACCAAAGTCCAAAAATACCGGTTCCCCAGTATCCTCCATAACATACACATTTCCCGGATGTGGGTCTGCATGAAACACACCCGCAACAAGCAATTGTTCTAGGAATGCTCCATATAGTTCACTCAGTACTTGCTGTTGCTCTATACCACGTTGTTTCAGTAATGGTGCTGATTTTGTAATCGGCACACCTTTCATATATTCCATCACTAAAATTTTACGATTTGATAGCTCTGGATATACTTTTGGAATACGCACCTTATGACCTGAGTTTTTTAACGCATTCGTAATTTGTTCCATGTTACGACGTTCAATATCAAAATTAATTTCTTCGCGTAAGCCATTCGCAAAACCTGTTGCTAATTGATAAAACCCTAAATTTTCTGCCCAAGTTGACTCTTCTTCCAACCACATTGCAAAGTGCAACAGAATGTCCAAATCTTTATTCATAATGCGTGTCACATCCGAACGCAACACTTTCACAACAACTTCTTCATTTGTCTCTCGCAACTGTGCGCGGTGCACTTGACCAATCGACCCTGCTGCAAATGGCTGTTCAGCAAAATATTTAAAATAAACGCTTGGGTCCTCGCCGAACTCGCGGCGAATAATTTGTTGCACTTCATCCGTCGGCATCGGTCGAACATTTTGCTGTAATTTTGAAAATTCTTCAATAAAAACCGGTGGTAAAATATCTTTTCTCGTTGATAATACTTGCCCAAATTTAATAAAAATGCCGCCCGTTTCTTCCAAAATATTGCGTAATACAACCGCGATATAACGATCATTTTCATAAGAGCGTTTATACTGTAGTGCTTTCCCTATCCCTTGTTTAAAGGCAATGCGAAACACTTGTGCAAGACGGCGCTTACGATAATAATTGCTACGAATTTTTAATAAGGCATTTTCTTGATTTGCTTGAAAATCACTTTCTTGCTTCGGGTCAAACAACTCAAAAATCAAATAAAAGAGCATGGCAATCAAGAGCATGCTACCGAACCAAACGAGTGTACCAATATTCGACACTTGCTGAAGCACATCTTGATTCAAATAATTTGTATGACGAAAATAAGAATACCAAAAAACAAATGTTGTAAGCACAACACTTAAAACTGCTGATAAAACTAGTTTTATCATATTCAATTTTGTCCCCATCAAACGCCCACTTAAAAAATAAATAAAGACACCCATCACAACAAGTTGTAAAATTAGAATAATGATATTCAAACATAGCACCTCCTTCTCTACTCTTTAAGCATACAATCCTTTCCAAAAAAAGTCGCATATCTTGCTAAAAAAATAACAAGAGACTAGTCAAAAGCTAGTCTCTTCCCATTCAACACTATATCTACATCACATATTTATCAAACAAAAAAGACCTGAAGAATAAATCTTCAGGTCTCATTCATTTGCAATTTGTTAAATCATGATAGTGCGTGTTTATGAACGTAGGGATTGTCTAGGAATGGAAATTACCACTTACGTTTACGAGCAGCTTCTGATTTCTTTTTGCGTTTTACGCTAGGTTTTTCATAAAATTCGCGTTTTCTTACCTCTTGAATAGTACCGCTTTTAGAAACAGTACGTTTGAAGCGACGAAGAGCATCTTCAAGCGATTCGTTTTTTCTAACGACAGTTTTTGTCATCTCTTTTCCCTCCCTCCGAACACACATCAACACAACATGATACTGTTATATGTTCATATCGTTGTGTACTAAAAAATTATAACAGATAATATTTATGCGGTCAATAGATATTGAAAAATTTTAGTCGAATAATAATTTTCTTATTAGTAGTCTGATTCTGCAGCTAAACCTTGCATAATTTTCACACCAGAGCTTGCGCCAATACGCGTTGCACCTGCCTCGATCATCGCCTTTAAATCCTCTAACGAACGAACACCACCTGATGCTTTTACACCAAGGTCTGGCCCTACTGTGCTACGCATTAATGCGACATCTGTTGGCGTTGCACCGCCCGTAGAAAATCCTGTTGACGTTTTCACATAATCAACACCTGCTTCTACTGCTAATTCACAAGCTTTTACTTTTTCAGCATCTGTTAATAAACATGTTTCAATAATAACTTTTACAAGCGTACCATTCGCTGCTTCTACAACCGCTTTCATATCATGTAACACCGCTTCGTACTCAGCACCTTTTAATGCACCAATGTTTAATACCATATCGATTTCGCCAGCACCTTTAGCAATCGCATCTTTTGTTTCAAATGCTTTTACTTCAGATGTACTTGCTCCTAATGGGAAGCCGATTACCGTACATACTTTTGAAACAGCACCCGCTAATTCGCTCGCAGCTGTTTCAATCCATGTAGGATTTACACAAACAGAAGCAAAATCATATTGTTTTGCTTCTGCGCATAAAGCGATAATTTGCTCTTTTGTTGCTTCTGGTTTTAATAATGTATGATCAATATATGATGCATAATTTTCAGTCATGAAAAACTCTCCTTTAATTTAAGTTGTCCGTACCTCTCATTAGGATAGCATGATGGGACATAAATAGAAAGTATTTCTAAAATAATGCCCCGTAGAATCGACTTAAAACACATGAATGGTAACAAAAAAAAGAATTGCATGACGATGCAATTCCTTTTCAGCTTATTTAGCTATCGGAATGCCATTAGACACCCACTTAGCAAGTTCATGGATATAACGATCATTCGCTAATTTTTTATCATCATTCACATTTGTTAAAAACCCTAGTTGCAATGAAATAACGGGCATTGTTGTGAAATTAAACAATGCTAAATCGTCGCGATAAAAATGACCGTCAGAAAAAATTTTATCTTCTTTGGCTACAGCACGCAAAATACGCTCTGCCTGTTTTTTGCTCGTATGATAGCGTTTTTTTGATACAGCTTCTTTCGTTGGACTCATAACATAAAATCCTCGCTGATAATTTTTGCCTCCATCAGCATGCAGTGAAATAACTAATGCTGCGTGTTGTTTATTAGCAAATGTTGCACGCTGTCTATTTGAGAGATCCACATCATGCTTTGTGCGCGTTAAAACTACTTTATAGCCCTTCTTTTCAAGTTGGTGGCGCAGTTCTTTTGCAAACATCATCGTCACGCGATATTCTTTTTGATGCGTTAAAACCCCACTAGCACTTGCTAGTTGCTTAGCACTACGCTCTGTAGATTTAGATGACACACGCTCCATCGATAAATTTTTAACTTCCTGATGACTCGGGTCTAACACAATGACGGGCTTCACTTTTTTCTTTGGTGTTTTTGTTGCCTTTTTCTTAGGTTCTTCTTTTACAACAGGTATTTTTTGTGGCTTTGGTGCCGGTTGTATCACAATAGGTTCTTGTTTTGGTTGCTCGTTAATAGATACACCGTTTTCGAGTGCGGCCAGCGAGTTGCTTAAAGCTGGACGTTGTAACACACTGATAAGCACCGGTATAATAATAGCGATTATGATAAGAGTGATTCGCAGTTTTTGCACAGCTGTCACCTACCTTCTATGTTAAATTATACCTTATTTCTCATCAAAAGAGCGTGTAGACAACGCAAACTAAAAACAGGAATTGCAGTTAGACAATTCCTGTTTACTATAAACTATTACGCTTGTTGTGTAAAATCATTTAAATCTGAAATCGTTGGGTTAGCCATATAATGACCGCCTTCTATTTCCAACGTTTGACCCGTCATAAATTTCGATTCATCTGATGCTAAGTAAACAACCGCATAACCGATATCCTCAGCTTCTCCATTGTATGGTAACGCATTGTATTTTGTAAAAATATCTAACATTTTTTGTGGTAGATTATTTTTTGCTGCTGGCGTCATAATTAATCCTGGTGCTACCGCGTTACAACGAATATAATCTTTCCCGTACTGCGTTGCAATATATTTTGTTAATTGAACAACGCCGGCTTTCGAAGCACCATATGCTGAGCGAATTTGATCTGATGCAAACGCAGCCATAGATGCCGTATTAATAATTGAACCGCCACCTGCTTTTTGCATATAAGGAATAGCGTAACGCGCACCTAATAACACAGAATTTAAATTAATATTCATAACGCGATGCCATTCATCTAAATCAATATTCACAACATCCAAATCTTTTTGTGGATTTGTTACACCTACGTTATTATACAGTACGTTTAATTGGCCGTATGTGTCGACCGTGAATTCAATAGCTTCTTTAATTGATTGTTCCTCTGCTGCATTTAAAAAGACCGCAGTCGCTTCAAATCCCTGCTCTACTAACTGTGCAGCTATTTCTTTTGCGCCATCAATATTATAATCAGCTAATACAACCTTTGCTCCTTCTTGTGCTAATAATTGTGCTGATGCTAAACCAATACCTGATGCGGCGCCTGTTACTAATGCTACTTTACTTTCTACGCGACCCATTGACACAACCTCCTCTTATTTTCAATAATATTTTAACATTAAAGTATTATTCAGCAAAATAAAAAGCCTCTCGAAAAATCGAGAAGCTTTTCGTTATAGTTCAGCAGGCTCATCGTCCATCACACGTACAAATTGCCCTGTAGAAATCGGGTAACCTGATTGCGTTACTTTTACTTTCACAATTTGCCCAATCATATCTGGAGTACCTTCAAAAGCTACTTTCATATAATTAGCTGTATGCCCTAAAAGCATACCTGCATGTTCTTCGCCATCTTTAACAATTTCTTCTGGAATAACTTCCAACACATCATATTCAAAACGACTAGCATATTGTTTCGCAAGTTGATCATTTAATGATAATAAGCGATGTACACGGTCATTTTTAACTGCTTCATCTACTTGATCTTCCATGCGTGCTGCCGGTGTACCTGTACGTTTTGAGAACGGGAAGACATGTAGTTCCGCAAATTCATAATCACGAATAAAGTTATATGTCTCCATAAACTCTTCTTCGGTTTCACCTGGGAAGCCTACAATAACATCTGATGTAATTGCTAAATCTGGCAATACTTCTTTCAATTGTTGTAAACGATTGCCGAAAAATTCCATCGTATACTTACGGCGCATACGTTTTAGCACTGTATCCGAACCCGCTTGAATTGGAATATGCAAATGGTTAACGATAATTTTTGAATTGCGTAATACATCCATTACTTCATCGGTAATTTGAGAAGCCTCAATCGATGAAATACGCAGACGTTTTAGCCCTTTAACATTCGTTTCAAGGTCACGAAGTAACATCGCCAAATTATAATCTTTTAAATCTTGGCCATATCCACCTGTGTGAATTCCTGTTAAAACAATTTCTTTATATCCTGCATCTACAAGTTGTTGTGCTTGCTTCACAACTTGTTCAGGATCTCGTGAACGCATTAAGCCACGCGCCCAAGGAATAATACAAAATGTACAGAAATTATTACAGCCTTCTTGGATTTTTAATGAAGCACGCGTACGGTCTGTAAAGTATGGTACATCTAACTCTTCATAAACACGATTTTTCATAATATTACGTACCGCATTGATTGGTTGACGTTCTTCTTTATAATCTTCAATTAACCCTAATAATTTTTGACGATCCTGTGTACCAACAACAATATCGACACCTGGAATCGCCATAATTTCTGCTGGCGATGTTTGTGCATAACAACCTGTTACACAAATAACGGCATCTGGATTTTTACGAACAGCTCGACGAATGACTTGACGACTTTTTTTATCGCCACTATTTGTTACTGTACATGTATTAATGACATATACATCCGATTGATGATCAAAATCTGTACGTTCATAACCATCCTCTTTAAATAATTGCCAAATTGCTTCTGTTTCGTAATGATTTACTTTACAACCTAATGTGTGAAAAGCCACTTTAGACAAGGCTTCGACACCTCTTTCTTATCATTCAAATTCATATGAAATCGCAGATAACATATAAAGCGGAGCTGTTTCTGCGCGCAAAATTCTTGGTCCTAGTGAAGTAGTAATAACGCCCGCTTCACGAAGTTTTTCAGTCTCATTACGAGCAATACCGCCTTCTGGTCCAAAAATAACTAACATCGACTTACAATCATAAACCTTTTTCAGCTTATCGACAAGTCGCGTACGTTCTTCTGCTTTTGCATCTTCTTCATCCGCTACAAATACAACATCATAATTTGCACATGATTTGACAAGTTGTGCAAAAGAAATTGCCGGCAATACGTTCGGGATATGCGTCCGATGTGATTGTTCTGCTGCTTCTTTTGCGATTTTTTGCAAACGTTCTATTTTTTTCGTCCCTTTTTTTTCGTCCCATTTCACAATTGAACGGGCTGCTTCAAATGGTTGCATTGCATACATACCTAGCTCTGTCCCTTTTTGGACAATCAAATCTAATTTATCACCTTTTGGCAATCCACAAGCAATTGTTACATGAATAGGTAACTCCGGAGAAGAAATTGTACGACCGGTTTGGCGAACGATAACCGCTTGTTCATCAAAACTTGCAATCGTACAAATATGGGCAATTTCTTCACATTCAACAATAATGATTTCGTCACCTTCGCGCATACGCATAACTTTTGTTATATGGCGTGCATCATTACCCTTTATCGAGACAACATCCTCTTTAAATCGTTGTTCTGTAAAATATCGTTGCATCGCGCTACTCCGGTTTACGTGACACAATCGTTACCCAGTCTTCCATCATCATAACTTCATCGATGATAAATCCTGCATTTGTAAGTGATTGCTTCACATCTTCTTTTTTTGTTTCAATAATACCTGATGTAATAAATAAACCACCTGGTTTTACAACTGTGTACGCGTCATCCGTAAATGTCATAATAATTTCTGCTAAAATATTTGCCACAACAATATCTGCTGGTTCTTTAACTGTATCAAGTAAATCACCTTCAACAACATCAATCGTACCACCGATTTTATTTAAGGCGATATTTTCTTTTGCAGAACGCACTGCTATTGGGTCTAAATCAAGCGCATGAACATGGTTTGCTCCAAGCATGGATGCACCAATTGCTAAAACACCAGATCCTGTACCAACATCGGTTACATACATGCCTTGTTGAACATGCTTTTCTAATGCTTGCAAGCTCATAACCGTCGTTGGATGTGTACCTGTACCAAATGCCATGCCAGGATCTAACTCAATCATCAACTCATCGCTTTCTACAGGCTCATAGTTTTCCCATGTTGGCACAATTGTAAAGCGATTTGAAATCTTAACAGGATGATAATATTGTTTCCACGCAGTTGACCAATCTTCTTCATCAACTTCAGATAACGATACTTCGTTCGCACCAAGATTGATATTAAATTTTTTAAGGTTATTGATTGCAAGTTTGATTTCTTTAACGTTTTCAGCTAAAAAGCTCGATACCGGTAAATAAGCTTTTACGATGACCCCTTCTTGCGGGAAATCTTCGCGATCTAATGCATAAATTTCTCCATATTGTTGGTCACGTTGTCGCTCAAAATCTTGTGAGTCTTCAATAACGACGCCACTAGCGCCGGCCTCATGTAAAATATTCGAAATTGCGTCTACCGCTTCTTCCGTTGTGTGAATGGATAGTTCTGACCATTTCACTTGCAATCAACTCCTAAATTTAGTCTTTTAAATCATTAATTTTACGTTTAATTTTATCAAATAATGAGCTACCTTGTTCTTCTGGAATATCACCAGAAATTTCCGCAAACTCACGTAATAATTCTTTTTGTTTTGCATTTAATTTTTTCGGTGTTACAACTTTGACAATGACGTGCTGATCCCCTTGACCATAACCTTGTACATTTTTAACACCTTTGCCGCGTAGACGGAAACGATCTCCGCCTTGCGTACCAGCAGGGATTTTCATTTTTACTTTACCATGTACAGTTGGTACTTCAATATCATCGCCAAGTGCAGCTTGTGCAAATGTAATCGGTAATTCGTAGTAAATATCGTCGTTATCACGCTCAAATTTATCGCTTTGACGAACACGCACAGTGACATATAAATCGCCATAAGGGCCACCATTTAATCCGGCTTCTCCTTTACCACTGACACGAATTGTTTGTCCATGGTCAATCCCTTCTGGAATCGATACTTTGATTTTTGTACGTTTTTTCATTTTCCCTGCACCATGGCAAGTTTCACATTTCTCTTTAATGATTGAACCTATCCCGCCACACACTTGACATGCACGGCGGTTCGTCATTTGACCAAATGGTGTATTAACTGTCTCATTCACTTGACCTGTACCATGACAGTTTGAACATGTATCTTTTGTAGTCCCTGGTTTCGCACCTGCGCCATGACATGTTTCACATGTTTCATCGCGTACAAGTTCAATTTCTTTTTCTACACCAAATACAGCTTCTTCAAATGATAGAATAATTGAATGTTCAATATCTGCGCCCTTACGTGGTGCATTCGGATCACGACGGCGACTGCCGCCTCCACCACCAAAGAATGAACTAAAGATATCTTCGAAGCCACCGAAGTCTCCTCCGCCGCCAAAGCCGCCGAAACCTCCGCCAAATCCTTGTTGTGCACCTGCATGACCAAATTGATCATATTGAGCACGTTTCTGATCATCGCTTAGCACTTCATATGCTTCTGCAATTTCTTTGAATTTTTCATCTGCACCTGGTTCTTTATTAATGTCCGGGTGATATTGTTTTGATAATTTACGGTATGCCTTTTTAATCTCTGCTTGTGTCGCTGTTTTTTCGACACCTAGCACTTCATAATAATCACGTTTTTCCATTTTTACTAGTCAACTCCCGCTCTATTCGCATAGCTATTATTGTATCATGTTTTTTCAGGTTTCGATATATTGAAAAGAGCCAAAGCCCGGATACGGTCTTTGGCTCTTTATATACGATGGACTTTTACTAAAAGGCTATTTAGTTGTCGATCGTGTGATGTGCCAGTTGGGCTTCATCGCATTATTTTTTATCGTCATCTACTTCAGTGAAATCAGCATCTACAACGCCATCATCTTTTTTAGATGCTGCGTCATCGCCTGCTTCACCTTGCTCTGCTTGTTGCGCAGCTGCAGCTTGTTCGTAAACTTTCATTACTAATGGTTGTAATAAACCTTCTAGTTTTTCTTTTGCAGCTTTAATGACTTCTAGTTCACCTGCTTCAATTGCTTTTGCTAGCTCATCTTTTGCTTCTAAAACTGGTCTTTTCTCATCTGCTGTCACTTGTTCGCCAAGGTCAGCTAATGTTTTGTCTGTTTGGAATACTAATTGATCTGCTTCATTCTTAAGATCTGCTTCTTCTTTACGTTTTTTATCAGCATCTGCATTTGCTTCCGCTTCTTGAACCATACGCTCGATATCATCTTCAGAAAGGCCTGAATCTGATTGGATTGTAATATTTTGTTGTTTTTGTGTACCAAGATCTTTCGCAGTAACACTTACGATACCATTTTTATCAATGTCAAATGTAACTTCGATTTGTGGAATACCACGTGGTGCTGCTGGAATATCTGTTAATTGGAAACGACCTAATGTTTTATTGTCAGCAGCCATTGAACGTTCACCTTGTAATACGTGAATATCTACTGCAGGTTGATTATCTGCCGCTGTTGAGAATACTTGAGATTTAGATGTTGGGATTGTTGTATTACGATCGATTAATTTTGTGAATACGCCACCCATTGTTTCGATACCTAAAGAAAGTGGAGTTACATCAAGTAATACGACATCTTTTACATCACCTGTAAGAACGCCACCTTGTACTGCAGCACCTAATGCTACAACTTCATCAGGATTTACACCTTTATGAGGTTCTTTGCCTGTTGCTTTTTCTACAGCTTCTTGTACTGCAGGAATACGTGTAGAACCACCAACTAAAATAACTTGGTCTACTTCTGATGCTGAAAGACCAGCATCTTTAAGTGCTTGGCGAGTTGGAATCATTGTACGCTCTACTAAATTAGCAGTTAATTCGTTGAATTTAGCGCGAGATAATGATACTTCTAAGTGTAAAGGACCTTCTGCACCAGCAGTAATGAATGGTAGAGAAATTTGAGCTGTTGTAACACCTGAAAGTTCTTTTTTAGCTTTTTCAGCAGCATCTTTTAAACGTTGTAATGCCATTTTATCTTTAGCAAGATCAATACCATTTTCTTTTTTGAATTCTGCTACTAAGTAATCGATAACTTCTTGGTCAAAGTCATCGCCACCAAGACGGTTGTCACCAGCAGTTGCTAGTACTTCGAAGACACCATCACCTAATTCAAGGATTGATACGTCAAATGTACCGCCACCAAGGTCAAATACTAATACTTTTTGATCAACATCTTGTTTTTCTAAACCATAAGCAAGTGCTGCTGCTGTTGGTTCGTTGATAATACGCTCTACTTCAAGACCAGCAATTTTACCAGCATCTTTTGTTGCTTGACGTTCTGCATCGTTGAAGTAAGCAGGAACAGTAATAACCGCTTTTGTCACTTTTTCGCCTAAGTAATCTTCAGCATACTCTTTTAAGTGTGTAAGAATCATTGCTGATACTTCTTGTGGTGTATATTCTTTATCTTCCACTTGTACTTTGTAATCTGTACCCATGTGGCGTTTAATTGAGCTGATTGTATTAGGGTTTGTAATTGATTGACGTTTTGCTACTTCCCCAACTTGACGTTCGCCATTTTTAAAAGCAACAACTGAAGGAGTTGTACGTGCGCCTTCTTTGTTAGCGATTACGATTGGTTCTCCGCCTTCTAATACTGCTACACATGAGTTTGTTGTACCTAAGTCAATACCAATAATTTTAGACATATTGAATTTTCCTCCTATATTTAAGCGCCTTTTTAGACGTTTGTTCCATTCTATTCTATTTACTTATTACGTTTTTGCCTGAATTTAGTTTCAATTATTCGTTAACTTTTACCATTGCTGGGCGTAAAACGCGATCTTTTAATTGATAACCACGTTGAAGCTCTTGAAGTACGATGCCAGATTGTTGTTCTGGATCTGATTCTTGCATCACTGCTTGGTGTACATTTGGATCAAATGGTGCACCCTCTGTTGCGATGATAGTTAAACCTTCTTTTTCTGTTGCTTCAACAAGTGCACGATAAACCATATCAATACCTTTTTTCATATTTTGTGCTTCTTCAGTAGTTGCTTCTACCGATAAAGCACGCTCGAAATTATCAAGTACTGATAATAAATCTGTTAATAAAGATTGGGCACGATATTTAGCTTGTGCTTCGCGATCAAGTTGACTACGACGTTTTAAGTTATCAAAATCAGCACGAAGACGTAAATAACGTTCTTCCTCTGTTGCAAGTTTTGCCTCTAACTCTTCAATAGGGTCTACTGCCGTTACTTCCTCAGCTGCTTCTTCAATAGCTTCTGTAACAACTTCAGCTTCTTCCGTTGTTTCCACTACTTCTTCTACAGCTTCTGTTTCTTCGATTGCTTGTTCTTGGTTTTCTTTCTTTTCATCAGTCACTGGTCATCCTCCTTCAAGATGTCATCTTAGCGATTGTTTGTTAGCAGTCGGCTTAAATCGCCACTCATAAAGTCGAGCAACGTCACGACACGCTTGTAGTCCATCCGTTTTGGGCCAATAATTGCAATTGAGCCGTGTTGATCATCTCCAACATCGAACGATGCGGTAATAATACTACAATCTTCCATTGCTAATAAATTATTTTCCGAGCCAATTCGAACTTGCACGCCTTGTTGATTGCCTGCTTGGAAAAGCATTTGCACTTGTGGTGTTTTTTCCATAATGTCGAGCAACATACGCACTTTATTAATATCATGAAATTCTGGTTGATTTAACATATTTGTCTTACCACCATAATAAATGCGCCCTTCATCTTGTGCCGAAATACGGTTAAATAAACTAGACACAAAATCACTGTACGCGCCAACATGCTCTCTAATCAACTGTGCAATTTCCCCATCAATACGAAGAGGAATCTCAACAAGAGGCTTGCCAACTAAGCGGTCATTTAAAATATTCACGATTTTTTCAATACGGCGCATGTCGAAATCTTCTGGTAGTGTAAACACACGATTTTCAACATGTCCACTATCGGTCACAATAATTGCTACAGCCTGCGTCGCCGATAAAGGCACAATTTGAAATCGTTTCACTTTATGCATATGCACATCGGGACCTAAAATAACAGACGTATATGTCGTTAAATCAGATAAAATATTAGCGGATTCACGAATCACTTGCTCTGTTTCCATTAACTGATCAGCATATACTGATCGAATGGTCGCAATTTCTTGGTTCGTAATTATTTGAGGTTTTAACAAATGATCCACGTAAAATCTATATCCTTTTTCCGATGGCACACGCCCCGATGAAGTATGTGTCTTCTCTAAAAAACCTAAGTCTTCTAAATCCGCCATCTCATTACGTATCGTAGCAGAGCTAAACGACACATTGTCTTTTTTCGCAATTTGACGTGAACCGACCGGTTGTCCAGAAGAGATAAAATCGTCAACGATTACTTGTAACACTTGTAGTTGTCGATCTGTTAACATGATCATCACCTCTTTTTAGCACTCGTTCTTAGTGAGTGCTAACACTATATTTAATATAACGAATGTTACTTTTTATGTCAACGTATAAGCTTATGATTCTAATAAAAATTGTTGAAAAACTTCATTGCCTACAAAACGACCATTGTAACTTAGTTTCAAGACATCTTCTGTATTATCAATCAAGCCTTCTGTTTCCAACTTGGCAATATGTTCTGCAAACAATTGTTCCATAGGTACATCAAATTTTTCAATAAACTGTTGTTTTGATACCCCCGCTGTTTTGCGTAAGCCTAAAAACATTTCTTCTTCAATACGTTCTTTTTTTGTTACCTCATGTGTATCCAATAAAGGAAGTGTTCCATTTTCGACCGCTTCAATATATTTTCTTAATGGGCCAATATTTTGATAGCGTACATTATTTAAATAGCCGCTTGCTCCCGCACCAAATCCAGCGTATTCATCATTTTCCCAATAAATACAATTATGTGTTGATTCAAAGCCTTTTTTTGCAAAATTACTAATTTCATATTGCGTTAAACCATGCGCTTCCATTTGTTGCATGAGCATATCATACATTTTGGCTTCTAAATCTTCACCCGGTAAACTTAACTTTCCTTTGTTCATTAAATTATAAAAAATTGTTTTCGGTTCAACAATTAATGAATATGCAGAAAAATGTGGTAAGCCTAATGAAAAAGCAATATCTAATGTTTCTTGCCATTGTTCAAGTGTTTGACCTGGCAAGCCATACATTAAATCAATACTAATATTACTGAAACCAATTTCCTTTGCATCACGTAACGTCTTAAAAACGTGCTCATTTGAATGGGTACGACCTAATTTTTTTAAAATTTCTTGATTGAATGATTGAACACCTAAACTCAATCGATTAATTCCATATTTTTTTAACACCATTAATTTTTCATGCGTCAATTCATCTGGATTTGCCTCCGACGAGAATTCCATCACCTGTTCTAATGGAATATATAAATGAATTAATTCCATCAAACGTGTTAACTGCTCAACAGATAGCGATGTCGGCGTACCACCACCTAGAAAAATTGTTTCGATATGCGTAAAAGTTTGTGGATTATTTTCAACAGTCATGCGCATCTCTTGTCCAAGTGCTTCAATATATTCATCTACTGGCTGATTTTTAAAAAATACTTTATTAAAATCACAATAGTTACAAATTTGATGACAAAAAGGAATGTGTATATAAACGCCCCTAGCCATGTGTAGATCCCTACTTTCTTTCTCGTTAAAGTTCTGTTTAAGTGTACAGCATTTCGAAGTAAAACTATACTATACAGCTTTTCACATTCATAAAAAAAGAAGTCGCCTATTTTTAACTAGGCGACTTCTTTTTTATATTATTAATTAAACAGCTTTTGTGTGCCATAAGTCTTTAGAAGGTTCGATGATTTGCTGCATCGTTTTTAATTCCGTTAATTTTTTCTGCATGTGAGAAACATTTTTTTCAAATCGACTAAGGCGTTTCTCAACTGTTAAAATTAAACTGTCTAAGCGCGCTTCATCCTTTTCCAGCATGCTACTCACTCCTTTATGTTTCTACTACGCTAATAGTACAAACCAATAATAACAAAAAAAACAATTGTTGTATATAACTTTTTACTCATGGTTTTGCGGTTATTCGACTTTCAATGAATTTCCCAATAGACACTGCTGCTACTTCTTATAAATTACCTAAAGGCCTATTTCAATTAACTGTTTCTTCTTTGACATACCTTGTAATTTATAGATAATTTACCACATTAGTCTTTTTACCCTTATATTATTAATAAAAAACAAATTTTTATCATTTCCAATTCATAATCAAACAGTTTTTTTTGACGGAAATACAATTTGAGCTTCGACATGTTGTTCTTTTAACAATTTCAATTGCCAACGCCACGCATCTATACACATTTCTTCTAATGTTTTATTTGGCCTCCACCCTAAAAAACGTTGCGCTTTTGAAATATCGGCAAAGCTTACAGGGATATCACCTTCTCGACGAAGCCCAATATGATATGGAACATCAATTTCATTGACTTTTGCGAAGGTATCAATAAGTTGTAAAACGCTATACCCCGTACCAGATCCAAGGTTAAAAGCTTCGCAACCTGTATTTTGCATACTATAATACAACGCTTTAATATGACCTTTCGCTAAATCCTCAACATGGATAAAATCACGAACACCCGAACCATCAACTGTATCGTAGTCATTTCCAAAGACTTCGAGTATCGGTCGCTTACCACTCACAGCGTCCATTAAATATGGCAATAAGTTATTAGGCACTTCAAGTGGTTTTTCACCCATTTCTCCAGAAGAATGTGCTCCAATTGGATTAAAGTAACGTAGTAATACTACAGAAAAATTCGAATGTGCTGCAGTCAACTCACGGAAAAAGTTTTCAATTGCCAGTTTTGTACGACCATATGGACTAGAACTTTTTAATGTAGCAGTTTCTTGTATTGGGCAAATTGAAGCTGGATGATAAACCGTCGCAGATGAGCTAAAAATAATCGATTGAACATCATATTGTTGCATTAACTGCACAAGCATTACTGTTCCAATTAAATTATCGTAATAATATTGCAATGGATTTTCAATCGATTCACTAACAGATTTTTTACCTGCTAAATGAATAACACTATCAAATTGATACGATCTGAAAATGACTTCAAGTGCCGTACGATCTGTAATATCAACATTTGCATATTGCACCATTTTTCCCGTAATTCCCATAATCTTTGTAATAGTACCCATTTCGCTATTTGAAAAGTTATCGACGATAAACACATCATGACCTTCATTTAACAATTCAATACATACCATTGATCCAATATAGCCTGCGCCCCCTGTCACGAGTACTTTCATGCCATTCAACCCCTTTCTTTTTTCTCCATCTCGTCAACGATTTCTTGCATATTTTTACTTTTAAATCCATAAGTTTTATGCAGTTCATCATAATGTTCAAAAATTTCCTCTAAAGCTTTAAAGTTACGAAAAACGTGTTTTCCTAAATTATGTGGATGCCACCATAAATGGTAAACTTCTTTATTTTTTGCCGCATATGTCATCGCTTCTTTAATACGACGAATACGCAACCGCTCTAAAAGATGTAATTTACGATGATACGGTCGCATAAAAGCGCTTGCCGGAATATTCCAAATTGGGTTCTTTTTAATCTCGTTAATTGGAAAAGTTTGATGACCTGTTAAGTTCCAATACGTGTCAGCGATTTGCAAAACACGGCGCCATTTCCAACCTGCTTCGTGGCACTGTGGGGCATATAACAAATGCCGTGCATTTCCACGATACGCTGTAATCCCCAAACTTTTGCATATATCCAAATAATCTTTATTCGCTTGATTGCGCGGGAAAATAATCGATGTATATGTTCTATCTGCAATAGCCAACGCCGCTTCAATATCTTGCTTAAATTGATTACTTGTCTGACCATCTTCTAAGCAATAATAATGGCTAAATGTATGTGTTCCTATTTCTTGGTGTGGTGTATCTAATACTTGTTGAATAAGTGATTTGCCAAAATAACGCACATCTTGTTCATAAATTAACTTATTATCAATCAATTCATACGGTGCATATTGCTTTTTTTTATAACTTGGTCTATCCATTGGGATATATGCTTTTATTTCGCTCATTGAACCTGCAAATAAAGCTCCTACTGTAGCCCACGTTGCATGAATATCATGTTGTTCAAAAAGTTGGAGCAGCCTTGGTACAACGTCGTATACCGCCAATATATTTTGATCATAATTCCCACCTCGATTAATATCTTGTACGCCCCATCCCAACTCAAAATCCAATGAAACGACAAATATTCCCTGTCGTTGTACCAAATTTATTCACCTCATTTCGTTAATGTCACCTTCGTCGCATCAATTACTTCAAAATCATCACAAAACATTTTTTTCTGTTTAAAGAATCTCGATACTTGCATCGTTGTTACATATACAAAACCTAAATTTTTTAAGATATTTTTTAAAGACTCATTCGAAGCGTCCACTTTCGTATAAATCATTTTGTCATTAAAATTCCTTGCTACTTCATCTGCATAACTCATTGTCATATTCGGAATATAGCGCTCATTTTTCTTTAATAAAATCGTATAGTACCAATCATCATCTTTACATGTTCGATCATTCACTTGAACAACTGTTCCATTAACATTGTAAAATTGATATTGTCGATACAATAAATCAATTTCAATAGGTGACAATTTCCCTTGTAATTCGCGATAGCTCACTTGTTCAGCTGTTTTCAATGGTTTAAGCGTACGCGCCGGTAAACGATATAGTTCAACTTCTGTTGTAAAAATATTCTCTTGTGTGTATTGCGGTAACTCTCGATAATTACGTAGCCAATATCTCGCCGCACCTAATGTATTGCGCTTTAACTTAACAATTTTTGGCGATTTTTTTGTTATTTCAACACATTTCCCAAGCAACATCTTCTTTTGCCAAATCGCCTTTCCGGGATTATTTGCAACATAATACGTGCGAACGAAATTACTATGCGTTGCCCATCGATATTTATAATCTTCATAACCAATGCTAAAGTCTAAAATATCAACATTTTCTTCGTAACGGCGAATCGTCATAAAATAATCGAGTAAATTCCCTGCTCCAAATCGACGATAATCTTCATCGAATGAATGCAAGTAACATACAAATCTTGATCCCTTTGAAAAACAATAACTGAATCCAAGTAAAGTGTCATCTAATTCTAGTACTTCTACCTTTGTAATATCGTAGCGCATCATCTCATGGAAAAATGCTTGTTTCTCTGGTGCTGTAAAACCGCTTGTATCCATCTTCTTTTGCCAGCGTTTATCAAAAAGTGCAAAAATCTCTGGCAAATCCTTTTCAGTTGCATAACGAAATTTCAATTCACCAATTTTATTTAAACGCTTGATACGTTTTTGAAGCACAGATTTATTAACAGGTGCATATACCTCACGCGGGGTTTCAACCAAACTCGTATACGGCGATACTGTACGTGTGAAGTTATATAAATATTTTTCTTTCATGAACGTATGCTCTAAAATTTCATTAGTCGATGAAGCTTCTTCCACTCCTCGCAACTCTAACGTAACAGCTTGTTCACCACCCAATAATTCATTTAAAAACGCTGGAATAATATGTTGCTTATTTTCTTCTAAAATGATGAAGTCCATATAGTTCAAATCAAGGTTCCCAACAAATTGATATTGTTCACCTTGTTTTGTTGATACCAGTTGTAATGGCCAAAATCCTTGAACAACATTATCTAATGTACAAACATAAATTTTGATTACTTCATTTCTCCCAACGGTTCCCCACCATGTGTACAATAAATCGAACTCTAAGAATGGATTATCCGATTTGTTAGCATTAATAATTTGTTGCCACTTCTCTTTATAAGGAAGCCATTCTTCTTGCGTTGTTAATATTTCAAACTGATACATTCCTAACACCTCACTTGTTCGTAAATTGCTATTGTTTGCTGATATGTCCGCCTAAATTGAAATGATTGTTCAAATAATCTGCGACTTTGTTTCGCCAATATTTTTCTAACCTTATCATCCGTCAAAATTTTCGTTAGATATTTACTAAGTTCTTGCGCATCATTACGAATGGTATAGCCATTATAGCCCGGCTTCACTAATTCATGTACACCCCCAACATCCGAAGCCACAATCGGTAACCCAACGGCCATTGCTTCAATAATAGAAATAGGTAAGCCTTCAAAATCCGACATCAACACAAAAATAGAAGCATTCATCAAATAGCTTGAAACATCTTGCTGATCTCCAGCAAAATGGACGCGCTCAGCAATTCCAAGTTCAATTGCTTGTTGCTCTGCTGCTGCTTTCAATGGCCCATCACCAACAAGCGTCAACGTTACATTTAAATCTGTTCTTAGCAATGCAAATGCTTCAAGCACTAAATCTTGACGTTTTGGTGCTTGAAATCTAGATACCATGACAATATTTTTCGTTGGAACAATTTTTTGCTGCTCCATACCAACAATGCCATTGTGCACAACATATAAGCCCTTTTTAGCAGTAATATGGGCGCGTCTTGCAAGATTAGCATCGTAATGAGATACCGCAATAATTGCATCCGTTTGCGTTGCGAGCCCTTTTTCTACTAAACGATATAAACGACGTTTATTACGTGATATTCCTTCTGTAAAAGCCCAACCATGTGCTGTAAAAACCGTTGGAATGTGTAAAGTCTTTGCTGCAAGACGACCAATTGTTCCCGCTTTAGACGAATGCAAGGCGATGATATCTGGTTGCAATTCGCGAAATCTTTGGTGTACTTCTTGTACCGCCTTCACATCTTCAATAGCGTGAAGTGGATGTATTAAGTGAACCAACGAAATAAACGTAATATTTTCATGCTGCACATCATAACCTTTATGACGTTTACCACCGTATAAAATAAAAACATCATGGCCATCTTCTGCAAGTGATAAGCTAAGGCTCATCAAATGCATCTGTGCTCCTCCTAGAACGTCCATTCGTGTAATCATTTGAACAATTTTCATTTTTCTCTCCTCCCAACGGTATCCAAGCTAATGCCAAAACTATCCAAAAATGGCGCCAATGTAAGGTATCAATAAAAAAACCATTGATGATATGTCCTACTATCACGGCAAAACAGATGCGATACACATAACCATAGCTTGCAGAATGAAATTTTCGTGCGCAAATAATCAATGTAGCGACTAAAAATAAGATTAATGTTAATAACCCTAACCAGCCATTCTCAAAAAAAATACGAGCATAGACATTATGTGGTGCAATTGTTAAAAGTATTTCAGATTGTCCCGGGCCACTCCCTAATGGTGATATAACCCCTTCATGCCATGCGGCTTCTTGTGAGGCAAAACGCTCATTATCATAGTTTTGAATCGATGCACGCTCTGTAAATTGCGTTAAAAGTGTTTGATTTTGCAAAATAATTGCTGTAGCAGCAATGGCGACGATTCCTAAATAAAACGTAATACCACTACGCCAGTTGGCCAATTTCACACGAGGAAGTACGTAATAAACAGCAATGGCGATTACCAGGTTTAACCATGCTGCTCGAGAAAAACTGATTAAGACAGCGCCGACAAAAAGAAGTAATAAAACGAAGTACAAACCACGCCTTTTCTGTTCAACAAGCCCTAACATATACAGTGTCGGTAGCACAAAATATGGCCCAAAAACATTCGGATCTTTAAAAAACATTTTAATTCGTTCGAATAAAAACCAATCAGGATTACTCGGTATAACCGCAAAATATACGCCAATTGCGACAAGTGCTGTGAAGAAAGCTCCTACCGTGTAAAAAAGCATAATAGACTCTGCCAAACGCGAGCGATAAATTTCACCAAAGCCGACAAGACCAATCCATGTGACGATTAAATACAGTGTAATAATAAAGTAACTAATCCCTTCCATCGCCTCATATGCGAGCCAAGTCGAGATGAAATTAGCAATAATAAAACCAAACAAAATGAGCATTCCTAATAATGTTTCTTTTGAAAAATAAATCCTCTTGAGTATGATTGCCAACATCGTAGCTAAAATAAGCAATAAATCTGTTGGCGCTGGCTCGATGATGACATATGAGCTTGTTAGCATACTAAGCATGATACACCCAAGAATTAGTCGATCAGATTTCATGCTGCTTTGAGTTATCGCCAATGTCGTCACGGTTATCACCTACCTTATTCATCACTTGCCATGCAAAAATAGCACATACAATATAACCGAGCGTCGTCATAATACTAATCATCCACATTGCTTCAATATGCGTCATCTCATGTGTTGACGCAAATACTAATGCCAAAATAATAAATACAAGGCGAATCAACTCAGCCGTAATTTGCATATAAAATGCTTCACAAACTTGGAACACTCCATTGATTGGTTGTAGTACCATTTTCGTAAAATACATAAGCGATAAAATTTGGATAAATGTTACAGTTGTATCCCATCCATGCCCAAAGAAAAATGTGAAACCAATCGGTGCGAAAATATCAATACTCACGATGATTACAAACGCTATAATAAAAAGATGTTTTACGGTTTCTAAACAATGTTTCTTTAAATCTTGTCCATCTTGCATCATTTTTGCTGCTTGTGATAAATATACTTGCGTTGCCGAGAAACCAACTAAATTCTCTGGAACGGTTAAAATTTTTTGTGCCAAATAATAAAATCCTGCTGTCGCCACGTCAAAGTAAGCTGCTAAAAATAATGGTGGTAAATTAACTGCAACGCTATAAATAACATTTGAAATACTCGAAACAAGTGGAAATTTTTTATAGCGTATAACCATTTCTTTCATTTGTTGTAATGAAGTTTTTTGTGAAGCAAGCAAATCTTTTCTATAATAACGAATGTACTGCATCATACCAGTTAATCGCCCAAGCATTTCGCCAAGTAGCAACCCAATCACACCCATATTTAAAAATCCAAAGAGTAGCTGGCCAAACCCTTGCCCTGTATTCATTGAAATTTTTGCACGATTAATAATGTCATATTGTTCATAACGCAACGCCCAATTGTTCATAGATTGAAAAATACCAACGAACAGTAAACTCAACCCTAAAATCCAAAAGAAGGAATGTGTTTCACCGATGCCAATCCATGTTGTAAACGGCGTTAAGACAAGTAGCAAAATCACAATACCTGCAACGATAAATGTACTAGCATTAGCAATAAATAATAATGCCAAGGCAGCCTTCTTTTCTTTGGGCAACACAAGTGCTGCTTCATAACGAAATGACACAATAATCATTAAGACATACAAAATGGAAGTGAAAATGGAGAGCACTCCGAAGTCTTCTGGCGTGTATAACCTTGTTAGAATTGGTGTGATGCAAAGCAAAATAATACTAGAAACAGCCGATCCTGCGACTAATACAGATAACGCGCGAATAAAACGATGCTTTAATTGCTTCTGCATCCACTTTTTCATTGAGGTTCCCTCCTACTTCACAATGACGATGCCTAAAATATGCATCTTCAATTGAGATACCTTTTTTAAAATGGATTGTGCTTGTTTTACCGACGTTTTTTTTGCATTTGCTAAATAAACAAACATCGTACGATTCGATGCTAGCAACATAGTTTGCATACTATCTAATTGAGTCGTTTCAACAATCACTACATCATATTGTTGTTCCAACTCTAAATATTTTTGTTGCAATGTAGCAATCGGTGTTGATGAACTATAAATAAAAGCATCTGCTTCGTCATCAGTTGTTTTAGCAAAATGCGTATTCCCCTCTAGATTTCCGCTCTGTTTTAAAATCGCTACTTTTTGATGACTTGCTAAAAAACCACTAAGCTGTTGTAAATATTTATCTTGTTGTTTTGTATCATTTAATAAGAGCACTGTTTTACGCCCAGTATTTTTTTCATTGCTAATCAATACCGCTAAATGATACATCCAATGTTTTGTCGTATCCTGTTTACTAATATTCGCAAGTAATTGTGTTTGAAGTCGTTGTACCTTTACCTCAGAATCCACTTTTGTGCTGTATATCTCTCGGATAAGACAATATGCAATAGCTATTAATAACCCGATGACTCCTCCGATTAAAACACTTATTAACCGATTAAATGAACTCTCTTGATTTGACGTACTTTCACTTGCTGAATTTAAGACGAGCGCAGTATTAATTTTTGAATATTTCGTGATTTCTTTTTTGAATACTTCTGCAATTCCATTAACAAGTTTTACTGGCTCCTTTGAATCGGTTGATTTTGCTGTAATCGTAATTAATTGTGATGTATTGACCATCGAAATTTTTACGGTTTCATTATAATCATTCGTTGAAAGCTCAAAACCTGTTGCATCATTTACTTTTTTTATCAATGCTGAACTCGTCAAAATCTCACGATAAGTTTCCATCATATTTTGCGTATACAATAAATTGTCACTTTTATCTGTTTCAATCAAAATTTCAGTTGTCGCTTCATATTTGGGTTTCGTTTGTTCAAAAACGCCGTATCCAACACCTATACCTAATACTGTAATGATCAAAACAAGCCACTTCTGGCGCCAAAGTACGAGTAATATTTCTTGTAATGAATAAGGAGATTCCATCGGTTTCATACTCTAATAAGCCCCCTTTCGTCGTATAACTTGCGCCACAGTTTTTTTTAAAATTTTCATATCTAACTTAAGGTTATAATGTGTGACGTAATAACGATCGAACTCAATTTTTTGACCATGGTTAATAGTGGAACGACCATTTACTTGCGCCCAACCAGTAATACCAGGTTTAACATCTAAACGCTTCGTTTGATATGGAGAATAGTAATATGTGTAGCTTGGGGTTTCGGGTCGAGGACCGATAATACTCATCTCTCCTCTTAAAACATTTAAAACTTGTGGTAATTCGTCCATACTCGTTTTACGAAGAAATTTCCCAATCGGTGTAATACGTGGATCGTCCGCATTTTCTTTAAAAACAAATGAATCTGGAATACCATCAGACCATGCACTGCGATCTTCTTGTTCTACAGTAAATTTAGTTTGATCCATATACATTGTACGCAACTTCCACATTGTAAACACTTTTCCTTGTTGGCCGACACGTTGTTGCTTAAAAAAAATAGGGCGACCATCACTCACCCAAATACTAACGATTGCTAATAAAAAAAATGGGACGAGAATCGGCAACAAGAGAAGTGAAAATACAACGTCAAATAATCGCTTTCCAAATGGCTTATATGACTTCATTCAAACCACCTCTTTTTTCATTGTATATTCATACAATTAAACTAAATTCACTAGAATAAAACACAAATCGTTGTATTCTTTCGTAAATTGCTATAAAATGAATGCGTTTTACCTTTTTTTACCTTTTTAAAAGGTAAAAATATTCATTATAAATTTAATAATTAAAACATCAAATTTAAAACTAACTACTTATGGATTAATTACATAATCACTAATTAAAACACATTATCTATATACATCTTTTAACCTAGCATTTACGTTACCAAATTTTTTCATAGGTGTTAAAAAGTCCAAAAAAAAAGCCTTCTAAACAGAAAGCTTCTCTTTTAAAATTATTATTTTTTAGGTTGATCATCATCCATTTTTAATACAGCCATGAATGCTTCCTGTGGTACTTCAACAGAACCAACTTGTTTCATACGTTTTTTACCTTCTTTTTGTTTTTCAAGAAGTTTTCGTTTACGTGAGATATCCCCACCATAACATTTTGCTAAAACGTTTTTACGCATTGCTTTAATCGTTGAACGTGCCACAATTTTTGTACCGATTGCTGCTTGAATTGGCACTTCAAATTGTTGGCGTGGGATAAGTTCACGTAATTTATCAACAATCACCTTACCACGCTCATATGCGAAATCGCGGTGAACGATAAAGCTCAGTGCATCGACCTGTTCAGCATTTAGCAGGATATCCATTTTAACAAGTTTTGATGGTTGATAACCAATCATTTCATAGTCGAATGAAGCATATCCTTTTGTTGATGATTTTAATTGATCAAAGAAATCATAAACAATTTCAGATAGTGGCATTTCGTAGAAAATGTTCACACGCGTCGTATCAATATAATCCATCGTTAAGAAGTTACCTCGTTTTCGTTGGCAAATTTCCATTACAGCACCAACATAATCATTTGGCACCATAATGTTTGCTTTAACATAAGGTTCTTCAATTTGTTGAATCTTTTGAGGATCTGGCATTTCAGATGGGTTTGCTACTTGTAGTTCTTCACCATCCGTCAGTTCAACATGATAGATTACCGATGGCGCTGTTGTAATTAAATCAATTTTAAATTCTCGTTCAATACGTTCTTGAATAATTTCCATGTGTAACAAACCTAAGAAACCACAGCGGAAACCAAAGCCTAATGCTTGTGACGTTTCAGGTTCATATTGGAGTGCTGAGTCATTTAATTCTAGTTTTTCTAACGCTTCACGTAAGTCATTATATTTTGCTGTATCAATTGGATAAAGACCACAATACACCATTGGATTTAATTTACGATAGCCTGGTAAAGGTTCCGGCGCAGCATTTAAGACAGATGTGACCGTATCCCCCACTCGCGTATCTCCAACATTTTTAATAGAGGCTGTTAAATAACCTACATCCCCAACCGTTAAGAACTCACGCGGTGTCATTTTCGGTGTATGAACACCAACTTCAATGACTTCAAATTCTGCTCCTGTTGCCATCATGCGAATTTTATCACCCGGTTTCACCGTGCCTTCCGCAATACGAATTGAAATAATAACACCTCGATATGCATCATAAACAGAGTCAAAAATAAGCGCTTGTAATGCTGCTTCTGGATCTCCTTCAGGTGCCGGTATTTTTTCAACAACCTGCTCTAAAATATCTTCAATTCCAATACCTGCTTTAGCAGAAGCTAATACCGCTTCCGATGCATCTAAACCAATTACATCTTCTACTTCTTGACGAACCCGTTCTGGATCTGCAGAAGGTAAATCAATCTTGTTAATAACTGGTAAAATCTCAAGGTCATTATCAAGCGCTAAATATACATTTGCTAATGTTTGAGCTTCAATTCCTTGCGCGGCATCTACAACTAAGATAGCACCTTCGCAAGCTGCTAGACTACGCGATACTTCATATGTGAAATCGACATGTCCTGGTGTGTCGATTAAATGCATCGTATATTCTTCGCCATTTTTTGCTTTATACACTAGTTGGACCGCGTTTAATTTAATGGTAATTCCTCGCTCGCGTTCTAAATCCATTGAGTCTAACAATTGGTGTTTCATTTCGCGTGATGTTAATGCTTCCGTTCTCTCTAAAATACGATCGGCAAGTGTCGATTTACCATGGTCGATATGCGCGATGATAGAGAAGTTACGAATGTGTGATTGTCTATCTAATAATTCTTGTCGATTCATCTATTTCACTCCTATTTAAACTACTAGAATTATAGCAGTCGCAGTAGTACATTGGCAACGTTCCATTCATTTCCGATGAAATTCTTAAAAAAAAGCCACTTTTTTTCTGTCAAGTAAATATTCTTTGCATTTCTCTCTTGCTTTTCCATAACTTGCTTTGCTATAATAATGCTTGTTGTATTAGATACAGACACAAGTTGAGAATTTTGCTCATCTCGATTTATCCTAGGAGGTGAATTTCATGCCAAACATCAAATCTGCTATCAAACGCGTTAAAGTTGCAGAAAAAGCGAATGCTGCTAACGTACAAGTTAAATCAGCTATGCGTACAGCTATCAAAAAAGCTGAAACTGCTTTAGTTGCTAAAGACGAAAACGCTGCTGAATTATTAACAGTTGCAGTTAAATCTGTAGATAAAGCTGCTTCAAAAGGCTTAATCCACAAAAACGCTGCTGCACGTACAAAAGCTCGTTTAATGAAAAAAGCTTAATTCTATATCATATAGAAAGAAAAAAGACGTTCCGATTGGGACGTCTTTTTTCTTTGTTATAATTCATGAACCGATTTTAGTGTTGGCATCACGTTTTTAAATTCCAATTTATATGTTGTTTGCCATACATCTTGAACACGTTGAGTTCCGATAATTATCACTTTTTTGTACGCAATACCTTGTTGTTGAAAAACATCATAGATTATACGCGTCGCATCATAAAATGCCTCTGTTGACAAATCACTCGCATCAAGCATCACTACATATGTTGGCTGTTGTAGTAGATTCCCGACCATTTCAGGCTTCCATTTAAGTGTAGTAGCAAGTGAGCTTTTTTGAATATCCATCATTGCTTGTACACTGCGTACGGTCGTTAAATGTCCCTTTAATTGTTGAGTAATATAGCGCTCTGCTTGTTGTTCTATACGAGCACTTGCTTCATCATCACGTTTTAAATTCGGCATAGAATCGTCAAGCACTTTATAAGGACTGTAGTTTGTTACAGTAACCTGTTCTGGTTTTTCCTTGTTTGCTGCATCTGTTACTGTAAACTCAAACTGACCTTTTTTATAATCATATGCTCCATTAGTAACAATAAAAGATTTCAACGGATAATCTTTCATTAATTGCATTTCAAGTTCTATTTTAGCCACACTTTTAGCCATTGGCGTACGGTAAAAATGATTGTAGGTGAACGCTAGCATAAGACAAATAGCTATTACAAGCGCCACAAAAATTTTTTGTTGTGTTTTCATCGCTAATATCCCTTCTAGTTCATCCGATAGCCAATCGGTTTCATCAAGAAAAACTCTAAAAAACGAGCGCGATTGCCACTCATTGTTTTTAATTGTAAATCCACATCACCTAAACCATAAAGTGCATCTAGTAACTGTTGGTCACCAATATGTCCTCTATCTTCGACAATACGTTTTACACGATATGGGTTCACTTTTAATTGTTTTGAAATTTGTTGCGGATGGTACCCTTTTGATAATAAATAATAAACATTAGACATTAAACGCACTTGTGAAGATATTAAAGCAACAAGCGCTATCGGTTCTTCTTTTTGACGCAACAAATCGTGATAAATTGATAACGCTGTTGAACGGTCACCACGAATATAAGCATTCAATAGTTTAAAAACGTCTTGCTCTAATGTTTTAGCAACCATAGCTTCAACAAGTGGTGGTTCAATCAATTCTTTCGTATCGGCTACATATAATGCTAACTTTTCAATTTCCGTTCGCAAATGTAGCATATTCATACCAACCATTTCAATCAATTGCGCTATTGCGTTATCATTCATTATAGCACCACGACTAACGACTTCATTTTTCGCCCAAACTGCTAGGTCACGTTCTTTTGGTGTTTCTGCAAATAAATATAATGCATGCTCCTTCATTTGCTTCGTCACCTTTTTACGTTCGTCTAACTTCGCATAGGGTGCTATAAATACTGTTACAGACGTTTCTGACGGAAATTGCAAGAAGCGTTCTAATTTTTTTAAATCATGATTAAGCTTTTCTTTACCTTTTTCAGTTGCCTTTAAAAATGAGGCATTTTTTGCGACAACTAGCTTTCGATCAGAGAAAAAAGGAATTGTATCTGCTTCATCAATGACTTCATCAACTAATTGCTCGTCCAAATCATAATTCATAATATCAAGCTCGCCTTGCTCTGCTAGTTTATCTTTTAATCGCTGTAACGTTTCATCAATAAAATACGACTCCTCTCCTGCAATGACATAAACCGGTTCAATATGACCGTTCGCTATTTCTTTCCATACTTTTTGAAACATGTAAACCAACTCCTATAATACGTTAAGTATACACAAAAAAGGTCAACTCATACTACCTTCTTCTTTGAAATCATGTCACTATTGTCGCTGTTTGACATACCATGATGTATTTGTGACAATCGCTTCCACCGTACCATCCTCAGCCGTATTTAAAGTTGGAATCTGCTGCTTTTTATATCGCTCGCGCACTTCTTGTGCTGGATGACCGTAGCGATTATTTTTCCCTGTTGAAAATATCGCTAGCTGTGGTTGTGTCGCTTGTAGAAATGCCTCACTACTCGATGTTTTTGACCCATGGTGCCCAGGAGACAAAATCGTTGTTTGTAACAGTGTCTCGTGCACAAGTGATAATTCGCCTGCTTCTTCAATATCGCCTGTTAGAAGCGTTGAAAAAGAGCCTCTCGCAACGTGTAAAACAAGCGAATCATTATTTCCATCATAGGTTGTCTCTTTCGGCCAAATATATGAAAATGTCACGTCCCCCTGCTGCCAATTCGAACCAGCCATACGCTCAAGTACGGGTATGCGCTGAGTAGTTGCTTCAGCCAGCACATCAGCCATTACTGTTTTTGTTGATGAATTCGGTGTGATATGAATTTCTCGAACGCGTATTTCTTGCATGACTTCTTCAGCACCTTCTACATGATCCGCATCAGCATGTGTCAAAATAAGCGTATCAATCGTTGTCAATCCACGCCCTTTTAAATACGGTACAACGATACGGCGTCCAACTTCATACGGCGTCTCACTCGTCTTCCAATTTTCCTGTTGAAAGCGCAATACACCTCCAGCATCTACAACATATACACCTTTTTTATGTGGCAATTCAATAATTGTACAATCTCCCTGACCAACACTTAAGTACGTAATACGCAATTCGTCATGTAACAGAGGTTTCATTTCAAGTAGTACAACAGGACATAAGACTGCTAGCAATGCTAAACCATAACGTCGTTTTTCAAACATAATAAATAATAAAAACACGCCAATCATTGCGATAATCAACCATAGAAAGTCTGGTTTTCCTGGTTGCCAAAGTTGATACGGCCTTTCTGCAAGCCATATTAGTGCCGTTGTTAATTGCGTTCGAAAAGGTTCATATAATGCTAATAGCCATGCACTCAGCGAGGGCATACTATACGATAATATAAAGAACATAAGATTCAGCGGTAATATCATAAACGAAAACAGCGGTACTAAGATGACATTGACAATAAAAGAGGATAAACTCAATTCATAAAAATGATGGAGCAGTAATGGATAGACAAACATTTGACAAACGAATGTCATAAAAAAAGCATTTTTTAGCCAATTGCTTGTCAATAAAATTTTCGTAGAATAAATCAATGATGCTGTTGCTAAATAAGATAATTGAAATCCAACTTGATAGACGACACTTGGATTATAGAGTACAAAACCAATAAAAGTTAGCGCCAGCGCATCCGCTGCAGTTAATTTTGTTTGGCGCATCTGTAAAAGTACAACAATCATTGTCATAATGGCAGCACGCCATACAGATGGTGAACTACCTGCTAAAATCGCGTACGTTGGTAATGCAAGTACAAGTAACCATTTAGCATAATAGATGCGCATTCCACAAAATAGTAGTATTTGATAAAAGGCACCGCCTAACAATGCAATATGCAATCCTGAAATAGCAAATAAATGCGTAATACCTAAAATTTGATAAGCGCGTGATAACTCATCATCGATGTCCTGCTGATCACCGAACAATAATGCTTTCGCTTCACCGCGCAACGATTGCGGAAAATGAGCATCAATGTGGCTCATTAACTTGTATCGGTAACGCGCTAACTTCGCCGTAATTCCGTTATCATAACGAATTGCCTCAAAGTGTTCAATTTCATAAATACCTGTTGCCTGCTGACTTTTCAAATAATCTCGCATTGAAAACTGATAGCGATGCAATGGTGGTTCTGGTGGTATTAATTCGCCAGATGCTTGAATCGTTAAACCTGCAAGAGGCGTGGTCAACAGTTGTTTTTTCTCTTGTGCGCTATGCATCGTATACGTAATGTAGATGCGACCATACTCAGACGTGGCAAAGCCTCGCAATGTTTGACCATTTATTTTTGTGTTGTCTTGGAATGTCAGTGTAATTTCGTTGGGGAGTGTAGTAGGTAATTGCTGTGTGGTATATGTGCGCCATGCAATAGCCGTTGCTAATAGCAGTAATGTAGTCATAAAAATCTTAGAATGGCCGCGCCATATAAGAAATACACTGTACGGGAGGAATAATAAAAAAAGCTTTGGTGACACCGAAGCGGCCAATGTCGCTAGCAATGTTGCCAAAGCAAGGAAAATTACTTCGTTTCTAAAATGTGTTGACCAAATAATTGTTCCACCTTCTGTTCATAAGGTGCCAATTCTTCTGGCGTTGCGCCTTTATCACGCAATTCATTTAGTAAAGATAAATATAATGTCACTTTTTCATCGCTTAAAAAGTCGATTTTACGCTCATCAAACGGCACATGTAACACGTTAACGCCGGCTTGCTCAAATAATTCAATCGCATAATCATTATTTTTATAATCTTTTGCGTAATATAAATTTTTAATACCCGATTGAATAATTGATTTCGTGCATGGTAAGCACGGGAAATGCGTCACATATAAATCAGCGCCATTTGTTGGTGTCCCATACTTTGCGCATTGTAATAATGCATTCGTTTCTGCATGTACTGTACGCACGCAATGGTTATCGACGACATAACAGCCTTTATCAATACAATGATCATCACCTGAAATTGAGCCGTTATAACCCCCAGCAATGATTCGTTTATCGCGCACAATTGTTGCGCCTACTGATAGGCGAGTACATGTGCTACGCAGCGCTAATAAATGACTTTGCGCCATAAAAAATTGGTCCCATGTAATACGCTCCATATGAATGCCTCCTAATGATGTCTTATTGTCTAGTGTAGCCTTCGATTCTTTTTATCGTCAATGCTTTTAGGAGAAGTCAGACTATTGAACAGTAACGAGTGGCCGGAGTCTTTCTACTGTCTTTTCACCAAATCCGGAAACATTTTTTAAATCGTCTACGCTTTGAAATGGTCCATTATCCGTACGATGTTGAATGATTGTTTTTGCTTTTGCAGGACCAATACCACTAATTGTTTGGAGAACTGCTTCATCTGCTGTATTCAAGTTAACAAGCGCCTGGTCGGTTTCTTGTTGTGAAGGGGCTACCACAGTATTTGTAGCACCTACCTCATCTACTTTTTCACCGCGTTTTGGTACATAGATGACCATTTCATCTTGAACTCGGGCAGCATGGTTAATTGCTTTTGAGTTAGCGGTGTCTTTATAGCCTCCAGCAGCCATAATTGCGTCGTATACGCGATCATCTGACTCCATTGTATAAACGCCTGGTTTTTTAACAGCGCCTTTGACATCGACTGCTATCGTTGTTTCAAGCACTGTTCGTTCATCGCTTTGTTGTTCAATTGGTTTTGGTGTCTCTTGTGGTGTATTCGTCGCGAGTTGTTCAATTGGGTCGAGTGGTGTTGTAGGTTGTTTCGTAGATGATTGATTGAAGAAATAAAAGAGGATGGCACCTAAAATGGCGCCGCCGATAAGAAGTTGCTTTTTATATTGCATAAAAAAAGGAATTAGCTTCACGCACCTTTCTTTCGGCATTCATAGAAGCTAATTCCAATATACAATATTTTCTAATTTTTACAAGTTTATTTTACACAATGGAAGAAAATTCTTTCCGAATCAAGCGATGGCACTTCTTCAGTAAAGTCTGCCGTCACGGTAATATTCGTAAAGCCTGCTTGTTGTAACATGGCCATATATTCTTCAATCGGATAAGTACATTGATAATGTTGCTCTTCAAAGCGCTCATATGTGCCATCTGCCGTCACAATGTAAAATAACATATCGTGATGTACAGAATGAGGTACTTCACCCGCTTCGGTATCCCATAAATAGGTGATATCGCCATCATCATATGTGAATGGACTGTCCATAAAAATGTCATCCATTTTATAAAGTGAATGCACATCAAAAAATAAATGCCCACCCGATTTTAGTGCCTCATAAATACGTGTAAAAGTTTGTGCTACAGCTTGTTGCTGTGGTACATAGTTTAATGAATCAATTGGAATCGTTACAACATCAAGTTCATTAAAGCCAGCTAATTCATCCATCGATTGGCAGACGAAAAAGACATTCACATCTTCTTCGTAGCAGCGTTCACTTGCGACCATGAGCATTTCCTCTGATAAGTCGAGTCCACTCACTTGATAACCTGCTTTCGCAAATTCGACAGCCATTACGCCTGTACCGCAACCTACATCAAGCAATGTACGATTGTGTTCTGCAGGTGCATGTGCTTTCACCCATTCAACATATTCCGCATATGGAATATCGGTCATCAGTGCATCATACACTTCTGCAAAACGACCATAACTATTAGTCATTTGAGTCAGCTGCTACAAATGTTTCTGGCGCATCGCCCCATAAACGTTCTAAGTTATAGTAGCTACGCTCATCTTTGTGGAAAATATGAGCTACTACATCCCCTGCATCTACTAATACCCAGCGACCTGCGTCAAAACCTTCCATACGCTTTACATCATAGCCCGCTTTTTCAGCTTGCTCTTTTACTTCGCGCGCGATTGCTTGCACTTGACGTTCAGAACCACCACTACAAATTAAGAAATAATCTGATAGTAAAGAAATTCCTTGCATATTTAAAACGACGATATCCTCGGCGCGTTTGTCATCTACTGCTTTAAAAACTGTATCTAAAAGTGTTTGTGTCATGATTTAAGTCCCTTCTTATTTAGCAATAAATCATTGTAACAATTAAATGAATCTGGGAATATAGGTTGATGTTTCGACATTAAAAACATAATGGAATGACTTAAACATGTAATCATTAAGTCATTTAACTCCATTGTTTTAGCGGCTTCTCGCAATTTATCTACATCCGGAAATTTACGATTCGGTTCAATCATGTCTGCAATATAGACAATTTTTTCTAAATCACTCATTCCAATGCGACCTGTCGTATGGAAACGAATTGCATTGAGCATGTCCGGATCTTCCACACCAAACTCCTGTCTTGCTACATAAGCACCTACAGGCCCATGCCATAATTCATGATGGTACAACAATAATGTTGGATCCATCTGTTGTTCAATAATCATTTGCTTCATCCATTCACGGTCTGCATATTTACATGAATCATGTAAAATTGCTGCAACTTCCGCTTTTTTCGGATTTTGTCCGAATCGCTCCGCAAGAGCCATCGCCGTGTCTGTTACGCCAATTGTGTGAATATAACGTTTTTCAGGCATACGGTCTTTCATCGCTGCAAGTAACTTAGCGCGTTCCATATAATCCTTCCTCTCGAATATATTGTTCCACTGCTTCTGGCAGTAAATAGCGGACGGGTTCTCCCGTCTGTAGGCGCTCGCGAATAATCGTTGAAGAAAGGTCTATTAGCGGTGCTTCAACGAGCTCCACATCATACTCTGTCTTAGCAAAAAAGCCTGGTCGTTGTACACCTACAAAATGCACTAACTTCATGAGCTCATCTATATGATACCATGTGCTAAGTCCATCGATACTATCGCCGCCAATGATAAAGTAAAACATTACATTTGGTTCACGTTCTGTTAACAATGCCATCGTCTCTACTGTATACGAAACACCACCGCGTTCTATTTCAAATGGTTCAAGCGTAAATAAAGGATTGTCAGCAATCGCTCGCTTCGTCATTTCAAGGCGTTCTTTTGCTGTTGCATCCCCTTGTTTTACTTTATGTGGTGGTACAGCATTGGGCATAAACCGTACTTCATCAAGCCCGAGCTTGCTGGCTACTTCATTTGCCATTATTAAATGGGCGATATGGGGCGGGTTAAATGTGCCGCCTAATAGACCAATTTTCTTCATAACTATCATCCTTACGCGCGTGGTAATTCGATTTTGCGGTTTTCGCGTTTTGACGCTTGTTTATATAATACGACAGTTAAGCCGATTAATTGTACTAATTCTGCTCCTGTGCCTTCTACTAATTCTGCTGCGACAACTTTTTTGTCATCTTCACAGTTATCTAAAATGCGCACTTTTAACAACTCACGTGCATTTAATGCTTGGCGAATTTGCTCGCATTGCGCTTCATTGACACCGCCTTTTCCTACTTGGAAAATCGGGTCTAAGTGGTGCGCTTCCGCACGTAAAAATCGTTTTTGTTTGCCTGTTAACATCTATTTGTTTCCTCCTAAATTTGCAAGCAGGACGTCCTCTACGACGGCTGCTTTAGGATATACATCGGTCCAATAACTATAAGCAAGCGCCCCTTGATGGATAAACATGCCTAAGCCAGTAACGACTGTAGCTCCTTTTTCTTTTGACTGTGCTAAAAATGGTGTCATTAATGGATTATACACAATATCCGCGACAATTGCAGTCTTAGATAAATTTTCGAGCGATAATGGCAATTCAAAGTTGCTATGATTGAGTCCTGCTGATGTTGTTTGCACGATAATGCCAAATTCCGCTAGTTGCGCTTCCGCCTCATCAAGCGATAAAGCTTGCGCGGCCACGTCTAGTTCATCACAAATTGCTTGCGCTTTTGTGATGGTACGGTTTGCTACAGTAATATTTGTATAACCTTCCTGTACAAGTGCAAAGCAAATACCGCGTGACGCGCCACCAGCACCAATCACTAATACCTGTTTGTCTCTATGTGTTTTGCCCACTGCATCTTCCAGCGATTTCACAAAACCAAGCCCATCTGTATTATAGCCTTTATACGTGCCATTTCCTTGACGGACAACCGTATTAACGGCTCCCATTTTCTCGGCAAGCGGATCTAGTTCATCTAACAGCGGAATAATCGTTTCTTTATGTGGAATCGTAATGTTAAAACCACTAATACCTAACAGTTTCATTCCTTCAAATGCTTGCTCTAAATTTTCCGGTAACACATGCAGCGGTAAATACGCCGCATCGCGTTCCTCCGATGTCATCCACGTATTGTGCATAAGTGGTGATAGTGAATGTTCAATCGGATTTCCAATGACTGCATACCATTTTTTCACGTTAATTTCCCCCTAAATAAGTGACGGACGAATCATTACTTCTACGCCAGCTGGAGCGTAAGCCGCAATAACAACATCTGGATTTTGGACTGTAATCCAACCAAGTCCAGAGAATACGATATCTGTTTTACCTTCTTTAATTGAGAACTCATGGCGCACTAACTCTGGTAATTGTTCGATGAATTCTTTTGTTGGAGGCGCAAGTAGGTCTCCTTTATGTGTCGCATATAATTCATCAGCCTTTTCAAGCTTTGTACGGTGAATCGTTAAATCATTCGCGATGTGCACAGTGAAATTTGAGCGCATTCCTTGAATAAAGTCAAAGCGCGCCAATGCACCGATGAATAGCGTTTGTTCCGCATTCAACTGGAATGTTTTAGGTTTAATTTCTTTTTTCGGCATAATATATTTTAATTCTGATGGGTCAATATAGTGCGCCATTTGGTGGTGATTAATAATCCCTGGTGTATCAAAAATTGCTTTTTTATCATCTAATGGAATTTCAATCATATCAAGTGTTGTCCCTGGGAAGTATGACGTTGTAATGACATCACCTTGTCCAGTTGCTTGTTTGATAATACGGTTAATAAATGTTGATTTCCCTACATTCGTACAACCTACTACATAAACATCTTCCCCACGACGATATTCCTCGATTTTTGTCATGGCTTCTTCAATGCCCGTACCTTTATGTGCTGATACAAGTAACACATCAACTGGTTTCAAGCCAAGCTGTTTTGCTTCATGACGAATCCAGTTAACTACTTTTTTCGGGTTAATTGATTTTGGTAATAAATCAACTTTGTTCGCGATTAATAATACCGGGTTGTTGCCGACAAAACGGTGTAACCCTGGTAACCAACTTCCATTAAAATCAAAAATATCAACGATTTTTACAATTAAGCCTTTTTGTGTTCCAAGACCATTTAAAATACGTAAGAAGTCATCATCCGTTAGGGCAACAGGTTGTAATTCATTATAATTTTTTAAACGGAAACAGCGCTTGCAAATAATTTCTTCCTTTTCAAGTGCTGATGCTGGTGCGAATCCAGGTGCTTTTGAATCTTCCGTTTGGATTTGTGTGCCGCAACCAATGCAGTGTGGCATTTCGTTCATAATTTATTTTTCCCTCCAAGTTTCAATACCTTTTTTGCGTAAATAATTAAATACGCGGCGTTCTAGGCGACGGTTTAATTTCGTAACAAGGCCGTCCGATTGAGCGACAGGTTTCACTAAAATTGTATGCAAATGAAGCGCATTTGCACCGAGCATATCCGTCATCATTTGATCCCCTAGCATCAACACTTGGTGTGATGGTAGATTCATCAATTGCAAACCGCGTTGAAAGGCATTCGTCAGCGGCTTTCTTGCTTGGAAAATGTACGGTAAGTCAAGCGGTGCAGCAAAATGCTTCACGCGTGCCTCTTTGTTGTTTGACACAATGACCACTTGGATGCCCGAATCGCGAATAAGCTTTAACCAAGCCATTAATTCTGGCGTGGCATCTGCGCGGTCCCATTCTACTAATGTATTATCAAGGTCTGTAATAATTCCTCTAATCCCTAACGCATGCAATTTTTCAGGCGTTACATCATAAACAGAATCTACAAACTCTCTTGGCATAAAACGTTTATACAAAACTATTTCCCTCATTTTTCAATTATTCATTGTGCAACAAGTTACTTAAAAGATTATAACACATCCGCAAACGCTTCACCCACTCGGATTACTGCGTTCTTTTGAACATTATCAAAGAATGTTACACAATCTTTTTCAAATAACATAATGACCGTTGAACCAAATTCAAAATAGCCAACCTCTTCGCCTTTTATCCATTGTTCGGTCGTATTTGTCAGCTTGATAGAATTGACAAACATCGCACCCACCTTAATAAATGCAGTCCGTCCACAAGTAGTTTGCAGTTCCGTAACAAGACGATAGTTATGTGAGAGTGGTTGCTTCCCATACGTCAATCCTAACTTGTTTACAGGATAAGAACGATTGCCAAGTACATATTGGCGCAACACATTACCATCAACTGGACTATGCATACGATGATAATCTGCTGGGCTTAAATAAAAGACGATGTATTGTCCGTTTTTATAATGCGCTGCATGTTCATCTTTTCCTAGTAAATCATGTAATGAATAGTTTTTTCCTTTCACAACAAATTGCTGCTCTGTTGTAATTTCACCAAATGATTCAATTTTTGCGTCTACAGGACTTACAATATGGTGTGGATTTGCATCAATTAGTCGCGCCGTGTCGATTAATTCTCGTGTAAAAAACTTTTGTAGTGACGTAAATTTATCGAGCGATTGTGAAACTTCTTCGGTATTAATCTCGTAGAATTGTTTATATGACGGGATGAAACTTTTACTAATAGGGCTCGTCATTATATGTTGAAGCATTTTTGATGTCATTTTACTGTTTGTTAGTTCGATCATAGTGCGGTATAATTTTTCTTTAAGCATCTAGTTTAACTCCCTTGGCATCTGTTTGTTTTCTTAACTAACAGTATAATAAAGCTACAAGAAAATAAAGGAGCACAATTCATGTTTTTACTCCAAAGAGTCGATGAGACTATAAAAAAAGTAAAGTCACAACTAGCGAATATTGTTACGCTATGTAATATTTCGTTCGGCGGGGCATCGATTATGGCGACGTTTAGTGAAGCCTATAGTCATGCGGTCCTTTATATTTTCATCGCAGCACTGTTAGATCGCTACGATGGAAAAATTGCTAGAAAATTTAATCAAGAATCAGAGCTTGGTAAACAGCTTGACTCGATGAGCGATATTATCTCATTCGGTGTCGCCCCGGCCTTATTATTATATTCATCCGTCTTAGCTCAACTAGGTTCAGCAGGTATGATTGCGGCAATACTTTATATCGTATGTGGCGCATTTCGACTGGCACGCTTTAATGTGTCAGAAGCAAATGGTTGTTTCACCGGTTTGCCAATTACAGCAGCAGGCGTTATTTTAACCGCATCATTCTTGATTGCGCCATTTATTAATCCTGGTGTCTACTTAGTTATTTTCCTTGTACTATCATATGTGATGGTTGCGAATTTTCAGCTCAAAAAAATATAGTGAACATTTTTAAGCATGCTCGGCTTTATAATCATAAAGCTAGCATGTTTTTTTGTGCCATAAAAAAAGAACCGCACATCGGCGGCCCTTCACATGCAAACTTATAATTTTTCAATTGCTTTTAACACAACTTGCGTTGAATGTTTTGCAGCAACTGGTAAAAATTCATCAAAACTAATATTTGATTCTTTCCCAGCAATATCTGATAATGCGCGAATAACAACAAATGGTGTACCAAATTGATAACATACTTGTGCAACTGCAGCTGCTTCCATTTCAACAGCTTTCATCGTTGGGAATTGACCACGCACTTTTTCAACTCGTACAGGGTCGTTCATAAATGCGTCCCCTGTTGTAATTAATCCTGTTGCTGATTGATGCGCGCCTACTTCAGCTACCGCTTCTTGTGCAATGTTCATTAAATGTTCATCTGCTTTAAAGCCTGCTGGCATTTGTGGTACTTGGCCAATTTCATAGCCGAAAATAGTAGCATCTACGTCATGGTGACGTACTTCATCTGAAATAACGATTGCGCCAACATCAAGTGCTTCATCGTAGCCACCTGCTGAACCTGTATTGATGACAACATCTGGATGATATTTCTCCAGTAAAATTGTTGTAGACATTGCTGCATTTACTTTGCCAATACCCGATTTTAATAACACAACATCTTTTCCTTTATATGTTCCCTGTGTATATTCACTGTTGGCAATTGTTTCAGATGTTGCATTTTCTAATGTTGCGCGTAGAAGTTCTACTTCCTCTTCCATTGCGCCGATTACTGCGATTTTCATAATGGTTATTTCCACCTTTCAAATTCTATCTTCTCTACGATATACAAAAAATCCTGTAGTCGTCAAGAACTACAGGATTTTTCTACATTAATAAGTGCCTTCTAATGTTTTTAAAACATCGATTTGTTCTGCTTTCCAGCCTTTATCAGCTACCCATTGCAATGTTACACGATATTTTTTCGCACCATCTACAGTTGTTACAATACCGATGGTCCGATCATTTGCGCCACCATTTTTCACGCGAATAATTTTCATCGTATCTTCAGGAATATTCGTAACCGTTGCCAATGTCGTTACTTTTTCTTGCCAATCGACTGAAGTACCATCATAAGCAGATACGTGGCCTTCTCCAATATTTTCCGTTTGTGTGGTTTTTGTTGGTTTCCATGTTGAATCGACAATGGTCATTTCAACATTCGCATCACTTGATTCACTTTGCGTTACTGTTGAACGTTCTGTAATATCCTTTTGTGCATCTTCAGCGCGTTGTTGCGCTTGTTCTTTTTTCGCTTGTTCTTGTTCTTTTTGTACATCTTCTGTACGTGAATTTGTCTCTTTTTGTTCTGTTTTCTGTTCAGTTGTTTGTTGATCAGAACCATCATATGTAAGAACAAAATAGCCAACGATCACAATTAAAATACTAACAACGGCAATCGCGATATTTAATAGTTTATCGGATTTTTTATTATTAGGTTCAGGCGTTGGATTATAACGTCGGCGCCTTTGTTGTGGTGGTTGTTGGTCCAATGTCATCACCTCATAAGCATATCATAGCATATTTTTAAGAAGTAACGCGCTTTGCACATATTACAATCGCGCTACATTTCGTTAACAAAACGAAAAGCGACAAGCAAAAGTTGCCTGCCGCTTCTCTTTTACAAAGCAATTATTTCACTTCGATAATTTTGACGCTGAATTCGCCACCAGGAGTTGAAATCTTAACTGTTTCGCCAACTTTGTGACCTAGTAAACCTTTTGCGATTGGTGAGTCATTTGAAATACGACCTTCAAATGGATCTGCTTCTGCTGAACCAACAATTTGGTATGTTTCAGGCTCATCACCATCTTCTTGGAATGTTACTGTACGGCCGATTGAACAAATGTCAGAACTGTCTGCTCCTTCTTCAATGATAACGGCGTTACGAATCATTGTTTCTACTAATTTGATACGGCCTTCTACGAAACCTTGCTCGTCTTTCGCTGCATCATACTCAGAGTTCTCTGAAAGGTCACCATAGCCGCGAGCGATTTTAATACGCTCTACAACTTCCGGTCGTTTTACGGTAATTAATTCTTCTAATTCTTTTTCTAATTTTGCTTTACCCTCTGCAGTCATCGGGTATTGTTTTTCTGCTGACATGCTAGTCACTCCTTAATTACTGTACAAGTATTGAACCTTTTCTTAGGAACAGAGCACTTTTGCCCTTATTTACTAAGCTATCCCCAATAGTCCGTATGGTTAAACGAGATTTCTATTCCTAACCATAACGGCAAGTAATAAAAATACTATGTCGCTTACTAAAATGTAGTAAGCGACATAGCTGTTAGTTAGTGTAACGTCCCCAATAAAAAAATTTATCGGTTCAAAGACAAATTCTCACTATCCATAATATTACACTATGTTGCTAGATTCAAGAATTGTTTTGATTTTTGTCACCATTAAATCGATTGCGACCTTATTTTCGCCGCCTTCAGGAATAATAATATCTGCGTAACGCTTTGTTGGCTCAATAAATTGATTATGCATTGGACGTACAACGCTTAAATATTGATCGATAACAGAATCCATCGAGCGACCACGTTCGTTAATATCACGTAAAATACGACGGATAATGCGTAAATCCGCATCGGTATCAACGAATAATTTCATATCCATTAAATCCCGTAAACCTTCATCTGCTAGTACAAGAATTCCTTCAAGAATAATGACATCTTGTGGTTCAATATGCACGGTTTCTTTTGAACGTGTATGCAATGCATAATCGTAAATCGGTTTTTCAATAGCTTCACGATTTAATAATTTTTGAATATCTTGCGCTAATAATTCATTATCAAACGCATTTGGATGGTCATAGTTTGTTTCTAAACGTTGTTCAAATTCTAAGTGGCTTTGATCTTTGTAATAATAGTCTTGTTCAATGACAACGACAGAATGGTCCTTAAACACGTCTAAAATGGCATGTGTAACACTCGTTTTACCTGAGCCTGAACCTCCCGCAATACCAATTACAACTGGGCGACTTTTTGTCATCTATCGCATCTCCTTACGCATCATATCATATGGGCTTACTTTTTTTGGGCATTTAAAACGCACAATTTCAAGTGGGTGACGAGCAGCATCTAATGAATTCCCTTTTTCGTCGAAAATTTCTTCCACAACAACGCGGAAGTTTTCAATATTCGGTCCGAAAAATTCTACTTCATCGCCTGGTTTGAAATAATTACGTTGTTGCAACGTAATCATTTGTGTTTCATCATCGTAGTCAAGGACCATACCGCAGAAATCATATGTTGTTTGTTTACTATGAACGCCAAACATTTGTTGTTCAAATCCTGGCTCACCTTCAAAGAATGACGAATCGGTTTCGCGGTTTGCACATTTTGCGAGCTCTTCCACCCATTCTTTTTTAATGACAAAATTTTCAGGATCTGCACAGTAGGCATCCATTACTTTGCGATAAACAGTAACTACTGTTGCAATATAGTGAATCGATTTCATACGACCTTCAACTTTCATTGAATCAATGCCTAATTCAATAATTTTCGGAATTGATTCGATTAAATTCAAGTCTTTCGGGCTCATTGCAAACGCTTCATCGTCTTCAGCAAACAATGGCTTTTCTTCACCATCTTCAACTGCATATAAATCATAATCCCAGCGACATGATTGGCAACAACCGCCACGATTAGAATCGCGTGCAGTCATATGGTTTGAAAGTACACAACGTCCTGAATAGGCAATACACATTGCACCGTGAACGAATGATTCAATTTCAATATCGACATTTTCCTTCATCAGTTTGATTTCTTCTGCGCCTGTTTCACGCGCTAACACAACGCGCTGTAAGCCTTCATCTTTCCAATATTGTACAGCTTTCCAGTTGGAAAGTGATTGTTGCGTTGACAGGTGAATTTCAAGTTTTGGTGCTACTTCGCGACATGTTTCGATAATTAATGGATCTGCTACGATGATACCTGTTACACCTGTTCCCTCAATGGCCACTAAATAGTCTTCTAAACCATCCATATTGTCGTTATGAGCAAAAATATTTGTTGTTACATAAATTTTTGCGCCATATTTATTTGCAAAATCAACGCCTTCGCGCATTTCGTCAATTGAGAAGTTACCAGCATTTGAACGCAAGCCAAACTCTCGACCTCCGATAAATACCGCATCTGCGCCGTAATGTACAGCGATTTTTAATTTTTCTAAGTTACCAGCAGGTGCTAGTAGCTCAGGCTTTTTCGTAATAACGCGTTTACCATCGATAATCTCGCTAATACGATCATTGATTTCAATTGTTGCCATCGTATTTGGCTCCTCCCTAGTAAACTGTTTCCTTGAAGAAAAAGCCGGTATCAAGTGGACGTAATGCTGGCTGAATCGCTTCAATCGCTTCGACTAATTCTTCCTTCATATCAATATAAGCATCTTCATCTTCAAAGTATGTATCGATTGCTTTACGATATTGCGCTACAACGGTTACAACATATGCTTCTTGTTGAAGAACACCTTCAATACGGAATACATCAATACCTACTTCAAACAATTCTTCTAACTCATCAATGATGCACATATCTGCCGGTGAAAAAATATGCGTGCCATTATAATCTTCATAAATTGGATATTTATTGCCACGTTCTTTATCATGTAAAAACATATTGCGTGCTTCTTTACGATTTTCTACTTCCATCGCTTTATCTTGATACAGGAAATAGTTACCTAAAAGTGGGCGTTTTGATTGGAACATACATGTCATACCATGTACTTGCACTTCGATTTCCACATTGGCATTTTCTTTGATTTCAACGATTTCTTCAACGCCTAATTCACGTGCAAGATATGTACGCGTTGCACCGCGTTTACCCCAATAATTAGCTTGGAACCAGTTTGTTGCAATTGTTTCCGCATCCCAATGAAGCGGTGTCTTAGAATTTATTTCACGCTTTGTCATGACAACAGCTGGGTCGCCAAAATAAATCGCGTCAACACCAATTTCATCGATTGCTTCCATATATGGCGCTAACAATGGTACACGATCGTTATGAAAAATCGCATTCATTGCGACATATACTTTTTTGTCCGCTGCATGGATTAATGCAGTGGCTGCCTTTACATCTTCCAATGTAAACTCGCCTGCTAAACGTAAACCAAATTTTTCTTCACCAATTAAAAACGCATCTGCTCCAGCAATAAGTAGCGCTTCTACATGTTTGACTGATTTCGGCGTTACGAGTAATTCAGGTTTCTTCATCAATAGGTCACCTCTTACTTTTTAATACAAACTAATAACCCATCACCGATTGGGAAAAATGTTGATTGATAGTCTTCGTTTTGAATGACCCAATCAGCAAAATGGTGTAGGTTACGAATCATTGTTCTTTTTCTTCTTGGTACATCTTTCATATCTAAATCTGATAAACCATGCATATACATGTTATCGATATATAAAATGCCCCCTTGTTTCACAAGTGGGCTATATTTATCAAAGAATTTTTGATACTGCCCTTTTGCGGCATCAATAAAGATAGCATCAAAAGTTTCATGAGTGGATGTAACCTCTACTTCCAATGCGTCTCCTTCAATGAGCTTAATGCGGTCCGCTACCTCTGAACGTGCAATAAAATCTTTTGCATTCACAATACGTGTCTCATCACGTTCAATAGTAATGATTTGACACTGTGGTACTGTCATCGCCATACGAATTGCTGAGTAGCCAATGGCACTACCTACCTCTAAAATTCGTTTAGGCTGTTGAATACGCAACATTTGTAGCAATGTTTCAATGGCCGGCAACTGCATAATTGGCACATAATTTTCCTCTGCGAACTGTTCCATTTCTAGCAATAAATCACTTCGCTTAGAAATGAAGGAGCTCGTGTAGGCATCTGAAATATTCACGTTTAACGCTCTCCCTTACATCTATACAAAATACACTTTATCCTATCATAAATGGTTGTAAAAAGCGAGAGTACGGGCATTGTGTCACGACTTCGTAAAAAAAAATAAAAAAAGAGGTGGCTAATTAGCACACCTCTTTAGCATTTCTTATTTAATGTATTTTGCTACATTTTTTTGATGTTCTGCATATGTTTTCGCAAAGTGATTTTGGCCATCTTTATCCGCCACGAAATAAATATATTCTGTCGTTGCTGGATCAATTGTTGCCTTTAATGATTCAATACCTGCATTTGCAATTGGCCCTGGTGGTAATCCTTTATTCGTGTAAGTATTGTATGGATTGTCCACTTTTAAATCTTTATATAAGACACGATTTTTATGTTTTCCTAATGCATATAATACCGTCGGGTCCGTTTGAAGTGGCATATCTTTTTCAATACGATTGTTAAAGACACTCGCAATCGTTTCGCGGTCTGTGCTAGCTGTTGCTTCACGCTCTAATAGTGATGCAAAAGTTAAGAAATCATGTACGGACATATTCTTTTCTTTTAACGTCGGTAAATATTGTTGAACAACTGTATCGGTTTGTTTGACCATATCGGTTGCGATTGTTTCAAGCGATGGTTCTTTTTCATAAAATGCATACGTTGCCGGATATAAGTAACCTTCTAAAGCATAACGAATATCTTTGTCGTTTACCGCTTTCGTTACAGTATCAGGGAATTGTTCTTTCATTTTTTTAATGAATTCTTTGCTTGTCACTAAATCCATAAATTGCTCTTTCGAATAATTCGTATTTTTTGCGACACGATCAGCAATTTGGTCGATTGTTAATCCTTCTGGTACAGTCAGTGTAAACTCTGGTGTACGATAAATTTTACCTGTTTTCAAACTTTTAATAATTTCTTCAATCGTCATAGACGGCGATAAATTATATGTACCTGCTTGGAAACCTGCACTATTATTAAATTTTGTATAATATTTGAAGATTTTCGCATTTTTAATAATGCCTTTATCTTCTAATGTTGCGGCGATTGTATCAATTGATGAACCGATTGGCACTTCAATTTTGACGCTTTTATCAGACTCCGTATCAACAGGCTTCAATGCACCTTGTACATAAAAATAGCCCCAAATACCGACAATTAACACAAGCGTAACAATAATAGCCGTTGCAATTAATACGATTTTTTTAGCGATTTTTTGCTCACTTTGGCGTTGCTCTAATTTTTTCAGTTGCTTTTCAGGCGATTGAGAATCCACAACATACCCTCCTTTTTTCCACATTTCATTATACATGGTTCTAAGCAATTGCACAAAAAAGAGGCTGGGACAAAACAGTTCATTTTCCTTTTTTAGCGTTCGCAACAAAAAACCGGAACCGCGCTGTGGCGCGGTTCCGGTTTTTTTATACTCATCTGAGAGGGTGTTGTTACACGTATGTCCCCGCCTCTTTATTAATTTGCTGAATCATCCAAGCTCATAATGGTATTAATAACTTCTTCGAGCATTTCCCATTCTTCTTCTGATTCAATCTCATAAAGTGCTTCGCCACCATCATCTGCTGGTAACACTTCCGCTGCTTCAATAAATACTTCCGCCGTTTCATCATCTGTATCTTCACAGAAAATCAAATACGTCTTTTCACTATTTGTTGGTTCAACGCGAGATAAAATTTTATAAACTGTCTCATCGCCATCTTCGTCATATTCAACGAAAGTTAGGCCGTGAAAGTCTTGTGCCATCGTATAACGCTCCTCTTAGTCTTCGTGACCAGATAAGATTTCAGTTAAGATTTCTTGCACTTTTTCAAATTCTTCGTCTGATTCAATTGGTGCTAAACCTTGCTCACCAGCTTCATTTTCTCTAATGATAGCTACTTGAAGTTCTGGATTTTCAACTTCTTCTTCTACAAACGCTACATATGTTTTATCTTCTACAGTAAAGCGTGCGATAACAACAAATGTAATTTCATTACCATTATCATCTACTGCAACAATATGCTCTGCATTTTCTTCATCTACACCGTTTGATAAACGTTCTAGTACTTCTGCTACTACTGCTTGGTCCTCTGATGATTCTACTGGTTGTAAATCTTCGTTACCATCTGCATCAACAACGATAACTGCTGCTTGCACTTCAGAACCACCTTCTTTTTCTTCTGCAAATAAGATAAAATCCTTACCATTTGCTTCAAAGCGTTCGATGACTGCAAAAACGATTTCGTTGCCATTTTCATCTACCGCTACTAAATGTTCGTGGTTGTGCTCTGCCATTTACGACATCCCCTATTCATTATCCATATTGTGTAGTACTTCATCAATTAATGCTAACTCTTCATCGCTGTCAACTGGGAATAGCTCTTGACCATTTTCAGTATCTACAAGCTCTGCTGCTTGCATTAAAGGTTGTGCTTCGCTTTCATCATAATAAATGATGTAGTTTTTACCATCGATTTCTAGGCGACGTTCAATCGCAAAAACAATTTCGTTGCCATCTTCATCTTCAGCATATAAATGCTCGTGATTATGTTCGTGCTCATGATCATGGCCTTGACCTTCTTCAGGTTCAAATTCTCCTGATTCTACCAAGTCATTTAACATATCATTAATTAAGTCCATTTCTTGTTGCGTTTCGATTTCACCAAACGCTTCACCGCCATTTTCTGTCGGTACTAATGTTGCGGCTTGAATTTCATTGCCAACTGCTTCGTCATTTGTCGCATAAAAAATAATGTATTTTTTATCGTTTGCTTCAAAGCGTTTCACAACAACCAATTCAATTTCTTGGCCTGCATCATTATGAATATATAAACGTTCTAATTCGCTCATGTGTTTGCCGCCTTCTATGATTGTTTCGATTGCTCGTCAATAATTGATTCAATGTACTTCCATTCAGCAGTACTTTCAATTAAATCAAGTTCGCCATCGTCTGTTAAGATTACCGGAATAATATCCGTTTTTCCTGCTTCATCTTCTTCATACCCTACAGCTGCATACAATGCAAAGCGTTTACCAAATTTGTTGCCTTTTGCTTCTTTTGTAATAAGTGAAAGCTGTTCGTATAAATTTTCATTACCATCTTCATCGACTAATGTAATGATTTTGAACGGATCTTCTTGCACTTCGGTGCTGTTTACTTCAACGTTTTCGTTGTTTATTTCTTCGCTCACGTCAACAGCCTCCTATGCTTCTGTATTTTCTTCTAAGTTGTTGAAAATGTCTTCGATATATTCTTGTTCTTCAGGTGTTTCGATATCACCTAGTTCGCCGTCTTCTGAGCCTTCATCGATTGATGCTACATATACGCGCACATCTTCGTCATCTGATTCATCTTCTACATAATAAAAAATGTATGATTTACCAAATTTATTGCCCTCATCTGTTGGTTCAATTTTGTAAACGATGACCGCTTGGTGTTCTACGCCCTCTTCGTCAACGATGATAAATGTTTGATTCTCTTCCATTATTGTCACCTCTAAAATGATTTTCGATCTAAATAGCCTTGTAAAATCATTACAGCAGCCATTTTATCAATTACTTTCTTACGATCTTTACGACGAACATCCGCTTCAATTAAGACACGCTCTGCAGCCATTGTCGTCAAGCGCTCATCCCATAAAGTAACCGGAAGTGCAAATTGTGCTTCTAATTTTTCTTTATAGGCAATCGACGCTTCGCCGCGTGGACCAACTGTGTTATTCATATTTTTTGGAAAGCCAACAACAAATTCTTTTACGCCGTACTCTTTAACTAACTCACTAATACGCGCTAAACCAAATTCGCCGTTTTCTTCATCAATCTTAATTGTTTCGATACCTTGAGCCGTCCAACCAAGTGCATCACTAATTGCAACGCCGACTGTCTTTGTACCGACGTCTAAACCCATTACTCTCATTATTTTGCCTCGTTATTCTTTTTGATATAAAACTTTACTAATTCTTCGACAATCTCATCACGTTCTAATTTACGCATTTTTGCACGCGCATCTTGATGGCGTGGAATGTACGCAGGATCACCTGATAATAAATAACCTACGATTTGATTGACCGGGTTGTACCCTTTTTCTTCTAGTGCCGCATGTACAGAAAGCAACGTTTCCTTGACTTCCTGTTCCATAGATTCTTCCGGGAAATTAAATTTCATCGTTTGATCGAACTTACTCATGCAATGCACCCCTCTCAGATTCATTAGAAACCATATACCTAAAGTATAACGGAATTAATGCTGGTTTTAAACTGATTTAACCGTTTCGTATACAGATTGTAATGCAGCGTCAAGTTTTGCAGCGTCTTTTGCACCAGCCATTGCCATGTCTGGACGGCCGCCACCTTTACCGCCGCATTGTTCCGCTACGGATTTCACGATATTGCCTGCATGATATTCTTTACCCGCGATGTCTTTTGTTACACCTGCACAAAGCATAACTTTATCGTCTGCAACGGCACCAAGTACAACGACTGCATGATTCATTTTCGCTTTTAAGTCGTCCATTAATTGACGAAGTTGACCATTATCTTTTGCTTCTACACGCGTTGCAAGAACTGTAACACCGTTAATTTCTTGAGCATCATTTAAAATGTCGCCTGCTTGAGCTGCGGCAATTTTCGCTGATAACGATTCATTTTCGCGTTGTTGTTCTTTTAATTCATGTTGAAGGTTTTCAACGCGCATTGTTAAATCTTTTGGATTTGCTTTTACTAATGCTGCTGTTGCTTCTAACATATGTTGCTCTTCTTTAGTAGCTTTATATGCTTCTTTACCTGTTACCGCCTCAATACGACGAGTTCCTGCGCCAATACCGCCTTCAGAAACGATTTTGAATAAACCAATTTCAGAAGAACGTTTCACGTGAATACCACCACAAAGTTCGATTGAGTAATCTGATACTTGAACAACGCGTACAACATCACCATATTTTTCGCCGAATAATGCCATTGCGCCCATTGCTTTTGCGTCATCGATTGCCATTTCTTCAATGATCACTTCGATATCATCCCAAATTTTTTCGTTCACTTGTAATTCGATTTGCTCTAATTCTTCCTTCGTTACAGCACCAAAGTGAGAGAAGTCAAAGCGTAAACGGTCAGGGCCTACATAAGAACCGGCTTGGTTAACGTGATCACCTAAAACATGTTTAAGTGCTGATTGCATTAAATGTGTAGCTGTATGGTTTTTCACGATTAAGTTACGATCTTCACGGTTTACTGATGCATAAACATCTGCGTTTAATGTTAATTCGCCGCTTTCAATGACGATTGTGTGCAATGGTTGACCGTTTGGTGCTTTTTGTACATCTTTAACGGTTGCTGTGAATGCTTCATTTGACAACATACCACCATCTGCAACTTGACCACCCATTTCAGCGTAGAATGGTGTTTTTGTTAAGATGACTAATACTTCATCACCTTCTGCCGCTACCGTCACTTCTTGACCACCTGCAACCATAGCAACAACTTGTGTATCCACATCTAACATATCATATCCAACAAATTCAGAAGCTTGCGTTAAGTTTGCTAACACTTCAGATTGTACTTGCATTGAATCCACATCTTGGCGTGCTGCGCGTGCGCGTGCGCGTTGTGCTTCCATTTCTTTGTCAAAGCCCGCTTCATCAACTGTCATGCCAACTTCTGCTGCATACTCTTCTGTTAATTCCACTGGGAAACCATATGTGTCATATAAACGGAATGCATCTGCACCCGGAATAAATGTTTCACCTTTTGCTTTTTGTGCTTCTACTACATCATTGAAGATAGACAGACCACCATCTAATGTTTCATGGAAACGAATTTCTTCGTTTTTCACAACTTTCATAATAAATGCTTCTTTTTCAGCTACTTCTGGGTAGAAATCTTGCATGATTGCACCGACTGTTGACACTAATTCAAACATAAATGGTTTTTCAATTCCAATTTGTTTTGCGTAACGGACTGCACGGCGTAATAAACGGCGTAACACATAGCCACGACCTTCATTTGATGGAAGGGCACCATCACCGATTGCGAATGCTACTGTACGGACATGGTCAGCAATTACTTTGAATGGTGTGTTGATATCTTCTTCAGAACCAAAGATTTCAGACAATGCAACTTCGTTAGGGCGTTTATATTTACGGTCTGCAAATTGTTCGATTTTTTCAATAATTGGCATGAATAAATCTGTGTCATAGTTTGTTGGAACATCTTGTACAACCGATGTAATACGCTCTAATCCCATACCTGTATCAATGTTTTGTTTTGGTAGCGGCGTATATGTGCCATCTGGGTTGTGGTTGAATTGAGAAAATACTAAATTCCAAATTTCAAGGTAACGTTCATTTTCGCCGCCTGTGTATAACTCAGGATCGGTTGCATCGTTACCATATTCTTCACCACGATCGTAGAAAATTTCAGAGTTTGGACCAGAAGGACCTTCACCAATATCCCAGAAGTTTCCTTCAAGACGAATTAAACGCTCTTCAGGGATGCCAATTTCATTTTTCCAAATGTTATAAGCTTCTACATCTTCTGGATGGATTGTAATTGATAATTTGTCGCCGTCAAAGCCCATCCACTTAGGATCTGTTAAAAATTCCCACGCATAGTGAATCGCCTCTTTTTTAAAGTAATCACCGATTGAGAAGTTTCCTAGCATTTCGAAGAATGTATGGTGACGCGCTGTTTTACCAACATTTTCAATATCATTTGTACGAATCGCTTTTTGTGCATTTGTAATGCGTGGATTCTCTGGAACTACTGAACCATCAAAATATTTTTTTAATGTCGCAACACCTGAGTTAATCCAAAGTAATGAGTTATCATTGATTGGTACAAGTGGCATACTTGGCTCTTGTTTGTGATTTTTTTCTACGAAAAATTCGATATATTTACGGCGAATTTCTGATGCTTTCATTGTATATATTCCTCCTAGATTATGATGAATGACGATAGGCAAACGCAAAATAAAAAGTCCCCATCCCTAGAAAGGGACGAGAACTATAATAACGTTTTCGTGGTACCACCCTAATTCATATGCAAAAAACCGCATATCTCTTAGCACTATAACGTAGTGAACGGCAGTGATTGGCTGCACTCCGGAGTAGCTTTCGGATAAGATATAAGAAGATTCTTGCAGCCTAATGGAACCTCTTTCTTTACATTATATCTCTATCGTACTTTTTCCGTCATCGTTTTCATCTATTCTATAGATGATTATAAGAAAAAGGTCTGACAGTGTCAATTGCTAGTGCTAAAGAAACTGCTGTGGCGTCACACTTTCCATACCAATCATTGGATCAATGGTTGAAATGTTTTCAAGCGTTAAGCGCTTCTCAGAATTATCGGTTGAATAATCGGTGTCATTCGTAGAAATTTCTTCCGCTTCAAGCGCACCATTTAGACGACCAACAAGCGTTGTGCGGCGCGATACATCCGCGATATTTTGAACTCCTCGAACAAATGTCTCCGGTTCGCCACATAAAATCAAGAAATCCTTCGCGCGTGTAAGCCCTGTATAAAGCAAGTTCTTACGCAACATTTTATAGTAACTTCGCACAACGGGCATAATGACCATTGGAAACTCGCTACCTTGCGACTTATGAATAGAGCAACAATACGCCAGCGTTAATTGACTCAAATCGCCACGCGAATACGTCACTTCATTCCCATCAAATGATACGATTAACTGATCGACATTATCTGTCGTTTCTTTCGCTCGAAAAATAGCAATTACTTCTCCCATATCGCCGTTAAACACATTGCTTTGTGGCTGATTGATAAGCTGTAATACTTTGTCTCCAATGCGGTATGTCGTATCACCAAAAGCCATTTCTTTTGTTTTTGCATTTTTCTTAGGGTTAACAAGCTCTTGAATCATATGATTTAAATTATCAATACCTGCATCGCCACGATACATCGGTGCAAGCACTTGGACATCATAAATTGTAAATCCTTTTTTTAATGCACTTTGAATAATCTGTGAGACAACAGTTGGAATTTGCGAAGCATGCGCTTGTATAAATGAACGATCGCCAGTTTTTTCCGTTAAATTCGTTGGAATCATATTATGTTTTAATTGATGAGCCATTTCAACAATCGATGAACCATTCGCTTGACGATACACTTGACCAAGCTCTACTGTTGGAATGACATGCGAATCGAGCATATCCTTTAATACTTGTCCTGGCCCTACAGGTGGTAACTGATCTTGGTCGCCAACAAAAATAATTTGGCAATCTTCTGGTAAAGCTTTTAAAAGTTGATACGCAAGCCATGTGTCCACCATCGACATTTCATCGATAATAATTAATTTCCCGGCAATATTACGTTCTGTTTCTTCATCCGGGTCTTCTTGCCCTGTAAATCCTAACAAACGGTGAATTGTTTGTGCTGGTAAACCTGTTGATTCACTCAAACGTTTTGCCGCACGTCCTGTAGGTGCAGCAAGAACAATTGGAAATGGTGTATCCTTATCATACTCTTTCATATCAAGTGATAGACCATGAAGTTCTGCATACACATCCACTAAACCGCGTACAACGGTCGTTTTTCCTGTACCCGGCCCACCTGTTAAAATCATTGCGGCACTATTGATTGCCGTTTCAATCGCCTTAACTTGCGGCTCTGCATAAACGACATTAAAGCGCTCCTCTGCATCACCAATCCACTTACGAATTTCAGAGCTTGGGAAAGCAGACTGTTCATCGTTGCGACTAATTAATTCAAGTAATGTCTCTGCAATACCTACTTCAGAATAATACAATGACGGCATATAAAGACGTTGTGCTTCACCGCAAAGTTTACCATTTTTCCCAAGTTCAATAATTGCAGCCGATACCGCTTCAATATCAATGATGATTGGTTGGCTTTTTTCAAGTAATTCTTTCGCTTCGGTAATTAATTGTGTGGCCTCCATATACACATGACCATCTGATAATGCCATTTGATTTAATAAATGCAACACGGCCGCTTTAATACGCCCTGGGTTATCGCCGGTAATTTCAAGCTGTTCACCTAAATCATCCGCTCGATTAAAGCCAATACCGCTAATATCTTCAATTAAGCGATACGGATTTTCTTGTAACAGTTGAATAGTCTTATCTTCATATTTTTGATAAATACGCACAGCTACTTGTGGTCCAAATCCCCATTCACCAAGCTTAATCAAAATACGATCCATGCCAAGATTTGCTTTTAAAACGTCACGTAGCGTTTCTTTCTTATCGTCACTTAAACGCGGAATATGTTCAAGCGCATCTGGATTTTCGATAATTTTTTTAATAGCATTTGGCCCTAACTTTTCAACGATAATTTCAGCTGTTCGCTTCCCAATTCCCGGAAACAAGTCACTTGATAAATATTGAATGACGCCCGTCTCTGTGGCTGGAATCTCTTTTTCAAATGATGTTGCTTGAAACTGCAAGCCGTACTTTGGATGTTGTTTTAAATCCCCTTGGAAACGATACATCGCTTCAGTATCAACTTGTGGAAAATAGCCCGCAACAATAATTTCTTTCTCGCTATAATCCGTATTCGTCTCCTGAATTTTCAACTTGATAATTGAAAATAAATTTTCCTTATTATGAAAAATGGAGACGACAGGTCGACCCACCACAAATAGCGGTTCCTCCGCAAAAAGTGATAAATTTTCAGTCAACACTGTCACCTCCTATTAGTCTTTACGTTGCATCAGCATATCGTAAATATATTTTGCTTGATCAAACTCTGGCGCAATTTCAAGCGCTTTTTGTAAATGTGTTTTTGCGGTCTCAACATCGTCTGTTGAAACGGCATATAATACACCTAAATTATAATAAGCATCTGCATTGTTTTCATCTAATGAAAGTACCGCTTCAAGCTCTGGTTTTGCAAAATCAAACATTTCAAGTGACGCCATTAAAATCGCATTCGCTAAGCGTACTTGAATGTCTTCTGGTGCAAGTTCTGCAGCACGTTGCATATAAGGTAATGCTAGCTTTAAATTCCCTGCATGTTCAAATGATTTACCAAGCATATAATAAGCATCTGCGCCCTCAATACCTGAACGAATCGCACGCTCATAAATTTTTGCCGCTTCTTCAAAACGTTCATTATTATAATAAAGATTTGCTAAACCATAATAAGCGGTTGCTGCCTCTTCATTTAATGAGATCGCTTTTTGGAAAAAACGTTCAGCGCGCTCCATATCACCCATACCGGCTAGTAAGTTACCAAAATTAATGTACCCAACTGTGTCGTTTGGATGTTCTTCGATTGCTTGTGTAAATGCCTTTACGGCGTCCTCAAAGCGTTCTTCTTGCATCGCTTTAATGCCTTGTTCGTTATGATTCAATTGTGACACCTCTATTATCCTACATATGTTAATTTTTCGCCGTCTTTAAAGACTTCGTCGATTGTTGCGCCACCTAAACACACATCGCCATCATATAAGACGACTGATTGCCCTGGTGTAATCGCACGTGTTGGTTCTGAGAACGTCACATGCCATTGGTCGTTACCCGTAATTTCAACTGTTACAGGAACATCTTTTTGACGGTAGCGGAATTTAGCCGTACAATCAAATTTTTGTGGCATTTCGCGTTTTGTTGAGAAGCTAGTTTTCACTGCTGTTAAGCTTGTTGAATACAATTTATCATTGTGGAAACCTTGACCAACTAATAACACATTGCGTTGTAAGTCTTTACCAACGACAAACCAAGGATCACCATCGCCACCGATACCTAAACCGTGACGCTGACCTAATGTATAGTACATTAAACCATCATGTTTCCCCATTACTTTACCATCGAATGTTTCCATATTGCCTGGTTGAGCTGGTAAGTATTGGCTTAAGAATTCTTTGAAATTGCGTTCACCAATGAAGCAAATGCCTGTTGAATCTTTTTTCTTCGCTGTCGCAAGTTCTGCTTCTGCAGCGATTTCACGTACGCGAGGTTTTACAATTTCACCGATTGGGAACATGACGTGTTCTAGTTGTTCTGGTGACAATTGATTTAAAAAGTACGTTTGATCTTTATTGTCATCGACACCACGAAGCATCACGCGATTTCCATCAGCATCTGTCCCCATACGTGCATAGTGACCTGTTGCTACATAATCTGCACCAAGGCGCAATGCATGCTCAAGAAATGCTTTAAATTTGATTTCTTTATTACACATAACGTCAGGGTTTGGTGTACGACCTGCTTTATATTCATCAAGGAAATAAGTAAATACTTTATCCCAATATTCTTTTTCAAAGTTTACTGCGTAGTATGGAATACCAATTTGATTACATACTTTAATCACATCTTCATAATCCTCCGTTGCGGTACAAACGCCATTTTCGTCTGTATCGTCCCAGTTTTTCATAAAGATACCGATGACATCGTACCCTTGCTCTTTTAAAATATGAGCCGTCACCGATGAATCGACGCCTCCTGACATGCCGACTACGACACGTGTTTCTGAACGATCTTTTACTGCTGTTGTCATTGTTTTACTTCACCTTTTCTCGTTATTTCGTTAAACGATTCACAATTCCAATTACGGCTTTTGCTGCACGTTCGATTTGCGCTGAATCCAAACCGTAACCAAAACTAAAACGAATCGAGTTGCGTAGCTCTTTGGCACCTTTGCCATACATCGCAAGCAACACATGCGATGGTTCAAGTGAGCCCGCTGTACAAGCAGAGCCACTTGAAACAGCTACGCCTTCGATATCTAGATTGATTAAGAACGATTCAACATCCATACCAGCGAAGCTCACATTGAGCACATGAGGTAATGCGTGAAGGGCATCCCCATTAACGTGGTAGGCAATACCAGCTGCATCAAATGCTGAAAGAAGCATTTGACGATAACCTGTATACACTGTTGCTTTTTCTTCCATAGAACTTTGCGCAAGCTCTACTGCTTTGGCAAAGCCGACGACTGCTGGAACATTTTCTGTACTTGCGCGACGCTTACGCTCTTGGTCACCGCCGACAATAAGAGGCTGTACTTTCGCACGTGGACGTTCATAAAGGAAACCCATTCCTTTTGGACCGTTCAATTTATGCGCAGAAGTTGATAATAAATCAACCCCTAACGCATCAACATCGATTTTTTCTAAACCGAACGCTTGCACTGCATCTGTATGAAATGCTGCGGTATGTTCTTTTAAGAGCGCGCCGATTTCAGCGATTGGTTGCTTCGTACCTACTTCATTATTACCGTACATAATCGTGACAAGAATCGTATCGTCACGCAAAGCACGGTTAAAGTCGTCGATAGCAATCATACCATGTTTGTCAACCGGAAGATACGTTACGTCAAAACCTTCTTTTTCAAGGCGTTCGCATGCACGAAGTACAGCATGATGTTCAACTTGTGTTGTAATAATGTGGCGCCCTTCTTGTTGACGTGCATAGGCTGTTCCGAAAATCGCTAAATTATTTGCTTCAGAACCACCGCTTGTCAAGACAATCTCATGGTCTTTTGCACCAATTGAATGTGCAATAAAACCACGCGCATCATCTAAGTATTTGCGTGCGTGTCGACCAATGCCGTGAATCGATGATGGATTACCATACACATCATTCATAACTGCTACCATCGCCTCAATAACTGCTGGATGCATTGGAGACGTCGCTGCATGGTCTAGATAAATTTCAGTCATTAAAAAATCTCCTTTAATCGTACAGCTTATGCTGCAATTGTTTCTTAAATATAGAACATATAGTTACTGTCATCTATTGACTCTGTATATTTTGCTAAATCTTCTAGGTTTGTTTTATCTAACACTTCTTTAACTGCATCACGTACACGAATCCATAATTCACGTTGTGGTGGCGCTTCGTTTTCAATACCTTCAACCGGTTGAATCGGTCCTTCTAGCACTTTAATGACATCTGCCGCAGAAATCAAGTGTGGTGGCTTCGCTAACATATAGCCGCCATAAGCACCACGTACACTTTTAACAAGTCCTGAGTTGCGTAGTGGCGACACTAGTTGTTCTAAGTATGCTTCAGAAAGATGATTCTCCGATGCAATTTGACGCAACGGAATCGGCCCCTGACCATATTGTTTTGATAGCTCAATCATAATTGTAAGACCGTAACGCCCTTTAGTTGAAATTTTCATATAGACACCTCTGCTTCATAATACTGTTATCATCTAAGTATAGCATATTCCCTTCCAATTCACTCGGTTTTCAACTATCATAAATAGTATAAAAAAGGAGGGCTTTTTATGTCCAATGAACCGCTTGCCTATCGCTTACGTCCGAAAACGCTTGATGATGTCGTCGGACACCGCGACTTTATTGGCCCAGAGACAACGTTATATAAGACGATTCAAAAAGGCCATGTCCCATCGATGCTTTTATATGGAGAACCAGGCATCGGCAAAACATCGCTAGCCTTTGCTATTGCAGGTACGAGCAAACTACCATTTTATGCACTCAATGCTACACGTGCCGGAAAAAAAGATGTTGAAGATGTAGTCGCTGAAGCAAATTTACAAGGAACTGTGCTACTTTTTTTAGATGAAATTCATCGTTTTAATAAATTACAACAAGATACGTTACTACCTCATGTAGAAAGCGGTAGAGTGATTTTAATTGGCGCTACAACTGAAAATCCATTTCATGATGTTAATCCCGCCATTCGTTCACGCTGTGGAGAAATCAAACAGCTCAAGCGGCTAACGAATGAAGACTTACTCGACCTTTTAAAGCGTGCATTAGCCGATGACAAACGTGGTCTTGGCAACTATAAAATAAAAATTTCTGATGAACAACTTGAAAAGATTGCGATAGCAAGTAACGGCGATGGGCGCAAAGCATTAACATTGCTGGAATCGGTTTATTATGCTTCTGACGAAATTGACGATATAGCCATTGTCAATGATTGGACGCTAGATCAACTTGCAGAACGCATTGGCGTTTATGGCGATAAAAAAGGCAGTCAATTTTACAATTTATTATCGGCACTACAAAAATCAGTGCGCGGTAGTGATGTAAATGCAGCGTTATATTATTTAGCTATGTGTTTAGAAAACGGTGATATTATTGCTGTATCACGTAGATTACTCGTTATGAGTTATGAGGATGTTGGCTTAGCGGCACCAGAAGTCGGTAGCCATGTGCTTGCAGCTTGCCAATCAGCCGAGCGTTTAGGGCTGCCAGAAGCTCGTATTCCGCTCGCTCACGCAGTCATTGAAATGTGCCTAGCCGAAAAATCAAATTCAGCGCTGCTTGCAATTGATAATGCAATTCACGCGATTCACGCTGGTAAAACAGGCGATATTCCCTTACACTTACGCGATTCACATTATAACGGTGCAAAGTCACTCGGTGTTGAAGGCTATCAATACCCACACGATACCCCAATTGGAACATTTGGTGGATGGATCCCTCAACAATACTTACCGGATAAACTTGTAGGGACCGAATTTTACAAGCCAGTCATTGCGGGTCAAGAAAAAAGAATGGCTGGCATTTACGACCATTTAACTAGCTTAAAACAAAAAGAATAATCAAAAAAAGCAGCCATCATAAAACAGAATGATGACTGCTTTTTCTTATGACCACTACTTGTCATAATGTTATATTTGCAATACGATGTTCCCGATAAACCAACAACTATACTGCGAATTGTAGCCGATACATCTATCATAAACTCCTATGCTGCAATTAACCTTGGACGCGCGTAATCATGATATCTTTTAAAATATCACGAATTACCCAACTTGCTGCAATTAAACCAACAGACGATGGTACAAAAGCATTTGATGATGGTGGCATTTTTGCTTTACGAATTTCCGCCTCAGGTTTCCCAACTGTTTCCGCTACATCTGGGCGAATAACAATCGGACTCTCATCAGAAAAAATAACTGGGATGCCCTTTTTTATGCCCTCTTTGCGAAGTTTCACGCGGATAACTTTCGCTAGTGGGTCCATAAATGTCTCTGAAATATCCGCAATACGGAATCGCGTAGGATCCATTTTATTCGCAGCACCCATACTCGAAATAATTTTCACATCACGTTTTAAACATTCTTTCATAATATGAATTTTATACATTACTGTATCGCTCGCATCAATAATATAATCTGGATTGTAACTGAAAAATTCTTCGTATGTTTCATCTGTATAAAACATATGCAAGTCAATTACTTCACAATCCGGGTTAATATCCGCAATGCGCTCTTTCATGACTGCTGATTTAGATTGACCGATTGTCGACATATATGCAACAAGCTGACGGTTAATATTTGTAATATCAACATCATCTTTATCGACTAGAACAATACGGCCCACGCCACTGCGCGCTACAGCTTCAGCTGCAAATGAACCGACGCCGCCAACACCAAGGATGGCAACTGTTGTATTTTTTAGTAGTTCAAGACCTTCTTGGCCAACTGCTAATTCATTACGTGAAAATTGGTGTAACATATCATTATTCACTCCGTTATGATTAAAATCCCTACATAAAAAGTAGACGTCTTTCAAAATATAAACAATCTGTTTTAAATTTGCAAGTAACCGACTAAGAATTAATGGAATTATTTCATTGTCTATCTACCGCTTCATATGAACTATGCACAGCTACAAAAAATTATGAATGCACAATAAATGTTAACAAGCGTTGCTATTTGTTATCACAATTGATTCTGAAAAAGAGCAACCATATTTTTTAATGTGACACTTGCAATTGTTCTTTGTTATTTTGTAGCATTGGATACAGTAACAAATAAATAAGCCTCCCTTGTATAGGACATCCTTCTGTATAAAAACAATGGCGTGGATAGGCTAGTGGGTCAATATCTCGCTGGCGATACTTATCGACAAAAGCGTTCATCGTAATAGCCACGCTATAATTTTCAGCGCTAGGATTATATGCCCAGCGAAACCATCGTGTTAGTGCATTATCAGGTAACGTTGCTAACAAATTTTGCGACGCTGCTACTTCCCCTAAGGCACTCAGTACTGCTAAGCGTAAATATTGCTGTTGAACCGTCCACGTAGTCATGCTATTTAAATAATCAAAAGCTGCTTCAAAGTTACGCTTGTCAAATGCACATGCGGCCGTTTTAAAATACGTACGATTGCGCATGGTTTCTGTTGTTTTTTTTGTAAGTGCAAGCGCATGTTGTAAATATACTTCATTATCCTCATAATCACTTAATAGTAGCAACGCATCAATGCATTGTTCATCATAAATAAAAGCCGTTTGCGCACATTCTAAGCGTTGCTGGTCATGCGTTTGTTCATATGCTAAATAAGCAAAATGCTGTGCCAAATCCGTGGCAGTCTTTGGTACAAATTCAATATCTTGCGTACGCTGTAATCGTTTGCGCGTTACTTCATCTGTGATACCGCGCTCGTCACAAACTTTAGTTAACTGCCATTTTTCACGCTCAACAACGGTTGCATCTGTTCCCGCACAATAAAGCGTTTGCTCATCCTCTAGCAAATGCCATGCTGAAAATTCTTCTTTATAATATTTTTCTAACTGCGCAGCATAATAATACACTGTTGTCGTTGATACACTACAAAGTTGCGCAACTTGATGCACTGTTAAAATGCGCGGAATAAAGTTGAATTTCATACCAAACTGTAACACAGCAGCAATAAATCCACCTTTTTTACGGGCCGTAATATTATTGTGTGTTACATAATAATGCGTAAATAAAAATAGCGGTTCACTTTTTAAATCGAGTTCAATCAATGCAGCATCAAGTATAACGAGTAATTGTTTTATTTGTGCTGACATACCATTCATCAATGATGCTTCAGATACAAATAAACGCCAACAATCGGCGATGTGGTGCTTAAAAAACATACTATATGATAATTCTGAGACATCATAAAGCTTCTTCCAAGCAACCAATAAACTGTCGCTTGCTTTCGTCAAAATAATGCCCATACTAAGTGAATAATAAATATTTTCTCCTAAACCTTTAACGAGCAACAACAAGGTGTTTTCACCGACATGATGCACTGCTGCTGAAAAATCGAGAACATATACGAGTTCCTTTGTCCACGCATGTTTAATTGCTACATAACGCTCGGTCACCTCAATAATTTCACCAAAAAAGAATAATGGTTGCTGCCATGTATGAATCAGTTTTTTTAATTTTGTTTGTGGTTCACGTTTCATGCGTTCCATAATAAATTGTGGCCAGTCTGGAGCGGCATCACTCAAAAAGAAATAACTATCTTCGATCAGTCGCCTCGCCGTCTGCTCATCTAGCTTTTGTTCCATTTCTCGAAAGAGTGTAGGTGATAACCATTTTTTCACTTGTTCAAAAGCCGCTTCATGCTCATATTGTGCTAAAAATTGTTGAACAAATTGTTGTTTTACAGTCATGAAATGATATTCTACCGGGGCAATGTTTTTTTGTATTGCAGGTTGCTTCTTCAAACCATCCACCTCCCTTTTGAAATCAATGCGAAAAAAGAGATTGTCCGCATCAACTATGGACAATCTCTTTGTATCGATTTATATACCCTTTTTACGCACAAAAAAACAAATCCCATTGTGCCGTCAGTTTTCACATCGTTTTGAGCCCGCGTAAAGCAGTTATTTGTTCGCACAACTTGCTCGAAAGTCCCACCTAACAGGCATGATCTAAAAAGCTGTATATGAACAAAATCTCAAAAATAAATATGTTCGGTCAAAACTGATTGCAGCTGTCGTACACCGCAGGATTTGTCGTTACAAGTATATTATCACTTTATTCTATTTCGTGCAACATTTTTGTTCAAAAATACGTTTTTTCTGTACAAAAAAACCCACACTCATACAGTGCAGGATTTTTTGCGTTAAACAATTAGTCTTCGTCAGCCATTGTTTTTACACGAATGTGTAAATCGTCAAGTTGAGCAGTTGCTACTTCTGATGGTGCGTCTGTTAATAAACAGCTAGCTGAAGCTGTTTTAGGGAACGCAATTGTGTCGCGTAAGTTATCGCGACCAGATAATAACATAATGAAACGGTCAAGACCGAATGCTAAACCACCATGTGGAGGAACGCCGTATTCAAATGCATCCATTAAGAAACCAAATTGTTCTTGAGCTTGTTCTTGTGTAAAACCAAGCGCTTTGAACATTTTTTCTTGTAAGTCTTTTTCATAGATACGTAAAGAACCGCCGCCTAATTCATAACCGTTAAGCACGATATCGTACGCTTGGGCGCGAACTTTACCAGGGTCTGTATCCATTAATGCTAAATCTTCATCGAATGGACGTGTGAATGGGTGGTGAGCTGCAGTGTAACGGCCAGCTTCTTCATCATATTCAAGTAATGGCCAATCTGTGATCCATAAGAAAGCGAAGCGAGATTCATCGATTAATTCTAAGTCTTTACCTAATTTTTTACGTAAAGCGCCCAATGCATCTGCTACTACTGATGGTTTGTCGGCTACGAATACTAATGTATCACCAGGTTCTGCACCCATACGTTCCATTAATTTCACGCCGAAATCATCTTGGAAGAACTTACCGATAGGACCTGTTAAACCTTCAACGCCTGTTTCAGTAACTTTAATCCACGCAAGACCTTTTGCACCGTAACGACCAACAAATTTTGTTAATTCGTCTAAATCTTTACGAGAGTATTTGTCATTCGCACCTTTGATGTTTAAACCTTTAACTTGTTTACCATCTGCTACTGTTTGTGCAAATACTTTAAATCCACAGCCGTCTACAACGTCAGTTAAATCGATTAATTCTAAGTCGAAACGAACGTCTGGTTTATCTGAACCGTAACGAGACATTGCTTCGTCATATTTCATACGTTGGAATAGACGTGGTACATCGATACCTTTAACTTCTTTCATTACTTTTTGAATTAAGCGTTCATTAATATCAAGAATTTGTTCTTGGTCTAAGAAACTCATTTCCATATCGATTTGTGTGAATTCTGGTTGACGGTCAGCACGTAAATCTTCATCACGGAAACAACGTGCGATTTGGAAGTAACGTTCGAAACCAGATACCATTAACAATTGTTTGAACAATTGTGGTGATTGTGGAAGCGCATAAAATTCACCATCGTGTACACGTGACGGTACTAAGTAGTCACGCGCGCCTTCTGGAGTTGATTTTGTAAGAATTGGTGTTTCAACTTCTAAGAAACCTTCGTCTTGTAAGAAGTTACGCACAACTTTTGTTACGTCAGAACGTAATTTGAATGTTTTGTACATAACAGGACGACGTAAATCTAAATAACGGTATTTTAAACGTAAATCTTCATTTACTTGGATACGGTCTTCAATTTGGAATGGTGGTGTTTGCGCCTTGTTGATTAATGTTACGTTATCAACATAAACTTCGATAGCACCTGTATCTAAGTTCGGGTTAACCATTTCTGGTGTACGCGCGCGCACTTCCCCTTCTACTTCAATTACATATTCACTACGGAATGAATCTGCTAAATCTAATGCTGCTTGAGAGTTTTCTGGTGTGAATACAACTTGTGTTAAACCTGTGCGGTCGCGTAAATCGATGAAAATCAAACCACCGAAGTCACGACGATATTGTACCCAACCTTTTAATACGACGCGCTCGCCAACGTTTTCAGCGCGTAAAATTCCACATTCATGTGTGCGTGTTGCCATTGTGTAATTCCTCCAATTAATGTGTTTGTAAGTAGTTCACTAAATCATGGAACGGCACTTTTTCTTGTGTACCAGATTCCATATTTTTCACAGCTGCAGCATTTTCAGCAAGCTCTTGTTCACCTAACACAAGAACCCATTTTGCGCCTTGACGATCTGCAGCCTTCATTTGCGCTTTCATTTTACGACTTGCGTAGTCAAGTTCGGTAGCGATGCCTTTTGCACGGAATGTACTTGCAAGCTCTACCGCTTTTTCTTTCGCAGCGTCATCCATCGATACGATGAACACATCAAGCGCATTATCTGTCTCTAATGTTTTACCTTCTGCTTCTAATGCAAGAAGTAAACGTTCGATACTCATTGCAAAGCCGATACCAGCCATATCAGGACCGCCGACGTCTTGCACAAGTCCGTGGTAACGCCCACCACCACAAAGCGTCGTAATTGAACCAAAGCCTTTTGATGTGCTCATGATTTCAAACGCCGTATGATTGTAGTAGTCAAGACCACGTACAAGATTTGGATCTACTTCATATTCGATACCTAGTAAATCTAAATAATGTTTTACTTGCTCGAAATATGTTGCAGACTCGTTATTTAAGAAGTCTGTTAAAGCAGGTGCTGTTGCCATTAATGGATTTTCGCTATCTACTTTACAGTCTAAAATGCGCAGAGGATTTTTCTCTAAGCGGTTTTGACAGTCTGAACAAAACTCGTGAATATGTGGCTCAAAGTGGTTAATTAATGCGGTACGATGCGCTTCGCGAACCTCTTTATCCCCTAATGAGTTAATCACTAACTTCAAATCTGTTAAACCAACAGTACGATAGACATTCATCGCAAGTGAAATAACTTCTGCATCAATTGCTGGATCTTTACTGCCGATTGCTTCAACGCCGAATTGTACAAATTGACGGTAGCGTCCTGCTTGTTGGCGCTCATAGCGGAACATTGGGCCAACGTATGAAAGTTTTACTGGTTGGTCTGGTAAACCATATAGCTTGTGCTCTACATAAGCGCGCACAGCTCCAGCGGTACCTTCTGGACGCAACGTTAATGAACGTCCACCGCGGTCTTCAAATGTGTACATTTCTTTTTGTACGATATCGGTCGTATCACCTACACCGCGTTGGAACAATTCAGTTGATTCAAACATCGGTGTACGAATTTCTTCGTAGCGATATGTGTGGCATAGATGACGAATGATTTCCTCTACTTTTTGCCATTTGGCTGATTGCTCTGGTAGGATATCCTGTGTTCCTCTTGGTACTTTAAACGTCATGTATATGCTCCTTTCAAAAATACTGAATTACGTGTCGAGAAGGGACGGAAAATAAAAAAGGCCGCCGTTCCTTGCAATAAATGCAAGGGACGACAGCTCATAATAGTAGCTTCCGCGGTTCCACCCTAGTTGGTCATTATCTAAAAATGACCCTCTCTAATCGGATAACGGCCGATTCCGTTTTCCCCTACTAAGCCTGCTACGTTTCGAAGAAAAACCTCGCGAGTGTTATTCACTAATTCACATGATAAGAAAACTTTCAGCCACGATTTTCTCTCTCTAAAACATGCCTCGAAATTAGTTACTTGTTCGGTCATAGGTATTTGTTAATAATGTCAGATTACTTCATATCATAATCAGAAACAGTTAAGATGTCAACTTTTTCTGAAATGTTACATGATATTTCGTTCATGTCAAAGTTGTAACAATTTTGAAATATACTAGCTTTTTGATGTTAAAAATTTATACTATAGAAGAAAGGGAGGACGATCATGAGTAAAAATCTATCAAAAGTCATGCTATTTATGATCGCTGCAATGCTTGTCATTTCAACGGTCATGATCTCTAACCCTGGCACTTCGCATGCGGCAACGACAACATACAAAACTACAGATTCGTTAAACGTACGCATTGGTCCAGGTGTGAAGTATTCAAAAATTGCCACACTGAAAAAAGGTTCAATTGTCACAAAAGTCAGCACTAAAGGAAACTGGTGGAAAGTAAAATACACAGCTTCAAAAACAGGTTGGGTAAATGGAAAATATTTAAAAGCTGTATCAACTGTTACAGCGACAACACCATCAAAAACAACTTATTACTATGTAACTGAGTCAACAGGCTTAAACATGCGCGCTTCTTATAGCGTTTCAAGTAAAAAAGTTGGCGTAACCATTCCTTACGGTGCAAAAGTAAAAATCAAGAAAACAGCGAAAAATGGTTGGATTCAAGTAGCATATGGTGGTAAAACAGGCTGGATCAACGCAGATGAACGCTATGGTTTCAAATCAACATCAAACATTAGCTACACAGCTAGCGAGCCTACTGAATTACAATATGTACTTGTTCATGATGATATGAATGTACGTAGCTTACCGTCAACAGCAGCTCCAAAATTAGGAACGGTAACAACTGATTACGCAGCACGTATTCTACGCGTTTCAAATTCAAACTGGGCAGAAGTTCAATATAGCGATTCACAAAAAGGTTGGATTTCGCTAAGAACATCTGACACAACTGTCACAAACAAAGAACCAGATCAAATTTCAAAACCAGTTAACGGTTCATTAGCTGGTATTAAAGTAGTAGTAGATGCTGGACATGGTGGTAGTGACCCAGGTGCTGGTGGTAAAGATTTAAATGGTAAATTTATCACTGAGGCATCACTTACATTACAATCAGGCAAAGCGTTAAAAGAACAAATTGAAGCAGTTGGTGGTACGGTTTATATGACACGCGAAGGTAACGGTGCTCTTTCTTCTAACAAGACGACAGACCTTGGTCTACGCGCGAAATACGCAGCGAAAAAAGGTGCTAATGCTTTCATCAGCTTACACTATAATTCAGCAGCAGCGTCATCAGCAACAGGTATTGAAACACTATACTATCAATCAACTTCAAAAGAATTTGCTAACACAATTCACAAAAACATGATGGCATCTATTAAAGAAGAATATCCAACAATGAAAGACCGCGGTTTAAAATATCAAAATGTTATGGTATTACGTGAAAACTCTGTATTCGCAACATTAGTTGAACTTGGTTTCGTTTCAAACCCAAGTGAATTATCTCGTATTAATACAGATGAGTATCGTGCAGTTGTAGCAGAAGGTATTACAAACGGTATTATCGAATACTACGGTCGCGACTAATCATGTCAAACACGCTCTTTGTTAGGGCGTGTTTTTTTGTGCACAAAAAAAGTCAGGAAATGCGTTGTAGCGCACTTCCTGACTTTTATTTTGTTCGTGAATCAAAAATGATTGTTACAGGTCCATCATTAATTAATTGTACGTCCATCATTGCTCCAAAGATGCCTGTCTCGACGTCTAAGCCTTCGTTGCGAAGTGCTTCATTAAAGTACTGCCACAGCGGCTCTGCATGTTCTGGGCGTGATGCACCGGTAAAACTCGGGCGATTCCCCTTCTTAGTATCTGCATAGAGCGTAAACTGTGAAATCGATAAAATCGTCCCGCCATGTTGGCCAATTGATCGATTCATCTTGCCATCTTCATCTTCCCAAATACGCGTTTTTGCAATTTTTGCTGCTAAAAAATCGGCATCCGCTTCCGTATCATCATGCGTGATACCAACAAGTAAAACATACCCTTTTGTAATTTGGCCTGTTACTGTCCCTTCGACAGTAACAGAAGCCTCTCTACTGCGTTGTAATACGATTCTCACTTACATTATCTCCCTTAGTTGTTGACACGTTGTACAGAATAAATGTCTGGAATTTGTTTAATACGATCGACTACTTTATATAAATGTTGAATATCACGAATTTGTAATGTTAAATGCACCGTTGCAATTTTATCGCGATCTGCACGACCATTCACAGCACTAATTTGTGTTTTCGTTTCATTAACAACTTGCATAACATCGGTAATTAACGCAGGGCGATCAAAGCCTGTTACTTCAATGTCCACCGCATATAATTTATTGTTATTATCTGCAAATGCCCATTCAACATCGATTAAGCGCTCTTTTTCAGTGGCAGCTTGTACATTCGGACAATCCGCGCGGTGAACAGAAACACCACGTCCTTTTGTAATAAAGCCAACAATCTCATCACCTGGCACCGGACGACAACAGCGCGATAAACGGATCAATAGATTGTCTAATCCTTTTACGACTACACCAGTTTCTGTCGGTTTCGTATCTTCTGGTTTTTCCATTTCTTTCGTGATTTTTTGAAGCGCTTCTTGAGAATCTCGCTCTTTACGGATTTTTTCAGCTAAACGATTGACAACTTGTAACGCCGTCATCCCATTAAAACCTACTGCCGCAATTAAATCATCGGCAGATTGATAATTGAACTTTTCACATGCACGCTTGAAGTTTTCAGCTGTTAATACTTCATCGTGCTTAAACCCTTGCTCGTCAATTTCTTTTTCAATCATTTCGCGCCCTTTATTGACATTATCTTCACGCGCTTGCTTTTTGAAGAATTGTTTAATTTTATGTTTAGCTTGTGAAGATTGCGCTAAACTTAACCAATCGCGACTTGGGCCAAACGATTGTTTCGACGTAATGACTTCAACAATATCTCCCGTATGAAGCGGTGTATCTAGCGGTACCATCTTGCCATTCACTTTTGCACCAATAGTACGATTGCCAATTTCAGAATGAACGCGATAAGCAAAGTCAATTGGTACAGAGCCTGCTGGTAACTCTAGTACATCGCCTTTTGGTGAAAATACGTAGACCATATCTGAGAATAAATCGAATTTCAATGACTCCATAAATTCTTCTGCATCATTTGAAACATTTTGAAATTCTAAAATTTCGCGGAACCATGTTAATTTACTATCAATATCTGATTTTTCAGTCGTTGCATTTTTGCCTTCTTTATAAGCCCAATGTGCCGCAACCCCGTATTCTGCAATGTTGTGCATATCCTTCGTGCGGATTTGGACTTCGAGTGGATCTCCATATGGCCCAATAACCGTCGTATGTAACGATTGGTATAAGTTTTGCTTCGGCATGGCAATATAATCTTTAAAGCGTCCTGGCATTGGTTTCCATAGCGTATGAACAATCCCTAATACCGCATAACAATCTTTAATACTATCAACGAGTACACGAATCGCTAATAAATCATAAATTTCATTAAACTGTTTGTGCTGTGACTCCATTTTCTTATAAATACTATAAATATGCTTTGGGCGACCTGATAAGTCCGCGTGAATTTCTACATCATCAAGCTGACTATGAATTTCGTCCATGACATTTTTCAAATATGCTTCGCGTTCTGTACGTTTGCGTTTCATTAAATTAACAATACGATAATATTGCTGTGGATTTAAATAACGTAATGCCGTATCTTCTAGCTCCCATTTGATTGCTGAAATTCCTAGTCGGTGTGCTAATGGTGCAAAGATTTCAAGCGTTTCTTTTGAAATACGGCGTTGTTTTTCAACAGGAAGATGTTTTAGCGTACGCATATTATGTAAGCGGTCTGCTAACTTAATTAAAATGACGCGAATGTCTTGTGCCATCGCTACGAACATTTTGCGATGATTTTCCGCTTGTTGTTCTTTTTTTGATTTGTATTTAATTTTCCCTAACTTTGTTACACCATCAACAAGCATCGCGACTTCTTCACCAAATTGCGCCACTAAATCATCACGTGTAACTTCTGTATCTTCTACAACATCATGTAAAAAACCAGCAGACACAGTCTCTGGATCCATTTGTAAATCCGCTAAAATGCCGGCCACTTGCACTGGATGCACAATATACGGCTCCCCTGAGCTACGGAATTGTTCTTTGTGTGCATCTCTTGCTAGCTCATATGCGCGTCGTACAAACTCGACGTGTTCCTCATTCATATAAGAAGAAAGTATGTCAAACACTTCTTCTGATGTCATTACTTGATCCTTCGCCATGTTAAGCCCACCCTATTCATAAATTTTCCGATTAGATATAAGTTCCATTTTATAAAACAATGCCTACCTTTGTAAAGCTACTGCCATTGATTTATTCGCAAAATGCCCAATCCAATAAGCTTTTCTTTTTAGAAAAACACAAAAGCCACGCAATGCGCAGCTTTTGTGTTCGATTTGATCGTCACAGTTAGACAATTAGTATGGGTATTGCATTAATGTGAAAATTTCATAGCCTTCGATTTTATCGCGACCATGTAATTCTTCTAATTCAATTAAGAATGCACAGCCGACTACTTCGCCGCCTAATTGTTCGATTAATTGAATGGTTGCAGCAACTGTACCACCAGTAGCAAGTAAATCGTCAACGATTAATACTTTTTGCCCTGGTTTGATTGCATCTTTGTGCATTGTTAGTGTATCTTTACCATATTCTAAGCCGTAATCAGCTGAAATCACTTCACGAGGTAATTTACCAGGTTTACGTACCGGAGCAAATCCGATTTCTAAAGCATATGCTACAGGGCATCCTGTAATAAAACCACGTGCTTCAGGTCCAACGATTAGCTCTGCGCCTACTTTTTTAGCATATTCCACAATTTGGTCCGTTGCATATCGGTATGCTTTACCATCGTCCATAATTGTTGTGATATCTTTGAAAGAAATGCCTTCTTTAGGCCAATCTTGTACAATCGATACGTATTGTTTTAAATCCATTATTGTTCCTCCTCAGAAACTGTTTGATGTACTCGTTCATCAAACCACTGTCTTAAATCTTTATATGGTGCATACAACAGCGTTTGTTCCAACGCCAATTGCTGCGTGCGCTCTTTGTAAATAGCAGCAGATGTCAAATCACGCTTTGGTGGGCTATCTACAATTTTAGCAAGTCCATTCTCTATTGTAACAAACTCAAGCTCAAAAAACACCTGTGTCATGAAAATTAGCATTGCGCGACTCCAGCCTTTATGCTTTGCTAACGTATTCAAATTTTGGTGTAAATGGAATTCTCGACGCTTGCGTAAAAAAGCATAATACCACACAAACTGCTCACGCGTCGGCATTCCATCGAATAAATGAGGGTCTGCAACATAAAAATGCGCATAAATTCTTTCCAATTTTTCAAGCGCTATTACGTGTTCTAACTGTTGAACATTTTGTGGCAAATCAAGTAAAACAATAAATTTCCCATATGCTTCTGCAGTATCTTCTTCATCATAATATTGAATTTCTTGTGGAATAACACTGTCATAATGTGCAATCGTTTCTTTTCGGAATGCTAGAAATGTCGTTTGTGCTGCATCGATTTTAGCAAGCCATTGTGAAATTTTATGTCCACCGCGAATATCAAATAGTTGCCAAGCATCCGTATGCACATCTTGCAGCATAAATTGTGGTTTGCGGCGGCCATTCCATTCATTGATTTGAATGTCACCCGCAAATGAAATCGCGATACCTTGTGTCAATTCATCTGCCAAATACCCCTTATGGAAACCTACTGCATCTAAATAATGATTATTTTTTCCAATTTCCATTTTAATATGGTCTTCATTGGCGCCAATTTTACGCATCGTTTTAATCGATAAATCGCGTAAACCATACAATGGCTTTTCAAATTCCACACCAAATGGCGCTAATTTTTTCAAGTCATCGAGCGCTTCTAAATCGATTTCTTCTACGTCTAATGGAATATCAATGTTTAATACCGGTACTAAGTCTTCTTCACTCAGGCATTGTAGTGCTTGCGTATGTAATCGACTACGCAATTCATCAACATGTTCCTGTTGCAGTGTCATACCAGCCGCCATTGGGTGTCCACCAAACGCTGGCAAAATATCACGATTTTTATCAAGTTCTACATACATATTGAATCCTTCAATACTACGTGCAGAACCTTTCGCGATACCTTGTTCACCGTCTATTGCTAATACGATTGTTGGACGATAATATTTTTCAACAAGGCGCGATGCCACAATCCCAACAACACCTGCATTCCAGCCTTCACCTGCTACTACTAACACACGTGAATCGCCAACTTCAGCAATATTTTCGACCATTTCAACCGCTTCTTCAGTAATCGTTGCAACTAAATCTTGGCGCTCTTTATTACGTTCATTTAAATAATTCGCCATATGGATTGCTTCTGTTGTGTGTTCCATCATCAGGAAATCGACCCCTGGTGCAGCATCGCCTAAGCGACCAAGTGCATTCAGGCGTGGTCCAAAACCAAAACCAATCGTTTGCTCATCAATATCACTTAATTCTGTTCCTGCGACTGTCGCAAGTGCTTGAATTGCTGGACGAGCATGGCGACGCATACGCTCTAATCCTTTGATGACAAAATAGCGATTTTCATCGACAAGTGGTACTAAATCTGCAACCGTTCCAATTGCAACTACATCAAATAATTCTTCTGGCACATGCCCTAATAATGCTTGTGCCACTTTAAATGCGACACCAACACCTGCCAATTCACCAAATGGATAATCCCCCTCTGGATGACGAGGATGAATAATAAAATCTGCATTTGGTAACTCTTTACCAGGTTCATGGTGGTCTGTCACAATAACATCGACACCAAGGGATTTAATAACATCGATTGGGCCATTTCCTGCAATGCCATTATCTACTGTAATTAATAAATTCGCACCCGCTTCGGCAATCTCACGAAATAGCGCTTCATTTGGACCATAACCATGTTCAAAACGATTGGGAATGACATGCTCGACAATCCCACCAAGCGCTTGTAATACCGTTTTCATAACCGTTGAACTTGTAATACCATATAGTGATAGGTAAGCCTTTGAAGTTATCGCTAGCTTTTCCCCCACTTCACACCGTGCGTGAGATTTTCACCTCACACGGCGTTCCATCGAAAACATTCAAAACTTTTGTAATCTACATAACTTAACAGAATTCACTTTTCTTTTATCTAATCGTCCAAATTAGATTATTACTTGTTCTACTTTTAATTGTTTTCTTAGCGTATTTAACTTGTTTAAACTTTTTTTGTTCGTAATTAGATACTTATACTTTGAGATTGTATCTTCATCTTTAGCATGTATTAAGATATGAATGTCTTTATCAACGAGACAGAGGTTTTTGTATTCGTCAGTACCACCTTGCAATCGTGGTACTTTGTGATGACAGTGAAGCGTCATCGGGTTTAGCTCTTGCCCTGTTACATGGCATTTACCTCTTTGTGCACAGTATAATGCAATTCGATTGTCATTGTATTCGACACTTCGTTGTGAAATCGGATGTTCCATTAAGAAACGAAGTACGGCAACATCAATAGTAGAGAGATTTTTATGAATTTCTTCTCTCCCTTCTTTTGTATATGCATTTACTACATTTCGTTTCATCATTTTTTTCCATTAGGCTTTGGTATTTCAACTCATCTAACTGCTTTCGGCTTATAATCTCGGAATTTATTCTTAGCATAGAAGATAAATTGTTCTTCTGTCAGCTTTGCTACATGTTCGATTGTTCGACCATCTACACCTGCTGTTTTGCTGCCAGTATTTTCTTAATATTACGATATGCTAATTTAATGTTTTCGGGCGAACTAATCATACCCATTAAATTTTTAAAGTTACTGCCTTTTGAACTTTGGTCATACAGCATATCAAATGTATCTTGCATACTGTAATATTCCGCATTTCTTAATTTGGACTTCTTAACATGTTTTGCGATTCGTGAATTTGCCACAGACATCAACCCCTTTCTCAAGTGGTGATTCTATTAGTCATACTCGAATCTGTGATTTGTTATGCATTTATAAGTCTTTGAAAGTTCCGACTAGAGCCTATCCCTCCACCGCTTATTATCATGGCTTCATAGGTACTGTGGCTCCACTCTCACGGAAGGTTAATCAGTTTTACTAGGTTGCCCCCTTATTTACCGAAATGCTTCATAAGTAGCTTAATACCTCCACATCCTCCGCTTTCCACGTTCCAATTTCCTTATCCTTAACATATATCCTTAGGTTTCTCCTATAGTCCTGTGCGCTGGAACTTGCCTATAACAAGCTATGGGTTTTCATAACGCCAGATTTTTACTCACCCACACACACGATGGCACTGCCATCCATTGCATTTCTACAATGTCTACGTCTAGACCTGTACATTCAGAGATTCGTCAGTGTTTTTGCAACACATTCTAACCATAGATATTTTATGGACTCCCGGCACATAGGACACACCACCCACCGCTGGATAGCTTTCGTGTAAGTTACTAATCCAACTTACTTACGGTATCTCTCTGCCGACTTCACCGAGCTTCATACTTTAATCATTTAACCTTAATGAAAGCATGTCGGAGTATCAGAGTAGGCGTTTCAGGGCGTTACCCCATCATTCCACCTATCAAGAAATCAGTTCTCCTAGGGAAATTAAGCGACTCCCTAGTGTCTAAGCTTTTCACTTAGAAACGTGTCGCACCCGCATCGTAATCACCGTAAACAACAATATTTTCTTGATGCTCAATTGCATGCTGAATCCGTGCTACAGCACCGTTCATATCATGCAACAAATAAGGATCATGAATAACTTGCTCATCGGTGCGTAAAAAACGTAAGGCACCCTCTGCTGTCGTATACCCTCGTGTTACTAAAATTTTCGCTGCAAGTGCAGATAATCCCGTTCCTTGTGCTACGGCCTCTACTGCTTGCTCATCCGGCGTATGAATACGCCATTTTTTCTCCATAGTTTCCATATTGTCACTTCCTCACTACCTTCTATTATACCGACAAACATTCGTTTGCCTATCTAAAAGCTTAGAGGTAATACCAGTTCAAAAAAATATCTCCATAAAAATAGGTCAGCATACTAGCAAGTGCAATCGATGGGGCAAATGGAATTGCTTGTTTTTGAGGTGTCCTTCTGAGACCAAACCATACTAAGCCAATGAGTGTTGATAAAAATAACGATATAAAAGCTAGCGGTAAGCCAAGTACAGCACCAATAAGCACATATAATTTCACATCACCACCGCCAATACCACCACGTGAGAACCAAGCAAATAATAGTAAAAACGTAAAGCTACCAATACTCCCCACTAGGCGCATCAGCATTAGTTGAGGCTCCGCGAAGCTAAGAAAAATAATACCTATACCGAAAAATAATAAAATATGATTTGGAATGAGTTGATAATAGATGTCGCTTACAGAAATTGTGACAAATAATAACGTGAACCATACACCGAAAAAAAAGACTATTGTAAAGCTATGCATATGATAAAGTACGACAAATGAACAACCTGCTAACAATTCGATTACCGGTGCTAGCGGCGTAATTTGAGCGTTGCAATATCGACAGCGCCCTCGCAATACAATATATGACACAAGCGGAATCAATTCTAATGGCTGCAATATTTCACGACATTTCTCACAATGTGAACGTCCCCGTAAAAATGATTGTTGAATTGGTAAACGATAGCCAATAACGTGACAAAATGACGCCAAGCACGCGCCCAGTAAAAATAATAAGAAATCCATGCGTTCAACTCCTTTTTGATAGTGTACGTGTCAGCAGCGATTTTAGCGAATTCATTTTTGTTCTATAATGTTGAAAAATCAGGCATCGTTAAAATCAGGCATTAAAAAACGTGCATTTGAACAAAAACTCTTCAAATACACGTCGTTATTTTTATTTCACCGTAAATTTAATCGCGAATGGTGTTGTAATCGCTTTACCTGTTTTCGTTTTTAATGTGGTAGGATCAATCATAATCACGTAATCACCCTTCGCCAAGGTTTTTGTTGTTGTGAGGCGAATCGCATTACCACTTGCCGCTTTTGTTAATTTAAAGCCCGATACAACTTGCCCAGCACGATAAACTACGACGCGGTTTGCACTTAGTGTTGATGCCTTAATCGGTGTCGTGAAGCGGATTTGTGTTGTTTTAGCACCTGCCATATTTTTTAAATTGGTTGCTTTTATTTTTGTTGACGTCGTTGATGCTGACGTCACGACTGTTTTCAATTTTTTATTGTATGCTCTTACTAATTTTTTCTCCGGGGCAGCTAAATCATTATAAAGTGAGTACAACGGTGTAAATTTCGTACGCAAGCCAATTTTTCGACCTTCTTGAATTGCTGAAAGCCATGTCGTAAGTTGATATTGATTGTTGCTTATAAACTTTTGTGCATCGCTTTGTGTTTCTATTTCTTTATCATCACTATCGATCGGTAGACTTGAACCATCGGAGTCTCCCGGCAATGCTGGTGTTTCCTTGTCACTATCCTTTGGTAATGTTTCATGTGCAGCTAAGACAGCTAATGATGGCAAACCATCACCATATAACGGGTCGCGGCCTGCTACGCCCAAATCTTCACTATATTTTTTTAATAATGCCTGTAGTTGCATTGGTGTCGCTGTTGGATATTTCTCTTTTAATAGCGCAAGCATAGCGGTAATATGCGGCGCTGCAAATGATGTCCCTGAATCCACTTTTACGCCGCCATTTTTAGAACGGAGATGAATATCTTCTCCTGGCGCTACAAAGTCAACTGTGCTTCCTACATTTGAAAACGATGCGCGGTCTTTTTGTTGGTCTACTGCCCCAACGCCAATGACACCGCTATAAGCTGCTGGATAATCAACAGGTGCTAATGTTGAAAATGTGCTCTCATTTCCTGTAGCCGCAACAACTGTAATGTCTGCTGCTTTCGCCGCTTTAATCGCTCGTTCTAAAATAGCATCGGGTTCTTCAGAGCCTAGAGACATATTTAAAATATCGACATTATTTTCAATACTCCACTCGATCGCTGATAAAATCGTCGTCATCGCGGCACTATCTCCTTCAAATACTTTGAGACTGTAAACATCTGCATTCGGGGCTAAACCAATTAATGTATTAGCACCATCTTTTAACGCATTTGTTGTAATAACACCTGCTACGCCTGTCCCATGACCTTCCGTATCGTAAACGCTACTTTCATCAATTGATGTTTTTGAATTATCCTTTACAAAAGTTAAACGCGTAACATGCTCCATTCCTCGTACGTCTGCAACACCCGTATCAATAACTCCTACTTTGATGCCCGTTCCTGTTAGCCCTTGTGTCCATGGACGTTGAATACCCGTCATCATCGTACTCCAAGAAAGATTTGTTAACGAATTTAATTCGCTTGATGTATGGCGTGTTGATGGTTCATATGTCGCTACATCTTTTTCAACTACTTGAATATTTTGATTATTTTTTAAGTTATGTAATGCTTCATCGCTAAATGTACCTTCAATTGTTTTAAATGATTCAAATTCTTTTACAATCGTTGTTGCATTGTCTTTGATTGCTTGCTTTCCAGCGTCATTATTATAAATAACAAAAACATCATCATGCTCCGCTGCCTCGACAAAATGTGGTGCAGCTACTGTTAACCAAGCAGTAGCGCCCACTGTTAAACCCCACTTTTTCCAATTCATCACTTACTCGCTCCTACTCATGTTTAAATTTGCTGAAAACGACCACATATTACACATTAATTGTCAATATTGTATCATATGCTTCTTGTGTTTACGTTACTTTCCTATATCATTTCAATGACATTTCACCGAAAAAAAGCACGCTAGCTGCTGCTAGCGTGCTTCATTAGTTGAGGTTATACGACTGGTTCGTCTGATCCCCATTTACTTTCTTTTTTACCTACATTCATCTTGCCGCCTTGCTTTTTCATTTGGCGTACTTTAAGCACGTACCAAATTTGCGCGGCAATATAAATTGATGAATAAACACCGGTAATCAAACCGATTAACAGCGCCAATGAGAACGTTTGAATCGATGTCGCACCAAAGATCATTAATGAAATAACAACGACCAATACAGTTACAACTGTATTTACTGAACGCGTTAATGTTTGGCGCAATGATTTATTCACGATATGTGCTAAATCCTCTGCGCTTTTAATGACGCCAACGCGGTGAAGATTTTCACGAATACGGTCAAATGTAACAATCGTATCATTAATTGAGTACCCGACAATCGTTAAGACAGCCGCGATAAATGTAATATCCACTTCAATGCGGAATAAACTGAAGATGGCAATCATAAAGAATACATCATGGAGTAACGCGACAACTGTACCGACACCCATACGCCATTCAAAACGAACTGCTACATAAATAATAATTCCGATTGCAGCAATTGATAATGCTTTAATTGCACTCTTCACAAGCTCTGCACCAATCGTTGGCGATACCGTTGAAATAACAACTTCTGTATCATCACCATATTGTGCTTTCATATGGTCTCGGAATTGTTTTACTTCATCTTTTGAGAAGTCTTCGACAAATCGCAGTACAGCTGTTTCAGACTTATCACCAGCAATTGAAATATCTTTTGGTTCTAAGCCTTCTTTTTCAACTACTTTTTGGACTTCATCGGAGTTTAATGTTTGCGTTGTTTGAACTTCAACACGAGAACCCGATGTAAAGTCGATGCCTAAGTTTAATTTGAAAACACCTAGCACAATCATACCTGCTAAAATTAATACCGCAGAAAGGGTAAAGAATTTTTTACGGTTGTGTACAAAATCGAAACGGTCAAAGTGCGTTTTTAAATCTAGTGTATCCACGCCCTCTGATAGTTTGTGTACTTTTTTCTTATTAACGCCGAACCACCCAGGTTTATTGTCTAAATAACCTGATTGAACGAGTAAGCCTAATAAAATACGCGTACCTGCAATCGCTGTTAAGAATGTCACAACGATACTAATAATTAATGTTGTTGCGAAACCTTTTACGCTACTTGTACCAAAATAGAATAATACAGCGGCAGCAAGTAATGTTGTAATATTGGCATCAAAAATGGCTGTGAACGATGATTTAGAACCAGATTTGAATGCCGCCTTGACCGACTTCCCTACGCGCAGTTCTTCTTTAATACGTTCATACATCAAGATGTTCGCATCGACGGCCATACCGATACCTAATACAAGTGCGGCGATACCCGGCAATGTCATAACAGCGTTAATCATACCGAAAATCCACAAGACGATGTATGTGAATACAGCTAATGTAATAACCGCAATTAAACCTGGTAAACGATAAACAACTAACATAAATACGAAGATTGCTGCCACACCGATGATGCTCGCAAATACTGTGGCTTTTAATGCGTCATCACCAAACTGTGCACCAACAGAAGTTGAATACATTTCAACTAACTTAGCAGGTAGTGCACCAGCATTTAAAATGCCAGCTAAATCTTTTGTTTCTTGTACAGTGAAGTTACCAGTAATTTGAACACTTGTTGTATTCAATGTTTGCGTAACACTTGCAGCTGAAGCATATGCTGGTTCTGCTTTTTGTGCTTCTTCTACGTATGAATTACCTTTTTGATAATCTAACCAAATAACTAACAAGTTTTGGCCATCAGGACGTTTTGAAATATCAGATGTAATATCCGCAAATTTCTGTGCATCCTTTAACGTTAACGTAACCATTGGCGCACCGTTTTCATCAAACGCTGCTTTTGCTCCACCTTGTTTTAAATCATTACCATTTAGTAATAATTTATTGTTAACATCGCGGAACGTTAAGTTTGCTTGGTTTGATAACACTTCACGCGCTTGGTCTTGGTTTTTAACCCCCGCAAGCTGTACGCGAATACGGTCCTTTCCTTCAATTTGAATGCTCGGCTCAGATACACCTAGCACGTTGACACGTCTAGAAATTGCATCTGCTGTTGCCTTTACATCCTCTTCCGTTACTTTACCGTCAGCTTTTAACGGTTTTACTTCATACAGAACCTCAAAGCCACCTTGTAGGTCAAGACCTAGGTTGATGTCTTTTAAGACTCCGTTAATCGTCGTGCCCATTGTTGCGAATAAAGCAATCACAATCAATAAAAAGGCCGCGATTCGGCTTCTTAATTTCATTCAAAAATCCTCCTCAAACGAATGCCACAATATGTTATAAAAATAATAACACGAAAATATTATTCTTATAAAGCATTAAGAACATATACCTATGCCCTTCTGCCATTTTCTACATAACAGCCTTATTATGAAACAGCTTGACGCCTGTGTCAAATGACGTCAAAAAATTATGACGACTCCGCACTATGCAGCGACCAATAATCTTGCACCGACAATGAAAATAGATCTGCAATTAAGCTGTGTATATGAAGCTGTTCAGGTTGTTCATGCTGCCATAGATGTTTCAAGCAAAATTCCCACAGTTCTTCTGTTGTGATGTGTGTTCCTTGTAATGCAAAATCTTCACATTTCATCGATAGGACAAATGCGACTTGTTGGTACAATTCATTAAATGCGACCATGATGAACAGCCTCCTCTTACTTGAATACTATTGTTATTATACCAAGAAGTTTAAATTCTCGCTCATGTCATATGGGAATATTTCGCTAAAAAAAGAAAAGGATGCCCACTTGGACATCCTTTTTGACTTATAACGTCATCATTATTTTGTTAATGATACGCCGTCGCCTTCTACAACACGTTGAATCGCAGCGCGCTCAAAACGTACTTTTGAACCGTCTTCGACTAATAAAACAACTGTTGAATCATCGATTGCTTCGACCGTACCATGTAAGCCACCAATTGTGACAACTTTGTTACCACGTGATAAGGCGCTTTGCATTTCTTGTTGTTTCTTACGTTGCTTTTGACTCGGACGAATTAACATGAAGTACATTAACGCGATAATCACGATCATTGGTAATAAACCCATAAGTGTATCCATTTCTCAATATTCCCCCTTTCTATCAAGAAGTAATTATACAAGACTTAGAAGTTTTTTGCATTGGGTTTGTTGAAACCATATTTTTCGAAAAACTCTTCGCGGAAATCGCCTAGTCGGTCTTCACGAATTGCTTCACGCACTTGGCGCATTAAATTTTGTAAGAAATGTAAGTTATGTGTTGATGTTAAACGAATACCGAATGTTTCATCCGCTTTAATTAAGTGACGAATATACGCTTTCGAATAGTTTTTACATGTATAGCAATCGCACTCTGGGTCAAGTGGTGTGAAGTCTTTTGCGAATTTCGCATTTTTCACGACAACGCGACCTTGGCTTGTCATACATGTACCATTACGTGCGATACGTGTTGGCAATACGCAGTCAAACATATCGATACCACGAATTGAACCATCGATTAATGAGTCTGGTGAGCCAACGCCCATTAAATAACGTGGTTTGTTTTCTGGCATTAATGGTGTTGTATATTCAAGCATACGGTTCATAATTGGTTTGGGTTCTCCTACAGATAAACCGCCAATCGCATAACCTGGGAAATCCATCGCCACTAAATCGCGTGCTGATTGTTTGCGTAGCTCTTCGAATTCTCCACCTTGAATAATACCAAATAAACCTTGTTCATCTGGACGTGCATGTGCTTTTAGACAGCGTTCAGCCCAGCGTGATGTACGTTCGACAGAGGCTTTCATATATTCAAATGTTGCTGGGAATGGTGGACATTCATCAAAGGCCATCATAATATCTGAGCCTAAGGCATTTTGAATTTCCATTGCTTTCTCAGGGCTTAAGAACATTTTAGAACCATTTAAATGGTTGCGAAAATGAACGCCTTCTTCAGTGATTTTACGCATATCTGATAGCGAGAATACTTGGAAACCGCCTGAATCGGTTAAGATAGCGCCATCCCAGTTCATAAATTTGTGTAAGCCACTCGCTTCTTTAATAAGCTCATGACCGGGGCGTAACCATAAGTGGTATGTGTTTGATAGGATGATGTTTGCACCCATAGCTTTAATTTCTTCTGGCGCCATTGTTTTAACGGTTGCTTGTGTACCTACAGGCATAAAAGCTGGTGTTTCAAATGAGCCATGTGGCGTGTGCACAATCCCTAGACGTGCACCTGTTTGTTTACATTTTTTAATCAGTTCATAACGAATTGGTTGTTCAGACATGTATTAATTTCCTTTCTTTTGTGGGCGAATAAACATTGCATCACCAAAACTGAAGAAACGGTATTTATTTTCTACAGCGACGTTGTATGCGTTTAGGACGTTGTCACGGCCTGCAAGCGCACTAATCATCATCACAAGTGAAGATTTTGGTAAGTGGAAGTTTGTCACCATACCATCAATTGCTTTGTATTCAAAACCTGGGTAAATAAAGATTTTTGACCAGCCAGATTCAGCGACAATGTTGCCATCATTATTTTGAGCGACTGTTTCAAGTGTACGTGTTGATGTTGTACCAACTGTAATCACGCGGCCACCATTCGCTTTTGTATCATTAATAATTTTTGCTGTGCCTTCTGGAAGATTGTAAAACTCGGCATGCATATCATGCTCTTCGATATTATCAACGCTGACCGGACGGAATGTACCAATCCCAACATGAAGTGTCACAAATGCTACGTTAACGCCTTTTGCGCGAATTGCATTTAAAATTTCTTCTGTGAAGTGTAGTCCAGCTGTTGGAGCAGCCGCAGAACCCAACTCTTTAGAGTATACAGTCTGATAGCGCTCTTGGTCATCTAATTTCTCATGAATATATGGAGGAAGTGGCATTGTACCTAATTTTTCTAGAATTTCGATAAAAATGCCTTCGTAATCAAATTTAAATTGACGACCGCCATGTTCTAATTCATTTGTGCATGTCGCTGTTAATAAACCGTCACCGAACGATACAACTGTCCCTTTTTTAATACGCTTTGCAGGTTTTACAAGTGTTTCCCATTCATCATCTTCTGTTTGTTTAATTAACAATACTTCGATGTGCGCACCTGTTTCTTGTTTTTCACCGATTAAACGTGCAGGTAATACACGCGTATCATTTAAAATCAGGCAGTCGCCTTGTTCTAATTCATCGATGATATGTGGAAAGTGGTGATGTTCAACTTCCCCTGTTGCTTTATCTAACACCATTAAACGGCTTGCTGCACGGTTTTCTAATGGGACTTGTGCAATAAGTTCCTCTGGTAAGTGGTAATCAAAATCTTCTAATTTCATGATTGTGTTCCTTCTTTTCTTTAAGTTTCAGATGGATAGTTATAACCAAAATGCTCATATGCCGGCGCTGTTGCCATACGTCCGCGTGGGGTACGTTGAATAAAACCAATCTGCATCAAATAAGGTTCATAAACGTCTTCAATCGTCATCGATTCTTCACCGATGCTGGCCGCAATCGTATCGAGCCCAACAGGACCACCGCGAAAGCGCTCAATCATCGTTTCGATTAATTTACGGTCGATATGATCAAGTCCTAACGGATCGACTTGCAATAACTCGAGTGCCGTTTTCGATAACGCTATCGTAATCGCACCATCACCAATGACTTGCGCATAGTCACGCACACGTTTTAACAAGCGATTTGCAATACGTGGTGTGCCGCGAGAGCGTCGCGCTAACTCAATCGAGGCTTGGTCATCAATTGAGACATCAAACAGCGTCGAACTACGTTTTACAATTTCAGCTAATGCTTCCTCATCATAATAGTCCAACCGTAATAATACACCAAAACGATCTCGAAGTGGAGCAGATAATGCGCCTGAACGCGTTGTTGCGCCAACTAATGTAAATGGTGGTAAATCTAAGCGTACTGAGCGCGCAGTTGGACCTTTCCCAACGACGATATCTAAACAATAATCTTCCATCGCTGGGTAAAGTACTTCCTCAATTGCACGTGGCAGGCGGTGAATTTCATCGATAAATAACACATCGCCCGGTTCAAGGTCGCTTAAAATCGCTGCCAAGTCACCCGGTCGCTCGATTGCGGGCCCGCTTGTCATGCGAATATTAACGCCCATTTCATTTGCAATAACGGCTGCTAGCGTCGTTTTCCCAAGTCCAGGTGGGCCGTATAATAGTACATGGTCCAATGACTCTTCACGCATTTTTGCTGCTTCAATAAAAATTTTTAAATTCTTTTTTACCTTTTGTTGTCCGATATACTGCTGTAAATTTTGTGGACGTAACGATAATTCAAATGATTCATCAAAATTGGTAGCGTTTCCTGTTACAACGCGATCATCCATCGAACGTCACCCTTTCTATTGTTGCTTTAATAATAATTTAAGCGCCTGTTTCATATACGCTTCAGTCGTTGTTAAGTTGTCGTCATCGGCTAAAACTTTCGTTACTTTTTCAAGTTCACGCTCTGAATAGCCGAGCGCAGCTAATGCTAGCATCGCTTCATCTAACGCGTGTTGATATGGATTAACGCCGAATAACGGCAATTCATCATCCGTACTTTTCAGGTCGATATTTTCTAAGAATTGGTCGAGCTTGCCTTTTAAATCTAAAATCATTTGGCGCGCTGTTTTTTTCCCAACACCGGGAAATTTCACAAGGAATTTTTCGTCTTCTTGTTCAATCGCCGTCACAACAGCATTTGGCGTGCCACTTCCAACAATCGCAAGCGCACCCTTTGGCCCAATACCCGATACTTGAATCAGTTTCCGGAATAACTCGCGCTGTTCAAGCGACGTAAAGCCAAATAATACGTGCGCATCTTCGCGTACTTGTAAATGCGTAAAAACTTGCACCGTGTCATCACTTTGTTCAAAAGCGTATGGATTTGGCGTATTCAATTGATAGCCAATGCCACGTTGCTCAATGACAATATATTCTGGCGTAATGCGTGTCACAATCCCTTTTATGTAATCATACATTCATTTTTGCTCCTTTAAATAAAATGTCCAAACACATATTCTCATTTTATCATAAATGACACGCATTATCAGTTTTAATGCGAATCCATAATATTTAATGGTACACTAAGTATGCGCATTATGCGAAACGTATTTAGAGGTGATGATTATGAAAAAATTATTAGGTGAAGAACGTCGCGCCTTTCTAATCGACTTATTAAAAAACGAACGAGCGGCAATTACCGGAACCGATTTAGCCAAGCGTTCGAATGTCTCACGCCAAGTCATTGTAAATGATATGGCGCTACTCAAAGCACGCAACGAACCGATTATCGCAACGAGCCAAGGGTATTTGTATTTCGTCCAACTACAAGAAGAAGTTTTCGAGCGCCAAATTGCTAGTCAACACCGCGCCGATCAAACAGAAGAAGAATTGATTTTGCTTGTTGATGCAGGCGTTACCGTAAAAGACGTTACGATTGTCCATCCGGTATATGGCGATTTAACCGCGTCGATTATGGTATCAAGCCGCTTTGACGTCACACAATTTTTACAGCGCATGACCGAAACTGCTGCATTACCTTTACTTGAATTGACAGAAGGTGCTCACTTGCACACCTTATCAGCCGATTCCGAAGCAAAATTAGATGCGGCAGAACAACAGCTTCGCAAGCATGGTTTTCTCGTTGAAGATGAATAAAAAAGAGTTCGCTCTCGCAACTGCGAAAAGCGAACTCTTTTTTTATTCAAACATATAGTAGCTACCAAGTGATTTGACCGAGCAACCAAGAGCGCGTAACTCTTCCATCGCTCCTTGCATCATCGGTACGCGCTCATCTTCTAAAATATCGACGATGAAAAAATATTCCCCAAGCTTCGTTTTTAGTGGGCGCGATTCGATTTTACTCAAGTTTAGGCGTCTCCAAGAGAACACCGACAGTAGTTGATGCAATGCCCCTGGATTATCATTTGGTAATTTCACCATTAATGTTGTTTTAATTTGTTCCTCATGTGTAACTGGTTCGATGCGAATGTTACTTTTCGATAGCACGAAAAAGCGCGTATGGTTGAAATGAAAATCATGGATATTCGATTCCACAATAGCCAAGCCATATTGAGCAGCAGCCGCTTCATTTGCGATGGCCGCAATACATTCTTCCGGGCGCTCTGACACGTATTTCGCAGCAGCCGCTGTAGAAGATTGTGCTTCTTGTGGCACTGTACGGAAACGATAATATAAATATTTATGACACTGTGCAAGTGCATGCGAATGTGAATAAATACGTTCGATGTTTTCCCAGTTGTCTAGCTGTGCTTTATTGACCATTAAATGCTGTGCAATTGGAATCGCCATCTCAGCAGCTACAAATAAATTAGCTTCATGATATAAATAGTCGATTGTCAGCGGTACAATGCCTTCTAGCGCATTTTCAATCGGCACAACAGCTAAATCTACCTGTCCTTCCGAAACAGCCTCAATACACTCTGGAATTGTCTTTACTGGAATCAACCAATCATTTTCAAATAAACGCTTTGTTGCTAAATGCGTAAATGTACCTTCTGGACCTAAATAGGCCACACGATTTTCCCATTCTTTTTCTGCCACGAAAAATTCCTCCTTGTTATAACGCCCCTGAACTAATAACCTCAGCTGACTCTACAAAATCTAATTTTTTCAAGTTTTGTAGTAAATCATCTAATTCTACGTCCATTGCCGTTACATCAAGAGATAATGTGACATTCGCTCTTCCTTGAATTGGAATCGTTTGGTGAATCGTTAGCACGTTACAATGCGTCTCCGTCACTGTGGAGAGTAAACGCGCTAATGTACCTTTACGATCCTCTAGTTGTAAGAAAACCGTTAAAATGCGTTCTTGCACAATAGAGTGGAAGGGAAAAACAGCATCTCGATACTTATAAAAAGCACTACGAGATAAATCGACTTCTTTTACGGCATCCCAAATAGAAGATACCATTCCTGTCTGAAGCAAATGTTTTGCTTGTAAAGTTTTTTGCATGGCGTCTGTCAATACATCTTCACGGACTAAATAGTAACGTTGATCCGCTACATTTTTCATGTCTTTCCCCCCTTATCACTAATCGACAAATTCGAATTCAAATTTCAGGATTCGTACTGTATCACCGTTTTCAATGCCATTGTCGCGAAGTGCATCATCAACACCCATACCGCGCATTTGACGTGCGAAACGACGTACAGATTCTTCACGGCTAAAGTCTGTCATTTTAAATAGACGTTCGATTGTATCGCCACTTAAGACGAAAGCACCGTCTTCATCGCGAGATACGACAAAGTCTTCACCTTTCGCTTCGTGTTTGTACAGAACCGTTGCATCTGTTTCTTCTTCTTCAACATCATGAAGTAAGAACTCAGGTGTTACGTCTAGTAATGCATCAATTTCGTAAAGAAGCTCTTGTAAACCTTGACGAGAAACCGCTGAGATTGCGAACACTTTAACATCTTCGCCAACTTTTTTACGGAATTCCGCTAAGTTTTCTTCGGCATTTGGCATATCCATTTTGTTCGCTACAATCAGCTGAGGACGCTCAGTTAAGCGTAAATTATATTCTTCTAATTCTTTATTGATTGTTAAGTAGTCTTCATATGGGTCGCGACCTTCCATACCACTCATGTCAATAACATGGACGATTACACGCGTACGTTCGATATGGCGTAGGAATTGGTGACCTAAACCGACCCCTTGTGCTGCACCTTCAATTAAACCTGGTAAATCGGCCATTGCGAATGATTTACCTTCGCCAACTTGTACCATACCTAAGTTTGGTACAATCGTTGTGAAGTGGTAAGCACCAATCTTCGGTTTTGCAGATGATACAACCGATAATAATGTTGATTTACCAACGCTTGGGAAACCAACTAAACCAACATCTGCTAAAACTTTTAACTCTAATATAACATTAAGTTCTTGTCCTGGCTCGCCTTTTTCAGATAATTCTGGCGCTGGGTTTGCAGGTGTCGCGAAACGAGAGTTCCCGCGTCCACCGCGTCCACCACGAGCAATAACAGCTTCTTGGCCATTTTCTACTAAATCGGCAATAACGCGTCCCGTTTCTTCATCCGTTACAACGGTGCCTGGTGGTACAGGAACAACATACGGTTTTGCTCCGCGACCATGCGCGTTTTTACTCATACCATTTTCACCGCTTTGTGCTTTAAAATGGCGTTTAAAACGGAAATCCATTAATGTACGTAAGCCTTCATCTACTTTAAAGACTAGGTCGCCACCTTTACCACCGTCGCCACCAGCTGGGCCACCGTTGGGTATAAATTTTTCACGGCGGAATGCTACCATACCATCCCCGCCGTCACCACCTTTTACATAAACTTTTACGTGGTCAACAAACATTGTTAAAGTCCCTCCTTATGGGCATAAATACTATAATACCAACGTTCTTCACAAAAAGAGGGTTCCTCTAATTGCAATTCGGTATTGGTCAAATCAAACGCAATCGTTTGTGCTGACGTTTTTCCTATAAAATCAAATGAAATCTCGAACTCTTTTTCATTTGCAAAAACATTTAATGAAAGTCGTTGTTCTACTAAAGGATCGAGTCCATCATAAATTGCTTGTACAGATCGTTCTAAACAATCACGCAAAGGCTCGTCCCATGACTCTCGCGCCGTCCCTTCTATATTACAATCAACCAAAATTTCTAATGATTGAAAGCGCCAAGGAGCCGTGTGGAGCCATTCAATTGTTTTTTGAATACCTAATCTATTTATATCAAAAAAAGTTTGAGACGCTTCTACGATATCATTCATCGCAGTCTGAGCGGCCTCAACCCGTTCTAAATCAAGGTTCATTTTCACAAGTTGCAGCTGATTCATAAAATCATGATGAACAAAGCGCAACACCTCATTTATCGTTAATGGCCGTTCTGTCACAAGTACACGCTCCTTCGATGAGATGTTCATGTTTTTAGTATACCAATTTTCTATCAAAAATGCGTTATGAAATGTGTTGAAAAGACATGTTTCAACAAAAAAAGGACGACCCTGCATGATGCGAGCCGTTCCCTTACCACAAAAAAAGGACTGCAACACGTGCAGTCCTTTTTTGCTCTTAAATTAAGCTTCTTGAGCTACAGGGTATACGCTAACTTTTTTCTTGTCGCGGCCTAAACGTTCGAATTTAACAACGCCGTCCACTTTTGCGAATAAAGTATCGTCACCACCGCGGCCTACGTTTTCACCTGGGTAAATTTTAGTACCGCGTTGACGGTATAAAATAGAACCAGCAGATGTGAATTGACCATCAGCACGTTTAGCGCCTAAGCGTTTTGACTGAGAGTCACGACCGTTTTTAGTAGAACCTACACCTTTTTTAGATGCGAAGAATTGTAAATCTAAAGATACTAGTAACATATGTTCCACCTCCTAGATCATTTTATATTTTAATTCGATAAAATCTCCATAACTAGCAACCATCGTATAAACTTGGGTTACCATTGTTTGAAGAATAATTTGCAGTTTTGCATCGTTTTCAGTGTCCAAATCAGCAGCGTCAATAACGACTGATAAATAGCCGCCATCTTCACCTTGTTCAATGCCAGGTGTGATTTGTAGTAATTGTCCGATTGCATTGACTGTACCAAAGGCAATAGCCGATGCACCTGCACAAACTAAATCACGACCAGGATCGCCAGAGTAGGCATGACCTGAAAATTCAAAGCCATATGATTTGCGTTCTTCAGTAGAATGAATTTCAACAGTAATCATATTTGTCACCTCACATATTAAGCGTTGATAGCTTCAACTACTAATTTTGTGTATGGTTGACGGTGACCTTGTTTACGACGGTAGTTCTTTTTAGCTTTAAGTTTGAAAACTGTCACTTTCTTTTGACGACCTTGTTTTTCAATTTTAGCTGTAACTGTTGCGCCTTCTACGAATGGAGCGCCAACTTTAACAGCGTCACCACCAACGAAAAGAACTTTGTCGAAAGTTACTACTTCACCAGCTTCTGCGTTGATTTTCTCAACGTAGATTTCTTGGCCAGCTTCTACTTTGATTTGTTTACCACCAGTTTCGATAATTGCGTACATAACTGCACCTCCTCATTAAACTCAGACTCGCCTTCAAGCAGTGTTTCTTAACGAAAACTTTAAAACTGTTTCAGTGCGGTTGTAGCACGGGTGCTACATAACGTTACAAATCATACCATACCACTATAAGCGCGTCAAGAATAATAATAAAATAACTTTTATCGCATACTATTCACACAATTCACTACAAAAAAAGGAATCGCGCCTCTGCACGATTCCTTTTTGGAGCATCATTATTTTTTGAACATCGCTTTTAATTTTGCGAAAAATCCCGGTTTTTGTTTATCTAATGTCATTAATGGCACAGATTCACCTAACACGCGACGCACGATATTGCGATAGGCTTTTGATGCCACGCTTGATGGGTCCATTACAATCGGCTCACCTTTGTTTGATGACGCAATAACATGCTCATCATCAGGGATAATACCTAACAATTCGATTGATAGGTGCGTCGTAATTTCATTCACATCAAGTGTTTCGCCGCGATCCATCATATCTGGACGGATACGGTTAATAATCAATTTCGGTGCTTCGACATTCGGTTCTTGTTCTAATAAACCAATGATACGGTCAGCATCGCGAACCGCAGAAATCTCTGGTGTTGTCACAACAATTGCTTTGTCAGCACCTGCTACAGCATTTTTATAGCCTTGTTCAATGCCAGCAGGACAATCAATTAACACAAAATCAAATTCTTGTTTCAAACCATCGACAAGTTCTTTCATTTGTTGCGGTGTCACAGCTGTTTTATCGGAAGTTTGAGCTGCTGGTAATAGGAATAACAATTCATCAAAGCGTTTGTCTTTTACAAGTGCTTGATGAACTTTACAACGACCTTCAACGACATCTACTAAGTCATAGATGATACGGTTTTCTAGCCCTAAAATAACGTCTAGGTTTCGTAAACCAATATCTGTATCGACTAAGCAAACCTTTCTTCCTTGAAGCGCCAATGCAGTACCTAAATTTGCAGAGGTTGTTGTTTTACCAACGCCCCCCTTACCAGAAGTAATTACAATAGCTTCCCCCACATTAGCTTCCTCCTTTAAACGTTGCCAAATTCGGTCGTATATTGCGTAAGTTTTGTAAACGGTCAATGACAATATGGCCATTGTCGTGTAAGTATGCACATTCCATTTCTGGTTGTTCCGATAAAATCGTCGTTTCATTCGTCATAATTTCAATGACATCATCGACCATTAAATGCGTTGCTTCAAGCCAAGAAGCGACAATCACAGCCTCGCGATTGCCTCCTTTGCCTGCATGTACGATACCCTTCACACGTCCTAGTACGAATATACTACCTGTTGCTTCCACGCGCCCGTTCGGATTGACGTCACCAATAATAACGACATCTCCTTCGATTTTCAATACTTGGCCGGAGCGCACGATACCAATATATGTAGAAGATTGATGCTTTAACACACGCTGATTACTTTCTTCAACGGTTAAAACATCACTCTTAATTTTGGAAACAGTCACATGCTGAGTCTCTTCAACAGCTTGCAATAACTGTTTAAGTTTTTCATGTGTACAATAGCGGTTTCCTAAATGAATCTGTACATCCAAATGTTCATCATCATCATGCTGCGTTACTACTTTTGTTGACTGTAAAGCATCTAGTAAATCCGCAAATCCGCACTGGTCATCCAATTTCAGCACAAGGCCTTCTTTAGTCCCCTTCATTGTCACTAGTTGCTTTGTTGCCAAACTTATACACCTCTTATTTTTAAATTATAAAATGGAACGATTCGCTCGTTGATAAGAACGATACTCTAGTAAATATTTAAAGCCGCCACCTAACAGGACAATGAAAATGACATTTGCAATCATTGTTGGAATGAGGCGTGTATTTAAAAATTGCGCAAACGATATATCTGTAAAGCTAATCAATACGAAGAATTGATACAGCGCTACTTCTAAAACCGCAATGAGCGCCAATGACAGCGTTGTTGTCACGACTAAATGTTGATGTATATATTTTACTGTAGAACCAGCGATAAAACAAATAAATGGATATAAAAACGTATAAAGACCTATGATATCAATATAGAAAATATCATTAATAAGCCCAAAAATCAGACCGTAAATCATCGCTTTCTTACGATCATAATAAATAGCCATAAAAATTAAAAACAAAATTAGAAATCGTGGCACTAAATAAATTAAATGACCATGCCACTCAATTGGTGAAAATAGAGAGAACTCAGTTTCAGCAAAAAAAAGCACGATAACAACAACAGGAATAAGATAACGTACCATTAGTTGCCAGCTCCTGTTGTACTATCTTTTGTTGCATCTTCCGCTTTGTTTGTATTGTTACCATCCACACCATCCACGGCAATGGTACCGCGTTTAGCAATGATAACATGATCAATCATTGAGAAATCTGCTGCTGGTTTAACATAGGCTAGTTTTGTTAAGCCAAAGTCGTCGGTCGACACTTTTGTTACTTCCCCAATTAAAATGCCTTTCGGGAAAATACCACCAAGGCCAGACGTTGTCACTTTGTCGCCTTTTTTCACTGAAAGCTCTGAATCCACACGTTTTAAAATTAATTCGCCACGTTTACGATCATAGCCTTCAATTAAACCATTTGTTTCTTTTTTCTTGTTTGCAATCGTTGCTGAAACACGATAATTTGTATTGCTTGTAGATAATAACTCAACTTCAGATGTTTGTGGTGTCGTTTGGACAACTTTACCAATTAAACCTTGCGCCGTAATTACAGCCATATTTAATTTAACACCATCATTAGAGCCTTGGTTTAAAATCAATTTTTCTTCCCATTGGTCCGGATTACGAGCAATAACATTTGCTTGAATTGGATCATATTTGCGCAGGCTATCTTGCTTGCCAACAAGCTTTTGCAAGCGCTTGTTTTCAACAGTCAATTCATTAACCTCCGCTTGTAATGTACCGAATTCTTCCAAGCGCGATTTTAAACGTTTATTTTCTTCATAAGTGTTAATCATCGCATCAATATCTTCAATAAATCCAGTAACATAGTTCGTTGGCTTTGCAACGATTGATTGCGCAAAGCCAACGGTGTCTTTTACGATTTTTTCAGGTAATGATGCGTTTTGTCGATCGCGTAAGGATAAGCCGATTAATGCCACGAGTAAGATTACACCAATTATTAGAAAAATAACTTTTTTTCTGTTTAAAAATTGTGGCATTACTTAAACCTCCTTATTTCGTTTGGTGACGTTTCATTAAGTCAATGTGCTCTAATGCCATACCTGTACCTGTTGCTACGCAATCTAAAGGATTTTCTGCGATAAATACCGGCATGTTTGTTTCGCCACTAATGACTTTATCTAAGTTTTTCAGAAGTGCGCCACCGCCTGTTAAGACGATACCGCGTTCCATAACGTCAGCAGATAATTCTGGTGGAGTTTGCTCTAACGTTTTCTTCACACCATCGATGATAGCTAAAATTGATTCGCGTAATGCATCAACGATTTCAATTGAAGAAATTTCGATTGTCTTTGGAAGTCCTGTCACTAGGTCGCGACCACGGATATCCATTTTTTGTTCTGGCATACCTTCTGCAGAAGCAGAACCAATTTCCATTTTGATGGCTTCAGAAGTACGTTCACCGATTGTTAAGTTATATTGCTTACGGATGTATGCAATGATTGCATGATCCATCGCATCACCTGCTACGCGTACTGATTCACTTGTTACAATACCACCTAATGAAATAACCGCTACTTCCGTTGTACCACCACCGATATCAACGACCATTGAGCCAGTAGGTTCCCAAACTGGTAAATTTGCGCCGATTGATGCTGCGAACGGTTCTTCGATTGTGAAGGCATCTTTTGCACCTGCTTGGCGTGCTGCGTCAATTACGGCACGTTGTTCAACTGATGTAATGCCATAAGGTACACAAATCATGACGTTTGGTTTTTTGAAGTTGCTGCCTGAAGCTTTCATCGCTTCTTTTAAATAATAGCTGATCATCGTTGTTGTAATTTCGAAGTCTGCAATAACGCCGTCTTTCATTGGACGAATTGCTACGATTGATCCTGGTGTACGACCAATCATATTTTTAGCATCATTACCAACTGCTACGATTTCACCTGTTTGTGTGTTCTTTGCTACTACCGATGGCTCGCGTAAAACGATCCCTTTTCCTTTAATAAATACCAATGTATTCGCTGTGCCGAGGTCAATACCGACATCTTTTCCACCTAATCCAAACACTTTTTGTTCTTCCTTTCTCTAAAGCTGTTACTTTTAACTAGCTATCTTAAAATCATACGTTTCATTATAACGAAAAATGCTGAAAAATTACAGTCTTTACATAAAACCTTTCTCTTTTAAGCTGATAAATTGATGATCGCCTATAATCACATGGTCTAAAAGCTCAATTCCTACTATTTCTCCGGCATGTTGAATTCTCTTCGTGACGTCTATATCTTCGGAGCTAGGGGTTGGGTTTCCTGACGGATGGTTATGCGCGCAAATAATGGATGCCGCAGAACGCTTCACTGCTTCACGAAAAATTTCTCGTGGATGAACGATACTTGCGTTTAAACTGCCAATAAAAATCGTTTGTTTATGAATGACCTGATTTTTAACATTTAAGTACAACACCACAAAATGTTCTTGTTTTAAAATAGTCATATCAGACATTAACAACGTTGCTGCATCATCCGGTGTGCGTATCGTCCAACGATTGTGTAATTGTTTTGCATAAACACGCCTTCCAAGCTCAGTTGCAGCTAATAGTTCGATTGCTTTCACTTCACCAATGCCATTAATTTCGATCAATTCTTCAATTGTAGCATCTTTTATGTCATGAAGCTGTTCAAAATGCGCCAATACATTCGCCGCAAGTTGTGTCACTGAAATATTTTTAATGCCTGTTCGGAAAACAATTGCTAACAACTCTTGATTTGTGAGTTGTTGCGCCCCATTTTGACGCAAACGTTCTCGCGGTTGGTCGACTGCATGCGCATCACGAATAAGCATCATGCCACCCCCACATCAAGTAGCGCTTTTAAATATCGCTGAGTATGCTTTAGCACTTCATTTATATCTTGCACTCCATCAATTATAAATGACGTTGATTCTCCTAATATATTATAACCAAAATTATATGAAAAAGGTTTCCGATAACGAATATATTTTGTAATATTTTTTGAATGGTGTTGCGTATAAAAAACTAATTCCACTGTTTTAAATATTTCAGCACGCCAAATCGCTAATGCAACGGTAATTTTATGCTGATTTAACGTGTGCTCGACAGCAGAAATAATTGAGATGGCTACTTCATTGTCGCAACGTTTTGGTGCAAGTTGCACAAGTTGATGGACAGCACGCGTATATGCATCGTCAAATGACACGTCTGAGAAACGAATACACGGTCCATATATAGGCTCAAATGGATAAGCTAACGCACGCAACACCGTTTCACTAAATGGTTGAGGATTAATTAAATACAACATCGTAACGCCTCCTTTTCGCTATCATACGAAAAGACGCCTTAGCGCGAAAAAAAGTATTGCGTATAAATTCACGTGAAAAAGTATCGATTTATGACGAATAGCTCCCAGATAGACTCATTTCTTAAAAATGCATACAAAAAGAGGCAAGCTTGATAGCCTTGCCTCTTTCACACATATTTTTATTTTGCTGTGTCAGCTTCTTCTTTTGGTGCATCTGTTGCTGGTGTTGCAGTTTCATCAACAGGCACTTCATAATAAAATGTTGTTACTTGAATTTTCGCTGCCACGATGTCTTCTGTTGTAGCATCTTCTGTATCAGGTGCTTCAAATTTTACTTTTTCAACCGTATAAATGCGCGTAGCATTTTCAAGTTGATCGATGAAATTACGTACATCTGCTTCAGAATAACCACTAACTGCTAATTGCATCGTAATCATCTTCGTATATTTCGGTAATGTACTTTCAGGAATAGCTGAAACCGGCGTCGCTTCTACTGCATATGCGGATTTTTCTTCTGCTTCTGTTAACGCCGTTGTAGCTTGTGCTTGTTTTGCTACTTTACTTTGTGCATCATATGCATTGAAGTTAAAGTTTGTAATTTGTGTTGAACTAGCAGATTCTGCTGCTTGTAAATCATCTACTAATGTATCCATAGCAGCCCCGCTCGGAATTTGTTGATTCGTTGCCACTTGTTGATTGTTTGGTTTATTTTTTGAGTCTTCTACGGATTTAATTAATTCTTCGATATCCGTTAATTGTGTTTTTACCGTTTGTAATTCTGTTTTTTGAACAGCTACCTTGTCTTCAAGGGCGTCACGTTTTTCCATTTGTGGTTTCAACATGTAATAATACAATGAAAATGCGATAGCAACCGCTACAATAACGATTAGCGCGTACAGTAGGGGTTGTTTTGATGCCTTTTCGTTATCCATTATTTAGCCCCCTCCTTCGCTTGTTGTGCTTGTTGTAGCTTATCTTTATTAAGCGTTACATTAAATACAGCTTGATAGCGTGCAGTTGAAGAGATTTCTGGTTTTGATGCTAAATCATCTTCTGCTACCGGCGTATAAGCAGCAACTTTTTCCATATCAACTGCTGTAAAGATATCGGTGTTTTGTGCTAATGTTTTTTGATATTTTGTAGCATCTTGTAACGTAGAGAAGTTCATTTTCACTTGCATGCCACTGTCATCATATGTGATACCAGTAAGTGCTGCACTGCTACCTCCATCTTTTAATAACGCTGCAAAAACAGGTGTTAATGAAATTTTTTCTTCTTTCGCAAATGCTACTGCTTCATGTAAAACAACTTCAGGTATGCGCTGCTTTTTTTCAATTGTGTCTGTTGTATGATCGATTTGTGCTGAAAGGTTTTGACTTTGTTTTTCAGCATCTTGAATATCATTATGTACTAAGAAATAATTGATACCAAAGAATAATGCGATTACTACTACAACAAAAATGCTCAAACCGAGTACCGGATTTTTCTTTTTCGGCTTCTCAGCTCGTTGCTGTGCTTCTTCTTGAGCCATGATGAATCCCTTCCTTTTCAATGTTCTTCTTAACGCGTTACAGATCTGTTAACTACATCGTTAATGATACAAATAACACGTTCGTTTTTCAAATGTTTTCCGAATGTTCTTCTCATTCCCACTAGATAGATTGCCAACTTTGATAATACTGCTTTCTGAGCCATCTCACAACAAAAAAATGAATTTTTTATTCCAAATTTTGTATAAATCCCTTATTATAATAAGTTGGAGTCGTTTTCTTCAGCAAAATGAGTTGTTTAACGTCTTAAAAACGCTTATCATTAAAGCGTTAACGTCAGACTACTTTCTCAAATAGAAAGAAGGGTACATAAATGGAAGGAAAAATGATAAAATTCTTGGCTGCTATCATACTGGCACTAGTCTTTACATTCGTTGTCGTCCATCATAATCAAACGATTGCGGCACACGATGAAGAAGTAGCTAGCTATGCAGATGCGACCGCAGATGCAGATCGTGAACTGACAACTATGAATAAAAATGCCACGCAGTACCGTTCGTCGGACCGACAAAAAGCACTTGAGGAACTCGGTTACGAACGCGTACTCAATTATGCAGAGGATGCGATTACAATGGTGCGCCTTGAAGCATCTAAAGACCGCACGTATGCTGTCACGCTAAAGCCAAGTAATTACACTGGATTATCGCATGCTATTTTAACGGTCTATGACGGTCAAAGTACAACATTAAATCCAACAAAATTAACCGAAAAAACAACAATTGAAACCGTTATTTCGTGGAAAAACGGTTATTAATACGCGTCGAGAGGTGATTAGGAACCATGAAGAAGATGAAAAAAAGTTCTCTCGCTTTGCTCGTAGTAGCGACCGCTATTATTATTTGTGCCATCGCCTTTTTATTTATTGAGCAATCCAATGCGAAAGAACAGGCGAAAAAAATGGAAGCATTAGATACGGCGTCGCGCAACATCGCTGAAGCCGGTCTTGCAACAACGCGCGCAGAATTAACGCAGCTCGTTAAACAAGCTTATGATGACACGATGGCGCGTTACGACCAATTATCTGCTACAGATAAAAAAGGGTTTGAAGTCGATAACATGTTTTATGCACGTGCAGAAGCATTGTTAAAAAATCGCCTTGGAAAAGAAGTGACGGCGAGCGACTATGAATTAGTACGTGGCGAACAACCAACATCCGAAACAGTTTTAACGCATGTGGATGGTCAACACTACACTTTAACGGCGACAGGGACCATTGCTGACACGTCAGCAACGGTCTCACAAGATTACACGTTGTCATTAAAAGTACCGGTGACAAAAACAAATGATATTTACAACTATCAATATGCTGTCCATGCAACAAATCAAATTGTCGTACAACAAGGTTCCAAAGTTGTTGGAAACTTAGCAACGGCGAAAACGAGCAATATTACTGTTGACAGCGCTAGTTGCCAATACTTACAAAACAGCAGTGGTTATTATAATGAATGTTATAACGACGGCAATACCGATGCTTCACCACTGAAAATGCGTAATGCACAAAGCTTTAAAACATATTTACCATCGTTCCCGAAAAAAGATTTACAAGCGTTTGCTGCGCTACCCATTCCTACTGAAAACTTATATTTACCAATTCCTGAAGCAGATCAATATAAAGAAGTAACCGAAGAAGATGGCACTGTACGCAAAGTGAAGAAAACAGATGCCGAATTGGAGTTACTAAAAAAGTATTATTATAAAGATGGCGTGCTATCCATGAATAGCACAACACAGGAAATGTTTACGACAGCGAAACCATTTAGCTTTAGTGAATCTGAAGTGCATATACGTGAATTAACAGTCGATGGCATTAATGCTGTCATTGATATTGGCGATAGCGACCAAGTTATCCGTGCAGAGCGCGTTACACTGCAAAATGGTGCTACATTAACAATTAAAGGCGCTGGTTCTTTCAAACTGTATGTGAAAAACTTTGGTGCCACAAATGGTGAAATCGTCGCTGAAGATAAAGCTTCTATTGAAACGTATTTAGACGGTAAAGAAGCGTTAACGTTCGATGAGCAGTTTAAAGCGCCGGGTTTATTTTATGTTCGTGCAGCACATGTAACATTACCAGCAAGCGGTGGCTTTGAAGGCAATATTATTACCGGTGCGCAACGCTTAACATTTAATGGCGGCGAAAATACTACGAAACAATTAATTTTAGCACCAAAAGCAACGGTTTCATTGAAAAATAATACCGTATTCCATGGTGCGATTATCGCAAAAAATGTTTACATTGAAGAGTCAACACTGCTATTTGCGAAACCAACTGACCCTGTTCCAATTCCGTTAGCAGTTGAACAATTTGATACACCGATTCAACTTGTCGAAACGAGCAATATTACAGTAAAAAAATAATAAAAAAAGCCGTAAACACTATATGATGTGCTTACGGCTTTTTTTATTTATTGAGCACGAAATACTTCTTGTAGTGTATGACGCCATTGCGCTAATAAATAAAGCGAACCCGTCATAATCACAATGCCTGGCTCTTTTCGTTTTTCTAACACCGCTTCTAACGCATTACCGGATATATGTTTATGCGCCGCTTGACTATGCGCCAATAATTTTTCAGCTGGCATAAGGCGATGTTGTTCACGCTCAACTTCTACAAACGTAAAATCGTCGCACACTTGTTCAAGCTCTCGCAATACACCATCAACATCTTTATCGCGTAAAATGCCCATCACAATATGAATTGGCGTATCGGGGTAAAGTTCTGCAATTGTTTTACGAAGTGAGGCCGCACTCGCAGGATTATGTGCGCCATCTAAGAACACATTTTTCGCCAATTGCTCAAAGCGCCCTGCCACAGCAGCGGTTGCGATGGCTTGTCGCACAGCATCGTCATGAATTGTTTTTGATAATTTTTGTGCCACTTCGATAAATGCTGTAATCGCTAGCGCCATATTATGTCGCTGATGTGCGCCTTTTAAATTGCGCGTCAAATTATTAATTTCTAATAGTCCTTGCACATACGTATCACCAATCAGCGCTTCAAAATCGACGCCATCCACGCGCATCGTCACCTCGTGCTTAATCGCCTCTTCCTGTACCACATCAAATGCTTCATGTGGTACCTCGCCAATGACCGCAACAGCATTTGGCTTCAAAATGCCGGCCTTATGATACGCGATTTTTTCCAATGTATCCCCTAAAAAATTCGTATGCTCTAGCGCAATACTCGGAATAATCGATACGATTGGTCGAACGACATTCGTGCTATCAAAACGTCCGCCCATACCCGCTTCAACAATCGCAATGTCCGGCTTGTACAATCTACACGCCATAAAGGCAGCCGCTGTCAGTAATTCAAAATCTGTCAATAAGCCGCTAATCCCCGCTTCTTTTAATTCGCTGAAAATAGCATCCATTTGAAATGGTGCGAGTGGTCCATTATTAATACTAATTTGATCATGAACGTCTTCAATACATGGTGATGTAAACGTCAATGTTTTTAAATCATGCGCACGACAAATCGCTTCAAGCATCGCAATTGTCGAGCCTTTGCCATTTGTCCCGGCAACATGGACAACCGGCACACTCAACTCTGGATGACCGAGCAGCTCCATTGCTTGTTCAATCGCTTCTAATCCCGGCTTAATCTCATCGCTACTGTCTACATTAAAACGTTGTTTATAGCTATCAAAACCTACTATCATACGCTCTCCCCCTTGCTATTCAATTCAATTTTTTCATGCTACACTTATTATATACCATTTCTCGTTGGAGGCTTTAATCGTGAAAAAAACTTGTTGGATTATTTACAACGGTAGTCTTGTGGCTGATAAATTCGTAGACCAAGCTCGCTTAATGGCAGAGGCTTGCACACACCACAATGTCGAACCAATCATTTATAAAAACTATGAAATCCCGATGACATTACATGCACCACTCGATGTCAAACCAGACTTTGTTATCTTCTTAGATAAAGATATTTTATTAGCAACGTACTTAAAAAATCAAGGCATTCCGATATTTAATGACCCTGATGTTATTGAAACATGTGATAATAAGGCCAAGCAATATATTCAACTCGCACAAGCGAATATCCCAATGCCAAAAACGATTGTCGCACCGAAAGTGTACCCGAAATTTACGATAAAACAGAGTGGCTACTTTGAAGGCGTCCTTGAAGCACTTGGCTTGCCAATGATTATTAAAGAAGGGCATGGCTCATTTGGTATGAAAGTGTATTTAATCGACACGGCCGAACAGTTTTTCGAAAAAGTAGAAGCGCTACGTGGCGTTGATTTCGTGTTCCAAGAATTTATCGCTTCTAGTAAAGGGCGTGACGTGCGTGTCAATACGATTGGCGATGACGTCGTGGCGGCAATGTACCGTCACTCTGAAACAGACTTCCGCGCAAATGTTACAAATGGTGGCACAGCAGAAGCTGTTATTTTAACAGAAGCACAAAAAGCTGTCGCATTGCGCGCAGCAAAAGCAGTTGGTGCCGCATTTGCTGGCGTTGACTTATTATTTGGTCCTAATGAAGAACCAATTGTTTGCGAGGTCAATGCAGCAAGCCATATTCGCAACATTTACAACGTTACGGGCATCAATGTTGGTGACCGCTTCGTTGAATACATTTTACACGAATTGGAGGCCAGCCATGAAGCAGGCGTATCTTCTCTATAGTGAAGCCGATGCGGCAACAAATCAGGCGTTTATTAAACAACTACGGCAAGCGGGATTGCAACATAACGTCCAGCTAACGTTACTCATTGAAGAACAACACGACATCATCAATGAAACGAGCGATGCGCTATTTATTTGGAATCGCACGCGCAATGCTGCTATCGCCAAACAATTAGAACAATTAGGGCGCCGCGTCATTAATCGTAGCGAGGTCAACTTTATTGCTAATGATAAATTACGTGCGATGCAACTCGCTATTTTACAAGGCGTGCCAACCGTACCACGTATTTTAGAACAACATCTAGCGGACGAGCATTTCCCACTCATCGTTAAATCAACATCTGGCCATGGTGGGAGCGAAGTATTCAAATGCGATACACGCGAAGAATTTGAGCAAGCAAAAGCAAAGCTCGACAACTATTTGATTGAGCCTTATATCGATACAAAAGCGAGTGATGTGCGCGTTTGGATGATTGGCGAGACAATTATTGGCGCGGTAAAACGTACCGGTGCCCCAGGTGATTTCCGTTCGAATTACACGCTCGGTGGCTCGATTGAAAAATTCGACTTAAACGCCGAACAGCGCGATTACGTAGAGCGCATTCAAAAGGCCATTAAGAGCGATTATATCGGCATTGATTTTTTACATGTTACACGCGACCACCTACTCTTTAATGAAATGGAAGACCCCGTTGGCGCACGCTCGTATTATGAGCTATTTGATGAAGACTTAACCGAACTGTTATGGCAACATCTGCTAAAAAAAGCGGACACCTTGTAAGGGGTGCCCGCTTTTTTATGTTACATTTCTTTTAATTCAGCAATACGTTTTTGAACCGTTGCTTGTTTTTCCAAGTAATCGGCTTCTTTTTCGCGTTCTTTCGCAACAACTGCTTCTGGTGCACTTGCGACGAATTTTTCGTTGTTCAATTTGCCTTGAACACGTTTTACTTCTTTTGTCCATTTGTCTAATTCTTTTTCAAGACGTGCTACTTCATCTTCAACGTTAATTAAACCTTTTAATGGTAAGAATAGTTCTGCACCTGAAACAACAGCCGACATCGTTTTGCCTTCTGGTTCAACATTTAAACCAACTGTTAATGTTTCTGGGTTACAGAATTTTTCGATATATGATTTATTCGCTTCAAGTACGGCAAGTTCCGCATCTGTTTTCGCAGAGATGAACATTGGTACTTGTTTGCTCATTGGCGTATTTACTTCTGCACGAATGTTACGCACCGCATGAATAATATCCATTAATAATTGCATGTTTTTCGCTTCTTCTTCGAAATGAAGATCTTCGCGCACTGTTGGCCATGCAGCGTTAACGATTGTGTCGCCTTCGTGTGGTAAGTGTTGCCAAATTTCTTCTGTAATAAATGGCATTAATGGGTGTAATAGACGCATTGTGTTGTCTAATACGTATGCTAATACCGAACGTGTTGTTTTCTTCGCTGCTTCATCTTCACCGTATAATGGTAGTTTCGCCATTTCGATGTACCATGAACAGAAATCATCCCAGATGAAGTTGTTTAAATAACGACCTACTTCACCAAATTCGTATTTATCAGCAAGCTCCGTTACTTTTTCAATCGTGTCATTTAAGCGTGTTAAAATCCATTTGTCGGCTACTGATTTTTCGCCTGTTAAATCGATTTCGTCATAGGTCATGCCATCCATGTTCATTAATGCGAAACGAGAGGCATTCCAAATTTTATTTGAGAAGTTCCATACGGCTTCTACTTTTTCAGTTGTGTAACGTAAATCTTGGCCTGGAGATGAACCTGTTGCTAAGAAGAAACGTAATGAATCGGCACCGTATTCAGCGATAACATCCATTGGGTCCACACCGTTACCAAGCGATTTCGACATTTTTCGGCCTTCTCCGTCACGTACTAAACCGTGGATTAATACGTCTTCAAATGGACGTTCACCTGTGAATTCAAGCGATTGGAAAATCATACGAGAAACCCAGAAGAAGATAATGTCATAACCTGTAACAAGCGCACCTGTTGGGAAGTAGCGTTTGAAATCTTCTGCTTCCGCATCCGGCCAGCCCATTGTAGAGAACGGCCATAAAGCAGATGAGAACCACGTATCTAATACGTCGTTGTCGCGTGTCCAATTTTCTTCGTCTGCAGGTGCTTCTTTGCCTACATATAATTCGCCTGTTTCATTATGATACCAAGCTGGGATTTGGTGACCCCACCATAATTGACGAGAAATACACCAGTCATGAACGTTTTCCATCCAACGTGTGTACGTGTTTTCGAAACGTTGTGGTACGAAGTTTACTTTTTCATTTTCTTTTTGTTGTAGCGCTAATGCTTCTTTCGCCAGTGGTTCCATTTTTACGAACCATTGTTTAGAAAGATACGGTTCAACGACTGCACCAGAACGTTCAGAGTGACCTACTGAGTGTAAGTGGTCAACGATTTTGATTAATACACCTTGTGCTTGTAAATCTTTCACGATTTCTTTGCGGCATTCAAAACGATCCATACCCGCATATTTGCCCGCTTTATCGTTCATTGTACCGTCACCGTTCATGACCATAATGCGCTCTAAGTTGTGGCGTTCACCAACTTCAAAGTCATTCGGGTCATGCGCTGGTGTCATTTTTACAACACCTGTACCAAATTCCATGTCTACATAGTCATCTGCTACGATTGGTAATTCGCGACCTACGATTGGTAAAATGGCTGTTTTACCGACTAAGTGTGCATAACGTTCGTCGTTTGGATTTACGGCGATACCTGAGTCACCAAGCATTGTTTCTGGACGAGTTGTCGCGATTTCAACTTTTTCATCGCTATCTTTAATTTGATATTCCATATGGTAAAATGCACCTTGAACATCTTTGTAAATTACTTCGATATCCGACAATGCTGTTTGAGCTGCTGGGTCCCAGTTGATGATGCGTTCGCCGCGGTAGATTAAGCCTTTTTCGTAAAGTTTTACGAATACTTCTTTCACCGCATCTGATAAACCGTCATCTAATGTGAAACGTTCGCGAGAATAATCTAGCGCTAAACCTAATTTAGACCACTGCGCGCGGATTGTAGACGCGTATTCTTCTTTCCATTCCCATGTTTTTTCTAAGAATTTTTCACGGCCAAGATCGTAGCGTGAGATGCCTTGTTCACGTAATTTCGCTTCTACTTTTGCTTGTGTGGCAATACCTGCATGGTCCATACCTGGTAACCATAGCGCATCGTAGCCTTGCATGCGTTTCATACGGATTAAAATATCTTGCAATGTTGTATCCCATGCGTGACCTAAGTGTAATTTACCTGTTACGTTTGGCGGTGGAATGACGATTGAATACGGTTCTTTGCCGCTTTCTGGATGTGCTTTAAAGCAATCTTTTTGTAACCACCATTCATAACGACCGTCTTCGATTGCTTGTGGATCGTATTTCGTTGGCATTGAAATGTTTTGTTGTTCTGTCATAAGTACGCCTCCTAATTTTATGCATAAAAAAAAGCCTCTTCATTCCTTCACATAAGGACGAGAGATCTTCGCGGTACCACCTTACTTCTAGCAATTTGCTAGCAGCTTCATTCGACATAACGGCTCGGTACCGGTTTTTGCTACTATGAGTTCACAAAAACTGCTCTAGGGCTACATTCAAGCATCTACTTGAGGAACTTTCACCAACCGTTCCCTCTCTAACAAGTAGGAGTGCTCTACTCCTCCCCTTCATCGCATTGTATTTAGCTTCAACTCATTGTAACGAATTTATTTCCCTTTTTCAAGTATTTCTGTTATGTTGGAAATAAGAGGTGATAAGCATGAAACGATTCATTCATCATATTTGTATTCAGACAAATGACTATTCCGCATCGAAACATTTCTATGAGACGCTCGGCTTCACGCTTGCCAAAGAAACGCAAGGTTTTCATTTGCGCGATTACAACAGCTGGTTGAAAATGGACCATTTCTACATCGAGCTACAAACAGCAAAACAAGGTGAATTGCTACGCGACTTTTCAAAGCACTCTGCAGGACCTGTTCACTTCTGCTTATATATTGAAGATCTTGAAAAAGAAGTGTCACGTCTACAAGTACTTGGCGTGCCATTTGCGAAAAAAAATGGCCAAGTATTGTATGATGTCGAAGGAAGTCATCTTGCAAAAGTGGTCGCACCAGAAGGCACGATTATCGAATTACGTGATTCATTTTAATAAAAAAAGAGGACGCCGCATATCATGTGCAGCGTCCCCTTTTTTTATTAACGGCGTAATTGTTTAAATACTTTTTGGAATGCCGCAACCGTTTGATCGATATGTGCTTCCGTATGCGCTGTTGACATAAAGACACCTTCAAATTGTGAAGGTGGAAGGAAAATACCTTCTTGTGCCATTAAGCCATAATATTCAGCGAATAACGCTAAATCGGCTGTTTTCGCTGTCTCAAAGTTAATTACTTGTTCATTCGTTAAGAAGTAACCAATCATTGAACCCGCGCGGTTAACCGTGTGCGGAATGTTATACGTTTCGGCCGCTTCACGGAAACCTTGCTCTAAACGGTCACCTAATTGTTCAAAGTAAACATATGATTCAGGTGTTAAACGGTTAATTGTTTCTAAACCGGCTGTCATCGCTAATGGGTTACCTGATAATGTACCTGCTTGATAAACCGGACCCGCTGGCGCGATTTGTTCCATAATATCGAGGCGACCACCGAATGCACCGACCGGTAGACCTCCGCCAATTACTTTACCTAAACACGTCAGGTCAGGTGTCACGCCGTAATAGCCTTGTGCTGAGTTAAAGCCAACGCGGAAACCTGTCATTACTTCATCAAAAATTAATAATGAACCGGCTTTTGTTGTCATATCACGTAAGCCTTCTAAGAAACCTGGTAGCGGTGGTACACACCCCATATTCCCTGCTACAGGTTCTACGATAACAGCAGCGATCTCTTCACCGTAATGTTCAAATACTAATTTCACTGATTCTAAATCGTTGTATGGCACTGTTAACGTGTTTTGCGCAATGCCCATTGGCACGCCAGGACTATCTGGTAAACCAAGCGTTGCCACGCCTGAACCCGCTTTAATTAATAATGAATCACTATGACCATGGTATGAACCTTCAAATTTGACGATTTTATCACGACCTGTGAAACCACGTGCTAAGCGAATCGCTGATAATGTTGCTTCTGTCCCAGAGTTCACCATACGCACCATGTCAACAGATGGCACACGTTTGATGACTTCTTTTGCTAAGTCATTTTCAACAGCAGTTGATGCACCGAAGCTTGTACCTTGCGCTGCAACGTCTTGAATTGCTTGAATAACATTTGGTTCAGCGTGACCTAAAATAAGTGGACCCCATGATAACACATAGTCAATGTAGTCATTGCCATCAACGTCTGTGATGATAGCTCCTTTACCATGGTCCATAACAATCGGCGCTTGGTTTACGGCTTTAAAAGCACGGACAGGTGAGTTGACGCCACCTGGCATTAAGTTAACGGCTTCTTCATAAATAGCTTTTGATTTATCGAACGAACGAGTCATATTTATTTACCCTCCATAAAACGAATCGCATCTTTTGCATGATACGTAATAATTAAATCGGCACCGGCGCGCTTCATTCCTAATAATGTTTCAAGTACTACTTGTTTTTCATCAATCCAACCATTTAATGCGGCAGCTTTCACCATCGCATATTCGCCTGATACGTTGTATGCGACAACCGGCACATCATAATTGTTGCGCACATCGCGAACGATATCTAAATAGGCTAATGCTGGTTTGACGATTAAGAAATCAGCACCTTCTTCAATATCTGATGTTGCTTCGCGCATTGCTTCCATACGGTTTGCGGGGTCCATTTGATATGTTTTACGGTCACCAAATTGTGGTGCGCCGTCTGCAGCATCGCGGAACGGACCGTAGTACGCCGACGCATATTTTACAGCGTACGACATGATTGGCACATCTTCAAAGCCCGCAGCATCTAAGCCTTCACGAATCGCTGCGACAAAGCCGTCCATCATATTTGATGGTGCAATAATGTCGGCACCGGCTTCCGCTTGTGATACCGCTGTTTTTGCTAATAAATCAAGCGACGGGTCATTTAAGATTTTTTCATCTGTCGACACAACGCCGCAGTGGCCATGCGATGTAAATTCACAAAGACACGTGTCCGCTACAACTAACACATTTGGATAATTCTTTTTAATAAAACGCGTCGCTTCTTGAACGATGCCATGATCGTGATAAGCTTGTGAGCCCATTTCATCTTTTTCAGCGGGTAGGCCGAATAAAATAACAGCAGGGATGCCTAATGCAACAACTTCATCCATTTCTTCACCTAAGCGGTCAATTGAAAACTGGAATACACCCGGCATTGAAGCTACTTCATTTTTAATGTTGTGACCATCTTGAACAAAGATTGGGTAAATGAAATCTTCCTTGTGTAAATGTGTTTCTTGAACCATTTTGCGCAGTACAGCCGTTTGACGTAAGCGGCGGTGGCGTTTGAATGTTAATTGTGTCATGTTTAATTCGTTCCTTTCTGTTTGACGAGTTCATCAATTACGGCGCGCATCGTATACGTATGAGGCATGATAATATTCATTTCTCCCGCATTTTCGAGTGCCGTTTTTGTAATATGTCCAATTGCTGCGACATGATAAGGTTTTGATGCTTTATGTGCTTCAAAAACATCGACGGCAGACGGGCTAGCAAAAATAATCGTGACTCGTTCCGTTAACAATTCATTGAGTGCTGGCATATGCGCAGCCGTTTGGATTGTGTCATACACAGTATAGCACTCTACATGAAAGTTGAGACCATCTGGTATAGTAGATTTCGCTAAATTACCACGAAAAAACACACATTTCTCCACAATTTCCGGCTGAAACTCTTGGATAAAAACATCGGCGCTAAAAACGCTCGGCGTAAAATCAATCGTAAAGCCAAGTTGTTGCAATGCGGCGGCTGTTTTGGAGCCGACAACGGCAACTTTCGCATGAAAGTGCTGTGCCGTATAACCGTAGCGAATCAGCTTTTGTTTAAAAAAATGGACCGCAGACTGACTCGTAAAAATAAGCCAATCCGCATCCATTGCTGCAATAAATTTTTCGTTATCCTCCGTTGTGCGCTCGACTACCTCAATAAGTGGTAGATGCACCGCTCGACCGCCGAGTTGTTCAATATACTCAGCGACCGCTTGCGTCACAGTTGTACCCGTTAGTACAAGTGTGTCGCCTGCAAGAGGATTACTGTTGTTCATGTTGCTCAGCCTTTACGCGTTCAATTAACGCATAAGCACCTTGCGCTGTTAACATTTTTGCAACTGCTACTCCCGCTTCTGCTGCATTTTTAGACGTGGCTGATTCTTCGTAAAATTCAGAGGCATCCGGCGCTGCTACAAGACCTGTGAAATGAATTTCATCGTTGTCATATGTCGCATACCCGGCGATTGGCACTTGGCAGCCACCATCCATCGCCGCAAGGAAAGCGCGCTCTGCATGTGCTGTTTCCCATGTTGCTTGATCCGTTAATTTAGCAAGCTCTGCGAGTAGTTCTGCATCATCGCCACGACATTCAATCCCTAATGAACCTTGTGCGACTGCTGGCATACAAAGCTCTGTATCTAAATATTCCGTCACGACATCATCTGACCATCCAAGACGTTTCAGCCCTGCTGCCGCTAAAATAATCGCATCATAATCTTCCGTCTCAAGTTTTTGTAGGCGCGTATCTACATTGCCACGAATCCATTTAATGTTTAAATCTGGTCGTGCTTTTAAAAGTTGTGCACTGCGGCGTAAACTAGACGTCCCAACAGTTGCTCCTTGTGGTAGGTCCGCAAACTTCACATGCCCTACTGAAATAAACGCATCGCGTGGGTCTTCACGCTTTGGAATACAACCGATAACTAAACCTTCTGGTAATACAGCCGGCATATCTTTCATGCTGTGTACGGCAAAGTCGATTTCTTTATCGTACAATGCTTGCTCGATTTCTTTTACGAATAAGCCTTTACCGCCCACTTTAGATAATTGTACATCTAAAATGCGGTCCCCTTTTGTGACGATTTCTTTCACTTCAAAGTCAAATGGTACACCCACTTGTTTTAATTGCTCAATAAACCAATTTGTTTGAGTTAACGCTAATTTACTTCTTCTTGAACCTACGATAATTTTACGCACAATAATTCAACCTCTCTTTAATACAAGAAATGGAATGCTGAAAAGCGACTGCCAATGAAAAAGTTAATGAGTATGAATAAAAACGCATACACATTCGCCCACGCATATTTTGTCGCATATAGCTTTCCTTTTTGTTTTTTATAAATAATAATCGAGTACACGAATAATGAAATAAAGGACCCGAAAATTTTAATATCCCAGAACGTAAAGTCCGGCAGCGCAATATATGCCCACACCACGCCTAAAATCAAGCTCACTCCAAGAAGTGATACGCCACAATAAAGCGAATAACTCATGCCGCTTTCTGCTTGCGCAAGTGATGGGAGGCGCGAAAATTGCTTTGGCCATTTTTTACTTTTTAAAACGTTATGTAGTACGAGGTATAACATCGCAAATACAAAACCAATGGTAAACGCACCGTACGACATAATCGCAAATACAATGTGAATGACTAAAAGCTCTGATACGAGTGCTTCGCTTACCGGCGAAGGAGCAAGCTCATTCGGAGCAAACGTATGCACGACAACAAAGCAAAAGCCAACAACATTAATTAAAATAACGGGTAAATCTAATTTAAAAATACAGTGCATCGCAATTGAAATGGCGACAAGCAACCAAGCATAAAAATAAATGCCTTCAAATAACGACAACACTGGGAAACGATGTGTTTCAAAAATATACAGCGCTAAAAAAATGGATTGCAATACCCATACAAGCGATACACCCCAAAAGGCATAACGGTACAACCGCCTGTTCTTTTTCCAATAATCTATGAAATAAAAGACAAGGCTAATGGCGTAGATGATGACCATTACTTCCTGTAGCCTTGTCATCGTCATATCCGTCATAAAGATCTCCTTCTGTTACTCAACCAAATTGCACAAAAAAGCGCCTTCATATCTACAAGTTTAACATATAGATACGAAAACGCTCGCAAAAAGATTTAATTAAATAGCACATTTGTATGTTCAATAGCAGCTTTTGCGCGGCGTTGTTTTTCCGCTAATTGATGCTTTTCTTTTTCTAGCTCAACAGCCTCTTCAATACCAAAAATACGCTCAAATAACGCCAATTGCTCTTTTGCATTCGCTTCTCCTGCAAGTTCTTTTGCTTGAAGAATCGGTTCTTTCAACAATTGATTGACGATTGATTTTGTATGCTTGCTTAGCACTTTACGTTCGCGCTCTGTTAAGTCAGGCATTTTATTTTCAATACTTTTCATCGTTTCTTGTTGAATGCTCGCAGCTTTACCACGCAACGCAGAAATGACAGGAACAACGCCAAGTTGCCCAATCCACTCATTAATCGTTGTTAGCTCGCCATCAATCATCGTTGTAATTTGCATAGCGGCACGTTCGCGCTCTGCTAAGTTTGCTTCGACAATACCGTGTAAATCATCGATATCATATAAGAAAACATTTTCTAAATCGCCTACTGCTGGGTCAATATCGCGTGGCACGGCAATGTCGACCATAAATAATGGTTTTCCTTTGCGCATACCATCAACAAATTCCATCAATTCGCGATCGATTACATAATCCGTCGCACCAGTTGATGTAATTAAAATATCCGCTTCAAGCAGCGTGCATTGTAATTCATGCATTGATTTTGCTTCACCATGGAACTTCGCTGCAAGTGATTCAGCTTTTACGAATGTACGGTTAATGACCGTCACTTTGCCAACCCCACTGCCATAAAGGTTTTCCATCGCAAGCTCACCCATTTTACCGGCACCTAAAATAGCGATATGTTTTTTCTTTAATGAGCCAAAGATTTTTTTCGCAAGCTCTACTGCTGCATATGACACCGATACGGCATTTTCACCGATGCTCGTTTCGTCATGCGCTTTTTTCGCAAACGTCACACCTTGTTTAAAGACATGATTAAAAATCGTCCCTGTTGTACCGATTTGTTGTGCTTCTAAAAAGCTGCCTTTTACTTGACCTAAAATTTGCGTTTCGCCAAGTACCATCGAATCAATACCTGCTGTTACTTTAAATAAATGTTGAAGCGATGCATCATCTTCGCGAATATATAAATGTGGTTCAAAGCTTTCTACCGGCATACGAAACCACGTAGCTAAAAATTGCTTCACAAAATGGCGACCTGTATGTACTTGGTCGACGACTGCATAAATTTCTGTGCGGTTGCATGTCGATACGATTACATTTTCTAAAATGCTTTTTTGTCCTTGTAATGCTCTCATCGCATCCGCTAACGTACCATCAGCAAACGAAAATTTCTCACGGATTTCGACGGGAGCTGTTTTATAGTTCAAGCCTACTACTAGGGTATGCATGAATAAATACACCTCTCACGTTCAAATTAACTTCTTTATTATAGCATAGTCCATGTTTAGAAACTGTTTCTTTTTTTATGTCCTATGTGCGTTGTTTCATTGTTTAATTATAATTATTCTAATTAAGAATATACGCGCTTTCCCATAAAATTTCAACCTTATTATCTTGAAATAAAGGGAGCGACGTGAAGCCGTCACAAATTTGCCGTTATTGGTCATGTCCAGACGCAATTTAAAAAGCAGGCTGTACGCGATAAACACGCCAGCCTGCTGTGGAATTATTTTTTCATATTTGTCGTATCTAAATCGATATCTTCGTCTGCATCCGTTACTAAATATTTCTCAATTTCTGCCCAAGCTTGGTCATAGCCCTTACCCGTTTCAGACGAGAATAAAATAATCGGATCGCGTGGGTCCATATCTAGTACGTTTTTAATAACTTTTTTGTTATGATCCCATTTCCCTTTTTTCACTTTATCTGCTTTTGTCGCAATGATAATCGTTGGGATTTCATAATGCTTTAGGAAATCATACATCATGCAGTCATCATCTGTTGGTTCATGACGTAAGTCGATAATTTGCACAACGGCTTTTAATTGGCGACGCGCTGTTAAATACGTCTCAATCATTTTCCCCCATGCTTCGCGCTCACGTTTTGATACTTTCGCGTAACCATACCCTGGTACATCGACGAAAAAGAGTTGTTCTTCGATTTTGTAGAAGTTTAGCGTTTGCGTTTTACCAGGCTTTGCTGAAATACGCGCTAATGCTTTACGACCAATCATGCGGTTAATAAATGAAGATTTCCCGACATTTGAACGCCCTGCTAGCGCAAACTCTGGGTAGCCTTCCTCTGGGTACTGCTCAGGTCGAACCGCACTCATTATCATATCTACATTATGGACTTTCATTTAGTTGTTGCCTCCATCTAGAGCGATTTCTAGTACTTCTTCCACATTTGATACGGCGTGGAAAGTGAGTTCATCACGCACGCTTTGTGGAATATCGTCTAAATCGCGTTCGTTTTGTTTTGGAATAATAATCGTCGTCAAACCCGCGCGATGTGCACTTAACGATTTTTCCTTTAAGCCACCAATTGGTAGCACGCGACCGCGAAGTGTCACTTCACCGGTCATGCCGACTTCCTTACGAATTGGCGTATTCGTAATCGCTGACGTTAATGCCGTCACCATCGTCACACCAGCTGATGGACCATCTTTTGGTACAGCACCTTCTGGCACGTGAATATGCACATCATGTTTCGCGAAGAAATCATCGGCAATATCATACTTCTCTTGCTGAGAACGTACATACGACAGCGCTGTTTGTGCCGACTCTTTCATGACATCGCCAAGCTTCCCTGTGAGTTGGATTTTGCCCGCCCCTGGTGAGATGGACACTTCAATTTGAAGTGTATCGCCACCAGCTGTCGTATAGGCTAGACCTGTCGCTACACCAACAAGATTTTCTTCGTTCGCTTGTCCGTAATGGAAACGGTGCTTTCCGAGTATATCCTCTAACGTTTTCGCTGTAAAGATAACTTTTTTCTTATCACCGCGCACAATCGTACCGGCAGCTTTACGGCAAAGCGTTGCAATGACACGATTTAAGCCACGTACACCGGCTTCACGTGTATAATAACGAATTAAATCTTTTAGCACATCTTCTTTCACTTGGACTTGTGATTTTGTTAAACCATGGTCCTCAATTTGACGCGGTACTAAATGATTTTTCGCAATCGCTAATTTTTCATGTTCCGTATAACCAGCAATTTGAATGATTTCCATACGGTCACGTAACGGCCCTGGAATTCCACCTAAATCATTGGCTGTCGCAACAAATAACACATTTGATAAATTGTACGACTCTTCAATAAAGTGGTCGCTAAACGTACCATTTTGCTCTGGGTCTAGCACTTCAAGCATTGCCGCTGCTGGGTCGCCGCGGAAATCATTGGCCATCTTATCAATTTCATCCAATAAAAATACTGGATTTGTCGTACCAGCTTTTTTCATTCCTTGAATAATGCGGCCTGGCATCGCGCCAACATATGTGCGGCGATGTCCACGAATTTCCGATTCATCGCGTACGCCACCAAGTGACATGCGCACAAACTCACGATTAAGCGACTTCGCAATCGATTGAGCGAGCGATGTTTTCCCGACACCCGGAGGACCAACTAAGCATAAAATCGGTCCTTTTAGTGAGCCTTTCAATTGCTGTACCGCTAAAAATTCTAAAATACGTTCTTTTACTTTTTCAAGACCTTCATGATCTTTATTTAAAATTTGTTCGGCTTTTTTTAGATTATGGCGATCTTTCGTCGCTTTTGACCATGGAATCGCTACCATCCAATCTAAATAATTACGAATGACACTACTCTCGGCAGCTTGTACAGGAATCGCTTCATAACGTGCAAGCTCCTTTAAAACTACTTTTAATGTCTCTTCTGGCATCCCAGCATCAGCAATTTTCTCGCGTAGCGCTTCGGTATCTTTTTGTTTGCCATCTTTATCGCCAAGTTCTTTTTGAATTGCTTTCATTTGCTCACGTAAATAAAACTCTTTTTGCGTTTTTTCCATCGCGCGCTTCACTGTACTATTAATGCGTTTTTCAACGACTAAAATCTCCTGCTCATGCTGAAGGCGATTCATTAATGTTTCTAGGCGCTCACGCACGTCTGTAATACGTAAAATTTCTTGTTTTGCTTTCATTTTCAGCGGCAATTGTGTCGCGATATAATCGGCTAGGCGACCCGGCTCATCGATTTCTTGTGCATGATCAATTAAATCTGGCGACATGCGGCCATTCATTTTCACATAACGCGAAAATTGGTCCGTAATAAGGCGCATAAATGATTCTACTAAAACATCCACTTCTTCATCATCTTCAAATGCCTCAACGTTTACAAAAGTTGCTTTGCTTTCTTCAATCATTTCCGTTACAGAGGCGCGATATTTCGCCTCAACGATTAGGCGCATTGAATCATTTGGCAACTTTACGAGCTGCTTCACGTATGCAACGACACCCATCGTGTAAAAATCTTCACGCGCCGGATTTTCAGTAGCGGCTTGCTGTTGCGTCACTAAAAACACGAATTGATCTGTCGCCATTGCTTCCTCAACAGCGGCCATCGAACGTTCGCGACCTACATCAATATGTAAAGACATTTTTGGGAATACAACGAGTCCACGTAGCGGAATCATTGGGATATGTTGTGTAACTACCATGCGGGGCCCACCTCCATCATTGCCCATTCGATTCACCCGCAAATCAAACGGCATTTTTGTCTTAAAAACAGAAAAAAAGCTGGCTGCGACCGTTTATTGAGACAATCGAAGCCAGCAAAAGTTACTAAAGTTTAGGCTGATGTTTTTTCATCATCTTGCACTTCAGTTCCGTCTTCTAAAATAAGTTTAGGACGTGCTTTATCTTGTAATGTTTCTTTCGTAATAATACATTTTACAACATCGTCACGAGACGGTAATTCAAACATAACATCTAGCATCGTATCTTCAATAATTGAACGAAGACCACGCGCACCTGTTTTACGTTCAATCGCTTCTTTTGCGATTTCAAATAACGCTTCTTTTTCAAACACAAGCTCGACACCATCTAATTCAAGCATTTTAACATATTGCTTTGTTAGCGAGTTTTTCGGCTCTGTTAAAATTTGAACAAGCGCTTCTTCATCAAGTTGTTCAAGACTTGCTAATACCGGTAAACGACCGATAAATTCTGGAATTAAACCGAATTTTAATAAGTCTTCTGGAATTAAATATTGCATAAATTTATCATCATCGACTTTTTTCTGTTCAGAACCAAAGCCAATTACTTTTGAACCTAAGCGACGTTTAATAATTTGTTCGATACCATCAAATGCGCCACCAACGATAAATAAAATATTTGTCGTATCAATTTGTAAAAATTCTTGATGAGGATGCTTACGACCGCCTTGTGGAGGAACGCTCGCTGTTGTACCTTCTAAGATTTTCAGAAGTGCTTGTTGTACACCTTCACCAGAAACATCACGTGTAATCGATGGGTTTTCTGATTTACGTGCGACTTTATCGATTTCATCGATGTAAATAATCCCTTTTTGTGCACGTTCAATATCATAATCCGCTGATTGGATTAATTTTAATAAAATATTTTCTACGTCTTCACCAACATAACCAGCTTCTGTTAATGAAGTGGCATCTGCAATGGCGAATGGCACATCAATAATGCGAGCCAATGTTTGTGCTAATAACGTTTTACCGCTACCTGTTGGGCCGATTAACACGATGTTTGATTTTGCCAATTCGACATCATCAATTTTACTATTTGAATTAACACGTTTGTAGTGATTGTATACCGCTACAGAAAGAGCTTTTTTCGCACGATCTTGACCGATGACATAATCATCCAAAATCGTACGGATCTCTTGTGGTTTTGGAACATCTTTGATTTCTACTACTTCTTCTGTGCCTAGCTCTTCTACTACGATTTCAGAGCAAAGATCAATACATTCATCACAAATGTAAACGCCAGGGCCTGCCACAAGTTTACGCACTTGTTCTTGCGGTTTGCCACAGAATGAGCATTTTAAATTACCTGTTTCATCATTAAATTTGAACAATTATTTCACCCCTATTCAAGCCAATGTTACAAGATAGTTCCTATTTTCGCAACTATAATGCCCATCGCTTCGATTTAAACTACTTATGTATGACAAAACAAGGTACGGGAAAACCGTACCTTGTTTGTGATGTTTATTCTTCTATAGAAGAAAGATTAAGCGATTTTAGCGTTTTCAACTAAGAATTCAACTGTTTTTTGTACTTTTACATCATGAGTGATGATTGAAGTACCACCTAGAGCAGCTGTGATTTGGTCAGCTGTCATTTTGAATTGTTCAGCCATTTTAGCAAGTTCTGCTTCAATGTCAGCTTCAGTAGCTTCGATGCCTTCAGCTTCAGCGATTGCATCTAATACTAATGATACGCGTACGCGTTGTGCTGCTTCTTCTTTGCGTTCTGCGCGGAATGAAGCTTCATCAGTACCTGAAATTTGGTAGTAGAAGTCAAGGTTTAAACCTTGCATTTGAAGTTGTTGGTTGAATTCTTGTAACATACGGTTTAATTCTGTTTCAACCATAGCTTCTGGTACGTCGATTGTAGCGTTTGCAGCTGCTGCTTCTACTAAATCGTCACGTAATTTGCCTTCTACAGCTTCTTCTTTTTGTTTAGCAGTAGTTTCTTGTAATTTAGCGCGTAAAGCGTCTAAAGTTTCAACTTCGCTATCGATTTCAGAAGCTAAGTCATCGTTTAATTCTGGAAGTTCTTTTGCTTTGATTTCTTTAACTGTTACTTTGAATACAGCAGGTTTACCAGCTAATTCAGCAGCGTGGTATTCTTCTGGGAACGTAATTTCTACGTCTTTTTCATCGCCAGTTTTAGCGCCGATTAATTGTTCTTCGAAGCCTGGGATGAATGAGTTAGAACCGATTTCTAAAGCGTAATCGTCGCCTTTACCGCCGTCGAATGCTACGCCATCTTGGAAGCCTTCGAAGTCGATTACAGCAGTGTCGCCATTTTCAACAGCGCCTTCTTCTTTTACTACTAATTCTGCAAGACGAGCTTGGTTTTCAGCAAGAATTGCTTCAACTTCTTCGTCTGTTACTTCTACAGATTCTTTAGAAACTTCTAAACCTTTGTAGTCGCCTAATTGTACTTCAGGAATAACAACAACTTTCGCAGTGAATGTGAAAGGTTGGTTTTTGCCTAAAGCGTCTGGCGCGAAGTCGATTTCAGGTTGGTCTACTGGTGAGATACCTGTTTCATCGATTGCTTTTGTGTAGTTTGCTTGTAGTAAGATATCAAGTGCATCTTGGTATAAAGATTCTACGCCGAATTTTTTCTCGAATAATTGGCGAGGCATTTTACCTTTACGGAAGCCTGGTACGTTGATTTGTTTTACTACTTTTTTGAATGCTGCGTCTAATGCTGCATTTACTTCTTCAGCTGGCACTTCAACTGTTAATAAACCGTTGTTGCCCTCTTGTTTTTCCCATTTTGCTGACATGTGTATAACCTCCAAAATTAAATTCAAAGAGCTTAAATGTGTGTTTTACCGCTCATTTGATAACTGTTTTAGTATATCATAGTTCCGGTCACTTTCAACTCATTTTCATGCTTCAGGAAGCTCAGAAAATTTTTCGAGTTCTATGAGAAAGTTCTGCAATTCTGAATCGCTTTCTGCTGTGTGTCCAAACATTTGATGTACGTAGTCAATGTAGCCTTCCACGAGCTGTTCCGCGTCATAGTCAAACCATGCAAACGGATACGTTACAAGTACGTGGCGCGCTATCAAATATTGTACCATGTCATACGTCGAAACTTCTTGTTCGAGCCTTTTTTCGACAAGTTCTAGTACACGAGCGACAATTTCCATATTTTCAGGCAGTTCGAGCGTCGACGCATTAACGAGCTCTGTATGACCAAATTTTGATACTTCTACATAAATTGACACTTCTTGTTCTACTAAAATATAAAGCGCAATCGACTGCACCATTGGATGAACCGTATGCGACTCAATAATTGTTTTTAAGCGCTTCGCAATCGGTCGTACATTTGTCTGTTGTAATGTACGCAACAATTGGATTTGTTTCAACAGCGATTGCTCAAAAAAAGCATCGAGCATATAATCTGCTTCATCTAGTTGTTCTGCCGCTTGTTCCTGTTGTTCTTTGTCGCGCGCTGCCTCTGCAATACGCCCATTTAATGCACGAATATGTTCAAACTGCTCTAGCGCTTGTGGCGGAATGACATTTTCACTAATCAATTGTGAAACAACCGCTTCTACATGCTGAAATTCACGCAACTCCATACAGGTCGATAAATACAACTCCATCACTTCAATGTACAAATCCGTACCAATTTCAAATAATTCCTCGCATATGGCGCGCGCTTCTTCAAAGCGGCGCACTTCGAATAATGAAAAAGCATATGCACTTAGTAGCTGCTCATCGCCTTGTTCATAAGACAGCACCTTTTCAAATGCTTCAATTGCTAAATCATATTGATAATTTTCCGCATAATGATGCGCTTGTGTTTTCAAGCGTTCAAGCGTACCGGGAAACATAATGACGTTTTCTTTTGTAATGTATTTTTTCTTTGGCATGTTTAAACGCTCCTTTTGCAAAACTATATCATATTATAGTGGTTGAAACACTTCATTCCTATGCCACTTTACATACTTTTTCTGTGCCTTTACAATGGCAAGCGGTTGCCCTTCATAAAGACCGAGTGTATATTGGTCATCGATTAAACGCGCCGATACGAGTAACTGCCCTTGGTCAGTCATCGATAACAACCCTTGCGCAAATAATGCATGATGATTGTGACAAAGCACGATCGCATTATGTGGGTCGATGCGTTCTTCGTGCGTACATTTTTCAGGCGCTTTCATATAAGGTACATCTAACAGCGGCTCAAATGACAAGCTACAAATCGCACACGTCGCTTCCTCGCTGACAATCCGGTCTCTACGCTCGGCTAATTCTTGCTGCTGTTGCGCTAAAAATTGGCGTTGCCAGTCGCGTAATTTCCCAAGAAGTGACACCGTTAAAGTACTCGTTTCTTCGAGTAGCGTCGGTTGAATCAACTGCTCTTCTACAACGCGGCATAGTTGTTCAATAAAATACAACATAAGCTCTACATGAACCGGGAATAAATAGCCGCTATTGCCGCTGCCATCTTGTTGAAACGGCGCGTATTTATCTGGTAGTAACGGGCGAATCGCTTCAAATAACGGCGCGATCGTTAACGGGCGCTCTAAATCCATATACGCTACGCGCGCACGATATTTTTTTTGACCGCGTTCATCGGTTACAATATGTGCCAGCTCTTCTACGACGCTAAGCGCACGAATTTGCCCTTTCACATAATGCAATACAACATCCCCTGGCACCAAATCATTCATATATTCCCATGAAAAATTGCGCGCCCCCGCCTTATCAAAAATGGCTGTTTGAAGGATGGCTTGCTTGCGTTCCTCTTCATATGTTTCTCCTTGCATGACGATTAAACCGTTCATAATATTCCCTCATTCATCGATAGTTTCGTTACTTCTAAGTATACACATTTTCACGCGCTATCGCGGCATTAAAAAAGGCGAATTGTGCAGTTGCACAATCCGCCTCGTCTTACTTATTTTTTCTTCGCTGTTAAATTTTGTTCGTCATTAATCAGCATGGTCACAACGGAATCAATTAATGCCGTTGATGATGAACCGCCTGTTAGCACACTAATAATTAACGGGTCACCATCTTGTTGTGTGACATAGCCGCTTAGCGTACGCACATTGTTAATCGAGCCCGTTTTCGCAACAATACGATTTGACATATCGGTCGTCGTAAAGCGGTAGCGTAGTGTGCCACCTAACATCCGTTCATTAGCGCCCGCTACTGGCAAGCTCGTATGCAATGATTTATAATATTTTTCTTTTTGTGTATGGTATAAAAACTTCGTCATTTGCTCGGCTGTCACTTTATCTTGATGTGATAAGCCTGAGCCATCAATATACGCCCAATTTTTTAGCGATATGTTATGCGCTGTAGCATATTGCTCGATTGCTTTTACACCATCTGCATTCGTCCCTTTATTAAAGACCTTTTTCCCCATCGTTTTCGTTAATGTATCCGCAATCCCATTATTGCTCAATTTCATAAATGGCACCATAATTGTTGATAGCTTCGGCGACTTATCGGTTATAACGGTTGTTGTCCCTTTTTTCGGTGTAACCGCTAATTTATATGTCGGATTTTTCAACGTAATACCAGCCGCTGCCAATTCTTTCGTAAAAATCGTCATCGTATGTTTTGATGGATCATCAACCGATAGCCACTTATCCGTTTTGGCACCTTCAGCGATTTTACCAGTCACATAAATTTTATTCGTGCCATATTTACGTGAGATTTTAATTGATGATACCTCACCTTTTTCTACCGTTTTCGCTTTATTCACGACTTCTAAATGCCCTTGTGCGCTAAATGCTACTTTCGGCGCTTTGCCTTCTTTTAAACCTTTCACGTACACAACGACCGTTCCCGTATCATACTCATTATTTGGGGATGTTGCGAGCGCTGATACCGGTGCCCCGTAATACGTTAAGGAATCTGTTTTGTTAATGCCGGGTGCTAAATAACGATTATCAAACCAGCTTTCATCGCCATACACATGACCGTTAATTTTTTTAATGCCTTTTGCCTGTAATGCTTTCGCAAAATTGGTTAAGTCGGATTTATGCAATGTTGGGTCGCCTTGCCCAACTAAATAAACATCGCCCATAAGCGTCCCATTTTTCTTTAATTTACCGGTCGTTTTGACAGTCGTTGTAAAGCGGTAATTTTCACCTAATGTCGACAATGCCGCAGAACCCGTAAGTAATTTCATATTAGATGCAGTAGACATCATATTTTTTGCATTATATGTATACAATGTTTTCCCTGTTTTCGCATCGCGCACGCTTACACCAGTCGCTAATCTTGACGTATTTAATACTGTATTTAAAGTTGTTTTCGTCGAATTTGTTAAAACTTCATTTTTCGTTATCGTAGTTGTTGCCGCTTGTGAATTCATAACAGGACTAACGAGAAGTAGCCCTGCTAGTGCACTTGCGAACGATACACGTTTCAATTTTTTCACATCATTCGCCCCTTTCTCGTTCTATTATAGGGGCAAACAATGACAAATTTATATTACTTTTTGATTACAAATTTTAGCAGTGTTAAATATAGGTAATTGACCCCACAAAAAAAGAGACTTTGCACGATGCAAAGTCTCTTTAAAGCGCTAGCGGCCTAGTAAGCTAAACCGTAAAGTGCTTTAATGTGAGATAAGTAGCGAATGTTAGACGCTTCTTTCATTAATGATGCTGGTAAACCTTTAAGTTGTGTATTGTTGCCACCTACTGTTGCAACACCATCTTTACGACCTAAAGAAGCTAAAGTACCAGAGTTTACTGGTTCAAAGCCGTTCATTTCTTTACCGTTTAAATATGCGAATAAGTTGTAACCAACTAATTCACCCATTTGCCAAGCATTTTGTGCTGTTGGTGGGTATGGACGGTCTGTTTCTTTGTTTGCGCCTGGTGCGTATGCTGCTGCAGCGTCACCAACTACGAATACATCGTTGTGAGAATCTGATTGTAAGAAGTCGTTTACTACGGCTTTACCGCGGTTACATACTAAACCTGATTCTTCTACAAGTGGATATTGAGCTACGCCACCTGTCCAAACAACAGTGTTCGCTTCGATTTTTTGGCCATCTTTAAGTGACACAACGTTACCTTCAACGCCAGTTACAGGAAGACCTGTTAAGAATTCAACGCCGCGGTCTGCTAAAGATTTAGTAGCGCGTTCGATTAATTCTTGTGGAAGTACTGGTAAAATACGTGGGCCAGCTTCGACTAATTTAATATCTAAGTCGCTTGCTTTTACGCCGTATTTTGCAGCGATTTTTGGCATGTTGTCAACGATTTCACCAACAAGTTCAACACCTGTTAAACCGCCACCGCCGATAACGATTGTCGCGTCAGCTTTGTTGCCAGTTTCAGAGAATGATTTGATTTTAGCGATGATGTGTTCGCGGATTGCGTTTGCATCTTCAACTGATTTTAAAACGAATGAATTTTCTTCAAGACCTGGGATACCGAAGAAGCCAGTTTTTGAACCTACTGCAACAACTAATGCATCGTAAGATAATGATTCACCGTTATCTAATTTCACTGTTTTGTTGTCTGCTGAGAATGAGTCAACTGTTGCGATTTTTAATTTGATGTCTTTACCACGGAATAATTTACCTAAGTCAAAAGCGATTGCTTTTTCGTTTACAGTACCACCAGCTAAGCGGTGTAATTCAGTGATAATTTGGTGTGTAGGATATTTGTTGACAACTGTTACTTCTGCTTCGTTTGCATCTAAATATTGACGTACAGTTAACGCAGATAGAACGCCGCCGTAACCTGCACCTAAAATGACGATTTTTTTCATTTGTTAAACCTCCATGTTACTAAGTGTTGGGAATATTAGTGGTTTTGTTTTTCTTTGCTTACTTCTAAGAAAGCATTTGCAAAACGGAATACGCTTTGTACTTGTGGATCTTTCATCAATTTTAAAATGCCGAATAAGCCGATTTGTTCGTGGCTTAGTTCTGCGCGGTCTTTTGCTTCAATTGCAGTTGCAGCTAAACCTTTTGCAGATTTTACGACTGGTCCAACGATTTCAGATGTAGCATGTACCATATCATTTTTGAAAACCGTATCTGTAGCAAGACCTTGTGCCACATCATACACTTGTGTAAGAGTTGTCACCATTTCTGCTAATTTCGGTAATTCGTTCACTAAAGCTGTTAGTGATGCTTGTACTTGTGGATCTAATAGTTGGTCAAGTACATCTAATTGTTCTTGGCTTACTGCTGATTGTTGTGATTGAGTAGTCTGTTCTGACATATCCAATTCTCCTTTACAATAACTATTTCTGTGACTTCACAAACGTGAAGCTTGTGTCCAAAGAGCATAATTGCTCTAGTGTAACGCTCTTCGTGTTCATCCTTAAGGCATCGACTTATGAAAGCAAATCGTATGAACAAGCCTTTCCATACGCACACACTTTAAAGAAAGCGAAGAAACGACAAACAACTAGTAACATGCTGCTAAACTTTAAGACTGTTCAAACGTGTGTTGTCAACAAATCTCAAATCAATTTTAACATATATTACGTTGAAATACATTTGTTTATCGAGATTTCCGCGTATAGGTAACACCTGTTTTTTCTATTGCGTGAAGCCTCTCACAAAGGATTATACACCTCTCTAACGATAATTCATATAGAGAGTAACTGAAAATTCTTTCAATAACTTTTTTTCATAACGTTTTTTCTGTTTTCTTATAGAACTGTTAGATATTTTAACGTTAAAGTATTTTTTCAACGTCCTTATCATAACACAAATCCCACATTAACAAACCCGTTAACGTGGGATTTTTTTTTGAAAACATTGTGACAGTATACACGCGCGCTTTTGTAGCACCGTTTCTGTGCCTAATTTATTTTTTTCATGAACGTAATTTACATTTTTTGAATGCGATATTGTTGTACTTCTTGCATCTTTTCATCCCATTCTCCGTGAATTTCAAAGGCGCCTTCTTCAAAAAATAACGGTAGACGACGCTTAAACCACGGCTGCATCGGCAACTGGAAGGCTTCTTCAATAGTCACCCAACGTAGCTCGCCTTCTGGTGGATTTTCAAGCAGTGTTCCTTCAAAATCCGTCGCAATATAATTGAAGACCATATAGCGATAATTATTTTTTTCATCGGCGTAACCATCGACACCTTTGTACGTAAGGTTTTTCACCGTTAAACCGGTCTCTTCAAACACTTCTCGCGCCGCACTTTCAGCGATACTTTCGGGAAAATCAACCTTCCCACCAGGTCCTAAATAACCCGGAAATCCGCGTTCTGGTGGGCGATTCAATAATAAAATACGCTCATCTTTTTTCACAATGCACATCGTAAACATATCGGTATTAATCATCCGCTTACATCCCTTCTTTCCTCCTTATCATACAATGTCTTACGAAAAAACGATCATTAAAAAAAGAAATTACTCCTTCGAGCAATTTCTTATTTTTTTCATGCGGCATGACATACAATAACTTTTCATGAGAATTTTTACTTCTTTTGGTGTCAGCGCATCGCCTAACCGAATCGTCTTTATTTTTTTGCCGCAACAACAGCAATACACATCACGTTCAAATGATACGGGCATATTCCCCCCCCTTACTCACTAGCTTAAAGGAGACACTGTCTATTATTGTAGACTGTCGACAAGTTCAGTGAAAATCTCATAATCATATTTCACTTGTTCTTTATACATAAACGTCGCATACGCCACATAATGGATAAAACGTTCCTTATCGTCAATCGCCGCCAAAATCTCATCGGCACTACGATAGCTCTCGCTAATGTCGGCGCGCGTATGAATTTTTGCTGCAACACGCCCCATCGTTGCGACTGTGCGTTTATAATCTTTGTCGGTCACTAAATCTTTTTGTTTCACCTTCTTTTTATACGGTGAACGTTCACGAATATAAAATTCTTTATCGCCAATGGTCGTATACCCTAAGTACGGATCATTTAAGTGGTGCATCGCTTTTTGCGTTGCGACAACGCGCTCGCCTTGATGCGTATGCTCCACCCAAAACGCGTCATTGTACGGTAAGAAATAAGCGGGTACTGGTGGGCGCGCTTCCTTCATTTCAAGCACTAAATCATCGAGACCGCCCGCTTCTTGGCCACCTTCAATTAAAATATAATAACGACTAAGACCAATCGATGCCGTTCCCGAACCATATTTACGTGCAATATCTTTGATGCGGAAATGGTCGGCATTTGGCACATGTTTGGCTTCAAGCGTGCTCATATAATCGCGCATAACTGCCTGAATTTGTTCCGCCTCGTCCCCTGTTACAGGGCGCACTTCATCATCAAAGCAAAAGACGCGCTCACCTTGCTCATTACTATACGTAATATCAGCTAATAAATGATTATGCTTACGTTTTTCTAATTTTTTCAACACTTTAGCAATCGGCTTCTTCGTATTATCTTCGGTAAATGTCAGCGTAGACGGGTCCTCTTTTTTTGCTACAAAACGCGCCAGCTGTTCATAATAACTTTCGGTAAACTCGCGAATAAACGCACGTTGTTCCTCTGGGGTACGCCCTTCTGCATCAGCGTATAACGCAATGCTGACGCTCATTCGTAAAATATCATATAAATACGATCCAACATACCCTTCATCAAAGTCATTAGCATCAAACACAATATCGCCCGCTTCATTTTGGAAACAGCCAAAATTGTCCATATGCATATCCCCTTGAATCCATACCGGTTTATGCTCTGGCGTATGGTACAGCGATGGTATCTTTGTTACATCATAATAAAATAAATACGCGCTTCCACGGAAAAAGCGATACGGACTTTCTTGCATTGTCGCATACTTTGCTTTGCGACGCGTCGCATCGAGTTTCATGCGCTCCACATCAAATTCATGTAGCACCGTCTCGATAAAATGCCGGCGTAATGCTCTGCGTGTATGTTTCACGCGGTCGATTTCAATTGTCATAGTCACAACCCCTTTGTTTTTTTCCTTTTATTTACGTTTTTAACGCGTTGAAAGTTTCAAAAATGTAACGAAGCTATCAATTGCATGTAATTTTACGCTTTGCTGTATATTTTACAGCGCGACTTCGTTACACTTTTAAACGAAAAGGTCGGTGAATCGAATATGAAACGCACACTCTTACTACTTCTTGGAACAACTTTCTTATTAGGTGCTTGCAACAAAGAAGACACAGCAACCTATCAATTAAATCATGATGGCGTCAACATGATGATTACAAATTATTTTGTCGACGATACGATGACAAAACAGCATATCGAAACAACGATGGCTTACAAAAATCTCGGTTACAAATCTGAACAAGAAGCGCGCGATGCCAATTTAGATGCTGAACAGGACTACCTCAACGAAAAAGGCATTCATTATAAGGCACATTACGAAAAGACAGCGATTGCAACTGAGCTAACGATTAACTATGACAAAGTTGAGGATTTATCAGCGATTGAGAATTTACGAGGCGTCGCATTTGATGTCGATTCGACAAATCCGCTCAACGTCAATGTCACGAAAATCGACATGCTGTTGAAAGAAAATGGCTTTCAAAAAGTAGAACCTAAATGACATAGGCAATTCAACCTGTTTCTGCTAAAATAAGTGCATTACGTTAGAAGGAGCCAACACGATGCTACCAAATACCGTCAAACATCGCTATACAGGCGAGCAAATCACCTTTGTTGAGCGCACAAAAGATTACACGATTATCGAAGTGTCATTGCCACCAAATGGCGACGGCCCACCGCTACATAAACATGACCGCTACGAGGAACGCTTTGAAGTCGTAAGCGGCCAGTTGACAGTGACAGTCGATAAAAAAACGACCGTTTTAACCCCTGGCGATTCGGCGCTTGTGCGCTTAAAACAAGCTCACCGCTTCACAAATGCTCATAATGAACCGGTGACATTCCGCGTAACACTAACGCCACACTGTGACTTTGAAACATCGGTGCGCATCCATTACGGACTAATGGATGACGGTCTGACAGATGACAAAGGCAACCCAAAAAACTTCGCGCATCTCGCGCTTATTTTACATTTTCAAAATACGTGGATCGCTGGCATTCCGATTGGCATCCAGCGCTTTATTACGAAGCGCATTTTAGCGAAAGCTGAGAAAAATGGTACGTTAAAAGCGTTAGAAAAATATTATAAAGTGTAAAAAGCTGCGACCATTACGCGTCGCAGCTTTTTTTAAGTTTCGCTAAATCAATTTCATAAGTATCACCGTAGACGCGTTTTGGTACGCGCTCTTTGTCGCCATAAAATAGCACATTGAAATTGCCATTGTTAAATTGCACGATAAATAAATCGTCCAACAAATGAAAGGTCTTTTGATTGACGCGAATAAAACCGGTCGTTTGCGCCGTTGTTTTCACGCTAATACGGCGCCCGTTCGCCACAACATCATAGCCCGGTTGATTCGTTGTAGTAGCAAGCTCACCACCCGTTTCGAGCACGCATAAAAATTCTCCAATACGCCCGGTTAAATGGCGTAGTTCCGTTGCCTGGCAGCCGAGCACATTCATCTCAAACTGCAAAATTTCGCTGTAATGCTCATACATCGCTTGGACGCTCGATGTCGTTAAGTTTTTCTGCATACCATGATAGAAAAACACCTCGCCGCGCTTCCATTCACCGACTACTTCCGTTTCTTGTGCACCGCGCTTTTTTTGATAAATGAGCCCCGTATAAGCATCATTTTCACCAACATATTTGTATGTATTGCGGTCTAAATAAATGAATAAATGCTTCGTAAATGAAATCCCGTCATTAAAACGGTTGTAGCAATAATCGCTTAAAATAATGCTTGCTGGATTCGTTTGAAAAGCGTCAATTACACGCTTTTTCACAGTTGCTACTGTCACGACATCGCCTTCGCACCCCGCAAGTACCGCCTTAATTTGTTCATATATGGTCATTGAAATCTCCCCTTTTTCACTTTATCGGCAATTATCATGATTTTTTCAGCAAATAAAAAGAGGCTGCATCATGCAACCTCTTCCATAACTATTTTCCTTGCTTCGCTTGTTTCTTTTGTAAATACGCCTCGCGCAACTGTGCTAGACGTTCTTGTTTATTTGACTGCGCCGGCTTGTTTTTTTCGTGGAACTTTGTCACCGCTGCTTGGCCTTTAGAATCTAATTGATATTTCCCCATCTGGTTCACCTACTTTTGTGGAGTTAATGATATTACTATATCGTAAGCATGCGAAATTGTCATTTTTCAAATTAATCGACTACTTCAAACCTGTAATATACCAACCATCTTCAAATTTTTCCATTGTATAAACATTCGTATAAGCTGCTTCTTTTGTAGAACTATCTGACTTATAAATTGTATAATTTTCATTTACAGCCACATCATATCTAATATCACTAATTTTCGTATAGTTTGTAATCGTATTGCCTTTCTCTTCTACATAAGTTCCTTTATCATAACTATTCTCAATATATTGTTTTTGAGAAGTATAAAATGCTGAACTTGGCGACACCGTACCACTCATCTCACTTGTATCACCATTATACATTGCATCTTCAAAGAAATCGAAGTAATTTTCTAACGTTGTTTCTATAGCTGAAGTCGTTTCTTCTGCTGCTAATGCTGTTTCATGTGCTTCTTCACGCTTCTCTTGCGCTGCTGATTCTTGTTGATACGTTTTTAAAGATTTTTCCGCTTCATCTTTTGTCATTTTCTCTAAAGTAATTTCTTCTTCATCATCTGACCCACTAATTGTCAATGTATCATCATCTAAAGTAAATGTACCAAACTCGTAACTGTCTTCCTCCGCTTCTACATCGCGTGCACTAAAACTCGCTAAAGAAGCTTCTCCCTCTATCGCTTCCAAATCTATTTCATCATCTTCATACATATTATAAAATTTACCATCGTCTGAAATTTCAAAAAGGCCCTTTTCACCATTTTCTTCATAACTCCAGTATCCTGCGATATCTGTAAATCCTAATGCATTACGATAAATTTCTTTATTTAAGTAATTAACTGTTGAATAATTATCTAAATCATCTGAAATGACTTTAGCTTCTTCTTGTAACGAAGATAAGAAATACAATTTATTTTCATCCGTTGCAAAAGCTACAGAATCGTCAAGGTTTGAGACACTTTGAACATCAGATTGAATTTTTTTGTTATTTACAAACAATTCATGATCGTCATTAATATAAATCACATCGCCCGCTTTCGTAATGTGTGATTCTATTACTTTTGAAGCGACTTTTTTAGTACCATCTTCTGTTTTACTAAATAGCGTGTTATCCTTATCACTTAAATATAACTCCCCATTACTATATAAAAAACTAGAAATATCGCTCGCTATTTTTTTTGATGTGTCGCTATCTTTTGCTTTAGAAAATAAGTTTTCATCTTCCGTCAAATAGAGAGCTTCTCCATCGACGACTTTATAATCCATAACATCATCTGCTAATTTTTTCACGACGCTTAAATCCTTAGTATCTACAACATTTAATGTGGAATCATCATCTTCATTAGAGATAAAATAAATGTCATTTTTATCTTTTGTAACATCACTTAAATAAACGGTATCTCCTGTGATTTTAGTGCTATCTTTTTCGGTGTTTTCTTTATAAAACAGCATATTATCTTCATCTGTATAAAAAATTTCTTCCCCATTAAAATCAAAGTCACGTACTTCATCAGCAATTGTTTTTTCTTCGCGGGTCGCTGTGTTATAGACCGTTAAATTACTATCATTACTAACATAATAAATACTTTTTCCACTTAATTTATATTGACCAACTTCAGAAGCTATTTTTTCCGCCTCGACATCTTTTTTATCTAAATCAATGCTGTATAAATTCGCATCTTCATCCTGATATAGCACAACATTATCATTTGACGTCCCATCAAAATAGTAAACATCTTCTGCTAATTTTTCTTTCGATTCATTTGATGATACTTTATACAACTCTTCATCTTCTGTTAAATACAGCACATAATCCTTTTTCACATTATAGAAAAATAAATTATCTACAACATCGCTCGCAATTTTTTCGTTTTTTCCTTCATTGCCCATTGTATGTATGTATAAATCTCCTACATTTTCACCATCATCATTCGTTGATTGTTGGTCGAAAAATAAAAATGTTTTCTGCGCTTGCGTAGAAACTTCAGTTTTCTTTTCACTTTCATGTTGACTACACCCCGCTAGCATCAAGACTAAGGCACTACTACTCATTAACCATTTAAATTTTTTGTTCATTTCTTTTCTCCATATTCTTTATTTTTCACCTATTTTATCTGCTCCAATTAGTTTATCATAAATCTACCTTATTTAAATGTGGTTTCTAACTATCTATTCTTATGTACTATCACTTCATCGTCCTCTCTTTATTCCGCAAAACAAAAAACGCCTCAAACTCTTATTACTAAGAATTTAAAGCGTTTTTCGATGATACCTTGATGTCCCAGGAGGGATTCGAACCCCCGACCGACGCCTTAGAAGGGCGTTGCTCTATCCAGCTGAGCTACTGAGACGGTATTGCCTAATTCGATTAGGACAATACTTATTATATAGGACGTTTCTATGAGCGTCAATAAATTTTTTTAATATAGAATTACAACGTGATCGCGGTAATGCGTTGATGCTGCTCGTCTAAAAATTCAATCGCATAACCGTCCGCTGTTGTTTCAATAACAGCATAGCTTTTTTCGTTGCGGCCGCGCGGTGATTTAAGGCTGCCTGGGTTTAAAAATAGCGTCCCATTGACTAGCTCTGCCCCTAAAACATGCGAGTGCCCAAATAGCACGATGTCAGCCCCAACTTCCTCTGCACGCATCGCAATCGGTGTCAGCGTCGTCTTGACGTTAAACAAATTGCCATGCGTCATAAAGACCGTTTTACCGTCAACTTCAACGACTTCTTCTAACGGGTAACGAATATCATGGTCACAGTTGCCACGCACGCGCTTGCAGTCTTTAATATGCGCGGCATCGTAAGTAAGCTCACTATCACCACAATGGAAATAATAATCGGCGTCTGGGTGGCTCTTGATAACGGCCGGAATAATGGCGGCATCACCATGCGTATCGCTTAATACAACAATTTTCATCGAATCCCTCCTATAGTTTATCAGCTAATTTTTCCGTTAATAAACGGAGTGCATTGCCACGATGTGATACTTTTCCCTTTTCCTCGGCTGTCACTTCGGCTAATGTTTTGCCGAGCGCTGGCATATAAAAAATCGGATCGTAGCCAAAGCCATCATCGCCGCGGCGTTCACGTAAAATTTGACCTTCACAATAGCCTTTTACCGTCATTGTAGGAAAGTCTGGTCCTGTAATCGCCAAACAGCAAACAAAGCGCGCTGTACGGTCGCTATCCGGCGTTTTTGCAAGGTTTTCAAGTACTTTATCAATATTTGCCTCATCATCATGGTCCCCAGCATAGCGCGCTGAATAAACGCCCGGCTCACCGTTTAGCGCATCGACCTCTAAACCGCTATCATCAGCTATGACTAATTGCTGTAAATCCGCTGCCAGTGCTTCCGCTTTTAAAATGGCATTTTGTTCAAATGTCGTACCAGTTTCTTCGACGTCCATGCTCGGCGCCACATCAAATAGCGTTAACACATCGTATCCCATCGGCTTAAAAATCGCCTCAAAGTCGCGTGCTTTGCCTTTATTTTTCGTTGCGATGACTACTTGTTTCATGTTCATTCCCTCCATTATGTAGAAAAGGAGCTGTCATGCAAAACCTTCTTCAGTTGAAGAAAAGATACTGCGGGACAGCCCCTCGTTTGTTATAACGTAATGCGCGCTGCATGCACTTCATCAAGTGGCAGCCAGTTCGTTGCGATATCTTTAAAGATTGGCAATGAACCTGTTGCGAAAAAACGATGTTGTGGTGCAGTTGTAGCACTACGTTCGATACCTTTGAATTTTAAAATTTCGAGTGCTTGCTTCGCGGTTTCAGTAGCTGATGAGACGATATGTACGTCCTCACCTACTGCACGCTGAATCAAGTCTTTAATAATTGGATAATGCGTACATCCTAAAATTAATGTGTCAAATTGATCTTTTTTTAATGGTTGTAATGTCTTTTTCACTAAATCAAAAGCAAATTCACTATCGTATTCGCCACTTTCTACAAGTGGTACAAGCGGTGGACATGCCAGCGACGAAATATTGCTTGATGAATACAGCGACGCAATGGCGTTTTCATACGCGCCACTGTTCACTGTACCTGCTGTCGCAATGACTGCAATATCATGTGTATCTGTTGCCTTAATCGCTGCCTGTGCACCTGCATTGATCACACCGATAATCGGAATTTTACTATGTTTTTGTAGACTGTCTAATGCGACACATGTTGCCGTATTGCATGCAATGACAAGCATTTTAATACCCATCTCTTCCAATTTATTCGCCATTTGCCATGTAAATTGCACGACTTCTTTCGGCGTTCTTGGACCGTATGGGCAGCGCGCTGTATCACCGATATAATAAATCTCTTCATTAGGCAAGTAGTGAAGCATTTCTTTTACAACGGTTAAGCCACCAACACCTGAATCAATCACTCCAATCGGAGCATTCACGTTAACCGCCTCATTCCTCTTTCATTTCTTCATACATTCGCGAAAGGAGTTTTGAAAGAACCTCCACTTCGGACGCGTCAAAATCTTTCACGACGTCTTGTAAATAGCGTTGTCGTTTTTCAACAACCTCCGTAATAATTTGCTCACCCTTTTCTAGCAAATGTACACGAACCACACGACGATCTTTCGTATCGCGTGAACGAACGACTAATTCGTTCTGTTCTAAGCGATCGACTAAATCCGTTGTTGTACTAAACGCTAAATACATTTTAGTAGAAAGTTCGCCAATTGTCATGTCCCCAAGTTCATCTAACCATTGAAGCGCGATAAATTGTGGTGGCGTAACTGTATAATTACTCAAAATTTCGCGTCCTTTTTGTTTGATGATTGCAGCAATATGGCGCAAGTTTTTCTCCAGTGCAAAAATATTGTCCGTTAATTCGTCATGCGGCATTAAAATCACTCCCGTTAAAGTATATATAAGCTCTATTTTGACTTTAAATACCTTAATAAGCAAGTCATTTCTGAATTATTTAACTGTTACCGCAAGTGATTCTAATTGCTCATTATTAAACGCTATAGATTTTCCTGTATTTTTATTCATTTGTACAACGATGCTTGTACCCGTAAAAATAATTTCGTCACCGTTCAGTGCAACGTAGTGCATATCGATTGATGAGCGTCCTACGCGTGCAATTTTGACGCCGACTGACAGCTTATCATTGTAATACGCCTGTTGCACATAATCGCAGTGAAGGCTTGCTATCACCGGCATACCGATAACACCTGGCTCGACTTCTTGCTCCATTAAGCCGCTTTGTTCCATAAATGACGCGCGCACTTGCTCGAAATAAATAAACGGCACGGTATTATTGACGTGCCCAAATAAATCCGTTTCACAAAAGCGCACTTTAATGTCCTCAAAATAATGAAAATCTGCTAACCACGTTTGTACGTCCTCAATATAAGCTGGTAACATGCAATCCCTCCAAAATGAATAGTTGTTCATTCTCATATTTTACCAATATCTACTCGAAATTGCACATAATTTCTTGATGCGAACAAAAAAAAGCCACCCGCATAAGCGAGTGGCTGTCGTTCATTATTCTTAGTCAACCATGTGGTCAGAACCGAAGAAGTTTTTGAACATTTGAACTGTTGCAGCACGGTTAAGTGACGCAATAGAAGTTGTTAAAGGAATACCTTTTGGACATGCTTGAACACAGTTTTGAGAGTTACCGCAGTTAGCAAGACCGCCGTCTCCCATAATCGCGTTTAAGCGTTCGTCTTTCACCATTGCACCTGTTGGGTGAGTATTGAATAAACGAACTTGTGATAAAGGAGCTGGACCCATGAATGAAGAGCCAGAGTTTACGTTAGGGCATGACTCTAAGCAAACGCCGCAAGTCATACATTTTGATAACTCATAAGCCCATTCACGTTTACGTTCTGGTAAACGAGGACCTTCACCTAAATCGTACGTACCATCGATTGGAACCCAAGCTTTAACTTTTTTAAGTGAGTCGAACATACGTGAACGGTCAACTTGTAAGTCACGGATGATTGGGAACGTGCTCATTGGTTCGATTGTAAGTGGTTGTTGTAATTGGTCAACAAGAGCTGAACATGATTGACGTGGACGGCCGTTGATAACCATTGAACATGCACCACAAACTTCTTCTAAACAGTTCATATCCCATGCTACTGGCGTTGTTTGTTTACCGCTTGTCGTAACTGGGTTCTCACGAATTTTCATAAGAACAGAGATAATGTTCATGTTTGGGCGGTAAGGAACTGCGAATTCTTCCCAACGAGTTGATGCTTCTGGTCCATCTTGACGTTTGATTTTAACAGTAATTGTTTTTTGATCTGCCATGATTAGTGAGCACCTCCTGTGTAGTCACGTTTACGAGGTTTGATCATTGAGCAATCTACTTCTTCGTAAGTGATTGTTGGTTCAAATGACGGTGTGAATTCTGCAATTGTTGTTTTTAAGAAGTTCTCATCATCACGTTCTGGGAATTCTGGTTTGTAGTGAGCACCACGAGATTCATCACGTAATAATGCACCTTTTGTAATTACGTTAGCAAGAGCAATCATGTTACGTAATTGACGAGTGAATTGAACACCTTGGTTAGACCATTTCGCTGTATCATTTACGTTGATGTTGTTCCAACGCTCTTTGAATTCAGCTAATTTGCCTAGTGTGTCTTGTAATTGTTTGTTATAACGTACAACTGTTACGTTGTTTGTCATGATTTCACCAAGCTCTTTGTGAAGAAGGTAAGCGTTTTCGTTACCTTTATCCATTGAGATAACATCATCCCATTTAGCTTGTTCTTCGCGAACTGCCTCATCATAAATTTTAGATGGAAGGTCTTCAACGTGTTTGTCTAAACCTTTAATGTAGTTCACTGCGTTTGGACCAGCAACTGTACCACCGTAAATAGCTGACAGTAATGAGTTAGCGCCAAGACGGTTACCACCGTGTTGAGAGTAATCACATTCACCTGCAGCGAAACAACCAGGGATTGTTGTATGTTGATCGTAATCTACATATAAACCACCCATAGAATAGTGAACAGCTGGGAAGATTTTCATTGGTACTTTATGAGGGTCATCGCCTACGAATTTTTGGTAGATTTCGATGATACCACCAAGTTTAATGTCTAATTCGTGTGGATCTTTATGAGATAAGTCAAGATACACAACGTTTTCGCCATTAACACCTAATTTTTGGTTGATACATACGTCGAAGATTTCACGAGTCGCAACATCACGAGGTACTAAGTTACCGTACGCTGGATATTTTTCTTCTAAGAAGTACCAAGGTTTACCGTCTTTATAAGTCCAAATACGGCCACCTTCACCACGAGCAGATTCTGACATTAGACGTAATTTGTCATCGCCAGGGATTGCTGTTGGGTGAATTTGGATCATTTCACCGTTTGCGTATTTAGCACCTTGTTGGTAAACAATTGATGCTGCAGAACCAGTGTTGATCATAGAGTTTGTAGATTTACCGAAGATGATACCAGGGCCACCTGTTGCCATAACAACAGCGTCACCACGGAATGCACGGATTTCATGAGTTGAAAGGTCTTGAGCTTTGATCCCTTTACATACGCCTTGTTCATCAATAACTAGGCCTAAGAATTCCCAACCTTCGTATTTTGTAACTAAACCTTCAACTTCCCATTTACGAACTTGTTCATCAAGTGCGTATAGAAGTTGTTGACCAGTTGTCGCACCAGCGAATGCTGTACGGTGGTGCATAGTACCGCCGAAACGACGGAAGTCTAAAAGACCCTCTGGTGTACGGTTGAACATTACGCCCATACGGTCTAATAAGTGGATGATACCAGGTGCTGCTTCACACATTGCTTTTACAGGTGGTTGGTTCGCTAAGAAGTCCCCGCCGTAAACAGTATCATCAAAGTGGATCCAAGGTGAGTCCCCTTCACCTTTAGTATTAACGGCACCATTCATTCCGCCTTGCGCACATACAGAGTGTGAACGCTTAACCGGAACTAATGAGAATAATTCTACTTCAGTGCCCATTTCAGCAGCTTTCATTGTAGTCATTAAGCCGGCTAACCCGCCGCCAACAACTAGAAGTTTGCTTTTCGCCATGTTTTTTCTCACTCCTCGTTCAGATAGTAGTTAGCGTTTTCAATAATTTAGCTAGTCGATTAAACGAAAGCTAAAATCGCCATTACGCCTACTACAGATAGCAATACAAAGAAAATCATTGTTACCCAAGTTGCAACTTTTTGAGATTTTGGAGATTGTGTAATACCCCAACTTACTAAGAATGACCAAATACCGTTAGCCAAGTGGAATGTAGCTGCTAGAATACCTACGATGTAGAATGCTAACATTGCTGGGTTTGATACGATATCAGCCATCATATCGTAGTTAACTTCAGCATCTGCAATCGCTTTTTGTAAACGCGTTTGCCAAATATGCCAAGCAACGAACACGACTAAGAAAATACCTGTTAAACGTTGCATCGTAAAGAACCAGTTACGTACTGTACCGAAACGGTTTACGTTTGGTTTTGCAGTGAATGCAATATACACACCATAGAATGCATGGAACATTAACGGAATATAAATTACAACCCACTCAAGGATTAGTAGGAAAGGAAGACTTTCCATTGTTTTTGATGCTTTGTTGAATGATTCTGCACCATTTGTAGCAGAAAAGTTGATGAATAAGTGCATCGTTACGAACAGACCTACAGGAATTAAACCAAGTAGTGAATGTAGTCGACGCCAGTAAAACTCTTTTTCTTTCGCCAAGACTGTTACCCCCCTTAGTACTTAAAACACACAGCACAATATGAGCGATGGCGGATTCGCCAACGCATGGTTTCACTGCACGCTTTATCATGGTACAATATTATGACAAGTTCATTGTACTCTCATAACTATTGAGCGTCAAGGAAACCAAGGCAATTTCAAAGCGTCCTATACGTATGGAAATCGCTATATATGAATAGGATTATCTATTTCAAACATTATTTCTCTATCTTATTCAAATTTTAGACAAATTTTTAGAAAGAAGTGGTCATATGTCGCAAGAATTAACAGAAAATGTTTCTGCGTTTGGCTATGAACTCATTCGAGACCATATTCTCTCATCCATTTTAGGAAAAAATGAAGAGGACATTCTCTATTGGGCTGGTAAGGAGCTTGCGCGCAAATTCCCTGCTACAACGCTAGATGAAGTATTACAATTTTTCACCGATGCTAGCTGGGGTACACTAACGCTTGATAAGCAATCAAAAGAGGAAGCTTTCTTTACATTATCAGGTGCCGAAGATCTACTACATATTACACATCGCTGCTTCCGTTTAGAAGCAGGTTTTTTAGCGGAACAGCATCAAACAATCTCTGGACTTCTTACGGAATGTTTAGATGATAAAAACGAAAAGAAACAACATGTGACGTTCCATGTGAAATGGGATGTCAAAGATCCAATTGAACGTTAAATCATCGATTCAATATAAAAGAGGCTAGGACATACGTGTAAAAACCCCCTCTCAGATGAGCATAAGAAAAACCGGAACCGCGCTGTGACGCGGTTCCGGTTTTTTGTGGCGAACGCTAAAAAAGGAAAAGGAACTGTTTTGTCCCAGCCTCTTTTTCATTACATGTTGGTCTTTTTATGAAAAAAATTATTCGTTATACAAACCTTTCATGTCATTTACATTTTTAAATAGAAGAAACTCAACATTTTTAGAGATTTAGCCCCTCTATTTTAATACGCTTAGCTATGCTTCGATTGAAAGTTTGTTTAATTCAAATTCTTCATGTAATGCGTTAGCGGCGTTCAACATATCCTCATGTGCAACAACGACCGATACTTTAATTTCAGAAGTGCTAACCATTTTCACGCTAATTCCTTCACGATATAAACGTTCAAACATTGCGGCGGCAACACCGGGATTCGAAGCCATGCCCGAACCAACAATCGATACCTTCGCCAACTGCCGTTCATGTTCAATATGGTCATACCCTAATGTCTTTTGATGTGCCTTTAATACAGCAAGCGTTTCTTGCAGTTGAGATTCTTTCACTGAAAAGGACACGCTTGGATTGCCATGCGCAATCATCGCTTGCACAATAATATCAACATTAATGTGATTTTTCGCTAACGTTGTAAAAATATTCGCCAATGAGCCTGTATAGTTTTCATTATAATAAGCGGTCATACGCACAATTTGCTCTTCAAATGCGACGCCACGAACAACAAGTTGTTTTTCCACCGTTACTTCCTCCTTCAAAATCGTCCCTTCTACTGCTTCATAGCTAGAGCGTACAGTCATCGGCATACGATGATTTTTTGCTAATTCAACGCTACGCGGATGTAGCACGCCAGCGCCTAAATGTGCTAACTCTAACATTTCATCATACGACAACTCGTGTAATTTACGCGCCCCTAGAACATAGCGCGGGTCACTCGTATAAACGCCATCAACATCAGTATAAATGTCACAACGTGCTGCGCCAAGTGCGGCCGCAAGTGCTACTGCAGTCGTATCCGATCCACCGCGCCCAAGCGTCGTAATATTCCCTTGCGCATCAACACCTTGAAACCCTGCCACTACAGCAATTTCACCGGCATCTAACGCTTGCTGAATCGCAGCTGCTTGAACCGTTTCGATACGCGCATTGCTCGGTACTTGCTCGGTCACAATACCTGCTTGCCACCCTGTAAAGGACTGCGCTTTTAGGCCAAGTGTTTGAAGTGCCATCGATAATAATGAAATTGTGATTTGCTCACCGGTTGTTAACAACACGTCCATTTCACGTTTTGAAGGCGCCGTCGCAATGTCATTTGCCATCACCACAAGCTGGTCGGTCGTTTTTCCCATTGCGGACACAACCACAACTAGACGATATCCTTTTGCATATTCCTGTTGAATTCGCTGTGCCACATGCTGAATTCGTTCGGTTGTCGCTACCGAAGTACCGCCAAATTTTACAACTAAAGTACTCAAATTTTCTCGCTCCCCACATATAATCTATGCCAGGCAGTCAACATGAATCAAAAAAAGAGCGCCCTAAAAATTAGGCCGCCCTTCGCATGTACGTTCATCGTTCGAACATTCATGTGTGATAGCCCTCCAGAACCGTTGCTGATTCTGACAATTCTACACTTCTTAAATGTAGAACCAACAGTTAGAAAGAATAGCTTTACTAACCATTTCGGCGGCCTCCCCTTTCAACATTTCTCACCGGTTCTATCCAACCTAAAAATGTTTACTATTAGAGTTCCGCGCCTCTATCATCACTAATCTAGTGATTTCATTTGGTGCTTTAACACTATCACAATATTTGGAAAAAGACAATTATTTTTCCGAAAAATACGCAATTACGGTAGTAGCTAATGGTTTCGGCAACCCGGCTTCACGTAATTGTGCCTCGTCGGCCTCTTTAATTTTCTTAATCGTCCCAAAGTGGCGCAACAATTGCTGCTTGCGTTTTGGCCCAATACCAGGAATATCATCAAGCACCGACGTCATGGCATTTTTTTGGTGTAGCTGTCGATGAAAGGTAATCGCGAAACGATGGACTTCATCTTGAATACGTTGCAACAAGTAAAAAGCTTCACTATTATGCTTCAATGGTACAAGCTCTGGCGGGTTGCCATACAACAACTGCTTCGTTCGGTGTTTGTCATCTTTTGCTAAACCGACAATCGGAATATCAAGCCCTAGCTCATCCTCTAGCACTTCACGCACAACTTCCATCTGCCCTTTCCCGCCATCCGTCACAATCAAATCCGGCCACACTTGATTGTCACGCAACAAACGTGTATAGCGGCGGCGCACGACTTCGCGCATCGCCGCGTAATCATCATGAGCACCTGCTTGCTGAATTTTAAATTTACGATAATCTTTTTTAGAAGGTTTCCCATCAACAAAAACGACCATCGCGGATACCGTATCTGCCCCAAAAATATGCGAGTTATCAAACGCTTCAATGCGCAGCGGCGTGACGATATGGAGCGCATCGCCAAGCTCTTCACACGCACCAAGCGTCCGTTCTTCTTGGCGTTCAATCAATTTAAATTTTTCATCAATCGAGTTTTGCGCATTTTGCGTTGCGAGCTCAAGCAATTCCTTTTTCTTGCCTTTTTGTGGTTGCACTACCGCGACGTCTAACGCCTGTGCGAGCATTTTTGCATCGATTTCTTTTGGCACGAGCACCTCTTTTGGCAATAAATTTCCTTGCTCATAAAAGCGCGCCACAAATGTTAAAAATTCCTCGTCTGGTTCGCCGTATGATGGAAACATCGAGACGTCACGCTCGATTAATTTTCCTTGGCGCACGAAAAACACTTGTACGCAAATCCACCCTTTATCAACGGCATAGCCAAACACATCGCGGTCGGTAAAATCATTGCTAATAATTTTTTGATGTTCCACTACTTTTTCAATATGTGCAATTTGGTCACGAAACTCTTTTGCCCGTTCAAAATCAAGTTGTTCCGAAGCTTCATACATTTTTTTCGTTAAATCTTTTTTCACATCGTCTTGACCACCTTTTAAAAAGCGCGCGATTTCCTGCGTCATGTCATCGTATGTTTCAATCGCAATGTCTTTAACACACGGGGCAAGGCATTGGCCTATATGATAATACAAACAAACGCGATTTGGCATAGGTTCACATTTGCGTAACGGATAGAGGCGGTCGAGTAATTTTTTCGTTTCCGCTGCCGCATAGCCATTTGGATACGGCCCAAAATATTTTGCCCGATCTTTTTTCACTTTGCGTGTAATGACGAGCCGCGGATAACGTTCATGCGTAATTTTTAAATACGGATACGTCTTGTCATCTTTCAGCATAATATTGTATTTTGGGTCATGTAATTTAATTAAATTAAGCTCAAGTAAAAAAGCTTCCATATCCGATGATGTCATAATGTATTCAAAATCTACAATTTCACGCACAAGGCGCTCAGTTTTTGCATTGTGCGAACCTGTAAAATACGAGCGCACGCGATTTTTCAGCACTTTTGCTTTACCAACGTAAATAATCGTTCCTTGGCGGTCTTTCATTAAATAACAACCCGGTTTATCAGGTAAAATGGCGAGTTTTTGTTTTAATAAATCATTCAACGATGATCCCCCCTCATTATTTCCATTATACAAAATCGAACAGGCGTTCACAAAAAAACGGGAGCTACACCGAAGTATAGTTCCCGTTTTCATCTATGATTTGTGCTTGATTAAGCGTGTTTTGATACGAATTCAGCTAAAGCTTCTTTTGGTTGGTAACCAACAACTTTATCTACTAATTCGCCGTCTTTGAATAGTACTAGTGTAGGAATTGACATGATGCCGAATTCTGCAGCTGTTTGTTGGTTTTGGTCAACGTCAACTTTTACGATTTCTGCTTTGCCTTCGATTTCAGGTGCTAGTTCTTCAAGAACTGGCGCGATCATTTTACATGGTCCACACCAAGTTGCCCAGAAATCTACTAATACTAAACCTTTTTCAATATCGCCATGGAATGACGCGTCTGTTGCATGTTTAATTGCCATTGTTATATAGCCTCCTTAGTTCTCATTACCGAAAGTTTAGCACATTTCGCAGGTGCTCGCGACTATTTTGCTTGATATAAAGATATATCTGTATAATCTAGCGCATGATTCTTCTGATATCTCTTCTATACAAGACAGATTTCCTAAGAAATATGACAAACTATGTAAATAGAAACGAGGAACCGCCTACTAGCGATTCCTCGGAAAGTTTTGATTAAACGTTTACTTGAAGCGCTTTTACTTCTTCGATTAGAAGAGGTACTACTTCAAATAAGTCGCCTACGATGCCGTAGTCCGCTACGTTGAAGATGTTTGCTTCTGGGTCTTTGTTAATTGCAACAATGACTTTTGAGTTCGACATACCAGCTAAATGTTGGATAGCACCAGAAATACCTGCAGCGATATAAAGATCCGGTGTTACAACTTTACCTGTTTGGCCGATTTGTAGTGAGTAATCACAATATTCTGCATCACATGCACCACGAGAAGCGCCAACTGCACCGCCAAGAAGGTTCGCAAGCTCTTTTAATGGTTCGAAACCTTCTGAGCTCTTTACGCCACGACCACCAGAAACGATTACTTTCGCCTCTGAAAGGTCTACACCTTCTGTTGATTTACGTACAACGTTTTTCACGATTGTGCGTAAGTTTGTAATATCTACTGATAGTGCTTCAGCAGAGCCCGCTTTCGATGCATCTTTTTCAAGAGGCTCGATGTTGTTCGGACGTACAGATACTAATAGTGGAGAGCTTTGAGATGCCACTTTTTCAAACGCTTTACCCGAGTAGATTGGGCGGATGAATTGTACGCCATCGCCTTGTCCTTCGATTTTTGTTACGTCTGAAATAAGACCTGCTTCTAATTTTGCCGCAACTTTTGGTGATAAATCTTTACCAAGTGCTGTGTGACCAAACACGATTGCTTCTGGGCCTTCTTGGTCGATTACCGCGTTAAGCGCTTGACCATAACCATCAGAAGTATAATGTTGTAAGTGTGGATGCTCCACTGTAACTACGCGGTCAGCACCATAAGCGAATAGCTCACCTGCTAAGTCACCTACTGATTGGCCGAATAATGCTGCAACGACTTCGCCGCCGCCAGAGATCGTTTTACCTGCTGCGATTGCTTCAAATGATACATTTCGTAACGCGCCTTCACGTGCTTCTGCTAAAACAACTACTTTTTTTGACATTGTAAATCCTCCCATCAATTTGTTTACTTAGGATGTATTAAATAACTTTCGCTTCAGAATGTAGTAATGATACTAATTCTTTTACTTGAGCTGGTAATTCACCTTCAAGTACGCGACCTGCTGCTTTTGTTGGTGGAAGGAAAATTTCCACAACGTTTGTTTTTGGTTCTACATCGTCTTCATCGATGTCTAAATCATCTAACTCTAATTCTTCAAGCGGCTTTTTCTTCGCCTTCATAATCCCTTGTAAAGAAGGGTAACGTGGCTCGTTTAAGCCTTGTTGTGCTGTGATTAGTAGAGGTAGTGATGTTTCGATTTCTTCTGAATCCCCTTCAACGTCGCGTACGATATTTGCTTTACCGCCATTGATTTCAAGAGAAGTAATAGTCGTTACATAGTTGATGCCTAATAATTCTGCTAAACGTGGAGCTACTTGACCTGAGCCGCCGTCAATTGCAACGTTACCGCCTAGGATTAAGTCTGCTTCTTTATCTTTTAGGTATTCTGCTAAAATGGCAGAGATTGTATATTGGTCTAAATCATCTAAATCTTCTTCAGCGTTAATTAATACGGCTTTATCTGCGCCCATTGCTAAAGCTGTGCGAAGTTGTTTTTCTGACTCTTCGTTTCCGATTGTCACAACAGTTACTTCGCCGCCCTCAGCGTCGCGGATGTTAATCGCTTCTTCGATAGCATATTCGTCGTACGGGTTGATGATGAATTCAGCACCGTCCTCTTGAATTTTACCTCCGTTAATAACGATTTTTTCTTCCGTATCAAAAGTTCTTTTTACTAATACAAAGATGTTCATAATCGTAAACCTCCCTATGTGTATTATCTATTTTCCCTCAAATACTGGCTTGCGTTTTTCTACAAACGCTGTGATGCCTTCTTTTGCATCTTGTGTTTTAAAGCATGCTGCAAAGTGTTGTGCTTCCGCTTCTAATGTTTCCTTTAGATTCGGCGCATCGCCTAAACGTAGTAGGTCGATTGCTGATTTTAATGCAAGCGGACTTTTTTCGGCAATGTTATGCGCTTTTTGAAGTACGCTTACTTTCAATTCCTCCTCTGGAAAATGCGCGTTAGCTAAACCCCACTGTACAGCTTCCTCACCTGTTAATGGTTCGGCCGTAAACATCATCTCTGCTGCTTTGGCAAGACCAACGTGGCTTGGCAGTCGTTGCGTACCACCGTATCCTGGAATTAATCCAAGATTCAGCTCAGGAAGCCCAAGCTTGGCGTTGGACGCGACATATCGGATATGGCAGCTCATAGCTAACTCTAATCCACCACCTAGCGCTGCACCATGAATGGCCGCGATAACGGGTTTCTCGAAAGTTTCGATTTTTCTGAAAATTTCATGCACAGTCATTGTCTGATCATGCATTTGTTTTTCCGTTTCAACTTGCGTAAACTCTTTAATGTCTGCGCCAGCTGAGAAAAATCGGCCTTCACCGTGAATGACGACAACACGTGTTTCTGAATCGGCCGCAATTTTATCAAATAAACCGTCAAGTTCGACGATAAGCGCATAGCTCATTGCATTCGCCGGTGGACGATTAATCGTAATGACTGCTACAGCGCCTTCTTTCGATAGTTGTAGAAAGCTCATTCGCTAATTCCCTCCTATATGTAAGAGGCCGAGCATAACCCAGTCTCTAAATTATGACTTAATACCATTCAGCAATAACTCATATACTTTGGGTGCTAGTGCGAGTAAATCAAATTTCTGGTCTTTCATCACCCATGAAGTCGTTACTTCATCAATGGTGCCAAAAATGCATTGTCTCGCCAAACGAATGTCCATATCCGTTCTAAATTCACCTGCTTCAACACCCTCTTGTAAAATGTCATCGATCAACTCGAGATATCCTTTTAAAATGGCATTTATTTTCACGCGAACTTCGATATTGGATTGGCGTAATTCTAGTTGTGTCACGATTCCAAGGTGTTTGTTATCCGTTTGTACGTTAAAGTGACTTTCAATCATCTTATACAGTTTCTCGGAAGCTGCTTCATTGCGTCGTACAATCATTTGTAAGCGGTTAATAAAAACAGCCATCTTATCTTCAAAAACAGAAATTAAAATATCTTCTTTATTTTTAAAGTATAAATAAATGGTGCCATCTGCAACGCCGGCTTGCTTCGCGATTTTTGAAACTTGTGCTTGATGATAGCCGTTTTCTGCAATGACAATCACTGCAGCATCGATAATTTGCTTATACTTCGGCTTTTCTTTCCTCACTTTGTATCACCACCATATCCAAAAAATGAATGGTTATTCATTCACACCTTTATAATAAATGCTTCTGGTAAGTTTTGTCAAGCAAGGTAATCATTTTCTTTTTGCTTTTCTTCATCAATTAATTGGCGACGTAAAATCTTCCCTACCGCCGTCTTTGGTAACTCTTCTCTAAACTCATAAATACGCGGTACTTTATACGCCGCTAAACTTTGACGGCAATAGCGATTTAAGTCGTCCTCACTAACAGTCGCGCCTTCTTTTAAGACGATAAATGCTTTTACCGTCTCGCCGCGATATGCATCTGGCACGCCGATAACGACACATTCTTGAATTGCCTCATGTTCATATAACACTTCTTCAACTTCGCGTGGATAAATGTTGTAGCCCCCTGCGATAATAATATCTTTTTTACGGTCTACTACAAAGAAATAACCATGCTCGTTCATATACCCCATATCGCCAGTTAATAGCCAACCATCGCGTAATGTTTGTGCAGTTTCTTCCGGACGATTCCAGTAACCTTTCATTACTTGTGGCCCTTTAATGCAGATTTCTCCTACTTCACCAATAGGTAGCTCGGTCATTGTTATTGTATCCATAATCGCTGCATCTGTATCTGGCCACGGTACCCCAATAGAGCCTTTTACGCGCTGGTCCGTCCATAAAAAGTTCCCATGTGTGACTGGCGACGTTTCTGTTAGGCCATAGCCTTCTACTAATTTACCACCTGTTACTTTTTCGAATTGCTCCTGTACCTCGACCGGTAACGGCGCCGAGCCACTAATACAAGCTTTAATCGATGATAAGTCATATTTCTCAAGCTCTGGGTGATTTAAAATACCAATATAAATCGTTGGTGCTCCCGGGAAGAGTGTCGGTTTTTGCTTGTCGATTGTTTTCAGCATTTCCGTCGCATCAAATTTTGGTACTAAGAGCATTTTCAGCCCTTTCATCACGCTTAATGCGAGTACGGTCGTCATGCCATACACATGGAAAAACGGTAATACGCCAAGCACAATATCTTGCTCACGCTCTTGTTCTGGAACGCGATAATCTGTCGTCCACATCGCACAAGCTTGCACATTCGAGACAATATTACGGTGGGTCAACATGACACCTTTTGGAAAACCTGTTGTACCACCTGTATATTGCAACAACGCTAAATCATGATTAAAATCAAACGCTTCATCTAATGCAGGCGCTGTTTCAGGCGTTGTACGCAAAATTTCTGTAAACAAATGATTGACCCCATGATGCTCAACCGATACTTTGAAACCATATTCCTTTTTCTGCATAAATGGATAGACAACGTTTTTTGGGAATGGCAAGAAATCTTTTATGCCGGTCACAACAATATGCTCCAACTCCGTCTCATTCCACGCTTTCATAATACGCGGATACAAAATATCGAGCGTCACGATTAATTTAGCACCAGAATCTTTTAATTGGTACGCTACTTCTCGCTCCGTATAAAGTGGATTGGTCATGACAACGGTACAACCTGCATACATCGCACCAAAAAAACTAATAACTGCTTGTGGTGTATTCGGTAGCATAATCGCTATACGATCACCTTTTTGAAGCCCTAACTTTTGAAGATAATTTGCAAATTTATACGCATATTGCTGTAACTCTTTGAAACGAACTTCTTTGCCCATAAAATAAATCGCGACGTCATCCGGTGTCTTTTCTGCTACTTCTGTTAAATATTGTTGCAGCGGTATCTCCCGATAATCGAGTGATGTTGGAACTTCTTTCGGATAACTTTTCAGCCAAAGTTTCTCAGTCACTTGCAAACACCCCTTTGCAATAATAAGTTAAAAACTTACTTTTAGTATATCGGACGCCGCAAGAACTTTCAATGAATAGTCGCTCATTTTTTTGTTTTTTCGAGAAAATAAGTAACCGAAGCAGAATCATCAATTTCGATTTAGTTATTAAAATCTGCTACGATGTGACATGCCAATACGAGCTCGCTATTGTGCCATCAGCCATTTGCTACGAGCACATGTCACATGTATTAATAAATGCGCGAAACTAATCTAGCTGTCAGAAATCGCTCATGAGCTCGAGTAGCGTGTTTTGGATACAACATAGTTGAGAATAAGTGACAACTATAGCCTATTCACATAGTTAAAAATGGTCGTTTAGTAAACATCGTGCATATGCTGTCAACAAAAATTTTTATTTACGCATTATTTCTCAAATCATTATTATTTTTAAGAACTCGATTTTCGCTATTTTGCCCGTTAGGATTTCAAAATGCCCCTTTTTTCGTTTCTAACGGGCATTTTCAGCACAAAAAAATTCGTTTTTTCGACGCACGTGTCATTTATTTTTCAAAATACAAAATGCGACACGCTGCTATGCTCGTCTCATTGGCTTGTGTTGAACAGGGCGATTTTCATTGAAAAAACAGCCAAAAATAACTTCTAACGGGCATTTTTTGTCCCATTTTATACAACGCTCGTTACGATTGTTTTGTAACTATCGCCAGTCATATGCTAATCATTTGTGAAAAAAGAGGTTATGAACAAATTGTTAGCATTTTTACAGGCTTATTCACATAATGCTGTCGCATATTTAAATATATGTTGTACCGGAAACACGCTATTCGAGCTCATAAGTGATTTCTGAGAGCTCCTACGCCGTTAGCGCATTAAAAAAGAGGCTGCCATAAGCGCAACCTCTTTTTGCCATTAAGGAATCGTCGAACCGATCACAAATGACAACCCTAGCGAAATCGCAAATGAAATAAAGCCAACAGCCTTATTGCCTTTCGCAATTTCCTTATCGACATCTAATCGTGGTGTAACAAATTCAAATAATAAATACGCAACGATTAACAACACAAAGCCAAACATGCCCCAGCCAATCGTTGCGAGTAATGTGGCATGGTGCTCAATTGAATAACGAAAGACATTACAAATCCCAATAATCTTCCCGCCGGTCGCAAGCGCTACGGCGATATTGCCCTTTTGAATCTCTTCCCAGTTTTTATAGCGCGTGACGACTTCAAACATCGCCATTGCAACGAGCAAACACAGTAACACAACCGTATAATAGCCCGTCATTTGTACAACTGGGTGTTGCCAAAATGCGTCCATGAGCATCCATCCTCTCTATTTAAATTCTACAACCGTGACGCCGTAGCCACCTTCATTGGCATTGCCAAAGTGATAGCTTTTCACGCGTGGATGGCGTTTTAGTAATTGCTGAATTCCTTCGCGTAAAGCACCCGTTCCTTTACCATGAATGATTGAAACTTGGTGATAATTCGATAGTAGCGCATCGTCTAAATACTTTTCAGTACGATGCATGGCGTCCTCGTAACGTTCGCCGCGCAAATCTAATTCTAGTTTGACTGCCTGACTACGATTGCGCACATTCGACACATTGACCGTATCGTTTACTTTTTCAGGTTTAATATATTGTAAGTCATCTTCTGGTAATTTCATTTTTAAAATACCGATTTGAACGACCCATTCACCAGATTTATCTTTTTTAAGTAATGTACCGCGTTGGCCATAGCTCAACACTTTTACTTCATCGCCGACTTGTAGTTCTTGGGCGCGCGCATTCAGTTGGCGTTGCTTTTTCAGCACGCGATTTTCTTGCGCTGGAGTTGCTTCATCTAAGCGTTTTCTAGCATCGATAATTTCATGCTCTTTCACCGCTTCGTTCGCGCGGTGTTGCATTTTGTGCAATTCATCGATAACATCTTCCGCTTCACGTTTTGCTTCATCAACGATTTTACGCGCTTTTTCTTTCGCTTTTTGCGTTAACTCGTCTTTCGTCGCCTCATATTCCGCCATCTTGTTATCTAAATCTGCACGCAACACATTCGCTTCTGCTACTAAACGAGCAGATTCTTCAGCATCTTTTTCCGCTTGAATACGCGACGCTTCAAGTGACGCAATCATCGATTCTACTTCATGTGTTTCAGTACCTGTGTAAGATTTCGCCGTATCGATAATATGCGCCGGTAACCCTAGACGTTGTGAAATCTCAAAGGCATTTGAACGCCCTGGTACACCGATTAATAAACGGTATGTTGGGCTTAGCGTATCGACATTAAATTCCATACTCGCATTAATAACCCCTGGGCGGTTATACCCGTATGCCTTTAATTCAGGATAGTGCGTTGTCGCCATAACACGTGCGCCACGACCATGTACTTCATCTAAAATAGAAATCGCTAGTGCTGCCCCTTCTTGCGGGTCCGTCCCTGCGCCTAATTCATCGAATAATACGAGTGATTCATGGTCAAATTCATGTAAAATATCGACGATGTTGACCATATGGCTGGAGAACGTTGATAAGCTTTGTTCGATTGATTGCTCATCGCCAATATCTGCAAATAGTTGCGTAAACACTGCCAGTTCCGAGCCATCAAGCGCTGGTACTGGTAACCCTGCCTGCGCCATTAATGTACACAAACCAATTGTTTTTAATGTTACGGTTTTACCACCTGTGTTGGGGCCGGTAATGACGATGGCCGTCACATCATCGCCAAACTCGATATCATTCGCTACAGCCATATCGATATCGAGTAATGGGTGGCGTGCTTTCGTCAGCTTCATATAGCCGCGGTCATTCATTTTTGGCATCGTACATTTATGTGCTTGACCATATTTTGCTTTCGCTAATACGACGTCAATCGCGCCTAAAATTTGAACGAGCACAAATAAACTATGCGCCACTTCTTGTACTTGTGCAGATAGCGCCATTAAAATGCGGTCTACTTCTGCTTTTTCTTTTACTTTTAAGCCTTGAATTTCATTGTTTGCTTGTACAACGGCATCTGGCTCAATGTACAATGTTTGACCTGATGCAGATTGGTCATGAATGACGCCACCATAATGACTGCGATACTCAGCTTTTACTGGGATTACGAAGCGGTCGTTACGAATCGTAATAATCGAATCCGACAGCATTTTCGCAGCAGCGCTCCCACGCGTTAAGCTCGCTAAACGATCGCGTACGCGGCCTTCTTGTGTACGCAGTTGCGTTCGGATACCGCGCAGTGCTTGACTCGCCGAATCCATTACTTTGGCATTGTCATCAATGCAGCTATTAATTTCGTGCTGTAAACCTGTTAAAATCGGCAAATCTTCTTTTTTTGCTTCAAATAATGGAATCGCGACTTCATCGTCCGCGACAACATTGTCGATAAATTCGCGGAAAATGCGGCTTGCACGAATCGTACTTGAAATTTCCATTAATTCTTTTGGACTCAGCATCCCACCAATTTGCGCTCGGCGTGCATGTGGGCGAACGTCAAAAATACCGCCCATTGGCACGCTCCCTTTTAAGCGTAAAATCGATAATGCTTCATCCATTTCTGCTAGTAAGCCTTGTACTGCTTCTAGCTCTGTTTCGGGTGCTAACTTCGCTAACCCTTCTTGTCCAAGTGAACACGTCGCAAAACTTGCTACTTGCTCACGTACTTTATCAAACTCTAGTGTTTTCAATGCGCGCTCGGCGATCATTCAAAACGCCTCCTACTTGTTATTTAAAAACGCCATGAACTGCTCAAAGCTCCATGTGTTGACAATCATGTCCTTATAAAGCCATGCTTTTTGTGCATACTTTGTCCCGATATCCATATAGCGTAGCTGCTCGGTCGCATGGGCATCGGTATTAATCGCAACCGGTACGCCCGCTTCTGCGGCCATTTCTAAATGCGCCACACATAAATCAAAGCGGTACGGATTGGCATTCAACTCTAAAATTTTACCATATTCTTTCGCCCATGCAATCAGCTGCGCTACATCGGGGTTATAGCCATCACGTTGATGGATGACGCGTCCTGTTGGATGTGCAATCATATCGACATGTGGATTTTTCAGCGCATTATGCAAGCGCTCCATAATTTGCGCCTGTGGTTGTGAGAAACTGGAGTGAATCGATGCAATGACAAAATCTAAGCTCGCCATCACGTCATCGCTAAAATCGAGCGAACCATCCGGTAAAATATCCATCTCTGTACCGCGTAACAACTGGAACTCAGGGTGCGCATGATTAAAGGCATAAATCTCTTGTTTTTGCTGCTCTAATCGTTCCGGTGTCAAGCCATTTGCCACTCTTAAATAGTGCGAGTGGTCGGTAATTACGCCATAATCATAGCCGCGTGCAATCAACGCCTCGCCCATTTCACGAACGCTATGCGCCCCGTCCGACCAAGTCGTATGCATATGTAAATCACTGCGAATATCTGCTAGCGTCACGAGCTTTGGAATCTCGGCGTGGCGCTCAAACTCCGCGTGACCAGTACGCAATGTTGGTGGAATAAATGGCAACGCAAAATGATTGAAAAAAGCTTGCTCTGTGTCAAATGTTAACACAGAACCGTCCGCTTGTTCGACACCGTACTCACTAATCTTTTCGCCGCGCTCTTTTGCGATTTGGCGCATGCGTACATTATGTTCTTTTGAACCGGTAAAATGGTGCAGTGCTGTCGGGTATTCTGCATCGCTCACAATGCGAAAATCAGCATTTGCAGCATCATCCCCTGCTAAAACAACGGAAATTTTCGTCTCACCGGCTGCGATAATTTCTTCATATGGCAGTGTAGCTAATAATTTTTCTTTGACGATTAATGGCTCTGCCGAAGCAATAATAAAATCGATATCTTTACTCGTTTCGGTGACGCGGCGGAATGAACCCGCAACAGAAAAGCGTGTAATTTCAGCGATGTCTGCTAACAGCTCATTGATGTCCCGCACGTTTTCCTCTAGCTGCCATACCGGATGGCGCTCCGAACGCTTGCCAAATGTTTCAAGTTCTTTTAAAAGTTTTTCAACTGTTTTTTTACCGAAACCAGCAAGTTCACTCACTTTTCCAGACTCACATGCTTCCTTTAAGCTAGTTGCCGAATCAATACCTAATTCCTTATACAACTTTGCAATCTTTTTGCCACCGAGCCCTGGGATTTTTAATAATGGCGGTAAGCCGGCTGGTACGTCCGCTTTTAATGACACTAAATCACTTGATTCACCTGTTTGTAATAAATCGTGAATGACTGCTGATGTCCCTTTACCAATGCCTTTAATTTTCGTCACATCATCGATTTCTTCGATGCTTCGCGGGTCATTTTCAAGCGCCGCAGCAGCCTTACGAAACGCCGCAATTTTAAATGGATTTTCTCCTTTTAATTCTAAATAAATCGCAATCGTTTCAAGCGTGTTAATGATTTTCTTTTTGTTCATCATCTGCATCTCCTTGTAAGAAAAAACGAGCGCCCACAACAGTAGGCGCCCGCTTTTTGTTATTATTTCGTATAAACGAACCACAATTGTTGGAACATTGTCGAAATGAGTGGTGTATATTTAAGTATTAAGTTTGTTAAAATAGAACTGTCAATGAAGTTCTGAATACTTTCTACAGGTAATAGCGCCAAAATGTAAAGTACGAAGAATAACATCACGTACACTTGGATAAAGCCTAGTAAACCACCTAGAAGACGGTTGAAGCCACCAAGCACTGGCACATACTGCACAAAGTTAAACAATGAAGCAATCAATTTAAAGATAAATTTGACGATAAAGAAAATAACGACAAACGCCAAAATATTATAAAATGTTTGCATCAAGTCTACACCGTCCATGCCAAACTTCAGCGCTGTTTCATCGCTAACAGTTGGGTATGGTACGTACATGACAAATTTTTCAGCTAATGCTTGATAGCTGATAAGCGCTAAAATAAGCGCCACGATAAGTCCTACTAAGTTAACAAGCTGATACAGTACGCCGCGACCGACGCCTGTGAGCACACCTGCAATTAGTAATATAATAATGATTAAATCAATCATTCACGTCATCCTTTAATTTTTTGAGTTGTGCTTCTAATTCATCGATGCGTTGCTTATATTTCATCGAATCATTGACGGCATTTACCGCTGTCAAAACGGCGAGTTTGGCAATATCTAAAGAAGGGCTGGCGTTGCGAATACCGCGCATTTGTTCATCAACAGTGCTTGCCACATGCCTCATATGACTTGGCGATTCCGTTCCCACCATGTTATAGGTTTGTCCATAAATATTTACAGAAATACGATTTAAGCGTTGCTCTGACAATGCCCGTTCCCTCCTTTTAAATCCTATTTCTAATAATACCATGAAATTGAATATCATGTGAATAATCTACTAAAAGAAAGGACGAGAAATTATGTCTACAATCGTTTTAAAATTATCTAGCGCAGATCAACAAAAAGTTCATGCTTATTATGATGCACAAGCCGTTCCAACGAACGCACCTGGTGCTATCTTTATGGCGAAAACAGCGCACGCAACCATTACATCGTATACGTCTGGAAAAGTCATGTTCCAAGGAGCAGAGGCCGAGCAAGAAGCAACACGCTTCGGCGAATTTGAAGCACCTACTACTACGACGTCATCAAAAGGCGATAAGCTCCCTGAAAATTTTGCGAGCCTCAATGTGATTGGTTCCGATGAAACAGGCACTGGCGATTATTTTGGTCCGATTACGGTCGCTGCAGCGTATGTACCCGAAGAAAAAATGGCATTACTCCAAACGTTAGGCGTCAAGGATTCGAAGATGTTAACCGATGCCAAAATGCGTGATATCGCACCGGCAATTATGGAAGCCGTGCCTTATAGCGTCCTGACATTGCACAACGATAAATACAACAAAGTAAAAGAACAAGGCTGGTCACAAGGCAAAATTAAGGCGCTGTTACATAACCAAGCATTGCGCCACGTGTTATCAAAAATTGAGCCAACAAAACCAGACTATATTTTAATCGACCAATTTGAAGAACGCGACACGTATTACCGCCACATTCAAGAAGAAAAAGATATCGTGCGCGACCGCGTGTTATTCGCTACAAAAGCGGAACAACTGCATTTATCAGTGGCGGCCGCATCGATTATTGCGCGCTTCGCCTTTTTGTCAGCAATGGACCAACTATCAAATGAAATCGGCGTTGAGTTGCCAAAAGGCGCTAGTGCCATCGTCGACCAAGTCGCTGCAAATATCTTATTATCACAAGGTGAAGAAGCGCTCCATTCGGTCACAAAATGGCATTTCGCAAACACGACAAAAGCATCGCGCATCGCCGCTAAAAACCGCATGATTTAACGACAGAAAAGAGGAATGGCCCGCTCTGGACCATTCCCCTTTTTTTGTATTTTAAATCTTATTTTGCAGGTGTATCTGCCGTTAATTCGATATCTTGATAATGTTTGTCAATACCGTCTAAATAGTTAATTGAATACCCTTTCACACGATTATTAACCGGGAAGATTTCTGTACGGAAATACATTGGCACCGTTACGGCTTGTTCAAACATATATTGTTGCCATGCTTTAAACGCTTCACCGCGGTGTGCTGCATCTAATGACTCTTTCGAATCGATATCTGCTAATAATTTTTCTAACTCAGGCGTTGTATAACGACTATAGTTAAATTGTGCATTTTTTGAAAATAAACCGATTGGCGATGGGTTTGTACCTGTGCCCCATGCGGCCATAAACATATCGATGTCCTTATCATCAGCTTGTACTTTATCGTAGAAGCTATTAAATTCGATTGGACGACCTGTTGTCAGTTCTACTTTCACCCCAACATCTTTCCAGTTTTGGATGTAGAATTGGGTGATTTTGTCATCTTTATCGGAACCAGCCATCGTTGCTAACTTCACCGTGAATGCTTTGCCATTTGGATCTTCGACGAAACCATCGCCGTCTTTATCTTCATAGCCCGCTTCTTTCAACAATGATTTTGCTTTTTCTGGATCGTAGTTGAAACCAGCTAATGACTTATCATAATAAGACGCGAATACAGGTGGAATTAATGAATTTCCACGTTCGCGTAAGCCATCATAATACGCTTTTGCTACTTCTTCAATATTCAATGCATAAGACATTGCTTGGCGCAATTTTACATCGCCCATTTTCGCCTCTGGATTGACAACCACTTCGCCTTTTTTAGAATCCCATTTCCCCATTTTGAAGCCAAGATATGAGTAAGCTAATTCTGGACGGCCAAGTACTTGTGTATTTTTCAAATCTTTTACATCGGCGTATTGGTTTGCTGGATAGCTTTCTAAAATGTCGTATTTACCGGCTTTCATCGCTGCTGCTGCAGATGATGATGGCACGATTTCGATGACGACTTTGTCTAATTTTGGCTCCCCACGGAAGTAGTTTTTGTTGGCCACCATTTGGACAGATTCGCCGTTGACTACTTTATCAACAACGAAGGCGCCAAGTGTTACCGGGTTTTTACGTACTTCATCTGATTTCACTAAATCTTTGACACTAATTTTTTCAATAACATAAATATCCGAATTATCTATATATTTAGAAGATTTATTCTATTAATATCTATACAAAAATTATTTTTAGTCCATTCGACGCTCAAATTTTAGTTGTTATATTACAATTATTTACACATATATTGTATTTTCTAAACCTTTATTTCCTTTTTTTAAAAACAGCATCTTCCAAACTACAAAAAAACAGGAACCGCCGAAGCGATTCCTGTCTTTATTCACGTTATGCTATTAACGTAATGTTGCACCTTGCTCTTGTAATGCTGCTACAACATTATCATGTGCTGCTGTTACATCTTCATCTGTTAATGTACGTTCCGGATCGAAGTACGTTAAGCTAAAGGCGATTGATTTTTTGCCAGCTTCCATATGTTCGCCTTCATAGACGTCAAATACGTGGACAGCTTTCAATAATTTACCGCCAGCCGCTGTAATGATTGCTTCTAATGAAGCCGCTGTTGTTGCGCGCTCAACTACTAACGCGATATCGCGAGAAATAGATGGGAAGCGAGGAACAGCAACATATTGTAACGGCGCGATTTCCGCTGCAAGTACTTGTGCTAAGTTGAACTCTGCTGCAAATGTATCTTTTACGCCAAGGTTTTTTTGCTCTTGTGGATGTAATTGACCTAAGAAACCGATACGTTCGCCATCTAATAAGATGTCTGCAGTACGGCCTGGGTGCATACCATCAACTTTTGCTGCTACGTACGTGATGCGCTCTGCTACGTTTAATTTGGCGAATAATGCTTCAAGCGCACCTTTTAACACGAAGAAATCAACTTGTTTGTGCTCACCTTGCCAAGCATTTTCTACCCATTTGCCTGTCATCGCAAGTGCAACATGTTCACGCTCTAATGGTAGGCCTTCTGCTGTTTGACCTAAGAATACAGAGCCGATTTCATATAACGCCACCGCGTCAGCTTGACGAGACGTGTTGTACACAAGTGATTCAATTAAATGTGGTAAGACTGATTGACGTAATGTGCTGCGCTCTTCACTCATTGGCATTAACAAGCGTGTTGTTGGCGCTGTTTCTAAGGCATATTTTTGTGCTAATGCATCAGATGTTAATGAGTATGTTAGTGCTTGATACAGACCCGCTTCTTCTAATTGGTGACGGATTGTGCGGCGCACTTGTTGATTGCGGTTTAAGCGACCTGGTACCGTTTCAGCAACCGGTAAAGTAGTTGGGATTTCGTCATAGCCGTATAAACGAGCGATTTCTTCGACGATATCTTCTTCGATTTTAATATCTTGACGACGCGTCGGTGCATCGATGATTAATAAACCATTCGCTGGCTCTACATCAAAGCGTAAACGTTTTAAAATCGACACCATTTCATTTAATGAAATTTTCATACCTAAACGGTTGTTAATGAAGTCTGGTGACACAACAACGCGCGCTGGTTCTTTGTCTAATTCATCAACCGTAACCGTACCTTCTAAGACGTCGCCACCAGCAAGTTCTGCCATTAATTGTGCCGCACGTTCTGCTGCTGGTAATACGCGGTTTGGATCGATACCTTTTTCAAAACGAGCCGATGCTTCACTGCGTAGGCCAAGGTCTTTGGATGTGTAACGTACTGATAAGCCATCGAAGTACGCTGATTCGATAACAACCGTTGTTGTCGCATCGGTTACTTCTGAATCAAAGCCGCCCATAACACCGGCAACAGCAACTGGTTTTTTACCGTTTGTAATCACTAAGTTTGTCGCTTTTAATGTGCGCTCTTTTTCATCTAATGTTGTGATAGCTTCGCCTTCTTTAGCTAAGCGTACAACGATTTCACCTGTTGCTAATTGATCGTAGTCAAACGCGTGAAGTGGTTGGCCATATTCTAATAGAATATAGTTTGTAATATCGACGATGTTGTTTAATGGCCGAATGCCAGAAACCATTAAATATTGTTGTAACCATAATGGTGATTCTGCCACTTTAACATTTTTCACAACTTTCGCAGCATACATTGGGTTAAGTGTCGTATCTTCAACTGAGACGCTCATAACATCTGCTGCTTTTTCAGCCGTTGTTGCATGTGTCGTATCAGGTAGTTTGATTTCTTGGTCTAAAATCGCTGCTACTTCATACGCCACACCTAACATAGACATGGCATCTGCACGGTTTGGTGTTAAGCCCAATTCAAGCACAACATCATCAAGACCTAATACTTCGATGGCGTCTGCGCCTACAGGAACGTCATCTGATACGACATAAATGCCGTCAGCATACGCTTTTGGTACTACTTTACCGTCGATACCTAATTCTTGTAATGAACAAATCATGCCCATTGATACCGTACCGCGAAGTTTACCTTTTTTAATTTTTTTGCCGCCAACATAACCATTTGGACGAACGGCAACGATTTTTTGACCGACCGCTACGTTCGGTGCACCACAAACGATTTGTGCTAACTCTTCTTCGCCAAAATCTACTTGGCAAATATTTAAATGGTCTGAATCAGGATGCGGTGTCGCTTCTTTGATTTGACCGATTTGTAATTTTTTAAGCCCTTTTGATAAGTGGTTGACTGCCTCTACTTCGATGCCTGAACGCGTAATTTTTTCCGCTAATTCTTCCGGCTCTAAGCCACTGATGTCAACATATTGAGATAACCATTTTAATGATACTAACATTGTTTCGTCCTCCTCCTAATCTTCTGCGCGGTGGAATTGTTCTAAGAAACGCACGTCATTTGTATAGAAGTGACGAATATCATCCACACCATATTTCAGCATTGCAATACGTTCTGGTCCCATACCAAATGCGAAACCAGTCACTTTTTTCGGGTCATAGCCAGCCATTTCAAGTACGTTCGGGTGAACCATACCTGCACCTAAAATTTCAATCCAGCCTGTGCCTTTACATACGTTACAGCCTTCGCCGCCGCATTTGAAGCATGAAATATCCATTTCAACAGATGGCTCTGTGAATGGGAAGTAGCTTGGGCGTAAGCGAATTTCACGATCCTCGCCGAACATTTTTTTCGCGAATAAATCAAGCGTTCCTTTTAAGTCGCTCATTGCGATATCTTCACCGACAACTAAGCCTTCGATTTGGTTGAATTGATGTGAGTGTGTCGCGTCATCATTGTCACGACGGAATACTTTCCCTGGGCAAATAATGCGAATTGGTTTCCCTTGTGCTTTTTCCATTGTACGCGCTTGTACCGGCGATGTATGTGTACGCATTAAGATTTCTTCTGAAATGTAGAATGTATCTTGCATATCACGCGCTGGGTGACCTTTTGGAAGATTTAATGCTTCAAAGTTGTAATAATCTTTTTCGACTTCTGGACCTTCTTCTACCGAGTAACCCATACCGATAAATAAATCTTCAATTTCTTCGATAATGCGTGTTAATGGGTGATGGTTCCCCACTTTTACCGTGCGACCTGGTAATGTCACGTCGATTGTTTCAGATGCTAGTTGTGCATCTAATGCCGCCGCTTCAAGCTCTACTTTACGCGCATCTAACACGTCTTGAACGTGCGCGCGCGTTTCATTTACTAACGCACCCATTTTTGGACGTTCTTCTTGTGGGAGTTTTCCCATTCCTTTTAATAAATCAGTGATTGGTCCCTTTTTACCTAAGTAGGCAACGCGGACATCATTTAATTGTTTCAAGTCTTGTGCAGCAGCGATTTTTTCAAGTACTTCTGCTTTTAATTGTGCTAATTGCTCTTGCATTTTTTTGCTCCTCCTTCCAAGTGTAGGGCTCTAAACCCCGATGCATTGCTCGTTTTCGTATCATTCAATCGCAGTAAAAAAAGAAAAACCCCGCCCCCAAAAAGGGACGAGGTTAAAATTCGCGTTACCACCCTAGTTACTGCCGAAACAGTCACTCATTTGAATTAACGGCTCATCTGCCGGCCTACCTTTACAGCATACGCTGGTCCCGGTGGCTGCTAGCGGGGTGAACTTCTAAAAAGTGGATACTCGCCTCGCTTGCAGTCTACGGCGCGGCGTCCCTAATAGTCCTCTTTTTATACTTTTCCCGGTCAATGCATTTCTTTTATGATTCCCATCCATTATAAACAACTCGCGTCACAACTTCAAGTGTTGTTACAGCGCAAAATGGTAAAGTGCGATGCCTGTTGCCACTGCTACATTTAACGATTCAGCAGCGCCTTTGATTGGAATAATGACATTGGCATCTGTTTGTGCAAGTAATGATGAATCAATGCCGCTACCTTCGTTGCCCATAATCAACGCGAATTTTCCTTCTTTTTCTACTTCGTTATAGACAACTGAATTTTCAAGCGCTGTACCGTATACAGGCACATTACGCTCTTTTAAATCTGCTACCCAGTCATGTAAATCGCCGCGCACAACCGGAATGTGGAAAATCGAGCCTTGTGTTGAACGCACCGTTTTTGGATTGTACGGATCCGCTGAACCTTTTCCTAAGACAACCGCATCAATACCCGCCGCATCGGCTGTACGAATCATCGTACCGATATTCCCCGGATCTTGTACTGCGTCAATTAATAATAGACGTGTCCAACCTGCTTGCGCCGCATCGTCTACTTCTTTTTGCTTACACTGCGCAAAAATACCTTGTGAATGCTCAGTTTCCGATAATTCTTTCGCAATTGCTTCGGATACTTCAATTAAGAAGATGTTATCAAGATTCCAAGACACCGGAATCGCTACACCTTCACGAATGATTAAATGTAACACTTCTGTATGTTTTAACGCTTCTTCGACTAAATGAAAGCCTTCAACGAGGAATTCGCCTGATTTATCGCGTTCTTTCCGTGTCGTCGCCAATTTTTTCCAATACTTCACAAGTGAGTTTTGGTTTGATTCAATATATTTCATGTTTTTACCGCCTTTAGTTTGTAGTCCTTTAAATAGTATACACGAAAAAAGAAGATGTCCCTATTATTTCAGAACATCTTCTCACGTATTTTAGACAATCGGTTGTTGCACCGCAAAAACATATTGCTCGATTGCTTGTGCGACACCATCTTCGTCATTCGTTGCCGTAATATACGTCGCCTTCGCTTTTAAATCATCGGTCGCATTGCCCATTGCGACTGCTTGACCGCTCGCTTCAAACATTTCCATATCATTATAGCTATCGCCAAAACACATGACGTCGTCTAACGAAATATTTAATTCGGCGACTAATTGCGCAAGCCCATGTGCCTTTGACGTACCGTATTTCATCACTTCTATATTCAAGTCATCTGAACTCGTAATTTCAATATCAGGCAACGCATTTATTTCGGTTTTTACGGCCGCTAGTTGCGCGCGGTTGTCAAAATAAGCACCAAGCTTCATCGGTGGATTTTTTAACGTTGTGTGGAACATTTCCGGCGAAAAATCCCCTTCAATGCAATTGCCCCACATATGTTGAATACGATGCTTTTGAAAAATATGAAGAATGTCTTGCGCTGTTGCAAGCGGCATAAAACGCTGTGCCAATAATTCCTGACCATTTTTCCAAATTTCCGCGCCATTATTACAAATGAGTGGCTGCTCAAGCGCTACTTGATCCGACACACATTGTAAAAAACTTCGACTGCGTCCTGTTGAAATTACGACGTAAAGACCGCGTGCTACCGCCTCATGTAGTACTTGTCGTGTACGTTCTGTCACAATACCCTTTGAATTGGCGAGCGTCCCATCCACATCAATTGCTAGTAATCGAACTGTCACTCCATTTGCCCCCTAGTTGTTCACTTCAAATACTAGTTTACCAAATTGTTCGTTGATTTCTAAATATTTAAGCGCATCTGCCGCTTCGTCTAGTGAATACGTGCGGTCAACAACCGGGTGGAAGTCTTGCTGTTCAAGCATTTGCAGCATCGCACGAAATTCTTCGCGACTTCCTAATGTACTGCCCTTTAGCGTTTGCTGCGCATAAAAGAAAGCGCGCAAATCAAAGTCGACGATATCTTCTGTTGTCGCACCAAAAACGACCATCGTACCACCACGCTTCAATACGGCCAGCGAGCGATTAAATGTCGCGCGACCAACGCTTTCAATGACCGTATCAATCGTTTCATTTGCTAACTCCTGTGGCCAATCCGCATCATTATCTAATACGATATCCGCACCTAACTTACGTGCGGCCTCGCGTTTTTCAGCCGCACGCGATGACACAATGACGCGCGCACCTAAGCTTTTCGCAAACGGAATCATAAACGTTGCAACGCCACTGCCCGCACCTGGAATAAACACCGTATCGCCGGCCTTAACTTGCCCTTTTGTCACGACAGCGCGGTAGCCCGTCAGTGGAGCAATACCGATTGTCGCCGCTTCAACAAACGACAAATGCGCAGGCTTAGCCTCCACTTGCTGCTCTGAAATCGCTAAAAACTCAGCAAATGTGCCATGATCCGGCAAGCTTAAAATTTCAAAATCATCAGGTGGCACGGCGCTTTCATCGTACCAACGAAGCGATGGATTGACGATGACCTCATCTCCAACCTGTACGCGTGTAACTGCATTACCAATCGCCTCAATAACACCGGCTGCATCACTCCCTAAAATAAGTGGTGCAGCATCGGGTGCTAGGCGATTGGGTGTATATAAATCACGACGATTGAGTCCCGCTGCCTTAATGCGCACGAGCACATCTGTCGCACCGATTGTTGGCTGTTCAAGCTCCCCTACATGCACTTGTTGCTGCTTTACATAGACTGCTTTCATATTCAAAACCCCTTTTTCTAAATAATCAATCTATTCGTAAGTGTAGCAAAAAAAGAGCCGTCCCTAAAGCGTTTCGGGCGACTCTCTTTATTATTTTTCAGCGTTATAGCGTTTCGCAACTTTCGCACTCGGATTTTTGCCTACCTCGGTGCGCGTCATAATTAATTTACTGCCAGTTGCCTTTAAAGACTTCGGTTTAAACGTCGCCGTAGAAGTTGTCGCAGTTACGCGCCCTAGACCATTGCCAAGTGAATCGTAAAATTTCACAACATCACCTTTTTTAAGCTCTTTCACAACGACTTTATCATGTGCTTTACCTTTTTTATTCGTAATCGTGACATTCGTTGCGGCGATTTTTGCACTAACAAGCTCTGCTTTAAAGGCGATGCGCACTTTCGCTGATTCCTGCTCGCCGGTTGCTTGTGCTGTGACCATGATTTCCCCGGCCTTTTTGCCAAGCTGCTTTACAGTGAACGTAGCGGTTTTGGATGTTGCCGTCATCGTTTTAAGCACAGCTCCTCCGTTATAGAGGCGCACCGTATCCCCTTTTTGCACCCCTTTGACCGTTATCGTATCCTTTTTTGCGACGCGATTTATTGCTGTTCCCGACAATATACACTGCGTCGTTGGTGCTGCTGTTGAAATAAGCGATGCCGCATCAAATTTCAAGTGAATATCGTAGTCGTGATCATAATTAATTTCTGGAACAACAATATGGAACTTCGCGTAAACGCCATTTTTCACGATATTTGTACCACTTACGGTCATCGTCGCTGTACCATCTGCATGACGTTTTAATGGAATATCATGGCCATTTGCATCTTTCACATCCTTATAACTCGTCGCATTTACTAATGAAATCGTCACTGTTTCAACGCCATTTTTCACGTCAAGTTGCGCCGTCGCATTCATATTGCTCTGCATATTTTTTGAAATATTCCCGTTATAATAAGGTGCTAGTTGTACCGTATAGCTACCAGCTTCTATTGCTGCTTGCGCTAACATAGGCGCTACTGTAAGTGTCGCCGAGGCTCCTGCTGATCCGCTGAGCAGCGCCGCTAAACAAATTTTTGTCCACTTGTTCATCTATATCACTCCTTTAAAAGCTAGTGTTGTTCTTTTGAAAATTTCACCGTTGTTTTCGCACTCATATGCTTGCCAGCTTGAATACGTGCCACTGAAATTTTACCGGCTGCTTTCCCTAATTGTTTGATGCTAATTTTTGTCGTTTTTCCTGTTGCAGTGACCGTTTTTAATGATTTTCCTGCTTCGTTATAAACGCGAATTTTTTGCCCGTGCGCCGTCCCTTTCACAGTTACAATATCCGCTTGTCCTTTGTTGTTTTTCACGTGAATTTGCGTTTTTGTAATGGCTTTTGCGACCGGCTCTGCTTTGAATGAAATGGCTTTTTTCACTGATTCTTTTTCATCGCTTGCTTGCGCTGTGACAAATAGTTTACTAGCAGCCTTGCCTAAGCTTACATTCGCAACGCGTAAGTATGCGCCTGTTGCTGTTGCTGTTTTAAGCACTTTCCCTGTTGCATTATAAAGACGAATGGTATCGCCTTTTTGCAGGCCATATACTTTTACGATATCCTCCGCACCTTTTACATTGCTCACTTTACCTGTTAATGTACGGACTGTTTGAGCCTTTTCTACTGGAGCTTTCACACCAACTTCCACTACTGCCTTTTGTGCTGTTACATTAGCATAGCCAGCTAATCCCGCTAAATCGGCACGCTCAGTTAAACCTGCAGCTAGCGCATTTGTAATGGCTGCTTGTGCTGCTGCTACTTGTGCTGTTGCCGTCGCTAATTGTGCCTCTGTCGTAATCGAGCCTGCCTCAGTAAAGCTTAATTTACTAAAGGCGTCCGTTGCCGCTGTCACAAATGGTGTTTTATAGGCGGCGATTGCTGCGACTTGCTTTGTGTATGTTTCTGGTGCGACAAAAGCTGCCGCGTCCGCTTCTGATAACGACGCTTGTGCTGCTGCGATTACCCCATTAATTGTCGCGATTTGTGCGGCCGCGACTTTTAATTCCGCAGCTGATGTAATTGGTGTTGTCGTGATCGCTTTAATTGCTTGTTCCCAAGCTGGCTGAATTTCCGTTTTTGATGGTGTGAAATCAAATATAAAATCATGTGTCGCCGCATAACCACCTACATTGTAGCCAATTGTAATAGCGGTGTTGTTTAAATCTTGGACGTTGAACGTTACTTGATTTGTCTCGCCGTTATCCGTTGGTGTCACATCCGCGCCATTCACTTTAAACGTCGTTAAAATTTTTGCGATGTCCATCATTACTTTATAGCCATCGCCATCTTTTACATACGACACCTGTTGAAAATTCGTATTGTATGATGCGGTTGGTACGCCTTTGTAGGAAATGATAGGTGATACGGCTATTGGTTGTGTTGCCTCAGGCGTTTCTGTCACTGGCGGTGTTACCACTCCTCCACCTACATTGTAGTTTAATGCTAGTTCCATATCATGGCTCCCTGTATAACCATTCACTGTATAACCAATCGTAATTGGCAAACGCTCGGTAACAGAAGCTGTTGTGAATTTCACCGTTTTAAACGTTGCTGTTTCCGCTACTGTTTCGGGCGTTACACCATTGACATTAAATGTCGTCAACATTTGTGGAACTTCTAATGTCACTTCATATTGATTTCCTACTGGCGTTACAGTTGCCGCACCGAACATTCCTGTGTACGTGTCGTTTACAGCACCTTTATACCAAAGATCAAATGATACAGTCGTTGTTGCTTCAACTGTGTCACTAACTGCTACCGCTTCCTCAGCTTGTGCCATTGTTGGTGCTACTGCTGCTAATGCGATTGATAATGCAAGTGGTGCTACAAATAATTTGTTGTACATGTCTAATAACCCCTTTTTCTATAAGTTATGACCCAGTTTAACAAGCGTATTTCCGAAAAGTAAATATCTAATTGAAAATCATTATCATTTTCAATGAAAATATCGTTTTTTACCATTTATTAGGTTTTAAATAGCCTATTTATACGTATTATTCAGCGTGCACCGAATATTTTTTCCGTCAACTAGATTTTTGCGCACAAAAAAAGCATTTGGTTTATGACCAAATGCTTGCTGTTTCTTATTAAAAGGCGCGCCAAAATAACACAAAAAAGACTAGCGTAATAACAGCAAAAACAGCCATCATTACTTTTTTACGAATATCTAGCGGCATAAAACGTAATGTTACCATTAGCACCGCGACAAAGGATGATTGTCCACGATGAATCGCGTTTTTCTCGTCCCCTTCATCTTGCGCTGTCCATTTTGACGTATCGTACGTCAATTTTAAAAACGTCAACGCCACCAGTAAATAAATAAAACCTAACACACTAATTCCTCCGTTCTATCTCCATTCATTGTAGAGAAAAGTAGCGGTGGTTTCAATGATTAGCACTACAACGCTTATCTAGTTCGCGGCTGGCGTACTTATCCGGTTTCAAGCGCTAACTCTTTGGGTTGTTTCGCACTCTCCAGCGTGACATAGAACGTCACTTGCTTTATTTTCTTAAGGAAGATAAGCGTCCAGCGAACTTATCCGGATTCATCGACTAGATTCTCGGGTCAAATCACTTCTTCCTACGCGGCTAGTCGCCGCTTGTCAGAAGCTTTATTTGCCCTTCGAATCTGAACGAGTCGATTCATCACTTAAATAAAAAAAGACCAACTTGTCCTCTGCCAAGTTGGTCCGGGTATAATAGCGGCTGAGTGTTCATCCCCCTCTGTGGATTACGACTCAGTGAACTCCGTATTAGCGTGCATCATCATTCGCGTTCACAGGCGCCTTTTAATGATTGTTCTAATTTATTAGTCTGCTAAAAGTGACACAAGTACCGCTTTTTGAGCGTGCATGCGGTTTTCAGCTTGATGGAAAATGTATGAATGTTCTGGGTTGTCAATAACCGCTGCTGTTACTTCTTCCTCGCGGTGTGCTGGTAAGCAGTGTAGGAACATGTAATCTGCTTTTGCGTGTGCGACTAATGCTTCGTTAATTTGGTAGCCTTCGAAGTCTTTTAAGCGTTTTGCTGATTCTTCTTCTTGACCCATTGATGTCCAAACGTCTGAGTAAATAACATCGGCATCTTTTACTGCTTCAACAGGGTCTGTTGTAACCGATACTGTACAGCCATTGCTTGCGGCAATTTGTTGTACTTTCGCGATAACTGCTGGATCTGGTTCATAGCCAACTGGTGCAGCGATAACAGAATCGATGCCAACGTGTGCGCAAGCGGCAACTAATGAGTGTGCAACGTTGTTACCGTCACCGATATACGCAACTTTTAAGCCTTCAAATGAGCCTTTTACTTCAGCAATTGTTTCAAGGTCAGCTAATGCTTGGCATGGATGTGACACATCTGTTAAGCCATTGATTACTGGTACTTTTGAATACTGTGCTAATTCTTGTACCATTGTATGTTCATTTGCGCGAATCATGATGCCATCTACATAGCCTGATAGTACAAGCGCTGTATCGTGAACTGTTTCGCCACGGCCGATTTGTAAGTCGCGGGCATTCATGTACATGCCTTTACCACCTAGTTGGTGCATACCGACTTCAAAAGAAACACGTGTACGAGTTGAGTTCTTTTCAAAGATCATCGCTAATGTTTTACCTTCTAATAATTTAGGTGAACCTGATTCTTTTGTGACAATTTTCATTTTGATAGCTAATTCGACAAGCTGTTTGATTTCATCGCTTGTGTAATCGACTAATGACAATAAGTGTTTGCCCTTTAATGTATGAACGGGTTGTAATTCAATTTCTTCTAGTAATTTCATTTGTCATCGCTCCTAAACGTTTAACTTTATGTACTTATCATACAACTGCATAATTATGAAGTCAACTGTATTTTTATGTTTTTTCTAAAAAATTTTAATATTTACATAAAAAATGCGCCAAAAACATTTATAAATCAACGTTTCAGACGACTTTTACACTTTTTAAATTTACACTATCCTTACAATTCATTTATGCACAATACACTGTTTATGCAGTTTGTTTTGTATATTATGCATTACAAATGCATCTATCTTTAAACAATGCTTTTCTAGAAAGCAAAAAAAGAAGTTGGAGATTCTTCCAACTTCTTTCTATGAGCGCTTATTCAAATGTAATCTTTTGAACGGTAGCTGCATCTAATTTTTTAATAACCGCCACGACTAAATCAACGGTATTGTCAAAATCATCGCGATGTAAAATACCCGCATGTGAATGAATGTAACGCGTTGCAATACCGATTGATAGTGCCGGCACACCATTCATCGTTAAATGAATCGAGCCCGCATCAGTACCGCCACCAGGAATCGCTTCATATTGGTACGGAATCGCTTGTTCTTCTGCTGTTTCAACGACTAATTCACGTAAGCCACGGTGTGAAATCATCGAGCCATCATAAACGATAATTTGTGGTCCTTTACCAATTTCACTTGCCGCTTCTGATTTTGAAATTCCCGGTGTATCGCCTGCAATACCAACATCAACCGCAAAACCGATATCTGGATTAATTTTATGTGTCGCTGTTTTTGAGCCACGTAAACCAACTTCTTCTTGGACAACGCCACAGCCATACACTACATTTGGATGCTGTTCATCTTTTAAGCGTTTTAATACTTCAATTGCAATCGCACAACCAATACGGTTATCCCATGCTTTTGCTAATAAATGTTTATCATTTTTCATGACAGTAAATTCGAAGTATGGTGCAATCATATCCCCTGGACGAATACCCCATTCTTTTACTTCTTCATCTGATGTGGCACCTACATCAATAAACATGTCTTTAATTTCATATGTTTTTGACCGCTGTGCTGCCGGTAAAATATGTGGTGGTTTTGAACCGATAACACCGACAATTGTTTCCCCTTTTGATGTAACAATTTGAACACGTTGTGCAAGCATGACTTGACCCCACCAGCCGCCTACCGTTTGAAATTTAATAAAGCCTTTTTCTGTAATTTGCGTTACCATAAAGCCGACTTCATCTAAATGTCCAGCCACCATAATTTTCGGACCATTGGCATCGCCGACCTTCTTCGCGATAACTGAGCCTAAATTATCATGATCGATTTCATCCGCATAAGGTGTAATGTATTTTTCCATAACCTCACGTGATTCTTTTTCATTTCCCGCAATGGCGCGTGCATCTGTTAACTCTTTTAGCATGTGCAATGTTTCATCTACTTGTTGTATCATCTTCGCATCCCCTTTATTTTTACTCATTCTTACTAATTATACTACGAAGTCCGAACTATCACATTAAAAAAACGACTCAGTATTACTAACCGAGTCGCATTCGATTAAAATTTGCCGCTTGAACCAAAGCCTGCTTCCTTACGATCTGACTCTAAATTTACAGGGCCTTCTTCCATCGTAATATTCATGACAGGTGCAATGACCATTTGAGCCATTTTCATGCCTTTTTCGACGATAAATTGTTCTTTCCCGTGGTTGATTAAAATAATCTTCACTTCGCCGCGGTACCCTGCATCAATTGTACCTGGTGCATTTAATACTGTCACAGCATGCTTCAGTGCTAAACCGCTACGTGGACGTACTTGCGCCTCTGTCCATTCAGGTAATTCCATGCGAATTCCTGTCGCAATGCCACGTGATTCACCTGCTGGAATCATTACTTGCTCATTCGCAAAAAGATCAAATCCCGCGTCACTCGCATGGGCCTTATACGGCAAAATAGCCTCGTCGTTTAATTTTTCTACTTTAAATGTTGTCATGTTAACACTCCTATCTTTATTATCGTAACGAACTTTCAGCAAAAGAAAAAGACTTGAATTAAAAAAGACTGAGTCACTATTTGACCCAGTCTGCTCGTTATTGATACAATGCTTTTTCTGCTGATACAACGGTATGATCGTCTAAAACAAATTTAGGATAACCGTTTGTCGTATAAACGATGCTCTTTACAGCAAGTTTTGTGTTTGCTGGAATCGTTTTGACGATGTTGGCTTCATCAAAATACAAGCCGTCATACGCATATGTTTGTGCGTTTGTGACAACTTGTTCAGGAATTGTCGTATAGAAACTATCGATATTCGATGCTACTTTTTGTACGATTGTTTTCTTCGCTGTCATATAATGTCCGTTTGATAATTTCAAACGTGGCACGCCACCGCTTGAATACGTTACAGCCTCAACATCGACAATCGCATGTTGTGCAACAGCTGCGCGACGAGTCGCATCGCTAAATGCTGTTGATGTATATTCGTATTCTGGTTGTTTGATCAGCGCTTTTTTCACGCTATCAACCGATGTGTAATAATTAGTTGGTGTTGCGGAATCTTTAATTTTTTGAACGACCGATTTCTTCGCTGTCATATAGCGACCGTTCGATAGTTTTAAGCGTGGTGTCCCGCCGGCTGTATAAGATACGCCCGTTACTTTGACCGCTTTTCCTTTTGGTAATGTGCCTGCTTTTTTAGCGTTTGTAAAATCAACGCTCGTAAATTCTGCATTCGCTTTTTTCAGCAAGGCATATTTCACATTGTCTTTTGCTGTGTAGTAATCATCAAAATCAATATTCGGATTTGCTTTTAAGACATATTTTTTATTTGCTGTAATGTAGCGACCATTTGTTAATTGTAATCGCGGTGTGCCATTTGATGCTTTGACGACACGTTTGACATGCACAACTTCACCTTTATCAATCGAACCTTTTTTCGTTTTAAATGATGTTGATGTAAATTGTGGAATTTCTTGCTTCGTCACGATTTTGCCAGGGTTTGTTTTATAGTATGTACCTGACGATGGATTGCCGACTTGCGTAACATCACCTGTAAAGAAGCTCAGTGGTACGCCTGGCGCTAAACGGTTTAAGTCTACGCCACCAGAAATCCCTGGTACGCGACCGCTATCTGTATATTGCCATAAATGGTGATTGTAGCTCGGTCTTTGTGAGCTATAACGCGGGATCCATACAAAATCAAAATCAGATGTTTTTAAGTTCAACTTACTATAGAGGTGGTTGGCCACATATAAGCCTACCTTTTTATTTGATAAACTGCGCAACTCATCTACATACGCTTCGACGATAGCACGCATTGTATACGGTGTGTTATTATTCGTAAATTCCTCTACATCTAACACATAAAATTTAGTGTTTTTTGATGCACGGTTATAAAAATTGCGCGCCTCTGCACGTGCACTTGCCGGTGTACTAGCTAATACATATGAATAAACACCAAACGGCACTTCATATTTTGTGGCACTCTTCTCGTATGAGTCATGCATATAATCTTCCATGCCCGAACCATACTGTGTGCGAATAATCACTAAATCTAAAGCCTTAGATGCTTTTGACCAGTCAATATTCCCTTGCCATTTCGAAATATCCGCAATGACTGGACTCGATGATAATGGTTGAACTGCAGATTTCGGCGTCTCCGGACCATACTCCCAAGGCACTGTACTCTCTGGTTTTGCTGTGTTTACATGCCCATCATTTTCCGCTGTTAACGTCTGTGCAGAAACTTGTTCATAGCCGACAAATGATAAAAAGGCAATGACTAAGCACACAACAAAATACTTCACTTTTCCCATATTTCACTTTCCTTCCTCGAAACTATTTAGTATAAATGGCTTGCCTCATACAACTCTAGCGTACCATTTATCCTGTTTATTAACTTTAACAAAATGGTTACAGTTCTATTACAAATAACCAACAACTAATTCCACATTATAACATAGTTAGCAAAATTGTTGGCTGCTGATACATTATTTTTGCCACAAAAAAAGAGACAAGCACTACGCTCACCTCTTGTCTTCATTTTTATAGTGCAATCGCTGGGCCAAAGAATTCAAAATGAATGTTTTCTTTTGGCATACCTAGTGCTGTTAAATAGTTAACCATTGCTTTCATGAAGCCTACAGGACCACATACATACACTTCACCCGTTAAATCAACATGTGTTGCTAGGAAGTCTTGATCGATTTGACCAGACGCTGCTGTTGTTACCGGAACGTATGTCGCGTTTTTGCTTGGGAATGCGATTGCTAATAATTCGCGTTCGAATGGGTGTAAGCTAATATGTGTTGCACTATGAATGAATTTCACTTTTGCAGTGTTTTCTTTTGCTGCTGTTTGATACATCGATACAAGTGGTGTTGCACCAACGCCACCTGCTAAAAATGTTACTGGTGTGCCGCTTGCTGTGTCGTAAACGAAGTCACCTGCTGGTACAGATAGCATTAACTCATCACCAACATTTAAGTTTGCATGTAAGTAGTTTGATACTACGCCTTTTGGAGTCGCTTGTTTTTCAGCTTTTACAGAGATGCGGTATTCTTTCCCATTGTATGCTTGAGATAATGAATATTGACGGTTATGCGTATATGGATGGCCTGGAATATTCACTTGTACAGAAATGTATTGACCTGGTAAGTATTCAGGTAATGCCGCGCCATCTGCTGGTACTAAGTAGAATGATGTAATTAATTCACTTTCAGCTACTTTGCGTGATACTTTAAATGGTTTGAAACCGCGGTAACCGCCATCTTTTTGTTCTGCTTCTTGGTATAAGCCTTCTTCTGTTTGGATAAATGCATCTGCGATTACGCCGTATGCATCAGCCCATGCACCTAAAATTTCATCTGTTGCTGCATCGCCTAATACTTCTTTAATTGCTGCAAGTAAAAATTGACCAACGATTGGATAATGTTCAGGTAAGATGCCTAATGAACGGTGTTTTTGTCCGATTTGATGAACAACCGGTAAAATCGCTTCTAAGTTTTCAATGTGTACTGCTGCTGCATATACTGTATTTGCTAACGCTGTTTGTTGGCGTCCTTGTGATTGGTTTGTATGATTGAAAATATTTAACAGTTCAGGATGTGCTTCAAATAAATTTTTATAAAATGTTTTTGTAATTGTCACCCCATGTACTTCTAATACCGGAGCAGTTGATTTAATAATATTCATTGTTTCTTGTGATAACATGTTCGACACGTCCTCTCTTCTTTTAACACCTTAAATATACTCCGCTCTGACACTTAAAGCAATATATAAAATACATCTTTAACAAAAAAGACATATTTTAAATACATCTTTAAAAACAAGACTCTTTTTCGTAGCTCTGTTATACTATTTATGAATAGGTGGTGAATCAAGTGCGATTAACATTGTACACAGACTATTCATTGCGTGTTCTTTTATTTCTTGGCGCCAAAGAGCCTGAAGCTTTATCAACAATTAAAGAAATTTCAGATGCGTACGGCATTTCTAAAAACCACTTAATGAAAGTAACGCATGAGCTTGGTAAGATGGGCTATATCGAAACGATTCGAGGTCGTGGCGGTGGTATTCGTCTTGCAAAACGTCCAGAAGCTATCGGCATCGGCGAAGTCGTCCGCCAAACGGAAGAAGATTTCTATTTAGTCGATTGCTTTAACCCCGAATCGGTCGGGTGCGTAATCTCTCCAGTCTGTAACTTAAAAGGTGCGCTAAACAAAGCACTTCATGCATATATAGCAGTACTTGATGAATATAAGCTAAGCGATTTCTTACACAATAAAGAAGATATTGCAGCGCTATTATTCAATCATAATTAAAAGAGGCTGGGACAAAACCCTAGTCAATAAGAAAAGACATTCATGATTTGAATAAAATCATGAATGTCTTTTTTGTCTGCTAGGCAACCGTTGTTCGTTGTTTCGGCCGACGCTTTTCGCGGGCACGGCTCCATCTAATTTTTTTCGCGAGGGCGCGAAAAAAATGGCTATTCCGCTCGTGCTGTTCCCGCAGAAGTCGCAGCCTCCACTCCAAACAACTTTTATATACTGCTATCAAAAATTCCTTATGGAAAAAAGGACACTTCCTGTTAAAATTTAAGTGTCCTACAACCAAATTTCAAACGAAAGAAGTGAAATTACAAAAAAATGATATTGCCTTTCATATTCACCATCTCGTTGAAAGTATTCCAAGAGAAGCTTTCAGAACCAAAAACAGCTGCAATCTATCGTCAACGTAAAATTGAAAGTGAAAAACCGCGCATTAATGGCTACAAACCTAAGAAAATACGCCATACGGGAAGGATAATTCTCGTATCGCGTATAAAAATAGAGAAAGCGATGTCAAATTCGACATCCCCTTCTCTATTAGAGGTTGGAATTTTCACTTATGTCCCAGCCTCTTTTTTTTAATCGCAAAAAAAGACCCAATCCTAAGATTGAGTCTTTAAAAGAAGCATCGGTGCTTCCAATTATTTAGCTAATTGAGCTTTTGCAGCGTCAGCTAATTGAGTGAATGCAGCAGCATCAGATACTGCTAATTCAGCTAACATTTTACGGTTAACGTCGATGTTAGCAAGTTTTAAACCGTGCATTAAACGGCTGTAAGATAAACCGTTGATGCGAGCAGCTGCGTTGATACGAGTGATCCATAGTTTACGGAAATCACGTTTCTTTTGACGACGGTCACGGTATGCATATTGACCTGACTTCATTACTGCTTGGTTAGCTACTTTGTATAATGTATGTTTAGAACCAAAGTAACCTTTAGCTAATTTTAAAACTTTTTTGCGACGTGCGCGTGTTACTGTACCGCCTTTTACGCGTGGCATACTAATTACCTCCTGCTATCCATCTTATATGTAAGATGAATATTCTATATTTTTTATGTTATTGGAACGATCTAAATAATTATTTGTAAGCTAATAAAGATTTGATGCGTTTGTAGTCGCCTGCTGATACGATACCAGCTTTACGTAGGTGACGTTTTTGTTTAGTAGATTTGTTTGCGAATAAGTGGCTTCCGTAAGCACGGTCAAATTTTAATTTACCGCTACCAGTTTTTTTGAAACGTTTAGCAGCGCCACGGTGAGTTTTCATTTTTGGCATTTCGAATTCCTCCTAAGCTTGTTCAACTAAAAAGTTAATTTTTTTCGTTCTTAGGTTGTAATACTAAGAACATGCTGCGACCTTCCATTTTCGCACGTTGTTCAACAGTTGCTACTTCTTTACAGTCTTCAGCAAAACGGTCTAATACACGTTGACCGATTTCTTTGTGCGTGATTGCACGACCTTTAAAGCGAATAGACGCTTTAACTTTGTCTCCTTTTTCAAGGAATTTAATCCCGTTACGTAATTTCGTTTGGTAATCATGTTCATCAATTGTAGGGCTTAAGCGTACTTCTTTCAGAACAATTACTTTTTGGTTTTTACGTACTTCGCGATCTTTCTTTTGTTGTTCGAATTTGAACTTACCGTGGTCCATAATACGAGCAACCGGTGGCTTAGCTTGTGGAGCCACAAGGACAAGATCCAAGTTTGCACGTTCTGCAATTTTCAAAGCATCATTACGCGTCTTAACTCCTAGCTGTTCACCATTTTGGTCGATAACACGAAGTTCACGAGCACGAATACCTTCGTTTACATACATGTCTTTGCTAATGATAATCCACCTCCAAGTAGTGTCGCGAATACAGTGTTTGGGCTCGATTGCCCGAAAATCGGTCGGTATTTCGATGTCCACAAAAAAAGGCGGACATAGTCGAAATGTCCGCCCGCAATATATATGTTCATGCGAAATGCATGTGCGATTTGTTTTCATAACCTGCTCGTACTACTTAAAGACGAGAATCAGGTGAGAAGCGGGCAGCCTCTTCTTAACCTCAAACTATTGTATTCATTAACCTCACTTATACTATCATGTACATAAAGTTGTGTCAACTTTTTTTCGCAATAAATGTTTATTGAATGACCAATCGTTTGCCGACAACTATATGATTGGCATTCGATAACCCATTTGCAGCCATAATCGTACGCTCTGGCATACTATATTTCATCGCGATACTTGATAGCGTCTCACCTGCGCGTACGGTATGTGTTCGTTTAGACGATGTAGCTTTCACAGTATAACTTGTTTTTGTCGTTGTTGCTCGCTTTGCATCGTATCGCGTTAAGCCATATTGCGCGATAATCGCATTTAATTTGGCACTGTAGTTGCGATCGGTCGCATAGACACCTGCTAGCGCACGTGTAGCTTGACGATAACTTGATGTATTCGACACCCATGCCCCGCTTAGATGACGACCTTGCATAATATTCGTGTAATCGACCATCGATGCCCATTTTGATGGATATGAACGGAAATGATTTTTCACCGTTACAAGCTTATGTCCGCGTTGTTCTTGCGTCTTTAGTGCAATGGATTGACCATTGTACGTGCCCTTCACGCCAAATAAATTGTTTGCTGATTGCGTTAAACCACTTGTGCCATAATTACTTTCTAACGCCATTTGTGCAATCATCACCGATGGATATAAATTCATTTGCTTTGCTAATGTTTGCGCACTACTTGCATATGTATACACAAAATCCGATTTATAATCTGCTTGTGCATCGACTACACTAGCTGATAACACCGCTGTAAATGCTACTGCTGCAGCTGCTCGTTGCCATATTTTTTTCATAAAATCCCTCTTTCAATTATAATTTGTGCTGCTACCTACCCTCTCCTACATTCCACTATTTTCGCAAAAATATGCAAAAACCCTATAAAAATCATACATTTGTATTATCTTTCATGTAAATGTTATAAATGACACAAAAAAAGAGACACTGCGCTCACGCAATGTCTCTTCAATAAAAAATGATTATTTAGTTGCTTCTGCTACTAATTTTTCTAAGAATGCCGCAAATGGGACTGTTTCAGAATCTTTTGAGCCGTATTTACGAACATTTACACTATCCGCTTCTACTTCTTTATCCCCTAGCACTAACATGTACGGGATTTTTTTCATTTGTGCTTCGCGGATTTTATAACCTAATTTCTCTTCGCGGTAATCCATTTCCACACGAATGCCAGCAGCTTGAAGTTGTTCCTCTACTTTTTTCGCATAGTCGAAGTGAACATCATTTGATACTGGAATGACTTGTACTTGTACAGGTGCTAACCAAGTTGGGAAGGCCCCTTTGTATTCTTCAATTAAGAAGGCTACGAAACGTTCCATTGTTGATACAACACCACGGTGAATAACAACTGGACGGTGTAATTCGCCATCTTGACCAACATAGCCAAGGTCAAAGCGTTCTGGTAATAAGAAGTCAAGTTGTACAGTCGATAATGTTTCTTGCTTCCCAATCGCCGTTTTTACTTGAACGTCTAGTTTTGGACCGTAGAATGCCGCTTCGCCTTCAGCTTCATAGTAATCTAGGCCAAGGTCATCCATTGCTTCTTTTAACATGCTTTGTGCTTTTTCCCACATTGCATCATCATCAAAGTATTTTTCAGTATCTTGAGGGTCACGATAAGATAGACGGAATTCGTAATCGTTTAAGTCGAAATCTTTATAAACTGCTAATACTAATTCAACTACTTTTTTGAATTCTTCTTTGATTTGGTCTGGACGTACGAAAAGGTGCGCATCATTTAACGTCATGCCGCGGACACGTTGTAATCCTGAAACAGCGCCTGACATTTCATAGCGGTGCATCATACCAAGCTCTGCGATACGAAGTGGTAGGTCGCGGTATGAACGCATTGCTGATTTATAAACCATCATATGGTGAGGACAGTTCATTGGGCGTAACACTAATGTTTCGTTATCCATTTCCATTGGCGGGAACATATCTTCTTGGTAATGATCCCAGTGACCAGAAGTGATGTATAAATCTTTAGAACCCATAATTGGTGTGTATACGTGTTTGTAGCCTAGTGATACTTCTTTGTCGACGATATAACGTTCTACTGTACGACGGATAGTAGCACCATTTGGTAACCATAGCGGTAAGCCTTGGCCAACTAATTTATTTGTTGTAAATAATTCTAATTCTTTCCCTAGTTTACGGTGGTCACGCTCTTTTGCTTCTTCAAGCATTTGAAGATGCGCTTTTAAATCTTTTTTATCGAAGAATGCAGTGCCGTATACGCGTTGTAACATTTTGTTTTTAGAATCGCCGCGCCAGTAAGCACCTGCTACTGATAATAATTTGAATTCTTTAATTTTGCCTGTTGATGGTACGTGAATACCGCGGCAAAGGTCGAAGAATTCGCCTTGTGAATAGATTGATACTTGTTCATCTTCAGGAATTGCTTCAAGAAGTTCCAATTTATATTGGTCGTCGATTTCTTCAAATTTCGCTTGTGCTGCTGCGCGAGATACGTCTTGACGTTCGATTTCTATGTTTTCAGCAACGATGCGTTTCATTTCTTTCTCGATTGCCGGGAAATCTTCTGCCGTAATCGGTGTATCTGAATCAACATCATAGTAGAAACCATTTTCGATTGTTGGTCCGATGCCTAGTTTAATACCAGGGTAAATGCGTTTTAATGCTTGTGCTAAAAGGTGAGCAGTTGAGTGACGCATTACATCAAGTGACTCATCATCTTGCTGTGTTAAGATGGCGATTGTACCATCCGCTTCAAGTGGTGTTTTTGTATCGACTAATTCACCGTTGAATTTACCAACAAGTGCTTTTTTGCGTAGTCCTGGGCTAATTGAAGCCGCTACTGCATCTGTCGTAATCCCTTTGTCAAATTCTTTCACAGAACCATCTGGGAATGTTAAATTAATCATGTCTGCCATTTTAAATTCTCTCCTTTAGTATGTTTCGAGCGCTCTAGGCCACAAGCTGGAGATTTTTTGCATAAAAAAAATCCCGTCCGCAAAGGGACGAGATGTATACTCGTGGTTCCACCCTTCTTCCTTCCATGTACCCACTCGTGGCGTACAAAGACGAAGCTCTCGATCGGCTAACGGGCCGTTACCGTCGACAATTACTACTAACTTCACTGCCGCTGCTCCAAGGTGGTAAATCATTTGCCGTACTAAGAAGCTCGCACCTATGCTTCTCTCTCTGAAAGTCGTACAAATCATTGTTGTCCTTTTCGTCGCATTTGTTCATTTTATGAAACAAATTATATACGCTTTTGCGCAAAATTTCAAGGGGGGCTTACTTAAAAACTACGACGATTTTCGCCGGTCATATCGACAGGCTTCGTAATCGTGCGAATACGCTCCATAATACGCCCTGCTTTTACCGGGTCAATATCGCCTTTTGTGCGCGCTAAATGTTGCTCTAACTCTTTGTAATTTAAATTCGATGAAATAAATGTCGGCAAGCTCTCCGCCATACGATAATGTAAAATCGTCCCTAAAATTTCATCGCGCGTCCACGCTGTTAACGTTTCTGCCCCTAAATCATCAAGCATTAATACCGGTGCTTTTTTAACAAAATCAATTTTTTCTTCTAATGAATTTTCACCAATCGCACTTTTTAATTCGCGTAAAAATTCCGGTACATAAACTAAAATCGTCCGCACCTGCATCGTCGCAAGTTCATTCGCAATCGCAGCGAGCACAAAAGATTTCCCGACACCAAAGCTACCATGTAAATACAAACCTAGTTTCGGTAAATGTTCGGGGTCCTTCTTTGCCTGACTAATAAAGGCCATCGCCTCTTTGTAAGCATGTAAGCGTTGCTCGCTATCGACTTTAATATCGTCAAGCGTTGCCTTCATAACTTCGCGTGGCATATGCATACTCGAAATCATCGATGCCGTTTTACGACGCTCATCTTCAATACGCTTTGTCTCACATGGTACATATTCTAAATCAATATTGCCGCGCTCGACAATTAACTGTGGCACAAGCCCATTAATCGGATTTTTACAAAGCGCCACCGACTCACATTGACTGCAATCATGTTGCTGTGAGGTATATTCAAATAATTTGTTCATGCCACGTTCGATTGTTGCTTTTGATAATTGATGCTGTTGAACAAACGCTTGAATAGCCGGATGCGCAAGAACTCCTTGCTGCATTTTTGCTAAACGCGCTTCAAATTCATCATCCATACGTTGTTGGATTTGGTTTTTTATCGGTTCCACGGCGTTCACCTACCCTTCATCAAGGCCGAGTTCTTCTAATATTTTAAGACGTTCCGCTTCAAAATCTGTTACGGGCGACTGCTCTGTCTGTTGTTCCACATGCTTTTTATGCTGACCATCTTTAAACCATTCCGGCAGCTTCGATTCATCGACGCGCGGCTCTTTCGTATAAGACGTTTTATAATATTTTGCTGATTTTGACTGCTGATACGCCTTCGCATAATCAAGCGCCGCTTCGGCCGTCGCAATCGTTTCCTTGCGCCAGCTAGCTGCAATCGCCTCTAAAAAGTTTAAATTAAGCGAATTGGTACTTGTGAAATACGCATAATGAATGAGCGCATTAAATACTTCCTGCGGCATATCAAATGCTTCAAGTGCTTTTTGTACGACCTTTAAATCATTTGAAAACGGTTCTTTCCCGTCATTTAACATTTGTAACAACGTTAACGGTTCGGTTTGCTGGAAGAGCTCAATCGTTTTGGTTTTCAGCTCACTGTCGGTAAATGCGTCATCTTTTGCGGCTTCAATTTGATAAAATACCCCAGCCGCTGCGCGTAAGAGTTTATATTGTGTATGCATGGCCTCGCTAGCAACGAACGTTTTAGGTTCTTCTTTCACTTGCTTTTGATGTTCAAAATCAAGCGCCATCTTCATCGCCTCTTCGGCCGTTTCAGCACCTGAGTAACGCCATGCACTCGCAATGGCATGCATATAATTTTTATTCAAACGACCGTTGTTACGCAAACACGTATAATGAATCAACACATTGACGACCGGCGCCGGCATATCATATGACAACACAAGCTCCTCAACAAGCTCAATATCTTTCGGGAATGGCTGCTTGTCCCCTGCTAGCGCGCTTAACATTTCAATTGGCGATAATTCATTGAAGTTATCAATCATGCCATCTTTTTTCGTTTTGCTCTCTAATTGTGGCTCTTCAACTTTCAATTCCTCGACTTTAACGAATTTCTTCATCGTTGGCGGTTCCGTTGAAATCGTCATTTTATAATAATTAGATGCCGATTTCTTCAATTTTGCGTCATTAATTTGCATCATTTCATCAAGCGACATCGTCACGATTTTTTGCATATCTTTCGGTGAGAAATGATATAAGAAGGCAAGCTTGGCAATCAAAGCCTTTGCTTCTAGTGTTAGCACAGAATGTGGCACGAGCTGCTCGGATAACCCTTGGCGCAATGCGTCAAAATCAAAATCTTGCGTCTCAAATGGAATATCTTTTGGCTTTTCGACACCGCTAGACAGCTGCAAATCATTTGGTGGCATATGCTGTTGTACCGGCTGATAGACGTCCATAAACGACCTCGATACATCGCTATAACCTGCCGTTGTTGACCCTTTTACAATAAAGCGCTGACGCAGCAAACGGTACGCATGCTCGCCAATTTTGCTATATAAAAACATCGATAAAATTGGATCGTCAAAAAATAATTTTGCATCAAGCGGCGGCATCACATCATAAATAAATGAACGCATCGTTTCTTCCTCGCGACGCCAGCTACGTAATAAACCGATTGCCTCTAGTGCGATACGAGATTCAAACACTTGCGCAATCGGCATATCAAGCGCATTCATCAAATGATAATGCGACAAATTGGTTTCAATCATATCCTCACCCTCTGCCCATAGCATAAAGTACAAGCTGACGGCATCTGGCCCAATCAATGGTTGATAAAGCAACGTAATTAATTTTCGTTCATAACTTGATAACGGGAAAGGAATACGAATCGACAGTCGGTCTACAGGCTGTAATTCTCGATATAAATTTACCACTGAAACGACGCCTCCTTATTGCCCTTGTTTACTGTTCATCATTCGGTTGTTCTTTTTCCTTTGTTTGCTTGTCGATTAAATCGCGCATTTCTTCTAAGAACACCGAAATATCTTTAAATTGGCGGTAAACGGATGCAAAGCGCACATACGATACTTCATCAATTTTTGCGAGGCGTTCCATGACCATCTCGCCTACATCTTCTGATTTTACTTCTGCATTGCCTTGTCGGCGCAATTCTTTTTCGATATTAAAAACGATTTCTTCAAGTACAGATAACGCAACCGGACGTTTTTCACATGCGCGAATTAACCCACGTAGCACTTTTTCGTGGCTAAATTCTTCACGAGAGCCATCTTTTTTTACAACGATCAATGGCATTTCTTCTACTTTTTCAAATGTTGTAAAACGGAAGCCACATGATTCGCATTCACGACGGCGGCGAATTGCCTTGTTGTCATCTACCGGGCGACTATCAATTACTTTTGTTCCGTTATATTGACACGTTGGACATCTCATAGTTTTTCTACTCTCCTGATATATATCTTATAGTTTACTTATTATATCAAAAAACCACAGTAAAAATCGAATAGATGTCGTTATTTATGTAGAAAACATTGACTTTCTTCATTTAAAAACGCAAAAAGACCGAGTAGCATTCTCGGTCTTTTTCAATACGTTATGAATTAGGATTTTTTACGTGTTTTATAATTAAGCGTTAACCGCTGCATTTAACCCAGCGATTACTTTTTTCGTTAAATCAACAACGCGTGAAGAATAACCCCACTCGTTATCATACCAAGCAAGAACTTTTACTTTTTTGTCGCCCATAACCATTGTTGTTAGGCCGTCAATTGTAGCTGATGCTGGGTTTGTGTTGAAGTCGCTTGATACAAGTGGCTCTTCTGTGTAATCTAAGATGCCTTTTAATGCGCCTTGTGAAGCTTGTTTGAACACTTCGTTTACTTGTTCAACTGTTACTGTTTCGTTTAAATCCACAACTAAGTCTACTAATGACACGTTAGGTGTTGGAACGCGTAGCGCCATACCGTGTAATTTACCTTGTAATTCTGGTAATACAAGTGTTAATGCTTTTGCAGCACCTGTAGAAGTTGGAATGATTGATTCCGCGCAAGAACGAGCACGACGTAAATCTTTATGTGGGTTATCGATATTGTTTTGGTCATTTGTGTATGAGTGCACGGTTGTCATTAAACCATTGTCGATACCAAATGTGTCATTTAATACTTTTGCTACTGGAGCTAAGCAGTTTGTCGTACATGAAGCATTTGAAATAACATCATGTTTTGATAAATCTAATTTTTCATCATTTACGCCCATAACGATTGTTACATCTTCGTTTTTACCAGGTGCTGTTAAGATTACTTTTTTCGCACCAGCTTCTAAGTGTTGCGCAGCTTTTGAACGCTCGTTGAATTTACCCGTTGCTTCAATCACGATATCTACGTTCATGTCTTTCCAAGGTAATAATAATGGGTTACGTTCAGCAATTAATTGAATGCGCTTACCATTTACAACTAAGAAATCTTCACCGGCTTCAACAGAACCATCGAAACGACCATGTGTCGTGTCATATTTAATTAAGTGAGCTAAAGTTTCTGAAGGATAGCTAGCATTAATAGCCACGATGTTTAAATCCTCTGCCATAGCCTTTCTAAATACCATACGACCGATGCGGCCAAATCCGTTAATCGCAATTGAAACTGTCATTATATAAATCCTCCTATGTGGTTGTGTTTAAATTGAACATCTTTATTTGCAATTAGTATAGCACATTAAATGCCAAGGAAAACCTTTTTTCACTCAAAATTTAAAGATTTTATTTTCTGACAACTTTTCGCACAAAAAAACAAGAGCTTATGACAGCTCTTGTAGCACATTCCATTTTTTTAAAATGTAATGCAATTGTTCAGTTGTCGATTCAATTGAATCATTGTTATAAATCACTGCATCGGCGCCTTGTTCTTTCACCGAAAGTGGCAATTGCGAACTGATGCGTGCACGCGCTTCTTCCTCGCTTAACGCATTGCGTTCCATCAGTCGTTTCAATTGATTTTCCTCGGTCACAGAAACGACCAGAATGCGTTCGACATAACTTTGCAAGCCACTTTCAAACAGCAATGGAATATCCATAACAACGTGCGGATGCCCATCAGACAAGTATTCATCACGTTGTCTAAGCATTTCTTTACGAATGGCTGGATGAATAATATCGTTTAGCTGTTTGCGCTTTGCTGGGTCATGAAAAATAAGATTTCCGACTTTTTTACGATCCATATGGCCATCTTCTAATAGGACGTCGCTGCCAAAAGCGGCGGCGATTTGTTGCAATGTTTCGCGACCCGGCTCGACGACAACACGCGCTACTTGGTCGGCGTCAACGATTGGAAATTGTAACTTCTCAAACATTTTTGCGACGGTACTTTTCCCGCTCGCGATACTTCCTGTTAAACCAATAATCATTTTTTCTCCCCCTAGTGCTGACAATTTGGACAATAAAACGAGTTGCGCCCAGCGATTATTTGTTGCTCTGTATTAGTATGACACATTGGGCATTTTTTCATCCCATACATTTGCAAGTGATGTTGCATACTGCCAGCTTCACCATTAATATTGCGATAATCCGAGATTGAAGAACCGCCAAATGCAATACTTTCCGTTAAAACGGTCACAATTTCTTGAAACAACGTACGTAGCTGCTCTCCTTCTATAAGGGACACTTTTCGTCCCGGATGTATTCTCGTGCGGAATAACGCTTCGGTTGCGTAGATATTTCCACAACCGCTAACAACTTGACCGTCCATAATGACCGCCTTGATTGCTTTATTATTGTACTTTCTCTGCGCACATTTCTCTAAAAAATAATCGCTTGCACGCGCATCAAATGGTTCCGGTGCCATCGCCAATAATGGTGGATAATCGGCGATATCATGTAATAAACGCATCTCCCCAAAACGACGAATATCGGCATAAATTAACCACTCGTCATCAGCTAATTGCCACATGACATGCATATGTTTATGAAACTTGCCTTCTGTCACATCATCGGGGTGCGCGACATGAAACCATGCCCCCGACATACCTAAATGGTTCACTAACAACTGCTGCTCACCATTTTTCAACATCGTAAAAAAGATATATTTAGCGTGGCGTTCGATGCGCTCAATCGTCATTCCTTGAACGGCGGCGATAAATTGCTCTGGTGTTTGCCCTTTAATAATTGCTTCTTTTCCCGCTTCTTTGGACGTATAAATGACCGGCGAAACGATTACGCGCTGAATCGTTTTATGTTCAACAACGGGTTTTAGCATACGCACAACACCTTCTACTTCTGGTAATTCAGGCACAAATCTTCCCCCCTATTTCGCATCGTACCACGTATTGCCGGATGCCGCGTCCGCTTTTAAAGGTACTTTTAAGGCAACCGCTGCTTCCATAACTGCCGGTACAAGCTCTTCTAAAATCGCTAATTCTTCTGGTGGCGCTTCAAAAATCAATTCATCATGTACTTGCAGTAACATCGTCGCTTGTAAATTTTTCTCACGCAATGCGGCAGCCATATCAATCATCGCTTTTTTAATAATATCTGCGGCTGTCCCTTGAATTGGCGTATTCATCGCTGTACGCTCTGCAAAGCTACGCACATTGAAATTGCGGCTTGTTAAATCTGGCAAATAACGGCGGCGATTTAACAACGTCGTCACATAGCCATCTTTTTTCGCTTGTTCAACAATTGTTTGCATATAGCCTTGTACACCTGGGTAACTTTCAAAATAGCGCTCGATAAATTCGGCCGCTTCTTTACGCGTAATGCCTAAGTTTTGTGACAAGCCGTAGTCGCTAATACCATAAACAATACCAAAGTTAACAGCCTTCGCTTGGCGGCGCATATTTGACGTTACCTCTTCTTGTGCGACACCAAAAACATCCATTGCCGTTTTTGTATGGATATCTAAATCATGATTGAACGCCTCGATTAAATTCGCCTCATCAGCCATATCAGCTAAAACACGCAATTCAATTTGCGAATAATCGGCGGAAAATAGTTTCCACCCTTCACGGCTCGGCACAAATGCTTGGCGAATTTTACGTCCTTCTTCTAAACGTACCGGAATGTTTTGCAAGTTTGGATCAATCGAGCTCAAACGCCCGGTCGCCGTTAATGCTTGCTGATAGCGCGTATGAATTTTATGGTCTCCTTCATGAACAACTTTTAATAAACCGTCGATATACGTTGATTTTAATTTTCCTAGTTGGCGGAATTCTAAAATATAGTCAATAATCGCATGCTCTGGTTGTAATTTTTCCAACACATCTGCAGCTGTTGAATAACCGGTTTTTGTTTTCTTAATGACCGGCAACGCTAATTTTTCAAATAAAATAACGCCCAATTGCTTTGGCGAATTAATATTAAAGTCCGTTCCAGCTAGTGCATAAATTTTCTGTTCAATTGCTGTTAATTTTGACGCTAATTCTTCGCCCATTTCAATTAAACGTTGTTCGTTCACCACAACACCAGCACATTCCATATCACATAAAATAAAGGCTAGTGGCAATTCAAGCGTACTATACAAATCAAATTGTTCTTTCTCGCGTAAAGCTTGCTCAATCGTTGGAAGCGCGTGCCAGACTGCTAACGCTTTACGTGCCACATGTTCCGCTAAAACGTCTTGTTCTGGAATCGCACGTTTGGCGCCCTTTCCATACACTTGTTCCGCTAATTGCACTTCATTGTAGCCATAACGTTTCGCCACAGCCGCCACATCTTCTAAATTTTGCGCCGGTTCATCAATATAAGCTGCTAATAGCATATCCGCTACGACACCATTTAACTCGATACCAAAACGGCTTAATGCAGCCTTTTGTGCCTTCACATCGTAAACATATTTTGTTTTTGTCTCATCAGCTAAATAAGCCTTGATGTCCTCTGCTTGCTGCAACGCCTCAAACGACATATAATATGATGTTTCACCGGCTGTAAAGCTCATCCCCAAAATTTCACAACTATGATAATGTTCATTTTCTAACTCTACATGAACAGCCATCGTATCAGCAAATTCGTCGGTCATGTGCTCAATAATAGCTAACGAAATAGCTGTTTTCTCTGCTGTATCCGTTACGGCTAACTCACTTTTTTCAATTAATGATTTAAATGACAACTCACGCCACAGCTCAAACAATGCCTCGGTATTAGGTGCCGTCCACGCTAAATCATCAATGGATAATGCTAATGGCACATGACGATTAATCGTTGCCAATTCTTTACTCATTAGCGCCTGTTGTTCATTTGCGATAAGCTTCTCTTTTAATTTTGCTCCTTTAACATCATCAAGATGTGCATACACTTCTTCAACCGTTGGATGCTGTGTTAATAGTTTGATTGCCGTTTTCTCACCAACCCCCGGAACACCAGGAATATTATCTGATGAATCGCCCATTAAGCCTTTCATGTCGATAATTTGTAGCGGTGTCAAACCGTATTTTTCTTCAATATGCGCAGGCGTATACTGTTCAATATCGGTCATGCCTTTACGCGTAATATAAACCGTCGTATTCTCTGAAGCTAATTGCGTTAAATCTTTATCACCTGAAATAATAATCGTTTCAATGCCTTGCTCATCTGCTTGGCGGCTCAGCGTACCGATAATATCATCGGCCTCATACATGTCCAATTCATAACGCTTCATATTATAGGCATCTAATAATGTTCGCAAGTACGGAAATTGCTCTGACAACTCAGGTGGCGTTTTTTGACGGCCACCTTTGTATTCTTTAAATGTATTGTGGCGAAATGTTGTTTTGCCGGCATCAAAAGCGACTAAAATGCGCGTTGGTTGTTCTTCCCCTAAAATCTTTTGCAACATCGTCGTAAAGCCATAAACTGCATTCGTATGAATTCCTTGGTCATTCGTTAATAGCGGCAAAGCGAAAAATGCGCGATATGCTAAACTGTTGCCATCTAATAATAGTAATTTTTCTTTTGTCATCGTGACAGTCCCTTCTTGTCCTAGTTGTCTCCTCTATCTTACCATGTACACAGCTACACGTCGCACACACGTTCTTTTTAGCATAAAAAAAAGACCGTTAGAAGTCTCGTTTACTTCTAACGATCAAATGGCGATGAAATGGCAGCCGTTCTCGTCACAGAACGCCCTCAATTCTGTCCGTCTGCGATTTCGTCACGATTTTTTGCCACACACAGTAGCTCCAGACTCAAATGTACCAATTGGCAACAAGGGGATCGTCTGAATAAAAGGGAATTTGAAGGGGGCCTTCATCTATTATAGTACCAATACTCTTTGAAGGTTCTATAAACGAATTGTAAAGAAATTGTTAAGATGGTACTTTTGGTAACATAACTCGCATTGTTGTCCCATGACCAACCTCACTATCCACTTGGATTTTTCCATGGTGAATTTCAATTAAATGTTTTACAATCGCTAGCCCAAGTCCTGTACCACCAGAATTGCGACTACGCGCGCGGTCTACGCGATAAAAACGCTCAAAGACGCGTGTAATTTCTTCCTTCGCAATACCGATGCCTTCATCTTTCACTTCTAAAATGCCAAATTTTTCATTTTCACTTAGCTTCATCGTAACAGTTGTCTGTTCAGGTGAGTAATTAATCGCATTAAATAGCAAATTTACAATAACTTGCATCAATCGATTAGCATCACCTAAAATCACGATTTCTTCTGGTGCCTCAACATGTAGCACCATTTCTTTTTCTTCTAAGCGCTGGGCCGACATTTCCGCAGCACGTTTTACTAAGTCATTTAAGCTTGTTGGTAACACATCTAGCTTGAAGCCATGTTTTTCAAGCTTCGATAACTCTAATAAATCATTGACAAGCATCTGCAAACGATTGCTTTCTTGGTTCATAATTTCTAGGAACGTCAATAACGTTTCCTCATCCTTATAAGCTCCATCTAACAGCGTCTCCGAGAAGCCTTTCATCGATGTAATCGGCGTGCGCAATTCATGTGACACGTTTGCAACGAAGTCTTTGCGTACTTGTTCTAATTTTTTCAATTCCGTAATATCATGCATGACGATAACAACACCTAGCCAGTGACCGTGCTCTCCGATTACCGGTGCCCCGTACACTTCCATATGGCGCATCTCACCATCGATTGGAATTTGAATTTGCTGGCGATATGCTTCCTCGGTCATAAAGACGTGATCGACAAACTCCTCTAGTTCAAGCGGCATGCCTAAATCACGAAACACTTGCTCAGTTACTTCATCATATTCTTTTTCAAACAGCTCTAAAAAGACACGATTAACAACCGAAATGTCACCCTCACGTCCAATCATAATAAGCGAGCTGCCCATATTTTCAATCAATGTTTTTAACCGTTCTTGCTCAATCTCACGCGTCATCATCATATCTTGCAAATTGCGTGCTAAGACATTGATTGAGCTACTTAATGAAGACGTTGGTGCCTCTGCAGACTCATATGCGCGCGCCCGGTAATTTCCTTTTGCTAACTCTAATGCTGTATACGTCACGTGATCAACCGATGATGTGACCTTATACAAAATACGATTTGTTAACAGCATAAGAACAATAAATGCAACGACAAGTGAGCCAATTAACATAAGCCAAAATGACAGCGCATCATGCACTTGTCGATTAGCCGCTTGTGACAGCGCATTACTTGCAGAAAGTCTGCTTTCAATGGTCGTATCAATATAAGCTGGCAATAGCTGGCCAATACCAAAACCTAGACACGCTAACACTGCCGCATATAAAAACCCAAAGGCAGTTAATAAGCGTATGCGCATCGATGCCATTAGCCTTTTGGCTCCTCAAACTTGTATCCAAGCCCACGAATTGTCTTAATAAACTTAGGTTTGCGACTATTCTCTTCAATTTGATCGCGTAAATGGCTAATATGTACATCAACAATACGCGTATCTCCGGCAAAGTCATAATGCCAGACAGCACTTAATAGTTGGTCACGTGTTAACACGCGATTTTTGTTATCTAATAAATAAACAAGCAGTTCAAATTCTTTTGGCGTAAACTCTAATTCTTTGTCGCCTAATGTCGCTTCAAAGCGATCTGGATAAACGCTTAATTGTCCAATATGGTATGTTTTTTCACGTTCGACTGTTGCTGCTTGTTCTAATACTTTTGAACGACGCAACACCGCTTTTACACGCGCAACAACTTCGCGTGGGCTAAATGGTTTTGTCATATAATCATCTGCCCCAAGCTCTAAACCTAAAACTTTATCAAACTCATCGTCTTTCGCTGTTAACATAATAATTGGAATTTCCATTTTTTGAATGCGTAATTCTTTACACACTTCCATACCATCTTTTTTTGGCAACATTAAATCGAGCAACATTAAATCTGGTGCTTCAGCCATTGCTTTATCGAGCCCCTCTTGCCCATCAAAAGCTTGAATGACGTCGTATCCTGCTTGTTTTAAATTGTATTGTAATAATGTTGAAATTGCTAATTCGTCTTCTACAACTAAAATTTTGTTTGTCATGTTTGTTTGCCTCCAAAATGTTCGTTTGAAACCCCCATCTCAAATTCACTCATTTAGGTGGTGTCGCGATTACCGTTCCGGTTACAATCAACTCATCGGTAGATAAGTTGCGTCCTTCGACATGAATCATAATCCCTCGAATCGATTCTCGCTTATCGATGACGTTTAAGACGATATGAATTGTTTCGTAATGATAGAGGACGCCAGGAAATTGCAATGCAAGCTCCATAATACGAGAGCCTGGTCCTGGTAAATATTTTGATATCGTTGATGTAATAATACCATTTAGCAATACAGTCGGTACAATCGGACGTTCAAATTCCGTTTGACTCGCATAATCATGTTGAATGAACAATGGATTATTGTCATTTGTTAAGCCTAAATAAAGTAATAACTGTTGATCTTCAATTTTTTCTGTAATTTGAATCGAATCACCAACTGCTACTTCATCAAATGTTTTACCAATACGATTATTTTTACCTAACAGCATTGCATCCTTCCCCCTCTCTACTACTATGTTTTTATAGTATCAGTTATAGTATAAAAAATCGAGTACAAGTATTAGAATAACACGCTTTCTGCCATTTTCTACTTGAACTACCCCACTTCGCGTTTTCACGAGCTCGCTTGAAATGAACGATTCCTACGAACAGTGCGTACTTGTTCCCACTTGCTCGAAATAGTGGCTTCACTTTTTTAGTAGGCGAACACCTCCTTGTTTGTCATTTAGTTTAATACAAACAGACGTTCCGTTTCTACTTTTAAGCACCGCATGCATCGCCCACCTACTCGCTCCACACGTTGAGGAGGGTATCTTCTGCGAAAAAATGATAAAAAAGGTCATGATGAAGAAATGACCTCATCAAAAAAATAGGCGTTGCACTTATCGCAACACCTGTCATTCAGGAATCGTTAATCCAATGCTCGTATAACATCTCTCACTGCATTAGCAGAGTGATTTAATGCTTGTTGTTCTTCTTTTGTTAGCGGTAATTCAATAATTTCTTCGATACCTGTTGATCCTAAAATCGTTGGTACTCCTAAATAAATACCATCTTGCCCATATTCACCTTCTAAATATGCAATCGTTGGCAAAATACGACGTTGATCTTTTAAAATCGCCTCCGCCATCTCAACCATCGCAGCAGCAGGGGCATAGTAAGCAGAGCCGTCCCCTAATAAGTTGACGATTTCTCCACCACCTACACGCGTACGTTGTACAATACTTTCTAGTCGCTCCTTATCAATCAATAGTTCAAGCGGTACACCTCCCGCATAAGAGTAGCGTACAAGTGGTACCATCGTGTCTCCGTGCCCGCCTAACACAAAGCCTGATACATCTTTTACCGAAACATTTAACTCTTCAGCAACAAACGTACGGAATCGCGCTGTATCTAAAATACCTGATTGCCCAATAACGCGATTTTTCGGGAAGCCAGACGCCTTATACGCTGTATACGTCATCGCATCTACTGGATTTGTTAACACTAATAAAATCGCATTTGGCGAATAATTTGCGATTTCTTTCGTCACAGCTTCGATGACACGTTGATTGATTTTCACTAAATCATCGCGACTCATTCCTGGCTTACGAGCAACACCCGCTGTGATAATGGCAATATCTGAATCAGCGGTATCTTCATAATTTGCTGTACCTGTTATCTGAGCATCAAAATGTAAAATTGGCGCAGCTTCGGCCATATCAAGCGCCTTTCCTTTTGTTGAATTTTCAGCTTGTGGAATATCTACTAATACAACATCACCAAGTTCTTTTTGTGCTGCTAAAAAAGCAGCTGTAGCACCGGTAAATCCAGCACCGATAACGGAAATCTTTTTACGTTTATGCGACATATTAAATTTCTCCTATTCTACAATAAAATGGTAAATGTATACAAAAAAAGAGATGAAGCAAGCTTCACCTCTTATAATCCTTTAAAGATTAAAGGTTTTTGATTAATTCGTCAGCGAATTCTGAGCATTTTACTTCAGTAGCGCCATCCATTAGACGAGCGAAGTCGTAAGTTACAACTTTAGAAGCGATTGTTTTTTCTACTGATGCAGTGATAGCGTCAGCAGCTTCTTGCCAGCCTAAGTGTTCAAGCATTAATACGCCTGAAAGTAATACTGATGATGGGTTTACTTTATCTTGACCAGCGTATTTAGGAGCTGTACCGTGAGTAGCTTCGAAAATAGCGTGACCAGTTACGTAGTTGATGTTCGCGCCTGGAGCGATACCGATACCACCAACTTGAGCAGCTAATGCGTCAGAGATGTAGTCACCGTTTAAGTTCATAGTTGCTACTACGTCAAATTCTTTTGGACGAGTTAAGATTTGTTGTAAGAAGATATCAGCGATAGAATCTTTTACGATGATTTTGCCTTCAGCTTCAGCTTTAGCTTGTGCAGCGTTTGCAGCTTCAGTACCTTCAGCTTCAACGATTGCATCGTATTGAGCCCAAGTAAATACTTTATCGCCGAATTCGTTTGCAGCTAAATCGTAACCCCATTGTTTGAATCCACCTTCAGTGAATTTCATGATGTTACCTTTGTGTACTAAAGTAACAGTTGGTTTGTTGTTATCGATTGCATAGTTGATAGCAGCGCGTACTAAACGTTCTGTACCTTCTTTAGAAACTGGTTTAATACCTAAACCTGAAGTTTCTGGGAAGCGAATTTTGTTAACGCCTAGTTCAGTTTGTAAGAAGTTTAATAATTTCTTTTGTTCGTCTGAACCAGCTTTGTATTCGATACCAGCGTAAATATCTTCAGTGTTTTCACGGAAGATTACCATGTCAACGTCTTCTGGTTTTTTAACTGGAGAAGGAACACCTTCGAAGTGACGTACTGGACGTAAGCATACATATAGGTCAAGAGTTTGACGTAATGCTACGTTTAATGAACGGATACCGCCACCGATTGGAGTTGTAAGAGGACCTTTGATAGCGATTAAGTATTCGTTGATTTTGTCTAAAGTTTCTTGTGGTAACCATTCGCCTGTAGCGTTGAATGCTTTTTCACCAGCTAGAACTTCTAACCATTCGATTGATTTTTCACCATTGTAAGCATTTTTTACAGCTGCGTCGATAACGCGTGATGCTGCGTGCCAGATATCAGGACCGATACCGTCACCGATGATGAATGGGATTGTTGGGTTGTTTGGTACGTTTAACACACCATTGTTTTCCATAGTAATTTTTGCCATGTAAATTGCGCCTCCTAAAATTAATCATAATCATAGGCTTGATCCAATAAGGAGCAAGCCCACTGACTATTACATTATATCATACAGTCCGAGTTGAAGCATTTCGCTTTTGCGCGAAAATTCGCTTAGTTATTAGCGTTCTTCAACTGGAACGTACTTTTGTAAACCAGGTCCTACGTACTCAGCACGTGGACGGATTAAACGGTTGTTTGCATATTGTTCTAAAATATGTGCAGACCAACCAGCTGTACGTGATACAGCAAATACAGGTGTGAATAAGTCATGTTCGATTTCTAATGAATCGTAAACTGATGCTGAGAAGAAGTCAACATTTGCAGGTAAATGTTTTTGTTCCCAAATCATATCATGGATTTTCACTGACATATCGTAAAGTTCTGGTTTACCAGTTAATTTAGTAAGTTTTTCAGACATTTTACGTAAGTGTGGTGCACGAGGGTCGCCAGAACGGTATACGCGGTGACCGAAGCCCATGATTTTTTCTTTGTTATCTAATTTATTTTGGATATAAGACTCAACGTTGTCTAATGAACCAATTTCAGATAACATTTTCATAACTTGTTCGTTAGCGCCGCCGTGTAAAGGACCTTTTAATGCGCCGATAGCTGCAGTGATACCAGAGTAGATATCAGATAATGTAGCTACACATACACGAGCAGTGAATGTTGATGCATTTAATTCATGGTCAGCGTGAAGAACTAAAGCTTTGTTGAATGCTTCGATTTCGATTGCTTCTGGCTCTGTGCCTTTTAGCATATATAAGAAGTTAGCTGCATAGCTAAGGTCTTTTTTAGGTGCAATTGGTTCTTGACCATTACGCACGCGAGCGAACGTAGTTACAACTGTACCGATTTTCGCTTGTAAACGAACTGCTTTACGGTAGTTTGCTTCAGTTTCCATAACGTCTGCTTCAGCGTCGAATGTTCCTAACATTGAAATCGCTGTACGTAGAGCTGCCATTGGATGCACTTGGTCAAGTGGCATAGACTTGAATAAATCAACGATTGCAGCTGGAATTTCCATATCTTCTGCTAATTGTTGTTTTAATTCTGCTAATTCTTGTGCATTTGGAAGGCGAGTGTTCCAAAGTAAGAATACCACTTCTTCAAATGATGCATTTTCAGCTAAATCGTCGATGCTATAACCTACATAAGTTAATTTATCATCAATGATTGAACTTACTTTTGTTTCTGCTGCTACGATACCTTCTAAACCTTTTGTTGATGCCATAGTAATATCGCTCCTATTCATATCATAAGTATTTGTAATAAGTGTACCCACTTATTACCCCAAAAAAATTATATGATTCTATAAGTAAATCGCTTACATGAATTATTATAATCAATTTTGACGGCTTTGTGAATTAAAACTAAGCATTTTATGGATTTGACGTTTTTAATAGAAAAATGCGTTTTTTTCTAGAGAAATCGGTATATTTTTAGTTGGATATATAATGATAAATAGTATTAAATTGGTATTTTTTGAAATAAAAAGTTACTTTTCGCATGTTTTAGCGACCACTCTACAGCGTATCTATAAATGTTTTTTTATGCTGTTATAAACATTATTGTTGCTCGATTCATCCGATTTTTACTAGTCGTTATACATGTAAAAATAACAAAAAAAAGCGAATAGCTCACATCGAGCCATTCGCTTTTTCATTATAATAAAATCGTTGTTATAGAATACTAGAATACCCTTTGTAAATAACGCCTGAAGTCGCATCCATTGAAATCTCTTGACCCTGTTCAATAACAGTTGTTGCATTTTTCACACCAACGATAACCGGGATTCCTAACGATAAACCAACGACTGCTGCGTGCGATGTTAAACCGCCCTCTTCAGTAATTAAACCCGCGCATTTTTCAACTGCTGGCATCATTTCACGATCTGAACCAATCGTTACTAAAATACGACCTGTTGCATCTTGCGCCAATGCTTCTTGTGCATTTTTTACAACGAGTGCTTTCCCATTCGTTGCAGCGCGACCGATGCCTTGACCTTTTGTCAATTTATCGCCAATCATATGCACTTTCATTAAGTTTGTCGTACCCGCTTCACCAACAGGGACACCCGCTGTAATTACGACTAAGTCACCATATTTTACAACTTCGCTATCAAGCGATTTTTGCACTGCAAGCTCGAGCACTTCATCGGTAGATGTTACTTTTGGTGCTGTTAACGGTTGTACGCCCCATACAAGTGTTAGTTGGCGGCTTGTAATATCTGATGATGTAACAGCGACAACAGGTACTCCAGGGCGATATTTAGCAATAGCGCGTGCTGTTGCGCCACTTTCAGTTGGTGCTAAAATTGCTGACACTTGTAAGTTTAATGATGTATATGCTACAGATTGGGCAATGGCTTCTGTCATTGTTGCACCATTTTGCTTGCTGCGTGCACGGACAATTTCTTTATGATTTAATGTGTCTTCAATACGTGAGGCAATTTTATGCATCGTTTGCACAGACTCAACAGGATATAAGCCGGCTGCCGTTTCACCGGATAACATAATCGCATCTGTACCATCTAAAATCGCGTTTGCAACATCACTTGCCTCAGCGCGTGTTGGACGTGGGTTACGTTGCATTGAATCGAGCATTTGTGTTGCTGTAATAACCGGTTTACCTGATTTATTACATTTATTAATTAAACTTTTTTGAACAACTGGTACTTCTTCAGCAGGAATTTCAACGCCAAGGTCCCCACGTGCAACCATCAAACCATCTGAAACTTTTAAGATGCCATCGATATTATCAACGCCCTCTTGATTTTCGATTTTTGGAATGATACGAATATGTGCATCGTGACGTTCTAATAATTCACGGATTTCTAAAACATCTGATGGGCGTCGAACAAATGATGCGGCGATAAAATCCACGCCTTGTTTGATACCAAACTCGATATCTGCAGCATCCTTTTCTGTAATTCCTGGTAGTTGTACAGAAACACCTGGTACGTTGACACCTTTTTTATTTTTTAAAGTGCCCGCATTTTCAACGGTTGTATGAATTAACCCGTTGGCACTATCAATACCTGTAACATGTAATTCTACTAAACCATCATCTAGAAGAATGATTGAACCTTCTTGCACATCTTCAATTAATTTTTCATAAGTGATTGAGAATACTTCCGTAGTACCAAGCACTTCTGTCATTGAAATGTCGATTGTTTGACCTGTTACAAGCTCAATCGCATCATTTTCCATATTATGTGTACGAATTTCCGGACCTTTTGTATCTAATAAAATACCGACAATTTTGCCCGTTTCTTTTGCTGCATGGCGAATTGCTTCAATGCGTACAGCGTGTTCTTCATGTGAACCATGTGAAAAGTTTAAACGTGCAACATTCATACCTGATTCGATTAATTTTACTAACGTTTCATGTGATTCACTTGCTGGACCGATTGTACATACAATTTTCGTTTTTCTCATTCGTTGAACACTCCCGTAAGTTAGATGGATAATTCTTTTGATAATTTAAACATATCTTCGTCTAAATGATGTTCTGTTTCAAATACTTCTCTCAATTCATAGTCTACCACCGCTTGATTACGAATACCAACGGCGCGACCTCCTATGTCCTTCATTAATAATTCAACTGCATGCGCACCCATCATACTTGCTAACACGCGGTCGCGCGCTGTTGGTGAGCCTCCACGTTGAATATGTCCCAATACAGATACGCGTGTATCAATTCCTTTTTCAAGTAACAGCTTTTGTAGTTCTTGCCCTGACATAACACCTTCTGCTACAACAATAATACTATGTCGCTTTCCACGCTCTTTACCGCGTTGCAAACGTTCAATCATCGTATCAATATTTGTCGTAACTTCGGGTACAAGAATGGTTTCTGCACCGCCAGCCAATCCTGCCCACAATGCGATATCACCAGCATCGCGTCCCATGACCTCAATAATAAATGTACGATCATGCGACGTTGCCGTATCACGAATTTTATCAATTGATTCAATAACCGTATTCAATGCCGTATCAAAACCAATCGTATAATCCGTACCACGAATATCATTATCAATCGTTCCTGGCACACCTATTGCTGGGAAGCCTTTTTCACTCAACGATAGTGCCCCGCGATAAGAACCGTCGCCCCCAATGACAACAAGCCCTTCAATTCCTTGTGCACGCATACGTTCAATCGCTTGTAGCTGTGACTCATGTTCTTTAAATTCTACACATCGCGCTGAATGAAGCATCGTGCCACCGCGTTGGATAATATCACCTACATCGCCGAGTTTAAGTGGTTTAAACTCTCCTTCCATCAATCCTTGGTAACCTTGGTAGACACCATACACTTCCATATCATGATAGATTGCTTTACGCACGACTGCACGTACCGCAGCATTCATACCTGGTGAATCGCCACCACTCGTTAAAACACCAATCTTTTTCATAGGATGACCTCCTGATAGTCAGTTAAAACAAAGATGGGCTGAACATAGCTTATGCTATGATTCAGCCTAATCATTCATCGAGATAATTCGAGCTTATACGAGAAATATCTCGTATGAGGTCTAACATCTCTCTCTATGTTCTATCATACCGATTTCTTATCAGTTTGGAAATAATTATTGTGTAAAAATACCGATTTCACGATATTTTTTATATCGATCTTCAATTAATTCGTCTTTAGAAAGCGCTAACAGCTCTGTTAAAGACTTTTCAAGCGTTTCTTTTACAAACTCGGCCTGCTGTTCAGGGTCCTTTTGCGCGCCACCTAATACTTCTGGAATAATTTCATCAATGACATACATGTCTTTTAAATCGGGCGCGGTAATACGCATTGCTTCCGCTGCTTGTTGTGCTTTCGCTCCGTCGCGCCATAAAATAGACGCTGCGCCTTCTGGTGAAATAACCGAAAATGTTGAGTTTGTTAACATATGCAAACGATTGGCGACACCTAATGCTAGTGCACCACCGCTTCCACCTTCACCGATGACAACACTAATTACCGGCACTGTTAAACCGGCCATTTCTACTAAATTGCGTGCAATGGCTTCACTTTGACCACGCATCTCTGCTTGACTACCAGGGTAGGCGCCCTTCGTATCAATAAAACAAATTACCGGACGATTAAATTTCTCGGCTTGTTTCATCAAGCGAAGCGCTTTGCGGTAACCTTCTGGATGTGGCATACCAAAGTTGCGGCGCACATTTTCTTTAGTATCACGACCGCGCTGATGGCCAATAATTGTCACCGGTACACCATTTAGCGATGCAATCCCACTAACGATTGCCGCATCATCACCAAATTGACGGTCACCATGCAATTCGATGAAATCATCAAAAATAAATTCCACATACTCAAGCGTTGTTGGACGATCCGCCATACGCGCTACTTGTACACGGTCCCAAGGCTTCAAGTTTGTATAAATATTTTTTTCAAGGACGCTAAAGCGCTGTTCTAATTGTTCAATTTCTTCACTGAAATCAAGTGATTCATTTGTTGTTAAGTTTTTCAATTCATCAATTTTTGCGCGTAGCTCAATTAATGGTTTTTCAAATGCTAGTGGTTGCTTAGCCATGATGTGCTGCCCCTTTCGTATGTAACTTCACGAGTGTGCTTAGCGTTTGGCGCATATTTCTACGCTCAATAATCGCATCTAGCTGACCATGTTCTAATAAAAATTCAGCTGTTTGGAAATCCTCCGGTAATTTTTCACGTACCGTTTGTTCAATAACACGACGACCCGCAAAACCAATTAATGCTTGTGGCTCTGCTAAATTAATATCACCTACAGAGGCAAAGCTTGCTGATACCCCGCCCGTCGTTGGATGTGTCATCACAGAAATAAATAAATAGCCTTTATCCGCATGACGTTTCAATGCAACGCTCGTTTTTGCCATTTGCATTAATGACAAGACCCCCTCTTGCATACGTGCGCCACCACTTGCTGTGAAAATAATAAACGGTACGCCAAGTTCGGTCGCTCTCTCTACGGCACGCGTAATTTTCTCCCCTACAACTGATCCCATCGATCCCATGCGAAAATGAGCATCCATCACAGCAACTACTACTGTCTTACCATCTAACTGACCTTCACCTGTCACAACTGCTTCGGTTAAACCTGTTTTTTCTTGGTCGGCTTTTACCTTTTCAAGATACCCTGGAAAAGCTAATGGATTTGCTGATTGTAATGCAGCATCTAATTCCACAAACGAGCCTTCATCTAATGTAATAGCTAAGCGATCTTGCGCATGCATTTTATGATGATAGCCACAACGGTCGCATACCCCAAATGCTTCCGTAAAGTCCACCTTACGCATCACATGATGACAATCTTCACAGTTTAATAAATCTTCCGTTAAACGCGCATCATCATGTGGCATAGCGAAATGCTTTTTCTTTTTACCTTTTTTAAAAATCTCTCGAATATTCATAATCTATCGCTCCTTCGCTAATGTATCTACCCATTCTTCGTACGCTTCAAGCGCTAAAGTAGGTTGACCCATTCGTAAATTGCTTAAAAATCGCTCTAAATGAACTTTTTCGTTCGCCGTCGATACACCTTTGTACGGACGAAGTGCATATTGATTCAGCAATAGCCAAATTTTATAAACAAGACGGTTATTGGTCGCAACAATCATTTCGCGAATAATATCTTCGCGCATGACACTTTGACCTTCGATAACATTATGTAACAGACTTTCCCACACAGGGAGTTTGCACAGCGCATCATCCAGCGCCACTTCACAAATAGCATCGCGCTCTAAAATGCGCTGCGTTGCAAACACATGGCCGCTTTCTGCTTCATCAGGCAAAATAAATTGCGCAAGTACTTCGACGAGCTGATGATTACGATAATCCGCTAAATACGTGCCACCGCCATGCTTTGTTTGAATTAAGCCAAGCAATTCCATACTACGAAGCGCTTCACGAACCGACGAACGCCCCACGCCTAGTCGTTCCGCTAACATGCGCTCCGAAGGTAATTTACCTCCCGGCTTAATACCCTCTTCTTGAATAATTCCTTTTAAGTCATTCACTGTCTCAATAAACACTTTTGATTTTGATTGATTTTCCGTCATCCCGATCTCTCCTTAGCCATTAGCTAACAAAAGTGGTCTGACCACTTTTCATTAGCATACAGAAAAATATTCCATTCGTAAAGAAAAAACTGTGCTATTCGCACAGTTTTTAGTACCTGCTATTAGTTTAACTTTCTAAAATACGCTCAATTTGTTTAATGATGAGCTGATTCTTTCCATTACGTTGCTCAATTTTCCCACGTACAATCACGCTCATCTCCTCATCAAGCCATGACATTACTGCCGCATAATCGCGTGGGAACAACGTTGAAGAAATACTACCTTCTTCATCTTCTAATTGTAAAAAGGCCATTGGTTCTCCTTTTTTTGTGCGAATTTGTTTTTTACTTTGGATAAATGCTACAAGCTGAACATGAGATTCTGCGCGCGTTTGTTCAATCTCTTTCGTCGTTACACTATCAATTGCCAGCTGTTTCTTTAACTCCATAATAGGATGTGGTGATAAATAAAAACCGAGCACTTCTTTCTCATATGTCAGCTTTTCTTTGTCAGTCATCGGCTCTACTTTAGCATATTTTGGCGTCCCAAATAGCGCGACATCTTGAAAATCATCGCCTTCACCTGCTAAATCCGATTGTAACGTTGCTTGCGCGATAGCCCCTTTTATTGAAGCAAGCAGCACAGCGCGATCTTTCGCAAACTCATCTAATGCCCCTGCCTTAATTAATGGCTCTAAAGCGTTTTCTTTAAATTGCTTCGCAGGAAAATCCGCAGCCATCTCATACAAGTTTTTCCATGTAGCATGACCATTTTTTTGCAAATGCTTCAACTCTTCTAAGAAGGTATTCGGCACGCCGCGAATCATACCAAGCGCATAGCGAACAGCACCATGTTCAACGCGAAATCCTTTACTACTCTTCGTAATCGAAGGTGGTAACAGTTCAATTTCTTGCGCTTTCATCTCTTGCATAAAGGCAGCTGTTTTCTCTTTATCTCCGAGCACAGATGACAATAAAGCAGCATAAAAATACGGAGCAAAGTTCGCCTTTAAGTACGCCATCTGATACGTGATTACACTATATGCAGCAGAGTGTGATTTCGGGAAACCATAGTCCGCAAAACGAACAATCAAATCATAAACATCGTTAGCAACACGCTCATCAAACCCTTGTTTTAACGCACCAGCTACAAAGTGTGTGCGTTCTTGGTCGAGTGTAGCACGTTTTTTCTTGCTGACAGCACGACGCAATAGATCGGCCTCGCCCATTGTAAAGCCGGCAAAGCGACTCGCAATTTGCAAAATTTGCTCTTGATAAACAATAACGCCGTATGTTTCGGCTAAAATTGGGCGTAGCACTTCATGCGGCATGTCGACCGTTTCCAAGCCATGTTTTCGTCGTGCATACACTGAAATAAATTCCATTGGACCCGGACGATACAGGGCATTAATCGCAATAATATCAGTAAATTGCGTTGGTGCAATCTCGCGCAACGCCTCACGCATACCAGCTGACTCTAGTTGGAATACGCCTAATGTATCCCCTCGGCGTAATAAGTCGAACGTTTTCGCATCATGAAATGGTATTTTTTCAAACTTTAATGTTTTACCGATATCCGCAAAAATCATATTGCGAATCATTTCTAATGTCGTTAAATTGCGCAAGCCTAAAAAATCCATTTTTAATAAGCCAACTTGTTCTACTTCTTGCATCGGCCATTGCGTTAAATACAAACCTTCATGACCTTTTTCAATTGGCACAATGTCAACTAGCGGCTCTGGTGATAACACAACACCAGCCGCATGCGTAGAAGCATTTCTTGGTAAGCCTTCTAATCGCAGCGCAACCGCGACAATTTCGTCATGCTTTGAACTACGCGTACGCCACGCCGTAAGACCACCTTGCGCTAATGCATCTTGCAATGTGGCGCCCGGTTTTGATGGTACAAGTGACGATAATTCTGTTAACTCTTCCATCGTTAAGCCAAACATTCGACCAACATCGCGCAAAACCGCTTTGGCAGACAGCGTCCCAAACGTAATAATTTGCGAGACATAGTTTGCGCCATACTTTTCAGCAACATATTGAATTACTTCTTGTCGACGGTGGTCCGCAAAATCGACATCAATATCTGGCAACGTAACACGTTCTGGATTTAAAAATCGTTCGAATAATAAGCCATACGCGAGCGGGTCTATATCAGTAATCCGCATCGCATACGCAACAAGTGAACTAGCAGAAGAGCCACGCCCTGGTCCGGTTAAAATATTACGCTTTCTAGCATAGTCAATATAATCGGCCACAATTAAAAAATAATCCGCATAACCCATTTTATTAATAATAGAAAGTTCATAGTTTAAGCGTTCTTCATACGCATGTTCAAGCTTTCCAAAGCGTTGTTCTAACCCTTTCTCGCATTGTATTCGCAATCTCTGTTCAGCTGTTTCATTTGCGGCCACCGGAAATTTTGGCATATGAAATGTTACTGCAGGTAATTCTGGCTCACATGACGCTAAAAAATCATACATTTGTTGTTGCCAAATCGGGCGGTCCATAAACCATGTTTTTAGTTGTTCAGCAGTTGGAACATACTGATGCTTTACCGCTGGCGCTAGTTCTTGTCGTTCAGCCAATTTTTGCCCGCTGTCAATCGCCTGAGCAATATCGAAAGCTACGACATCTTCCGGTTCCATGAATGTACTACAATGTGTTGCTCCAATTGGTAAATTCAAATTGCTACACAATTCTTCGTAATAACTTTCTTCCGGTGATGAGACACCACCTGGTCGTGCGATACCTGCTATACAATCTTCTAACCATAGCGCTTTTAATGTAGCAAGGTCTTCTTTTGGGTCCCCTAGCCACGTTCCATCACATAATGGAATCATAGCCTTCAATCCTGCTTGATACCCCTCTAACCATTTTAATGGAATATCACCATGCTCACGCAATGAACTAGCAGATGATAACTTTAATAACTGCGCATACCCTTGTACGTCTTTCGCATAGACAATGAGTTGCCTTCTATGATGTGACACTGTTACATGGAGCGTTAAACCTAATATAGGTGACAGACCTGCTTTTTTTAACGCATGCCAAAAAGGCAGCACACCATAAAGCTTTGAATTGGTGATTGCTGCCAATTGAACATGTTGCTGTGTCATTTTTTGTGTCAATTCATCGATACGAATCGTACTTTGTAACATATCTGCAGCCGTAACTATTTGTGTATAGACGACATTCATCGTATCAACCTCTTTTCTTTTACTACTACTCACATACTGCTTCAATTGCTTGAATTACATCAGCCGCTTCCGCCCAATCATAAATCGTCGCACCCGCCGCAACTGGATGACCGCCACCCCGGAACTGCTTGGCAATCGTGTTAATGACCGGTCCTTTTGAGCGTAAACGTACGCGGATTTGGTCTTCTTCTTCGACGAACATAGCCCATGCTACAATCCCTTTTGCATTCCCCAATGATGGCACAAGATTATTCGTTTCCTCAACTGTCACGTCAAATTGCTTTAATACGTCCTTTGTTAATTTAATGTAGCCTGCACCATTTTTGTTCATTGAGAAATTTTGATAAATATAGCCTTGCAGTTGTAAAACATTACATGATACTTCATACATGCCATTAAACAATGTCGAACGGTCAAAATCGTATTCGATTAATTCTGCTACGGTACCAAATGTTACTTCTGTTGTACTTGGATATTGGAAACGACCTGTATCTCCAACAATCCCTGCAAATAAATAACGTGCTGATTCTGCTGTTAACGTCCAAGATGCTGTTTTTGCTAAATCAAAAATCATTTCCGAACAAGAACTTGCTGCTGTATTGACCCAGCGCATATCGCCGTATTGATCATCATTTGGATGGTGATCAATTTTAATCAAGTAGGCTCCTGTCGTATAGCGCTTATCATCCACGCGATCGGTATTGGCCGTATCCGTAACAATTACTAATGCACCTTCATACGTCACATCCTCTACGCCTGTAGGTTTACCTAAATAATCAAGCGGTGCGCTATGTAAGCCTGTTGTATAAATTTCTTTATGTGGATAGTTTGTACGTAATAATGATGCTAGACCAAGCTGTGAACCGTAGGCGTCCTCATCCGGGCGTACATGACGGTGAACAATAATCGTATCATACTGTTCAATTTTTCTAATAATCTCTTGCTTCATATAAAGTCATCTCCTAAACACTCATTTCCTTTTATTTTAAAGGAAATTGTTGTTATTAAAAAGTAGGCAACCTCGATAAAATCGAAATTGCCTACTTTTCTTATTATTTATCGCTCTAATAATTGGAACGTAATCATTGCTTTCGCTACGAGTACATCATCTGAAAATGCTTCAAAGTCCATTTTTACAACTTTACGGCTCAAGTTTAAAATACGAGGCACAACACGCACTTGTTTTTCCATTTGAACAGGCTTCATAAAGTAAATCGTCATATTTTCAACGATACTTTCACCACGCTTCGTTTTTTTCAACGCTTGCGCTCCTGCTTCAACTAATAACGTTGTAAAGGCCCCATTTGAAATGGCGCCAAACTGATTCGTCATTTGTGGCGTCACCGTAAAATCAACGACCGTATCCATGAAATCGTCGGACATTTGGATTTCATTTTTCACTAAATCATCAATTGTCTCACCATGTTGCGGTTGACGTTGCGCCATTTGTAGCGCTTTCAAGACATCTTGACGACTAACAACACCTTGTAACACGCCATGCTCATCTGCAACTGGTAATAAATCAATGCCTTCCCAAATCATGCGGTGCCCAGCTGTTGCAACACTTGTTTTCATTGTCACCGTAATAGGGTTACGCGTCATTAAACGGTCAATTGATTCATTCTCCTGCTTGCCAATCACGTCTTTTGATGTCACAATCCCAACAATTTTTTGATGTTTATCAACAACAGGATATCCGCCATGCGTCGTTTTCGAATTTAATTCATTAAAATCTTCAACCGTCGCATTAACTTTTAAATAAGATGTATCTTGAATGGGCACGACAATATCTTCAATTAATAAAATTTCTTTTTTAATTAATTGGTCATAAATTGCACGGTTAATCATCGTCGCTACGGTAAACGTATCATAGCTTGACGAAATAATCGGTAACTCTAACTCATCCGCTAATAATTTCGTACTTTCAGATGCATCAAAGCCTCCTGTAATTAATACAGCTGCTCCAGCCTTCAGTGCTGCTTCATGCGTATCGCTACGGTTTCCGACAATCAATAAGCTACCGGCGTCCGTATAGCGCATCATATCATCCATTTTCATGGCACCAATAACAAATTTCGTTAATGTTTTGTGTAGCCCACTCTTACCACCAAGCACTTGTCCATCAACGATGTTAACGATTTCTGCCATCGTCAAACGTTCAATGTTTTCTTTTTTCTTCTTTTCAATACGAATCGTTCCTACACGTTCAATCGTACTAACAAGTCTTCTATTTTCTGCCTCTTTAATCGCGCGATATGCTGTTCCTTCACTCACAGCCATATCTTTTGCAATTTGGCGTACCGAAATCTTGTCGCCTACTGGTAGAGATTCGATGTACTGAATAATTTTCTCATGTTTTGTAACCAAAAAAATCACCTAATTTCCAACGTCTTTCTACCTTTCAGTGTACCATAACTTCATAGTGTTCATGTAGTTTTGGCGCCGAAAAAGCTGTAATTCCGCTGATTTTCTGTTATAGTTCAACTTCATCTCCAGCTGAAAGCACTTTCACTTCTGCGGAATGAACTAAGTCCACAAAATCTTGAGGATTCTGTTTAATATACGGGAATGTGTTGTAATGAATCGGTACAACTGTTTTTGGCTTTAAAAACTCTACCGCTGTTGCTGCATCTTCAGGACCCATTGTAAAGTTATCGCCAATTGGTAAAAAAGCAACATCGATTGGATGACGTTCGCCAATTAACTTCATATCGCTAAATAAAGCCGTATCTCCCGCATGATAAATCGTTGTTCCTTCGATAATTAATAAAATACCTGCTGGCATTCCTGTGTAGACAATTTGATTGTCTGCCGTTGTATACGATGAGCCATGAAATGCCTGTGTTAGTTTTACTTTTCCAAAATCAAATTGTGCAGAGCCGCCGATATGTAGCGGATGGGTTTTTAATCCTTGCCATGACAAAAATGTGCACAATTCATCGGCCGCAATAATGAGTGAATCATTCGCCTTCGCAATCTCTACAGTATCGCCTACATGATCATTATGGCCATGCGATAAAATAATGACATCCGGTTTTTGGTCTGCCACTTGTAAGTCTGTTAACCCATTCCCATTAATAAATGGGTCAATTAAAATCGTTTTGCCGGCTGTCTCAATTTTCACAACGGAATGTCCATGATAAGTTACTTTCATTTTTTCTCCTCCTACAACTTTTTTTAATAGCATCATTACTATATTTAATTCGTTGTCGTTATCCATTGTTCCTTTTTTTTGATACACTGTATAGTGAGCATTTTGTATATAACATAAAAGGTCTGAACAAAACGGTCCTTTTACTTTATACCCATTATGTGTGAGAACAACTCAATTTTCGTAAGGAGGGTTTTTCATTGGCTACTAAAGTAGAAATGATTCAAACTTATTTAAAAGAACAAAATATCGATGCAGCATTCATCACAACACCTGACAACGTATTTTATTTATCAGGATTTAAAAGCGATCCACACGAACGTTTATTAGGGATCATGGTCTTTAAAGATGCAGATCCATTTATGATTTGCCCTAAAATGGAAGTACCTGACGCATTAGCAGCTGGCTGGGCTTTTAAAGCCGTTGGTCATGACGATAAAGAAAATGCGTGGGAAATTTTAAAAAATACAACAGCGCAATACGCGACTGTTCAAACTTTAGCAATTGAGAAATCACACGTAACTGTAGAACGTTTAGAATTATTAGAAGGTATTTTTTCTGGCGTAGCAATTAGCGGATTAGATACTAAAATCGCCGCTATGCGTCTTGTTAAATCTGAAGATGAACTTCAAAAAATGCGTGAAGCTGCTAAATTAGCAGACTATGCCATTCAAGTCGGTTGCGACGAATTAGCAGAAGGTAAAACAGAAATCGAAGTTTTATCTGCAATTGAAGCGGCTATCTTGAAAAAAGGTTACTACATGTCGTTTGACACAATGGTCTTAACAGGTCTTAATGCAGCATCTCCACATGGCACACCAGGCAATACAAAAATTCAAAAAGGCGATTTAGTGTTATTTGATTTAGGTGTTATCTATGAAGGTTACTGCTCAGATATTACACGTACAGTCGCATTTGGTGAGCCACGTAACGATGAGCAACGCGCAATTTATGAAGCGGTTCGTGCATCAAACGAAGCCGCAATCAATGCCGTTAAACCAGGTGTTCGCGCAATGGACTTAGATAAAACGTCTCGCGATGTTATTGAAAATGCTGGTTACGGCGAATATTACACGCACCGTATGGGCCATGGTTTAGGTATTAGCGTACATGAAGAACCATCTATGCATGGCGCCAACGAAAAAGAAGTTGTAGAAGGTATGGTATTTACAATCGAACCTGGTATTTACAAAGGTGATGCAGCTGGCGTTCGTATTGAAGATGATGTCTATGTAACTGCAGATGGGGTTGATGTTTTAACTTCATTCCCAAAAGAATTACAAATCATCGAACCAAAATAATTTAAACTGCATAAAAAGAGGAGGAATCGCGTTTGGCGCAATTCCTCCTTTTTATGTTAATGATTTAACACAACATCTGCTGAAATGTAGTCATAGCCAAGCGCTTCTGCAACCGCTTCGAATGTTACATAACCATTCGCTACGTTTAAGCCTTTTTTTAAAGCTTCATTATCAAGCAATGCCTGTTCATATCCTTTATTCGCAATTTGTACTGCATATGGAATCGTATCATTCGTTAACGCGATTGTTGACGTACGAGGTACAGCACCTGGCATATTTGCCACAGCATAATGCACGACACCATGCTTCACATACGTTGGGTCATCATGTGTTGTCACTCGGTCTGTTGTCGCAAAAATGCCACCTTGGTCAATCGCAATATCGACGATTACTGAGCCTGGCGTCATTGCTTGAATCATTTCTTCTGACACAAGCGTAGGTGCTTTTGCACCTGGAATCAATACCGCACCAACAACTAAATCCGCTTGAGCTACCGATTGTGCAATATTAAATGGATTAGACATCAATGTTTGCACAGCGCTACCAAAAATTATATCTAACTCGCGTAAACGAGCTGGATTAATATCTAAAATGGTTACTTGTGCGCCCATACCAATAGCAATCTTCGCAGCATTTTCGCCAGCTTGACCACCGCCAATAATCGTTACTTGCCCACGTTCAACACCTGGTACACCACTTAATAAAATCCCTTTTCCACCATGAATTTTTTCTAAATACTGAGCACCAATTTGCGTCGCCATACGGCCTGCCACTTCACTCATTGGTGTTAAAAGTGGCAACGAACCATCTGCTAATTGTACTGTTTCATACGCAATAGCTGTTACTTTACTTTCAATTAATGCTTTTGTTAACTCAGGTTCTGGAGCTAGATGTAGATACGTAAATAAAATTAATCCTTCGCTAAAGAAACCATATTCTTGTTCAATAGGCTCTTTTACTTTCATGACCATATCAACATTCCACGCTTCTGCTGCAGATTCGACAATACGTGCCCCTGCTGCTACATACTCTTCATCTGTAAATGCTGAACCAGCACCGGCAGTCGTTTCAACGACAATTTCATGTCCGAATGTTGTTAAGTGAACTACCCCAGCTGGCGTCATTGCCACACGATTTTCGTTGTTTTTAACTTCTTTAGGTACACCAATAATCATTTGCATCAAGCCTCCAATAACTTCTTTAGTAAACGCTTCCATAGTGGATAAGCTATTCCATTGTAACATGTAGGATTTTTTTGAAAAACCTTTTTAATCAACTATTTCAATATAATGGTTAAATTGATATTATCATTGAATTGATGCTAATACATTCCCTATTTACTATGTTGTAAAAACATTTTTATAAAAAAAGTTCAATATTCCTTCAAATATCTGTTAATTTTTGTTCTATCTTTTACAAAAGAAGATGTTATAATGTGGATATAACGTATTAGGGAGGAATTTAGTTATGGCAACTTATAACAATATCGTAGTAGCAGTCGATGGTTCAGATGAAGCAAAATATGCATTCCACAAAGCAGTTGAGGTAGCAAAACGTAATGATGCGACATTACATTTAGTAAACATCATTGATACACGTTCATTTGCTGCAATTGAAGCATACGACCGTTCAATTCAAGAACGTGCAAAAGAATTTGCTGAAGAAAAATTAAGCGAATACAAAGCTGAAGCAGAACAAGCTGGTGTTAAAGCTGAAGCTGTAATCGAATACGGTTCTCCAAAAACAATGATCACAAAAGAAATCTCTCAAAAAACTGAAGCAGATTTAATCATTTGTGGTGCAACTGGTCTTAACGCTGTAGAACGTTTCCTAATCGGTTCTGTATCAGCTAACATCGTACGCTCAGCAAAATGCGACGTATTAGTTGTTCGTACACCAAGCGAATTAGACGCTTAATATTTGCCTAAAGCTACAAAAAAAGAGGATGCCAGGAATGGCATCCTCTTTTTTTATTTTTCTTCGTCTTTTTTCCATTGACGTACACGAGTAAAAAATTGTTCTAACACCTGTGGATTAGATAAACTTGGTACTTTCGCTAGCAAAACATCTTTCACTGGTTTTTCGGTGTCCGATTTCTTTTGTACGACAAAAATACTTTTCGCCATTTGTTCTTTTTTAAACAGTGTCGTTGGTAATTGTATCACTGCTTGAATCCACGTATTTGTTTTAATATACGTAAACAACTGACGCGCTTGCTCCGATTCAAAAATGGTACTCGGTACTAAGAAAAATGCATAGCCGCCATCACGCAATTGATTGATGGATTTCTCAATGAATAAATGATGCGCATACGTCATGCCTTCTTCAGCATGAATGGCATAGTTAGCATTCGCATACTCTTCGTCTGGATAATAACCTACAGGTACATCACATACGACTGCGTCAACCGGATCAATCAACAATGGCATTAAAGTATTTTGATGATATAGCGCCACAGGTTGTTGCTGTAAATCTGCTGAAGCTGCTGCTAGTTGAATTAATAAATCATCAAGCTCTACACCAGCACCTGTAATTTGATCCCCAATTAAATTCATGACAGTTAATAATAAATTGCCTGTTCCGACTGCCGGATCTAGCATTGTAATGGTTTCTTTTTTCATCAATGATTCTTCGAAAAATTGCTCAACTAAATAACCTACTAACAACCCAAGTGAATCGGGTGTCATTTGATGATTCACTTGAGCACTTTCGCGCATACCTTTTAATAGAGCTAGCTGAATCCCTTTACGAATGTCATTGCGGTCCCATTCGCCTTCTGGTACGTGCTCGCCATCAAGCCAGCCATTTAATGCGACTAATACACCTTCTAAATAGGATACATTTTCAGCCTCTTGTACACTTCCTGCTGCACTATCAATAAACGTAAATAATTGTTCTATTTTTTCCATATTTAAGTAATTTCTCCTTTAAACGTGAAAAAGATGTCCTCATCTAAATGTAAGAGGACATCTCATTCAAAACGTCAGTAATAGCGATTAAAGTGCTTTTAATGCTTCTAGCGCTTTATCGTAATCTGGGTGGTTTGTACCTTCAGATACATATTCCGCATATGTCACTTCGCTAGCTTCGTTAATTACGAAAATTGAGCGAGCTAGTAAGCGGTGTTCTTTCATGTGTACGCCATATGCATCACCAAATGATACTGCATAGTGATCTGATAATGTTTCAACATTTTCAACGCCTGCATTACCGCACCAACGTTTTTGAGCGAATGGTAAGTCTACAGAAACCGTTAAAACTTTATAACCTTCTCCTAGTTCACTAGCTGCTTCGTTAAATTTGCGTGTTTGTTGGTCACAAACACCCGTGTCTAATGAAGGTACTACGCTAATTAATAATTTGTTACCTGCGTAAGCTGCTAATGTTTTTTCTGCACGCGCATTATCAAGCACTTTAAAATCAGGTGCTTTGTCGCCTACTTTCACTTCTTGTCCAACTAGAGTGACTGGGTTATTACCAAATGTTACTTGTACCATGTTCACAACGCCTCCTAAATGATCTATCCCAATTTTACTAAACTTGACCTTCACCTTGCAACTCTTTTACTTCAGGAAGCGGTGGAAGTTGTTGCTTTTTCACCACTTCAAACGTATTTTCCTGCACAACATGCGTATCTGCTAAATAATCATGAATCGCTTTATGCTGTGGTGTGATTGCGACAATAACATACAGCAATTGAATTGTTGCTGAAATATAGCGACCAAACCATTCGCGTACAAGCACAGTCGTCCATGATAATGGTGCTCCATAATCGCTTACAACTTGCAAACCAAAAATCATTTTCCCTAATGTTTGTCCTAGTAATTTCGTCATCAAAACAAAATAAAGATAAAATGCTAATCCAGCAACGATGTTTTCTAAACTAAATACCCATACCGTTACGTCATCGAGTCCTGTTAGGCGAAATAAATTGTGCACGATCAACAGCTTTAATACAGCCCAAATCAACAAGACATCAACCGTATAGGCACATAGGCGAATCCAAAAACCGGCCGCTTTTGCTTCATACGTTGTATCGTAAGTTTGCTCCATGATTCGCCCTCCTACTCTTCACCATATAAGTACATCATACGCGGTGCACTATTGTAGTTTGCTAATAGTTTACCGATAATTTGTGCATCTGCAGAACCAGAGAAAATGGCGCCTGCTTTTGTTGCAAACATCGATGTCCAGTCAGTCGTCGTATCATATTCAAACACTTGTGCACCGTTTAAATTATAATCTTTTTTCATTGCAGCGATTGCGTCTTCTTCATAGCCTAATTCATCAACTAAGCCTACTTTTTTAGCTTGGGAACCGCTATAAATACGACCGTCTGCTAATTTTTTAACTTCTGCTTTTGGCATATCGCGGCCATCAACAATCACATTTAAAAACCGATTATACGATTCATTAATCATGTCTTGTAAAATTTTGCGCTCATCCTTCGTCATTTCACGAGAGCCACTCATAATATCTTTATAAGGACCCGTTTTAATTGTTTCAAATTCAATACCATATTTTTCAGCTAGTTTTGAATAATTCACACCTTGCATAATGACACCAATCGAACCGGTCATCGTTTCTTCATCAGCAAAAATTTTATCTGCTGGCGCTGAAATATAATAACCTCCTGAAGCAGCCATTGAACCCATCGATGCATAAACTGGAATTTTACGGTCTTTTTGAATCTCTTTAATTGCCTCATAAATTTGCTTAGATTCTACAACGCCACCACCGGGAGAGTTGACACTTAAAATAATCCCTTTTACGCTTTCATCTTCTTTAACAGCTTCAAGTTGCTTTAAAAATGCTTGATGATTATACGCTTCAGATGATAAGAATGATGATGACTCTCCCGTATCTTGAATCGTGCCATTTACTGTTAATACCGCAATACGCGATGTTGGATTACCTGCTGTTGTTGTTGTTTCAGCTAATGCTCCATCGGTCGTATCACTAACGAGCGATGTTACTTGCTCGCTAAAATTTTGTGACATAAGTGATGTCATCGCTGTAATACCTGTTGAAGCGACAAATAAGAAAATCGCGATTCCTACTGCCCACCAACGCTTTGCATTCATAATGTAAACCCCTTTCAATTAATGATGCTTCCGTACCTCTACAATCGTTGATACCGAGAAAATAATTAGTGCAATCCAAATAAAACCGAATGATATCATTTCCACCGGGCCAAATGTTTCACCATATACAAATACACCTAATAATAATGTCATTGTTGGCGCTACATATTGAATGAAGCCAACAAGATATAACGGTATTTTTTGTGCGCCTACTGCAAATAAAATAAGCGGAATCGCTGTTACAGCACCACCACCGATTAAGAGAACAGTTGTCTTTAAGTCTACCATACCAAAGGACATTTTTCCTTCGCTTGCTAAATACGCATAATATAGTAATGCAACTGGCACGACAAATGCTGTTTCAATGACTAACCCACGTGTCGCATCCAATTGAATGCGTTTTTTCAGCAAACCATAAAAACCAAATGATAGCGCTAAACCAAATGCTACATACGGAATTGTACCGTAATTAGCAATCATAATGACAACGCCAATTAACGCAATGACAACGCCTAAAATTTGCGCCTTTGCAAGACGTTCTTTTAAAAAGATAATGCCTAGTAAAATTGATATAATTGGATTTAAATAGTATCCAAGACTCGTTTCTAAAATATGATTGTTATTGACTGCCCAAATGTATAAAAACCAATTGAACGTCACTAAATATGCAGCGACGGCTAGCGTCCAAAACGTTTTTTGATGTTGCCATAATTCTTTGACATCACGTACAAGTTGATGCCCTTTTCGTAAAACAAAAACAAATAATAACGTGAGCATAAAACTCCAAATAACTCGACTTGCTAAAATTTCTGTGCTGTCTACATGCGTTAGCGCTTTCCAATACAGTGGAAATAACCCCCACAGTACATACGCAATAAACGCTGCAATCATCCCTTGTTTGTCATACTGCATTATTGCATCTCCTTTTTGAATTAATGCATTCATTATAGAGAGATTATTTCACAAAAGTAAATAGCAAAAAGCAGGTCCATGTGTGAGAGAACACGAACCTGCTTTCTAAGCATGCGATTTATTTTTGATATTCCGCTTCGCGCAATTCAATACGACGAATTTTTCCTGAAGCTGTTTTTGGCAGCTCCTCAATAAATTCAATGGCGCGAGGATATTTATATGGTGCTGTATGCTCTTTAACGAAGCTTTGTAATTCTTTAATAAACGCTGGATCTTCCCGACGACTTGCATCTTTTAACACCACAAATGCTTTTACAATCGACCCACGTAACTCATGCGGACTTGCGACAACAGCGCACTCTGCAATTGCAGGGTGTTTCACAAGTGCATCTTCGACTTCGAATGGCCCAATTGTATAGCCGGAACTAATGATAATGTCATCGCGGCGCCCTTCAAACCAAAAATAACCATCATCGTCTTTACGTGCACGGTCGCCTGTAATATAGTATTCGCCAATATATTGTTGTGCCGTACGCTCTGGGTCTTCAAAATATTCTTTGAATAAAGCTGGCGTCGTTTTATGCACTGCAATATTCCCAACAACACCCGGTAAGCAAGGTTCGCCATCTTCATTAATAATTTCGACAATATTTCCTGGCGTTGGGCGTCCCATTGAACCTGGGCGCGGCTCCATTCCAAGCATTGTACCAACAAGTAACGTATTTTCTGTTTGGCCATAGCCATCGCGCACAAGAATATTAAATTCGCGCTTAAATGTATCGACTACTTCAACATTTAACGGTTCCCCTGCAGATACGGCACTTTTTAAATTGCTTAAATCATAATCATGTAGATTCTCAATTTTTGACATAATACGATATTCTGTAGGCGTGCAGCACAATGCTTCCACCTTATAATCTTGTAACAGCTGTAAGTATTTATGCGCTTCAAAATGTCCATTGTAAATAAAACCAATCGCTCCTGTACCGAGCACAGATAAAAACGGACTCCAAATCCACTTTTGCCAACCCGGACTCGCCGTTGCCCAAACAATGCGACCTTCTTCTGCTCCTAGCCATGCACGCGATGCAGTTCGTAAATGAGCATAAGCCCATGAATGCGTATGAACAGCTGCTTTAGGGTTTCCAGTTGTTCCGCTTGTGTATGACAAGAATACGGTGTCGTTGCTATTCGTTTCAACCACGTCAAATGTTTCACTAAAATTATCAGCAATCGTTGAAAGATTCATCCAACCATCGGCTTCGCCAATCGTGAATTTTTTAACACCTTCTACGTGTGCAGCATGTTCAAATTCATCAACAAGCGGCGCATATGCGACAACTGCTTTTGCGCGGCTATGTGTAATTCGATAATCAATGTCTTTTGCACGTAACATTTCTGAGCTTGGAATCACAATAATACCTACTTGAATAGCTGCTAAGTAAATTGTGTATGCCTGAATAAGACGTGGTACCATAACAAGCATGACGTCACCCTTTTGTAACCCTTGTGCTTGTAATGCGTGCGATACTTTATTTGCACGTTTCATCAAATCGTCATATGAAATTTGATTTTTGTTACCCGCTTCATCTTCGTAAATTAGTGCTGTACGGTTTTCCCCAGTTGCAAATCGACGAATTTCCTCCGCTAAATTATAGCGTTGTGGTGCGATAAGATCTTTTTGTTCCATATGAACTCCCCCTAAATAATAACTCGATTCGTTTATCAATTAACCACATACTAACACTAAACATTAGTACCTTGTACTAACATTTGTCATATAAAAATCGTTGGAATTTTTATACAATTCTATTTTACATCTATTTTCTCGAAAAAGGAATATTTTTCTGTTTAAAACACAAAAAATCCATAAAATAAATTTTATGGATTCCGAAAAAAGTTTTACTTTTATAATAAATCGTCAAAATCGCTTACAACTTCTTTCTTAGGGAAAACGTGGACTTCTCGATTGCGCACAGCTTTTGCGATCATTTCATCAAAGTCTGTAAAGCTTTCGTAGTATTCCATTTTATCAACGCGCGGTTTTGTTTTTGGATTCGCTGGTGTAAACACTGTACAGCAATCTTCAAATGGAATAATAGACGTTTCATAAGTGCCAATTTTTTGTGCAATATCAATGATTTCTAACTTATCGTACGTAATTAACGGGCGTAAAATTGGCGTCGTTGTCACGGCATTGATTGCAGCTAAACTGTCTAATGTTTGAGAAGCTACTTGTCCTAAATTCTCGCCTGTAACAAGCGCCTTACATTTCGTTTCTTCACGCACAAGGTCCGCTACTTGCATCATTAAACGACGAGTGGTTGTCATCGATACATTTTTAGGAACTGCTTGCTGAATCGTTTGTTGAATTTCCGTAAATGGGATAACATGCAAACGAATTTTACCGCTAAACTTACTAACGATTTGGCATAGTTCTTTTACTTTACCAAGCGATTGATCACTTGTGAACGGAGGGCTAAAGAAATGAATTGCTTCAACGGTTACGCCACGTTTCATCATTAAGTATGCAGCGACCGGGCTATCGATACCTCCTGATAATAATAACAATGCTTTGCCATTTGAACCTACTGGTAAACCAGCAGAACCAGCAATGACATCAACCATCATATACGTCGCATCTTCGCGCACTTCTACGCGCAATTCAATGTCTGGATTTTTCATTTCAACTGTCATTCCTGGCAATTCCGTTAACACATGGCTAGCAATGACACGATTTAATTCATATGTTTCTAATTCGAATTTTTTGTACGAACGTTTTACATTTACTTTGAATGACTTACCTTCATAATCTAAACCTGAAACGATTTCTTTCCCAAGTGCTTTCATTGCTTCTAAATCTGTTGCACATTCTGCCACCGGGCTAAATGATTGAATACCAAAAACATCGGGTAAACGTTCAATCAATGCATTCATCTCATCATCAGACGGACTGCTAATGTACATACGGTCACGTTCTAAACGAAGTTTCATGCCCTCTAAATCTTTAAATGTACTTTTTAAATTATCGCGTAGGCGATTAATAAATTGATTACGGTTACGCCCTTTCGTCGTAATTTCACCGTAACGTACTAAAATCTCATGCCATTTCATGGGTTTTAATCTCTCCTCTTACTTGTTTCACAACATTTGAAAATGCCTCTTTAAATTGTTCAATATCTCCATCTGTTACACCTTCACCAAAGCTCATACGAATGACGCCACGCGCAAATTCATCTGGAACACCGACCGCTTGTACAACATGACTAATCTGAGTATCTTTCGAATGACAAGCGCTCGATGTTGAAACAATTACACCTTGACGTTGCATCGCATTTACAATGACTTCGCCTTTAATACCGCGAATTGAGCACGATACAATATGCGGCGCCCCGTTATTTGACGACAACACATAAACATCGTCCATGCGCTCTAAAAAGGCATGGATGTCATTGCGCCACTTTGTATAGCGCTGCACATTCACTGTGCGATGTTGCTCGGCTAAACGCGCTGCTTTTGCGATTGCGACGTCTTGTGGTACAGCTACCGTACCGCTACGCAAGCCCATTTCTTGGCCACCACCATGGATAATCGGCTCAATCGTTGTACGCTTGCGCAATGCTGCAATACCAGTACCCTTTAAACCATTAATTTTATGCCCAGAAATTGATAAGGCATCTGGACCTAACTCATCATTAAAATGAATCGGTAATTTTCCAAAACTTTGTACAGCATCTACATGATAAAATGCACGGCTACGTTCACGGACAATTTTTGCGATTTCTTCAATTGGCTGAATAGCACCCATTTCATTATTCACATGCATAATACTTACGATTACTGTATCTTTCATCAGCTTCTCTTTTAAGTCGTCTAAATCAATAACACCCTGTTTGTCTACATGGATGTAGTCAACATGAAATCCCTCTTTTTCTAGCGCACGAGCTGTTTCTAAAACAGATGCATGCTCGATACTTGAAACAAGTATATGTTTGCCGCGGTGTGTATTAGCACGCGCAATTCCTTTAATTAAGAAATTATTTGATTCCGAGCCACCTGATGTGAAAACAACATGCTCGGGTTCTGTATGAATAAGTCCTGCTACTTGCTCACGAGAACGATTCAGTAAATGATTTACATCAACGCCCATTTCATGAAGTGATGCAGGATTGGCATAATAGCGTTCATTTGCTTGTACAAATGCTTTCATAACATCAGCGTTTGGCTTTGTTGTTGCACTGTGATCAAGATAAATCATTGTGTCAATTCCTTCCTTCTAACAAAAACATATGTCTTTTGCTAAGTACATATTATATAACAAAAAATCTGCTTTAACAGGAATTTAAACTAATTAAAAAAAGGTGCGTCAGAAGTCCATTCTTCTCGCACACCTTTTAGCAATTATTTACTTAATACTTCATCAACTAACGCTTCCATTTTTTTCAGCGCGCCTGGTTCTGCTTTTTCGACTGCTTTTGCAATAATTTCAAGTGCTTTTGCATAACGCATATTGTTAAAAGCATCTTCTGCTTCCACTAAGCTATCATTCATGCCTGGTTTTGTTGTACGGTAACGATTCCCATATTGAATGAGTAATTCGACTAATTTAACATCTTCAATCGTACTATCCACTTGCTTCGTTGTTTCTGTAACAGCTAACTCTGCCGTTTTCACAGCTTCAAAAACATCTGGCATATCAAGTGGCACAGCCTTCAACTTTTGATCTGCAACAAACAATTGCTCATCTGCTTCAGATAGACGAGATTCAATGTCATCTGGAATACCAGGGATATTCGCCTTATGTAATCGACGCTCCGTATCACGCAATGCTGCTGTTAGTTTTTTCAACGTATCCGACGCATTATTTTCATCGATACGTAAATTTTTCAAACGGTCTGAAAATGCATCTTGCTCTTCAAAAATGCGCTCTGTATCATTTGAAATTTCTTTTAATTCGCCTTCTACCATCGTATATGCTGCCTGTTGTTCTTCTAATTCATGCACGATTGTTTCATAGCGTTGTTGTACCGTTATTAACTCTTGCTTACAATTTAATGGTGTAGCAATTTCATCATCATTTAAATGATAACCTTTTTGTACTTCTTCTGTTTCGCGAGCTGTTTCTAGTGTATACGATAAAACTTCATGCAGTCTTGTACCAACAGGTATGGCATGTTGATCCACATATTTTTTCGAATTATATTCCGCTTCTAATGCATCGAAATAATGTTCAATATCTTCACGAATTTCTTGCACACGAAGCTCTGCCGTACCAATATCTAACTCTGCGATTCTATCTTTTAATTCCATTAATTCCATCTCAGTTTCTCGAATCCATTCAAGAATCTCTAAATGATTAAGGAAAAATCCCGTTTCTTCCATTTCATTATGACCGAGACGCAATTCTTGTAAATCTGCAGGAATTTGTTTTTGAAGTTCTCTTAGTAACCCTGGGATTGTTGAAATCAACTTAAAGATTTCTTGCCCTTCGCGATTCAAATGCTCAACAATGTCACGTGCTTTTAAATAATCTCCCGCTTCAGTTAATTGATGATAATCTTCAAATTGTGGATTAAATAATTCTAGACGTTCTTCTAACGGACGTGCTGCTGGTCCAAATGAATATTGATGTGCTAACAATGTTTTTCGTGATGTTTTGTATTGCTCTTGTAGTTGTTCAATTTCAATACTGCTCTGTTTTTCGCTGTTTAATAAATGATCTAATTCTTCTAAAATTTGATCGATTATTTTGTCTGTTTCATGGATACTTGATTCAATTTCTTGCTCAGCAATCGTTGCTTTACCAAATTGGAAGCGATCGATATTTCCACGTAACCCATGTAATAAGTCGTCGATTTTAGGGAACTCTTGATCATTTAGATTTTCCCACTTGTTTTTCCAGCTCTCAAACATTTCTTCTGTTTGGCCATTCATATTCAAGCCTTTAACTTTTGCCAGCTCATCTTGCACTGGTTTTTTTTGTAACTCATCTTTGAGTGCTTGCAGTCGGCGCATCTCTGTCAGATGCTTGTTACGAAAAACAAAGATGACTGCTATAATTACGATTAGTACGATGATGATTGGAATAATATATTTGATCATCGTAAGTCCCCCTTGTCCTTGTACTATTTACTTTTCTTACTTTCATATTATGTTTAATAGTACCATGTTTTTATTACTTTTGTTTATCGATTTCTATACATTTTCATCATTTTTCCACTAAATTGGAGGGAATTCTATGAAACGAGATGGCCACATCCACTCACCGTACTGCCCACATGGCACAACGGACACATTAATTAGTTATATCGAAAAAGCAATCCACGAAGGATTCGATGATATTACGTTTACAGAACACGCACCTATTCCTGCGGGATTTGAAGATCCTACACCTGATCAAGATAGTTTTATGACAATAGAAGCTTTTCATCAATACGTTTCCGAAATTCAAAAGCTTCAAACAGTGTATGCGCATAAAATTCAAATCCGCTTAGGTGTAGAGCTAGATTACATAGTAGGTTTTGAACAACAAACAAGCGATTTCTTAAATGAATTTGGTCATTTGTTTGATGATGCGATTTTATCTGTTCATTTTTTAAATTATGCCGGGCGCTATACATGTATCGACTTTTCTGATGAAGTCTTTCAAGCATTTGCTGCTGAAGTAGGTTCTGTTGAAGAAGTTTATACTTTGTATTACGATACCGTTATTAAATCCATTAAAGCCGATTTAGGTCCCTTTAAGCCAAATCGCATTGGCCATCCTACACTTGTGCATAAATTTCAATTAGCACACGGGCAATCAATTGATGATGATGCACAAATTCGCCATGTTTTGAACATCATGCAAGAGTATGGCTATGAATTAGATGTTAACAGCGCAGGTCTTTCGAAAAAATATTGTCAAGAATCTTATCCCGCTGCCCCATACATTGCTTATGCAAAAGAACTTGGTTTACCGCTTGTCTTCGGGTCTGATGCGCACCAAGTTTGCGATTTACACAATTATTATACTGACATCATGGACTAACAGGAGGAATCACTATGTTTGAAAAAATGACATTTGCTGGCGATTTGCCGGCTCAATACACCTTACTATCAAAGCAGTTAGCAGCACTGCTAGATGGTGAAACAGATGACATAGCTATTTTAAGTAATGCATCGGCATTGCTTAATCAGTTTTTAGATGACGTCAATTGGTGTGGCTTCTATCTTTATAAAGAAGACGAATTATTGCTCGGTCCGTTCCAAGGTTTACCAGCTTGCGTACACATCGCAATCGGACGTGGCGTCTGCGGCACTGCTGCAAAGTCAATGGAAACACAGCTCGTAACAGATGTCCATTCATTCGCTGGTCATATTGCCTGTGATGCTGCAACAAATTCTGAAATCGTTGTGCCGCTTTCTAAAGACGGTGCCTTATATGGCGTACTAGATATTGATAGCCCGACAACTGGCCGCTTTACTAATACCGATAAAGAAGGCATTGAACTATTTGCGCGTACGCTTGAAAAATTCTTATAAGCGTTCTACAAGCTTTACGTTTTGTACTTGACTTTATACTACCTATTCCCGTACAATAGCATTTGTGTAAAATGAATGCAGCGGTTGTATGGTTTAGCTGTTCAGTTTGTTCCTCTGGCTTGCTAGATGGTGTATAAGTAATTCGTCGGCTGCATGAACGAACATACATGAAAGCAAAATGGCAGTTGTAACTAAATATAACTGATTTTTGTTTTATACCAAATAAAAATCATAGGAGGGACTATAAATGTCTCGTTATACAGGTCCATCTTGGAAACTATCTCGTCGTTTAGGAATTTCTTTAAGCGGTACTGGTAAAGAAATCGAAAAACGCCCATACGCTCCAGGTCAACACGGCCCTACTCAACGTAAAAAAATGTCTGAGTACGGTTTACAATTACAAGAAAAACAAAAATTACGCCACATGTACGGTATGACTGAACGTCAATTCAACAACGTATTCGTTAAAGCTGGCAAACAACAAGGTGTACACGGTGAAAACTTCATGATCTTACTTGAAACTCGCCTTGACAACTTAGTTTACCGTTTAGGTTTAGCTCGCACTCGTCGTGCAGCTCGCCAATTAGTAAACCACGGCCACGTAACAGTTGATGGTAAACGCGTTGATATTCCATCTTACAGCGTAGCACCAGGTCAAGTTATTTCTCTTCGTGAAAAATCTCTTAACCTTAGCGCTGTAACTGAAGCTATCGAAGTTAACGCATTCGTTCCTGAATACTTAACTTTCGACGCTGATAAAAAAGAAGGTACTTTCGTACGTTTACCAGAACGTTCAGAATTATCATCTGAAATCAACGAAGCATACATCGTAGAGTACTACTCTCGCTAGTAGCGTATTCAAAAAAGCAGATTGCCTTTTGGCAATCTGCTTTTTTTCATTATAATGCTGTTACACCAAGTAATATAAGAATGATTGTTACAATAAGAACAATAAAGAAAATAGCAAGAACTGCAAAAATAATCATAATAACCATCACACCGATTGAACGGCCAATTGATAATTTTTCTACTTCTGAAATGACGATTACTTCTAAAACAATGGTTACGATACCAATGACCATTAATAATAAGCCCATGAATACGACAAAGTAATCTAAATTAAATGTTGCTACCTTCGATAAAACCACATAAATTAAAGCAACAGGTGCAGCGATTACATACGGTAATAATGAGATATAATAACCTTTACGCATTTCTTTAAATGTTCCCGTTCCTTTGAAAAACCACTTAGCAATAAGATGTGTAAAGAACCCTGCAATAATAGCACCTAACCAAACACTCGGAATAGCTGCAATCACCGCTATTAATACTTGCGTCCATCCAATCTCAGATGTTTCGTCGTTAATGCCGCTGAAAACAATATTGCCAAACCCCGCTAAAAAGAGTACAAACCAATATTTTGAAAAACCATTTTCATTTACATAATGAACGGCCGCTCTAGGATTTTTCCAAGCTAACTTAAATAGCGCTAAATTCATTTATATTCCCCCACTTCTGGCAACTGCACAGTTCCTTGCCATGCCAACATACCATCGCTTAAATTCATCGTTTCAAAACCTATACTTTCCATATAAGTTGCGGCGTTGTAGCTTCGAACCCCTGCTTTACATACAAAAATATACGGTATACGTTCATCAAGTTCTGACAGACGATATGGTAGTTCTCCAAGCGATATATGAATGGCTCCTGAAATCATTCCTTGAGCCACTTCAAAGTCTTCTCTTACATCGACGATATGCAAAGGTTGCCCTGTTTCTAGAAGTTTTTGTACTTCTGCTGCTGTAATATTTTTCATAATGCGCCTCCCTTGAGAATACTAAAAATATTCGCTATAGTTAGCTTAACACGAAAGGATGCGTGATGTAATGAAAGCAACCGTTTATTCAACACCAAATTGCGGTTATTGTACATTAATGAAAAACTTTTTAGATGAACAACAAATCCCATATGATACTGTATTAATCGATAGTCCCGAAGTTTCTCAATATTTAATGGACCAAACAGGTCGTTTAGGTGCACCACAAACAAATTTAAATGGTCATTGGATTTTAGGTTATGACCCAAATCAAGCAACAAAAATCATCGAGTTTTTACAACAATCTACAGAAAACTAAAAAGAGTTTCTCACTATTTTTCAATAGCGAGAAACTCTTTTCATTTTCCATTATGCAAATTTCACCATGAAGTATTTTTTCTTACCACGACGAATAATTGTGAAAGCATCTTCTAAACGATCTTTCGCATCGATTGTGTATTCTAATTCTTTCACTTTTTCACCATTCACAGAAATCGCACCATTTGTTACGTCTTCACGCGCTTGTCGTTTTGATGAAGAAATTTTCGCTTCTACTAATAAGTCGACAATGTTTGCATCTTCTTTTGCTACTTCTACTGAAGGAACACCTGAGAATGCTACTTTCATTTCCTCTACTGATAACGCTTTTAAATCTCCTGAGAATAATGCAGCTGTAATTTTAAGCGCTTGCTCTAAGCCTTCTTCGCCATGAATTAATTTTGTCATCTCAGTCGCTAATGTTTTTTGCGCTTCACGTAAATGTGCTTCTGTTGCTACTTTTTCTTCTAAATTTTCAATTGTTTCACGAGATAAGAATGTAAAGATTTTTAAGTATTTCACAACGTCTGCATCTGCAGTGTTTAACCAGAATTGGTAAAATTCATATGGCGATGTTTTTTCCGCATCTAGCCAAATCGCACCACCAGCTGTTTTACCAAATTTAGTACCGTCTGATTTTGTTACTAATGGAATTGTAAAACCAAATGCTTTTGCTTCTTCATCATGTGTTTTGCGGATAACTTCAAGACCTGTTGTAATATTCCCCCATTGGTCTGAACCGCCAACTTGAATACGTACGTTGTGGTTATCGTATAGGTGATTAAAGTCCATACCTTGAATTAATGTGTATGCAAATTCAGTAAATGATAAACCTGACTCTAAACGTGAAGAAATTGTATCTTTACTAAGCATGTAGTTGATATTGATTAGTTTACCAAAATCGCGTAAAAATTCGATTGTTGTCATCTTGCCAAACCAATCGTAGTTGTTTACAAGTTGCGCACCATTTGCGTCATTGTTGAAATCGAAAATACGACCAAGTTGACCTTTAATACAATTTACATTGTATTCGATTTGTTCTGACGTTAAGAGGTTACGCTCTGTTGAACGACCAGATGGATCTCCAATCATACCCGTAGCTCCACCAACTAACAAAATTGGTTGGTGACCAGCTTGTTGGAAGCGACGTAATGTTAACATTGGTACGATATGACCGATGTGCATTGAATCAGCAGTAGGGTCAACACCTACATATAGCGATACTTTTTCGTCAGTTAATAATTTTGCCATCCCTTCCGCATCTGTTTGTTGGTACAATAGGCCGCGCCATTGTAAGTCTTCAATTAAAGCGTTTGTCATTGTTATTCCTCCTAAAATATACTGGGAACAAAACTGTTAATAAGTCGTCCCTCTTATATGATGTATCATCCATATATAAATAAAAACGTCCCTGCCATCAATAAAATTGATGCAGGGACGTTAGGGACGTATAACGCGGTACCACCCGGCTTGGAGATAAAAATCTCCCGCTTCTTTCCGCTTTATCGCAGCGCACACGTCTCCCTCAGAATGTGTAATTCATCAATGTACTATGACTAACTTTCACCAACCGTTAGCTCTCTATACAGGGAATTCATTGATTACTCCGCATTCATCGCCGTTCGAATCATATATAGGCTATTATCACTGTTCCGAAATCAATTGTCAATAAAAGAACTCGAATATGATATAATAGACGAGATTTTAGTGGAAGAAAACACTAATCTTTGCCATTTATTTATCAGTGGCATATTCATAACATATTAGGGTAAGATGTAGTGTATGAATCAACTATTGATACATAAATACATTTTGACAACAACATTCAAAACTAAATTAGCCGTTGCACTAATGTAGTCCCTTAATTTAGAACATAAAGGAGGAAGGCGTTCAGAAAGTAGCAACATCACGCCTTGGTGAGCTTTTTGCAACGTCATGTGAGTGAATAAAATCAAACAATGGGTTGACCAATTTGATGCACGTATCGATGAATTATCGAATAAGCCTTGGATGAAGTATTTCCGTATTACAACCAGTGTAATGCGAAATCTACTTATGCTATTCGCTCTTATCATTGCACTTGGCATCGTATTCGTCGGGTCGATTGGTGCAGGCTATTTTGCGTCACTCGTAAAAGAAGAACCTCTTGTTTCAAAACAAGAGATGGTTTCTACCGTTCACAATTATGAAGAAACGAGTAAGCTGTACTTTGCAGGCAATCGATACCTAGGAAAAATGCGTACGGATTTAGAGCGTACAGAGATTACATTAAATAAAGTATCGCCAGACTTAATCAATGCCGTAATTGCAACCGAAGATGAAAACTTCTATGAGCATAATGGTATCGTGCCAAAATCTGTCTTGAGAGGTCTTTTCCAAGATATCTCAAATGCAGATTCTCAAACAGGCGGTTCGACATTAACACAACAATTAATTAAAAACCAAATCTTAACGAATGAAGTTTCATACGAGCGTAAAGCGAAGGAATTATTACTTGCGATGCGCCTAGAACACTTTATGACAAAAGATGAAATTTTAGAGGCTTACTTAAATGTCATTCCTTACGGTCGTAACTCTACCGGGACAAATATCGCCGGTGTTGAAACAGCCGCTGAAGGTATTTTTAATGTGAAAGCAAAAGATTTAAACTTAGCGCAAGCTGCTTACATTGCAGGTATTCCACAATCACCATATGCGTATACACCTTATACGCAAACGGGTTCTCTAAAAGACGAAGAACAATTGCAAATTGGTATTAACCGTATGAAAACGGTATTATACCGCATGCATGAAACAGATAAAATCACGACAAAACAATACAAAAAAGCATTAAAGTATAATATTAAAAAAGATTTCCGCGAGCGTGAACCACGTGCAACGGAAAAATATCCTTATGTAACGACTGAAATTGAAAAACGTGCAACGGAAGAAATGGCTAAAATCCTTGCAAAAAAAGATGGCATCGATGCAAGCCGTATTGATGAAGAAGCGCGTTTACGTGAAAAATATGAAATTTTAGCTGATCGCGAATTACGTACAAAAGGGTATAAAATCTATTCAACTGTCGATAAAAAAATGTACGATGCAATGAATAATGTCAAAAATAACTTTTCAAGCTACGGGACAACATTATCGACACAAGCTACCGACAAAGAAACAGGTGAAACAAAAACGATTGAAGCACCAGTACAAGTTGGTGCGATGGCAATCGAAAACACGACAGGTAAAATCAAAAGCTTTATTGGCGGACGTGATTATGATTTAGAAAACTTAAATCACGCTACATCATCAAAACGTCAACCAGGTTCGACAATCAAACCATTACTTGTCTATGGTCCTGCAATTGAGCAAGGCATCATCAGTGCAGGTAGTGCTCTACCAGACGTAGAAGTAACATCACATGGTTGGTCTGCAGCAAAACCACTTGAAAACTATGGTGGCGCTACACCAAAAGGTATTGTTTCTGCGCGTTACGCCTTAAAAAATTCATTAAACTTACCAGCTGTACGTTTATATGGCCTTAATTTCGCGAACAAGCCAATGAACTACTTAGATAAAATGGGCTTTGAATATATTACCGAAACAGACCGTTCAATTTATTCTGCGGCACTAGGCGGCTTGCAAGTAGGTTCAACAGTTGAAGAAAATACAAATGCCTTTGCAACATTTGCAAATGGCGGTAAATTTGTCGATGCCTATATGATTACAAAAATCGTCGATAAAGATGGCAAAACTGTTTACAAGCATAAATCAAAACCGAAAAAAGTGTTCTCACAAGCAACATCTTATATCGTTAATGATATGTTACGTGATGTTTTAAGCTCAGGTACTGGTAGAAAAGCAAATGGTACATTAAAATTCAATGCCGACTTTGCAGCAAAAACTGGTACAACACAAAACTATAATGATGTGTGGTTTATGGGTTATAACAAAGATATTTCGCTAGGTGTTTGGTTAGGCTATGATATGCCAAAAACATTAGATTATGGTTCAAATTACTACGGCAAACCTTCCGAGCGCGCAAACCGCTTATGGGGCCAGTTAATGAACTCAATCTATGATACAAATCCAAATTTAGCAACCGCTAATGGTGAATATTTCAACCGTCCTTCGGATGTTGTTACACGCTCAACTTGTTCAATTCAAGGCTTTAGCTGCTCAAGCGACCTTGTAAATGCAAACCTATCATTACCTACTTACTCACCAACAAGTATTTTACAACCATTTGGTGGTAATCCAGATGCTTTAAATGGTGCGAAAAAAGAAGACACCAAAAAAACGAATCCTAATGATTCAACAAATCCTTCTGGTTCAACGGATGCGACAACTTCTGAAACGTCGTCATCAGACAGCTCTTCTACACCACCAACTGGAACGCCAACACAAACAGACAATGGTTTTTAGTTTCTAATTTTTAAAAAGGGAGGAATTACGATTTCACGTAGTTCTTCCCTTTTTTGTATTCCATACAGTTTATTGTCTAGAATTTCATCATTCAGTCAATAATTTCTCGTTAAAGCACATATTTTTTATTTCACATTATTTTTTTCTAAAATATTCCTGTATAATATGTGGAAAGGAATATGTATGAAGGAGGAAATCGCGTGGAACATATTAAAACCTTTACTTCACAATCTTTAGAGAGTGGGCTAGGTACATTAATTTTAGAAGGGCCTATGTCTTATGAAGATTTAGAGGGCATGTCGCTACACCATGGCCTAAAAGCATTTCGCCCTGCAGAACAACAATTCAAAGCATTGTTAAACATTGCTCAAATGCCAGAAGGCCGCATTATTGTAGCACGACTTGATAATTTAATCGTTGGGTATGTCACTATTTTATATCCAGATCCTTTAGAGCGCTGGTCAGAAGCAAAGATGGACGATTTGATTGAACTCGGCGCTATTGAAGTCATTGCTGAATGTCGTGGTTCCGGTGTTGGAAAAGCACTTGTGCGTTTAAGTATGAGTGATGATGCACTCGAAGATTTTATCGTTATTACAACAGAATATTATTGGCACTGGGATTTAAAAAGTACAGGGTTAAGCGTCTGGGATTATCGTAAAATGATGGAAAAAATGATGAATACAGGTGGCTTAATCGAATACACAACGGATGATCCTGAAATTACTGCTCATCCCGCCAATTGCTTAATGGCTCGCATTGGCAATCGTGTCCCTCAAGAAAGCATTGAAGCTTTTGACCGCATTCGCTTTTACAATCGTTATCGCACTTCATAATTAAGGAGGCTGTTTTATGCTTGTAGAAAATTTAATGATTCAGAAAGTATATACACTAAAACCTACGCAAACGTTATTTGACGCTGAAGAATTGATGCGCTCACGCCGCATTCGACATATTCCAATTGTCGATGATAAAAATCACTTGGTTGGCCTTATTACCGAACAAGATTTAAAACGTGCTATGCCATCTTCCCTTTTAACGACCGAACGTAATTCATTAAATAATCGTCGCGTTGAAGAATTTATGATAACAGACGTGCTCATTGGACATCCGTTAGACTTTGTCGAAGAAACCGCATTATTATTTTTCGAAGAACGCATTGGTTGTTTACCTATTGTCTCGCAAGGTGAACTCGTTGGCATTTTGACTGATACTGATATTTTATTTAATTATATTGAATTAACCGGCGCGCATAAACCAAGCTCACAAATTGAGTTGCGCACAGATGACCGAATCGGCATATTGAGTCGCGTTACGACCATTTGCGCAGAACATCGTGCAAGTATTATTAGCTTACTTGTTTATCCAGATACAACGAATCCCGCTAAAAAAATTATTTCAATTCGCGTAAAAAGCATTAGTCCTCAACCGATTATTGATGATATGCGCAAGGAAGGGTTTGAATTATTATGGCCAAATTTACCGAGCATGTAGCACCTAAGAATGCTGTTTTCGTTTATTCACCATCTCAGTTAACGTATAAATTTTCAGATGAGCATCCATTCAATCAAAAGCGTCTTGAATTAACAATGGACCTCTTAACGCAAATTGGTGCACTATGCGATAACCAAATCGTTCCTCCACGTCAGGTGACTGATGACGAGCTATTGTTGATGCTAGATGCTGACTACATAGACATTGTAAAGCGTGCAGGTCATGGGTATATAACAAATGCCGAGGGTGAACCTTTTGGAATTGGTACAGAGGATACGCCGATTTTTCCGAATATGCATGAAGCGAGTGCTGGCATTGTTGCTGCCACATTAACTGCCTGCGATTATGTTATGGAAGGTAAGGCGCAACATGCTGTCAATTTAAGTGGTGGGCTTCATCATGGCTTCAAAAATAAAGCTTCTGGCTTTTGTATTTACAATGATAGCTCAATTGCTATTCGCTATATGCAAAAAAAATATGGTGCACGTGTACTCTATGTAGATACCGATGCTCATCATGGCGATGGCGTACAATTTAGCTTTTATGATGATCCTGATGCATGCACATTTTCAATTCATGAAACAGGACGTTACCTTTTCCCTGGCACAGGTTCGATTACAGAGCGCGGTACCGGAGAGGCGTATGGTACATCGTTTAATATTCCTATCGATGCTTTCACAGAGGATGACTCATTCTTAACGTGTTATCGAGAAGCGATGGAAGAAATTGTCGCAGATTTTAAACCTGACATTATTTTAACGCAAAACGGTGCTGACGCTCACCACTTTGATCCTCTAACGCACTTATCGTGTACAATGAAGATTTATCAGGAAATCCCACGTATCGCGCATGAACTCGCTCACAAGTACTGTAATGGCCGTTGGGTTGCTGTTGGTGGTGGTGGTTATGATATTTGGCGCGTTGTACCACGAGCTTGGTCGTATGTATGGACAGAAATGAGCGATTTCGAGCAACCACATGGACCGCTACCTGACACATGGCTTACAACATGGCAATCCGAGTCCCCTGTCACACTAATCCCTACATGGGACGATCCTTCGCCGCTATTTGAGGAGATTCCGCGCCGTGCAGAAATTACAGAAAAAAATGCACAAACATTAGAAAAAGCGCTTTATACATTGCGCCATAAAATATAAAAAAGAGGAAGCCCTTAGGAGCCTCCTCTTTTTTATTATCGTGTCGAATTACGTGTTTCCATACGATGTGGTAAAATAACTTGTTTATCTTCAATATCTTCTTTATTCATAATTTTTGTTAATAAACGCATTGAGACAGCGCCAATATCATATAACGGTAATACCACACTTGAAAGCTGTGGACGCACCATGCGCGCTAATTTTGAATTCTCGAAGCTACATACTTCGATGTTTGTTGGCACTTCTTTCTCATCATCTTGTGCTGCATGAATAACGCCAATTGCAGGTTCATCGCTACCAACAAAATAAGCTGTAGCTGGTTGCGCTAATTTTGAGACATGGTTATAAACTTTCATCCCCTGGTCATATGTTAAAACATCATCGAAAATAAGTGCTTCATCAATTGGAATACTAGCTTCCTCTAACGCTTTTACATAGCCTTGGTACTTATATTTTTTATTAATCGTTGCGTTAAATGAACCAGAAATAAATGCGATACGCTCGTTGCCGCTATCAATTAATTGTTTTACCGCTTCATAAGTTGCCTCCGTATAATCGATATTAACGGCTGGTAAATGATTCGATTCATCAATTGAACCAGCTAAAACAATCGGTACAGGAGAATGGCTCATTTTATCAGCTAATGGCCCCGTTACACGCTCTGTCATCATAACGACACCATCTACTTGCTTGCCATACATATTATCAAGTAATGTTAACTCTTTTTCCTCACTTAAATCTGAGTTCGATAAAATAATATTATAGCGATACATTGTCGCAACATCTTCAATGCCACGCGCTAACTCCGCATAAAAAATATTTGAGATATCAGGTATGATGACCCCAACAGTCGTGGTTTTCTTACTTGCTAATCCTCGCGCTACAGCATTTGGACGATATTCTAAACGTTCAATCACTTCCAATACCTTTTTACGCGTAGATGGTTTGACGTTTGGATTGCCGTTGACAACACGAGATACGGTCGCCATCGATACATTTGCCTCACGTGCTACATCATAAATAGTTACGGTCACAATAATGACCCTCCTTTTAACTTATATACCTTAATAATAAACTATTATGAAAGCGGTTTTCAATAAAAGAGCAAGAAAAGAAAAGTGACGATTCATCGAAATGAACCGCCACTCTTCAAATAGTCATTTATTATGCTTTTAATTCGTATTGTTTCATGAACACTTGTAGTGCGTCATAGAATTTATCGAATGTTGGAATGTCCATTTGTTGTTGTGAATCAGAAAGTGCCACTGCTGGATCTGGATGCACTTCTGCCATCACACCATCTGCGCCAATTGCGATTGCTGCTTTTGCACATGGTAATAATAAATCACGACGACCTGTAGAGTGAACAACGTCTACGAATACAGGTAAGTGCGTTTCTTGTTTAAGAATCGGCACAGCTGAAATATCAAGCGTGTTACGCGTTGCCTTTTCGTATGTGCGGATACCACGTTCGCAAAGGATAATTTGATCATTACCTTTTGACATGATGTATTCAGCAGCATGGATAAATTCATCAATTGTAGCAGCTAAACCACGTTTTAATAATACCGGTTTATTTGTTTCACCAGCTGCTTTTAATAGCTCAAAGTTTTGCATGTTACGTGCACCAATTTGGATAACATCAACGTAATCTAATGCTTCATCTAAATGAGATGGTGTAACGATTTCAGAGATGATGCCTAATCCATGTTTTTGGCCAACCTCTTTTAAGATTTTTAAGCCTTCAAGACCTAAACCTTGGAAATCATATGGTGACGTACGTGGTTTGTACGCGCCGCCACGCATTAATTTTAACCCTTTACCCGCAACAGCAGCCGCAACAGCTTCTGTTTGCTCGTAAGATTCTACTGCACAAGGACCAAATACGAATGATGGTAGTCCTTCACCAATCGGTTCGCCGTTAACTGTAACAATTGTATCTTCCGGCTTACTTTTACGTGATACTAATAATTTTTTCTTTTGATTGTTTTCTTGTAACTTTAATGCTGTTTTGAAAATCTCTTTGAACAAGTGGTTGACTGTTCCTTGTGAAAGTGGGCCCTTGTTATGTTCTTTAATAAGATCTAACATGTGGCGTTCGCGTAAAGGATCAAATCGGTTGACACCTTGCTTCTCTTTTACCTGACCAATTTCTTCTACTACCTCTGCACGTTCATTGATTAAACGTAAAATTTCAAGGTTTAGTTCATCTACGCGATCGCGTAGGTTGTCTAAATTCTGATGACTCATAACCGTTTTCCCCCTTCTTCCACATATCAGATACTTTCAGCAAACTGAAATGTGTGTTACATTTTTAGATATTATAGACAGTATAATCAATTCATTTGAAAATGTCACGTATTATTTCTTTAACGCTTCAACGCAAAAAAGCATTGTTGTTGAAAAATAAGAAATTTTCTGAATATTAGAGAGGATGTCTGCGTAAACGATGAAAAAAATTTTCGCATTAGACATCGGCACACGTTCTGTTGTCGGTGTTATTTTAGAAAAAACGGATGCTTCTCACTACGCCGTTGCCGATTTATTAATTGAAGAACATAAAGAACGTGCGATGGTCGATGGTCAAATACATAATGTTTTGCGCGTAGCTGAAGTTATTCAACATATTAAAGCAAAATTAGAAGAAAGTCACGGATCATTAACTCACGTTAGTGTCGCAGCAGCTGGGCGTTCATTAAAAACCGAGTTAGGCAATGCTGTGCTCAACATAAAAAAACGTGCAGCTTTAACAGAAGAAGACATTCATCGACTCGAGCTTGCAGCTGTTCAAAATGCACAGGAGCAACTTGTCTATCATCAAGATGGCAAAAAAGCATCTCATTATTATTGCGTTGGTTATTCGGTTCTCCATTATTATATTGATGATCAGGAAATCGGTAGCTTAATCGACCAACAAGGCGAAGAAGTGAAAATTGACGTTATTGCTACATTTTTACCACGCGTCGTTGTTGAATCATTAATCGCTTCGCTAAAACGTGCCAATCTAGCACTCGATGGCCTCACGCTTGAACCGATTGCGGCAATCAATGCGCTTATTCCCGCTACTATGCGCCGTTTGAATGTGGCGCTTGTAGATATTGGTGCTGGTACATCGGACATTGCGATTACCGACAACAGTACGGTCGTCGCTTACGGTATGGTCCCAACTGCTGGCGATGAAATTACCGAAGCGCTCTGCGACCATTACTTACTCGATTTCCCTGTCGCTGAAAAAATCAAGCGCGAGCTTCTGACTAATGATGTTGTAACAATTGCTGATATTTTAGGATTTGAACAACAAATTGCGTGTGAAGAAGCAATTGAACAACTCAAACCGGCGATGCAACATCTCGCACAAAGTATTTCTGATGAAATTTTACGTTTAAATAGCAATAACGCGCCGAAAGCGGTCCTTTTAGTCGGTGGTGGCTCACTTACACCATTATTAGAACAAGAGCTTGCAGAACGCTTAGATCTACCGTTAAATCGTGTGGCTGTTCGAGGCATCGATGCGATTCCATCATTGGAAAAAGAACATAACCTACCGCGCTCGCCTGAACTTGTCACGCCAATCGGCATTGCCATTGCCGCTGAGCATTCCCCTATTAAATATGTCACGATGACCGTTAATGGACAAACTGTACGTTTATTTGAAGTAAAAGAAATGACCGTTGCTGATGCGCTATTAGCAGCAAACGTCCAAGCAAAAAAATTGTATGGTAAACCAGGGCTTGGCTTAACAGTATCCGTTAATGGGCAACAAATTTTAATTCCTGGAGAATTGGGTAGCCCAACAACGATTTTAGTTAATGGTGTTGAAGCCTCTATGAAACATCCGATTCATGATGGGGATGTACTCGAACTACGCGAAGGGAAAAATGGTGCACAAGGTCAAGCGTTATTAGGCGAATTAATTGAACCGATTGCGCCATTAACAATTACTGCATTTGAAGAAGTGTATGACTTGTCTTCTACCATTTACGTAAATGATATACCAATGACCGATTTACACTATCTTGTACAAGATGGCGATCGTATTACGTGTACGCCATTACAAACAATTGAACATGTACTACAAGCTATCGATCAAGAGGACGTACTGATGCAAGTACAACCATTTAACTTAGCCGTTGATCATCAATCGATTGTTTTCCCGGCATTATCCGATGAATTGCTCTTAAACGGTGTAACAGCAAAAAAACAATACCCCGTGCAACAGGGAGATGTCTTAACGTTAAAACCACATACTAATCCAACTGTTGATTTTGTTGCACAGCATTTACATATGTCTTTAAGTAGTACGATTCATGTAACATTCCAAGGCGAAGCTGTCATCCTTTCGAAGCCCACTGTCGATGTCCTCGTCAATCGCCAACCTGCTACCGCAAAAACCATTTTGACATCTGGTGATAGCGTGCAATTTGTCGCACTCGACCAGAGCGCTTGGCAATACAATGACATTTTCCGCTTTTCCGATTGGCAATTACCTACCGCATTCAAAGGCACATTCCACATTTTACGCAATGGGGAAGCCGTAAATTTTGATGCACCTATTTTTGGTGGAGATACATTGACGATTGAATTAATCCCTACAACATAATGCACATTAAAAAAAGCCTCCGCATAACGCGAGAGGCTTTTTTATACTATTCTTTTGGAGGTAGTGGCGCTTCAGGATTCGTAAATACGCTCTCCTCAAATGCTTTTTCCTCATTTTCTACTTCTGTTACTGTACGATTTAAAATATCTTCAATTGGTTCTTCACCTTCTGAAGAAGCTGTTCCATCGTCTAGTGGTGGTGTAGCTTGTGATTTCAGCGATTTTGCCTTATCAACTACTTTAGCAGACTGCTCTTGTACTTTTTGAGAAAGGTCTGTTGCTTTCTCTTTTACAGTCGTTGAGTAGCTTGCACTTTTCGTTTTTAGCGTGTTCGCTTGCGTCGATACATCGTGTCGTAATTCTTTACCGGCTTTTGGTGCTAACAGTAATGCGGCAGCAGCGCCAAGAATACCACCTACTAAGGCGCCAATAACAAAATCTTTTCCATTTACACTACTAGAATCTTCATAAAGTTCTGCCGTATTTGCATACGGTTGTGGTAAGTATTGATTTTTCACTTCATTGTAATTCGGCTTTTCTGCTGTCATGCTGTGCATCCCCCTTAAAATTACTTACGTTTAAATAATGGTTTTTTCGATTTTGTAGCTGTTGATTGTTCATCCACTACAACGTTCGCTTGCTTGTCTTCTTTTAATTTTGAGCGAATACCCATTAATGCGCTGCTCCATTGCACAACTTGACCAATTTGGTCGCTGTTTTTCGCAACGTTATTTTCGATAGAAGAGGTAACGGCTTGTACAGTACTATTTAAACCTTGTACTGAATCGCCAAAGCCTTTAACCGCACCAACTAAAGAATTTAATTGTTGAGATTTCCCTTGTACATCCTCTGCTAGCGAGTTTGTTTTTTCTAATAATAAAGTTGTTTCTCTTGTGATTCCTTGCATTTGTCCCTCGATGCCTTCCATCGTTTTAGAAATGCTTTTCAACGTTGGATTGAGTGCTTTTAATGTCATTGCTAATGAAATACAAAGAACGAGCACGGCAACAGCAAAGATGAATGCTGCAATGTATAAAATAATAATCACAAAAATCCCTCCTCTGTCTTAACATATTTTCCCACAAATAAATGGAGAATAAACCTTTACTCTTACCATTCTACAAACAAAATGGATTTCCTGCCACTAAAATTAGTATTGTGCGAAAACGCTTTTTCAAAAACATTCGCATCAAACAGTAAAAAAAGACGTTGTTTAGATTATTGCCGAAAATAAAATGGAGCAAACCAACTCGTTTGCTCCATTAAATAAAAATTATTTTTGTAAAAGTTCTTCAAATGCTTTTTGATATTTATTAATATCACCAGCACCCATAAATAAGAACACTGCTTTTTCATGCTTTGCAAGTTCTTCGATATTATTCATATCAAGTACATGATGATCTTTTACTAAATCTGCAAGATCATTAATCGTTAAGTTCCCTGCGTTTTCACGCGCCGAACCAAAGATGTCACATAAGTATACGCAGTCTGCAAGATTTAACGCGTCCGCAAATTCTTTTAAGAATGCTTGTGTACGCGAGAAGGTATGTGGTTGGAATACCGCTAACAATTCACGATCTGGATACTTTTGACGTGCTGATTGAATCGTTGCTTTAATTTCGGTTGGGTGATGCGCATAGTCATCAACTAATACTTGGTCGCCAACTTTTGTTTCTGTGAAGCGACGTTTCACACCTTCATATGTGTGTAAGCGTGCTTGAACTGTATCTGTTGGAATGTCTTCGTAATGGCATAATGAAATAACGGCTAATGTATTTAATACATGGTGGTCGCCGAACATTGGAATCGTAAATGTGCTATAAAATTCATTGCGTACAAATACATCAAATGTTGTACCTTCTGTTGACTTTTGAACGTTGCGTGCTTCAAAATCATTGTCTGCACCAAAACCGTAATAAATCACTGGTACGTTCGCTTGAATGCGTTGAAGATTTTTATCATCGCCCCATGCAATAATTGCTTTCTTAACTTGGCGCGCCATTTGTTGGAACGCTGAAAAGACGTCTTCAATATCTGAATAGTAATCTGGATGATCAAAATCGATATTAGTCATTACTGCATAATCTGGGTGATATGCAAGGAAATGACGGCGGTATTCACATGCTTCCATCACAAAGTTTTGAGCATCTGCTGCACCGCCACCTGTACCGTCACCAATTAAATAGGATGTTGGTTGGTCGCCTGCAAGCACATGAGCCATTAACCCCGTTGTTGAAGTTTTACCGTGTGCACCTGTAATCGCTACAGAAGTGTATTTTTCTAAGTATTCGCCTAAGAATTTATGATAACGTACAACTTCAACGCCCATTTCTCGTGCACGCACAAGCTCAGGGTGTTCGTCTGGAAATGCATTCCCAGCGATAACGGTCATACCATTTTTAATATTGTCTGCATCAAACGGTAAAATAGTAATACCGCGTGCGCGTAATGGATCTTCTGTAAAAAAATGTTTGTCGATATCTGAACCTTGAACTTGTTCACCAGAATCAAATAAAATTTGTGCTAATGAACTCATGCCTGATCCTTTAATACCTGTAAAGTGATAAAATGTCATATTTGATTGAAACCTCCCGGAAAAGTTTCCTTTCCCTTCAATTAATGAACTGCTGACCTACTATCAGGTCGCTTCTTGCAAAAATGCAAGCAAGCCCTCTCGTTCGAAAGAGTTGTGAGTCATGTCTAGGCCTACACTCATTGCCCTATTCTTCGTCATTCAAAACATTAAACATTATAGCACGAATTAATGTTTTTAAGAACAAAACGTTTTTCAATATAAACTATTTTCATTTTTCATAAATGTTAACCGAATAATTCGAATACGGCACTCTCCGTCAAATAGACGTCACGTTTTTTATTGCCTGTACGTGATTCTGAAATATAATTCATTTCTTCTAACGAATCAATCATACGCGCTGCTCGATTGTAACCAATATTAAAATGACTTTGAATAGAAGATGTCGATGTTTGACCTTGCTCTACAATATGACGACATACAGCTTCAAAGAGTTCGTCTTGCTTTTCTAAACGGTCCGCTTTTTTTACTAATTCCTCTGGTTGGAATAGGAAGCGTGGTTCGCCTAGCGAGCGCACGTAATCCGTTACAGCTTCAATTTCTTCATCTGTCACAAATGTACCTTGTAACCTCACAGGGCTATTTGTACCGCTTGCTAAATACAGCATATCACCACGTCCTAGCAAGCGCTCAGCACCTTGTGAATCTAAAATGGTGCGTGAATCAATATTCGATGCAACCGCAAAAGCGATACGCGTAGGAATATTGGATTTGATTAAGCCTGTAATTACATCTACAGATGGGCGCTGTGTCGCTACAACTAAATGAATGCCACATGCACGCGCCTTTTGTGTTAAACGGCAAATAGCATCTTCAACATCTTGTGGTGCTTGCATCATTAAATCAGCTAACTCATCAATAATAATCACCATATACGGCATTTTTTGCGCAAATGCTCGTTTGTGTTCCATCATTTCATTATAGCGTGAAATATGGCGAACGCGATGTTCATGGAACAATGTATAGCGACGTTCCATTTCTTCAACAGCCCAACTTAATGCGGCTGTTGCTGCTTTCACATCTGTGATTACGGGACTCACTAAATGCGGAATATCTTCATAAACCGCTAGTTCTACCATTTTCGGATCGATTAACATCAATTTTACATCTTGTGGACTAGCTTTCAAGAGTAAACTAATAATAATGGAATTAATACATACAGATTTACCAGAACCTGTTGAGCCAGCAATTAAGCCATGCGGCATATCAGCTAAATCAAAAGTCACAGGTTGACCAGTTAAACCTAACCCTAACGCTACTTCTAACGGTGCCTCAGATTGTAAAAATTGTGTTGTCTCGGTAATTTCAGCTAAACGCACAGGGCGCTTCACCTGATTCGGAATTTCAATACCTACAAGACTTTTCCCGGGGATTGGAGCCTCGATACGAATATCATGCGCTGCTAATTCTAATTTTAAATTATCTGCTAGATTCGTAATTTTCGTTAATTTTACACCCTGCCCTACTTTTAACTGGAATTGCGTCACAGTTGGGCCTTGTGTCACATTTTCAATTTCTGCATCAATTTGAAAATCTTTTAATGCCTGTACAAGTCTTTCCGCTTGCATATCCATCCAAGCTACATCTTCAAGTTGTTCTACTGGTGGGTTTAAAAAACTCATTGCGTGCATAGTGTTTGGTTGCACATATACTTCAGGCATTTCTTCCATCACAAGTTTAACTGCTTCTGCAGAAGGTGCTTCTCCTTGCACATTATTAATATCATCCACAATATCCACTGTTACTAATTCTTCGTTGGTAAATTGCTCTTGCTCTTGCTCTTGCTCTTGCTCTTGCTCTTGCTCTTGCTCTTGCTCTTGCTCTAATGTAACAACATTACTTGTTTGAGGCACTATTCGTTCGATTGTGGAGGGATACACCTCATGATTAGAGATTGGGTCCTCTTTTTTGTACGAATTGACTGTGATTGTTGGACGCAGCGGTGATGTTGGCAATAATTTCTTTAATTCAGCCGCCTTTTCAGGTTGTTGCATTTTTTTCTTTTCTGAAGGAAGTAACACAACATTAAATGGGCGTGCCTTTTCAACATGTGTTAAAAAAGCTTCCGGTACTTGCTCTTCGGCAAGTACTTCAGCCGCTTCTTCAATTACCGCTTCGGCTTGTCGATTTGGCTCAATTTCTTCAATCACTTCTGCCAATTCTTTAATAGCTTCGATATCTTCCACAATTGATGCTTCTTCGACTTCGCGCTCCGCTACCGTTAACTCTTCTACTAATGCTTGCTCAATAGAAGGCGCTTGTCCATGTGTAACCGGCTGTTCAATACCTTGGTCCATTAAAGCAATGGCTTGCTCTAGTGTTTGCTGTGATGCTTCTGCAATCGGTTCTTGCACCATTGTAGTGGTCGGTTGCTCTTGTTCAACGATTTCTACTACTTGTTCTTTTCGTGCGCTAGTGACAAGCGTAATATTTTCTACATCTTTACTAATCGGTTCTGCTAAATCAAGTGGAGGTTGTTCTTCTTCATGGCGAAGCTCTACCTTTTTCAACATTTCTTCTGATGACTTAATTTCAATTGGCTTTTTATCATTTAATGTACGGACGAGCTCGCGTTGTGCTTCCACATGTTCTACCGTTACAATTGGTCGTTTTGGTGGCTCTTGGAATCCATAAATAGGCGATGGCACATTCATCGGTTCAAATTTTTTCTTCGCTGGAGCTTCTTCACCAAATGTTTGCTTTGGTGCCACGTATAATTCATGCGCTGCTTTTACAGGAGGCTTTATTGGATCCTGTTTTTTCTGTTCAAACTGTGGTTGAAATTTTGGCTTTGGCTGTGGAGGTTCTACAGGCGCCACATGTTGTACACGAGGCTTTCTTATTTCTGGTGCAACCCCTGTTTCCGTAAACGGATTGTAGCGCTCTCTGCTTACACGTTGTACGGTACGGATTAGCCCTTGAGGTTGTTGACCAAACGGCGAATAGTCTGCAGGCGGCTTATGATAAACAGGTTCCTGCACCGGCATCGTTTGTTCTTGGAAAAATGGACTTTGTGTCTCAGGTGCATCATAGACATCGGTATAAACATCCTCTAATACTGGTTGTTGTGGAGGTTGTTGTTTAGTTACTGGCATTTCAGGCGTATCATACGCTTGATATTCAGGATCTGCTTGTTGCTCGTCATAGTATTCATATGATTCATCTATATAATCATTACGATCCTCGTAATAGCGTTGTTCTCCTGTATCATCTTTCTTAAAGAGTTTTTTTAAGAAACTCATGTTGATCACTCACTTCCAATTGAATTCCCTTCATTTTACCAATAATAAATGAAGAGGTGCAATGAACACCCTACTATTCAGCGTAAAATGGCTATTTTTCAATATGTACTTTAGCCCTTAGGACTCAGTTCGTTCATTGTGTTGCCTCAAAATAAAAAACCGCGCACAAGGCACGGTTTCGTTACTTATGTGTTGTTTACGCGTGGAATGGAGCGCCCACTTCTACATTATCTTCTAAAATAAGAATACCACGTACTTGTGGTGCGTTTGGAATGTCTAGCTCGCGTGCTGAGCACATCATACCATATGATTCAACGCCGCGTAGTTTTGATTCTACGATAACGGTCCCTGATGGCATTACAGCGCCAATTTTAGCTACGACAACTTTTTGTCCTTCTGCAACATTCGGTGCGCCACATACGATTTGTAATGGTGCTGCTTCATCAACTTGCACTTGGCAAATGTGTAATTTATCTGCATCTGGATGATCTGCGATTTCTAAAACATGACCTACAACAAACTTCGGTGTTAAATCCACATCTAAATCTAATGATGCTCCGCATGTTGTAAGTGCTGCTTTTAATGTGTCAACGAATTCTTCTGATAGTTCAACGTTTCCATTGATGCCATCTAAATTCATATAGGCTGACGCATTAAATAAATTGAAGGCTTTCACTTCACCTGTAGCGCCTTCTTTTACAAACACAACATCACCGTGGCGTTCAAGCTCTACTTTCACGACTGGTTCCGTTGTTAATTGTACTAATAAAGTGTCGCCCACATGTGGCTTATTGTAAGATACGATCATTTTTTGTCCTCTTCCTTTTTTCGATTCTTTGCCATGATAAAAATAGGCTCTAATTTGCCATCTTCATAAATAAATGATAGTGACGTAATTGGTACTGTTCCTACCGAGAAGAAATGCATTGTCATTTGTGCAAGCACATCATACCCCGTTGGATTTTGAATATCAGCAATAATTAATACGTCTTGATGAGGTACTGCTACCGCCATCTCTCCTTTTATCTTACCACGCATTTCACGTAAAAAGGATTCATTTAATAAACGACTTGCATCATATCCATCATTTTCGTTTAAAAAATAAAAAATATTCCCAGCAACTTCGTCTTTTTTAACGTTTGTAGAAAGTTCGCGCACTTTAAAACGAGCCGCTTCTTTCATCGTTGCTTCGTCTAATTGAAGTTTCGCCAGCATATCTGTGTCGATTAAACGATATGTTCGACCTAAATCCAGCGCATAATAAATCAGCGTTTCTGCCGTATGTTCTGTCGTAATAAAATCAAAACCTTCTTTTGATTTTTTCGGGAATGACCCTGAACGAATAACAGGATAAATCGCTGCTGTATTTTCAAAACCTTGTTGTTCTTGCGCCATCGCTTTAAACGTCTCATCGATGGTATAAACAACCTCATCAATAGCGCTTTCACCACGCTCATCATATTTTGCTAGCGTGTCACCTAATGTCATATCTAGGCCTTTGCCTAACAGCTTATGTTCGAGGCGTAATTTATTTGTTTTTTCTTCTAATTGCCAAGTGTATTGTTCTTCACCTAAGCGTTGTTTTAAAATTTGGATGAGTTCGTTTGCTTTCACGTCATCAGTCCTTTTCTATTGTTTCGTTAAAAATGCTTCAATTTCAGCGTGCGTTTTACGGTCTTTTGAGACGAAGCGTCCTGTCTCTGTTCCGTGGTCAAATGCTAAGAAACTTGGAATTCCAAAAATATCATGATTGACGCAAAGGTCGATGTAATCATCGCGGTCCACATAAATAAATTGCATAGCAGCAAACTTCGCTTCTACTTCTGGCATAAATGGATCGATAAAGCGGCAGTCTGGGCACCAATCTGCTGAAAAAACAAATACCACTTTTTCATTATTTTTTAATTGTTCAAATTGCTCAACTGATTGTAATTTTTCCATTTCTCATTCTCCTTTAATCGCGTACAGTTATTTACCTTTTCTAGTTTAATCGTAACATTGTTCATTCGCAAAGAAAGTGCTTAATGCTTTTCAAAATACATATATTGCCCAACTAACAGCGTTAAAATATGCTCAAACATTTCTTGACGGTCGACATAACCATTTGTAAACACGCCGATTGCTCCTGCATGTTCACGCGTATTCGCCTGCTGCACATACGCATCCATAATAGGTCCTAGCTCATGACCTCGTTGAATTTCGGTCGCGAGTTCTACCGGTAGTGGAATTTGAGCACCCGCTGCCGTATAAATAGCGCCTTCTCTTGTAGCAAGTGCCGCCCAGTTGCATAAGTACATGACGCCATTAAGCATTTTAACGCCACCTTCTAAGCCAAATCCTAGCTGTGCATCGCTTGTAGCAAGCGTTGCCTGCGCACGATTTATCGCTCCTTGGCGCGTTTCTTCATCAGACATCGGTTGGTCTGCCACATTTGAAGCTACATTAAGCGCTTCAAATTGAACATTGTCTATGTAACACTCTACTACTTTTTGTACTGCTGCTGTTTTTGCTCGATTTTTTGTTCCGATTGCGATGTTCATTGTCATTCCCCCACAAAAAAATACCGACTTCATCACAAGATAAAGTCGGAATGTATTCAAATTATTATTGACCTAAAATTGTTTTTACAGTTGATGCATCCGCCGCTCGTACTAATGCGACAATTAATTCCTTCGCTGCATCGATATCATCGGTATTAATAATTGATGCATGTGAATGAATATAGCGTGAACAAATACCAATAACTGAACTTGGAACACCGTCATTTGAAATGTGTACATTCCCAGCATCTGTACCACCTGGTGATACAAAATATTGATATGGGATATTATTTGATTCGGCTGTATCTAAAATAAATTCGCGCATCCCTTTATGCGTCACCATCGTGCGATCAAAAATGCGCAGTAGCGGTCCCCTACCTAGTTGGCCAAATTGCGTTTTATCGCCTGTTGCATCATTTGCCGGACTTGCATCCAACGCAAAAAACAAATCGGGTTTAATCATATTCGCCGATACTTTTGCGCCGCGTAGTCCAACTTCTTCCATCACATTTGCGCCTGCATATAATGTATTTGGCAATTTTTCACCATGTACTTCTTTCATCAATTCTAACGCTAAACCACAGCCATAACGATTATCCCACGCTTTGGCCATAATTTTTTTCGGATTTGCCATCACTTGAAACTTGCTATCTGGAATGATTGATTGACCTGGAATAATGCCCATCGATAGCGCATCGTCGCAATCATCGGCACCAATATCAATTAACATATTTTTAATTTCCATCGGTTTATTGCGCTGTTCTGCTGACAATAAATGTGGCGGTACAGATGCAATAACACCTGGAATTGGGCCATTATTTGTGTAGACAAGCACGCGCTGTGCAAGCATCACCTGATTTGACCAACCGCCTAATGTTTGAAAGCGTAGCATCCCATTGTCCGTAATTTGTGTCACCATAAAAGCAACTTCATCCATATGTCCAGCTACTAAAATTTTAGGCGTATGTTCTTCGCCATGTTTCACACCGAAAATACCACCTAAATTATCTTGGACAATTTCATCTGAATATTGTTCTAATTGCGCACGCATATAAGCGCGTACAGCATGTTCATTGCCTGGAGCCCCCGGTAATTCAGTTAAAGTTTTAAACATATCTAACGTTTGTTGATTCAACGGAAATTCCTCCCCTTTTAGATCCGTATAGAACATGCACTACAGCAAAATTCTATATCATACACTTCTATTGTAGCTTTCTATTACTTGAATTGCTACATTACTATTTCGTTTCTCGTGATAATTCAAAACTTTTCTAAAACTGAATTATAATTCACAGCTCTCGTTATTTTCTATTGACACTTCTTTTCGTTCATATGATACACTATAGGTATAGTTAAATTAAGGGGGAAAACCAATGAAATTACGTGACTTTTTAGTTGGCGTTGCAACTGGTGTTGCCGCTGCATACGTGCTTAAAGAAGCTTCTACACGTGTAAATCCAAACCGCAATCCTAACTCTGTTCTTGAAGATATTAAAAATCAATTCAAACAAGAAGGTCCAATCGATGGTTCTTGGATCTACATGCAACCAGAAACATTCAAAAAAGAAAATATTTCAATCCCTGTTTACAAAGGCGGCATCTCTCGCGTAGAAGATGGCGAACAAGTAAACTTCGAATTCGCTGCTGATGCAAAAAGCGGTGCAATCGTTGACTTAGTACGCGTTTAATCGCTACATAAAAAGGAATCGTGCTTCTCGCACGATTCCTTTTTTTATATTTAAATGCCATATTCGCTATGCGTTACAGGCACTTCCTCCAACACTTCTTTCCCTGTCGGATCCCATTTAATAACGCGATGGAAATTATCGTGGTAGAACGAGACAAAATAACCGCGCTCTAAAATTTCGTTCGTTAAACGTTCTTTTGCAAATACCGATGTCATTGGGTAGTCATCATAGGCCATTACCCATAATGGATTTTGATGAGCCGTTGTCGCCAAAATATCGCCCATATGAATTAATGTATCGCCTTGTTGTTCAAAACGAATTACGGCATGACCATCACTATGCCCGCCCGTATGTTCCATCGTAATGCCCGGCACAACTTCAAATGTGTCGCTAAATGTTTTCACTTGATTTTGAATTGGCTCCCAGTTTTCACGCCAATAAGTCGCCTTCGAACGAATATTTGGATTGCGTAATTCATTCCATTCGACTTCTGACACGTAAATCGTTGCATTTTTAAATACCGATACGAGCTCGTCATCCTCATAGCACGTTAAACCACTCGCATGGTCAAAGTGCATATGTGTCATTAGCACAACATCAATATCATCAGCTGTTAAACCAAGTGTATGTAAGCTGTCATTAATATGCGACTCACGCGTTACACCAAAGTTACGTTTTTGTTTATCATTTAATTTACCACTACCAATCCCTGAATCCACTAAATAATTTGTATCCCCATACTGTACTAAAATCGGGTGCGTTGGTAGCGGAATTTGATTGCTCTCATTTACTTCATATTTACGCGTCCATAATGGCTTTGGTACAACGCCAAACATCGCTCCCCCATCTAGCCATGTCATACCGCCATCTAACCATGTGAAACGCATATCGTGAAATTGAAATTTATCCATTTACGTGTCCCCCTTTGTCGAAATTACAGTTTAATCGTAACATATTCGGCCATAAAATAGAATATCTTTACATTTCTTTTAAAGTAAAAAAAGTAGCAATCACAAATTAACGTGATTACTACTTTTTTGCTAAAACCGTTCAGCACTTTATTTTTTTGTCATAAATTGTGCTTCTAAACGATAAATCGGTTGCCCTTTAGATGAAAACTTCTCTTCATATTCGGTCATGATGTTATCTTCAACATCATCATTGTGTAAATCTAATGATACTAAGTTTAATTTCATACCATAATCTGTCAAGCTCATTAATGAAAATTCAAATAACCCACGATTATCTGTTTTAAAATGAATTTCTCCATTATCGACTAACACATGTTCATACAATCCTAAGAAATTTGCATGTGTTAAACGGCGTTTTGCATGACGCGTTTTTGGCCATGGATCTGAGAAGTTTAAATAAACACGATCCACATCACCTTTTGCAAAATATTCCTCTAATTTAGAACCATTAACATTTAATAAGCGTAGGTTTTCTGGTTGTCCAGAATCTACTGCTTTTTTCGCAGCAATAACGATAACGCTATCAAATAATTCAATTCCAATATAGTTAATGTGTGGGTTTGCTTTCGCCATTCCAGTAATAAATTGACCTTTACCTGTTCCTACTTCAATGTGAAGTGGGTTATCATTACCGAATAATTCATTCCAGCGACCTTTATAATCTTCTGGGTTTGGCACGACTAAATCTTGATGATCATTTAAATAATCTTCTGCCCAAGGTTTGTTACGTAATCTCAACGTTCTTTCCTCATTTCTATAAGTTGCATTTCAACAATTCATTATTCAAGAAATTCAGCAATTAGTCAAGCATGCGACGCGCCAACCGAAATGATTGCGGCTGTATTTCAATGCGTACTACATCACTTGATTGCCCAATATCTTCACCATCTGCATGGCCTTGTATTGGCTCACTATACATAATTGTAAACGCATCTGCACTTATTTGTGAGACATGTTTTGTAAAAGCTAAATGTCGGCCTTTAAAAATCGTGCCAAATATCATTAACAATTTTAAACGTGATAAATTTTCAACAATCGTTAATTCCAAGCGGCCATCATTTGTAATCGAATGCGGTGAAATTTTCATACCGCCCCCAATAAAAGGCTGATTGCTAACCGTTGTAATCCAAACGTTTTTATAAACTTTACACGTAGCACCATGCGTAACCGTAACATCAAATGGTTTAAATGTTAATACTTCCTTCATAAGAAGGATGGCATACGTTAATTGACCTAGTCCAATACGATTTAACCAATTTTTTAGTGGCGTTCGATTTACTTCATAAACAATTTTTGCATCAACGCCATAACCAATATTGTTCATGAACGAATGTTGATTATGCGCCATTAAAAGCCCGGTATCTTCTGTTGTAATAGAAGGTTTTACTAAAAAGCTCTCGATGTCAGCTGCTGTTGTAAACGCGCTAAACCCACGCCCAAAATCGTTACCAGAACCACCATTCATCACACCTATAATAATGTTGTCGTGACCTATAGCTCCTTGAATCGCTTCGTGAATCGTACCATCACCACCAATAATGAGGCACAACTGCTTACCTTGAAACTGCGCAATTTTTTCGACAATAGCCGTTGCATGATGAGGTGCTTTTGTTGTATAGAAATGATAGTCTGTTGTTAACGTAGCACAAACTGCTGCTCCCATTTTTTTTGCGCGTCCATTGCCTGCTCGTTCATTGACAATAATATGGAGCATCATAAATCAAATTTTTCGACAGAATCTTTCGTTTTATACCAATCACCACGATTAAATGATGTCGTTTGTGAATGTTCTAATAATGCTTCTGCCGCTTTAAATTGTAAGTGCTTCATAGGTGATGCATTGCGCTTCCATTCTTCAAACCATGAGTCATAATGACGACGATCAACAATCTTAATATCATAAATCGACCCTGGGTAATCAATATAACCATTGCGTGATAATAAAATACGGTGGATATCGAGTGAAACATCCGCTTCTTCAAAAATTTGCTGAACAACTTTTTCCATACGCTTTAAACTAATTAATGGATTCAATACTTTTTTATCTTGTTCGCCAATTTTTTTCGTCCAGAAGCGCTCCTTGCTATCTCCGGTAAACGCCGCAACATCCTCTTCTTCAATCAACTGAATCACATAACACTCCGTTGGTGCTAGCACGATGACACCCACTTCGATTGGTGCTTTCTTCAATTGTAAAATGGGGTCGTACAACACAAAATATGTATCCGGTAACTTTTGTACAAGTGTACGGAGCCACGTATCACGTTGGTATTTAGGATCTAAATGCGACTTTTCACGCAACGTTGAACTTGCCCACTTTAATTGAAAATGAAAAAGTTGATCTAAGTACATACGCTTTAAATCGACTTCATTTTGCGGATTGTACAGCAATGTTGGATTGAAATTTAGCGTACTCGTTTCTTCTGGAATGACGTCGTCTGCAACATCCTCAAATTTTATAGTACTAGGGTCCTGTTCCCACGGATTATCCCACATCTCTTTTTCCTTGCGCTTAAACAGACGCTTAAATAAATTCGGCTTCTTTTCTTCCTGTTGGTCAATCATCATTTCTTCCAATTCAACTGCAGCATTACTATTCGCGCGCCATTCCTCATTCATACGTTTCCACTGCACATGCTTCAAGCGAACATATTGCGTTGGATATCGTTTGAGGTCAATTTGATAACGCGACACATAATCTTGTAATTTAATTAACTGTGCCATCCTTGCCCCTCCATCCTTCTCGAACAAAAAGAAGCGATATTTTAATCGAATATCGCTTCTTCATATGTGTATACATTGTAGTATATCGGATTTAATTGTTAAATTGTAATGCTTTGTTGCACTTTAGCCTCAAAAGCTTGTTGAAGTTTACGCGTCGTTTCTCCTGGTTTGCCATCGCCAATAAGCGTATCGTTAATTTGGATAATAGGCGACACTTCAGCACCTGTTGATGTGAAGAATACTTCATCCATCGCCAACAGTTGTTCAACGCTCATCGCCTCTTCAACGATTTCAATGCCGGCCTCTGTAGCACAACGGAATACAACATCGCGTGTAATGCCTTTTAAAATAAAATTATTTGCTGGATGCGTGTAAACTTTGCCATTTTTCACACCAAAAATATTTGATGAAGAACCTTCTGTCACAATATCTCCGCGATGCAAAATGGCTTCTGCACAACCCGCTTCATGTGCAGCTTGTTTCGCTAAGACAGCACCTAATAAGTTTAAGCTCTTAATGTCGCAGCGCAACCAACGAATATCATCGTATAATACTGTTTTTACACCTTGCTCAAATTGCGCAACTGGACGTGCACTCACCTGTGTATAAGCTGTAAATGTAGCACTCGCTTCATCAGGGAAATAATGCTGACGTTGTGCTACGCCGCGCGTTACTTGCATATACACATGGCCTGTTTGAAGTTGGTCTGCTTCTACTAAATCGTAAACCATTTTATGTAGCACATCTTTTGTATATGGAATAACAATGCGTAGCTCGTCTGCTGAGCGATAAAAACGCTCGATATGCGCTTCCATTTCAAATAAATGGCCATCGTATACTTTAATCACTTCGTAAACACCATCGCCAAACTGATAGCCGCGGTCTTCAGCATCAATTTTCGCTTCGTTGCGGTTCATTAATTCATCGTTTACCCAAATATGTGTCATTCCTACCACACTCCCTTTATGTTAAGTAATTGCTCGTTTATTATCACAAAAAATGCGTGAAATATCAAAATAATTACGCGTTTGTCGTTGCTAATTCAACGATGGCATCCGCATAGATGGCAGCTGCCTTCACTAAGTTTTCAATAATGACATATTCATCGTGTTGATGGGCAATGTCTGGTTCTCCAGGGAATAACATACCGAATGCTACACCGTTTGGTAATTCGCGCGCGTATGTCCCACCGCCAATTGCTAAAAGTTCTGCTTTCTCCCCTGTATTACGTTCATAAACAGCCGATAATTTTTGAATCAGTTCTTCTTCTGGCGCAACATAATGCGGCTCAGAATTGTCATCAATCACCAATTCAAACCCTGTATTTATAAGTGCACGTTGACCTTGCGCAATAAATGTATCGAAATCATACGATACCGCATAACGCATTGAGACGCGTACCTCGCCAATGCGCCCCGCTTCATATTCAACAACACCTGCATTCAGCGTTGTCTCGCCTGACATCTCATCACGGTAAGCTAATCCTAACGCATGACCGCGTGTTTCTGTACCAAACCCTGTTACGATAAAATCAACAAATTGCTTTGATGTTGCCGTTTCTAAACATGTCGCTAAAAAGCTCGCTAACTTAACCGCCGCATTTACGCCATTGTTTGGTTCCATCGCGTGCGCCGATACACCTTTTATAGTCAATGTAAATGTATTTGCGCCATCGTTCGTAATTTCACCCGTTAATGTTTCTACTGCTAAATACGCCTTAAACTGTGCTGTAATTTCTTCAGGAACATTTTTTACAATTGCTGTCGCAAAATCAGGCACCATATTAATGCGGTGACCTGCATGGAATGAACGAAGCTGTTCATCGTGATCTGCCACATCTAATTGACGATACGTCGTTTCTGCAATGCCTTTTTCAGCATTGATAATTGGGAAATCAGCGTCCGGCGCAAAACCTAATGTCGGCACTTCTTCATGTGCCATATAATGTTTTACACAACGGAACCCCGTCTCTTCATCTGAACCGACAATTAAACGCACGCGACGCGTCAATTTAATCCCTGAAGCTTTCACCATTTTCATGGCTAACCAAGCAGCCATCGTTGGCCCTTTATCATCAATCGCACCGCGGCCAAATAGCTTCCCGTCTTCGATTTCAGCGCCAAATGGTTCATGCACCCAATCGCTGCCTGCTGGTACTACATCAACGTGACAAAGCATCCCAACCATTTCCTCGCCTTGCCCCATTTCAATATAACCAACTTTATTCGCCATATTAACAACGTGCATCTCTTGCTCGGTGCCTTGTTGAAGCATCCAATTTAATGCTTTTAGCGGACCTTCCCCAAACGGCACTTCCTCTGTCGCTGTTGATTCGTCTAAGACGCTATTAATGCGTACTAACGTCTGTAAATCTGCTATCATCTCTTGCTGGCGTTCTTGCGCTTGTTTCAACCAATCCATGAATAAAAACCTCCTAAAATAATCTAATCCTAGTGTACACCTTACGTCATATTATTGGATAGCACTTTCCTAAAAACGAACGTTCCAAACATTAAAATTGTAAAAAGTTCGTTTATTAACCGTAAATTTTTGGCACTCTATCATTTTTTTGAGGTAAATGTATGGAAGAAAATTTGTTTTTCGGCTATAATGGTGGTGTCAGAAACAATCTGACCATCAAAACTGAAAAGGGGATGTCTAAGGCAGCAAATGTAGCCTATGAAACTTCGTATCGTCCGCTAGTCTTGAGAAAAAAGATGAAGGAGTGGTTCACCTTATGAAACCAACAACTGATCGGATGCTTACTCGCATTAAAGATGTGTATATGTATATCCATGAAAATGGCACTGTTACTACGCAAGATTTAGTCGATGAATTTGGCATCACTCCTCGCACCATTCAGAGAGATTTGAATGTGTTAGCCTATAACGACTTGGTAGAGAGTCCAAGCAGAGGTAAATGGACAACGACGCGTAAAAAAGTGAAAATGACATCTTAGAAAGGTTCGACGACTTAGCTCACGGCTTTCGTTGAATGAGAAGTGTTAGCTCTAAGAATACCAAACATGCTGATGGCCACCTTCTCACACTCATATTCAGTAACGTAATAAAAATAATGACCATGCTGCGTCGCTTGGTCATTATTTTTGCCAACAGAATTTAATTGCTCGTACATATTAGAGAAGAATGGCACGCTATTCTTCTCTTTTTCTATACAAAAAAACACCTCCAAAGCTTTTATACCCTAGAAGTGTCGTTCCCTTTTTATATTGTTTCCATTTTTTAGGTCATCCCGAAATGCGCTACCTTTTTTTATTATGGGCGTTCTTGTAGCTGCAATACTTCGTCAGCTGTCAGTTCACGATACTCGCCTAGCGCCAGCTCGTTCCCCAATTGTAATGGCCCCATTGATAAACGTTTTAAATACGTCACTTCTGTCCCAATTGCTTTAAACATTCGTTTAACTTGGTGAAACTTCCCTTCTGAAATTTCCAATTCAATTTCAGAGACGTCACCGCTTTGCAAAATTGTCAGTTTAGCCGGCTTCGTTTCATAACCATCATCAATTACAACGCCTTGTTCAAATAAGGCAATATGTTGTTCTGTTACTTCACCCGCAATTTTCGCATAATACACTTTTGGTACGTGTTTTTTTGGCGATAATAAATTATGTGTAAGCTGACCATCATTTGTAATTAATAAAAAGCCTTCGGTGTCTTTGTCCAAACGCCCGACTGGAAATGGCTCAAAATGGCGATGGTACGGCTCTAATAAATCAATAACTGTACGGTCGTAATTGTCTTCTGTTGCTGAAATAACGCCAGCTGGTTTATTCATTAATAAATAAATCATCGGTTCATACGTGACACGTTCGCCAAAAATAACAACTGCTTGTTTTTCCGGATCCACTTGTAAACCGACATCTTTTACAACAATATCATCAACCGTTACCGCTTTTTGTTTAATGAGTTTTTTCACATCTTTTCGTGTGCCAAAACCCATATTTGCTAATAGTTTATCTAAACGCATATCTTCTCCTAATGAATGTGTAATTTTTTCGCTAAACGCTCAAAACGCGAGCCTAATAGTTTTTGTGCTAATCCTAATTTCAGTGATAAGAAGCCATATACCGCAACACCTACACCACCACAAATAAATAGATACACCATTGCAACCCAGCGCGTATTTGGCTCTGGTAACACGAGACTTAACAATGCGCGCACAATCACAACAGCTACAACCATAACAGCTGTTAACATCGCGATTAATACAATACGGCGCATTAAACGTTTTGGTTTGTAATTTAATACTTTCACAATGACAGCGATATTAATACCAATTGTCACGACATAACCAATTGCAGTTGCATAAATGGCACCAGGTGCTTCAAACGCTTGAATCATTTGAATATTAATCGATAATTTAATTAAAATACCAACTAATAAGCTGAAAATAATCCACTTTTGGTGATCAATTCCTTGTAGTAACGCTGCTGTGACAGAAAATAGTGCGAATAAAATTGCGACTGGTGCATATAATGCTAAAATATGCGCCCCCATATCACTTGGCGAATACAAGAATGTGTAAATTTCATATGATAAAACAGAAATACCGATAACAGCAGGTAATATTACAAATAGTAAAATTTGGAATGTTTTATCCATCGTTTCGATTACATCATGATGTTTACGTTGTGTATAAAAACGTGTAATCGCTGGAACAAGTGCCATTGAGAAACCTGTTGCTAACATAACGGGAATCATCACAATTTTTTGTGTTGTAAAGTTCAACATACTTAAGTATAAATCTGATACTTTGGCGAGGCCGATTTCCGCCATCGCTGTATTAAATGTTAGCATGTCAATTAATTGGAATAATGTTGATGCGATTCCGACAAATACATAAGGAATTGAATACGTTAATACTTCTTTATAAATTTTAACGTACGAGAAGTCGCCTGAATCAACGGTTTCTCGTAACTTCAAATCAAATTCTGGCTTCGATTTCTTCCAATAGTAGCCCATCACTGCTAAACCACCGATTGCACCAATAAATGATGCAAAAAGCGCAAATGAAATAGCAGATTCTGCTGTGCCATTAAATAAACGCATCATAATAAAAGCACCAACTAATACAACAATAATACGCACAATTTGTTCAATCAATTGTGATACCGCTGTTGGTGTCATTTGACCATAGCCTTGGAAGAATCCACGCGTAATACTCATAAATGGTACTACGATTAACGCAAAACTTACGGCACGAATGACCGTAGCAATTTGATCTGTTGTAAAAATTTGCTCGTCGTCTTTAATAACGAGTCCTGCTATTGGTTCCGCTAATAAATAAAGCGTCGCAAAACAGATAACCCCCGACGCAATCATGATCAGGACACCGGACTTCATCAACTTACGGCCTGCTGCATAATCGCCTCGACTATTGTACTTCGAGACGAATTTTGATACGGCAACGGGCGCACCCGAAATCGCAATTGACAGCATAATTGAATATGGAATAAAACCGTAAGAGTAAAGTGCCACATTTTCCTCACCAATGATGGCATAGAATGGGAATACATAAATTAAGCCAAGTACTTTCGATAAAAACATACCGATCGTTAAAATGGCTGTCCCTTTCATAAATGATGACATACTACCCTTCCATTCTTTTTCAAAAAATAAAAATCACTAAATTTTAGTTTACAACTCGAACGACAATTACTCAAATAGTTTCTTCACATCGTGTATAATAAATTGGACTGACATTCCAATTTAGAAAGTGAGCGTTTTATATGTATGATGTAATCGTCATTGGTGGTGGCCCTTCTGGTTTAATGGCCTCAATCGCCGCTGGTACGAACAATAAAAAAGTATTATTACTCGAAAAGGGTAAAAAACTCGGACAAAAATTAGCAATTTCTGGCGGTGGCCGTTGTAATGTAACGAACCGCTTACCTGTCGATGAAATTGTCAAACACATCCCAGGAAATGGCCGCTTCCTTTATAGCCCCTTCACAGTTTACAACAACGAAGACATTATTGCCTTCTTTGAGGGGTTAGGTGTCGCGCTAAAAGAGGAAGACCATGGCCGTATGTTCCCTGTCTCAAATCGTGCACAAGATGTTGTTGATGCGTTGCTTCAAGAAATGAAGCGTTTAAAAATTGACATCCGTAAGCAAACAGCCGTTTCAAAATTGTTAATGGATGATGAAAAAATCTTAGGTGTTCGCTTAGAATCTGGCGAAGAAATTACAGCACATGCTGTTGTTGTCGCCGTTGGTGGTAAAGCAGTTCCACAAACAGGCTCTACAGGTGATGGCTACCCTTGGGCTGAGCGCGCTGGTCATACAGTAACAGATTTGTACCCAACGGAAGTTCCATTGTTGTCGAATGAGACGTTTATTCAATCAAAAGAGTTGCAAGGTCTAGCACTACGCGATGCGGCCGTGTCTGTTTTAAAGAAAAATGGCAAAGCGATCATTACACACAAAATGGATATGCTCTTTACACATTTTGGTTTAAGTGGCCCCGCTATTTTACGCTGTAGCCAATTTGTCGTGAAAGAATTGAAAAAAAATGGTGGCAAACCAGTCACTGTTCAAATCCAAGCACTTGTTGATTACAATGCAGAATCTGCGTTCCAATTGTTAATGAAACAAGCAAAGGCAGAACCGAAAAAAGCACTAAAAAATATTTGGAAAGGCATTGTTCCTGAACGTTGGTTATTATTTTTAATGCAACGTGCTGCCATTGCTGAAACAGCTACCGGTGCCGATTTATCAAATGAGCAAGCACGCCATTTAGCCCAAGAGCTTACAGGTTTTAACATGACTGTTTATGGCACACAACCACTCACAAAGGCATTTGTTACAGGTGGTGGCGTTTCAGTAAAAGAAATCGAACCAAAAACAATGGCATCGAAGAAAAAGCCAGGTCTTTACTTCTGTGGTGAAATTTTAGATATTCATGGTTATACAGGTGGTTATAATATTACATCTGCGCTTGTAACAGGCCGCATTGCTGGTGACAGTGCCGCGAACTTTTCTTTCTAATGGACGTTCCTATAACGTAAACGATTTGAAAGGGGTCTCTCAATGAAAAAACGCAAATCATCGATAAAATGGCTGTTTGGCTCAGTTGTTGCCTTTATCCTGTTAACTATTTGTGCAACGATTGCCATCATTCAACTATTTAATGCTGCCAAAACGACATTGCCAGTCCCTTCTAGCGAACAGCAACTACGTGAGGAATTTATCGGAGAAATTGGCGAAGTCGCACGAGAGGTTGCAGACGAGCATGATTTATATGCTTCTGTCATGATTGCACAAGCCTCATTAGAAAGCCATTTTGGTACGAGTGGCCTCGGCAGTGAACCGAATTATAATTTGTATGGTATTAAAGGGAACTATGACGGGCACTCCGTTAAAATGAAGACACAAGAAGATGATGGCGAAGGTAATCTGTCGACGATTAAAGCGGATTTCCGTAAATACCCTAGCTACCGCGCTTCAATGGAAGATTATGCAGACTTATTAGCAAGCGGCACATCATGGGATAAAAATATGTATGCTGCGGCATTTAAAACAAACGCTGCAACTTATAAAGATGCCACCGCCGCTTTAACTGGTAGTTACGCGACGGACTCTCGTTATCATGAAAAATTAAATGCCTTAATCGAGCAATATGATTTAACTGCTTATGATACTGCTGCAACGAAAAAAACTGTTCAAACAACGTTTTTTGATAACGTTGAAGATATCGCTGCGGAATATAATATTTCATCGACACTCATTCGCCAATGGAATCATTTAACGACTAATGAGTTGAAAAAAGATAATCAAATCATTTTATATATCAATCATTAATGATAAAAAAGAGGAACTGCCTAAGCGGCAATTCCTCTTTTTCGTTTAGCGATTAAAAATATTTTTAACGTAATAAACGAGACTCAATAACTCACGGAATAAGTTAATAAAATCTAAATATAAATCAAGTGCGATAAGCGGTACATCTTCATCACGAATGGTCTGATGACGGATTTGGTTCATATCGTATAATGTGTATCCGACAAATAAAATAACACCAAATGCGCTCGCAATAACCATTACGATATCACTGAAACCAACGAAAATGGAAATGATTGAAAAGATAATTAAACCGATTAAGCCAATTAATAAAATTTTCCACCAACCAGATAAATTTGTCTTCAGATTGTATCCAACAAAACCAACGATAATGAAAATAGCAGCGGTTGTACCAAAGATTGCTAATACGAGACCTCCGCCTAGTGCGCCCATATAGAAGTTTAATAAGCTATATAACGTAATCCCTGTTAACAATGCAAAAAGTGACGATAACCATTTACTCATGCGACGGGCTGTACGACTGAACATAAAGATAATTAAAATGATGAGTGTTGCAATTGAAATAGGCATGACAAGCGCCGGTGGGATAAATACCCCGATAAATAATCCAACTGCTGTGAGCGCCCATAAAATTGTGAAGAAGCGTAGCACTTTGGGAAATTGTGAATCCATATGAATCTCTCCTAATAAAATGTCTTTGTTTACTATACGTTTAACTACTTAAATAGTTTCATTTCATGCAAAAAAGAGTTTAGAGAAATTTCCTCTAAACTCTTTTAATGATGCATTATTTTGCAACGATATTTACTAATTTACCTGGAACTGCGATTACTTTTTTCACGTCTTTGCCATCGATTTGTTCTTTTACATTGTCGTCAGCAAGTGCGATTTGTTCTAACTCTTCGCGTGAAGCATCTTTTGCTACCATTAATTTAGCACGAACTTTACCATTTACTTGAACAACGATTTCTACTTCATCGTCAACAAGTTTTGTTTCGTCAAATGTTGGCCATGCTGTATACGTAATTGTTTCCGTATGACCTAGTTTTGCCCAAAGCTCCTCTGCTACGTGTGGTGCGATTGGTGATAACATTTTTACGAAGCCTTCAGCATACTCAGTTGGTACAACGTCTGCCTTGTAGCAATCGTTAATGAATACCATCATTTGAGAAATCGATGTATTGAAGCGGATATGTTCGTTGTTATCTGTTACTTTTTGTACTGTTTGGTTGTACACTTTTTCTAATGTTGTATCTGTTGAAGCTTGGATTTTTGACGATAATTCGTCTGTTTCTTCATTAATAAATAGACGCCATACGCGATCTAAGAAACGACGTGCACCATCTAAGCCATTTTCAGACCAAGGAATTGATGCTTCAAGTGGGCCCATAAACATTTCGTATAAACGAAGCGTATCGGCACCGTGTGATTCAATAATGTCATCTGGGTTTACAACATTCCCTTTTGATTTTGACATTTTTTCATTACCTTCACCAAGAATCATCCCTTGGTTAAATAATTTTTGGAATGGTTCTTTTGTTGGTACAATGCCTAGATCGTAAAGCACTTTATGCCAGAAGCGTGCATATAATAAGTGAAGAACTGCGTGCTCTTGACCACCGATGTAAATGTCTACTGGTAACCAACGTTTTAGAAGTTCAGGGTCAGCGATTGCTTCTGTGTTATGTGGATCGATGTAGCGTAAGAAGTACCATGAAGAACCAGCCCACTGCGGCATTGTATTCGTTTCACGGCGACCTTTCATACCTGTTTCTGGATGCACAACATTTACCCAATCTTCAACGTTAGCAAGTGGTGATTCCCCTGTACCTGATGGATGGATATTATCTGTTTTTGGAAGTTCAAGTGGTAATTGTTCTTCCGGTACTGTTGTGATTGAGCCATCTTCCCAATGGATTACTGGAATTGGTTCACCCCAATAACGTTGACGAGAGAATAACCAGTCGCGTAGACGGTAAGAGATTTTTTTCGTACCAACATGGTTTTCTTCTAACCATGCGATTGCTGTTGCAATTCCTTCTTGTTTACCAAGACCATCTAAGAAATCAGAGTTAATATGTGGGCCATCTTCAGTAAATGCTGCTTCTTCTACGTTGCCACCTTCAAGTACTGCGATGATTGGTAATTCGAATTTTTTCGCAAATTCATAGTCGCGCTCATCATGTGCTGGAACGGCCATGATTGCACCTGTACCATAAGTAGCTAATACATAATCTGCAATCCAAATAGGCACTTCTTTCCCGTTGATTGGGTTGATGGCATACGCACCTGTGAATACACCTGATTTTGTTTTCGCTAAGTCGGTACGCTCTAAATCAGATTTCATTTTCACTTCATCTAAGTAAGCTGTAACCGTTGCTTGTTGTTCAGGTGTTGTAATTTTGGATACAAGCTCATGCTCTGGTGCAAGTACTGTGTACGTAGCGCCGAATAATGTATCTGGACGCGTTGTGAAAACGGTAAATTTATCATTTGTTGTCGTAACTGTAAAGTCCACTTCCGCACCTTCAGAGCGACCAATCCAGTGACGTTGCATATCTTTAATGTTTTCTGGCCAATCAACATCTTCAAGGTCATCGATTAAACGATCTGCATATGCCGTAATTTTTAGCATCCATTGTTTCATTGGGCGGCGTTCTACTGGGTGACCACCGCGCTCTGATTTGCCATCGATTACTTCTTCATTCGCAAGTACGGTACCAAGCGCTGGGCACCAGTTTACTGCTACTTCATCGATATAAGCTAATCCTTTATTATAAAGTTGAATGAAAATCCATTGTGTCCATTTGTAGTAAGATGGGTCCGTCGTATTAATTTCACGATCCCAATCATAGCTAAAGCCAAGTTCTTGAATTTGACGCTTGAATGTTGCGATATTTTTCGCTGTAAATTCAGCTGGGTCATTCCCTGTATCTAAAGCATATTGTTCTGCTGGAAGACCGAATGCATCCCATCCCATTGGGTGAAGTACATTGTAGCCTTGCATGCGTTTGAAGCGAGATAAAATATCTGTCGCTGTGTAACCTTCAGGGTGTCCTACGTGTAATCCTGCACCTGATGGATACGGGAACATATCTAATGCGTAGAATTTTGGTTTTTCTGGTTCGTTTGTCGTTTTGAATGTTTTATTGACATCCCAAACTTTTTGCCATTTCTTTTCAATTTCTTTATGGTTGAAACTCAAAGTAATTGCCTCCTTTTATGTTTTAAACGTAAAAAAAAGCTGCCATCCCTTATAAAAGGGACGACAGCTCGACGCTACCGCGGTACCACCCAAATTAGTGTACTCACTCAACTTGAATCCTTAACGCGGACAGACGACGTTGGTTAATTTACGTTCACCAATGTGACTCCAAGGCGAGTTCTGTTAATTCATCTACTAGTTTCCACCACCCACTAGCTCTCTATAAGCAATCCTTAACGTACTATTCCTCTTCAATGCCATATCATATTGCCCTCATTGTACTTGAATTGCTGAACATTGACAAGAGATTACACTATTTTTAGACTTTTTATATCTTTTTCTTCAGTGGCAAATGATATAGTGAATACGGGATAATCGACAGCGCTAAAATAATCATTAGGAAATAGAATGTAAAATGCATACCATATAAATCAGCTAATAAGCCACCGAAGAATGGCCCTATCATTTTCCCCATCGTATTAAATGAGTTAATCAACCCTTGATAAAAGCCATCTCGTCCTGGTGGTGCTAACATGCTCACAACAGTTGGTACAGTTGGCCACACGAACATTTCACCGAACGTTAAAATGACCATCGCGACTAAAAACATCGTAAATTGTTCCGCTAAGCTTAGCACATAAAATGACACGATGAAAATTAGCACACCCGTTATAATCATGACCTGATAGCGATCACCTAAGCGTTTAATAATTGGATTAATAAGCGGTTGTCCTAAAACAATTAAGACACCATTAACCATCCATAATAAACTATATTGATTTAATGAAATACCGACCTCTTGTGTATAGACTGAAATCGTCGTTGTCCATTGTGTATAAACGGCCCAACCGAGCATATAACCAATCCCTAAAATACATAAAGCATACAGCGTCGCTTTGTCATTTACTTTCTTACCTTCACTAATTACATTCGATGGTGCGAGGCCATACCCTTGTGGAATTGCCTTATATGTTAACGCTACAAAAAAGAATGCAATATACATAATTAAATTCGCCATAAAAATATAATCAAAACTAACGTTAGCAATAACACCCGCTAATGCTGGCCCTAAGGCAACACCGACATTTTGCGCTAAATAAATCGCATTAAACCCTTTACGTCCACCTTCAGGCCAAGCTGTACCGACCATTGCAAACATACAAGGAAATACCATGCCTCCTGTAAAGCCAATCCATGTTAAAAACCAAACGTAATGAGGCCAGCCATGCCAAATTGTTAAACCGGCTAAGCCAATAATCGTTAATATTGTGCCGATCATTATCGTGCGGAAACCACCTAAACGGTCAAATAAAAACCCACCTAATAAATTACCGACAACCCCTGCTGCGGCATTTGCCATTAATACTAGGCCCGCAACCGATAAAGTTTGTCCTAACTGTTCATGCATATAAATGGTGTTAAGTGGCCATAAAAAAGCATTTCCCACTGTATTAATGACCATACCTATTACAAGAAGCCAGACGTTTTTTGGCATACGCAAAACCTCCTATACAATTTATATCTTCGTCATCGTAACAAAAGTCTACACAAATTGACAATGTTATCTTTTGAAACTCCTACTTTTGGATGAGTAGAAAGTAGTCGTCTGACATTGCCTCACATGATACAATAAATTGTTGAGGAGTGAAATAAGAAATGACAGAAACAAATCCAACAGAATTTCCGTTCCCATCAGACGGGAAACGTTATTATACATGGAATCGTTATTTGCGCGATGAATTCGGCTGTAAAGTTTTTAAAGTAGCACTTGATGCAGGCTTTGACTGCCCAAACCGTGACGGCACCGTAGCATTTGGTGGTTGTACATTTTGTTCAGCAGCCGGTTCAGGTGACTTTGCAGGTGACCGTGTAGATCCAATCCCTGTTCAGTTCGAAAAAATTAAAGAGCGTATGCAACATAAATGGAAAGATGGCAAGACAATGGCCTATTTCCAAGCTTACACAAATACGCATGCACCCCTACCTGTATTAAAAGAAAAATTTGAAGCCGCACTTGCTTGTGAGGGTGTGATGGGTTTAAGTATTGCAACGCGCCCTGACTGTTTGCCAGATGATGTCGTTGAGTATTTAGCAGAATTAAATGCGCGCACATACTTATGGGTAGAGCTTGGGCTGCAAACAATCCATGAAAAAACAGCAAATTTAATTAACCGCGCGCACGATTTCCAAACCTATGTAGAAGGTGTCGAAAAACTACGTAAACATGGTATTCGTGTATGTACGCATATTATTAACGGTCTTCCACTCGAAGATTATGACATGATGCTTGAAACGGCACGCGTTGCTGGTCAACTTGATGTACAAGCAATTAAAATCCATTTACTGCATTTATTAAAAGGCACACCACTTGTAAAACAATACGAAAAAGGGCAATTAACGTTAATGGAAAAAGATGCGTACATTCAATTAGTAGCCGACCAACTCGAAGTGATTCCACCAGAGATGGTTGTACAACGTATTACAGGTGACGGTCCAATTGATTTAATGGTTGGTCCAATGTGGTCTGTGAATAAATGGGAAGTTTTAAATGGGATTGATGCTGAGTTAGCTACTCGTGATAGCTGGCAAGGTAAATTATATAAGAAAGAAGAAGTGACAACTCGATGAAGCTAGAGCGCGTATTGGACTACGCGAAAACATTGCTACGTAAATCTATTGATTTTGGAGATGTCGCAATTGATGCGACGGCTGGAAACGGCCATGATACTTTATATTTAACAGAACTTGTTGGTGATACAGGTCACGTATTTGCCTTTGATGTGCAACAACAAGCTTTGGATGCTACTGCAACGCGCCTGAAAGAACACGCTGTTTTTGAGCGCACAACGTTAATTTTAGATGGCCATGAGCAAGTAGCAAATTATGTAGACGAACCAATTGGTGGCGCTATTTTTAATTTAGGCTACTTACCTGGAGCTGACCATACGGTGACAACACATGGTAATACAACGATCCAAGCTATTGATAACATGCTGGATATGATGAAACTAGGTGGTATCGTTGTCCTTGTTGTTTATCATGGACATGAAGGCGGCAAAGAAGAGCGTAATGCCGTACTAAATTACGTTGAAACATTGCCACAAAAACAAGTACATGTGCTACGCTATGATTTCTTAAATCAAAAAAATGATCCACCGTTTATCATCGCACTAGAAAAAGTTAAACCATATACACTATCTGTACTTGCTGAAAAACAAGCAGTCGTACAATAAGAAAAGAGGCTCGGATTCAATCCAAGCCTCTTTTTTATGCTCTTTATTTTTTTTTCATCCAGAAATCAGCGTTTTTAATACCAAGCTCTTCCGGGTTAAACACAGGGTCCTTCCCTGTTTTCTTTTGTCGTTCGTAGTCTTTTAACGCAATTAATGCGGGTTTTACTAAGAACAGTAACGCAATAACATTGACCCAAACCATGATACCTAAGCCAATATCACCTAATACCCAAGCCGATGCTGAAGGGCGAACGGCACCAAAGTATGTCGCTAGTAAAATGACTACTTGTACACCACGAATACCTAACTTTAATTTTTTACCATCAAAAATATAGGCCATATTCGTTTCAGCAATATAGTAATAAGACATCGTTGTTGTAAAGGCGAAGAAGAACAATGCTAATGCTACGAAAATCGTACCAAATCCGGCAATTGGGAACGCGGCATCAACAGCATGTTGTGTAAACGCTGTTCCAGCTTCAATACCTGGTAAATTTTCGACGATAAATGGACCAGCACCTTCATCTTCTTGCACATTGTACATACCTGTGAATAAAATCATAAATGCCGTTGCTGTACATACTAAAAATGTATCTAAATAAACAGAAGCTGCTTGTACTAAACCTTGTTTCACTGGGTGAGATACTTCAGCTGCGGCTGCTGGGTGTGGCCCTGTACCTTGCCCTGCTTCATTGGCATAAATACCACGCTTCACGCCCCACGCAATCGCGGCACCAACAATACCACCAAACATTTCATCAGCACCAAATGCACTGCTAAAAATCAAAGCGAATATCGCTGGTACTTGCTCGATATTCATAATAATAATAATAGCGGCTACTAAAATATATGCAATCGCCATAAACGGTACGATAAATGATGCGGCTGCGGCAATACGTTTCACGCCACCGACAATAATCAACCCTAAAATTAAACAAACGGCTAAACCTGAAACCCAATGCGGTAATTCAAATGCATTGTACATCGCGTCTGCAATCGCATTCGCTTGTACAGTCGGTTGTAAAAATGACATTGCAATCAGTGCTGCAATCGCAAAAATCATACCTAACCAACGTTTACCTGTAAATTTATGTATGTAAAATGCTGGGCCGCCTCGATAGACGCCATTTTTTTCTTCTTTATAAATTTGTGCAAGTGTTGATTCTACATAAGCAGTTGCTGCGCCCATAAATGCGATAACCCACATCCAAAAAATAGCCCCTGGCCCACCAAATGCAATTGCTGTCGCCGTACCAGCAATATTCCCTGTACCAATACGACCTGATAATGCCATCGACATCGCTTGGAATGATGACACACCTGCATCCGATTTCTTTCCTCGGAAGATTTGGCCAAACATATCCTTTATAAAACGGACTTGAACCCCTTTTGTTAAAATTGTAAAAATAACCCCGACAAGCATAATTCCATAAATCATCCACGGTCCCCATAAGAGATCGTAAAGCGTATTAATAAATTCCATTATAACTTTCCTTCCTCATTGTGTGTTGCGAAAAATTCTTTTGCTATAACAATAGATTCATTATATAAGACAAGCATTTGAAAATAAACGTCTATGTTCAATTAAAAACGCTTTCATATCAAAAAAAGTACTTATTGGCTATTTTCTGTTCTCTCCAAACAGACAAAACATAAAAATTTATGTTTTATAAACCTTTTAATATCGCCATTATTACTTTATTTTCAATTTTCCAGCAAAAATTGTCCTCCTTAAAAACACTACAGTCATAATCCTTTATATGTCATCTGACTACCGTACCTCTAAAATTCCCCATAATAAAAACACCCTCTACGTCTACGAGGGTGTTTTTGTTATTCTACAATATAACCGATATTTTTTAATGAGTTAAAGAGAAAACTTTCTACATAACCGAATACTAATTCTCGTTCAGGCTCTAAATATAAGTCATGATGACATTTCGGCCATTCTTTATAAGTAAAATCTGAAATCGGCTGTTTTAATAACCATTTTTTCGCATAACTTATATCAATCACCTTATCTGCACCTGCGTTCATCATAAGAACAGGAATGTCTGGCAATCCCTTCTCAGATTGTTGTAATGCTTTCATAAAGTGATGCAATTCATTGTACCACTTGACTGTTACAGTAGAATTGTACATAATATCATCTTTAATTTCTAAATAAGCATCGTAACTACGCGTCAGTTGCTTCACTGTAATATCATGGTGGATTTTAAAACTACCAGCAATTTTGCTTAACCCTGGCACCGCATTTGAAACGCGTGATGGCTGGTGTTGCAAATGGAACCATGCAGACGTTAATATTAATCCTGCCACTTCATAACGATATTTTTGGACAGCATATAACGCAAAAATTGCACCCATACCATGCCCAAATAAAAACACCGGTAAATTATAATCAAAAGCGGTCTCTACCATCAACTTCACATAACGTTCGTAATCTTTTAATGCTTCATCATGTACTTTTTTATGTTTGCTGTCCTCTCCATGCCCTGGAAGATCTCCAGCAATCACATGGAAGCCTCTTGAGCGTAATTCCTCAATCAGCCACGCATAACGTCTATGATGCTCATATGCACTATGTATGACGACAGCAACGCCTCGCGCTTGTCCGTCAGCTTCCCATTTCCACATAAAATTAAATCGCTCCTTCTGTTTACTCTCTCCATTGTAACGCATAAATGCATTTAACTGTTCCAATAATACACGTAGTTTGGTACGATTAGATTAAATTTTTTATGAAATGAGGAGATTTGATATGCTATACCCGTTTAAAGATAAAGAGCCAACAATCGACCCTTCCGTCTTTTTAGGTGATGGTGTTGTTATTACCGGCGATGTGACAATTGGAAAAGAATCATCTATTTTCTATAATACCGTCATTCGCGGGGATGTTTCTCCAACGATTATTGGCGAACGCGTCAACATTCAAGATTTAAGTTGTCTTCACCAAAGCCCTGCACATCCATTAATTTTAGAAGACGATGTGACAATTGGTCACCAAGCGACACTACATAGCTGTCACGTAAAAAAAGGTGCTCTTGTCGGTATGGCTTCAATCATTTTAGATGGTGCTGAAATTGGTGAAGGAGCTTTTATTGGTGCCGGGAGCCTTGTTACACAAGGAACAAAAATTCCACCTAATATGTTAGCATTTGGTCGTCCCGCTAAAGTAGTACGCGCGTTGACAGACGAGGATAAACAAGATATGGCACGTATTTTGCGTGAATACTGCGAAAAAAGTCAGTATTATAAATCCGTGCAACAAACGCCAATTTTACGTTAATACACAAAAAGAGGCTTTGACAAAACATGTCCTTTTCCTTTTTTAGCGTTTGCAACAAAAAACCGGAACCGCGCCACAGCGCGATTCCGGTTTTTCTTATGCTCATCTAAGAGGGTATTGTTACACGTATATCCCAGCCTCTTTTTGTGCAATAAAAAAGGTTGCGAGAAATCTCGCAACCTTCTTCGGGGGAAACTCAATCTTTATGGGATTAGTAACCCCAAACCATGGCAAGTAATGAACCGACGATTGTTACAATCCCGATACCGAATGCGAATAATGTCGCAATCCAAATATCGACTTTATCATCTGTTTCACCAATATGCATGAATAACATTAATTGGACAGCTGCTTGGATTAATGCTGTAACAAGCAGGATAATCATACCAATAACCATAGATACGTCGAACCACACAACGGACAGTGCAGCAATCGTTAAGACTAATGAGCCAATAAAGCCGACGACGTGCTCTTTCGGAAATAATTCTGCCATATTACATCAGTCCTCTCAAGTAAATAAAGCTGAAGATGAAGATCCATACGACATCAAGGAAGTGCCAGTATAGCGAGAAGATAAATGCTTTGTTCGCTGTACGAGCATTAATACCTTGACGAATCACTTGAATTACAATGGCAGTACCCCAGAATAAACCGAATGTTACGTGGGCACCGTGCGTACCAAGTGTTGTCATTAATGAAGATACAAATGCACTTGTTGTGATTGTAGCACCTTCATGGACATATAAGAAGAATTCATCAATTTCAACGATTAAGAAGCCTAAACCTAATAGTAACGTTAAGATGTAGAATACGATCATTGGTGTTTTACGACCAAGACGCATCGCATGGACACCTAAACCGATTAGGAATGAACTTGTTAATAATAAGAATGTTTCAATTAAAACGGGAGTCAATTCGAAAATTTCCTCACCTGTTGGACCTGTACCTGTACGATCAGATAACGTAAAGTACACTGTAAATAATGTAGCGAATAACACGATTTCCGCACCTAGGAAAATCCAGAAACCGTAAATGTTTAAGCGGTTTTGCGGTGTCGAGTATTCTAATGGTTGACTGTGATCAACGTGATGAGCCATTATTTAGCACCTCGCAATCCGCCATTTTCGTCATAGCGACGTTCTGTTTCTTCGATTTCAGCAACATGAATATGGTAACCGTCGTCTTTTTGGAATGAACGGTAAGCCATGAATGCTAAAGTAGCTACTAAGAAGATAGTTGCTGGAATCCACTCTGCCCAAACGAAGAAGAAGCTCCATAAAGTCATAGCCATACCTTGCCAGAACGCACTTTGTGAGTTGTTTGGCATGTGAATATCTTCAATTTTACCAGCTTGAAGGTCGCGGCCTTCTTTCTTCGCGAACCAGAACTCATCAAGACGAGTAACTGTTGGAATAACTGCGAAGTTGTAGTTTGGTGCTGGTGTATGAACTGCCCATTCAAGAGAACGCGCATCCCAAGGATCTGAGCCCTCGCGTTTTGCGTAACGGAATGAATAGTAAATGTTGTAAGCAACTAAGATGAATGATACGGCTAAACCAAGTGCACCAATGAATGAAACCATTGATAATGGGCCGTAGCCTGTAGCTGCTGAGTATGTGTACATACGACGAGCATAACCGTCTAAACCAAGGATGAACATTGGGAAGAACGCAACGTTAAAGCTAATTGCCATAACCCAGAATGCTGCTTTACCAAGTTTTTCATTAAGACGGAAGCCCCAGATAAGTGGCCACCAGTAATGATAACCTGCGAATAACGCGAATACTGTACCTGGAATTAATACATAGTGGAAGTGGGCAACTAAGAATAACGTGTTGTGGTATTGATAGTCAGCACTTGCCATTGCAAGCATTACACCGGTAACCCCACCGATAGTGAAGATCGGAATAAAGCCTAAAGCGTAAAGCATTGGAGTTGTGAATGAGATTTTACCGTGGCGCATTGTTAATAACCAGTTGAAAATCTTAACCCCTGTTGGTACCGCGATTAACATAGTAGTGATTGAGAATACACCGTTTGTTAATACGCCGTGACCCATTGTATAGAAGTGGTGGGCCCATACTAGGAATGCAAGTGTAGAGATAACTACCATTGCGGCAACCATCGAGCCATAACCGAATAAGTTTTTACGTGAGAACGTAGCGATAACTTCCGAGAAGACACCGAAGGCTGGGAGGATTACGATGTAAACCTCAGGGTGACCCCATACCCAGAATAAGTTCGCGTAAAGCATGTCCATACCACCGTCAGACATAGCGAAGAACTTCGTACCGAATTGACGGTCTAAAGTCATCATAGCCATAAGAACAGCGATAACTGGGAACGCACAAGTGATGATTAAGCTAGTGATTAAAATAGACCAAGTAAACATTGGCATTTTCATTAGCGTCATACCAGGTGCGCGCATTTTCATAATTGTCGTAATGAAGTTAATACCTGTCATTAACGTACCAAAACCAGAAATCTGGATTGACCAAGCGTAGTAGTTGTTACCAACACCTGGGTTATACTCAGGACCAGACAGTGGGAAGTACCCTGTCCAACCTGCGTTTGGTGAACCACCAAAAATGAACGAAACGTTAATTAAGATGGCACCCGCTACTGTTAACCAGAAGCTTAGTAAGTTTAAGCGTGGGAACGCTACATCACGTGCACCAATTTGTAATGGTACCGCGATATTCATAAGACCAATAACGAATGGCATCGCAACGAACAGGATCATTAAAAGACCATGCGTTGTGAAGATTTCATTATAGTGAGCCGAGTTTAATAAACCATTCTCAGGAATCGCAGTTTGCGCACGCATTAATAATGCGTCAACGCCGCCACGGAATAGCATAATAATAGCTACAAAAATATACATTACACCGATGCGTTTATGGTCAACTGTCGTTAGCCATTCACGGTATAACCAACCCCATTTTTTGAAGTAAGTTAAACCAACCACAACAGCAAGTGAAGCTACAACGATACCAATAAAGGTACCAAAGACCATAGGCTCGCTTAACGGTGCAACGATTGCGTCAAAACTCATCAATTTAGTGTGACTCCTTTCTTGCTTCTACTTTCGAGAAGATTATTATTCAGTATTTTTAAAACTAGTGACTGCCAGTGTGACGGTGAATATTAAGTGTACCGTTACCAGTTTGAGCAGATTTTGACTCGTTATAAGACTCTGCATTCATCATTTCTGCATGAGATGCTGGAGCTGGACTGAATGATAAGTGAGTAGAAGAGAAGCTTTCGCGACCAACGTGGGCTGCGTTAAGTAATTCATTGAACTTTTGTTCTGTTAATTCTGGTTCAGATGCTTTTACATCTTGAGTCCATTCTTCGAACTTAGCTTGTTCCATTGCTTGTACTTCGAATTGTTGTGCTTCGAAGCCAGGACCATTGAATAAGCTGTTACGACCGAAGTATTCACCTGCTTCATCTGCAGCTAAGTGAATTGTTGTAGTCATGTCACTCATAGCGTATTTTTGACCCGCTAATTGTGGTACCCAGAAACTTGTCATCATACCGTAAGAGTATAGACGGAATTCAATTGGGCGATCTGTTGGAATGTTCACATAGTTAACCGTTTCAATGTTTTGTTCCGGATAACTGAAGTGCCACTTCCATTCAGAAGAAGATGCGTAAATCACTAAAGGTTCAGTGTTTGCATACTCTTCCGTTTGTGGATTTTCAACCTTTTCTAATGACCAGATTGTTACAACTGATAAGAATGCTACGATAATGATTGGAATAGCTGTCCAAACGAATTCTAGCTTACGGTTACCTTCTTCAAAAGGAGGCTCGTAATCAGCCGGTAATTTACTCGCGCGGTATTTTACTAGAATAACTGCAAGTAAGATGTACACAACTAAAAGAATAATTACCATTGTAGCAATCGAAATTAAGATGGTAGTCGAAAGTGTACGAGCGTTCGGACCTTTCGGATCAAATACCATCAATGGTTCACAGCCAGATAACACTAGCGCCATAAACGCCATAACAATCGGCATGATTAGTACTTTTTTTCTCATGTTGTACTCCCTTCTAAAACAACTATCCTACATGAGTAGAACGTTGAATGGATATTGAAGTGTGTCCCCCGATATTTAGTTTGTAAGGTACAAATTAAATATTTGTGAATGCGCAGGATGATCGAATTTGTGCCCTAAAACCCCCAAAGCCAGTGCCTATACCTCGATTCCCTTATAATTGCTATTCAATCAAAAAACATTGAATCAGATAGTATGTACCTTGAAATCAGGAATTTTTAGGAAACCCAAGCTCACAAACCCTTCGCGTAGAAGTTATCAACCTCCATTACAATTCATTTTGAATTATAAACCTAACTATACGCTAAAAAAATAAAAATATTGTCATTTTCACATTTTCTTTAAATGTTTTTGAACGTTCTGTGTACACGTTTTTGAAATAGCTTTATTTTAATACTTTTAATAAAACTTTATGCCCTTTTAATACCCTTTATTTTCTTTTATTAGATAAATTAAAATACTTCATTTTTAATATGTTTCACAGTTACGTTACAAAAATTTAATTATCTCCTCAATTTATTACTTTTTTTAGTAAAAGAAAACGGTTACTTTATATAAAACAGCACGCTCATCATATTTCCACATAAAAAACAGGTCATTTGCTCTCCCCTCCCCTGATGTAATAAGGCATAACTTAGCATTACCACCATAAAAGAAGAATATGGTATTCTTTAAAAGGCCACTACATTAGTGGTAAATGCTACGATCTATTTTCTAACAACCATTTATATATACTAAGGAGGAATTTCATATGATTTCTAAACAATTTACGATTACAGCGCCAGAAGGTTTACATGCACGTCCCGCAGCAGAGATTGTGAAAGCAGCCTCTAAATTTCAAGCAGAGACAACCCTTGTATTTGACGGCAAAAATGTTAATTTAAAATCAATTCTTGGCGTAATGTCACTTGGCGTCCCAACTGGTTCTGAAATTTCGATTAACGTCGATGGTTCAGATGAAGATCTTGCGCTTCAAAAATTAGAAGAAACCTTCGCAACATCTGGTCTTGGTGTAGCGAAGTAAGAATTTACACTATTATAATAGAAGGAACCTTAAATTTTTCTCGCTATTTTTAAGGTTTCTTTTTTTGTGCAACAAAAAAAGACCGGGAGTTAATTCCCGGTCTTTCGTTAATAAAGATTAGTTAAAACGACTCTTTAATGCTTCTGCTTTATTTGTTTCTTCCCATGGAACATTTAAGTCTGTGCGACCAAAGTGACCATAAGCAGCTGTTTGTTTGTAGATTGGACGACGTAGATCAAGCATTTTAATAATGCCTGCTGGACGTAAGTCGAATAAATCGCGTACAGCTTCTACTAATTCCGCTTCTGGAACAGCGCCTGTACCAAATGTGTCGATTGAAATCGATACAGGTTGTGCAACGCCAATTGCATAAGCAAGTTGTACTTCTACGCGATCTGCAAGACCTGCAGCCACGATATTTTTCGCTACATAACGTGCAGCATACGCACCTGAACGGTCAACTTTTGTTGCGTCCTTACCAGAGAATGCGCCGCCGCCATGACGTGCATAACCACCGTACGTATCGACGATAATTTTACGGCCTGTAAGACCTGCATCACCTTTTGGTCCACCGATTACAAAACGGCCTGTTGGGTTGATGAAGTATTTTGTATCTTCATTTAACAATTCAGCAGGAACAACTGGTTTAATAACATATTCTTTCATATCTGCTTGAATTTGTTCTAATGTTGTTTCTTCATCATGTTGTGTAGAGATAACGATTGTATCAACGCGTACAGCTTGTTGATGTTCATCATATTCTACTGTTACTTGTGTTTTACCATCTGGACGTAAATAAGCTAATTCGCCTGATTTACGAACTTCTGTTAAACGGCGAGATAGTTTATGCGCTAAAGAAATTGGTAATGGCATAAGTTCCGGTGTTTCGTTACAAGCGTAACCAAACATTAAACCTTGGTCCCCTGCACCAATTGCTTCAATTTCTTCATCTGTCATAGAACCTTCACGCGCTTCTAACGCTTGGTCTACACCTTGCGCGATATCTGGTGATTGCTCACCTACTGCTACAAGTACTGCTAAGTTTTCAGCATCAAAGCCATATTTGCCGCGTGTATAGCCGATTTCAGCTACTGTATCACGCACGATGCCTTTCATATCTACATAAGTAGATGTTGTTAATTCACCTGTTACAAGTACTAAACCTGTCGTAACAGTTGTTTCACATGCAACACGTGCATTGGGATCTTTCTCTAATACTGCATCTAAAATTGCATCTGAGATTTGGTCACAGATTTTATCTGGATGTCCTTCTGTAACACTTTCTGACGTAAATAGTCGACGTTGAGCCATTATATGGGTTCCTCCTATACGAGTTCGATAGATACGGTACTCATTATCCGTGTAGCATCTATTATATAGAAGAAACATAAAATGAGCTGCTCTTCTAAGATGCCAGCCAGCCGAAGCTGCTTTTACACGAGTATTATAGAAAGTGCCATTTGGCGATTGTAATGACAATCGAAAATAAAAAAACCCTTCTCTCATAATGTTACATGAGGAAAGGGGTAATTTCGTAAGCACCTTTCACTCTTATCGTTCAAGGAAAATCCTTGCATCAGATTAGCACCAACGCATGCTGTGAATACATGCAGGTTGCCGGGTTTCATAGGGCCTGACCCTCCACCAGCTCGGGATAAGAGTATCCGTTCAATTTCCAATACTAATAGATTCTATTATGAAAGTCAATCATTTAATAACGCCGTTCAATAGATGACCTATACTATCTCTAAAAATATAAAATATTGGTCATACGCATTCGTATATATGATATTTTTTATGGATAAGTATAACCTAATAAAAATATTTAATACCTGTTGTAATACAGAAGCCTTAAATAGCCTTTTGCAACAACTGTTACACACAATAAAACGTAATAATGCTGTTTCGAAACACCTTTTACTTCCTTTAACCATTTTGTCATATTTAAATAATTTTTATAAAAAATGATGTATTAATGTAGACTATTGATTTTAATGTGTTATACTAATTCCATAATTAATTAACAACAAGCCAATAAGGCATACTAAACATATAAATTAAAAAAAGGATGGTACGACACATGAATTCAGTAGAAACTGCGAATGAATTAACAGAACTATTAGCTGGTCAAAATATTAAGGAACAATTATCAGTAGCACAATTAGTAGAAAAAGCGACATCTCGTAATGAAGCAATCTTAACTGCTGACGGTGCTGTACGCGCACTAACTGGCAAATATACTGGTCGTTCACCACGCGATAAATTCTTCGTTGAAGAAGATTGTTCAAAAGACAAAATCGACTGGGGTAAAGTAAACCAATCAATTTCAGCTGAAGTATTTGATAACTTATACAAAAAAGTAGTTGATTACTTAAAAGCAAAAGAAGAAGTATTCGTATTTAAAGGCTTCGCTGGCGCTGACGAAGATTCTCGTCTATCAATCCGCGTTGTAAATGAATACGCTTGGCATAACCTTTTCGCTCATCAATTGTTCATTCGTCCGTCTCAAACTGAAGTGGCTAACCATGTAGCAGATTTCACAATTCTTTCTGCTCCAACATTTAAAGCAGATCCTGCAGTAGATGGTACAGCTTCAGAAACATTCATCATCGTATCTCTTGAAAAGAAAATCGTTTTAATCGGTGGTACTGAGTACGCTGGTGAAATGAAAAAATCAATCTTCGGTATCATGAACTACTTATTACCAGAACAAGGTATCTTCCCAATGCACTGCTCAGCTAACGTTGGTGCTGAAGGCGATGTTACATTATTCTTCGGTTTATCTGGTACTGGTAAAACAACATTATCTGCAGATGCTGACCGTAAATTAGTAGGCGATGACGAGCATGGCTGGTCTGACAAAGGAATCTTCAACATTGAAGGTGGCTGCTACGCAAAAACATTAAACTTATCTGCTGAAAAAGAACCTGAAATTTATAATGCTATCCAATTTGGTACAGTGCTTGAAAACGTTGTAGTAGATGAAGCAACGCGCCTTCCTGACTACGATGACGCACAATACACACAAAACACACGTGTAGCGTACCCAATTCAAAATATTGAAAACATCGTTGATCCATCAGTTGCAGGTCACCCAAAAACAATTATCTTCTTAACTGCAGATGCATTTGGCGTATTACCTCCAATCTCTAAATTAACGAAAGACCAAGCAATGTACCACTTCTTATCAGGATTCACATCTAAAATTCCTGGTACAGAACGCGGCGTTGTAGAACCAGAACCAGCATTCTCAACATGCTTCGGTGCACCATTCATGCCATTACACGCGACAAAATACGCTGAAATGTTAGGTCAAAAAATTGATGAACACGAAGCAAACGTATTTTTAGTAAACACTGGCTGGACTGGCGGTCAATACGGTGAAGGTAGCCGTATGAAACTTTCTTACACTCGTACAATGGTACGTGCTGCAATCGATGGTAAATTAGACAATTCATTCAAAAAAGAAGATAAATTCTTCGGTCTACAAATCCCATCTGAAATCGATGGCGTACCTTCTAATATCTTAGACCCACGTAACGTTTGGGAAGATAAAGATAAATACGATGCTACTGCAATCAAATTAGCTGGTATGTTCCACGAAAATTTCAAGAAATTTGGTACTGTCGCTGAAGGTATCATGAAAAATGGTGCGCCTCGCGTCTAATTTCTTAAAGAACTTCGATTGACAATCAAAAAAATTATTTAAAAGAGCCAACGACGGCAACGTCGCTGGCTCTTTTTCTTCTTATTAATCTTGTTCATCCGCTACAAATTTAACGTCAGCTTCGTGGCGGCTAAAAAATTCAACGAGGTCTTCTGCATCGCCCCGTGTAATACGATTAAAGGATAACTCCCTGCCATAATCATGAATTTCTAATCCTTCGCGTCCTGCTACTTCATGGAAGAAAATATTAAACCATTTTAACTTGCCATCAAGCGCGGCGTTTCCAACAAAAAATTGACGTGTACGATCATTTAAATCTACTTTAAATTCTTTGACTAATCCTTCTGAACGCATTAAGTTCGTATAATTTTTTAATTCATCAATTGCGATAGTTTCTTCGTTCCAACATTGCACCGTTACATATGAAAATTTATCTGTAAAATAGAGCCATAAATGGCGCCAATACCAATAATTCGTGTCAAAGTCTTGCTGTCGATTAACCGGTGGTAGCTGTACGTGTACATATCCCATGTGTTATCCCTCCTGATTTATCATCCACTTACAAGCAGTCGCTACTACTTGGCGATTTGCTACAATTGGAAAATAATGCGTATATTGTTGCTCATACAATGTTTCATACGTTTTATTAGCTGTTTGTAGCGCGTGTTCTAAGCGTTTAGCATGCGTAAGCGGTACATTACCATCCTGTGCGCCATGAATAATTAACACAGGACAGCTAATCTCTGCAATGCGTGATAGAGGTGTACGTGCTTCATATGCTTCAGGCATTTTCATTGGAGAACCACCAACAACACGCTTTAACATGCGGCGCATATCAACGCGCTCGTCATATGTTAGCGTCATATCTGATACACCGCCCCATGTGACAACAGACGTAATATCATCGCGTAAAATAGCTGTCCATAATGCCATAATCCCCCCGCGTGAAAACGCAAACACATGAATACGCGGTGCCGAGAACTGTTTTAAAACCTCCACAGCATGTACCGCATCAAAGCGGTCTACGCCTCCAAATTCATCGCGTCCTTCTCCCCCGCGATTCCCTCGATAATATGGCGCAAACACAATAAATCCTTGCGCCGCAATTTCGGCAATGCGCGCTGGTCGTACCATGCCAACCCCTTGAATACCACCACGTAAATACAACAAGCCCTCATCGTGCGCTACTTCTTTTGAACAAGCTAACATACCTTTCACGCGAATTCCTTCAGACCAGTATGTAATCTCCTGGAGTCGAATAGTTGAATTTGGCGAAGGATAATCTCTTATCGCCTCAATCGTGCCACTTGTCTTCAAGTTCGCTCACCTTTTCAATCATCTTTTTCATACCGCTATCTTGCATATGAAAACTTAATTGCTGGCAATTTAATAATTCATCATCGGTCATCAAAATGGCACCTTCTGTTTCATGCTTTTTATAATCTGACTCTAATGACGTCACATTCGCAATATAAACAGCTTTACCAAACGGTGGATTTTGTTGTACAACATATGTCGCTAGCCACGTAATCTGTTCAAGATGCGCCCCTGTTTCTTCATATACTTCGCGCGCCGCCGCTTCGATTAACGTTTCACTGGTCTCTTGCTTACCACCGGGAAATTCATAGCCCCGTTCGCGATGCTTTGTTAGCAACCAACGCCCTTCGTATTTTGCTAAGACAAGTACGTGCGTCGGCTCCAATGCAAAAGCATCTTTTTTAAACGACAAATCTACGCCGTGACCATTTAAATCGGTATAGGAAAACATATTACCTTCACTCCTTCATACTGTCAGTGTATCAATACTGTGCAATTAAAAAAACGGATAAATGCCCTATTTCGCATTTACCCGTTTTTTTATGCTTTTAACTTAGACAGACATGTCAAAGTTTTGACCAATATTCGGGTCAAGTGACGGTGCAGCAGTTTGTGGCATTTGCTCGACTAATTGTGCAACCGCGGTTGTTTCCATATTCATCGCCTGTTGCATAATGCTCATTTGTACCGTTTGCTGTAACTCCATCAACTGCATTGACATAATTGAACTGACATCCATACTTCTTCCTCCCTTCACACTATCTTTTATATCGGCATTATACGCCAATCGTATACAATGCTTTTTCAGCCTCTTTTCGCTATACTTACTATAGAAACTATGCGCAGAAAGAAGAATCGATTAGCATGAAAAAACTGATACTTGCGATTTTCCGCCTCTATCAAAAAGCAATCTCTCCATTATTTCCACCTAGCTGCCGTTTTCATCCAACATGTTCAAACTATGGTATTGAAGCTGTATCGCGGTTTGGCGCATTTAAAGGCGGTTATTTAACAATTAAACGGATTTTGCGTTGCCAGCCATTATGTAAAGGCGGCTATGACCCCGTACCATTAGAATGGCCATCGAAAAAGAAATAATTTCGATGGTTTTTTCTTTTTCCACTTGCCAAATCGTAATCAGTACGATATAGTTATTTTTGTTATTAATTATAAATCGTAATAATTACTATTTAAAAAATTTTATAAGTCGAGGTGGCAAACTATGAAAAAAATGATTTCACTCATCGTTTTTGCGTTAACTGCTGTCGTATTAGCAGCTTGCGGTAGCGATGATCCTAAATCAACAGCAAGTTCGTCGGATAAAGTAAGCGTTTATACGACGGTGTATCCATTACAATATTTCGCTGAACAAATTGGTGGCGAGCATGTAGAAGTATCTTCTATTTATCCACCCGGAACAAATGAGCATACATTTGAGCCAACACAACAAGATATGATGCAGCTAGCCGATAGCGATTTATTTTTCTATATCGGTTTAGGTCTTGAAGGATTCGTTAATAATGCAGAGAAAACATTAGCAAATGAACATGTTTCTATGATTGAAACAACGAAAAATATCGATGAAGAAAAATTACATGTCAGCACCGCAACGCATGAACATGATGAACATGACGAGCATGCGCACGAAGCAGACGGTCATGACCACGGCAATGTTGACCCACATGTTTGGTTATCACCAGTCATTAGCCAAGACTTAGCACTCGTGATTAAAGACGAGCTCGTAAAAAAAGATGCGCAACATAAAGCAGATTATGAAAAAAATTATGATGTGCTTGTGAACAAGCTCCAACAATTAAATAGCGATTATAAAACGATGGCAAAAGATGCTGACACGAAAGAATTTTATGTGTCACATGCGGCATTTGGCTATATTGCAGGCACATACGGACTTAAGCAAGTATCTGTCGCTGGTTTAAACTCACAAGATGAGCCGTCGCAAAAAGAATTAACAACGATTGTTGCACAGGCGAAAAAAGACGATATTCATTACATTTTATTCGAACAAAATGTGTCATCAAAACTAGCGGCGGTTATTCAAAAGGATATCGGTGCGAAAAATTTAACAGTGCATAATTTAAGTGTCTTAACGAAGGAAGATATCGCTAATAAACGCGATTACTTTTCAATCATGGAAGATAACTTAAAAACATTCCAAACCGCATTATCAAAATAAAGTCGAACGAGAGCTTACTACATCGTAGGCTCTTTTTCTTTTCGCTTGAATTCTACTGTCCTATCCATTACAATGGAGGCAAGTTAATAGTAGGTTTGAGCGATTGAGAGACCATTAAAAACATATGCATGAATGCATGTGCTTTTAATGGTCTCTTTTTTTCGTATCTAAAAGGAGGAACTTTTATGAGTACAGCTTCATCGTTACAACGTTATGCTACAATTGAGGAACTTCAAAACAAGGAATATGATTTATTAATCATCGGCGGCGGGATTACAGGTTGCGGAATTGCACTGGATGCGATTTCGCGTGGCTTATCGGTCGCATTAGTTGAAATGCAAGATTTCGCGGCCGGAACATCAAGTCGTTCGACAAAATTAGTGCATGGCGGTTTGCGTTATTTAAAGCAATTTGAAATCAAAGAAGTTGCAGAATTAGGGAAAGAACGTGCGATTGTCTACGAAAATGGCCCGCACGTCACAACGCCGGTGTGGATGCTGCTACCATTCCATAAAGGGGGTACGTTTGGGAAGCTCTCAACAAATGTTGGGCTACGCACGTATGATTTCTTAGCGGGTGTTAAACGTTCTGAACGTCGCTCAATGCTTTCTGCAGCTGAAACACAAGCGAAAGAACCATTAGTCAAAACAGAGGGCTTACGCGGTGGTGGTGTTTACGTTGAATACCGTACCGATGATGCTCGTCTAACGATTGAAGTCGCGAAAGCCGCGATTCAAAAAGGCGCAGTACTCAATAACTATACAAAAGCGGTTAATTTCACATACAATGATAAAAAACGTATTAACGGCATCGTAGCCGAAGATTTAATTGGTAATAAGCAATTTACGATTCGCGCGAAAAAAGTTGTCAATGCGGCAGGTCCATGGGTTGATGACGTCCGTTCAATCGAAGGAAAACAAACTGGCAAACATTTAATTTTATCAAAGGGTGTACACATCGTTTTTGATGAAACAACATTCCCGCTTCACCAAGCGGTCTATTTTGATACGCCAGATGGCCGCATGGTGTTTGCGATTCCACGTAACGGGAAAACGTATGTGGGTACGACCGATACTTTCTATGAAGGCGACCCACGCGACATGAATATTAAGCAAGAGGACCGCGATTATATTATGAAAGCGATTCACTATATGTTCCCTACTGTGCAAGTAACGGATGCCGATATCGAATCAAGCTGGGCTGGTGTACGCCCATTGATTCATGAAGATGGTAAAAACCCTTCTGAAATTTCACGTAAAGATGAAGTATGGGAATCTGCAACAGGTCTTGTGACGATTGCTGGTGGTAAATTAACGGGCTACCGTAAAATGGCTGAAACCGTATTAAATACGATTGCAAAAGAATTAAAAGCTGAGTTTGGCATCACATCACTGCCATGTACAACAAAGCATATTCATATTTCTGGTGGCGATATTGGTGGCTCACAAAATTTAGCACAATTTATTAGCCATCGTACGGCAAAAGGCATGGAACTTGGCTTGTCATCAGCAGAAGCACGCCATCTAGCACAACATTACGGTGCCAATGTCGATATGGTGTTTAGTTATGCACAAAAACAACATGCGACCATTCCACAAGGTTTATATGCGCAGCTCTTATACGGTGTGCATCATGAAATGGTCGTGCATCCAAACGACTTTATGATTCGTCGTACGGCCAATATGTTCTTCAATATCGCTGACGTGCAAGCACACAAAGAAGCGATTTTAAATGAAATGGCGGCACTACTTGGCTGGTCAGATGCACAGCACGAACAATACGCTACTGACTTAACAACAGAAATTACACGCGCCACTACTGCGCTATAATAAAAAAGTAGCTAATGAGGGAATCGCGTCATGGCGCGATTTCCTTTTTTACTAGAGAAACGAGGTTTTGATATGTATTTTAATAACCAACAAATTATACCGGCAGCACGGACCGTTAAACAGTTTGACCAAGTGCTAAACAGTCCATTTGAATACATTGTGCTACTTGAAGTGCATATTAGTCACTTGTTGTCATTAAAGCGTGAAGCCGATCGTCATCATAAAAAATTAATTATTCATGCTGATTTAATTCATGGCTTAAAAACCGATAATTTTGCGGCCGATTTTTTATGTAATGATGTGCGCCCAGCTGGCATTATTTCAACGCGCTCGAATATGCTCATTAAAGCCAAATCGCGTGGCATCATTGCCATCCAGCGCGTCTTTTTAATCGATACAATTGCGCTTGAAAAAAGCTATTCAATGATTGATACCGCAAAGCCTGATTATATTGAGCTGCTCCCCGGTATTATTCCATCAATGATTTCAGAAATTCATCAGCGGACAAAAATTCCTGTTATTACAGGTGGATTGATACGCCAGCAAGAAAATGTAGCGGAAGCGCTTACAGCTGGAGCCGTTGCGGTGACGACATCCAATAAGGAATTGTGGCAAACTTTCGAAAAATAGTTGACGATGTACCATTTATTCTCTAAAATGTAATCAAGTTCATACGCTCGTGATTGGTTTAGGAGTTCACATTCATGCAGCCGCATACATTTTGCGGTCTGTTTTGATGTGGACTCTTTTTTTATGGCGTAGCGATTACAAAGGGGGAACTTTTATGTCAACATTCACAGCTGAATTAGTTGGGACGATGCTCTTAATTTTATTCGGGGGTGGCGTCGTAGCCGGCGTATCACTACATAAATCAAAGGGCTTTGGCGGCGGTTGGGTCGTCATTACATTTGCATGGGGATTAGCCGTCGCAATGGCAGCCTATGCGGTAGGTGGCATTAGCGGCGCACACTTAAATCCAGCACTAACAATCGGTCTTGCAACGATTGGAAATTTCCCGTGGGCAGACGTACCAATGTATATTTTAGCGCAACTTATCGGTGCCATTTTAGGTGGGATTTTAGTATACTTCATGTACTTACCTCATTGGAAAGGCACAATCGACTCGGCAGCTAAGCTTGGTGTTTTTGCCACAATGCCGGCAATCAATCACCCATTATCTAACTTAATTGCCGAAATCATCGGTACATTTGCACTTGTTCTTGGTATTTTAGCACTTGGTACAAACGATATTGTCGATGGGTTAAATCCATTTTTAGTCGGGATGCTGATTGTTGTCATCGGTATGGCACTTGGTGGCCCAACAGGTTATGCAATCAACCCTGCGCGTGATTTAGGCCCGCGTATTGCCCATGCGATTTTACCGATTCCAGGGAAAGGTCATTCGGGTTGGTCTTACGCTTGGGTACCTGTTGTTGGTCCAATCATCGGCGGCGTTTTTGGGGCATTATTTTTCCAACAATTATTTGAAGGGGAAAATTCCGTAGCATTTTGGCTTGTTGCCATTATTATTTTAGCCATTTTTATCGCGGCACAAATGACCGTTAAACATGTCAAAGACAACGATTAATACTTATTTGGAGGGATTTACGATGACAGAAAAAAAATACATTTTAGCAATAGACCAAGGAACGACAAGCTCTCGGGCGATTTTATTCAATCATGATGGCACGATTTTTCACACATATCAACAAGAATTCCCGCAATATTTCCCGCAAGCTGGTTGGGTAGAACATAATGCAGAAGAGATTTGGTCATCGGTATTGTCTTGTATCGCAACGGTCTTGTCCGATAAACATGTATCAGCTACACAAATCGCCGGTATCGGCATTACAAACCAACGAGAAACGACTGTTGTATGGGATAAACATACTGGGAAGCCCGTCTACAATGCGATTGTTTGGCAATCACGTCAAACGGCGAATATTTGTGAAAATTTAAAAGAAAACGGTTACAACGACGTATTCCGTGATAAAACCGGTTTATTAATTGATGCCTACTTCTCTGGCACAAAAGTGAAATGGATTTTAGACAATGTCGAAGGGGCGCGTGAAAAAGCAGAGGCCGGCGATTTATTATTCGGTACGATGGATACGTGGATTATTTGGAAACTGACCAATGGCGCAGTGCATGTCACCGATTACTCAAACGCATCGCGTACGTTGATGTATAATATTTATGATTTGAAATGGGATACCGAATTGTTAACTATTTTAGGAATTCCTGCATCAATGCTGCCAAACGTGCGCCCTTCTTCTGAAGTGTATGGTCATACTGCAGATGCACAGTTCTTCGGTCAAAATGTGCCGATTGCCGGTGCTGCTGGCGACCAACAAGCGGCCTTATTTGGCCAAGCATGTTTTGAACAAGGCATGGTGAAAAACACGTACGGAACCGGCTGCTTTATGTTGATGAATACCGGCGAAAAAGCCGTGAAATCAACGAATGGTTTATTAACAACTCTCGCATGGGGGCTTGATGGCAAAGTGACGTATGCACTTGAAGGCAGTATTTTCGTTGCCGGCTCTGCTATCCAATGGCTGCGCGATGGTTTGCGCATGTTCCGCGATGCAAAAGATTCTGAAATGTATGCCGCGCGCGTTGCTTCAACAGAAGGTGTCTATGTCGTACCAGCATTTGTTGGCTTGGGCACACCTTACTGGGATTCAGATGTTCGCGGTGCGGTATTTGGCTTAACTCGCGGTACGTCAAAAGAGCATTTTGTACGTGCTACATTGGAATCCCTTGCCTACCAAACGAAGGATGTCTTAGATGCCATGGAAGTTGATGCTGGCATTCCACTAACGAAACTGCGCGTCGACGGCGGTGCAGTAGCGAATAACTTCCTGATGCAATTCCAAGCGGATTTATTAAATGTGCCGGTTGATCGCCCTGTCATTAATGAAACGACCGCATTAGGTGCTGCCTATTTAGCAGGCCTTGCAGTTGGCTTTTGGAACTCAACAGATGATATTGCCGCATATTGGAACTTAGATAAACAATATACGCCGGCGATGAAAAATGCTGAGCGCGATGAATTATATAGCGGCTGGAAAAAAGCCGTACATGCCGCGCAAGCATTTAAATAAATATTAGAAAATGAGTAGCGCAATGCTGCTCTTTTTTTGTATGCTTTTCCTATGATAACGTAGTCGAAAGGATGGTACGTATGCACATTATCGTCAGCCCAGATTCATTTAAAGGTTCATTAGATGCCGCAACCGTTGCGACAACGATTGCTGAAGCTATTCATGCCGTACAACCGTCATTTACCGTAACGAAGCTCCCGGTTGCAGATGGTGGTGAAGGGACACTTGAAGCGTTAGTAGCGGCTACAAATGGCCACTATATTCAGGCGACGGTACAAGACCCATTGCACCGCCCTATTGAAACGTGCTATGGCATACTTGGTAACGGCTCTACTTATATAATTGAAATAGCGAAGGCATCTGGCTTACCCCATTTATCCGTTGAGGAACGGAATCCGCTTCTTGCGACAACGTATGGTACAGGTCAATTAATTCGCGATGCTTTAGATAACGGTGCACGGCATTTTATTATTGGCATTGGCGGAAGCGCAACAAATGATGGTGGTCTCGGTATGCTGCGCGCGCTTGGCATGAAGTTTTACGATGCTGCACAGCGTGAGATTACAGTACCACGTGATTTGCAGCGACTTGTTCGACTAGATGCTACACATTTTGATGAGCGTATTGCCGCTTGTACGTTCACGATTGCTTGTGATGTCGACAATCCATTTGTTGGCCCTAACGGAGCGAGCGCGGTATTTGGTCCACAAAAAGGCGCAACCTCTTCAACCGTTGACATATTAGACGCCAATCTCACACATTTTGCGAATAAAATTGCCGAAACAGGACGCCTAGCTCTCCATCATCTTGCTGGTGCTGGTGCTGGTGCTGCCGGTGGGCTAGGTGGCGCATTTTTAGCATTCTTCCCGGCTACGTTACAATCTGGCATTGACGTTGTACTCGATGCGATTCAGATTGACGAAGCATTAGCACAAGCAGATGTCATCCTAACAGGTGAAGGGAAATCTGATAAACAAACCTTGTCCGGCAAAGCCGCAATGGGCATTTTAAAGCGCGCGAACAAATTCGGCGTGCACACGATTTTAGTAGCCGCTATTATTGAAGACCGCGATGCATTGCAGAACTACTTTGACGAGATGTATGCGCTTGTAGAAGGCACTGTTACAGCAAAAATGACCCGCGCAAATCCGAAAAAATATTTATATGCCAAAGTAATCGACATTATGACCACTTAGTAAAAAGAGGCTTGGACATACGTGTAAAAGCTCCATCTCCTATGAGCATAAGAAAAACCGGAATCGCGCGGTGGCGCCATTCCGGTTTTTCGTTGCGAACGCTAAAAAAGGAAAATAAAATGCTTTGTCAAAGCCCCTTTTTACTTACGCAAATGTTACTTTCGATACGACCATAAACACAACATACACACCTACGCCAACAAGTACGGATTGTGCAGGTTTCATAAAGCCTGAACAATAATAAATCATCAGCATGAGTACAATCATACCGATTGCGCCAATAATCCCGTTGCGCTGCGTCATATGGAACGTTTCTGCAGTCATATTATGTACTTGTAAATTTAAATTCATTAATGTCAAAATTGGTAATAGTGTAATCACACCTGATAAAAATAAATATTTCGATTGACTGAGCATTGCTGCTAACATCATGACGGTCCCACCAATAATAAATTGCACGATATACGCTGCCAAAACGGTTACCCCTATCTTCTATTGAGATTCTTTCTAGTGTTTCACAAATTTTTTTCGCACTAAAGCGCTGTTTTACTTCTTTATTTCCTACATCGCACCAAATGTTTGGCATTTGGCAATTACCATTGGAAATAGCGCTTGATTCCTTTTCATTGTAGTGATAATTTTAATATTAGTAAATTGAATTTATTCAATGCTATCTATATAAAAAATTTATAAGTAAGGTGAACTCTTTGAGTATATTAAAATTAAAGGCTTATATCGCCGCCGTTAAATATGGTAGCTTAACAAGAGCCGCTGAAGCATTAGACTACACGCAACCAAGCATTAGTCATATGATTCACAGTTTAGAGGAAGATTACGGTTTTGCGCTGTTAATTCGTAGTAAAAATGGGGTGCAGCCAACCGATAATGGCTCGCAACTATTGCCGATTATGGAGGACATTGTCGTACGCTATGAGCATTTATCAGAAGCCGTACATGCGATACATGGCCTTGATGTCGGTACTGTCCGTATCGGCGCCTATGCCTCTGTTTGTGTCCATTGGATGCCTGAAGTGTTGAAATTATTCCATGAAAAATACCCCAAAATTGCGATTCAGCTCTTTGAAGGGAACTCACGCGAAATTCATGAATGGCTCGATGGTGGCAGTATTGATTTCGCGATTGGCACGATTCAACCGACCGATACTTACCCATTCTTACCGTTAAAAGACGACCGTATGCTAGCGATTTTGCCGAAAGAACATCCGCTAACACAACTTGAAAAAATTGATATTCATACGTTTGAAAAAGAATCATGCATCATGCCATATGATGACACACATAAAGATGCACAAGCGATTTTTAAAGCGGCGCGTGTCCATCCAAATGTGACGTATCAAATCCGTGGTGATGAAGCAATTATTGCGATGGTCAAACGTGGGTTAGGGATTACATTGTTGTCTGAATTGCTCATCGAAGATCACCGTGATGATATCGAATGTCGCCCGATTAGCGATGAATGTGTGCGCACAATCGGTGTTGCTTCTAAAACGGAAATTAAAAGTTTATCACCTGCTTCTCGTACATTTATTCCATTTTTACAACATTGGATTCAACATAATTAATAAAAAAGAGGCTAGGACATAACTCGATTTTTAGGAGAAATATAAAATTTGAGTCGTAATTTCCCTGTCTAAATGAATCATTTAATGCGCTTGAAAGCAAAAAAATGTGAGGCGATTTTCAAAATCGCCTCACATTTTTTCTTTTGTCCCAGCCTCATTTTCGTTATAATAAATCTTTTAAATGACGGCGCATTAATTTATTGGAGCCGTTGCGCGGTAACTCCTCAACAATATGAAATGATTTCGGCACTTTATAATGCGCTAGTCGTTCCTGACAATACGCTTCAAGTTGGGTGCACTGTGCCGCATCTTTTGCGACAATAAACGCCGCCGGAACTTGCCCCCACTCATCGGAATCAATCCCGCAAACCCCAACCTCTTTCACAGCCGGATGTGCTGCTAAAACATTTTCAATTTCGGCTGGATAAATATTTTCCCCACCTGAAATAATTAAATCCGAGCGGCGGTCAACGACATATAAATAGCCTTCTGCATCTAAGTAACCAACGTCACCCGTATGCAACCACCCGTCCTTCGTCGAGTCACATTGTGAAAAACGCCCAATATACCCGGGCGTCACCTGTGCGCTTTTCACACAAATTTCGCCAATATCGCCTGGTTTTAGTGCACCATCAATACGTACATGATTGAAGAACAATGGCTTGCCAGCCGAACCAATTTTTCGGAGCGCATCCTCGCTCGATAATGTAGCGACTTGTGACGCCGTCTCTGTCATGCCATACGTTTGTGCAATATGAATACCGCGGTCAAAACCACGTAATAAATAACTTTCCGGCACCGGGCCGCCACCAGCCAACATCATTTGGAATTTTGGCGATACGACTGCACCGCGCGCTTCAAGCTCGGTAATTAGACGCTCTAGCGTAACCGCAACGACCGACATATGCGATACCGTACCATTGACTAACTCGGTCGCAATGGTTTTTTCATCGAATTTTTTATATAAATCTAACCGTACACCTTGTACTAAACATTTCACGAGCATCGAAAAGCCACTAATATGAAATAGCGGCATCGTACATAACCACGCATCATCGTCACGAAGACCGGTATTGTAGAGCGATGACGTCGCAACGGCGACATGATTGCCGACTGTTTGGCGCACCCCTTTTGGAAATCCGGTCGTACCAGACGTATACATAATCGTCATCGTCGCCGCGTCGTCCCACGTATCATTAAATAAAGACGGTGTTTCTGCCGCCGCTTCAATCGCCGAAAAACGATGCAGTACGATAGCTGTTTCAGGTAAACGTTCAACAAGCTCATCTGCGACTAAAATGGCTGATGCGGCAGCATCGTCTAGTTGATACGCGAGCTCATAAGCAGATAACCGTAAGTTTAATAACACCATTTCACATTTTAACTGCATACACGCGAGCATCATTTGAATAATTGCTGGCGTGCTCGGCGCATAAATCGCTACACGGTCGCCGCGCTCAATGCCTAGCGTGATAAGTTTACTAGCATACTGCTTTGATTGTTCATTTAGTTGTTTATATGTCCACGCCTGTTTGTCAAAGCGTAGCGCGGTGCGATGCGGTGAAATCATCGCACGCTGTGTAATCCAGTTTGGGACCACATCATTCACATCCCTAATTATCAGAGTGCCTTTATTGTATCAAAAAAGACGACATCACGCCGTAGCATGGTGCCGTCTTGTTATACATCGCCCTATTATGGGAAACGTGGGAATTGACCGAAGTCTGGTGTACGTTTTTCTTTGAACGCGTCGCGACCTTCTTTTGCTTCATCAGAAGTGTAATAAAGAAGTGTTGCGTCACCCGCAAGTTGTTGGATACCAGCAAGGCCATCAGAATCTGCATTAAATGCACCTTTAAGCATACGAAGTGCCATTGGTGATAATGATAAGATTTCTTCACACCATTTTACTGTTTCGTCTTCAAGTTGTTCGTAAGGAACGACTGTATTAACTAAGCCCATATCAAGTGCTTCTTGTGCGTCGTATTGACGGCATAAGAACCAGATTTCACGTGCTTTTTTATGACCTACGATACGTGCTAAGTAACCTGCACCGTAACCACCATCGAATGAACCAACGCGTGGGCCAGTTTGACCGAAACGTGCGTTGTCCGCAGCGATTGTTAAATCACAAACGATGTGTAATACGTGACCGCCACCGATTGCATAACCTGCTACCATTGCGATAACTGGTTTTGGTGTTTTGCGGATTAATGTTTGTAAATCAAGTACGTTTAGACGAGGAATATTATCATCGCCTACGTAACCACCGTTACCACGTACTTTTTGGTCGCCACCAGAACAGAATGCTTTTTCGCCTTCACCTGTTAAAATAATAGCGCCAATTTTAGAATCGTCACGCGCACGAGAAAATGCGTCGATCATTTCCGCTGTTGTTTTTGGGCGGAATGCATTGCGTACTTCAGGACGATTAATTGTAATTTTTGCGATGCCATTGTAAGATTCATATTTGATATCTTCATAGACATGTTCGGTTACCCATTCACGAGTCATTGAAAAGTCCTCCTAGTAAATTAAAATTCTTTCTCTACTATTGTAACAAAAAGTTCAGGATTTTCCACATGAATTGCATGACCACAGCCATTTGCGACATGGTGCGAGCAATTTTCGAAACGTTTTTGCATGTCGATTGCTGTTAAGTAGAATTTTTCGTCAAGCTCCCCTGTAATAAGGCTTACAGGTCGTGGAAATGCCGGTAGTGCTTCCCAATAAGATGGCTGCGAACCCGTGCCCATCCCTCGCAAGCTATTCGCTAAGCCCACTTCTTGTTGCGCAAGGCGTTCGGCGCGCACTTCAGCTTTTACGTCATTCGATAAACGCGTTTGCGACTCAAACAAAGGAATATTTCCCCAATAGTCAACAAACTCGCGCATTCCTTCACTTAAAATGCGCTCTGCTAAATCGTTGTCATGTGCGCGTCGTTTTTCACGCGCTACTTCTTCGTCAAGTCCTGGTGACGCACTTTCAAGAATTAACTTCTCAATGCGCTCTGGGTGTTGCAATGCGTAACTAAGTGCAATGCGCCCCCCCATTGAATAACCGAGCAATGTAAATGTCGTCAGCTGACGCGCAGCAAAAAATTGCTCAAGCATGGCAATTTGCGCATCTATCGTATACGGCGCTAACATCGCCGGACTTGCTGTTGAGCCATGTCCCATTAAATCAATCGCAAAAACACGCACATCTCTGCCTAAACGGTCGATGACATGATGCCATGTTTTTGTACTTCCTGTAAAGCCATGCAATAAAACAATTGTTTTTTCAGCGCGTGGATGAAACACTTCATAATGCATATCAAGCCCCGCAACTGTCGTTATTACGCTTGCCATAAAGTATCGAGCTCCTCATTGATTGCTTGCCATAGTGTGCGGTGTGTTGTGACATTTTCCGCGCGGTCCGTCATCACTTCAATGATGCGAATGGCTTTGTTTTTCGGTGTTTGTAAAACCGTCGTAAAATCTTCCGTCGTTGTCACGTTGGCATATTCGGCATCATACATCGCGGCTAAATGTTCAAAACCAAGCGCTGTTGGTGTGCCAAACAGTTGCTCATAATGTGCGTCGACTGTCGATTGTGGCAAGTACGAGAAGATTCCACCGCCGTCGTTGTTCATGACAACAATCGTCAACTCACTCGGCTGGTAGCGACTCGCAATTAAACCGTTTGAATCGTGTAAAAAAGCTAAATCCCCAATTAATAAATACGTGTCGCGCTGTGAGGCATATTGTAAGCCAAATGCCGTTGACACAACACCGTCAATACCATTGGTGCCGCGGTTGCAAAAAATACGAATATCACGCGTCGTTTTTTCAAAAAATGTATCGACGTCACGAATTGGCATACTGCTGCTAGCGACTAAATCGCTATGCTCAGGTAACTGGCTAAATAATACGGCGGCAAGTGCGCCTTCATCATGCTGCGTCGCGACATAATTCGCACGGTGGCGAGCAGCAATCGCATTTGCGCGTTGCCACTGTGCAGTATACATTTGCTGTGCGGCTGTCGCTCGCACGGCAACGTCCGCAATCCAGTTGCCAATCGCCGCTTCAATATGATGCGTCGCGACATGTAATGAATCGCGGAATTTTGCATCTTCATCAATGATGATATAATGCGCCGGCTTCACTGCTGTTAAAAATAACATCAGCGGCTTTGACACAGGCTGTGCACCAAAACGAATGACCGTTTGTGGCATCATCTGTTTTTTAAACGATTCATTTTTTAAAATGGCATCATACTGCTCAATAACATACGGCATGCAATCCGCTGGAATATTTGTACGCATATGCGATAAGCTTTCGACTAATACAGGCCACTGCGTTTTACGCACAAATGCCCATAGCGCCTCTGTATGCGTATTTTGTGCCATTTCGCCAGCAATAATAAACCCTTGTTCGGTCGCTTGCATCGTTGTCGTTAAAAAATCGACTGCCGCTTTAGCAGGACGTACATCAGCGTGAAAATGCTGCTTAAATGTACGTGCTGGTAGCTTGTCGGCAAAGTCGATTAATAACGGTTCACGGAATGGGACATTGACTTGTACCGGTCCAAATGGCGCTTGTGTCGCTACTGCAACAGCTCGTGCCATATGGCGTTCAACAAACGGTAACGTCGCTTGGGCATCATCTGGAATAGGTAAGTCCACCGCCCATTTCACATGATGTCCATAAAGTCCTGGTTGTGCAATTGCTTGTGGTGCCCCAACCTCTCGTAATTCATGTGGTCGATCCGCCGTTAAAACGATCAATGGTAAGCGTGCATAATAAGCTTCAACAATCGCTGGGAAATAGTTCGCTGCTGCCGTACCTGATGTACAAATAAGCACGACCGGCTCTGCACTTTCCTTCGCAAGTCCGAGTGCTAAAAAGCCTGCTGAACGCTCATCAACTTGACGATACAATTCAAATTCCTTTGTTGATGCAAAGCCGTACGCAAGCGGCGTTGAACGCGAGCCTGGACTCACGACAACTTTTTTAACACCCGCTTCATATAAGGTAGCGACAATATTATAAACATAGTCGCTTAACTGTTTGTTATTCTCCATGTAACGTACCTCCAAAAGCACGCAGCATCGGGCGGAACTTTACTAAAGTTTCGTCATATTCACTCTGTGGTTCCGAATCTGCTACAATGCCACCACCTGCATATAAGTAAGCTTTATTGTCATGGACGAGTGCCGAACGAATCGCCACCGCAAACTCACCGTCACCTTCTGCATTCATCCAACCGATTGGTGCAGCGTAAAGACCGCGGTCTGTCGGCTCATATTCGCGAATGACTTCCATTGCACGCTCACGTGGTGCCCCGCCAAGCGCTGGCGTTGGATGTAAGTTTTTCACCATGCGTAAAATGCTCGCCTCTTCTTTTAATTGACCTTCAATTGGCGTAAATAAATGTTGAATGTCGCGAATTTTTAACAGCTGCGGTCCATTTGGCAATGTATAATTCGCACAGTTTTCATCAAATGATTGACGAATCATATCGACAACGTATTGATGCTCTTGCAAGTTTTTTGTATCCTGTAATAGCTCGCTACCATAGGCGTCATCCTGCTCCTTTGTCGAGCCTCGTTTAATCGAACCCGCGACACATGACGAGTAGGCATCATGGTCTTTTACCATCACAAGGCGCTCTGGTGAAGCCCCGAAGAAGAAGTCATCGCCATGTTCAATAACAAACAAATAACTCTCCGGTTGCTCGGCTGTAATTTGTGCGAGCATCATTTCTGATGTAATCGCCCCGTCAAACGCCAACGCGAGCGACCTCGCAATAACGACCTTATCGGCATCTTCATGTTTGATTAGCGTTGTGACGTTCTCAATCGATTGTAAGTACGCTGCTTTATGGCGCTCAATCGTTTGTGTAATTTGTGGTTTCGTATGTGATGCTACGCCATTTACTTGTGCACTATGCAATAATTCATCACGTTCTGTGCGCAGCGCTTGTTTTTGCGCCTCGGTAATCGGTTGCTCACTCACATAAAACGTATTAATAAATGTTTGCTCATTACGAATGACGAGTTGATGCGTCGCCACTGCAAAATAAGCTTCTGGGAATGCTTGCCATTCTTCCGCTGGTGTTTTTTCGGGATCGAATGTATAGCTTCCAAATAAAATGGGTTGTTGTTCATGCGCTTCAAGGTCCGCATGTTGAATTAAATTTTGCCATGCATTTTCAACTAATGCATAGCGATTTTCGTGGTCATCGCTCGTTACAGTATACGCATGACCTAGGCCGACCAATGTAAATGTTTTTTCACGGTTTTGCCAGAAGAATCGTTTTCCTTGAAACTTCGTAGCGCCCGCCTCATAAAATGCACGTGGCGATAAACTATCCATCTTCATCGTATCAATGTAAAACGATAGTTTAGCCGTTTGTTCGATATGATGGTCGCCATTTGTAATCGACAACTGTTGATTCATACAAATTCCCTCCGTCAATAGATTTTGCTCGTACGAAAACCTATTTGTAAAACTAAATTATCCTTATCTATCATACAACTTTCTATACGTTTCGGCACATATTAGCCCTTATTACACAAAAAAAGACGCCAGCTAGAGCGCCTTGTAAAATGGCTAAAACGCTTGTACATATCGCTCAAAATTTCCGGCAGCAATGCCTTCAATTTCTTCTGCTGTAAATGCTTGTGCTAACGCCGTTAATAGCTGTGGTGTGTCCCCTATATGGTGCAAGTTGTTAACGGTATGCTCAATGCCATCAAAATCAGAACCCAATCCTAAATGCTCGACACCTACTAAGTCCGCTAAATAACGGAAGTGCTTCACTAAATCGTCTAATGTAACGTCCGCTAAGCCATCTTCAACAATAAATGGTGGGTTGTAGACGACATGAATATGACCGCCATGCTCGACAAGTGCTGTTGCTTGTTCATCTGTTAAATTACGCACGTGCTCACACACCGTACGCGCATTTGAATGACTTGCAATAACGTGTTTAGCAAGCGGCAAGACATCCCAAAAACCTTGCATATTCAAATGTGACACGTCGATAATAATATCGTAATCATTTAAACACGCGACAACTTCTTTGCCAAAATCCGTTAACCCTTTTGTTGGGTCCTCTTGCGCGCCAAAAGCGACCGCATTTTCATAATTCCACGTCAGACCAACCAATTTGACACCTGCATTTAATAGCGTCTTTAATTTATGTAAGTCTGCCCCAATAGCATCGCAGCCTTCTAAGCTTAAAATAGCGCCAATTTGGCCATCTTCTAGCGTTGATAGCTGTTGCCACTCTGTAATATGAACCATTTCCGGTTGCGCTAACACTTGCGCTTGGAACAATTCAATTTGGCGTAGCGCTTCCATATAACGTTCCTTTACCGGAATGACCTCATCAATAAAAATCGCAAATACTTGCGCTTTAGCTTGTGCTTTTTGTAAATTGACGAACCCGCATTGCAGCGTATCATCTGTTCTGAAATCTGTCGGTTGCTCGCGTGATGATAGTTGATATAACACATCACAATGTAAATCAATTATTCGCATAGTTTGTTACCTTCTCTTTATGTTAGTATTCTCTCTATTATAACAAAAACACATGAAAGAAGAGAGGCACTATTTCAGCCTCTCTTTTTAGTGATTTGTTGAATAGCTTTCTGTTGTGCCACATTCTTGTTACTTACGCTAATTGCTACAATACATTTTGTTGTTCTTAACATAATTCCTTTAACAACAAAATTTAAATTATATTCCTAAAGATGTTTATGGATTGCATCGTGTAAAAATTGTGCCATACCTTCTGTGTGTTGGTCATAATACACTTTAAAGCGTTCATCATAAACATACATATCTGCTACTGATTTATGCATATCAGGTGTATATTTCGTCCAGCTGTGCATCAACCATTTCTTATGCAGTTGCGCTGCTGTTTTCGCATAATCTGAATCAAGTCCTGCTTGTAAGCCTAATTGTAGTTGTTCAAACAACTGTTGTTCTAATTGTTGCATATCCGCATATTGCGCTGCTGTTTTTCCCATTAATTTTGCATTGCTTGCGTCAATGGTCTCCTCTCCATATTTTGCACGAATTTCTTGACCATGTTGCTGTTCATTTTCTTCAATCAATGCTTTTTTAAAACCGTCAAAACGCTCGTTATCATTCATTGACTGTTCCTCCCTTAACTCTTGTAATGTTCGCTGAATATTTTGCTGTAATCGGTGTAATTGCTGCTGTTGCGCTGAAATAAGTTGTTGTTGCTTCTCAAGAAGTTTCTGAAGTTGTTGCTCATCGTCAAGTACACGTGTAATCTGTTCTAATGACAGTCCAAATTCTTTGTAAAATAAAATTTGTTGCAATCGCTTTACTTCTTGTTGATCGTATAAACGATAGCCACATTCACTATAATTTGTCGGGTGTAATAAACCGATTTGATCATAATAACGTAGCGTTCTTGTTGTGATATTTGCCAGCGTTGCTAATTCGTGAATCGTATACATCCACAACACCTCTTTTCCTGTAAATTTAAACTTCTTATATCTATCGTACAGCTTGACGTAACGTCAAAGGCAAGCGTAAATACAAAAAAACCTGAAGAATTTATTCTTCAGGTTTTCATTATGTATGACCCCTACGGGATTCGAACCCGTGTTACCGCCGTGAAAGGGCGGTGTCTTAACCGCTTGACCAAGGGGCCGTCTAACAAAAAATGGTGGAGTAGAGAGGATTTGAACCTCCGCGCCGGTTACCCGACCTACACCCTTAGCAGGGGCGCCTCTTCAGCCTCTTGAGTACTACTCCATATGGCTCCGTTGGTAGGACTCGAACCTACGACCCTCTGATTAACAGTCAGATGCT
>NZ_AYTB01000009.1 GCF_000505545.1 Kurthia huakuii LAM0618
ATGTTCAAAACCAAGCGCTGTTGGTGTGCCAAACAGTTGCTCATAATGTGCGTCGACTGTCGATTGTGGCAAGTACGAGAAGATTCCACCGCCGTCGTTGTTCATGACAACAATCGTCAACTCACTCGGCTGGTAGCGACTCGCAATTAAACCGTTTGAATCGTGTAAAAAAGCTAAATCCCCAATTAATAAATACGTGTCGCGCTGTGAGGCATATTGTAAGCCAAATGCCGTTGACACAACACCGTCAATACCATTGGTGCCGCGGTTGCAAAAAATACGAATATCACGCGTCGTTTTTTCAAAAAATGTATCGACGTCACGAATTGGCATACTGCTGCTAGCGACTAAATCGCTATGCTCAGGTAACTGGCTAAATAATACGGCGGCAAGTGCGCCTTCATCATGCTGCGTCGCGACATAATTCGCACGGTGGCGAGCAGCAATCGCATTTGCGCGTTGCCACTGTGCAGTATACATTTGCTGTGCGGCTGTCGCTCGCACGGCAACGTCCGCAATCCAGTTGCCAATCGCCGCTTCAATATGATGCGTCGCGACATGTAATGAATCGCGGAATTTTGCATCTTCATCAATGATGATATAATGCGCCGGCTTCACTGCTGTTAAAAATAACATCAGCGGCTTTGACACAGGCTGTGCACCAAAACGAATGACCGTTTGTGGCATCATCTGTTTTTTAAACGATTCATTTTTTAAAATGGCATCATACTGCTCAATAACATACGGCATGCAATCCGCTGGAATATTTGTACGCATATGCGATAAGCTTTCGACTAATACAGGCCACTGCGTTTTACGCACAAATGCCCATAGCGCCTCTGTATGCGTATTTTGTGCCATTTCGCCAGCAATAATAAACCCTTGTTCGGTCGCTTGCATCGTTGTCGTTAAAAAATCGACTGCCGCTTTAGCAGGACGTACATCAGCGTGAAAATGCTGCTTAAATGTACGTGCTGGTAGCTTGTCGGCAAAGTCGATTAATAACGGTTCACGGAATGGGACATTGACTTGTACCGGTCCAAATGGCGCTTGTGTCGCTACTGCAACAGCTCGTGCCATATGGCGTTCAACAAACGGTAACGTCGCTTGGGCATCATCTGGAATAGGTAAGTCCACCGCCCATTTCACATGATGTCCATAAAGTCCTGGTTGTGCAATTGCTTGTGGTGCCCCAACCTCTCGTAATTCATGTGGTCGATCCGCCGTTAAAACGATCAATGGTAAGCGTGCATAATAAGCTTCAACAATCGCTGGGAAATAGTTCGCTGCTGCCGTACCTGATGTACAAATAAGCACGACCGGCTCTGCACTTTCCTTCGCAAGTCCGAGTGCTAAAAAGCCTGCTGAACGCTCATCAACTTGACGATACAATTCAAATTCCTTTGTTGATGCAAAGCCGTACGCAAGCGGCGTTGAACGCGAGCCTGGACTCACGACAACTTTTTTAACACCCGCTTCATATAAGGTAGCGACAATATTATAAACATAGTCGCTTAACTGTTTGTTATTCTCCATGTAACGTACCTCCAAAAGCACGCAGCATCGGGCGGAACTTTACTAAAGTTTCGTCATATTCACTCTGTGGTTCCGAATCTGCTACAATGCCACCACCTGCATATAAGTAAGCTTTATTGTCATGGACGAGTGCCGAACGAATCGCCACCGCAAACTCACCGTCACCTTCTGCATTCATCCAACCGATTGGTGCAGCGTAAAGACCGCGGTCTGTCGGCTCATATTCGCGAATGACTTCCATTGCACGCTCACGTGGTGCCCCGCCAAGCGCTGGCGTTGGATGTAAGTTTTTCACCATGCGTAAAATGCTCGCCTCTTCTTTTAATTGACCTTCAATTGGCGTAAATAAATGTTGAATGTCGCGAATTTTTAACAGCTGCGGTCCATTTGGCAATGTATAATTCGCACAGTTTTCATCAAATGATTGACGAATCATATCGACAACGTATTGATGCTCTTGCAAGTTTTTTGTATCCTGTAATAGCTCGCTACCATAGGCGTCATCCTGCTCCTTTGTCGAGCCTCGTTTAATCGAACCCGCGACACATGACGAGTAGGCATCATGGTCTTTTACCATCACAAGGCGCTCTGGTGAAGCCCCGAAGAAGAAGTCATCGCCATGTTCAATAACAAACAAATAACTCTCCGGTTGCTCGGCTGTAATTTGTGCGAGCATCATTTCTGATGTAATCGCCCCGTCAAACGCCAACGCGAGCGACCTCGCAATAACGACCTTATCGGCATCTTCATGTTTGATTAGCGTTGTGACGTTCTCAATCGATTGTAAGTACGCTGCTTTATGGCGCTCAATCGTTTGTGTAATTTGTGGTTTCGTATGTGATGCTACGCCATTTACTTGTGCACTATGCAATAATTCATCACGTTCTGTGCGCAGCGCTTGTTTTTGCGCCTCGGTAATCGGTTGCTCACTCACATAAAACGTATTAATAAATGTTTGCTCATTACGAATGACGAGTTGATGCGTCGCCACTGCAAAATAAGCTTCTGGGAATGCTTGCCATTCTTCCGCTGGTGTTTTTTCGGGATCGAATGTATAGCTTCCAAATAAAATGGGTTGTTGTTCATGCGCTTCAAGGTCCGCATGTTGAATTAAATTTTGCCATGCATTTTCAACTAATGCATAGCGATTTTCGTGGTCATCGCTCGTTACAGTATACGCATGACCTAGGCCGACCAATGTAAATGTTTTTTCACGGTTTTGCCAGAAGAATCGTTTTCCTTGAAACTTCGTAGCGCCCGCCTCATAAAATGCACGTGGCGATAAACTATCCATCTTCATCGTATCAATGTAAAACGATAGTTTAGCCGTTTGTTCGATATGATGGTCGCCATTTGTAATCGACAACTGTTGATTCATACAAATTCCCTCCGTCAATAGATTTTGCTCGTACGAAAACCTATTTGTAAAACTAAATTATCCTTATCTATCATACAACTTTCTATACGTTTCGGCACATATTAGCCCTTATTACACAAAAAAAGACGCCAGCTAGAGCGCCTTGTAAAATGGCTAAAACGCTTGTACATATCGCTCAAAATTTCCGGCAGCAATGCCTTCAATTTCTTCTGCTGTAAATGCTTGTGCTAACGCCGTTAATAGCTGTGGTGTGTCCCCTATATGGTGCAAGTTGTTAACGGTATGCTCAATGCCATCAAAATCAGAACCCAATCCTAAATGCTCGACACCTACTAAGTCCGCTAAATAACGGAAGTGCTTCACTAAATCGTCTAATGTAACGTCCGCTAAGCCATCTTCAACAATAAATGGTGGGTTGTAGACGACATGAATATGACCGCCATGCTCGACAAGTGCTGTTGCTTGTTCATCTGTTAAATTACGCACGTGCTCACACACCGTACGCGCATTTGAATGACTTGCAATAACGTGTTTAGCAAGCGGCAAGACATCCCAAAAACCTTGCATATTCAAATGTGACACGTCGATAATAATATCGTAATCATTTAAACACGCGACAACTTCTTTGCCAAAATCCGTTAACCCTTTTGTTGGGTCCTCTTGCGCGCCAAAAGCGACCGCATTTTCATAATTCCACGTCAGACCAACCAATTTGACACCTGCATTTAATAGCGTCTTTAATTTATGTAAGTCTGCCCCAATAGCATCGCAGCCTTCTAAGCTTAAAATAGCGCCAATTTGGCCATCTTCTAGCGTTGATAGCTGTTGCCACTCTGTAATATGAACCATTTCCGGTTGCGCTAACACTTGCGCTTGGAACAATTCAATTTGGCGTAGCGCTTCCATATAACGTTCCTTTACCGGAATGACCTCATCAATAAAAATCGCAAATACTTGCGCTTTAGCTTGTGCTTTTTGTAAATTGACGAACCCGCATTGCAGCGTATCATCTGTTCTGAAATCTGTCGGTTGCTCGCGTGATGATAGTTGATATAACACATCACAATGTAAATCAATTATTCGCATAGTTTGTTACCTTCTCTTTATGTTAGTATTCTCTCTATTATAACAAAAACACATGAAAGAAGAGAGGCACTATTTCAGCCTCTCTTTTTAGTGATTTGTTGAATAGCTTTCTGTTGTGCCACATTCTTGTTACTTACGCTAATTGCTACAATACATTTTGTTGTTCTTAACATAATTCCTTTAACAACAAAATTTAAATTATATTCCTAAAGATGTTTATGGATTGCATCGTGTAAAAATTGTGCCATACCTTCTGTGTGTTGGTCATAATACACTTTAAAGCGTTCATCATAAACATACATATCTGCTACTGATTTATGCATATCAGGTGTATATTTCGTCCAGCTGTGCATCAACCATTTCTTATGCAGTTGCGCTGCTGTTTTCGCATAATCTGAATCAAGTCCTGCTTGTAAGCCTAATTGTAGTTGTTCAAACAACTGTTGTTCTAATTGTTGCATATCCGCATATTGCGCTGCTGTTTTTCCCATTAATTTTGCATTGCTTGCGTCAATGGTCTCCTCTCCATATTTTGCACGAATTTCTTGACCATGTTGCTGTTCATTTTCTTCAATCAATGCTTTTTTAAAACCGTCAAAACGCTCGTTATCATTCATTGACTGTTCCTCCCTTAACTCTTGTAATGTTCGCTGAATATTTTGCTGTAATCGGTGTAATTGCTGCTGTTGCGCTGAAATAAGTTGTTGTTGCTTCTCAAGAAGTTTCTGAAGTTGTTGCTCATCGTCAAGTACACGTGTAATCTGTTCTAATGACAGTCCAAATTCTTTGTAAAATAAAATTTGTTGCAATCGCTTTACTTCTTGTTGATCGTATAAACGATAGCCACATTCACTATAATTTGTCGGGTGTAATAAACCGATTTGATCATAATAACGTAGCGTTCTTGTTGTGATATTTGCCAGCGTTGCTAATTCGTGAATCGTATACATCCACAACACCTCTTTTCCTGTAAATTTAAACTTCTTATATCTATCGTACAGCTTGACGTAACGTCAAAGGCAAGCGTAAATACAAAAAAACCTGAAGAATTTATTCTTCAGGTTTTCATTATGTATGACCCCTACGGGATTCGAACCCGTGTTACCGCCGTGAAAGGGCGGTGTCTTAACCGCTTGACCAAGGGGCCGTCTAACAAAAAATGGTGGAGTAGAGAGGATTTGAACCTCCGCGCCGGTTACCCGACCTACACCCTTAGCAGGGGCGCCTCTTCAGCCTCTTGAGTACTACTCCATATGGCTCCGTTGGTAGGACTCGAACCTACGACCCTCTGATTAACAGTCAGATGCTACTACCAACTGAGCTACAACGGAATAATATAATGGTGGGCCTAAATGGACTCGAACCATCGACCTCACGCTTATCAGGCGTGCGCTCTAACCAGCTGAGCTATAGGCCCGTGTATAAAAAAATAAGCGGGTGAGGAGAATCGAACTCCCGACAACAGCTTGGAAGGCTGTGGTTTTACCACTAAACTACACCCGCGTGGTGGGTTTGGACGGAATCGAACCGCCGACACTTAGAGCTTCAATCTAATGCTCTACCAACTGAGCTACAAACCCATATAAAAATGGCGGTCCGGACGGGACTCGAACCCGCGACCTCCTGCGTGACAGGCAGGCATTCTAACCAGCTGAACTACCGGACCATTGGTTGCGGGGACAGGATTTGAACCTGCGACCTTCGGGTTATGAGCCCGACGAGCTACCGAACTGCTCCACCCCGCGATAATGAATATTAAATTAAAAATGGAGGAGGTAGAGGGATTCGAACCCCCGCGCGGTTTGACCCGCCTGTTGGTTTTCAAGACCAATCCCTTCAGCCAGACTTGGGTATACCTCCATGTATAAAAAGAAAAAAATAAATCGAGTTTTTTGTTATGGTGGACCTTGCAGGACTCGAACCTGCGACCGGACGGTTATGAGCCGTCTGCTCTAACCAACTGAGCTAAAGGTCCTTCTTTAGGTAATATGGCGGCCGAGGGGATCGAACCCCCGACCTCCCGGGTATGAACCGGACGCTCTAGCCAGCTGAGCTAGGCCGCCATAATAATAATTGGTTAGTTAAAAAATTGGTGGAGCCTAGCGGGATCGAACCGCTGACCTCCTGCGTGCAAGGCAGGCGCTCTCCCAGCTGAGCTAAGGCCCCATGAAAATGGTCGGAATGACAGGATTCGAACCTGCGACCCCTTGGTCCCAAACCAAGTGCTCTACCAAGCTGAGCTACATTCCGAACAAAAAATGGTGCGCCCAGCAGAAGTCGAATCCACAACCTTCTGATCCGTAGTCAGACGCTCTATCCAATTGAGCTATGGGCGCAAAAAATAATATTAAATTTAAAATAAAATGGTGCCGAGGGCCGGAATCGAACCGGCACGGTAGTCACCTACCGCAGGATTTTAAGTCCTGTGCGTCTGCCAGTTCCGCCACCCCGGCATAATTTGGAGCGGAAGACGAGGTTCGAACTCGCGACCCCCACCTTGGCAAGGTGATGTTCTACCACTGAACTACTTCCGCATTATGCAAAGATTAAAAATTAATCTGGCAATATAAAGTTTTAAAATATAAATGGTGCGGGTGAAGGGAGTCGAACCCCCACGCCTTGCGGCGCTAGATCCTAAGTCTAGTGCGTCTGCCAATTCCGCCACACCCGCGTTAGAAAAAATGGTGAGTCATGCAGGATTCGAACCAGCGACCCTCTGATTAAAAGTCAGATGCTCTACCAACTGAGCTAATGACTCACAATAAATGTAATTGTGATATAAATGGTGCCGGCGAAAGGAGTCGAACCCTCGACCTACTGATTACAAGTCAGTTGCTCTACCAACTGAGCTACACCGGCATAATAAAATGGTGGAGGATGACGGGATCGAACCGCCGACCCCCTGCTTGTAAGGCAGGTGCTCTCCCAGCTGAGCTAATCCTCCATATATAACAGCCTAGCAACGTCCTACTCTCGCAGGGGGAAACCCCCAACTACCATCGGCGCTAAAGAGCTTAACTACTGTGTTCGGAATGGGAACAGGTGTGACCTCTTTGCCATCATTACTAGACTATTTAATTACCTTTTCTCAAGGACATTAATTATTTTAACATCATTTTGAGTGAAAGTCAATTACTTTTTTAGAAAAATAATTATTCTTTCAAAACTGGATAAAATGTGACATGAAAGTATATTTGGTTAAGTCCTCGACCTATTAGTATTCGTCAACTCCGTATGTCGCCATACTTCCATCTCGAACCTATCTACCTGATCGTCTTTCAGGGGTCTTACTTACTTGCGTAATGGGAAATCTCATCTTGAGGGGGGCTTCATGCTTAGATGCTTTCAGCACTTATCCCGTCCACACATAGCTACCCAGCGATGCCTTTGGCAAGACAACTGGTACACCAGCGGTGTGTCCATCCCGGTCCTCTCGTACTAAGGACAGCTCCTCTCAAATTTCCTACGCCCACGACGGATAGGGACCGAACTGTCTCACGACGTTCTGAACCCAGCTCGCGTACCGCTTTAATGGGCGAACAGCCCAACCCTTGGGACCGACTACAGCCCCAGGATGCGATGAGCCGACATCGAGGTGCCAAACCTCCCCGTCGATGTGGACTCTTGGGGGAGATAAGCCTGTTATCCCCAGGGTAGCTTTTATCCGTTGAGCGATGGCCCTTCCATGCGGAACCACCGGATCACTAAGCCCGTCTTTCGACCCTGCTCGACTTGTAGGTCTCGCAGTCAAGCTCCCTTGTGCCTTTACACTCTGCGAATGATTTCCAACCATTCTGAGGGAACCTTTGGGCGCCTCCGTTACCTTTTAGGAGGCGACCGCCCCAGTCAAACTGTCTGCCTGACACTGTCTCCCACCCCGATAAGGGGTGCGGGTTAGAAGTTCAATACATTTAGGGTAGTATCCCAACAACGCCTCCACCGAAACTGGCGTTCCGGTCTCTCAGGCTCCTACCTATCCTGTACAAAATGTATCAAAATTCAATATCAAGCTACAGTAAAGCTCCATGGGGTCTTTCCGTCCTGTCGCGGGTAACCTGCATCTTCACAGGTACTATAATTTCACCGAGTCTCTCGTTGAGACAGTGCCCAAATCGTTACGCCTTTCGTGCGGGTCGGAACTTACCCGACAAGGAATTTCGCTACCTTAGGACCGTTATAGTTACGGCCGCCGTTTACTGGGGCTTCAATTCTCAGCTTCGCTTGCGCTAACCAATCCTCTTAACCTTCCAGCACCGGGCAGGCGTCAGCCCCTATACATCACCTTACGGTTTAGCAGAGACCTGTGTTTTTGATAAACAGTCGCTTGGGCCTATTCACTGCGGCTCTCTCGGGCTTGCACCCTACCAGAGCACCCCTTATCCCTAAGTTACGGGGTCATTTTGCCGAGTTCCTTAACGAGAGTTCTCTCGCTCACCTTAGGATTCTCTCCTCGACTACCTGTGTCGGTTTGCGGTACGGGCACCTCTCACCTCGCTAGAGGCTTTTCTTGGCAGTGTGAAATCAGGAACTTCGCTCTAAGAGCTTCGCTATCACAGCTCAATGTTAAAGAGTGCGGATTTGCCTACACTCACACCTCACTGCTTAGACGCGCATAACCAACAGCGCGCTTACCCTATCCTACTGCGTCCCCCCATTACTCAAATGGTGAGGAGGTGGTACAGGAATATCAACCTGTTATCCATCGCCTACGCCTATCGGCCTCGGCTTAGGTCCCGACTAACCCTGAGCGGACGAGCCTTCCTCAGGAAACCTTAGTCATTCGGTGGATGGGATTCTCACCCATCTTTCGCTACTCATACCGGCATTCTCACTTCTAAGCGCTCCACCAGTCCTTACGATCTGACTTCACAGCGATTAGAACGCTCTCCTACCACGGACATCTGAGATGTCCATCCACAGCTTCGGTGAATCGTTTAGCCCCGATACATTTTCGGCGCAGCGTCACTCGACCAGTGAGCTATTACGCACTCTTTAAATGATGGCTGCTTCTGAGCCAACATCCTGGTTGTCTAAGCAACGTCACATCCTTTTCCACTTAACGATTACTTGGGGACCTTAGCTGGTGGTCTGGGCTGTTTCCCTTTTGACTACGGATCTTATCACTCGCAGTCTGACTCCCGCGTATAAATCATTGGCATTCGGAGTTTGTCTGAATTCGGTAATCCGGGATGGACCCCTAGTCCAAACAGTGCTCTACCTCCAAGATTCTTAGCCGCGAGGCTAGCCCTAAAGCTATTTCGGAGAGAACCAGCTATTTCCAGGTTCGATTGGAATTTCTCCGCTACCCACACCTCATCCCCGCACTTTTCAACGTACGTGGGTTCGGGCCTCCAGTAAGTGTTACCTTACCTTCACCCTGGACATGGGTAGATCACCTGGTTTCGGGTCTACAACCACATACTCATTCGCCCTATTCAGACTCGCTTTCGCTACGGCTCCGCCTTATCAGCTTAACCTTGCATGGGATCGTAACTCGCCGGTTCATTCTACAAAAGGCACGCTATCACCCATTAACGGGCTCTAACTACTTGTAGGCACATGGTTTCAGGATCTCTTTCACTCCCCTTCCGGGGTGCTTTTCACCTTTCCCTCACGGTACTGGTTCACTATCGGTCACTAGAGAGTATTTAGCCTTGGGAGATGGTCCTCCCAGATTCCGACGGAATTTCACGTGTTCCGCCGTACTCAGGATCCACTCTGGAGGGAATGAACTTTCAACTACAGGACTGTTACCTTCTTTGGTGGGCCTTTCCATGCCGCTTCGCTTAACTCATTCCTTTGTAACTCCGTATAGAGTGTCCTACAACCCCAAGGAGCAAGCTCCTTGGTTTGGGCTCTTCCCGTTTCGCTCGCCGCTACTAAGGGAATCGAATTTTCTTTCTCTTCCTTCAGGTACTTAGATGTTTCAGTTCCCTGAGTCTGCCATCATCACGCTATGAATTCACGTGTAGATACTGTCCTATTAAAAACAGTGGGTTCCCCCATTCGGAAATCTCCGGATCAAAGCTCACTTACAGCTCCCCGAAGCATATCGGTGTTAGTGCCGTCCTTCATCGGCTTCTAGTGCCAAGGCATCCGCCATGCGCCCTTAATAACTTAACCTATATAAGTTATTAAGCCTAAAAATTAAAACTTAATAATAAAAAAATCTATAATAGAAATTTGTTTGTTACTTTCAATGTCGTTTTATCCAGTTTTCAAAGAACAAGTTTTAGAAGATTCATAAACCTTCAAAACTGAACAGCAAGTGTAATCGTAGATGACCGAGTCATCTATTCCGTAATAATCCTTAGAAAGGAGGTGATCCAGCCGCACCTTCCGATACGGCTACCTTGTTACGACTTCACCCCAATCATCTATCCCACCTTAGACGGCTGGCTCCATAAATGGTTACCCCACCGGCTTCGGGTGTTACAAACTCTCGTGGTGTGACGGGCGGTGTGTACAAGGCCCGGGAACGTATTCACCGCGGCATGCTGATCCGCGATTACTAGCGATTCCGGCTTCATGTAGTCGAGTTGCAGACTACAATCCGAACTGAGAACGGTTTTATGAGATTGGCTAACCCTCGCGGGCTTGCAGCTCTCTGTACCGTCCATTGTAGCACGTGTGTAGCCCAGGTCATAAGGGGCATGATGATTTGACGTCATCCCCACCTTCCTCCGGTTTGTCACCGGCAGTCTCCTTAGAGTGCCCAACTAAATGATGGCAACTAAGAATAAGGGTTGCGCTCGTTGCGGGACTTAACCCAACATCTCACGACACGAGCTGACGACAACCATGCACCACCTGTCACCAATGTCCCCGAAGGGAAAGTCTTATCTCTAAGACGGTCATTGGGATGTCAAGACCTGGTAAGGTTCTTCGCGTTGCTTCGAATTAAACCACATGCTCCACCGCTTGTGCGGGCCCCCGTCAATTCCTTTGAGTTTCAACCTTGCGGTCGTACTCCCCAGGCGGAGTGCTTAATGCGTTAGCTGCAGCACTAAGGGGCGGAAACCCCCTAACACTTAGCACTCATCGTTTACGGCGTGGACTACCAGGGTATCTAATCCTGTTTGCTCCCCACGCTTTCGCGCCTCAGTGTCAGTTACAGACCAGACAGTCGCCTTCGCCACTGGTGTTCCTCCAAATCTCTACGCATTTCACCGCTACACTTGGAATTCCACTATCCTCTTCTGCACTCAAGTTCCCCAGTTTCCAATGACCCTCCACGGTTGAGCCGTGGGCTTTCACATCAGACTTAAGAAACCACCTGCGCGCGCTTTACGCCCAATAAATCCGGACAACGCTTGCCACCTACGTATTACCGCGGCTGCTGGCACGTAGTTAGCCGTGGCTTTCTAATAAGGTACCGTCAAGGCGCGTTCATTACCTAACGCACTTGTTCTTCCCTTACAACAGAGTTTTACGATCCGAAAACCTTCATCACTCACGCGGCGTTGCTCCATCAGACTTTCGTCCATTGTGGAAGATTCCCTACTGCTGCCTCCCGTAGGAGTTTGGGCCGTGTCTCAGTCCCAATGTGGCCGATCACCCTCTCAGGTCGGCTATGCATCGTTGCCTTGGTAGGCCGTTACCCTACCAACTAGCTAATGCACCGCGGGCCCATCCTGTAGTGACGCCGAAGCGCCTTTTAGCTTAAAGCCATGAGGCTAAAAGAATTATCCGGTATTAGCTCCGGTTTCCCGAAGTTATCCCAGTCTACAGGGCAGGTTGCCCACGTGTTACTCACCCGTCCGCCGCTAGGTTGTTTGAAATGCAAGCATTCCAAATAACCTCGCTCGACTTGCATGTATTAGGCACGCCGCCAGCGTTCGTCCTGAGCCAGGATCAAACTCTCCATAAAAAGTGTTTGAAAGCTCATTTGCTTTGCTAGCGTTATCTTGCTTGATAACATTTTGTTTCGATTCTTAATTGAACCGAATTTATTGTGATTACATCTTGCTTGTTCAGTTTTCAAGGTTCATTGTATCGCTTTGTTAGCGACTCATTTACTTTATCACGATAACTTTCGAAAAGCAAGTGCTTTTTTAATTGTTATTTTTATAAAGTTTTGTGCGTCGCCTTAACGACAATTAATACTATAAACCATGAAACTATTATTCGTCAATAGTTTTTCTAAAATATTTTTTGATTTTCTTTTCATCGATTGTGTAGAAAATAATACCAGCTAACACAATGATGCCACCAATCACTTGCGTTGAACGTAAATGTTCATTGAAAACGAAGTATGCCAATATAGAAGCGCCAACTGGTTCAAATAAAATGGCAATGGAAATCGCATTAGCTGATACATATTTTAAAGCCCAATTAAATAAGTTGTGACCTAATAAATTAGGGATAATCGCTAATAACACAAACCAGAACCAATCCACCGGTGGATACGGTCCAAAGCTTTCTCCTTTTGCTAGCATATAAATAGCTAACACGACTGTACTTATCGCATAAACATTAATCGTATACGTTGTTGATGAAATATTTTGGCGAACACTTTGGCCACATAACATATAGAAGGAAATCAACGCACAGGCAACTAATGCTAATAAATCACCAAATAATGCTGTACCACCTACTTGGATGTCTCCCCATGCTAGTAAGACACTTCCTGAAATGGCAATCATCGCAGCAATCATCGTTTTAGTCGTAACTTTTTCTTTGAATAGAAGATACGTGCCAACAATTGCAAATAATGGTTGCAACGTGACAAGTACTGTTGAGCTCGCTACGGATGTGTAGTTTAGTGATTCAAACCATAAAATAAAGTGGAATGCGAGGAAAATTCCCGATAGCGTCATAATGCCCCACTGTTTCCAATTGATGATGCGCAATTCTTGGCGATGTTTGAACCAAAATAACGGCAACATAAGTATTACCGAAAATAGCATACGGTAAAAGGCGATGGCGCCAGCTTCTGCAGTAGCAAGTTTTACAAAAATAGCAGAGGCTGCAACCGACAAAACGCCTATAATTATAGCGAAGTATGGATGCATTTTCTTTCTCCTTGCAAATTTGGTTAAATACTCCACTTATCTAATGTACAATGAAGCAATAGCTTATTCTCTCATTAAACATATAAACTGACAATATCATTATTAGGAGGATTTTAATGGAATGGTTAACGGATTATAGCTTACTAGAAGAAGCCAGCATTAAGATGGCCATCGCTGCTACTTTAAGTTTAATTATCGGGGTGGAACGGGAATTAAAAAGAAAGCCTGTTGGTTTAAAAACAAGCCTCGTCATCGCAACATTCAGTTGTTTATTGACGATTATTTCAATGGAATCGGTGCTACGTGCAACACCGGTTGAAGGAATCAATGTCACGATGGACCCGCTTCGTTTAGCGGCACAAATCGTCAGTGGTATCGGCTTCCTCGGTGCTGGTGTTATTTTACACCGCACAAATGATAGCATTACCGGCTTAACAACGGCCGCGATGATTTGGGGTGCGGCTGGGATTGGGATTGCTGTTGGCGCAGGATTTTACATTCCAGCAATTATCGCCGTCTTTATCGTCTTGCTTGGCGTTGAAGTAATTGCCCCCTTGTTTTTCCGCTTAGGTCCAGCACATTTACATCGTCGCGAAGCTTTTTTAACGGTCGTTATTGCAAACGTAGAGAACATCGACCAGCTCTTACATTATTTAAAGGAGCATGACTTTACAATTGATGACCTGCACATTAAAGACTTCAAAGATTCAGACCGCATCAAACATGTCATAACTGCACAGCTTTCTTTGCTACCAGAAGAAGATGCCTTCACGATGTACCGCACGATTCGTAAGCTCGATTATGTTGAAACAGTAGAAATTGAACTTCAATCTTAGGAGGTAACTCATGAGTGAATTTTTTTCATTGTTAAAACATGGTAACAAGCCCTCGCTGATGGCGGGTTTCATCAATTTAATTTTAGGAATCATTAAAGGAGTGGCGTATTTCTTTACCGGCAATGTGGCAATGTTTGCCGAAATGATGCACTCGCTTGGCGACGCCGCCAATCAATTTTTTGTTTTTGTCGGTTCGGCTTTATCGAAAAAGGCGCCAACACGTAAATTCCCAACTGGTTTTGGACGCGTCATTAACTTAGTATGTTTATTCGCCGTTATCATTGTCGGCATTTTAGCATACGAAACGATTTTAGAAGGCTTTCATCATATTTTAAACCCAACAACTTCTACCGGCGTATGGATTGTGCTTAGCGTATTAGCGCTCGGCATTCTTTTAGAAGGGGCGGTCTTGCTAAAGGCATGTCACGAAATTAATACCGAAGTCGGTGTCCAAGCAAAAGGAATGACAGCATTTATCAAAGCGATTCACAATTTGGGGCGCGCGAAACCAGCGACAAAACTCGTATTTATGGAAGATACTGTCGCAACGCTCGGGAATGTACTCGCCTTTATCGCTGTACTCATCGCTCATTACACACCATTCGTACAAATCGAAGGGATTGTATCGATGATTATTGGTGCTATGATGTTCATCGTCGTCGGCACAGTCTTTTTAGAAAATGCGCGCGGGGCCATTGGCGAAACCGATGAAGAAATGCTCAATCATATCGCCTATCTAGTATCGGATAATGAGCACGTGAAAGATATTCGTCGCCTTGAAGTCATTAAAGAAGGAGAAGCACTGCATGTAGAACTCATGGCCGAAATTAATCCGTCTGTGACAGTCGCTTTTGCCGATGATGTGCGCGACGATTTAATGAAGCTTATTTTAGCGCAAAAAGGTGTGTCACGTGCTACAATTTACTTTGATGAGGATGATGGTGTGACGAACTGGAGTCATATCGGTGAGCGACCAGAATCGTTAAAAACAGAGCATGCAAATTTAACATCAAAGTAGTAACAGCATCATGCTATTCTATTTTTTATTGTGATAGAAAAAGGAATTGCACAGTGCGGCAATTCCTTTTTTCATTGAATGAGGAGCTGACGGAATGCGTACATTGGTAATTGGTGATATTCATGGAGAGTTAACGATGTTAAAAGAGCTACTGCAAAAAGTAGCGTACGATGCAACAACAGATGAACTCATTTTACTAGGAGATTATATTGACCGAGGTCCCGATTCAAAAGGTGTACTTGATTTTGTACAATCATTAAAAGAGCATGGGGCCATTTGTTTATCGGGCAATCACGAGCAGCTCATGCTTGAGGCATTTGAACATCGCTCGACCGATGATTGGCTGCACTGGCTCCATACGGCTGGTGGGGTGGCAACACTGAAAAGCTATGGCTTTGGCAGCGAGGCGATTGAACATAGTATGTCGAGCGATGGCTTCCTGACAGCGGAAATCGCGGCGCATCTCGATGTTATCCGTTCACTAGAGACGTATGTTGAGCGCGATGACTATATTTTTGTACATGGTGGCGTCGACCCAGAAATTCCACTCAGCATTACGCCGAAACATCGCCTGATGTGGATTCGCAGTGAATTCCACGACAATTATCGCGGCAAAAAAACCGTTGTTTTTGGTCATACCCCAACGCCTCGTCTCCATAAAGAACGCGGCAATTTTGCACCGTATTTCGGTGACAACAATATTATCGGCTTAGATGGTGGTGCGGTATTTGGCGGCGCACTTCATTGTCTTGTATTACCTGAACGCCACGTTATCTCGATTAATGCACATTAAAAAGAGGCTTTGACAAAACAGTTCATGTTCCTTTTTTAGCGTTCACCACAAAAAACCGGAACCGCGCCACAGCGCGATTCCGGTTTTTCTTATGCTCATCTGAATGGTGTTGTTACACGTATGTTCCAGCCTCTTTTTTAATGGCTATACCCAACCACGGAAGCGTGATGCTTCGGCTGTTTTACGTACACCGACCATATAAGCCGCTAAGCGCATGTCGATTTTACGCGATGTTGCGACGTTGTAAATGTTGTCGAATGCTTCGACCATTTTTTTGTATAGCTTGTCGTTTACTTCTTCTTCTGACCAATAGTAACCTTGATTGTTTTGTACCCACTCAAAGTAAGATACCGTCACGCCACCAGCAGATGCTAGTACGTCTGGCACAAGAAGAATGCCACGTTCTGTTAAGATTTTTGTTGCTTCAGCTGTTGTTGGACCGTTTGCTGCTTCGACAACGATATTCGCTTTAATATTATGTGCATTGTCCGCTGTGATTTGATTTTCAATCGCAGCTGGTACTAAAATATCACATTCAAGCTCCAGTAATTCTTCATTAGTAATAGTATTTTCGAATAGGTTTGTTACCGTACCAAAACTATCGCGACGATCTAATAAGTAATCAATATCTAAGCCTTCTGGGTCGTATAAAGCGCCGTTTGCATCTGAAATGCCGACTACTTTCGCGCCTAAATCATTCATGAATTTTGCTAAGAAACTTCCGGCATTACCGAAACCTTGAATAACAACGCGCGCACCTTCAATCGCTAAGTCACGACGTTTTGCCGCTTCCTTGATGACGATTGTCACGCCTTGTGCAGTCGCGCGGTCGCGTCCTTGTGAACCACCAAGAACGATTGGCTTCCCTGTAATAAACCCTGGAGAGTTGAATTCATCCATACGGCTATATTCATCCATCATCCATGCCATAATTTGTGCATTTGTAAATACATCTGGCGCTGGAATATCTTTTGTTGGACCAACGATTTGACTTGTTGCGCGTACATAGCCGCGGCTTAAACGTTCAAGCTCGCCCATTGACATTTGACGTGGGTCACAAATAACGCCGCCTTTACCGCCACCATATGGTAAGTCGACAATACCTGCTTTTAGCGTCATCCACATCGATAATGCTTTGACTTCTTCTTCCGTGACATTCGGATGGAAGCGAACGCCCCCTTTTGTCGGACCAACAGCGTCATTATGCTGCGCGCGGTAACCTGTAAATACCGTGACCGTACCATCATCCATACGGACAGGGATGCGTACTTGCAACATGCGTAATGGCTCTTTTAAAAGCTCATACATCGCCTCATCATAACCTAATTTTTGCAATGCTTCTTTAATAATTTTTTGTGTAGATGTGAATAGATTTAGATTCTCTGCCATTATACATTCCTCGCCTCTTTACTAAGTATTAGATTACCAATATCGCCCATATTGTAACATAGAAAGCTCACTCATGCTGACTATTTCTCTTTTTTTCACGTATTTTTTTAAAACGCTTACAATTCATCGAAAAAAAAGCAGCCTCATATGAGACTACCTTTTTTTTAGCGACAAGCGCGTTATTTCAAACCGGATTGTTCGATCCATTCGCCGAGCTTCTCTTTTAATGAATTAAACCCAACCGAGTCTTTTTCGTCGACTCGATCTTGTAACGATTTACGTGGCAATTGCTCTTTTCGCTTCGTAGGTTTTTCCTGTAAAGCGCGCAATGACAGACTAATTTTTTCGTCATTATCCGCGATATCTAAAATCTTCACGCGAACAATGTCGCCGACGGTCAAATGGTCTGCAATGCTTTTAACAAACCCATAAGTAATTTCAGAAATATGAACTAAACCTTGCGTCGTAGCATCTAATGCAACGAATGCGCCATACGGCTGAATACCAGTGACTTTGCCTGAAACAATATCGCCAACCTTATACTTGTTAGACATCGTCATCCTACTTTCTAAATAGCCATTATGCTTTTGTATATATCCACTGTCATTATAGCATAGACGATTTCGTGCTTCAAAAGTTCTCGATTATTTCTGAAAATATCTTTTTTCGTGTGAAATCGCTTAAAATGCTTTAAATATCTATAATTTTCAGTCTTGTTGATGTATCATGAATGGATATTGTTTTAAAGGAGGATTTTTTTCGTGGCTAACAGAGATCAATTCGCATCAAAAATCGGCTTTATTTTAGCAGCAGCCGGAAGTGCCATCGGGTTAGGGGCCATTTGGAAGTTCCCTTACATGGCTGGTACTAATGGTGGGAGCGTCTTTATTTTTCTATTTATCTTATGTACGCTCCTAATTGGCTTACCGATTTTAATCGCCGAATTTATGATTGGTCGTCGCGGTCAAGCCGACGCGGTCACATCATTTAAAAAGCAAGCACCTGGGACTCCATGGTTCTTAACTGGATGGCTTGGCTTTATTTTTTCTTCGATTATTTTATCGTTCTATTCAGTTGTAGGTGGCTGGATTTTAATTTATATTTGGAAATCAATTACATTTGATTTAACAAGTGATAATCCTGAAACATATGGTCAATTATTTGGCGACATGACAGCAAACCCATGGCAAGCAGTAATCGCACAAGGTCTATTTATGATCCTCGTTATTGCCATCATTTCGTTTGGTGTTAAAAAAGGAATTGAACGCGCAAGTAAATGGATGATGCCACTGTTATTCATATTCTTTGTAGTGTTAGCTATTCGCTCGGTCACATTAGATGGTGCTATCGATGGTTTAAAATTCATGTTCGTACCTGACTGGTCATTACTTACTGGTAAAACGTTTTTAATGGCGCTCGGTATGGCCTTCTTCTCATTATCTGTCGGCGTGGCTTCGATGATGACCTATGCTTCTTATTTAGATAAGAAAGTAAACTTAGTGTCATCTGCCATGAACGTTGCTTGGTTAAATATCGGTATTTCGATTTTAGCAGGTCTTGTCATCTTCCCTGCTGTATTCTCGTTAGGCTTTGAACCAAGCTCTGGCCCTGGGCTTATCTTTATTATCTTGCCAGCAGTGTTCCAACAAATTCCGCTTGGCTCATTTTGGATGATTATTTTCTTCATCTTATTATTATTCGCTACGGTAACATCGGCGATTGCGATGCTTGAAATCGTCGTTGCTACAGCAATGGGTCCTAAACATAACAAACGGACAAAATTTGCCTGGTTATGCGGTTTAGGTATTTTCATCGTTGGGATTCCAAGTGCGTTATCATTCGGCTTATTATCGGATATTACGATTATGGGCAAATCGATTTTTGACTTTGCAGACTACTTTACGAGTAATGTCGGCATGCCGCTTGGTGCCCTACTCGTATCGATCTTTGCCGGCTACAAATTATCACGTGAACAGCAACAACTTGAATTAAATGTGACGCCGTGGTTGTTTACGCTATGGCGTGTACTTGTACGCTACGTCGCACCCATTGCGATTATCATCGTATTTATTCAAGGCGTGCGCGGTTAAAAAAAGAGGACTGCTACCTTACTATTGGTAGCAGTCCTCTTTTTTTAATCATTATGTGTCATATCCGTAAGCTTTAACGAAATTAGCTTACGTGCCGTCGTAATACATTCTTCAATTGGTAACCACTTTTGAAACGACGCCTCATAAATACGTTGAATTTGACTGCCTAGTATAGACGGGTCAACTGTTTGTTGTAATGCTTTGACGACCTCAGTTGATTGTGCTTTATATGCCGCTTCCTTTAGTTGAAGTGGATTCCATTCGATTAACATATGCGCAACTTGGCGCTGTATGTCTACATTGTCCATTGTTTTCACCTATCTATTTCCATTGATACTCGATATAATAACATAATATCAACGAATGCAAAAAGAAATGGGGTCAAAGCAATGAGTTTATTCGATAAAGTTTACGCGCGTCAACAGACAGATTCACTAAAATGGGACAAATTAAAATTCGTTTATGATCGTGATAATGTCGATGGTATTATCCCAATGTGGGTAGCAGATATGGATTTTGCGGCACCAAAAAGCATTACGCAAGCGATTCAAAAACGACTAGACAATCCAGTCTACGGCTATTCATTTGAAGGCGAAACATGTACGGCTGCGACGATTGCTTGGTTGAAACAACATCACGCGACGGATATTGAAGTAGATTGGGTGTTATATCACCAAGGCGTCGTACCAGCGATTGCGTCTGTTGTCGAAGCCTTTACTGCGCCTGGCGATGCTGTACTGACAACCGCACCTATTTATCCGCCATTTTTCAATTCACCGAAGCAACTGCAGCGTGAAGTCGTTTTTTGTGCGCTTGATGAAGCACAAGGACAGTACACGCTTGATTTGACAAAACTTGATGCAGCGCTTGCAGCAGAAAACGTGAAACTTTTCATTTTATGCCACCCACATAATCCAATTGGCTTTACGTGGAGCAATGATGAGCTACGTCAAATCGATGCGCTTTGTGCAAAACATGGCGTCTTGTTATTATCTGATGAAATCCATAGCGACCTTGTACTCACTGGCACACATACACCACTATTAAAAATAAGTGCACATAAGGACAATGTCATCACGCTGTTTGCGCCAACAAAAACATTTAATATTGCTGGTATTCATGCGGCGATGATGTTTGTGCCAGACGCTGACAAACGCCAACAACTTCAAACGACGATGCAAAGCCATGCACAAGGCGGCCTTAATATTTTTGCGATGGCAGCCATTGAAGGTGCGTTTAGCGAAGAAGGTGCTACTTGGTTAGCCGAACTAAAAGATTATTTACGCGATAACATTCGTTATACAGCCGAACAATTAAATGCTATCGACGGCTTATACGTGCATGAAAATGCCGCAACGTATTTAATGTGGCTTGATTATCGCGAGACAAAACTCGCTGAAAAAGATGTCATGGCACGCCTCTTAGATGCCGGTGTTGCATTAGACCCGGGTACAAAATATGGCGAGCATGGCAATGGCTTCTTGCGCATTAATATCGCCTGTCCAAAAGAAACACTTGAACAAGCCGTTTCACGCATGAAAAGCGTCTTTATGTAACCATAAAAAAAATCCTCTCTTCGCAATGAAGAGAGGATTTTTTATTGGCCATTAGCCTTCTACTGTAATTGTGTTGATTTTAACATCTTCAACTGGTTTGTCTTGGAAACCTTTTTCAACTTTTGCCATTGCATCCACAACGTCTAAGCCTTCGATTACTTGACCAAATACCGTATGCTTACCGTCTAACCAAGGTGTACCACCGTTGTTTTTGTAACCAGCTACAACATCTGCAGGCCAGTTGCGTACTTCCATTTGTTTAATAAATGAGTTATCAACTTTTGGTGCTTGTACGATGAAGAATTGAGAACCGTTTGTGTTCGGACCTGCATTCGCCATTGATAATGCGCCACGCATGTTGAATAATTCTGGGTCAAATTCATCTTCGAATGAAGAACCCCAGATTGATTCGCCGCCCATACCTGTACCAGTTGGGTCACCACCTTGAATCATGAATGTGTCGATAATACGGTGGAAAATAAGCCCATCGTAGTAACCGTTTTTCGCATGTGTTACAAAGTTTTCAACTGTTTTTGGTGCTTTTTCTGGGAATAGCTTGAATGTGATTGGACCCATTGTTGTGTCCATTACTACTTTAATTTCGTTTTCTTGAACTTCTGGTGTTAATTGTGGATACATCGTATCGCTCCTTATGTCAGAAATATTTTACGCTCATAGTCTATCATACATAGCTCGTAATTTCAGTTATAAGCTTCGAATTCATCGTATTTTCGATAAATTCGCATGACAACCGGGAAAATTGTGCTATTCTTTTAATGAGTATTTTAATCTAGTCTAGGGAGGTTTCTCGTGAAAAAAGTATTTGGTTCCTTGTTCATTATTGCGAGTATCGCCCTGCTTGTCGTGCTATTTCAAAAAATCGGTCTCGAACTGAAAGCGAGTCTGGCATTTAGTGCTCAATTTGATCAAGCTGTTCAAATTACCGAGCCAACAAATCAGGTCGTGCCAACGATTTTAAAAGATCGCAATGGGCAAGTTTTTGCCGAGGAATATACTGAGTGGCGCGAGCCTCTGAAGTTAGCGAATATTCCTGAATTTATGCAAGACCTTTTTATTTATAGTGAAGATGAAAGTTTTTACGATCATGTCGGCTTTGATATTGCCGCCATTACGCGTGCATTCATGGTCAACAATTCAAGCGGTGAATCAGCGCAAGGTGGGAGTACGATTACGCAGCAACTTGTGCGTATGCGGTATTTAACACAGGAAAAAACATATGAACGTAAAATGCTTGAAATTTTTTATGCGTATGAACTCGAACGTAAATCATCAAAAGAAGAAATTTTAAATAGCTATTTAAATGAAATGTTTTTCGCAAATGGTGTTTACGGTGTCTCCGCGGCTGCGTCCTATTACTTTGACAAGCCACTCGATCAGCTATCACGCGCACAAATGGCATTTTTAGCTGCAATTCCAAACAATCCGAGCCTCTACAATCCGTTGACGAATTTTGAAAACACGAAAAAGCGGCAGGAGCGCTTGCTTGATAAGATGGCTGAAAAACATGTCGCCTCAAAGCAACAAGTCGCCATTTGGAAAAAAGAAGACATTCATTTAACGATTAAAAAGAAAAAGCAAAATCATCCCGCCTACAGCTCATATGTCATGAATGAATTAACATGGCTTGTGGCGAAACGCGATGGTTACGAAAAACGCTTAGATGCCGCAAAAACGCCGCAACAGCGTGCAAATATTAACAAAGAATTGAAAAAGCATGTTGATAAGCTTGTGAACGACGGCTTAATTATTGAAACGGCGCTCGACCCGACGAAGCAAGCTCGCGATACGCAGAGTATCGACCGTTTAATTAGTGGTCATAACGACTTACAAGCCGCAACGGTCGTCATTGACAATGCCAATCGTGAAGTCGTTAGCGTCTATGGCGGTAAAAACTTTAAGCGTTATGAATTTAACCGTTCGTATCAAGCGGTACGTCAGCCAGGGTCGGCAATTAAACCGATTTTAGACTACGCACCGTATATCGAAAAATTCCGTGCAACGCCTGACACAACCGTCAGCGGCGCACCGTTTTGTCGCAAAGATTATTGTCCAGAAAATAAAGGTGGCGTCACGGTTGGCGATATGTCGCTTGAAACAGCATTCAAGTACAGCTACAATACGGCCGCCGTTCGCCTCTTTGATAGCGTTGGCCTTCCAACGGCATTCCGTGCGCTAAATCAATTTGATTTCCGTTCTGTGTCGGCTGGCGACCGCCGCTACACAGCAGCGCTTGGTGGCTTCGAATACGGCGTCACAACATCGGAGTTAGCCGATGCTTATACGAGCTTTGTGAACGGTGAATATTACCGTTCACATGCGATTCGTAAAGTAAAATCACGCGATGGGCGCACGCTCTATACATGGCCAGATACGAAAAAAGAAGTCTGGGCCGCGTCAACAGCCGCGACGATGCGTGATTTAATGCAAGAAACGGTGTCATCGGGTACCGCGAATGCTATCTCGGTCCCCGGCGCAACGTATGTCGGTGCTAAAACAGGGACGACGAATAATTTCTTCGACTTGTGGACAGCTGGCTTAACAGATCGCTACACCTCGGCCGTGTGGATTGGCTATGATACGCCGCGCAGTATGGAAGCACTCGATCAAGCAAAAATTCAACAGCATATTTTCTCATCGATTATGCGTCCATAAAAAAGAGGCTAGGACATAAGTGTAACAACACCATCCCAGATGAGCATAAGAAAAACCGGAATCGCGCAGTGGCGCGGTTCCGGTTTTTCGTTGCGAACGCTAAAAAAGGAAAATGAACTGTTTTGTCAAAGCCTCTTTTTTTAATTGAACGGTAAGCTCGACACAATCCCGTTGTATAGCTTAAAAATCGTATAGGCGAGCAATGCTAAAATAACGGCCCAAATCACGATTTCAAATAACATAACGCCAAGTACAGCGCCAAATGAAATCACGTCGCTCATTTTGTATGTAACATAAATAAAATAAATAAATGCTGTAGCGATGAAAATAGCGACTAAAATGTAACTATTCGTTACGCCAACAACCGATAGTAATGAACCAAAGAAAAAGATGATACTGCCGCCACGCGTTTTGTTGATGGCACTATCAATCGAATCTTTCGTAAAAAAGAGCATGCCGACATTATGAATCGTTTCGCCAATCAGTTTCAATGCCGAAAACACCATAAAATACAGCGTTGAAAAAACGATGAGTAATAACACGCGCATTTGCACTTCTGATAAAAACTCACGCATACCGCCATAAACGCCGATTTTACGGAATAAAATAACCGCTTCATTCACGCTATATAAACCAAACGTCAGGCTAAATAAAATAATCGTAATCAATGGTAAATAACTATATAAATAAGGGTTTTTAATCATGTTTAATCCTCTTTAACTAAATTTCGTAGCCACTGCCCTAACAGCGACTGTTGCTGTCTTGCAGATGCAGGTAACTCTAAATGAACCCAGCGTGCTGGCGCAAATAAACGATACAATGCGGCGCGCGCAACAACGCTACCTTCCGTACGGTTTTCTACGACCGCATCAGCAAGTGCACTCGGTTTAGGAGCACGTGCTTGTATGACTAAATCTACTGCTGGCGCTTCACTCGTCGTGTATGCCATACACCCATCGGCACCAAAAACAACTTTGCCTTCTGCGCTAAGCGGTGACACGCTGGTGATCGATAGCACGCGCTGCGTCGTTGCAAATGCTAACACATCGACAAGCGCGACATCACGCGCGAGCGCCCCATCGCGCAATTCTAATGTTTTCCCACTCATTGTCGTAATGACATGCTGCGCCGGCAACGTCTTCAATGTGCCAAACGCGAAAACGGCCATCGAGTGCGTCGCGACTACTGCATCGAGTGCATTCCATAGCGGCATCGTCTCTCCAACTGCAAACGCGCCAACAACGGTATGTTGTGCATACAATGTTGCATTGACGAGAACGATGCGTACATCTTGTTCATAAGCCGCACAGAGCGCGCCAAATCCTAGTTCAGCCGCGTCTTCATAACGGAGCACATGACAAGCTAGTTGTTGTGCCACGCAGTAGGCCACTACATGTTCCTCGATACGCGCCGCAGTCAGCACATTCACCGGTTCATGCGCATAAGCCCGCCACACTGCAAGCTGCTCACTCGCGCGATGTGTTTCTGTTAAATCAAGTGCATTATCCGTTATGAAAATAAGTTCATCTACCGATACATCGGCCTCATTTGAAAAAGTTTGATAGCCGTAGACATGATAGCTGCCATAACGAATGGCTGCGAGTGCGTGCTCTGCGATTTCTAATGCTGTAAATTGCGGCATATAAAATGTTTCAAGCATCATCGAGGCGCTGCGCCATTTGCGTTCATGCATGAGCGCGCCAACTGCTTCAAACATCGCCGTTAACTCTGCTGCGCTAATTTTTTTGCGATGGTCAAGCCCAACAAAAAGAATGCGCCCACTCGCCACTGGAATGACCGTCAATGCGCCTGTCGATAGCTGAATATCGCCCGACTTAATCCACGCATCGAGTGGCACTTGTTGCGCCGCGACAAATTCCGCCCATTTAGGAACTGCCTGCTGATGACGCGAAACACCGACGATTATCACATCGCTCGGCTGTTGTTGCTGTTCTATTCGATAGTTCATGGCATCACCTCATTTTTACCGCTTTTATTATACCATGTCGATAGTCGCATGAATGCAAAAAACAAGATGAGTAGGTATCCCCTTCTCATCTCGCTTTCATTCGTATTAAAAAAATAATTTATACGCTGTATAGCCAAATACATTATCATCCTCGATTTCATCGAGTTTAATTGGCTTTGCTTGTAGTTTTAAGTCGAGCAATTCTAAAATCATCAGCGATGTGCGCGGGTCATCCGCCAAGTCTTCTGGAGCCATCCAACGAACTTCGTAAAGCTCATCTAACTGCGCCTCTAAGTGTTGCTCTGCTGTATGTGCCGTCAAATAAAAAACCGCTAAATTATCGCTAATATCATACTGCAGGACACCTGTACGGAATCCTAAAAACCCTTGCATTGAGGCATGCACATTCGTCTCTTCTTTTAATTCACGCTGGCATGCTTCATCGACCGTTTCACCTGGTTTTACAAAACCCGCCGGAAGCGACCATTTGCCATCTAGGCCACCGTATCGCTTCATGACCACGAGCCATTCACCAAGTTCATTTTCGACCAACCCTGCGACGCCAAGCCAAACACGACTGCGTTCATTATTATCCATCGGCGATCATCTCCTTCTTACAACTCACTACTTTAGTGTACGAGGAAATGCGCAAAAAAGAAAATTTTAGCTACTTAAAGATATTAAACTTCCCCTTCTTTGCAATCAAGCTCGGTCCACCAACTAAAAACAACGCATGATTATCAATCATTTTTTTCAGTACAGCCGCTTTACGCCCTGTATATTCACGCTCTTTCACAAGCGCCACGCCGTCTCCACTACCGAGCGAGCAAACGGAACCTTTTAAGTTTGGCATAAATGGTGTCAGCGGCTCACCATCTAATAAATGTTGTAAATTATTCGCAATCGCTTCCCCTTGTTGCATCGCAATTTGCGCTGTCGGGTCATACGCTTTTTGGTTATAACGGTCCGTAACAATCGCCGAATCGCCGACGATAAATACTTCATTGTAACCCTTTACATTTAATGTCGGCAGTACTTGTACGCGCCCGCTTGTTGATTGTAATGAAGACCGTTCAATGACAGCAGAGCCTTTTACGCCAGCTGTCCACACGAGCGTTGTTGTCGCTATCACTTCTTCTTGTTGTTGTGAGCGAATCGTTACCGCTTTATCCGTCGCCCCAATGACAGCCGTTTGCGTTAAAAATTCGACACCGCGCGCTTCAAGTTGCGCTTTCGCATACGTTGATAACTCCTCTGAAAAGCCCGGTAAAATAGTTGTATCCGCTTCGACACACACGACGCGTAGAACGTCTTGTGGAATATGATACACTTGTGCGAGTTTCGGTAATTGGTCGAGCAATGAACCGAGAAATTCAATGCCGGTAAACCCAGCACCGCCAACAACAATTGTCGCATACTCTGGACTTTGCTGTTGTTCATACATCGCAAATTGCGCATTTAAATGCGTCCAAATTTTAGCAGCAGCGAGCGCATTTGAAATGGACTGCGCATGCGCTTTAATGCCTGGAATGCCATAATCTTGCACTTCAAAGCCTAACCCGACAACTAAATAATCATAGTCAAATGTGCCATTCGTCGTCACTACTTGCTTGCTATCGACATCAAGCTCCTCGACAGTCGCCTGCACAAATGTCACCGACTCTTTTAAAAGTGGCTCAATTTCATAGCACACATCATTCGCTGAAATAACACCGGCCGCCGCCTCGTGCAACCATGTCGTTTCGTAATGGTAATCATTTTTATTAATCAATGTAATGTCCACATTGTCTGCTTTCACTTTACGTTGCAATGTGACGGCTGTCGCTAAGCCACCGTATCCTGCACCAACAATGACAATCTTCGTTTTTTCCATCGCGTGAACCACCTTCTAAAAAGTATTTACTATTACAATACCATGAACAAATGCACGATGCCCAAAAAAAGGGAATAAAAAAAGTCTTTGCACACGATTGTACAAAGACTGAGTAATTAACAGTTTCCTGGCGTACCAGCATTTTTTGCTGTACGGAATGACGTCCCGCAACCACACGCTGCAATGGCATTTGGATTATCGATTGTAAAACCGCCGCCCATCAGCGATTGTTTAAAGTCGATTACTGTGCCATTTAAAATAGGAATATCTTGTTTTGCGACAACAATATTTAAGCCAAATTCTTCATACGCTTCATCTTCAGGCGTCACTTCTGTATCAAAGCCCATTGCATACGTTAAACCGCTGCAACCGCCACCTTTTACTGAAACGCGTAAAAATGCGTTTTGTTCATCGTTGTTTTCCATCATTTCGTTAATATGGAAAACAGCTGCCTCTGTAATATCTACCACATGTTTTGTCATATTTACACCTGCTTTCTCTACAGTCATATCATATCAATTTTCAGCGCGGTCGTAAAATAGTTGAACTCGTTTCTTTTTTTAAAACAAATGATATAATAGACCTACTATAGTATATAAGAAATGAGGACTCTAAATGGACGTATCTCCTTACTATGAAAAACAAGTCGATTGCATTCATTGTAAAAAGAAATTTAACACGACAAAAATCCGTACAAAAATGCTGAAAATTGCGTCAACCGATACAGATTTTCGCCCTGTTTATGAAAATGATGTCAACGGCTACTTTTACAACGTCTTTGTCTGCGAGCATTGCGGCTTTGCATTTACCGAAGATTTCAGTAAATATTTTATGCCTGGCACATCCGATGTTATCGAACAACAAATTAGCAACAAATGGGTACATCATGACTTTTCCGGCAAGCGTTCTCCTGAGCAAGCACTTCAAGCGTATCAACTCGGGCTCGTTTCTGGTCAAATCAAAAAAGAAAAACATGTGACACTCGCTGGCCTAGCGATGCGCTGTGCATGGATTTATCGCTCACTTGAGCAACATGATGCCGAACGTCGCTTTATGCGTATCGCGCGCGATCAATATGTCGAGTCCTTTTCAACTGGTGACTATGCTAATAGCGGTATGACCGAGGTGCGCGTTGCTTATTTAACAGCCGAATTATCGCGCCGTTTAGACGACCGCGAAACAGCCATTCGTTATTTTTCAAGCGTCATCGAGCAACAACGAACTTCAAATGAAGCAAAAATTATCGACATGGCTAAAGACGCCTGGAATGAAATGCGACAAGTACAATAGCGAAAAAGGAGAGCTCGCCATCTAGCGAGCTCTCCTTATTTATATCGTCATTCATTGTGTCTTAGAATACTTGCTCTACTTCAACAACGCCTGGCACTTCTTCTAATAGTGCACGTTCAATACCGGCTTTTAATGTAATTGTAGAACTTGGGCAGCTACCGCATGCACCTAGTAAGCGTAATTTTACAACGCCATCCTCAATGTCTACTAATTCACAGTCGCCGCCATCGCGTAATAGGAACGGACGTAATTTGTCTAGAACTTCTTGTACTTGATCTAACATTCGTATCGACTCCTCTCTCTAAAATCATTATAATGTCTATAAGCTAAAAAATCCATTAAAGAAACACGGAGGGCAAAGAAATGACAAATGAACCAATTGAAATTGAAATTTTTGGGGCAGACGTTCAGTGCGCTAGTTGCGTGAATGCGCCATCGTCAAAAGACACTTATGAATGGTTGCAAGCAGCAATTGATCGCAAATATCCCGGGCAAGTCTATACTATCAATTACATTAATATCGAACAGCCAATTGAGAATGAACGCCATAAAGACTGGGCATCGCGCGTACAAGACGATGAATTCTTTTATCCACTTGTCCTCATTAACAATGAAGTGATCGGCGAAGGCTATATTCAATTGAAACCGATTTACAAAGAACTTGAAAAATTAGGATTTCACGCTTAATGTTTAGCGGAAACTGTCACACTATTCGAAAATTCGATAGTATGACAGTTTTTTTGTTTATGCACATAAAAGTTGCAAACAAATGCTAACAATCTCAGCGAAAAAGACGTCTATGTAACGTTAAAATTGCAATATCCCTGTCACATATACGTTATTTTTAACCTTTAAGGACGAAAAACGAGTATTTTTGTAGAAACATGAAACAAAAACATTTATTTTAAAAACTTTTAACATTAAAATTCATGGAGTGAAGAATTAAAGAGTTAAAAAACTCATCTATACCTATACTAGTTGATTTTTATATAGTACAGTTTTGGCACTCATTAATACAGCGCTAAATAATATATTCCTTTAAGGAGGCATTCATATGTCTACACAAAAAAAATCATTTCACTTTGCCTGGGTTATTTTAATCGGCATTAGTCTTGTACTTGGTCTAGCGAAAGGTGCTATCACAAACGGCGCTAGTCTATTTTTAACACCTGTTTCTACGGATTTAGGCATTGGTATGGGGAACTTAACACTTTATTTAAGCGTTGGGGCCATTATGACACTCGTTATGTTACCATTCGCTGGTAAACTGTTTGAAAAGTATGACGTTCGTTTACTTATTTCTATCGCCGTTATTTTACAAGGTGGTTCATTTGCAGCTTTCGGTTTAATGAACTCTGTATGGGGTTGGTACATCCTTGCGATTCCACTAGCAGCTGGTACAGTACCAATTACACTATTGTTAGGTCCTATTTTAATCGCTCGTTGGTTTAAAACACATGGCGGTTTAGCACTTGGTATTATGGGAGCGGTTGCAGGCTTATTAGCAGCGATTATTCAACCGATTGTTGGGAATATGATTGAATCAATCGGCTGGCGTATGACTTATATTTCAGTTGGTTTAGGAATTATCGCCATCGTTTTACCAGTGGCAATCTTATTATTACGCTCTCGTCCACAAGATAAAAACATCTTACCGTTAGGCGCTGAAGAAACAACAGCACATGCCGATGGCGCTATCGATGACTCAGTTGTTGGTATGGCATTTGAAAACGCGAAAAAATCAAAAGCATTTTTATTATTAGCTGCATTCTTCTTTATTATTACAAGTGTTGCGAGTTTCGCTGTGCACATTCCAACGTACTTAGCACAAAATGGCTACAGTGTAGCATTTGCAGGTACACTAATGAGTGTCTATGCTATCGGTACTTTAGTAGGTGCACTTGTCTTTGGTGTCTTAGTCGATAAAATCGGTGCTAAATTTACAGCGATTGGCGCTATGACTATGGGGATTATCGGTATTCTTTTATTTATCCTCTTTGCTTCTACACCAAGCATTCTGTTTGTAGCCGCTGTATTGTTCGGTTTCATTTCTGCATCGATTACAACACTTGCACCAGCATTAACAACAGCGTTATTCGGTACACGTGATTATAGCCGTATTTATTCAAGTGTTTCAATTGGTCTAGCAGTAGCATCAATCGTTGCCTTACCAGGTTATGGTTATGTATTAGACTTCACTGGTAGCTACACGCCAGCGATGATTGCCGTTATCGTGTTATTAGTGATCAACATGTTATTCGTTATCCTAGCATTCCGCGATAAAGAGGCGCATGTGAAAAAAGGGACATGGGATGCACCAGCATCTACCGAAAAACAAGCATAAGCAACATAGAACATAAAAAAGGAGGCATCGCGCGAAGCGATACCTCCTTTTTGCATTTATCCATGTTGCAGCATGAACAACTGCTTAACCGTTTTGGTTTTTGTACATCCATAATAAACCAGATTTCATCATACGTGCTACGCGGCCTGTTACCGTCGCATCACCTAAGTTAACGAACCCTTGTTTTTTACCTAATGCGCCCATAAAGCCTTTTAATTTGATTGGTGCAAGCTGTGCAGGAACGGCTTCACCTTTCCATCGTTTTTGAAGAACGATCGCAATACGTTCGCCTTGTTCTTCGGCTAATTGCGCACTTGGTCCACCTACTGAAGAATGTGCACAGTCGCCAACAACAAAGACGTGCTCATCTACTGGTAAATGGTAATGTTCTGTAATTTTAATGCGGCCGCGTTCCATTTCAACACCATCGACTTCACGTGCAACCGCTACCGGAAGAATCCCTGCTGTCCACACGATTAAGTCCGCATCGATGCGATCTTCATGGTTGTAAAGTGCGCCTTGTTCGACTTTTGTAATGTCTGATTCTGATACGACATCAACATCATTTTTGTCGAACCATTTTTGCACGTAGCGGCTAAGACGTTCTGGGAAGTCTTTTAAAATACGTGCGCCGCGGTCGAATAATTTAATTTTTAAATCTGAACGGCTTTCGCGTAATTCAGATGCAAGCTCGATACCTGATAAACCAGCACCTACTACTGCTACAGTTGCGCCAGCTGGTAGTGCACTAATTTTATCGTACGCAATGCGTGATTTCGCCATCGTTTGAATCGAATACGTGAACTCCTCAGCGCCAGGGACGTTGTGATAATTATCTTCACAACCTAGGCCAATAACAAGGTCATCATATGCTAATTCTTGACCATCTGCGAAAACAACAGCATTGTTTGCACGATCGATTTTTACGACTTCACCGTAGACAATTTTTAAGCGTTCGTGTTCAGGGAATTGTACACGAATATGACTCTCTGGTGTTGTACCTGCAGCAAGTGCGTAAAATTCTGTTTTTAAACTGTGATATGGGGCGCGGTCTACTAATGTAATCTGAACGTCTTGGGGAAGGTTGTTCGGAAGTAGGCGTAATAATACGCGCATATTACCGTAACCGCCGCCTAATAATACTAAGTTTTTCATCAGGGATGCTCCTTTTTTATGTGACAATTTAGTTACAAACTTTTCTATCCTTTACGAGTATAAATGATTGTGATACTTTTCACAATATCTTTGTGATAACTTTCACAATTAAATTTCGTTTCGTTGACGCGGCGCATAAATCTATAGTACGATTCACTATTAGAGGTGACAAACTTGAATCCATTAGTAGAATTTTGTGTCAGCAATCTAGCAATGGGCGCGCAATCCGTCTATGAAGCACTTGAAAAAGACCCAAACGTTGAAGTGCTTGAGTACGGTTGCCTTAGCTTTTGTACCCGTTGCTCAGAATCATTATATGCAGTCGTTGAAGGGGATATTGTCGAAGGGGCCACACCAGAAGAATTACTGAAAAATATTTACGAAGCCATCGACAATAACCCGATGTTTTCAGCTTACGATTTTTAAAAAAAACGGGCACATGCTATGACACATGTACCCGTTTTTTTATTGTTATAGCCACGCTGCTAATGTTTTCGCATAGTACGTTGGCTGTGCTTGTTTTGTTTGAACGTCCGCTTGACGCGTCACGCCGGTATCGACATGGAGCGTATCAATCCCATAATCAATGCCGACTAAAATATCCGTATCGTAGTTGTCACCAATCATGAGCATATCCGCTTTCGTAAAGCCAAAGCTATCGCGAATAATTTCTAACATATGCGGTGCTGGCTTGCCGATATAAAGCGGCTCGACACCCGTCACATTTTGCACGAGCTGCACGAATGAGCCATTCCCCGGCGCAAAGCCATGCTCGTTTGGCAATTTCAAATCGCCATTTGTTGCAATATGCTTCGCTCCGTTTTGAATGTCATAACAAATATCTTCTAGCGCCTCATACGAAATATTTACGGTCAATCCTTGCGCAACAATATCCGGCTGCTCGCTTACAACACGAATATTTTCCGCTGCGATGGCTTGTTGTAACCCTTGCTGACCGAGCACTTTTACCGTTTGATTCGGATAGTGTTTTGCGATATATTTCGCCGTCGCAATCGACGACGTCATAATACGCTCTGCCGGCACAACTAGGTTCATTACCGCTAATTTTTGTTGAATAGCTGCTTGCGTATATTTCGCATTGTTCGTGACATAAAAAGGTTCGATTCCTTGTGCTTGCAAGTGGTGAATAAACGCCACCGCTTCTGGAATCGCCGCCGCACCGCGGTAAACTGTACCATCTAAGTCAAAGCAATACGCTTCATACGTCTTCATCTAGTCTTCCTCAGGAATAAATGCTGTCACAACCGTACCCATTTCTTTTTCAACAAAGGCTTCGATTGCCGCACGTAATTTTTTAATTGTTGGTACGACTGCTATTAATACGCGTAATACTTCGGCGTCATCTACTTCGAGAATGTCGCGCACGAGCACGCGGCGTAATGTTAAAAGTAATTTTAAATCGGCATCGTATTCTGGTGGTACCGCTTTTTCATCTACTAAAATATCAATAATATCTTCATAACTACCTGGGTCGCGCATAATAAAGCCATCGATCATCGTATTCCCGATATCAATAATCGCTTCAATATAAACGTTTGCGATACGCTCTAATGCAAGCGTTGAAACCGCATCCTCCAACCAGTTGTCACGCGCCTCAAATACAGCAGTGATGTCATCCATATATGCTAAATTCTTTGTGATTTTTTTACTGTCGATAAAATACACAGCAATTCCTCCAATTGAAAAAAGTTGATAGTCTTTCCTCCACTATAGTACCATATCTTTAACACCGGAAGGAGAATTAAACATGGATAGATTTTTCTTATATGATGATATGGAAGATACACAAACGCGCTTTGTGAGCTTTACAGGCGAGAGTCAGCGCTATGATTTAGCGATTATGCAAAGCACGCGTTTTTACGGAAAAATCATCGTCATGGACATGCAAATGAGCAAATTTGCGATCATTGGTTCAGACGATTTAGATGAGCCTGGATACTTAGAGCACGTCTACAACCGCCCTGCTGACGAAGCGCAGGAGCTACGTGAATACTTACATGAATTAGTGTAAACAAAAAACGGGCGTCGCAAATAGCGATTCCCGTTTTTCATTGAGCCAGCAAAAGTACACCTATTCAGGCGCAGCTTCCGTTGGCTCTTGCACTGGTTCCGTCACTTGTTCTGTAACTTCTTTCTCCGGTGCTGGCGGTACAATTTTGCCGACTTTTCGTACGATAAAATAAGCACATCCAAAATTACAATATTCATATAAGTAGTCTTCAAGCGTGCTAATCTTCGTATCGAATGTCGCCTTTTGGTTTCGATCTTCATAGAAACCTTTTAAGCGCAATTGACCGTAGCCCCAATCACCTACGATATAATCGTATTTTGATAAAATGTCGGCATAGCGACCTTTAAATTCTTCTTCATTAAAGGCGTTGCGATAATCTTGCACGACTTCATATTCATATTGATCCGCAACAATCATAGTTCACCCTCCTAGGTGACTTACATACCGGCCTGCATTTGGCGTTCCTTTGTGGCAGCATTTACTTGCTCGTCGGCATGATAGCTACTACGCACAAGTGGACCCGCTTCACAGTGTTTAAAGCCTTTTTCCATCGCAATTTTACGCAGGCGACCAAATTCGATTGGCGCATAGTATTTTTGCACAGGTAAATGCTTTTTCGTCGGCTGTAAATATTGACCGATTGTCATAATATCTACATCGTTGGCACGTAAGTCATCCATTACTTCGAGAATTTCTTCTTCCGTCTCCCCTAATCCTACCATAAGAGATGACTTTGTAGGAATGTCAGGTTGCATTTCTTTTGAACGACGTAAAAATTCGAGCGAACGGTCGTATTTTGCCTTCGCACGAACTCTCGGAGTCAAGCGGCGAACTGTTTCGATATTATGGTTTAAAATATCGGGTTTCGCATCCATTAGGATTTGAATGTTGTCCTTCACGCCGCCCATATCAGATGGTAACACTTCAATCGAAGTTTGCGGACTTTTACGACGGATAGCGCGCACTGTTTCAGCCAGTACACTCGCGCCCCCGTCCTTCAAGTCATCGCGGGCTACTACTGTTATAACGACGTGCTTTAAATTCATTAATACAACGGAGTCTGCTACGCGTTCCGGTTCAGCTAAATCAAGCTCTGTTGGCAAACCTGTTTTGACGGCGCAGAAACGACAGGCGCGTGTACAAACAGAGCCTAAAATCATAAAGGTTGCTGTGCGGCGCTCTCCCCAACATTCGTGGATGTTCGGGCATCGCGCTTCTTCACATACAGTATGCAAGTTTTTCTCACGCATTAAGGTTTTTAATTCTTTATATTGCTTATTTGCCTTAATGTTAATTTTTAACCAATCCGGTTTGCGGACGTGTTGTCGTTTTTCGTCTTTCGATGTCGGTTTACATGATGACATAGAACTTCAACTCCTCATAAATGTGTATTAAATGACGTCCCCATCTGTCACTGTAACACATTTTTTGTTAATAATACAGTAAATTAGGAAATTTCAAATACGGATTTTTTCACACAAAAAAACACGAAAAGCACATGCCTTCCGCGTTGTTATTGTATTGTATGCGCTTGTTCTTCCGCTTCTAAATAATCGGTTTCAACTTTGACGATTGTGACGTCACTGTCTGCTAAAGCGAGCTCATATGTCGCCTTCACAAGCTCGCCATGCTCTTCAAAAATACGCAGCTTCGGACACATCGTATTCGTCGGATTTTGCTTTGAGACGATGCCTCGGTGACCATTACTTAGCAATACAACGGTGCCGTTTGGATACGCGGCAATAATGCGATTAAACGCCTCGACGACCTTTTTATCATACAATGTGCCGGCCCCTTCATTAATTATCGCTAAGCCGTCTGATGGTAGCAATTTATTGCGGTAAACGCGATTTGACGTCACCGCATCAAAAACGTCTGCTACTGCAATAATTTTTGCATATGGATGAATTTCAAAGTCGACAAGCCCACGCGGATAGCCACTACCATCTAAACGTTCATGATGTTGGAATGCACAATGCGCCGATAACAGCGAAATCGTATGTAAATTGCGCAACATATCAAAACCGTACTCGGTATGCTTTTTCATCGTATCGTACTCTTCGTTCGTCAAGCGGCCTGGTTTTTGTAAAATATCTTGTGGAATCAACATTTTCCCAACATCGTGAAGCATCGCGCCAATGCCGATTTGACGCACTTCCTCAGCATTATATTTCATTTCATGAGCAATCGAAATCGTATAAATTGTTACTTGTAGTGAATGTTGATAAATGTATTCATCATAAATAAACGCATCGCTTAACACCGTCAGCAACTCTTCGTTATCAAAAATACTGTCCATTAAACTATTGATAATATTCGTGAAATCTTTTGAGCTTTTTTCTAAGCAATACGTAATATCTGTCCCTTTTAAACGCTTTAATGTTTTAAATGATGACTCAATTTTACTGACCGCTTCTTTGCGAATTTTTATCGGAATCGCTTCGGCTACTTCAATATTTTTTGAAATTTTATCATCGATATAAACATACTGTACGTTTAACTGTTGTAAGCGTTGAATAATCCGATTTGTAACATGGACACCTTGTTGTAATAGTGGCATACTTGCTTCATTCCAAATCGTTTTGGCGATCACCATCTCTTCTCGTAGAACTTTCGTTGATATAAGCCTCATACTTTTGTCCTCATTTACTCTATAATCATGTATACATTATATACTATACGCGCCTATAAGAATATGTAATTTTCTAAAATTTACATTACGCAAAGTATTTATAACCATAAATTGTTAGTATATCGCGCAAAAATTGCGGTAATAAATACGTTTTTGGCAATACTTTTAATTCCGGGAAAAACCAGCCAAACGTAAACATATCAAGCGTGACCACTTTTACGGTGTCACCTGGCACTAATGGCTTGCCATCTACAACTAGATTGCCATCTTTTTGCGTTATATGATACGTCAACATCTTCCCAACGACATTCCCGCGGAAGCCTAAGCCACGCAATTCACGGCGCGGCCAATCGTGCGCGTCATCAATAATCGCCAGCATCTCACGCAGTTGTGCTTCCGTTAATTCCACAACGCACGCATTGATTGGATGCGGCAACATTCGATGAATATCAAGCGCCGTCACAGCACCTTTATTCATATCGGTTAAAAAGATGCCGGCATTGAAAAAGGCACAGTCCGCATCTGAGAAATCAAGCAGCGCCTCGGCAAAAAAATGCGACAACTTCGAGTAATGATACCATTCCTTATTGTAAAAGCGTGTCGTTTCAAACACTTCGACATCAAGTAACTCCTCGCCGTAGCGCTGTTGTGCCGCTACTTCGCGATGCTCGCCGCGTTCTGGTGGCAAGCTCGCTGTCTCGATAAGTTCGGTTTCAACGTGTTGAACGCCATCATCAAAATGAATAATCGAATGCCCGATATAACGGCCATATTTGCCGCCTCCGGTTAAAAGCGATTGATTGATGTATTTCCCTTGCTCAAGCACATGATGCGTATGTGAGCCAAAAATAAGCGTTACATCGCCCTCCTGCTCAGCAAGTCGTTCATCGGCAGTTAAACCTAAATGCGACATACAGACAATAATATCCGCTTTCTTACGCGCCTCAGCAATCGATTCATGCAAGCACGTAAACGGATCGTCAATACGCCAGCCTAAGTTATTGTAATAATCCGGGAATGGCGCAGTTGCCGCGACAACCGCTAACTTCACACCCGATGCAAGCGTATAAACATGATAGGGCTGTGCCCATGCTGGCATCTCGCCATTTGATTCCTTCAAATTGTTGACGATAATATCAAAATCAGCCTGGTCATAAAGTTGATTTAACGCCTCTTTCGCCAGTGTTATGCCTTCATTATTGCCAATTGTTACGGCATCATACTTTGCTTCATTTAATAATGTCACACTCGATTTTCCTAATGTTGCTTCCGTAAAAATATTCGAGCGATCAATAAAATCGCCAATATCTAATACAAAACAAGCTTCGTCATGCTGTTCATGAAACGCGCGGCGCTCTTGCAAATAGCTTCGCGTACGCGGCCATGACTCGAGATGGCTGTGCACATCATTCGTATGATAAATATGAATTTTTTCCAAGTCCACTCACCTCTTTATAATAAGCTCGACACAATCGAGCGAATCCCCATAATTAATAACATCACACGCAGGAATAATACGACGGTTTTTGAGTTTAGACGCCTATTTAGCTCTGCGCCTAGTTTGCCCCCAATCATTGCCCCAATGACAACCGGAATAACGTAATGCCACGGGATATGACCAAAATACCAATGCGCGCCAGAGTTGACAATTGACGTTAAAAACACTAAAAACATCGACGTTGCAACGGCGACATGTGCCGGGAATAAAAATAAAATTAGCATCATCGGCACGATCATCGAACCGCCACCAATGCCAAATAATCCCGACGCAAAGCTAATGAAAAATGACGCCAAAATCGCAAACCAAATTGGGTAGCCATACGTGTATGTATGCCCGTCTGCATCGGTGAGCGTACGCTTCGTACCATGCTCGACAAACCAATTGACGGGCTTTAAACGGTCGCGCATGATTAAAATAAGCGCGAGAATAATCATTAACATACCAAAATACAATTCAAATGATGGTACGTCCATGACACGATTGACCGCAGCTCCTAAAATAACCCCTGGAACGCTGCCGATAAAGAAAATAAAACCACTTTTATAATCAACTGTTTTCGCCTTCATAAAAGCAAGCGTCGATGACAAGCCCGTAAAAATCATCATGACAACCGATAAACCGACGATGCTTTGCGGCGTTAAATCGCTCATCAATCCTTGTGAAATGCCAAAATACAGTAATGCCGGTACTAAAATAATGCCACCGCCGAGGCCTACAACTGCGCCGACGATGCCTGATAAAATCGCCAATACGATAATCAACAATGCTGCCGTCATCTGTTAGTCTCCTTCAAATAAATCAAGTTGCTTTGGTGCAAGCCCATCATAATGCACATTTAAAATTTCAAGCAGCTCCTTGGCGTTATGCGCCGCATCTTTGCCAGAATTATTATTAAACACGACATAGACATGCCGCGTCGTTTTTGCGAGCTTTTGAATGTGCGCCGCAATCTCATGGAGCTCCGCATCATTATAATTATACAAGCAGCGCACTTTACGCCAATCTTCTTGACTGCGCCCATTTTGTAACCAGCCATGTACATTACGACCATGAATGCGCACAAACGCGGTATCTGCCGTTGCGATTGGCACAAGTGGCACCGAGCCTTCACCTGCTTGTGGCTCATCACAGACGGTATGAATAAATTTTAACTCGCGCAGTAACGTCAGCGTTCCGTCCATATATTGCTCGGTGTACCACGTACGATTTCGGAACTCAACTGCAACTGGAAAATCGCCAAGCTGTTGTTTGACGTAACGCAAATAGTTCACGTTTTTAAACTGGCAATCAAACCACGGCGGAAATTGCATCAAAACTGCTGCTAGTTTTCCAGCTCGTTGAAATGGCGCAATCGCTTTTCGAAATGCTTCAAACATCTCGTCCTTCGTCTCAAAATAAGCATCTTTTTCCCCGCGTAAATGTCCGGTCATCCCACGATAACCTTTGACGATAAACTTAAATTGATCAGGTGTCTCATCAACCCACTTCAAGACATTTTTCTCAGATGGAATCGCATAAAACGATGTATCCACCTCGACTACTGGGAAGTGACCACTATAATCAAATAAACGATCGCGTGCAGATGTCGTTTCACTATAAACATCTGGATGGTCTCCCCAACCCGTTAAGCCTACATAAATCATCATGTTCAGCCTCCATTTCTAATATTAAATATCATATCACAGCTATTTCATTGGCTCTACGCGTTGCACTCAAAAGAAACGAAAAATTTAAAACCTCATCGATCGTTAGAAATCATTCATCAAAAAATAGCTGAGAGCCCAAGTAGCGTGTTTTCGATACGACATATTTCCAACTATGCGCCAACACTAAGGACATCGCCTCACACTTTTCATAACTATTTGTTTCATTATTTACAAATGACATATAATTATTAGTTCTATGGCGATAGTTGTGAAATGATTGTAAACAGCGTCAACAAAAACGCACAAAAAATGCCCGTTAGAGGACGATTTTTGACCCTGTTTCGTTGTTTACGGGCTGATTTCGCATCACTACACCACGCAAAACATTACGCGATGTCGCTTTTTTGTTTTGCGTTGAATAAATGACACCGTTCTTGTTCTAGCGCGAAATTTCATGCAAAAAATGCCCGTCAGAGCGCTAAAATCGACCGCTTTTGTCCTGTTTTCGGTAAAAACATCCCCACTCGCTTGCTTGCAACTACTAAAAATATGCGCTTGTTATCCTAAATAAAAATTTTTGTTGACAGGATTTGCATTATATTTAGTAAACGTATATTTTTTCGCACGTGAATGGTCCCGTTTTGTCACTTATTCTCAACTATGTTGTATCCAAAACACGCTTCTTGAGCTCATAGCCAGTTCTGACAGCTCAAATACGACAAGCGCGTTCGCATGGCACTGTGTCAAAGTGCAACGGCGCATTCATGAGAAGCCAAGACAAAAAAACGAGATCTCTAAGCGAGACCTCGTTTTTTAATGCAGTTAATTGGTTTTGTTAAGGTGGGTAAGCGTCTAGCAGAACGAGTCGATTCATCACTTACTGGCTATCCGGATTCAAGCGCTAACTCTTTGGGTTGTTTCGTTCCTTCCGATATTCTTTCAAATAAATAAAAAAACGAAACTCTCGTTAAGAGTTTCGTCTTTTTGTAACTGATTGGTCCTTGTTTTGTGACAAAGGAAGGTAAGCTAACTTCGCCGCATACTTGCGGCAACGCTTACCGCGTCTGCGTCCAGCAGACCCTATCCGGATTCAAACACCAGTGCTTCGGGTCGTTTCGTTCCTTCCGACGCGACGAAGAACGCCGCTTGTCAGGAACTATAAACGCCCGTCAGCACTAAACGGTGTTTTCATCACTTAATTAACCAATCGAACCTTCCATTTCAAATTTGATTAGGCGGTTCATTTCTACTGCGTATTCCATTGGAAGTTCTTTTGTGAATGGTTCAATGAAGCCCATTACGATCATTTCTGTTGCTTCTTGCTCAGAAATACCGCGGCTCATTAAATAGAATAATTGTTCTTCAGATACTTTTGAAACTTTTGCTTCATGCTCTAAAGAAATTTGGTCATTCATAACTTCGTTGTATGGAATTGTATCAGATGTTGATTCGTTATCCATAATTAACGTATCACATTCGATGTTGGCGCGCGCGTTTGTCGCTTTTTTACCGAATTTCACTTGTCCACGGTATGTTACGTTACCGCCGTGTTTAGAGATTGATTTTGATACGATTGTTGAAGATGTGTTTGGTGCTAAGTGAATCATTTTTGCACCTGTATCTTGGTTTTGGCCGCGGCCAGCGATAGCGATTGATAATGTCATACCACGTGCGCCTTCGCCTTTTAAGATACATGCTGGGTATTTCATTGTTAATTTAGAACCGATGTTACCATCAACCCATTCCATTGTACCGTGCTCTTCTACAACCGTACGTTTTGTTACTAAGTTGTAAACGTTGTTTGCCCAGTTTTGGATCGTTGTGTAACGGCAATAAGCGTTCTTTTTAACGATGATTTCTACGACTGCTGAGTGAAGAGAGCTTGTTGTGTAAACAGGCGCTGTACAACCTTCAACGTAGTGTACAGATGCGTCGTCATCAACGATGATTAGCGTACGTTCGAATTGACCCATGTTTTCAGAGTTAATACGGAAGTAAGCTTGTAGAGGTGTGTCTAATTTAACACCTTTTGGTACGTAGATGAATGAACCACCTGACCATACTGCAGAGTTAAGTGCTGAGAACTTGTTGTCTGCAGGAGGGATTACTTTACCAAAGTATTCTTTGAATAACTCTTCGTTTTCTTTAAGTGCTGAATCTGTATCTTTGAAGACGACACCCATTTTTTCAAGGTCTTCCTTCATGTTGTGGTAAACAACTTCAGATTCGTATTGTGCTGATACACCAGCAAGATACTTTTGTTCAGCTTCAGGAATACCTAATTTATCAAATGTTGCTTTGATTTCATCCGGTACTTCATCCCAAGATTTTTCAGCGCCTTCAGATGGTTTTACGTAGTACGTAATTTCATCGAAGTCTAATCCTGAAAGGTCGCCACCCCATTGTGGCATTGGTTTTGAATAGAAAATATCTAAAGATTTCAGACGGAAATCTAACATCCATTGTGGTTCGTCTTTCATACGAGAAATTTCTTTTACGATTTCAGGAGTAAGACCGCGTTCTGTACGGAAAATCGATACGTCTTTGTCGTGGAAACCATATTCGTACTCGCTGATTTCGGGCATTTGTTTAGCCATTATTTCTCCTCCGTTCAAAGCTTATTTTTTAATTTGTTCGTTAATCCCTTTTTCCATCGCTTTCCAAGCCAATGTTGCACATTTAATACGTGCTGGGAATTGAGATACGCCTTGTAATGCTTCCACATCACCAAGGTCTACATCTTCATCGTGCTCGTGACCTAGCATCATTTCTGAGAATGTGTGTGCTAGTTCTACCGCTTCATCAATGGTTTTGCCTTTAATCAATTGTGTCATCATCGATGCAGATGACATCGAGATTGAGCAACCTTCGCCTTCGAATTTTGCATCGGTTACGATGTTGTCATCGACTTGAAGTGTTAAATGAATGCGGTCACCACATGTTGGGTTGTTCATATCAAGCTGTACATTCGAGCCTTCAAGAGTTCCTTTGTTACGTGGTTTTTTATAGTGGTCCATAATTACTGAACGATATAGTTGATCTAAATTAGACATTTCCGAAATACTCCTTCGTGAAGCGCACCCCGTCAGCGAGCTTGTCGATTTCTTCTTTCGTGTTGTACACGTAGAAGCTTGCGCGTGCAGTCGCTACGCAATTTAACCATTTCATTAATGGTTGTGCACAGTGATGCCCTGCACGAACGGCAATACCTTGGCTGTCTAGCGCCGTTGCTAGGTCATGTGGGTGAACATCATCAATGTTGAATGTCACAAGACCTGAACGTTCCATTGGATCTTGAGGGCCGTAAATCGTTAGGCCATCGATCGTTGTTAACGCTTCGAACGCATATTTTGATAATTCTTGCTCATGCGCAAGAATATTATCCATACCGATATCGTTTAAGAAATCGATTGCTGCGCCAAGACCAATTGCGCCGGCAATAATTGGTGTACCTGCTTCAAATTTAGCTGGAAGATCCGCCCAAGTTGAGTCATATAAACCAACAAAGTTAATCATTTCGCCACCGAATTCGACAGGCTCCATTTTTTCGAGGTGTTCTTTTTTACCATATAATACACCAACACCAGTTGGACCGCACATTTTATGACCTGAGAATGCCAGGAAATCGCAATCTAAATCTTGTACGTCTGTATGGAAGTGTGGAACGCCTTGCGCACCATCAACAACGATGACTGCACCGTGTTTATGAGCAATCGCTGCCACTTCTTTAATTGGGTTATGTGTACCTAAAACGTTTGATGCGAATGTCATCGCAACAATTTTTGTTTTATCGGTAATTGTTTTTTCGATATCAGCCATCGCTAATGTACCGTCTGGTTGCATATCGATATATTTTAATGTAGCACCAGTAGCTTTCGCTAGTTGTTGCCATGGGATTAAGTTCGAATGGTGTTCCATATACGTGATGACAATTTCATCACCTTCTGAAACGTTTGCACGACCGTAGCTTGCTGCCACCATATTTAAACCAGTAGTTGTACCACGTGTGAAAATAACTTCGTCAGTTGATTTTGCGTTAATAAACTGACGAACTTTTTCACGAGCGCCTTCATAAGCGTCTGTAGCACGGTTACCTAGCGTATGGACGCCACGGTGTACGTTCGAGTTGTCTAACTCATAGTAGTTTTTAAGTGCTTCAATTACTTGAATCGGTTTTTGCGAAGTAGCCGCGCTGTCTAAATAAACAAGTGGGTTACCATTAATTTCTTGGTTTAAGATTGGAAAATAGCTACGAATGTCGTCTTTGATCATTATTTTACTTTCCCTTCGATAACTTCGATTAATTGTTTTTTCACACCTTCGATTGGAAGTTGAGAAACAACAGGTTCAAGGAAGCCATGGATGATAAGTCTTTCAGCGTCTGTACGAGAAATACCGCGGCTCATTAAGTAGTAAAGTTGCATTTCATCAACGCGACCTACTGAAGCTGCGTGTCCTGCCGTTACATCGTCTTCTTCAATAAGAAGAATTGGGTTCGCATCGCCGCGAGCGTCTTTTGAAAGCATTAAAACGCGTGATTCTTGTTGTGCGTCTGCTTTTGTTGCGCCGTGTTCGATTTTACCAATACCGTTAAAGATAGCGCGTGCTGAATCTTTTACAACGGCATGCGTTAAAATGTTACCTAATGATGCTTTACCCCAGTTACGAACTTCTGTTGTGAAGTTTTGGTTTTGTTTGCCGCTACCAACAACAACTGTTTTCGTATCTGCTACAGAACCATCACCGCGTAAATGTGTAATGCTTTCTGCGATTGTATCACCATTGTTCATTAAGCCTAATGCCCAGTCGATTTCAGCATCACGTAATGTTTCACCGCGACGGTTTACATATGTTGTGAAGCCTGCATCTAATGTATCAACTGCGCCAAACGTAATTTTCGCGCCATCGCGAGCGATCACTTCTGTTACGATGTTTGCTTGTGTGTTGTTAGATGCTACGCCTGAGAAATAGTTTTCAACGTATGTTACTTTTGAGTTTGTATCTGCCACGATTAATACGTGGTTGAATAATGAAGCATCTGCATTATCAACGTAGAATACAGATTGTAATGGCGCTGCTACTTCAACATCTTTTGGCACGTAGATGAATACGCCACCGTTCATTAATGCTGCGTGTAATGCTGTTAATTTATGCTCATCTACTGTCACAGCTTCTGTCATGAAGAATTTTTGTACTAACTCGCCATGCTCTTTCAGTGCTGTGAAAATATCTGTCATAATGACACCTTGTGCTGCTAACTCTTCAGTTACTTGAAGGAAAGCTGGTGTGTTGTTGCGTTGGATGTAAACGTTTTGTTGACCTTCAACGTCTACGATTTGTTTTACAGCTTCAGGTAGCTCAGCTAATGAAGCGTATGTGTCAGATTCAACTGTATGAGCTGGGAAATTGAAGAAGTCCCATTTCTCAATGTTTGTTTTATCTGGTTTAACCATATCTAAGTTTTCAACTTCCGCAAGAGCACGTTCGCGAAGCTCTGCAAACCATGTTGGTTCGCCTTGAGCTTCAGAGAAAGAGCGTACATCTTCGGCTGTTAAAGCAAGTTTTGTTTCAACCGTCATCTGTGCTCGTCCTCCTCGATTATGCTTCTTCTACTACTGCGTTTGTATCTTTAATGCCTAGTTCTTCTTTGATCCAGTCATAACCTTCCGCTTCTAAACGTTGTGCTAGTTCAGAACCACCAGATTTTACAACTTTACCTTGCATCATTACGTGAACGTGGTCAGGTGTGATGTAGTTAAGTAAGCGTTGGTAGTGCGTGATCATTAAGCAGCCGAAGCCTTCGCCGCGCATTTCGTTAATCCCTTTTGACACGATTTTAAGTGCATCGATATCAAGACCTGAGTCGATTTCATCAAGTACAGCGAATTTTGGTTTAATCATCATTAATTGAAGAATTTCGTTACGTTTTTTCTCACCGCCAGAGAAACCTTCGTTTAAGTAACGTTGGCCCATTTCTTCTGGCATTTCTAAGAAGTCCATTGTTTTATCTAATTGCTTGATGAATTTCATGATTGAAATTTCATCGCCTTCTTCACGACGAGCATTGATTGCTGAACGTAAGAAGTCTGCGTTTGTAACACCAGCGATTTCTGATGGATATTGCATCGCTAGGAATAGACCAGCTTGAGCGCGTTCGTCTACTTCCATTTCTAATACGTTTTCACCGTCAAGTAAAATTTCACCTGAAGTTACTTCGTATTTAGGGTGACCCATAATTGCTGAAGCTAATGTTGATTTACCAGTACCGTTAGGACCCATGATTGCATGTACTTCGTTTGTATTTAGCGTTAAGTTAACGCCTTTTAAAATCTCCTTGTCTTCGATTGAAACATGAAGATCTTTAATTTCTAAAGTTGACATTCTAATACCCTCCGTTTGCGTTTCCCGAATGGCGTATCCATTCTTAATTTAAATCATTCTAATCTTAACTTAATTAAAAAGTGATTGCAACCATTTGAATTTCATTCTCAAGTAGATTCCTTAATCGTTGCTATGAAAAGATTTCCTATAATAGTAGCGACGTAAAAAGTGCATTTCTTTTAAAATTTTCTCATTTTCAATAAGCGCTTTCTAATTGAGAATTGATTTCAATAAAGATCGTTGGTTTTCACTATTAAAATGATGATAAACCGCATTATATCACGTTTTGAATGACATTTCTTGTGTCATAAAAAAAGGCTCGTAAGCGATGTTTACGAGCCTTCCTATCGTAGTTATTGTGCTAACGCCTGTGTTTCCGTTAAATATTTCGCTACTTGTGCGGCAACTTCGCGCCCTTCTTTAATCGCCCATACAATGAGCGATGGACCGCGGCGCGCATCACCTGCCGCAAAGACACCTTCGACGGTTGTCGCATAATCACGACCTGATGCGTACAAACGATTGTTTAAGACGTTCACGCCAAATTGTTGTGCAAGTGCCGATTCGGTACCTTCAAAACCAATCGCCACAAAGACATAATCAGCCGGCCATACTTTTTCAGTGCCAGGAATTTCTTCAAAATAGGCATAACCTTCATCATTAACAATTTTATTCATTTGAACCGTATGCAGCTCTTTGACGCGCCCTTGTTCATCAGCGACGATTTTTTTCGTTTGAATGCAATATTCGCGCGGGTCGCCGCCAAATTTGGCGTCCGCTTCAGCATACGCATAATCCAGTTTATATAGTTGTGGGTCTGCTGGCCACGGTTGCTGTTGTTGACGTTTCACAGGGAGTGCTGGGTGCTTCCCAAATTGATGCACCGATTGACAACCTTGGCGCACAGCTGTTGCCACGCAGTCAGCACCTGTATCACCGCCACCGATGACGAGGACATTTTTCCCTTTCATATTCAGCGCGCGCTCGTCTTCAAAGTTTGAGTCTAATAAGCTTTTCGTCACGCCATGTAAATAGGTCATCGCTGGAATGACACCTTGCGCCTCGCTCCCCGGCATCCGTAGTTCACGTGCTTTCGTGGCGCCTGTTGCCAGCACAACGGCATCGTATTGCGCTTTTAATTCGTCTGCTGTAATATCTATTCCAACGGCGGTATTTAGCTCAAAATGGATGCCTTCCGCTTGCAGTAAGTGAATGCGGCGCTCAACGATTTTTTTATCGAGCTTCATATTTGGAATGCCATACATCAACAGGCCCCCTGCACGATCATCGCGCTCAAAAACCGTCACATGATGCCCACATTGATTCAATTCATCGGCTGCTGCTAAACCAGCTGGACCTGAGCCGATGATGGCGATTTTTTTCGTTGTGCGCTGCTGTGGAATGCGCGGTTGCACCCAGCCCATTTCAAAGCCTTTATCAATAATCGACTGCTCAATGCTTTTAATGGCAACGGCTGGCTCATTAATGCCAAGCGTACAAGAGCCTTCACATGGTGCTGGGCAGACGCGACCTGTAAATTCTGGGAAGTTATTCGTCATCATTAAGCGCTCTAATGCTTCCTGCCACTGCCCATGATAAACGAGGTCATTCCATTCCGGGATAACATTTTGAATCGGACAGCCCGCCGCAAAGCCACGAATCTCAATCCCCATATGGCAAAACGGTGTACCGCAATCCATGCAGCGTGCCCCTTGTGTTGTTAAATCGGCATCCGATAAACGCGCCGTATATTCTTCAAAGTTTTTAACGCGTGCTAGCGGTGCCTTTTCCGTTACTTTCTTGCGATCATATTCCATAAATCCTGTTGGTTTTCCCATTCTAAGTCACGCTCCTTTAAGATTTTGTCACGGCTCGATCGTTCGGTGCTGTCACGACTGCAAATGCTTTCATCGCCGCTTCTTGCTCCGATAACCCTTGCTGTTCAAACGAGGCAATCTGCGCAAGCATCTGTTTATAATCGGTTGGTACGACTTTAATAAAGCCATCCATCGCGGTCGCAAAATCACGTAAGATTGCTTTCGCTTTTGAGCTATCCGTATAATGAATATGTTTTTCGAGTAATGCTTTTAACAATTCCATATCTTGCTGTGTAAATTGTGTCGTAAACTCAATCATTTCTAAATTACACGCCGCTTTGAACGCCTCGATATTTGTCGGACGAACGTAGGCGACACCACCAGACATACCCGCACCAAAGTTTTTACCGACGTCCCCTAAAATCACGACATTGCCGCCGGTCATATATTCAAGCCCATGGTCACCAATGCCTTCAACAACAACGTCAGCGCCACTATTGCGCACCGCAAACCGCTCGCCGGCGCGCCCATTAATAAACGCCTCGCCACTTGTCGCACCGTATAAACAAACGTTCCCAGCAATGACATTCGCCTCGTCGCGCCCTTTAATCGGTGCCGAAACAAGTACCTTCCCTCCTGATAACCCTTTACCGAAGTAATCATTGGCATCACCGTCGACTGACATCAACATCCCGTTTGGAATAAAGGCGCCAAAACTTTGTCCTGCAGAACCGGTAAAATGCAGTTTAATCGTATCTTCCGGTAAACCAACCGCGCCGTACTGCATTGAAATTTCGCTGCCGACAATCGTTCCTACTGCGCGGTCGGTATTGTTAATCGGGAACGTCAGCGAAATCGGCGACGCATGTTTAATCGCAAAATCAACACGCGGTAAAATTTCGCGTAAATCGAGTGTCTGTTCTAGTTTATGTTGTTGCGCTCCTTGCTTCGTACGTGGTCCATCTACTTGATAGAGCAGTTTCGATAAATCTAGCTGACTTGCTTTCCAATGCGTGTTGGCACGGTCACTCACTGTAAGTAAATCCGTACGACCGACCATGTCTTCAAATGTACGGAAGCCGAGTTTCGCCATATATTCGCGTACTTCTTCGGCAATGAATAGCATAAAGTTCACGACATGATCTGGCGAGCCGATAAATTTTGCGCGAAGTTCTGGATTTTGTGTTGCAACACCAACAGGACACGTATCTAAATGACAGGCACGCATCATCACGCAACCTAACACGATTAATGGCGCCGTCGCAAAACCAAATTCCTCAGCGCCAAATAACGCCGCCATTATGACGTCTTTCCCGGTCATCAGTTTACCGTCTGTCTCAAGCGTTACGCGGTCACGTAAGTTGTTAAGCATGAGCGTTTGATGTGCTTCTGCTAAACCAAGCTCCCACGGTAGTCCGGTATGTTTAATACTCGTTTTTGGCGAGGCCCCTGTACCACCATCATAGCCACTAATGACGATGACATCAGCCGCCCCTTTTGCGACACCAGCAGCAATGGTCCCAACGCCCGCTTTGGCGACAAGTTTTACGGAAATGCGCGCATGACGGTTTGCATTTTTAAGGTCATAAATGAGCTCTGCCATATCTTCAATTGAATAAATATCATGATGCGGCGGTGGTGAAATTAAGCCAACACCCGTTGTTGAGCCACGCACCGCCGCGACCCACGGATACACTTTATTCCCCGGAAGCTGACCGCCCTCGCCCGGCTTTGCACCTTGCGCCATTTTGATTTGAAGCTCATTGGCATTCACTAAATAATGCGATTTGACACCGAAGCGTCCAGAAGCGATTTGTTTAATTTGTGAGCGGCGTAAGTCCCCGTTTGCATCGGGCTCAAAGCGTGCCGCATCTTCGCCACCTTCACCAGAATTCGATTTACCACCAATGCGGTTCATCGCGATTGCGAGCGCCTCATGTGCTTCCTGTGAAATCGAGCCAAATGACATCGCGCCTGTTTTAAAACGTTTCACAATCGATGCAGCGGACTCGACTTCTTCTAATGGAATACTTTCGGTTGGTTTAAACGTTAATAAATTGCGCAGGAAGCCTAAGCGCTCCTCATTGGCCATTTCTGTATATTGATGGAACAAGCCAAAGTCATTTTTACGCGTTGCCCACTGCAACGTATGAATCGTTTTTGGATTAAACGCATGATGCTCACCATTTGCTCGCCATTGATAGTCACTGCCCGGTGGTAAGCCCTTGTCACCCGACTCAACTGCTTGTTCATGACGGCGACGTGCCTCTTCACCAATGGTTTGAAGATCGATACCGCCAAGCTGACTTGCTGTACCGGTGAAATGCTTGTCGATGACGTCTTGTGAAATGCCGACTGCTTCAAAAATTTGCGCGCCGCGATAACTTTGGATTGTTGAGATGCCCATTTTCGACATCACTTTCACGACGCCTTGACTTGCCGCATAAACGTAGCGTGCAAGCGCCTGTTCATAACTCATATCCAAATGCTCATCGCGAATGGCTTTATCAATCGTCGCAAACACTAAATATGGGTTAATGGCATCGACACCATAGCCGATTAATGCGGCATGATGATGCACTTCGCGTACTTCCGCCGCTTCTACGATAATGCTCGCTTGTGTGCGTTCGCCGGTGCGCACAAGATGCTGATGAAGGCTACTTGCAGCAAGTAAAATCGGCAACATCGGCTTGTCGATTGTGACATTGCGGTCCGATAAAATAAGCAGTTCGACACCACGGCGAAGTGCCACGTCTGCTTCCGCTGCAATGCGCGCTAAATCGCTCGCCACATCATGCGTCATCGTTAACTCAATAACAGCAGATTGCTTGTGGTCATGCTGTTTTAGCTGCGCAAATTGACCATTTGTTAAAATGGGTGTTTCTAAAAAAATCCGTTCGCAATTTTTTGCTGTTGGATGCAGGATATTGCCTTCCTTTCCAAGTAGCGTCATTGTCGACGTCACTAAATGCTCACGAATCGAGTCAATCGGCGGGTTGGTTACTTGCGCAAATAGTTGTTTAAAATAATGAAATAAAGATTGCGGCTTATCCGATAAAACCGCAAGTGGCGTATCATTGCCCATCGAACCTAATGGGTCTGTTTTACCTGTTACAAGCGGCACGATATATTTATGGACATCTTCATATGTGTAACCAAAAATCTTTTGATGAAGCAATAAATCATCGATATTTTCTGACTTTTCTCGTTGCTGTTCGAGCTTCATTAAATGCTCGTCTAACCATTGTTGATATGGTTTCGCTGCTGCCATGTCTTTTTTCAAGACATCATCGGCAATAATTTCACGTTGTTCTAAATCGATTAAAAGCATCTTCCCTGGGCTTAATCGTTCTTTATACGCCACCTGTTCTTCAGCTACGTCAATGACCCCGACTTCTGAAGAATAGATAATATAATCGTCTTTTGTTACATAATAACGCGCTGGGCGTAAGCCGTTGCGGTCTAAAATCGCCCCAATTTGTTGACCGTTTGTGAACGCGATTGATGTTGGACCGTCCCAAGGTTCGATTAATGTGCTATTGTATTGGTAGAACGCCTTTTTCTCAGCTGAAATATGCGGATTTTCTGTCCACGGTTCCGGAATCATCATCATCGCTGTTTCTGCTAATGAGCGACCTGCTAATACGAAAAACTCAAACGCATTATCGACCATCGCTGAGTCAGAGCCTTCCGCATTGATAATTGGGAGTACCTTTTCAAGGTCATCGCCAAACGCTTCCGAAACCAATTGTCGTTCGCGTGCTTTCATCCAATTGGCATTGCCAAGTACGGTGTTGATTTCGCCGTTATGAATAATGTAGCGGTTCGGATGAGCGCGTTCCCACGACGGGAATGTATTCGTAGAATAACGTGAATGCACAAGTGCCATCGCGGACGTAAACTGCTCATGTTGTAAGTCCACATAAAACTGTGCCACTTCCTCAGGTGCTAATAAACCTTTGAATACCATCGTTTGCGTTGATAAACTTGGACAATAAAACGTGAGATGTTGCGCTTTCGCCCAATTTTCTACACGCTTGCGAATGACATACAGTTTTCGTTCAAATGCGAGGGAATTTTCTGACAAACTACTAGCAATGAATAGTTGGCGAACAACCGGCGCTGTTTGCTTTGCCGTTTCACTTAACGACTCGGTATTTGTCGGAGCAGTACGCCAACCAATCAGCGTTTGACCCTCCTCTGCAATGACCGCGTTGAATTTTTCTTCAATTCGTCGTCGCTGAGCGTCATCTGTTGTGAAAAACAACTGACCTACAGCGTATTCGCCTTTCGGTGGTAGCGCCCATGTTGTCACCTGACGGAAAAACGCATCTGGAATCTGCACCATTAGCCCAGCACCATCACCTGTTTTACCGTCGCTGCCACGTCCTGCTCGGTGGTCTAGGCGGCAAAGCATCGCTAAACCTTGCACGACGATGTCATGTGTCGGTTCATTTTTTAAGCTCGCATAAAAGCCAATGCCACATGCATCATGCTCGAAATTTGGATGATAAAGCCCTTGTTCTTTCTGAATATTTTGAAACGTCATAAAAATCCCTCCCTTGTGAATCTATTTTAAATTCACAAATCAATGCAAACAATATATACTTTATATAGAATCAATCTAAAAAATAGATGAATTGGAGTTGACATGCCTTGGAATTACGACAACTACGCTATTTCGTCGCAGTTGCTGAACGTGAACATATCTCAGAAGCTGCTGAAAATTTACATGTTGCACAATCTGCTGTCAGTAGACAAATCGCCAATTTGGAATCTGAATTAGGTGCTGAATTGTTTGAACGCATCGGCCGCAACGTCAAATTAACACCAATCGGACATGTGTTTTTAGAACATGCCGTCGTCGCGTTAAAAGCGATTGATTTTGCAAAAAAACAAGTCGATGAATATTTAGATCCTGAGAAAGGCACGATTAAAATCGGGTTCCCGACGAGCCTAGCAAGCTTTTTGCTACCTACTGTCATCTCAGCATTTAAAAAAGAACATCCGAATGTGTCATTCCACTTGCGCCAAGGGTCTTATCGCTTTTTAATTAACGCCGTTAAAAATCGCGAGCTCAACTTAGCATTCCTTGGACCTGTGCCACAAAAAGATGAATTGATCGATACAAAAATTTTATTTACCGAAAATATTTCCGCACTCGTTCCAGAAAACCACCGTCTAGCCGAAAAGAAAGAAATTCAGCTTGGTGACTTACGCAACGAAAACTTCGTATTGTTCCCAGAGGATTTCATTTTAAATAAAGTTGTTGTAGATGCGTGTAAGTCGGTTGGCTTTACGCCAAATATTACATCAGAGGGAGAGGACATGGATGCGTTAAAAGGGCTTGTTGCAGCGGGCATTGGTATTACGCTACTGCCAGAGTCAGCATTTTATGACGCCACGCCGCGACGCACCGTGCGCCTATCACTCATCGAGCCACCATTCACACGCAACGTCGGTGTCATCTTCCCAAGCACGCGTGAACTCGCACCATCGGAAGAAATTTTCTTAGAATTCGTTGGTCATTTTTTCTCGCGTCTGACACAATTCCGTTAATGCAAATCCTTCTGATAAGCGCTTCAGAAGGATTTTTCATAACCTAAAAAAGAAAGCGTTTCCACTAAATACTATATAATAGAAGAAACCCCAAATCGTTTTAGTTTAATTTTAAAATATTTTGCGTTATACTACTGTACGCAAGCATTTTGAAAGGGGTTTTATAAATGAATCGTTTAAATAATAAAGTCGCACTTATTACAGGTAGTGGTGCAGGGATTGGCAAGGAAATCGCGAAACGTTTTGCAGGCGAAGGTGCCAAAATCGTTATCGCTGATTTTAACGAAGCCGCGTTAACAGACACTGTGAAAGAATTACAAGCTGCAGGACATGAAGCATTCGGCGTCAAAGTGAACGTAGCAGTAGAAGAAGATGTGCAACGCATGATTGATGATTCGATTGCACACTTTGGTCAGCTCGATATTTTAGTAAACAATGCCGGTGTGAGCGATAATATGCAAGCAGCAGGCAACGTAACTGATGACGTATGGCAACGCGTCTTTGACATTAACGTAACAGGCGTTATGCGCGGCATTCGTAAAGTTCTGCCTCACTTCACAGAGCGCGGTAAAGGAACAATCGTCAATATGGCTTCGATTTCAGGGTTATTTGGCGGTCGTGGCGGCTTAGGCTATACAGCGGCTAAACATGCGATTGTCGGCATGACAAAGAACGTAGCGTCACAATACGGTGCACAAGGCGTGCGTTGTAACGCCATCGCTCCAGGACAAATCCAAACAGGCTTCGCGGCGAATATGGCCAATGTCGATAAATTCGGTATGGAAGCAGCCATTCGTGGGACAAACTTAATGTCACGTGCAGGTACAGTTGATGATGTCGCAAACATCGCGCTGTTCTTAGCATCAGACGAGTCAGATTTAATCAACGGTGTAGCATTAGCTGCAGACGCTGGTTGGAGCGCTTATTAGAGGCTGAGACAGGCGTGTAACAACACCCTCTCAGATGAGCATAAAAAAACCGGAATCGCGCGGTAGCGCGGTTCCGGTTTTTCGTTGCGAACTAATGAAATGTGTTGTCAAAGCCTCTATTTACTTACAGGAACGACAGAACCGCCCCATTCATCTGTAATGAATTGTTGGATTTCTTCAGAATGTAATACGTCCACTAATTTTTTAATCGCTTCGCTGTCTTTATCGTCTTTACGCACTGCGATAACGTTTACGTATGGTGACTCATCATCTTCAATCGCAATTGAATCTTTTTTCGGATTTAAGCCTGCATCAATGGCGAAGTTTGAGTTGATGACAACGGCATCTACATCTTTTGAATTGTTGTACGTTTGTACGAGCATTTCTGGATTTACCGCTGGATCGATTTTTAAGTCTTTTGGATTTTCAGCGATATCTTTAATTTCAGCTGTTGTTTTATCAACGCCGTCTTTTAATTTGATTAAGCCATTTGCTTCAAGAAGCGTTAAAATACGACCTTGGTCCGCTACTGATTTTGAGATAACGATTTTTGCGCCTTTTGGTAAATCTTCTAATGATTTGTATTGTTTCGAGTAGATTGCGATTGGCTCGATGTGGATACCACCCGCATTGACGAAATCATAATCTTTGTTGTCTTTCATTTGTTGTTCAAGGTATGGAATGTGTTGGAAATAGTTCGCATCGATATCACCTGAAGCTAATGCTTTGTTTGGAATAACATAATCTTGCGCTGTTTCGATTTCAAGGTCCACGCCTTCTTTTTCAAGAATTGGTTCTGCTTTTTTCAAGATTTCTTGGTGTGGTGTGTTCGAAGCCATGATTTTTAGCGTTGTGTCATTTGCATCGCCGCCTGATTTTTCTTTGTCGTCTGAGCCACATGCTGCTAGGCTAAGTGCTAATGATGCTGTTAATAAACTTGCTACTAATTTTTTTGAAGCTTTCATAATAATAAATCCCCTTTTCCCTCTATATATTTGATACGCTTTCGCGTTATCTTTTATCAAATTTTGCTGTGAAGAAGTCGCCGATAAATTGGATAATAAAGACGATCACTAACACGCAAATGGTTGCGACAAATGTTACATCGGTACGTCCACGTTGGAAACCGTCGACAAACGCCAAGTCCCCTAGTCCACCAGCACCGATAATACCGGCCATCGCGGTGTATCCTACAAGCGCTACTGCTGTTACCGTAATACCTGACACAAGTGCCGGTAATGATTCTGGAATCAACACTTTAAAAATAATCGTTGATGTTTTAGCTCCCATTGAGCGCGATGCTTCAATGACGCCTTTGTCAATTTCACGTAAGGCGATTAACACCATGCGTGCATAAAATGGTGCAGCGCCGATAATTAACGCTGGTAATGCCGCATTCGCTCCTAAAATCGAGTCGAATAAAAATGTTGTAAACGGAATTAATAAAATGACTAAAATGATAAATGGAATCGAACGGAAGACGTTGACGAATGCGCCGGTAATCCAGTTCGCTAATTTATTTGCCCATAGTTGATACGGGCTTGTTAAAAATAAGATAATCCCTAATGCGAGTCCTAAAATAAACGTGATGACCGTTGACACAGCCGTCATATAGAGTGTTTGCAGTGTCGCCTCCCAAAGGCGGTCCCACTCAACGTTTGGAAATAAATCAGTTAGCATCACGAATCACCTCCGATTTAATTCCTTTGTTTTCTAAATAATGAATCGCAGCGGCGACATCGGCATCTGCGCCGGTTAACTGAACGATTAATGTGCCGTACGGGCCACTTTTTGTCGGTGAAATATTCCCGTGGACGATGTTGACGTCTACCGTAAATGTACGAATAATTTCAGTAATGACCGGTTGCTCGGTTTGGTCGCCGACGAAAAATAATTTAATTAATTCGCCGTCGCGGTAATCTTCGAGCATTTGCGCCACCGATTCTTTCTGACCTGATGATGTCACCTGTGTCACAAAACGTTTTGTAATCGGCGCTTGTGGATTTTGGAATACTTCAAGCACATCACCTTGTTCGACGACTTGCCCTTTTTCCATAACCGCTACGCGATGACAAATTTTTCGAATAACGTGCATCTCATGTGTAATCAAGACGATTGTTAAGCCTAGTTTGTCGTTAATGCTCACTAGTAAGTCTAAAATCGCATCGGTCGTTTCGGGGTCAAGCGCTGATGTTGCTTCATCACAAAGCAATACAGTCGGGTTATTTGCGAGTGCACGGGCAATGCCGACACGCTGCTTTTGACCACCAGACAATTGCGATGGATAGGCATCATCGCGACCTTCTAAGCCAACGAGTGCAATTAATTCTTTGACACGTTTAGCGCGGGCCGCCTTTTTCACACCAGCGATTTCTAGTGGAAAGGCGATGTTTTCTGCCACTGTACGTGACCATAATAGATTGAAGTGTTGGAACACCATACTAATATTGTGACGCGCATTGCGTAGCGCATTGCCGCGTGCTTTTGAAATATTGACATCATTCACAATGACGTCGCCTGATGTTGGTTGTTCTAAACCGTTCAGTAAGCGAATCATCGTACTTTTCCCGGCGCCACTGTATCCGATAATGCCAAAGATTTCACGATCTTGGATTGTTAAATTCACATTATCGACAGCAGTTAGAGAGCCGTTTGCTGTTTTATATTGTTTTGAAACATTTTCTAACTGTATCACTGTCACTCCACCTTATTCTAAAACTTTCGAAATCTCTGATTATTTATATGCCAACAATTCACGATGTTTACTATTGGATTTCTTTAACAAAAAAAGAAAACCCTTCTGCTAAAGAGTAACAGAAGGGTTTAACATATCGTGTCAAACCGTTCTCTCATCTCCCAAAGTAAGACTTTGCGTGATTTGGCACCATATCACAAATTGCGACGGTTGCCGGGCTTCATAGGGCACTTCCCTCCACCTCTCTAAATAAGAGTAACGACATAAGTTTTTGTTTTATTGTTGCTTCCTACTTTAACACTCTGTTATTTTTACGTCAATGACTTATTTAAAATTTTTTCATACAAATTTGGTACGGATTGAAAAGCATACACTTTTTCGCGTACTTTACCATGTTCAGAAATAAGCAAACATGGCACGCTTTCAATTTCATAATCATATGCAAGTTGTTCGATATAATTTAAATTGGCCTTCCCCATTGGAATTTGTGGGAGGACCTTTTCTGTCACGTCCATCATTTTAGATGCGACCGCACACGTACCGCACATCGGCGTATACAAATAAAAAGCGGTCACGTCATGCGTTGCCATTTCTTGTTGCCATTGTTCACGAGACCATTCGTTCATTTACTGTCATTCCTTATCGTATTAAATAGGCGGGATTCACTTGAAAATCAGCGTCCGCTAGCACTGCAGCTAAATAATTTCGTGGCGTATGTTCAACTTGCTTATACATTCGTAACGTATACAAATGCGCTGCATGAGGGAAGTAATGCTGTACGAGCTTTCGCGCTTTCTCACCGGAATGATCGGCATCAAAAAACACATACATTTCGCTGTCCTCATAAGGTGCAAGCAGTTCTTCTAAGCGAGCTTCACTAATCGTACCATTCGTACAAATAATTTCGACCGCTTCGTTTAACACTGGCAAAATACGCAGTTTATCTTGCCGTCCTTCAACGATTAACACTTTATCAGTAACCATTTCTGCCACCTCCGCAAGCTTACCCGTCTTGTACTTTAGTTATACCATGTTTAGACGCACTCGCCTACAAAAATGCCCAAACTTAAAACAACTCAAACAATTAAAAAAGAGGCTTTGACAAAACAGTTCCTGTTCCTTTTTTAGCGTTCGCAAAAAAAAAAAGGAACCGCGCCACAGCGCGATTCCGGTTTTTCTTATGCTCATCTGAGAGGATGTTGTTACACGTATGTCCCAGCCTCTTGCATTAATAGCAATTATTCAGCGATTGCTTCTTTGTATTGATCTGCAGTTAATAAACCTTCAACGTCTGCTTCATTTGCAGGTTCAACAACAACCATCCACGCTTGTTCGTATGGAGATTCGTTTACTAGTTCTGGAGAATCTTCTAAGTTTTCGTTTACTTCTAAGATTTTACCAGCGATTGGTAAATATAATTCAGAAACTGTTTTTACAGATTCAACACTACCGAATGATTCGCCAGCGCCGATGTCGTCGCCTACTGCTGGTAGTTCTACGAATACGATATCACCAAGTTCTGATTGTGCAAATTCAGTAATACCGATTACTGCTTTACCATCTTCTAATTTAACCCATTCGTGATCTTCTGTGTAACGTAAGTTTGTTGGAACGCTCATTGTTTATTCCCTCCGTTTATGTAATTTCATCTTTATTGTGTCACGTTTTCCGCGTGTTGACAAGGGTAATTCCGAACTTTCTAAAGGTCATACGTCTTGATATAACAGCATTTCAAGCGTTTGATGAACGCCCGTAATGGACACTATTTAAACGCTTCTGTAAATTCTTGCTCTTTAAAGCCTAAAGTTACTTTTTTACCGTCCGTTGTGAGAGGACGTTTAATTAACATACCATCTGACGCTAAAAGTGATAATTGTTCGTCTTCTGACATATGTGCAAGCTTATCTTTCAGCCCTAGTTCGCGATATTTCATGCCAGACGTGTTGAAAAATTTCTTTAGCGGCAGTCCACTTAACTCATAAAACTTGCGCAGCTCATCTTGTGATGGTGTATCGGTCGTAATGTCATGTGCCGTAAATTCAATGCCCTCATCTTTTAACCATTTTGATGCTTTTTTGCACGTTGTACATTTTGGATAATGATAAAACTGAATCGTCATTTTGTATGCATGCCTCCTTCTCATTTCCTCTATTGTATAGACATTTGAAATCCTTTGCAAATCAGAAAAAAGGATAGACGCACCCACTGCATCTATCCCTTCTTATTTACATGGCCTACAGTAATATGGGAGTATTGGTGTAGTTGTCCTTCGGGCAAGGCCTCTTACTTCCGTACCCGAGTTAGACGATGAACTTTTCAGCAGCGATTAACGCTTCTGCTGCTTGACGTTTCAATTTAATCGTTTTCTTCGGTGCATAGCGTCCAAATTTACGGAGCGCTGACAGCATCATACGTTGGTTGTCACCTGATGATGAATTCACTAACGTATCACGCGCCTCTGCAAGAATCGTTTCAAAGGCATCTTGGCTAAAGATTTCCGTATACAATAGCTTTTGCGCCGCTTTGTCTACGCCGTCGCGGTCAATCGCTTTTTGCGTACGTAATACCGCTGACTCCATCGCGAATAATTGGTTCGCGATGTTCGCAATATTCACAAGAATTTCTTGCTCATCTTCAAGCTTATTGCCGTATTTTAATGCGGCAGTACCCGCTGTCAGTAACGCGATTTTCTTCGCCATTTTCACTAAATATTTTTCTTGTGCTAATGGCTCATCAGCAATGTCCTCTGGTACCATCGTTAAAATTTCTTGCTGCAATGCTTGCGCCTGCTCAAGAAGTGGCAATTCACCTTTCATCGCCTTTTTCATAAACGTCCCCGGTACGATTAAGCGATTAATTTCATTTGTACCTTCAAAAATACGGTTAATACGAGAGTCGCGGTAAATGCGCTCGACTTCGTATTCTGCCATGTAGCCATAGCCACCGTGCAATTGCACTGCTTCATCGGCTACGTAATCTAACACCTCTGACCCAAAGACTTTATTGATTGAGCACTCAATCGCATATTCTGCAATCGCTTCTGCAATCTTTTTACCGTCTTTTTTCTGTTCATCACTCATCTGCCCCATATTGTCCTCGAAATAGCCTACAGTACGGTAAATCAATGACTCAGAAGCATAAATTTGTGCCGCCATATTCGCAAGCTTTTCCTTCGTTAAATTGAATGACGAAATCGGCGTATTAAATTGTTTCCGTTCATTCGTATATTGAATCGTAATATCGAGTGCACGTTTTGACGAGCCAATCGTCCCAACGCCTAGTTTGTAGCGCCCAATATTTAAAATATTGAAGGCGATCACATGGCCGCGTCCTACTTCACCAAGTAAGTTTTCAACCGGCACTGCGACGTCATCTAAAATAAGCGTTCGTGTCGATGATGATTTAATGCCCATCTTCTTCTCTTCTGCGCCTGTTGACACGCCGCCAAAGTCGCGTTCGACGATAAATGCTGTGAATTTTTCACCATCAATTTTCGCATAGACAATAAAGATATCAGCAAATCCTGAGTTTGTAATCCATTGCTTTTCACCATTTAAAATATAATGTGTGCCCGCTTCATTTAAACGTGCGACCGTTTTTGCACCGAGCGCATCACTACCTGACCCCGGCTCCGTTAACGCATACGCCGCGATTAACGCCCCTGTTGATAGCTTTGGTAAATAACGCGATTTTTGCTCGTCATTGCCGAACAATACGATTGGTAACGAACCAATCCCTACGTGCGCACCGTGTGTAATCGAGAAGCCGCCTACAACCGCCATCTTCTCTGTCACAAGTGCCGATGTAATTTTATCAAGCCCTAAACCATCATATTCTTCTGGTACGTCAATCGCTAACAGACCTAACTCTCCTGCTTTTTTCAACAGCTTTACTGAATGCTCAAACTCATGATTTTCTAAGTTTGGAACTACCGGAAAGACGTCATTTTTCACGTAATCCTCGGTCGTTTTCGCAATCATTTTATGCTCTTCTGTGAAATCTTCCGGCGTAAATACGCGGTTAATGTCCACATCTTCTGTTAAAAAGCTACCACCTTTAATGATGTTTGCTGTGTTTTCTGTCATCGTAAATTCCTCCCGAACTGAATAGTTTCCCTTGTGAAAATAAGTGACGACTACAAAATTACAGAACTTCGAACACGCCCGCAGCACCCATACCGCCGCCGATACACATCGTTACGACACCGTATTTTTTGCGTTGGCGTTTTAATTCATGAATCAGTTTTAATGACAAAATCGTTCCTGTAGCACCGAGCGGATGACCGAGCGCAATCGCGCCGCCATTCACGTTGACTTTATCGAGATCAATACCTAGCTCTTTGACAACTTGGATTGATTGCGATGCAAACGCCTCGTTAATTTCCCAAAGGTCGATATCGTCGATTTTTAAACCGGCAATCTCAAGCGCTTTTGGTACTGCTACAACCGGGCCAATTCCCATGACTTCCGGTGGCACCCCTCCAACGGCAAATCCTAAAAACTTCGCTAACGGCTCGATGCCTTGTTGCTGTGCATATTCACTGTCCATAACAAGCACTGCTGCCGCACCATCAGATGTTTGTGACGCATTGCCCGCTGTGACGCTCCCCTTTACATTAAAGGCTGGGCGTAACTTCGCTAATGACTCAACCGTCGTTCCCGGGCGAATTCCTTCATCCATTTTAAATTCAAAGCGTTTTTCTTGCGGCTTATTGTTGTTATCAACATAGCGCTCGACAACATCAACCGGCACGATTTGCTCATCGAAGCGACCTTCTTGAATCGCACGAAGCGCATTGGCATGAGAGCGTACTGCAAACGCATCTTGCTCATCGCGTGACACGCTATATTTCACTGCCACATTTTCTGCTGTATGTCCCATACTTGTATAATATTCCGGTGCTTCCTCTGCAAGCGTCACATTTGGACGGACGACATGGCCCATCATCGGTACCATCGTCATCGATTCCGTACCACCAGCGAGTATCGCTTTAGAATGCCCAAGCATAATACGCTCTGCCGCATTAGCAATCGTTTGTAAGCCCGATGAGCAGAAACGATTGACCGTTTGCGCTGGCGTCGTATCCGGAAGTCCTGCTAACGCGCCGATATTACGCGCCACATTCATGCCTTGCTCCGCTTCTGGCATCGCACAACCGATAATTAAATCATCAATATCTCCTGTATAATTAGCACGCTTTAACGTTTCTTTGACTACTAATGCTGCTAAATCATCTGGACGAACGGTTTTTAATGAACCTTTTCCTGCTTTCCCGACAGGTGTTCTGGCACCTGCAACAATTACTGCTTCACGCATAAGCGAATCCCCCTTATTATATGAAAACTAATTACGTAACGGTTTGCCTTTTAATAACATATGTTGCATACGTTGCTGTGTCGCCGCATTTTGTAACAAGCTAATAAATGCTTCACGCTCTAAATCTAATAAATATTGCTCATCAACAAGCGTGCCGTATGGAACGAGGCCACCTGCTAACACATAAGCGAGTTTTTTCGCGATTTCGATATCGTAAGCCGATGCAAAACCTGAGTTTTTCAAGCCTTCTGCACCGAGTAATAACGCCGCATAGCCCGGCTCACCAACAACCGGTACTTTTTCGCGTGTCGGCGCTTTATAGCCTTTTGCGACAAAGCCGATAACCGCTTGTTTAGCATCATATAATAGATGATCTGGATTGACGCTAATGCTATCTGCAACGTTTAAGAAGTTATTGTCGCGTGCTTCTTCCGCTGATGTCGATGTTTTCGCTGTCGCAATCGTTTCAAACGTCTTGCTAGCAATGTTTAATAAATCGACCGTCACGCCTTTTGGCAAGCCTTTTAATTGCTTCATATAAAGCTCTTTGTTTCCGCCGCCGCCAGGAATGACGCCAACACCAACTTCTACAAGCCCCATAAACGTTTCAGATGATGCTTGAATATGCGCTGCTGCTAAACAAACTTCTGCACCGCCGCCAAGCGTCATATTGTACGGTGCTGCAACGACCGGTTTATTGCTATATTTCATGCGCAATGTCCCTTGTTGGAATGCATTCACAACCGCATCTAATTCAAATGTATTATCTTCTTCCGCTTCCATTAAAATCATCGCCAAGTTCGCGCCAACCGAGAAGTTTTTGCTTTGATTGCCGATTACTAACCCGATAAAGTCATCGGATTGATCTAATAAATCAAGCGCGTAGTTGAGCATTTGCATCGTATCTAAACCAAGTGCATTTGATTTTGACGTGAATTCTAATAGCAATACACCGTCACCAAAGTCGATGACACTCGCACCTGCATTTTGCTTTAACACGCCGTTTTGCTTTTTATAGAGCGCTAAATCGATAGCTTTTTCATTGCGTGGTACTTTGACGTAGTCCGTACCATCGAAGTAATGTAATTCATCGTCGATTGTCGCGTAGAATGAATCATAGCCCTTATCTAATAACGCATTAACGAACGCCGGAATCGTATACCCTTCCTTTGTCATACGCGCTACCGATTGTGTTACACCAATCGCATCCCACACTTCAAATGGTCCTTGTGTCCAACCAAAACCCCATTTCATTGCTTGGTCGATACCAAGAATCGAATCTGAAATTTCGCCGTTTAACTCTGCTGAGTAAATAAGCGTTGGTGCGATAATATTCCATAATAATTCACCTGTGCGGTCCTCCGCATAAACGAGTGATTTCACACGATTTGCTAGGCCACGCTGCTGCTTTGCTACAGCAATTGACGGCGTATCAAGCGCCTTACGCGACACATATTCAAACGTATCGATATCTAACTCTAAAATTTCTTTACCTTTTTTCACAAAGAAACCTTGTCCTGATTTTGCACCAAGCCAGCCTTTGTCGACCATTTTTGCTAAATAGTCCGGCACTTCAAACACTTTTTGCTCGGCACCTGTCGTATTATCATAAACATTGTTTGCTACATGGATAAATGTATCTAAGCCAACCACATCAAGCGTACGCATTGTCGCAGATGATGGACGCCCGATTAATGGTCCTGTCACCGAATCCACTTCACCTACTGAATAGCCTTTATCGCGCATCACTTGAAGCGTCACCATTAAGCCATACGTGCCGACGCGGTTCCCGATAAAGTTTGGTGTATCTCTCGCTAACACAACCCCTTTACCAATTTCATCTTCACCAAATGCTAGAATATAATCAAGTACTGCTTGGTCTGTATATTTTGATGGAATGACTTCTAATAACTTTAAGTAACGTGGTGGGTTAAAGAAGTGCGTTCCTAAGAAATTCTTTTGGAAATCTTCCGAGCGACCTTCAGCCATTGCATCGATGCTAATGCCAGAAGTGTTGGAAGAAACGATTGTTCCTGGTGTACGAACAGATTCAATTTTGTCGTATAACGACTTTTTAATTGCTAAGTTCTCTGTTACCACTTCAATGATCCAATCTACGGTTGATAGCTCATGTAAATCATCTTCTAAGTTACCTGTTTTCATGTTGTTTAGGCTTCTTTTGGTTGTTAGTGGTGCCGGTTTTTGCTTTAACAGCTTCTGCATCGCGCTATCAACAAAACGGTTACGAACAGCAGGTGACTCAAGTGTTAAACCTGCTTTTTCTTCCTCCGCTGTCAATGAATTTGGCACAATGTCGAATAAATGCGTTTCAAAACCACAGTTTGCTAAATGCGCAGCGATACCTGAACCCATTACCCCAGAGCCGATAACCGCAACTTTTTGAATACGTCTAACCATAAAACAATTCGCCCCTTCCAATTTGAATGAATAACCATTCATTTTTATCTAAAAAAAAATATGACCTTGCAATTTCTAAATTCATAGTAGCATGTTTTCCATTTTTCATGCAATGAAAAAAGATGATTTTTGTTGAAAAAGTTTAAAATTTTCTGTTTTAACTCACTTTCCTCTTTTTAAGACGATTGTATTTTTTCCAATTATGACACTTTATTTAAAAAAATAAATCAACTTACTTTCAGTAACTTATAAAACAGTGTACACTAGAGTAGAAGTTATTTATTAATTAGGAGGTTTCACTATGCAACCAATTACAACTGTTGAACAATTTAACGACATCATTACAACGCAACCATCTGTTATCGTAAAATTTTACGCTGGCTGGTGCCCAGATTGCACGCGCATGAACATGTTCATCGATCCAATCATCGAGCAATACAACCAATACACGTGGTACGAATTAAACCGCGATGAACTACCAGAATTAGCTGAAAAATATGAAGTAATGGGTATCCCAACACTTGCTGTATTCAAAAATGGCGAAAAAGTAGGTCACCTACATAGCGCTAATGCTAAATCTCCAGAACAAGTAACAGAGTTCTTAGACGCGCAAGCATAATCACTCAAAAAGGAATCGCCACTCGCGCGATTCCTTTTTTCGTTCACTTCCTAGTTCTTTTTTAGAAACATTTTCGCTACAATAGAGTCAAGGTGGTGAATGAATTGGACTTACAAACAGAAAATGCACAGCTCAAAGAAAAAATTGCAGACTATCAACTTATTTTAAGCTCGATGTCTGCACCGGTAATTGAATCCTTTTTAGCGCAAGTCGTACTCGTACCATTAACCGGTATTTTAACGCTTGAACGTATTAACAATATTGACCAAGATATTTTTGACTACGTCGCAGCCAACCCGCACTCTGAATGCATGATTATTGATTTCACTGGTATCGACGTGAGCGATTTTGATTACATCGATTTGCATACGCTAACAGAGCGCTTTGAAAAACTCAATAAAACTTTGTCGCTTATGGGCATTCGCGTATTGCACTCAGGTATGAATCCCGATGTCGTACATCATTTTATTACGACAGGCTATTCATTCCCTAGCGAGTCATTTCCGTCATTTCGTACAGCGTTGCAGCAACTTGTACGCGACGGTTATAAGCAAGCATTTTGATTCACATCAACGCTAAGTCGCAGTACGATACTGCTGTCGATGAACGCTTCCGACCTTCTGCATGCGGCCCAACAGCAGTCGAAGCCATTTTACAATATTATTTACAGCAACCGATTGCGATTAATTATTTATATCACGCACTTGGCACGACGCCGATTGGTTTATTTACATGGCGTATGATTCGCCGCTTAAAGCGCTTGCTCGGTCCACATTGGCATATTCAACGCGTGACTACAAAAAAAGCTCTCGCTGCCATTGATGCAGGAGAGCCAATTGCGCTAAAATTCGATCGTTATTTCACGCCATTGTTTTTTAAAAAAGCACGCTACAATTATCATTGGACCGTGCTTGTTGGTTATACGATAGAACAAGGACGCTTGCAATTATTCGTGCACGATTTAGGGACGCCTAGCCGCGACAGCCACATTAAAAAGATTGACTATTCCGACAATGCACACGCACTAACATTCGTCCATATTAAACCATTACTTAAAAATCGTTAACGCATGATTGGCGATTAAACGATATTCATGCTGATGCATTAAATCAAGCGTAGCATTTGTCCACATTGGTAACAGTAACTCATCGAGCGCTGCTTCAATTGGCACTGCTGTATTAATACGCGCAAGCTGTAGCGACAATCGTAGCATATCTACATTGTCGCTAATTTTTTGGCGTTGACCTGGTTTTAATTCCGCTAACGCATCTAATACACCATCAACAGAGCCATATTTTTGGATTAATTGTAGCGCTGTTTTTGGCCCGATTCCTTTAACACCTGGGTAGCCATCACTTGAATCCCCCATAAATGCTTTGACATCTGCAAACTGCGCAGGTGAAATACCATATTCATCGGTGAAGCGAGCCAAATCATATGGGTTGTATTCGGTATACCCTTTTTTCGTTAGCGCGATTGTCGTGTTTGGATTGACAAGTTGCAATAAATCTTTATCGCCACTAACAACGGTAATGAGCGCATCTTCTTTCCATTTTTCAACGATCGAGCCGATTAAATCATCCGCTTCTTGCCCCTTCACGCCAAAATTTTTCCATCCAATCATTTCTGACACTTCACGCGCCATATCAAACTGTGGTAGCATTTCGTCAGGCGGCGCCGTGCGATTCGCCTTATAGCCATCAAATAAATCGTTACGGAATGTGTGCGAGCCCATATCCCAGCACACAGCTATATGCGTTGGACGGACGATATTTTGTGCGCTTAATACGTGTCTCGCAAAACCTTGTACGCCGTTCGTTGGGGTGCCATCCTCACGCGGGAAAAATTGACGCATCGGTGCTGTCGCATAAAACGACCGGAACAACAGCGCCATGCCGTCGATTAATAAAATATGTGGTTTCATTTCTTTCATTCTCCTTTAAAAAAAGCCAAGGAATCCATTCCCTGGCTCTGTCATTAAATCATGCGAGCTACAGTGATTGTTGCTTGTAGCTCTAATTGTACATTACCGCGTAGCGCTTTGCTAATCATGCAAGTTTCTTCTGCCTTGTGTGCTAGACGCTCCGCACGCTCTTTATCGCGCTCCGACGCAGTTGGCATTAACTCAATCGCCGGCTTATGAATGATTTTTTTATACGTGAATACACCATTTGTCACATCGACATACCCTTCGGATTCAAGCGTCTGTGTATTCGTATTAATCCCGGCACGTTCAAGCAAAGCTGCGAGCGTAATCATATAACACGTTGCCGCCGCACCTAGTAACATCTCATCGGGATTTGTGCCGATGCCTGGTCCATCCATTTCCGGTGGAATCGATACTTGCGTTTTCAAATTCCCAGCCGCAATATCCCCGACTTCATTACGACCACCCGGCCAGCGTGCTTGTAGTTTAAATAAATGTTCCATGCTCCCCACTCCTTAGTTTGAAAATGGATAGTACTGCTCTGAATACGGATCAAACGCATAGCGATAAACCGCATCTTTTTTCTCGAGCGCAATTAAATACACTTCTTGTCCTTCATACGTGTCGATTTTATTGCTGTAATCACGGTCTTTAATAATTTTTCCGCCTTCTGTACGCGCAATTAAATCTTGTGCATCTTCAATATTCACCTTTGGAATATCACGTTCAAAAGCGAATGGTGCAGCAATAAGGAACGCATACGCAGCGCCAATGAGCACATGCTTTTTGCGGAAATTTTGCTTTTCAATCAGTGTATAATACGCGACGAAAAAGATCGCTAAGCCAACCATAATATAGTTTGGCATCGCCCCTAGACTGTTGATTCCGTTGTACGGCTTACCGCGAAAATAAAAATAAATAACTTCAATAAACGCCAACAGTACAAGTCCAAGAATCATTTTCTCTCGCTTCCCTAAATTTATATCTCTTTTCAAAAATTTCACCTCTAACACTTATTTACATAGCGTTCTATTTTAACATAACTTTCATTTCGTCTTACATGATGTATTACGCATGAGCTTGCGAAAAGGTTTCATTAACAAAAAAAACGAGCGCCGCTTATTCAGCAACCCTCGTGTCCATTATAACGCCTCAAGCATTTCTTTTAATTCAGCAATTTGTTCATTCGTTAATGAAATTAATTCGGTCGTCACTTCATTTAATTCGCCTGCTTGTAGCTCTTTTAATGTCGCCTCTGCATCTTCTAGCATTAGCTCAACATCTTCACGTTTTAAAATAGCCATGTCGTTCCCCTTTAATGTTAGTGTTCCTAGTGTATCATACACATGATGAGACACGTCAATTTCTTTACTACAACAAAAAAACACATTCAAAGAATACTTTGAACATGCCTTTTAGCATCCGCTACATTTACGAAGCGCGTTTTTTCGCTGTTTTTTTAGCGCTGCATAAGACGATAATTTCGCACCTTTATGCGATTTTACATAGTTTTTCGCAGCTTTTTTTGTTGAAAAATAAGCATAGCCATAGTCCATTGGCGTCGTCATGTTGCCTTTTACATAATAGGCCTTATTGACCGACAACCATTTCTTTGTAGAATAATCACGAACGTATTTTTTCAATGTTTCTTTGCGCTTTGATTCATAAATAATCATACACCCTGCATCATCAAAAAATAAACGCTTGCCTTTCTTCGTAAAAGCCTGGGCGCTATAGGCACCCATTGCGTGGTTTTTACGATAAACGACCATATTGCATAACGCGCAATGCGACTTATTAGTTGGTTCAACTAATTTAGTTTTCGCCTCTACTTCAGTTTGTGGATGTACAACAGCCATCGCTGTAAAAGCCAATGACATACTCACTAACATCGCGACGATTTTCTTCATCATTTATTTATGCTCCATATGCATATCTCCGTGATTTCCACCAGAGCCGTTCATTGCATCAAAACGTTTTTTCGCATCTTTTTTGATAGCGTGAATCGATGACATTTTAGCATTTTTTGCTTTTTTCATAAAACGTTTCGCATCTTGTTGATTGTTGAAAAATGTATAGCCATAACCCATCGGTGTCTTTTCATCACTTTTGACAATAATGGCCTTACTTAAACGCATCCATTTTTTCGACTGATAATCTCGAACATATTTTGTGACAACCGTGTCATGCTTGAATTGATAGGAGAACATACAGCCCACATCATCAAAAAATAAATTTTTCCCGTGTTTGTCCGTCGCTTGTGCTGCATAAGCTCCAAGTGTGTCATTTACACGATATACCTTCATATTACAATGTGTACACGTGGTCTTTTTTGTCGGCTCTTGCAACTTATGATTCACCGCATTGTAGGCCGTTTTAGTCTGTACGGTTTTAACTTGCTGTGCCTGTCCCTCCTGTTGAGCATAGGCTACCGTTCCAGTAGACATGAGGCTCATGCCCATTAAAATAACTGCTAATTTTTTCAATTTTTGCACTCCTTTTCTACTACTTTAGTTTAGACAGTAATTGTGAAACAAGTTAAAAGTAAATAAGGAGAATTTTTTGCTATTTTAAGAAGTTTTTTTCTTAATTAACAGCGTACATGCTTACGCTTAAAGCCAATGCGCCCTTTTTCTAGCTCTTTTTCAATCGCTAATGCCGGCTGTAAAAACGTACTTTTTTTGCCGGCTTTTTTCAATTCAACAGTGCCAATCTCTTTTGCGACAGCAAGCGCTTTGTCATGAAGCGGCTTGTACGACATGCCGACCGTCTGAATGAATTGAGTCATCGCCGGCTTCGCGCAGTTCGGTGCCTCATGAATCGTCGCCTTCGCTAATTCAAGTAGCGTAGCAATGGCGTCTTGGTCAAATGTGTCATCGCTGCGATTACCGAGCATCCAGCAATAACAGCTCCAGCCAGCTGACATCCGCAAATCATTGCCACTGCGAATCCAGCGCTCCGCGACCTCCTCTGCAATATCCGCCTCCGCTAACGTTACGGCTACTACATAATCCGCGAGCATAGTACAATATGCCCCGTCCAGCCAGCGCTCATAATCATCGGCAGTCATCACATTCGGCTCAGCAATCACACCTGCAAAATACATCGCATCATAATTGCCGGTCGCATACAATTCTTCAGCGAGCGCTTGATTTAAGCCGGTCTTTTTTAAAATCGGCTTCATCTTGCCAGTCGCCGTTCCAAATAGCGGCTCATGCGCACCTCTTGAGACATATGATTTTTTCGTGCGCTCTGTTCCTAACGCTTCAAGCTCTGCTAATATGTCAATTGTATTCATTTCAGCACATCCTTTTGTCTAAGTGTCCAAAATAATCAACACACCTTTTGCTATAGTAGAAAAAAGGAGAGATGACGATGACACTTGCATTATTTTTTCATTATGAAGTGACCGAACAAAATTATCAACAACTACACGATTTCGTCGCATTTGACCATTTTCAAGTTGGCGTTTACGAAGGACGCTTTTTCACGCTCTATAAACTAAATTCAAAACAGTTGCGCCTTGAATATGCATCTGGCGACATTGCTGAAAGCTTTGCGGTTTCCACTGCTGATTTTTTAAGTGCACTGTCAACATACGAAAAAACACCAGCGCCCCGTTCGTAGAGCCACTGGTGTTTTTTTAATATTTTTTCGGCGTTTTCAATAAGCGGAGCGCATTCAAAGCGACGAGCACCGCGGCACCCGAATCACTTAGCACCGCTACCCATAGCGTCAGCCATCCTGGGAAAATGAGCGCGAGTGCAATCAGCTTAATGACAATCGAGAAAATAATATTTTGCTTAATAATCGTTAGTGCACGCTTACTTAAATGAATCGTATACGGCAGTTTTTCGATATTATCGGCCATCAATACAAGATCGGCCGTTTCAATCGCCGTATCCGTACCAGCGCCGCCCATCGCGATACCAATATCGGCACGCGCAAGAGCTGGTGCATCGTTAATGCCATCGCCAACCATCGCGATATGACGCCCTTGCGCCTTCAATTCTTCAACAACCGCTACTTTATGTTCCGGCAATAAGTTCGCCTTAAACGACGTCACATTCGCCTCTGCCGCAATTTTCTGTGCAGCACCGGCATTGTCACCCGTTAGCATGACCGTTTCCGTTATGCCAAGCTCGGCTAATTGCGTCATAATTTTTAGCGATGTTGGACGGATTTGGTCAGCTACCGCAATCAAACCGTAAATTTCTGTTGCGGTCCCAACAAAGACAATCGTATGCCCGGACTGCTGATAATGTGCCATGCGCGCAAGCATCGCGTCATCAAACGCTTGCGGTGCAAATGCTTCACTCGAACCAACATAATACGTCACACCATCAATAACGCCCGTTAAGCCTTTACCAATCAACGTGTGGAAATTACTCGCCTCACGTTGTTCAATGCCCTGCGCCTTAGCAGCTTCGATAATCGCCTTCCCAATCGGGTGCGTCACATGACTTTCAAGCGTCGCCGCAAGCTGCAGCACCTCTCGCTCCGAATGATTGTACACTTCAATGGCACTAACGCTCGGCTTGCCTTCTGTTAGCGTACCTGTTTTATCAAATGCGACCGTATCAAGCTCCGCTAATTTTTCTAAATAAGCGCCACCTTTAATGAGCACGCCATTTTTCGCCGCATTGCCAATCGCTGACACAATCGATACCGGCGTCGAAATCACGAGCGCACATGGACACGCCACTACTAATAGCTCAATACCTTTATAAAACCAATCATTAAAATCGCCACCAAATAGCGGCGGTAGCACCATGACTGCAATCGCTAGTACGAAAACAATCGGCGTATAAATTTTTGAAAATTTATCAATAAATGCTTCAGACGGTGCCTTTTTTGACTGCGCCTCCTCAACCATTTGGATAATGCGCGCAATCGTTGAATTTTCCGTCGTATGCGTCACACGAACTTCAAGCGAGCCTTCTTGGTTAATCGAACCACCATACACCGTATCGTGCTCTTTTTTCGCAACTGGTGTCGATTCGCCGGTAATCGGTGCCTGATCGACCGTTGATAATCCTGCGATGACAATCCCATCAAGCGGCACACGTTTCCCCGCTTGTACGCGAATAATATCACCAATTTGTATATCTTTCACGAGCTTTTCCTCGTAGCCATTCGCCGTTTTTACAATGGCTTTTTCCGGTGTAAAATCCATCAACTCATGTATCGATTTTCGCGTTTTATCAATAGCACGCGTCTGCAAATACTCCCCAATTGTAAATAAAAATAGCACGAGCGCACCTTCCGCCCATTCGCCAATAAACATTGCACCAATCGCCGCCGACACCATCAAGACATTCATATCGAGCGATTTACTTTGAATCGCATAAAACGAACTGCGCGCCGGCTTCAATCCCGTCAACACAATCGCGACCGCAAATAACGCCATCGATAGCCACGCTACATCGGTTAAATAATGTAGCGCATACCCCGCAATAATCGCCGCGCCCGATACCGCAATCTTTTGTAGCTTGCGATCCTTTTTCGGCGGAGCAATCTTCCCTTGCTGCGCTACTTCGCCTGTAAAGCCAATTTTTTGCAGCTCTTTCAGCACACGCTCATCCTTCAACTGATGAGTCATTTCAAGCTTCCCAGTAGAAAAATTGACAACGACTTCATCGACCTCGGCCATTTTCGCAAAATGCTTTTCAATCGTCGCGGCACAGCTACTACAATCCATACCGTCAACACGATATGTTTTATGTGGCAATGTGGACTGTTCTAGGCCATAGCCAATTTTATTCAGCGTTTGAGGAATCAATTCAAATGCCTCACTAGACGCGCCTTGCACATGCATTTTCCCTGTTGAAAAATTAACATCCACCGTTTCGATACCATTTAGCCGCGCAATACTTTTTTGTACCGTTGCCGCGCAGCTACTGCAATCCATACCTGTGACGCTATACGTTTTTTCATGTGTGTGATGCTGTACCGTTGTTGCACAACAATTATCGTTCGCTGGCTCTACGTTCGTTGCACAACATCCATCGTGACAATGCTCGTGTTCTTTTTGCATAGCCTCCACCTCTACTCCATATGACTTTTACATTCAATCGTTTCGCCGTCCCAATCGAAATCAACGACAGCACGTTCTAATAACTCAATAAGCTCGACAATTTTCGGTGTCGAAATGCGGTAATAAAAATATTTCCCTTCGCCCCGCTTGTGTACTAAGCCACAATCCGCTAAACAGGCTAGGTGCTGCGACAAATTCGACTGCGTACCACCGACTGCCTCCACAAGCTCGGTGACGTTTTTCTCTTCATCGATCAATGCTTTCAAAATCGCATAGCGTGTCTTATTCGATAAGCCATGCAATAATTTTAATTGTAATGTATGCACTTGCTTCACCTCATATTCGATTTTTCTAATATATCTTCATATTAGCTTTTCCTAATATGAAAATCAACACATTTTCAATTTAAACCTGTGCAACTCCTCGCTAGAAATGATACTATTTAGGATGTGAAAAATTTTATCGAGTGATACAAGGAGAATAAATATGAATCAACAAAACTTTTGGCAAGAACTACCGAAGCCATTTTTTATATTAGCACCGATGGAAGATGTGACAGATGTCGTATTCCGTCATGTCATCAGCGAAGCTGGACGCCCTGATGTGTTCTTCACTGAATTTACGAATACCGAAAGCTTCTGCCACCCTGAAGGTATTTACAGCGTGCGCGGTCGCCTAACATTTACCGAGGACGAGCAACCACTTGTGGCCCATATTTGGGGTAATAAACCGGAAATGTTTAAAGAAATGGCCATTGGCATGAAAGAAATGGGCTTCCGTGGCGTTGATCTTAACATGGGCTGCCCTGTCGCAAACGTCGCTTCACGCGGTAAAGGCTCTGGCCTTATCAACCACCCAGAAACTGCCGCTGAAATTATTCAAGCTGCTAAAGAAGGCGGCCTACCAATTAGCGTCAAAACACGCCTTGGTTACACAGACATCAATGAATGGCGCGAATGGTTAACGCATATTTTAAAACAAAATATCGCCAACTTAACGATTCACCTCCGCACACGTAAGGAAATGAGTAAAGTCGATGCCCACTGGGAATTGATTCCTGAAATCAAACAACTACGTGATGAAATCGCACCGAATACGCTACTAACAATTAACGGCGACATTCCAAACCGCCAAGTCGGTCAAGAACTAGCTGACAAATATGGTATCGACGGCGTCATGATTGGCCGCGGTGTCTTCACAAACCCATTCGCATTCTCAGAAGATCCACGCGAACGCAGCGTTGAAGAATACTTAAACCTACTATTGTTGCAATTAGAGCTATACGAAAAATATGCTGAAGAAACAAAACGCCCATACAACCACTTACACCGCTTCTTTAAAATTTATGTACGTGGCTTTGGTGGCGCAGCAGAATTACGCAACGCCCTCATGAACACGAAATCGGTTGAAGAAGCGCGCGGTATGGTCAATGACGTACTGGCGAAGCTTGCAGTGGAAGAAGTGCAATAGAGAGAAATGAAAAAGAGAGAAATGAAAAAGAGCTACCCGGTTGGGAGCTCTTTTTTTATGGGGAAAAGTAGGTCAACCTAAAAGATTTTGAATCATTTATTTACACATTGAAAAATTTTGTATACCCATTAGATTTAATCCAATTTTTAATAATTTCTTTCCAAATTAAATCGCCACATTCCACAGAACACGCTTTTTCATATTGCCTAGAAATTTGCTCTTGATGTACACTGTAATAACCTTCAACTTCTATATTTGAGATTTTCTTTCCACACCATTCGCATTTGCAACTCCATTTACGTTTATTAAGTTTAAATGTTTTAAATTTATGTGTCATTTTAGGAATATCATATTTTTCATTTAAATTTAATTTAAAAAAATTATCATATGAACTATTCATTGATTCTACAAAATGATCCAGATTTTCTTTCTTTTCTAAATCATCATTAATCTCAAGATAGTTACTTTTATTATAGTATTCTTTTACTTCTGAAAAAACCTGTAATGCCTCTTCTTTAGAAAGATATCTCACTGTGCTCCCGTTACTTTCATCAGCTAAACACTTATATTCTTTTATTTCTCCATTTATATTTTCTTCAACTGTTACAATTCTAATTATTGAAGGCAAATTTTTCATCGTATAACATATCCCTCTTTTTTAATATGGACAGGTAACACTTAGTTGGACAGAAATTATAAGGTTTAGAGGGCGATTTCTAATCCGCTCAATTAAGAAGCGCTTTATATGGAGCAATGTGCATGATAACCTTTCTTGGCTAATGCAGCCTAATATAGCTGGATTTCTGTCATAAAAAGTCATGCACAGAGAGGCTCCATGTCAAGCTGATTCTGTGCTCCATAAACTTTGGAGCACCCCTCATAAAAGTTGTCTAAAAGTGTTGCCATACCAATATATTTTACTATAAATCAAAAAAGTGCCAAAACGCTTATATATAAAGGATTTCGACACTTTCTGATTTCTTCTTATGAAAATGATAGGAGTCGAACTAACTGCCTACAACTACTGATACATCAATAGTTGTAGGGAACAATATACTTTGTAATTATTAATTTATATAGATTTATAAAAAACCTACCTATTTATTAAATAAACTATTTTTTGATTAACATCTTGTAAATTTTTTTTTGATTATTTTCATCAATGACATAAAGAGCACAACATTCTCCAGAATCAAAGAATTGTATAATTTCTTCATCTATCGTTTTTTTTATGGAATTTTTAATAGATAATATATTTTTATTTAAGGCTGATTGAATCAATTTCATAAGTCACATTTTTCAAAAGCGTAGACGAACCCTATTTCAAAATTTCCGTTTTTAAAAATTAGGCTGCGGTGTGTTGTTGTTCGTTTAATTGCGCGTTTAATCGATCTGTTGCTAATTTGCAGGCATTATAAATAAACATCACCATTTGGAAGTGTAGCTTGGCTTTTTTT
>NZ_AYTB01000010.1 GCF_000505545.1 Kurthia huakuii LAM0618
CCTTCTGTGAAAGCTATTTGAATCACCTTATCATTCATTTGAACGAAGGCATCTGAACCACTAATCACGCTGACCATACGTGAATATGAGGCTTCTGAAGGAATACAATCAGAGAGCAGAAAACCACAATCTAAACGAAATAGAATGTCATACTTCAACCGTTTGACCAAATCTTTCACGGTTGGAATACGTTCGACAATCCGAATGACAAGTGACTGCACCATCGCACCATAGTTTAATTCTCGTGGTGCGCCATACATCGTCGTTTTACGAAATAGCTGTAAGATCGGTTGTAAGTCGAATGTGGCTAAAATCGCATCGAAACGACGAGAACTTTCCATTTCCATTAATTCATGGATGTCAAATAGACGCATTTGTTTTACAATAGTCATAGGGCATTCACCTCTTGGATAATTTTGGTTTGGTCACTTAAATTATACCATCTTGGGGAGGTGCCCATTTTTTATTGTTTTAAAACCCTTGGGAGACAAGGGATTGGAGTTATGAAATTAACTCGATTGGTTGTTTAAAATATAACAATACTTATTTTTTTCTGACATAACGTAGAGATTACATTTTTCGGAATTTTTAATATCCAACAATGTACCTTCAAAACCAACATCTTTTTTCCCTTTTATATGGAAATTCATCTCTTCTAAATTCTTTTTTAAGTTGAATTTCAAAAATATTTTTTTATCATCAGAACAGATTAATTCATAAACTAATACTAAATTTACTACAGGTATAGATTTATTAAGTGAAAATTTTATTCTTTTTTTAAAATCTAAATCTACAGATAATACTGGTTCTATTAAGCTTAAAGGAATATCTATCACATTATTTTTAGATAATCCCCTAAGATATTTTTCCAAATTATCGTAGGTAATATTATTAAATTTATTCATTTTCAATAGTGGTTTCTTATTAAAAAACCAAATAATTATCGGAATAATAAGAAATGTCAAAGAAACAACTGAACCAGCGATAATTATTATTATTTCATCTGCAAAATGGGATGCATCATTCTCAGCAGTATCCCTTTTCAAAAAATAACCAACTCCTGCTATTGACCAAGCAATTGAAGAAAATATAGACATAAAAATAAAGAATATTAATGTCACTTTGTAGATTAATTGCCCATTTATTAAAAAAAGAACATCGTTAATATTATCGATTATTTCTTCAAAATTGTAATTAGTATGTTTTAGTATTTTTGATATTTCCCTGTCTTTTAATTTAGATTGATATAAAATCCTTTCATTATATTGACTAAAAATAATTGTTATTAATGCTAATAAGGCAGCCACAATAGGTGATGTCCAACTTAAAATTTGTATAGAGTAGGTACTAATATTTTCAAAAAAAGATATTGGCATTGATATTAATCCTCATTGTGTTTTAATATAGTATAACTAATTTCAACAAACGACTTCACTACTGAGGAATCATTTGTTGATGGAAAAGTAATCACTCCATTTGTATAGAGTTTAATAATATATGATTGTCTGTTAATGGTTATTAACATAGTCAATCCCAATATATTATTACTTTCAATTATCTCACATTTTTCAATATTACTAGGTAGTTCAAAATTCCCTCCTAAAGGTATCTTTAAAATTTTAAACTCCTCAATTCCTGAATACATCTCCCTGATTATTTTTTTGAAATATTTTAGATGCTGAATACTAGAAGTGAAAAAATAAAATATATTTTTCGTTCTTAAAAAATTTATAATATTCATATTCCCATTTTCATAGGAGAACGTATAGCAAATTTCCCCACTTGAGAAATCGCTATCATAAAAATTAATTGAGAAAAATTTTCTTGTATTAGTAGAATTTTCTTCGAAAAAATGATAATTGTAAAGACTAGCGTCAGCATTAAAACTTACTATTTCTACAGGAATCATACTATTACAAAAAAACATTTTACACCTCCTGTTTTATTTGAATATGTGAAAGTGGATATTCCGCCAAGAAAAATTTTTCAATATCAATTCTTATATTTTCATCGGAAATCGTGTCATACAAATATTGTTGGATTTCTCTTAAATTTTGATGTAACGTTTTCGGAAGTTTGAGATTTTCTTCAATAAGCCTTACTCCTTCTCTTATACTATTAGAATCATAAATTAACTCGTCTAATTTCTTCTGTATATTTAAGCAAATCAACTTATACTCATAAGGAATATCCATATCCGCATCAAATATAAATGAAAGCCTTCCTTGAATATCAACAATAAAAGATAAACTTGTAATCGTTTTCTCCCCTGCTATTGTATTAATTTTTTCAATATTAATTTTTATATTATCAACTTCATCTTTACTATGAATCCTTTGTAGTACTTCATTTTCGTTTAGTAAATCTGTTCCTTTTAATTTCATTCCTTTTATTTTTTGAGCATTTAAATTCGTAAAATTAATAGACTCAATAGTCACCTCGTATCCTAGGGAAGGAATAATTTCGTAAATTAAATTTACCATTAATATAGTTGTATTCGAAAACTCAGTATCATTGTTGTGTTTTGCAATAAAAAAGTGCAGAGAATTGCAACGAAAAATACAGAATGTTGCCACCCGATATTTTCCTTATTTTCTCGACAATGCGTTTGTTAAACGGAAGCTTTGGCCCGTGTACGAAATAATATGGGCATGGTGAATCAAACGATCCACCAGAGCTGCCGTTAAACGTGAATCCGAGAAAATACGGTTCCACTGACTAAACTCTAAATTTGATGTGATAATCAGACTCTTTTGTTCATAGAATTCTGAAATAATTTGAAATAGTAATTCTGCTCCTTCTTTGCCAAAAGGCAAATAACCCATTTCATCTAAAATCATTAAATCCACTTTTTCTAATTTATTTCTAAATTGCTTCATTTTCCCCGTATGCAAGGCTTGCTCTAGTTCCTCAACTAAATGTGAAACGCGATAAAAACGGACTTCAAACCCATACTCACAAGCCTTTCGGCCAAGGGCTGAGGCTAAATGTGTCTTACCTGTGCCGGGTGCGCCAACTAAAATAACATTCTCTTTTCTCTGAATAAAATCCAGCTGCTCTAATTCTTCTTTTGTTAAATGACTAGGTAAACAAATGTCTTTATGCCACTGATAGGTTTCAAGCGTCTTCGTATCGATAAAACGTGCCTGTTTCAAGTTGCGTGCTATTTTGGCTTGTTCTCTGCCTACTTGCTCTTTTAATAAGATTTGATAAATATATTCTTCTGGTTCGGTAAAAGGGACTTCTTTAATCGCTTCTGCTACGTGTGCTAATCTCAATTGCTTACAGAGTGTTAAAATCGCTTCATTCATGATTCGACGCCTCCGTTCCTTTTGGTGATAATGCATCATATTCTGTCCAATTCACACCGTAAGGGTGTTCTAGTTCCTCAGACTCACGTCCAATATAATCATAGAAATTTTGATCAATGTCATTCATATCATGTGTGAGTAAAAGCGTCAGTAATTCATTGATTCGCTGTTTTCTCAATACTAGTGAAGGGACCGTTAAATATTCCTTAATGCGTGTTGGTAAATAGTTTGCGTAACGGGAATGCCCCACAACACGTGGTTTTTTCAACCAATCCTTTAAGATTTCTTTCCACGGAATAAAACGACGTTTTCTCATATAAGGACGTGCATCAGATAATAAAATTTCGCCGTCATTTGTAATGACTTTAAACGAGTCCCAAT
>NZ_AYTB01000011.1 GCF_000505545.1 Kurthia huakuii LAM0618
CCCATACTCACAAGCCTTTCGGCCAAGGGCTGAGGCTAAATGTGTCTTACCTGTGCCGGGTGCGCCAACTAAAATAACATTCTCTTTTCTCTGAATAAAATCCAGCTGCTCTAATTCTTCTTTTGTTAAATGACTAGGTAAACAAATGTCTTTATGCCACTGATAGGTTTCAAGCGTCTTCGTATCGATAAAACGTGCCTGTTTCAAGTTGCGTGCTATTTTGGCTTGTTCTCTGCCTACTTGCTCTTTTAATAAGATTTGATAAATATATTCTTCTGGTTCGGTAAAAGGGACTTCTTTAATCGCTTCTGCTACGTGTGCTAATCTCAATTGCTTACAGAG
>NZ_AYTB01000012.1 GCF_000505545.1 Kurthia huakuii LAM0618
TTTTCAAAATCGCCTCACATTTTTTCTTTTGTCCCAGCCTCTTTTTCATTCAACTTGTATCGCAAATACGTAATTTACGTCGCCTCTATCCCAGTTAGCAGATAAATTATACACATATATTCCAGACTCTTTAGGCGCCTGAAAAGTGTTGTTGTTTAATGCAACATTTTTTTCTTCGTTATCCTCATTCATCCACAATGACAATGCTGTAGAATCTTTTAGCGGCGTACGATTAAAGCTGTATTGCAATGTAGCGCCTGGTTTGACAATAGTTGGCGCGATTTTCTCGGCGCGTATTATTTCTGGCGGCGAAATCTTATCGACACATGCACTAGATGTTAAACTGCTCCAGCAATACGTGCCTTCTGTTACTTCTACAGGTGTTTGCGCTGCTTTGATCGTCACTGAAGGTTTCTCGAAAGAATATTTCATATAAGCGATGCCGGCAATCATAGCTACGACAACAATTAAAATCGCTAATTTTTTCATTATACGCGCCTTTCTTCATTAAGAATGTTCGCTACGTCTTGCGGATTATCTACAAGTAAATCGTGTCCCGCTTCGATTCGAATCACTGTTGTTTGCGGAAGCCGACTTATAAACCGTTGACGTGCCTTTTCACGTATGTCTTCGATTTCAAGCGGCTCTGTAGCAGTCAATAATGTTACCGGAACTGAAACAGTAGGTATTGAAAAATGGTACTGTATTTGCGTCAATGCAACAGCGGTTTCTGTCTTAATTTTCAGCGCGATTTCCCCACTATTCGTTGGCGAAAAGCGCTGCATGGTCGCTTCTTCAATGAATGGATTCCAACGTGTAGCTTGCTTTTTTTCCGCTTCTAACATCGCTTCAAATGATGGAAACGTCATTTGTGCTACAAATTGGCGTGCCCCTGCCATTTCCTCAGCCAATGTGACGCCTAAGTCACGTGATTGTAAATAGCCACCATCTAACAACATGACCTGCACTACATTATCTGGAAAGGCTTGTGCGTAAGCAAGTACTAGTGTACCGCCAAACGAATGCCCAATAAGGGTGACTGGTTTTGTTATTTTTGCATGTAGCCATTCAATGAGAGTTGCTAATGTAGTATTTTCTAATGGTGGTTCGTCCCCATGACCAGGTAAATCGATTGCAGAAAAATGAACTGCCTCTAGTAATGATTGCAGCTCTTGAAAATAATGGCGCGTACTCCCTAAGCCATGTAGACAAATATAATTCATTGCCCCTACCTTCTTCCATTGTTTGTTAATTATCATAGCATGAAAATCAGCATCCTTGACACCCTCTCTTGCATACCACTCTACATAAAGAGGGGTTTCTCCTTTTTATTATTTTTTAGCTATAAAACCGAATAACGACAGCGCATAGTAGTGCTAATTGAATAACCCAACTAACTGGAATCATATAGCGGTGTAGCTTAGAAGCCATAATAACAGCAAACCAGCAGCACAACATAGTTGTTGGAATGACTAACATTTGGAGAGACTCTAATGTATAGGTTAAATTAGTCGAATCGATGCCAAAAAACCATACGCCTGCAACGAACAATAAAAAGTAACTAATTATTACGATGCCACTTATCGCATTTATCATAATGGTAAATGTCCGTTTTTTAAATGATAATGCTTCATATTGTTGAATAATTGGTTGATATAAGGCACCTAAGCAAATATTATAAATAATGGCTCCTAAGTAAAGGATACTACATCCACGTAACATGAATAATACAATGCCCTGTGCCTGATCTAGATACAGTATCCCTATTGCCCACAGTACTATGTGCATACTACAAAATAGTAAAAAGAGCCCGCGATAGTGCGCGATGTAAAATTGTTTGCGTATGAATGCGATGCTAATAAGTGCACTAACGCATAGTAGGATGCTCCAAATAAGTGGCGGTTTAACCGCAACGACCGTTCCTACAAGTACTGCATATACTACTGCAGCGAACGCTAAATACCATAATGCCCATCGTCGTTGTGGAAATAATGCTGTTGATAATGACTTCCCTACCGCTTCGATTTCACCAAAATCTCTAAATGTCCGCTCAAGTGCCGCTTCTTCACTTAATCCTTGCTGCTTGTAGTGTTGCTTTTTTTCTTCTAAATACGTTGTCATTTCAGTTGTTAAATCATAGTGCTGGCGCTTTGAAATTTCTACACGCTGTAAAATTTGCTGTACATACGACTCAATCGTCATGTTTATCCTCCCCTATCGCTGACTCAATCAGCTGATTTAACAAACGCCAATCTGCCAGTTTTTGTTCAACATAAAACATACCTTTTTTTGTTAATTGATAATATTTACGGCGTTGTGTAGACTCCCAATGAGATACAATGAGCTGCTTTTTCTCTAGTCGTTTTAATAATGAATAGAGTGACCCTTCGCTAATTTCTAATTGTTCATTACTATCGCGTAAAATATCCTGAATAATACCGCCACCATAATTCTGTTGCTGAAGAATACGTGAAAGCACTAACAAATCCAAACTGCCACGCAATTGTTCTTTATCCACTAGTCGCTCCCCCTGCCTAATACAACGAGGTAATTTTTATCATCATACAATTTTTGTAAATTAATAGCAACACGGATGAGTAGCAACTGTTCACTCATTTTGCAAGCGCTAAGCATGGCTTATTTTAGATAAAAAAGCGAAAAAACGTTATATTTTTGCCGGACTATTCCCTGGTCAAGATTTCCCAAAAGATTATTATGATAACGATATTGTACTTGCGGCGCCGACGATTACCGAATTAGCTCAGAAAATGGAACTTCCACCGGAGCAGTTACAGCAAACCATTGACCGCTTTAACGGTTTTGCACGCAACGGCATCGATGAGGATTTCCATCGCGGAGAATCGGCACATGACCGTTATTACGGCGACCCTACGCTTAAAAATCCAAACTTAGATGTCATTGCAGAAGCGCCATTTTATGCGATGCGTGTCTACCCAGGTGATATTGGCACAAAGGGTGGTGTCGTCATTGATACAAAGGCACGTATTTTAAGAACAGGTGGCGCGCCAATTGCCGGTGTCTATGCTGCCGGGAATTGCTCTGCCTCTGTAATGGGCGAATCGTATCCTGGTCCTGGCGCTACATTAGGTCCTGGTATGACATTTGGCTACATTGCCGCAAAACATTGCGCGCAATAATACGAAAAAGGATTCTAACGCCAATAGGCAAAGAATCCTTTTTGTCGTTACATCGTAAAATAACGATAATATAGTTTTTTCGCTTGTGTTGGGTCGGTCATACCATGTATCAATAAGCGTCCTTCTTTAAAAACAACGACTTTATGACCTTCTACATCAAATGATGCTAAATATGGATTTCGTTTTAATAATACAAGGCGCTGCTGTAAATGCGTGATCCAAGCGTCAAAGTCGAGTGTCCGTTGCTTTGGCCGAATTTGCACAGTTTGTCTACCGCACAGGACTGCAAAATCTGTTTGTTGTGTGCGCTGCATAAAAGGATAGGTTCTAGCGTCTCCACACGTTGAGCACGACAAGTTGCGACAGTCTTGAAGTGACAGCTCTGCAATGTGAAAATCCCATATATTAACAGCAATGACATTGCGATGCAATTTGTCGGTATGGCCCGTCAAAAATTTCAATGCTTCGGCTACTTGTAGATTCGCTGTAATCTGTGCAGCAGGAGCTAAAATTCCTACCGTATCACACGTTGGACCGTCTAGCGGAATTTGATCAACAAGGCAATGTAAACAAGGTGTTTTTTCAGGTTCTATAAAATAACAAATGCTTTGGGCGCCTACACAAGCACCGTAAATCCACGGTATTTTGTAATAATGCGCACAGTCATTTAACAGTAACCGCGTTTCAAAATTGTCCGTTGCATCAATGATTAAATCCACATGCTCCGCTGCAAGCGATTGAAAAAATCCTTGATCTGCATCTTGGACATGCGCGTCGATTATTACTTCTGGATTTACGCTTGCTAAATGTTTTTTTGCGGCTAATGCCTTCGGATACGCTTCCTCTGCATCTGCAACTGTATACAAAGATTGGCGATGCAAATTCGACAGCTCAACATAATCGCGGTCAACGAGCGTGAGTCGTCCAATGCCCGCGCGCACGAGTAAATCTGCCGCCGTTGCACCAATGGCCCCAACACCAATCACCGCTACATGTTTTGCGGCCAGCTCCTTTTGTGCCGCTTCCCCCCAAAAGAGTTGCTGACGAGAATAGCGCTCGCTCATCATAAAAGCTCCGCTACAGGACTTGAAGGCATCGCGTAATGACGCTTGTCAATACGACCCGCTTCATAGCTTGCGCGCCCTGCTTCTACGGCAAGTTTCATCGCTGTAGCCATCAGTACGGGATTACGCGCCCCCGATACAGCTGTATTTAATAACACACCATTTGCACCAAGCTCCATTGCCTCTGCTGCATCTTTTGCGGAGCCAAGCCCTGCATCCACAATGACTGGTACTGTCGCTTGCTCGATAATATGGCGTAAATTGTACGGATTAATAATTCCTTGCCCCGATCCAATTGGCGAAGCACCTGGCATCACCGCATGGCATCCTAGTTCTTGCAGCTTGCGCGCTAATACCACATCATCAGAAGTGTATGGTAATACTGTAAATCCTTCTGCGAGTAACATTTCTGTCGCTCGTAACGTTTCTACCGGGTCAGGCAGTAGCGTTTTCGCGCAGCCGATAATTTCAACTTTTACCATATCGCAAAGTCCTGATGCTTGTGCAAGTTTCGCAATGCGCACCGCTTCTTCCGCATTTTTCGCCCCGGCGGTATTTGGTAATAACGTATAATCCTGCACATTAATTTGTTCTAAAAAATTAGGTTGCTGTGGCTCAAATATATTCATGCGTTGTACCGCAAACGTTAACACATTTGTCCCCGATGCCTCAACCGCTTCTTTTTGCACTGTAAAGTTTTCAAATTTTCCCGTCCCTAAAAATAAATGGGATTCAAATGTATGTTGTCCGATTTTTAGCATATTAGCCGCCCCCTACAAATTGTACGATTTCAATCGTATCTTGCTGATGAAGTTGTTGTGTTGCATAAGTCTTTTTTGATAAAATATGGCCATTTTGCTCTACAATTGCTAATGTTTCTTTTAATTTTAAATGCGCTAATAATTGAGCTATCGTGTTACAGCTTAAAGGAATGTCCATGTTATGCCCGTTTACGGTAATGGTCATGTGCTCACCTCCTTCATCAAACGACTTGGTGAAAACGCCTCAACTTGCGTCAATATAGCGCGATCTCCTAGTATAAGCCGTGCCATTTTCTCGCTAAGACAATGACTTAATAAAATGCCATTGCGGTAATGCCCTTGATGTACATAAACATTTGGAATCGTCGGATGAAGCCCCATAAGCGGCAAGCCATCTCGCGTTTGTGGGCGTAAGCCCGTCCACGTCTCGACTATCGCGGCTGTTGCGAGTGCTGGGACGATGCGCAGAGCTTGGTCGAGTAGCCATTGCACGCCTTTTGCTGTTACATGGCGCGAAAAATCATTTGCAATCGACGTTGCGCCAATTAAAAAGCGGTGATTGGCTTTCGGCACGATATAGCAGCCATTTGCATGAAAAATCGTTTTCTCCAACTGAACATCTGGTGCATGAAGCATGACACATTCTCCCTTGACCGGTGATACACAATCAGCATCACCCCACGCCCCTGTTGTCACGACGACTTTATCGGCAAATAATGTTTGGTGTATTGTGCGAACTCCGCCATCAAAAACATCGACAACTTGCTCGTGCTCAAACACTTGCACATCATAACGGAGCATCGCTTGTTTATACGCTTCGGTAAGTTGTCGTGCGTTGACTTGTCCGTCACGTTGAAAATACAAGCCACATGCAGCATGAACATACGCATCGCATTGCGAGACATCGTCAAACCACGCTACTTCGTGCTGTTGCCAGTAAGCATATTGTGTCGTAAGTGCTTGTTGCTCGAGCGCTGTATCAGCTACTTTAATAAGCCCGGCATTTTGCCATTCAATATCGATTCCTGTCAACGCAAGCAGTTCACGCTGCAATGCGGGGTAGGCTTCGCGCGCTTCAAGTGCAAACGGTTGAAGCGGATTTTCCTCGGCCCATTCGTTTTGTGCGCCTAACATGCCGCCCGCTGCATTCGACGCGCCGCTACCGATTGTTTGTTGCTCGATAACGGCAACACGTTGACCAGCTTCTGCTAAGCGCCATGCCGTAGCACAGCCCATCACACCGCCGCCGACAACAAGAACATCAAAGCGTGAGAAAATGGATGAAATCATCGCCATGCCATGCGCCCCTACAGCACGTATTTGTTGTTCAACGCCTATATGCATACCACCAATTGCAATGACTGGAATCGATACCGCCTGACAAACGCGCTGTAATGTTGTGAGTCCTTTCGGCGTTTGTTGTTGCTTCGAGGCGCTTGGAAATACATGCCCGAAAAAGAGATAATCGGCCTGTTGTGAAGCGGCGATAATAGCAGCCTCCTGACTATGTACAGACTGTCCGGCGAGTTTATTTGGAAACTGCTGTTTAAATACTTGAAGACAATCTGTTTCGCGAAAGTGTACACCCGCAACATCGTATGTAGTAACAAGTGAAATATCGCGATGAGCGATAAGCTGTTCTTTTGGGATGCCTGCTGCAAGCAATGCTTCGATAATGTGTTGGGGTTCTTTATGCCGAACATAAATGTAATCGTATATAGCTTCTGCAAGCCCTTCTAAAATGTGCGCGATTGTTGCATGATACGGCGTTACCGCAAAATTCATGATGTTCTCCCCTTTCCGAGAAAAACAAAAATCCCACTTCTAAAAGAAAGTGGGATACGAAAAAGTGCATGCACAAAAAATCTTATGTATGATTACCGTACCACTTTCCTACGCCAGTACAAACTGGATCAGGTTCAAGGAATTCCAACGTCAACGTTGGTCTCAGCCCTTCGCAAAGGCACTTCCAGTGGATTTTTATTTGACTCGCACTTAATATAAAACAACTTTTTTGAAAAGTCAAATTTTTATTTGATGAAAAAAACCGCGTAGGTTACGCGATTTTTTTTCGTTTAACGATTCGTATCATCGTCAATATTAACTTCAAAATTTTCCAATTGTTCTGCTGACATCGTTTCAACATTGATTGGATAATCATTCTCTAGCGCTTGTTCCGGTTCAGGCTTTGTCGCTAAATAATTTCGACCATAAGAGGCATTCGTTTCTAGTAAATCTTTAACATCAATACCGGTCGTTTCTTTCAATGATTTTTGCACCATCGCCATGACGCCAACAGTATTCCCAGCAACGCTTTGAACACCACCACCTTCAGCGCCAAAATCCATTACTTGCACGTTATCAATCGAGGCAAGAGGTTCTGCGACCGCACGCGCAAATTCTGGTAAAGCTTTAATTAACATTTCGGCAATCGCGGCTTCACCATACTCTTTCATCGCTTCCGCTTTCATTTTAATGGCTTCCGCTTCAGCAATCCCTCTATCGCGAATCGCATCAATTTCAATTTGGTTTTTACGTGCAATGGCATCGTTCTCTACTTGAAGTTGCATTTCTTTTGAACGCGCATCCGCTTCAGCTGTACGCTCAGCAATCCGCGCTTTCGCATCGTTTGAAATGACTTCTTGTTCGGCCGTAATTTGCGCGTCAATAACCGCTTGCTGTTTGGCTAATTCCTTTAGCTCTAACTGTGATTTTTCACGTTCGCGCTTCGCCTGTGTTTCCTTTTCAATTAAGTCTAGCTCTAGCTCAGCTTGCTTTTTCTCATACGCCTGTTTCGCAATCGCACGTTGTTCATTTAGTTCGCGCTCGCGGCGTGTTTTTTCTAATTCTAAATCATTCGCTGCTTTCGTTTGTTCAAGCTGTAAATCCGTACGTTGGCGTGTAATTTCAATATCGGATTCACTTTTTGCTTTTTCTGTTAATTGCGCATTCGTCGCCTTATTTTCTTCAATTTGACGTTCGGCATCTGAACGTGCATTTTGCGCTTGTTTCGACGACTCAGCCAATTTCGTAATCCCTAAATTTTTCAAATAACCGAGTTCAGAATCATATTCATCGGCATCTAATACGCGGTCTAACGAGAAATTGACGACGTTAAAACCCATCGCTTTTAAATCCGATTCTGATTTTTCTTGGACGACTTGAATAAAGTTTTCGCGCGCATTATTCACTTCTAATGCTTCTTGTTCTGCAACGGTTGTCCGCAGCTTGCCTTCTAAAATAACGCGTAATTCTTTTGAAATTTCTTCTTCCGCTTTGCCCATAAATTGCTCGGCAAATTTAATAACGGATTCAAGCTCATCGGCCACTTTAATCGTCGATGTGGCATGGACTGTAATCGGTACTTCGTCTTTCGTTAAAATCCCTTCTGCTTTTAATGGAATTTGGAATGAGTTCAATGAAATCGAATCAGCAGATTGGAATGGTGTCACGAGTACTGTTCCGCCACGTACGACGCGCAGTCGGCGACCATCTTTAATATAAACGCCCGCCTCGCCCTCCTTTCCGACATTTTTACCGGAAATAATCAATGCTTCGTTCGGAGCTACTTTTTTGTAACCGAATTTAAACATGTATGTTCCTCCTTTTTTGATGGGTATAATTCCCACTTACTATAAGTTTATGGGAATTACCACGTCGTTTCAATGGACAATTGACAGGAAGATTCAGAATCACTAAGTTGAGGTGTGCAAATGTAGTTGATTTTTCTTATGTTTCTTAAATATATGCTATAATTTGGGATGAAAAATAGAAAAGTTAGGTGATGAATACGATGCAACAACGAAAAGAAGGCTCATGTACAACGATTTTAGTCGGCAAAAATGCATCAATTGATGGTTCAACCATGATTGCTCGTAACGAAGATAGCGGGAGCGCATCATCCAATCCACAACGTTTTGTTGTCATCAATCCACAGCAACAACCACGACATTACAAATCGATGCAAAGTACATTTGAAATCGATTTACCGGAAAATCCAATGCGTTACACGTCAACACCCGATGCAGCAGAAGGGTTTGGTATTTGGGGAGAGTCGGGTATCAATAGCGCCAACGTAGCCATGACGGCAACAGAAACGATTACAACAAACGCACGCGTACTCGGTGCAGACCCATTTGTTGAAAGTGGTATTGGTGAAGAGGATATGCTAACGCTTGTATTGCCATATATCTCCACCGCGCAAGAAGGTGTTGAGCGTTTAGGGCATATTTTAGAAAAATATGGGACGTATGAATCCAATGGCATCGCCTTCTCAGATGCTGACAATGTATGGTATATGGAAACGATTGGCGGACATCACTGGGCAGCCGTGCGCATTCCAGATGATGCGTATGTCGTAGCACCAAACCGCTTTAATATCGATGATTTCGATTTCGAGTCACCCGATACATTACATTCAGCAGGTTTACGTGATTTTATTGCGGCGCATCATTTAAACCCCGATTTTGAAGGCTATAATTTACGTCATATTTTTGGCAGCGCATCGATTAAAGATACGCGCTATAACAACCCCCGTGCATGGTATGTACAACAATTTTTCAACCCGGAAATCGAGCAGCAACCAATGGAGCACAACTTGCCATTCATTTGCCGCGCTAACCGTAAAATTTCTGTTGAGGATGTCAAATGGGCGCTGAGCTCTCATTTTGAGAATACAGAATTTGATCCGTATGGCGAAGGTGGCGAGGATACCAAATTTATGTTCCGTACAATTGGCATCAATCGCAATCAAGAATGCCATATTTTACAAATCCGTCCAAATGTCGCCGCTGAAATCGCTGGGATTCATTGGCTAGCATTTGGTCCAAATACATTCAATGCAGCCGTACCTTTTTATGCCAATGTCACCGATACCCCCGCTTGCTATCGCGACACAACCGCAACATTTGATATTACAAAAATACATTGGTTAAGTCATACGATTGCATTGCTAGGCGATCACAATTTTGATTTATACAGCGATTTCCATCGTGCCTATGAACAAAAAACCGTTGCAAGTTGCCGAAATATGCAGCTACATGCTGATAAAGAAGCCTTACAACAAAGTGATATTCAAGCGTATTTAGGTCAAGTTAATGAAGAAATGGCGGCGCTTTGCTTTACAAATACAAATCAATTGCTTGGTGACATGATGGCTACTGGCACAAAACATATGGCGTTAAACTTTTCATTAAATGATTAAATTTCTAGAAGCAAAAATCTTAGTAATAGGATTTTTGCTTTTTATTTTTTCGCGAAATATATGTGGAAATAGTGTATAATTATTTAAAAATGCGTCGAAAATAGTCGAAATGAGTATAAATATACTTTTTTAAGAATATTCATTTGCAAAGGGGAATTTTAATGGGGACCGTAAAATGCGTCGAACAAGTTGATGTGCTTACGTTATTAACATCATTAACACAAAAAATAGATTTACCTGATAGTGCAACAACACAGTATATTCAGCCGATTTTACAGCAAGCATTTGTAACCATTCAACAAAATTCCGCTTGTGTGGCAGTATTATCAGAACTCTTAGAGCATGAAGAAGCATTGTTGCATCATTCATTTCACGTCACCGTCTATGCGCTTGCAATTGCTTCAAAAACAACGATGTCTGCATGTGAATTGCAGCAACTTGCTCTAGCAGCATTGTTACATGACGTCGGGAAAACATCTGTACGCGCTGAAGTATTAAATAAACCTGGAAAATTAACAGAAGATGAATTTGAGGAAATTAAAGCGCATGCTGTATGGGGACTGCGTTATTTGCAAGCCTATACAGCATTCTCTCGTTGCATTCAAGATGTTGTCGTACAACACCATGAACGCTTAGACGGTAGCGGGTATCCTTATCATTTAACAGCCGAGATGATTCATCCGTGGGCTAAAATTGTTGCGGTAAGTGATGTTTTTGATGCGCTGACGGCTGAACGTTGCTATAAAAAAGCCATGTCGCATCAAGAAGCATTGTTTGTTTTAAAACAAGAAGCGGCTAGCAAATTAGATGCACATTATGTTACACTCCTCGCGGCATGTATTGACCCCATACATAATTAATTATTAAAATCCAGAAAGAAGGGACACGCTTAAAGCGCTGGCTCTTTTTTTGTTAACAAACTATTACAATCACATTGAAATTATATCAAAAACCGTAAATATACATGAATATGTTACAGTAATATAGTTTCAAATGTTTCAAATAACGTATAAATTATATGTTTACGTCATAAAAATAATAGTATTGTATTATTCTATGAAAATTTATCTTTTGTTCGTTATTAAACTGTCATATTTATTTTTTACAATAAAGGTTACACTATTAAGATTGGGAATCATCTATATGAATAATTCTACAAAAACAGCAGCCACTGTATTTTTCGGTACGGCAATGGCTTTTACCGCAACAACCGATGCTTCTGCAGCAACATATACGGTTAAAGCAGGTGACTCCTTAAGTAAAATTGGCGCAAAATACGGTGTATCCTATAAGAAAATTATGCAGCAAAATGGCCTTTCCTCGACAACCGTTCATATTGGGCAAGTATTAAAAATTAAGAAGTCTACTTCATCACAGGCAAGCAATTCCTCAACGAACACATCACTTAAAAGTACATATACGGTGAAACGTGGTGATTCCTTAAGTGCTATAGCAAGTCGCTATGGTACGACACATCAAAAATTAATGCGCGTCAACAACTTATCTTCTACTACAATTTTTGTTGGGCAAAAATTAACGATTTCTAGTAAGCCATCCAATCATCAAGCTTCTACTGACAACAAGCCTTCTCATTCAACAACATCAACGTATACTGTTCGAAGTGGTGACTCTTTAAGTAGCATTGCCGCAACGTATGGTCTAACTTACCAAAAATTGATGGGCTTAAATGACTTATCTTCTACTACAATCTTTGTTGGGCAAAAATTAATCGTTTCAGGAAAGGCTCTTCTACAAACAGCAAACCATCCATAATACCTGTTTCTAATTCACGGGACATTGTAACCATTGCGAAAAAGCAGTTAGGTGTTCCTTATGTATTTGGTGGTGCTAATCCAAGCGGTTTTGATTGTTCGGGTTTTATTCACTACGTTTACAATCAATCAGGAAAAAATATCGGCCGCACAAATGCAGCTGGCTACTATAGTATGGCTACAAAAATTTCGACACCACGCATTGGTGACTTAGTATTTTTTAGCGGAACATATAAACGCGGTATTTCGCATGTTGGTTTTTATATTGGCAATGGCCAAATGATTTCAGCTGCCAGCTCTGGTGTGAAAATCGATACGATTCATAGCGGATACTGGAGTAAATATTTTACGGGCTACGGTTCATTATAAATAAGAAATGAGGGAGGTTGGGACATACGTGTAACAACACCCTCTCAGATGAGCATAAGAAAAACCGGAATCGTGCTGTGGCATGGTTCCGGTTTTTTGTATGGAATGGTTTGTCCCAGCTTCTTTTTTTAATAGTCGTTCATAATCCATTCATAAACGCGTTTTATACTTGTGTTAACAACTTAACGAAAGGATGAACGAATATGTTTTCATTATCAATTAAAGAAATGACATTTTTCAAATTACGTTACCTACTAATCGGGTTTATTTTATTCTTTGTCGCTGCACTTGTGTTCATTATTAGTGGCTTAGCAAATGGTTTAGCAAATGATAATGCTTCGTCAATGAAGCAAATGGAGGTAAATAGTTTCTACCTCGCAAAAGACAGTGAAAGTCGCCTAGATCGTTCACAGTTTACGATTGAACAAGCAGACAAAGCAAAAGATGCTACCGCATTTGGCGTTCAAATGCAAACTGCTGAAAAAGGAAAAGATGGTAAAAAAATCGATAGTACGTTTATGACATTCGAAAATCAAAAACTTGTACCTGAGGTTGTCGAAGGTAAGGCTCCATCAAAAACAAATGAGGTTATCGTTGATAAAACGATGCAAGAAGATGGCGTTAAATTAGGCTCCACTTTATATTTACCAACTGTTGATAAAAACGTGAAAGTTGTCGGTTTTACAGAACACTTCACATATAGCCACACACCAGTTGTTGTGATGAAAACAGCAATGTGGGAAAAAATGGGCTTCGGTTACAATGCACTTGTGTCAACAGATGGCACACCAAAACAAACAATTAAAGGGGATTGGTCAACAAAAGATGATGTCGTTGCACAAATTCCTGGTTACAGCGCTGAACAAAGCTCACTGAATATGATGCTTAGCTTCTTAATCGTTATCGCCGTATTTGTATTAGGTGCTTTCTTCTACATTATGACGATTCAAAAAGTACAACAATTTGGGATTTTAAAAGCGATTGGCGCAAAAAGTCGTTCATTAATTAGTTCAACGATGTTACAAGTATTTGTCTTATCGGTGACAAGTATCGCGCTTGCTGCATTATTTGCTTATTTATTACCTGCATTAATGCCTGCCGGAATGCCATTCGTCTTTGATCCAGCAGTCGTCTTAACATATAGTGCGGCCCTGTTAGCTGTATCATTATTTGGCGCACTCGTATCAACAATTAGCATTGTGAAAGCTGATCCAATTCAAGCAATGGGGAGAGTAGAATAATGACATTACAACTTCAAAATATTACACAACAATTCAAAGATGGCGACGATACATTAACGGTCGTTCAAGATTTAAATTTCGAAGTAAATAAAGGGGAATTAGTAGCCATTATCGGGCCATCAGGCTGTGGTAAAAGTACGGTGCTATCAATTGCTGGCGCTCTTCAAACACCAACGAGTGGCGATGTATTAATCAATGGTGAAAATATTACGCATTACGGAAAAAATGACTTAGCGGATGTGCGCTTAAAAAATATCGGCTACATTTTCCAAGCATCTAATTTAGTCCCTTTTTTAACGGTGAAAGATCAATTAAAAGTAGTAGCGGATTTAAATGGCACGTGGGATGAAGCGCGTGCTGATGAATTATTAGAATCTGTCGGTATGAACGACCGTAAAAAACAACATATTCAACATTTATCTGGTGGTGAAAAGCAACGTGTGGCGATTGCTAGGGCGTTTATGAACGACCCAGACCTTATTTTAGCCGATGAACCAACTGCAGCATTAGACTCTAATCGCAGTGATGAAATTGTTGCGTTGATTGCGCATGAAGTTCATGAGCGCAATAAAGCAGCGGTTATCGTCACACATGATGAAAGCATTCTTCACTACTGTGATATCATTTATGAAATGAATGACGGAAAATTAGTAAGACATTAAAAAAAAGAGCAAGCGCGATTAGGCGGTTGCTCTTTTTATTTATTCTCCGAAAAATACTTTCTCTACATTGTATTTGGCTTCAAATGCATTGATAGCGTATGTTTCGTAAATTTCACGTTCCATTGGGTCTTCAATTTCGTATACTTCGATTTTGAATACTTCATCGCGGTGATTTTTCATTGGTGATACGTTATCTTCAAAGTGTTTTTTCACACGTTGACGAATTTTACGTGCTTTACCAACGAATAATACTTCGTTTGCTTCATTATAAAATAAGAAGATGCCGCCTTTTTCACGCGTGATTTTGTGTAAATCAATAAAACCGTGGAAAGGCGTAATCGGTGTGTCTCCTTCTTTCAGTTGTTGTTCGCGTTGCTGAATGACAACGGTTGGCTTCGGCATTTCAATATTAATCAAGTTAAGTTCAGTCCTTTTTAAATGTCTTGAAAGCCTATTATAGCACGCTTTCTTAAAAAGATATAGCGAGACATTTTTATAACGTTCCCACTTTGGTTCCCACTTTGGCGAAGAAGTTCTAGAACTGTGTAGATAATTTAGTAACAAAACCAAAAACACCTTTTTCTAAAGCGCATCGTGTGCAGTATTTTAGATAAGGGTTTTTTGGTGTGCCGACTGTCCACATTTTCACCGTGCAACAACTGCCTAAATACTGTAAACTCTTTAGAGAGGGGTGACGAAATGATTTTATTGTTAGTAATCATTATTTTATTTATAATTACGAGCGGCTTCCTTTTTAACGGTAAAGGAGCTTTTCTAATCGCTGGGTATAATACGATGTCTGCCGACGAAAAGTCGCACTATAATGAGCGCGCGCTATGTCGTGCAACCGGTATGATGATGTTAGGCCTCGCAATCAGTATGGCATTGTATATCCCTGGCATAGTCACAAATCAAGGTGGCTGGTTTATCGCTGGTACAGTCATGATGATTGCTTGCATTGTCATTAGCCTAATTTACATGAACAGCAGTAAAAAAATCAACCGTTCCGCTTAAATTCATGTTACAGTTAGTAATGGAACATTATTACGCAATTAGGAGAAACAACACAACTATGATTGAAATTAAAAATTCAGAAGTGAGTGGTCGCGGCGTCTTCGCAACTGTTGACATCCCTGCTGGCACACTTTTCCATCAAGCACCGGTTTTAGCTTATCCAAATGAAGAGCACCAATATATCGAAAAAACAGTATTTGCAGACTATGCATTTGAATATGGTATTGGTCGTTCAGCTATTTTATTAGGCTACGGTATGCTATTCAACCATTCATATGAACCAAACGCAACGTACGATATTAACTTCGACAACGAAACATTCGACTTCTCTGCTTATAAAGATATTAAAGCTGGCGAAGAAGTATTCATCAACTACAATGGCGATATCGATGATATGGACCCATTATGGTTTAACGAAGAAGAAGAAAAATAAAAAAAAGAGAAATTGCGACGAGTACGCGATTTCTCTTTTTTTAATTTATTGATAACGTTCACTTAAAAAAACAAGCGAATGATCGAGTGTATCAAGTATTTCATTCATCAATAATGTAATATCATTGAATCGTACATATTCGCCCCACTTTGCTACTGCTTCATGGGTTTCATTCACTAAATGTATAAATTGTGTTATGCGCATATCAATTGCCACTGCCAACATTTTTTTAGTAGGCTCATCATGCAATGTACAGTGCATTAAGTATAGGTCATAATTGAATGAAAACACTTCACGACATCGCCAAATCATCTGTTTATATTGCTCTAAGATGCAAAAACTTTCATATTCCATTAACCGTTTAAAATGTTCTCCAGCTTGCTGTGTTGCGTGAAATAATTGTTCAAATGCTAAATCAAATACTTCAAAATTCATTTACCCACCTCACTTTATGTTTATTATACAAAGTGAACTGTATATAAATCTTTTAAATTTTTATGTTTTTCACAACTTTTATTGTAAATTTATGTAAAATATAAGGATTTCTCAGAATGATTCTAAGAAATCCTTATTTTTAATCAATGTCTTTATTTGTGAGCGATTCGTGCCCATGTTCTGAATGGAACAACATTTTGCCAAGAAGAGCTGCTACAACCCCACCTGCAATTGGCGCGATAATAAACACCCATATTTGAGCTAACGCCTCTCCCCCAACAAAAATAGCTGGCCCTAAACTACGCGCTGGGTTGACAGATGTACCTGTCAACGGAATACCTAGTAAATGAATGAGCACTAACGTAAAACCGATGACCAAACCGGCTAAGTTCGCATTGCCATTGCGCCCTGTTACAACGATGATGACAAGGACAAAGACGAACGTTAAAATAAATTCAGCCAATAATGCCCCACCAGCACCTAAATCACCAAAACTATTTTGTCCCATATTGATGGTAGGTAAATCAGACATTTTTAAGAATGTGAATAAGATCAAGGAACCTAAAATACCACCAATGAGTTGACCAACAACATAATAAACAAGTTCTGTTGCTGTAATACGCTTATTGACGAACATCGCAATTGATACTGCTGGGTTGACGTGACAGCCAGAAATGGTCCCTATACAATACGCCATCGCAACGATTGACAAACCAAAAGCCATAGCAATCCCTAAAGTGCCAATACCTTCAACGCCACCGCCTAAAACAGCTGTCCCTGTACCGAATAGTACAAGAACGAACGTACCAATTGCTTCTGCAACTAATTTGTGCACAACAAACACATCCATATTAAATTTAAATAATGTAATACAATACCCAATATTTTCCTCAAAAAAACTATTTTGAGGAAAATTCATCGAGGCTTATTCAGTCAAATGCTGTTAAAGGCGTTAAATTTTATTTATTCAACCGACGGAATTCCTTATTGCTATGCGACTTCCACTATGAAATATGCTACAATTTACGAGATTAACGTACGAAAGGATGAGCAACGTGAGCGAACAAAAAATCGTCGGCATCGAAGAATTTGAAACTCGTCGTCGGCATGCACGACGCGACGCAGAGCGCACCGCCTTTGAAAGTCATATCCCTGATTCTTATAAGCATGACATTAAAAATTATCGCGCATATGTCGAACATACCCATCAAGCATTATCGCCAGCGAGCATGTACGATTATTTATATTATTCAATTACTGATGAAAAAGTGAAAAAAACAACGTTCGAAAAACGTTTAGCAGCCATCAAAAAACTATTGAAAGTAGATTATGGCTATACTTTTTTAAATGATGAAACGTATTTAAAAGAAACTGCATATTTACGAAACTTATTTAACGACGAACAATTTGCACGTCAAAAACAAATCAAAGGGAAAAAACCGGTAGATTCGATGCAACTAAAAGAAGCACTTTCGCTCCTTGATGTACGTGGGCGCGCTATTTGTCTCGTCAACCTAATTACAGGCAATCGTCCAAACGAGATGGTTGCCTTACAAATTCGGGATTTTGATTTAGCGAGTCATACGGTCGATGTCTATTTAAAAAAACAAAAGCTCTTTAAAACAAAACGTTTAACCGATGAAGTACTGCAAGCTGTGCGCTTATATATACAAGAATACGACTTAAAAAGCGATGATTATTTTGTTGGGCAAATGATTGCGAACCAATATGGCAAAAAATATCGTAGCAAGCACGTAACAGAGCGTAGTTATTTAAATGATTTAAATAAATGGACCGGCTTATCCGGCTACAACTTCCGAAAGACGCTTGTCACAGATATGCATGAAAAAGGAGCCGATCTCGCAACGATTGCCGAGCAAACAGGTCACCGTTCACTTGATACGATTTCAAAGCATTATTTATCCGTATCCGATAAAACGATTGATAAATTTTTACCTTAAAAAAAGGAGAAGTCGATTTATTGCGACTTCTCCTTTTTATGATATTTTATGCTTTTGTGAATGCCACCGTTGCCTCATTTTTCAGCGTATTTCCGATAATACAGCCGCGTTCAACTGTAATTAAGAATTTGTCTTCATCATATTCGGATGGGAATGATGGGTACGTTAGTTTTAAATCAAAATGTGTAAAACGTTTTACACCTGACTCTGATAACGTGCCTTCTACCTCTGCCGCTAAATCACTTTCATTGTAAGCAATGCCATCACGTTCTAATACTTCGCGCATTGTTTTTACGGCGCAAGATGCTAACGTAGCTTCCACTAAAATCTTAGGATCCGCTCCGGGAAGTTCATACGTTTTATCTCCTGAATTAATCGTTATAACATCGTTCACTTTTTGAATTTTTGTTACCAATTATATCGCCTCCTGTTATGAATCTTCCCTGCAAATTAAAAAATAAACGTTTAATTCTTGATGTTTTTTGTTAAATATAGTAAATTTTCAACATCAGATATGGTACGCTTGAACAAAGGAGTTGGATGCTATGAAAAAAGTGAGTCAATTTACACTCGTGCTAGCCGTTTTGAGTCTAGTACTAGCCCTATTTTTATTTATCAACCCCGTTGGCACGCTAAAAGTAATTGTCATTACGTGTGCAATTATTGCGCTCGTAAAAGGGTTATCAGACATCTGGATTTATTTCCGCGTTAAAAAGAAAACAGGTAACGGACCAACATTTCGTTTAATTACTGGCATTACCATTGCAGCACTCGGTTTATATTTATGTGTGTATCCAACAGGCGGCGTGACCGTTATTGGGATTATTTTTGCCATTTGGTTCTTAATTGAAGTATGTGGTAACTTAATTGAAATTCAAGCGATGCGCGCCAATAAATCATGGTATTGGGTAGCAATGATTTTCAATTTATTATGTTTAGTTGTTGCCTTATTGCTACTAGTTCGTCCGAGCTATGCGGCGATTAGCTTAACATTAATGCTCGCATTTTATTTCTTATTCCAAAGTATCGCGTTATTTGTCGGGTACTTCGGCTTAAAAAAATTATCACGTTAACGAATGAAGAACGAGGACATCCATCTATGTGGGCGTCCTCTTTTCATACAACTAGGAGGGGTTCGATGGAGATTCATGAAGTCATTTGTCAAATCGCCAATGTAGAAGAGACAGCTTCGTTTTACGGCGCGATGGGCTTTTCTGTTACACAGCAAGCAGCAAGCGCGACAGTGATCGTTGGTACGAGCAAACTCACATTTATCAAAGGAGCGGATTCTTACACCTATCACATGGCGTTTAATGTTCCACGTAATGCTTTTTATGATGCTAAAAAGTGGCTAGAGCAACATACGGAACTCGTTGTCGAAAATGGACAAGATGAAATTCATTTTGAAGCGATTGATGCACATTCTGTTTATTTTTACGACCCTGCTGGAAATATTATGGAATTGATTGCGCGGCGTAATGAAGTGTCTGATGCCGCATATGAAGTGTTTTCCGCTCAAACCATCTTAAATATCGGCGAAATCGGCTTTGTCATGCCGCATATTGAACAAGCACTTGCAGTCATGAATGCTTATGAAATACCGACTCGTCTAGGGTCCTTGCCTTCAACGACATCGATTACGTTTTTTGGTGCTGAAGCTTGTTATATTATTACCTCTCCTGCTGGGCGTAAATGGTTGTTTTCATCGCTTGTAGCCACACCTGCACCGATTACGATTCATACGTCTTATGGTACGATTAGCTATCCGACAAATGTTATTAAAAACTAGCGAGAAGCATTCCGTTAACTGCTATCTTGCGGGAAAAGTTCCAAATTCCAGAAAAATAATGTAGCCAGAGAAATCACCTTGTTACGTGATTTCTCTTTTTGCATTCATAGCTCTTTATATTCACAACTTTATTACTATTAATTTACAAAAAAACGAATGAATTTTACAAAAAAATCCTTTATATTAAAAATAGGAAATTTCAATACATTTAAAGGAGGCGTTACAAATGAGAGAAAAGGTCATTTTTTTCGAAGTACAAGGTGGTAGTGATAAGGGTGCAGATGGGTATCGACCGGATACATTGCCAATGGTAGAAGCATTAAAAATTCGTGGTTATGATGCGGAGGTAATTTTCTTTGATAGTGCGCGTAAAGAACAAATTTTTAATTATGTGAGCGAACATGCTCTAGCGTACGTATCGCGTATTAACCCAGGAAATTTAAAAGATGAAGCACTGTATTTTGATATGTTGCGTGAACTTTGCGCAACTGGTGTGATGGGAATGCCACATCCAGATGCGATGATCAAATACGGTGCGAAAGATGCGCTCGTACACTTAACAGACACACCATTCGTCGCGAATGACACGTATGCGTATTATACGATTGCACAATTTAAAGAGCAGTTCCCGCAGTCATTAGCAACCGGTGAGCGTGTATTAAAGCAAAATCGTGGTTCTACAGGTGAAGGTATTTGGCGCGTTGCCATTGAACAACCAACTACCACTACGCCGCTTCCACTTACGACACGCATTAAATGTACTGAAGCAAAAGACAATCATGTCGAATATTTTGATATTGGCGATTTCATGACATTTTGTGAGCAATACATCGTTGGCGACAACGGTATGCTTGTCGATATGCCCTTTTTATCACGTATCGCTGAAGGGGAAGTTCGTTTATTAATGCTTGGCGATCGCCCGATTAATGTCGTGCATAAAAAACCAGCAACTCATGCAGATGCCTTTAGCGCAACGCTATTCTCTGGTGCACACTATCGTTATGATTCACCCGATGATTGGCGTGATTTAATCGATACTTTCCTCGATGCACTGCCGGGGATTATGGCGCGTTTAGGCAATTACGATCTACCGCTCATTTGGACGGCCGACTTTATTTTAGATACCGATGACTTCGGTAATGATACTTATATGCTTGGGGAAATTAACTGTTCATGTGTTGGTTTTACATCTCAATTAGAGCTAGCGAGTGATGTTGCCGAAACTATTATTCATATGTTGACAAAAGATGTGGAGATTATTGCGTAACTTCTGCAAACACGTCCTTAACTTTCGACAAAATTGGTCGTTATAGTACTTAGAAGGACGTGAAATAATGAAACGACAACTCCATATTTTAACAGCACTCGCATTGGCAAGTTCTCTAACATTAGCGACGTTGCCAGCGGATGCCGCAAGCTATAAAACAAAAAATGGCAAACTCGTTCATACAAAAACGAGCAAAACGGTAAAAGGGTATGTCACTTACAACAAAAAGCTTTATAAAAATGGCAAGCTGTATAGCGGTATTCACAATGATAAACTTTATAAAAATGGCAAACTCGATACAAAAAATTATTATGTGACCGGCAATACATTGTATCGAAATGGCCGTGTTGTGTACTCTCTTGTGTTATACAAAGGTGTTTTGTATAACAGTTCGATGCGCGCAGTTGGCAAAATCATTTACAAAGATAAACTTTATGTAAACGGGAAAATTAAGGATGGCATCGTATTAGCACCAAACAAGCAATTATATGAAGATGGTGTATTAAAAAAAGGATTTGCGATTTATAAAAATCGACTGTATTTTGATGGGCTCCTTTATGGCGATACCGTTGTTTTTAATAGTCAACTGTTCATTGAAGGAGATTTAGCTGAAGATTATATCGTTTATGACGACAAATTATTTTTAGATGGTAAATTAGCTCCTGGTTATGTACTTTATAATCCAACGGGTGATCCAGAAAATTTCGAGGCTGAAACGCTATATTATAAAGGTTTTGTTGTCAAAGGTGAATTTATTTATGAAGGTATGACCTATATGGATGGCAAAATTGTATTGCCTTAAAAAAAGAGGCTTTGACAAAACATGTCCTGTTCCTTTTTTAGCGTTCGCCACAAAAAAACCGGAACCGCGCCACCGCGCGATTCCGGTTTTCCTTATGCTCATCTGATGTCCTAGCCTCTTGCTGTTTATTTGTGAATGCGGCGTTCCGCTTCTTCTTCGTAATATTCACGTTGTACAATATTTGCTTGTTCCACTAGTTTTGGCAAACGGAAAAGGTCCACAATCCACCAAATAATTGCAATAGCTAGTGCAACAAAACCGATATCGGTTAAAAAGGCAAATAGGAATGCTAATGTTAGCGTTAAAATAGCTAAGCCGCTTCCCATATGATTTAAATAAAATTTATGCACGCCAAAAAGACCGAAAATCCAACGTTTACGTGCTGTCTTTAAATTACGATAGCCGTCTTCTTTTAATTTCTCTTCAACGTATGCTGCACGTTTTTCTTCCACTGTGCTCATGTAAAACCCTCCTACTAACTTCGTTCATTTTATACTCTTTGTCTATTATAAAAGAAAAAAGCTTTAAGAATCGTTAAAAATAAAAGTTTCTTTTACATTTTTATGTACTAGACAAAAAAACATCGCGTGGAGCACATAAAATATCCATAATTTCGATATTTTATTTTTTTATAGACTGGCGAGTAACATTTTTTTGTTTTACAGTATTTTTTTGTTGCGTATTTTGTCGAATGATGTCATAATATGATTCGCGTGATTCATTTTAAGGAGGTCGATTTCATGCGAATTATTATTTTCGAGCAAGACTATAGCGATATTAATACGGTTCACAATTCAATCTACCAATTAGCAAAATTAAAAGAATATACAATTTATCAAGTTTTAACAACACGCAAACCACAATCGATCTTAAATTATTTAGATGCTTATCAAGCAGATAGTTTCTTTATTTCTATTCGACACGATCAACCAGAAACATTTGCGTTAGCGCGTCAAATTCGCAATCTTGATTATTCAGCGCAAATTGTCTTAATTACCGATAAACAAACGCCTGAAGTTCAAACATTAGCACAGCAACTTCATGTGACACAACTTATTGAAAAAAGAACAAAAGCAACGTTAGAACGTCATGTCGAAGAAACATTTAGCTTGCATTATCACCAATACCATAACGATTTTATGCTTCTTAAAAAATCGATTTCATAAATAATCAACTAGGTGCTTCGTTTCCTAGTTTTTTTAATGGCACAAAAAAAGACTAGGTTGTCCCCTAGCCTCCGAAAAATTTTTCGCGTTCTTCTTCAGTCATATGATTACCCGCTTCTTTCATAATGAGCATCACTAAAATAAACGTAATGACCATAAAGCCAATATTCATGCCTTGCTTCACTAAAATCCCTTTATCGTACGCATTCACACCATATTGTGTAATTAAATAGCCTTGGAACATCGCCGATAAAATTTCTTTTATGACAATTGCTAACGTAAATACGACGAACAATAATTTTACTTTCTTTGTATGGAAAATGGGTAGCATACGCACGCGACGTTCTGGATCAATCGCAAATAAATCAAGTGCCATATAAAGCATGAGTGGTTTTTTGATGACTACGGATACAAAATACACACCTGCGAGTACATATGTATAATATACATTATTCCATAATAAATTCATCGCTGACCCGGAAAATACGGTAATGAGCATCGTGATAATTAAATCGGTCAAAATAAATGTTCCGAAAACATTCAACTTCTTTTGTTTGTTGAACATATACAAACCATAAACAATGCCGATTCCTGCCGAAATGACCATTGCCATATAATCGGACAAGCCGATTTTATCGCGCATATGCCAAATCACTAATGGGATCGCTACATAAAACACTAAATCCCACAGTGTCGAGTTCTTTTTCATCTGTATATCGCCCTTCTATTCTATTTTAAGTAATATAATAGCATATCGAGAAAATCTCCGCTTGTTCTACATGAGTTTTACGCAAATTTATGCACTTTCTCGAAAACAATAGCATTTTCCTGTGAGTTTTATTATGCTCATAATAGTAATTATAAATAAAAGGGGTCTTATTTTTGACAACTCAGATGACTGTTCAACAAGCGTTTGAACATACAGAACTTTGGAATACCATTGGATTTGAATTTATTAAAGGTGAAAACGGTGAAGCTGAAATTGCACTCGATTTCCGCCCTGATTTAACAAATATTGCCGGTACATTACACGGTGGCATGATGATGACGATGCTGGATAATACAATGGGCATTGCTGCCTATACACTCGGCTTTGATGTCGTCATGACGATTCAAATGGAAACGCGCTTTATTCGTCCTGTACAAGAAGGGCGCTTACGTGCAACGGCGACGACAATTGACCGTACGCGTACAACCGCGATTTTAGAAGGTCGTATTTACAACGCGAATAACGATTTAATTGCCTTATGTACCTCTACATTTAAAGGTGTTAATCCAAAATAGCAAAAAGAAGCTGGGACAAAAGGGTTTCAGCCAATGAAAAAAGCGAACTAGTATGATGAAACTTCACTCCAAAGATTCAGCATCATTCGCTTTTTGTCGTTATTTATAGTGTAATTGTTAGAAAATTCTTCGTTTTTTAGAAACCCTATTTTTGTTCTGTCCTAGCGCCTTTTTTACTTGCTTATTTCAATTTCACTTGTGTCACTAATGGATCATGATCAGATGCGCGACCTGCTTGTTCTGTAAAGTCTGCATTGACATGAACAATATCAATTTTTGCGCCATTTTTTAAGTTATCTGATACAAAAATATGATCGAGCACTTGTGAGTTTCCTTGGTAAACATACGTATAACGCTCATTTTTTGGCACTTTATGAATTAAATTGGTCATCCCTGCTCTTTCAAACATTTGTAGCGGTTCGCTAAATTGGAAATCATTATAATCGCCGACTGAAATGATGTTTGCTTGTGGATTTTTTGCTAATACATCGCCAACGAAGTTACTTACAACTTCAGCAATTTGTTGGCGTTGGACTTCACTTGCTAACTTGACAGGCTGTACTTGACCGAATAGTGGGGTATCGCCACCTTTTGAATTCCAATGATTCACAATAACAATTAACGCTTTTCCATCGACTGTAAACTCAGCAGCTAATGGCTTGCGGCTATCGTTAAACGCTTCATTCATTGGGTCGATGCGGCCAGGGTTTACCGTCAAGCCGGTTTTTTTATCATAGCCAACCGCTGTTGTCGCATCTCCAGCTAGAGCGCCCTTTTTTAACGACACGCGCTCCGGATTGTTTGAACTACCCCCACTTAGCCGTTCTTCGAACGTGCTTGAAGTGGGCGATTCCTACGAACAGTGCTTGCTTGTTTCTATTTACTCGAAACAGCGGCTTCACTTTTTTAGTAGGCTATCCCCGTAGTTCCTACGGTTGTTGCTTTAAAAGTCTTAACCCTTCGATTAAGATATTCTTACTTGCATTAATATCTCGGTCTAGTGTCGTACCACAAGATGAACAAGTCCATACACGAATATCTAATGGTTTCTTGCCATCTCGATGACTGCAAGTATGACAAATTTGGCTCGATGGATAGAATCTGTCGATTTCGACAATTTTTCTATCGAGCCATTTCGCCTTATATTTTAGCTTGGTCACAAATTCAGACCATGACACATCCGCTATCGCTTTTGCCAACTTATGATTTTTCATCATACCTTTGGTATTTAAGTCCTCTAAGCAAATGACGTCATATTGACGAATCAATTCCGTTGATAGCTTGTTTAAAAAATCTTCACGTTGAAAAGCAACACGCTCACGCAAACAAGCTACTTTACGACGTTGTTTTTGATAGTTCATACATTCACGCAAGTCACGACATTCTTTTTTCGCTTGTTCGTAGCGACGTGATAACTTGCGCTGCTCACGTTTTAACTTCTGTTCCATTTTGGCTGTAAAGCGTTGGTTATCCACTTTACGTCCATCGGACAGAACCGCAAAATCGGTGATACCTAAATCAATTCCTACAGTTTCATTTGTTTTAGGCAATGGCTTAAAGTCTGGTACTTCACATAGGACAGACACGTAAAACTTACCACTCGCATTATATTTGATTGTCGCCTTTAAAATACGCCCTTCAATTTCACGCGATTTTACAAACTTTACAAGTCCTAATTTTGGTAGCTTCATTTGATTACCGACAATCGCAATATTGTTATTCGTATTCTTCGTTGTATAACTTTGAACTGGATTCTTTTTACTTTTGAAGCGTGGATATTTATTTTGCTTTTTAAAAAAACGTTTAAAAGCGTCTATTAAATTTTCATAAGAGGCTTGTAATGCCACACTATCTACGTTGCGTAGCCATGCCGTTTCATCTTGTTTTTTCAGCTTTGTGAGCATTTTGGACATAATGGAACGATTCAACCCTTTTCCTTCTTCTTCATAAGAAGTATTCCACAACTCAAGAAAATGGTTATAGACAAAACGACAATGCCCATGTGTTTGATGTATGAACGCTTGCTGGTTTTTATTTGGGTAGATACGGAATTTATACGCTTTATGTGGCATGACAGACGCCTCCTTTTTTCGAATAGTATAACGGGAACAGATGTTCTTTTCAACAAATTAGCACTGGCAGAATAATTGGGTTCGCATTCATCCCCTCCCTACTCACTACGTTCCTTGAGGGAGGGGTATTCTGCGAAAAAATGATAAACCATAGCCTCCTAAAATATACTGCAGGCGTTCATCATCTTGACCTCGTTTTAACGTCTCAAACTCGCCCTGTGCATTCACGATTGTCAGCTCACGCACAGTACTTGCCATCGAACCGTAGCGAATATCTCGGCCATGTGCATTGACACTGAGTGAACCACCTATCGTAAAAATCGATTGCGATTGTGTCACACGTAGCGCCAAGCCTTTTTTCGCTAGCGCCTCTTGCACATCCATCCAACTAGCGCCCGCTTCGACCTTCACTGTTTTTTGCTGTTCATCCACCGATAGTACACGATTAAAAGCGCGCATATCAATGACGATGCCATCTTTATAATACGTATGGCCACCTTGTGAATGTTGAAGCCCTGCGATGCTAATGGTACGCTTCGTTTTTTGCGCCTCTTTCACGATAGCTACAAGCTCCTCACGCTTTTTCACTTCATTAATTTGAGCGATTTTTTCTGGCATTAGCCCAGTATAATCGGTTGTCATGGCAGATTGTGATAAACCATATGTTCTTTTTTCGATTGGAATTTGCCACCACACAATACCCGTCATGACGCCGACAAGTCCTACTAAAAGACCTGTCTTTGTAGCACGTTTCATGGAATCACCTCTTCTCTATCATAACAAAAAAAGGATTTTAACGTAAAAAAGGTACGCCTCGTGTAAGAGCCGTACCTTTTTTACATTTCACGTTATATTTTTTTCGCTAATGTATTTACTTCTTCCGACACATTCGTCAAGCGTTCTAATGAATCAGTGATGCCTGAAATTGCAAGCCCTTGTTGCGTTGAAATTTCTACTGTATCTTTTAATGTGTTTGAAATACTAATGACTTGTTGTCGTAAGTTTTCCATGACATCATTAATTTCCGTAACAGATTCCGCTGATTGATTCGCTAGCTTAGTAATTTCACTTGCCACAACCGCAAAACCTTTTCCTGCTTCACCTGAACGTGCGGCTTCAATGCCGGCATTTAATCCTAAAATACGTGTGCTTTTCGCAACATTATTAATCATTTGAAGCATTTTTTTCGTATTTTCAGTATATTCTAACATTTCTTTTTGCGCTCGTTCAAGCCCTGTCATATGCTGTTCAAACTCCGTCGCAGAAGCTTGCATTTCTTCTGCTGCTGCCGCAATGCTCGTTGTTGAATTAACGACCGCATCGGCTGCTTCACTTAGCTTCACTTGTACTTCGATTGGTTTAGAAACACTTAAGCTACCGATTACTTGATTACGCTCATCAAAAATCGGTATCCCGATAAAACGAAAAGCCTGACCGTATTTTTCTACAGGCACGTCAAATATGATTTTTTTACGGTTGCGTAAAATATCATGTACAATATCGCCAGACTTTAATTGACGGTGGCTATTAAATCGTACTTTGTCATTATCAAAATGACTGCCATTATGTTCCCAAATCATATGCGTTAAATCCGTTAATGCAAAAAAAGAACCTTCATCAAATAAATCAACAATTAACGGCAACGACCTTTCTAATTCTTCTAAACGATTCACTACTATTGTCTCCATTATTCCCCATCTCCGTTCTTTATATAGTTATATTTTATCATTTATTCCATTTGTTTTGTAGGTTATTTTTCCTTCATTCTAGTTCTTCATCATTTCTACTTAATTCCTTAAGAATTTCTTCATTTTTTTTTGCTACTATTTAAAAATAGAGAAATGAGGGACGAAAATGTATCGATTTTTTTATTATGCGATTCTAATTTGCTACGGTGGTTTACTACTCGAAACGGTCTTGTTATCGCGCGATAGCTATCGTAATCTGAACCTAATTCCATTTGATATGATTCAAGCACAAGGTTTTGGTGATATGAATGTTTGGGGCAATGTGCTCATGTTCATTCCACTAGGCATGTATATGATGATCCATAGTAAACACGGCGCTATTTTAAAGATTATGCTCTGTAGTTTGGTTATTGAAGTGACACAATACATTTTTGCGCGCGGTGCAACAGACATTGATGATTTCATCTTAAATACACTTGGCGGCATCATTGGCATTACGATTGCATGGTTGCTTAGTAAATGCTTCCGCGATGTACAAAAGGCTGTGGCGATGTTGTCGATGATTATCGGTTTACCGGTTATTGCGCTTGCTGTGTTATTAGTTGTTTATAATCGCTAATGGAGGCTTTGACAAAACATTTCATGTTCCTTTTTTAGCGTTCGCAACAAAAAACCGGAACCGCGCCACAGCGCGATTCCGGTTTTTTTTATGCTCATCTAAGATGGTGTTTTTACGCTTATGTCCCAGCCTCTTGTTATCTTTTTTTCATATGAAGTTTTGTTGGTACTTCTAACACGACATATATTCGAGACGCGTAAGACGTTTGTGCAACTATTAGCCGCTGCTCGTTAATAAAATTTAGGCGATCCGTTAACATCTTCACTTGCCCATGTTTTTCAAATAAAATATCTAAAAAATTATCGTCTATTTCTATGACAGACTCTGGCATAATTTTTGACATATCCGCTTGCATAGTCGCAATATTGGCATAATAAATTTTACCACGCACGGTGTTTTTCAGTGAAGGAACATGCTTAATTTGATAATGAACATCTGGATTGCTATACAAAATAAATGGCTGTGTTACATCAACCGGTTGCTCCCATGCTTTATTTGCCGGTGTCGTTATACGCTGCTCCTCAAATTGCTGTGCTAACGTTTCATTTTCTCGTTGTAATTTTTGATAGTGTTCTGCAGATATTTTAGGAAGCGCTGGTTCAGCTAATGACACGATGACAGCAACAAGGACCAGGACGGCGACATAACCAGATGCAAGCCATTTAATGGAACCCGTCCAGCGAATTTTAACGAGCAATTGTCTAAATAAGCGTGCACAGAGCACAACAATAACAAAAAACAAAAGTCCACTCAACGCTGCTACTATCATTTCATCGAACCCCCTTTAAAACGCCATTGCAAAAAGCCAAATTCAATCACGAGCAGCATGCTACAAAAACAGAGCCACTGCCACGCTGTAAATAATTGCTGCATGACATTCACATAAATGATGGCACATAAACCGATGACGACAACATACATTATGAGCCAAGACCGTTGTTTATACGCTAAAAATAATTGAATCGTGTACGACAACATACTTGCAGTTAAAAACATCATAAAGCAAATCACGACATTTTTATAAAACATAGTTGATGTTAAAAGCGTCGTATCATAAAATGTCGCATAGTCGTGACGCGTTACTGCATACGTTAAATAAGGTACAAGCAAGGCGGTCACACTCCCATAGAGCGATAGCACCATAAGCATGACACTATCGACGCGCCATTTTGTCGATACCGGTAAACGAAAAACGTCGACGCGCTCTAATTTTGCTAAATGGATGGCGCCAAAACTAAGCGTTACTAGCGTTACCATTATGGTTGCAACGCCATTATAAATGCTGTAGCTCACATACTCACGAAACACTGACTGCACCGAGACAAAACCGAAAAATAATTGCACAATCATTATCATTACAAACAAACCACGTATTTTTTCGGTCGTTTGCTGCCACTGGATACGATAATAATTAGTGGCCATCTAGCATCCCTCCTTCAAGAAGTTGTTGATCAATCCGCTTATCGTAACGGTCAAGTACGCGCGTATGCATCGGTACGCGTAAATAGGCAATGTACGGATTGTTGCGGTTGTCATCTTTATAGGTACTTCCCCAAGATACTGGAAATAATGTGACACCGTATCCTTTCATATAAAGTGGTTGTTGATTTATATTCACAGCTAACGTATCTTTTTTAAATGTCATAGAAGGCGTTGGGTAAAGCACACTGACATCTATATTTTCTACTAAAAATGGGCGCTTATACATAGTCACTTCAATTTCATGTTGTAAATCGGTTGTTTCTTCTACAATAAAAAGAACCTGATGTTGTTCACGTTTATCATTCATATAAAATATATCCTCTTTATAAGGAAGTCTTTTACTGAAAATAAGCTCTTCCTCATAAGGTATGCGGTTTCCTGTACTTAAATCTTCAAAAAACTGCTGTTGTGCTTTCTTATAGCTCTCTTGCTCCGCTGTCGTATAGGATATCGGGCTATTTTGCATTAAAGCCTTATAAATAAAAGGACTTACTAATAATACGCAGCCATATAATGCCACCACTATCCATACAAAACGTTGCATCATACGCCATTTAAAGATGACAAATAATAACATAAATAAACTGACAAAAATTAAGAATGACATCCAGACACCTCCTGACGCATCATCCACATCAGCGTAATAACCACAATAATAACTGCAACAACTGTGCCACTATAAAGGATGCTGTCAAAAAACAGTAAACTAATGATTGCTACAGCTACTAGCATGCCACTAACTAGTAACGCGGCGCGCCGACATATAGCATATAAAAATCCAAGCATACTGGAAATCATAAGCCAACAAAATAGTATAATAACGTGACTCCAGAAAGACTCTGGTGCGCGTAAAATTGCGGGTTGCGGCCATATCATAAGAAGGTAAATCCAAATGACATATTGAGTTAACCCAATAGCAAGCGTTAGTAATGCACTATAAAGTAACACCACGATGATATTCCCTCGTCGTTTCACTATCTCAGGGAATTGAAATGGCTGAAAATTTTGTTTTTTCAATGTATAACCAAGCACTATTGCACTCAAACACCCCATAAGAATCATCGGAAATTGATTATAATATGTGGCAGAAAAATGAAATTCCGGAAACCCATGCCCCATATTTTCAAGTGTCCAAGGCACTAAAGCGAGCGCAAACAACTGCGCAAACACTGTAAACAGCACAATAGGACGATTGTTTTGCCACGTCCACTTTATAAATAAACAGGTTAATTGCTTTCTACTCATCGTTTGAAAAGACATCGTCAATCGTTCCCTTCTTTTCTGCCGTCTGATATAAATAAAGCTCTTTGGCACTAATCGCCTGCTGTGTAAAGGATGCTGTGACACTGCTTGGCACTACAACGCGGTCGGTGCCAAATGGTGAGCGTTCAATGATGAGTGCATCCGGATAAGCGGCAAGCATTTTCGATAAATCACCTTCCCATATAACGTGTGACGCCGCAAAATCATCAATATTTTTATGTACGATGACTTGCCGATCATGTAAAATAACAATCTCTTCAAGTAAGTGTTCGAGTTCATCGAGTAAATGGCTCGCTATTATCATCAGGCGTGGATGCGCTAAATAATCTTTTAAAATAACGCGGTACATTTCACTGCGTAACCCTTCATCAATGCCATTTATCGGCTCATCTAGTAGCGTCACAGCCGCGCGTGTTGATAGCGCAAATATAGTCGCAAACATAGACTTCATCCCTGTTGATAACTGTTGAAACGTTTGATGCATTGGCAATTCAAAGTAAGCCAGCAATTTATCGCTGAGCGTACAATCCCAGTTCATATAAAACTGCGCGCCCATTTGACAAATTTCTCGTAGTGATAAATGCGTAGGAAACGTCATATTCGGATGAATATATACCGTATTCACCGCGACATATAACTGATCAAATGCGGGCCGCTCTAATACGGTGACGCGTCCTGTTGTTGGTAGTTCTAACCCTGCAATTAGTGACATCAACGTCGATTTCCCGGCCCCATTACGTCCTACTAAGCCAACTAACTTTGGCTCATCAATATGTAAATTAAGTTCTTGCAAAACAACTTTTCTGCCGATTTTTTTCGATACGTGCTCACAGTGAATCATTCGTTACCGCCTTTCCGAAACGCCTGCTCAATTAATTGCAGTAGCTGCTTCTTTGAAATATTTAAGCGCCGTGCCTCTTCTACAAGCGCTGTGACTTGTTCGTTAATGCCATGCTGCAAGCGCTCTTCCATTAAGCGCTCACGTGCCCCTTCCATTACAAACATCCCTAAACCCCGTTTCTTATACAGCAATTCTTTTTCAAGTAATATCGTTAACCCTTTACCAGCAGTCGCCGGATTGACATTAAACTTTTCTGCTAGCTGATATTGTGAAAATATTTTCCCATGTGCTTCAATACGCTGTTCAATAATTTCAATTTCGAGCCATTGCGCAATCTGCACGTAAATCGGTAGTTGCCCATCTTGTAGCTGCATAGCGCCCTCTCCTTCAAAAACTAAGTGCATTAGTGTTGTAATGTACTATATATCATTTTTTGGAATTTGGCAATAACAAGAAAAAATGAAACAAAAAAAGAGACATTACGCCAATGCGTCATGCCTCTTGTTCGCTATTTCGGTAATTGATAATTTTTTAAATCTTCGCGTAATTGTTGCTTTAAAAATTTACCGACTGATGTTTTTGGAATTTCTTCTAAAAAGACGATATCATCTGGAATCCACAGCTTCGCAAAATCTTTCCGTAAATGCTCAAGTAGCTCCTCTTTTGTAACATCTTCTTTAAATTGTTCTTTCATGACGACACAAGCAACCGGCCGTTCGAGCCATTTTGGATGCGGTACGGCAATAACTGCCGCTTCGGCCACCTTGTCATACGACATTAACGCATTTTCAAGCTCAATTGATGAAATCCATTCCCCGCCCGATTTAATTAAATCTTTCGTGCGGTCTGTAATACGAATATTGCCATCACGCGTATACACCGCAATATCGCCCGTATAGAGCCAGCCATCTTTAAATGCTTCATCTGTGCGCTCATCGCGATAATATTCAGCGGCAATCCACGGACCTTTCACAATCAATTCGCCCATCGTCGCATCATCCCACGGCACATCGCCTTGTTCATTAACAATACGCGCCTCGACAAGTGGTACGGTGAGCCCCTGTGTCGTGCGAATGTCCATACGCTCGTCATCATCATATTGCTCGGTTTGCGTCGTATAAACCGATAGACTGACAAGCGGTGACGTTTCGGTCATGCCATAGCCTGTATAAAACGAGATGCCCATCTCTTCAAATGCTTTTGCCATACTAATGGGCGATGCCGAACCACCACTTACAATTAAACGCAAGCTCGATAAATCACGCGGCTTTTTTTGTTGGGCTTGTAAAAATCCAAGCCAAATCGTCGGGACACCTGCTGAAATCGTAACGCCATATTGCTCGCATAAATCAAGCAATAGCTCCGGCGTAAATAATGGCCCTGGTAACACTTGTGTCGCGCCTAAATTCACACAGACAAATGGCATGCCCCATGCATTGACATGAAACATCGGCACAATTGGGAGCATAATATCTCGCTCACTCAGCGCGACGCTATCTTTAAACATCATCGCAAAACTGTGCAGCACGATACTGCGATGCGTATACATAACTCCTTTTGGCATGCCGGTTGTCGCCGACGTATAGCACATACCAGCTGGCGTATTTTCATCAAAATCATCCGCAAACGTATGCGCCGGGTCACCGGATGCGACAAGTTCCTCATACGAGTACACATTTGGTAGCGTGGTCGCCGAAACATCCACGTCATCACCACAAACAATAAACGTTTTAACGGTTTTTAATTGTGGTGCAACTGCTTCAATAAGCTTTAATAGCGTGTGATCGACAAGTAACATATCATCTTCGGCATGATTGATAACATACACAATATGCTCTGGTGACAAACGAATATTGACCGTATGCAAAATCGCTTCACTACAAGGTATGGCAAAATACATTTCTAAATGGCGATGATCATTCCAGCAAAACGTTGCTACTTTTGTGCCTCGCGTCATGCCTAGCTTTGTAAGTGCAGAAGCTAGTCGACGCGTACGCTCCGCATATTGCTTGTACGTAAATTCTTGTACTACGTCCGCCCCTGTTCTGGAATAAATCTTTTTATGTCCAAAATACCGTTCTGCCCGCTTAAAAAAACCCGTCAACAATAAAGGTGTATCCATCATATGCATCGCGCTCGCTCCTTCGTCGTTTACATTTTTTCTAAAATCGTCGCATTGGCCATCCCCATACCTTCACAAATCGCAATTAACCCGTAGCGTAAATCGTCTCGTTGCATACGGTGGAGCATCGTCGTCACAAGTTTTGTACCTGTCGCACCAAGTGGATGACCGAGCGCAATCGCGCCGCCATCTGGATTTACTTTTGACATATCGACGCCGAGCTCATTCGCCCATACGAGCGGTACCGGTGCAAATGCTTCATTGACCTCAAATGTGTCGATATCATCAATCGTTAAATTTGCACGCTGTAATACGCGTTTTGTCGCTTCAATTGGTCCGGTTAACATCAATGTCGGGTCCGAGCCAACAACGGTACGCGCAACGATTTTTGCGAGTGGCTTTAATCCAAGCTGTTGCGCTTTTTCAAGCGACATCACAACAACTGCCGATGCCCCGTCACTCATTTGTGAAGCATTGCCTGCTGTAATCACACCTTGCTCATCAAAAACCGTCTTTAAAGCTGCCAATGATTCCGGCGTCGTAGCAGCACGTGGCCCTTCATCGCGCTTCATCGTACCAATCGGCGTAATTTCATCATCAAAATGGCCGGCATGAATCGCCGCTAGTGCACGCTCATGACTCAGCGCCGCAAAGTCATTCACATCGTCTGCTGTTAGTGCCCATTGTTTAGCGATACGCTCTGCCGATAATCCTTGATGAATAATGTCATAATTCTCCTGCAAACGGTCGCCTTGTTGAGCGCCGTCATTGTGAATAAACATCGGTACACGCGTCATACTTTCAACACCACCAGCAATCACCGTATCCATGTCCCCCGCTAGAATTGCTTGCGCCGCAAAATTCATCGCCTGTAAGCTTGAGCCACATTGGCGGTCAATCGTAACACCTGGCACTTCAATTGGAAAGCCCGCCATTAGCGTCGCTGTACGGGCAATATTCATCGATTGTTCTTGCGATTGTGTCACGCAGCCAATAATGACATCGTCAACATCGGCCTTGTCAATCCCTGCACGCTCGACAACACTTTGCAATACGTCTGCTAATAAATTGTCTGGGCGCACATCGGCAAGTGCTCCTTTTCGACGTCCAACAGCTGTTCTCGTTGCTGCAACAATTACTGCTTCATTCATTTAAAATCCCCCTTAAATTAGCATATTTCGTCTTTTTATATGTATTATTTTACATGATAGAGAGTTTTTTCACAATTTTCTAATAAATATCTTATAATAGAAAGTGAGGTGAAGAATATTGGCAACGATTCAAGATCATTTAGGACGCAACGTCTTGTTACATCCTGGTCCACAGCGTATTATTTCGCTCTGCCCAGCGATTACGGAAACATTGCTCGAACTGAAAGCTGACGCCGTCGTTGGCCGCACGAAGTATTGTATTTTCCCTGAAGCGTGTGTCGCATCGATTCCGACAGTCGGCGGTACGAAAACCATTGATGAAGCGGCAATTGCAGCGCTCAAGCCAACGCTTATTATCGTTGAGAAAGAAGAAAATACAAAAGAGATTGTTGAAACACTTGAACAACATTATGCGGTTTTTGTGTGTGAAGTTGAAAATGTCGCCGACGCGTACCGGCTGATTGACACGCTTGGTACATTGGCACATGTCGAACAAGCCGCGCAAACGCTCATTTCAGACATTCGCCAAGCATTTTCTGCATTGCCGACGTTCAGTGGCAACGCTGCCTATATGATGTGGCGCAAGCCTTATATGGCGGTCGGAAAAACGACGTACATTACGAGCTTATTAGAAACGCTCGGTTTTACGAATCCAATGACCTCACTAGAAGGGCGCTACCCAGCGGTGACAATTGACGACTTGCGGCGCGCACAGCTAGACTATGTGCTGTTGTCCTCTGAGCCATTTCCGTTTGCTGAAAAGCATCGCGCAGAATTTGAACCGTATTTACCGCATACAAAACTTGTTTTCGTAGACGGTGAAATGTTTTGGTACGGTGCAAGAATGCTCAAAGCAGCGCATTATTTTAAACAATTTTTATAATAAAAAGGCAATGCCCATAACGAGCATTGCCTTTTTACATTATCAAATTATACAATTATAGTTCATGAGCCATTGGTAACCCTGTCATGGCCCCCTTGCGCGCTACAGCCATCGCACCTGCTTTATTCGCCCGCTCAAAAATTACTTGCAGTGGGCGCTGCTCTACAAAACCTTGTAGCATTGCCGCAACAAATGCATCGCCTGCTCCTGTCGTATCAACAACGGCTGCTTTTACGCCCGGCACATGCAATGTCTGCTCGTTCGTTTGCACCGTACAGCCTTGCGCCCCTTGTGTAATCACGAGCATATCGCACAACGGCAGTTCTCCTAAAAAGGCTTGTTCTTCTTCAGAAATTTTCACAATATCCGCATAATACCATATTTCCACAATGACGCGGCGTGCGGTAGCGGCATCCGGCCATAAATTGAGTCGTAAATTCGGATCGTATGAAATCAATGCACCTTGCGCCTTCGCTTGCTTAATTGCTGCAATCGTCGCTTGCTTTGTTGACTCTTCGATGCAAGAAAGGGAGCCATAATGGAAAATGGCGACATCGTTAAAATGCACTTCGGCAGTAGCGACATCCGCGGCTGTCATAAGTTGGTCGGCACTTGGCTCGACGATAAAATCAAACGAACGCTCGCCTTGTTCAAGTGTCACAAACGCCATTCCTGTGTGCGCGTCACTTGTCGTGAGCATCAATGTAGTATCTACCCCATATGCCTTGCACGTTTCGATTAAAAAGCGCCCATTGGCATCATCGCCAACTTTTGTCATGAACGTAACAGCGCCACCTAACTTTGCAATACCTACGGCGACGTTTGCCGGCGCACCACCTGGACACTTTTCATACACTAAATTCGTATCATCTAGCGGTAACATGTCGATTAACGCTTCACCAAAAGTTAAAATTTTCATCTATTTACCACCCTATGTTATCGTACGCTACGCTTTTTTGCGTGTAAATGAATACTTGTCAGAATTGTTCCTTCGCTTATAATCTTGCGTGTCATCGATACAAACACATCAATCAATAATGTCCATCAACATATCAAGTAGTGCCTCTTCTCGCTCTTTTACAAGCTCGATATCCGCTTCTTGAATCGCGTGTTCTAATCGTTGAATCGCCGCATCAATCTGTACTGCCTGCTGCGGCTCGGCATTGCGACGTACTTTTTTCGCGCGGCGAATGACTGCTTTCATGTCACTCGCAAGCTTTGATTTTTCCCAATCATCAAACAACTCTAGCTTTGCTTCTTTCACTTGACGCGCTGACATCATGCCGCGCTGCGCATCTAACACGTGTGAAATCGTGCGCCCAGTACTCAGCACCGTCGCTTCAATTTGAATGAGTCCATTGACATCGTAATGAAAGGCAATTTCGACTTTTTCTTTGCCGGCCTTATTTTCTGGAATGCCATCAACAATAATCGGCGTTGCAGTAATCCGCAAGTCATCTCGCACATGCGTATCTTCATCGTCCCCTTGATAAACGCCAATATCAATCGTCGTTTGATTATCATTTACGGTATTGTAGATTTTTTTTGCGCTCACGGGTAATGGTGCATTGCGATGAATTAAAATATCAAAATAGCCTGATTCACGCTTGCCATCAACAATGCGTAAAATGTCTGTACCGAGCGTATACGGGCACACATCAATAACCATTAAACTCGATTCTTCCGGCAAACTCTGTTCCTTCATCGCCCCTTGAATCGCTGCACCGAGCGCCACCGCTTCGTCAGGATTAATGTCTTTTTTCGCTACGCGCTCAAATTTTTCCTCGACGAGTTGCTGTACAAGTGGAATACGCGTCGCACCACCTATTAAAATAATATCGTCAATGTCCATTGGTCGTAACCCCGCATCACGAATCGCTTTATCGACGTGCTCAAGCGTTGCCATTAATAATGGGCGTACAATGTCCTCAAATTCACTACGTGTAATCGTATAATCGAGCGACAGAGGCTGCCCATCATAAACAGCTAAAAACGGTAAATTAAACGTGGCTTCCTGCTCGCTTGACAACGCCTTTTTGACATTTTCCGCTTCTAATTTTACGCGCGCATGACGTTGCGTAATTTCCGACTCTTCACCAAAACTAAACAACGCAACCTCATATTGTTCAGCAAATTGCTCCGCTAACCAGTCAACGAGTAAACGGTCAAAATCCATGCCACCTAAATGATTATTCCCGGCGCTCGCCTTTACTTCGATGCGCTGACTATCGAGCCGCACGACCGAAATATCAAATGTCCCGCCACCTAAATCGTAGACGATAATATTTTTTTCACTTTCCGGGTGATCAAGACCGTATGCAATCGCAGCGGCCGTTGGTTCATTCAAAATGCGCTCAACTTTTAAACCGGCAATATCCCCCGCAATCTTTGTTGCCTTACGCTGTGCATCTGAAAAATAAGCTGGCACCGTAATAACCGCTTCCGTAATTTTTTCGCCTAAAAAATCTTCAGCCGCTTGCTTTAAATATTTTAAAAAATGCGCTGAAATTTGTTGTGGCGTAAACGAGCTATCGCCAATCATTACCTTGTCGTCGGTGCCCATTTTACGTTTAATTTCAAGTACGGTTTGTTCCGGTAATGATGAATATTGGTTTTTTGCGACGCTGCCAACGACTAATTCACCACTAAGATTTTTTTGGAATACAGATGGTGTCGTACGCTCCCCGCGTGAATTGACAATCATCTCCGGCTGACCATTTTTAATATAAGCCATCGCTGAATTGGTCGTTCCTAAATCAATCCCTAAAATCGTCATTACAATCTCCTCCGTTACATGACGGTCATCACTTTTGCTTCGCGTAACACGTCATTTGTCTCTTTTATATAAAATCCTCGTTCGAATACTTTGCACACATGATGCTGTGGAACATCAGGCGCTAAACTACGTGGTAGCGCGCCGATGCTAATCATATATTCGCCATCTAATTCTTTATGTAACACCGGTAACTCATACACCTTAAAATGGGCAAGTTGCGCGATTAATTGTGTGATTAATAACGTCAGTTGGTCAAAAACGGGCGCTTTAATCGTCGTGCCACGTAAACTTTCTGCAAAATAATCAAATTGATCAATGATTTCAATTGGTTTATAACTATAACGCCGAATCGTGTCACGATAATGTAATGTTTCTAAATCAAAATTTGCTAACGCAGCTAAACGTTCTAACGGTTCATGTAGCGGGGCTAATAGGCCTTTCGCCATGATATTTACAAAATGCTGATGTTCACGTTGTATATGATTTAAAATTCGTAACGAGGCCCCTTGTTGACGCAATTGCTTAATAAGTTGAAAGTATTTTTCATCATCATAATCCGCCACACGGTCAAGTTTGGCGACATTTTTTCGCAGCGTTTGAAACGCCTGGAGCCACATGTCGCGCTTTTGCTCACGAAAGCTATACGTTAACAGCTGCTCGATTGGTTCAAGCATATCTTTCGCGTAGCCGCAATACACCATCGTTGCATGACGCAAACGGTCCTCAAGCATCCAGGCACTATATTGTTGTAATAAGTCTTTGACAGCCATGCCACCCGCCCCTCTCTTCTTTAATTTAGCCGTTCCTTTTGATTTACAAACATTACATGTATTATCGTCTTATTTTACTACTTTTTCATCGAGCAACGAATTTTCTATGCTTTAATTCGTGTTCTAAGAAGCACTCCGTTATACTAAATCAAAGTATTTTAAAGGAAGTGGACATTTTGACAATACAACACCAAATTGCGGTAGCAGAACACCGCGAAAAAGCCGATTTTATTTTACGCAACGCGACAGTTGCCGATGTCTTTTCGCTCGTGTGGCGTCAAGCGGATATTGTCGTCGCAAATGGACGTATTATCGCCATTGATGAACAAGGTATTTTTGACGCACACGAAACGATGGATGCGTGTGGACGCCACGTCATTCCCGGATTAATCGATGGCCATATTCATATCGAATCTACGCTGTTGACACCAAGTGAATTTAGTCGCGTACTGCTGCCACATGGTGTCACTGCTGCGATTACCGACCCACATGAAATTGCGAATGTTGCCGGTAGCGATGGCATCCAATATATGCTTGACGATGCCAAATCAGCGGACATGGACATTTTCGTCATGCTCCCATCTAGCGTTCCAGGTACGTCGTTTGAAAATGCTGGAGCACGCTTAGAAGCGGAACACCTAACACCGTTTTTCGATGATGCTGCGGTGCTTGGACTTGCTGAAGTAATGGACTATCCAGCGGTTCTTAGCGGCGATGAACAGATGCTGAAAAAACTAGAGCATACCCATCACGCCAATCTTGTCATCGATGGGCACTGTGCGGGTCTTACGAGCGCCCAAATTACTGGCTACCGCGCTGCACATATTGCGACCGACCATGAATGTGTCACCGCAGATGAAGCACGCGACCGCGTGATGCAAGGGATGCATGTCCTCATTCGTGAAGGCTCAGCCGCGAAAAACTTACACGATTTATTGCCAGCTGTCACAGCTGCCAATGCACGCCGCTTCGGCTTTTGTACCGATGATAAATACGTCGACGAAATTATCGCAGAAGGCACGATTGACCATGCTATCCGCTTAGCCATTCAAGCTGGTATGGAGCCACTTCAAGCGATTCAACTTGGCTCATTAAATGTGGCAGAATGTTATGGTTTAAAAGAACGTGGTGCGCTTGCGGCAGGCTTTATCGCAGACTTTGTCATTGTAGATGATATTGAATCGATGACGATTGCTACTGTATTTAAAGAAGGGCAACTCGTGGCGCAAAACGGGGCGATGACGACATTGAAGTTTGAGGCGCCAATTCCTGCTCATATTCAACAGTCGGTCCATTTGCCAGCCGTAACAGCGGACCATCTCGCGATTCCAATGAACACAGCAAAAGCGAATGTTATTGAAATTATTCCAAATCAAATTATGACGAAACATCTCATTTGTGACGTAGAAAGCGAACACGGCTTCTTTGTACCGTCTATTGAACAAGATTTATTAAAACTTGTTGTCATCGAGCGACACCATCAGCTGCATACGACAGGTCATGCGATTGTTCGTGGTTTTGGGCTTCAAGCAGGGGCGATTGCTACAACGGTCGCACACGATTCCCATAATGCACTGGCCCTTGGCACGAACGATGCCGATATGCTCATTGCACTAGCGCGTCTTGAAGCGATTAACGGCGGTGTCGTCATCGTAAAAGATGGGGTCATATTAGCCGAAATGGCGCTTCCTATCGGTGGCTTAATGACGGCACTAGACGGTGCGACGGCATCTATTCAACTTCGTGCATTGCATGAGGCGCTGTTAACATTAAATCCACAGCTCAATTTCCATTTATTATTAACGTTATCATTTATTGCGCTTCCAGTAATTCCAACATTAAAAATTACCGATACCGGTTTATTTAATGTCACAACATTTGAGCACATTTCAATTGAATATTTCGACGAAAGCATGGCATAATAAGGCGAAAGGGAGTCGATAATATGTATCGTAAAATTGAAGATTTCAAACAAGATTGGGCACACGCCTCAAATGGCACAAAAATGGTGCTCGATGCGCTAACAAATGACACATTAAATCAAACAATCGTAGAAGGTCACAGCACATTAGGTTGGTTAGGCTGGCACTTAGCAAATTCACCGATGTTTTTCGTTGAAAAAGTTGCTGGTTTAGAACTAACGCCGGTTGGCAACCCTTCTAAAGTGCCTACAGAAGCGGCAGCAATTGCTACGGCTTACGCACAAATTGCTGATGAAATTGCACAAAAAGTAGACACTTTATCAGATGAAGATTTATTAACGCCAGTACCATTTATCCAAGGCGATGCGCCGCGTGGAGCTGTACTGCGTATGTTTATTGATCATCAAACACATCACCGTGGCCAAATTACGGTGTTATTACGTCAAGCAGGTCTTCCGGTACCACCTGTTATGGGTCCTACACAAGAAATGCAACACTAAACGACAAAAAAGAGGTCTGAGACAATTGTCTCAGACCTCTTTTTTCACGTCAATGCTTCTTGCCGTACGGTGACAATCCGCCCGGTAATTAATACGACAAGCGCAACGGTCACCATAATACCGGCAAATGCCAGTGCTACAAGCTGATCTTCATAAACCGCTACAAGCTTCCCTGCAAATAATGGTCCGATGATTTGACCGAACGCATAAACGCTCGTTAATAGTGAGACAACTAAGCCGCTTTGCTTCGGATAACGTTGTCTAGCATAGGCGGTCGTTAATGTCACAATGCCAACGAATGTTAAGCCATATAAAAACGATGACACTAACACACTCGGTACCGTTTGTGAAAATACCGGCAAGACAATACCGATAATTTGCAATACATACGCACTTACAAGCAATGTCATCGCCGACGTTTTTTCAAGCAACAACGTCCACACAGGCGCTGATGGTACAGCCGCTAAACCGACGATAACCCAGCTATAGCCTGCATAGGCAGTAAGTTCTGGAATATGATGAATAATATCAACAAGGAATGTCCCTGTAATAATATAACCTAAGCCTTCAAAGCCATACGCTACAATGAGCCACGGCATAAAACCTGTTGTCACGCGTGTTTCAGCGGATTTTTCAACTTTTTCAAGATTCGGCACCTCAACCCGTCGCCATAAAATATGAATAAAAATAACGAACACAGCCGACAAAATGCCCAGGCCAATCCAAGCCCCTTGCCACATGACACGATTAGCTAAAAATGGCACAAATAAACCTGACAAGGCAATGCCAAGACCGATACCACTAAACAAATAGCCTGACCATTTTGATAATGCCTGATGTGCTAAATAATCCATAATAACGCTTGATGTTAAGACAAAAATTAATCCCCCAGTAATTCCTGCGATCAAGCGGAGTGCTAACCATATACTAAATACGTCAATGATGCCCATAAATAATACCGAAGCTACATTGATGATGACACTCCAAATCAAAATCCCCTTGCGCCGTTTATATAAGAAGCCTGCCCATAGTGCACCGATAAAATAACCGATATAGTTACTTGAAGCTAAATAGCTTGCTTCTTGAAACGTAAAGCCAACATCTTCCCGCATATACGGTAAAATTGGCGTAAACGCAAAACGACTAATGCCCATCGCAATGACGAGCAGTAAAATCCCCCCAACAATAACACCAAAATGTCGTCTTGTCATAAACATCCCCCCTTGCCATTTAGTATACCAATTAACGTTCGTTAAAATAAGGAAAATAATGCATAAAATAGCTTTTATTTTCATAATACACACAGTTAATTAAAAGGGTTTTTCCTTTTTTCACCGAATATAGACAAGTAATACGCACCGTTGAATAAGGAGGAATGGCAGTGAGCTCCATTGTATTAGTAGCAATTGCATGTACCTTTTTCTTATTAAGCTATGTCGTCTGGGCAAAAAAACTATTACTGTTAATCGCCGGTGTGCCACAGTCAACACCAAATAAAAGCGAACAACAGATGGCGCGTGATGGCGGTATTCTGTCGCTAATAGCCGGCCTATTAACATTCGTGTTATTGCTATTTAAAGATTCTGTATGGTGTCATATTTTATACAGTAGCTGTATTTTTTTATTATGTTTATTTTTCGTTATGCGCGCTATGCAAAACGAAAAATAACAAAAAGCCGACATCCCTTATATCGGAATGTCGGCTTTACTATTCGTTACGCACTATGTAACGTATCGTTAATGATGTTTAATGAGTGCAGATAGTAACTTTTTCGGTAACATACGTTCTAACAACACGGCTATCACGCATACTGTAATAAAGCAATACACGAAAAAGACAACACTACGAACAAATTTTGTGACATCTAAAATCATAACCCATTTATCGAGGAAATGATAACCGATAATCATGATCGTGAATAATCCACAGTATGAGGCTAGGGCTAAATAACGTTCCTTTCGCGTTAGCTGTTTAATGATTGCACGTTTTCTAACAATTTGGATGACAAGTATTAATACGATCGCCGTAATTAATATGCTCAACAGCATGTGCATCCCTCCCTTAACCTAATCTTTTCCTATGTAATGGACAGTTGTTATACTTATATTGTTCCCAAATTCATTTAAATTCAAGCAATTGAATTTAAAGTTTAAAGAAATTTTACAGGCGTGAAAGTTATGTGAAATTTTCTAAATTACAGGAACCTAATAACGAAAAAAATGAGAACCCACTGAACAATGGGAGTTCTCATTTTTGTATGTGTTGGCGTTTCTTCTATTACTAGCGCAATGCTGTGGAAATTGATTTTGATTGCAAATGTAAGCCAATAAAGTCTGGGCCGCCTGCTTTTGAACAGGTACCGGACATATTGTAGCCGCCAAATGGTTGATAGCCAACAATCGCACCTGTACAACCACGATTAATGTAAAGATTGCCGACAAAGAAATCTTGTTTTGCTTGCGCAATATGGTCTTCATTGTCTGAAATAACGGCCCCTGTTAAGCCATATTCCGTATTGTTGGCAATGTTTAATGCTTCATGAAAATCTTTTGCTTTCGCAAATGCGACAACCGGACCAAAAATTTCTTCTTGCATCAGACGTGCAGTTGGCGCAACATCGGCCACAACCGTCGGATTTACAAAGTAGCCTGTGGAATCATCTGCGGTACCACCAGCAACGATGCGTCCTTCTTGTTTTGCGATATCAAAGTAACCAGTAATCTTTTTGAATGCCGCCTCATCAATTACCGTTGCCATAAAGTTTAAGAAATCTTGTGGATCGCCAATCGTTAGCTCATTCGTTAACTTTACAACTTTCTCAAGCACTTCATCATAAACATCTTCTACAACAACGGCACGCGAGCACGCGGAACATTTTTGACCAGAGAAGCCAAATGCCGATTTGACGATTGATTCAGCTGCTAAATCTAAATCTGCCTCTTTATCAACAACAATCGTATCTTTACCGCCCATTTCAGCGATAACACGTTTAATCCAAATTTGCCCTTCATGTACTTTTGATGCGCGTTCGTTAATACGCAAGCCGACATCACGCGAGCCTGTAAATGACACGAAGCGCGTACGTGGGTGGTCTACTAAATAATCGCCCACTTCACCGCCAGGACCCGGAATGTAGTTTACCACACCGGCTGGTAAACCCGCTTCTTCTAAAATCTCCATAAATTTATACGCAATGACCGGTGTTGTTGACGCTGGCTTTAATAATACGGTGTTCCCTGCAACAACTGCTGCCACCGTTGTACCCGCCATAATCGCAAATGGGAAATTCCAGGGTGAAATAATGACGCCAACGCCAAGTGAACGATACTCAAACGTATTGTGTTCCCCCTCACGTGACTTAACTGCTTTACCATCTTTTAGCGCTAACATTTGGCGCGCATAGTATTCCATAAAATCAATTGCTTCCGCCGTATCGGCATCTGCTTCAATCCACGGCTTCCCTGCTTCTAACGTCATCATCGCTGACATTTCATGACGGCGCTGTTTCGTAATCGCTGCCGCGCGTAATAAAATGGCCGCGCGCTCCTCAGCTGGCGTTTTGCTCCATGCATCAAATTTTGCATCGGCGACTTGCATCGCATGTTCCGCTAATTCTATATTTGATTTTGACACCGTTCCGACAATTTGTGATTTATTTGCTGGATTATAAGACGTAATTTTGCCATCTGTTGTAACACGCTCGCCACCGATAATTAATGGGTAGTCTGTGCCAAGTGTTGCATTCACTTTTTCAAGTGCGGCTTTATAAGCCTTTACATTTTCATCGTTTGAAAAGTCTGTTAGTGGTTCTGTTACATAGTCTGGTAAGTTCTTTACATCGATCATCAATAAGTCCTCCTTGGTGAAAGTGCCAAAATATTTTGCACATTTATATTTTACAATTTCATTATAGTGCATAATTATTTTACAAAGCAACTATTTTCTACTATTTTTGCGATTTTTCGAGAATTATGTCGTTTAAAGCATTAAAAAAGCGATTGAGACTAGCTCAACCACTTGTTTATTTTAACGTTTTAACAAGCGCCCCACTAAAAAAGCGCCTGCTGCAATGCCAAGTATCGTATTTGTTTTTTTATTAAATACTTGTTTTGTGACAAGTGCTAAGTTTTGTGGGCGTTCAGCAAGGCGGCGCATAAAATAGCCGTACCAATCTTCACCAAATGGCACATATGTTGTGAAATGGTAGCCTTCTGTCGCTAACTCTTTTTGCATATCTGAGCGAAAACCATACAACATTTGAAATTCAAAACGATCATGCGAAATTTGATGTTCGGCCACAAATTTTTTAACATGCGCAATGATGCGATGGTCATGCGTAGCAACAGACGTATATTTTGCATGTAATAAACTATATTCTAAAAGCTTTACGTAGTTTGCATCAATTGCTGCTTTGTCTGTATACGCCACATCACCTGGCTCTTTATACGCCCCTTTTACAAGACGCAAGCGATACCCTGTATGCTGCTTTAAGTTGTCCATCGCTTCATGGAAATAAGCTTGAATGACGGTTCCGGCGATATCCGGATACTGCGCATGCACTGCTTCTAAAATCGTAAACGTCGCATGTAAGCGCGAATAATTTTCTTGATCTAAATTAATAAAAATGCCGTATTCATACGCTTTTGCTGCAATGTCCAACACATTTTCTAAGCAAAAATCATAATCAATATCTAAGCCAAGTTGTGACGGCTTAATCGAAATATGTGATTTCACGCCACTCGTATGAATAGCTTCTACAACGCATAAAATTTGCTCTTTTGCGGCGATTGCTTCTGCACGGTCATGGACAAATTCGCCTAAGTTATCGATTGTTGCTTCGATACCTACATCATTCAACTGTTTAATCGTGTTGATTGCTTCGTCAATACTTGTACCTGCTACAACAGATTGTGCCCCTAATTTTAAGCCAAATTTTTGTGCACCTGCATTCATCGTGCGATTATTAGATAAGTTTAAAAAGAAATTTTTTAGTAGTTCAGCCATTGGTCCAAACCCCCTTGCATTATTTGATTTGAAGCATATAGCGTTTTTTTATTTTTTGCAACTATTAAAAATTCATTTTTTCTCGTTTTATACATAAAAACATGCAATAAAGCGCTTTCATGATTTTAAAAAATATTTTTCAGACATAATAAAAAGGGCATTCTTTTTGAAAAAATGCCCTTTATACCTCTATAGGTATTATTTGAAATTATAATTTGTTACGATTGGCTCGCGACCTTCTGTAGTATCGCGGAAATATTCGTACAAGCAAATGCCTAAGAATGAGCCTGCCATATTCGTGACATTCGTAAAGCCCGCACCTTGTAATGCTACGGTTGCGTTGTAGCTACGTTGTGCAGAACGACAATGAATATACACAGGAATGTCGCGTGGAATTTCATCTAAACGCTCGCGTAATTGGCTCAGTGGAATGTTGTGAGCACCTTTTAACATACCATTTTTTAACTCGCCCTCTTCGCGCACATCAACGATATACGCACCTGATTCAACGAGTGCACGTGCTTCTGACACGTGCACTTGCTTGAAGCGGCCCGCTAAAATATTATCGGCCACAAGCGCTGCCATATTGACAACATCTTTCGCTGTACCATACATTGGTGAATACGATAATTCTAAATCTTTTAAGTCATCGATCGTCCCACCAAATGAAATCAACGTCGCAATCACATCAATTCGTTTATCGGCATTGCCTTTCCCAATTGCTTGCGCGCCGACAATTTTCCCTGTTGGTACTTCAAAAATTAATTTGAAATGCAATGGATTACTGTTTGGCATTAAGCCCACTTTATCAGCAGCAATGACATACACGCTATCAACCGGAATACCTGCCTCGCGCGCTGTGCGCTCATTAATACCTGTTGTAGCACATGCATAATCAAAAATTTGAATGCTTGATGAACCGATGACACCGCGGTTTTGATTTGTAATACCATACATATGATCTGCTGCCGCACGCGCTTGTTTTTGCGCTGGGCCAGCAAGTGCTAGACGTGTTTTTTTGTGTAAGATTTTGTGGAATACTTCAATCGCATCGCCTACTGCATAAATAGATGGGTCGCTCGTTACATAGTTTCGATCAACGGCAATCGCACCTGTAGCGCCGATTTCTAAACCAGCTTCTTCCGCTAATGTTGTATCGGGACGCACGCCAATTGCAAGTACAACTGCATCGGCTTTTAGTTCTTTGCCTGATTGCAATGTAATCGTATTTTCTTCGATTGAAGCTAGACCATCGCCAACGATTAAATCGATGCCTTTATCGATCATTTCCTTATGAATGATTTGAACCATATCATCGTCAAATGGTGCCATTACTTGTGGTGCAAATTCAACAAGCGACACGTTTTTATTCGCTAAACGTAAGTTTTCTGCCACTTCAACACCGATAAAGCCTCCGCCGATAACAGCGATGTTTTCGACATTATCTTGTGTTACATATTGTTGTAAACGTTCGATATCAACAACATTACGCACCGTAAAAACGTTTGCTGCATCGATTCCTGGAAGTTTCGGTACAATTGGTTTTGCGCCTGGCGATAGTACAAGCACATCGTATGTTTCGTTGATTGTTTCACCCGTTGCATGGTTATGTATAGTAACCATTTTATTCGCTTTATCAATGCCCGTTACTTCTTGGAAAACACGCGCTTCAATATTGTATTTTTTCTTAAATTGTACAGGGTCCATCATTAATAACTTTTCACTATTTGCCACAATACCACTTAAATGAAACGGTAATGAACAGTTTGAAAACGACACGTGAGGCCCTTTCTCAAACATAATAATTTCAGCTTGTTCATCTAAACGACGAACACGTGCAGCAGTGGATGCTCCGCCTGCTACGCCACCAATAACAACAACTTTTTTTGACATAGTTATCCCTCCATCATTCAATCTACTAATATTTTATACCACAAGGGGTATTTAAGCAACTCATTACGCTGAAAAAACTTTCTAGCTGTCGTACTAGAAAGTTCCAATTTGCATATCGTATACCGGTTCGATATTATGTGCTATTAGCCATCCGGTCGCATTACGTACTGCTATACATACACTCGTATTGTAAATATTGTCGTTGTTGCGGTCTTTAATCAGCGCCTGAATCAATTGTCGTTGATGATTTTGAAACAGCTCATCCTCATCCGCTTTTTGTTCGGCATCATAATACAGTCTTGAACTCGAATTGAATGACGCATAGTAATCTATATTGTCACGATTCATAATTTTTTCGAGTCCCTCTGTCGTTTTTTGAAGAATAAAATACGTTAAGACATAATTTGCTGGCGCATAATGTGCAAATCGCGCTAAAAATTCCTCGACTGCATCATGGTTATACATAATTTCCATTAAAAAATAATTTGCTGGATAAACAAATGTTTTGTCCCAATTTCGCACGCTAACAAGGCGCTTACTATTTAGCTGCGCCCAAATAGAAAGTTTTGCCGTTTCATAATCTTCATCTGACCAAAAAGGAAGCTTCGGCAATGATGCTTCTAATGACTGTTGGTCGCGTAAAAAGAGTTGAAACTGTTGTTGATCAATAAGGAACAAACAATTTTTTTGTACAGTTTGATAGTCCATTTGTTTCCTTTACCCCTTTATAACATATCGCCAATACTATAATTTCAGAAAAATTCAAATACTCAACTTAGAATACCACACCGGCATGTTGTTTTCCATTATTTGATGCACTAACGACAAAAAGCGAACGTGCTACGAGACACATTCGCCTTTTGGTTATAATTTGAAAAATCGCTTCGTATTTGTTTCAACTGCTTCAAAGAACACCGCCTCATCGACATTCATAATCGCCGCAATTTCTCGACCAATATGCGGTAAAAACATCGGCTCGTTCGTGCGCGATTTTGGTTTGGGCTTTAAATTTTTTGGTATTAAATACGGGGCATCGGTTTCAATCATTAAACGCTCTAGCGGCATGTACTGAAGCGCTTCACGCAATTCATTGCCACGTTTTGGGTCGCATACCCAACCTGTAACGCCGATATGAAATCCTAAATCTAAATACGCTGTTAACTGTTCCTTGTCACCAGTGAAACAGTGGACGACGGCGCGGTCAATAAGCTTTGGATGGCGCTTCATAACGTCGATAAATTCGGTATGAGCAGCGCGCTCATGCAAGAAAATTGGCAACTCATTGTCCTCAGCTAACGCTAGCTGTGTTTCAAATGCGCGGTATTGGTCTTGCGGATCTGAATAATTTCGGTCAAAATCAAGTCCACATTCCCCTACAGCGATTACTTGTGGGTCGGCATAAAGTGCACGCAAGCGCTTTGCGGTATTGTCATCAAATGTTTTCGCATCATGCGGATGCACGCCAGCAGTTGCATACAACACATCAGCATGTTTTTTCGCCATCGCTAACGCTCGCTCACTCCCTTCAACACTACCACCTGTTAAAATCATTTGGCGCACGCCAGCATCAAGCGCACGCGTTAAAACGTCACGTTCTTTTCCTTCAAATTGCTGTTCGGTTAAATTTAATCCAATATCAATCATGTTGTCAGTCCTTTTCGTCAAACAATATCTTTTATAATACGACTTTCACCACACTGACACAATAATAGTGCTTACTACAAATCTTCAAGTTCGCGCGTTTGTTCAATCGATAACTTATAAATTTCAGCAATTTGTTGCCTTGTTCCAAGGAGTGTCACTTCACGAAACCCTTCTTGCTCAAAAGCTACTTCCATAAACAAACCGGGCATCAAATTGTCACCATATTTTAAAATGCGGTAAATGCGCAACCCTTTCTCAAAACCGATAAAATTTTCGCTTAACATAAAACTTTCGGTCGCAAGCATTTCTTCTTCTAAAAACAAGTCGACAAATTCCGGCGTTTCAATCGGATACCCGCGATACATGCGCGGGTAACGCTCGATAAACTCTAATTGTTGCTCTTCACAAAATTCTTTACTATAAAATACGACATCGACCATATCAGGATATTTTTCAATATCTGTCCAATCGACATCTTCCATTGTAAACGGCGTTTGCGCTAATTGATAACGCTGTTTTAACGTGTCATAATGCTCGTCAAAATAGCTATCGCGCGTTTGCTTCATTTTATAAAATAGGCGAATATCATCGCCAAAAACAAACATCGCTATCGGACCAAGCGAAGGATCTGGAAAAACCCACACTTCTGCAGGAAACGTCTGTGCTAAGTAATCGCTATCGAGAATCCAGATGCCATTTTCTTGGATTGCAAAAAGCCGTTCGTCTTCGCATCGCTCAATTACTTGTTCTGCCGTTAGCTTCAATGTCTTTGCTGCTTCAGATACGCTGATTCTCATCGCTACCCTCTCCTTTCGCTCGTACGTTTACTCTTATTATTCTCGTATTTGGGCGACTTAAAACCGAGAATCCATTTTGCGCTATTTGAAAAAAGGCAACACGCGCTTCTTTTTCATAGTTATTGCCGCACAAAGAAAAAGGAAAGACCAGCTTATCGTGGTCTTTCCTTTTTTATACTGACAACTTTCCCCCCACACGTCATGCGTACTTGTTTGCGTGCCTCTGCAGCTGTACGCGCCTGCACTTCAGTCGTTTGCGTCGTACCATGTTTTTCATAGTCAATCGTAAATCGCTTTGTCCTACAGCGCATTACTCATCACCTCGCTGTTCATTATCAAACAGTTATTGAAAAACATGTGTTTTTCAACAACTGTTTTGCTACTTTTTCCGCTTTCTGCTCATTTTACACGAATTCGCAACATTTTGTTGTTATACGGCGTTTCTTTTACACGTCGTCTATTGTAAAATAGATACATTCGAATTATGAGACAATTCAAATAGTTTATGTAAAAATTCGGATATTTACGATGAGCGTACTATTTCTCATCATCATTTGGAGGTCAATTTATGAAACTTACAGCGCAAGAAATTGAAATTGTTGAAATTTTAGAAAAAGATGCTCGTATGGATTTAGCGAATGTTGCTAAAATGGTCGGGCTTACATTAGAAGAAACAACAGCAGCCGTAAAAAAATTAGAAGATCAAAAAATTATTGTTCGCTATTTATCGCTTGTCGATTGGACAAAAATCGAGGAACACCCAGGAGTTCGTGCGATGATCGATGTGAAAGTAACACCAAAACAAGGTGTCGGCTTCGATGATATCGCTGAACGCATTTACCGCTTCGACAAAGTACAGTCTGTTTACTTAATGTCAGGTGCTTATGATTTATCGGTTATCGTCGAAGGTCGTTCAATGAATGAAGTTGCAAACTTTGTGTCACAAAAATTATCAACACTTGATTCAGTTATCTCAACAACAACGCATTTCATCTTAAAGAAATACAAGCACGATGGCACAGTTTTAGAGGTTGGTAATCAAGACAAAAGAATCGTGGTGTCACCTTAATGATCGCATCTAGAAAAAGCTATGTATCCAAAATGGTGAGCGAGCTAAAACCATCTGGCATTCGTAAATTTTTCGATTTAGCTGCTGGCATGGAGGGCGTCATTTCACTTGGTGTTGGCGAACCTGATTTTGTCACACCTTGGCATGTGCGTGAAGAAGCCATTCGTTCATTAGAGCAAGGTTTTACGGCCTATACACCAAACGCCGGCTTACTTGAATTACGTCAAGAAATTGCCCAATATATGTACAATGAATTTGACGTTACATATGATGCCGAGCACGAAATTATCGTTACTGTTGGCGCAAGTTCAGCGATTGATATTGCGATGCGAACAATTTTGGACCCTGGTGATGAAGTCATTGTCGTTGAACCATGTTTCGTATCTTACGTCCCTACTGTCGAGCTTGCGGGCGGAACAGCGGTAACTGTACAAGCGTTGCAAGAAAATGATTTCAAAATTTTACCTGAGCAACTAGAAACGGTGACAACAGCGCGCACAAAAGCGATTATGATTTGTTCGCCAAACAATCCGACCGGTACGATGCTCTCAAAAGCAGAGTTAGAAGGCATTGCACAGTATGCGATGAAACATGACTTATTAATTATTTCCGATGAAATTTATGCAGAACTGGCATATGATGAAGACTATACGAGTTTTGCAGCAATTGAAGGTATGCGCGAGCGTACGATTTTAATTAATGGCTTCTCAAAAGGCTTTGCGATGACCGGCTGGCGTTTAGGTTTTGTCTGTGCACCTCATGATATTGCAGAAGCGATGCTTAAAGTATTCCAATATCAATTAATGTGTGCTTCTACGATGGCACAATATGCGGCGATTGAAGCGCTACGCAACGGTCGTCCTGAAGTCGATATGATGGTCAAAAGCTATCGCCGTCGCCGTAATTTCATCGTTGAATCCTTTAACGATATGGGCTTAAGCTGTCACAATCCTGGCGGCGCCTTTTATGCCTTCCCATCGATTAAATCAACTGGTTTAAGCTCACAGGAATTTGCCGAAAAACTGCTGCAACAAGAAAAAGTAGCGGTTGTACCGGGTGATGTATTCGGTGAAAGTGGCGAAGGGCATATTCGCTGTTCATACGCTTCCTCATTAGAAAATTTACAAGAAGCGGTAACGCGTATTAAACGCTTTGTCGATTCCTTAAAGTAATAAAAATGCGGCTTTGACAAAACAGTTCATGTTCCTTTTTTAGAGTTCGCAACGAAAAACCGGAACGACGCTACAGCGCGGTTCCGGTTTTTCTTATGCTCATATAAGACGGTGTTTTTACACGTATGTCCCCGCCTCTTTTTTAGCCTTTAACGCAATCGTTTTGTAAAACAAACGATGCGATTTGCTTCGATAAAGCCTAGTTTACGATGCATCGTGATACTATCATCATTCGTTAACTCACAATCGCTCGCAAACTCCTGACATTGTTGATTTTTTGCCCACTGCTCGCAGCGCGCCATCAATTTCTTCGCAATGCCGTTCATCCGGTATGCCTCGCGAACATATAACCCTTCCATATAGCCAACCGGCGACGTCTCAGTACCTTCTACATAATCATCGCGCAACTGACAATGCGCAAAACCAACAGCACACTTATCATCGAACGCAAGTAAAACGAGCACCTCATCATCGTCAATAAGCGCATCAAATTCCGCTGTCAATTCCGCTAAATCATTATCTGGCCATAGCAATAAGGCAAGTTCTGCCGCGTGCATCGCCTCTTCTTTTTTAGCTTGTCGTATCAAATGATTGTCCCCTTTCGTCTCATGAATAATCGTACCTTATTTTTCGTATATTATGAAAACAGAAACAGTGTTTTCATTAAAATAAACTTGGGGTATAGAACGACTAGAAGTATTTGAAGAATATGAGGTGAGCAACTGTGGGACAAACACTTATCGTATCAACAGAATCTTTTTCGCCCTATAAAACCATTGCGGCAGCGCTAAAAGTCGCAACAGCTGGCGATACAATCGACGTGACAGGACAATTTCATGAAGCGTTAACGATTACAAAAAACATTCAACTTAAAGGGCAGTCGGCAACATTTTATCAGCCCATTCATATAACAGCAGATGTGCGCATCGACAATATTCATTTTTACGAGACGGTGACGACTGAGCACGGTACGGTACGTTTTACGAATTGTACTTTTGAGCCTAAAACGGGCAATGCGCTAACCGTATTAACGCCAACGACTTTGTTGCAATGCCAAATCCACGGAGGTGATTATGGCGTTTATGCAACAGCGCCTGCGACCATTCAAAACACGACGATTCATCATGCTACGTGTGGTATTTATAGCCAGCAAACCGTTATGAATATTGAGCATAGTACGATTATTGATAGTACAAAGCTTGGTATATCAACGGTTGATGGCGAGCTTATCATGCATCATGCTAAGGTGCTACGCTCGCAACAATCGAATATTAAAGTAGATGGCACACAAACGACGTTATCAAATAGTGCCGCAAAACATAGTCATGATGGCGCGGGCTTATGGGCGCTCAATCAAAGTGTTATGAGCATTTCGCATAGCGAGTTAACGCATAATGCAAAGCCAAATATTAGCATGGCACATAGTCAACTATTCGTTGAAAAAACGAAATTAACGCATTCCAAACAATGTGGTATTTGGATGAAGGATCAAGCAAAAGCGCAAGTCATTGACTGTACAGTTAGCGATAATACGTATGCAAATGTCGAGCTAGCTGATTCGATGATTAATATTGAAAATTGCCAAGTCAATCATTCAGCGTCAGACGGCCTTTACGTGTCAAAACGCTCGATTGCGCACATTACTGGCTGCAATTTCAATCATAATACCGGCTCAAATGTTTGTTATGTAAATAGTGACGGCCACCTCGTTGACTGCACGTTACATGACTCATCGAAAAATGGCTTGTGGGTAAGCGACAATAGCAAAGTGACGATGAAACAATCAAAGCTATTTCGCAATAAGTTTCCAGCAGTCGGTATTGAAGCGAGCTCACTCGATATTGAAAACTGTGAATTTTTTGATGGTCTCCAAAGCGCAGTCTGGCTAAAAGCGCGTGCGAACGTCACGATTCATGATTGTCAATTTAAACATCAACGCGCTTCACACATTATCGTCGAAAAAAACAGTCACCTCAAGTTATCGCGGTGCTTGCTACAACAAGCCAACCAAAACGGCATCTGGGCACGCGAACAAGCAACTGTTGACATCAACGATTGTACGGTGAAAGAATGCCGATATCCGGGCGTTGGTGGCAGCCAATCAACAATTCATATTAAAAACTCAACGATTGAACATAATACCGAGCACGGGGTCTGGTTAACAGAAGGCAGTGTTGCAACGATTGATCAATGCGATATTGCGCTAAATGGCTATTGTAATATCGCGCTGAATGACAGCGATTTAACGTTGTCTAATAGTCGTCTAAGCGATGCCAAAGAATATGGCCTGATTGTAAAAGAACATAGCCATAGCATCGTTGATTGTTCGACGATTCGCACGAGTGGTTACGATAATATTCACGTCGCGCGCATGGCATCGCTGCAAATGCGTAATAGTATTTTAGAATATGCTGAGCGCGATGGCCTCTACATTCATTCAGATGCAACCGCATCGGTCATAAGCAGTCGCTTTGAGCACAATCAACAATATGGTATTTATGAAAAAAAAGATGCCGCAAACGTCCAATTAAGCACCGCTACATATGCAGAAAATGGTCGCGGTGATTATGTAAAAGAAGGAGCAACGATTCAGTCAGCGGGCCCTGTGCGCTTCAAAACGCCAATTGCTACTGCTCGTGACATTGTGGCGTTAAAAGAGCTTGATGCGATGGTCGGCCTAACAAAAATTAAAAAGTCGCTGCATGATATGGTGCGCATTTTACAATTTAATGCTGAAGCCGCCGAACTTGGCTTTGAACAACATACGCCATCGTTCGCGAGCCATACGGTGCTCTATGGCAATCCAGGGACCGGTAAAGCAACAGTTGCGGTCATGTTAGCAAAACTATATAAAGAGCTTGGTTTATTAGAGAAAGGGCATGTTGTCCACGTTAATCGCGAACAGTTAGTCGGTTCTTATATTGGCCAAACCGCACCAAAAACACAGAAAAAAATTGACGAAGCAATGGGTGGCGTCTTATTTATTGATGAAGCCTATGCACTTACTAATCGCCATTCTGCAAAAGATTTTGGGCCAGAAGCGATTGAAGTAATTTTAGAAGCGATGGAACGGCATCGCGGAAAATTTATCGGCATCGCAGCTGGCTATCCACAAGAAATGCAGCATTTTTTAAAAAGTAATCCGGGCTTTGAAAGTCGCTTCACACAATTTTTCCACTTCGACGACTATACGCCCGAAGAAATGGTACACATTGCCGAACAGATGTTACAGCAACAACAACGTTTCTTAGACGAACAGGCGAAACAAGCACTCACAAAAGAATTTATCCGCTTATGGCGTAAAAAAGATAGCTACTTTGCGAATGCACGCACTGTACGACAAGATGTTACAAAAATGGTGACTGCACAAAAGCTCCGTTGTCTCGACATGAACCGCGCACATTGGACACCGGAAGTGCTCGCGACGATTACGCCAGCCGACGTTGCAGCGGTTGTCGCAGAAGAACAGACGCGTAGCTTTACGGTGCCGATACAAGAAGAGTTATTGCAGCAAGCGCTCAATGAATTACATGCCCTCGTCGGCTTAGAAAACGTCAAACAGTCGATTACAAAACTAATCGACTTAACACGTTACTATCGAGACGAACAAAAAAATGTCGAACATTTGACGACGAATTTTGTGCTGACAGGGAATCCAGGGACCGGTAAGACGGTCGTAGCACGCATTATCGCGAAAATTTATGAGGCACTTGGCATTGTCGAGCGCGGCGAACTCGTTGAAGTGACGCGTGATATGCTAGTTGGGCCACATGTCGGCGATATGGAACGGTTGACCCAACAATATGTCAAACGGGCGCGTCATGGCGTGCTCTTTATCGACGAAGCCTATCAGCTAACACAATATGGCCCTGAAGATGTTGGCAAGCGCGTTATTGATACGCTACTAAACTATTTAGAGGCGTATCGCCATGAAATGGTCGTCATTGTCGCTGGCTATCCTGCTAAAATGACGCAATTTATTCAAAATAATGAAGGTCTACAGCGGCGCTTCCGCGATTGGCTCCACTTTCCTGATTATACGCCGGAGCAACTGCTTGAAATTGCACTGCATATAGCGCAAGAATCTGGTTATGCCTATTCCGAACAAGCGATGCGTGCGCTATCGTTTTATTTAATGAATGTGTATGAATATCGCGATGACACATTTGCGAATGCTGGTCTCGTACGCAATATTGTTCAAAAAGCGATTCACAATGTCGATTATCGCGTCGCAAAACAGCCACAGCAACCATTGACGAAGCACCTTATTGATGAAGAAGATTTAATGCTATGGGAATCGCAGTAAACGAAAAATCCGACATTCCTTTATACGGGATGTCGGATTTTTGTATCGGTGAATAACGCAGCTTAAGAAGAAGGTTTATTTTTTCGTTGTGGAAGATTTTTTTGACTTTTTTTTCGATACTTTTTTCTTCACTGCAGCCTTGTCCGGTGTAATAACAGGTACTTTTTTCTGAGCGGATGATTGATCGCTCATCGGTTTCCATGTAACAGTTTCCGTCTTCGTTTCCACGACGACTGCTGCTGTTTCAGTCGCAGCGCTTGCTGTAATAGGTGCTACCGCAACGAACATTGCGCCACATACGGCGAACATGATTTTTTTCATATGAATCAATCCCCTTCTTTTCAACTATGCGTTATAATATTCTTTATCTATTACAAATTGACCACTCGGTAACTTAAAAATAAATAAAAAATAGAAAAAAAGAATAATTACCTAATAATTTTTGTATTCTTTTTTTCATAGCTACTTAGAACCACAACTTTCACTCAAAGACATAAATTAACTATTGACAGCGAATTGTCAGTTTGTTACGATAATTCACAACATAGAGCATACAAATTCATTGACGAGAACGAGTAAATCTTAGTGCAGTAGTTTAGAGAGCTGTTGAACTGGTGCAAAACAGCCTACTACCTTTGATTGAAAATCCTCTCCGAGAAGATACGCTGAACTAATAGTAAGCGCATCCGGTTGTCTACCGTTAATAAGAAAGCGTATGATTGTACGTTATTTAAGTGCTATTGAACGGTTTTGTTGCGAGTAAATCGCAACTTTCTTCATGATTTAGTGCTTCTGACGAGGCAAAGTGTCCATTTTTATGGACCTATTCGAATTTACTTTTGTAAAGGAATCGCGCAACCTAGCGATTCCTTTTTTCGATATTGCACGCTTCATTGCCACCTTCTGTTATTGATCTCGCTTTGTATGTATCTAATAATTTCATAGTAGAAAGAAGGGCTCTTTTTGAGTAAAAACAATGTTTCATTTTCAACCTATGCCTTGATTGGTACGATGTTATTTGGGCTATTTTTCGGTGCCGGTAACTTAATCTTTCCCATTCAACTTGGACAGCTCGCTGGAGAAAACTTTTGGCCAGCATTAATTGGTTTCCTTATTACAGCGACGGGCCTTCCACTCATGGGGATTTTAGCAATCGGCCTAACAGGAAGCAATGGCCTACGCGATTTAGGTAGTCGTGTGCATCCAAAGTTTGGCCTCATTTTTTCAGTAGCACTTTATTTAACGATTGGACCATTTTTTGCGATTCCACGTACAGCGACTGTGCCATTTACAGTCGGCTTTGAACCATTTATCGCACCGGAACATATCACGTTATTTTTAGCGTTATTTAGTTTCGTCTTCTTTGCAATCGTCTATTACTTCTCATTAAATCCAGCAAAGATTATGGATTACATTGGTAAATATTTAACACCGGCCTTTTTAATTTTTTTATTCGTGTTAATCATTATTAGCATTGTGAAACCGATGAGTTCATTCCAAGGTGCTGTTGGTGACTATGTCGACCACGCCTTTATTACCGGTTTTAAAGAAGGCTACAATACGCTTGATGCGTTAGCATCGTTAGCGTTTGGGATTGTCGTAATTAATGCGATTAAACAACAAGGCATTACCGATAAAAAAGCGATTGCCAATGCGACATGGAAAGCCGGCCTTTTTGCGATTTTATTAATGAGTTTAATTTACGGCTTCATTACGTATATGGGTGCCATGAGCGTTGGGACAATCGGTTCATTTGAAAATGGCGCGCTCATTTTTGCGGCTGTTGCCGAACATTATTTCGGTTCATTTGGTGCCATTTTATTAGCGATTATTATCGTCCTTGCTTGTTTAAAAACAAGTATCGGCTTAATTACGTCATGTAGTGAATTTTTCCATGAAGTATTCCCGCGCATTAGCTACAAATGGTATGTATTTATTTTATGTGCGGTATCGTTTACAATTGCGAACTTCGGTTTAAACAATATCATTACGTATGCGGTCCCTGTATTGATGTTCCTTTACCCACTCGCAATCGTGCTCATCATTTTGGCGTTATGCGCACCGTTATTTAACGCACGCCGCGCCGTTTTTGCGACAGCGATGTTCTTAACCTTTTTCATTAGTATTATCGATGGCTACACAGCACTTGTTGGCAGTGTTCCTGCAGCAAGCGTTACGTTCTTAAACAACATCGTACAAATTTACGCTGAGTTCCTACCATTTTATAGCTTAGGACTTGGTTGGATTGTGCCAGCGATTATTGGCGCGGTCATTGGCTATGGCTATACATTACTGAAAAAAACAGTGTAATACAAAGCTCGGTTGTGCACCGACCTGCTTCAAAATTGAACCACCTTTTTTCGAACATTAATCGAAGAAAGGTGGTTTTATTTGTCGCAAATTTTAATGCCCAACGAGCCATGTTTTAACAATCGCAGCCATTTCTCGTATATGCAATTGTAGCGTGACCGACTGCGGTGTACGAGCAGCTAAAACAGTTGCCGTCAGTCCGGCTTTTTTCGCTAAATACGTGGCGCGGTAAAGATGAAAATCATTCGATACGAGCGTCACCTCTGTCGTATTCTTTGGCAATAACTTTTTCGAATAGCGAATATTTTCAGTTGTTGACATCGATTGCGCTTCGGTCGTTATGCGCGATGCTGCGATGCCTTGCGCTACCAAATAGCGTGCCATCACCGCCGCTTCTGAAATCGGTTCATCGTCGCCCCTGCCGCCAGATACGATGACTTGAACATGCGGATATTTTTTCAAATACGGCACCGCTACATCTAAACGTTCCTTCAATGCTAGTGAAGGTTCGCCACTCGCCTTCACTTTCGCGCCTAAAATGATCATATACGCCGTTTGTCCTGTGGCAACCGGTTTCGTGCCACTGACAATGCATGCCCATAACAAGCCAATGACCGCAACGTTTAACACGATGATTCCAATGAACCATTTTTTCATTTCTATCCCTCCATTCTTATTTAAATAGTACGCTTTAACAATGCCAAAGTTGCTTAAAATAGCACTTACTAGATATTAGGGCTTGTTTTCGCTTATAAATTAGCATAAATGTCCCGTTTTACTACTTTCACTAGAATAGTATTTTATTATCAGATATAATAAAATGAATTTTCGGAATAAAAGGGGGTTTATGAAATGAAAAGTATTAAAACGAAGATTTTAGTTGTGTTACTAAGTATTACCGTCGCCTTTGGTGCTTTAATTAGTTACTCTATTTACACACTACAATCGACGTCTCATTCTTATGCAGAGCTTATCGATCATCAGGGGGAAGTACGCAACAACATTCAAGTAGTCGTCAGTGAATCGGTCAAACAATCGCTCGCTGTACGTGGTTTAATCGTCTCTACTGCACTTAAAAATGAAGAAGAATTTAATAAGGCAAAAGATGAAATTGACAATCGTCTACAACGTTCACAGCAGCTCGTGACATCGCAAAAAGATAAAGACGTACTTGCTTCGTTACTCGAACTTAACAATGATTTTGCAGCACAATTTAACGATATGAATACGTTAGTGAAAAATGGTGGGACACAAAAAGAAGCCATCGATTATTGGCAAACAAAAGTGTTTCCTGTTGGTCAAGAAATGATGAAAACAGCACAAGATTATGCGACTCAAGTAGCGCAAGATATGGCAAAAGAAAATGACGCTAACAATCAACATGCTGATCAAGTCTTTATCTTAATGCTTGTCCTAATGATTCTTGTAGTCATTGCAGCGGTTATTACGAGTCTTGTGTTTGCACGTGTTTTAGCGACGCCGATTACACGTGTAACAGATGCGACTAAACGCGTTGCCAACGGTGATTTAACAGTCGAAACGTTAGACGTACGCACAAAAGATGAAATCGGTGAATTAACAACATCGTTTAATCAAATGGTTGAAAACTTACAAAATCTTGTCGAAACAGTATCGGAAAGTAGTGAGCATGTCGCATCATCTTCCGAACAATTGATGGCAAGCTCTGACCAAACATCAAAAGCAACCGAACAAATTACGTCATCGATGCAAGAAGTCGCATCGGGTTCTCGTATGCAGGAAGATTATATTGACGATAATAAACGCGCACTAGAAGAAATGTCGGCTGGCGTAACGCGCGTTGCAGAAGCAACTCATTCCGTAGCCGAACTATCTGATAACGCCACACAAATTGCACAAGATGGTCAACACTCAATTGACCAAGTCATTACACAAATGAATCAAATTAGCACATCGACAAATGATACAGCACAGCGCATTAACTCGCTAAATGAACGCTCTACAGCAATTGCTGATATCGTTAGTGTCATTACTGATATTTCAGATCAGACAAATCTATTGGCGCTAAATGCAGCGATTGAAGCAGCGCGCGCCGGCGAACATGGTAAAGGGTTTGCTGTAGTAGCCGATGAAGTGCGCCATTTAGCTGAGCAATCCAAACAATCGGCAGATGATATCGCCACGCTGATTTCGGAAATCCAAACCGATACAAAACAAGCCGTTGTAGCGATGACACGCAGTTCTGAAGATGTCTCTGCGGGTATGAATGCGGTATCAGAAGCAGGCACAGGCTTTACGAAAATCAATGAAGCAATCGTTGATATTTCCGGTCAAATTATGGACATTACCGCAGTCGCGCAACAAATGTCCGCTTCTTCTACACATATTGTTAGTGCGATGCAACAAATTGCGACATTATCACAAGATGCTTCAGGTAATTCTGAAAGCGTCGCGGCCGCATCTGAAGAACAGTTAGCTTCGATGCAAGAAGTAACAGCAGCCGCTGAAGCATTATCTGAGCGTGCCGAAGCGCTCTTACAAGAAATTCGCTTCTTTAAAGTTCAATAATTAACAAAACAGGAATCGTGCCAACTTGGCGCCATTCCTGTTTTTTAGTGATGTGTCCAGCCGGTAACACGTAGATTCGCAAAACAACGAATATGAAATATATCTGCGGCGCGAATAGGAATAAGTTTAATACCGCGCTCGGTTGGCCATGTACGCGCAAATAACAATTTACCAGAGAGCTCCATTTGCGTGCCGTTTTCTAAACAAATGGTCCAGATGGGCTGATGCGCTTTATACGCGGCTACTTCATCAAGTAAAATAACGACTTCATCACAGTAGTGAATGACCGCGTAGCGATTGGCGTGTAATTCCCGGCAAATTTCACCGCGCAGTGCATCGGTATCACCGGTATTTTTAATCGCCTTTTTTTGATACTGTAGCTGTTCTCGTTCATTGCACGTCACGGCGTACATTTGGATTATACTCATCGCGCACACCCCCTTTTAATCGTTATTAAATTTTACCACGAAAACACTAGGCGACAATAGCTGCTTCATGAGCAATTTTTTACTAAATTAAACATTTTCCAAGAAATTTTCTGAAAAAAATACTTATAACTATGCATTTCAAGCGATTTTTCTTTAAAATAATAGATAGTACGACAATTTATAATAGAGCGAAGGAGATTTTATGGCAGAAACACAAAAGAAAAAATTGGGTAAGGCCTCGTTTAAAGCGCTAATGGTCATGATAGGCGCTTTAATTGCCGCTTATGGTTTAGAAGCCATTTTAATCCCAAATAGTGTATCGGATGGTGGCGTTACCGGTATTAGTATCGTCCTATCACAATTAGTTGGTTTACCACTTGGTGCGTTAATCGCAATTATTAATATTCCTTTCATTTGGCTAGGCTACAAACAAATTGGTAAAAGTTTTGCGTTCTATTCAATGCTTGGAATCGTGACATTGGCCGTTGGGACGATTGTTCTTCACGAAGTTGAAACGATTATCAAAGGCGACACGCTATTAATTACCGTTGTTGGTGGTATTATTTTAGGTTTTGGTATGGGTCTTGCATTGCGTAACGGTGGTGCGTTAGACGGTATTGATATGCTAGCGGTATTACTCGCACGCAGATTACCATTTGGGACGAGTGATTTAATTTTATTTTTAAATATGTTCGTCTTTATCCTCGTTTCAACGGTCTTTGGCTTAGAAGGTGCTATCCTGTCAGGCCTTGCTTACTTTATTGCCACGAAAGTTATTCATATCGTTGAAGAAGGTTTAAGCGGCTCCAAAACATACAAGGTCATTACGAAGGACCCGGATTTACTCGTTGAAACGATTCGTGACCGTCTTGGCCGTAGCGCAACACTTTCTGAAGTGTATGGCGGCTACTCTAATGAAATGTTTAAAGAAGTAACGTGTGTCATCAACCGTATGGAAGATACGAAGATGAAAACGATTATTTTCGAAACCGATCCAAATGCGTTCGTTACCGTCTATGATACGGCCGAAGTAAAGGGCGGGAATTTCAAGAAAAAAGATATTCACTAATAAAAAGAGGAATTGCGCATGAATCGCAATTCCTCTTTTTACGTGCGCTCAACTAACGCCATTAGCCGCTGATGAATCATTGTCCAATGCGCATTCAAATTAACGGTCGCGACCGTTAACGGATACCCATTTAGCTCGACGACTAAATCAAGCGGCTCATCAACTTGCGGATACAACAGCATTCCTTCCATAACCGGACGCACCTCGGCATTTTCTAAATAGCTATAGAGCTGATATAAATTTTGTGAATGCACACGCTCAGCACCGTAGCGCGTCGTCATGAGCGTATGTTCATAATATTTCGTATCAATAATGAGCTTACGCCGCGCATTCGTGATACAAATGTCGGTCTGCATTTTTGGAATCAGCGAGCGGTCCCCTGTAACGACGCGACCAACATGCCAATCTAAATATTCACGTGACACGTTATAATCAGGCAAATGCTGTTTATAAAAATTGCGTACAAAACGTTCAAAGAGCTCATGCATGCGATGTGTACGCTCAAAATCGATAAAACGTAGACGTCCATCCGCTTCATCAATCATCGTATAGTCATGAATGATGCGGCAAATGTCGAGCAATATGTGGTAATGTTGATTATGCCGATGAAATTGCCATGCCGCAAAATGCTGCGACGTCACTTGAATCGTCGTCACATCATGAAAATAACGCAACGACCGCTGGAGTTGACGTAGCGTGTCATTTGTAAGCGACTTATCACGACTAAGCTTTAGTAGCGTCGCCTTTAGTAGTTGATTCGGCACGATATCGACCGTAAATTCATCGACCTCACTCACAACGCGTGGTTGAGGAACAAGACGCATCGATTCGCGCATTACTAATTTGCCGCGCGGCGCCGTCGTTTCCTGTGCGGTCGTCACATATTCCTTATAAAAACCTCGCTTCATAATGGGTATCAAGCGGCGCACAAATGTTTGCGCAAATAACTCCAGCAATTCATTATCGCCTGACGCGGTAACAAAGCGCTCGCGTTGTTCCGGCAACAGCCCTGCGCTATAGCTCAGCATATAATAAATATTTGCAATCGGAATCATTCGCTACACCTCATAGCGAAGCTTCGCTGTTTCTGTGCGCGCAAGCTCCGGGTCATCAAACCAATATTCCAAAAGAAGTGGCTCGATTTCTAGGCGAATGACGCGCTCATACCACCGAACGGCATCGCCACTCGGTGCTGTAAAATAGCTATGCCCAATCATAAAGCCGCGTCCTAAATGCCCGTCTTCAGCAATAATCGTATTGAGTTTCGTCATTTTTTCGATCATAAAGTCGACGAGTACAACCGGCACTTCGCGGTCGAGTAAATACTGGCGAAATTTTTGGTTGTACTGCGGCTCAAGCGTTATAAATGCAAAGCGGCGGCGCAGCGCATAATCGACAACGGCAAGCGAACGGTCAGCGGTATTCATCGTCGCAATAATCGACACATTTTCCGGAATATAAAATGGCGTGTCATCATACGCCAGCGGGATCGCATACGCTTGGCCACGCTTATCTGCTTCGATTAGCATCATCAATTCGCCAAAAATCTTACTGACATTGCCGCGATTGATCTCATCAATAATAAAATAATACGCATGCGACGGGTCTGCCTGTGCCGTTTGACAAAACGTATAAAACACACCATTTTTCAATTCAAAGCTACCATCTGCCGTTGGTTTATAGCCCTGCACAAAATCATCATAGCTATACGACTGATGAAACTGCACCATGCGAATAAAATGTTCGTCTTTAAACGGCATTTGTGCATAAGCCAAATGCTTTGCGACAAATGTTTTCCCAACGCCTGGTGGCCCTTGTAGCATAATATTTTTCTTATAATCAAGTGCTTCTTCAAGCAATATCCACTGCGTTTCATCAAAAAAGAATTGCTGTTGTATCGCTTCTTTATCAACCATTAATGCCGCTTCAAACGGCGTATAATAAATGTGATTCGATGCTAAAAATTGCGCATATTCCACATCGTCAAACGCATAAAAATCCCAGGCAATAGCCGCGACATCAAGCGGCGTTAAAAAGTGCTCGATGTTGTCGTGAACGACACGAAATTCCTTTTCAAACCAAATCAATGGCTCATCATACGCCGGCGACAGCTCAATCTTCTCTTGCAACGTGTCATTTAACGCATCTAACTCTTTTTTTGTTAGCACTTGCTGAATACGCGACATCATCACCGGCGAGCCGTCATACCAATACAGCGCGTACAACGCGTCATTTGCGAGGTGCTCGTCGATAAATTGTTTCACTTGTGCGAGCTCTTGCCCTTCTTCGGTAAACCAATATTTATCAAATGACCCATCGCGATTATTCTGTTCAAAATGAAAATAGGCCATTGGATTTTCATCAAAATCAAATCGAATCACTACTGCCATGTGCTCACTCCCTTTATTCTATTCTAACATCATTTTAGCGCCTATTGAGGTTCCAGCGTATTTGGTGGATTTAACTAGCCGTCGAAAAAGAATGCTTATTACGCGCTTCATATACCCTTTACATTCGCTGTGTATACTGAAAGCGTAAAGTGAAGCAGCTCACTTTACTGTCATGTTTTACCGTTTGTGACTTCCCTCAAGTCACCGCAAGGCCAACATTAGGGTTTGAAACAACACAACCACACGTTTAAGTCGTGTGGTTGTGTTGTTTTCCCACAAAAAAAAGACGCCCACATCGGACGTCTTTTTGAAGAAAATTATGCTTTTTCGATATAGAACGTAATAACGTCGCCATCTTCTTTTTGTTCTAAGATGTTGTGGCCGCCAGCTTGTGCCCATGCAGCGAAGTCGTTTAATGCGCCTTTATCTGTTACGAATACTTCAAGTACTTCACCTGTTGCTAATGTATCCATTGCTTTTTTTGTTTTAACGATTGGCATTGGGCATGCGAAGCCTTTTGCGTCTAATGATTTTGTGATGTTCATGTATATGTCCTCTTTTCATGTTTTTAATGTAAGTGATTAATAGAATCTGCCGTTTGGGGCGGCTTTAGCGCAGTGTGTGACAATGAATTGCTCCAGCAAACTGCGAATATTAGCGTACAGCACAACGGTTTGGACCAATTTCCATTTCCGTTTGCTCGTCATTATTTGGTGTTACTTTCCCCATATTCACGTGACGAATTTCTTGGTACGCGTTTGGTTGTGGTGGTAAGTTATCTGTTACTAAGTGACGGAATTCGTCTGCATCGGCAACATTTAAGCCGTGGTTTTGTGCGAATAAATCACCTAAACGACGTGCCACTGTACCATCTTCATTTAATTCATCAATGATCATAAAGTGCGCTGGTAATACGATTAAATCTTCTGCTAATGTGCGGTAGCGGCTATACAATGTTTCGCGTAAATCTGCTACCCAGTCCTCAGCAAGACCTGCTAAGTCCGGGCGACCAATTGAATCGATGAATAAAATATCACCTGTTAATAAGAAACGATTGTCAACAACAAATGATGTTGAGCCGATTGTATGCCCTGGAGAGTATAGTGCGCCTACTTCGATTTGAGATGCGCCAATTTTTACTGTTAAGCCATCATCTAATGCTGTGTAGTCAAATACAACTTCCTCTGCATCTTTTTCTGGTAAATAGTATGTTGCACCAGTTTGTGCAGCGATATGACGGCCACCTGAAATGTGGTCAGCATGTAAATGTGTATCAAATACGTGTTTGATTGTCGCGCCTTTTTCAGCTGCAAAGTTTGTAAATACTTCTGTGAAACGTACCGCATCAATAATTGCTGCTTCGCCACCTGAAATAACCATATATGATAAGCAACCTTTACCTAGACGTACGAATTGATACAATTCGCCACCATCTGTTAAATCTGCTACTTTAATAGGTTCTAAATACATTGACCAAGATTTCATACCGCCCTGTAAATACGCAACATCTAAGCCTTCTTCTGATAGCATATCTGCTACCATAATTGATGAGCCTTCTTTTGCACAGACTACTAAAATGTCTTTGTCCGCTGGTAATTTCGGTAAAATTTCTTCTACACCATCTAATAATTCAAAGTATGGAATGTTTAAATACTCAAATTTATGGCCTTCGATTTTCCAGTCCGCAAATGCATCCGCATTACGAACATCTAAAATAAATAAATTGTCATTGTTAATTACTTTTTGTGCTACTTGTTGTGCAGTCCATGTTGATACTGTCATATCTTCTACCCCCGTAGGTATTATTTTTTTGAAAAAATTTTATAGTGTTTGCGCTGTTTCGCCTTGCCATTCGCTCATGCCTGGTAGGACGTTATAAACGTTTGTAAAACCGTTTGCTGCAAGTGTTTGTGCGGCTAAATCTGAACGTGTCCCTGTGCGGCAAATCACGTAGATGGCTTCCTCTTTATTTAATTCGTTCATGCGCGCTTCTAAATCGCCAAGTGGCATTGATACGGCACCTGGAATGTGACCGAATGCATATTCTGCTGCTTCACGAACGTCTAAAACCGTACCTGTTACGTTTGCTAACTCATCATTTGATGCCGTTTGTGTAAATGTTTTTTCTGCTGCATCTGCTTTTTCAGGATTGCATTTACGGATATAGTGGAATAATACGTCGCCCTCTTCGACTAACCCGATATATTGGTGACCTGTTGATTTTGCCCATGCGACTAAATCTGCTTTTGAGCCTTGATCTGTTGCTTGAATTTCAACTACTTGTCCTTCTTCTACTTCTTTTTCAATCGTTTTTTTCGTTTTCACGATTGGCATTGGGCATGCTAAGCCTTTTGCATCTAATACTACATCTGCATGAATTGTCATGTTTATTTCCTCCAATTAATTAAATAAATAAGTTGACGTTGCCTTGCTCCGCGTCTGCTAAATACGCTGCAACACCGGCATACGTTATATCATCAAGAAGCTCTTCTTTTTGAAGCCCTAATAAATCCATTGTCATCGTACATGTCACGAGTTTAATATCTTGCTCTTGCGCCATTTCCACTAATTGTGTCAATGTCAGTGCATTATGCTTTTTCATAACATGTTTAATCATTTTTGGTCCCATACCTAGCATTTGCATATTTGATAACCCGAGCTGTTCTGCTCCGCGTGGCATCATTTTAGCAAACATTTTTTCAAGGAATCCTTTTTTCACTGCTACTGGCTGTTGTTTGCGCAGGGCGTTAATACCCCAGAACGTATGAAAAATCGTTACTTCATGGTCATAAGCTGCTGCTCCGTTCGCAATAATATAGGCAGCCATTGCCTTGTCATAATCTCCACTAAATAATACGATTGTCGTGCGTTTCTTTTCCATTAAGTCCTCCGTAAATTACCCATGTAGGTATTAATTTATTGAAAAATAAAGCGCTGATTGTCAGCGAGTTATTCGTTCTTTTAAGTTATGTTGTGTGATGTCTTACAAGCTCTATATTAATACCCTATTAGGTATATGTCAACAACTTTTGATTATTTTTTTAAAAATATTATTAAATAGCCATTTATAACACATTAGATAACCACTTATTTCTTATATATATAGGGGTATATGTATTAAACAAAAAAAGAGATATCTATTCATCGATAGATACCCCCAGCCGTTATCAACTCATAACGGCCATTTTCAATTTATCGAGCGCAATCCGCTTAATACGCGACACATGCATTTGTGAAATACCAAGCTGCTTGCCGATTTCGATTTGCGTCATATTCGATAAAAACGTCAGCTCAATAACGTTACGTTCACGATGATCTAGTACTTGAATGCTCGCCTGCACCGCCATCATTTTTTCTAAATGCTCAAAGTTTTCATCGACTGTCCCAACAACATCAAAAAACGTGCGATCCTTGTCATCACTATCTGTTTCCATTGGTACATCAAGCGAAAGTGTATTGTAACTTGTCATCATTTCCATCGTTTCAAGCACTTCTTCTAAACTCGTATCCATCATTTGTGCCACTTCTTGAATCGTTGGCGAGCGTTGCAATTCTGTCGTCAGTTCTGCGACCGCTCGCTTAATTTTAGGACCTAATTCTTTTACCCTACGAGGTACATGCACATCCCACGTTGTATCGCGGATATAGCGCTTCACCTCACCTAAAATGGTCGGAATCGCAAATGCTTCAAAGCTGCGCTGAATCGACACGTCAAAACGACGAATCGCTTTTAATAAACCAATAACGCCTACTTGAAATAAGTCCTCTTGCTGCGCATAGCTTTTCACATAACGATTGGTAATCGAATAAATGAGTGATTTGTAATTGAGTACTAGTTGCGTTTGCGCTTCCTCATTATGCCCTTGCTGACACTGCTGAATCCACTGATGTACTTGCTCTTTTGATGCATACTTCGCTGTCATCGATATACACCTACTTTTTCATTGTTATGGAGCATTTACAAAAATTTAAAAACAATGAGCTTCTCTCAGTTTTCTACCCATTAAGTGTAAAAAGAAATCTTTTTTTCAAAAAAATAGGGTGAAAGATTCAACATGCCTATGTACTGTTATGCACATTTTATCCTTTTTATGGAAAAATAAAAAAAAGAGAAATCTCTCTACAAGACGATTTCTCCTTTTCATTATTTAGCACGTTGGCGTAGCTGTTCAAGCTCTTCATCAATTTTAGCAACATCAATACGTTCATATAATGGTGCAACATCGACAACGGCTGTTGGTAATGTTGTAATAACCGACCAACTTTGCGCTTCAATTGATAACATATGCGCTATTTTTTCACAGGCAAATGGAATAACCGGCTGTAGCAGTTGCGCAAAATTTTCAATTAATAACACACAAGTCGAAAGCGTTTGCGCACATTCCTCAGGTGCCTCGGTGAGCGTACGCCAAGGTTGTCTGTCATCAAAATAGCGATTCGCCGCGCGCACTTCATCAAACACAACTTCGAGCGCTTGTTTTAAATGCCCTGCTTCAATCAATTGACCAACCTCTTCATAGACGCTCTCTAAACGGTGGTATACAGCCTCATCAATCGCTACTTGTGGCACGCTTCCACCAAATGATTTTTCGATAAATTTCAAATTACGATTCACAAAATTCGCAAATGCGCCAAGTAATTCACTATTATGGCTATACACAAATTCGCGCCATGAAAAATACTCATATTCATTTCTCCTCCTCATAAAAAAAAAACGCCCTAATCGACAAAGTCGATTAGGACGAATAGTATCGTGGTACCACCTAAATTTACTAATTGCTTACACAACTAGCCTTCATCAGTACGTGTTCATACTGCTCCTGTTGTAACGAGTGGCTTCTCGCTGCAGCCTACTATAAATTCGGTGCAGGGCTCGAAGGTCATGTTCAGTCTCCGTCATATGCTTCATTTCCACCATCAGAAGCTCTCTATATCATGCGTCAAGACGTACTCTTCCTTTTCTTTGCCTTGTTATTTTTACAAGGACCATCGTATCATTTTTCAAATTATTTGACAACTTTTTTCGCGAGGCGTTTGACAAATGACCTCAAACAACGTGCCATCACTCAACAAGCTAACTCGCATGACAATTTGGCTAGAAGCTCAAGAAGCGTGTTTTGGATACAACATAGTTGAAAATAAGTGCCAAACAAGGTCAATAAACGCATAGAAAATAGCGCTTTTAGTAAGCATCATGCACAAAGCTGTCAATGAAAATTTTTATTTATTATTAAAAAGCATATCATTATTATTTTCAAGAAATGATTTTAGCCCATTTTCACCCGGAATGAGCAAAAAGGGGGGCGTTTTGCGTCTCTGACGGGTCATTTCAACACAAAAAATACGACGGTTAAATGAAGAATGTCATTTATTCAAAAACAGACAAAATGCGACACGCTACGTTAGATCCTTCAACTAGCGTGTGTGGAAATAGCTCATTATCGCCGTAAAAAGGAGCAAAATTGAATCGTAACGGGCATTTTTTGTCCGCTTTTTTAGGAGCCTCGTTACAAAGATGTAGTAACTATCGCCAAATAAATAGTAGTTATTTGAGAAAGTGACCGATAGAAACAAATGATTATCTTTTTTTTAGGTTGATTCACATAATGTTGTCACATATTTATAATTATGTTGTATTCAAAACACGCTTTTCGAGCTCAAAGCTAATTTCTCATAGCCAGTTGCTGCCATCGTTCTCTATTTTCGAACGCCCATCAAAATTACGTTAAGACGTCACAACTCAACTGCTAACACACATAACATGATTTAATGATTGTTTTTTAAAAAAAATTGAGTTAACATTAAATAAAATAAAGTTAACTCAAATGAGGTGAACGCGATGTATCAATTACGAGGACATCATATTTTTTGTATGGTTGGCTATCAAGGCGCTGGCTATTCTGCTGAATATGCTGCGAATATGACTGCCGTCCATACGAAACTACAGCAAAACCCACAAAAGCTCGTACAAATTATTAGCGGTCCTGATATGCTCTGTGCAAAATTTCCATGCGATCAAGAAAACCATTGTGAAGAACGTCGCATTTATGAACGAGATGCGGCAATCTTAGCATTTCTTGGTTTACATGTCGGACAAATTGTCACATGGGAAACGATAGAGCAACGCTTAAAAATTTACGCAAAGCCGGATAGCATTCAAAAATTATGCGGAGATTGTACGTGGCGTAAATTTGGCTATTGCGAACATGGTTTAAATCATGTGTTAGATGGTCATGGCTTACAAGGCGTAAAAGCGCCGCTACCATAGTCCTTCGCGTTCATCAACGAGCTCACATATAGTGGACGCGCGGTAAAAAAAGAGCGCATACAATACAGCAATAATCAATAAGCTAACACCGACTGGCCAGTCCATCATGCGAAATACAAACGGTTCAAGCTGTAACATCGCAATTAAGTAAAGCTGCAGTGCAAAATATTTTTTTGCCATGCGTAGGCGAAATGTTGTAATACCACAATGTGGGCAAGGTGTTTTACCTTTCCACATTTTTTTGCGTGCATAGCGGTTAGTTAGTTCCTGACCGCATGCAGGACAATAAAGTGGACGTGCATAGCGATACAGTAAAAAAACATACACGACATTGCTTATAAGGACGACTAACGTTGCGAATAAGCCGAAAAAGGCATGCCAATCCATCTCATTTTTTGCGCCATTATGTAGAGGTTGCTGCAACGCCGGAAGCAGCGTAAGTATAAATACAAACGCAACGCCCACCCACACGACACTCACAACAATAGGCTTACGCGTACGTTTTGGCGCTTGTTGCGTACATTTTTCGAGCTGTGTCAATTCTTCATCAGTCAATGTCATAGACTGTAGTTCCACTTCGAGCTGCTTCTTCATCAAAATCCCCCTTCACTCGTTGTTTTAAATGCGCGCGCGCTCGCTGTAACCGACTGCGTACTGCAGATGGTGTCAATGCTAAAAATCGCGCAATTTCAGGCGTCGTCCATTCTTCGAAATAATGTAAGATAATGACTTCACGTTCTTTAAATGGCAAGCGATGGATCGCATCAATCAAACTTGCTGTCCGCTCTTTTTGCAATATAATATGTTCTGGTGTTTGAAAATCAACACGGTCTGTCATCGGCTCGTACCACTTTTTCTGTTTGCGCAATAAATCGTGACACACATTGATTGTCATGCGCACTAAATACGTTTTCACGTCACTATCACCGCGAAATTGTGCATGTTGTTTCATACGCTTTAACCAAACTTGCTGCACCACATCTTTGGCAAGTTCACGGTCTTTTACGTACAAATAAGCGATTTTATGTAAATAAACGCTATGTAGCCGAATTTCCTCTTCCATTCTCTCCCTCCCTTACTTATTAGACGTCACTCGAGCGTAAAACGTCCCACATAAATTAAAAAAATGCTTCCTCTAAAAGAGAAAGCACGAAAATTAAGTTTAGTTGCATGGCGAAGAGTTAGCGCTCTACTTTTTAGCACCATACAATGTCTCATTATTATTATGTTTCCGCGCGTTCAACTGCGCGGAACAATCGTAGATCGAGTTTTGCAATAATGACACCGACAAGCATAAATGCCGCGCCAACATATCCTTGTGTTGTTAAAACTTCATGTAAGAATACGTACGAGAACGCAATCGTAAACACCGGTTCTAATGAGAAAATTAAACCGGTACGAATCGGCGTTGTATATTGCTGCGCTACTGTTTGACCGATAAAGCCACACGCGCTACATAAAATACCTAGACCGAGCACTGCTACCCATGCAGTCGGTGTTTCAGGAAGTTTTGGTGTTTCAAAAATGATTGATAAACCTAACCCCCATAATGCTGTAAACGCTAATTGCCAAATACCGAGCGCGAGTGCATCGCTCTGCGTCGCTACGCGGTCCGTTACTAAAATGTAAACAGCGTAGAAAAAAGCCCCGACAATAATTAATAAATCTCCGCTACTGATGCCAAAACCTTGTGTCATCGTCATCAAACAAATACCGACAAATGACAATACGACGCCGACAAGCACATGGCGCTCTGGACGCTTTTTGTATAAAAATGCTAATAATAATGGCACAAATACGACCGCTAAACTAAATAAGAAGCCCGCGTTTGACGCAGATGTTGACTGCATCCCAATCGTTACGACAACGAGTGAAGCAAACAATAATGTACCGAGTAATGCCGCATGTTTTAACATCAACCACGTTGTTTTCAACATTCGTTTATAAAAAATAAGTCCTGCTAGTACAAAGGCAATGCCAAAACGCAATGCTTGCAAATTGTACGGTTCGATTGAGCCTAAGCCCATTTTGATAAATAAATATGAGGCGCCCCAAAATAATGTCACGACGACCATAATTAAATCTCCGCGCATTTGCAATTTCGAGTTCCGTTCTTTCGACTCGTGCATTTTGTATCACCAAACCTTTCAAAATAATATAAAACTTATTATAATAGCCTTAGAAACATAAGAAAAATGAATGTTTTTGACCATTTACATGAAAAAAATTCATCTAAGGAGAAATCGACATGTCTCTAGCAAAATTTGAAATCATTAGCACAATTATTGAATTAGGCAGTTTTGCAAAAGCCGGCGACAAACTTGGCTTGACGCAGTCTGCCGTTAGTCATGCTGTGTCAAGTTTAGAAAAAGAATACGGCTTTTCATTGTTGACGCGCGGCAGGTCAGGTATCCAGCTCACATCAAATGGCGAGCGTATGCTGAGTTATATGCACGCGATGTTGAAGCTACAAAAAGAAATGGAACAAGAAATTGCCAACATTAATGGCCTCGTTGTTGGCGAAGTGCGCATCGGCACCTTTTCAAGTGTGTCATCACAGTGGCTCCCAGAAATCTTACAAAAATTTACCGAACTTTATCCAGATATTGATATTCAACTGTATGAAGGCGACTACGATGCGATTGAATCGTGGATTGCCAATGGCTATGTCGATTTTGGTTTTGTATCACTCCCAACATCGTATCAGTTTGATGTCATTCCGCTCAAAAAAGATCGGATGGTCTGTTTTGTCGAAGAGCATCATCCGTTTACAAAATTGGACGCGGTGACGTGGGCGGATATTAAAGAGCAGCCATTTATTCGGGCAAAAAAAGGGAGTGACAATGACTTACGCCGCATTTTAAAGCAGCAGCAAATCATTCCAAATGTGCGCTTTGAACTCGCTGATGACCAGGCGATTTTTTCGATGGTGTCGCATGGTATGGGCATTAGTGTACTGTCGGAATTGGCGATGTTTCGCATTCCAAATAATATTGAAATTATTAAACTTGAACCAGAGGAATATCGTACGATTGGCATTGCGGCGCCGTCATTTAAAACGATTGCGCCTGCAACGAAGCGTTTTATTAATTATTTACAACGGTATGTTGAACAAAAATAAGTTTAACGTCTTTACAAACTGTTCTAAAAATCGGAGACAACATCAAAAGAAAACGACACTTTCAATCTTTGAAGGTGTTTTTTGATGGCAAAAAACAAGCGTATTCATACGAAACAAAATTGAAGCCATTGAAATGAAATTAGCAAAGTGAAACCACCTTTCTTCAGTTACATACCGAAAAAAGGTGGTTCGAGAAGAATTTGACGGCGACTCCTATGGGAATAGTATGAGCGGAAGACCCCAAGCGAGGAGGCTTCTGCCATGCCCCAGGAAAGCGTCGGTCCAAGGAATGTGTCTTTTTTTTGTTTCACTTACGTGGGTCAGTTTCCTACTTGTTTTTCATTAGCGATATGCTCGTAACACATCTGCATACGACGTAACACGCTTTGTTGAGCGCGTATGCCGTTCATCAAGCGGACTATCGGGCTTTTGCGCATATTCCTCGCTTTGCTCGTAATTTTTTTGCACATCTTTTAAATGCTTTTGCATCGCGTCCTTTTGTTCGCGTGACATCGAGCTTTGTGAAATTGCTGATGATGTGCGTACGACAGCCATATCAACATCGGTTTTTGTACGCGCCATGCGCATCATCATTTCCATCATGCGGCGCTCACGCATCGTTTGCTCAATAGCGCTTAGTTGTTGTGGGTCATTCAAGCGGATATACAGCAACTCACTTGGCGTTAATGTTTTGCCGCTATCCAATTTAGCGCGAATAGCTTGCACACGCTCGTCCGTTGATGTTTCGTTACTTGCTGACGATTGTGCATTACGACGCAACAACTGCTCAACAACTGTTGAAAATGATGTGGTCGATGTAGGCTGCTGACGTTTTTTCGTTACAACAGGCGCCATTTGTTCTACAAAAGATGAACGAATAACCATTTACTCTCCTCCTTTCTTCCTTGTTATCGACCAAAACCACTTTTTTTCAAAAAAATTCACAATAAAATCCCACATTCCAAATTCACTGCTTTAGATATAGTTTTTAACTTTACTTTAACTTTTAATAGAACTTTAATCTTATCTAAATATTAAAAATAGTTTCAAAAATAATTATCAGTAGTTATTTAAGCACTACATTAGCTCTTTTTATCTAGATTACTTTATAATATTTCGGGCATTTATTAGTGAAACGTAATGAAGGATGGTGAGTATATGAAAAAAATAAGTTATGCCCTGCTCTCATGCGTACTACTAGCTGGATGTGCTGGCGAAGAAGGGCAACCCGTTACAAAAGCCCACGAAAAAATTACCATTCCACAACCAGCTAAACAGGCTGTGGAACCTGTGTCACAAGTAAAAATCCCGGAAAAATTAATTGCGCTGACATTCAATGGCCTTGCCGATGATACGACGATGGATCGGCTATTAAATGAATTGAAAACGAACGATTTAAAGGCGACGTTTTTCATTCCTGGTGTCGAAGTTGCCGAACGCTCAGCCATTGTCAAACGCATTTTACATGAGGGGCATGACATTGAAAACAATACATTAAATTTCGTTATGCCAGAAAAATTGAGCTATGAAGAAGCATACTTAGAAATTTCACTCGCAAATAAAGTAATGAAAGAAAAGCTAGGCATTCAACCGGAATTTGTGCGCTCTCGTTCTGGGGATTCAAGTCGGAATTTTGAACAAGCGGCCGCTGAACTTAATATGAAAGTGATTACGAATAATATCAACCCACAAGATAGCAACATGCAAAGCGCCGAAGAAATCACAAAATATGCTAAGCGTTGGGCAAAAAGCGGCTCGATTGTTGAGTTAAACACCTATTTAAATCCTGAAGTGATTCGCACGGTACCGATGTTGAAAAAAATGTATGCCAAGCAAGGTTATAAACTCACGACTATTAAAGAAGCGATGGAGCATGAATATTTAACGGATAACTACAAATCAAATCACTTGAACTATACAGACGACTATAAAAATGCACAACCAAAAATCGTTAAAAGTTTCAAAACGAATGGCAAAAAAGAATTAGCGATTACATTTGATGACTGGAGTAATGAAACGACGCTAACGAAGGTGCTTGATATTTTACGCGAACATCACGTCAAGGCGACGTTTTTCTTAATTGGTAATGGCGCGCACACATCGCCACAGCTTGTGAAGCAAATTGTAGACCAAGGGCATGAAGTAGCTAACCACTCATATGACCACGCTGACTCAGTCAAATTGTCACCAAAACAACTACAAGAAGCGGTCATTAAAACAGACGAAGCGGTTTCATATGCGATTCAAAAACCCGCAAAAAGTATGTATCGCCCACCATATGGCTCAATCGATGATAAAAGTGCCAAAATCGTTGCAGCAACAGGCATCGATTACATCATTTTATATGATGTCGCGTCGTTTGACTGGGATTTAGAAATCTCCTCACAAGACGTGTTGCATCGTGTTTTCTCACAAGGGAAGCCAGGAAGTATTTTAGGAATGCATATTTTAGATGACTCGCATATTTTGAACGTGCTACCGACCATTTTAGAAACGTATCAACAACAAGGCTACAAATTCCGTACCGTTTCTGACATGCTTGACGACTACGACTACAATACGAATGAAGGTGAAATACAATGAGCAAACCCGAAACATTAACGCTCGTAAAAAAAGACCGCCGCAAGCTATCAAATATCCCCGACCCGCTACACCAACGTCAGCAAGTCGATCGTCGCGGTGTGACGGAAACAAACTTAGATGCGAATGAACTTTATAGTCAACGACAAGAAGGGCAACGTTACATTAGTAATTTCCCAGTCAAAATGACAAGCGCAAAAAATGAGGTTCAAGACGTGGTATGCCGCGATATTTCAAATACCGGCATGCTCGTGCGCTCTGATGACCCAATACGCACAACGCGCACAACACGGTTAAAATTCAAAATAGATGGTGGCGTTATGCCGGAAGGTTACGAGGCACGCGTGAATATTGACGCAAAGCCTGTGCGCTCTTATGAAGAAGATGACCACTATTATCAAGCATTTGAGTTTACGCAACCGCTAAATAGCTATATGAAAAAAAGGCGCTGGGGTTTATCGATTTTTGCGGCTAGTTTGTTCTTACTGTTTTGTGCCGTCATCGTCTTGTTAATGCGGACCGAAAGTGTGCTGTACTTTAAATTCAATAAATTCCTTTATTTATATAGTTTAATCGCAGCCGCTTTCTTACTTAGCCGCTATGTATTTGGCTTATTCTACCGCAATGTGCCAATTAATCCGCACTATGAACCTGGTGTCACGATTATTATTCCAGCATTTAATGAAGAACAATGGATTCACCGAACAATTACGACATGTGTTGACCAAAACTATCCAATCGACAAACTTGAAATTATCGTTGTTGATGATTGTTCAACCGATGCGACATTCCGTAATGCACAAAAAGCCATTAACGAGCTAAAAGCTGACGGCGCGCGTTTTGATGTTGCAGAACGTTTGAAATTGATTCGCCTCGAACAAAATAGCGGCAAACGTGATGCGCTTGTTATGGGCGTGTCACATGCAAAACATGAACTAGTCGTTTTTGTTGACTCCGATAGCTTTTTAGAACCAAACGCTATCCGTAATATCGTTCAACCATTCCAAGATCCAAAAATGGGCGGTGTTTCTGGTCGTACCGAAGTTGAAAATAAATTTACAAACACGATGACAAAGCTTCAAACTGTACGTTATTATATCGCGTTCCGCATTATGAAAGCGGCAGAATCCTATTTTGATGTTGTCACATGCCTGTCAGGTCCACTGTCATGCTACCGCAAAGAGTTAGTCGAAAAACACCAAGATGCTTGGCTAAATCAGAAGTTTTTAGGGCATGCGGCGACATTTGGCGATGACCGTAGTATGACAAATTTTATTTTAAAAACGCATCGTACCACTTATCAAGATGCAGCCATTTGTTCGACGATTGTTCCTTCTGAATTTAACGTCTTTTTAAAACAACAAATGCGCTGGAAACGCTCATGGTTACGCGAATCGTTACGTGCGCTAACGTTTATGTGGAAAAAGGAACCGCTGATGTTCTTATTTTTCATCGTTGGCTTAATTGTCCCAATTGCTGCACCAATCGTTGTTATTTACAACTTAATTTACGTGCCAATTGCGCACCACGTCTTCCCGACGACATTTGTTGTTGGCCTAGCAGTAATGGCGCTATTACTCAGTTTTGCGCATCTCCTATTTCGTAAAAGTACACTGTGGCTACACGGGTTAACATTCGTCTTATTTTACGAATTTGTACTCCTGTGGCAAATGCCAATCGCCTGGTTTACATTTTGGAAATCAACGTGGGGTACGCGCGATACACCACAAGATGTCGAGGAACGCCGCTTGAAAGAACAACGCAAAATGCGCCGCGCTGCGCTGAAACGAGGAGGTCGTTTAGATGGCGAATAATAAGCAACTGAATGTGAAAGCAAAAAATCGTCGCAAAGTAGTGCGAACGATTTTAGAAGTAATTGCGATTATGGCCGCTGCATTTTTCGTCGTAAAATCGGTATTTTTCCTCTATCATTACGACGAGCCAAAAGCAACTGCCAACAATAGCAAACAAGGCTTTGTTGCCATCTCGTATTTTGGCGTCGATCGTAGCGGCTCGACAAAACATATTGGACGCGAACAATTAGCAAAACAACTTACATTGCTAAAAGAACAAGGCTTTACAACGATTTCACAGCAACAAATTATTGATTTTTACGAAAAAGGCACGCCGCTTCCAGAAAAAGCATTGTTTTTATCATTTGAAGATGGCCGTACCGATTCTAGTATTTTTTCACAATCAACGCTTGAAAAATTAAATTTTAAGGCGACGATGTTCACGTATGCCGACAATACGCAAAGCAAAGACAATAAATTTTTAACGACCGGTGATATTCAAAGCATGGTCGATAGCGGTTATTGGGAACACGGCACAAACGGCAACCACCTCTCGTATATTAATGCCTACACACCAAACGGCGATTATTTAGGTGAAGTACCGGAAAATGCCGTCACCGATAAAACGAAAATTGAATATTACAATCACTTTTTAATGGATTATTTACGTGATGAACATATGATTCCAAAAGAAACCGTTGAAAAAATGGATATGCGTCTCACAAACGAATATACAAACATGAAAAAGATGTACACAAAAGATGGGGGAACGCTGCCAAAAGCCTATGCTATCATGCACGCAAATGCGATGTACAACACGATGGATGACATGGTTGAAAAGGTCAATGAGCGCAATATCCACAACCTCTTTTCGCTACATTTCAATACAAATTACCGCGCTTATAATGATGCAAAACAAGATGTTTACAATTTAAATCGTATGCAAGTCGCTCCGTATTGGGCAACGAATCATATGCTGATGAAAATGAAAGACGAATCGGCAATCCCAATCGAATTTACCGTTGGAGATAAAAAGCTCGCAGCAGATTGGCTTGTTGAACAAGGACGTGGTGAATTTACAAAGCAAGATATTATTTTAACGTCAGAAGTAGACAAAGAAGTGTCGGCAACATTAACGAAAAAATGGCCAGCACAGGCGATCGTATCCGCCGATTTCAACGGTGCGGTCATGGGAACACAAAGCATGACCTTATCGGACGGGACTGTTTCAGCAAAGGTGAGTCTACAAAAAAACAAACTGCTCATTCAAACGCAAAATGGTTCGAAAAAAGGACAACTACAAAAAATGAATTTACAAGAACTTGATTGGAAAAATGAAGATTATGCTTTTGGTAAAGCATCAAACTACACGTATCTTCAAACGCAAGAAGGCTCACGCGTTGATAAAACAGCCTACCCAAGCAATGTCATGAATAATCGCGATGTCCGTATTCAAGCGGTTGGCGAGCGTTTAATAATTACAGTCGACGGCAAGGAATATAAGGCGCACTTGCCCAAAGAGCTGCATGATTTTGCGTTAACATTGTCTGGTGAAGCGCTGGCGAGCGACACAGAAAAAGAGCAATTTGTCGATACGATTTACGACGCCTTCTTCGGAGATGTTACCGTTACGAAAAATCGCGAAGTGCTTTATTCAACACGCGCTTCAGCACCAGAACGCGCACTTGATGCAGCGAAAAAACAATATGATAATGTCGTTGATTTCTTCATTCACACATTTTAACGGAGGTGTCGCAACAACATGAAAAAAATGATTGTCGTTGCTGCCATCGTACTCATTGCATTGTTAGACTTCTATGTCTATTCACAAAGTAAACCCGCGCACATAACGACACCTCGGAGCATGTGGATTGTCGATTGGCAACGCGAGGCCGGGCTTCGCGATGTCGAAGCGCTCGGACAAAGTTTAAGTAGCGTGTCGCTTTTTGGGCTTTATTATAATGCCGAGCACGATGGCTTTCTCCCGGAGTCGACGCAGCAACTGATTCAAGCATCGAAAAATAATGTACACGCTAAACGCTATTTAACAGTCGTCAACGATCAAATTACCGGCACAAAAGAATTAAAATCGGAAGCTGTCATCGAAGCGATTTTAGCGAACCCGAAAAAGCATCAACAACAAATTATTACGTTTACGAAAGAAGCACATGTCGATGGGGTCGAGCTCGATTATGAAAATATTCCGGCCGATAAAGAAACACACTACTTGGCATTTATTCGTGATTTACAGCAGCAACTGCATGACGAAGAACTCGCACTTCGTGTCGTACTAGAACCATCATTTAGCGCGGCGTTACCTGATGATATTGAATTTATCGTCATGGCTTACAATTTGCATGGCCCTCATAGCGATGCTGGTCCAAAAGCAGATTTTGAATTTCTTGACCACTTAGCAAAGCGCTTCCCAAATGATGCTGGCAATATAACGATTGCGCTTTCGCTCGGTGGCTTCCGCTTTGCAAAAGATGGCGTTACGAGCTTAACCGAGCAACAAATTGAAGCGATGAAGCCAACCGCGACACGACATGATGCAAGTGCAGCGTTGTCATTTACAGCTGATGATGGCGCTGTCATTTGGTACAACGATGCTGAAACGATTAAACAATGGACGCATTATATGCAGCAAAAAGGATATACGAAATTTGCTTATTGGCGCGCGGGTAGTATGTCCGAAAAAACGCGCGACATGTTGAAAAATTTAGATGAAAAATAATCATTTACGATACTTACTTGGAGGTGTAGAGAATGCAGCACACGATTGCCGTCGTTGGTTTAGGTTATGTCGGTTTGCCATTAGCTGTTGAATTATCTCATGTTTACAATGTAGTTGGCTTTGATATTCAACATGAAAAAATTGCACTTTACAAAGAAGGCATTGATCCTACAAAAGAAATTGGTGATGAAAAATTACAAGCATCGCGCGTACAATTCACATCCGAGCTACAACATTTAACGGCATGTAACATTTTTATCGTGACCGTTCCTACACCGATACATGTGGATAAAACACCTAACCTTGAGCCACTGGTTAGTGCTTGTGAGTTAATCGGGAAAAATTTAACGATCGGTGACATCGTGATTTTTGAATCGACCGTCTATCCCGGTACAACCGAAGAAATTTGTGTGCCACTGTTAGCGCAACATTCCAGTTTAACATTCGGCAAAGACTTTGCAGTTGCGTACTCACCGGAGCGTATCAATCCTGGTGACAAAAACAATGATTTACGCAATATTTTAAAAATCGTTTCCGCTTCAGATGACGCTACGCTCGCTGTCGTTCGCGAGCTATATAGTTCGATTATTGACGCGGGTCTTCATGTTGCCCCGTCCATTCGCGTTGCAGAGGCCGCAAAAGTTATTGAAAATGCCCAACGCGACATTAACATCGCCTTTATGAATGAATTGTCGATTATTTTTAATAAAATGAATATCGATACAAATGAAGTGCTTGAAGCAGCTGGGACAAAGTGGAATTTCCTACCGTTCACACCAGGGCTTGTTGGCGGTCACTGCATTGGTGTCGACCCCTATTATTTTCTATACAAGGCAGAAGTACTCGGCTGTCAATCTAAAATCATCTCAGCAGGACGCCAAGTTAACGATGGACTCGCACATTACATCGTCGAAAATTTCACAAAGCAGTTCTTCTCAAACTATTCACAACAAGAAGCGCGTAAGGTGGGCGTATTGGGGATTACGTTTAAAGAAAACTGTCCAGATACACGTAACTCAAAAGTTATCGATATTATTGTCGAGCTACAACAGTATGGCTTTGATTTACAAATTTATGACCCGTATGCCGACGCGCAAGAAGTCGTACGAGAATACGGCATTGAGCTTTGTTCGTTTGATGAACTGCAAACATTAGATGCGCTCATTATCGCTGTCAAACACGATGTTTTCTTAGATGCTTTCCCACTTGAAACATTGGCAAGTCATTTTTCAGAGAATAGTCATCTTATATTCGATTTAAAAAATTTATACAATCGCCGCGAGCTAGAAGCACAAGGCTACGATGTTTGGAACCTTTAAAATAGCCGTTGGTAGCGCACACCTGACCTGAAAACAGCTATACTTACGCCACTTGGACAGACAAATCACCGGCCAGTTCTTCATGGACCATCTTTTTTCGAGCATCAATCGGAAAAAGGCGGTTTTATTTTTTTGCCAATTAAAAAACACGTCCAACGTTTTATTCCCGGTGAACGTGCCTGTCCATTTTTTGGCGTTACAATGTTGTTAAAAAGTGCGTAGTTGACAATAATTCCCCTTCGATCACTAATGCCATCATCCCTACTTCTGTCGCCATTTCATGCCACTCTTGCTGCGCCCAAAACACAGCCTGCCCTGCCTTAATCGGGCGCATATGCTGCTCATCGCGCACCGTCCCCTCACCAGACATGATCAGCACAAGCTGCGATGTGCTCGCGCGGTGATAACCAATCACATCGCCGGGTGTTAAATAAACAGCCGCGATATTTACCGGTTCATCACTTTGCAAAATGCGCGTCATCACAAATGTCGAATCAAATTGATGCATCGATTTTCCACGCTCTTTTTCAAATGACAATAATTCCATGTTATACAACCCCTTTTATGTAAATATTTTCATAATTATACATTAAAAAAAACCGACTTCTCAAATGAAAAGTCGGTTAAATGTCTGGTATATAAGAACATTTTATAGAATTGCCTTCATTATACGTGATGCATTCGCTTGGCGCAATATTATTTTTTAATACAGTTGCGCAAACAACGTAATAAAAGCGGAAACTACACCGGTCACAAGCGTTAGCATTAAATAACCAATTGTTTCCCCGGTCGTCATCAGGCGCTTCGCACGACAATAAATTAACAACAAACAAACACCGATAAATGTCGCAAACGTTAATAACGTCAATGCCGTCGCCACAACATCCGCATAGGACCCCGTTATTTTGTTCATTAAATACATATTCGTAAACGCAAACATCAAACCAAGTACACTCAATGTGTATACATATAATCCATTAGCCAACGCGCAACCCCCCTTGCTAGTTCATACCCTCTTGAAAATTGTTCAACGCATCATTTTTACGTTGGCATAAAGTACTGCTAGCAATAACACGAAAATACACGGAGTCATCATCGCCTCTGCTGGTTGGAATCCAATACCCCCGGTTGTCACAAGTAATGCGCCAACTAACAGCATCACCGTCGCTAAAAAATTCGCAACTTTTTCAGGGTCTTTCGCGCGTTTGAGCTGGATACCCGCAAGCAATTGCCAATATTTTTTTACACCAATCAAATAGCTACAAATGATAAGTACTACGCCCATTGTGATTAACTCGGTTGTCATGACATCACCTCACTGTTACACTCATTATAACGGAAAGTAGGGATAACTTGATTAGTAAATGGACATTTGAAGCAACGTCTACATTGCCACCACAATTTGAACGAACTGCGACGATAGCATCTAAACAATATGCGAGCTATTCATTGCCTATGAAAAATGCGGAAGAAGCTATTATCGCCTTAACGAAGCTTGCGACAGCACTCGACGCAGACGCACAGTTTACACAACCATTCATCGAATATGGTGATATTCACTTTGCCGAAAGCGGACACTCTACCGTGTATGGTCATTTTTTATTTTCACTAAATGATAGCTACTTATGAAAGGGTGGGACAGCATGATTCGCATTCATCTCGAAAAGCAATTAGCAAAAAAACAACTAAAACTCTACGAATTAGCAGCCATTGTTGGCATGACAAACGCCAATTTATCGCATTTAAAAACCGGCAAAGCGAAAGCCATTCGCTTCTCAACATTAATGGCCTTATGCAAAGCACTCGATTGCCAGCCCGGTGATTTATTACAATATGTTCCCGATGACGACACAGAATGAAAAAACAGCGCTCCATCATAACACGGTTAACGCTGTTCATTGGCGATATAACGGCCTACGATGCATACGATTCAACAGGCGCTTTTTCTTTTAAAATAATGCTGAAATACGGCTTCCACTTTAGTTCGAGTAATTGTAGCGCATCTCCGTGAATCACCTCAAGTACAGAGCGCTTATTGTTGTCTTCATTATCGACAATAACAAAACGTTGAATTTCTTTAAATTCAAATAAGCCCATTGTGCGATTTGCATTGTCAACTTGAATATGCAATGAGCGATCGGCAAACTGTAGCGTAACCGTATAGCGTTCGTCGCCTTTAAAAAAAACATATGTCGCCATTTGTTGGTCTTCTGTCATCATTGGCTCCACCGCAAAAAACGATTGTAGTTGTTCTCTTGTTGGAAACATTCTCCTCACCCCATCTTTTATAGCTATAAACAACTATATTATAACTATAACAGAGCTTTTTAACCACCTATAAATATCTATTTATTAAAATATAAATTAGTGAACTATACCTAATTTGCTAATTAAAAAAGCCACGCTACAGCGTGACTCACCTATTAATCTAATTGCAATGTCGCTATTTTATCCAGTAATTCCTTTGCCTCATGTGGCTCTAACGTCAAATGACAATGGCGTTCATGACTCGATGTCGCAAGCCAGTCTATGCCATTGGCGCGGAAAAAAGATAAGTCCTCAGGAAAATATGGCTGTTCCCAACTATACAGTGACTGAACAGCTTGCTGTAGCACGTTTTTCGCGTGATCATCAGCGCGGTAATAATACACATAGGCCGTCGATCCATCTAACATCGTGCTCGCCCACTCTGATTTTTCAACTTTCCGAATTAACGACGGCGCTAATTGCTTTAACACGGCTTTTGCTGACGGCGCAACGGCTAACTCCTTACGAATCACTAAGTGAAATTTTGCACTTTTATTGCAAGCCGCTTCGATTAATGAACGGTAGGCTTCCCCCGTTACGTCTCTATGTAATTCAAATTCCATTTTTCTCCCCCTTTCATATGACTGAATATGCCGTTAAAAAATGAAAGAATGGGCTTAAAAAAACAGCTGCCTAATGAATCGTCAGCTGTTGCACATCATCATAACATGCAGAAAAAATCATCGATAATGATAAACCCATAATTTCTGTGTCGCGTATAAACGCTTCACAATTTGGTGTGCGCATCGAGCGATCAATTTCTTGATCATCGACAATTTCGATGAGTACAAAGCCCCCATTACGTTGTGCAATATAATAGTGTGCATTTTGGAATGAAAAGCCAATTTCATGACCTTGCTTTAATTGCATATCAAGCTCTTGCGTATTCATTGAACATCACCCCTTTTCTATTAAATAACCGTTTTTTGCCCTTTGTAATCCTTTTCACTAAATTCCGTCAAAAATAGCACGCATCAGCATACGCGGTAGCGCGATAATACCGCGTATCACCGTAATGATTAATCCCCAGGCATCAGGCTCCGCCGCAATCTCAATACCCACGTCACGCCAATTTGTACGATTTTTTACCGTTTTTCCCGGTGTGACTTTTTGTTGGAAACGAATGGCTTTTGGTTTTGAAAAATAATGATGCGCCTCGCTGATTACACGAAATTGTAGTGCTTGCTTTCCCATTTGTTGCCCAATCTCACAACGTTCTGCTACAAACTCATTGACAGCAACTGTTGGTGAAAAGTTCGCCACATAACTATATTCATCAGGTGCATGACGAATGACCACATACCCTTCCTGCTGATTTACCTCTACAACAGTCCCTTCTGCCGGTGCAAGAATTTTTTTGTTGTCGCGCGGTAAAAATCCATACGTTGATGCTTGCTCATCAACGACATGCCAGCGTCCTTTAAATGGCAAGGAATAGCGTTTTGTCGTCTGCTGCTGCGTATGAAATTGAAAATCAGTAATTTCATGGCCATTCACTTTTACGGTAATGATATAACGGCGCTTATCATCAAACCATTGCTCGGTATTATCCGATAATTTTTGACTCTGAATCGCGCGCATCTGCATTTGAAAAATTTTGGCTTCTTTGCGGAATGTGCGCAGCGGCCATTGTTGTTGTAATGCTGGCGAAAAATAATCATATAAGTCGGCGAACTTTCCTTGTTGAAATAATAGTTTATACATCGTGTCACTCCTTTAATTTTATGTACGCAGAATTTTCAAAAAAGTTTCATCTTTACTGGAATCTAGAAAAAATAGGAAAAGAACGAGCATTTTTGTTAAAATAAATGCTAAACAACGAAAGGGCGGCTTATCATGATTGAATTTTTATTAACGATTGCTGGCATCGTCATTGGTGTAGCGCTGTTTCTTTATGTCAATAAACGTCTAAGTAATCGCGCGAACAAGCGTTTAACGATGATGATTGCTAGCAGCTATTTTGCATTTGGCTTATTGTGTATGCTCGTAAGCTTTTTTATTGAACTTTTACTGCCGCTTCTATGCGCCGGACTTCCAATCGCCATTTGCGGCATTTTATCGGTTGTGCGCGTCCATATGATGACAGATTTCCATTAAAAAAAACGTTCAAAGCATTTAATCGCTCTGAACGTTTTTTTCTAGTTGTTTTTTGCGCTTCATCGCGCGAATACGGTCCTTTGTTTCCTTTGAAATGCGCAGTGATTCCGTAATTTTCGATAATGCTTTATTATACGTCCAATCATCAAGCGTATTATTGTGTAAATAGGGCATCGTTTCAATTGGCTTACGAATAAAAAACATCGATACGGCCCATGCAACACCCATACGCACATAATAGTCATCATGCTTTAGCTGATCCAGTAGCGCTAGGCTTTTCGTTAAATAATTGTCATTAATAAAATAATTAAGCATCATCACTGCTGCAAAGCGCTGATCGTACGCTTTATCGCTCGCTGCATATTTTTCAACGAGCGCCCAGTAAAGCGCCTGATTTTTTTTTGCATCCTTTAAAACAGAGCAAAAGCCATCACACACAGACCAGTTACGGATTTTTGGAATAAACGCTTCCATATATGCGATGCGCTCGTCTGCAGGCATTTTCATCGTGCCAATAACAAATCCTTCAAGCTGCGTTTCTTCAAAATAACGATTTTCAACTTGCGCTAAAAATGCTAGTGGGTCATCGTTAATAAGCTCTTTTGCTAGTTGGCGCAGTGCCGGAATGCGTACGCCAATAATATCCGGCTCATTTGGGATTAGTTTTTTCGTAAATGCACGGTAGTTAGTATCTTGTAGCGCCCAGAGTTGTTCATGAATTGACATCTGTCATCGCCCCTTCATCCATTCATTATACAGCGAAGCACTAAAAAACGCGATGCATTGTAGCATCGCGTTCATTCTTTAAGATTGTTCAATCCACACTTTTCGGTCCATTGCATCACGATACGGCATAATCCATTCAAAATGCTCCGCTAAATATTTCATACCCGTATACGTAATTTCGGCTTTTTTGAGGTCTAATCCACTGTCTGGAGCTAAATGCACATTGCTAATATAGCCATCTTTTTGTAGTTGATAAACAAATGCTTGAAATCTTGCAGCATCGACGCCATAATCAGCGGCACAAATCTTCGTATTTTTACGTTCCAATTCTTTAATAAAGCTATATTGTAAACGTTCTAAATTCATAAAAATCCCTCCATACCAATACTCAATTAAGTCGGGTATACAATCCTTCTTCATATATCGGCTTTGTTTATACTTTCCCAAAACGCCGCACTTCAAAACCACTTATAGACATGCTAATTGCTTATTATTTGTCCTTTTCGTCTTATTTAAAAATACTTTAAATGCTCAATTTTCTGTCTACAGTCATCAATACGTTGCTTCAATGTTATCGCTTCTAAGCGCATATTCGCTAACAATTGCTGCAACTCTTCATAAATTTCATATGCCTGTGTCGTCATTTGCGTTTTCTCCTCATCAAACGCTTTTAAATCGTCTTCATAACGATTAATGTTCTGCTCATAATCAGCTAAATGCTCCATATGTATACTAATAACATGTTCATAATTTTGTAAAACGCACGTTAAATAAACTTCTTCTGTATTGAACCCCATTACTACTTCACCCTTTGATTTTCGATATGCAATAGCTTTTATACCCGCTTTGTGTAGTTGTAAACCTTTTTTAAATACCCATCTGTATACTATGTATTAAATATAACAAAAAAGAGTTATAGGCGCAAATCGTGTATACGATTACAATTCATCAGAGAAAAAAACCTTAACATTATATGTAAAGGGGCAGAGAATTTTATCTTATATATGTTTTTTGATTTTGTTTCCATATTTTTTAATATAGCCTTCCTTTTAGTCAAAATAAAAAACACGTCTAATCAATAAATTCAATTTTAGAACTAGTTCTATTTGATTTATTAATTAAACGTGCTTCAAACCTTTGCTACATAAGGGCATGTTGAAAGTTTTTGTTTCAATGCTAACGTCCTTGACAGGAATCGAACCTGCGACCTACTCCTTAGGAGGGAGTTGCTCTATCCTACTGAGCTACAAGGACCTAAAATCACGTCATTAGTATAGCATTATTTTAGAAAAATAAAAAGAGGCTACATAAGGATAGCCTCTTAAAACGTTATTTTAATTTAACTCGTTGTAAACGAAGTGCATTTAACACAACGGATACGGAACTAAAGGCCATCGCTGCGCCTGCCACCCAAGGAGCTAATAAACCAAGCGCTGCAATCGGAATGCCTAATGTGTTATAACCGAATGCCCAAAATAAATTTTGTTTAATATTGGTCATCGTTTTTTTACTCATTAAGATGGCATCGGCAATACTGTTTAGGTCGCCGCGGATTAATGTAATATCAGCCGCTTCCATCGCAATATCTGTACCTGTCCCAATCGCCATACCAATGTCGGCTGTCGCAAGAGCTGGTGCATCGTTAATACCATCGCCGACCATCGCTACTTTTTTCTGTTGCTGTTGTAATTTTTCTACTTCGCTTGCCTTGCCTTCTGGTAACACACCTGCAATCACATGTTTGATGCCAACTTCTTTCGCAATAGCTTGCGCGGTTGCTTCATTGTCACCGGTCATCATAATCACGTCAATGCCCATGTCATGCAAGCGCGCTACCGCTTCTTTTGACGTATCTTTCACCGTATCCGATACGGCAATAAGCCCTGCGTATTGACCATCGATTGCTACGAGCATCGCAGTTTTCCCTTGTTGTTCCAATGCTTGTTTTTCATGAAGTGCCGCAGTGACATCAATGCCATACTGTTCCATTAATTTCACAGTCCCAACAACCGTTGCTTTCGCATTGATTGTCGATTGTACACCGTAACCCGGTACAGCTTCAAAGTACTGTGACTCATAAAGTGCAATGCCGCGTTCTTTGACACCACGTACAATGGACTGCGCCAGTGGATGTTCAGATTGGCGTTCCGCACTTGCAACATACGCTAAAAATTCTTGTTCATTAATCGTTGTGATAACGTCTGTTAACACCGGTTCCCCGTTTGTGACAGTGCCTGTTTTATCGACAACGACTGTATCGATATCACCGGTTTGTTCTAAATATTCGCCGCCTTTGAATAAAATACCGTATTCAGCAGCGCGACCAGAGCCTGCCATAATCGATGTTGGTGTTGCTAAACCGAGCGCACATGGACAAGCAATAACAAGTACGGCAATTAAGACTTCTAATGCTTGGACAAAATCACCTGGTTGTACGAAGAAATACCAGACGACAAATGTCAGTACCGCAATCCCAACAACAATCGGAACGAACACACCTGAAATTTTATCAGCTAAACGTTGAATCGGCGCTTTTGTGCCTTGTGCATCTTCGACTACTTTAATAATTTGTGCGAGCGCTGTGTCACGGCCCACTTTTGTCGCCGTCATTTTAATGGCGCCGTTTTTATTAATGGTCGCACCGAATAAGTCATCGCCTTGTTTTTTATCAACCGGCATGCTTTCACCCGTTAACATCGATTCATCAATGGCGGTTGTGCCTTCGACTACTTGCCCATCAACAGGTATTTTTTCACCAGGGCGTACGACAATGACATCACCTACAACAACTTCTTCAAGCGGTACTTCAAGTTCCGCACCGTCACGTACGACCATCGCTGTTTTTGCTTGTAAGCCCATCAATTTTTTAATCGCTTCTGATGAACGTCCTTTTGCTTTTGCCTCAAATAATTTACCGAGTAAAATCAGTGTAATTAATACGGCACTTGTTTCAAAATATAAATGTGGCATATGATTACCATGCATTGTTAACACTTCATACACACTGTAGAAGTATGCGGCTGATGTACCGAGTGCCACGAGCACATCCATATTCGCACTACCGTTTCGCAGCGCTTTATACGCTCCTACGTAAAATTGATAACCAATCGCAAGTTGTACAATCGATGCAAGGACAAATTGGAACCACGGATTCATAAATAAATCGGGCACATACATCCACTGTGTAAACGAGAAGTGCCCAACCATCGTCCAGAGAAGCGGTAATGATAAAATGGCTGCTGCGATAAATTTCCATTGTTGTTTTTTAATCGCTTGCTCGCGATAATCGACCGGTGCCTCGTCCTCATGCTTATGAGCACCATACCCTACTTTTTCAACGCGTGCGATAATGTCGGCTACTGAAACTTTACTCGGATTAAACTCGACTGTCGCTCGTTCGAGTGCTAAATTGACGTTCGCTATAGATACGCCGTCCATTTTATTGAGCACTTTTTCGATACGCGCCGAACAAGCAGCACATGTCATACCGGTAATATCAAATTCTTGCTTTTCTTTTACAACGCCATAGCCAAGCGCTTCAATTTTCTTTTCAAAATCTTCTTCCGATATTTTCTCAGGATCATAATGCACTGTAGAACGCTCAATTGCTAAATTGACATTCGCATCTTCCACACCGTCCATTTTCTTCAAGCCTTTTTCAATACGTGTCGCACAAGATGCACACGTCATACCTGAAATTTGAAGATTACTTTCTTTTAAATTTTGAGTCATGATTTCTCACCTTCCTCATACCTATAAGGGGTATATATTTTTGAAAATAAAAAGGAGAGCTGTCTCTCCTAAGCATGTTATTTAAACAACGTCATAACCTTGGTCGTCGATTGTTTCTTTAATCGTATCAACGGTTACTTTTGAAGAATCAAAGGCTACGTCCACTTGACCTGCTTCTAAATTTACCTTTACAGTATCGACACCGTTTAACTCGCCTACGCTACCTTCTACTGCTTTTACACAGTGACTACATGACATGCCTTGTACAGTTAATGTTACATTTTCCATTTGAAATTCCTCCTATTTTCGCATTAATTTTTGGAACGTGACGAGCAGTTCATCTAATACTTCGTCGTCACCGTCATTTAAGCGGTCAACAACACAGCCTTTTAAATGACCCTCTAATAAAATTTTTGCCACGCTATTTAATGCAGATTGTGTTGCCGCAAGTTGCGTAATCACATCATCGCAATAAGTATCTTCGTCAATCATACGTTTGATTCCACGAATTTGCCCTTCGACACGATTCAGGCGCACTGTTAAATCTTTTTTTACTTTCTCCGGATGGTGGCTTTTTCGACAGGATGTTGTTTCTTCCATGTGTCTCATCCTCCTTCTGTTATTTACACCTTTAGTGTAGCATACCTAAAGGGGGTATGTAAATGATCGTGCTTATGTGATGTGCTTGCTATCTTGCTTGACTGTAATTTATCATACCCTATATAGGTATGTAAAGTATTTTGATTTAATTTTTAATTATTTTTTAATAAATGTTTTTAAATCAATATTTTATCATTTTATCATTTTATAAAAAATATTAATATACCCCCGTATAGTACTTATCAAAAAATGAATGCACCGTTTTAATGATTGCTATTTTAACTAACCCCCCCTGCAAGCCAACTTCTATTGACAAACATTTTTTTATCTTTTATCATTTAAAAATAGTTAACATCATTAACTAATTTTTAACGAGGTGATCCAATGCATATGTTTCAAACACTTTACCATGAGCTCGTGTTAACCAACCGCACATTCGAAGCACAGCTCAATGCCATTTTAGAACAACAAGGGATTCATCGCTCTGATTGGTCTGTGCTTTATTATTTAATAATGGATGAGCAGCTCACATCGGCGGAAATCGCAAAATTATTAGCGATTGAAAAACCGAATGTCACGCGTATTATGAAAAATTTAGTGGCGATGGGCTATGCACGCGTTGAACCTTCTACTGAAGATAAGCGTAAAAAACATTTACTGATTACGAATGAAGGTCGCGCGATGTATGCTGAAGTTCGTACATATGTCGATCAATTTGAACTAGAATCAATGAAAGATATTCCTACGGAGCATCAGCAATTATTCATTGAAACGCTCAATCAAATACAACAAAACTTATTAAAGAGAGCCGGGGATAAATAGTGAGTCATTCTAAAGACAAGCTATGGACGAAAGATTTTATAATCGTATCGCTAATAAATTTTATCGTCATTTTAATTTTTTATTTACTAATGGTTACCATTGCCTCATTTGCTAAAAATGAATATGATGCAACAACAAGTCAAGCCGGGCTAGCAACGGGGATTTATATCGTTGGTACACTTGTCGGGCGATTATTTTCGGGGCGTGTCATTAACAATGTCGGCGCCAAAAAAATGATGATGATTGGCCTAACCGCTTTTATCGTCACGACTGCGCTATATTTCGTTCATAGTGGCGGCATCACGATGCTACTTATTTTCCGTTTAATCAATGGGGTTGCGGCCGGCATTGCTTCTACGGCAACGAGTACGATTATCGCACAAATTATTCCATCAGCACGTAAAGCAGAAGGCATCGGCTATTTTAGTATGAGTACGACACTTGGTACAGCGATTGGACCCTTTTTAGGCATTATGCTTGGCCGCCTTGTGTCCTACAACGTCATTTTCTTATTTTGCGTCATTTTAGCAGTCATCGCCTTGATGATTGGGTTAACGGTGAAAGCGCTAAAAATGCCCTTTACAAAAACGTCAAAAACAAAATTCAGCTTGAAACAATATATTGAACCGAATGCGATTCCCATTGCCATTGTGACCTTTTTAATGTCACTTGGCTACGCAGCGATTTTGTCATTTATTAGCTTTTTTGCCGAAGAACGTGATCTCGTCGCTGCTGCAAGTTTCTTCTTCTTAGTATATGCCGTAGCGATTTTAGTCACGCGCCCATTTAGTGGCCGTCTAATGGATACGAAGGGCGCAAATGCGATTATGGTGCCTTGCTTTCTTCTTTTTGCGGCAGGTCTTGCGCTACTGAGCGTGACCCATTCGAGTATTTTACTATTAGTCGCTGCTGCGATTATTGGTGCCGGCTATGGTAATCTGCAATCAGGCGCACAAGCCATTGCGCTAAAAGTAACGCCAAGTGCGCGCGCTGGACTTGCAACGTCAACATTTTTCATCGCTTTAGATGCAGGATTAGGCTTTGGTCCGTACATCCTCGGTTTCATTGAACCACTTGTCGGCTTTGGCGCGCTGTATAGTGGGTTAGCTGTTTTAATTGTCATGACGCTCGTACTTTATATGATGCTCCATGGTCGGAAAGATAAGCAGTTAACGGCACAACCGTAAAGGAGAACCCTTTTGGAACAAGAATACGATTTAGAAAACGTAACATTTGAAATGCTTGTGCAACTTCTTGAAATCGAATTTGAGACGATCTATTAATAACAACGTGCAACAAAAAAGCAGCTATGCAGGATTTCAGATGCCCGCATAGCTGCTTTTTACTGTTCATATTCAACCAATGAAGGCTGTATGAAGTGTGGGAATGGGAAAAATCCACCCGCTGTCGGCTTTTTCTCGTCATAATAACTTTTGGAAAAGTATTCGATTTCTAATTTCACATCATCCTTTCACTTGACACTATCTTTTTCCTTATCATTTCTATCAAAGAAAAATTTCTTTTGATTAGAAGTGTACGGACTATTAAACGCCATACCCTTATCAATTTTTACGAAATCAACATCTGCTAGCCTACCCTCTATGTCGCTAAAAACAGCGATTACTTTAATTCCTTCATCATCCTCAATAAAATGAAAAAAGCGAGCTATGCCCATCTTGAAATGGCACTTCATTGGTTAAATAATCTTTTACAATACTCAAAATGTCATCTTCATTTAATTTAAAATACAGACGTTCTTTCTTTTTCATTATTTGTACTCACTCCTATAATTCAAAAAGAGAAACTACGCATCAGCGCAATTTCTCTTTTTAACGTATCGTTTTTTTTCTATAATTCCAATAATTAAAAGCTAACACGAATAATGAAATTGGAATGGCATATATTTGTACGACTAACAACTTCCATGACCATACGTCATACCCTTCTGAAGCTGGTAGAAATAAGCCAATCATACAAATCAATACATACATTAAAATCGCCGGAACCCACCACTTCATACATATCCCTCTCTCTACTGTCGCTCACGCAGCACTTGTTTTAAAATTTTACCCGATGCATTTCGTGGTAAAACATCTATCCGTTCATAACGACGTGGAACTTTATACGTTGCTAAAAACTCATTCGCAAAATTGCCTAATGTTTCTGCATCAATGCCCTCATCGCTAACATAATAAGCTTTGACAATTTCGCCAAACTCCGGATGTGGCACACCAATGACCGCGGTTTCATGCACGCCATCAATGCGATTTAGTAACTCCTCCGTTTCACGCGGATAGACAATTTGTCCACCAGTAATGATAATATCTTTTGTGCGATCTACAAGCCAAATAAAGCCATGCTCATCGCGCTTCGCTAAGTCTCCAGTATGCATCCAGCCATGCTGTAGCACTGCTTGCGTCTCAAGTTCATTATCAATATAGCCTTGCATAATGCCTTCCCCTGTTATATAAATTTCGCCAATTTCATCTACTGCCGCCTCGTTGCCATGTTCATTCATAATGCGTAGTTCCGTTCCAAACATCGCGCGCTTACCAATGCTACCTGCACCGCGGTCATGCTGTTCTGGCAATAAAATTGAGCCACTAGGGCCTGTTTCTGTTAAACCATATATACATACTAACCGTTGTGTGCCGAGTGCTTCTAATACCGTGTCCACTTCCGCTTTTGACATTGGTGCAGCACCGTATGCCCACCAAATCATCGTTGAAATATCAGTATAAGGAAGCTTCTCTGAGCGCGCTAACGCATGATACATGAGTGGCGTACCAAAAAAATGCGTCGTGCGCTCATGTTGTACGAGTTCAAGTAGCGATTCAATCGAATAATCTGGTGCTGTCACAACGGTAGCACCGACAAGCATCGCGCCGAGGAAAAACAGATGAAGCGGTGCTGAATGGCTCATCGACATCAAAATGAGCACTTTACTTTCCGGTTTCATTTCTAACTCCACAACCGCCATATTGGCAACTGCGAGTAAATTACGATAATTGTATAATACTCCTTTTGCTTCATCCGTTGTTCCAGAAGTGTAAACAATCGATGCTAAATCATCCTCTTTTAACGTCAATTCAAATGGCGTTTTTTCGGTATCGTGCGACATTAAATAGCGCATACTTAAAAAATCCCCAGCCTCGTCACCTGTTTTCAAGCAAATAACATTATTAATTTCCCCGACAATTGGGTATAGTACATCATGAACGATAAGTGCCTTCGCTTTACTATGCGCCAAAATACGCTCCACTTCATATTTTGTTGAATGAGTACTCACTGGAATAACAATGCCGCCAACACGCTGAATCGCAAAATAACTAATCGCTAATTCAATCGAGTTTGGCATGAACAATACGACCGGGTCCCGATAACCGATTTCTAAATCATGTAAGCCATGTGCTAAATTTTCTACATAAGCATCTAATTGTGCATACGTGATACGCTTATTTTCACAAATTATCGCATCACGCGTTGCAAATTTCCTTGCATTTCGCGCTAAAAGTTCTGAAGTATTCACAAAGATCCTCTCCTTTTACAGCGTATGCTATTAGTTACCCGAATTTTCCGATAGTTATTCGAGGCAATTGTCTGTATAATAAAATCCAACAAGGGGGTTGTTAAAATGACCATTCGTTTAGCTACGGTGGCGGATGCACCTGAAATGCTTGCGCTTCACCGAAAAATATTACAAGAACCTTATTATTTTGTCACAAGACTAGAAGAATTTAATCGTTCACTCGAACAACAAATTGCTTGGATTGAAGATAAGCAAACAAACGAACGCGAAGTTATTTTTGTCGCTGAAGAGCATGAAAAAGTAGTTGGCTGGCTTTACTTCCAATCACCTCGCCGCGTTCTGCTACAGCATACCGGTACATTTTTTATGATGGTTGATGAAGACTATCGTCAGCAAGGCATTGGCTCCAAACTATTAAAACGGCTACTTAAATGGGCGCGTGAAAATCCATTAATTGAAAAAGTTTCGCTCAGCGTCTTTTCGATTAATGAACCAGCCGTTGAACTGTATAAAAAAGCTGGCTTTACCGTCGAAGGACGCAAAGTAAAAGAATTTAAAATTGACGATGACCAATACATCGACGATATTTTAATGTATAAATTTGTCTAACAAAAAGGAGAAGCGACTTTCGTGTGCTTCTCCTTTTTTCATGGCTATGAACTTGCGGCAGCCGCTTCAGATGATTTGACACAATCAATCGCCACAACAAGTGCAATTAAAATCGTTTCAAACGCTTCCTCACGCACCGTCACCTCGTACTGATCGCCCCAACTAAACCATTTTTTATGCACATCGCCAATTAATTGATGTTGATGATAGACCGAAAAGTCCATATCCCACCAATCTCCGCGCATCTCAATTTCGGCATGTTCAATCGTATACCGCCCCTTAAATAGCGACAGCTCCTTTTTAATCGTTAAAATTTCTCGTCCGTCCACTTCGACGAAAAACTTTGGTAACAAGCTAAATATTTTCTTCGTAATATGTGCGACTTCATTGCGCTCTTTATCAAAAATTGTAAACGTTTTTGGTACCTGTAGAAAGCTACCTTCTACAAAATATTCATCTTGCTGAGCTGCATCTGTTACAGAAAACTTTCCACTTAAGCTAAACATTTTTTGCTTTATATAGAGTTGTTTCATGCTTAAACGCCCCCTTTCTTCCACTATACCACGATTTCAAGTGCGTGTTTAGAATGCTTGAATCAGCTGAGAATTGGATGAATCATCTCCCCTACTTGAATTAAATCTTTACGTGCCCATTGAAAATGAATAAACTTGTTACAATTTTTCATATAAAAATTTTCTATGTAATAAATATCTCCTTTGAAATTGGCAATTTCACAAAATTGCTGCGTGCCAATCCATACATACCGATTAAAGCGATACGTTTCTCCGATTTTCATAAAACGAAAATGATGAAAACTTAACAGCATCGTATGGTCGTAACAAATTTCTTCTGTACTTGTTTTTAAGTTTTTCAAAATAACTTTTCGAATGGAGATGCCTTCCTCAATAAATTCAATTTTAAACAAGCTATCATTCCTTTTCCATCAAAAATCTACGTCTAAACAACTTTATACAATTAATTCTATGTTATTTAGCTAAAATTTAGAATAAGCCATTAGGAGTAGCTTATAATACAATATTTTTATATCAATATAGAGATAGTTTAAGATTAAGGTCTTTTTCTTCAAAAGAAATAAAAAAAGAGGTTAGGAATCCAATCCTACCTCTCACTTTATACGTCCCAAATAAACGTAACAATTAACCATGCGGCGAAAAAAACACCACCGATAATCATTAGCCATTTACGTTGAACGTTATAATAAAAACGCATTGCAAAGCGAATACACTCAATCAAAAAGAAAAATAACAATCCGAAAATAATGTATTTAGCCGTACTGACGTCAATAACAACTGGCTCGTTTGAAACGGCGACCATCGCGATAAAGAGCGCTAAACAAATAAGCGCTACAAACGTAATGCTTGCTCGAATATGCAGCCATGTCGTGTTTTCTTTCATAACAAGGTCCTACTTTCTACACTAAATTGCGCGCCACAAAAGCTTCTAATTTCTCGTAATCCGTCACGTGCGCATTGCATGTTTCCACGTCATCACAAATATAATTACTATATGATGTATACATATCTGCATTGCCTTTTACGGTTGCTGTAAATAAGTGAACCGCCCCGTGCTGATTACAAATCGCACAAATACCTTTTGTAGCATATTGTGGTTGTGATACGCCGCGTAACGCCACAAAGGCACCGTCTTTTTCAATAACGATATATTGGCGATGCGTGCCTGAGTCAAGCCATGATAAATAGCTAATGCTATGCCAATCAACCATTTCTAGCTTCGGCAATTTTAATTTTTTATCTTTGCGAAATAGCTTTTGTAAGCCTTTTTCCGAAATTGTTTTAAAAGGTATCGTATATCTCTTTAAGCTCTCTTTAAAAAGCTCTGCATCCGTACGATCTGAAATATTGCTAATTGCATGTAAAATTTCTGCTGTTGCATTCGGTAATTTCTCTTTTATTTCAGCAACTGCAAGACCTTTTACCGCATTCAATACTTCCGGATCTTTCGATGACGATTTCGCGCTTAAAATTTTCTTCACTTGCTGTTCGATTAAGCGCACATTCGCTACTGTTAAAAATGGGTTGGTCATGTGTTTTCCTCCGTATATTTAAATTAATGCCGATTGTTGCTACGGTGTCATTGCATTTATTATAGCACAAAAAAAAGAGCGGCCGAAGCCACCCTCTGCTTAGTCATTTGTCCAATCATCATCGCTCATAAAAGATTCAGCGAGACTACGTTTTTCGCGTACAAATTCATGAATCGTCCGCAAAAACATATCCATTAGGCGTGGCCCTAACACATCATTAAACCATAAGTAAATTTCGTAATCATCGGTGCCATATGGCGTCGCATTAATAAAAAACGTCGTGTCGCGCTCCTTATTATGTACGATATCGATATCAAACTGCGTAATTTCAAAGTGCTCTGTTTGAATACCTAAGCTCGTTAAATCAATTTCCACCTCAGTCGACCACGTATCGTACTTGTCCCCGCTCTCACGGTTCATCAAGCAAACTTCTGTATTTTCAAGTAAATATTGTAACGAATAAAATTCCATATGACTACCTCCACTTCATTCGATGTTGTTTCTATTATACATGAAGGAAAAATTTTTACATAACAGAACACGTTGAGGCATTAACCATTCAAAAAAACCTTTTCAACAGATTACTATTGAAAAGGTTCTTAATCCCTACACAAACATGCACACTCCACTACCGTTCTTCTGAGTTTCTTCTATTATAAATAGGCACTATTATGAAAACTGGCTTAACTGCGTAGACGCTTGTAAAATATCATCGCTACTACGGCGGATCGTTTGCATCGATGAATTAATTTGTACAACATCTTGATTAAAGCGATGATTACTATCTTTCAAATGTTGCATCGTACTATTCATCATTGCAAACGCCTGCTCTACCTTTTTCATTTCGTCAGTAGAGACATCGATTTGTTGGCGTAACGTATCTGACGTTGCAACAATCGTTTGCGTCTTTTGTTGTGACACATGTAAAATCGTACTTACTTCATCAACAGACTGCTTCGTATTTTCCGCTAATTTGCGTACTTCATCAGCAACGACGGCAAAACCTTTGCCTTGCTCACCAGCACGCGCCGCTTCAATTGACGCATTGAGTGCGAGTAAATTCGTTTGATCGGCAATCGACGTAATCAATTTTGCAATCGTTGTCATCTGCTCATTTAATGTAGAAAGTTCATCGACTTGCTGCTGAATTTGGCTCATTGTTTCAAGTAATACTTGCCCATCATGCCCTGTTTTTTGGACGCGTTGTTGTTCAACAATCGTTGTTTGTGCAAGTTGATTACTAATTTCAACATTGTCTTGCGATAAGTCGGTTAAATTTTGCAACACGCCACCCATCGCTTGTAATTCTTCATTTGTTGTAGATACAATTTGCCCTACTTCATTACTATTCGCCAAAATCTCATGCATCATCTGATCCTTTTGCACATTTTCTTGTTGCAACTGGCGTTGATGTTGTTCTTCATAAGATTCTAAAACAATTTGTTGTTCTAAATTTAAAATTTTTGAAATGGCCATAATAATACGATATTGCTCTCGTTGCGTAAAATCAGTATGCGCTACGATAACAAAAAAACCATTCAGTAAATCTTGAAACGCACTCATATACCATTTCGGCGCTAAACCAATACGTGCATGAACTTCTGCAATCTTGTAACGCTTTTGTAAATACATTTCATCAATGACACCATCAAACATTTCACTAATATGTTTGCGTAATGTCGCACTTAAACGCGAAACAGAACTATGTTTTTCGATAATTTGACCAAGTGACGATTCTTTTGCTAAATTTTCATAAAACTTTTCAACAATAGATTCCAAATTTCGTTGCAATGCTGGACGCATCACACGTAAGATAGCTAAATCATCAATTGTTAATTGCACCATCGCCATTTGGTGCTGCATCGATTGTTGCAATGTAGCTGAGATACTAACATTGCTACGTTCCTCTGCCAGCTGCGCATCTAATGTGACTTGTTGTTGTTCTTTTTTATGGCGTGAAAAAAATGCCATTTTTTAACCCCCAAAATCATTTAATTGTAAATGTTTATATATAAATTATACCATATGTCACAATTCAAAAAATCATTCTTTTAAGTATAATTTATTAATTAAATACAATTATATGAAGGTACAAAAGAACTATTTATTTTAGTAACGCCGTTAAATTAGCCATTTCAATTGCTGATACTGCTGCGTCATAACCTTTATTGCCCGCTTTTGTTCCTGAACGTTCAATTGCCTGTTCGATTGATTCTGTTGTCACGATACCAAAAATTACTGGCACCCCTGTTTGCAAACCTACTTGTGCAATGCCTTTTGCTGCTTCATTGCACACATAATCATAATGCGTTGTTGAGCCACGAATGACCGTACCTAAACCGATTACAGCATCGTATTCTCCTTTTTCCGCTAATTTCTTGGCGATAAATGGTACTTCAAAAGCTCCTGGCACCCATACTGTATCAATATTCGCTTCTTCTACACCGTGACGTAATAATCCATCTGTTGCACCATCGACTAATTTTGCGTTAATGAATTCGTTAAAACGTCCAACGACGATTCCAATTTTTAATCCTGTACCTACTAATTGTGCTTCAATTGTTTTACCCATGTGTAACCAGCTCCTTTTGTTGTTGTACATACGCTACTAATTGTTCAATAGAAATTAATGGACAGTTCATCATTCGTGAAATGCGCTCTAGCTCTGGCAAGCGTGCCATATGACCATCGGCGCTCATAATTTCACAAATAATACCCGCTTCTTTGACACCCGCAAGCTTCGCAAGTTCGACCGCAGCTTCTGTATGACCACGGCGTTCTAGCACACCACCATCTTTGGCAATCAACGGGAAAATATGACCTGGTCTGCGGAAATCTGCCGGCTCATCGCTCGTAATTAATTTTTCAATCGTCAGTGCACGTTCAAATGCACTAATGCCTGTATCTGTTTCTTTATAATCAATACTTACCGTAAAAGCAGTTCCATGATTATCGGTATTGTTTGTCACCATTGGCGCAAGTGCTAATTTTTGTGCAATCGCCGCTGAAATCGGTGTACAAATCAACCCCTTACCATACGTTGCCATCGCGTTAATCGTATCCGGTGTCACATAATCGGCTAATGCGACAAAATCACCTTCATTTTCGCGATCCTCATCATCAACAACAATAATCATTTTTCCTTGCTTTAACTGTTCAAGTGCTTCATCAATTGTATGTAGCATGTCAGTTCCCTCCTAATAGCCATGTTGCGCTAAAAAGTCGCGCGTTAATGGCGGTTGTTTAGCCGTTAGCTTTTCAACGTATTTCGCAATAACATCCGTTTCGATGTTGACGACTTCGCCTTTTCGCTTTTTGCTAAAAATCGTTTCTGCATACGTATGCGGAATAAGTGATACAGTAATTCCTTGTTCGCGGACATCAAAAATCGTTAAGCTCGTACCATCGATTGTAATCGACCCTTTTTTAATGCAATAACGTGTCAATGACGCATCTAGTCGCAAGTCGATATATACAGCATTTGACACCGTACGCTTTTTTGCAATGGTCGCTGTACCATCAACATGCCCCGACACAATATGACCACCGAAGCGGCTCGTTGCTAACATTGCACGTTCTAAATTGACACCATCACCTGATGCTAATTTTGCAAGGCTCGTTGCTTGAAACGTTTCCGGCATAACATCTGCTGTAAAAGTGGTTGTTGTAAAGTCCGTAACCGTTAAGCATACGCCATTGACGGCGATACTATCACCAAGCTGCACATCTTCAAGCACTTTTTTTGCGGCAATCGTTAATGCAAGTGCGTGTTGCTGCCGAGTGATTTTTTTTACTGTTCCAACTTCTTCGATAATTCCTGTAAACACAGTTTCATTCTCCTTTCTAAACTAACGCAATTAGTTTTTTCGGATAAATGAATAGAGGGATACTACGAACAAACTTTTGGGCATGTAAAAAGGGACCTCACGTACTAGCGGGGTCCCTTCATTTATGCGTCAACAAATAAGCGTACAATGGTACACTTTTTCTGCGCATTCTTCTCTCATCCAGACTATACTGTCGGCCCTGGAATTCCACCAGATCCTGCTCGAAAGCTCGCGGACTATAACCGCCGATTGGGAATTGCACCCTACCCCGAAGAATTGCTATGTAGTTTTGAAATAAAAAAATCCCGTCTAGGTACTATACCAAGCGGGGTTTGCAAATTTACGGTGCATCAAATAAACCATAATGAAACGCTACTGCGCCACTATCGTCATGCATCGAATCCTTCTCTCATCCAGACTATACTGTCGGCCTCGGAATTTCACCGAATCCTGCTCGAAAGCTCGCGGGCTATAACCGCCGATTGGGAATTGCACCCTACCCCGAAGGATGTATTCATTTATGGCCTTGATTGTAGCATTAATTTTTTCATTTGACTACTAAAAATAAAAATTCAGAAAATTAATATCTTAAAATCCCCTTTGAAAATGGACGATTGAAAAAAGCAGAAACCGCATAACGATGCGATTCCTGCTTTTTAAATCTAAGCTTATCCCTCTGAAATATTTTTCTCTATTTCTGCTACAGGAACAATGACTTTTTTGCTTTTTGGCACAATTAAAATAAAAGCAATGAGCGTCACGACAACGACTGCTAAACACGTATACAGTAAATAGCTAAACCCTTGACTCAAGTTTTCTGTTTGGACAAACATTCCTAATAGTGACGTAGCTAATAGCGCACCCATACTTACAGCTAATTGCATAACACTCATCGCCACACTAATATCCTTCGTAGGTAAATTCATTTGAATACCTGTATGGAAAATGGAAATTAACACACCACTTGTACTCCCCCACACAAGGAAAATAACGGTAAGCACAATCGTTGGCGCTGATACAGTAAAGAATGTTAACGAGAAAATCACGCCCGCAAAAATCAACATGGCGACAATGGCGACCATTTTAAAATCTTTTAATTTTGCAACAACAAAACCACTTATTGCAGCAAAAATAAAGGACGTAATCCCGCGTTCTGTCATGAAAACACCTGTTTCAGTTGGTGAGAAACCGTGAATATTTTGTAAAAATAACGGTAAAAAATAAATCAATCCTGTCGCAGCAAACATCGATGCCATACTTGCGACAATACAAATCGTAAAAATACGATGTTTAAACAAACGTAGCGGAATCAACGGATCGGCCGCTTTCTTTTGCACTAAAATAAAGCTTATTAAGCTCACACCTAGCACGATTAATAATACAGGTGTCACAGTTGGACTGCCAAATGATGTTAAACCGACTAACGCTAAAATCGCGACCGACAAAATCGTTGCGCCTAAATAATCCATTTTTGCGTGTTCAGCTTTCGGAATATTTGGCATCAATTTTAACACGATAATTAAGCCAATAATACCGACTGGGGCAATTGAGTAGAACACCCAATGCCATGAGAAGTATTGTACGAAAATACCACCAACTGTCGGTGCAATAATAGCCGTTAACGCATTTAACGAGCCATAAAACCCTAAAAATTTCGCACGATTATCAATATCAAAAATATCACTAATGACAATTAATGCAACAACAGCTGTCGTCGCGCCACCAATTCCTTGGATACCTCTAAAAATCATTAAATGATAAATATTTGATACCATCATCGGCGTAATGACTTCTGACACTAAAATAATTAAAATACCAATAATTAAAATTTGACGCCTGCCATAAATGTCACTTAATTTCCCGACAAATGGCGTAACAATCGCAGAAACAGCCATATTTACAGTAAAAACAAGTGCATAAAATTGTGCGCCACCAATATCGGTAATAATGCTTGGCAAGGCAATTGAAAACTCAATAGATACCATCATTCCTAATTCCATACATAAGAAAATTCCTGCGACGAGTAGTACTTTTTGTTTATATGACATCGATTCAACTGTACGATTTGTTTTGAACATCGACTTCACCTCGAGTTAAGATTTTCCATACAAAAAACTTCTCTTAGCAATGTCCTATACACTAACAAATGCTAAAAGAAGTCCCATTCCAAATAGTAACCAACTATTTTTTAAGAAATCAGTAAATTTTCATTTTCTGTGGCTGTAGCAGTGGCATCCCAACCAAGCGCAGCAATTGCACGGTCGTAGTATTGTGCTTGTGTTCCTAAATAATTTTCATAGAATCGCGAACGTTTTACAAATAAGTGACAATCAATTTCTTCAGTGAAACCAATACCACCATGAATTTGAATATTGTGCGCCGCAATGTCGACAAATGCTTGTGTTGCAAAAATACGTGCGCTACAAATCGCTTCAACACGATCCTCTGATGTTGTTTCAAGTGCCCAGTTTGCATAGTATGACAGCGAACGCGCTGTTTCAAGCGATAACTTCATATCAGCTAAGCGGTGTTTAATCGCTTGATAGCGGCCAATTGCTTGACCAAACTGCTCGCGGATACATGCGTATTCACTTGCCACTTCAACGATTTTTTCCATCGCGCCAACGCAAACCGATGAGACAGCCGCATTGTACGATAATAAACCTTCTTGAAGGATTCCCCAACCATCTCCAAGTGGTCCAATCAATGCGTTCAGTGGCACTTGTACATCATCAAACAGGACATTTGATAATTGACGTGTTTCATCAAATCCTTTTTGAGCTGTTATTGTCAGGCCTGGCGTATCCTTATCGACAATCACAATGCTCACTTCATCGTTTACGCGCACGGGAACGATGAAGTACTGTGCAAGTGCAACATCGGCTACTTGCGTTTTCACACCATTTAGCGTAAATTGCTCTTGTTCGAGTGTTGCAACGAGCTGAATTCCTTTTTCTGTATAACTACGTTTCGGCTCGAGCCAAGCAACCGTAAATGCCTTTTCCCCGCTTGCTACTTCAGATAAATAATGTTGCTTCTGCTCTGTTGTAGCAAACTGCTCAATGATCGGTACCGCAAAGGCACTCGTTTCTAAAAAGACGCCGGGCATTAATGTACGACCGAACTCTTCCATAATCGGTACAAGATCGAGTTTACCAAGCCCCATACCGTCATAATCATCTGGAATGTTGACCATCATACAGCCAAGCTCATTGACACCTGCAACTGCTTGCTTGACCGCTTCGACATCCCCTGCAATATAGTCGCGCGCTACTTTCGTTTGCTCTTGGTCATTCAGGTATTTACGCACAAACTTACGAAACATTTCTTGCTCTTCATTTAATGAGAAATCCATTGACCTTCACCAACCCTTCTAGCGACCGACATCTTTTGGCAAGCCTAAGATGCGCTCCGCAATCGTATTTTTTTGAATTTCACTCGTACCGCCACCAATCGTTTGGCCGAATGAATACAAGTAATTTTTCTGCCAATAACCTTGGTCTTGTACAGCATCTTCTTCCCACAGCATCCCTGCATGACCTTGAATCGAAATAGCTTCTGAGAACAATTTTTTCGTCATTTCACTCACAAATAATTTATCCATTGAGCCTTCAACACCTGGATGCCCAACTTTTAGCTGCTTCGTCAAATTGCGATAATAGTTCAATAATGAGCCGCGCTGATTCATATATAAATCAAGCAAGCGTTTGCGTACTTCTGGCTTCGCAATCAGTGGCGCATCATCTTCGGTAACCGTTTGCGCTACTTCAACAAGCTCTGCAAACTGTTGTTCAAGTGAGAATACTTGCGCACCAATACCGGTACGTTCGTGCATCAATAGGGCGATTGTTACGCGCCAGCCATCATCAACTTGCCCGATAATTTCGCTATCATACGCGACGGCATCCGTTAAATACACTTCGTTGAAATCATGCTCCCCATTCATTTGAATAATCGGGCGTACTTCAACGCCCGGCTGATTCATATCAAGCAAGAAACATGTAATGCCATGATGCTTTTTCTCGCCCTTGCTCGTACGGGCCACAAGGAAGCAGCGATCCGCAAAGTGCGCAAAGCTCGTCCAAATTTTTTGACCATTAATAATCCATTTATCGCCTTTTTTCACAGCGGTCGTTTGCACTGCCGCTAAATCTGAACCCGCATTTGGCTCAGAATAACCTTGGCACCATACTTCTTCCCCTGTTAAAATTTTCGGAATGTATTTTTCTTGTTGCTCCGGCGTCCCAATTTGCATCAATGTCGGCCCAACCATATGAAGGCCTACATAGTTAACAAGTGGCGGTGCTTTCACGCGCACCATCTCTTGATGATAAATAATTTCTTCCATGAGTGTCGCATTGCGGCCACCATGTTTTTGGGGCCAAGCAATCGCTGCCCAGCGGCTATCTGCTAATGTTTTTTGCCATTGGCGTAAAAATTGCCCAAGCGCCGCCTCTTCTGTTGGCAGCTGTTGCGATTCTAACCAGCCCTCCGGTAAATTTTCTTCAAGCCATGTACGCAATTCTTGGCGAAACTGTTCTTCTTGTACTGTGTATGAAAAATCCATCGCAATCCCTCCTCAACTTATGCGAGCGTCCATTGTGGCAACGCGCGGTCCTCTGTAATGTCTTGCCACACCATCTTCACTGGTGTGCCGATATCAAGCTGTTCAGCCGTTGCTCCTAATACATTGCCGATAATTTTAACATCTGGTAAATGGTCCAGTTCAACAACCGCAATCACAAGTGGTACATCGTTTTCAAAGCCTGGTAAAAATGGGCGATACGATACGACATACGTATAAATCGTGCCGCTAATATCGGTGCCTTGATTTTCCCATACAAGCTCTTGGCTACCACAGTGTGCACATGCTGGACCCGGTGGATGTGCATAGGTATTGCAGCTCGTACATTTTTGAAGCACAAGCTCGTGACGATCCGCCGCATCCCAGTACGGTGCATTATCAATTGTTTTTAATGGAATTGGTTTCGCATACTCTACCTTTGTTTCTTCAATCATGTGAACTCCCCCTATTTTCGTAAAATCATCGCGCCGGCCATATCTGGACCTGCCCAACCTGTACAAATTGCAATATCATGTTTTTTCGCCTGACGTTCCGTACCTTCATATTCACCGCGTACTTGGCGGACGATTTCAAGCACGTTGTTCATGCCATGTGTATAACCTTCTGATAACATGCCACCAGCTAAGTTCGTTGGCAATTGACCATCGATTTTCAAATTCCCTGCGGCTACAAAATCGCCAACCTCGCCTTTTGGTGCTAGACCATATGCCTCTAATTGACGCAGTACAACCCAGCTAAAGCAGTCGTAAATTGAAGCGATATCAATATCTTGCGGGCCAACACCAGCCGCCTCATAAAGTGGCTTTGCAACATAGTCTGACGCGACCTCGTCGATATTTTTCCAATAATGCGCGTGTGACACTGCACGACGCGCCGCCATGCCCATAATATATGCCGGTTTTGACTGACAATCTTTCGCCCGCTCGGCACTTGTCACGATAATCGCATTCGCCTCGTCTGACTCTAAGCAGAAATCATGCTTCGTAAACGGTGAACTTAGCTGTGCCGTTTTTAAATAATCTTCCATCGTTAGTGGCTTGCCGTAGAAGAATGCATTTGGATTGCGCTGTGCGTGCTCATAAAAGCTCGTACATACATGTCCTAAATGTTCTTGCGTTAAACCATTTTGCTTCATATGGCGTGTTGCGAATAAACCAAACCATTGACTTGGACTCGCAGCACCGTATGGAATAATGTGACTGCCACCTTCAAACGCCGATTGTAATAGATCACTACTCCAACCGCCACCACCCATGCGGACACCAGAACGTCCATTCATCGAGCGATAAATAAGCACCGTTTTCGCTTGACCTGTTTCAATCAAACCTACTGCATCGGCAATCAGCATTTCCGTACTACTACCGCCGCCTAAAATCTCTTTCACGTAATTTGGGCGTACCCCTAAATACGTTGCGAGTTGATGTGGCGAGCATGAGTCATTCTCACAATAGCTCATGAAGCCATCGATTTCTTTTGCATCAATACCAGCATCCGCAATCGCCGCACGTGCAGCATCTAGTGCTAAATGTAGCGGCGTTGTGCCTGAGTTTTTTGAACGTTTACTTTCACCAACACCAACGATGGCATATTTATCTCGAATTTGATTCATCCGTAACACTCCTTCAACTTAAAATTGTAGCGTTGCTTCGCCAGAACCAACGACTTTTTCAGGACCTTTTTCTGCATATAATGTTAGTACCGCAAAGCGCGCACCGTGTTGTTCATACGTTTCCTTAATAACGCCGCGGCACGTAATCGTATCTTTTGGGAATGTCATCGCACCAAAGCGCATACTGAAATCTTTGACAATCGCGAGGTCACCTGCAAGATGATTGACATATTCGCCTAAAAAGCCCATGATGAGCATGCCGTGTGCGATAACACCGGGCATGCCGATTTTTTGAGCAAAGGCATCATCGGTATGAAGTGGATTGAAATCGCCCGATGCGCCAGCATATTTTACGAGCTGTACTTTCGTCACCGGCTCTTTTGTATAAGCAGGAAGCTCCTGCCCTGTTGTCAACTGCGCTAATTCTAGCATCGTCATTCCTCCTTAGGCATTCGCCGAAACCGAGCGATAAATAATATTTGTACGACTTGTCACGACATGCGCACCAGCTGCATCCGTCATTTCCGTATCCATGACGATAAATTCCATCGTGCCATTTTTACCTTCACGCTCATAGACATCGGTCACTTTTAACTGACACGTTAGGACATCGCCTGGGCGAATTGGACGCGTATAAATGAAGCGCTGTTCCCCGTGTAACATACGGCTATATTCGAGTCCTAAATCTAAGTCCTCATCGCTTTCTTCAGACATGGCGATTGGAAATGTCGGCGGTGCAATAATACCGCCATGTACGGTTTTTTTCGCAAATTCTTCATCGCTATAAAGTGGATTCGTATCGCCAATCGCTTGCGCGAATTGACGAATATGACACTTTTCCACTTCAACTGTATACGGCTTGCCCGCTTTCCCAATTAAATGTGCTACACTCATCGCTATCCCTCCATCATTTGTTGAATCGCTTGTGGCTCTTTCACTACGAGCATCGCGTCTGCTGCTTTAATACCTTTTTCATAAACAACAAGTGGATTAATATCCAGCTCTTGAATATGGTCCTTGTGATCGGTAATGAGTGCCGAAACTTTTAAGAGCACATCAACAATTGCTTCTTTATCAACAGGTGCTTTTCCGCGTGCACCATGTAAAATCGCTTTTCCTTGTAATTCATCGATAATATTCAACGCATCCTGACGATTAATTGGTGCTACCTTGAAGGCGATATCTTTAAACACTTCAACGAAAATACCACCAAGTCCCGCCATAATCACCGGGCCAAATGTGTCATCGTTGTGCGCGCCAATAATCACTTCTACGCCTTCCGCTAACATTTCTTGCACCGACACACCATGAATGCGCGCCTTTGGATTGTACGCTTGTGCATTTTTCACAATCTCTGCATACGCTTGACTAACCGCTTCTGGTGTTTGGACATTCAAGCGAATGGCATCTGCTTCCGTTTTATGTGGAATGTCTGGCGAATCGATTTTTAACACGACCGGATAACCAATGGCCGTCGCATGTGTTACCGCCTCTTCAAGCGTTGTCGCGATGCGGCGCTCTGTTGTCGGAATCTCGTAACGTGACAGCACTGCACTCGCCTGCGCTTCGCTCAATGTTTCACCCGCTACAAGTAAATCACTTAAATCCGCATGTGGTTGCTTGTAATCTGCTAGTGCCGTTACTTGTGAGCGACGATATGCCTCGCTATATTCAACTAATTTCGTTAACGCACGTACTGGATTTAAACTACATGGCACAACGGCGATACCATTTTTCACTAATGTAGCCGTTGCTTTCGGGTACGTCATACCTTCTAATGGGAACGGGAACAACGCAATAACTTTATCACTCGCATTACTTAGCTCAATGAACTCTTGCAGTTGTGGCGAGTTTTCATCCCACGCAAACGGGAAATCTGTGAAAATGATGTTGTGTACATCCGGGTCATTTACTAAAGCTTTTAACGGCTCCAAATAAAATTCCGGATTGGAGACGCTTGCTGCAGCTGTTAAATCAACAGGATTTGCCGTACTCGCATAATCTGGTAAATTTGTTTGAATTGCTGCGCGCGTTTCTGGTGACAGCTCCATAATGTTTAAGCCATGCGCCTCGCAACGATCCGCTTCATTAATACCACGACCACCTGAGCTCGTAATAATAACGGTATTTTTCCCTTTTGGTAATTTGTCGGGATTAAATAATTTCGTAAAACCGATGACATCATCAAAATCTTCTGCGCGAATAATGCCATGCTGCTTAAAGAAGGCGTCATAAATTTTATCTGAACCTGCAAGTGAACCTGTATGCGAAGCAGCTGCACGACTACCAGCCGAGCTTTTGCCTGTTTTCATTAATAAAAGAGGTTTATTTTTTGCGAGTGCTTCTTTTGATAACGTTTTCAATTTTTCAGGATTTTTAGCACCTTCTAAATAACCGCTAATAATACTCGTTTGTGAATCGTGCACCATATATTCCATGAAATCTTCAAATCCTGATTCCATTTCATTGCCTGTGCTGACAAAATAATTGAAGTTAATGCCATGTTGTGCAGCGGCCATATACGTTAACACGCCAAATGCGCCACTTTGCGAAATGTACCCAACGCCGCGCTTGCCATCAAGTGGTACCGTTAAAAATGATGGTGTAAACGTACCGATTAAACCATTTTCTGTATTGACGAGTCCAACACAGTTTGGTCCAACGATGCGAATGCCATGCTCTTTCGCTAATTGTGCCAATTCTTGCTGCAACTGTTCGCCATATTCCCCAGCTTCTGAGAATCCTGACGCAAAAATAATCGCCGCTTTGACATTTTTCGCCGCACATGCTTCAAGCCCTTCTTTAATTTGTTCCAGGCCTAGACAGAAGATGACGAGATCAACATCCCCTGGCACCTCTGCTAATGTTGGATAGCATGTAAGACCAGCAATTTCTTTTGCCGTACGATGAATTGGAATAATATCTCCAGCAAACTTGCCATCGATTAATGCTCGAATTTGAAGATGGCCAATTTTATACGGGCTTTCTGAAGCACCTAAAATAGCAATAGACTGTGGGTTAAACAACGGTTTCAATGATTCATAGTTTTGTAAATCTTGTGTCATCAATTTATCCCCCTTATGTCGTTCATTCGCAGATTCGTTATCTGTGACTCAATAATACCTTTAGTATTCTGAAAATAAAGAAAATTAAGATTCGCTAAAGTAATAAACTAATAAGTAATTTAAGACATTTAAAATAGGCTCTAATCCTTGATATAGCAACGTTTCAAAAAAAATTAAATTTTTTTATGCGCATCGTAGCCCCGACATAGCAACATGTAAGCCCGACTTTTCCACAATGTAAGCGCTTTACAAAAATCCACAAAAAAAGAACCGCTATATAAAGCGGTTCTTACGATAAAATCCAGCGTTCTAAACGTTTGCGCACTTTGAGCGATGGATTGACTAAATTACGCTCTAATTGGCTAACATAGGCAGCAGATAAATGAAGCATTTCTGCTGCCTGCGCTAGCGTGAGCTGCCGTTTTTTTCGGAACTCGGCGAGCTGCTGTGCAAGTGCCGTATTATCTTTTTTCGCTGGTAATACATTGCGCTGTTTTTCAAGCGAACGATACGTGTCCAAAATCGCTTGTGGTGGTTCAATAATAACAGAGGCATTGAGCCAATAATTTCCCCAACCCTTACCAACAGCGGCTTCCTCCTGCCAATTCGTATAATGCCAACCGGCAATCACACCATCTGTTGTCAATTGATCGAGCGCCTTTTCAAAACGTTCACGCGTTCGTGTCGGCGAGCGGCGATTTAATGTTTCACCAATTGCTTCTAACAATGTCGCCACTTTATTTGGCTGCCAATAATTTGCTTGTGAAGCCTGTGTGCGCCAGCGCCAGCTCAAATAACGACAGAGCTGTTTTTCATAACGGAAGCGGTATAAATGATAGTTAAAAGCATGAAATGGCAACAACGCCAGTTGACGCTGTGTGCCGCTTAAATAATGCGCAAAAATAGGGCCCAATTTATAGCGATACGGTTGTTCAAAAACGAGTAATGGTCCAGCCGTCTTTAACGGTGCCAATTGGTTTGTATGGTAACTCATGGTTCGCTCGATTTCGACATGAATGCTTGCAAGCAGTTGCAACACTTCTTCAATTTGTTGCTTTTGTTTCGCTTCATAGCCACCGCGACGTCCCTCGCCACCTAATTTTTGCTTAATATCTCGCATCATTAAAATATCAGCTAGGCGCACGGTAATCGTCTCATCTAATTGCTTTGAATTATGGAGATAAAAGCCACATAAAATGTCGAGCACATCGACTGCTAAAATCGGCAATGTTGCATCGACTAAAACATTTTCCGGCAACACGAATGACAACGACCCTTTCGTTTTTCCCTTTTGGAATGCATAGCTCGTTTGCCCATCCTTTAGCTGATACAGTATTTCTCGAATAACTTGATAAAGCGTATTGTTCATGACATACATATAGTTTGGAACTGTCGTCAACTTCGAAAAATCACGTTCTTTTTGCATCGTCTGCGTAACGCTTTTTTCTAATTCAATGTACACTTGTAAATCCTTTTTTAAAATGCGAATGATATTTTCTTGCCAATCTTTGATGTATTGATCAACAATCAATGACACTTTATCAATAAACAAAGCATTATTCGACACGTCGTTCATATACGCAAAAAAGAGCTCATTTAACGCCTCATCCGATAATTTTTTTAACGAATTAAGCCCTTCCTCTACGACGACATCCTCTAAAATCGCCATCGTCAACATATCGTTATACCATGTCGTAAATGTATTCCACGTCTCTTCTTCGCCGATAAACGTCCATTTTTTCAATACTTTTTTTGTAATATCAAGCGAATCATCGAGTAAATGTCGATCTTGTAGCATTGCTACATTTAATTTTTGCTGTTGTTCGACCACATAAAAAATAATCGACTTCGCAAGCTTTTCAATGACACGCTCACGAGCTCGTACACGCAGTTGGAAAAATAGTGCTTCATTTTCTTTATACGAACACGCCTTGACAATAAAAATCTTTGACGTGTGAAAAATTTTTTCTTCATCTAATTTTAAAATTGTTCCTAATGACTGATACGTGTCAAATAGTTTCACATAATCATACGGTTGCGCATCTTGCTCGAACATAAATAACGCGTAAAACGGGTCAATACGCGCACGCAATTTAGCGAGTTCGGGTCCAAATTTCTCGAATGTTGGACTGATGGATAACGAGAGATGATTTTTTGACATACACACACCTCCAAACAAGTTCTTCATTTATTAAAATTCGACATTTACGACAATAAAACCTCGTTAAAAAGAAAAAATATACATAAACTATATTTTACCACATAACAAAAAAGTAGCAATCTCCTTTATCGATTGCTACTTTCCCATTCCGCTTGTTATGGTTTGTTCGTCACAAAAACATGTACTTCTTGTCCATTCAACATTTCCGTTTTGTCTAAATGCATACCAATTGTTTCGGCAATCCGCATGGAAACAAAATTGCCCGGTTGAATTAAGGCAATTAACTGCGTTAACTGCATTTCTTGTTCAGCATACGCTTTCATCGTTTCTGCCGCTTCTGTCGCAAAACCTTGCCCCCAATACGCCTTCGCAACCCAATAACCAATTTCGAATTGCATTTGGCCATTAACAATTTGTGGCACGATGCCTGCATGACCGATTGGCTCGCCTGTTTTACGATTTTCGATAATTTTTAGACCCGTCTGCTCATCTTCACGATAATGAGTATAAATCCATGATAAAAATTGTTCGACTTCCGCATCATTACGAGTTTGACCGTCACCGATATAGCGCATCATATCTTTTGATTGTAATAATCCTTTTAAAAAATAAAAATCTGCATTCGTATAGTTACGAAAACGTAAGCGCTTTGATTGTAGATGGAACATAAAAGTCCCTCACTTTCTATAACCTATTATTCGTGAACGTCCACAAATAATAATTAAATCTATGCTACCAACTTTTTAAGTCTTACTATTATTGTACCTTTTTTTAGGAGGAAAAGCTGTGCTATTTCAGATGAATTATGAACAGACAGTCAAGTTTTTTTAACATATACTACTAAAATAGCCTAAAATTTGATTTAATAAATATACGGAGGTGGAGCTGATGGAAGAAATGACGAATTACGGCGATGTCTTTTTCACACTATTTATGATGGGCGGATTTTTATTGTGGCTCTTGCCGCTCATTTTTGTTATTTGGTTTATGATTACGACTGTAAAGCATTTGAAAAAGCAAACCGCACTACTAGAAAAAATCAATACCCAAACGACACATACGCCGTCGTTTGACAAAGATTCATCGCACTAATATTTCGCTGAAAAGAGGCTTGGACAAAACAGTTCATGTTCCTTTTTTAGCGTTCGCCACAAAAAACCGGAATCGCGCCACAGTGCGATTCCGGTTTTTTTTATGCTCATCTGAGAGGGTATTTTTACACGTATGTCCCAGCCTCTTTTCAATTTTAGCGAATCGCTACAGCTTGTTTACGCGCTACATAAGCTGTTTCAAATTGCTCTTTTGGTACCCAATAAATTTCGCGGTCATCCGCCGGGTCATGAACGCGATATTGTTGCGTTACACTGTCATAGCCCGTTAAAAGCATGACATGTAAATTGCTGACGTATGTTGCTGGGCGTTTTTTACCAACATCCCATTCCCCTTCGCGCGGTGGTTCAAAGCGGAATGTTACCCACACCACAACGGGATGATTTTGTGCTAGCTCTCGCTGTAATTGCTTAGGCGATGCTCCTGAAATATCAACAACCATCTTACTATATACTTCGCGCGCATACGCTGTTAATGGTTTTGGAAAAATCGTTTGAAAATAACCTTCCATCGTATAATACGGTGAACCAACAAAGCCTTGCGTTGGATTACGCTCTGCTTTTGGCATTTGATCGAGCATCGTTTTTAACGACACCTCGCTATAGCCTTTGTAGCGTAAAGCCATTAATAACGATGTCCCCTCACAACCAAACGGCGCATCTAACGGGCGATATTGGCTAATATAGGGCACGGGCAATTCCGTATGTTGATAGCCACGTGGCCTATTCGCTACATCGACTTTCGGCACCCATCCTACAAAGTCACCATATGTGACATAATAATGTGCGCCTTCATAATTTGTTGCATACAATTCCGTATGTGCCGGAATAATAGCTAGCGTTGTTCCCTCATACGGTACACGTTTCAATTTCGTCTCTTCAGTCGTATAAAGCGCCTTTTTTTGGCCCTCTTTCAATTGATACGATACTGCCGCTAGTCCTAGCGCAGCCGCAAGCGGTATCCATCGTTTTTCTGCCATCAAAATCCCTCCTACTCATTTCTTTCATTATAATCTCAAGGTAGTTTTTTTGACAAATATATACTTTTTTATAATAATAATATAATTATTTGCATAATGATGTTTTAACACTATTCGCAAGGCATATACTTGAAAATCAAACGATTAGACATTATTATAAATGGAAATACAGCAGTTTTTTTCCCTATACCAAATGAATTTTATTATATAAATATATTTCAATAATCTTCAGAGTGGTTATTTTATCCATTTCGTGGTAAACCTATAATATAGAATGTTTTTAAGGAGGAGAAATGATGACGAATTTTCCAGAAGTGAAGAATCAACTTTTTATAAATGGTGAATGGGTGGATGGTAGCGCAGATGCCGTAGCCGTATATAATCCATCAACAGGTGAAAAAATCGCCGATATTGCGCAAGGTGGCACAAAAGAAACAGCAGAGGCAATTGCTTATGCAGCAGGTGCCTTTGCAGCATGGGCCGCTACTGACCCTAAAGAGCGCGCGCGCATCTTGCATAAAATTGGTTTTTTAATAGAAGAAAACCTTGATCGCCTTGCACTTATTATGACGCTTGAACAAGGAAAGCCATTATCACAATCAAAAGTAGAGGTTCAGTCATCTGCCGATTCGTTCCATTGGAATGCAGATGAAGCACGCCGTCTATATGGCCGCGCGATTCCAGCACCAAGTGAGCATCATTTCTTAACGGTTTATCAACCACTTGGTGTCGTTGGGGCGATTACACCGTGGAACTTCCCTTCCAATATGATTGCACGTAAAATTGCCCCTGCCCTTGCAGCTGGTTGTACAGTCGTACTGAAACCAGCGAGTGCTACACCATTTTCTGCATTAGCACTTGCTGAATTATTTGTTGAAGCTGGCTTACCAAATGGTGTGGCAAACATCATCATGGGGAAATCTAGCGCTATCGGGAAAGAATTAACGACGAATGAAACGGTGAAAAAGATTACGTTTACAGGCTCTACTGAAGTAGGTCAATTATTAAATGAACAATCTGCCCATTCTCTGAAAAAAGTATCAATGGAACTCGGCGGCCATGCCCCATTCATCGTCTTTGATGATGCCGATTTAGATCAAGCTGTGACAAATCTTGTAACAGCGAAATTCCGTAATAACGGTCAAGTATGTACGTGTCCAAATCGTATTTATGTCCAAAAATCCGTAAAAAAAGCATTTACTGATAAGTTATTACAAGCGATGCAAGAAGTTGAAGTTGGCTTAGGCATTGAAGATAAAACAGTTGGTCCTTTAATTAATGAAGAAGCACGCGAACACGTTGAAGCGCAACTAAAAGATGCCACAAGTAAAGGTGCGACGATTTTACATGGTGGGAAACGCCCAACAGACGATAAATTCGCCAATGGTCCATTCTTTGAACCAACTGTGATCGATGGCATCACAAAAGATATGGATATTTACTATGTCGAAACATTTGGCCCGGTCATTCCATTAATTGAGTTTGATACAGATGATGAAGTGGCAGAAGCAGCAAATGATACTGAGTTTGGTTTGGCTTCGTACTTCTTCTCAAAAAACATTGCGCGTATTTCACGCTTCTCAACAGCGCTTGAATACGGTATGGTTGGTGTCAATTCAATGGCCATCTCCCAAGTGGAAACACCATTCGGCGGCGTTAAGCACTCTGGTTTCGGTCGCGAAAATGGTACAGAGGGGATCCATGAATACGTCTATGCTAAATCTGTTTGCATTCATGATTAATATTATTCCTTTTAAAAGAGTCGCTTTTCGCGGCTCTTTTTTTGTGTAAAAAATGGTTTATCATCTATTAATAATTTTATACAATAACAAAATCATCGCATTTACATGACAAAACGATGACGATATGTCAAATTTAACAACTACATTAAAATGATATTTTTTTGTTATATATTTATCATATTCGCATAATCGTATTGTTATATAAACGCGATATGATGTGTTTGTAATAAAAAAACACGTAAAACAAAAGGAGTTTATGGATTCATGAATAAAAAAGCAAAAATCTTCTCATCACTAGCATTGACCGGTATGTTATTCTCAGCAACAGGTGGCTTTAACGCCTCAGCAATGGCCAATGATGGCGGCGCGGCACCGACAAAAACAGCGACTACAGCTTCATCTTCAAATACATATACTGTAAAGCAAGGTGATACACTTGGTGCGATTGCAGCGAAATACGGTACTTCTTACCAAAACATTATGGCACTAAACGGTTTATCATCGACTACAATTTATAGTGGCCAAACGTTAAAAGTAAAAGGTACAGCAAAAGCTGCAACATCAGCTGTTTCAAAAACATCGAATACAACAAGCGCTACACCACAATATAAACGTACAACTCAAACATCGAATACAAATACAACCTCAACATCAGCTTCTGGCATGGCTGGCGCGGCAAAAATTGCTTTAGCACAAGTCGGCACACCATACAAATGGGCTGGTAAAGCACCTGGTGGCTTCGACTGTTCTGGTTTAATTTACTACGCAACAAAACAAGCTGGTGTCAATATCGGTTATGCCACATCAGCAGGTTACTACAATATGGGTACAACTGTATCAACTCCACAAGTTGGCGACTTAGTATTCTTCAAAGACACATACAAAGCAGGTATTTCACACGTAGGTATTTATGTAGGGAATGGCCAAATGGTTAGCGCAGCTTCAGGCGGCGTACAAGTAGATAATATCCACGGCGCATACTGGAAAGATCATTTTGTCGGCTACAAACGTCTATAATTTCAATAGCTATTCCATTGCAAAAAACTCCCGTTTATGCGGGGGTTTTTTTAATTCAACAACACCATTACCGGCGATGTTGTAACACTTTTTCAAGATATTCTTCTAGTGTCATCTCATACTCCGCCGCAAGTGCCTCGGTATCTTCAATAATTGATTCTACTGAATAATATGGCTTGCAGCGAATCCACCGAGACATCTTGTCATGAAATACGATGCCTTCACTTTCTAAAATGCGTTCAATCTGACGATAATTCATTTCCTCGCCTTGCTCTCGTAAATCCATCAGCACCTCTGCCTTTGATGCTTGCTCTTCAATTATTTTTTGAACGACAAACGCTCGAATTTCACGATACATCATTCGTGTTCACCTCTACATATTTTCGTCTTATTATAACAAATATTTACATATATTATACAAAAAAACAGGCACCGTGAGGCGGTGCCTGTTTTAAATAATGATGCGTTATTTTTTTACATAAACAGCAAGTGTCGTTTTAGCAGTTGTTGCTTTATGCGTCACCGTCACGGTTAATTTTTGTTTATTTTTTTGTTTCGCTAGCTTGATGCTAAATTTACCATTCGATGGTACCGTTTTCGTTGCTAATACTTTGCTGCCCTTTTTCACGACAACTTTTGAACCAGCTAATGCTTTACCTGTTAAGACAGTTGGTTTTGTTGTTTTCGCAATATCGGTTTTTAAAATGGCCGCACTTAATGCGTTAAAGCCATTTAAACGGCCATAACCTGATACTAAATCTTTGCCGACTGCTAATGTGCCCGTTTCAGGTTCTTCTTCGCCGCCACCTGTGCCAAGAAGTAAGTTTAGAATGTCACCTGTACCTGCTGACGAACCATTATTATCTTTTTCATCAAATGCGACATTTTTTGATGACTCATGTAGTACTGTACGAATTTGACCAATGTTCATTGATGGATTCGCGCTCTTTAATAAACCAACGACTGCTGCTACATGTGGTGTCGCCATTGATGTACCACTCATATATGTTACATTACCATTTGGTACAAGGCTTGGAATATTAGAACCTGGCGCTACTAAATCCAATTTGTAGCCGTAGTTTGAATAATCCGATACAACGTCTAGTGGGTTTGTGGCTCCAACAGAAATAACGTAACGCGATGACCCTGGATATGAAATTCCTTGAATACCGTCATTACCACTTGCAACAATGACTGCTACGTTTTTCGAATGTGCATATTTTAAAGCCGCTTCAATTGTACGGCTATACGTACCACCAAGACTCAAGTTAATGACTTTTGCACCTTGATCTACAGCATACTTAATCCCTAATGCCACATTTTCAAGTGAACCACCACCTGATGCATCTAATACTTTAATCGGTAAAATTTTTGTATGTTGATTAATTCCTCGCATCGAATAGCCATTATTCGCTTGCGCCGCAATAATGCCTGACACATGTGTGCCGTGCCCATGGTCATCTACTGCTGGCTGTTGGCGATCTACGTAGTTGCGCCCTTTATTCATTAAGACAACATTTTTTAAATCTGCTAATGTATTATCTACACCTGTATCAACAACCGCAATTGTTGTTGATTTTAGTGCTGTGTCATTCACTAACTTTTGTAGTTTTACATTGCCCACATCTGCTCCGGTAATCCCTTCCGAGCCGGTATTTTGCAATGACCATTGATATGGATATTGCACATCAGCTGCTAATGCATGATAGGTCGTCACTGGTTCGATGTATTCAACAGCTGCCATGTTGGCGATTTGTGCTGCTGATTTTTCAGTAATCGCTTGCTGTGCTTTTGTGGATACTGTTGCATCTTGTGATTTTAGTTCCACTACATACGTGTCTGCTAAAATTTCATTGTTGTTCACTGCTAACGTTGAAGCCGTTGCTTTACCTGTTGCCTGTTGTTTAAATTTGTTAAATGAATAACCATCTTTTAACTTCACAATATATTTACCTGATGATTTCTTCGCTAACTCGCCCGTCGCCTTTTGGACAACGTTCGCTAAATCTTCGCCAGCTAGTCCATCTGTTAAACCGACATTTTTCGCTGCAACCGACATTTTTTTCTGTAACGCTACTGGTACATTAGTGAATGTAATGTCAAATAGTGCTTGAATCGCTTGTGCTTCTGATTTTGAAATCACGCGCGTACTCGCAGCGCCATGTTTATTCATCTCTTTAACAAGTGGCTGAATCGTTACTAAATGTCCGTACACTTGTTGTTTTAATGTGCTATCTGTTACTAACTTTGCTGCTAAAAATGGTGCTGCTTTGTAATACAATGATGATAACTCGCGGCCATCTGCTGTTTTTGATAAAATGCCATCGCGGAAAATACGAATATCTGATAGCATCGTTTTTGCATCTTTTTTACCATCGACACCAAGCTCTACAGGACAAGCATTGCCACTTGCAAGCTCCGTTGACGGTGCTAATGTGACAGGCTCTGCTGTTAATGTATAGGGTACGTTGGCAACCGGGATTTCTTCGCCAGGATTTTCATCTGTTGGCGGCTCTGCTGGTACATCATTCATCATGAAGCTATCATCCATAAAGCCGCTATATTCGACTTTAATATAATATGTACCTTCCCAAGCATATGGGAATTTAAGAATCGCTTTACCATTCTCAACCGTTCCCGCTACATATTGTTCATACACTTCATTATTTTGTGCTTTCTCTGCACTCGCAAACATTGTGATATTTAAAATATAATCACTTTTCAATGTTACTTTCACATGCGAATGTTTTTTCGTATCACTCGCAGTTGGCGTATATTTAAACCACTTCACGCCTGCTGTACTAAATGATTCGTCAATTGCGACGTTATCGGTTAATTCAACAGCACTTGCTAGTGTATTTTCCGTAACAAGATTCGCTTTTGCAACCCGCACAGTCGGTAAAAGCACACTTATTACTAACACAAAAATTGCTAGCCACACACTACTTTTTTTCATCTAATTCCCCCTTAACAATCATTGCAGTTTACCACTACTTGTACTATTGTAAAGAAAGCATGCTAAATATGATAGACGTTTTGTGTATTTTCTTGTATTCCATCCATTTTATAGAATTTTTTTCGAACAATCTATGACTTTTGAAATAGCTTGAAACTATTTTGTCTACAATTTCGTCTTAATTCGTTCATATTCCGTTCATATACACGTTTTATAATGAAATGAGCTTATTTAAAAGAGAGGGGTATGTTCGTTGGAACCGAAAGAAATTCGATTTCTACGCGTGATGGGGATTGCAGACGGCGTTTCATTGCTTGTGTTATTGCTCATCGCAATGCCATTAAAATATTTTGCGGGATTACCAATGGCCGTAACAATTGTTGGTAGTATTCATGGGGCGATTTTCGTTACATATGTGATTTCAATTGCGATTGTGCAATTGCGCATTCGCTGGAACATCGGCTACAGTTTAATTGCTGGTATCGTCGCCTTCATTCCATTTGGTAACTTTATTTTTGATAAACATATTAAACGCGCAGGCGAAGCAGCTTGTACAAAACAACTTCGCGCATAGAAAAAACACTTTCGACGATTTTAATCATATCGTTGAAAGTGTTTTTTTATAGTTAAGCTTGTATACAGCGACTTTCATCTACAACGCGTAGTCGCTTTTAAGGATTCTTGCTTTATTATTTACTTAATTTTTCAATTAACGGTGTTAGCCAATCATCGAGATGTGAAAATTGAAAACCAGCTTGCTGAGCCTTGTCATTGACCATATACCACGAAGCGGGGATGCTATACGGAGAATCGCCTTCAATAACTGTCGCTCGTCGGTTTACAACTGTTTCAATCCGTTCAACGAGTTCGCGCATAGAAATTGTGCCATTTGCCGTTGCATTAATTGGTCCATCTACATTGCTAAAAGCGAGCCAATATAAAAATGCTGCCGCTTCATCTGCCAAAATAAACGACATTTCTGCATCAAGATTTAAAAACTCAACTGCGTCGCCTTTTGCGATATGTTCAACATAATAACTTAAACGATTCGTATAATCATCATCGCCCATAACAATTGGAAAGCGCACCGCAACGACTGGAAAATTGGCATAGTCCTCAAAAACTGCTTCTGCCTGCCGCTTTCCTTCGGCATAACTATATTGCTGGGACGGTGTTAAATCGTACATATAATGAAGCGCATTAAAATCTTCCTCGCGTTTTGCATTGCCATCGACGTCATAGACAGACATAGTGGATGTGAAAATAAGACGCGTCGTATGGTCATTTAAAATGGCACATAGCTCCATCGCCTCTTTTGGCGTATAGCAAATATTATCGTACACTACATCATAAACCGTGTCTTCAAAAGCTTCACGTAATTCGCCGCTATTCGTTCGATCAAGTATCGTATGATGCACACGCTCATCAAATGGATTATCATGCTGTCCTCGCGTTGCAATCGTTACATCATGCCCTTGTTGCACAAGTTTTCCGACTAAATGTTTGCCAAAAAAGCGCGTGCCTCCAATCACTAACACTTTTGCCATCATTCATTCCCCCTGCTTCGCATAATCTACCGTATTTCGTGGTATACAGTAAGTACTACTAACCATACCATAATCGGTTTTTGAAGAACAAGGGAGGGGTAACCATTTTTAAACAACGCTCGATGTACATGTTATTTTTTAGTTTAGTACTACTTATTTTTTTTGCGGCATCGGTTCATTATAGTATTGGCTCCGTCATCGTTAACGGCAAAAGTATGGAAAATTCGATTCATGATGGCGACCAATTTATTACGAGTCAGCTCGCGTACAAATGGCAAGAACCCCGCTATAACGATATTGTCATTCTCGATGCGGCAATAATCCCTGGGCATGAACTCTACATTAAGCGTGTCATTGGCTTGCCCGGCGATACACTTGATATTCGTAACAATCAGCTCTATCGCAACAATAGGTTCATTGACGAACCGTATATTAAAGAGCAAATGACCGAGACATCGCTGCATATTACCGTCCCTAAAAATCACCTTTATGTGATGGGCGACAATCGCAATCATTCTACCGATTCGCGGATTTTTAATGCGATTGACATGACAAAAGATGTGAAAGCCGTCGTATTATTTCGTATTAAGCCATTTTTCCAAGACGATGACCATTAAAAAAGAACCGCATCAATGCGATTCTTCCACTTCTTAACGTGCTGTATAGAGGCGCTTTTTAATCAATAATGCAATGCCTTCTAATAACATCGCTACTACTAGCGCGCAGTACGTAATCATCCCAACTTCATGGAGATCATAGTAAAAACTAGACGCCATGAATAGCTCAAATCCTATACCACCTGCTGCAGCTGCGGCACCCATCGCTACTGCGACACCGTAGTTTGTTTCAAAGCGTAAAAATGTCCATGATACCATATATGAAAACGATTGTGGCACTACAGCATGAATGATTGTATGCCACCAACTCGCACCAGAGGCTCGCAACGCTTCAAGCACACCGTCGTCTAGTTCTTCAAATGATTCTGCATAAGCTTTTGTTAAATAGGCAATCGTATGAAGCATCATGCCGAGAATACAAGCAACGGAACCAAGTCCAGCGACAATCGCAAAAATTAATACCCATAATACCGTTGGAACGGCACGCACAAATGAATTACACGCAATAATCACATTGGCAATTCCTTTTGGCGCTAAGTTTTTAGCACTGCAAATCGCTAAGAAAAACGACATAATAGCTCCTAGTATCGTCGCTAAAAAAGCTAGAGCGAGCGTCACAACAATTTGAAATAGCGCCGTACTAAATGTAATTTGATGGAGTGCGGGTTGCAAAAACATCATCTGCAAATTTTCTAGCGTCATGCTAACAGCAGCACGAACGTCGATTACTTCATAATTCAATAAAAATGGCCCGATGAGTGTAAACAGTACAAGTGACCAAAGAATAAGTTGCATTGTTTGCGTCGCTTTTGTCCGTTGCGTAACTTGAATTTTCCCAGCCTTTCGAATTGGTGTCGCCTGTGTCATGAAATGATTCTCCTTACGCGATTTGACATCCATTCAATTAGAAATACAACGACTACAATCACAAATGTGATCAATCCAAGCATTTCATAATTGAGTTGTTTATAATAAAAATCAAAAAGATAGCCAATGCCGGTCCCAGTCAACAATCCAACAAGTGTCGCACTACGAATATTTGTTTCAATCATATAGAAAATCCAGCTTAGTAGTTGCGGTAACGTTTCTGGTAGTACTCCTTTAAACACCATTTGTAAATAGGTAGCACCCACGCCATTTAGCGCCTCTACGCCATCCGAAGAAGCTTCATCAATCGTGTCAATAAACATGCGCACGAGTAATCCAAACGTCGAGAAAAATAGCGCGAAGTAACCTGTAATAACATGATGGCCAAATGAAATGACTAGGACAAGTGCCCAAGCAACAACCGGTACATTTCGGAAAAACGAGGCAATCATACGAACAATAAAACCTAACCAAGCATTAATTTGTGTTGTACGCGAGCCAAGCATCGCACAAAACAGCGCACAAAATGCAGCTGTTGTCGTCGCAAGTATCGACAACACAATGGTTTCAACTAATTTTTCAAGCACTGTCGATAAGTTTCCGAAAGCTTCCGTTTCACCAACTTCAATTAATAATTTTGTCCACGTTTGTCGTGCTGTCATCATGTAGCTCACTCCTCTCACTTACTACTGTAACTTGGCGCCAAGCAGCGTAGTGTATGGCCTTTTTGAAGAATTTGTAAAGCGGCATTTACAAAGGGACGATAGACATAATAAAAACCACCCTTCTCAGCTCTCATGAAAAGGATGGTTTTATGATTAAAATTGAAATTGAAAACGGTCGGTACGATAAAAAATTTCTGTATACTCTAATTGACGATTTGTTGCTGAATCCCAGTTATCAGACTCTAGCTTCATAATTGGGACGAGCAATTGGCTTTGCAATAAATGGCGTATTTCTTCATCGGGTACAAGAATATCGAGTTTTGAAAACGTACTATGAAACTGCTCGATTCCTAGCTCACGGTAAAAAGAATGAATGGATGACAGCACGCGCTCTCGCTCTTGTACTTCTGGCACATGCTCTAACAAAATATACGAACGATGTAGGGCGGCTGGTACTTCATCAACAAAACGTAAGCGCTCGACTAAATAAAGATTTTGCGCCGTTACATACGATTTTTGAAAGATAGCATGCTCATGTCGCACTACTTCTGCACGCTTCACGACTGAATAATACTGTTTAGCTTGCGCTTTCATTTTTTCGCTAAAACTAACATCTCCTGATAATACCATGTCGAGCAGTTGCTTTTTAGCGCAAATAAAGCGCCCGATGCCTTTACGCGCATAAATATAACCAAGTTGCTCTAACAGCGCATACACGTTTCGTACTTTCATGCGCGGGACACCAAACTGTTCGACTAATTGATAATCGCTCGGTAGCGGCTCAGTCGTCGCATATGTACCATTGTCAATTTGGGCAATTAAATAATCTTTTATCGCTAATTCTTGTGCATCCAAACATAGTCCCTCGTTTCATTCCTTAACTTACAATCGATACCATTGCAGCGCATTTTGGTACAAAATTTTTTCAACTGCCGACGCTTCAAAAAGATTTTGAATCAACGTATTATCAGCTTTATGAAACGGACGTTTTGCACGCATTGATGGTAAATCGGACCCAAACATGAAGGCATCTGGATTTACATCATAAATGGCTTTTAACGCTTCCCTCTTTTTTTCAGTATAGCACGAATTATTTTAAATTAGCTGCATTTGCCAATATCATCTCAACCGCTTTTAATGTTATTTCGTATGATACGCTTGTTTTTTTATCCATCAAAAAACACGTTCAAAGATTTTATCCTTTGAACGTGTCATTTTCTTTTTGGGTCAGTTCAAATTTTTCAACTTATAGTAACGCTACTAGACGCGTACCAACTGCTTCTGTTGTCGCAGTGCCTCCAAAATCAGGCGTCAGTGTCGTTTTTTCAGCGAGCAATTGTTCAATCGTCGCTAAAATATGCGCGCCGATCGCTGGTCGTTCAAAAAAGTCGAACATTTGACTAACAGACCAAATAGCCGCTAGTGGATTGGCAATTCCTTGGCCCGCAATATCCGGTGCGGAACCATGAATCGGTTCAAACATCGATGGATAACGGCGCTCTGGGTCTACATTCGCACCGGCTGCAATCCCCATCCCACCGGCAATTGCTGCACCTAAATCCGTCAAAATATCACCAAATAAATTCGATGTCACCACAATTTCAAAGCGTCCTGGGTCCATAACCATAAACATCGCTGCTGCATCAACTAAATACGAATGCGTTGGAATTTCCGGATAATCTTTTGCAACGTCCTCAAACACTTCGTCCCAAAATACCATTGAATAATTCAGAGCATTTGCCTTACTAATGCTCGTTACCGATTTACCACCTTGGCGGCGTGCTTCGTCAAAGGCGTAGCGGATAATACGCTCGACCCCTTTACGTGTGAAAACGCCGGTTTGTAGCACTTTTTCGCTTGGTTCACCTTTATAAAGCCATTCCCCTGCACCGGCATACTCGCCTTCGCTATTTTCACGAATCACAAGCATATCAATATTTTTCTCGGTCCCGTGACGGAGCGGCGATTCAATGCCTTTTAACAACTTCACTGGACGGATATTAACGTATTGATCAAATTTTTTACGAATCACGAGCAACAATTCGCGTAATGAAATGTAATCTGGCACACCAGGAAATCCTACTGCGCCTAAATAAATCGCATCAAATGCCTTTAATTGTTCTAAGCCATCTTCCGGCAACATTGTGCCATGCTTTGTATAATATTCACAACCCCACGGGAAATATGTATAGTCAAATTGAATCGTACCATCAATTTCTGCTGCGCGATTCATGACTTTAATCCCCTCTGCAACTACTTCTGGTCCAATGCCATCTCCAGCAATTACCGCAATGCGTTTCGTTTCCATCTCTTCATCACCCCTACGTTAAAAATACGCTTCCTCGAAGTACTTAGCAATAGCTAATTGTCGGCACGATTACGCGCGAGCGCATCTTCTAGCATCGCGATAACATCTTCCCTAAGCTCAGCCGGTTTAATCTGGTCAACAGACGAGCTATATTGCATTAACCAATAGCGAATACTCGCTTTCGACGTGTAGATTTCGACCGTAAAATGATGCTCACCTGCTTTCGTCAATTTGACATCTTCGCCGAAGAAATCGATTACTTGCCCGATAATATCCATTTTACAACGGAAGCTAATCCATTCCGGCTTGCCACCAAACATAAATACTTGATTACGCGTATAATCCGACAAATTAGAAATCGATGTTAGCGTACCGACTTTTTCATTCGTCATTTCAATATTTTTCATTTTATCAACGCGCATAAAACGCGGCTCGGTGCTATCATCATATAAATACATCACATAATATTTATTGAGCGACCAAATTAAATAATACGGACGGATTTTGCGGAACCCTGCATTTTTTTCACTAATCGGTACGAGCTTTTTATGAAGATCATATTTCATATAATTTAACGTTACCTTCATACCTTTTTGAATCGCCTCTGCTAGTAACGTCACGTTGCTAAAAATTTCATCGTTATAAGCTTTGTCACTATTGTTTTTAAATTCCAGGCGTGGCTTATAAAAGCTTAATAAATTTAAATTAACTAAATTTCCAAGTAACGTAATGAGCTCTACACTTTTTTCTTTATCGATAAAACGCGATGTTGCAACCGCATCGCTTAATAAATAAGCTTCTCCTTTTTCAAATAACGGCTCGATATATGCCGTACCGTTATCATTACGCGTAAATTTAAATGGAACGTATTCGCTATAGTCTTCTGTAATTTCTGCTAGTAAATTAAAGTGCTTATAAATCGTCTGGCGATTTAGCTCATACGGCTTTTGAATATGCTCACCATTTTTGAATTGCTCACGCACGTCTTGTTCAAAAAAACGTTCGCGCATTTTCACTGCAACTTGCTTAGCATTCATCGGGTTACTTGCACTTGAATAGTCACGCAAAATAATATACGTGTAAAATGGATGTAGTTGTGTTGCGCGCTGAACTTTGTCATTTTGTGCCATTATCACTATATTCCCCTTATCAATCAGCTGTAATTAGAAACTATTATACTATAATAGAAGGACTTATAGATAATTTAATCTACTGATTTAAACAGAGAATAATACAAGATATGTCCAAAAAAACAGACACTATTTCCTCCAAATAAAAAAAGAGCTGGACCGCATCCAGCTCTTTTTTGTTACCATTGGTTATTTTTATATTTTTGATAGTAGTTGTATTGACGTGCCGCCATATACAATTTGCGTTTAAAACTTTTATCTTTCGGATAGAACAACGGATTTGCCCATTTGCCTTCTTTAATTAAGCGACGGCATTCCGCGTTGATTTCATTATTATCCACGAAATCGCGTAATACTTTTTTCGGTACAACGGAGAATAAAAATTCGCCATTTGCGTAAACAACGTCTTTTTTCTCATTGTTGACACAGTCATCTACGAGGTAGCGCGCTAAATTGTGACCTAAACGTGTCACATAATAGCTTGAGCGCCCTTGACGGATGTTGATTTCAAACACTTTGAATTTTCCATCACGCGTATCATATTTTAAGTCGAAGTTCGCAAAACCTGTGTACCCGATGTATTCGATGAAGTCTTGCATTTTACGCATTAACTCTTTATCGAAACGGCTAATGATTGATGTGTAGTTCCCAATCGCTGTTGGTGTATGCTCTTGTAACACGACTTGACCAAGTGCTACTAATTGCACATTTTTATGTTGATCCGCGTACACAACACCATCCCACATTAACGTATCATCACCAGGAATAAATTCTTGGATGATAATTTCATCGTGGTAACCTGCATCGTGTAATAAGTTTAAAATACGATTTACTTCTTCTTCTGTTTCCGCTTTGTATACTTTTTCTTTGCCTTCAAATTTTAAATCTAAATACAGAATGACGTTACTTGGTTTTAAAATTAATGGGTAAAGAATTTTGTTATCGTTAAATGGTGCATCAATTGTTGTGCAATCATAAAAACGTGTTACGGGATAGTCAATGCCATACTCTTCGCAAAGTTGATAGAATTGTGCTTTGTATTGCAGTTTATCCATTACGTCAATTGTAGGATAGTTGAATACGAAATATTTTTTAAGGAATTCTGCATGTTCTACAATGTAGCGCACGTACATATCATTCGTGCCGACAAGCATTAATTTCTTACCTGATTTCCCATATTTTTTTGCGACTTTTTCCATAATTTTCGGGAATTCCGCTGGGTCACCTAATTTTGGGAAATATTCAATTTTGCCAGGAATCGTACTGAATTTTGTAAATGGTAATTCGCCGCGTCCTACTAAAATTGGGTTCACGTCATATTCTTCGTGAAAAGAAATAGACATATTATATGCATTAATATCTGTACCGACAATAATCGGGATGAAATTTAATTTTGCCATGATAGCCTCCATAAGTTATCTATAAGAAATGGTACGCGCTTTCCTATTACTTGTATATGATAATAGACTTAGTATAATAGACATGAAAGCACATTTTATCTACAGTTGTGTACAATCTACACACCTAGTTATTATAGTACTAATATGCGCATTTCGTAAACCAAACACTGTATTTTTTTCACTTGTTTGCGTGTTTTTTTTATTGAGAGGGGTACACTGTAAGAAAGGGGTGATTCCTATGACTCAACAATTGAAAATTGGCGCGTTGCTGTTAATCGCCTTACTGATTGCTATTTTCATTACACCACTCGCAACTTTGTTTTATAGTTGGACATTTCTATCCCCATTTGCTTGGCGACTTGTCTTCGCCCTCATCGCGTTTGTGATGTTGTGCATTGTTCTTGTTATGGGCTATCGTCAAAAAAATGATAAAAACTATGTACTTTACTATGCTACGTTGTTATTTATGCTCGCATTAACACCTCGACTTATTTATAGCGTCGCATTTGGCTAGATCGTAGCAGGCAAGGAATCGTATCAATACGGTTCCTTGCTTTTTTACTTATTTCAGCTCGTTATACCACGTATCTTTTTAAAAAATACACATCTCAGTCCAATGGCGGTTGCCGAATCCTATGTAATCGATTAGCTTTATATAGAACAACAACATATTGGAGGTTTTTATGACAACATTAAAAGTAATTTCCAATCCGAAACTGATGGCTGCTGGTCTCATGCTTAGCGCCTTTATCGGATTGTTTGGAGAAACTGCACTTAATATGGCATTGACGAATATTATGGCCGATTTCTCTGTTTCAACTGGAACCGTACAATGGTTAACGACAGGCTATCTCCTTGTACTCGGTATTTTAGTTCCGGTCTCCACATTATTATTGCAATGGTTCACGACTAAACAGCTCGCTATAACCGCACTTATATTTTCAATAATTGGTACAATTATTTGCGCGCTTGCACCAAATTTTACGTTATTAATGCTTGGTCGTATTGCTCAAGCAATCGGCACGGGGATTTTAATTCCACTTATGATGAACGTTATTTTAGTCATTTTCCCGATTGAAAAACGTGGCTCTGTGATGGGAATTATGGGGCTTGTGATTACATTAGCTCCGGCAATCGGTCCGACACTATCAGGCATTATCGTCGATGCTCTAAGCTGGCATTATATTTTTTGGATTAGTTTAGTATTTTACGTTGTACTATTTATCTTATGGGTACCAACGATTCAAAATGTATCAGACGTGACAAAGCCAAAAATTGATCTGCCTTCTATTATTTATTCAACAATCGGATTTGGAGGATTGATTTATGGTCTTGGTACGTTGGCAGGAACATCGATTACAGAGCCAACTGTTTTTGTACCATTAATTCTCGGTACTATCGCCCTTGTACTGTTTGGCAAACGCCAATTGAGCATGGATGAACCGATGATCAATTTACGCGTCTTTCAATTTAAAAATTTTTTACTTGGCACGATGTTATTATTTATCGGCTTTTCGCTTATTTTATCGTCAGCTATTTTATTGCCGCTTTATTTAAAAGGTGCGCTATTATTAACAGCTGTTGCAGCAGGTTTAATGATGCTACCAGGAAATATTTTAAATGCTATTTTAGCACCCGTTGTTGGTCGTATTTTCGATAAAATTGGGCCCCGCTTCTTATTGATTGGCGGTTTTGCGCTGACAGTGCTCGCGAATGCTTTGTTTGTGTTCACATTGAATGACAATCCTCCGCAATGGATAATCATTGTAGCATTTGCGCTTCTTTGCTTAGGACTGGCTATGTCATTAATGCCGGCACAAACAAACGGGTTAAATGAACTACCGCCACAACTGTACCCACACGGTGCAGCAGCGATGAACACCCTACAACAAATCGCTGGCGCCGCTGGAACTGCGCTTGCTATCACATTAATGAATGTCGGTATGACACAAGCAACAGGTACGTCAGAAGCAGCATTGATGGCTTCTGGCACACAATTTGCATTTCTATTCATTTTAGCCATTTCGATTGTTGGCTTTGTCTTAACGCTCTTTGTCACACCAGCCAAATTCACAAAATAACGCAAAAGCAGGCACCGCGTCATGTACGGTGCCTGCTTTTATATTTTTTGATTAAAAATTCATAATCGTTGCTTCTGGTTCATGACCAATCATTTCTACGATAGTATTTTCAGGTCCCATAACCGCTACTTTTGGTGAATAATTTGCCGCCTCTTCAACAGACATATACGTGTACCCAATAATAATAACGATATCTCCAGGTTGTACAAGACGTGCCGCTGCACCATTAACACACACAACGCCGCTTCCTCGTTCACCAGCAATTGTATACGTTTCAAAACGCGCACCATTATTGTTGTTGACGATATGCACCTTTTCATTGCGTAGTAAACCTACCGCATCCATTAAATCTTCATCAATCGTAATACTCCCTACATAGTTCAAATCAGCTTGTGTCACTGTTGCACGATGTAGCTTTGATGTCATCATTTCTTTAAACATACTACTCACCTACCGTAAAAATAATATTGTCAATCAAACGTACATTATCATAATATAATGCTGTCGCTAAAATCAGTTGCGTATCGGCCTCTTTGACAGGTTGTAAATCGGGATAACTCAACAATTCAATATAATCAACGCGTCCGTTTGTTGCCGCTTCGATTTGCGCTTTCGCTGCTATGTGGTCAAACTGCGTAATCGTCTGCTGTAACGACTGTAACGTTTTGTATAAATTGGGTGCTAATTTACGCTCTTCGGCTGATAAAAATACATTGCGCGAGCTTTTTGCTAGTCCATCTACCTCTCGTACAATTGGAATCGGTCGAATCGTAATCGGCATATGATAGTCGCGCACGAGCATTTCAATTAACGCAAGCTGCTGCGCATCCTTTTGACCAAAATAAGCAGTTGTTGGCCGCACAATTTGAAATAATTTTGTCACGACTTGTAGTACACCATTAAAATGCCCTGGACGCGTAGCACCACATAAAATTTTTGATGCAGCTCCTGCTTCAAACGTAATGCCCCCTTGATGTGGATACATTTCTTCAACGCTCGGCGCAAATAAAATGTCTACACCGACATCGCTTGCAATACGCGCATCGCGTTCTAAATCACGTGGATACGCTTCATAATCTTCATTTGGACCAAACTGCGTTGGATTAACAAAGTCGCTCATGACGACAACATCATTTTCTGAAACGGCCGCCTTTGCTAATGTTTGATGCCCTTCATGCAAATAGCCCATCGTCGGTACGAGCCCAATCGTATTGTTCGCCGCATAATACGGTGCTAACGCCTGCTGTAATTCTTGAATTGTTGTGATAACTTTCATTATTTTATTACGCCCCCATACAGTCCATCAAGTTGTTGTTCATTCATCGTAAAGCTTTGTGCATCACTTGGGAATGTACGTGCCTTGACACCATCGCGGTACGCTGCAATACCTGCTGCCATCACCGAATGTACATCGCTAAATTTTTCGACGAATTTCGGTACGCGGTGATCTCCATAGCCAAGTAAATCGTGATACACAAGCACTTGCCCATCGACATTAACGCCTGCACCAATGCCGATAATTGGCACCGACACTTGCGCTGCTAAAATGCCTCCAAGCTGTTTTGGAATACATTCAAAAACAATGGCACAAACCCCTGCTTTTTCAAGCGCCTTCGCATCATTAATTAATTTTTGAGCACTACTAGCGGTATTACCTTGCACTTTGTAGCCGCCAAGCACTTCGGCCGATTGTGGTTGCAAACCTAAATGCCCTACTACCGGAATTCCTGCTGCGACAATGCGCTCAATCGCTGGTACAAGCTCGCCAGCACCTTCTACCTTGATAGCGTTTGCATTTGATTGTTGGAATAATTGAATCGCATGTTGTACAGCTTGCTCGGTGCTGACATGATACGTTCCAAATGGCATATCAACGACAACAAACGTGTCTGGTGCACCGCGGCGTACTGCTTTCGCATGATGAATCATGTCATCGATTGTCACCGATACTGTCGAATCATAGCCTAATACGACCATCCCTAATGAATCTCCAACTAAAATCATATCGATATTTTGCTGTTCTGCTAGGCGTGCTGATGGATAATCATACGCCGTCATCATCACAATTGGCTCACCTGTTTGCTTCATTTCCAGAAAATTCACAACATTTTTCATAAATAGGTCCCCCTTACCTGTCTTGTCATATGTCGAATGTACACTAACTTTACAGTAAATCATATTACTATGCACTTAACATTTAATTAAGTTACACTAAGAAAAACTAAACTATCGAGGTGTTTGTATGAATTGGTCAGAATTAACAAATCGCTTACAAAGCCTATGTGATGAACATTCAGAAGGTTTACAACTAAAGATTACATATGGTAAACAAAGCTTTAGTTTTCATGAACTAAACGAAGTATCGTCAGCAAGTATTATTAAAATACCGCTTGTATTAGCAGTTATGAAACGTATTCAAGAAGATGCACTGCAACTCGAACAACGATGTACAATCGACGACACAGTGAAAGGCGCTGGCGTATTAGCCTATCTTCATCATGCGCATGAATTTTCGCTACATGACGTAATGAAGCTCGCGATTATCGTATCGGACAATAGCGCATCGAATTACTTAATCGAATTGGTCGGTTTTGAAGCAGTCAATGACTTAGCACAGCAAGTCGGTGCACCGTCTACAGTGCTGTTACGCAACTTTATGTCACTCAATCGTATGCGCGATAATTTTACAACGGCACATGACATGGTGACGTGGCTCAAATTAATTGGCGAACCTAATCCATATTTCACTGAAGAAAGCCGTCGCCATCTTTACGGTATGCTTTATGATCAACAATTTAACCATTTACTCGGCGGTCAAGTGGACGAGTTTGGCGATGTCAAAATAGCGAGCAAGTCCGGTGATAATACCGGCATTGAACATGATGTTGCGATTTTCTCGGTCGGTCAACACCGATTATATGTCGCTGTACTAACGCAAAACTTGCCCTATGCTGCCCCCGTTATTAGTGCCATTGGAAAAGCATGTGCTGATTTTTTGCGCAGCGCGGCACAAGCGTAAAAAAGAGGCTTTGACAAAACAGTTCCTGTTCCTTTTTTAGCGTTCACCACAAAAAACCGGAACCGCGCCACCGCACGATTCCGGTTTTTCTTATGCTCATCTGAGAGGCTGTTGTTACACGTATGTCCCAACCTCTTTTTATTTTTTCTGTGCAATCCATACTGTCCAGCGATCCTTTTCAACAATATTGCGCTCTTGTGTTACTTTATTATCTATATAGTCAATCAATTCGTCCAGTTCAGAGTCATCCAATTCATACAAAATACTGCGACCAATGCGATGGCGTAACTCTTCTTTTAATAAGTTTTTCGATGGATACGTGCCGCGTACTTCCCAAAAAGGTACTTCCTTAACAAGCGTAAAGCCTGTTTCTTCTAACGCCTTGCGCACTTCTGGCCCACGATGACGGCGCTCCGTTTCAGCCGTTTTTAACTTAATAAACTTTTCAAAGAAGTAACCTCTAATATGCTCTTCGCTACCTGGAAGTAATACGTCTTCAGGTGTGCGATCTTGCACAATAAAGTACCCATCTTTCTCTAAAATGCGATGAGCCTCTGCGAAAAAAAGATGCAAATCGTCTAAATGGTGAATAAGTGCACGTGCCAACACTAAATCAAATGTTTCATCTTGTAGTGCTGTTTCAAATGCACTCCCTAACTGAAATGAAATCGTGTCATACTCTTCACAATTTGTTTTTGCTCCATGTAACATTGCCTTTGAGAAATCAACACCTACAACGGATTCTACCCCTGCATCTACAAGAGCTTTTGAATAAATCCCACCACCACAGCCAAGATCTACGGCACGAACAAAATGTTTTCCTGGTGGTAATAAGCTCTCTAAATCCTCACTCCACGATGCATTTGCTTTACGTGAAGCATACGTCATTTTATTTTTCTCATCATGAAAATCAATTGCCATCGTTTCTCACCTCATTTCATTGTACTTTTCCCATTTTTCGAACAAAACTATCCACTTTCAAACATAATACATATTTCCGCCTAATTTTTATTGCAAAATACAGCCTATAGTTTCACAAAATATCATAAAGTTCATGATAAGAAAAACATATTCCTTATCTCTTCAAAATTAATAGGTCAAAAGAATCTATTATCATTTTTTTATTTTTTAAATTAGAATATAAGACCTTTAAATCGTAAACAGCTATATTTTTTATCGTTTTTTAATTATAATGAATTAAACAATAGGTATATTTCATTACATACAAGCTATTATTTTATGCATTGAAAATAATAGCTTTATTTTCAGGTAAATATCTACATTGTAACACTGAATTACGAGGTGCCCAGTTATGAATATCGAACAAACTATTTTAAATGCTCTTTTACCGTCATTTTTTAAAGAATTGGCGATTATTATTTTCGATAAAAATAAAAAGATTATTTTTGCGACCACATCATTTGCAAAAACAGTTGGTTATCGAGAACAAGAATTACTGACAATGTACCATCAAGACTTATGTTTTCCTTCGTTCTCACAAAGTGCTGAATATCGTAAGTTTTGGCATAATTTATTTCAAGGAAATAGCTTCCAAGACAAAATTATTCGCCGCGACCGACACAACAATGAAATTTTTTTAGAAGCGAATTACTTTCCAATTTTTGATGAACAACAGCAAGTCATTGCGGTCGCAAAAATTGCGTTCAACATTACAGGACGCACAGAACGTATTAATGCAGCTTCATCAACTGTTTTCGACATTGCCACACAATTAACGGAATTATCCGTTGTTGGCCAAGAAAAAATCACACTGCTAAACAACAATATGAATGATGTCGTCTATGCTTCGGAGCTAAACAAAGATGCCGTTGAAACATTGGATACACAAACAACGCAAATCCATCACATTGTCGATATGATTCGTAGTATTTCTCGTCAAACGAATATGTTGGCGCTCAATGCAGCAATTGAAGCAGCGCGTGCCGGTGAATATGGCCGTGGCTTTAGCGTTGTAGCTGACGAAGTGCGAAAATTATCACAACAAGTAGATAAAGCCATCGTCGAAGTACGCGAAAGCGTTGAGCAAATTACCGAACAAACAACAAAAATCTCTGCAAGTTCCGAGGCTGCAACACAAATGATGGCGATTGTGCAAGAAGTGATCGCTGAAAACGCCGAATCGTATGAAAATTTAACAAACAAGGCGAGCGATTTACAGCTTGAAGCAGAAGAGCTAAAACGTATTTTTTAACACAAAAAAGGAGGGGATTCATCGTATAGAATCTCCTCCTTTTTTGTCGTACTGCTCGTATCATTTTTCAGGAAATGTTACCGGTATATAATAATGTGCTTTGCCGGTTTCAAAATTAGCTTCTACTTCCATAATATAAGTTCCTTGTTCTTTAATATCTGCTGTATTTGTATATGTCTGTTGTTGTCGATCGTACGCATCCCATAAAATAATACGATAATATTGCGGTTTTGGTTGAAAGCCAATTTTCAAATAACGCATGCTCTTAATTTGAACGGGCTTTGTAATCGACACCGTTTTCGATGGTGGTAAGGCATCTGTTGAGGCTTTTTCTATTTGTTGTGTTGTTTTATCTACATACTGCCACGTATAATTTTGTGCTTCTATTTTTTCAATTAAGACGTCACTAACAGCTAAAAACAATGTCGGAGGACGTTTATAACTATCATCTATTTCTGGTGCTGATTCGGATTTTTCACTACAACCAGCTAATAACAATATTAGGCCGCATAACAGCACGAGCCAACTTTTCATGTACATTCTCCCTCTCATTTATTTCCATTTAAAGCTATTTAGTGGATGAAATATGCTAAAAAATTCATTTTTTTCCTTGAAAAATTCAGAATTTTCATATATATTTAAATTACAACATTGTTGCATGTTGGCTTATGAAGAGGTCCCTTCATAAGAATGATTTTTTTGCATACACTTGTATGCAACTCCACTCATCTCAGTTTGAAACGTAAAAGGTCCAACTCCTCCCCAGGGTTGGGCTTTTTATGTGTTATAGAGAAATCGCACTAAATGATTCTTTTATCTCAATTAATTTCACCGAAACTATTTACATTGACCTATCATTTTATTAGAATTAAAGAAAAGGAGGAATTATTATGGCAAAAATGAAATATACATTTGGTTTTTTACTATGCAATTTCTTATTAATGGCACCAATTTCACTAGCGACAACAACACAAGCACAGGCTTCAACATATAAAACAAAGTCAACTACGACAACTTCTTTAGAACACTTTACGAAAAAAGGAACGCTACCGAATACAAAAGGTTCAATTAACATGACCTATAAAACATTGAAGAAAAAAGTTCCGGGTTATTCAGGAATAACAGAAGGTAATTTTATCGTATATCAAGCAAAAGATGGCGCAACATATATTTTTAAGCCCAATGGTAATAAATCAACGCCAAATGCCTCTGCTAAAGTACAAGCTATTAATAAAGTGTACTTCAAAGAAGCTTATACAAAACAAGATATGCAAAATTTATATGGTGATCCACTCGATAATTTATATAAAACGTCAAAATATTACGTTGGATTCTCATCCTACTATGGTAATACTACATTAAGCGTTGGTAATTTCAAAACGATGCAAACAATTGCAGACATTTCAAATTATTAACGAACAAAGAAGCTGGGACATAAGTAAAAATTCCATCCTCTAATAGAGAAGGTGATGTCGAATTTGACATCACCTTCTCTATTTTTATACGCGATATGAGAACTAGCCTTCACGTATAGCGTATTTTCATAAGTTTGTAGCCATTAATGCGCGGCCAATTTCGCTTTTCACTTTCAATTTTTCTCGGACGGAGAATCGAATGAAACCTAAATTAGCTTTCAAAAATCCAAAAATTAGCTCTACATCTATTTTACGTTGACGATAGATTGCAGCTGTTTTTGGTTCTAAAAGCTTCTCTCGGAATACTTTCGCCGAGATGATAAATGCGAATGGCAATATCATTTTTTTGTAATTTTGCTTCTAAACCTAGCGGCAATATGAATTGATTCATGTTATAATTTTTAAACATAAGGACACTTCTTTCGTTTAAGATTTGGTAGTAGGATACTTAAATTTTAACAGGCATTGTCCTTTTTTCTATAAGGAATTTTTGATAGAAGCATATAAGAGTTGTTCGGAGTGAAGGCCGCGACTTCTGCGGGAACAGCACGAGCGGAATATCCATTTTTTTCGCGAGGGCGCGAAAAAAATTAGATGGAGCCGTGCCTGCGAAAAGCGTCGGCCGAAACAACGAACAACGGCTGCCTAGCAGACAAAAAAGACATTCACGATTTTATTCAAATCATGAATGTCTTTTCTTATTGACTAGGGTTTTGTCCCAGCCTCTTTTTATTTTTAAAAATAGTTGGAGAAATCTTCAGTAGCATCGTCTAATAAGTATGGAAGGAGTGAATAAATTGGAAGAATCCTATTGGCAAGCATTGTTACAACAACATACCCAAGCATTACTACATATCAGTTTTCTCTATGTAAAAGATTGGCATGCCGCCGAAGATATCGTACAAGATGTTTTCGTTAAATTTTTTGAAAAGCAGGAACTTTTTCGTCATGAAGCTTCCATCGCCACTTATTTGACGCGTATGACAATCAATCGCTCAAAAGATTATTTGAAAAGTTTTCGTTATCGTACACAACAGCTAACGAATTACTTTACACAAAGTATCTCAACGCCAAATACATTACTCGTTAAAGAAGAGCAGCTCGCAATTGCTGATGCGATTTTGGCATTGCCATTAAAATATCGTGAACCGATTATTTTATATTTTTATCAAAATAAAACATTTCACGACATTAGTCTACTCCTTCAACTACCAGAAAGTACAGTACATTATCGATTTACACAAGCAAAAAAGAAACTGCAACAACAAATTACAGCAACAGAGTGGGAGTTGTTTAACTATGAATCCAATTCGTAAGCAGCTACAACAAAAAATAGGTGATACCGCTTCACAAGAGCAGCGCGTCAAAATACGTGTAGCACAACGTATGAACAAAAGGAAAAAGCCTGTGTTTCAATGGTTCATTGCTCTAAGTATTATCGCTATTTGCATGTCCTTCTTTAGTGTAAAAAAAGAGGCACCACAACAAATACAAACTGAAGTTGACATGGGTGTTAGCGTTGAAGTTGGGGATATTATGATAAACGAAAAAACGGGCCAAACAAAGGGCATTTCTGAATTGTTAGTAGATGAAGTACGAGAAGCGCTTCATGCTCCGCCGCAAGCAAAGCTTCTGTATACACCAGCCCGTTATACAAACAATGACTACGTGACGACACGCTGTGGGAAACAACACTGTCCGACGATTGCTGTATTAGATCATGGTAATTCAGGCTCTATTGCTAAGTTAGGAAATGGAACGGTACAAGCTGAAATTTTGTCGAAAGATCAAGCGATGGTCTTAATTATCATGCGCACAGAGAACGAGGCACATCTTCATTTCAGCTATACAAATGGCATACTAGATACGCCTAAAATTACGCAAGCGTTTCCACCTATTAAAACGGCAACATGGCTGACAAATGAAAAAATTCGTTTGACATTTACTTCTGGAAAAACAAAAATTGTCAATATTGTACGCTATTACTAAAAAAGTGAGGCTGGGACAAAACATTTCATTTTCCTTTTTTAGCGTTCGCAACAAAAAAACGGAACCGCGCCACAGCGCGATTCCGGTTTTTTTTATGCTCATCTAAGATGGTGTTTTTACGCTTATGTCCCAGCCTCGTTTTTGTTATTTTTGTTCAACAACTGCCATCGTACAACGCGAAATACAAATTTGACGTTGCTGTTCATCGACAATTTCAATATTCCATACCATCGTTGAGCGCCCAATATGTAGCGGTGTAGCAGTCGCCGTCACAACGCCCTCACGTTTTCCGCGAATATGGTTGGCGTTAATTTCTAAACCAACTGTATAGTGCGTTGCTGGATTAATATTTAAAAAAGCAGCAATGGATGCAGCTGTTTCTGCTAATGCAACGGATGCCCCGCCATGAAGCAAGCCCAGTGGTTGATGCGTTTTAGGTCCTACCGGCATCGTACAAACTACGCGCTCCTTCGTTAATTCTTGAAATTCAATATCAAGTGTCCCAATTAACGTTTCTGCTAAGCGTTCTTTGCTCATTAATTGTTCTAATTGCATTCAAAAAACCTCCTTTTATTCTATTATAGCCGTCTAGACTACTTGAAGGAACTTTTTTAAAACATAAAGCAGTTTATCGTATACGCAAAATAGCATTATATGATATTATTGTAGAAAAAGGAGGCGACTTCGATGATTTCTACTCATTCCGTTACATTATATAAGCAACAAATTACCGTTCCAACCATTACGCAAGATTATGCTGCAATCCGCAAAATTGCTGCTGTGCGTGCGCATGCAGTCGTTAAAAAATTACAGCTGATTGGGCAACATGCATTGCATCTTGTAGCCGCCTTCTCAAAAATCCGTACAGAACGCGCATTATTAATGACACAAGAAATCGATTATTATTATTCACAGGGGCGCATTCTTGACCCAACGCTTGATGAAACGACTTTTCGTCAGCAGGCCGCACATGCATTGCACCCTATTGATGAATTTGAACAACAGATTACAGCTCAATTTGATGAGGCCACACAAACGCATAATTTAACGAAGATTAACGATGAAATTTTTACGCCGGCGATGTTTGAACGCTATGACCAAACGATCTACAATGCGCTTATTTCATTACATATCGTTTATACAAAACTTGCGGTCGACGTTAAATTCGATGAAGCTTGGCTACCTGAAAACTTACCATTTCAACGATGGCAAGAAGTTCCTACGCTGTTACAGTGTTTAAAGCAACAGCCGACACGAGAAAACGTTGTCGCACTATTATTAGCCGACCCATACAATCCGGTGCATGTTGCGCTCGCCTATGCACTATATGGCGATGATAATCAAGAATTGCAACATTTTTTAACGCTCATTGGCTATAGTGAAGCGCTTGATTTACTACCCGGCTGTGCAACTACTGCAGCGCTTTTTGGCGAGCATAATGCAACGATTCATTTAGAGCTCGTGCAAAATCCGCTATTTTTTACACTCGTTACAACAAATGATTTTCAATCGCTAGAAACAGCATTTGCGGCAGCAATTGCACAGTTTAGCGCTGCAACCAAACCGTTGCTCACACAACAACTAAAGCAAGAAGCTGTGTTGTTTGCGTATATTGTCCGAAAATCGCCGGTGCTCGTCTTAACGACGACAGGTATTCGCGGGAAAGGGCGCTGGTTTAAAACGATTGACGTACCGTATGCGGCAGTACAACAGCTGCTCATTCGCGATGGCCTATGCCAAATCAACCATACGACAATCGCAACAACGCATTTTGAACGCGAGGACGATGCTTTATTAAGCCAATTAATTAACATGATGCAAGTAATTACGGCAACACAACAAGCTCGTATGCCTGCCCACTCATAAGAAAGAGGCTTGGACAAAAAGGTTTCAGCCAATGAAAAAAGCGAACGATATGCTGAAACTTTACTCCAAAGATTCAGCATCGTTCGCTTTTTTTCGTTATTCATAGCGTAATTATTAGAAAATTCTTCGTTTTTTAGAAACCCTATTTTTGTTCTGTCCTAACCTCTTTTATATTGTCCGAATGAGTGGATAACGCGTTGCTAGTTCAAATACTTGCTGCTCCATACGCTCATATTGTGCAATAATTTGACGTAGTTTTTCCGTACGCTGCACAAGCTTGTCAGCAACGAGCTGTTGTTCCTGCTGAACAGATGTCATTTGCGTTTGCGCCATTGTATAAGGTAATTGCAGCGTGTCATCAAATGGAATTTGCTGTTGCAACATCGCGACAGCCATTTTTTCCAATGCTTTTTCAAGCGCACGTTCTTTCGCCTTCACTTTTGTACGATGCTCTAATTTTTTCGTAGCAGACTTCATTTTATCAAATAAACTTTGCGTCACAACGCTTGTTTCTTGCAAGCGCTGTAGACGTGCAATATCATCGCGCAGTGCTTGTACAGTCGTTGTATGCGGCTCAATGTCTGGCAAATGCTCCGTTGTGGTTAGGCGACGATACAGTGCATTCGCCGCTTCTAGTAACTGTTCGCGCTCCTGCTGCAATTTTCCCGTTAAAATACCGGTCATATCGGTCAGCATTTGAATATCTAATTCCGTTTCTTGTTGCTGCTCTTCAAGTTGTTGCAATGCTTTTTTTAGCGTGCTGTAATGTTTCACAATTTGTGCCCAATAGGTTTGCAAATGCGGTGGTACAGTTGGTTTATTCGCAATAAAATAAGGTAATACGGCTTGCACAATAATAGCTGGGAGCATTTCGCGCTTCATTGATTTATTCGCAATGCGATATGTTAAAAAACTACTCGACACAGCAGCTACCGCCTTGTCCGAATCAGTCAGTGTAAAAAACGCAAGCGGTATATCGATTTTTTCAACCTCTATAACACTGTTCACCACAAGCGATAAAATCGCATTTCCAAACTGTTCGTGAAGTTGTTCGATCCCTTCTACGACACCACGTTCAGTTAAGGCTTGCTCTAAATGGCGTGACGTCATCTGCGGCATTTGCAGTGCTTGCTGCAATTGATCGCGCACATCCACTGAAAATGTCGCACTATAATCATATAAGGCTTTGGCAATATGCGAGCGTTCAATCGGCGATAATTGTTGCCATTGCTGCTCTAATTGTTCGAGTAATTGCTGCCACGCTCGGTCAATTAGCGGCTGAATCGTTGTCTCTCCGGTCGCTCCTAAAAGCCGCGCACAAGCTAGTTCTAGCTCTGGCGTCGTTTCAATATGTACGGCACGTTGATTTGTCGTTTGTAGTAATTGTAACACTAGTTGCAGGCGAATTTCGTCGTCAGACATACTCGCCAAACGCGCCACATGATTGTCCATCGCCGCTTCAAGTTCCTTATTCCATGCTGAGCCAAATAAGTCGAGCGACGTCATTTCGACATACATGCTATAAACGTGACGTAGTTTTTTACCATTCAATGCATTAAAAGCTTCTACCATCCATGCTGCTTCCATCGGCCAATCGCCTCCTTGTTGCCCTATAGTATACCATTTAAGCACAAAAAAAGAGCGTCATTTCGACACTCATATGTCACTTTTACGTTGCTCTTCTTGTTGCTGCTTTAAAAAATTCAACCTGTCCATAGCTTGTCGCGACATTTGATGTGTCTCTAATAACTCACACAGTTCTTCGAATTCATGTTCGCTCATTTCAAGTAAGATTTTTTGCTTCGCATGATTATAAGATTTTAAATACATATCTTCACCTTACTTCTTTATTAAATTATCGGCGTGCAAGAAAATGTTCCTGCGTCTCGATATGCGAGGCAATAGATAAAATTTTATCGGGTACAGTTTGTTCATAGCGTTGGCCTTTTAAAAGCTGGCAAAGCGTTCCCCACTCTTCTGCTGAAAATTGTAATGTAACGCGTTGCTTTGTCTGATCATATTTCTGGATGTCCACAATTTATCCTCCTTATTGTTGTCTGTCAGGCATTTGTAATATCTACTTTACATTATTGACAACTTTCCATTATTTTAAACATGGAAACAGTATCTTTTTAAAAATCAGGAAAAAAGTTTATAATGGATGTATGTTCATGAAAGGAATGAGTAAAATGGTACAATCATTAGAAGGTAAAATCGCATTTGTTACAGGTGCAGGACGCGGTATTGGCCGTGCAGTAGCCGAAGCATTAGCAAAAGAAGGCGCACACGTAGGCTTACTTGCTCGTACAGAAGCACAAGTAAAAGAGGTAGCAGAAAAAATCACTGCACAAGGTGGCAAAGCAGCATATGCTACAGCTGACGTAACAAATAATGAGGAAGTCCAACAAGCCGTTGCTACATTAACAACAGCGCTTGGTAATGCCGATATTTTAATTAACAACGCCGGCATGGGTGGCTTTGGCAAATTACTTGAACAAGATCAAGATACATGGGTGAAAATTGTCGACACCGGCATCAAAGGTACATACTACGTCACACACGCGGTATTACCACAATTAATTGAAAAAAATGAAGGCGACATCATCAATATTTCTTCAACAAATGGCTTAAACGGTGCTGCTACATCAACTGCCTATTCAGCAGCTAAATTTGGCATCATCGGCTTAACAGAGTCACTTGCACAAGAAGTACGCCGCAACAACATCCGTGTAACCGCATTAGCACCAAGTACGGTTGTAACGGAACTTGCGCGCGAATCTGGTTTAATTGATGAAGCGAAAGCGGAACGCATGATGCAACCAGAAGATTTAGCAGAAGTCATCGTTAACCAATTAAAATTGCCAAATCGCATTTACGTAAAACAAGCAACGATTCTTGGCACAAACCCATACTAATTAAAAAAAACAACGTTGTAAGCACGCTTACGACGTTGTTTTTTTTAATAGAGAAGTTATCGATTCAGTTGTCCTATAGCGATTCTTCACTTAAACGATACCGATGTAAACTATATGTCGTCAGCCCTTTTAAACAATACACGCATAAATCAAATTCAAGCGCCGACAGCTTCATCTTTTTGAGCGCACATAACATAAGCATATAATCATCGTCCGTCAACTGTGACAAGCGTTCAATATACAAAAGTTTCGTTTGTAATTCTCGTTTCATTCTAGTGTTAGGCCATGCATAAATTCTTGCTTTTAAGTTCGTTAAATGATAAGAAAACTGCGCATTATAAATATTATTAACTATATTATTCATAATTAAAGACCTCCTTTTTATTCACTTAATTCGATTGTTTCTATATATTTTACACTACAACGATGATGTAAACTATTTATTTACATTAAATTTTCAAAAAACGGTGTAACAATCAGCTATTTTGTAAATAATTTGTTAACGCTTTTTTCGTCGTGCATACTCTCATTCGAAACGGGTATGAGGATAATGAAAGAGGTGATAACATGGAAAATCCATTAATGATGTATGCAATGTTAACGATGACGATTGTGTTATTCATCGGCGTTTCGATGAAGCTTTTTGGCAGCCGTCGCCTGTTTCTTTTACAAGGTGTTGGGATTGGCCTGTTAGCATTGATTTGTAGTTTCATTGCATTATCCATTGAAGGTAGCTGGACGGCATTTTTCTATTTCTTATTATTTGGTAGTATTTTCTTCGGTGGTGTGCTAGGTACTTTATTATTAGTACCTGTATATTTCGTTAAAAGAGTGTAGTTCTCGCTTGTAAGTATTTCTTTAAGCGGCTGAAACACCCTCTTAGATGAGCATAAGAAAAACCGGAATCGCGCTGTGGTGCGGTTCCGGTTTTTTGTGGCGAACGCTAAAAAAGGAACATGAACTGTTTTGTCCCAACCTCTTTTTGCTCGGCCGTGTTGTGACGAAATAGTAAGCATAAAAAAACACCTTTTAAGAGTTTTTCTTAAAAAGTGTCGACTAATCCTGTTCGCTCATTAAATAATGTCGTATTGATGACGATGGTAATGCCATCCTTCAATAATGCCATCAGCTGCTTGTTGTTGCGCATGATAAATGAGCGGTCCTTCAAGCATTTTTAATTCCTCACATGCATTGCCTACAATAATCGCAGGATACCCTGCAGCAATTAAATGAACATCATTTTCAGAATCTCCAGCAACTACTACATTTTTCGTATATTGGCACTTCTCTAATACGTAATGAAGTGCCGCTCCCTTATTGACATTCGGTGCTAAGACGTCCAATTGACTGGCGTTGCTAAAAATCGTTGTCGCGTCGATACCTTGTGCTTGCAGCGCATATTTAAATAGCTTGTATTGTTCGGATGTGGCAGTAAACGCAAAGCGATTATTTGCTTCGATAGGTTGACGTTGAATGCCTATATCCTCGGCGATTTTTTCAATCGTCGAGAGAGGCATTTTTTGAAAAGCCGTGCTCCACAACAAATCTTCATTTAGTGTCTCACCGCAATAAATAGCCCCCCCGGCATCACAAATTAAAATATCAGGTTGCGGTAATTGTTGTTCTTGGATTAATTGATAAGCGGACTGAAAATAACGCCCCGTAATGTAAATTAGTGAGGGGCGATGCGCTCCAAAATACGCCCATAACTTTTGATGGTCCACTTGGTTACTCACAAGCGTATCATCGAGATCTGTTGCGAGTACTTGGTCTTTAAGATTTGGATACATAATTCAAACTCCTTCTATACAGTGCGGTCACATCCGTCACAATTTCTTTCCAGTTAAACGTCGTCATCGCTCGCTTTCGCGCTTGATGTTTCATCATGAGACGTGTTGTTTTGCGAATTAGCAATTTACGCATAGCTGCCGTTAAAGCATGTGTAGACGCTTTTGGTACATGAAGTCCTGTATGATTATTAACCACGACTTCCTGTAATCCGCCCACATTTGTTGCAATGACAGGACACCCTGTCGCTTGTGCTTCTGCTGCTACCATACCAAATGACTCATAATAAGAGGGCATAATGGTGGCAATCGCATTGGCATATAAAATTTTTAATTGGTTCGCATTTTGCGGCCCGATAAACAGTACACGATCTTCAATTCCTTTTAATGCCTTTAAAATTTTACGGTTACGAGGCAATTGCGTTTTTGGATTAATGCTTGCCTTTGTACCCCCTGCGACGATTAGTAAGACGTCTTTAGGGATTTCCTGTTGTTGAATTAAGGCTTTAAAAGCAGCAATTAATTCAAAGATTCCTTTTGTTTTAACAAGTCGACCTGCATAAAAGTAATAGTTTGTATTGGCATAAGATACATCAACTGTTTTAGTTAAATAAACCGGTGCTACTCCAATTGGAATCACTTCTACTTGACTGTTCGGCGCACATTTTTCAATCAACGCTTTCTCTTGTCTTGTCGTCGCAAGCACTGTATCTGCTTGTTCTAGTACTTGACGTTCACAAGCTAAACGATAACGGTCTAGTTCTTCACCGCCTTGTTGTTTTGCAAGGGCGAGCGAGTGGTTCGTATGAATAAATGGTAGCGCATAATGCTCTTTTAATTGACAGCCAATTAAGCCTGACATCCAGTAATGCGTGTGCACTAAGTCGTAGGATTCAATGGGCAAGGTTTCAACAATTTCTTCGTAAAAAGCATCCATTAAATGACGCATCTCATTTTTATCCACGTACCCATGTACACCTGCATCAAAGCGATGTACATAACTATGTTGCCCGATTCGTTCGATTTGAGGGGCTTCTGTATTACACCAATGCGTGGCAATATCTACAGAATACCCTAGATTGTCTAATTCTAAGGCTAATTGTTGCACATAATTATTTTGCCCTCCAGCCTGTTTACTTCCTAAAGGTGCTAATGGATCTCCATGTTCTGAAATAAATAAAATTTTTTTCAATGCCATTTCCTCCTTATGTGGTCAACGTCCTTACTTGTAGTATTCCCTATCAAAATTCGGTTTAACATAACTTTATTACTAACTGAAAAATAAGCCGTTTTACTTAATAAGTGTCGGTTGTTTTTTAAAATTACCGTCTAAGAACGTTTAAATACCGTAAAAAAAGCGCCACGTACGTGTGGCGCTTTTTTTAGCCAATCGCATAATCACGATCAAAGTGACGATCCGTTGCAAGAGCTTCTATAAAGGATTCAACACCGCTGACAACTCCTGGTGCTTCACTATAGGCAGCAAGCACAAAGTCTTCATGCGTATACCCAATAGCTTTATAATGATTGTAAACTTCATCGATAAATGTTTCGACCTTGCGCTGAGTCTGCGCGTCTTCAAATGTTGCCGCAACAACGAGACCATCATACAAAACAGGTGATGCCGTCTCAAATGTATGGTCGCTTGTGACGTCGTTAAGTTGTCCCTGGTGGTCACTTACTACTTCAACGACGATTCCAGCTGCTTCAAGCGCTTTAATCGCTGGCGTGACATCATACTGTTCATTGGCAATTACAGCCACTTTTTTCGTTTCGACAAAACGTACAGGATTCGTATACATACTTACAGCAGGCGATTGCTTCGTATTTGTCTCTTCTGGAATCGTATCGATCGTTGTCGTGACGCCGACTTTTTTTGCTAACGTTGCCGCAAGTTCGTGGCTAACATGTGCAAACATTTCCACTACTTGTTTCCGAACATCCATACTTTGCACTTTTCCTACTTCAAAACAAAAGGCTTTGACAATATGCTCTTTTTCTACTGGCGTCATACTATTCCAAAATAGACGTGCTTGTGAGAAGTGATCTTTAAATCCTTCACTACGCGCACGAATTTTGCGCCCATCTACTTTTTCTTGGTAATGTTCATAGCCGCCCTGCTCGCGCGGTACAGGGTTTGGCGTATTATTCTGAAGGCTATTTTGGTGATAGCTTACTTGCCCACGATTAATCGTTTGACGATTATAGCCATCGCGTTGATTATTATGGAATGGACAAACCGGTTTATTAATCGGTAACTCGTGGAAATTAGGACCACCTAAACGAATGAGTTGGGTATCGGTGTATGAAAATAAACGCCCTTGTAACAGCGGGTCATTTGAAAAATCAATACCAGGTACGACGTGTCCAACGTGGAAGGCCACTTGTTCTGTTTCCGCAAAGAAGTTATCGACATTACGATTTAACGTCATCATGCCTAATTTACGAAGTGGCACTTGTTCTTCCGGCCAAATCTTTGTTGGATCTAAAATGTCGAAGTCAAACGAAAATTCTTGTTCTTCCGGGATAACTTGAACGGCTAATTCGTATTGTGGATAATTGCCTAATTCAATAGCATCATATAAATCACGTCGATGGAAGTCAGGATCTTTACCAGCGACTTTTTGCGCCTCATCCCACACAAGCGAATGAACGCCAAGCACTGGTTTCCAGTGGAGTTTTACAAAATGCGCCACCCCTTCTTTATTAACAAAACGGTAGGTGTTCACACCAAAACCTTCCATCATCCGGTAACTCCGCGGAATCGAACGGTCTGACATGTGCCACATAACCATATGTGCAGACTCTTGATTGTTTGCGACAAAATCCCAAAATGTATCATGAGCACTTTGCGCTTGTGGAATTTCATTATGTGGTTCCGGTTTTACGGCATGGACAAAATCCGGGAATTTAATTGCGTCTTGAATAAAGAAAACAGGAATATTATTGCCGACTAAATCATAATTGCCTTCATCGGTATAAAACTTCGTCGCAAATCCGCGCGCATCTCGTACACTATCTGCTGAACCGCGTGATCCTGCTACAGTTGAAAAACGTACAAACACCGGCGTTTGTTTTCCTTTTTCACTTAAAAAATCTGCCATTGTAATGTCGCTTGCATCTTCATAACACTCAAAATAACCATGTGCAGCTGTTCCTCGTGCATGAACGACACGCTCTGGAATGCGTTCATGGTCAAAATGCGTCATTTTTTCACGAAAATGAAAATCTTCCATAATTGTTGGACCGCGGTCTCCCACTTTTAATGAAAATTCATCTTCGCTCATTTTTAAACCTTGATTTGTCGTTAGCGCTTTATCACGATCTTCCACCGTATGCTGCTCTAATTGTTCTTTTTTCTTATTATGTTGCTCCATGTTCATTGTCCTCCTTTAATTTCATAGGTGCTAAAATGAATCGGATGCGATTAGTAAGAAACAGACACCCTTATATAAAGAGGTTGCCCCAAAAAATGAACTTCTAACAAAAAAGTGCATTATGTTGCTTCCTTAAAGTCTATCAACAAAGCAACTAAATGGACGCTAAGCTATGTTGGTCGCTTAAAAAATAAGGACATTTTTAAAAACGTTCGCGCTCATTCGGCCATTCAGTAAGAGATCTGTCTCGTAGTCATACATACCTAAAAGAGTAATAAGTCCCTTTCCCTAGCATGGTTTTAGCTATTTCCGGGAATAGTAAACTATAGCTTAAAACGAAAGGTGTGATTCACAATGAAGAAATGGACAAAACCAATAATTGCGATGATGATGGCACTTCCGCTCATGACCGCTCCGCTTGCTGCACATGCCGAACAGCAAGTAATTGTCTATGCACCAAATAAAACAGCGACAAAATTAGTCGTTGAGCATAAAGCACCTTACAGCTATCATGAAGATGGCTTATTAACAAAATTTTTGATGCATGAACTTGGCTATACACGCTATTTAAAAAGTTATGCTGTCTCACATTCTGAAAAAAGCGTAACGCTCAACTTCAAATCTACGCTAGCAAATAGTCAAGTCGTACAAGGTTCTACTGGTGGTCAATTCTTCACTGATCGCATCGCTGTAACATTCTTTAAAAATATGCCGCGTCTACAAACGATTGATTTCCGTTTAAATGGCAAAAAAACATCGCTTGACCACGTCAATTTTATGAGTGTAAAGCGCAGTGATTATAAAAAATATGTCAAATAATAAATGGCCGAGGCACCGCAATGTCTCGGTTTTTTTTGCGTTCGATGAAACATTTTTTGGTGTATTCCGTATAGTATAATACATTCTAAAAAAGATGGTGATGATGTTGGATTTAACACAACTCAATATTTTACTCTATAAACAACCGGGCGCGCACGATTTCTCGCTGCCGTTCACACAAGTTGGTGACGTACCGATTATTAAAAGCGCGAATGCTGCAACAATCATGCTGTATGTCATGACAGCTAACGGTCCAACCGCAGAAGAGCTGTTTACAATTCAGCAAGCGGCAAAAAAAATGCCGGTCATTCTCGCACTCCGCCATATTAATGGTCCGATTGATTTAGATATGGTCTTGCCAGCAAATGTGACACTCACAAGTGCCGACGATGCCATCCTACTTGAAGATGCATTATTTGATGGCTATTTACGTGTTGTGCGAGCCTTTTTCCGCGCAAAAATGATGATGTATGCTAAAAAAGCACTTTTACCATACAAAGAAAAAGTCGAAAAAATATGGCGTACTAAAAATGCCGAACAACAAGCTGAGCAATATACGCTCACGTTTTTAACGCAAGATTTACGCCCTATTTTGCATCGTGTAGCAGAACAATTACTCATGCCGTTATCGCCAAAAATCGCTTTTTTTGAAGAGCAAGACGAGCAAAATTTATCGTTTGAAACATTTACACAAAATATCGCTAATTTTTTCAAACAACTACGTGGCACCGAAGAACTGACCGAAGAAAAATCTGGACGCCTTAAAAACTTCTTTGACAAAACATCGCATAAAGCGCGCTCCATTGTGAATAAATCATCGTTTCATGTAGCGGATGCTTTTGAACAATATGTCCTCGAACAACTACGCACAAACCGTGATGTCGCAGATTTAATCGAAGAATATATTGCACAAGTGAAAGAAGCGATGCTACCGGTGCGCGCACGACACGCTGTCAATGTTGCCATTTTAGGACAGACAGGCGTCGGTAAATCTTCGCTTATTAATTACTTATTTAACGAGCCAAAACGGGCAACCGGTGCCGGTAAACCAGTAACCGAACAAGGTTTTTTTGAAGAAAAGCTCGTGTTAAATGGTATTCCTGTCTCACTCATTGATTCATGGGGTATCGAGCAAGGAAAAGACCAATTATGGCTCGCTGATTTTAAACATTTCCTTGAAACACGTGGTTATAAGTCAGCGGTGTCAGAATGGGTGCATATCGCTGTTTACTGCATTTCAGCTGCGTCTACACGCGTCCAAGATTTTGATTTACAAGTGATTGATATGCTGCGCGCGCAAAAAATTCATGTCATTGTTGCCTTAACCAAAGCGGCGCTCGTCTCACCACAAGTCGTTACTGAGTTGACCGCTACGATTCACGATGCCACACAAAAAAATGTGACGGTCATTTCTGTTAATAGTGTCGCGCAAAAGCTTATGACAGGGCAAATGATTGAACAACAAGGCCTTCACGAGATTACCGCGCATATTCGCGTCAATTATTTAGAAATGCTAAATGAACGCTTACCGGAACGTATTTTTTATTTAGCTGAGCGTAAAGTAGCTGGGGAATACCGCCGGCGTATTGAAGAAAGCCCGTCAAGTAAAGAAGCAGTTGCACTGGCAAAACAGCTATCAGAGCGCTTTATTACACAAGATTTAAATGTTCTAATCGAACGTGAAGTACATGCGGCGATGACGACCTATGCGAGTACACTTGATGTAACACATCCAACGCGTCGCGCTCACCGTCATAAACAATCAACGAATGACTGGCGCATTGAAGCACTAGACATCGCATTTGGTAAACTAGAAGAAGCATTTCGTGCGACGATTTTAATGCAATCACCACCACAAGTTGGCCGCAAATTCCAAAAGGAAATGCTACGCTATTTAGAGGACAATCGCCAGCGTATTGACGCGGAAACACGCCAAACGATTGCGCGCGCAAGTGCCGTTATTGATAAGGAGGAACGATAAATGAAAAAAGAAAATTTACAAATGAACGAGCAAATTGAACAGGCGCTCGAGCTATTTTTAAAAGAGGATGGCAATGCGAATATTCTCGTTGTTGGCGCTACTGGCGTCGGCAAATCAGCACTCGTCAACAAAGTTTTCGCTATCGATTTTACGAAAGTGGGCAATGGTAAACCGGTCACGCAAGAAACAACGAAATATACGGTACCTAATATGCCACTGACATTGTTCGATACGAAAGGTTATGAACTTGCGAGCGAAGAACATACGCGATTTTTAAATGAAATGCAACTCTATATGGAAGATCATACGACAAAACCCGAGGACCAAATTCATATGGTGTGGTATTGTATTGCTGCGCCAAATAGTCGTATAACGGATATGGATATCGCAATGATTGAGCGTTTCCGTAAAACCGGTAAACCGCTAGCTGTCGTACTAACGAAGGCGGATATGGCGGCAGAAGACGATTTACGAGCAATGATGGCGATTTTACAACAAGCAACGATTCCACATTTTTATGTTTCAACCGTCTTTGATGCGGGCGGCAACTTTGAATTAAGTCAGTTAATTTCATGGACGTATGAACAGATCGAACCTTCTGTCAAATATGCGTTTTTACGTGCACAGCGCTCAAATATCGATCTCGTGAAAAAAGAAGTGAACAAAGCGATTCGTCAACATGCGGCCGCATCATTTGCGGTAGGCTTTACACCGATTCCCTTTGCTGATGGACCGATTTTATTAGCCAATCAGAGCGCAATGATTGGCCGAATTATGAAGCAATACGGTCTTGATAGCGACTTTGAAAATATTTCGGTCATTATTAGTGCGCTTGGTGCAGGTACAATTGTTAGTAATCTTGGTCGTTATTTAGTCGCACAATTAACGAAATTTATTCCTGGCGCCGGCTCGGTTATTAACGGTTCCGTTGCTACGGCAATTACAGTATCACTTGGCTTTACAGTGTCCGAAATTTGCTATCGCATCGCGAAGAAAAATATTCGTGGCGAAGATGTTACGGAATTTGTTACGGACTTATTGAGCAGTGATGAAGTGAAAAAAATGTTTGATGATTTCTTAAAAAAAGAAATGGACGATCAAAAGAAAAAATAACATGCTTTGCAAACACAAAAAAGGCACGCCCATTAGATGGGGTGCCTTTTTTTATCGTCAACGATTAAAGTTTTACGATGTTAGCAGCTTGAGGACCGCGTTGGCCGTCTTCTACGTCGAATTCTACTTTTTGGCCTTCTTCAAGTGATTTGAAACCTTCACCTTGAATTGCTGAGAAGTGAGCGAATACGTCAGAACCGCCTTCAACTTCGATGAAGCCGAAACCTTTGTCTGCGTTAAACCATTTTACTGTACCTTGTGTCATTTAAATGACCTCCAATAATTATATTAATAAGATTATAATTCCTCAAAAAGAAAAAATTCACGTATTACAAAAAATATTAAATAAAACACTAATACATTTTGTAATACGTGAATTTATTATTCTTATTACATATAGTATACAACAAAAAATAACATTTGGCTACCTTTAAAAGCACCTATTACAAATAATTTTAACTAAAAATATTTATTTCCGTTTCTGTAATCCCTTTAATTAGATTAAGTTCGCTAAGTAAAAACTTGTGTGTGTTGTTTAACATCGCTTTTTCGCTCGTATTAAGTGCTTTGTCTTCCTTCAAGCGCATTAAATCACGTACAACTTCTGCACACTCTTGTATTTTTCCTGTTTTTACTTTATCAGTATTCACTGTATACCGCTGTTTCCATGGTAATGAGCTATCTGATTCTCCATGTTGAAAAATGTCTATAATATGTTGTAACTCCGTTATATCCGTAACAGAACGTATATTTGAACTCAAGAATTTAGTCTCTGGGACAGTCAGTTGCATATTGCTTGCTGTTAAATGGATCACGTAGCATGCTTGCGGCTGCCCTTTGATTTCCTTTTGTTCTATCGCTTTAATGATACCTGCTCCGTACATTGGATAAATAATATTTTCGCCAATTTGAAACAAATAATTCGCCTCCATTTATAATCACCTATTTAATTTTAACACTTTTCCGCATTTTTATCAAATTTTCCATGATATCACACCTTTATTTTTATTGTCAACCCATTTCTCCACTTATATTAATAATCCATATTTCAGCAAAAATAACGTCATTTGATCGTATAAATGACGTTATTTTTGATTCATGCAGCTCGTCCCTTGACGTCAAACAAGGCCATGTTACGCTGTTTCACTCGGACGCCAAGTGTTTTTATCAAGCTTGGCCCAGCGTCCGAAAAACATGGCCTGAAAACTTTGGAGTCAAGGGTGAGCGAAACTTTAAAACTGTTTATGTTACAATAATTAAAGAAAGTAAATCGTACTTATTTAACGTCTAAATTGTCTATACATTTCGCATAAAGGGTTATTATCGGCACTTACGGAATTTGCGAAATTTTGTTTACCAAACGTCGGTTTGGGAAGGTTATACTTCAATTAACGGAGCAGGTTAGCTCTATAAGGATTTGTTATATTTTTACAAAATGTTACAATTGGATTAAATAAAAATTGGCTGTATTAAACAAAGTGAGGTGTTTAATTTGGAAAACAGTTATCAATTGCCAATGCTTAAACTTTTGTCTATTCTTTGCCCTATTTTTATTAGTGTTTATCCGCCATCTGATTACCTTTTAGCAAGCCATATAATCGCTATCCTTGGATTCGTCTTTAGTATAATTAGCGTGAAAAGGAATCCTGATTTATTTGGAAAAATAATTTTGATTATCAACCTAATTATTCTAACAATTTTTGTTGTAACAGATTTATTAATTCTATTTCGTACTTTTTGACACCATAAAATTCATTGCTCTTTGTGAATCAATCTACTTAAACAAACGAGGTGCTTTAGTTCAACAAACATTTCAAAATGTGACCAAACACCGCTTTGGGAATCTTCTTTGCTTATCCATTACGAAATGTATTAGAGTATGATTCAAAGGGGGAATACATATGAATTGGGTTGAAATAAATGAACAATCAGATATTGAGCATTTACTAGAGCATTTTGGTTATTTTCACGATGGCTGTTTAAGAGAAATGTATATGTGGACAGGAACTTATGTGAATGAAGATTTATCTATGGCAGTACCGGGAGAATTAGATACAAATGTAAAGATATTATTTCAGCGTCAATTTGCCAATCCATCTGCAATTGAAATCCTTTTTGAAAACGTAACAGGGGTTCAGATTATTCCGAGTCCAGAAAATTATGATTCAATCATACGTGATGCAATCATTTTGAAAGTTGAAGATAATTTTTATTGGGCTGATGATTATAATTGGCATCCTAAAGAAAATTCGGACGCTTGTAGCAATTGGATTTCAGCTAAAAGAATGAAATGGCGAGAAGTTAATGATTGGATGGGTAAGCAAAATCGCTATGCAATTGGCGAATCTTATTAATTTCTCATACAAAATAACTTTCCCAAATGACACTTTGGGAATGAAAAAGCGAACGCACTTGTTGTATATGCGTTCGCTTTTTATTTCGTTTAAACAAACCATAATTAAATTACAGTCTTTTTCCTTTTAGCCACTGCAATGTAAGCACCTACGACAGCTAATATAATGCCGACAACTAAGTTAATTGAAATTTGTGTTTCACCAATGATCACACTAGCAAAACCACCGATAGCTGGGAATAGGGCAACCATATAGCTACTTTCCGAAGCTCCTAGATTTTTGATTAACAATAAATACAATAACCAGGCTACAAATGAAGCTAGAACCGCTAAATAGAGTAACCCTACCCAATAATGAAGAGAATTAGGCACAACAAAGCTTTTTGCTGAAGCAATCGTAAATATTAATATTAAAATAGTAGCTGAAAACATTCCGATTGTATTGGCCATTATAGGGTCGATATTTTTCTTATTATTGTAGTATGAAAACACATCACCGATTGACGTAACAATAGTACCAACTAACGCTAAAACAATACCAATCACAAAACCTGACGAAATAGTGTGTAAATCCGGATAAAGAATGACAACAACACTTAACAAGCCTAGTGCGCCACCTATGTAGATTTTTTTCTGTAGCTCTGTTTTAAATACAATATTTAAAAAAATAGGCGTTATAATTGCTTTCAATGAGAAAATTAGTGTGACAAGTGCTGCTGTACTATAAATTGTTCCATAATAAAGTAACAAATAGCTGATTGCAAAATTACAAACGCCAAAGCCGATAATCGTAAAGTAATTCATTTTTTCTTTCGTAAATTTCATC
>NZ_AYTB01000013.1 GCF_000505545.1 Kurthia huakuii LAM0618
TAGTACGCCACCTATGTAGATTTTTTTCTGTAGCTCTGTTTTAAATACAATATTTAAAAAAATAGGCGTTATAATTGCTTTCAATGAGAAAATTAGTGTGACAAGTGCTGCTGTACTATAAATTGTTCCATAATAAAGTAATAAATAGCTGATTGCAAAATTACAAACGCCAAACCCAATAATCGTAAAGTAATTCATTTTTTCTTTCGTAAATTTCATCTTTTTAATTTTAAATAAAATATAGAAAAGAATAAATGCAATTGCAGAACGGTATAACAATGAAATTTCTAAAGGAGCTTCTGTCCCTTGTATTTTAACAGCAATAAAGTTAAGGCCCCATATTAGCATACAAACTATGTACATAAAATAATTCAATTAAATCAATTCCTTTATTAATAAAGTACTTTCTAAAATCTCGACCTTTGTTCCTGAATATTCAAATTATACTCCAATAATTGTTTAAATTAGATTGTTTTTATTAAAAAGATAATTTTATATTAATTAGCGAGCTTCTATCTATACAGTCTCATACAAAAAAACGTTCCCAAATCAAAGTTTGGGAATATACAAAGAAGTCATGAATCATTGATTTAATAATGATTCGTGGCTTTTCTAGTTAACATTATGATTTATGAAAGTACTCAAGAAAAAATGTTATCGGTAGTACAAAATGATACTAGTTTTGTATTGTAATTAATTATATATCTTTAAATTTTTTATCAAGATTATTATATTCTTTTGTGTCATAGTTAGGTGGTTCGGCATCATCTTGAATTGATAACCAACCAATTAAACCTGTTATAACTGAAAATACTAAGATACCAAATTGAGTTATAGATATAGAATCCATATATATATCTATTATGTTTAACAAAATAAAAGTACCTATAATATTTACCAAAAATCTCAAGAGACCTTTACTAGAATTAAGTATTTTAGTGGCCTTTAAGGCCTTCATTATAGATGAGAGAAATAAATTTAAAGGTATTTCTAAAAAACCATAAATTATTAAAAATAAAAATAAGTTACTTAGCGAATCATATTTTAATCCTAAAATTTTCAATGCTATAAACTCAAAAAAAGTAAACAAAATAATAATTGTGGATAATATGGATATGCATATAATAGATGTTTTTAACTTTTTAATTGATTTCCCCACCTTATTTAATAATTGAATTATAAATATTTATTTTCCCATTACCAAAGTATATGTCTTTTCCTGGATTTCCTATATCGATAGCGCCTCTGTTTAATATATCTTCTCACACGTGTTGATTAACCAAAATCACCCAATATCTAGTTGATAAAGTTCACGGTGGCATTCGACTATTTCTTTCAATCCAATTCGCCATTCAATCGGCAGGGTATCACAAAGAAGCTGGCGTGTGAAACCAGCGAAAGACAGGCGTTTACAGTGCTTTTTCTTGTGTCCTTCCGTTTGTAAAAATTTCAATAATACGTAGGCAATTAACGCCGCAAATAGTTGGCTATACACCGCATTTTCAGTCGTGCCAAATAAAACAGGCACATTTAAGTTCTGTTTGATCCAACGAAAGAACGATTCAATTGCCCAGCGCTCTTTATACATGCCAGCGATTTCTTCTGCTGTTACATCGCGAAGATTTGTCACAACACGCACAACATCTCCTTCGTAATCTGTAAATTCTACGATACGATGGCGTGCGACGGTTTGTTTTTGCGTTGTACCAAGGATACATGTAAAATCAGCGACTACATTGGAACCTGCGACAGGGGCTCTTTTTAACGATTTCTTTCGACTTACATGAATATTTTCCTTCAAACGAATGACGAAATCTTGTCCGGTTTGCGCGTAACGATCGACCTTATCCATTGAAAAATAAGCACGATCTGCCACGAGAATAAAACGCTTGTCCTCTAAGCTCACGCCAATCGGACCATCATGTTTTAAGCCCGTTGTTTCCACGACTTTCAAGGGCATCTCAGTCGTATTTGTGAAGCTAACGTGCAACTTGATGCCTGAGCGCTCACCATGATATAAAGCCCATGGTAAACGCGTTTTTCCAACGGTAATCGTTGTCGAATCAATCGCTAGTAAGTCTTTTTTAAGCTTTAATTTTCGTCGTGTCGCTCGGTTTAAACGTCTAACAATGACGTCAAAAATACGCTTCACAATATGGTGATTCAGCTCGCCTAAGCGTTTCGAAAGCGTAGAATAATCCACAGATTTCAAACCCTGTGCTGAAGCCACATCCGCTGCGTGACGTAACCTTTTCCATTCGAAAGCCGCTGCACCAACTAAATAAGCTAAAAGTGTAGGTACATCGCATTTACGAGCTGTATCTTCAAAACCATATTCAACAAGAATTTCGTTGATTTCTTCCTGTGAAATAAAGTTTTGAAGTAACATGAAAATCGTGGTATTCTTAGCCATGAGAGATTCCTCCTCGTAAATGTTGGTGTGGTAACTTACATTTTACATGGAATCTCTCTTTTTTATTGCATTTTATTGGTAAAAATTAGTTAATCAACAGACGTGATATCTTCTATTTCTTGTCTAGTTGAGTTAATTTCATAACTCCAATCCCTTGTCTCCCAAGGGTTTTAAAACAATAAAAAATGGGCACCTCCCCAAGATGGTATAATTTAAGTGACCAAACCAAAATTATCCAAGAGGTGAATGCCCTATGACTATTGTAAAACAAATGCGTCTATTTGACATCCATGAATTAATGGAAATGGAAAGTTCTCGTCGTTTCGATGCGATTTTAGCCACATTCGACTTACAACCGATCTTACAGCTATTTCGTAAAACGACGATGTATGGCGCACCACGAGAATTAAACTATGGTGCGATGGTGCAGTCACTTGTCATTCGGATTGTCGAACGTATTCCAACCGTGAAAGATTTGGTCAAACGGTTGAAGTATGACATTCTATTTCGTTTAGATTGTGGTTTTCTGCTCTCTGATTGTATTCCTTCAGAAGCCTCATATTCACGTATGGTCAGCGTGATTAGTGGTTCAGATGCCTTCGTTCAAATGAATGATAAGGTGATTCAAATAGCTTTCACAGAAGGTTTTTTAACGGATGAACATATCACAGAAGATGCCACACATTTCGAAGCACGCGACGCAGCGAAGCCGACAGAGAAAACGGAAAAAACACCGAAGAAACGCGGGCGCAAATCAAAGGAAGCGCGCGAAGCCTGGCTGTTAGAACAAGCTGAAATCGAGGCGAATCAATCGACCTACGAAAAGAAGATTGAAACGCAGCTCACTGTGCCAACTGCGACACTTTTACAAGAGATGCCGATTGAACCGCAGTGGGGCGTGAAGAAAAATAGTGACGGTAAAAACACGTTTTGGTTTGGCTATAAAGCGCATTTAGCTGTCTCCACGAAAAGTCAGTATATTGTCGCAGGCATGATGTCCTCTGGCAATTTAAGCGACAGTAAAGCCGCGATTCCATTACTCAAAAAGGTGGCAGAAGTCTTACCGAATCAGTTTACAACGGCTATTTTAGATAAAGGATACGACTATGAACCGATTTACCGTCAAATCTTAAATCAAGGGATGAACCCTGTGATTCCTTATGTGAAACGGCGTGAATCAGAACTACTTGGCTTTGACCAACACTTCCGTCCAACTTGTGTGAGAGAACATAGCTACTGTTACGATAGCTTTGACAAGAAGTATCAAAGTTTAAAATTCACACGCCCAAAGGAATGTGCAACCTGTCCATTACGTGACGATTCACTGTGTCAAAAAGTCTTTAAAATCAAGTGTGAAACCGACATTCGCAAGTATACGTATCCGGCAAGAGGCTCGGATTTATGGAAACAGCTTTATAAAGAACGCTCAGCTGTCGAACGTGTGAATGCCTATTTAAAAGAGTACTTTCAATTAGATAATGTCCGTCATCGTTCAGAAAAAAAAGCCAAGCTACACTTCCAAATGGTGATGTTTATTTATAATGCCTGCAAATTAGCAACAGATCGATTAAACGCGCAATTAAACGAACAACAACACACCGCAGCCTAATTTTTAAAAACGGAAATTTTGAAATAGGGTTCGTCTACGCTTTTGAAAAATGTGACTTATGAAATTGATTCATTTAAAAATGATTAAAAAACACCTATTCTTTCGGAACTAATTAAATTTTTGTGCACTTGAAACAAATGATAAAATATAATTTATTACATTTCTACCTAAAAGAAAGAGAAACGCTTCCTCAAGAACTGCCCTACAAAAATGAGACAGTGAAAAAAATTTCTTTTTAACTGAATTTGATAGACGCTTAAAAATGGGCTGTTCTCATCAATGCAACTCATCATCTTTCAACCATTTCATCCACTCATAAATTTGTGTTTCATTTTTAATCCCGCATCCATCCCTCATCTCTTTCGTCAGCACGTATGCTAACTTCATTTCAATCGCTTTTCTTTTAGTTTCATACGAAGCTACTTGTTTTTGCCCATGAAAAAACACCTCCAACGTTTTTATACGCCGAAAGTGTTTTTCTCTTTTTATGTTGTGTCCGTTCTTTAGGTTCGTTCTCCTCTACATTTGTATTTTTCATCTATCAAATGAGACAATTTACTTTTAAACACTTATTATATCAGTTTTTTATACAATTACTATTTTCTAAAATAATACGATTGGCTACTTCATACCCACCTTTTACAACAATTGGAGAGCCTCCGCCTGGATGCACAGTTCCCCCGACAAAGTATAAATTTTTTAACTGTCGGTCGCGATTAGCAGGTCTTAAAAAACTGCCACGTAAAGTGTTAGATGCTTGACCATAGATGGCTCCTTGCGCCACATTAAACGTCTGCGCGACGTAATCGGGGGGGATTACGTGTCGCCCGATGATTTGCGTCTCCTCAATCCCCCATATTTTTAGGGCACGTTCGACTTGATTTTTAGCTAAGGTCAAATCAATGGTTGTCGTCGCCGGGGCATTGATTAATACAAATAAGGCCGGTTTCTTTTGTTGATCCGCGGCAAAAGGATAGCAACTATACACGGTCGCCTCGTTTGGCAGCGTCCCTAATCGAAGCGCCTGAAATTCTGCTGGGTAATCTGAACTAAATTGTACGTTATGATAGTGAAGGGATACGGGCTCTTTTAGCGCGATTAATTCCACATAGGCAGACGTCGATAGTTCGTAGGTTACTTCATCTCGTCCCAATAACTGTTGCATCTTTGCATAATCGACATCGCTGATGACGATATCTGCGCCATAGCGTTGTTTTGTTGTCTCACAAAAGACAATACGCTGATCATCGATGGCTATTTTTTCAATAGACTCTTGTAAATGTAAGTGAACGTGCTGGCGCTTGAGTAATTTTTCAAATACATGCGCAATCATTGTAGCACCGCCTCGTAAATAATACGTCCCATCCACTAATTCAAAGTAGGCAATCAGTGCAAAGGTTGCTGGCGAAGCATATGGCGACGAGCCAATATAGGTCGCAAATCGGCCGAACAATTGGCGAACGGCTGGATGTGGGAAAAAAGATTTTAAAAAAGCATCCAATGTTTTCCATGGATGCGCTTGTAACAAACGATACGCAAGCGTTGGACTCACATAATCCTTTGCAGAGAAAAAGGTTTTTGTTAAAAATGCCTGCTCACTAATCTGAAAAAGGCGTGTCACTTCGGCCAAAAATGCTGGATAGTTTTGAGCACTCTTCTCGTCGATGACTGCAAGTTGTTGCTGCATTTTTTCGCGATTTGTCGTAAACGTCAGCTCATATTGAGCCCATTTATGATGCGTTGGATTTTGTAGCTTTTTAAATGGTAATTCTTTTTGGGCGTCACAAAACGGGGCAATGGTTTCCCAAAAATAGCGCGGCATCGTTAAGGTATTAGGTCCATAATCAAAATGGTGCGCTCCTAATTGAATGGCTTGCATTTTGCCACCTAACCAGTCATTTTTTTCAAATAAGTGAACCTCATAATACGGACTTAGCGTTAGTGCTGCTGCCATACCACCAAGCCCACCTCCTATCACAATGGCACGTTGTTTCATAACTTTCGTCCCTTCCAGTACATCGTTTTTTGCTGTGCTGTCTGCCACATCGTTACGCACATTAAGACACTATAGGCGAATGCACTTATAGGCATGAAAAAGCTCCATAGTGACTGTTGTTTTGCGGCATAATCGCTTAGCAGGCGCATAAGCGTAATCCCTATAAATGGTACGATATAACTCCATTGTTGTGTAATAATTCCGACAATTAAGCCGATAACAGGTCCAATAAAATAAATCATGTAAAACACAACGATAAACAGTCCTAACGTATACGAATGGTTGATTCCTCTGAAGCAATTTTTTTGAAACCCTCGCCACGTCTCCTTTGTATTATCATACATTGCACATGCTATAAAATCACTGACATTGTAAAGCATGGCTCGTTTACGATGTTTTTTTAACTCGCGAAATAAAGCAACATCTTCTACAACATGTTCTTTCACTGCCGCATGACCGCCGATTTCGTTATAAGCTGTGCGGCGAATCGCAATAAATGCTCCACTTGCTGCAGTTGCGGATGGCCACGTAGACGTATTTGCTAAATAAATCGGCAAGTGAAAATGAACAAAAAAATGAAGCAATGGTGTCAATAATTTTTCAAGCCAATTACGCATATAAAAACGTGGAAAGCCAGATAAAGCATCAATTGGCTTTTCAAACATATTGGCGATCGCATCTAACGTTTCATGATGCAATGTGACATCTGCATCAATCCAAACTAAAATATCGCCGGTTGCTCGGTCTGCAAGTTGTTGACAGGCATATGTTTTTCCGCGCCACGAGCCCTGTAATGCCGTTCCTTCTAAAAATTGAAATCGATGATCAAATGATAAACGCTGCTGTATAAGAAAAGCCGTTTGGTCGGTTGATTCGTCGTCATAAAAAAGAAACTGCGCCTTCTCATAAGTAACCCGATGCAGGGAGTCCATTAATGCCGGAATGTTTTTTGCTTCATTGCGGAGCGGAATCAATACGCTAATAGTTGGCTCACGGTGATTCCCTATTTTGATACGTTTTAGTGCCGCTAAATTAAGCATGAGCCATACCAGACCAATGATAAAAGGGAGCGCGATTACCATAATTGTACAAACCCTTTCATTTGGTTGTTGACTACAGCGTATTTTAACTGCTCCAACTCCTCTGTCATCACCTGCTCAATTGAAATAGGTTGTGTCTTTAAAGTGAGTCTGCAAGCGATTTCGCCCCGCAAACTGTCCGTAAAGGAATAATAAATAGAGACGACTAAAAGCGCATACGTTGGGAAGCGTGTCATAATGGTATCGATGCCACGCTGCAATGTAAGTGGCCGCCGTTCTTGGTGTTGTTCTACGCCTTGCGGGAAAAGCGCAAGCGTTTCGGTTTTGGCTAATTGTAGGAGCTGTTTATATTCAGACAGCTGAATGGGTTTTGAGATTGGCTGCACCCCTAATCCTTTAAAAAGAGGAACGGTTTTTAAACCGTGCGCACTCATCGCGACGACAGTATTTTTTGGCAAATACCCCTGTTGATACAACTCAAACAACACAAGCGCATCATAAAAACTACTATGATTGATGACAATGATGCATGGTTGTTTAATGATGCGCGCACTGACAGCCATCGTACGAAACATTCTCTTTAGCAGTAATTGTTGTCCGACGGAAAATAGCGCCATATTAAGTTTCTTTCGCTTCATTGTAAAATCTCCTTCCAAGCTGAAGTAGACAAAAGCCCGTGACGCTAACGATACAAGCTACATATAAATTGGCTAATAAAGCTAACCATAAAAATAAAATCACGATGGTCCAAAAAACGGTGGTCATTCGTCGAACGTGCTGTTTAGAAGGCCTATTTTTAATGCGTGGCAATAAAAGTTGCACAACAAACGCGACGAGAAACCACGCTAAAAAATTACTAAACGGAATACCATAGTAAGGGCTCGTACTTTCCCACAGCCAATATCCTTTTGCGACAAAGGCAACAGGATCGAGTACGGCGTCCAACAATACTACATAACAAGCAGCAAGCACAGCACTTACAAACCGCGACTGTATCGATAGCGTTAACGCATGACCCGCCATGATCATGACGACCCATGCAAAGCCAATGCCAATAGGCACACCGTAGAGGAGTGGTGGAAAGCGCTCGGTATAATCATAATGCCCAAAAAATATATCAAAATGCGCGCTCACTCCTTCGATAACGAACGTCGTTACGCCAATGAAGATGCTAATTACCATCCCCCTGACACGACCAAAAGTTGCCATTGCATATCCTGCTGCCACACAGCCTGCAAGCATTAAAAAAACACTATTTGCCCACTCAAGCCAACTCGGTATTAAATCGAAACCGACTAATATCATACCGACCGCAAACCAGATAATATAAAGCTTATAACAACGCATGGCTCAATTTCGTCACTGTATACTGTACATCAGTTGGCAATGGTTTAATTGGATATGTTTTTTTGCCATCGCGCGCTAGGATTAAATTAGCCGAAATGCGCGCCGATTCAATAATAATCGGCAAACCACTGCCAGGATGCGTGCCGCCACCTACTAACCAACAATTTTCGTAAGGGGCAAAGTGATTGTGCGGGCGGAATGTCATCATTTGATTTAATTGATGACCTAAATTAAAGGTTGCTCCTTGGTAAACATTCATTTTTTGTTCCCAATCAATGGGCGTAACAATTAATTCTTCTTCAATATGGGACGCTAAATCGGTTAACCCGAGACGCTTTTCTAATGTTTTAATGAGGAGTGTACGGTAATCCTCTTTGACATCATCCCAGGCAATTTCACTAAAATTATTAGGGACAGGGGCTAAGATATAGAGTGTAGATTTTCCTGGCGGAGCTAACGAGTCATCTGTCACTACCGGATTTTGGACATAAATCGACATATCGGTTGAGATTACTTTTGTTTTTGAAATTTGCTCCATATTTTTACGATAATCCTCAGCAAATAAAATCGTATGATGCTGCAAATCGTATTGCGTATCGATTCCTAAATAGAGCATAAAGGTTGAACACGAATACTGTTTCTTCTCGATTTTTTGCGGCGTCCACTGACGGTTTTTCGTATTTTTTAGTAGCTTTGTCATCGCATAACCCATATCAGCGTTAATGACAAGTTCATCACAATGCAACAATTCTCCATGTTCTAAGCGAATCCCTTCAATACGCTGTTTATGCTGGACGATTTCTTTAATCGGCGTATTTAAATGAATTGGCACGTTCATTTCCGCTAATACTGTAGCCATCGCTGTTGTTAATTGATGAATGCCGCCTTTTAGATGATAGATGCCATATGCCTGTTCAATATAGGACAAAATCGAAAATGCCCCTGGACAATTCCACGGAGACATTCCTAAATATTTTGATTGGAATGTAAACGCCAATTGGAGCTCTTCATCATCAAAATATTCTCCTAACTTATCCATTAATGATTTGCCTAGTTCTAGTTCTGGTAAGGCTTTTAATGCTTCTGGTGTAAACAAGTCTTTAATGCTGTCCATTTTTCGTTGTAACAACGGCGCCAATGCCTCTAATTTTTTATGCGTTTCTTGCAAGTAACGTGTATAACCCTGTTCATTCCCCGGAAACGTAGCAGCAATCGTCTCAATCATTTGGTCATAGTTGGACGTTACAGTAAACCGTTTATTGTGATAAACGAGTTCATAGAGTGGCGTTAACGCAACAGGTTCTACATAATCCTCCAATTTACGCCCAGTGAGTTCAAAGATTTCTCGAATTAAATACAGCATATTTAAAAAAGTAGGTCCCCGATCAAATGTATACTCACCAAGCTGGATAGCACTTGTACGGCCACCAACAAATGATTCTTTTTCAAAAATTTCCACCTCATACCCCGCATTCGCCAGTAGCATCGCCGTTGTCAGCCCACCGGGACCTGCCCCTATCACATAAATTTTTTTCACGTCGGTTCCTCCTCTTAATTATTCATACTCCAATGAATGATAATATCTAATTATTTAGACTTGTTAGTTAATTATCCTATACCGCTATTTTATTTATGTCAAACATTATTTTTAAAATATTGGACAAATAAAAAAATATCGTTATAATAGAGGCACCTAAAGGAGGAGATTGTATGAACAACGATTTAGCTTCTTTTACGATTGCAGATGTAGCAGCGATCACGGGCATTAAAAAAGACACTCTACGCAAATGGGAACAACGCTATGATTTTATCAATCCATTACGGCTCTCTAACGGTTATCGGCAATATTCCCAGCAACAAGTACAGTTTCTTTGCTTATTAAACAAACATCTTGCAGCAGGGATGTCATTAAAAAAAGCAATCGCTGAACTTGAACATACGCCAGTGGAGGCTACAGAAGCGCAGTCTTTTTTATTTCAACTGTTAGCTTACGGTGAACAATGCAACGAAAGAAAATTTTCCTATGTGTTGCATCAAGCACATCAAACATGTGGGTTATCTATCTATTTAACAGATATTGTCCAACCTTTTTTAAAAGAAGTTGGAAACAGATGGCAAACGAAGCAATGGTCAGAATATCAAGAAAAATTTGTCTCGACCTTCATTCAACATCACTTAATTACATTGCGCCATCAAATACCCGCTCCGCCTAATGCCAAGTTAGTTGTCGGTGCTTGCTTACCACATGAACAGCATGAACTTCCATTACACATTTTATTGCTTCAAATCTTATTGCGTGGCTACCGTATTTTTTTAATTGGCCAATCGCCTGCTCCTGGCACCATTGAAAATTTCGTTACAGAATTTCAGCCAGCCGTTGTACTGCTCTCTGCGACCACCACAATTCCGGTGCAACATAGCGACTATGTACAACGCTTAGACCGCTTTGCAGCAACGCAGCCTAATACCACTTTTTTTATTGGTGGACATGGAGTCGAATCACTAACAACGCCACTTCAGTCAATTTCCATCGCCCAATCGCTAGAAGAACTTTGGCAAGCATTAGCATAAAAAAACGCCGCTTCAGCAATCTGAAGCGGCGTTTTTCAAATTTTCCGTACTAACTCTAAACCATGCGCAATTGTGAAAAACAGCTCACCGGTGTCGATGGTTTTTCTTAGATGACGCTATAATTCTTTTAAAATAAACGATTTATACAATTGTATTACTTTACTTTTGTACTATTATTGCACGCAATCTTTTCGTACAAGCCTAGTTATTATCTTAATTGTATAATTGCTTCGTCACACCATTCTATAATGGTACGTGCGATTTTTTTACCAAATGTTATCGTCATTAATGCTCGCTTCTGCTGCGACGTCACCGTGCCCATATGCCAACTATGCTCGAGCAACTTATACGTTTCAAGTCGCTCATATTGAACATAGCGATATTTTTCGAGTTGTTGGATCATCGCTGCTGTATCCTCGTCATCACTTAAAAGATTCCTTTTTGCATTTTTTTATCATTTAATTTCATAGAAAAATCAGTTGTATGCGAAACCAGTTGTTCAGTCATTGCTTGTGTTGTTTGAATAATTGGCTGTAATTGATTGGCTTGCTCGGTTGTTGCCGCCGTTTGTGCTACTACATTTGTTTCAAACATTGTCGCCGTTTGCTGAAGTTCGGCACAAACGTCATTAAATGCTGCCGTTAAATTTCCTACTAATGCTTCGTCAGCCTCTTTTGTTTACTCTATTACACTAGAAATCCTGTCCAATATTTTTGAACTTGTATCGTCGTTTTGCGAGCAATAGCGAATACGCGTCAATATTTTTGTAGATTCAAGCTTTTTAGTTGCAGGTAATTTTTTACCTAGTAGTGCATTTAATAATGCTGTCATAATCGCTATTAAAATGAGGCGTTATTGACAATGCTGATTTCCCAAATTTTATTTAATCGAGTTAATTTCATAACTCCAAACCCTTGTCTCCCAAGGGTTTTAAAACAATAAAAAATGGGCACCTCCCCAAGATGGTATAATTTAAGTGACCAAACCAAAATTATCCAAGAGGTGAATGCCCTATGACTATTGTAAAACAAATGCGTCTATTTGACATCCATGAATTAATGGAAATGGAAAGTTCTCGTCGTTTCGATGCGATTTTAGCCACATTCGACTTACAACCGATCTTACAGCTATTTCGTAAAACGACGATGTATGGCGCACCACGAGAATTAAACTATGGTGCGATGGTGCAGTCACTTGTCATTCGGATTGTCTAGTGTATTATTAATGTATGATTCATGTTGCCGGTTTTATTTGAACATAGTGGGTTTTAAAGGCATTTGAAAAGAAAAAAGATGAAGCGCAAGGAATGTTTTATTTGAACATAGTGGGTTTTAAAGATTTATGATACACGCTATCCAGATAAACTAATCGCTGTTTTATTTGAACATAGTGGGTTTTAAAGGATAATACGCTTCCTTCGCTTGTGTTGTTGTCACCTGTTTTATTTGAACATAGTGGGTTTTAAAGCCTTTCAATCAAAATGTAAAGCATCATTGGCGGCTAGTTTTATTTGAACATAGTGGGTTTTAAAGTAATCTTTTTATCATCTGGGGAGGTATTTATATTTGCGTTTTATTTGAACATAGTGGGTTTTAAAGACTATCCGAGGGCTTTATATACGAGAACGGACTTTCGTTTTATTTGAACATAGTGGGTTTTAAAGGCACGTTGAGGACTAATAAAAGTAGCTTCAACATAGTTTTATTTGAACATAGTGGGTTTTAAAGAGCGTTATGTCGTGCAAGTAGGTTAGAGCATGCAGAGTTTTATCTGAACATAGTGGGTTTTAAAATACGTTATTATCCGCAGCACATCAGACTAACATCTTCACCAAATGAAATCTCAGCTTACATTTTATATAAACCCCTCGCTTCTAAATAATTTTTAAATTAGCTGCAGCTTCAATCAAATTCACATGAATGCTGCTTTTTATATTGCGATTTTTTCATAGACCATTCAAAATTTCAATTTCTTTTTTAAATCCCCTCTCACAAATTAGCTCTCACCCCAAGAAGCGTGTTTTCGATACGACATATTTCTGAATATGCGTCACGTTTAAGTAGATACGCCTAGAAAAAAGCGAATCATTTGCTGATTGTTGTCATTTTCTCAAATAACTACTACTTGTGTGGCGATAGTTACGACAACTTTGTAACGTGGCCTCCTCAAAAGCGGACAAAAAATGCCCGTTACGATTCATTTTTGACCCCATTTCTACCGATAACGGGCTTTTTCCGCACAAACACTTTGCTAGATCGAGTGCAGCGTGTCGCATTTTTATTTTTTTGAATAAATGACAGCATTTTTTCAAACGCGCATTTTTTCGTGCGAAAACCGACCGTCAGAGCGCCAAAATCGACCGCTTTTGGCCTATTTCGGGCAAAAACAGCACAAAATGATTTCTTAAAAATCGTAAGCATTTGTTTTTTTATCGTAAATAAAAATTTACGTTGACAGCTTTTTGCATGATGCTTACTAAAATCCCTTTTTTTCGTGCGTAAATAGACTTTGTTTGGCACTTATTTTCAATTATGTTGTATCCAAAACACGCTTCTTGGGCTCCTAGCTATTTTCTGATGAGCGATTCGTGATAAGGCATGTCAAATCGACTTGCCTTATCACGGCACAATCAAAAGAGCTATGCGTCCATTCGCATAGCTCTTTTACACACGCTGCTTAGGGGGCAAGCGTTTGATTATAATGACATTGATACATATTTTGTTTCTAAATATGGCTCAATGCCTTCTGTGCCGCCTTCGCGACCCATGCCCGATTCCTTCATACCACCGAACGGAGCATGTGCAGCTGAAATAATACCATCATTCCAGCCAACAATACCGTAATCTAAGTTTTCACTTAAATACGTGCCTGTTTTATAGCTTTCTGTGAAGAAGTACGTTGCCAGTCCGTATAATGAGTCATTCGCAATCGCGATTGCCTCATCCAGTTCCTTGAACGTCACAATAGGGATTACTGGACCAAACGTTTCTTCTGTCATGATTTTTGCATCAGCCGATACGTTCGTTAACACAGTTGGTTCCACGAAGTAGAAGCCTTGCTCTTCATCAATATGGTGACCGCCACCTACTGCAGCGTCAGCACCTTTTGATAAAGCATCATGAATTTGGTCTTGAATTTTGTCAAAGCCTTTGCGGTTAATAACCGGACCGACATTAACATCCGCTTCCATACCATTCCCCATCTTCAACTCTTTTACCTTTGCAACAAGGGCATCTGTAAATTTGTCAGCGATGTTTTCATGGACAATTAGACGGTTTGGTGAGACACATGTTTGACCAGCATTACGATATTTCGCAATAATTGTTTGTTCAACTGCTACAGCAATATTCGCATCCTCAGCTACGATGATCGGGGCATGACCACCAAGCTCCATTGTTGCGTGTTTCACTGTTTGTGCACATTGAGACAATAACAATTTGCCGACCGCAGTTGAGCCTGTGAATGTGATTTTACGCACCGCTTTATGCGATGTGAAAATTTCACCAACCATCGGCGCATCTGCTAGCACATATTGCACTGCATCTTGTGGGATACCAGCGCGGTGAGCAAGCTCAATTAAACGAATCGTTGTTAGCGGTGTTTCCTCTGCTGGCTTAACGATAAATGTACAGCCTGCTGCAAGTGCTGGTGCCGCTTTACGCGTCATCATCGCCGCCGGGAAATTCCACGGTGTAATCGCTGCAACAACACCGATTGGTTGACGTGATACCGACAAACGTTTGTTTGGTGCATGTGTTGGAATCGTGCGGCCGTAAACGCGCTTCGCTTCCTCTGCATACCAATCAATATAGCTTACCGCATAATCCACTTCACCAAGTGCTTCTGCAAGTGGCTTCCCGTTTTCAAGTGTAATTAATTCACCAAGTTCTTGACGATTTTCGCGAATCATTGCTGCCCAGGCGTCAAGCAATTTTGCGCGATCATACGCTGTTAGTGCTTTCCACGATGGGAACGCAAGCTGCGCCTTGTCGACTTTCGCTGTTACTTCTTCTTGTGTGCTCTTTTGAAGCGAGTGAATAATTTCACCCGTTGCTGGATTGCTAACATGTACTACACCCATGACCTACACTCCTTCTGCAAATGCTTTATCTAAAATCGCAAAACCTTTTTCAAGCTCTGCATCTGTAATTACAAGTGGTGTTAAGAAACGAATAACATTGCCTTTAATCCCTGCTGATAATAGTAATAAACCATTTTCATTCGCATATTTTGTAATGCGACCAACTGCTTCTTTATTTGGCGCTTTGCCATCTTTCACAAGCTCAACAGCAACCATTGCACCAAGGCGGCGGATATCGCCAATGAAGTCATATTGCGCGCGATATGTTTCAAGCTTCGCTTCGATTTTTTGACCGATTGCTTCTGCTTTCGCATTTAAGTTTTCTTGTTCTACGATATCAATAACCGCAAGTGCTGCTTCGCATGCTACTGGGCTACCAGAGTATGTGCCACCTAATTCGCCGACATCTGATGCTTCCATCATTTCTTTGCGGCCAACGACACCGCTTAATGGAAGACCTGCTGCCATTGATTTTGATACCGTCATTAAATCTGGTACAACATCAAATTGCTCGATAGCAAACGTCGTACCTGTACGACCGAAACCTGTTTGGATTTCGTCTGCTACGAATACGATATTGTTTTCTTGGCAGTACTGCGCAACCGCTTGTACGAATTTCTTCGGCGGTACGATGAAGCCACCCTCACCTTGTACTGGTTCCATCACAACACAAGCAACCATTTCTGGTGCGATCGTTGAGATGAAGAAATCATGGAATTGCTCAATGATGTGATCCACATATTCTTCTTCCGTTAAGCTTTCTGGCTTACGGTAAATGTATGGATACGGCGCTTTGTAAATTTCCGGAGCGAAAGGACCAAAACCTAGCTTGTACGGCTTCACTTTTGATGTCATACCCATCGTTAAGTTTGTACGACCGTGGTAGCCATTTGTAAACGCGACAACCGCTTGTTTACCTGTATATTTACGGGCGATTTTAACCGCATTTTCAACTGCTTCAGCACCTGAGTTTAGTAAAATCACTTGTTTATCATGTGTTCCCGGTGTGATTTCTACCAGTTTTTCAGCAAGCTTCATATAAGAATCGTACATAATCACGTTGAAGCCTGGGTGTAAAAATTTCTCTACTTGTGCTTGTACTGCTGATACTACTTTTGGATGGCTATGGCCAACATTTAGCGTACCAATGGCAGCGGCGAAATCGATCCATTCGTTTCCTTCTACATCGATAATTGTTGCGCCTTTTGCTTCTTTTGCAATCGCTGTACAGCCGTTACTAACACCTTTCACCACGTATTTTTGGCGTTTTTCATTTAGTTCATCAGTAAGATTTGTCGTAAGCATTGTTAAGTCCTCCCTTGTTTCTTTTTTTCCTATTATGACGGAATTTGGTACAATAAAAAGCACCAAGTTTTCAAAAAAAAGGTACCAGGGGTGAACAGTATGTTAATTCAATTAGATCATAAACAGCAAGGACGCTTCCTTTATCAGGAAATTTATCGTCAACTAAAGAAATTAATTTTAAATAACGAGCTCCGCGCCCACACAAAATTACCAGCCAAGCGCGAGTTTGCACAAATGCTTCATGTCAGTACGAACTCAATTGCCAATGCTTATGAGCAATTGCTCGCCGAGGGATATATTTATACAATTGAACGCGTTGGCTATTTTGTTGAGGAAATCGACCAATTTGATATTAATCCAAATGTCGCTACGTCATTCCCCGAACATTTACGTGAAAAGCCCGACCCACCAAAGACGTGGCTATCGCTGTCACATATGAATATTAATGCACGGCTATTTCCTATGCGTAAATGGCTCAACTGTGAGGCAAAGGTCTATGAGCGTCATATTGAAGAGCTTGGTGAAATGGCGCATACGCAAGGTCCCTATGTTCTTCGCAAAAACATTGCCGAACTAATTTATGCAACGCGTGGTGTCAAATGTGAGCCTGAACAAATTGTTATTCATGCAACAAGTCAAGGGTTACTTGAACGTCTCATTCGCATTTTGCCGGAAAACCCATCATTTGCAGTCGAAAATCCAGGCTACGCACGCTACTACAAACTATTAAAGCGCCATCATATTCAAGCGCATCTTGTACCGCTTGATGACTCCGGTATCGACGTCAATCATTTGGAACAGCTTGATGCACAACTCGTTATTGCAACGCCATCACATCAGTTCCCAACAGGCATCATTATGCCGATTTCTCGCCGCGTTGAATTATTAAACTGGGCTTCACGTGCAGATGATCGTTACATAATAGAAGATGATTATGATAGTGAATTTAAATATGAGACCAATAGTGTGCCGTCGCTGCAAAGTATGGACTATAATCATAAAGTCATTTATATGGGGACATTTTCAAAAACATTGTTGCCGGGTATTCGCATTAGTTATATGGTACTCCCGGTTAAATTACTCGAAGATTACCGCGACATGTTTCCGCTTGAAATCCAAGCAGTCAATACACTCGTCCTTTATACATTGAATGAATTTATTGAAAATGGCCAATATGAAAAGCATGTGCGCAAAACGACGAAACATTTTGAAGAAGTGCGGAGCTGTTTAGTCGATGAGTTAACGCGACAGCTTGGCGACCAAATTATTATTTCGGACATACCAGCTGGCCTGCATTTTTTAATCGAGGCAAAAAGTGCGCGCAGTTATGATGAAATTGAGCAGCAAGCAGTGGAACATAATCTTGAAGTGTATACGTTAAAACGTTTTTCGCTCAATCCATATCCACTCATTCGTGAAAATCGCTTTATTATTATTGGTTTTGCATATATCGATATTGCCGATATTCCCGAAGCCGTGCGCCGACTTGCATATGTATTATTTGATGAATAGCATGACAAAAAGAGGATGGGACATACGTGTACCAACACCCTCTCAGATGAGCATCAAAAAAACCGGAATCGCGACACAGCGCGGTTCCGGTTTTTTGTGGCGAACGCTAAAAAGGAACAGGAACTGTTTTGTAAAAGCCTCTTTTAATAGGCCGCTCTTTGCCTTTTTTCAAGAATCGTGAAACTTTTCACATAGTTAAGCCGTATTAATTAGTACTAGTCTGTCCAGCAAAGGAGCGACAACGATGCAACCTCAGCAACTTACAACTTACATAAAAGACGGCCAATTTTGTGCCATTTATAATGCGACGATTCCTGAATATCGCGCGTCCTATTCATTTGAACAATTTTCAGCTCTTATGCAAAAAATTCAGCACGATACATACGAACTTCATTATACGATTGCGCTACCGCCACTACGAAAATATGTATGGCTCGATGACAAGCGTAACAATGCGATTGGCGCGATTTTTGATTCTAAGGGCCGCATCCATTTTTTAACGATGAAACCATGCTTAAAATTTCCTGAAGCAGATATCACTTTTTCAAAAACATTCTTTGAACTGCCTGTACGTGGTAAATGGCAAGTAGCACAAGGCGGCACGAACGAATTAATCAACTATCACTATCCCTTTTCGAGTCAACGCTATGCCATCGACTTAAAACGTTTGAAAAATAACCTATATTTTGAAAATATAGGTAATATGTGTGAAGATTATTATGCGTTTAACGAAGAAGTTTATGCGCCGGCAGCTGGCAAAGTAATAGCTATTGAAGACAATATTAGCGATCAATCGCCCGGTGAACGCAATGAGCTCAGTACATTTGGCAATTATATTATTTTGAAACATGCACACAACGAATATAGTTTATTAGCACATTTACAACAAAATTCAATTTGTGTTGAACAAGGGGATTCGGTGCAGCTCGGCGAATTAATAGCATATAGTGGTAATTCCGGTGACACAACAGCGCCGCATGTGCATTTTCAAGTCATGGATAGTGCGGATTTGAAGAAAGCGACATCCTTACGTATTCGCTTCAAAAACAATGATATGCCGATTCAAGGTGATATGGTTATCGGCACTATTACACCGGTAACGCGTGCTGAACCACGAGAAAAATTACGTTTTGGTAGTCTGCGCGCAATTTTACAATTGTTTAATCGTAGTTAATAATAATTGTATAATTTAATACATGGTGGTGATAGCAATGAAAAAATGGTTTATCTTAATCATGCCATTTCTAATGCTTGCTGGCTGTACGCAACAAGTACAGAAAAATATGAATGTTAATCTTATCGTTGAGCGCTATGATACGGTGCAACAAGATTATGTACCTTTTATGACGTTTAAAGAACAGCAGCAAATAAGCGACGGGCTAACATTACTGCATGAGTTGGCATGGACAACGACAACTCCTCCGAACACGACGCCGAACTATCGCTTTTACATTGTCGCAGAAGACCCTTCAGTCACTGACATCAAAGCGGTGATGTATGAGGTGTGGTTTGATGATCTTACGGCAACAGCCATTTTAGCGAATGACTCGCGCAAGGAAACCGTCTATCTCGATCATGCGAAAGTCAATGAAATATACGATTTATTAATGAACTCGGCTAAGTAATGCCACAACAAAAAGAGGCTTTTACAAAACAGTTCCTGTTCCTTTTTTAGCGTTCGCCACAAAAAACCGAAACCGCGCCACAGCGCGATTCCGGTTTTTTTGATGCTCATCTGAGAGAGTGTTGGTACACGTATGTCCCAGCCTCTTTTTAATCGCCTATTATAAATACTCTTGAATTAAGCAACGTAAATCTTGTTCTAATGTTGGTAAATCTTGTTCAGTAAACGTACGGCTAACAAATGCTTCATCCATTTCAAATGCTTCTGATAAGAAACTTGTGAACCCGCGCACTTTGCGGTCTACTTGGAACAATACTTCGACTTTATGTGACGTTTGATTAATAAATACTACTTCTAATTCATCTAAGTAACCGCGGAATGGACCACTTGTTGGCACAAATTCATATTCTTGTACGAACGAGTGACGCGTATTCATACGAATGCCGGCTTTTTCACATTCTACTTCACGCAAGCGGAATCCTAAATTTTTCACGGCCTGAATGACGGCGTTTGCAATACGTGTTGGGCGAATAGCCACTGCATCTTTATCATTCGGGTCAACAGCATTTTTAATATCTAAGCCTGTATTTAACCATGCGCGTGTGCGGCCAACTGTTGCCGGTGCATCAAATGGTAAGTTAAATGAAAATGGCAATGATTTTTCTTCGCCAGCTTGAATCGTAAATGGTTCGGTAATTTTTTTCTGAAAAACGGTTGCCGTATCTTCATACTCTTTATCACCTGTTTTATTCGTAAAATTAATATTTAACGATAAATAAATCGCATCGATACGTTGCTCGACATTGCCCCCTTTAATATGCACATTCCCTTGCACTAAATCGCCTGCTGTATAGGTGTCATGAGCTAAAACGGTATCAACCGTCGCTGCTCCTATCCCAAAACTTGCTAACGCTTTATTAAAAATCGACATGTTTTTTCCTCCTACAAAATCGTCTTTCTTTACTATACGGATGAATCTTTGAAACGTTTCAAAAATTACTATATAATGCGACAAAGAGGTGAATTTTTTGAATATTTTGCAACTAACACCAGAGCATGCCGAAGAGGCTGCTACATTATTAGATGCTTACCGTGTCACATTTGGACAAAAAAGTGATATCGGACTTGCTCGTTGGTTTATACATGAACGCCTAGAACACGATGAATCGATTGTTTTTTTAGCGTGGCTAGACGACAAGGCAGTTGGTTTTGTGCAGCTGTATCCGATTTTTTCAACGATTGGCTTAAAGCGCGCTTATATTTTAAATGACTTATATGTGACAGAATCAGCTCGGAAACATGGTGCTGCAACGCAATTGATTGAAGCATGTTATGCCTACGCCGAAGCACATCATGCTCGTTTCATCGCGCTAGAAACGGGCGCTGACAATGTGCGTGCCCAACAACTATATGAAAAAATGGGCTTGGCGCAAGAACAAGACGTGCAACATTTTATCAAATATTTTGACTAATTATCTATTTTTTTAGAATCGTAGTAACAGACGATTCTTTTTTAAATGGATTAAACCTTAACAACTCACGCATTTCAGAGTAAAATAGAACTATATTTGGACAGCTAGAAGGAGTGTAGTATGGAAGAATTTATAAACATTATAACGATCACGGCCTCGCAACTATTTCAACTACTAGGTGTCATTTTTTTCTTCGGTTTTGTATTGAAGTGGCTTGGCGAACAGTCATTGGCTCATTATACATATGGTAGTAAACTCTTTAACTTTATGTCGCTTATCGGTACACCTGTCCATGAATTTGGGCATTTTATTATGTGCAAAGTTTTCCGTTATCATGTCGATGAAGTGGTCTGGTATCAAAAACCAAATAGCAATGGTACGCTTGGCTATGTTAATTTTTCATACAATCCAGGAAGTGTCTATCAGCGTATCGGCAAGTTTTTTGTTGGTGTTGGTCCATTATTTTCGGGTCCTCTAGCTATTTTTTTGTTGCTTTACGTGCTGCTCCCAGATGCTTATGATGCTATTTCAGCACAGATTGGGACGATTTCAACGCATTGGAGCTTCGAAACATTTGAACAAATTTTACAATTAAGTTGGACATTTCTTGTCGCATTATTTAATGTCGACCATGCGTTAAGTTGGCAATTTTATGTTTTTTTAGTTCTTGCATGCTCGATTGCTGTACATATTCGTTTGAGTAAACCCGATTTAGAAAGTGCCACAAGTGGTATTATTGCCATCACCATTTTATTGTTGCTATTGAATGTCATCTCAGAGTTTTTACATTTATCATTATCTGACCATGTTGTGACATATGTCGCTCACTTTAATGCTTTTTACATTTCCATTATGATTGTCATTACCGTGATTTCTTTACTGTTCTTTATGACGAGCGTTATTTGGGGCGCAGTAAAAAATCGCACATCTTAACATTTTTTTAACAAAAGTAGGCACTACAGCGAACAATGTAGTGCCTACTTTTTTCTGTATTGCAGACTAAATAAAATAGCCTTTAATAGATTGAATTCAAGGCTATTGCCTAGTTTATCGTCACATTTCCTATGCTATTTTTCTCAATATGACTTTAATTTTTTTACTTTTTCAGCAATTTACTTTTAAAGAAAATGATAAGATTTTTGCATCAAAACACTATAGCCACAGTGGTTTCGCAAGTTAAAAAATACGTTTTTTGTAGAGTTTAGTTATCACGAAGTAGAAATTTTTATTTTTTTCGATAAAAAATGTTGCTTTTTGTAAAACTTTGAAATATCATTACATCAAGAGGACGTCACAAATCCTTCACAACAATAGAAAAAAAGGGGGGCAACATTATGGAACAAAATTTAGACCGTCAACTTCTAAAAGAAGAACAAGACAGCAAACAGGCGGTAGCTGGGCAAAAAAGTTTTACGGAACAAGAGTATGTTAATATTTCTGAAAGTTCGGAATTTAAAACGCTTTCAAAACGTAAACTAGGCTTCATCGTGCCGATGAGTGTTCTGTTCTTCGTTATCTACTTCACACTGCCATTATTATCATCGTTCACTGACGTACTAGACGGAAAAGCAATTGGCGATATTACGTGGATTTGGGTGTATTCATTAGTCATCTTCATTATGGTATGGACATTCACAATCATCTATGTAAAAAAAGCTGCTTCATTTGATAAAGATGCAGAAGCGATCAACGACAAGGCAAAGGCTGGTGAGTATAAATGAGTGTAATCGGGATTTCTTTCTTCGTCGCAATCGTAGGGTTAACACTTTTTGTGACATACTTAGCTTCAAAGAAAAACAATTCAGCAGCTGACTTCTATACAGCAGGCGGCGGCTTAACAGGCTGGCAAAATGGTATCGCTATCGCAGGTGACTACCTATCAGCCGCTTCATTCTTAGGTATCGCGGGTGCCATCGCATTATTCGGTTTTGATGGCTTCTTCTATAGCTTAGGATACTTAGTAGCATACTTAGTCGTACTTTACATCGTGGCAGAGCCATTACGTAACCTTGGTAAATTTACATTAGCAGATATGATTACTGCACGTTTTAACCAAAAGAAAATCCGTGCAACGGCAGCTGTTAGCTCAATCGTTATCGTGTTATTCTACATGATTGCACAGCTTGTAGGTGCCGGCGCATTAATTCAATTATTATTAGGTATCGACTACAAATACGCGGTTATTTTAGTAGGTATCATGATGACAATCTACGTATTATGGGGTGGAATGGGCGCAACAAGTTGGGTTCAAATTATTAAAGCCGTATTACTAATGATTGGTACCGTTATTATCTCTGTTTTAGTTTTAGCAAAATTCAACTTCAACATTCTTGAAATGTTCGCAACTGTATCTGAAACAAATGGCAATGGCGGCGCATATTTACAAGCTGGTCTGAAGTACACAAATGGTATTGATACAATGTCAATGATGATTGCATTAGTACTTGGTACAGCTGGTTTACCGCACATCTTAATGCGTTTCTTCACTGTAAAAGATGCAAAAACTGCGCGTTCTTCAATCAACTGGGCAACTTGGATCGTAGGTTTATTCTACATCTTAACAATCTTCTTAGGCTTCGGTGCTGCGGCATTCGTAGGCTCTGAAAAAATCTTAGCTGCAAACCCTGCAGGTAACATGGCTGCTCCATTATTAGCGCAAGCTTTAGGTGGCGACATCTTAATGTCATTCATCTCTGCAGTAGCATTCGCAACAATCTTAGCTGTAGTAGCTGGTCTTGTATTATCAGGTGCTTCTGCATTCGCACACGATATTTACGGCCAAGTTATTAAAAAAGGGAACATTACAGAAAAACAACAAATGGTTGCAGCTCGCTGGGCATCTGTTGGTGTATCGGTATTCTCAATCATCTTAGCGTTATTCTCTCAAACATTAAACGTAGCATTCTTAGTATCACTTGCATTCTGTATCGCCGCATCTGCGAACTTACCAGTAATTATTTACACAATTTACTACAAAAAGTTCAACACAACGGGTGCGATGTCAGCAATGTTATTCGGTTTAATCTCTGCACTTGTATTAGTAGCAATGAGCCCGAACGTATGGGCACCAGAAGCGGGTAAAGCTATCTTCGTCGGCGACCCACTATTCCCATTAACAAACCCAGCCATTATCTCGGTACCACTTGGCTTCCTAGCTGGTTGGATTGGCTCAATGATTGGTGAAAAAGCAAATGCTCGTAAATACGCAGAAGTTAAAGTTAATGCAACAACAGGCTTAAATGTCAGTGATTCAGTAGATCACTAATCAAAAAAGAGGCTTTGGGGATTTCCCCAAGCCTCTTTTTTTGATTAAAATGTCGATAACCCCGTAAATTCTTGAATACGGTACAATACAGTTTTCCATAAAGAACGGTCTGCAAATTCCTCGTAATCAACGGTATATATGCCGTCTTGATTTGTCCACAGGCGCTCGAAATAGGCATTCATATCACGCGCTGTCTCTTTTTCTTTTGGCATCATCATATATAAATCCGTTTCTAAATTATAGTCATCGATATTACGACGTGTAAAGTTGGCCGAGCCACCAATTGCTGTAAATGTATCTGCTTGATTAAGGATTAAAAACTTACTATGATATTGCTCCCCATGCGTGTCATACCAACGCACTGTAATATTGTCCTCTTTCATTAGCTCATGTGCTACAGGTCGATTTGGCACACCATTTTTCTTTATACCAAATGCATCACGGTTCGCATCTAAAATCAGTTGAATATTGACACCGCGCTTGGCAGCATCTTTTAATGCCTGAACCATGTCACGTTCTGCAATGTAGAACACCCCCATTTTCAAGCTGTCCCCATCCTTTGCCTGCTCAATTGTTTGAATTAAAGCTTGTTGGATTTTTCCTTCTGTAACTAGCTTCACATCAATATCTCCGGCTGGCTCATCCGCCGCAAATACAATATTTTCTGGGAGTTTTTTATCCGACATATGCAAGATGGCATTTTCTGATTCATAAATATCCTTCACAATAGCTCCCTTTACAACAAAGCCAATATTGGAGTGAAGGCTACTACCATCATGCGAAACATTTGCAGATAGAACCATCGCTTCTTGTTCATTTAATACAATTTTTCGGTGGTTCGCTTTAAAGTTTACTAAATCTAAATAGGCCCCCACAGACATTTTATCGCCATCTGGGTTAAATAAATTCGGTAAAAATCCATTTGTTGAGACCGGCCACCATTGTAGGTAAGCGCGCCATACACTTGAATAAAGCGGATTAGAATCTCGTAACGGTGTTAAATTCGTTGTTAGGACATCAATATTTTGCGCTGCTAAATCCTGAAAGAATTGTGGATGAATCGAGCCATAGCCAGAGTTTACATTGTCTGTAATAACCTGAATGGGCATATCCGGCTGCTCTTTACGTTTTTTGATAAGCGCATTTGTTAACTGCTCTGCGCGATTGTCATACGTCGCTTTTTGATGATCATAATCATTATTATATAAAAATAAATCAATAACTAGAACTTCTTTCGCCTCATCAATTATTTGAAGCGTACGTTCAAAAAGTTGCTGTTCCATTACAGCTTTATCATTTTTTTGGTACGTAATATCTGTTAAAAATTCTACATTATCTACTTTGTGGAGCTTCCCATCAACGGACATCCCCTGTGGTAAATCTTTTTGTGTATGCCAGTTCCACGCGAATAGCGGAATCAATATGAGGATACACAAAATCACCTTCATTCGTTTCTTCATTCTTTTCCCCCTTTGAATCATCTTTTATAATATACCATTATTACCAGCTACTAATGGAAAAATTTACGGTTAACCAAAAACCCCCTTGGCAAAGTAAAAAAACGCAACCAATTCGGCTGCGTCTTATTTTGCTTAAGATTGTATTTTAATATTAGGTAAAATCGTGTTCGCCATCTACATATTTAGATGAAACATAACCGACTTTACCTTTATATAGCACTTGATACCAATTCACATAGCTATTTGTAATATAAATTTCTTGGTTATTTTTATATTTACCGATTGCTTTCGCTTTTGTGCTTTTAGAAGCACGCACATTTAAGTTAACGCCCTTGCTTGTGTTTGCATACCCTATGCCCACAACAACCGGTACATTTTTAACATATGTTTTGCTTACGTAACGTTTTTTACCTTTATACAGCACTTGATACCAATTTTTGCTATAGCTCTTAATTACTTTTACTTCATCATTTAGTTGATATTGTCCAACTACCTTACTTTTCGTGCTTGCACTTGCACGAATGTTTAGCTTCGCACCTTTTTCAAGGTTTGCATATTTTGTTGTTGTTTTAATTGTTGCTGCCTGTGCTGTTGTAGCGGTTACTGCAGAAGTTGCAATTACAGCAGCCAATGTTAATTTCCCTAAATTTTTCATGCAATAGTCACCCTTCCATTTTTTTGTAACTAACTTCATTATATTCTTTCCTTATTAATATGACAAACATAAAATTACCATTTTTAGTTAAATTTAAATATTTTTTAGAGAAATTTTATTTTTATAATCATAAAAATAAGTCTATTAGCATGATTTTAAAATGTCTCTCTACTTAGGATTATTTTTCAATAATTAGGTAAAAACGTCATGAAATCCCCGCGCTTCACGTGCTATTTTCAGCGCCTTCATCTGAACCTTTCGCTTACTACTAACATTAGCGCCGCGCAGTAATAACACATAATCTAGGCGCCACCCTCCTATTAAAAAAGCGGGAACCGCTAATCGATTCCCGCTTTTCACCGTATTATTTTTTGTACCAAACATCTGCATACTGTTCATGTTCAAGAAAACGCTTTTTCGCATATGGGCACACTGGCATAATTTTCAAACCATCCTGGCGCGCCTTTTCAACAACGCGGTCTACAAGCTGCTGTGCAACCCCTTGGCCTGAAAGCTCTTCGCGTACACCCGTATGGAGAAGACATAATAATCCTTACCTGCAGGACGTTTAAAATCAATCTCTGCTAACCTATTATCCGCGTCGCCGACATAAAAACGGCCTTGTTCATTTAATTCAACCACTTAAGCATCTCCTTTACGAATATAGTGAAGTGCTCCCGATGGACAGGTATCAATAACGCGTGCTACTTCGTCAGCACTGGCATTATCAGCCATGATCCACGGCTTACGTTTCGTATCAAACACCTCGCCATTACCGTTTACACAGTTGGCAGAATGCGCGCAAATGGACGTGTTAAAAAAAACATCAATATTCTCGCCTGAATATTTACGATAGCCTTTATCTAATAATTGCTGTTCATTCATGTTTTTCGCCCCCCTCTACTAAGATGTACTCGTCTGGTGAAGAGTACATTTCTCCATGATAGCATACTATTATTTGCGCCAAACATCTGCATATTCAGGTATACGCTCAAATTGACCTTTCGCAAATGGACATAACGGAATAATTGTTTTCTGATCAGCACGCGCTTTATCAACAACTGCTTTTACAAGTTGATTCGCAACGCCTTGCCCACGCAATTTATCATCGACAAATGTATGATCGATAATAAAAAATTCATCGTTTGGTTGGGTAAAGGTAATCTCCGCTACCGTTTCTCCTTGATCCTCTAGATAGAAACGCCCTTGTTCTTTTGAAAACTCCATCGCACTTCTCCTCCCTATGATCATTTATACGCTATCTCTATTCCCGCTTTTGATAAATTTCACACGTCACTTGAAACTATCTACCATTATTATCCGTCTATATCATATAAAGTAGCGACGGGCCGCCTCGGAATTTCGATATGCACTTCAAGGGAGGACTCACGATGAAAAAAGCGTCATTATTAAAATTTGGCCTTGCGACAACATTGAGCGCATCGGCTTTTACACTCAGCACCTTACCACTCGTCTCTCATGCCGAAACAGCGGTCAAAACAACGACAATGTATACAAATCATGGTGTTAATGCACGAACTGCTCCATCAGTGAAATCAAAAGTACTTGGTGTTATCGCAAAAAACACGAAAATTCAAGTCATCGAAAAAACAAACAAATATTGGTATAAAATTGTTTATAAAAAAGACCAGATTGCGTATGTTAGCGCCGATTATGTCAGTGCAAAACCCGTCGTTGTCGTACCACCTGTTGTTGAAAAAGGCTATGTGCAGCATACAAATGGTGTCAACCTCAATGTCCGTGCAAAAGCAGCAACGAGCAGCAACATTATCGGCTCACTCAAACCTGGTGGCACCGTTTATTTAACGAAAAAATATTCTACATTGCCAAAAGAAACATGGTATGAAGTCGTTTATAACAATCAATTAGGCTATGTCAATGCCAAATATGTCGGCTTTGCTAAGCCACTCCCTACAAAAATCGTTAAAAAAGGGAAAGTCCAAAATACGTTTTTAAATGTCCGAAAAACAGCGTCATCAAACAGCAAAGTACTTGGCACATTAAAACCACATACTACAGTAAAATTTGCGAAACATTATACAACAACATCGAAAGACCCTTGGTTAAAAATTTATTATAAAGGCGGCACAGCTTACATTTCAGCTAAATATGTCGATTGGGTACTGCCAAAATAACGTCCTCTAGAGTCTGGGACATACGTGTAAAAACCTCATCTCATATGAGCATAAGAAAAACTGGAATCGCGCTGTGGCGCGGTTCCGTTTTTTCGTGGCGAACGCTAAAAAAGGAATATGATATGTTTTGTCCTAGCCTCTATTTTTTGTTAATTTGCAAAATTCCGTCTTTTTACATACACTTAAAGAAATAGCTGAATAAGGAAGTGACTAGTTATGCGGAAAACAGTAGGCCTTGGCATCGGCGCTATTCTTTTACTTGTCCTTGTTGGCATCTATGCTTTGTCATTTTTCAATAAAGGCCAGACCATTGCTTTGTCAGATGCTGTAATTAAAACCGTCAAAGTAGATGTTTCAAGCGCAGATGTCTTTATTGAGACAACCTCTACCGGACACGTCGAAGTAGAGACCACCGAAACGCGTTCATCGAAATTTATCATTCACGAAAATCCAGCAAATACGCTAACCATTCGCGAACAAACAACAGGTTTTTTCTCATGGATTTCATTTGGTAACGTACCAGAAGTGCATATTCGCTTACCTAAAGAACAATATGACGCGCTGCAAGTTGAAGCTTCAAGCGGTGATGTCGCGCTGAAAAATGTGGCTGCCACATCGATACATGTCAAAACGTCAAGCGGCGATATTGAAGGCGATGATTTAACAGCCAAAAATTATGACTTCAAAGCGTCGAGTGGTGATATGGCACTGGACCAACTCGGAAAAATCGCCAAAGAAGCGACCTTCCGCGCCTCAAGTGGTGAGTTATCGCTCGATACATTAACCACTGATGCGTTGTTTGTCGAGCGCACAAGTGGCGATGTATCAATGGATGATATCGCCTTAGGTTCCGGTAAAAGCGTCGTGAAAACATCGAGTGGCGATATTGATATAACGCCGATGTTTAGCGACGAAACAACCTTATCACTCGAATCATCAAGTGGTGATCAAACTTTTGATAATCAGCAAAATAACGCTTTCAACTTCACAATTCAAACATCAAGCGGTGACATCCGCGTCCCATCTAATTATGACCTAACAACAAATACCGATAATAAAGCCGTTGGGACGACTCCAACTGCTGCTCCTAATACAGTGTCAATTACAGCGTCGAGTGGCGACATAAAAATAACCGATTAAAACATGAAAAAAAGCCAAAATCCTATCGTGGATTCGGGCTTTTTTCAAGTCCTGTTGGTAAATAATAAGACAAATTATTCGTAATACGGCCCCCAACACGATACCCACATGCCGATGCTTTCCCTTTTACTAAAAAGCTCCCGACTAGTAACTGTCCTTGTTGTAACCCTTTTTCACTGTTAAAATCCATCGTTGGTTGAGCAAGCCACTGTTGATAAATCGGGATATACTGTGCATACGAACGCATTTTTTCTGCCTCGACAAGCGTATCACCATCAAAAATTTCAACCGTATCACCTTCTCGACCAAATACAGGCTTTTTCACATAACGTCGCTGCTGTTCAATAAATGGCGTCGCGTCAACATACGTCGGTAAAAAATGGATGACGTTGCTCATACAATGCCCAAATAATCGCTTGTACGGCTTTATTTTGTAACAGAAATGCAGATGGTGGATTAATGAGCGCTACTTTTTGTTGTGCTACTAATTCAAGAAGCCACTGACCAATCGGGTTCCCTTGTTGGTCCACATCGTCAATCAAACTCTCAATCGGAAATGTTTGTCGATACAACACATCAATTTTTTGACCATATGCATCAAATAGGCCAACGCCTCGTTCAATTTGTAACTGCTCGAGTGGGATAAACGGTGCGTCAACAGCCGTCGCTAAATACCGCACCGTTTCACGATCCTCGGTATTTTCTGCATGCGCTGTAAATACAACATAATAATAGCCACCATAATGACGTGATGTTGTTTCATCACATTCCCACACACCAAGCTCGTCATTCCAGTCCCAATCGCGACAAGCTTGGTCTTTTGGCTTTGGCGGTAATTCTTTGCCACACCCCGCTAAGCCAAGCGACATCGCCGTTGTTGAAATACCAAGCATAATTTTCGTCGTTTTTTTCATTGTCACACCTCCCGCAATTTGTATGTTTATGTGACATCATACGAAAAAGATTCATCAATATACTGTCACTTTTCACTCTATTTGTAACACATTCAATGTTGGTATACTAGACGTAGACAAAAAAGGGGGAATTTCGATGTGGCAAAAAACCGCACATCTTAAGCAAATAGACATTCATGGTACGCGCTATACACTAACGCAAATCGTCGCAAGCGATACTTTTTTTATCAAAGATCGGCGCATAGAAAAAGGTACGCTTGGTGGCTGGGTGGATGACAACAGCGTCATTGCACCAACATTTTTTTGCGATACGACTACACTCATTCTTGATAGCACAATTGACGGCAACCTCTATGTACAACAAAGTACACTTCTTTCAAGCCATATACATGCACAAGGATTGATTACACAAGCGCAGCTTTATTTTTGCACAATCAAATCAGCGCACGTGCATATTCAAGGAAATCTTGAACTCACAGCCGTGCGGACATCGGGTGATTATTTTACATTACATAGTAGTGGTAAATTACATGACTGTGCGTTTAACGGAAACGTTCATCTTACTACTGCAACGATTGCTGTGGCTTCATCAGAATGGCATGGGCAACAATTAACAGTAACGGGCTCGCTTCACCTGCAGCAAAGTCACCTTCTCGTCAAGCAATTAATCGCTAGCCACCTTACGCTAAAACGCTGTCAGTGGCAACTGCATCATGTGACGATTCAGGACAGTGAACTTATAAAGTGTGAGCTGCAAGGCGTGAACTATACGCTCCGCGATGCTCATTGGTCGGACTGTGATATTGCCATTCAAACGCTGCATTTAACGACTAGTGACTTAGAAGACGTGATTATTTTTTCACCACTTGGTCATTTACAACTAGTGGCTCCATTGATTTTTGGGGCGGATTTTTCAGTTCATGTCGAAAAAATTGACGTAGCACTCAAGTCAACAGAAAGTATCCAATTAACAAAAGAATTATTGTTTTAAATGTTTATTTTAAAGCGTTTTATACAATTGTTTTTTTATCCTTTTATACGATTTAACCGGCAACTACTTAAAATCACCTGTCCATTTCCTACACAATTTACCATTTTCGCTGAATTTCGTTTACTATACCATTCATAGGGAATGAGTAACATGTGATGCCCTTTTAAGCAAGGTTGAATTCCTTCTAATGCCTCAAGAAATTTTGTGACAACGTGCTATACTATCGAGCAGAGGAGCTGAAATTTTATGAAAAAAATGATTCTTTATAGTTTCGCACTACTATTGTTTATTGCACTTCCTACATTCGATGCAAATGCTGCAGCAAGTACGGCAAAAGGTGACGCCGCACTCGCACAATTAAAGCAGCGTCATGGGCAATTTGTGAATATCGTTCCATCACACGTATCTGATACAGAATCGGAAAAAGTAATTATTAAATATCGCGTTAAAAATGGGCAAATTTATGCACCACACGCGGGCAATACTACAACGTATAAAAAAGTGGCACAAGATGCGGCGCTTCACAAACGTTTATGGCAAGATTTTATTACAACTGTACCTGCTAGCAAACGCCAGCAAGTAACGACTTTTACGGTGTTCACTGATGGTCATAATAACGACCAAGCATTCGTACAACCAAATGACAGCTCATGGAAAACATGGACGCTAGCCGTTGACTACAAAGATGCACTCGACCAGCCGAATAATTTTTATGCAACGCTCGTTCATGAGTCGGCACATCTTGTATCATTTAATGGCAAACAAACGAATAATGCAGGCGCCAATTGCCCAAACTTCAGTTCAAATGGCGTATGTATGAATAAAGATTCTCATCTAAATCGTTTCTATCAATTATTTTGGCAAGGTCCGATTCACAATGATTGGGTAAAATCAGGCAAACAAGCTAATAAATTGTATTTAAAATACCCATCATCATTTGTAGATCAATATGCGGCAGCTTCTCCAGAAGAAGACTTCGCAGAATCATTTATGTACTTCGTATTTAGCGAACGCCCTACGGCAGCACAAACACGCGCTGAACAAAAAATCGCCTTCTTCTATAAATATGATTCGATGATTCATTTCCGAAATGCGATCTTAACAAAACTCAATCGCTATTATTAATTACCAACAGCCATCTCTTTCAAAAGATGGCTGTTTTCGATAAAATTATAGTTATACAATTGTATAATTCATTAATTTAGAAAGGATTTTCACATGATTCAACAAACTACAACGTACCCCTGGGCGCTCCTACTCCGTGCTGACCCTGAAAAAACGATTATTGAACACTATCTGTACGACAGCCATTGTTTTGTGCTCGATACAATCGGTGTCATCGTCTTAAAGCAAGTGGCCCCACAAACGCTCGAAATTATGAATATTGCCGTTGATGAAGCTTATGAACAACAAGGCTATGGCAAGCAATTACTCGCGTTTGCGATTGATTATGCGCGCACACATCACTACAGTCAGCTAGATGTGCGCACCGGTAATTCGAGTATTTCACAGCTAGCTTTTTATCAAAAAGCAGGATTTCGCATCGTCGATATTATTACAGATTATTTCACAACTCATTATGATGAGCCGATTTTTGAACATGGTATCCAATGTCAAGATCAGCTTAAACTATCGATTTCACTTTGAATTATACAATTATTATTTTATGAAAACATACAAAAAGGAGACTGGGACAAAACAGTTCATTTTTCTTTTTTAGCGTTCGCCACGAAAAACCGGAACCGCGCCACAGCGCGATTCCGGTTTTTCTGATGCTCATCTGAGAGGCTGTTGTTACACGTATGTCCCAGCCTAATTTTTCATTAATCTTGTAATACTTTTTCTAGCTCTTTATATTGTTCATCTGTTAAATATGGTTTGTATTGTTCAAGCGCTTGTTTGCGTTGTGCTTCAGACATTGCTGATTTTGACGATTTCGCTTGTTTTAACAATGTTTTAAATTGCTCATCACTCATCGCCGCAGTGCCGGTAGAATTAGTCCCTGTTGCAGCGCCCATTGCTTCATCGATTTGTTCCTGCGTCGCAATTTGATCTTTTGTTGGCAACGTTACCGCTTTCGCTTTATCCGAAGGTGTTGTCGAAATTGTAAATTTCACTGCATCGATATTATTTTTTGCGGATGCAATATCAACGTCATACGTTTGTTTTTTTGATTTTGAATCGATAACTGTTTGAATATTAATTTTATCTAGTTCTTTTACCATGTCACCAATATTTGCATTAAATTGCTCATAATCTGGATTATCTTTCGCTAATTTCGCTTGAATAGCATCAATTTTTTCAATGTCTTTTTTATTCATCGTAAATGATAATTTGCCATCTTTTTCTTCAAAGCGTTTATCATCGACATCATTTTTTAAATAGTTCATAAATTCTTTTTGGAAATCTTTTTGATAAGCTAGCGCTTGTTTCATATCTAAATCTTCAACATCTGCCGTTACTGTTGAATCCGATGCCGCAGCGCTTTCTTTCGCAAACTCTTTCATGTCGATATACTTACCATCTAATTCTTTTAATTTTGATGTATCTACAGCAGCAGAACTACCGCTAAACGATTGTGTAAGCTCCATAACAGACGTTAAGAAGGCTGTTGATAAATACATTGCCTTATCATCACCAATAATGTTAAATGGAATTTCTTGCCCCATCGCATCTATTTTTAAATCAACCGCATATTTCGTATCATCTGGCATCGAATACGAGCCACTAATTTTCATATCATTTAACTGGCTTTTCACCATATTAATAATTGCTGTTGTTTGACTATCGCCACCTGACACTGCGATATCTTTAAATTTCATATCGAATGTCCCTGCTTTGGCATCAGCGGCATCCTCGAATGCACCAATATATTCATCCTTTGGTGATTGTCCACACGCAGCAAGTAATCCCCCTGCTAACGCGATACTTGCAAGCTTCCCCATTGTCTTCATTATGCCCAACTCCTTAATCACTTATATAATTTCCTATTCCTATTTTGCTAACTTTATAAACAGATTTCATGAAAAATAAGCACATTGATGATAATTTTTACGCACTTTACATGTCTTTTTTCTTATAATGATTATGAGTAAAAAGTATTTTATACTTATTGCTTAGGTTTATATTTGTCTTAAAGCGGTTATAACTTATTAATGTTACATAACAGTTATTTAAATAGTCTGACTATACACTTAGCAATGTTTAAATTTCTCGAAAAATGGTAAAATATAAGTTATAACGAAAGAGGCGATTAGTTTGAAACGTATTATTCGACATGCAACATTTGACGACGCAGATCAAATTGCGGCAATCCATACGGTCTGTAAAGCGGCATTAACAAGACCGATGACGAACCCAAATATTCAGCGTGCTAACACTGTAACATCAAGTAGTACGCCCATTCGCTTTGAATATGATATCGCCTTGTGGAAAATTTATTTACACGACCCAAGTTACAAAGTAATGGTTTTGCAAGATCGGATTGTTATCGGTTTTATAGTTGCACATCAACCGCCCCATACCGATACATGGCTTGTCGCAGAGTCTGTTATATTACAGGAATATGCAAAGCCACATGACCGCGAAATGCTCTACGCATCATTAATGAAGGAAATTTATCCTGCAGTTAATCATCCACTACAATTGGTGGAATCATTATAATACTAGCTTTAAAAGGAATCACAACGACGAACTGACCGAAAAATCTGAGACAACATAAAAAGAAAAAGACACGTTCAAAGGCATATACAATCTTTGGAGGTGTTTTTTGATGGGCAAAAAACAAACATATTCATACGAAACAAAAATGAAAGCCATTGAGATGAAGTTGGCAAATGTGCCAGTGAATGAAATTATGAAGGTATGTGAGATTAAAAATAATACGCAAATTTATCAATGGGTTAAGTGGTATCAAGAAGGAGAGGTGCATCGGTTACAATAGCCTCTTGGGAAACAATATAGCTATGGTATTGAAATGTTCCATGCCAGCTTAAAGTGTGAAACGTTTTATGTTGAAGGGCTTTTGAGAACAACAAATGAGGTTGTCGTTCATACTGTTCAAGCATACATCAACGCCTATAATCATACTCGAATTTTGGCAACGTTAAACCACCATTCTCCAGTTATGTACCGAAAAAAGATGGTGAAATAAGAATTTGACGGCGACGCCTAGGGGAAAAGCATGAGCAGAAGACCCCACAGAGAGCTTGCGAGCGAGGAGGCTTCGGTCATGCCCCAGGAAAGCGTCCGTCAAATTCAGCTGAAAGAACGTGTCTTTCTCTTTGTCTCACTTTCATGGGTCAGTTCCACGATGTGGTTCCTTTTTTGTGTTATATTGGAATTATTAAGAGAACATTCGCTAAATTTTGATGTTGGAAAATGAGGCAGTTTGCTACATTACATTGAGCGGATCGCCATGAAAGAAGGGACTAAACATGAATTTTGATGATACATATATTGACGCGCCGCTTTATGCTGAAGATGCACTAGTTAAACACTTTTATGATGCGGCGTTGCCTTCGCGCTATGGTAGCAATTTCATGGTTTTTAAACACATGCCTTCGCTTGAAGAGTTTAAGCATTATGAACAGCAACAAAAAGCGTTTCATACGCTGCATAACATGACACATCGCCGCTTTTTGTTTCCAGAAAATGAAGCGTTCACAACCGATGTGGCACAGTATATAACAGCGCAGCACTATGACGTAGGGTCACTCGAACTATATGCGATGCTACCAATCGAATTTCATGGGCGTCTAAATGAAGAGGTCGTCGTGCAATACGTTGATAACACGTTATTTGATGCTTATTTAGCATTTCAATATACGATTGATTTAGAACACGGCGAGGCATTTGCGGCTGAAAAACAGCAGTTATTCAAACAGCAATTTTACGAATCGCATGTGATGTTTGTCGCCGCACTCATTGATGGTGTCATCGTTGGGACATTAACACTGTTTGAAACACCAGATACGATTGAACTTGATAGTTTCGTTGTAGCACATGCCTTCCAGCGGCGTGGTATCGGCTCAACGATGCAACATTTCGTCATGACCAACCATACAACGCAAACGATTTTGTTAGTTGCAGATGGTGATGATACACCACGCGAAATGTATCAAAAGCAAGGTTATCATTACTGTGCAGCACGCCATGAAATTTTAATTGTGTTGTCATAATGATACAAAAAGCAAATGATATATTTTAGCAAAATAGCGCGTAAAACCCAAAAAAATCACCATATTCAACATAAAAAAAATTCAATTTACCTAAAAAAAACGTGTTATTAGAAACTGCATGCTTAAAACAAATAATAGCTGGTGCTTTACTTTCATTTTCATAAGTCTCTATAATAGAGTATATGTCAATATTTTGTCACAATTTAAAACTGAAGGTGTGTATCTATGATTCTAACGGAAACTATGCTTAAAGACGTCTCGTCGAAATTCCGCGCCGCGCACTATCATGAAGCCCTCCTGTTAATTGACGACTATTTGTTGATGGCGCAAGAGACGAATGATATTGAAGCGCAGTGCTATCTTTATTATATTGCACTAAATATCGATGCCCATTTGGCGAATGATGCGAATTTACAACGGCGCTTTACACATTATGAATCTATCATTCAAAAATGTGATAGCGTGCTAGAGCATTTAAAATTTGAGCATGCGACAGCGATGATCCAAATGAAAATCCATCACGATTACGAACACGCGAAAAAAACATTGTTGCGTTTGCTATCACAGATGGAAAACCATAACTTTGAACAACTTTATCCAAATATTTATATTTCGATTTATGCGCATCTAATGGAATGTTTTATGCATTTAGAAGAAATCAATCACGTTTTAAAATATTATAATATTATTGACCGTATTTACGTGCAAAAATTATTGCATTTAGATGCGGCCACGTATTTTGCATTACACAGTGTGCTTGCACAAAGCTATATTGAGCAAAAACAGTTAATTACAGCTGAGATGATTATTGAAGATTGCTTGACGCTGCCACAAATTGAACAAAATTTAAAATCAAAAGGCACATTCCTTATTTTAAACTCTGCACTTTATGCGCTGCGCAATGATTTCAAAACATCGAATCAATTGTATGAAGAGGCGATGTTACTCGTGTCACCAAATGTAAGTCGCCATATTCTAAATGAATTATCGTCTATTTTCATCCATTATCTATAATCTAATAAAAAACCTCATTTAAAACGTTTTTACGGCGTTTTAAATGAGGTTTAATGTTTTTATTATAAATCATATAAAATACTGTTAGAAAGCCTTTAAGTATGGTTTAAACGATTTTATCATTGAATCTCGCATACAATGTAACATCGTGAAATATCCCATCTAAATAAAAATGTTGTTTTGCAATGCCTTCAATGTTCATATGTAGTTTTTGTAACACGCGATGCGTTGGGTAATGCTCAATAAAGCATTTCGCCAATAACTTATGTAAATTTAAGTGTTCAAAGGCAAAATCAACAACACAATCAGCAGCTTCCGTTGTAAAGCCTTGCCCCCAATAATCTTCTGCAAGTAAAAAACTTATTTGTGCGTTGCGATGAATGACATTGATATCGCTTAAATGGATGCTACCAATCAACGTATCGGTTTGTCGTAAATAAATTCCCCAGATGTACAATTTATCTTGTTGGTGAAGCATCGTTGTAATATAGTCTTGCGTATCATGAATCAAATAATGACCGCCTAATGGCTGATATGAATTTGTGTTTGAAGAAGCTTGATAATGAATGCGCTGTTGTTCATCTAGCGTAATCGGTTTAATGTGTAAACGTGTCGTTTGAAAAATAGGATAGTCTGTTGTAATCGTTTTCATCAATTGTGAGCTCCCTCCTTACTCATTACATGTATTATAAATGAATTAGGCTAAATATACTACTCGTTATTTCATTTTTTCTATACTTTATACTTAGTTTGTAACTAAAAAATGAAGCTTTTACAAAACAGTTCCTGTTCCTTTTTTAGCGTTCGCCACAAAAAACCGGAACCGCGCCACAACGCGATTCCGGTTTTTTTTATGCTCATCTGAGAGGCTGTTGTTACACGTCTATCCCAGCCTCATTTTCTTTAATCCATTGTCATAAAACGATCGACATAGTCTAGAAATTGACTCGTACCATCGTAATCACGATAAACATCAACCATCATTTGTGCTAATTCGCGTATCGTTAATTTATAGATGCGTGCATTGTGACGAATCATACGATAAATGTTTGGATAAATATGAATGGCACGCGATGTCGTTGTTGCTTTCGCGATTTCTTCGGCATGGGGGCGATATTTTTCAATCGTTTCCTCGGCTTTATGATCTTCAAAAAAAAGCGTTAATACAGCAACCATCATATTGAACTTTACATCATGATCCTCCGCAATTTCGGCGATTTCATCTTTTGTATCAGGTGATACGCCAATTGGACGTCGCACATCGGATGTATAACGAGGACGTTCGGCATGATAATTTAAATTCGGAATTTCACGCTTCGTCATTTTTTTCGTCAATGTATTTTGTGTCGATGAAACCTCATCCTCTTTTTTCGGTTGAGGCTTTACCTTATTCATATTCAATGATGTGTTTGGTTTTAACCAATCAGCCATGAATGGCACCTCCTAAACAATCTCTAAAGCTTTACGATGCTTACGAATTAATCGTTGCATCGCACTAATACTATATGGTGTCGGTTCTTTTGCTAGCCATTTTTCAAATTGTGTAAATTGTTGTTTAAATAGTGTCTCATCGTCTTTAGACGCTGTAAATAAACGAATGATATGCGTTTGTAACGTTTTACGTGGATCGCTTGATTTGTAACCACGTAAGCGCAATGTTTCGATATTTTGTAAACCATGCGCTTCAATGGCTTCTTTCAAGCGGAACAATTGCTCATCGGTAAAGTATTGTTGCAGCGGCATCAAAATTTCCTGTGTCGCCACGCGTACAGTGTCCTCAGGTAATGCTTGCATACGAATTAACAACTCTTGCGTCACTTCTTCAAACATTTGCAGGAAGTCATGATTTTTTGCGGTATCTTCGAAAAATAAGGCCGGCATCCGTTCATGTTCACGTACAACATCTGCTCGACGTATTTTTGAATCAAAGATTAATTCACCAAAGAAATCTTGAGCTGCATCCGCAACATATTTTTCTTCTTGCAGATTTTGCGTTACAAAATACATCACGACACCAAGATTTTGTGCGACATCATAGTCTGGTAAAAACTGTTGTGCACGTAAGCTATGCTCATTACACATATCAAAAAATGGTTGTAATTTACGGAATGCTTTTTTTTCAGTCGACATAATACCAACATAAAAATCCGATGCAATAATGACATTTGTTACGAGATGACCAGCGCTTGGTGGAATATCAAATAAAATAAAATCGTAATCCTGTTCAATTGATTCTAACACATTGCGAATATATGTCGTTCCTTGAATTGATTCCGTTGTTTTCATACGCGATAAGAATGTTGAAAATTCCTCTAATAATGAATTCGCAGGAATAAACGATAAGGAATCAGTTACAGGTACAATCGCTTTGCGAATGGCATCTGCATTATTGTTTTTTGCATAATCTTGAATCGCATCATAAATCGTAAACATGGAACCATGCTGACCTTGTTCCATACCTAAATCAATATTGAAATAGTCACAAAAGAAATCTGTAGAATCTCCCTGATGGTCACAATCGATTACAAGAACGCGTTGATCATATTGTGTTGCTAATATATAAGCGGTCATGTCTGTAATCGTTGTTTTACCAACGCCACCTTTAACATTACCGAAAAAGAGTTTAATCGCCATAATTGCACCTTCCTATGTACATTTGTATAATTTCTTAACTATTCGTAAGTTGTATAAACCTTACTAAAATAAAGCTATACAGCTCATTATAAGACTATACATAGTATAACATGTTTTCAAAAATCAATGTGCTACCAGGTTAAATATTTGTCTAACATGTTCCACGTGAAACATCGGAAGGTAATGGTCTTAAAATATGTTTAGGCACTGTGGACCAATACAGCATGAGGGGACCTTCGCCTTCGTTCGATGAGTGGTGTTGCGTCATCAATAAAGGTCGTTAAGAGTGCCACAACAGCTGGTGCTACAAAATGAGTTAGTTGTGGTAAGACAAATTGTACAAAAGTTGATGGACGTTTATTTGCGATAAATGTTTTGACTAAATGAATTTTGAATAATGCTGTAGTGGCAAATTGTGTAATTGCGCTGCGTCCTGTGCCACTCACTTTGCGAATAATTGCTGTTGATTGGTTGAGCAATTTATTCAACGTACTTTTAGCAATGCCGAGTGCTTGGCATAATTCACGTTGGGACATTTGAATAAATGGTGTTTCAACAGATGTACGTGTTTCAATAAACGCAATGATATCAGCCTCCCATTCATCAAGATGTGAACGGACGCGATCTTTGCGTTCTTTTTTATGTTTATACCAGCCGCCTGTTGCTAACTGAGGCAATTCAATAGAGGCATCGACATATTCGATTAACAGCTGTTCAATATATGCTTTTTGCGGGCCATTATATTTGCCTGAGTAGGCAGAGCGACAAATTGTGCGCACTTCGCTATCTTTCAGCGGTGTTTGCAGCATTGAATTCCATTCATCAAGCAAATTATACGTTTTATCAAATGGCCATTGGTCTTGATAGCAAGCAAGTGCCAACGTGAAAATTGCATTGTTACGGCCAAATTGACCTTTATGACCACGAATGTTGCTCGTTTGAATAATGGCTTTAAACCACGGTTGTTCAGTGACGCGTAAATTATTCACTTTTGGACCACAAGTGTAGAGTGGACGGTTTGCATTATCGTCTTGGCGCATTGACCAGTCAATTAATGACGCGATGTTATAAATGTGCTCTAATTGGCAAAAACGAATATTATGTTTTGTTGGCGTACGGAAGAAACCGAAATCATTGCAATATTCATCGGCATCAATGTTCGCCAAGCTACGTTTAATATTTTGTGAGATACGTTTCGCGATATGTATGCCATGCGCTTTATTCTCTGATGATAAATAAAATGGCGTTTCAAGCATAAAGTATAGTTGATAGCCGCGTGTCGATTCAACAATTAACGTTGGCATACCGATACTATCATCCATTGTTGTAAGTAAAATTTCTTCGACTGAATGTTTTTTCGTATCAATATCAACGACAAAAGTATTGATTTGCAATAAATGCTCATTGCTAAAGCCAGTCACATGTGTACGCGCTTCATTCGTATAGTGATAAGAGACATATGGATTCGGTGTAAAGTGCGATAGTGATTCACTATGAACAAGCAGTGATTCAAGCGATGTTAAAATCATACCCTTTACGCCACCAATTGAAGCAAAATCTTCTTTTTGGCGTACCGCAAAAATCCCACCCTGAATTGTTGTTTGTTCAGCGCGGTTTGCTAGTTCTTGTAATGTCTGTGATGCTGTTGAATTCTTTTGTTTATATCGATGAATCGATGAGCGGAATAACTGCTCATAAATTGCTGCCATGTTCATAGTTGTTCACCTCCGACTTCAGTATAATAAATAAAATCGTAGTGAATAATGAATAATGGTTTTTTGAATAATGCCTTGAGCCTTAGAGACACAAGGGTTTGAAGGCACTTTTTTCTGGTGAAAAAGAGGCCTTATCCGACACTTGTGGGCCACTTTTTGAGTGAATTGAATAATTTCTGTGGATAGTTCACTGTTAAAGAACCCTTGATATACAACGTTTTCGGTGTTATCCACAGAAAATCGAGCGACACTTGTGGCGAGCGACACTTGTGGCGAGCGACACTTGTGGGCCAAAAATGAATAATCTAAAATGCTGTGAATAACTGATATAACGGTATTGTTAATTTTTACCAATCAATTCGAGCGACACTTGTGGGCCAAAAAAAATTTTGAGCGACACTTGTGGGCCAAAAATGAATGACTCTCGCGCCATTCGAGCGACACTTGTGGGCCAAAAATGAATAATTGAATCAATTCGAGCAACTTTTGTGGTCTTAAAATGAATAATTAGTGATTTGAGCGACATATGTGGGCCGAAAATGAATAAAATGGAGTTTTTGATAGGCATTCATGGTGAAGTCATGAATGTTGAATGGTTATCGAGCGACACTTGTGGTTAACAATTGAATAACTGAATTGCCTATTAAAATGTCAATCGAGCGACATTCGTGGCTCATTTATGAATAATTACATGAATATGAATAATTTTGCTATACTACAACTAATGAAATGATTCAGAAAGGCGGTACATCATGAATTATGAACAGTTGCCACCAACGTTATTAATCAAAAAAGATTGGAAACCGCTAGCAATTTGCGAAATCGTACAGCCATACTTTGTAGCTGCATATCCAGAGCAAGTCATTGAATGGTCGGAAGATGCTTATATGCTCAGTGTCGACGATGAATATGAAACATCGGCAAGTTTTATGAAGCTGTTAAAAGTCGTGAATGAGGACTTTTTTGAATTACAGCCATACAATAAGGCAACATTGATTGAACGCGTTGAAAAAAATATTGAATATGTGCGTATGAAAATTGAACCGCTCTTAAAACAGAGTGATTCAGCACCACAAAAGCCGCTCAAAAAAGAAGTCGTTCCAAATAAAGTGAACGAACCACCGAAAAAAATCAAAAAAGAGCCACAAAAGTCGCTCGTTGAATCAACAATTAAAAATTTTGCAGATCCGCTTGTTCAAAAGGCGGTCGAAATGATTCAAAAAGAAGAAATACCAGCAGATCTTGTGCATATTGAATTGGAACAACCAATTGAGCGCATTATTGAAAAGGAACACCTTTATTCAAATTCAAGCTCGACATTCCAAATCTTGCGTGATTTAGTCACAAAGCCAGATTTTACGAAAAATGAAAATGGCACGTATTCGAAAGACATTCTTGGCATGGATGGGAGTTTGCAAGGTCAGGCTGAAATTCGAACGAATGAGGAAATTCAACGCCTTCCTGCTGATACGGTCGAAAAAAAGAAAGTGTGGTTCTCGTTGATGGAGTCGGCGATTACGTCACTTGATGAATTATCGGCTGATTTATTCGATTTGATTTCGTATTTATGGATGGTCAGCTCAAAAAATTCAGAGGGCTTTATTCATTTTGAAAGTGATGAAGCACTGAAGTTAAAATATGCCGACCCCTATCGTCAAAATTTTAAAACGCGTGAACGTGAACGCTTTGCGATTATGCAACGTGTGGCGGCGCTATCGAGTGTATGGATTGCTGTTGAAAACGATGATTTCATTATCGTCAATGAAGCAAATCTTGAAGACCGTACTGAATATGATTTAACGAACTTCCAACCGATGTTCCAAATCGGTTCACTTGAAATGGCTTATGATAAGAAAACTGGGAAGGCGAAAGGGATTTATTCATTAACGATTAAACCATCGTCACTGCTTGCATATTATTTAACCGACAACACACAAGCCTTCGGATATTTAGACTACAAAGTATTTCAGTACAATTATTATCAAAAACGTCCGCATAAACGCCTTGTACGCTTTTTGAATTATGAATGGAAAGTGCGCAATGAAGATTTACTTGAGCCGTTTACAGTTGAAGCATTGAATCATGCGATGGATTTGAATCCGCGTTACACTGGCTCAAAAAGTCGTGAGAAGCTTGAAACGGTGCTCGATGAATTGATGCAAGACTCGGTTATTAAATCATGGTATTATGAAACGCAATTTACTGATGCTGAAGTTGCAGACCAACGTTATTGGTATAAAAATGAATGGCCGCAAGTGCAGGTCGTGATTTTACCACCAGATGTTGTTGTCGAAGAAAATCGTAAGTTACTTATTCCACAGACGATTTCGCATGAAGTGTATAGCGAGGCGAAGCAGGAAAAAGAACGCCGTACGTTGTCACCAGATATGTTGAAGGAGATTAAAGATGTCCGCAATATTCCATTGTCGGTTATTGCCGAAGAAGCAAATGTATCGTATAGTGCGGTCCAACGTTATTTAAAGACGGGCAAATTGCCGAAGAAACAAGAAACGGTGCAACAATTAGAGCGGTGGGTCAATGAATGGTATGTATTAACGCAAGAGGCAGAAATTATTAAAGAAATCGAAATGATAGAAAACAAATAATTGCTTGAACGTGTGAGTAGCGCTAGTGTGAAAACCGTTTAAGCTTTTTTACATTTATCAAATTATACAATTATTAAAATAAACGGTAGTAAATAAATCACTATATAATAGGAAGAAACTCAATAATTACAATTGTATAATTCTATAGTTTGAATAAAAAATCCGTATTCCAGAGCTTGGAATACGGATTGTTATTATTGTCGTAAGGCATCAATCACATCGATATTTGTTGCTTTTCGAGCTGGGCGCCAACCACTAATAATCGCCACACTAATACTGATTGCCGATGCAATCAACACAAGTTCAAATGGAATCGCTGAAAAAATCAAGTCGACTTCGCGATAAGCTTTGTCGCCGGTCGCCATTTCAAGTGCGATTGGAATGAGCCAGTTCACCGCAATGCTAATGACGTAGGACACAACAATAGCGATGATGGTTCCTAAAATGCCGATATAAGCACTTTCCATAACGAATAATTTTTGAATTAATTTCGGGTTTGTCCCAATTGCTTTCATAACGCCGATTTCGCGCGTACGTTCGGTGACAGCCATCGTCATCGTATTAAAAATCCCAATGGACGCAATTAAAATGGCAATTGTGCCAATGAAAATTAAACCGGCCTTTAATGCCGTAAACAGGATATTGATTTCTTCTAGTTGTTCGGTCACTGAATAAACGGATAAGTCCATTGCTTTTAATGTTGCTAAAATCTCTTTTACTGCTTCTAAATCACTCGCATAGACGCGGAATGTCGCATATGAAAAGTCTTGCTGCTTGTTATCGGTGACGTGTTCATAATTTGTTTTTAATGTGGCTAACATAGACAGTGGCATCATGACACGCTCATCGATATCCCATTCACGCGACGGTTTTTTCGTAATACCAACGATTGTCATTTCTTTCGTCAAGACGTTTTTTTTATCGACCGTATACGTGAACGTTAATTTTTTACCGAGTAATTTGCCACTGTAGCCTTCTTTTTTCGTTTGTTCATCATCGTTATCAAGCGCTTGTTGCTGCGCTTTTGTTAAGAGCGTTTGCGCAAATTGATAGCCGACTACGATTTCATTATCATGTTTTGGCAAGGTGCCTTGTGCTAATTTTTCATTCGTTTTGGCTAATTGTTCAAAATCGACAAATTGTGTATAAGGCGTCGATGAACGCTCATCTAATGTGAATTTTGCCGTACCTTCTGCCATAATCTCAGCACGTTCAACGAGTGCATTTACATTTGGAATTGCTTTGATTTTTTGTTTATCAAGTTTATCCTCACTATAAATTTCGATTTCAGTAATGGCATTATCAGATAATAATTCCTTTTTCATTGAAGTTTGTAACCCAAATGCAATCGATGCCAGCACAATTAAAAACGCGCAGCCCATCGCTGTAGCTAAGATAGTCATAAAGACGCGTAAACGATTACGCTTCACATGCTGACGTACAAAATCAATCTGGTCTTTAAAGCGCATCATTCGTCGCCTCCTTTAAATCACCATCATGCATCGTGTAAATGCGGTTTGCGATACGAGCGACTTCATCATCGTGTGTAATAATGACAAACGTAATACCAAGCTCGGCATTGAGTTGTTGGATTAGCGTTAAAATTTCGCGTTCCGTTTCAGAATCTAAGCTACCTGTCGGTTCATCAGCTAAAATAATTGGCGGATTGCCTACTAAGGCACGACCAATCGATACGCGTTGCTGCTGACCGCCCGATAATTCATTTGGATAATGATCTTTCACATGAGCGATATCTAGGCGTTTTAATAATTGCTGAATCAATTGCTGGCGCTTTCGAGGCTCGACACCGGCAATTTTTAATGGCAATTCAATATTTTCATATGTAGTAAGACTTGGCATTAATTGAAAATTTTGAAAAATGAAGCCGAGATGTTGTAAACGAAAAGCAGCGAGTGAGCGCTCATTTAATGTCGTCAAATCTGTATTTTGAATATGAATCGAGCCAGATACGGGTTTTAAAAATCCGGCAATCGTATTAAGTAATGTCGATTTACCTGAACCACTTTTCCCGACAATCGACACAATTTCCGCGGCGTCAATCTGTAGTGACACATCTTTTAGTACGTCGATCAGTTGCTCATTATCTTTTTTCCCAATTCGAAATGTATGTGATACATGTTGTAGCGTAATCATACAAATCCCTCCTGTTCTCTACACAGTATAAAAACAATTTCTTAAGAAACTAGCAGGAAAAGTATGAAGAAATTATGAAGATGACTAAGAATTATACAATTATTATTTTATGAAAATATAAAAAGAAGGCACTTGAGTACCTTCCTTTTACGTTATGCAGTAATATCCGATTTTATAAATGTGATGAATGCAATCGCTAAGAAAATGAACGCATAAATAACTTGAATTGTTAATGCAAATGGTAGCGTTACATCTAAAATCCCTTGCCCGTGATAAATGCCTTCTAAATCTTGCACCGCAAACCAAATAAATTTAATAAAATCATATTTGACTAAAAACATCGTAATCGTTGTTGACAGCAATGCAATAAAAATACTTAAACCGATTGCTAAACTACTTGAACGGAACACGACACCAAGCATAAAGGCAAAAATCATGCTCATTAATACGGCAATAAATTGGAAGCTAAACGACATGAAAATTTCTTTCCAAATATTCACTGTTGAAATAACGCCATTCTCAATGATTAAATTGGCGCCACTCGCATTGCCGAAAAATAACATGGCTACAACATAATTTAACGCTAGTGTAATAATCGACAATAACACCGCAAATTCAATGACTGTGAACAGCTTTGATGCTAAAATTTTTGCCCGTGATACGGGGCGTGTTAAGAGCATTTTAATCGTCCCTTTTGTGAATTCAGTTGAGACAATGCCACCTGCAATGATGACGACAAATAATAAAACAAACATCATAAAGTAAGGCGCTGTTTGCATATGACCTTGTATACTTGAAGGATTAAGCGGCGCAACATTGTTAGCTAAGCGATATTCGGAAATAGCGATTTGATTGGCCAATTCTTTTTTCGTGACGGCATCAACACCTTCGTCATTGATCATTTCTTTATTGATAGCAATATTACTTTGCTCATCGCTTTTCCAACTGCTTGGGTCACTAGCAATCGAATTAGATAACATGCCATAACCGATAATTGCTAACACGAGGAGTGCTACCATTACCCAGGTCCCTTTTTTAGCCCACAGTTTCATGCGTTCATTTTGAATGAGTTGGAACATGCATGCCACCTCCCGTCACTTGTAAAAATTGATCTTCGAGTGATTCATGATATGGTTCAACGCGATAGATAGCAATGCCTTGTTCTACAAGTTGTGCAATAAGCGTTGGAACGTGTTGGCGTTCGATATCTACAATCGTAAAGTTTTCTAATTGTTTAAATGTATAATTGTATGAAGTTAATATTTCTAAGGCTTCTGAAGCTATTTCAAAACGATAACGACTTTGTTGTGTTGCACGAATATCACGTGTTTCGATAATTTCACCGCGTTGAATAATAATGATATGATCACACATTAATTCAATTTCAGCTAATAAGTGACTCGATACAAGGACCGCAACATGTTCTTCATCGGCTAGTTTGCGAAGTAATAAACGCAATTCGCGAATACCGGCTGGGTCGAGGCCGTTTGTTGGTTCATCTAAAATTAAAAATTTTGGTTTATGCAAGAGTGCCTGTGCAAGACCGAGGCGCTGACGCATACCAAGTGAATAGGTTGCTACTTTTTCGTGGATGCGGTCTGTTAAACCGACTTGTTCGATAATGCGAGCAAGCTCATCTTTCGATACTTTATCGTGCATGCGCGCAAAATGAAGTAAGTTTTTATAGCCAGATAAGTAACCATAGAGTTCTGGATTTTCAACAATTACGCCAACAGGTCGAATTGCCTCACTAAAATTTTGTTGCATCGAAATGCCACCGATTTCAACTTCTCCACTTGTTGGTTTCATGAGTCCGGTCATGATACGAATTGTCGTCGTTTTACCAGCACCATTAGGTCCGATAAATCCGGTAATTTGTCCAGGCATTAAATCAAAATTAATTGCCTGAATAATTTGTTTGCCTCGAATCGTCTTTGAAACATTTTTGACGCGTACGAATGGCTCCATTTAGTCCACCCTCTCATATTGTGATTTCATCCAGCTAACTGCGTTCTGTTGCCATTCTTTGCGAATGGCATCCATCGCTTCATACGATAATAATTGCCCGTTATGAAGCAGCAACAAGCCGTCGATAATACGCTCGACTTCACTTAATTCGTGCGTCGATAATACAATCGTTTGTTGCGTACGGTCTGTAAATTCAATTAAGCCGTCAATTAATTGATCGCGCACGATTGGATCAAGTCCGCTGAATGGTTCGTCGAGTAAATAATACGTTGTATTGCGTGCGAGTACAACTACCATTTTTAAGCGTCCTCGTTGTCCTTTCGATAAATCTTTTACAAGTTTTGAGCCGTCTACTTTTAAAAATTCAGCGATTTTATATGCTTTATTTAAGCAAAAATCATCAAATACCGTATCATAAAATTCAAAAACTTGGTCGCCAGTGCGTTTTAAGAAGAAGTTATTTGTATCGGGCATATAGCTAACATCTTTTGAAATCGTATTATCTACTGTTTGCTGATTGTATAAAACGTTGCCGGTAGTCGGCTGCATTGTACCTGCAAGCAAGCGCAACAGTGTCGATTTGCCACTGCCATTTTCACCTGCTAGCGCAATGATTTTGCCGATAGGTAGCGTAAATGATAGATTTGACAACACTATTTTTGAACCATAGGCATAACTTAAATTTTGTATCGTATACACGTAAAATTCCTCCTTATCGAGACGCTAAACATCGTCATACGTTGCATGGTTATTTCAACATACTCCGTTTTGTCCATGTAAGTCCAACAAAAAAGAACAGCACCGAGAATATAAAAATAAAGGCATCTTCGACAATATAGACATTCGTATAAAAATCTTCAATGTTTAAAAAGCGTTCACTATCAACTTTTTCAAATTTAAAAATGCCGTTATAAGTTGGTCCAATTTCAATAAAGTTTTTATAGAGTGTAGACTGTTCAAGTTGATAGAGTAGCATCATCATGCCGATAAACAATACAAAAAAGATAGCGTATCCCCATTTCCCGATATATTTTGTGCAAAGATGCCACAGTGGGAACAGGATGAGTGATAAAGCTAATGTCGTTAAAATTGCATAAAGAATAACGAAAAACATTAGTGATAGTACAGCTGTGATGAGTTGTAATGAATATGCATCATCATGTAGTAGCGCAAATAGCATCGATGCAATTACGCCAATAAGTACGAGTGTGCTAGTAAACAGTTCAACTAACAGGCGACTGCAAATGATTTGCCATAGTGGAATCGGTAAATAAAAAGCGATATCACGTTCGGTATAGAGGCGCTGTAATTCACTTAATGTGTGGAATAGTGTTTGGAGTAAAATCAAAAATAATGCTACTAAGCTAATAATGAATGCAATTTCAGCAATCGCGAGTTGCTGAATAACAAAATGATGCATTAAAAAAGGCAAGAGCCAAATTAGAATTAACATAGAGAATAGAAAAGACATGGTATAGGAAAGATTTTTCGACCATTGTTCTCGTACAATTTCTAAAAAAATCAAAAATGTCACCTCGCAATTTGTTGTCTCTAATTCAATCATATAACAACTGTATTAGTATAAGAAACAAAAAATTATTAAAATAGTATTTTATTGTCAATTCATGTCCTTCTGTTATAGTACACAAAATAGCTCGCTCGGAATATTATTTTCTGTTTAGAAACGTTATTTTCTTTTTCGGGTAAGTAAAATCTTAATAAATGTCGCAAAATCGCTTATTTGTGTCAAAAATATGTATTATTTAATGAAAACGGTTAATATTTGGTTTAGAAAGAAAAAAACAGCACGAAACAGCAGTAGGGGGGACTACATATGAAAAATGTAACAACAGTACGCATGCCGCTTGCAGATCCATCAGGAATTGGTTTATTTGGTTTAGCGATTGTCACATTCGTAGCATCATCACAAAAATTAGGTTGGACAGAAGGATTAGGATTTGTCTTACCATGGGCGATTTTTCTTGGGGGCTTTGCGCAATTATACGCATCAATTATCGATGCTAAATTAAATAATACATTTGGTGCGACAGCATTTGGCGCATACGGTTTTTTCTGGTTAGCAGTTGGTGGAAGCTGGATGGCACAAGCTGGTTTACTTGGCGAATCATTTGCAGCAGTTGATCCAAAACAATTAGGCTTTGTTTATTTAGGTTACTTAATCTTTACGATCTTTATGACAATCGGTGCAATGGAAACAAACAAAGTATTATTCTTTATCTTCTTTATGATTAACTTCCTATTCTTAGGTTTATCGCTTAGCTCATTTGGTATTATGGAGCACGGCATGCATGAAGTAGCAGCTTGGTCTGAATTCATCATCGCTATTGTTAGCTTATACGGTGCAGGAGCTAACGTGTTAAACAAACACTTTGGTTTTGCATTCTTACCATTAGGCAAACCATTTGGCTTGATTACGCGTGAACGCTACGTTGCCAAACATGGCGAGCAAGCAGAAGAAGCATCATCTCACTAATTTCTATCAGGTCGGTATCGCATGTGCGATGCCGATTTTTTTGTTAGACAGCAAGCAATGAGTGTTTTCTATATAATAGAAGAAAGGAGGGGTTTTTTAGTTAAACAACTACCGAAGTGCTGGTACTTTAAATAGTTTAATTGTATAAAATAATAAATTTATAAAAAGGCGTGATAACAATTATTAAAAGCACTTATAAAGAGTTGAAAACGCATTATGGTAAAGCGATTAGCCAATTTGGGATTATTGGTGTCATTATTGCTGTAGCGACTTATGTCGGCCTAACAATTAGTAACGTCGACGTTATGAAAATTATGGAACAAATTATGGATATGCTTGGTGGTCGTGAAGCGGTTGAAGAATTATCTAAGCAATCAAGCCATGAAACATTTTGGCATATTTTTTCAAACAACTGGATGGTTTGTGCACAAGTGCTGCTGCTTGCGCTGATTCCACTGCCGTTTTACATCATCACATTTGCGGTTAATAGTGCGATGATCGGGATGGTAGCGTATATTATGTATGGTACAGGACAAGGCATTTTCAAAAGTTTTGTGCTTGGCATTTTACCGCATGGCATTATCGAGTTACCGATGATTATTATTGCGATTGCCATTGCGATGAAAGTGAATAATGCGATTTATAAATGGATTTTCTCGAAATTCCAAAATCGCCAAATCGGGACAGAACTCAACAAGGCTGTGCGCCAGCTAATTTTCGTCTTAACACCAGGGATGCTTATAGCAGGACTTATTGAGAGTTACATTACGCCACTATTGTTGGCATGGGGTTACCGATAACAGAAAGAAGGGACTTTTATCATAAAGTCCCTTTTTTTGTGTGATTATAAAGGGTATAGTGAAATAGAGCATGTTATTTTTTGAAGGAGGTATAAGACGATGACATTAGTACTGTCGAATGTCACAAAGAAATACCGTGACTTTATCGCAGTGGACCAGATTGATTTTACGATTAATCGCGGTGAGATTTTTGGTCTAATCGGGCAAAATGGTGCCGGTAAGACGACGACATTCCGTATGATTTTAAATTTGCAAGAGACAACCGAAGGCGAAATTTTATGGAATGGCAAATCGGTTAACCAATTAAATCGTGATTTTCTTGGTTATTTACCAGAGGAGCGTGGCATTTATCCACAAATGAAAGTAGAGGAGCAGCTTTACTTTTTCGGCGAGCTACATGGTAAAAAGAAAAAGGACTTAAAGCCGAAAATTGACTACTGGCTTGAGCGTTTTGAGCTAGAGGAAAAGCGGAAGGATAAGGCCGAAACGTTATCAAAGGGGAATCAGCAAAAGGTGCAGCTGATTGCAAGCTTTATTCACGAGCCTCAATTTTTAATTTTAGATGAACCGTTTAGTGGATTAGATCCAGTGAATCGTGAATTATTAATGTCTGCGATTGTTGAGCTCCGTGACAAAGGCGTGACGATTTTATTTTCGAGTCATCAGATGGACAATGTCGAGGAATTATGCGACCGCCTATGTATTTTAAAGCGCGGGAAGTCACTATTTTCCGGAGATTTACAGCAATTGAAACAACAATATGGCAAAGTTAATCTCCGCATTCGTACAACTATGACAAAATCGGAGCTTGCGGCACTTGATGGTGTAGAGCGCGTCCAGCAAACGAATGATGGCTATACACTACGTTTAAAAGATGAAACATATGGCCCGGCATTGTTTAAACGTATCGGACAGGGGCAGTATATCGAAAAATTTAGTATGGATTATTTATCACTTGATGAAATCTTTAAATTGAAAGTAGGTGGCACAGATGGACAGAACGCTGCTGCTCATTAAGCAAAACTACTTGCAAAAAGTGAAGGCAAAATCGTTTATTTTCATGACGCTACTTTATATGGCGGTGATTTTAGTGGCGGTCAATTGGTCATCGGTTAAAGATATCTTTTCAGGCGATGACAATGTGACGATTGCACTAATTGACGAAACGAAACAGTTAGGTGCGACATTCCCAGAAAAGGGTGATGTGCATTTTAAAGCGACGAGTGAAACGAAAAAGGCGCTTGAAAAAAAGGTCAAGGATGGCGATTATGACGGTGCGCTTATTTTAACAGGTAAGGATAAAAAATTAAGTGCGCAGTTTATTACGTACGAAGCACCCTCACTGACAACGCAGCAAACCGTCGAAACGTATGTTGATACGGCGAGTAAATTGTATGGCATTCAGCAGTTGAATTTATCGGCAGCAGAAGCGGAAACATTACTGAGCGCACAAACCGTTATTGACGAAGTGTCGCTAAAAAAAGATGACAGTAGTAAAAGTTCAGAAGCGAAAATGATTGGCATTGGCGTGTCATATGTGATGGGCTTTTTAATTTATTTATTTGTTATCACATATTCATCGATGATTACAACTGATATTGCATCGGAAAAAGGTTCACGCGTACTCGAAGTGTTGATGGCATCAATTCGTCCGAATCAACATTTGATGGGTAAAATTATTTCGGTATTTTTAATCGGCTTTACGCAAATTGTCATTCTCGTTGTGACAGCACTCGTTGGTCTCAAATTAGCGAAGGCAGATTTATGGTCATCAGTAGCGGATATGGCGAAAGATTTATCAGGCGCCTACATTTGGATTGTTGTCGCGTTTTTCTTATTAACATTATTATTATACTTAACGCTTGGCGCATTAATGGGCTCGCTCGTATCGAAAGTCGAAGAAGCGGGTCAAGCGACTATGCCTCTAATGATGCTCATGATGGCTGGTTTTTTCAGTCTAATCTATGGTATGACCAACCCCGATACCGTACTCGTTAAAATTTTATCGTTCGTACCGTTTACATCGGGCATGTTGATGCCACTACGCTATAGCTCGACGGATTTAAGTTTGAGTATGGCACTCATTTCGTTGGCGATTTTATTTGTAACATTGGCCGTGGTGTTTGTCGCGACCGTAGCACTTTATCGCCGCAGTGTGCTGACATATAGCACGGGTAGCTTGTGGACGAAATTTAAAAACGTTTGGAAATTTACAACGTAAAGAGGAAAGGAATCGCAGAAGCGGTTCCTTTTTATATTTGTATAATTTGATAATGTTATAAAATATTTTGATGTAGAGGAATTCTGTTGCTGATATGGAATGGCTAATGGTGAGGTGAATGATTTCGAAGCGGCTCTTTATTTTTCACACGCACATTCACGAATCGCTCATCAGAAAATAGCTAGGAGCCCAAGAAGCGTGTTTTGGATACAACATAATTGAAAATAAGTGCCAAACAAAGTCTATTTACGCACGAAAAAAAGGGATTTTAGTAAGCATCATGCAAAAAGCTGTCAACGTAAATTTTTATTTACGATAAAAAAACAAATGCTTGCAATTTTTAAGAAATCATTTTGTGCTGTTTTTGCCCGAAACAGGCCAAAAGCGGTCGATTTTGGCGCTCTGACGGTCGGTTTTCGCACGAAAAATTGCGCGTTTGAAAAAATGCTGTCATTTATTCAAAAAAATAAAAAATGCGACACGCTGCACTCGATCTAGCAAAGTGTTTGTGCGGAAAAAGCCCGTTATCGGTAGAAATGGGGTCAAAAATGAATCGTAACGGGCATTTTTTGTCCGCTTTTGAGGAGGCCACGTTACAAAGTTGTCGTAACTATCGCCACACAAGTAGTAGTTATTTGAGAAAATGACAACAATCAGCAAATGATTCGCTTTTTTCTAGGCGTATCTACTTAAACGTGACGCATATTCAGAAATATGTCGTATCGAAAACACGCTTCTTGAGGTGAGAGCTAATTTGTGAGAGGGGATTCGATTTTTAAATGTTACTTAGTGGAGGACTCATATTGCGAAAGCCATTTCTTCGGAAGAGGTTAGGAAAAAGAAGGCGTACATTGTATAATAGGTAAAAAGGTGCGAATAGGAAGCGCTCATAAAATCCCTAGTGTATTCGCACCCGTTTTTTAACTGTTTAAAGAAAGCAATCATGTTTGTTCTCTTTAAATAGAAAAAGTTTAGAAAGAAATAGTGAATTCATGATAAATTCAGCTGAATTTATTAAGCGTTCGCCGTCTCACTCTTTATTGAGTGAGTGGATTGAAATACTGGCGGCTATCATGTATCGATTCAAAAATCACAGTCTCACTCTTTATTGAGTGAGTGGATTGAAATTGCTTTTGCAGTTGTGCCGCAAGCATATTGTTCGTCTCACTCTTTATTGAGTGAGTGGATTGAAATCAAAAATAACACTAGCGGTTATCCAGGTGTAGGGTCTCACTCTTTATTGAGTGAGTGGATTGAAATTTTAGTGTCCCATTACCGACACCAAGGTTAGCTAGTCTCACTCTTTATTGAGTGAGTGGATTGAAATACTTCTGTGATTGGCGATTGCATTGTTAACGGTTGTCTCACTCTTTATTGAGTGAGTGGATTGAAATTGGATGTTCAATATAGGCTGGTGAAATTGTGCGTTTGTCTCACTCTTTATTGAGTGAGTGGATTGAAATACCCGACCATGCAATGCATGAATCTTGATTTTCGAGTCTCACTCTTTATTGAGTGAGTGGATTGAAATTCAACATCAAAGAATTATAATAGGTTTATCCTACCGTCTCACTCTTTATTGAGTGAGTGGATTGAAATAACTTTGATGACGTTTTTGCATAATGTGTCAACGTGGTCTCACTCTTCATTGAGTGAGTGGATTGAAATAGCAACCAGTCCGCTATCTAAGCCGCGCTCTGTTGTCTCACTCTTCATTGAGTGAGTGGATTGAAATCGAAGACAGGATTGTTGCAAAACACCGTTTTAAACAAGTCTCACTCTTCATTGAGTGAGTGGATTGAAATCATTGGAAATTTTCGGAAAGCAAAACTCTATCTTGTCTCACTCTTCATTGAGTGAGTGGATTGAAATAAGTAACTTCGCGCCGAGCGGGGCCATTCCGACTCCGTCTCACTCTTCATTGAGTGAGTGGATTGAAATCTCCATCGTGTAAATTGCTTTTCGTTCGAATTGTTGGTCTCACTCTTCATTGAGTGAGTGGATTGAAATGACATCTTCCTTGCTGTTGACGAAAAACGGCTCTAGTCTCACTCTTCATTGAGTGAGTGGATTGAAATATTAATAAATGAATAATAGGTAAGAGCATACTAGCGTCTCACTCTTCATTGAGTGAGTGGATTGAAATTAATACTACAGGTGTACCATCTTCGAGCACTAAAGTCTCACTCTTCATTGAGTGAGTGGATTGAAATTGCTTCAACTTTTGTTGTATCTGCATTTCTTTTGTCTCACTCTTCATTGAGTGAGTGGATTGAAATCACGTATTGTAGACTTGCTCGATTTGCGCCCGTGTCTCACTCTTCATTGAGTGAGTGGATTGAAATTTGATTCGATATAGCTTTGAAAATCTTTATATTATTGTCTCACTCTTTATTGAGTGACACGATTTATCAATGATTCGTGGCTTTTATAGTTAATATTACGATTCATAAAAGTACCCAAGAAAAAGTGTTATCGGTATGTAATAGCAGGATTGATTTTAATATAAAAAATAATTGCAGAAATTAATTATCTTTAAAAAATTTTTCGAATAATTTAAAATCAACACCGTAGTATTTTTTATACGGTGTCTTTTTTTCGCTCTTTTCGTCCGGAAGAACCTGTTTTTTTACAATAATATAGGACTGTTTGTTTTATTGGACATAGATAAACATACAATGGAAAAGTAAATTTAAAATATATTATTAATAAATAATGATATATAATTATTTCTGGTAAATAAAATTAGTCTTATGTAATTATAAAAATAATTCATTGATGAGTTCTTATATATAAGGAGATTTTTATTCAAATGAAAAAAATTATATCAAAAAAGCGTTTAAAGGGAATCATCCAGTCGTATATGGAGCGATATGATGAGGATCCCTTTTGGGGTGGTGAATTACAGTTTTTACAAGAGCGACTTCAAAAGATGGAGAGTAGCATCGCGGTTGTTGGGCAGTTTTCAGTTGGGAAATCGGCATTATTAAATGCGTTACTAGGTGAAAAATTACTTGCGACTAAAAAGTTAGAATCTACAAAAATATTGACGCGTATTCGCCACTGCTCGCAGATGGCTGATGCAAAGATTGTATTAACGTTTCAAAATCAATCAACGCAAAGTATTCCATTGACTAATGTTCAAGATTTGGAAAAATATACGACGTTTCAAGGGGATGCGGCATTTACAGATGAGTTGCGTTTTGTTGATTTATATTGGCCGGTGTCATTTTTAAATGAAGAATTGATTTTAATTGATACACCAGGAGCTAATTCCATTACGACAAGTGCCTTTCAAACAACGACTGAGCAGTTGCGTGAATCATCGGCAATTATTTATTTATTTTTAGGAACGAAAGGATTAGATTTACAAGATTATGAACTGCTAGAGGAATATTTGAAGCGGCAAAAGAAAATTTTCTTAGTCGGGACAAATCGAGATCAAGTGATGGATGAGCAGTGGGATGATGTAAAGGCTGATGTCATTCAGAAGCTAGAGCCGTATGATGCACTGAAAAATGTCGAGATTTTAGGGGTTTCTTCATTAGATGCATTAGAAGCGAAGCAACAGCATAATCAATCATTATTAGAACAATCGCATATTTTAAAACTAGAAGAAAAAATTGCGCAGTACATGGAAACGAGAGAATATGAACAAGCTGAATTGCAATCGATTCAGTATGACTTCGAAGAACTGAAAAAAGATATCGAGGCAGAGGAAGTTATTGCGCAACAAACGAAGGATATCGAAGAACAAGAGCGTCTGTTTCGTTTAAATCGCTTGCGTACGATTACAAACGGTCAATATGATGACGTGCTGCGTTATGGTGAAAAATATTTGAAACAACGAGATGTGCTAGTGGCGGAATTAAGTCGCCCGTATAAGGAATCGTTGTTAGTTGAAAATAAGAAAATTTTGGCGAAAGTCAAGAAAGCGTATAGTACGTTTAAAAAGACTGTGCTTGATATGAGGCAGTCGCGTTATGGATTGGCGCAGTTTGGTTTACAGGAGCTAAAAAATACCTATGTTGCGCATTTAAATAATGTCGAAGAAACGTATCAAACGTGGGATGTAAGTTTAGTGCGATTAGCAGAGCTGTTCCAGCAGGCTATCAATGAAAAAGTAAAGCAGGAAGATCAAGCATTTTTAGCGTTGTTGCGAGAAGTCGATGCACAAACTGAAATTAAATGGGATGATTTTGATTCCATTTTGAAAAATATTCAACTAAAGGAAATTTCGATTGCACATGATGTGAGCAATTTCCGCGCATATGAGCTCGCAAGTGACGAAAGTAAGCAACGCAATGAGGCTTTTACAACACAACTGAAAACGTTAGCGTCAAAAAAACAACACGAACAAAAACAAGCTGCAGCCGCCGAGCAACGTGTGAAAAAAGAAGCACGTGAACAGCAGCAGGCGCTCGGAAAACAGCCAGACCGAGAGGCAATTTATGAAACGAAAGGAGTATGGGTTTTTAAAAAAGAGAAATTTGTTGGGTATGATTATTCTGCTCAGGAACAGTGGCAAAGTGAAAGCGAAAAAATCCACCAGCAAAAAAATAAGGCGATGCAAAAAATCAATCAATTGAAACAGCAAAATGAACGTCAAATTAATCAACAAATCGCCAACGTTGAACAACAAAAAGATGATTTGTTTGAAGCTGAAAATGAAGCGACCGATGCTTTTTTAATGACGCTTTATAAAACGATTACAGAGCAAGCAGAAGAAATACAAAAGCTTCACGCAGAGCATACACATGAAATTAAGGCGCAGTGGCAACTCGTTGTCTCCGAGCAAGAAGAACAATGTTATGAGCATAACGGCGCCATTTTTGATGCCTTTAAGCAGTTTGTTGAGGATGCGAGAGAGCAGGAACTAACTAATTTAATCGTAAATTAAGAAGGAGTTAGAGAGATGGATTATAAGCAAAATTTTCAGGAGCGTAAGGAAGAATTAAATCGTTATTTTGTCAATGCGATTGAACTTGGTGCAAGTCTTCAACAATACAATGAAGTTGTAAACATTGAACAATTGGTTACAACGTTGCAAAGTCACCAAAAAAATTGGGAAGATAATCGTTTTGAAATTGTTGTTGTTGGCGAGTTTTCTACAGGGAAATCGACGTTTATTAATGCGCTACTGCAACGTGAAATTTTACCGTCAAAAGTAACACCTACAACGGCAACGGTAAACTTTATTCGTTCAATTGATGATTTAAAAGATCGTGAAAATGATGAGCCGGTAGCTAAAGTAGTGTATATGGCTGGGAATGAAGTAATCGTGCCCTATGAACAACTTGCAGATTATGTGACAGAGATGAGCCAACTAGAAGATGTTAGTAAAAATATTCATCATGTTGATTTATATGTGGATTCGCCGTATTTAAAAAATGGTGTCGTCATTGTCGATACACCCGGGTTGCAAGCGTTAAATCCAGCGCATGAAAAAATTACGCGTGCGCAAATTAAAAAATCAAATGCGAGCATTATTTTATTTAATATGGAGCAACAAGGGAAGCAAACAGAGTTTAAGTTTTTACAAAGTTTAAAGGAATCTATCGATCGCATTTTCTTTGTGTCGAATCGTTTAGATGCTGTGCCGCCTGAAGAAGTAGCGGAAGTGATTGAACAACTAGAGCGTACACTTGTAACGAATGACTATCAAACCATTCCTGCAGCAATGGCGAAAGTACATCCGGTGAGTGCATTAAAAGCGTTAAAAGCACGCGACCAACAAGTGAAAACGATGCACTGGGAGCAGAGTAGTGCAGCGCAGCTACTAGAAGAGTCGCGTTTTGAGACGTTTGAGCAACGTTTAGAGCAATATTTATTTGAAGGTGAGCAAGCGGAAGATTTTTTAGCGGCGCCTTATGAAAAAATTGAACAATTTTATACGGCCTTATTACAACAATTTAAAGAATATCAGGTGCATTTGGAAAGTAACGATAATTTAGAAGAAATCGAACAGCAATTTAAACGCGCGCAAGAAGAAGCCGAGATGCGCAACATGCAATTAAAGCAAGAAATTACACGTTTAAAAGGAACGTTTAATGATGTTGTACGAACGAATGAAAAAGAATACAATGCAGCAATCGAACAATTAGTGCACGATGTAAAAAATGATGTGGAAGCGATTGCGATTGTTGAGGATTTTGAAGATGTTGTGAACAGTGCCATGATGGATTTTAATAACTATTTCCAACAAGTATTCGATACAAAACTGCAAGATTTAGCAATGGAAATCAACGATGTTATGCGCAAAGAAATCAATGATTTTGAATTGAAAATTGAACATGATACGACGACAAAACAGCATCATATTCAAGTTCGGACGCAAGCTAGTCACGGGAAGAGCTATGAAGATGTTGTAAAGGAAACGGAATTGAAATTTGCGGAGCGTGAAGCAGAGTTGCGTGAAGATGCTGAACAGTTACGTGAAAAAATTCGCTTAGAAGCGGAATTACAATATATGCGTCAAGAGAAAAAGGATCAAGAAGCTAGTGCAAAAGATGATATGAGATTCCAAGAATTACTCATTAATAGTACACCACAAACGAAAGAAACGTATGGCACGATTAAAGAGCGTCGCTTCTGGTTTGATAAAAAGGGCATGGTTAGCGAAGATAATGAGAATTACGATCAGCTCGTGCGCGAAAAGCGTAATCTAAAAAAAGAACATGAAGCACAGCAAGCTGAATTACGTCACAAAGAAAAAGAATTAGTAATCGCTACTGGCCAAAATAATAGCAATTATAGCAATCATGAAGAATTGCGCGAAGAACGCCAAGAATTGCGCGAACAAAAAAATCGAGAACTTATGCATCGCTTAAATGAACAGTTGAAACAATCAGACCGCGAGCTGCAACAACAACGCCGCAAAGTGATGCGTGAACTCACAAATATTGCGACAGGTGCTAAACGTGACTATCGTGCATTTTTGCGTGGATTAGATACATTGGACATCGCGCAACAAAAAATTGATGATTATATTCAACGTCAAGATCGTCAATTAATTGAAGTGCAACAACGCGCGCTACGTTTAGAACAACAAAAAACAAACTCTGAAACAGAACGTGCCAACATTCATACAGAAATCGAGAACATTAGCCAAAAAATTGAACATGAACTGACAGCATTAGAATTGACAAGAATTTAAGGGGGACTGAAACGATGCTAGAACAAATTAAACAATTACCACTACAACCAGAGGACCGCGCTTTTATTAAATCGATTGAAGCACAAGCCAAACTAGAAAATGTTACGCTAGGTGTTTTTGGTTCATTTAGTGTTGGGAAATCGGCGCTGATTAATGAGTTGCTTGAACAACGTGGATTGCTACCAACGCATACGAATGAAACAACAGCACTACCAACGTATATTGTAGGTGGCGACACAGATTGTATTACAACGGTTTATTTTGATGGCCATGAGGAAATGATTACGCGCGAGCAGCTGCAACAATTAAAGGCAGGCGGCAACATCGAAAATATTGAATATGTACATATTCAATGCCAATCACCCGACTGGCTGACATCATTTACCGTGATTGATACGCCGGGACGCAATACGAAATATCAAGCGCATATTGATGCATCAGAGCAAGCATTGACTACATCTGACGCAGTTATTTACGTCATGCCATGGCAAGGGTTGACACTTGAAGATGTCGTTTACATTAAACATATTTTACGTTATCAACCTAACTTATGTTTTGTTATTAATAAAGTCGATGAAGTGAATGAAGCACAAGGCGTTAGTATAGAAGAATTGAAAATGCATGTCGCACAAAATTTACGTGAGCAGCTTGGGAAAGACTATCCATTATTCACCGTTAGTGCAAAGACGGGTTTCAATTTACAAAACTTTAAAGAAGGCTTTGTAGCAGACTTGAAAAAGAATGCGCAGGCAGTGAAAAAACAACGTTTACAACATGCACTGACACAATTTTTAAAAGATGAACAGCAACGTGTCTCACAACAAGTAGCGATACTAACAGAGGCATTATCACATGATGAAGCAGGTTTTGAAGATAAAAAGCGTGAACTAGCGCTACAACGTGAACAAGTTGAATTAGAAGTGAGTCAAAAAGTTTCGACGTTGCATAATGCATTAGAAAAGATTGAAATCGAGGCGGAAAGTTTTGTCAAAAAGCACTATCAGGAGCTTGAAAAACGTTTAATGAGGCTTGCAACGTCAGAGCTAGCTATTGATGAGTTAGTCGTTCAACTCGAAGACCAAATTGTAACAACACGTAACCTCGTTTTTGAACAGCTCCAACAGCGCGTGCAAGATGTGACAAATGAAGAAATTGCGAGTACATTACAACAGTTGAATTTAGAAGTAGCAGGCTTCCAACTTAGTGAACCAAATTTAGAGCAGCTAGAAATGCATTACGAGTTGGCAAAAAATAAACATATTAAGCGCATTGAAGAAACGCAAGAACAATTAAATATGATGTTGCCCGCTCAAAATAATGAAGCACAACGCCAACATTTAGAACAAGAAGTTCAAGAATTATCTAAACGAGTAGCAGAAGTGTTCGTTCCCAAAATAATTAAAGATCCAACATTTGATCCGGACCGTGCGAAAAAAATTGCGGGTGTAATCGGCTTCGTTGGCGATATTGGTGTATCAGTAGCAGCAGCCGTGGCAACGTCAGGAGCAACTGCCGCAGCACAAGTTGGCGGAAAATTAGCAGGGAAAGAGGCCGCCAAAGCAGCAGCTAAAGTGGCGCTTAAAAAAACAGCGACAGAATTAGCGGAAAAAACTGTTGTAGCAGGTTTGCAAGCCGCTTCTAGCGAGAAAAAAAGCGCTTGGGTAGCAGGTGCACAAGCGTTAGATAAAATGACAAGTCCAGTGCAAACGATTGCTACAAAAATTGGTACACAAATCGATGAAGGACGCCAACAACCTGAGAAGGAAGATTTACATCATCGACGAGCTTTTTTTGCTAATAAGTTACAAATTGAAACAGAGCGTGATGAACGCCTTGCTAAACTGCACGACATGGAAGAAAAAGCGACAGCAAATGAACAATTACAACAACAATTGACAACGAAGCGTGAAAAATTGAAACAACAGGCTGAAACAAAATTAGCAGATTTAGAAAAAGCTTATGAACAAGAAAAAATTAGTACATTACAACAACATCGTGCATCAGCCATCTCGCAACATATTACAACCGTGCTAAAAGACGAAGAACAACAATTAAACGAATGGTTTAACTTACAATTTTCGAGTATGTTACACGTCATTAAACAAATGGTCCCAGCACAGTTTGATGCTCAACTAGATGAATGGCACCAACAATTGACGGCTTTAGAACAATTGAAAAACACCGATTTAAAGGCGGTTGAAACACAGTTAGCTGCACAACAAACAACGCTTGCAGAGATGAACAAATTAATCGAGGGTTCTTTGTATGAACTACACAGCTGAGGCGATTATTTGGCTTGCAACACAACTCGATCGTATGCCTATATCGACTGAGGTGTCATTATGGAATGCTATTCGACAAGAGGAAGCGCCACAACACCGTTTTGCGAATGATGAAACATTGCGTGTTTACATAACGGGGGAGCCTGAAGTTGTGTATGGACAGACTGATTTATTTCACACAATACCATCAAAAACGCAGCCTATCGATGTTTTTGAGCAAAACCCTACGCATCGTTTAAACGAATGGTTGGCGATTACATATGTGCCACCACAAGCGGTAGATGTGAACAGTCCGTATAACGTGACACTTTTCGTCAAGGATCGTTTGCCGCGATGGTCGCGTGAGCTATTGTTGGCGCAGAAAATTTGTCGTGTTGTATCGACCGTGCCAATTCGTACACTAGAACGTTTTAACGGCGTACATCAAGTGGTGTTAACAGACTTTGATTATGAGCAATTAATGATGGATATGTTACCTGCTAGTCCTAAAAAAAATCGCACAACTGCACCACAATTATATCCAACAGTTCCAAAGCATCACACATTAAAATTATTAAATTCTAATAGTGGACAGCAAGAAGAAAGTCATTTGATATTAGACAGCATCGCAGTAGACATGCTCAATATTTATTGGCTGCAAAATCGACCAGTTATTTCAGATTGGATGCCTTATTTATTAAGGGAAATTGATGCGTTTTTAATGATTAAACAACAGCATGGCCATGATTTAAATAACATCATTCAAAAATTAGAACGGTGGGGAGCTCGTGACAAACTTAATTGATGTAGAACGTACGTATTTAGCGTTGAAACATTTAGTATTAGAAAAAGTTGCGGTGTATTTTCCGCAATGTTTAGTCGAAACAACGACATTTCTTGAAGATATTGATAAATCCTCAATACATGAACGAACATTATGCGCTGCACAGCTATTAAATAAAATCGAGCAGAGTACAAGCAATCATGAGTGGCTTCAAGCAAAGCAAGTGTTAGAGGAGCAACAAGTTAGCCACGCAACGATTGCACAATTAGAAAAATATATGTAATAAGAAAAGAGGAATTCATGTGAGTCAATCACATACAGTAACATTGCCAGTAGGTTTAGGGCTGTTTGCATTATTATTGACGCCTATTGCACAACAAGCAGCAATCGCTTATAGTGCGATTGCTTTAGGTGTTGTTTTTTTAATACTCGCTTTTGTATCACAAGCAAAACAGCAGCAACACCGCACATTAAAATTACAAGCGCTAGAACAATTAGTAGAAAAATCGCAATTAGATAATCAGAAGCTATTAACGACGACACAAACATCTCAAATGACCGTTGAAGAGATGCTGCAACAATTTTTACCTAGTTATCAGCAACAAGCAGTAAGTAATGCAGAAAAAATAAATCAAACATTAGAACAATTAGTGAATGGCGTAAACGATGGCAATCAAGTTCGCGAAACATTGACGATGGCTTTAATTACAGATACGCGTAATTTAGCGGCAGATGTATCCGCCATTCTTGATGAAATGCAAGCTGGTTTCGACCGCCTTGACGAAACGATGACACAACTAGACAATACGACACGCGACAGTATAGAAGATTTACGGGATTCGATGGATGATACGACTTCAAAAATATCGGACAGGATTTCTAGTGTAATAGAGCAAACAAAAGAGGCTGACGAAGCATTAGTAGGAAATTTAACGGCAGCATTTAATGACGTTTGTGCCGAACTTCAGCAAACGGCGACAATGTTTGAAACAAATGTAGTAGCACAAACGGCGGCAACAACCGAGCAAGCTAATCAATTACAACCAATTATCCAAACAACCCAAGCAACGACGGAACAACTGGTTTCGCATACAACTGATTTTTCTATGAAATTAACAGAACAACTCCAACAGCTAATGATAATGAATCGTCAATTAATTGACGCGACAACGGAATTAGCAGATTCAAAAAGTGCGGAACGGAAACGGCTATTAAACGTACAGAAAAAATTGTTAGAAACATTTTCATAAGCAAATGCAAAAAGGAATCGCCCTTCTTCGTGTGATTCCTTTTTTTATGTTAGCGTGGGGCAACATGCGAAATATACCGCATGAATAATATTTTTAAAAAGAGGGTACTGCCAATTAGATATATCATGAAAATAGGAGGGTTTTTGTTGAAAAGATATAATGCAACTACTTACGCCATCCTTGGATTGCTGACGACGCATTGTCGTACCGGCTATGATATAAAGCGAATGATTGATACGAGCTTATCGCATTTTTGGAGAATAAGCTATGGACAAATTTATCCGTCTTTAAAGTTGTTAGTAGAAGATGGTTTACTAGAACGTCATTCGCCAACAATTGATCATAAAGTGGAACGTGTTGAATATCGATTGACGTTTGCTGGGCAACAAGCTTTAAAGGAGTGGTTACATGAGCCAATTGAGAAATTTTCGTATGAAAAAAATGAAGTGTTGTTGCGGTTATTTTTAAGCGATGACGGAGATACCGCAACCATGATCCAACAAATCGAAAAATATCGCTCTGTTCAATATGAGCGACTTGAAACGTATAAGTTGCTCGAGCATAGTTGGCATATGGGCACGGTGACGACACAAAAGAAGCGAGCATTAATGACACTATCATTTGGTAAAAAAATCGCACGTACCATCATAGAATGGTGTGACGAGGCGATTGCACAATTAACATAGTAGCAGAGAGGGCGCAACTGCACTGTTATTAAATAATATCCTCTTTTAAAAATAGTACAAAAGTAAAATTAAATACAACATATCAAGGCATATATAAGCTACCCTAATATTCTTGTAGTCACTGTCTTTATCAGAATTTAAACAGAATGAAGCGAGATGAAGAATTTTTTCATCTCGCTTTTTTGTACCTAGATATAACTAATTATGAAGCAACACAACTTCAACATTAAAAAAACGCAACCACCTGGTATTACTATCAGATGGCTGCGCTTTTTTGTGTTATTTAATTGAATTTACGGCATTAACACTTCTGCAAATTGTTGTGTGACCGTTTTTTCCGGGTTGATAGTAATTAATAAGTCGCCGCTTCGCGGGTGTACAATACTCGTTTGATATTTATTAGACTGTGCATCTGCATGCCAGCCGATGCGGTATATTTCATTTGTCGTATCGTCATATGTAAGGGCGATTTTTGCGATGTCACATGTTTGTTGAATGCGATCGAATGGCAGCGTACGCTCACCTTCTAAAAATTCGTTAACATACGACTCAAAACGGTTTGCATTGTGGTAAAGAAAGACGCTCACGTTTTGCACTGTTTGTTCATTGTTGTGTTGTTCAACATCGTCAAAGTGCATCATACGGAAATCATCTGCGTCAAAATGAAGGCTTTCGCCATTTTTTAAAATAAAATCAAAGGCTGTAATTTGTTTCATGAAATTCCACTCTTTCTTTGATAAAGATAGTCTTAGCATAACATAACACAGACCCTTGGTATATACGGCTTTTGGGCAGTTTTACTCGCTACGCAAGCGGCGCTCTTTTACGAGTAACCAGCTGACAAAAATGGTCATACAGCCACTAAAAAGTAGTGTCAAAATAGGCAATGTCGTTGGAATAAGTGCATGCATGAGCTGTGGTAAATCGACGGTACGCTGCCAGGCGATACTAACGATGATTGCGACAATCATTAGTTGAATCGAAATTCCACCGAGGCGATAAAAGCGATTTTTAATAAGCAGTGATTCATCTTTTATCGTGATGGCTGCGACGTCATAATAGGTGTGATTTAACTGCGTTGAAAGTTTTGTATGACAGAAGCCGACACCGATAGCGACAACAGGCAGTAGTGGTGCATACAGCAGCCCCCAGTTACATAGTAATAGCAGTAACAGCAGTAGATTTTTTGAAGGTTTTATTGGTAGCGCAAAGGCCAGCAAAAGACCGATAATGTACGGAATATAGATCATATAAAGCGAACCGGCCGTAACCCAATGTTCAAAAACGGTTGTCATAAAGAAAAAGGCAACGAATAAACCATCTGCATAACTATAAAGATGCAGATGAATTGGAAACGTACAAACGCTGCGCCAAGCATACCAAATCGTTACACAAGTTAATGCAAATAATAACAGTAACACGATTGTTGAGAAGAACGTTTGCCATTCTACAGTACGCGCAAATTTTACGATAAATAAGGTGACACTGAGCACAATAAATGCGGCAATTCCTGTATAACGTAGCGCCTGTTTTGTATAAGGTACGGTATCGTTCATAATTTTTACCGGCAAAAAGAGCAGGAAAAAGAATGCGAGTCCGAGCCATAAAAAGGCGAATGAAAATTGCTTTGTTGTAAGTGCCGGTAATAAAATAATGAGCCAGCAACATGCAGGAATAATCGACCATAAAATAGGGCGTTTTTTCGCGTTTTTCTTTTGTTTTAAAATCGTATTATACGTTGGAAGCAATACGCTACAACATAACCCAAATAATAACGCTGAAATGTTTAGTACCGCGGGATATTTCGGTGCGGCAATGCCGAGGATAGACCCCGCAACAGCACACAAAATCAACCATTTAAATAATTGCGTCGTTTGGATTGTAGAAAATGTATACCAAAAAAATGCGCCGGTATATTTGGCTGTATAAAAAATAAGCAGCGGCAATAACCCAAAAAGTGGCTGCGTCGTTTGCGCACCAATAATTAGGAACACCGCATAAATAATATAAACGATGAGGTTCATAAATGCATAAGCATAATACATGCAAACACCCCTTAAACAGTTATGTAAGTAGCTACAGCATAACATATTGTCGTTTATTTTTTTGATGAAAAAGGGTAAAGAATTCTAGGGGGCGATGAATTTGCTATGACAACTTTATTTAACAGCGACAATTGCTCGCTTTGAGAAGTCAAAAAACTTGGCCGAAAAGGCGATGGCACAATTAACATTTCATGAATTGTGTACGAAGCCATCTCGTGAATCCAATAGTATTGCAACGATCGTGAAGCATATGCATGGCAATATGTTATCGCGTTGGACAAACTTTCTAACCGAAGACGGCGAGAAGGCTTGGCGACAGCGCGATGCAGAATTTAGTGAGCTTTATACAACGCGCGCCGCACTTAAACAAGATTGGCATTGCGGTCGCTTGATGAAGTAGCGCTTAGCCAAATGATTACGATTCGTCATGAGGAAATGACAGCGCTTGATGCGATTCAGCGTCAGGTCGATCACTACGGTTATCATATCGGCCAAATTGTTTACATCGCAAAATGGTTGAAGGATGGGGCATGGCAAAATTTAAGCATTCCTAAGAAGAGTGAGTGAATCAGTAGTAGCTAATATGTATATTTGGTTAATTGGATAAGATAATAATTGTATAAAACGTTATTTTTACATGATTTAAAGCATATACGAATGTGATTAATCTAGAGCACAATAGCTTGATTTGAGAAGAAATTATGTATACGAAGGAGTGTTTGGCGTGAAAATTCGTTCAGCAGTATTACGAGAATTAGGTGCGAAAATGCCGTATAAAGACAGTAAGCCCATTCATATTGAAGAGCTGGAATTAGATGCGCCGGGTCGCGGTGAGGTGCTTGTCAAAGTGTTAGCGGCGAGCTTATGCCACTCGGATTTATCAGTTGTTAATGGCAGTCGTCCGCGTCCGGTTCCAATGGCGCTTGGTCATGAAGCAGCGGGTGTCGTGATGTCGGTTGGTAAAGGTGTGAAAGAATTTGCGAAAGGGGACCAAATTATTTGTGTCTTTGTGCCGAGCTGTGGTCAATGTGTCCCTTGCCAAGAAGGACGTCCAGCATTATGTGAGCGTGCGGCCAAATCCAATGAAGCGGGCACGTTATTGAATGGTGATATTCGCCTGCATAACGGCGATGAAAAAATCCATCATCATATTGGCGTGTCAGCATTTTCAGAATATGTCGTTGTATCAAAGCATTCGCTCGTCAAAGTAACCGAGGATTTAACAGCCGAACAACTTGCCTTATTTGGTTGTGCTGTCATTACCGGTGTAGGTGCTGTGACGAATACCGCAAAAGTGCCACTAGGTAGCTCTGTTGCAGTTGTTGGACTTGGGGGAGTTGGGTTTAGTGCCATGCTAGGGGCCATTGCAGCCGGTGCTCGCGAAGTGGTCGCCATTGATATTAATGATACAAAGCTTGCGCGTGCAGCAGAGCTAGGTGCGACTACGACATATCGCTCGGACGAAGAAGGGATTGTCGAACGGATTATGCGCGAGACAAATGGCGGCTTTGATTACGTATTTGAAACGGCGGGCGTTGTACCGGCACTTGAAGTCGCCTATGGCATTACAAAACGCGGCGGTGTGACAACGACGACCGGCTTGCCAGACCCGAACGCGAAATTTGAGTTGCCGTATGTGACGTTGACGGCGAATGAAAAAACGTTAAAAGGTTCGTATGTTGGAAGCTCGGTGCCACGCCGTGATATCCCGCACTACATTCAATTGATGAAAGCAGGGAAGCTACCGGTAAACGAGCTTGTCGCAAAAACAATTCGCTTAGAGGAGATTAATGAAGGGTTTGATTTACTAGCAAGTGGTGAATATACGCGTATTTTAATCTCGTTTGAATAGCAATAAAGCGAGCGCCTACTAGGGAGGGCTCGCTTTGTGGTGCTTAAAATTTAGTGCCTTGATGGAAAAATAATTGCCACGCATCGTCTGTTTTACGCCATAGCGAGCTACGATGGGAACGACGACCGGAAAACTCGACCGTATCATAAATGGCTTGGATGAGCGTGTCGGATAGTTCGTGAATACGGAAATTCAGCACTTCTGGTAATTCATTGGCAAGCGCTTCATTTGTTAGCGCATCGAGTTCAATTTGCTTCGTATAGATTTTTCCTGATGTGCCAATTTCATAAAAATCATCAGCAAGTAGCTGTTCCATATCATGGCGTGAACGGCGCATCAATTGGCGCTCGAGTGTTAAAATATAATTTTTCACCAAAATCCCCTCTTTCATATGTGGACGTTGATTTTACCATTTTTTGTCGGAAATTTTCAACTAAAAAAGGAATCGCACGCATCGCGATTCCTTTTTATTTATACTTTGCCCGAGACAAGTGTATTTTTAATTTCAAGTGTGCCCACGATTAACATGATGATGCTAATCGGCACAATACCAATAATAAAGACAGTGCTGCTAATAATATTTGTGACAAATAAAATTGAAATGATTGCCGCTATTGCGACAAGCCCATGAAAGTATTTTTCCATTTTACCACGACCTTTATTTAGAATATACGCACTATTTCTTACGGTAATCGTACCATATTTCCTTTGTACTTGTGAACGATGACGACTTATTCGTTTATGTGACGTAGTACGACAATTACCCATTTTGCATTCATTTGTATTATGATAAAGAGGACTACTTAAGAATTTAGGTGATACAATGCCAACTTTAACGATGGATCAAGTGCTTGTGCTTGATTCGTACAATGTTTATACGACGCCACCTGTGCGTACGTTGTTTACGCTTGACCGCGTACATAAGGAATTTTTCCAAGAAGATGAAATGGGCGACTTGATGCAAGGTATTACAAATGCTACATCGAAAACAGCCGCAATTTCGCATTTTTCAAAGCGCTACGGCCAATTTGTTGCGATGCAGTTTTATATGCTGACGGCGTTTGATGAAGTGTGGGATGGTCATGAAGAAGATTTGCAGTTTGATGTAACGAATGAAAACGGTGTTTATACCATTAGTATGTTCGCAAACCCCAATGATTGGCGTTATGTCGAGGATTCAGAGCGTGCGTCTACCATTGCGACCATTTTGTATAGGCAATGCTATCAAGTAGTGAAAGATTTGCGCAATGTGACGGCGATTTCGCCACGCGTCATTTGGGATAATTTCTTCGTTCATATAACGAATGTTTATGCGAAATTACTCGATGATCCGCTACTAGCAGACCGTGCCATCGATGACCTTGAATTATTAGAGTTACCGGAAGTATGGGCGCGCTTTAGCGAAAAATCGCTGTATTATGATTATACAAAAGGCCAAGCACCCGCGAACCTTGTTAATCAGCCGATTCGTAAATCATGTTGTTTGTCAAAAGATATTCCAGGTCTAGGTGCCTGCGGTTATTGCCCATTAGAACGAGATTAACATACATAAAAAAAGAGGCTAGGACAAAACATTTTATTTTCCTTTTTTAGCGTTCGTAACAAAAAACCGGAATCGCGCTGTGGCACGGTTCCGGTTTTTCTTATGCTCATCTGAGATGTTTTTTTAACGCGTTCGTTCAAAGCGCGAAAATTGTGTTAATAGCGCATCAATAAAGCTACGGCTCGCAATCGGTAAAATTTTATAATCTTTATACGCGAGGTGCAGTGGGCGCATAGCAAGTGGTTGAAGTGGTTTTGTAATGACGCGGTACGGTGTGCGCGCAAGCATTAGTTCCGGCATAATCGCCACGCCGAGCTGTTGCTCAATTAACGCCATTGCCGCATAATCCTCTTCAACAATATAATGAATATCAGCGGTTAATTGCGCGGCTTCAAACAATTCAAGCGCGTCATTTGATTCACCTTCATCAATGAGTACAAATGGCTCGTTGGCAAGAGCTTGAAGCGAGAGTGCTGGCTGCGTTGCAAGGATATCAAGCGGCGAGAGGACGGCTAATAATGGGTCATCGAATAAATGATGCATCGTCAATAATGGACTTGTCGGGTCACTTAAAAATCCAAAATCAACGGTTCCTTCTAAAATCCAATTTGTAATATCAGTATATTCCCCTTGTCGAATCTCAAATTGCACGCCAGGAAAAGTCCGTTTAAAACGTTTGATAATGTCAGGCAACATATGACATGCCACACTCGTTAGCGCACCGATTTTGACGATGCCCGCATCAAGCCCCTTCATTTCACGTTTCTTTTTGAATAACTCCGTTTCGGCGTAGCAAATATTTTTAATATAGGGTAAAAATTGCTCACCATCGGCTGTGAGCGTAATCCCTTTGCGCGAGCGGACAACGAGCTGTGTATCGAGCTCATATTCGAGGGATTGCACGATTTGACTGACCGCTGATTGCGTGTAGCCTAACTGCTTAGCAGCGGCTGTAAAGCTCCCGGTTTCAATGATTTTTAAAAATGCTTCGTATGAATTCATTGTGTACCTTCTTAAATAAGATTTTCTAATGTTTCCATTATAAACATTCGTTTTATTAATGCAATAGATGGTGCTAAAATAACAAATGATTTTTAGGTGGAAGGAACGTAGAAACATGAGTCATACAAGAGCAAATTTATTATTAATCTCGATAGCCATCGCATGGGGGAGTTCATACATCTTTATGAAAGTAGGTCTTGAATCGCTGAATACGTCGTCGATTATTATGTGGCGTTTTGCGATTGCCTTTGTCGTCATGTCGGTGCTATTTTATAAAAAAATCATTCGTGTCACGAAGCAAACACTCGTTGCGAGCGCCATGCTTGCACTGCCGATGTATGGAGTTTTTGTTTTCTTATTAAATGGTATGCAATCAACGAGCGTATCAACAGCGAGTTTTTTAACGAGTACAACGGTTGTTTTTGTGCCGCTCATTCATGCGATGCTCACAAAGCGCGTGCCATCGCGTAAAACGATGATGGCACTCGGTGTTGTCGTAGCTGGGCTTGCATTATTAACAATTGGCGATGATTTTGGGTTATCTTATGGTGCCATTCTTTGTCTATTATGTGCTGTGTGCAATGCATTGTATTTAGTGTGGACCAATCATTATGCGCGTAAAGTACAACCGCTTCAACTTGGTATTTTCCAATTAGGCTTTACGGCATTGTATGCTTGTGTAGGTTTTGTGAAAGAGACACCGATGATACCAGCGACGACGAATGAGTGGATGGCCATTCTTGGCATGGCACTATTATGTTCGGCTTACGGTTATGTTTTACAACCCGTTGCACAGCGCTATACATCAGCGGAAGAAGCTGGTTTTATTTTCTCATTAGAACCGGTATTTGCAGTGATTTTTGCGTTTATGTTTTTCGGAGAGGTGATGTCTGGCGTAGCCGTTGCCGGTGCAGCGCTTATTTTAAGTGGCGTGTTGATTGCCAATTATGTCCCAAAAACAAAAGCGATGATGAAAAAAGGACATCTTTAAAAAAAGAGAGCTTCCAAATAGTGGAGGCTCTCTTTTACATTAAATAAGCAGTTAATTCGGTGCTAGCAGGTGTGTCGGTCAAATAACGTTGCCACTCCGTATAAAGCGGTGCGATATCCGGCGCAATAACTTGCATCGCCGCAATATCGCCGAGGAATACCGATAACGCAATGCGCGACATTGGTTGGCATGCTAAAAATAATGCTTCATTGTCTTCAAATGATAGTGGTATTCCTTCTAAAATATGTTGTAATAAGTTTTGCCGAATTAATAAATGGGGTTTTACAAGAGGTGCGTCATCAATCCAAGAAATTTGTGTCATTGCCTGTACAAGTTCATGGGCTGTGCGCCATTGACCAAGACGTAAATAGGCGCTTGTAAGATGTCCATGAATTTGCAACGATAGCACAGGTACTGAGACTTCGAGTGCTTCAATCATAGATTCGCCTAACTCATTGTACGTTTTCACGGCTTCCATATAGTGACCTGTATCAAGGAAATGGAGTAATTTATAGTGTAGCGTAGCGGCATAAATATAAATATAATCAAGCAAGTTTGGCATGTTTTTAATCGTTGTTAACAACGAGTCAGCTAATTTAAGCGCTTCATCTTGTTGCTTGATGAAAAATAAAATCGCTAGTTTACAATGTAAAAATGGAATTTGTTGTTCAATTGTAGCCACAGCAGGCATTTGTTCACTATACAATTTATAATATTTTAAAATTAACGCGGGCTGCTCTAAATAGCGCGCACATAACGTACAACGATAGAGTACGTGGCGCCGGTCGTGCGCACTCAATGGTTGGTCAAGTAGCGTTTCGCCGACTGCGAGCGCTGCTTCATAATTAGCAGCTATAAAGTACTTCTTCAGTTCATCCATGCAAGCACCACCTTTTTCTGTATTATACAATAGCTTGCATGAGCGTAGAGAATAATGTTCAAAAGACTTAAAATATTCATTCGGTACAATAGTATTACGACAGCATGGGAAGGAACATAGTGGATGAAAGAATTACGCTCATACAGTTTAATTGTGCTAGGGACATTGATTTTAGGGATTTCCTATAACGCCTTTTTAATACCGGCAAAGGTGCAGCTGCGCACGTCAACATCGAAGTTAGTGTTGATTGTGACAGATCAGGAAGATGCGGTAAAAGCATTGATTCATGATGAGATTGACCGAGGGATTACGAAGTTATGGTCAGAAGGTGGCTATTCGAAGCAATAAAAAGCGTTGCTATTTACAGTAGTCGAACAAGCGGAAGTGGTGTATTTGAAGGAGCTGTTGCAGCAGCAAACGGATTCATTTGTTATTTTTCTAAATGCCTCCGATATTTATTGGGCGCGGATTTTCAATGTCACGTTAAAAAAAGCAGGAGTGGCGCTTCCTGCTTTTTTTAATAGGCAACTTCATAATACGTCAGCATCGCATCGCCTAAATAACGTCGTAAATCAATAGCCGTTTGAATTTGTATTTGCCCTGATGTGGGCTCATAATATAATGCACCGTTTGTGATGGGTTCAAGACGCTTCAATAACTGTTGACTATGCGATGATGTAATCGAAAATTGCTGCGGTGCTTCTTCAATTAGTTCATACATTGGTGGAATATGTTGGACATCAATAAAATGAACAGGTAACGGAAGCGTATCGAAAAATAAAATATGCTCATCAAATAATGCGAGCAATGTTTGGTTTTTTTCAAACGTGCATTGGAGGTCTAAACCACTTAACTGCTGAATAAATTGTCGCTCGGCGGGACCAAGACGGAAATGGTAATGCTTTTTTGCAGCATCGAGACAATGATATTCAATATGCAGCGTTTGATGTTCAAGAAGCTGCGGGTTTAAATTAAGAATCGAACAAGAGTCGGCTATTTCTAAAAAATAGAGGAATAGTTGTTTATGTTCGCGGACAATTTCTTCATCGCGCCATAAAAAATCAGTTGTTTGCACCTCAAATGCATTCGTTTGGTCTAAAATATACATAAGGAAACTCCTTCAAGCGTTAACGTCAGTTTATTATAGCGGAAAATGACGTAAAAAATCAAACATTAAATAGATTTTTATCATGTTTGTCCGTATTTTACAATGAAAAGGGTGAGTGTGTGAATAAGAAAATAATCATAGGACTTGCTGTAATCGCGTTTACGGCTATAGGGCTTAAAAAACGACAACCTCAAAACACGAACAATACATTTTATTTAGCAAAGGATACTCCTTACTATGATGCTGTGCGAGGGATGAAGTTAGGAACGTTGCAAGCCGTTGTTGATGGCGTACAGCAATGCGTAACGGTGACGCATTTTGCAAACGAAAAATGGGCGGTCTTAACGGGCAATCGCTATGTGAAATTGTCGTATTTGCAAGTGAATATCGACGGCGTACAGGAATTAATGGCGAAAGAGGATGTACTTATTTTTTCTGCCCCGCAGCAACATGCATCGCGCGTTGGTGTATTATCATTTGGTACGCGTGTGACGGTCATTGAAAACGCTGGGGAATGGACGAAAATTTGCGTGCAGAAAGGTTGTCGTCAGCGACAAGGGTACGTCGTTACAGCGTATATGAAATATTAAATGAAAAAAAGAGGGTTGGGCCATACGTGTAAAAATATCCTCTCAGATGAGCATAAAAAAAACGGAATCGCGCTGTGGCGCGGTTCCGGTTTTTTGTTGTGAACGCTAAAAAAGGAACAGGAACTGTTTTGTCAAAGCCCCTTTTTAATTAGGCTTCGTTAACTGTAATCGTAGCCGAAGCTGCTAGTGTATTCCCAATCGTACAGCTACGTTCGGCCATTTTTACTAATTTTGCGCGATAGTTAGCCTCTAAATGCGCCGGCAATGTCAGCGTCACCGCAATCGTTGTGAAGCGATTTGTAATGCCTTGTTCTTTTGAAGCGGTTGCGGTTGCTTGAATCGTATCAAGTTCAAAGTCGATACCATCGCGCTCTAACACATGGCGTACATTTAGCGTCATACAAAGTGCTACCGATGCTTCTAATAATGATTTTGGGTTGAGACCTTCTGTACCGGCTACACCGTTCCAACCAAGTACTTCGAGGCCTTGTTCGTTTGAAATTTTTGCTTGCTGCTGTTCATAGCGAATATGCGCCAACTATAATGCCCCCTATGCTTTCGTGTATTTTTTAATCGCTGGTAAAATATCGCGACCAATAATTTCTACATTATGCATTAATTTATCAAATGGTACGCCACCAAAATCAATTTGTGCCATAAAGCGGTGCATACCGAATAATTCATATTGGTAAAGAATTTTTTCGATAATCATTTGGCTATCGCCAACCATTAGCGCATCAGTCGGATCTTGTGCAGCATTGGCTACTTGGTCAAATGGATAACCGCCACCGCGAATTGCTTGGAAGCCGCCTGATAAATGAGGATGCATGCCTTCTGTTGCTAGTTGTGCATTGTCGCCAACATGGAAGAGACTCGCTGTCGCAAGTGGGAAATCTTCACGTTTGAAGCCGCTACGTTCAAGTGCTTCATAGTAAGCATCAACCGATACTGCAAAGTTTTGTGCTGGGCCGCCAAGTGTCGTCAGCATCATCGGCACGCCCATATAACCGGCTTTGATGGCCGAGCCAGGAGGACCTCCAACCGCGCGCCATAGCGGTAAATTTCCTTCGACAGGTTTCGGTAAAATATCGGCATTAACGAGTGGTTTACGGAATTGTCCTTCCCAATTGACCAGACCTTGTGCATCGTTGATTTGTTTTAACAGCGCTAATTTTTCTTCGAAAATGGCCTCGTAATCTTTTAAATCAACGCCAAATAGTTCATAGGCACCGACGCGTGAGCCACGACCTGCGACGATTTCCGCACGACCGTCTGAAATTAAATCAAGCGTTGCAAATTCCTCATAGACACGTACAGGGTCAGCTACGCTAATCACCGAAGCTGAACTTGTTAATTTAATGTTTTTTGTTGCTTGTGCAATGGCGCCAAGCACAACGGTATGCGCCTGTGTTGTAAAGTAGCTTTGATGGCTTTCGCCAACGCCAAAGACATCAATGCCAACGTCCTCAGCAAGACGCGCTAACTCAATAATTTCTTTAATACGTTCGCCAGCAGAAAGGCGAGAACCTGTTAATGGATTGGGGATATGGTCGCCAAGTGAATAAAGGCCAAATTCCATTCCATTTGCTGGATTAATGCGGTTTTTCATTTATAATTCCTCCTCAATAACGGTTAATTTTTGCTCAATTTCTGGGCGGCGTTGTTCTAAAAATGGTGGTAAATCTAATGCCTCGCCCATCTGTTCAATATTTTCATCAATCGTGAATCCAGGGCCATCTGTCGCTACTTCGATTAAAATACCATTTGCTTCACGGAAGTAAATGCTGTGGAAAAAGTAGCGGTCAATAATGCCCTCTGATTTAAAGCCATGTGCGCGCGCTTGTACTAGTACGTGTTCAAGTTCTGCGACATCATTGACGCGCAGTGCGATATGGTGAATGCTACCGCGACCTGGTTTTTCGCGGTCGCCTGCTTGTTCGATAACGAAAATTTCGCCAACTGCTGAGCCAGCTTGTTGTTGATAAACATGACCTTGCTGCGCTGTGTAGTCGAAAATTTCTGTTAATGTTGTTGCAAGAGCTGCCTCGTCACGTACGGTCATTTCGACGGTGCCCATCCCTTGAATTAAATGCTCAGTAGGGATTGCCGCTTGTGGCCACGGTTCCCAAAAACTTTCGCGCTCATCCGCTACAATTAAATGCATACGTAGGCCATCTTCATCTTCAAATGGCAAGGCTTGACGACCTGCATACGTTGTGATATCGCCATGTTTGACGCCTAACTGTGCAAAGCGTTGTTGCCAAAATGTTAAGCTTTCTACGCTTGGGACGATTAATGAAAAGCCTGTAATGGCATTTGTGCCGCGACGTGTGGCACCGGCAATTTTCATTTCGAAAAATGTAATGTTTGTGCCGGGTGTTCCCGTTGTATCGCCGTAAAATAAATGATACATATGAGGATCATCTTGGTTGACCGTTAATTTAACGCGGCGTAAGCCTAAAATATGACGATAGAAATGGTTGTTTGTATTGGCGTTTTTCGTAATCATGGAAATATGGTGGTGCATGTAGAATCAGTCCTCCTTCATTGAGTTTATTTTATCTTGAATTCAAGATAAATGCAAGGGTTATAGAAAAAAAGATACTATAGTCCACTATTTTTACTATAATAGAAGAGAGGGGGATGGATGATGCAACAACAGACACAGCAACTTTTGAATGCGCTTCGCCAAAATAGCGAGGCGCTCATTGATGACGGTCTCCTTTTAGCGACACGTCATCGCTATAGTCGTGCCTATATGTGCTTTCAGGCAGCGATTGATGAGATGAATAAATATTTTAGTATTGAACGTACAGAAAAGGTGGCACCGATTAATTGGCCAGCGATCGACGTTGAATTATTAAATGATAATACGGTGCTTGAAAAGGATACGATTATTGAACAAGCACTCGTGAAATTATTAAAGGAGCGCGCTTTTGGCAATGAAGCGCAAACGTTACAGGAGTTTGTGAATGCCATCGATTCGTTTAAACGTGTACTTGCAGGTGATGAAGAAGCATTAGTTGCAGCACTTGATGAACCGCTACAATATATGATGTTTGACGGCGAAGCGCATATTAAACAAGTGATGCATGAGCGCAATGAATTGCGAAAAAGTGTATTGCAAGTTGACATTACGAATGACGGCAGCATCGCACCAGAACAGATGATTACGCGCGAGCATATGACCGAAATCGGCATGGCCGCACTCGCAAACCAATTAATGATGGATTACTAATGATAAAAGACAACTCCTAGACAGCAGTGTAGGAGTTTTTAATTACATTTTAACGAGATTTTTTCGTTAAAAAGGGAATATATGAAAGAAGGAGGGAGGCCGATGAGCATTGTACTCTATAGCTTATGCTGTTATTTAGTTGGTTCATTTATGACCGCTGCAGTTGTCGGGAAATTGTCTGGCGTGTCATTAGCTGCTGAACATAGCGGCAATTTAGGGGCACGTAATGCAGGGCGTACGCTCGGTAAAATGGCGTTTGTGTGGACGGCAGCGGGAGATGTGTTAAAAGGCGTTGCAGTCGTGCTTGCTGCGCGGGCGCTTGGTTTAGCCGATACGGTGGCTGCAGTAGGACTTACATGTGCACTGCTCGGGCATCTTTATCCGGTGTGGTGGCGATTTCGCGGTGGTAAGGGAGTAGCGACACTATTAGGTGGACTACTCGCATTAGAGCCGGTGTTATTATTAGGCGCGTTGCTTGTGATGGCACTCGGTTACTTAGTAACGAAAAGCTTAACGCTTGGCTTTGTAGGGAGCGTGCTAGTATTAGCCATTGTCATTGTCGCATTTTACCCAGCTTATTTCATTTTACTACTCGTACTTGCGGGCATTCTATGGAAGCATCGCACAAATATACAGCAAAGGTGGCGTTAACGATGTATTTTTGCAAAATAGCGAATACAGCAGCAGAGTTTGATGCGATTGCTGCACTCAACTATGAAACATTTGTCGAAGAAATCCCACAGCATGAGTCCAATACAACGCGTCGTCTCATTGATCGATTTCATCATGAAAACACGTATGTAGTTATTTATAAGGAACAGCATTTAATTGGCATGTTGGCATTTCGTGATAATCGTCCATTTTCTGTAGATGGCAAGGTGGGCGTGCCGGTCGAGCAATTACTACAAGACTATGACACATCAAAACTATGTGAAATTCGTCTATTGGCAATTCAAAAAGCCTTTCGGAATGGGCGCGTTTTTCAAAAACTAGCACAAGCGATTTATACATATGTTTATGAACGCGGCTATTCCGGAGCGGTTATTTCCGGCGTGACGCGTGAAGAAAAATTGTATCGTCGCATTGGCTTTGAGGCATTTGCCGCAGTAACGGGAACAGCAGAGGCAGCATTTATTCCGATGATTTTAACGCGCGCAAATTGCTTGCGCATACAGCAGCAAATTCGTTTAGAGCCGCACAATTTTTATCCGGGGCCGGTCGCACAAACGGAGTTGACGCATACGACGATGTCGCATCGCTCGGTCGCTTTTCAGGAGTTATATGCACAGATGAAGCAGCGGCTACTTACATTAACATCAATGCGTGACGTGACGACATTGGTCGGCAGTGGCACGTTGGCAAACGATGTTATGCTTGGGCAAATTCGCGCGACATTTGGCGAGCGACGTGGTTTAGTGTTAGCAAATGGTGAGTTTGGGGAGCGATTACAACGTCAGGCAGCGCAGTGGCAGTTGAATTTTGAAACGTATGATGTACCGTGGGGAGAGGCGTTTGATAGCGGAGCGGTGCGTCAATTAATCGCACAACAACATTATGCGTGGCTAGTGTTCGTGCATGGCGAAACATCGACTGGCGTTTTTAACGGTGCATTGATCGATGCATTAGCAGATGTCGATGTCGCGATTTGTGTCGATGGCATTAGTAGTATCGGTGCAACGCCGACTAATTTGGTGCGTTGTATGATGGCAACAGCGGTTAGTGGCAAGGCTATTGGGGCATTAAGCGGCTTGGCGTTTGTGTTTACAAATGAGCATTTTACAGAAAATGCGGCGCCGTTTTATAGTAATTTAGCCTATTATCAGCAGCAAGCCTTGCCATTTACACTACCAGCTTATTTAGTCGCGAATACGGTTCGTGCGCTGCAACAGTATCCAGCGCGTTTTGAGTTGCTGCAGCATCGCTTTAATAGACTCGCTCAATCGTCATTGGCGAAATACCGTTTTAGCGCTGCGCCGGGGTATGCGATGATTGCGAGTTTTCAATTGCCAGAGGAGCTTTGTGCCATTGCGCGCCTAAATAGTTTATTGCTACATGATGAAAGCCATTATTTAAAGCAGCGGCAGCTCGCACAAATTTCTGTTATTGGTCCACAATTTGATGAAGCGTTTGTGGCATTACAAAAATTAGTTGCATGGTATGAAAAATTATAATGAATTAGGGGCATTGTCAGCACAATGCTTCTTTTTTTATGCCAAAAACTTTATTTTAAAAGAAAAATTTTCTATAAAAATAACACAAGGCAGAAAATAAAAACATTTTGTAGAAAATATTGACAATTTAAAAAACTCGTAATAAGATACTAATATAAGCAAGTGATTACCGAATATGCGTAAAAGGAGGATGTTCAATGAATTTACCTACAGTGCAATTTACTGCAGAGCAAGAGCAATTCAGACAAGAAGTACGTGCATTTTTACAACAACATATCGAGGAGGGTACATTCCAAACGAAATGTGACTCATGGTTAAGCGGATGTGATCCAAGCTTTTCAAAAATTGTTGGGGATAAAAATTTAATCGGTCTTACGTGGCCAACAGAGTATGGTGGTCAGGCGCGTAGCACAATCGACCGTTACATTTTAACGGAGGAACTACTAGCGGCTGGGGCACCGGTTGCGGCACACTGGATTGCCGATCGCCAAACAGGTCCATTATTACTACGTTTTGGTACAGAGGAGCAAAAGCAATTTTTCTTACCGAAAATCATCGCTGGTGAATGTTACTTTGCGATTGGTTTAAGTGAACCAAACAGTGGCTCTGACTTAGCATCTGTTCGTACACGAGCAGAAAAAGTAGATGGCGGTTGGATTATCAACGGTGCAAAAACATGGACAAGTAATGCACATGACGCACACTACATGATTACACTTGTCCGTACAGGAGCATACAATCCTGAGAAGAAGCATGAAAATTTAAGCCAAGTAATTATCGATTTACATGCGCCAGGTATTACGATTACACCGATTAGCTACTTAACAGGTGAGCATCACTTCAACGATGTATTTTTCGATAATGTGTTCGTACCAGATGAGCGCGTTGTTGGAACACTTGGAAACGGTTGGAAGCAAGGCTTAGCGGAATTAGCGTTTGAGCGTAGCGGCCCAGAGCGTATTTTAAGTACATTCCCTCTATTAAATGAAGCCATTGAAGAATTAAAACGCCAAGGGGATGAGCGTGGTTTAGCAGAAGCGGTGAAGCTAGTAGCGGAAGTGTGGAGCCTGCGTAATTTATCGATTGGTGTAGCGAAAGTATTAGAAGAAGAAGGCGAAGTAAGTATTCCGGCGGCACTTGTAAAAAGTGTTGGTACGAAATTCGAGCAAAAGGTGCCTGAAATCGTTCGTCTACTATTAGATGTGTATCCACGATTAGATGCGGAAGATAAAATCAATCGTTTATTAGCACAGTCAACATTGCATGCGCCAGGATTTACAATTCGTGGTGGTACTTCAGAAATCTTATACGGCATTATTGCGAAAGGGGTTATTGCACAATGAGCGAAATGAAAGAGATGTTAGTAGAAGTCGTTGAAAAAATGTTAAAAGATAAAGTGGAAAAAGAGGATGTTGACGTATTAGAGCAAGGTCAGTGGGGCGAGGCTCTATGGAACTTGCTTGATGAAAACGGCATGATCAACATCGCTGTACCAGAGGAGCAAGACGGTGCCGGTGGCGATAAAGAGGACTTATTCGCCGTGTATCAATTAATTGGTAAATACGCAGCGCCAATTCCATTTGTTGAGCATACGTTAGCAAACGTGTTATTAAACGAAGTCGGTGAAATCGCACAGCAAACGCTAACAACACTTCATTTAGCAAACAGTGTTGAGACGACATTACCATTCGTTCCATGGGCACGCCATGCGGAGCAAGTTGTCGTTGTGACACCAGAAAAGCTTGTTGTGTTACCGTTAGCAGATGCCGTAATTACTGAAACGACAAATATCGCTTCAGAGCCGCGCGATACAGTTGAAGTAACAGCAGCGCCAACAGTAGAGGTGGCGTTAACAGCAGCACAATACAAGCAATTAATGAAAATTATTACCGCTTCAACAATCGTGAAAACATCTGGTGCGCTTGAAAAAGCATTTGACTTAACTGTACGCTTCAGTAAAGAGCGCGAGCAATTTGGTCGTCCGATTCACCGCTTCCAACTAGTGCAACAACACCTTGCATTAATGGCTGGTGAGCAAGCGATTATTAGCGTAGCTGCTGAAAATATTTTAGCGTCACTTGAAACACTTGAATCAAATGATGTTGGTTATGCGCGCCTACGTTTAGAAGATGCAAATCGCGTCATCGCAGCGTCTGCACACCAAGTCCACGCAGCAATCGGTGTAACGGATGAGCATAGCTTAAACCATTACACGCGCCGCATCTGGTCTTGGCGTGATGAGCTTGTAAAATCAGATTACTGGAAGAAAGAACTAGTACATGATATTTTAACGAGCTCGACGGATATTTGGACGTCATTAACAGCGTCAAAGCAAGCACAAAACGTTTAGGAGGGATTTAAGTGGCAGATTTATTATTTGAAATCGAAAATCGTATCGCGACGATCACGTTGAATCGTCCAGATAGCTTAAATGCATTTAGTGAGGACATGGTGCTAAAGTGGATTCAAGCACTAGAGGAAGTGCGCGATAATGATGACATTCGCGTTGTCATCTTAAAAGGAAACGGTAAAGCGTTTTGTGCAGGCGGCGACATTAAAGCGATGACTGCTGGCAAAGGCTTCTTTGAAAGCAGTGACGATATTTCGTCAACAGCACTAGCACGTAAAAACTCGCTATGGAAACGAATCCAACGCATTCCGCTTCTATTAGAAGAAATCGATAAGCCAGTCATTGCACAAATGCATGGCTATGCGATGGGTGCAGGACTTGATATGGCATTAATGTGTGATATTCGTATCGCGGCTGATACAGCGAAATTCTCAGAAAGCTACATTAAAGTGGGCATCGTGCCAGGCGATGGCGGCGCGTATTTCCTACCGCGTATTGTAGGCGTTGATAAAGCGCTTGATATGCTGTGGACAGCGCGTGTGCTTGATGCAGCGGAAGCGAAAGAAATGAATCTTGTGACATATGTAGTGAGTGAAGAAGAACTCGCAACGTTTACACAAGCTTATGCTGAAAAACTTGCCAATAGCCCAGGTGAAGTTGTGCGCATGGTGAAACGTGCAGTGTATCAATCACAAACGATGTCACTACGCACGTCACTTGATTACATTTCATCGCAAATGGGCATTGTCACAGAGCTTGCGGATTATAAAGAAGGCGTGCAAGCTGTGTTAGAAAAACGCAAACCGAATTTCCAATAACAATAAAAACTGAGAAAGGTGTGGAGGCGGATGAGACCGTTAGAAAATATTCGTGTATTAGATTTATCGCGTGTGTATGCAGCACCAGCAGGAACAATGATTTTAGGGGATTTAGGCGCGGAAGTCATTCGCGTTGAGCAGCCAGGTGGCTCAGACAGTACGCGTGGTTGGGGACCATATGCGGGGGGGCAAAGCACGTATTATTTATGTGCAAATCGCAATAAAAAATCCATTTTACTCAACTTAAAAGATGCGGCAGATCGCGAAGAGTTTTTAGAGCTTGTACGCGATGCTGATATTGTCGTTGATAACTTCAAAACGGGTGATTTAAAACGTATGAAGTTAGATTACGAGCACTTAAAAGCAGTAAATCCACAAATTATTCATTGTTCTGTAACGGGCTTTGGCCAAACAGGACCATTGGCATTTGAGCCTGGCTTTGACCCGGTTATTCAAGCAATGAGCGGCTTGATGGATGTAACGGGCGAGCCAAGCGGTGTCGCAACAAAAGTTGGGATTCCAACAGCGGATATTTTAACGTCTCATTTTGTTGTCATCGGTATTTTGGCAGCACTTCGCCAACGTGATTTTACAGGTGAGGGACAATATATCGACATCTCGCTATTAGATGTGCAATTAAGCAGCATGGCAAATGTATCGAGTGCGTATTTGAATTCGGATTTCGTATCAAAGCGTCTTGGCAACCGTCACAACAATGTGGCGCCGTACCAAGTGTTTGAATGTGCAGATGGTCCACTAATGTTCTGCGTGGGGACGGAAGGACAATATAAAAAATTCTGTGAGGCGATTGGGCGCCCAGAATGGATCACTGACGAACGATTCTCGGATAATTCGAAGCGTAAAGCGAATGAAGATGAACTTGTAACATTATTAACACCAATTATTCAACAAAAAACACGCGATGAGTGGATTGCGTTACTACAAGAGCACAAAATTCCGGGTGGTCGCGTGAATTCGATTACCGAAGCGCTCGAACAACCACAAGTGATTGCGCGCGATTTAATCGGCGAAATCGAGCATCCGGAATACGGACCTGTGCGTTTTGTGAAAAATCCATTGCAACACTCATCACTTGGTATTGAGTATGAGTTAGCACCACCAATGCTTGGGGAGCATAGTCATTTATATGTGAAACAACCGAAAGCATAGTCCTTGCGACGTATTTTTGGTACGATACTTGGTAGGAGGGGAACGGCGTGAATCAAGAAAAGCTAGAAAAAAATTATTTGATGAATACTGTCCAAAAAACGGCTAAAATTTTACGTGCCTTTACCCGCGAAGAGCCGAAGTTATCGCTGACGGATCTTCATAAAAAAACCGGTATCGGCGTTTCAAGTTTACAGCGCTTTGTCGCGACGCTTGTATATGAAGGTTTTCTCATTCGTGATGAGCGCACGAAACTGTATCGCCTCGGCTTATCGTTGTTTTATTTAGGTAAGCTAGTCGAGCAGGAGTCTAGCCTATTATCTCTTGCGAAGCCAGCGCTAAAAGCATTAAATGACAAGTACAATGAAAGTGTGTCGATGAGCATTTTAGATGGCAATGAACGCCGCTGCATCGTCAATTTTGATAGTACGCATTTATTAACAGCACGCAATCATGTCGGCGATACGTCACCACTTTATGCGGGTGCATCCGCAAAATCGTTGTTGGCCTTTTTGCCAGACGATGAGATTGCAGACTATTTAGAGGAAGTAAAATTAGAAATGATTACCGAAAATACCGTTGTAGACCGCGCAAAATTGTTAGCCGAATTAGCTGAAATTCGTGCGCAAGGCTATGCGGTATCACGCAAGGAGCGTATTTTTGGCGCCTGCTCGGTCAGCGCACCGATTCAGACGGATTCAAGTACGCGTCCTGTGGCATCGATTTCGGTCATTATTCCAGATGTGCGCTTTGACGATGTTGATTTAGCGCAGCTAACATCAGACGTGATGGATGCGAAGCGTGAAATTGAACGTTTAGTGCATTAAAAAAAGAGGCTATGGCCTCTTTTTTTTGCGTACATACGTGCTATGATAAGCATATCGTAATTAAAGGGGTTTTTGAACATGACTTGGCAACAGCAATTATTACAATACAAACCAAAAAACGAGCAGGAGGAGCGTGACCTAGCCGCATTTCGCTATGCCTTTGAACATTTTGATGATGTATTGACGCGCGACAATCCGCTTGCGCATATGACGGTGTCGGCGTTTGTCGTCAATCGTGCGCGTACACATGTGTTAATGGCGTACCATAATATTTATAATTCATGGGCTTGGACAGGGGGTCATGCGGATGGCGACAGTGATTTTTTAGCGGTCGGCTTACGTGAAGTGAAAGAGGAAACAGGTGTCGATGCGGTCGCTGTGAGCACAGAGCCGATTTCAATTGAGCAGTTATCGGTGCTTGGGCATATGAAAAAGGGGCGCTACGTGTCAGAGCATTTACATATGAATGTCACGTATTTAGTTGAAGCAGATGATTCGGCGCATTTAGTCGTATGTGAAGGCGAAAATAGCGATGTGGCGTGGATTCCGTTCGATGAAATTGCGACGTATTGTAATGAGGCGCATATGATCCCGATTTATGAAAAGATTATTCGGGCGTTGTAGGGCTACTGATTTGAAGAATTTAAAGAGGAACAGCTATGAATCAACATAGTTGTTCCTCTTTATTTTAGTTTAAATAAGTAAAAATACTTATTTATTTTACAAAATATTTGTTAAAAATGACTACTAATAATATAATTAATAAAAGTAAATAATGTCTTAAAAAATAAAAAACCTGTAGACATATAGTCTACAGGTTGGAGGTCTAATATGACCAACTTTTACGCTTTAAGCTTATTTTAACTTACCAATGTAATGTTACATAGTAGTAACAAATTCATTGTATAACATAATATAAAAAAAGTAAATAATAGGTTTTGGAGGATTATATGAATTATTCAATTGGTTTAGATATTGGAACAACAAGTGTAGGCTGGGCTTGTATCAATGAGCAACATGAAATTTTACGCTATCAAAATAAATGGGCGATAGGTGTACGTGAATTTGAAGCTGCGCAAACGGCAGAAACTACTAGACAAAAGCGCCAAACTCGACGTCGTTATAACCGTCGTAAAAAAAGAATTCAGTTAGTGCAACAGTTATTTTCAGCTTATGTACCTACAGATTTTTTTGGAGCAACAGATTCACTCCATTTTTGGAAAAATGACAATCAATTTGAGCAACGTACTTTATCACAAGTATTAAAAGAATTACGTATTAACCCTAAAAAAATTCCAACTATTTATCATTTGAGAAAATTACTAATGGAAGGTCCAAAACAAGATATTCGCTTAATTTATTTGGCGATACATAATTTAATAAAATATAGAGGCCATTTTCTAAATACTGGGCGCTGGACGAAGCAAAATCAAGGGTTTAATTTTTTAGTAGAGTGCAGCGACATAGTAACTGCCTATAGTGAAATCAATGGTTTAGCATTACCATCTCTCGACTTTCAGGCAATACAGTCCATCATTGAAGATACCGATATGGTGCGCAAAGATAAACAAAAACAATTAGAAAAAGTATCATCAAAATCATTTGTGCCATTGTGGCAACTACTATTAGGGTTAAGTGTAAATGCAGAAAAACTGTTTGTTGAATCGCAAAATACAATACTTTATAAAGAAGCTAAATTGAAATTAGTTTTAGGAAGTGAAGAATTAGACGAGGTGCGTGAAAATTTAACAGAAGTAGAAAATCATTTTATTGATGAAGCTTTTGCACTATATCAGCAAATAATGCTACAAGATTTGTTGCAAGGACATGAATGTGTTGCAGCATCTAAAGTGGCTAGTTATGAAAAATATCAAGAAGATTTGTGTGAATTTAAACGTCTTATAAATGAAACTAAAGATGAAGCATTATATCGTCGCTTATTTATTACGCCCAAAAAAGCAATGGCAGAATATAAGGAACAACCGAATAAAGATAATAAAGAGAAATTATGTTTATTAGATCGTTACAATCGTAGTTCAAAAGATAAAGAAGCGGTACTGAATACTATGGCTAAACTATTAGCAACATCAAATGTAAATCATCATGCCGATTTGATTGAAAATATAAAAGAAGGCACATTTTTAGCACATCAAAAAGGCACACATAATGCGGCAATTCCAAATCAAAATAGTATTTATGAAATCGAACAAATTTTAACGAATCAGCAATCGTATTATAGTTTTATCACCGATGAATTTATTAATAAAGTTATCGAAATTGCTTCATTCCGTATTCCATATTACATTGGACCATTGGCAAAGAATAATCAAAGTAAATTTGCATGGTTAGAGCGTATAAACAATGAAGGGCATATTACACCAGCAACATTTGATTCATTAGTTAATGAATCGATAACTGCTGAGCAATTTATTAAACGCATGATTAATAAGTGCACATATTTACAGGAAGAAGATGTTTTACCAAAACAGTCTTTATTGTATCAATATTTTGAAGTGTTAAATGAACTAAATAGTATTCAGATTCGCCCAGCTAATGCGGCAAGTCATACAAAATATCGTTTACCAATTGAAGCCAAAAAATGTGTGATTGAATTTGGTTTTCGACAATACAAGGTAATGACACATAAGCGTTTAATTCAAGTATTAAAAGAACAGCAATTTGAGTATTTGATTGGTGAAGATTATGAAGTATTTGGCACTCAACAAGAAGGACGATTTGCAAGCAGTTTAAAATCGTATGTTGAATTTAAATCACTATTTAAAAATAGTGCAGTACCATTTGATGAAGTAATGATTGAGCAATTGATTGAATGGTTAACAATTTTTAATGAAAAGACCATTATTAAAAAGAAAATAAAAGAACAGTATCCAAAATTTCCTGATGTGATGATTGAGCGCGTACTTAAAAAGAATTTTGTTGGATGGGGAAATTTAAGTAAGAAATTATTAGATGAACTGATTTTAAATGATGGAAAAACAGTGATTGAAAAAATGTGTGATTCTACTTTAAATTTTAGAGAAATGTTGACGGTGAAAAACTCTAATTTAGAAGAATTAATTAAGAAAAACAATCGTTCAAAACGTCAAACGAAAAAAATTAAATATAAAGATGTACAAGATTTAGCGGGATCTCCAGCATTGAAACGAGGTATTTGGCAGGCTATTAAAGTAGTAGAGGAACTTACGGAAATTTTTGGAGAACCACAGCATATTATGCTAGAAGTAGCACGCGAAGAAGGTACAAAGCAACGTACGCAAAGTCGTCTGATGAAGTTTAAAGCAGTAGTAGACGGTTTAGGTAAGGACGAAAAATCTCTAAAAAATGAATTAAACTCGTATTTAAATGAGCCAGAAGCAAAATTTAAAGACAATCGATTTTATTTATATTTACTGCAACAAGGTAAATGTGCATATAGTGGAAAGCCTTTGGATGTTCAACACTTAGCGCAGTATGAAATTGATCACATTTATCCGCAAAATTTTGTGAAGGATGATAGTTTAGATAATCTAGTATTAGTAGAAAAATCACGCAACCAACAAAAAGGTGGTTTCAAGATGCCTTTAGAAATTTTAAATGCTGCAGAAGGAGCGCGTATGCGTGGCATTTGGAAAAGTTGGCTTGATAAAGGATTCATGAATGATAAGAAATTTCATCGCTTATGTAAGGCTGCTTTTTCAGAGCTGGATCGTGACCAATTTATTGCACGCCAGTTAGTTGAAACAAGACAAATTATTAAAAATGTAGGCGTGCTGTTAGAAGAACGTTTTAGTGAGACGACCGTTCACTTAGTAAAAGCGCCGATTGTTTCGAAATTTAGAAAAGCTTTAGAACTACCTAAATTACGTAACTTAAATAATAAACATCATGCGATGGATGCACTTTTAAATGCGTTATTAATTAATCACGCAATTCAACAGTACGGTGAAAATATTTTCGCTTTCTCATTTAAAGACAAAGAGCGATCAAGTAAATTAGCAAAAGCAGCTCAACAAAAAAATGGCTTTTTCTTATTTAATAGTTTTTTATCTGAACAAATAAAAGGGCCTCGCTCTCGTAAAACTTTATCTGCTATAGCATACGTAGAAGAAATTTATTATGAGTTACCTTGGCAAACAACAAAGAAAATAGGAAATAGCGACGAAATGTTTTTTGATGAAACATTACACTCACCCAAAATAAAACCAGCGAAATATGAATCGAATAAAACTAACCTAAGTGTTCATGATAGTGTGAAAAGTTCTGCTGTTATTGTAGTGAAGTTGATGGAACAAACAAAAAAACAAATTGTCGAGAAAATAGATTTGATTCAGTTGAGTGTATTAGAAGATAAGCAGTGGCAGCATTTATCTAATGATGAGAAAGCTTTGAAATTAGCATCTCGTAAATATTCTACTAAAAAAATTATAGCTGCTACATGGATTATGAAACTGTCAAAATATCAAAAATTTATGTGGAATAATCAGATGTTTTATTTAGCGTCGATGAAGGAGCGACATTTAGCAACACAATTTATAGTACCTAAAGAGTTATTGATGGCCTATTTGCAAGCCAATGAACAAACTTCAGTGGCAAAGTTGCAAACAATTTATGCCACGATTGCCGAAGAGATGTTTAAACAGTATCCAATTTATAGAGAAGGGAATATGCCAAAGAAGGTAGCAGAATTTACAAAAGATATTCAAAATTTTGAACAAATGACAAAACAAGTAACAGAAATTTTTAAAGCGACAGCGAATAATGCCACGCGTTCGGACAGTTTAGGTAGTAGGTTATCTAAAGTTATGAAAGCGGCAGAAATCAAAGTAGTTTATGAGTCGATTACAGGATTGAAAGTAAGAAAACCTAAAGAATTATATTAATGGAGTGATTTGGTGGGCTGGAGAACTATTATTTTGACAAAGGAAGCCAAACTTAGTTTGCGCATGAATCATTTAGTTATTACGAGCGATGAAACGAAAACCATTTTTTTAGAAGAAATCAGTAGTATCATTATTGAAAATCCATCTATTAGTATGACAGGGCATGTCATGAACGCCTTAGTTGCCGCAAAAATCCATGTAGTTTTATGTGATAAAGCACATTTGCCAATGACGAATATCCAAAGTATTTATGGCCATCATCGACAATCTAAACATATTACTCAACAAATTGCTTGGGTAGAGGCGAGAAAGGAACTATTGTGGAAAATTCTTATAGAACAGAAACTTAATAATCAAGCAAAACTGCTACAATATTTTCAGTTAGATGGCTATGATGAAATGCAGCTATTAGTAGGAAATGTTGCATTAGGTGATACGACAAATCGTGAAGGGTATGGAGCAAAAATTTATTTCCATAAGTTATATGGTAATCATTTTATTAGAGGCTATGATGATACAATCAATGCTGGGCTAAATTATGGCTATGCATTATTGCATTCGTTATTTGCTCGATTGATTGTTAGCAAAGGGTATTTAACCGAGATTGGAATTTTCCATAAAAATGAATTTAATCAATATAATTTGGCGAGTGATTTGATGGAAATTTTCCGACCAATTGTAGATGGTATTGTTTATCAAATGGATAAAGATGTATTCACGAAAGAAAATCGGCGAGCTTTGATTAATTTGTTCGAATATAAGGTTGAAATTCGTGGGAAATCCTACTATTTGACACAAGCAGCACAAATATTTATTGATGGTTGTATGGAATATTTAAACACAGGTAATAAAGGAAGGTTACAGTTACCTAATTTAGATTATAAAGTGTATAAATGGGGTGTTTAGATGCCAAAGGAGGGTTTTAGAATTATGCGATTACTTGTCTTTTTTGATTTACCTGTTAGTACAGCTACCGATCGAAAAAATTATCGCAAATTCCGAAAGTTTTTAATTGAAAATGGCTATTTGATGGTACAATATTCAATTTATGCTAAGATCATTTTAAATCACTCGGTTTTGTCTTATCAAAAGAAAAAAATTGTAGATCAAATTCCTAAAAAAGGAACAGTGGATTTATTGCTTGTTACAGAAAAACAATATGCAGGAATGGAGAGAGTGACAAGTATTAAAAAAGATACAGAGCAAATAGCTTCTATTGAAAGGATTATTGAGTTGTGAGAATAGCTTCTTCGTTTTTTACACCTATTTATTTTGAAGAACCATGTGTACAAAATTTTATATTTCAAGATGCTAATCAATTAAATAATTGTCGTATGCTTTGGCAACAGTTTGAGCACAATCATGAAATGCTTGGTCAAGATTTTATACGACTTGACAATGGATTTGATACCGTCAAAGCAAAAGATTATCATATACTTCAATTACATGGAGGCGATTTAAATTTATTAGATGAAAAACAGTGGCAACAAAAAGTTTTTCAGAAAATTATTGAGCAAATTGAAGTTGATTTTATTCCAATGTATGAAAAAATAAAAGAGACGATTGAAGTGAATTTAGATGGATTAGTAGTGAATGTTGATGATTTTCAAATACATGTAAATTATGAAGAATTTCAATTGACACAATTGCAAAAATATATAAAATGGGATATAAAAGAAATGGAAGAACCATTAACCAATTTTTCTCGCCTTAAATTTATTCTGCAAGTATGGACTTCGCTTACAAATGGAAAACCATCGATTATCATCTATCATTTTCCTGAAAATGATATTGATATTCAGAAAATAGAGTTATGGGCGCAGATGTTGAAAAATACAAAAAGTACGATTATTTGTATTACAAAAAGCAAAGAGTGGCTGATGCAATTTCCTGTAGAACATGTGCATTTTATTAAAAAATCGCGGGAACGTTTTGATTTAACAGCGTTCCTAACCGAATTAGACTTATTAGGAGAAGTAGAAAACGATTCGTTGTCAAAGAATCAGCTCGCCATTTCTTTAGCGTATGAAGAACTTATTGTGCAAAATCCATTACTTTGTAAGAAATTAAGACAGTTTATTCAGAGCAGTCATTTTTGATTTTTTTAAGAGTAGCTAATAGCACTACAATGTTTATATGTAATTTTAGATAGTAGTAAAACAAAGCCCGGTGATTCAACAAAGTTCTGAATGTTTTAGACCAATGTAATTTTAGATAGTAGTAAAACCAAATACTATACTGTGATTGCTAGATAAGGGTTTTAGACCAATGTAATTTTAGATAGTAGTAAAACTAAAAGATAATCCACATAAAGCTATGACAGTTTTAGACCAATGTAATTTTAGATAGTAGTAAAACTAAAACGGTCCCTTTATCAACTTGACCGGTGTTTTAGACCAATGTAATTTTAGATAGTAGTAAAACTGTTTATACGCCGCAGCAGTCAGCCAATCAGTTTTAGACCAATGTAATTTTAGATAGTAGTAAAACATCTTTACCAAACACTTCCGCTACCGCATCGTTTTAGACCAATGTAATTTTAGATAGTAGTAAAACATTGTACGTGGTTTATGGCGAGTAGCTAGAGTTTTAGACCAATGTAATTTTAGATAGTAGTAAAACAACTGTATAAACGCCGTTTTCGTCCACACGTTTTAGACCAATGTAATTTTAGATAGTAGTAAAACCGGCGCTAATGTTAATGTAGAGGGTTTCGAGTTTTAGACCAATGTAATTTTAGATAGTAGTAAAACCAGTGCGTACATCGTTGCACTACGTTTACCGTTTTAGACCAATGTAATTTTAGATAGTAGTAAAACGCCGACCTTCTTATCTACTTTTTCTTCTAAGTTTTAGACCAATGTAATTTTAGATAGTAGTAAAACCGTGCGTGTGTACGACTCAACGACAGCGGAGTTTTAGACCAATGTAATTTTAGATAGTAGTAAAACTGTCTACGTTGCACCAATGCTGATTCTAGTGTTTTAGACCAATGTAATTTTAGATAGTAGTAAAACGGTACTAAAAAAGAACGTCCACAATTCGTTTTAGACCAATGTAATTTTAGATAGTAGTAAAACTTCACTTTGCCCATCTTTCGCACGATACGTCGTTTTAGACCAATGTAATTTTAGATAGTAGTAAAACTGAAAATGCTATGGTAACCGTTACGCAAATGTTTTAGACCAATGTAATTTTAGATAGTAGTAAAACTTTCTTTGGTGTATCAACTGATTACTTATTGTTTTAGACCAATGTAATTTTAGATAGTAGTAAAACTATTACCGCACGACAAGGTGCTTGCGATGAGTTTTAGACCAATGTAATTTTAGATAGTAGTAAAACCATCCCGTTTAATCATCGGCCATTCCACATGTTTTAGACCAATGTAATTTTAGATAGTAGTAAAACATTTTGTCATGCTGTAAATAAACTTATTAGTTTTAGACCAATATATTTATTGAAGAAGTTGAAAAATAATTCAGCTTCTTTTTTTCGCAAATTTTCTGAAAAATCACCTACAAAATCTTTAAAATTCGTTTTATACTATAACTATAGAAAGAAGGTTTAGCAATGAAAACAATTCATGTACATGCAGCACCAAGTGAATACATCTTAGAAGATGGTATATTGAAAAAGTTAGAGAGCTTATTAGAGGCGCGTGGTATTGCGCGTGCCTTGATTGTGACCGGAACGAAATCATGGGCGGCGATTGAAGCATTTTGGCCAGCGATGGCGGATGTTCAAACGGAGCTTTATACATACGGCGGCGAATGTTCATTTTCTGAAATTGAACGTGTGACGGCTATGATGGGCGATTATGATGCGATTATTGGTGTCGGTGGCGGAAAGGTCATCGATTTAGCGAAGGCTGTGGCCAATGAAGTGCATAAGCAAGTGATTGTCGTGCCGACGCTCGCTTCAAACTGTGCACCGTGGACACCGCTTAGCGTGCTCTATGACGATACTGGAGCATTTGTGCGCTACGACGTCTATCCGGTTGCCTCTAGCTTATTGCTTGTAGAGCCAGCATTATTATTACAAGCACCGCGCGAATTGTTTGTCGCCGGGATTGGCGATACGATTGCGAAATGGTACGAGGCGGATGTGCAACTGCGCACAATAGAGCATAAAACCGTACCGATGATGATTTCGTACGAAGCGGCGCGTCAATGTAAGGACATTTTATTAACGCAATCAGAAAAAGCACTTGCGGCGGTTGATACAGGTGTCGTCAATGAAGCGTTCATTCAAGTAGTGGAAACGATGTTTATGTATGCGGGTATGGTTGGTGGCTATGGCGATCATTTTGGCCGTACAGCGGGTGCGCACTCGGTTCATAATGGCTTAACGGCGCTTGAGGCATCGCATACGCAGCTACACGGTGTCAAAGTAGCGTACGGAATTTGTGTGCAATTAATGCTAGAGGAGCGCGATGAAGAAATCGAAGCATTACGTCCATTTTATGACGCACTTCGGTTACCGCAATCATTGCGTGCATTAAATATTGAGGCGACGGATGCGGAATTAATGGCAGTTGCACAAAAGGCGACAATTGCTGAAGAATCAATTCATTTAATGCCAATTGGTGACGTCACAGCGGCGCGTGTTTTTGAAGCGATGAAAAAATTGGAAACGTGCAAATGTCCTACAGTTAGCTTTAGTTAAGGGTTGCTTAACTAAAGTTAATATTGTATAAAGTAGAAAATGTTGTAATTGAAATAGCGTAGCGTTGAAAAATTTAAGGTGTAAAAAAACGAGAATCTCCTCTATTGAAAAGGCGGTTCTCGTTTTTGCTAGCGTTCAATTGGCGTAATTTCTTTTACATAGTCTTTAAATTCTTTTTTCAGCTCATAGGCAAATTCTTTCATGAGCTGTGTTTCGTGTCGATTGGCTTTTGTGACAATACCAAATGTGTGCTCTACAGGAATCGTCGTCAAGAAATCAATTTTCGCGAAGTTCATATTTTGCATAAAGCTTTTCGAATGTGTAAACGTTAAATCAAGTCCAACTGTATATGCTTTATTTTCCTCGACATATTGCTGAACGATATGCGGGTTGTTTACCGAAATGACGATATCGTTACGCCCAAACGCATACTTGATTTCATTCATCGTGGCGATGACCATTTTATCATCAAAAATAATGACCGGCTGTTTTTTCAGCTCCGCTGTCACCGCCTGATTGTGCTGAATGACTGGTGAGTCTTGGTGTGCGACGATGAGCATATTGCAGCTCGTAATTTTTGTGAATGTCAAATTCGGATTTTTTTGAATATCTTCGTCATTGTAAACAGCGAGTGCGACGTCTACTTTTTCACTTAGTAATTCTTCAAGCATTGTCTGCGAGTTTTGTTCACGAATTTGAATATTAATTTCTGGATAGATGGATTTCATTTGCTGGACGATTGTAAAGAGCTTGAAAAATGGTCCCGGAATCGATGCTACTTTTAATGTGCCGGTCAGGCGATTTTGCATGACTTGTGCGACTTCAGTTAAATCATCGAGTGCATCTAACACTTTTTTCGCGTGATTGACGATTACTTTTCCTTCTTTTGTAATGCTTGAACCCGTGCGATTACGGGTAAAGAGCGTCAGACCAAGTTCTTTTTCCAAGCGATTAAGACCTTGACTCAGCGCCGATAATGTCACATGTAAATCTTCCGATGCGTCTTTTAGCGTACCGTATTTTGCAATCGCTACGATGTATTTTAGTTGTTCAATCGTCAAAGCGATTCACCCCTTGTGCAATTAGTTTAGTTTACATTAACTAAAGTTTATTATAATGAAATTTACTTAAACTATAAAGTTCAATAAACTTAATAGTATAAAATTGCTCATGAATAAGCAACGAGAAAACATACATAAGAAATTATTCGTGCGTTTAACAATAAAGAAAGAGGTGTTTAATCATGAAAGATAAGCGATATCGAATCGCCAATCGTGAAGCATTGATCGGCGTCGCACTTGTCGTCGTCAACTTCGCGCTTTGGTATGGATTCGCTTATGGTATGGGTGGAGGCGACCCAACAGAGTATACATATATTATGGGGTTTCCAGCGTGGTTTTTCTACAGCTGCATCGTGACGACTGTGTTGATGATCGTCGTCATTGCCGTCTTGTTAAAATTTGTGTTTAAAGAAGTACCACTCGATGATGACAAGGAGGATGACAACTAGTGCAATGGCAAGTAATTATCCCGCTGGCGATTTTTGTCGTCATTATTTTTGGGATTGGTTTTTGGTCGAATAAGCTCGTACGTTCATCGGATTCCTTCCTATCTGAATATTTCCTCGGCGGGCGAGAAATGGGCGGCTTCCTATTAGCGATGACGATGATGGCGACATATGGTAGTGCCTCAAGCTTCATCTCTGGTCCGGGGGTTGCGTACAATACCGGGCTTGGCTGGGTGCTTTTATCGCTTGCACAGCTGCCTGCAGGTTATTTCGTGTTAATGGTGTTAGGAAAAAAATTCGCCATTGTAACGCGGAAATTTAAAGCGATTACGTTAATTGATTTTCTGCGCGAACGCTATAACAGCAACGTCGTTGTTATCGTATCCGCGATTAGTATTATTATTTTCTTATTTGCATCGATGGTGGCACAGTGGATTGGTGGTGCGCGACTTATCGAATCCTTAACTGGCATGAATTATACGACAGCGCTATTTATTTTTGCGGCCGTCGTATTAATTTACGTCGTTATCGGTGGCTTCCGTGCGGTGGCGCTAACAGATGCGCTACAAGGCTCGGTCATGGTCATCGGCACGATTATTTTATTAATTGGTACGGTCATCGCAGGTGGCGGTATTACGAATATTATGAATGATTTAGTCGACATTAATCCAAATCTTGTCTCTCCATTTGGCGACCAGCAGCAATATACATCGGCGTACGTATCGTCATTTTGGATTCTTGTTGGGATTGGGGTTATCGGCCTACCGCAAATTGCAGTGCGTGCGATGAGCTATAAATCAGCAAGCGGCATGCATCGTGCCATTTTAATCGGTACAATCGGCATCGCAACGATTATGTTTGGCATGCATTTAATCGGCGTCTTTGGGCGCGCGGTGTTACCAGGCATTGAAATCGGTGATAAAGTCATGCCAACACTGACGATGGACGTATTGCCACCGGTGCTTGCAGGTATCGTACTCGCAGCTCCAATGGCGGCGATTATGTCTACGGTGAATGCGCTGTTGATGATGGTTAGCTCAACGATTGTCAAAGATATTTATCTTCATTATATTAAGCCAGATGCTAGTGAAGCGCGCATTAAGAAAACGAGCTTTGCGGTAACGACGATTGTCGGTATATTAGTTGTCTTAATGTCGTTTAATCCACCAGATTTAATCGTTTGGTTAAACTTATTTGCGTTTGGTGGCTTAGAAGCGGTATTTGTATGGCCAATCGTGCTCGGCTTATATTGGAAAAAAGCGAATAAATACGGGGCGGTATGCGCGATGATTGTCGGTCTATCGACATATATTTTAATCGACCGTCTATCGCCAAATCTGTTTGGTGTCCATACGGTAACATTCCCTGTATTCTTGTCGCTTATCGTGTTCGTGACAGTTAGTATCGCGACGCATAAAAAAATTACCGAAGTACCAAAATATATTTAAGAAAAAAGGACTCGAGCAGCTGCTTGAGTCCTTTTTTTACGTATAACGTTCGATCTGTTTTTTAATGAACGTTGATAAAAATTTACGCACTTCATTTGGCGGAGCGATGCGGTAATGATCCGTTGCTTGTGTAGCTAATATGTATTCATGGGCATTGATTGGGAGATTTTTAAAGATGCGCGTAATTTGCAGCAGGTCCGGCTCCCCTTTCGCATTACGAGGATAAATGCCGCGTGTTTCGAGTTGTGCAATCGTCGTATAGGCTACGGTCGTTTCGCTAAATGCTGCGCATAATGTTTCGTACAGCTTAAACAGCTCCAAGTTGTTGAAGGCTTTGAAATTTAGCATGCCTTCATTAAAAAAGTGTGCGATTTTTTCAAATATTTGTTGTTGTTCGGCATTCAGGCGCGCGTCATTTAACGGACATACCATATATTCATTAAAGCGTAAGCATTTGACGATTTGTTTGTCATTGTTCGTAAATTCGGCTAATGTACGTTCAATAATATGTTTGGATTGCATACGCAGCAGTTTTTCTTTATTCATCGGAGAAATGGAGATCGTATCATCCTCAATTCGAATAATGGAATACGGTGTTTCCGTTTGAATCATACAAGTAAACCTCCTCTCAAATAGTGTGCTAATAATTTTTTTGAAATAATAAAAATATGTGATTAAGCATATCATATTTCGTGAATTAAGCATTAATTTACGGAAAAAGGTTATTTTTACATCATACAATTAGTTGGATTATGGAAGATTTTAAATGAGAGTTAGGACTTATGTGGTAGATAAGCTATCGAATCAATATGCTTATTTAAGAAATGCGCCTTTTTCTTGTAAGCATCGAGCATTTCAACGAGCAAAAGCCTATTTTTTCTTATCGTGGAATGTGCGAGAATAGAACATAGAGAGTTTGTAAGGAGTGGAAACGTGGGGAATTTTGAATTTTTTGAAGGACCATGGACGCCGTATCGTGAAATAGCAGAAGCAGCGGAGCGTATGGTTTATAGCGACCCGAATGCGGCCATGTCGAAAATGCGCTCATTCGGTGAGATGATGGCACAGGAATTATGGGTGCGTAATAAATTTCCAGAAGTAGAGGGCATTTCGCAATTTGAACGCATTCGCGAGCTTGAAGGCAATGATATGATTGATCGCCAAACGACATTTTATTTGCATGAGTTGCGTGTGAAGGGCAATAAAGCGGCGCATAATGCAATGTATGGTACGTCGGACGAGGCGATTTCGCTTTTGAGCATTGCGTATCAGCTATCGGTATGGTTTATGCGCACCGAGCTTGATAATCCGACTTTTCATGCGCGGCCATTTAAAAAACCGCTTGAGCATGACGAGCCTGTCGAGTTGCGAAACGAAGAACCTACTGAGAAAAAGAAACGTGTGCCAAAAAAAGCCACATCATCTATAGAACAATCTGCAGCAGAGCCTACAGCAGCAAAAAAAGCTAAATCATCGCCGCTACGCCGTAAAATGAGCGATATTGCAAAGGCACATGAAGAAACGCAACCAAGACCTGTGACGACTGTTAAACGACCGAAAAAATCACCACAAAAAGACAAAACGTATGAGCCTTGGCACTTCCCCGTGAAATGGATTGCAGCAGGCATGGTCATAGTCGGTGCGATTACGGCGGCAGTGTCCGCAGATTCGGAGCGTAGCAATCAGTTATTAGGCGCGGAACAAGCTGTTGAAAAACCAGTGCCGAATCAGCAGAAAAAACCAGCTGTGCTATTGGCAGGCGATCCGACGTTTGAAACGAATGCCTTACGCTTGTTACGCGGAGATACTGCTAGTACGCAAAAGCTTCGTACATATACGGACATTTCGATGACGAAGGCTGCTGATAAATTGCAAGTGCGTGAGACCTATGCAGTTTACAAAGTACGTGGCGATGCGTATCAGCTAGCGAATGGGCAATATGTGTCGAAGGAAAAAATCGCCGCAACAACGATGCAAGATGTGCCGGTTTATCACGCAAGCTATAGCTCAGACATTAGTTACGGTACGGTTGAAGTTCAATTAGCGGAACCGCTTAATGTGCGTATGGGCGCAACGACCGATAGCGACATTATTGGCGTAACGTACAAAGGACATCGTTATCAAGTGTATAGTCAGCGCGGTGCTTGGTATCGTATTGGAGCTGACGCCTGGATTTCTGCCAATCCAGAGTATGTGACATTTGAGAAAGGAAGCGGACAATAGATGTTGGAAACAATTGAAGAAAGATGGCCACAAGTGCGACATAGTTTACTAATGCTAGCACTGATTCTTTACGGTTTTATTCCAAGTTTCGCCTTTCGCCATCACGAGACATTGACGCTTAGTATCGTGTTGTTTATTGTAGCGACTTTGTTAGTGGCAGGTTGGATTTATTGGCAAACAGTGAATCCAGAACTGCTTGATGCGCGTTTTGTCGAAATGATTCGCATCGCGTTAGCAGTAATTATTAGCTTGTTGGTGGTAATGCTCGCTTTATTTGCATTATCGTATAACCAACAACGAGAACCAGTGTTTAGTAGCTTTGCGACGCTTGCGATGGTGATGTTGCTGCTGACGTTGTTATTTACCGTCTATATACATACGTTTAGTCGCCGCAAAAGCATCGAGCTTGAATGGCTGCTCATCGTTGGCGTTAGTGCATTTTCAATTGGTTATGTGCTCGTACAGCAGCATGATTATTGGTCATTGCGCACAGTAGCGCTCTTCGTAGTGCTATTTATCGTCATTGCTGGGCTTTTTATTGCGCAGCAAACGATGAACTTAGTTATTGCCGGTGATGAGTATCCACTGCTTACAATAAGTCTTGCTGCATTATTTGTTGGTAGTACGCTACTTATGAGCGTTTGCCTTGTGCTTGATTTTTTTATCGAAACGTCGCTGCTATGGCTTGTCGTGGCGCTGTTACTAGTATCAGCTGTTGGAATGATTGCACTCACAACATGGCAAATTACATTAACTTATGCGGGGCGCCCGTACTTGGAGTTATTGTACGGCGTGTCACTCGTGACGCTCGCGCTGATGATGTGGCTCTTATTTCATCAGCTAACGGCACTTCATTTGGTCGTTGCCGGTATAAGCCTCGTCTATGTGCGTTTCTTTTTAAAGGAATGGTAAATAGGAAAAGCAGGAGTCGCCTCGGCGCTTCCTGCTTTTTTGCGTTATTTCGTTAAATAATGGCCAACGAGTGCTAAAAACATTTCCCCCATATTCAACAAGGCACGCTCGTCAAAATCAAAACGTGGATGATGATGCGGGTAGCGTGTTTTAGCGTCGTCATTATGACTACCAACAAAGAAATAACTACCAGGGCGCTGCTCTAAAAAGTACGCAAAATCATCGGCGCCAACGGCAATTTGGCGCTCAACAGAAATAAAGGTTTGCGCCGCAAGTTCTGCGACAATCGCTGTTTCTGCCTCGGCATTTACGAGCACCGGATAACCATGCGTAAAGTCGAGTGTATAGTCCATATGGTCAGCATAGGACATGCCTTTTAATAAGTCGCGAATTTCTTGTTCCAATAAGGCGCGCACGTCGCGGTCCATCGCGCGAACAGTACCTTCAAGTGTCGCTGAATCAGCAATAATATTAAATGCATGACCTGCATGAAAGCTGCCGACCGTAATAACGGCCGGCTCAACTGGATTGACGCGACGGCTGACGATTTGCTGCAAATGCGTCACAAGGCGACTACCAACGGCAACCGAATCAATCGTTTGATGTGGGCGCGCGCCATGTCCACCGCGTCCTTGTAGCTGAATTTTGAACGCATCAACTGACGCCATCGTCGGGCCTTTACGTGTCGCGATTTTTCCAAGTGATAAATCCGATGCTAAATGGGCACCAAATATATAATCCACGCCATCGAGTGCCCCAGCTTCAATCATGGACTTGGCGCCACCAGGTGGTTTTTCTTCGGCATGTTGGAAGAGTAGTACAACATTGCCGTGCAACTGAGCGCGGTGCTGTATAAGTGTAGAGGCAAGCCCTAGCAAATTGGCGGTATGTCCGTCATGGCCGCACGCATGCATGACACCATCAATCGTCGACTTATAGCTCGTGTCCTTTTCATCATGGATAGGTAGCGCATCAAAATCGGCACGAAAGGCGATTGTCGGTCCGCTATGTGCCCCGCGAATGGTCGCAACAATACCGTGACCGCCAACATTTGTACGAATGTCCGTTAGCCCAAACTCACGCAGCTTGTCGGTAATAAATGCGGCTGTTTTCGTTTCAAAAAATGATAATTCAGGATGTTGATGCAAATGACGGCGCCATGCTACGATGCGATCATATTGCGTTTGATATGTATCAAAAAATGGTGTTGGCAAAAAAATCATCTCCTTTTCAACTATCTTACTATTCAGATTATTTCATGTGCAACTAAAACATGTAAGAATCAAACGTTATGGCGCCCATTATTTTTCAAAAATATCGTTTACTTCTAGGTGCTAAAGTGTCGCAAAATCGGGTATATTAACAGCATAAACCATTGAATGGGGGAATGTTTGCCTATTCATTTTAAAATACCTGCTTTAGAGCAATGTAGGGGTGAAGTAGATGAAAATAAATCATTATGCATCCGATATTTTATTATTTGAACCATTCGAGCCGATGAAGGCCGATTTTCCATATGATGAAGTCGTGGAACATTTATTTGACCTATTGCGTACCGAGCCCAATGTGCCGCATGTCGAGCAAACAAAAACGACCGAGCAAAAGCGCCAAGCCATCCGCGCATATTTTAATGTGCGTTTTCCGGGTGAATTGTATCGTCGTTTGTTGTTATTATCCGATACATTATTGCAGCAAGAGCTCGCGCAAAAGGAGCTCTATGTACCGAGTGATGGTCCTTTAGTAGCGCTTTGGCAAGGAGATATTACGACGTTACAAGTTGATGCCATCGTTAATGCCGGCAACGATCAGCTCCGCGGTTGTTTCCATCCACTGCATAATTGCATCGATAATGTCATTCACTCCGCTGCAGGGCCACAGCTCCGCGCCGATTGCGACGTTATTATGGACAGTCAGCGACAGCCAGAGCTTGTCGGCGGCGCTAAAATTACGCGCGGCTACAATTTACCAGCACGTTTTGTCATTCATACAGTTGGTCCAAATGTTGCAGGGGCACCACTAACGCCGCTTATCGAAGCACAGCTTGCAAGTTGCTATACATCGGTGCTCAATGTGGCACATGAGATACCAACGATTAAAACGCTCGCCTTTTGTAGTATTGCGACCGGCGAGTTTCGTTTTCCAAAAGAGCGCGCTGCGGAGATTGCCATTACTACGACGAAAAAATGGCTAGCCAATCATGACCATCATTTTCAGCAAATTATTTTTAATACGTTTGGCGATGATAATACGGAAATTTATGCGCAACTGCTGTAAAAAGAAGCTTCGACAATTTAGTCGAAGCTTCTTTTTTTAAGCCCAAATATAGCGCCCGTCACTAACGATACTGCCATCGTGAATATCAACATAAAAAATGCCTTCCTCGTCTAAAAAAGCTTGTGATTCATCGGTTTTCTCAAGCGTTGGTTTAATTGCGAGTAATGTTTGCGCCATGAGTACTTCATACGTCAAAATCATTTCTTCAGGGCTCGACACAATAAAATGTTTACGCGGCGAGATTAAATACGGACAGTCGATTTTCCATGCGGTGCCACCAAGCGATTGAATCGAGCAGCCGCGTGTTTTTAATAAATAGACGGTTTGATTAGCAAATTGCTGCAAACGATGCTCCGCTAATGTGACACTCGGTGCGGCATAAAGATTGTAATTTGGTAAATACCACTCCTCATGCGTTAAAATAATGCCCATTTGCTCATAATGATCGCGAATAGCCCACGATTCTTGCTTTGGTAAACAGACGAGCTTTTCGAGTTCTTCAAACTGATGGAAGTAATACGCTAACTCAACAAGTGACCGACTAAAATGGAGACGATGCCAACAAAGCAGCGCAATCTCACTTGTAATGCCGGGAATGTCCTTAAATGTTGGCATGACAATTCCTTCAAAATAAGGCATTGCGACGGGCAAACCTTTCATAACCTTATCAAGTGCGACACCTTCTGAATCTGCAAACGCGAGACGCGAAACATTTTTCATGTTAAGCCGTTCATGAAAAACCTTTCCTTGTACGATAAATAGCATGTTTACACACCACCTTTAGTAATAGTATTGACAATTTTCTTTTTTCTTAAACCCGTTAAGCTGTCAATTATTTTTGACAGTAAAAGGTGTATCATCCTAGTTGTAGCGTTTCCTTTTTGATTAAATATTGGTGGGAATATTACTTTTACTGTAAATATTTTCAGGAAAGCTACTATAATAGAATAGAGGAAACATGAATAGGAGAGATGAATGATGACATCCCAAATGATTGAAGAAAAATGGTATGAACGAGATTTTTTATTATGGGTTTTAGATGCAGCGCCGAATTTTTTAATTGAGCAACTTTTTATGGAACAAAATTATAAAACGTTCAAAAAAGGAATGAAAGATAAAACGATGACGTCACCGTTACGCAAACAACGAATGATGACGCTGTCAAAAAAGAATTTGCCATTTAAAATTTCGCATGCGGTAAAAGATGAATTAGTCGTCGTTTTTGATTGGTATTACGCAGCGTCAAACGATGATAAGCAGTTAAACAAAGAGGAAAAAATTGCAGCTATTCATCAGCGCTATAAGGACCATAAAGGTGAGGCTGTGCAGGAGCTAGCGTTAGCACTATTTTTAAACAAAGATTTCGCCGGGGCGTATGCATTGTATGAACAGTACGCGGTGACAACAACAGAAGAAGTAGCAAGCGATACAACAACAGAATGTCAGCAGCTCCAACAGCAACTAGACGATTGTAAGCAACGCTTGAAAAAATATGAAAAACTCGAAAAAGAAAATAAAGCGTTGAAAAAAGACAAGGAACGCTTAACAAAAGAGCGTGTTGAAGCGAACGCAGAGGTGCGAAAAGCAAAAAAATCCGAGGATGAAAAACGCAAGGACAACTTTGCGCTCTGTGAGAAAGTGAAACAATTAGAAGCGACGATTGCGTCAAGTGAGGAAGCATGGGAAGCGGATAAGCAGGCGCGAGTTGCGGCGGTTGGAGAAAGAGACAGCTTGCAGCGCGATGTAAGGGAACTAGAGAAAGAGCGCGATGCGTTGAATGAGGAACTATACAATTTAAGGAAACGAGAGCAAGAATATGAAGAGGCACTTGCAGTATCAGTTGACGTCCAAACGCAGGACATGCCGATACGAGAAAATTTAGCAGAGCAATTAGCAAAGCAAATGCAAGAAAATCAGCTTGGCACACCAACGCAAAAATTTACGTTTATTGCCGACGAGCCACGCGTTACAGCAGAGGCACTAACAACGGCAGTGCTCGACAAACCGCGCACCGGGCATATGGCGATTTTAGGCGATCCAAAAGGGGCACTCCACAGCCTATCAGATGCGCAAAAGGCCAATATTGAAATTTATGATACGGCAGAAATGGCGCAATTTATTGCAGATGTTGACCACTATAAGCTCGCTGTCGTGTTTGAACTGCGCTGCGAACGCCAAGCTTTTGAACGCGCTGCAACGGCTGAGGCAGTCGCGGCGGTGACATTCGTAAAAACAGTACTAGAACTTGTACAATTAATGGGGGAACGATAAATGTTAATGAAAACGATTAAAGGTTATATTTTAGGACAAGTGCGAGGCGACCGCGCGAGTATTAATGTCAACACGCAAGATGAAATTCAAGTGTATTTAGAAGTGCTATCAGATACGCCGAAAAGCTATGTGAATGATAGTTATTTATGTACGTTTCGTCATGCGTTAGAGGGCATCGGTTTTGAAGATATGTCGCATTTGAGCGATGCCGAGCGTATTCAGCATGCCTACGACTATTTAGAGGGAACGGTGCTGTTATTTGAAGCGACAAAAAATGGCCCGTATTATAACGTGAATGCACTTGACATGCGTCCACGAAAACAAGAAATGGCGCCGCATTATGTGCCCATTCCGATTTATCAAGAAGAAGTCCATGGAACGTTAGCGGAGTTTGCGCAAAATTTAATGAAAAATCGCCATGTTGGGCAAAATGACTACGTGTCGACAGACCGCATGGATTATCCGCATCATCTATTGTTTAAACGTGCCGATCACACGTATTTTGCACTCGGCTTGATTGAGGCGCAAGACCATACATACGGTGGCTTCCGCTATCGTTTACAAGACAGCGAGTTACGCATCACACAAGTGTCCGATGATTTGCTTGCGGAGATGTTTTTATACGAAGGAGTGGCGTTTGAATCGGCGCACGTGGCATCGATTATTAACGATATTTTAGCGACTGAGGAGCCACTTGATGAACGCGGGCTACTTCGTCTTATGCAACTTCCAGAACGCGTAGTAGAACCCCTTGCCGCACCAATTATCGAATACAATACGTCCGAGCAAGATTTTATGACGCATTTTATTGCTGAAACGGCGCGCCAACAATTGCAGTATAATACGCAAGATTTGTATCATTTTCATACAGCGATGAAAGCAGGTGGTCTCGTTATTTTAGGTGGTATGAGTGGCACCGGTAAATCGCGTCTTGTGACGACGTATGCGCAAGCACTTGGCCTTAGCGAACAGCAATTTAGCTTCATTCCGGTATCCCCTGCATGGCTTGACGATCATGATTTAATTGGTTATGCAGACGTTGTCAATAACTGCTATATGCCGGCTGCCAATAACTTTTTAGACGTGTTAAAACATGCCGAGGAACATCCTGATGAGACGCATATTGTTTGTTTTGATGAAATGAATTTAGCGAAAATTGAACATTATTTTGCGCAGTTTTTAGCGGTGCTTGAGCTTGGTGAAGAGGACCCGAATCGTGCTATTCAGCTTTATAATACGGCGTTTGAAGAAAGCTTTACGAACAATGCGCAGTATCCAGCAAAAATTCAGCTTCGTCGCAACATTATTTTTGTTGGGACCGTTAATTTTGATGAGAGTACGCATCAATTAAGTAATAAAGTGCTCGACCGCGCAACGTTGATTCAGTTGGCGTTAACTGATTTTATGGCCATGGATTTTGGCGAAGCAACACTTAGCGCAGCGCCGGCGCAAGCATTTTCGTTAACAGACTGGATTGCGGTGCATGAGCAACAAGCATTGGAGCCAGGTGAATTATCACTACTATGGAATGTGCAGCAAGAAATGCAAAAGGAAGCGGATAGCTTAGGATTTGGCCCGCGTACAGTGAAGCAAATAAATCACTATATGCTGCAGTACAATGAGGTGATTGCACAGCAGTTAAGTCGTGCCGATGCCCTCGATGAGCAGTTTGTGTCGCGCATTATTCCGAAACTGCGCGGTGATGAGGCATTGCTATTGCCTCTTGTTGGAGAGTATGAGGTGCAGACAGCGACGCTTAAAGAAAGCCGCTTCACAGACATATTAGATGTGTATGGCTATTTATCACCCTTTACGAAAACACGCGCGGCGATTTTAGAGAAGGCGAAGGAGTTAGCACGCTATGGCTACAGCATTTAGTGTGACATTTATTGAATCTGAACAGCATTTACCAGTCACCGCATTTTACACCTCACCGCAAGAGATGACCGACGAGGTGGGCGTGACATTGAAAGAAAATGTTGCGTTGCAGATCGTTTTCCATGCACCTGCTGGTAGCCGTCTTTATTTGAATGAACTACAAGAAACGACACTGAACTATTTTGTTGATGACCAGGGCGAGCCGTATATTGCACCACGTAGTGAGCCGTACTGCTTGTATGAATTTAAGCAAAATCAGATGTATCCATTTACATACGGGCGCTATGAGGCGAAATGTGTGCTTGCGGATGACACGACGCATTATTTTTCACTGCATGTTGATTCAAAGCTTTACGGCGAAAGCCATCAACAAATGATTGCCGATATCGAGCAGTTTATGAAAGGTATGAGCTACAGTAAAAAGAAGCGGGCACTCGTTAAAAAAACGATGCCAGATGCGCGCTATGAAAAAGCTTTTCGGACGATTTTGCAGTATCCATTTGAGCAGCTAGAGCGCCAGTACACCCTTACGACAGACGCGCGCGGTGCCGATTTTCGGACGGCAATTTATGCAGCGACTCATCCCGAGGAAACGCGGCATTATGTCCCGCGCAATGTGTTAAATCGCCAAACGCTTGAAAATGAGTGGCTTAAACAGTTTGTAAAATACAATCAGGCGTATATGAAGCAGCAGTTAGCGGCTGCAAAAAATGACGCCGAGAAGCGATTATTAATGCGTGCGCTGCAAGTGACGGCGCAATTTTTAGCCGAGCCGTGGGTGCAAGAACTCGGCTATCCGCGTATGCCCCTTATACCGGCTATTTTTCAGCAACAGGCCGCGTATCGGACGATTTATGCGCAGTATCGTCAACTACGAAAGCAAGCCGGCGAAAACGTCGTGTACGGGGAGGTGCGGTCGTATAAAAAAAGTGCCGATTTGTATGAGATTTGGGGCTATTTATATGTCGCACAACAGCTCGTATCGATGGGTTATACGATGACGCAGCAACATTTGAGTTTTGAGCATAATGAGCAAGGTGTTGTGTTTGACAACGAAGCGGCCAATTATATGGTGTTTGAAAAAGGAAGTCAGCTCATCCGCCTCTTTTTTGAAAATGCAATGCCTCGCTATCAACGAGACATTACGCCATTGAAGCCACTTGCGACCTTTCATAACAATTTACCAGACTGCCGCCTTGATTTTTGGCAGCACGAGCAATATAAAGGCTCACATATTATTGATTTTAAATACCGCCGCCTTGAACAAATTTACCAAATGGACGGCGAGCTAGACCGCGCCTTTAAGCAGCTCACCGCCTATGCACTCGCAACGCAAAGTAACACCGCTGAGCTAAACGGCACAACGAGTCGCTCTATTGATCGTAATCCAGTTGATGAAGCGTGGGGTGTCTATCCATTCATGCATAGTAGCTCAACCGATGCCTTGCGCGAACAGGTGATGCGCCTATTACCATTAACACCGGGGGAGCGTAATCTGGTGTTTTGCCAGCAGTTGAGGGAAGTAGTGGAGCGAGGGTTTGCAGGAGAAAAAATAGAATAAACTAAAAAAAAAAGAGCCTGCAATGGCCGAGAACGACGAATTTAAACAATTAGCTCAGAAGTTTACTTACTTTAAAAGGGAGGAGGGAGCTTGAATAATTGCGTAATAAAAAAAATTCTAAGCTTAAGGAATGGCGCAACAATTATGCTGCGTTGGCGATTGTAATAAGCTGCCTATTTACTCTAGTTGTCCGCTGGGGAGAAAATTGGTTTATGTCCGCATTGCTATCATTAGGAGTCATAATATGTGCAACAATTGGTTTTTTCGATTTGAAACGTATGTGGAAGAAAGGATAGTTGCTTTGTACCGAAGAGGTAAATCCTATACATGCCGAAACAAACGAAAGTTCGTGGCCATTATACAAGTATAAAATATAACATTAACTGAAAAAAGCTACGACCATTGTTCCATCAAGGTGTCGTAGCTTTTTTGAATACAAATGAACAAGAATATTTCGTTGGATAAGAATGTTTTTAACGCTTCCTCTTGCGTTGTCTCCTCGAAATCCTTACAGATTTAGAATGGACATTGGACGCGTGACGAAGTTCGGATTGAATCATCTATCTAATAATGTCAGGATGTCGCAAAAAGTCGAAAACATGGAATATTAGTAACCATTTTCTGGATTATATAGTGATGAAAATAATATTATGATATATTAAAAAAATTAAAATTTATAGAGGGGGGAACGAAATGTTCGTCAATATTATAGGAATCAGCTCGATTTTAGTGTTAGTGGTTATGATTTTACTAAATGCATCTCTGAGTAAAATAATTATCACATTATTTATAAGTTCTGTTCTCTTATTTTTGGCACGCGTATTTTTAGAAAATAGCAGTATATTAAATGCGTTGACAGCATCTTTCGGTATTTTAAGTATTGTAGGGTTTATTTATGTGTGGATTCATTTTTTAAAGCATAAAAATTCTTGATTATTGAATCAAGAGAAGTAGAATATTCCTAAAATATGTTTTGATCATTGCTTCGGCATTTTTATTTACTAGAAGAGATTTTTTCTGAACTATCTTTTTTAAATACGAGGAAAAGTACAAAAAGTGAACATAAGCTACCCACAATATATGCTGTAGTCATAGCATGTTCAAACGTTTTTTTTAAACCAAGTCCAACCATAAGAGCCACTGAAGAGAGTAATAACAATGAAATGATATATTTGTGCATGATTTCTCCACCTTTCTTATCACTATCATACTTTAGAGATGCTTTTTTCAAAAGGAATTTATGAATATTTACGCCGCCATTGCCGCGTTTGACAGGCTCGAAAATGGATAGATTCAGCGTCGTTTTTAAATGTCAAATGTAAAGACCAACTAATTTTAACGTACGTTATTTACGAAAAAATAGAGAATGAACAAAATAAATAAAAAATTACCTTTTTAATGGTACTATATATTTAGTTTAATATTTTATATTTAACTAAATAAAAACCATATATTGGAGGCGTGGAAGTGGTAACAGCATTGGAAACAAATCTTTTAACGAAAAAAAGATTTATTGAGACAGAGCCGTTAAGTAAAGCAGGTGAAAAAGGTGAGCTGAAAGTTTGGGAAGCAGTGAAGAGAGCCTACTCTGATAAAGAGTGTTTAGGTTATTGGAGATATCCTTTATTTTCTAAAGTCGGTGAAACGAGAAAAGAACCAGACATTTTAATAGCAGATCAAGAATATGGCATCGTTGTCATGGAAGTGAAATCTTTTACAATACATAATTTGTTAGAAGTGAATGGCCATCGTTGGGAATATAAAGATTTTTACGAAGATTATGGTATGCCTTATCAACAGGCAGAAGATCATGTTTTTTCTATTTTAGCTAAATTTGATAAAGAAGGCATACTTAGAAGAAAAATCTCTGCAAAAGCGCTAATTGCGTTACCTAATATTACCGAAAAAGAATGGATAAATCATGGTTTTGATAGAATGCCATCCATTCCACCAATTATTTTTGGAGATCAATTAGGAAAAGTAACAATTCTTGAGAAAATCAAACAAGCACCTGATTTAATGAAAGGTCATACAGTTGATGAGGAAAAATGGCGTGCCATTAAATCTGTTTTAGCAGGTAACCCTGTGCAACGAAAAGAAATTGCGCATGCCTCTAAAAATCAAGAGACACGTCTAGGAATTATTAATTTGTTGGCTGAAAAATTATATGAACTTGATATGAAACAAGAAGAATTAGGAAAGGTTATTCCTCCAGGTCCTCAACGTATTCGAGGCATTGCAGGCTCTGGTAAAACGGTTATTCTTTGTCAAAAGGCGGCGCAAATGTATTTGAAACATCCAGATTGGAAAATTGCATTAGTGTTCTTTTCGAGAAGTCTTTACGACACGATGGTAACGCAAGTAGACAAGTGGCTAAAGTATTATACTGATGGTGACGTTGGTTATGATGATGAAGTGGCAAAAAACTTAAAAATTATGCACGCGTGGGGTGCAAAAGATCGACCAGGATTTTACCGATATATTTGCGAAGTGAATGGCAAGAAACCGCTCGCTGTAAATGATATCAAAGCGGAAAATATTCGAGGATTAGGCAACCAAATGGGCTATATTTGCAAAAATTTATTAGAGGAAAAACCGAATATGGCGCCCCTTTTTGATGCGGTTCTAATTGATGAAGGGCAAGACTTAATGGCGGATGATTACTATAAGTTTGAAGGGAAACAGCCATTTTACTGGCTAGCATATGAAGTATTAAATCATATTACAGAGGCAGCAGAAAATAGTGCCGACAAACGATTAATTTGGGCATATGATGAAAGCCAAAGTTTAGATAATTTAACCATTCCGACAGCGAAAGAGCTATTTGGGAATGATCAGAAATTTAAAACCTTTGTATCTGGATTCCATGTAGGGGGGTCTCGCCGAAGTGAAATTATGTACCGCTGTTACCGTACACCAGGGCCTATTTTAACGGCTGCTCATGCGATTGGTATGGGGTTACTAAGAGAAGAAGGTATGCTACGCGGTATTACGACGAAAGATGATTGGCAAAATATCGGCTATAAAGTGCTGAATGGTAATTTCCGTATTGGTGAAGAAATTGAATTGCATCGCCCAGAAAGTAATTCACCAAACTTAGTACCACATTTGTGGAAAGCACCTGTTTTGAATTTTTCTACTTATGATAGCATCGAAGAAAAACTAGAAGCCCTTGCGAATAAAATTAAAGAAAATATTAAGAAAGATCATCTTAAACCTTCAAAAGATATTTTAATTGTTGTGTTAGGAAATGATTATGCACTTAGAGAGGCCATAGCTAAGAAACTTTTAGAAAAGGGCATCAACTTCTATATTTCGCCCAATAGCAAAATGAATGTGTTAAAAACGCCTAATTTTAGAGAGCAAAATAAAGATAAGATTTGGGAAGAAGATGCAGTGACGATTTCATTTGTGAATAAAGCAAAAGGGAATGAAGCGCATATGGTTTACGTAGTAGGAGCAGAAAAAGTGGCGATGCACGAAAACGATATTAAATTACGCAATCAATTATTTGTTGGATTAACGCGTTCGCGTGGTTGGGCAGAGTTGATGGGTGTGAGAGAAGCGGGAACAGAAAAAATGTATCGTGAAATCGACCATGTTATCGCAAGTGGTAATACCTTTAAATTTGTGTATCAAAAGGCACCTATTCAAACTACAAACGAAGACGCAGAAGAAAAAGAAATTGTGCTTGTATAACATTAAAACAACGCAACGAATTTTTTTGAAGGAAATCAACGTAAGCCCGTAATCAAATAACGCATATAATCTTGTAGGCATCTCCGATACGATAAATGTATCAATCAATGGAGGTGCTTTTATTATGTCTACGAACAAACCAATTATCGTCCCCGTTCATTTAGATCCTCTCCCTTTAGAACTCCCTCCGGGATCCTCGCCTCAACAAAAAATCGAGCCAACCTGTGTGATTAAAACAGCAGCAGTTGAAATCTCTTTCTTCAATGGCGTAGATGCACACCTTGTCCAAACCGTATTGAAAGGATTGGTGTTGAAATGAAAACAGATTTCACAAAGGTAAAAAATATTTATATTGTCTGTGGCAGAACGGATATGCGGAAAGGAATTGATGGCCTGGCGGCCTTAGTTCAGGATTCATTCGAATTGGATCCATATAGCGATGCTATTTTTTTATTTTCGGGTACAAGCAAAGATCGCTATAAATGTCTTTATTTTGATGGCGATGGTTTTGCTTTACTGTACAAGCGGTTAGATCAAGGTCGTCTGCAATGGCCGAAAAATGAGCAACAAGTCCGTAACCTTTCGCAGCAAGAATTGCGCTGGCTATTAGAGGGGTTATCTATACAACAGCCAAAGGCGATTACAAAATCTTTAAAAGGTGTCTTTTAATTACTTTGTATAAAATGGTATAATTATCCACAACATACCGAACGAAATGTGGTGAATGATTTGGAAAACGCTTCTATGAACAATGAACGGATTATACAACTTTTAGAAACTCAACTAGCGCACTCGAACAGACAGAATGAAGAATTAACACAGAAATTAGATCAATCGTTTAAACAAATTGAAGCGTTGACTGAACAAGTCCGTCAATTAACAAAAGCTTTATACGGTTCCAAATCAGAAAAATCAAAGTACCAAGTGCCCGATGGGCAAGGTTCTTTATTTGAGGATGATCCGTCTTTTAACGAATCTGAGCAGACAGAAGAAAAAAGCACCGAAACAATTAGTTATACGGTTAATCGTAAAAAGACAAATAAAAAACGTAATGATTCATTTGGAGAGCATATAGAAATTGAAGAAGTTCATTATCATCCAAATGATTCATCTTGCGATTGTTGTCATGAACCAATGGTCGAATTTAGCTCTGTCTTAGTTAGAGAAGAAGCAAAATTTATACCAGCTACACTAAAACGTGTACAGTACTTTGAGCATGTCTATGAGTGTCGATTATGTAAAAATGATTCTTTGAAAAAATCTCAAATTAAACGCGGCCAAGCACCAAAAGGTGCAATTCAAAGAAGTATTGCAGGGCCTACTGTTTTGGCAAAGCTTATTTATGATAAGTTTGCGCAATATTTGCCACTTTACCGTCAAGTAAATGAATGGTCAAGACATGGCTTATTAACAAACGATAAAAATTTATCCAATTGGGTAATACGTGTAGCAACAGATTGGCTGCAACCAGTGTACGAATTGATGAAAAAGCGTTTAATAGCAAAATCCGTTTTACATATTGATGAAACCTTTGCGCAAATTCTTAAGCGTTCCGATGGAAGACCAGCACAATCAAATGCTTATAACTGGGTAGCTCGCAGTGTTCAAAGTGAAGGCCCAGTGATTATTTTGTTTAAGAGTGCATTGTCTCGTGGTCGTGCGACCTTAGAAGATTTCATTCAAGGGTTCAAGGGCACCGTCATTTGTGATGGCTATTCAGCTTATAATCATTTGCCTGATGTTCAGTTCGCTAACTGTTGGGCCCATGTCCGCCGCTATTGGTTAAAGGCTGATAGTAACAATGGTCGAAAAGGCGTGCAATATTGCGATCAGTTATTTCATATTGAGCGTAAGATCAAGCATCTTTCACCGGAAGAACGTGTGAAAATTCGTCAGCAAGAATCCAAACCGATTGTAGATGAATTTTTTGAATGGGTGGATCGTTCGCCGTTCTTCGGAAAAAATGCACTTGCTAAAGCTGCTGACTACACATTGAATCGTAAAGTTGCATTAAAACGATTCCTTGATAATGGCTATATAGCCATTGATAATAACGCTGCAGAAAATGCGATTCGTCCAAATGTGATTGGTCGAAAAAATTGGCTGTTTTCTGTCAGTGAAGCAGGCGCTCATTCAAATGCCATTTGTTTAAGTCTTGCTGAAACTGCTAAAGCCAATGGCATTGATTTCTATCAATACTTGGTGAAATTGATGACAGATTTACCGAACCTGCCTTTTCAGCAGCAACCAGAAATTTTAGAGCGTTATCTACCATGGTCCGAAGATATTCAGGCCACTTGTAGAAAATAAATAGCCGACTTAGTCAAAAATCATTCGACTAATCGGCTATTTGCTGTGCGTACCGTTAAGGTGCGCGTTTTTTTATATTTCGGGCTTACAAATCAACTACATGTTGGTTTAGATTTTAATAGAAAAAAACCGCGAAATCGAGTATAATAAGAATTAGAAAAAGGTCGATGCGCGAACATCGACCTTTGCAACAGACTTCACTGAAAGCTCCAACTTTCGGTGTCGTACCTCTCAATTAATAAAAGTGTGTGAGAAGTCGTACACTTAAGCTGTTACCAGCAGCTCAAATGATTTAGGTGCTGACTCTAATCTTTTTGATTGGAGTCTTTTTCTTTTTCCGTTTTATCTCGATTGATCCCGAAGTGAACGGACGTTACTTTTAGCTTGCCATCTACACGTTCAACTTGGACGCATAGGAATGGCGTAACAATTAGTAGTAACGCAATAAGAAGTACCATAAATCGCCCCCCCTTCCAAGAGGCTCTGCTGCTTTGCAATTATAACATATATATGTGTAAGCCTTGTTTGTATTTGAATAATCATAAATAATTGAATATTGTGTAATTAAGTAGTTTGTAAAAAATCATCGTATCATTTTATATTTAAATTTTTACTAGCACTAATTTGTAGGAGGAAATACATATGGCAAAAAAAAATTTTTATGCTGTTAAGCGTGGGCGTATTCCAGGCATCTATACTTCATGGCCAACATGCAATGAACAAGTAAAAGGTTTTACGGGATGTAAGTTTAAAGGGTTTCAAACAAGAGAAGAAGCGGAGGCATATTTAGAAGGCAAGGAAATTGCAAAGAAACCTTCTAGAACACCCACAAAAAAAGCCTCTCAACAAATTCAATTTAAAGAACTAGATGTTTCAAAAGAACCAGAAGAAATTGTAGAAGAAGCCATTTGTGTAGATGCATCTACGAAAGGTTATCCAGGACCAACAGAATATCGAATGGTATTTTTAAGTGACCGGGAAGTCATCTATAATTCCCCGGTGTACCCAAATGGCAGTATCAACTTAGGTGAATTTGTCGCACTTGTTCATGCAATTCGTTATGTACAAAAACACCGCAGCAATTTACCAATCTATAGTGATTCGCAAACGGCTATTGCATGGGTTCGTGATCGTCGCCTTAATTCCACCTTTGATTTAATACAGTGTCCTGAATTGGCTGTAGAAGTGAAGAAAGCCCTAAATTATATTCAAACGCACCCCCCGTACGACAAAGTACGTAAATGGGAAACACATTTGAAAGGTGAAAATCCAGCTGATTTTGGAAGGAAATAATGATAAAGATATTGACCATTCTTTTTCTTAATCATTATTTTAGAGGAAATATAATACCCGATTTGGCTGACCTAATACCTAATGTAGGCGTTTCCGCTAATACCATTTTTTTCAACGCAAATCGCCTCCTATTTCAAAGGATACATTTTCTGTAAAAAATAATCTATCAACTTTATGCTATTCTCTATTCAACCGCCACATCAATCATCAAAACTCGTATACTAGAGTAGAGGTGACTAATCATGAAGAAAAAAGTACATGTTGTTGGAGCTGTTATTGAAAATGAGGTACAACAAATTTTATGCGCACAGCGAAGCCCTGTCATGTCGCTTGCGAATTTATGGGAATTCCCAGGCGGAAAAATTGAGGAAGGCGAAACACCGCAGCAAGCACTAAAGCGTGAAATTATTGAAGAATTAGATTGTGTGATTCATGTAGGTGAAAAAGTAGAAGATATGACATATGAGTATGAGCAAGTGATTGTACGTTTAGAAACGTATAAAGCAACAATTACAGAAGGGGCGCCCGTTGCAAAGGAGCACGCACAATTAGTCTGGAAAGCACGTGCGGAAATGCCGGAGCTAAATTGGGCCGCTGCTGATATTCCAGCAGTAGAGCAACTAACGAAGTAGGAGGGGTTTTATGGAGGTTCGCCAGCAATTAACAGAAGCATTAGAAAAGGGCTTTATGAATGAGTCCATTATCGCCAATGAACGGTTACAGCCGAAGTTACTTAGTAATAATGACCAAGGTCAAGTGCTACCTACACTGCTTCAGGAGTTGACAACGTGTCGTTCGTTTACGATTTCTGTCGCATTCATTACATCAAGTGGTCTTGTGATGTTAAAATCTGTCTTACAAGATTTGGCGAAAAAAGGTGTTCGTGGGCGTATTTTAACGTCTACGTATTTAGGGTTTAATAATCCAAAAGTATTTGATGAATTAATGAAAATTTCGAATGTCGATGTTCGTTTAACAACTATTCCAGGCTTTCATGCGAAGGGCTATATTTTTGATCAAGGCAGCTATGAAACGCTGATTGTCGGTAGTTCCAATTTAACCGATTCGGCGTTGAAAACAAATTATGAGTGGAATGTGAAGCTAAATTCGCTAAGTCAAGGTGATTTAATTCAGCGTTTTAATGAACAATTTGAGCATGTGTGGAACGGTGCAACGATTTTATCGCATGAATGGATTGCACTTTATCGTCAAACGTATGAACCGATGCCAAAGCGCAAAGTTACGCCATTTCCACTGTTGCCAGGACAAGCAGCAGAAGCCGCTGGCGCACCATTTGAAACAGAGACCACAGTTGATTATGTGACAGTTACGCCGAACAAAATGCAGCAACAGGCGCTCGCAAAAATTCAGGAAGTACGTGAATCAGGCGAAAAACGTGCGCTTGTCATATCGGCAACAGGAACAGGAAAAACCTATTTATCGGCATTTGATGTGCGTCAATATGCACCAAAAAAGATGTTGTTTATCGTTCACCGCGAGCAAATTTTAGAAAAAGCGATGCGCGATTATCAAAAGGTGCTTGGTGGAGATGAAGGAGATTACGGTAAGTTTGCTGGTACTGTACAAGATATCAATGCACGTTATCTATTCGCGACCGTTCAAACGTTATCGAAGCCGGAAAATATGGCACGTTTTGACCACGCAGCGTTTGATTACATATTAATTGATGAAGTACATAAGGCCGGTGCGTCGTCGTATTTACGTATACTTGATTATTTTGAGCCTGCGTTTTTATTAGGAATGACAGCGACACCAGAGCGCACCGACCAATTCAATATTTTTGAGCTATTTAATCACAAAGTGGCCTATGAAATCCGTTTGCAAGAAGCATTAGCAGAAGAAATGCTTTGTCCATTCCATTACTTCGGTGTTACTGATTTTGAACGTGATGATTATATTGTGAGTGAGGAGATGTCGATCGATCAATTAATGTTAGATGAACGTGTTGAGCATATTATTGAAAAAGTTGAATATTATGGTCATGCTGGCGAATCGGTAAAGGGACTCATTTTTTGTAGCCGTAAAGAAGAGGCAAAGCAATTATCACAAAAACTAAATGCACGTGGCTACCGTACGATGCCATTGACCGGAGAGGATTCGATTACTACACGCGAGCAAGTAGTTGAACGCCTAGAAACTGGAGAACTTGATTATATTTTAACAGTTGATGTTTTTAATGAAGGTATCGACATTCCGGTAGTTAACCAAATCGTCATGTTGCGTCAAACGCAGTCGAGCATTGTTTTTATTCAACAGCTTGGTCGAGGGTTGCGTAAACACGCATCAAAAGACTATGTTGTTATTTTGGATTTCATCGGCAACTACAAAAACAACTATATGATTCCGATGGCGCTTGCAGGAGACAATACGTACAACAAGGACAATTTACGCCGCAATACGACGGAAATGACGTATATTAAAGGCGTATCGAGCGTTCATTTTGAAGAAATTGCGAAGCAGCGTATTTTTGAAGCAATTAATCAAAAAACGCTCATTGGATTATATGATATGAAGAAGCAATTTGAACAGCTCCGCAATCGCCTTGGTCATACACCGATGCTTATTGATTTTATCGAACAGCATTCGATTGACCCAGAAGTATTACTAACGAAAAAGGATAACTATCATGAATTTTTAATGTATGTAGAAAAAAATATGGAGCCATTACCAGCGGCACAACATGCGATGCTGACGTTGTTGTCACAAGAATTTATCGATGGCAAGCGGCTGCATGAATTATTGTTGCTAGAAGCGCTAACGACAAAATCTGTAGTAGAAAAAACAGCATATAAAGCACAATTACAACAACAAGGCCTTACAGCAGATGAAGCGACCATTGCTTCTGTTGAGCGACTTTTGACACTCGATTTCTTTGTGAGTACAAATCGCAAAAAATACGAGGATGCATTAATGCTTCAAGTGAATGACACGAGCTATACGCGTACAGCAGCTTTTAATGAAGCAGTTGAAAACCCACAATTTATGCGTTATTTCAAGGACGTTATAGCGTGTGCAACCGAAAAATCTACACGCTATCCGTCTAAAAGATTAACAGTAGGCGAAAAATATTCTCGTAAGGACTATTGTCGTTTAATGAATTGGCGTAAAGATATGTCAGCCACAATTTATGGCTATAAAATTGACGAGCCAACAAAAACTTGTCCGCTCTTTATAACGTATCACAAAGATGAATCATTAAGCTCGAACACTTTATATGAAGATGAGTTTTTGAATTCATCTACGCTCAAATGGTTTACGCGACCAAACAATCGCATTGACTCAAAACAAGTCACACAAATTTTACATGATAAAACATTGCGCATTGATCTTTTCATTAAAAAAGAAGACGGCGAAGGAACAGATTTCTTTTATTTAGGTACAGCTAAGCCAAATGTTAATAGTGCTGAAAATATCCAGTTGTTACATAAGGGAACGCCGAAACCGTATGTAACGCTGAATTTTTCCTTAACAAATCCTGTTCCAGAAGCGATTTATCGCTATTTGCTCGGCACTATTTAAACTGATAAAAGCTTGACGATATCTCATTCGTTAAGCTTTTTTTGTATTAAAAATATAGCAAAACTTCTAAAATATTCTAAAATATGGAACTTATATGTCGAAAACTATTGTTCAATATATTTTAAGAAATTGAAAGGAAATATGGAATTATCGAGATTTTTTTGTTGTAATACAGTTATATAGAGGGAATTTAAGTGTGATATATAAATGGACTAAAGAACTACTATCGACAAAATTAGCTAAATTATTTATACTAGTAAAATATATGGTTGTAGGTAAAATAATACTAGTAAACTAAAGCGTTTGAGAAGTGTAGGTTGTTTGAAACGCTTTAGTTTAATGTGGAGGAGTTTAAACGTGATTTTTGTTGAAAAACCGCGATACCGAATGTCTATTTATGAACAGAAAAATGAAGTGCGGGTGGAAATTCTAGGATTTATTCGTGATGAAATAGTACCAGATTATTTAGAAGATATGAATGCGCTCATGGAGAAAGTGCCGACACATAGCTATACGATGATTGTCGATGCGACCGAGCAATCGCCGCTTCCTCGTAAAGTAGCAGCTGAACTTGGTCAAACGATGATGGTCTATACGACGCTTGGTTTTAAAAAAGTACGTGTTGTTATGCCAAAATCTAAAATTTCTTTTGTACAAGTACGTAATGCGCTCGCAACGGTGGATTTCCCTGGTGAAGTTTTAAACCCTTAAAGAATAGGACTGATTAAAATACAAGCAGTGACAAATGTTTACAGTTATGAAATTTTAGAAAAAGAGCAGCATGATTTGATCGAGCAAGCGGCCGCCGTTTTTGGGCACACGTTTGTTGGCATTGAAGTGGCTGGTAAATGGGTTCAAGAGCCGATGATCAGCTCGTTAAAATTAACATATGAAGATTGGTCGCAATTTTGTAAAGAGTATATTGAAGCTGTAGTCGATCAAGGTTTTTGTGCGGTAGCATTAGACGAACAGCGCCGAGTTGTCGGAGCACTTGCAGCTGATAGCAACCGTTTTGAACTTCATGGAGAGCCGATTTTTAGTGGTTCATTTGAAAAAATGAATGTCGTTCAAGAGGCGTTAGAAGATATTGATCATCGCTTTTTAGAAGATTACAAGCATCGTTACGGCAAAGAATTAGCCGATGGTGAAATTTTGCATATTTTTCTATTAGGCATTATGGCAGCGCATCACCGTCATGAAGCGGTTGAAGGGCTAAGTGAGTTATTAGCAACAAGAGCGCGCGAGGCGGGGCTACGGATGATGTTAGCAGAAGCAACGAATCCTAAATCTATGAGCCTGTTAGAGCGCTATCAAGGGATGACAAAGTATGTTGACCGCCATGGTGACTATATCGTGCATAAATACGCGACAAATGAACAATTAAACATGATCCCAGCGGAAGTTGCGGATGGTACATATATTATTACATGTGAATTATAAGGAGGAAACAACATGACGTTATTCTTTGGAATACTGACAGTGATTTTACTATGCACAACAATCTATTTTGGCTTGAAGTATAATGCATTAAGAAATACGGCGACAATAGATACGAGTGTATTAGAAAAAGTGTCACAACTAACGACAAAACAAATGGATACAACAAATATGAAAACATTTGTTGAAAACTTATCTGAACAAGCTATAACTGAAAAAGAGAATTTTTTACACTTTACACATGATGTTGATGGGAAAAGTGAAAACTTAAAAGAACAAGGTGAATATGCCGTTGAAAAGGCGGATATTGTACGTGCGGCGATTGATGAAGTAGGTAAAGGGCTTCATAAGCAATTAGTAGCGACCGAAGAAAGCACCGAGTCGATGAAGGATATTAATGAAGCGATTCGTGAACTATCGATTCGTTCAAATGATATTTCAGAGCAATCGAATATGACGCTACAATTGACACAAGATGGCGACGAGAAATTAAAAGAATCCATTCGTATTATGGATAAATTTAATCATACGATTAATACAACCTTTGATGGCATTAAAGTGTTAGGCGAAAAATCAAATGAAATTAGTACAATCGTTAAAGTGATTACAGGAATTTCTGAGCAAATCAATTTACTTGCACTCAACGCAGCGATTGAAGCGGCACGTGCTGGTGAGCATGGGAAAGGCTTTGCGGTTGTAGCAGATGAAGTCCGCAAGCTAGCAGGCCAATCAAGTGACTCGGCTCTTGAAGTATCAAATATCGTCAAAAGTATTCAAGATGAGACAGAGCGTGTTGTCAACTCAATGGAGCAAGGAACAAAGGAATTTGCGGTAACGAATGAAAAAGTGTCTGAAATTGCTATTATGTTCGACAAAATTTTAGAAACGACACAAGTGATTGCTGACAATAATATGAGTTCATCAGCAAGCACTGAAGAATTATCATCTAGCTCGCAACAAATCACTGTGGCGATGGATCAAATTTCATTTATTTCACAAGAGTCAGTTGAAATGTTTGATGAATTAGTCGGCATTAGCGATGAAGAATTAGCGACGATGGCAAAATTATTAGCAGAAGTAGATAGCATCATTGCTTTAAAAGCGCGTGCACAACAATTAATAGAAGCACAAGCTGCATAAATAACAAGAGAGGACTCGTCATACGTTGGCGAATCCTCTCTTTTTTTGTGACAACAACAATCGCAAATCGCTCTTCAGAAAATCGCTATGAGCTCAAGAAGCGTGTTTTGGATACAACATAGTTAATAATAAGTGACAATTAAGGGCTATTTACGCACAGAATAAATATAATTTAATAAGCATCGTGCAAAAGATTGTCAACATAAATTTTTATTTACTAATAAAAAGCATATCATTACCATTTTTAAGAACTGATTTCAGCCCATTTTCACCCGAAATGAGCCAAAAAGGGGCTGTTTTGCGTCTCTGACGGGTCATTTCCACACGAAAAATAAGGCCTTTGAAGAAATGCTGTCATTTATTCAAAAAAATCAAAAATGCGACACGCAGCGCTAGATCGGCGTGCAGACGTGTGTGGAAATCGCCCATTAACGGCATAAAAGGGGACAAAAATGAATCGTAACGGGCAGTTTTTGTCCGCTTTTTGCAAGATGTTGTTACGAAGTTGTTGTAACTATCGCCACGTATATCATAATCATTTGCGATAATGTCGCAGTAAAGTGGATGATTAGCATTTTCGTAAGCGTATTCACCTAGTGCTGGCGCATATTTAGAAATATGTCGTATCGAAAGCACGCTATCTGAGCTTATGAGCGATTTCTGAGAGCCGGTATCGTTTTCATCGAATGAATTTCTAATCACCGATAGAGCGCTACATAATTTCCGAACAGCAATTTTTAAAAAGCGTAGCGCGACACGGGGAACTGACCAAAAGAAGTGAAGGATGTATGTGAGATTAAAAATGAAACGCCAATCTATCAGTGGTTGAAATGGTTTAAAGATGGGGAGTTGCATCGATTAGAACAGCCCATTGGCAAACAATATAGCTATCGTAAATGACCTTACGAAGAAGGCATGAGTAGCTAAAGGTTAAAAATGAAGTGTTAGCTATTCAAAATATCTTACTAAAAAAGTACATCAAATCGAAAAGGAAGTGATGAAGTAAATTTTATTCCAATCATTAAGATATTAATTAAGTGAACGATTCCCTTTGAAACAAGCACCATCTAGAAAAAAATTTATAAAATTCCAAAATCTTATAGCTTCACAGCGATTAAGATTCTGTTTATACATCGCAAGCGTATCAGCAAGCAGTCAAAGAAAAAGGCGTTATCATGAGCATGTCCCGTAAAGGCACGCCCGCTAATAACGCCATCATTGGAACATTCCACGCCAGCTTAAAGTGTGAAACGTTTTATATTGAAGGGCTTTTAAGAACAACAAATGACGTTGTCGTTCAAACCGTTTAAGCATACATCAACTACTATAATCATACTCGAATTTTGGCAACGTTAAACCACCTTTCTTCAGTTGCGTACCGAAAAAAGATGGTTCAACGAGAATTTGACGGTGACTCCTAGGGGAAAAGCAGAGCAGAAGACCCCGCAGTGAGCTTGCGAGCGAGGAGGCTTCGGCCATGCCCCAGGAAAGCGTCCGTCAAATTCGGCTAAAAAGAAGTGTCTTTTTCACTGTCCCATTTTTGTGGGTCAGTTCCTAAAAAAGCGAACCTAGACTTTCTCGGCAAAAAAGCGTAGACTAAAGCCAGATGAATTTTTGGTGCTATATAATAGGAAGAAACTCGTAGGAAAAAGGACGGTTTTTGAATATGGACGCACAAATAACAGACTGGCTCATGCGTTTTCAGCGTGACAAAGACATCGAAGCGCTTGAAGGATTGAAAAATCATTGCGTGGCGATGATTGAGCCATTAATCGAAGAGTTTGAAGCGAAATACGGACAGCAAGCGGGCGATTTACTACGTGAAAATTGGGACAAGCGTTTTTTCTTTATTTTTACGAAGTATCAACTTGATGTGGGCTTACCACTTGAGACGTTCGTACAAAACACGTATCGCTTTTACTTTATGCAAGTGCTCAAACGCGCGGGCTATTAAACACAAAAGAGACGAACCTCTGCTTGCTGCAACAAGCGTGAGAGTCGTCTCTTTTTTTACGTTCAATATATAGATGAATTTTTTGGGTAAATTTTCGATATAAATAGAAGTAGGGATGTATTACTGATAAATGAAATCTTCGGCAAGATGCGTAAATGCTTCGCCAACCACCGAATCTTCGTCATAAACGGATGAGCCTGTATTTTCTTCGGGTTGCGCAAATGGTATTTGTGCGATGACTTCTGTGGCTAAAGCTCCTGCAAGCGCTTCGCCGCCACCTTTCCCGAATAAATAGTTGCGTCCTCCGTCTGGTGTTTCATAGAACGCCATGTTTTCGACAACACCTAAAATTTCGTGTTTCGTATGACGTGCCATAACACCTGCGCGAGAGGCGACGTGCGATGCGGCATTATGTGGTGTTGTGACAATGATTTCTTTGGCTTGGGGGATCATTGCCGCCACATCAATGGCTACATCGCCAGTGCCTGGTGGTAAATCTAATAGTAAATAATCAAGTTCGCCCCAATGAGTGTTTACAAGGAAGTTGCGGATCCACTTGTTTAACATTGGGCCACGCCACATAACGGGCTGATTATCTTTTGAAAAGAAGCCCATCGACATGACCTTGACACCCTCTGCCGTAACAGGGACAGCCATTTGGTCAATCATCGTTGGCTTTTCGGCAATATTCATCATCGTAGGGATGCTATAGCCGTAAATATCAGCATCGACAATACCGACGCGCTTGCCTTGGCGTGCAAGTGCTGCTGCTAAGTTGATTGTGACGGTTGATTTACCGACGCCACCCTTCCCACTAGTGACGGCGATAAATGTCACGCCTGAATCAGGACGTAGCATCGTTGGCATACCTTCTGCTGTTGTATTTTCATTTTTAAGCGTAGCGGTTAATTGCTTGCGCTCTGCGTCTGTCATGGAACCAAATGTTAGCGCGACATGTGTGGCACCTAATGCTGTAATGGCTTGTTCGACGTCTTGTTGAATCTTCGCTTTTAGGGGACAGCCTTGAATCGTTAAGACAATCGTGAGTGAGACATCTGTGCCTTCAATTTTAATATCGCGTACCATATTGAGTTCCACAACGCTTTTGTGAAGTTCTGGGTCCTCCACATTTTTTAAGGCATTGACTATCGTTTGTTCTGTTAACATCGGTTTCGACTCCTTAATCTTTTAATCCTTTACCAAGGCCTTTTAAGAAGTGTACGCCGAAGTTCATTGCACGATTGACATCGGGGTCATTCATGACTTTCATCAACTTGAAGATACTCATTTTTTCATCTGCTTCGACAGCTAGTTTTGCTTCGTCAAGACCTGAGTTTAAACTTGTCATTAATTTTGCGACCATTTGAGCATCCATTGCTGTTAGGGCTCCTGCAGCACCTAACATGACGTTCATCATGTTTGTTACGGGTTCGCGCGTCACTTGACCAAGGGCAATATGGGCAATTTCTTCTTTTGCTTGCAGCATTTTTGTCACCGCTTCAAGGGCACCGATGTCGTTGAGCTCAGCCATAATCGAAAAGATTTGCGCGACAGCCTGTTCGTTATCGGTCACAAGTGCTTTTAATTCTTCTAATTTTTGAGCGGCGATTTGCTCATCTGTTAGCACTTCTTTTTTAATCGTTGTAATCGGAGTAGCCATACGTTACACTCCTTCTTTTTCGGTCGTTAAGTGTACGTAGCCTGGGCGATCCCATTTACGCTGTACTTCAACCCCATTTTGAGGGTGACGTTTTTTATTACGCGGATTTGTTGCTGGAAGTGGATTTTTCCCTTTTCGTTTTAATACTTCAACGCGGATTTTCGTTTGCTTATAAGCCGGCGTTTGCGTATTAGCGTCGCCCTGTGAACCGGTTAAGAAGTTAATTGATGACTCTTTATTTGTTGAGTTCATTGGTAGGAATAATTCATTTCCTTGCACGCGGTCCGTCACAAGTGCGGGTACTTTTAGCGCGCCGTAAGGGGATACGAGGCGTAAAAGTGCACCGGTTTCGATGCCGCGTTCTTTCGCAAGTTCTGGTGAGACTTCAACAAAGATTTCTGGTACTTTCAGTTGAATACCGGTTGATTTGTTTGTCATATTGCCTTCGTGGAAATGCTCTAGCATACGACCATTGTTAATATGGCAGTCGTATTGGCATTCATATTCTACTGGCTGTGCCCAGTCATTGAGCGCAAAACGTGCTTTTTTGTCTGGGAAATTGAAGCCATCTACGAATAATAGTGGTGTGTTAGCGCCTGAAATGGGGTCACCCCATACGAAGCTATTCCAGCCTTCCATGACATCGTAGTTATTTTGTGCAAAGACCGGCGTTAAGCTCGCCATTTCTGCATAAATTTCACTTGGGTGCTCGTAGTTCCAGTTGGCGCCAAGACGATTGGCAACATCTTGGACGATGCGCCAGTCTGGACGAGACTCACCTAGAGGCGGTAGTACTTCGTATAAACGTTGTACGCGGCGCTCTGTATTGGTGAATGTGCCTTCTTTTTCAAGCGATGGCGATGCCGGTAAAATGACATCGGCATATTGTGCTGTACGTGATAAGAACACATCTTCTACCACGCAGAAGTCAAGTTGAGCTAATACTTCATCGACGTGGTTAGCATTGGCATCCACTAACGCCATATCTTCGCCGACAATATACATAGCTTTCATTTTACCTTCTGCAGCTGCTTGCAGCATTTCAGGATTTGTGCGACCTGGAGTAGCTGGGATTGTCGCCCCGTATGCTTCTTCAAATTTCGCACGTGCTGCGTCGTCGGTTACTTTTTGATAACCAGGCAGTAAGTTTGGTAGCGTCCCCATATCACATGCACCTTGTACGTTGTTGTGGCCACGTAATGGGTAAGCACCGGCGCCCGGACGACGGTAGTTTCCTGTTGCTAATAATAAGTTTGAAATCGCCGCAGATGTATACGAACCACCTGTGTTTTGCGTCACACCCATACCCCAAAGGATACATGTGCCGTCTGCATCGCGTACCATTTCGGCAATAGCAATCATCGTTTCTTTCGCAATGCCTGTTTCTTGTACTGCATAATCAAGCGTATATTTTTCTAATACGTTTTTGAATGCTTCGTAGTCGTTGACATTGTCGTTGATAAATTGTTCATCGTGCCAGCCGTTGTCGATCATATATTTCGTGACCGCCATCAGCCAAACTTGGTCGGTACCTTGTTTTGGTCGAATGTGAATGTCTGAGCGTTCAGCCATTTCATTTTTTCGAATATCGGCAACGATGAGTTTTTGACCGTGCAATTTATGCGCACGTTTAACACGTGTTGCAAGTACCGGGTGACCTTCCGCTGGGTTCGCCCCAACGATAATGACAAGACCAGCTTTGGCAATATCTTTAATTGTTCCGGCATCGCCACCAATGCCGACTGTGCGATTTAAGCCGTCAGTGGCAGGTGATTGGCAATAGCGTGAACAGTTATCGACGTCATTTGTGTTAAACAGTTGACGTGCTAATTTTTGAATCAAGTAGTTTTCTTCATTCGTAATCTTTGATGAAGAAATGAAGCCGACTGAGCCAGGACCGTATGTTTGTTGAATACCGCCTAGTTTTGACGCGACTAAATCAAGCGCCTCGTCCCATGTTGCTTCGACGAATTCGTCACCTTGACGGATCAATGGTGTCGTAATACGTTCTTCCGAATTGACGAAGTCCCAGCCAAATTTCCCTTTCACACATGTTGAAATGGCGTTTACTGGTCCTTCAGATGGTTGTACTTTTAAGATGTGGCGGCCTTTTGTCCATACTTCAAATGAACAGCCAACGCCACAAAATGTACAAACCGTTTTCGTTTTCTTCGTACGCTCACTACGCATTGCAGATTCAATTTCAGAAATCGCTAAGATGCCGCTATAACCAGGCTCAACCTCTTTAATAAGGTCAATCATTGGGTCTAGCATATCTTGCTTCATGCCTGTCATGAATCCAGCTTGACCTAACATAGATTTTTCCATTAAGGCGTTACATGGACAGACTGTGACACATTGACCACAGCTAACGCATGACGAATCATTAATGGCCGCACCATCATCCCATTTAATGCGAGGGCGTTCCGCTTCCCAATCAAGTGATAATGTTTCATTCACTTGCAAGTTTTGGCACACTTCGACACATTGACCACAAGCGATACATTGGTTTGGATCGTAGCGGTAAAATGGGTGCGACATATCTACTTCTGTCGGGTCTACTTTTGGTGTGTATGGATATTTTTGATGTTCAATGCCCATCATATCGACGGTGTTGTGTAACGTACAGTTACCATTGTTGTTGTCACATACTGTACAATACAGCATATGATTTTCAAGCAGGCGGTCCATCGCTTCTGTTTGTGCTTCTTTCGCCTTTGATGAAGCTAGTTGGATGTCCATACCGTCCGCCGCTTTTGTTGAACATGAACGTACTAATTTGCCGTCGATTTCGACGATACATGTATCACATGTACGAATCGGATCGACTGCTTCAACATGACACACTTGTGGGTGCTCGATGTTGTTTGCGTTAATCGTATCAAGTATCGTAGCTCCCTCTGCTACGTCGTAAGGAACGCCATTGATTTTGATTTCCGTCAAAAGAAACTCCTCCTTCTCTTGCGACTTCAGTGTAAAAACTACAAGCCCTTTACAAATGCCGCTGCATTTGAGTGTCTTGTTATGAGGCTTGAAGTAGTCACACCAAAGTGCGCAATCAAGTTTAAAATTGAATCGTGCTATCAAGCCGGTATAAAATGGCATGATAGGGGAATGCTATAAACACAAAAAAATCCACCACGAAAAAAACTGCTACGATGATGCCATCGCATAGTATTATTTCATGGTGGATAAGAATTTTAGCAGTACGTGCTTAAAAAGCCAATCCGACATTTTAAATTTTAAGTCATAAAAATAACAGCAAAACATTATAGTATACTAACGAAACGCGTTCTAGTGGAAGTTTGAGAAACATTTCACAAGAACGGGTATAGTAAGTGTAGCAACAATATCTCGTCATCATTTTTTATTCGCTCCCTAGTATACAGCTTATGTCTTAAACATACAAGGAAATTTAGAAAAAATGGTATTTGATAATGATTCTCAGCAAACTTAGGGCTTTTATTTTTCGAAATCTTGCTATATCATTATCAAACTGTGAGGGTCATGCCCGCTAATTTTAGAAAAAATAATGGAAAGGAGGGCACCACAATGTCAAAAAAAATACATGAATTTAACGACATTATTCGTAAATTACGTAAAGATTTATTTGGCAAAGGGCCAGAACGCATTCATACAGTATTCGTTGAAAACCTAGCCGTATCAACGCTTTATGGCAATATTACGCCGACTGAAAAATTTATTGCAGGGACCGTTGAAGGTGCAAAAATGGTGCATGAAGCGCGCACGATTATGATTCAAGATCTGTATGCGCAAGCGACGCCAGATGGTATGGAAGAGTTAGTAGGTGCGAAGCTACTTCATTTGTTCTCAGACATCAAAATTGAAGAAGATATGGCCGTCTCGGTATTTATGTTTGATAAAACGATTGAAGAGTAGGAGGTGCCGCGAATGGAAACACAAGTAATGCGTCCGATTATTCGCGTGCGTGGTACCGCGCATGAAGAGGCGCTTGATGCGGTTGTGACCGAGCACGCCGTTACGGTGAAAATCAATCAGCAAGAATTCGTGACGATGGTCTGTACACCAGAGTATGTCGAGGATATGGTTATCGGCTATTTAGCATCGGAGCGTATCATTCGATCGTATGACGATATTGACCGCCTTTGGTATCAAGAAAAAGAGGGCATCGTCCATGTCGAAACGACGAAACTAAATCCATACGCGCGCGACGTGCAAAATAAGCGCTATATTACGTCGTGCTGTGGCATGAGTCGCCAAGGCTTTGTTTTTGCGAGTGATGCATTAGCAGCGAAGCAAATGGAGGACGTTCACGTAACGGTTACACCGGAAGATTGCTACCGCTTGATGCGGGTGATGCAGCAACAGGCGGTAACATTTAAAGAAACAGGTGGCGTGCACAATGCGGCACTGTGTGATACAAATGGTGTCATTGTTAGCCGCATGGATATCGGGCGCCATAATGCACTCGATAAAATTTATGGCTACTGCATGAAGCATCACATTTCCATTGAAGATAAAGTCATCGTTTTTAGCGGACGGATATCATCGGAAATTTTAATGAAAGTATCAAAAATTGGCTGTGAGATTGTGTTATCAAAATCAGCGCCAACAGAATTAGCCCTTAGTTTAGCGGAGCAGCTAGGCATTACAACAATCGGCTTTATTCGCAATGACTCACTCAATATTTATACGCATGCAAAACGTGTGAACTTAGACTAACAACAAAAGGAGGAGGTGTTAAGATGAACCCCATTTATGACCAATTGAAACGACCGCTTCGAGACTTACGAATTTCGGTGACAGATCGCTGTAATTTCCGCTGTAGCTATTGTATGCCAGCAGAAATTTTTGGCCCGGATTTTGCTTTTTTACCATCGGACAAAATTTTAAGCTTTGAGGAAATCGAACGCCTTGTGAAAATTTTCGTGTCATTCGGTGTCAAAAAAATTCGCATTACAGGTGGTGAGCCGCTGATGCGTCGCGATTTACCGGTGCTTGTACGCATGATACGTGCGATAGAGGGCGTCGAGGATATCGCGATGACGACAAATGGCTCGCTGTTAAAAAAATATGCGAAGCCACTGAAGGAAGCGGGACTTGACCGCGTGTCGATAAGCCTCGATTCATTAGAAGATGAGCGTTTTTTAGCAATGAATGGCAATCGCGGGAAAGTAAAAACGGTGCTTGCCGGAATTGAAGCGGCCGCTTCTGCCGGGCTGTATGTCAAAATTAATATGGTTGTGCAAAAAGGCAAAAACATCGAAGATATTATCCCAATGGCGCACTATTTTAAAGAAAAACAGCATATTTTACGTTTTATCGAATATATGGATGTCGGTAACTCCAATGGTTGGCGTTTAGACGATGTGTTCTCGAAAAAGGACATTATCGACGAAGTGCAAAAATTAGCACCTGTGAAACCGGTCGCGCCAAACTATGAAGGTGAGGTGGCGTCGCGTTTCCGCTATGAACATGGCGATGGCGAGGTCGGTGTGATTTCATCTGTAACCGATTCATTTTGTGGTAATTGTTCACGCGCGCGCATTTCAGCGGAAGGAAAGCTTTACACGTGCCTTTTCGCAACGGAAGGTACAGATTTACGTGCATTACTGCGTTCGGACCTCGACGATGAAGCAGTCGCTGCAAAAATTGCAGACGTCTGGGCGCATCGGACTGACCGATATTCAGATGAACGTACAGCACAAACAGCTAGTCGTCGCCAAAAGACAAAAATAGAGATGTCGCATATCGGCGGCTAGCACGTTGCAACTTTGGAGAGTAAAGGAAGAATATGATGGCTTTTTATAAACCAGAAGAGATTACAGAAATTGCAACGAACACCGGAGTAAGTAAAGCGAGTGCGAGCATTTTAAAAATGTTAATTTTAGGCTTCTTCGGCGGCGCGTTTATCGCGTTCGGCTTTTTATTAGATATTCGCGTCATGGGCACGATGCCTGCTGAATGGGGGAGTTTTGCTACATTCATCGGTGCGGCAGTGTTCCCAATCGGTCTTATTTTAGTATTGTTAGCAGGCGCGGATTTAATTACAGGGAATATGATGACCGTTGCGATGGCGTTTTATTCGAAAAAAGTGACGATGACAATGCTCGCGCGTAACTGGTTTTTCGTAACGTTAGCGAACCTTTTAGGTGCATTGTTTATCGCGTATTTCTTTGGGCATTACTTAGGCTTAACAGAAGGTGCTTTTGCAGAAAAAACAATTGCGATTGCACAAGGGAAAGTCGATGCGACGTTTATGCAAATTTTTATTTCAGGTATTGGCTGTAACTGGCTCGTTTGTTTAGCAGTATGGCTATGCTTTGGCGCACAAGATTTTGTCGGCAAAATCGTCGGCATTTGGTTCCCGGTGATGGCCTTTGTGACAATTGGTTTCCAACACGTTGTGGCAAATATGTTCGTCATTCCAGCGGGTATTTTTGCAGGCGGTGCGATTACATGGGGCGACTTTTTACACAATGTTGTCCCCGCCTTTTTAGGTAATGTCGTCGGTGGGGCTGTATTTGTTGGTTTAGCATACTATGTAGCGTACCAAAAGAAAGCAGTCAAATCATAATAAAAAAGGAATCGCTACGCTGCGATTCCTTTTTCGTTGAGGCTAGTCGATGTTATGGACAAACGTGCCGCTTTTGCCACCGGTTTTTTTCACGAGATAGGTGTTTTTAATGATCATCGATTTATCGACCGCCTTACACATATCATAAAATGTTAGCGAAGCAATCGACACGGCTGTTAAGGCTTCCATTTCGACACCGGTTTTGCCGTCGCATTTAACGACCGCTTCGATGTGAAGGTCATAACCGGCTTCAGTTTGTTCATAAGCAAATGTAAAATCGGTGCCTTGCAGCATAATCGGGTGGCACATCGGGATAATGTCTGCGGTTTTTTTCGCACCCATAATGCCGGCGATTTGTGCGACTTGTGTCGGGTCTCCTTTCTTGATCGTGCCTTGTTCAATTGCTTCGTAAAGCGCCGTTGATAGCGCAATCGTACTACGAGCAATCGCAGTACGGCTCGTTGGTTGTTTGTCGGAAATGTCGACCATTTTTGGGCGGCCGGCTTCATTCCAATGTGAAAATTCACTCATACTGTATCTCCTTTATCGCGCTGTGGCCAGTCCGCAGCGGCATTAATATTTAAAAATAATTTCGCGTCATCGATTGCAACAAATTGCACGCGAACTTCATCAAGTAACGCGCGCATACTACGGCGGTTGTGTGCGAGTGCTTGTGTTGCTTGCTGAAGTGTGCGTCGGTGATAAAGCCCAGCGAGTGGCTGCCATTTGCCATTAACGGTTGGAATAATCGCATCTATATCGGCTGTGATATGCGCAGCAAGCATTTGCATAAACGCCGCATTAAGATACGGCATATCCGCTGCGACGACAAAATACCACGCCGCGTCAACTTGTGTCATCACTTGTGCCAGTGCATAGAGTGGCCCTTCATGCGGCTGTTGCTCGACAATAAATGTCGCATGTGGCACGTCAAAATGGGGGCGTAATGCCGCATTTGTCGCAATGACGAGCGGCCAATTTTGTGCGTCGAAGGCATGTACAGCGACCATGTACAGCGGTTCGTGACGCCATCGTTCAAACATTTTTGGCTTGCCATAGCGCGACGATTTGCCGCCAGCTAATAAAACTCCGGTAAGGGTCATTGGCGCTTCAACTCGCCTAAAAAATGTTGCACAGTCGGGACGATTAATTTTGTCATACCGAGTGTGACGGCATTCGTTGAGCCGGGAAGTGCATAAATGGCCGTGCCTTTTACAGCGCCTGCAATCGCGCGGCTAAACATCGCCTTTGGGCCAATGTCATCGTAGCTTAACATACGAAATAGCTCGCCGAAACCGGACATTTCCTTGTCGAGGAGCTGTGAGACGACATCATAGGTGACGTCGCGCTTTGTAAAGCCGGTGCCACCTGTTAAGATAATCGTATTAATGCTCGAATCGTTGCACCAAGCCGCTAGTTGTGCGGTAAGTGCCGGTGCATCATCTTTTAAAATTTTATACGCCACAATGTCAAATTGTGCGTCGTTTAATAAAGCTTGAATCGTTTGACCACCTTTGTCAGTCTCTTGTGTACGTGTATCACTGAGTGTCAAGATGGCTGCATGGACACGTTGTTGCTCATGCGTTGGATGCACAGTCATCGCCTCCTTTGGCAAAATCAATGTTTATATTATAATGCGGACAATCGATACGTCAAACGAAATTTAGACAAGAAAGGAAGTGTTGTCATGACAGAACGTTATTCTCGTCAACAACTCTTTACCCCAATTGGAGTGGAAGGACAACAACAATTACAACAAAAACATCTTTTAATCGTCGGTGCCGGTGCACTAGGAAGCGCGACAGCCGAGCCACTTGTACGCGCGGGCGTTGGGCGCATTACGATAATTGATCGTGATTATGTCGAATGGAGTAATTTACAGCGTCAACAATTGTATACCGCATCGGATGCAGCAGAAAAATTACCAAAGGCGATGGCAGCAAAAGCGCGCTTGGCCGCTATTAATGATGAAGTAGACATTCAGGCGATTGTCGGTGATGCCGATGTCGAAACGCTCGAAGGACTTCTCACTGATGTCGATTTAATCATCGATGGCACCGATAATTTTGATACGCGTTTTATCATTAATGACTTAGCGCAAAAGCATCGTATTCCGTGGATTTACGGCTCATGTGTCGGCAGTTACGGCGCGACATACACAATTTTACCGGGGGAAACGCCTTGTTTGCATTGCTTATTGCAAGCGATGCCAACTACCGGCATGACGTGTGATACGGTCGGTATTATTAGCCCGGCTGTGCAAATCGTCGCCGCCTATCAAGTAGCCGAGGCGTTAAAAATTTTAACGCACAATGAAGAGGCGTTACGCGGGACGTTTTTAACGTTTGATGTTTGGCAAAATCAGCATTTTGACATGACGATGCAGGCGGCGAAAAACCCAGCGTGTCCGAGCTGTGGTGATGCGCCGATATATCCGTATTTAGCGTATGAGCAACAAACGAAAAGCGCGGTATTATGCGGTCGCGATGCGGTGCAAATCCGTCCAGCTACGGCGAAAAATTATGATTTAGAACAATTAGCGCGTACGTTAGCGCCGCATGGTACGATTCAACAAAATCCATACTTACTATCATGCCAATTGAGCGACAATCGCCTCGTTATTTTTAAAGACGGTCGCGTGCTCATTCACGGCACACATGATATTCACTATGCAAAAAATTTATATTATCGTTTACTAGGCTAAGGAGGAATAAGAAATGTTAGAAAAAAGAACCCCAATCGCGGTCGGTGAAGCAGTGAAGCGCGTTATGCAGTATGCAACAGAAGGGAAAGTCGAGCATGTCGATATTACGGCGTGTTATGGTCGCTACGTCGCTGAAAATATAGCAGCGGACCAAGATGTACCGGCATTTGACCGTTCGCCGTATGACGGTTTTGCGATTCGTGCGGTTGATAGTGCAGGCGCATCTGCAGAACAACCGGTGACATTTGACGTTGTCGGGACAATTGGCGCGGGCTTTGTGTTTCATGGTGTCGTCGAAGCGGGTCAAGCGGTGCGCATTATGACGGGTGCGCCGATTCCACAAGGTTGTGATGCCGTTGTCATGCTTGAATTGACGAAAGGGTATGAGGAAGCGGGTAAAACGTATATGTCGGTGAAGCGCGCATTTGCGTCTGGCACGAACATTTCGTACCGCGGCGAAGATGTTAAACAAGGTGCTGTCCTCGTCACAAAAGGCACATATATTAATCCCGGTGTTGCGGCGTTACTCGCGACGTTTGGCTATGCGAGCGTCCCGGTATTTGTCAAGCCGGTTATTGGTGTCATTGCGACAGGCAGTGAATTATTGGAGCCTCACGAAGCACTAGCACCTGGGAAAATTCGTAATAGTAATGCCTATATGATGCTCGCGCAAATTGAACGTGCGGGCGCTACGGCGAAATATTATGGCAAATTAAGCGATGACTTAGCATTGTGTATTGACGCGGTCAAGCAAGCGATGAGCGAGGTCGATTGCTTGATTACAACAGGTGGCGTGTCGGTAGGGGATTTTGATTATTTGCCAGCGATTTATGATGCGCTAGGTGCTGACGTGTTATTTAATAAAGTAGCGCAGCGCCCTGGTAGTGTGACAACGGTGGCGCAGTGTAATGGCCAGCTCTTATTTGGCTTATCGGGAAATCCATCTGCGTGTTATGTCGGCTTTGAACTGTACACGAAACCGGTTATTAAAACGGCTTTTGGCAGTCAGAAGCCGCATTTACGTCGTGAAACAGCAACACTTGGCGTCGACTTTAAAAAGCCAAATCCATTTACGCGTTTTGTACGGTCGACTGTGCGCACAGAGCAAGGGCAGCTTGTTGCGGCGCCATCGGGTTTTGATAAATCAAGCGCGGTGTCATCGCTTGCAGAAGCCAATGCGTTTATCGTGCTACCGGGTGGTACGCGTGGTTATGAAGCGGGTATGCAAGTCGATGTACTTCTGCTTGAAGAGACGACGGGAAGTGAGTGGCCTTGGGACAATATCGTCGCGTCTTACAAATAGTCGGGTATCAAAATAGTGGGAAGACAACACTCGCTGAAAAAATGATTGCGTATGCGAGCGAGCAAGGATTACGTGTTGGTGCGATTAAACACCACGGCCATGGCGGTGCACCGCTATCTAATTTGCCAAAAGATAGTACGCGTCATGCACAGGCAGGCGCGCTTGTGTCAGCTGTCGAAGGAGAGGGTGTCGTGCAGCTACAGTTAGCGGCACATACCGTCGATTTAGCAGCGTTACTGGCGTTATATGAAACGGCTTTTTTGACTAATTTTACAATTGTAGAAGGGTATAAAAGTGAGTGTTATCAAAAGGTTGTGCTACTAAAAACTCCTGGTGATGAAAAACTTTTGACGCTTAACAATATTGTCGCAGCGATTTATTGGCCGACATTTCCACGACCACACTGTACGGAATTTCCATGTTTTGCACTGCACGATGAAGCGGCGTATATTCCATTTTTAATAACGAAAGAAGGATGTTAAATGACAACACGATTTGAAATTAGCGACAAACCACTTGTCGTCGATGATGTAACGCAAAAAGTAGTGAGCCGCAATGCCGGGGCGATTACCGTTTTTATCGGCACCGTTCGCGAGCTGACAAAAGGCAAAAAAACGTTATCATTAGAGTATGAAGCCTATCCGGCGATGGCGCTTAAAATGTTTCAACAAATTGAACGTGAGATGCACGAACAGTGGCCAGAAGCACAGCTAGCCATTACGCATCGCGTAGGGAAACTTGCTATTAGCGATATTGCGGTCGTTATTGCCGTTTCTTCACCGCATCGCAAAATGGCGTATGAAGCGAATGAATTTGCGATTAATCGCATTAAGCAAATTGTACCGATTTGGAAAAAAGAACATTGGGAAGATGGTACAGCATGGATTGGCGATCAATTAGAAAATGTACCGTACCTAAGCGGTGCACCAAAGGAGGGGTTCGATGATTAATGTGTTGTTGTTTGCGCATTTGCGCGAAGTAGTTGGCGAAGAAGAGCTTGTTATTGCGACAGAAGAAATGACTGTAGCAGATGTGAAGGCATGGCTTGAAGCGCGCTATTCACTAGAGCTAAAGCAAGTAATGAGTGCCGTGAACGAGGCGTTTGCGATGGAACATACGGTCGTTAAAACAGGGGATACAATCGCCTTTATTCCACCGATTAGTGGCGGTTAAAAAAATGGGAGCTCCGCAAAAGGAGGCTCCCATTTTTCGTCGTTATTTTTGGATTATATGCACGCTGAGGAGCATAATAAACGATAGTAAAATCATGACGCCAACCCAAAGCCATGCAAGTTGCATATTACCCCCGTCAATGGCTGTATAAATGGCGAGTGGCGTCGTTTGTGTTTTCCCGGGTAAATTCCCAGCGAACATTAATGTTGCGCCAAATTCGCCGAGCGCGCGCGTATAACATAAAATTCCACCGGCAATAATCGCTTTAAATGCCATTGGAATTGAAATATAAATAAAAATTTTCCATTCAGAGGCGCCATCCACTCGCGCGGCATTTTCAATATCGCTATCGACCGCTTCAAAGCCAGTTTTGACGGTTTGATACATGAGTGGAAAGGCGACGATAGCTGATGCCATGACAGCCGCCCACCACGTAAACATAACCGGTTGACCGAAAAGCCATTCGATGCCTTGACCGACAATACTGTTGCGCCCAAAAATAATAATGAGTAGGAACCCAACAACTGTCGGTGGCAAGACAAGCGGTAGTAACATAATTGTTTCTAATATCAGTTTGCCACGAAAGCGTCGTTTCGCCATAAATTTGCCGATTAGGATGCCAAAAATAATGGCCACTGTACCCGCAACGAGCGAAATTTCAATGGATAATTTAATTGGCGTCCAAAAATCGGTTAGCATCGCTAATTCGCTCCTTTAAACCCGTAGTCCTTAAAAACGCTCATCGCCTCGTTTGTTTGTAAAAATTCGTAAAATGCCGTTGCCTCATCAAAATGTTTGCTGTTTTTTAACACACCGACTGGGTAAATAATCGGTGTATGTGACTGACTGCTTGCTGTTGCAACGATTTTTACGTTATCGCTAGTCAGTGCATCGGTTTTGTAAACGATTCCGGCATCAACATTGCCCGTTTCCGCATACGTTAACACTTGACGCACATCTTTTGCATACACAACATTTGATTTGATTTTAGTCCATACATCGATGGATTTTAACGTTTCGATACCATATTGGCCGGCTGGTACAGATTCTGGCGTACCGAGCGCGACTTTATCGGCTTTTGTTAATTGCTCAAATGACATAATTTTTTTATCATTTGTAGCCGGCGTAACAAGTACAAGCTCATTCGCTAACAAGTCAGTGCCGTCTTTTTTTACGATGTCGCCATCATTGACTAACGCGTCGAATTTATCTTCAGCTGCAGAGAAAAATACATCGACCGGCGCACCTTGCGAAATTTGTTGTTGCAGCGCACCAGAACCACCAAAATTATACGTGATTTTCACGTTTGGATGGTCCTGTTCATACGTTTTTGCAAGGTCTGTTAACGCGTCTTGCAAGCTTGCGGCTGCAGAAACCGTTAATTCGATGGAGTCATTTGATGATTGCGCTTTGTCTGCATTGTTGCCACAACCTGCTAAGATGCCGCCAGCAATGCATAGTGAAGCCAGAAAGGTAGCTGTTTTTTTCATTTGTTATAGTCCTCTTTTCGCTTATGAATTATAACAAGACATAACCAATTATAACTAGTTATAATTAAAAAGAAAACAACAATGATAAAAAAGGTGATTTTATGACGCAGGAAACATCGTATACAATTGAGGAAGTCGCACAACTGTTAAAAGTTTCAAAGCTAACGATTTATGATTTAGTGAAAAAAGGCGAGCTTCCGGTCTTTAAAGTAGGGAGACAAATGCGCCTTGCTGCAAACGATTTAGACGCGTACATTGCGAAACATCGCATAAATAGTACGAATGAACAACAAACGATTATTATTAGCGGTCAAGATTTAGCGCTCGATCGGTTAGGCAAACATATCGAGCAGCGCCTTGGCTATAAAGTATTGCGCTCGCACGAAGGGAGTTTTAATGGCTTAATTACGATGTATCAAGGCAATAGCGATATTGCAAGTTTACATTTATATGATGGGGATACTGCGGCATATAATTTGCCGTATATTCGCAAAGTTTTTGTCAGCCATCGTTATATTTTATTGCGCCTATTGACGCGAAAAGCGGGCTTTTATGTGGCGAAGGGCAATCCGTTAAATATTACGAGCATTGCAGATTTACAAGGAGATGTGCGACTTATGAATCGCGAAAAAGGCTCTGGTATTCGCACATTGCTTGACGAATTATTGCGTACGCATGGCATCTCATCAACGCATGTGACTGGCTATGAACGCGAAGAAAAAGATCATGTGAGCGTAGCCACAGCGGTTGCGAGTGGTGCGGTAGATGTTGGCGTTGGGATTGAAAAAACAGCGCGCTTAGTTGATGTGGATTTTGTGCCATTGATTGATGAACATTATGATATCGTGCTCTTGAAAAATGCCGGCAATGAGGCGTTCATTGCGACCGTTCGTGCGATTTTAGAGGATCCCGTATATCGACAAGAAATTCGCGCGATGGGGGGCTATGATGTGGCGCAAATGGGGACGGTTGTATTTGAAACAATTTAAAAAGAGAATTTTCTGAAAATGGCTTGACAATGATGATAAAAATGACTATCCTTACCATAATACTTGGTATTAGAAAGAAGGAATGACATCATGGCAAAAACAACGGTTAAAGCACAAGCTCATTTACAAGAAAATTATCGCGTGGAAGTGTCTGCACGTACGCATAAATTAATTATCGATGAACCAGAATATTTCGGTGGTACCGATAAAGGGGCCAACCCGGTAGAAGTATTATTAGGTGCATATGGTGCTTGTCATTCGATTGTAGCGCGTACATATGCTAAACAATTTGATATTGATTTACAAGATTTTTGGGTAGAATTAGAAGGCGACTTTGATTCAGACGGCTTCTTAGGAAAATCAGATGTACGCCCAGGGTTCTCAGATATTCGTTATACATTCCATATTCAAACGACGGCTTCAGACGAACAAGTTCAAGCATTTATTGCTCATATTGAAGCGCATTGCCCAATTGGCGACACATTAGCAAATTTAGTGAATGTGTCACTTGCTGGCTATGTTATCGAGCAAACCGTTTAAAAAACGCTTCTTTTAGCTGAATTTAACGGACGTTTTCTTAGGAGTCGTAACCACCTTTTTTCGATGAGCAATCGGAGAAAGGTGGTTTTATTTTGTTAAAATCCGCGTATTCTTGAACAGTTCGATGCTGGCGTTATTAGCGGGTGTGTCTTTACCGGGCATGTTCATGATAATGCCTTTTTCAGCTCCTTCATAACGATGGTATTTGCTACGTATCTTTCTTTTTTGCCCATCAAAAAACACTTCCAAAATTAGAAGTGCCTTTCGCTTTTTAGGTCAGTCCAGTTGATTTGAGACGTATAAAATATCGCCGCATGTAAACGACACATCGCACGTGAACGCCTCGATAGATTGCTCAAGCGCAAGCATCTCACGCGACGTTGGAATGATTACCGCCTCATCGTCCAAACAATCACTATTTTGGCGGCGCCAGCGTGGCCATGAAAAATGGCGTTCGTCTAGGCCGCCGTGAAAGGTTTCAAGTTCTGCTCGGGTCATTTGTTGCACCGAAGCATAGGCGCTATTTAGTACACGACCATCTGGCATGGCTGTCATCCAGTGTAGCGCTGCATTTCGCTGTCGCTCATACCATTTGCGCTTGCGAATGCCGGGTACGATGTAAAAACCGTCCTGCCTCGTCCATAATTGCGTTGCCGGGACAATATGCACCGTATACGTTGGCAAGTTGAGCGCTGTCGCAAGCTCACCTTGATAGTGATTTAAATAGTTTGCGAGTGCCGCACACGAGAAAAATTCACCGACTAGCGTTTCACCAGCATTTGCACGACCGACATAACTTGTGCGTCGTATTAGTTCGGCAACAGCTTCATCGACAGTTGTCGCTTCTAATGACAGTTCGTGCTCGACAAGTAAGCCATTTAATAACGCATAAATGCCGCACGTACTACCACGTTGTTCTAAAATCATATAAACACGTCCATTCTCTGCAATCTATTATAGCAGGGTCTCGCTTTTCACGATATAATGGAAAAAATATGAAAAAGAGGTGCTTTATGAAAAAAACAATGGCGCTACTGGCGATGACGGTATTTTTAGCAGCATGTGGTGATCAACAGGCAAACGAACCACAATCACAATCACAACCATCAACGACAACGACTTCTCCGACGAAAAAAGTTGAGCAAGGGGAGCGCGTGACACTATACAATGATTTTTCAACGACAGATGACAGTGTTTCAAAAGGACAAGAACTATCGTATGTGTACAAACGTGATGGCTCATTGACGCGCTTTTTGTTGACAAATTTAGGTTACAATCAATATGTAAAATCGTATAGCGTCTCAAAAGATGAAAAAACAGTTATGCTGGACTTTAAGCAATCGGTCATGAAAACACAGCTTTTCCAAGGCTCGTCAGGTGCTAAACAAACGCGCGATGCCATCGGAAAAACATTTTTTGCGAATATGCCAAAATTAAAAACATTGCAATTCCGCCTCAATGGTCAACAGGAAGAATGGGATCATATGAATTTTACAGACTACAAACGTAGTGATTTCTCACTAGACTAATTGTGACAATAGTATTAAAAATGTTGAAATTTTGTAAATTTTATCCTTATTATTGTGCGCTATAATGGAAAAAAGCGCAGATAGGGGATGGGAATATGGCAATTGGCTACTTTTTTCTTGGTGATACGGGGCTTCATGTAGCACAGCACGTGACACATCAACTCGATAATATGCAGTTTGTGTCGCTTCATAAAACGACCTATATAGAGGACGGGTATCGTAAATTATTGGCGTTAGATGAACGTAAAACAGCGGACAATCTAACGCAACCTTACGAACATCATTATCACAATATACCAGACTATATCGAGTGTTTACGTGGCAAACTATTATTTTGTAGTGTGCCAGATACGCAATTTGGCTCATTTGATACGAGTCATTGTGAGGAGCGCATTGCAGCGTATGCGGATTTATTAACGCGCATGATGGCGCCATATGAGCAAGTTGTTTTTGTGATGCGCCCAGGGCAAGCAAGTGGTGAGCTTTGCGTTGAATGTTGCGTGAATTTAGCACAGCAATTGCAAAAAGGCGTGCAATTAGTAACAACGCGTGGGCTTGCATTCGAACAAAAAATGAAAGATGCGGCTGATGTACATTTGCGTAAATTGAAGCGGCTGCGCGTACCGATTACCGTTGTAGAAGTGCCGATTCATCGCCCGCGTATTTTGGACACGTATGATGATTTATATCGCGCGATGGCCCGCAAAGTAGAAGATTTACAGTACGAAATGGCCTAGTGTGTCATGAAAATTTCATTTTAATCATTTGTTTAATTGGGTAGACAAGAAGTAGAGTCTAATTAGAAAGGATGCGATGAACGAATGAAAAAATGGCAATTACTTAGCGCTATGGGGATGCTGACAGTGACATTGGCAGCTTGTGGTAATGATGATAATGCAGATGATTCATCGAATAGTGGTGAGAATACGGCGGTAGAGTCACCCGATAAAACAGACAATTCCTCAACTAATTCCAATGTTGATAGCAATGATAATGACGACAATAACGATGACAATTCCTCAACTGTGAGCGATAAACGTCCGGTCAGTGAGGTAGCGTTGGCGCTTGACGAGGCACTTATGACATTTGATGACACGTATAAAGGGGCTAAAATTTCATCAATTGAATTGGATGAAAGCAATCATAAATTTACGTATGACATCGATGGTTTCGATGACAAGAAAGAATATAACGTTGAAATCGACGACGATAATAAGGTCATTGAACAACAACAAGAAAATCGAGACAACGACGACGATTACAACGAGTTAATGCTCGACGACTATTTATCGGTTAATGAAGCGATTGATAAGGCGAGCGAAGCATCAGAAGTCGGTGATTTAGAGGCGACAAGCTGGTCATTAGAATATGATGATGACGATAAAACAGCCGTTTACAACGTGAAATTTGAAAATACAAAGCATGAAGTAGAAGTGACGCTCGATGCAACAACCGGCGCTCAGCTACAAGTTGAAAAAGATTAACGACACGCACGTTTAGAGGGCCAACCTTTGAACGTGCTTTTTTACGACAAAAAGCCAGCTCTTGGCGGTGAATTACCGGAAAAAGCTGGCTTTTAGATCCATTCAGTTATTTTCGTCGGCTTCTAATAACGAACGAATAAAATGTTGATACGTCGCAATATATAAGCCTGTCGATTCGCTAACGAAACGTTCAAAAACATCGACATATTGCAAGGTTGGTTCATCAATTTCAATGCGTTCATAAATCGCATTTAGCTCGTGCTGACGCTTTTTAATACGCGCCACTTTTTGTTCTAAAATATCAATAACGCGTGATTTATCGACATATTGCATTGCATTAATACCTACGACCATATCCATTGGTGATTGCGCTTTATCAATCATTTTATAAATCATTTCAGGTAATGCTTCGCGCCCTTTTGGTGTAATTCCAAATATGTGTTTGTCCGGACGATTGGCTTCGTGAATAATTTCAACTTCTTCAATCATTTGTTTTTTCGCTAACGAATCAAAATGGTAATAGAGTTTGCTGTCAGTTAAGTTGCTCATTTCCGCAAAAGGAACAGGCTCTGATAACGCTTTTTTTACTTTATAAGGATAGCTATTTTCTTCCATTAGCTTCGTTAAAATATAAATTTGAAGAGACATTTTTTCAACTCCCTATTTGCCCAAATAGTAAAAGGAAGCTCCCACCCATTGCTAGATAGAAACTTCCTTTATCATATCAAAGTTACGCTGTAATTTCTTTAGAATCTGTACTATTTTTAAGTGGAACCTTTTTGTGTACAAATGTCACAATTAACATATTAATTAATACAGCACCTACACCGACCGCTGCAAGTCCGAATAAAAATGGTGTCGGGCTTGTTGAACCGAAGAATACGGCTAAGTAAGATTGTACTGAATAATACATCGGCGTAATATAACTAATCATTTCAAATGGCGCATACATCATATCGCGTGGCATTGTTGCACCATTCGCAATGGTTTGTACAAGCAACACAGGAATGTTTAAAATCATACCGGCTTCACCTAATAAGAATGTAAACATCGCACAGAAGTTAAACGATACCATGTATAACAACACTTGTTGACCCGCTGCTATAAATAATGTATCTGTATTAATATCAGCGACTAAATAAGCAATAACAAGCGCTGCGATTGTGCTAAGTACAGCAATGATAAGTGCTGACAATTGTACATAACCGAAGAGACGCATTTTTGATGCTTCACCGCGGAACTGTTTAAATGCTCCGACAAGTTGCATCGCCGCAATCATTGCACCAACGTAACATGCCATCGTTAAGAACATTGGCAGCATATTGTTGTGCATACCATCTGGTACATCATTGACGACAACGTAATTGCCGACATAACTTTCTTCAATTTGTTTTGAGATATCTTTTGCTTGATCTTCCGGCACGTTCATATTCATTAACACACCTTGAGCTGTTTGTTCAGAGAAGCTTTTACTTAATTGGTTATTCACTTCATTGACAACAGAACTCATACTTGAAGCAATCATTGTAGCAGAAGCTTCATTGACGGTGTAGTCGATTTGTGCCGATTTCCCTTTACTTGCATTTTCCGAAAAATCTTCCGGAATGTGGATGACTAATGCATAGTCATTATCTTCTAATGCTGATAACGCTTCTTTATTTGTGACATCGGTATCAATGTCTTTAAACGGTAAGCTTTCAACTAACTGTTCTTCAATTTGTTTTGAAGCTTTCCCATTGTCATCATTTACAAAGGCAATTTTCAATTCATCCATTTGCCCTGGAATGGCGGTATAGCCAATTAAAAAGATACCAAGCATGGCTACCGCATATAATACACTCATAAAGGCCGACGATTTTACACCGACCGAACTAAAAAACTTTTTAAAACTCACGTAAAGTCATTCCTCCATCATTCATGTTCTCTCATACTCTTTTTTGAAGTACTCTAATTTGAGTACTCTTAGAATTCTATAGAAAATGAATTTGAAAGTAAAGAAAAAAGTTAGCGGAAAGAGAAAAAAATATGTTAAACGCTAGAAATATGGCGAAATAGTGAAAAAATGACTTGATTATTCGATGAAAGGGTTTACAAAAACGATAAAAAAAGAAACCGCATCATGCGCGGTTTCTCAAACTTCATTAATTTACCATCTGCTCATTTACATAGGAAGCATAGAGTGGATGTGTGACTAATAATTCGTGGTGTGAGCCGTGACCTGTCACTTCACCATGCTCAATAAAGTAAATTTGATCGGCATCAACAATTGTTGACAGGCGGTGCGCAATCACAAGCGTTGTCCGACCTTCCATTAATTGATCGAGCGCACGTTGCACTTTTTCCTCTGACTGCGAATCAAGACTCGCCGTTGCTTCATCTAACATTAAAATTTTCGGATTGCGTAAAAAGGCGCGTGCAATCGCAATCCGTTGTTTTTGTCCACCAGATAATTTGACGCCGCGCTCGCCAATTTCTGTTTCCAATTGTTGCGGGAAGCTTTTGACAAATTGCTCTGCATATGCAAGCCCCAAGCCATGCCACAATTCATCATCGCTTAATGTACGCCCTAAACCATATTGTAAGTTATCGCGAATACTCCCTGCAAAAACCGCGCTATCTTGTGAAACATAACCAATTTGTACACGCCAATCGGTCATATCGAGTTGTTGAATGTTTTGACCATTCACAGAAATCGTACCACTTGTTGGTTCATAAAAACGTTCTAATAATGCAAAAACAGTCGTTTTCCCACCGCCACTTGGCCCAGCAAAAGCGATGACCGAGTTTGGTTGCGCGTCAAACGAAATATTTTTTAGCACCGGACGATCTTCATGATAATAAAATGACACATCGCGTGCTTGAATCGTGTGGCCAACGACATCGATTGTCGTGCCATCGCCGGCAGGTTCAAATGGCGTTGCTAAAATTTGTTCAATGCGTTCGGTAGCGCCCATCGCTTTTTGGATTTGCGCAAAGAACATCGCAAATGTGGCAGCCGGCATTAAAATATTAAATAAATAAAGTAAGAAGGCGACAAGTGAGCCGGTTGTTAATGTACCAGCTTGTACACGCACCGCCCCGTAGCCAAGAATCCCAACAAGTAAGCCTAAAATAACCGTCATCATAATTGGCTGTAGCACCGCTTCGATTTTTGCATCTTTGACACCTAATGTGAAAATTTTCGCAATAAACGTGCGCCCATTCGTTTGTTCAAATGGTTCACCATTACTTGCTTTAATTAAACGAATTTCTGCTAGTTTTTCAGTTGCCTCAGCGTTAAAGTCAGCCGTAGATGCTTGTAGTTTTCGCCCGATTTTAGACATGATTTTACCAATTGGGAATAGTACAAGCGCAATAATTGGTACGGCAATTAACATAATCGACGCCATTTTCCAGTCCATAATAAATAAAATAATCATCGAACCGACCAGTTGAATAAGTCCGGTAATAAAGCTTGGGAAATGCGACGTCACAAGTTCTTTAATAACGCCGGTATCATTAACAAGGCGCGAGCTACTTTCACCTGATTTGTGTTGGTCAAAATAGCTAACCGGCAATTTTAACAAATGGTCCCATAATTTTTCACGCAATGTTTTGACGGCACTTTCCCCGACATAGCGTAAGAGAAAGCCACCAATCGTCCCAAAGATAAGCTGAGCCGCAAATGCCAGCAGTAAAATGCCGAGCATCGTTAAATCAATTTTTGCGAGCTGACTCGTATCGACTAACGTTTTCATGAATTGCGGTACGAGTAAACTCGCAACACTAGTCACCAAACTTAACGCAATCCCTAATAGAAATAAGCCTTTTTTGGGATTGACGCTATTAATTAGCCGCAAAAAATCTTTCATTTTAAATGTCTGTTTTGTTTCCATTATTGCCCTCCGTTATCTTTTTGCAAATTCCTGTTGTTTTATCATTTTTTTCGCAGAAGACACCCTCCTCAATTGTTGCTAATTGCTTTTGCGTGAAGCGCTATTTTTCTCTATGATAACAATGGCGCTGCTCACTGAGAAATGCTTGCTTTTTTTGAGTTCAACATGCTTCATAAGCAGTGTATGAAATGTGTATAGGGGTCGTTAAACTCGTATCATTTAAGACCTTCTTTCTATATAGAAAAGGTTCCGTGCCAACACGCTTAGATGACGTCTGCATTCGGGCATCTAATTCTTTGTCAAACATACCATATTTCACAATTAATTAGGGATTTCCTGTACAATATGCTTCTTTTTCTTTCGCTTACCACAATTTTATGACAACGCTCGCAAAACGGTGTTATCATGAATAGAGAACACAATTGAATCGATTATTGGCGCTACCAATGTAGCTTAATAGGGAAGAACGGTGAAAATCCGTCGCTGTCCCGCAACTGTAACTCTGAGTGTCTGACCATTACCACTGCGCAAGCGGGAAGGGGTGAGAGATGATGACGAGAAGCCAGGAGACCTACCAATAATCCTCGTCTATTCAACTCACGCGGATGAGTCTGAAATGGTAGCGTTTTTTTGCGTCTGCTTTTTCAAGCACTTTTCTGTCGAAAGGTGCTTTTTTTGTTGTCAAAAAGGAGGAGAACATCATTCGGAAAAAGTCCTTTTTTATCATGATGGCTGTCTTAATGGTCGTCTTAATCGCCTCGATGGTGGTCGCAATTGTCGTTGGGTCAGTAGGCATTACCCCGTCACTTATTATGCATGTATTATTGCAAAAGCTTGGCATCGCAACCGATGGAGTGCCGACACGTGCCGAACAAATCATCATTTGGGAAATTCGTGTGCCGCGTGCATTATTAGCCGCTACCGTTGGGGCATCGCTAGCTGTAAGTGGCGCTGCGATTCAAGCGCTTGTCAAAAATTCGATTGCGGACCCGTACATTTTAGGGGTGTCATCAGGTGCTTCGGTTGGGGCAACGGCGGTTATTTTAGTAGGTGCTTTTAGCTTTTTAGGTATTTACGCGTTGCCACTTGCTGCATTTTTCGGCGCCTTAATCGCCGTGTCGATGGTCTTTATGCTTGCGCGTGTCGATGGCCGGACATCTGTCATGCGACTGTTATTAGCAGGTATTGCCGTGTCGATGGTCTTTAGTGCTGTTACAAACTTTATGCTCATGATGTCAAAATCGCAAGGCGGTATTCAAGCGGTCATGCAATGGATGCTCGGGAGTCTTGCTGGTGCTAAATGGTCAAATAGCGTGATTCCATTGCTCGTCTTTGTTGTCGTCTTTAGTTTATTATGGCTTAGCTATCGCCAATTAAATGCGCTATTACTAGGAGAAGAAACGGCCATGACGATGGGCTTTAGCGTCGAAAAATTCCGCTTGTATATTATTGTGCTCGTATCGTTACTGACAGGTGTTGCGGTGTCAGTAAGTGGCAGCATCGGCTTTGTTGGCTTGATTATTCCACATGTCGTTCGCATGATGATTGGCTCGAATTACAAATGGGTGTTGCCATTAAGTGCGTTGCTCGGCGCTATTTTTATCGTGTGGGCAGATATTGTTGCCCGCTTGGCGATTGCACCTGAAGAAATGCCGATTGGAATTATTACGGCACTTTGCGGTGGGCCATTTTTCATTTGGATGTTGCGTAGACAGCGCTATCACTTTGGGGAAGGAGATTAATGATGATTCGACTGCACGACATTTCATTTTCAATGGGTAGTACTACTATTTTGCACGACATTTCATTGACGATTGCACCAGGAAAGTTTATCGGCGTCGTCGGCCCGAATGGCAGTGGTAAATCAACGATGCTGAAAATTTTATATCGTTATTTAATACAGCAAACTGGCCGCGTAACACTATATGACAAAGAACTTCAACACTATACGGCGAAACAATTTGCAAAGCAGATGGCGGTCGTTAGTCAAGAATCACCGACTGTTTTTGATTTTACGGTTCAAGATTTAGTATTGATGGGCCGCATGCCATACAAAAGGTTACTGAGTACAGACAACAATGAAGATTTCCGTATTGTGGCGCGCAGTATGGCACAAGCCAATGTAACGCATTTAGCAAAGCGTACATTGAGTGAGCTATCGGGCGGCGAAAAAAAGCGCGTGATGTTGGCGCGTGCGCTCGCACAAGAAGCAGAAATTTTAGTGTTAGATGAACCAACGAATCATTTGGACATTCAACACCAATTACAACTGATGGATTTAGTAAAGGGCTTACCGATTACGATTATTGCCGCGTTGCATGATTTAAATTTAGCAGCCGCGTATTGTGACGAATTATTCGTTATGAATGAAGGGCACTTACATGCTTTTGGTACACCTGAAGAGGTGCTCACAGAACAGATGTTAGCCGACGTATTTGGTGTGCAAGCACATATTACGCAAAATCCATTAACGAAAAAGAGGCATTTATTTTTTTATACATAGAAGGGGAGCGTAAAGATGAAAAAAACATTATGGGGTGCATTAGCGGTGACAACGCTACTATTAACAGGATGCGGTGAAACGGAAAAAACAGCGGATCAAAAGCCCGAAGCAACGGCAACGATCACAATTAACAATGAAGGTGTCACAACACACTATGAGCAGGCGCCTGAAAAAGCTATTGCTGTTAATCAACACGCAACTGAAGTAATGCTTGCGCTAGGACTAGAGGATAAAATGGTCGGGACGGCGTATTTAGACAATCAAATTTATAAGCCGCTTCAAAAAGCCTATAATCAAGTCCCGGTGCTCGCCAAGGAATATCCGACAAAAGAACAAGTTATCGCAACCGAAGCCGATTTTGTGTATGCTGGCTGGCCAAGTGCCTTTGATGCGAAGGCCATTGCGACACGTCAAGAATTAGCAGCGCTAGGCATTAACACATATATTCAATCATCATCGGTTAAAGTAGCGCCAACGCTGGACGATGTTTATCGAGATATTCAACAGCTTGCGAAAATTTTCCGTATTGATGAACGCGGCGACAAATTAGTCGCAGACATTAATGATGATGTGCAAGACATTACCGAAGAACTACCGGCGACAAAAAAACCATTGAAAGTACTCATTTATGATAGTGGGGAAAAAGAAATTTTTACGGCGACGCAAAACTTTATGAACACGCTCGTAACACTTGCTGGCGGCACCAATGTATTTGGCGATATTAAAGATAATTGGGCAACTGTATCAAAAGAAGAAGCAGTTGACCGTCAGCCAGAAGTCATCGTCATTATGGATTATGGTGCGACAACGGCTGAAGAAAAAATGGCCTTTTTGAAAAAGGACCCCGCACTCAGTCAAACGCCTGCTGTACAGCAACAGCGCTTTGTCATCTTACCATTGTCAGCGGCATCTGAAGGTGTACGTGTCGCAGAAGCATTAGAGATTTTAGCGCAAGGCTTTTATCCAGAGGCATTTAGCAATGACTAATTTTAACGACAATTTTGAACGTGCAATGGAGCTACCAATGCCCGCGCGTACGTTTGCGAAGTTGAACGCGGCCGGAGATTTTGTATCATTAACAGTACGCCCAGGGCTTATTAATAAACATGTAACGGCTGAGCAATTACAAGTCTTAGCGCAATTAGCAGATGAAGCGGCTGTGAAATATTCAGCTGGTCATAGCTTTATTGTATCTGTAGAACAGCAAAAGCTAGAAGCGGTTGTAGCAAAATTGACCGCAGTGGGCCTTTATGCGATTCAACCGGGTGCACGAGCCGTTGTAAAATGCTGTGACTTCTGTGATGGCGACCGCTTAGAAGCACTATCTTTCGCGCGCGAGCTACTACAACAAATTGAGCAATTGCCAATGAAAAAGCGTCTGCGTATCGGTTTTAATGCGTGTACAGAAGCTTGCTATAACGCGGTGCGAGATGATATTGGACTCGTGTATCACAATGGTTACATTGATTTATATGCGGGCGCTGTGCAAATGGGTCGTCGTGCGAGTTCGGGAACACTCTGGAAGCGTAAAATACCGGAACACGAGCTATTACCGCTACTTCAAAATATACTATCTGATTTCGAACAATCTGATTGTAAAACGTTTGCGGCATTTGTAAAAAGAGGTGAGTGAGAAATTCATCTCTTTTTGCGCATAAAATTAATTGCATGTGTTGTAGTTGCTACAATGGGATGTGCGAAAACATTAAAAATAAAGAAGAAATGGTTGGCGTTATCAACTAGCTTTAAAATACTTTCTCATTTGTCAAATTTTCAAATTCGACAAATGAGACTTTTCATTTAAAAATGACGTTCCTGTGACAACTAGTAATGCTAATTGAGAAAATCAAATGTTAGAAAAAATGAAAAATGACGCAAAATACAAAATTGAGTGCTGTTCGAGCATATTGTGAGTTATTTCACATATACAATTATTTTAAAATATAAAATGAATGAAAATGGCTAAACGTAAAGGACGTACTCTAAATCAACATTTCAAAAGAATTCTGTTAAACTGTAGCAAAAGGGTTGACAGAAAAACCTTTTCGTATGATAATTTAAGTGTAAACAATAATCATTCTAATTAAAAAATGGTTATTAAATATAATACGAGCTAAATGGAGGAATATTCGATATGTCATTAGTAAACAAACAAATCTTACCATTCACTGCAGATGCATTCCAAAACGGTGAATTCAAAACTGTAACAGACGATACATTAAAAGGTAAATGGGCTGTTGTCGCATTCTACCCAGCTGACTTCACATTTGTGTGCCCAACTGAACTTGAAGATTTACAAGCTGAATACGAAACATTAAAATCTTTAGGCGCTGAAGTATACTCAGTTTCAACTGATACTCACTTCACTCACAAAGCTTGGCATGACCATTCAGAAGCAATCTCTAAAATCCAATACACAATGATCGGTGACCCAACTCACGCGATTTCTCGTAACTTCGACGTTTTAGACGAAGAAGCAGGTCTTGCTCAACGCGCAACTTTCTTAATCGATCCAGACGGTATCGTACAAACGATGGAAATTAACAACGATGGTATCGGCCGTAACGCTTCTCAATTAATCGACAAAATTAAAGCAGCTACTTACGTGCGTAACCACCCAGGTGAAGTTTGCCCAGCGAAATGGAAAGAAGGAGCAGAAACATTAACTCCTAGCCTAGATTTAGTAGGTAAAATCTAATTTCTTTGTTAGCGAACATTGAAACGTAACAGAGAGAAAGGAGCGCGATAACCGCGCTCCTTTCTGCTATTAACATGAACGAACATGCTCTCTGTCTTCTAAAATAGAGGTGGAAATTCGAACTTTCTTGAGAGCAAATCCAGATTGACTGTCACGTATAGGATGCACGATTTGGAATGACTATACGACACACAAACATGACGATTTGAAAGGACGATGATTATTCATGGCAGTATTAGATGCAAACATTAAAGCACAATTAAATCAATTATTAGCATTACTTGAAAGTGACTTAGAACTTACATTAAGCGCTTCAGACGATAAAACATCACAAGATATGCGCGAGTTAGTAACAGAGCTTGCGGCAATGTCACCACGTATTACCGTAAAAGAAGCGACACTTGCGCGTACGCCAAGCTTCAGCATTAATAAATCAGGTGAAGAAGCGTCAGGCGTTGTATTCGCAGGTCTACCATTAGGTCACGAATTCAACTCATTAGTATTAGCGCTTCTACAAGTATCTGGTCGCGCCCCAAAAGTAGATGATGCAACAATTAAACGTATCGAAGCAATTACAACACCTGTAAACTTCGAAACATTCGTCAGTCTTACATGTCATAACTGCCCAGATGTCGTACAAGCATTAAACATTATGGCGGTATTAAATCCAAATATTACGCACACAATGGTTGAAGGTGGCGCGTATCAAGATGAAGTAAAAGAAAAAGATATTTTAGCGGTCCCAGCAGTTTATACAAATGGTGAATTCTTTGAAGGTGGCCGCATGTCACTTGAAGACATTCTTGATAAATTAGGCGCTGCACAAGATTCAACAGGTTTTGACGACAAAGAAGCGTATGATGTATTAGTAGTTGGCGGTGGCCCTGCTGGTGCAGCATCTGCTATTTATTCAGCGCGTAAAGGGATTCGCACAGGTCTTGTAGCGGAACGCTTTGGCGGCCAAGTCAACGATACATTATCGATTGAAAATATTATCGGTACAAAAGCAACAGAAGGTCCCGCTTTTGTAGCGAGTCTAGAAGCGCACGTTGCAGAATATCCTGTAGATGTTATGAAAAACCAACGCGCGACAAATATCGCCAAAAATGATTTAGTCGAAGTAACACTTGAAAATGGTGCGGTACTAAAATCAAAAACGGTGATTGTCTCAACAGGTACACGCTACCGTCAATTAGGCGTACCAGGTGAGCAAGAATTTAAAAACAAAGGTGTGGCATATTGTCCACACTGCGATGGTCCGTTATTCAAAGGCAAAGATGTAGCGGTTGTTGGTGGCGGGAACTCAGGCGTTGAAGCGGCAATCGATTTAGCAGGTATCGTGAACCACGTCTATTTATTACAACGTAGCGGTGAGTTAAAAGCGGATATCGTGCTACAAGATCGCTTACGCAGCCTACCAAACGTAACGATTTTAACAAATGCCTTAACACAACAAATTACAGGTGAAGGTACGGTTAATGCATTAGAATATAAAGATGCTGTAACAGGTGAAGAAAACATCATCACATTAGATGGCGTCTTCATTCAAATTGGTTTATTACCAAATACAGAATTTTTACAAGGTACACTTGAATTAAACCAAAACAACGAAATCATCGTTGATAAACATGGTGCAACAAGCATGCCAGGCGTATTTGCAGCAGGTGACTGCACCGATACAATTTATAAACAAATCGTCATTTCAATGGGTTCTGGTGCTACAGCAGCACTTGGTGCATTTGATTATATGATTCGTTCGGATGTAAAAGAATTAGTCGAAGCTTAATAAATTGTGAGCACCTCTTCATGTGAAGGGGTGCTTTTTTAATAGGTAAACAATCGCCGGAGGACCTATTTTACTTGCTTAAAAAAAGGGTAAAGGTTACAAACGTTGAAATGAGGTGGCAATGTTGAAAAAACGTCTTAAAACGATGTTGATTGCAGCAGTGGGCGCATCAGGTTTAGCATTTAGTACACCAGCTTTGGCTGAAACAGTAGGCAGTGGCGCAATGTTTTTACCAAGCACGACAAAAACATATACAACGCATGACGCGTATATGATCCCGCAAAAGAACACATTCTCTTACAACTACGGTGATTCAAAACGTGAACGCATTAGCAATACGACAAAAGGCTATGCTTATTATTACACCGACAATCGCCTCGTTGTTTTTGAAAAAAATACGCATTTTTACATCTTTGTTCCAATTAAATTTCCGTTAACAGAAGGGAAAACGTATGCACAAAGCTATCCTATGGAAGGGCAAACCGTGAAATGGAAAGTGACGGTTCAAGACGTTGGCGGTACGAAGAAAATTGGTACAAAAACGTATACGAATGTTATGCGTCTGAAATTTGATAATGGTGATAAGTTATTGCTTGCGAAAAATCATGGGCTTATCCAAGCGTTGCACAAAGAAAATGGTGCGTATGTAACAGATTTTAAAATTGTTGACTATCGTTAAAAAACTGCGTCGCTAGCGGCGCAGTTTTTTAATGTTGTGGGTGCGTATAATCAAAAAATTTTTGATGAAAAATCTTAAAATGAATGTTTAAGTTTACATAATAACGGGAAAAAATAAAACTTAACAGTGATGTGAGTAAAGTAATGGTTTTGTTTTGATTTTTGGGGCTTAAAGTAATGGTGTTTTTGATAAATCATTAAATAAATGTTACCTTCTTCATGATAAGTGGGTGCGTTACGTATTTAGGTAGGATGCTACATATTATATTTTTACTATTAAACTAGGAAGGGTGTAAGTAGATGAATACAAAGATTAGGACAAGTGATTTATTTTTTCTTCAAGATAATCGCTTATCACTGGCCGCTAAAGGATTGCTAATGTATTTGCTCGCTAACCCAGAGGAACGTTATGCTACTTGTGAAGATTGGTTAGTAGATACAAATAATACACGAGAAGAAATGCAGTTGATGCTTAATGAATTAATACAATTTGAATATGTTGTGCTAAATGACCAGCATCTTTCTTTGCCATTTGTTTGCGGAAAAAAAGAAATACTTCATGTATAAGTGTCACATTTAAATGTAAGTGTTTACTTGTTTTTTTGTGAACATACGTTTAAACTGAATTTATAAGTAAACACTAACTTTTAAGAGGGGTAATTTCTATGACATATAAAAATGTAACAGTAGCAGGTAGTGGCGTATTAGGTAGTCAAATTGCGTTCCAGACAGCTTTCTTCGGTTTTAATGTAACAGTATATGATATTAATGAGGCAGCGATTGCGAAAGCACGACAATTATGTGCGCAACATAAAGAGACATACGGTGCGTATTTTCACGATGAAGCGCGCGCTGAGCAAGCATTTGAAGCATTACGTTATTCAACGGACTTAGCGGATGCCGTAAGTGATGCGGATTTAATCGTTGAAGCAGTGCCGGAACGTCTTGATATTAAACAAGGTTTTTATGAACAACTTGCACAAGTGGCGCCAGCAAAAACAGTCTTTGCATCCAATTCTTCAACGATGTTACCGAGCCAATTTGCAGCATACACTGGTCGTCCAGAGAAATTTTTAGCATTACACTTTGCAAATGAAATTTGGCGTAATAACACGGCTGAAATTATGGGGCATGCGGGCACTGAAAAACAATATGAGGAGCAAGTTGTAGAATTTGCACGTGAAATTGGTATGATTCCATTCCATCTTCACAAAGAACAACCAGGTTATATTTTAAATTCATTGTTAGTGCCATTTTTAGATGCAGGTATGCAGCTATGGGCTAAAGGAGTAGCAGATCCAGCAACCATCGATAAAAACTGGATGATTGCGACAGGCTCTCCGCGTGGTCCATTTGCGATTTTAGATGTTGTTGGCATGGAAACACCATACAATTTAAATCTAGCAAAAGCTGCAGCTGGCATTCCAGGGACACAAGAAATTGCAGATAAATTAAAAGCTGAATATATTGATCAAGGAAAAATGGGCATTAACACAGGTGAAGGATTTTATACGTATCCAAACCCTGCGTATGCTGCAGCTGATTTCTTGAAAAAATAACGATTAAAAAAGAGAGCTTTCCGCGATGGAGAGCTCTCTTTTTGAGTTAAAATTCATATTTTTCGCGATGATTTGAGCTTGCAGGAATGAGCAGCGAAATTAATGCGAGGAAAATAATGAAGCCGACAAATGTAAACGTATTAAAGTAAATATTAGTAGAATACGCATTAATCATTGAAAAGACGACATCCGTTTGTTGACTATTTAACGCATTTTTCAATTGGAAAACATCGCGCATTGTACGAAATACAATAAAGATGGTCAGCACACCATATAGGACTAGTAACACTATACGCATACGCGCGTTGAACATGCGATGGAAATTTCGAAGCATAATGACTGTGGCAACTGCAAAATAGACAATGAAAATAAAGCCTAATTGAAAGTAGAAGCTATTGTATAAGCCATCTGCATTTGCTTTATATAAATCAATATCAAAATCTGGTGTTAATACGTTCATACTCATCCAGACAAAGATGGTCGCCAAGCCTGTAAAAAACATGGTGATATATAAAATTGGTTTCAAAATACGACCCTCCGTTCTGCTTTGCTTCTATTAGTATATCAAAAATAAATATGTATTTTGAGACATTTTCAAAAAGAATTTGTAGAATCCTTTAGCGAGGACATGAACGAGAGAATCAAGCCATTTCAATTGTTCATACGCCCTCGTATTTATACGCTTTAGGAGAAGTGAATGTTCCATATACAGAAAGAATTTTCCTGGCTTTGTTGAAACCATTGCGCCTCGCAAGACGTCAAAAAGTACGTACAATGCAACAAGTTGGGTTGTGTATCGTAATCTAGCGATGAAATGATGCCGTTTTACAGTACCTGCTAGGGTATCATAGTAATAGAATGGCAAATTTTATAATATGTACGCAAATTTTTGTGAAATAAATGATTAAAAACAAGTCTAAAGGTACGTATAGCACGTAATAAATAAGCGTTGGAAAGCTGTGTTGAAAGTATTTCAATATACTTTAACAACGATTGCATGTAACAGGACGATTTTGTTAAGAATGGTATAATAATGTCATAAAGTAAGAGAAAAAGTAGTTCAATGTTAGAAATACTTCATTGCATTTCACGATATACTTATTATTGTGACAAAATGTTCTTTGTGTAAAAACAAAATTACAGGTATACTACAAGAGGAAATGGAGTGAAACTTATGCAAAAAATGATGCTTTTGACGGCAGCAACAGTTGCCATGTTAGCTGCTTGTGGAAATAATTCTGATAATTCAAGTGCTAACAACGAGCAAGCACCAGTGACTCAAACAGCGGAGGAGTCTTCGAGTGCGACAACACAAACAGAGGACGAACAAACTGAAGCGGATGAGCAGCAACAAGAATCCACAACATCCGATAGTAAGGATAGTAATGCAACAACAGATGAAGAACAACAACCGACTTCAAATGACGAGGTCACTACTGAGCAAGAAACGACAACTGAAGACAATAAAGACACCGGTGCTGTAAGTGGAGAAACGGAGTCTGAAACAGCTAAGGCAGATTTAACAAAGCCACTCAGCTTAAAAGAAGATGCCACAGATGATTCGATTGTTATTTATGATATGAACGATGAGCAATTTATTACAACGCGTGTCGATTATTCTTACGCGACAGAAGGCTCTCAAACGAAAAAAATCTTAATGACATTATATGATCGTTATTATACGACGTATTTTAATAATTATGCGGTATCAAAAGATGAGAAAAAAGTTATTCTTGATCTTAATGGTCAAGGGATGTTAGAAAATAATTTTGCTTATACAAATGAGAATTATGTAGAAATCATTACCTCACTATTTACAAACTTTCCGAAACTCGAAACGATTCAATTTAAAGTAGATGGACAAGTGACTGAACTAGATCACTTTACAGAAACATCGCGCGAAGATTGGGAAAAAATGTTTGAGCAAAATGATTACACATACAATGTAGTAGAAAACTAATTCGTTTATGGATAAAGTGTGGAGCCATCACAAATAGTTTGTGACAGCACCACGCTTTTTTTTTGCCATTTTTCATGAAGTAATTTTTTGAAACGTAAACATCGTTATACTAACAGTAATGCGTACGAAACGGAGGAAAAAAGATGTCTACAAAGCAGATGTTTATTAGTATGTTTGTGATGACAATTGTGACATTCGTTGCCGTATATTTAACAGCTGTTTTTGAAAATGTTTGGATTTGGGGCGTCTGGTTTATGTTAATGGTCGCCATTGTTGCTTGGTTTATGTTTATTAAACCGAAGTTGCATAAATCGTCATGATTGTGAAAATCGCGCAATAGCGCGTTTTTTACTATTTACGCTATACTGATGACAAGGAGTGATAGTGATGCGTTTATTGGTCGCAGAAGATGAAGTGCTCATGCAGGAGCTATTAACGTTGCATTTGAGCGCGGATTATGATGTTGTAATTGCGAAAGATGGTGCTGAGGCACTTGAAAAAATTAACCTCGAAACATTTGATGCTATTTTATTAGATATTATGCTGCCGTATGTGGATGGTTTTACACTTTGTGCAGAAGTACGTCGTATGAGTCAGACACCGATTTTAATGTTGACGGCACGCACAGAAGTTGAAGACCGTGTACGAGGATTAGAATTAGGAGCTGATGACTATTTAGTAAAGCCATTTGATTTTGCGGAGCTAAAGGCGCGAATTCATGCGTTGATTCGTCGTTCAACGATGCAGGAAGAAAAGGATGAATCGGTCATTCAATATGGGCCATTTAAAATGGATATTCAATCGTTTAGCGTTTATATGGATGGGCAAAAAATTGATTTTACTGTGAAAGAATTTGAATTGTTAAAGCAACTAGCGTTAGCGCCGAATCAAGTGTTTACGCGCGATGATTTGCTGCACTTATTATGGGATGAGGATCATGAACGCGATGGACGTGCGATTGATTCACATGTCAAAAATGTTCGTTACAAAATGAAAAAAATTGGGACATCTACAAAGCTCATTAAAACCGTCTGGGGCTTAGGTTACCAATTTGATATGCCTGAGGATGCGCATGTTTAATCGCGTCGGCTTTAAATGGGGTGCGCTTATTATGGCGCTCTTTTTAATTATTTTAGTGCCACTAGCGGTGTTGATTGATCGTATTTTTGCAAATATTTATAGTGATTATGTCGATGCCTCCGTTGAGAAGCTGGCGACGCGTGCCGTGATGCAATTGGAACAAGAGCCTGTTATCACGTCAGATCGTATTGATTTAATGCTTAGTTTAAGCGATGATGCCATTATTGTGTTTGATAAAAATGGTAAAATCTTATCGCGCTCGGCATACGAGTTTTTTGAACAAGATACGATTGATGCACAGTGGCGTGAACCGCTTGAAAATGGCGAAAAATCGTATACAGGGAGCCGTACGGAAAATGCTACAGGAGCGCGCTATCATTATGTGGCAAAGCCGCTATTAAAAGCCGGAAAATACAACGGTGGCGTGCTCGTGATGTCCAATGTCACGAGTTGGTACGATACGATGAACCAAGTACGTTATTGGACATTGCGCAGTATTTTAATGGCGATTTTGTTGGCATTTGTTTATACGATGCTAGTGTCATGGAAGCTATCGCGGCCACTTGTAAATATGACTGCAGCTACGCGTAAAATTGCGAAAGGCCAAGATACAAAAGTAGTAGTAGCGAGCAAAGATGAACTTGGTGTACTTGGTGAATCGATTAATGATTTAAGTGTCGAATTAAATAATTATCGTAAAAATCGTAGCGAATTGCTGGCGAATATTTCACATGAGTTGCGAACGCCGGTATCGTATTTACAAGGCTATGCGCAGTTGATTGAAAATGGTCAGTATCATTCCGACGAAGAATTGAAAAAATATGCACATATTATCGACACAGAATCGGTACGCTTATCGAAATTGATTCAAGATGTTTTTGATTTGTCAAAAATGGAAGAAGGCATGATGACGTTTTATAAACAGGCAGTTGATATAGAGGAATTGCTTGAAGGCGCCGCAGATAAGGTGCAATTAAAAGCGCAGCAAAAAAATCTTGCGCTAGATGTAGCCATTCAACAACCGCTGCAAGACCTTGAAACAGATGGCATGCGCTTTGAGCAAATTATTATTAATCTATTGCAAAACGCTGTCAATTATACGCAACAAGGTACGATTACATTGCGTGCATTTGAGAAAAAAGCGACATTGATGATTGAAATTAGCGATACAGGCACTGGGATTCCAGCAGAAGATGTGCCATTTATTTTTGACCGCTTCCATCGCGTTGAAAAATCACGCGTGCGCGATAAAGGTGGTACGGGCCTCGGTCTTGCGATTGTGAAAGCCTTAACGGAAGCGCTCGATGGTGAAATTGCCGTTGAAAGTGTCGAAAATCAAGGCACAACCTTTAGATTGTCATTCCCAATTCATACTTTTTCCACAACTAACGATTAAACTAAACATATAAACTCATGAGACTCCACCCCCGGATGTCATGGATACAAAAAACTCACCTACGTCAGGAATAGGTGAGTTTTTTAATCGTTTATCGCAACGACATACTGAACAGGCTAGTTTAAACTGAGCTATTTTCCTCTGTTGTCATCATGCATCTAGTATCACCATCATAGGATGAGTAAATTTTTTTTAAATAGCTTTATATTTAAATGTATAAAATTCTAATAAATAAGCTTTTTATTAAAAAATACAATTATACATTAGTGAAAAAAGTTAAATCCCCTTTACAATACAAGTTTTTTGAGTTAACTTTTATTTGTGTTTGGTTAACTCAAATGCAAAAAGGAGGAAAAGAAATGACACATTTTTGGATGGTCGGCACAGACACGGATGTCGGCAAAACATTTTGTACTGTACTTATGATGCGTACACTTCAACTTCAAAAGCAACGAAAAGTAACTGTTTTTAAACCCGTTCAAACAGGACAAATTTATGTAAATGGAGAGGCGAGTTATTATGATACATCTATGTATAAACGCTTTTCGCTTATCCCGTTAGAGCTTCATGATCTGAATAGCTATTCGTTTAAAACGCCAGCGTCGCCACATTTAGCGGCACGATTAGAAAATGCTCATATTGATTGCCAAAAGCTTCAGCATACATTGCAGGAATTGACAACACGTTATGAGCAAATTATTTGTGAAGGGGCAGGAGGTTTGTTTGTGCCCCTTAATGAACAACTAGACTGTTTAATCGATGTTATTCAAGCATCTTCCTGGCCAGTCGTACTTGTTACTAAAACAGGCCTTGGTACGATTAATCATACTATGCTTTCATTTGAAGCGTTAATATCTCGTGGTATTCAAGTTAAAGGCATCATGTTCAATAGCTATACCGATTGTGAAATGGAAAATGATAATATCGCCACTATTTTGCGTATGACGGCAATACATACTAAAGAATTACCATATGCCATCGTACCAAAAGTAGCTGGTGAAGAAGCTATTCCAACGATTTCATTAGCTGAAAGCTCGCTCATAAAGGAGATGACACGATGAAACATAGCACGACATCTTTAATTACTAACAATACATTGACTACACTACAAGAACGCGATTTACGACATATTTGGCATCCGTGTTCACAAATGAAAGATTATGAACAGTTTCCGCCTAAAGTAATTCAAAAAGCTCAAGGCGTTTGGCTGTATGATGATGCAGGAAATCGCTATTTAGACGCTGTTTCTTCGTGGTGGGTAAACTTATTTGGCCACGCCAATGAACGGTTGGCCAATGTACTAGCAGAACAAGCTCATTCGTTAGAACATGTCATTTTTGCAAATTTTACTCATGAACCAGCCATCGAATTAGCAGAGCGTCTTGTTCGTATGACACCTGAAGGACTTGAAAAAGTTTTTTTTGCCGATAACGGCTCATCGGCAGTTGAAATTGCCTTAAAAATGAGTTTTCAGTATCGTGCACAAACCGGACAAACACGCAAAACACGTTTTTTAGCTTTTACAAATGCTTATCATGGCGAAACGATTGGCGCACTTTCCGTTAGTAATGTTGAACTTTATAATAAAGTATTTCGCCCATTAATGTTTGACACTATCCGTAGTCAAGGACCAGATTGTTATCGTTGTCCTTTTGGAAAACAGCGCGATACTTGTGAAGCACCATGTATTCAAGCAGTTGAACAAGATATTATCGCTCAACATGAGGAGCTGACAGCAGTTATTATCGAGCCGCTGATCCAGTGTGCTTCGGGTATGAATATGTATCCACCTGTTTTTTTAGAAAAATTAGAGGCATTATGTAAACAATATGATATTCATTTGATTGCTGATGAGGTAGCAGTGGGGTTTGGACGCACAGGGACTGTTTTTGCTTGTGAACAGGCAGCTATTCAACCTGATTTCATCTGCCTGTCAAAAGGGATTACAGGTGGGTTCCTGCCATTGTCTGTCGTCGTTACGACGAATGAAGTTTATGACGCTTTTTACGATGACTATCAAACGTTAAAAGCTTTCCTGCATTCTCATAGCTATACTGGCAATACGCTAGCGTGTCGCGTGGCACAAGAAGTATTGACAATTTTTGAAGATGAACATTACATTGAAATTGTACAGCAACAGGCGAGACGTTTAAGAGAAGGAGTCATCAAGCGATTTAAAGACTTCCCCTATTTAGGTGAGTTTCGTCAAACTGGGATGGTTGGTGCGATTGAATTAGTTAAAAACACTCGTACAAAGGAACCTTTTGCAAGCGATGAACGTATTGGGTATGAAATTTATAAGCGAGCGCTTGAGAAAGGCGTCTTATTGCGTCCACTTGGGTCCATTATTTATTTTATGCCCCCTTATATTATTAGTGAGGATGAAATGAATTTTATGTTGGATGTGGCCTATGAGGCGACATGCGATTACTTTAAAGAGCGAGGAGCAAGCTTATGAGAAAAGAACCTACTCATTTTATGATTTTAATCGCCATTTTCGCTGCATTAACTGCTATAGGAGCATTTATTAAAATTCCGCTTCCAGTTGTGCCCTTTACGTTACAAATTGTGATGGTTTTTTTAGCCGCGGCTTTACTAGGAGCAAAGGGTGCTTTTTTTAGTCAAATTATTTATATAGGGTTGGGGCTTATTGGCTTACCGGTGTTTAACGAAGGTGGAGGGCCTATGTATATTTTTAAACCATCCTTTGGTTTTTTAATTGGCTTTCTTATAGCTGCTTTTATCATGGGAAGTTATTTGGAAAAAAAAGAGCAAAAGACGATGAAAGAATATGTTACCGCTAATTTTATCGGACTTATTATTATTTATAGTATCGCCATACCGTATTTATATGTCATGTTAAATATTTGGCTACAAGCAGATGTGTCATGGCGCTACGTGTTGATGATAGGTTTTGTGACAAGTATTCCAGCAGATATCTTGTTAGCCATTGTTAGCGGCTTTTTAGCGACAAAGTTAGTAAAAGCATTAAAACCAATATATCTTCCATCAAAAGTTTAAATTTTTATATTATTTTTTGGATATTCTCAACTCCTATCTTTTTTATGGTATATTTCTTGCTAATCACATACAAAAAAATGCTAGGAGTGCTGATGTTGTCAGCAGAGAAATCCACGTAATGAATTAATCCTTGAACCTGATCTAGTTTGCACTAGCGTAGGAAAGCGTTAATTGATTTTTACATAATCACGTCCCATGCCCGTATTCTGGCTTGGGGCGTTTTTTCATTTTTACTTCGCAGATCTGTATGCACCATGGCAATGTGGCAAAAATGAAAATCGTAACGATCTTTTACACGAATTTTTCCAAAAAAGAATGGATTTGGGGCAACTCACATCATCGAAAATAGAAAAAGCACTTTCATTGATCAACAATCGATCACGAAAGTGCCTCAACTGGAATACCACCCAGGATGCATTTGAATATGAAGTGGTGCAGTTAATTTGACAATCTATTTGTTTAAAAACTTTCGGTAAAAATATCGTCAATTGTTAGCTCCCGCAACATATGTTCAAATTCTTTTGTCGCTTTTGCAGCCGCACAAATGGTTACGGTAGCTGTTTCTAAATCGATATTTTGTGCGAGGTCCTGTGCGGTCAAGCGCTGTTGTGTTCCCTCTCTTGTGACGTAAGGATAGTAGTGGAATTGTGGCTGTGTGCGTTGCAACTTGCGGAAATAGCCATCTAATGCGAGTTCATCCATCGTGCGTACAGACCAATATAAATGAAAAGGTTGTGTAGGATGCTGCTTCCAAACATTGACTGCAGCTAGAGCAGGTGTGATGCCACTACCTCCTGCAATATAAAGAAGTGGTTTTTCGAATGATGGCAATGCATCATAGCCCTTTGAAAGAAATAACGGTGTTTGGGCATCAAGTGTTGCGAGCCGTTTCGTAAATGAACCGACTTTTTTGAAAATGAATGTGTATTGTGTGTCGTGTTTATCAACAATTGTTAAGGGGTGCTCAGCTGCGCGTTGGCGAATCCAGACAGTTTGACCAATGGCTAACGGCTGATTTGTCTCGACAATCATTTCAACGATTGTATTACTGAGAGGCTTCATTGAGACGATTGTTGCATTCGCTCGGCGTATTTTTGCGTAAAGAAGCGGTACATAAAAGCTCAGTGCGGCGATTAAATAACATGCATATAAACTACTAGCAAGTGGCGCGCCAAGTGCGTTATTAATAAAGACGACATGAAGGCCCATTAATGCGATCGCTACAAGATTGAAGTGATGAAGCCATTTCACCCAATCATAGCGAACAAATGATAATTTTTTAATATATTTTTGCAGGATAGCAGGTGTATAAAGAAGCCATTTTGTTGCTAAAAATACGAGACTTAACCCAGCAATAATTAAAAAAATCGTTTGGGCATTACCGCCATAGCTTGCGGCTTGATGTGTGCTCTCGGGATTATCGACAAATCCTTCAGCTTGATTGTGAAGGAGAATGGCCCCGATGCCGATGACTGCTAAAATACGATGCGCTTTTTGTCCAACATGGTACGCAATAAAGCGCGGACGAGCACCTAGAAATAGAACGAAACTTAATGAGCTAAATGCGATGGCACCAAATGATACGGCCATAATATTCCAAAATGTCAGGGCATTTGGCTGTAATACGAGTTGCCAAATAATGAGTGGGAGTGATAAAACACTAATAAGCGTAATTAATTGTGTGCGTGTCATAAGGCATCTACCTACCTTTCTTCTATTTATACATTGAGTATAGCCGTTAAAGCTGTTAAAACAATAAAAGAAAGCTGAAGATTTGCTGAAAATTTAGGGGGGATACGATGATAAAAATTTTAGTGATTGATGATGAGGAAAGCATTACACAGTTTTTACAGATGGGCTTAGAAGCGGAGCAATTTGATGTAGTTGTGGCGAATGATGGCATGACTGGGGTACAACAAGCTAAAAATATAGTACCTGATGTGGCCATTGTTGATATTATGATGCCTGGTATGGATGGTTATGAAGTATGTCACTTATTAAAAAAACATATTGGTTGCCAAGTAATTTTATTATCAGCGAAAGGGGAAGTAGAGGACCGCATTAAAGGGTTGAATGCGTTAGCCGATGATTATATGACAAAGCCATTTAGCTTTGAAGAATTATTAGCACGAATTCATGCAAGGCTACGCAATGTGCGGGTACAGCAAGAAGAAGCGTTGTTAACAATTGATGAAAAGCAAAAGCAAATTCGCTACCGAGGCGAACCATTGTTGCTTACGCGAACAGAATATAAACTTTTGCATTATTTTATTGAGCATCCGCAAACGGTTTTATCGAAGGAAGCCATTTTAAATGCGGTATGGGGCTACGATTATTTTGGTAGTGTAAATGTTGTCGAAGTGTATATGAAAACATTACGTCAAAAACTTGGGGATACTGAGCATACGATGTTGCAAACGGTACGAGGATTTGGTTACAAATTGGATGTGCCCGTATGAGTATGGGGAAACAATTAATCCGGCGAACCATTATGATATTCATTATTTTGTATGGCTGTTTGAGTATTTTACTGGCAGGTATTTTTAAATATTCGATGCATGCGGAACAACAACAGTTAGTAGATGGTGCGGTACAGGCACTGCAATTTGAAGGTTCACAACTAACTGCAGAATCACAGCGCTTTTTAGCACAGCAATTTCCTACAGCAAAAGTCTTAATAGATGGTCAACAAATTTTAGCGCTTCGCGGACCACATCGCAATCAATCGACGATGCGTATTTTTAATGAACAAGTACAAGGACACACGCTAAAAGTGGCATTTCCACTACATGAAGAAAATGAATTAATGGCAACGCAGCTCATGATTTTTACGCTCGTCGTTGCCGTATTATTCACCTTAGCCTTGTTGTTCTATCGTCGTGTGATCCGCCAAACGCTACAACCATTAACGATGCTAAACACGCAAGTACGGCAATTGTCTGCTGAAACGATGCACAACAGAGTAGAAGTGCCACACGCACCAACTGAGATTAAGGAACTTGAGCAGTCTGTACAACAGATGCAAAACCGCTTACAAAAAGCATTTGAAAAAGAATATGCAACGCAGCAAACATTGCAGCAATTTGTGTCAGATGCATCCCATGAATTGAAAACACCGCTGACATCGATACGCGGCTTTACGGAAGTGTTGCTTCGTTCATCATTAGATAATCCGCAACAAGTACGGCAATCAATTGAGCAAATCCATATACAAGCGACACGCATGACAAAGCTGACAGCGCATTTATTACAGCTAGCGCATTTAGATCGCGAGGAACCTTTGCAATGCGAGCTGATTTCACTCGATGAATTAGTTGAGGATATGGCACCTGTATTAAATATGCTACATGCAGATTATACGATTGATTATATGCTACAGGCGCCGGCACTTTTATCGCTCGATGTCATGAAAATCCAGCAAGTCATTTTAAATCTCATACAAAATGCTGTACGCTATAGTCCGCCACATACAACGATAACGATTAAGGCGTATGGTCATATATTAGAAGTGCTAGATGAAGGAGAAGGGATTGCGCCGGAACATTTGCCACATATTTTCGAACGTTTTTACCGTGTCGATCAGCACCGAGCGCGTCAATCGGGTGGAGAAGGATTAGGCTTAGCAATTTCAAAATCGATTATGGAACAGCATGGCGGTCAAATTCGTGTGGCTAGTACAGTGGGAGTCGGGACATGCTTTACACTTATTTTTAATGAGAAAGGCAATGCGTGATGTTTTTCAAGTATTGAAAATTTTTAGTGAAGGAACTTAAATAAACGAAAATAATTTCAAAAATTTAAGTTTTTCACATTATTTTTCATATATAACGAATTAACGTGCTTTTTTATGGTATACTTCTTGCTAATCACATACAAAAAAATGCTAGGAGTGCTGATGTTGTCAGCCGAGAAATTCACATAATGGATTAATCCTTGAACCTGATCTAGTTTGCACTAGCGTAGGAAAGCGTTGATTGATTTTTACATGATCACGTCCCATGCCAGTAGTCTAGGTATGGGACGTTTTTTCATTTAATTGACCACTAGGGGAGCTGTAGCCGGCTGAGATGACAACCCTTATGACCTGAATTAGGTAATGCTAACGCAGGGAAGTGGGCTCTGTTTATTGTTCGATACAAGAGCCATTTCCTATGCGAAATGGTTTTTTTGTTGTGATAAAGGGAGGAAAGGAACATGATTGTAGCAATGGAAGATGTCTACTTCTCATATGGGGAGAAGGCGATTTTAGAAGATCTCACGTTACATATCGCGGCACGAGAATTTGTAAGTTTAGTTGGTACAAGCGGTTGCGGAAAAAGTACGGTATTTCGCTTGTTACTAGGGTTAGAACAGCCGCAGCAAGGCCATATTATGAAACCTGAACGCATCGGTTATATGCCACAACAACATCAGCTTATGCCGTGGCGCACAGCACTTGATAATGCGATTGTGCCACTAGAATGTCAAGGTGTTGCTAAAAAGGTCGCAAGAGAACGTGCACAGCAATTATTTACACGTTTCGGACTTGTGGGGTATGAAACGAAAAAACCACATGAACTATCAGGAGGTATGCAGCAACGCGTGAGCTTTATTCGCACGCTGTTAACGGGAGCTGATGTGTTATTGCTTGATGAACCATTTAGCGCACTTGATGCTCTAACACGGACCGATTTACAGCATTGGTTAAAAGAAGTTGTCACAGCCGAGCATAAGACGGTGCTCTTTATTACGCATGATATCGAGGAGGCACTCTCTTTGTCAGAGCGTATTTTGATTGCGACAACGCGTCCGATTACAACGTTTGAGGAAGTCGATGCTACTGCGAATAAAGAGCAGATTTATGCGAAGATTGGTGGGCAGAGACAATGAAAAAAATTATGCCACCACTTACATTGATGCTACTGTTACTCGGCATATGGGAAGGGCTTGCGCGCATGATTGCGTCGCCCTACATTTTGCCATCACCATTGCAAATCGTGCAGAAAATGTGGGAGCTTCGCGAACCATTACTAACAATTCATCTACCCGCAACCTTTGCAATTATTGCAATTGGTCTTGCAATTTCTCTCGTATTAGGTGTCGTTTTAGCGTTGTTAATGGATGCAAGTGTATGGATTGAACGTGCTTTTTATCCGCTACTTGTTATCTCACAAACGATTCCAACGACGGCTCTTGCTCCAATTTTTGTGCTATGGTTTGGCTATACAATTTGGAGTAAAGTGCTCGTGACCGTATTAATTGCGTTTTTCCCGATTGCGATGAATACATTTGACGGCTTGCGTAGTGTTAAAAAAGGACAGTTAGAACTCTTGCAAACATTTGGTGCAAGTCATTTCCAACAATTTTGGAAATTAAAAGTACCGAGTGCCTTACCATCGTTTTTCACAGGTTTAAAAATTGCTGTACCATTAACGGTTATTGGGGCAGCGATTGGGGAATGGCTTGGTGCACAAGCAGGGCTCGGCTATTTCAGTAAGCGCATGATGACGCAAATGGATGGTGCTGGCGTTTTTGCACCAATTATTGTGTTATCGCTGATGGCGATGTTATTTGCGGCCATTGTTGCCGTTGTTGAGAAAAAATACATTACATGGAGGAAAGAATCATGAAAAAATTAATAACTATTTGTATCGTAAGTATTTGTATGATGTTACTGAGTGCTTGTGGCAGTAGTGATGAAAAATCACAAGCTGAAAAAGGCTTAGAAGAAGTGACGCTAGTGCTAGATTGGTATCCAAATGCGATTCATAGTTTCATTTATGCAGCAGAGGAAAAAGGCTATTTTAAAGATGAGGGCATTAAACTAAACATTCAATATCCTCAAAATGTCACTGATCCATTAACGTTAACAGCAGCGGGCAAAGCAACAGTCGGCATTTATTATCAGCAAGATGTTGTACGCGCACGCGCGAATGAAAATATTCCGGTTAAATCGATTGGGCCGATTGTACGCGAGCCATTAAATCACATTATTGTGTTAGATAAAGAAAAAGATATTCAGTCACCAAAAGATTTAGAAGGAAAAACAATCGGTTATGCAGGGAGCGACCTGAGTGAAGCGTACGTGCAATCGATGGTGAAAGCGGATGGCGGCGACCCAGCAAAAGTGAAGATGCAAGATGTGGGCTTTGATTTAGTACCGGCGCTCATTACGAATAAGGTGGATGCGCTAAGTGGCGCACTGATTAATCATGAAGTGCCTGTCATGGAAGAAAAAGGATTCAAAACGCGTACCTTTAACCCAGCAGACTATGGTGTACCAAATTATTATGAATTATTATTTGTTTCAGGAGATCAAACGATTAAAGAAAATCCAGAACTATTAAAAGCGTTTCTTCGTGCATCGGAAAAAGGCTATGCCTATATGACGAAGCATCCTCAAGAGGCACTACAAATTTTAATGGACAAGCAAGATAAAGAAAACTTCCCGTTATCTAGTAACGTCGAAAAGAAAAGTTTACAAATTTTAATGGATAACATGGAAGATAAAAACGCAGCATTTTTATCTGATAATGCCGATGCGTGGCAACAACAAATTGATTGGATGACTGAACAAAAAATGATTACGACAAAACCAGATACGGATGACTTATTTATCGATTTGTTGCGTTAAAAAAGTATTCGCTAGTTTAAATGGCTTGTATTCCTAAAAAAAGAGGCTGGGACAAAACAGTTCCTTTTCCTTTTTTAGCGCTCGCCACAAAAAACCGGAACCGCGCCACAGCGCGATTCCGGTTTTTTTTATGCTCATCTGAGAGGGTGTTGTTACACGGATGTCCCAGCCTCATTTTTGTGTAGTTATTTTAATTCTTCATGGTGTTTCGCGCGGTACTGTGCAAGGTCACCTGATATCCCCGGTGTTGTTAAACCGTATGGGCTAAGAATTTTGTCGATTTCTTCTGGTGTGAAGTGACCGTATTCAACACATAGCTCACGTACAGGTTTACCTGTTGCAAGTGCTTCGCGTGCGATGCGAGAAGAAGATTCGTAACCGATGTATGGTGATACAGCTGTAATAATACCAATGCTGTTTTCAACATAAGCAAGTAAACGTTCTTTGTTTGCTTTGATGTCTTTTAAGCAGTATTCTGTAAATACTTCAAATACGTTGTCCATAATTTGTAATGATTGTAGTAAGTTGTACACAAGTACAGGTTCCATAACGTTTAATTCAAATTGACCTGCTTCAGAAGCCATTGAAATTGTTAAGTCATTCCCTGCTACTTGGAACGCTACTTGGTTCATTACTTCAAGCATTACAGGGTTTACTTTCCCTGGCATAATTGAAGATCCTGGTTGGCGTGCAGGTAAAATTAATTCACCTAGACCAGCAGTTGGGCCAGAAGCCATCATACGAATATCATTTGAGATTTTTGACATGTTTAGCATACACACTTTTAATACAGATGATACTTCTGTGTAAACATCGGTGTTTTGTGTACCATCGATTAAGTTTTGCGCTAATGCATATGGATAGCCTGTATTTTTGCGTAAGAAGTTAATCGCAAGTTCGCGATATTCTAAATCAGCATTTAAACCTGTACCGATTGCTGTTGCACCAAGGTTGACGCTTAATAAGCTTTCTTGTGCTTTTTTAATACGTGTAATATCACGACCTACTACCGCTGCATATGCTTCAAACTCTTGACCTAAGCGAATTGGCACAGCGTCTTGTAAATGTGTACGACCCATTTTTACAATATCATCAAACTCTAATGATTTTGCAACGAATGTGTCTTTCATTTTTTTCATCGTCTTACCTAGTTTTTGAATCATTGAATGTGCTGCAATGTGGATTGCAGTAGGGAATGAGTCATTTGTTGATTGTGCCATATTGACATGGTTGTTCGGGCTAATGATGTCGAAGCGACCTTTGTCATAACCTAAAATTTCAAGAGCACGGTTTGCGATTACTTCATTGGTATTCATATTGATTGAAGTACCAGCACCACCTTGGATTGGATCCACAATAAACTGCTCGTGCCACTGACCATCAATGATTTCATCGCATGCTTCAATCATAACATCTGCAGTCGATGGTTTTAGTTGATGTGTCGCAGCATTTGCTTGTGCAGCTGATTTTTTTACAATCGCCATTGCACGAATTAATTCAGGATGAATCGTATATCCTGTAATTGGGAAGTTTGCTTTTGCGCGCATTGTTTGTACGCCATAATAAGCTGTGTTTGGAATTTCTAATTCGCCTAAAAAATCATGTTCTTTACGTGTATCCATAGTAGTGTGTCAAGCGAGTAACTCGCTGACTCTCACCTCTCTTTGTCATTTAGTTTATAGTCGTCGCATCATAAGTGTAAAGCGTTCGATTGTTAAAAACAGTGCTGATTATGTAAAAGCTTTTACAATACTTATGATGCATTTTTCTTTCACCATTACGCTAACGTTTTTTGGAAGCGTTATCAACTAATTCGCCTCAAAAATTTCACATTTTCGTAACTTATCTCATTTTGGCATAGTATTAATCTTTTTTCAAGATAAATAAAGGAATTTCTGCATAAAAAAGAGAATTTAATACAAAAAGGGGGCTACGATATGAAATATGATGTCATTATCATAGGTGCAGGGCTCGCTGGGCTTGTTGCAGCAACCGAATTAATTGAACGTGGTAAATCGATTTTATTGCTTGACCAAGAAGGAGAACAATCAATTGGAGGGCAAGCATATTGGTCGTTTGGTGGGTTATTTTTTGTCAATTCACGCGAACAGCGACGTTTAGGCGTAAAAGATAGCTTTGCTTTAGCGTGGAAAGATTGGCGCCATGCAGCTGGCTTTGATCGTTTAGAAGATGAGGATAGCTGGGCGATTCAATGGGCACATGCCTACGTTGATTTTGCGACGCATAAAAAATATGATTATTTAAAAGAAAAAGGCATCAAGTTTTTCCCGGTAGTCGGTTGGGCAGAACGGGGAGCTATGCTAGCGGGCGGTTATGGGAATTCTGTGCCGCGCTTTCACATTACATGGGGGACAGGTCCAGGGCTAGTAGAACCGTTTAAACAGCGTGTATTGGCGGCGCGTAATGAAGGACAACTAAGTTATTTAGCAAGACATCAGGTGACAGAACTGATGATGACAGAGGACGGTGTACAAGGCGTTCGAGGGAATATTTTAGTACAAGATACCGCCGAACGTGGAACAGCAACCTCGCGCGATGTCGTGCGCTCATTTGACTATATGGCAGATGCGGTCGTCATAGCTTCTGGTGGAATCGGTGCAAATTTAGAACTCGTACGAAAAAATTGGCCTGCGCGACTTGGGAAAGTGCCCGGCACGATGATTGCCGGCGTGCCGAGTTATGTCGATGGTAAAATGCTTGAAGTAGCTGAAGCAAGTGGAGCGCGTATCGTCAATAAGGATCGGATGTGGCATTATACGGAGGGATTGCGAAATTTTGCGCCGATTTGGGAAAATCATGGTATTCGTATTTTACCAGGGCCGTCATCATTATGGCTTGATGCAGAAGGCAATCGCTTTGAGGCGCCTAATTATCCGGGCTTTGATACATTGTCAACGTTAGAAGCGATTTGTAAAACCGGCTATGATTATTCTTGGTTTATTTTAACCGAAGAAATGATTGAAAAAGAATTTGCATTATCAGGTTCAGAACAGAATCCAGATTTGACGAATAAACGTTTTTTTGATGTGCTACAACGCGTTAAAAAAGGCGCACCGAAACCTGTACAAGACTTTGTAGAGCAAGGCGTCGATTTTGTTGTGGCAGATGGCGTAAAAGAGCTTGTCGCAGCGATGAATGACCTAGCTGGCAATGAACTACTTGATTTTTTATCAATTAAGGAGAAAATTTTGAGTCGCGATGGCGAAATTGTGAAAAAACAATCAACAGACCTACAAATTCAAACAATTTATCGCGCAAGAGACTATATCGGTGATAAAATAGTACGCGTAGCGAAACCACATCAATTATTAAGCCCAGCTAGTGGTAAACTCATTGCGGTACGCCTCAATATTTTGACGCGTAAAACGCTAGGAGGCTTACAAACAAATTTAAACGGTGCTGTCTTAGACGAACAACAACAAGCCATCAATGGATTATATGCGGCAGGTGAAGCAGCCGGATTTGGTGGCGGAGGTGTTCACGGTTACCGTTCGCTAGAAGGAACTTTTTTAGGTGGCTGTATTTTCACGGGATATACAGTCGGGCGTGCAATACCATAGGAGGATGTAAGTAGATGAAAAAGTTTAGTTTATTGTTTATGCTAAGTATCGTATTTGTTGTACTGACGGCATGTAGCCAAGAAGAACCAACACAAACATACGATTTTAAAGCGACAAATAGTGAGTGGGAATCAACTTATAAAGTTGTTCAAGAGCCATCGGTTGGTCAAAAACAATATGAGTTAACAATCAAGTATATTGGTGACGGTGACTTACCAAAACAAGTAGGCTACGAATTAGCCGAAGAAAAAATTGCGGGTACAGGCGAATTATTAGTGAATAATTCCATTACAAAAGGGAATTCATGTAACGAATGTACATTAGCTACAGAAAAAGATAAAAATTTAACGCTAACATATGACGGGAAACAAGAAACATTAGTGTTGAAAAAACAATAAGTAAAAAGGAAGTAGGAGGTTTAAAAGCCTTAACTTCCTTTTTTTGTATGTTACAATAATGTGTGAGGTGAATGGTGTGCATAATCGAAGTGCAGTTATAGTGATCGAACAGCGGAATGTAGCGCTCATTAAACGCGTTAAAAATGGCTGCTGCTACTATACTTTTCCCGGTGGCAAGGTAGAAGAACATGAAACGGTTGAAGAGGCAGCTATTCGGGAAGCTTATGAAGAGCTAGGACTGGTCGTGACGCTTGGGCGTTGTTTTTTACAAGTACCTTATAATGGCATGCAGTATTACTATTTTGCAAAACGCCAGCGCGGCATCTTTGGCTCGGGGACAGGAGCGGAGTTTATCGCTATGTCACCACATGATACATATGAAGCGGTATGGATGCCACTTCAAGCACTATTGCAACACGACATTATTCCGATAGAAGTTGCTCAAAAATTGTTTGAGGAGGCATAGGATGCGACCTAAAATTCAACTAGCTAAAACGCGGTCAGAAAAAATAGCGAATGTGATTGGCTATGCAGCACTGTTATTTTTACTATTCTTTTTCTTCTCCAAAATAATGACATTACCAGCAGAAATTCCGCTACATTATAATGGCGATACGGTCGACCGTTATGGCTCGAAATGGACGACGATTATCATCGTTATAATAGCAATTGCGCTGCATATTGGAATGACCGTTTTAGAACGAAAACCGCATATTCATAACTATCCAGCGCGTATTAATGAAAAAAATGCGGCGCAGTTTTATCGCGTTAGCGTTCAAATTTTAAATTACACAAAAAATACAACTGCTGTACTGATGGTGTTTGTAACCTATGACCTGTTACAATTGCATGCACAAGTATCGCCATTTTTCTGGGTACTACTTATTATGATTTTACTCATACCTGTTTGGGGCTTTATTAAAATGCAGCGTATTCCCGATTAAAAAAACCGCGAAGCTCGTATTATACGGCTATCGCGGTTTTTAATTATTTCGCGTCTAATTCGGCGCGTAACATTGGTTGAAGTTGTTCTAATGGAATATGTCCAACAAGTGGCTCATACATCCCATTATTTAAAATAACACGTGTATGTGGAATCCCCATTACATCAAATTGTTCGGAAATTTCCGGATGCTCATCAACATTGACTTTCAACACTTGAATATCGTCATTATCGCTATCAAGTTGTTCTAGTACTTCTGCGAACATGCGGCAAGGACCACACCACGTGGCCCAAAAGTTTAAAATGACCATTTTATTAGATGCTACTTGTTCATTTATTTGTTGCGGATTCGTTACATGAATAATTGACATTCGTCTTTCCCCCTACATAAGCTAGGAGTATCATAGCACCGTATTTTCATTTGATGCAACGAAAGTGCTCACGCTATTACTAAGATAATTGCTAACAAAAAAAGTAGGAACGGTAAAAGTCCTACTTTTTATGAATGGTTACTCGAATTTTGTTTTATAAGCACTAACATAGGTGCCATCAGTTGTTTTAAAGCGTGGAACCCCATTTTTATTAAATTCGATATCAGCGATTTGAATGGTTGTACCAACTGGGATTCCTTTTACTTTCGTTAGTAACTCAACATCACTAAATTCAGAAATAGCTTGTACCGTTTTTACGGTTTTAGGGAAATCTGTTGTGTAATAATATTTTTTTATGTCTTCTGGAACAGCGAGTGTATATTCTTTTAATGCAGTCATATATTTACCGCTTGATGTTTTTAAGAATGGCGTCCCAGCATCGGTATATTCAATGCTATCAATGACAAATGTACGATCGATACCATAGTTTTTATATACGCTCGTGCGTTCGAAATCATTATAAAGTGTTTGTTCTTTTAATGTAAGGACACGTTCAGGTACATCTGTAATATAATTTTCAATGTCTGTACGTACTTTTTGCACATATTTTTTATTTGCAGAAATATAGCGCCCATCTGCTAACTCTAAACGCGGTGTGCCACCATCTGTAAATTCAACGCCAACGATATCTAATATAGCGCCTTTAGTAGCAGCACTAACACGTGTTTGAGATGTAAAGTCGACATTGTCGTATAAGCTTGCGTCTTTCTTCAATAAAATCTTCTTAGGATTCGTATAATAGAATGATTCATAATTTGCGGTGATTTTTTGCATATATTTTTTGTTTGCAGAAATATATTTATTCGTGCCAATTTTTAAACGTGGAACGCCACTTGATGTAAGTGAAATGCCTTGTACTTCAACAACCGAATTTTTATCTAACGTACGGATTTTTTGGCTATCTGAAAATGTGGTGTTTTTATAGACGCTTGCATCTTTTTTTAGTATGACATGTCCAGGGTTTGTTACGAAGAATTTTGTTGGGTCAATCTCATTTCCTGCTTCTGTCACAAGTGACGATTTCCCGCGAATATCCCCTAAATCTTGGCTTGGGTGTAAACGATTTAAATCGACATAGCCACCAATGCCGCTGACAATTCCTTTATCTGTATATTGCCATAAATCGTAATTATAAGCAGGAGCCGTTGAGCCGTAGCGTGGAATCCACACAAAGTCAGCTTTTGATGTATCTAAATTTAATTGATTATATAAATGGTGTGCAATATAGAGACCTACTTTTTTATCTGTATATTTACGTAACTCATCTACATAGGCATTAATAATTGTACGCATGCTCTCACCAGAAGTTCCGGTCATTTCTTCAACGTCGATAACATACATTTGTGCATCTTTATCAGCACGATTATAGAAGTCGCGAGCTTCTTGACGAGCATCAGAGCTTGAAACCGCTAAACTATATGAATAAACGCCGAATGGTACGCCATTTGCTTTTGCTTGTTTTTCATATGTACGGTGCATATAGTCCTCAACAGAACTACCATATTGTGTACGGATAATCGCAAAGTCAACCGTGTTTGATACTTTGGCCCAATCGATATTTCCTTGCCATTTTGAAACATCGATAATTGTTTCACCCGTAGACATTGTAGTTGCTTTTGATTTATTTGTTGTATCTGTAACAAAAGGTGTACCTTCCCATTCAACTTGGCCATCTGGTTTGGCTGGTGATAACTCCTCGGCATTTGCAGCGATTGGTGCCGTTAATGCTGAGGCTAACAATGCGGCAATACTTGCAGAACGTAGTAAACTTTTCATATTCTAAACCTCCTAATATTCTTAACTTTGCCAGTATAACAAAGGAATAAGACAACGACGTTTTATTTTTGTAACAAAACAATCTCAAAATGTTAGTTTAATATGACAATATTATTTATAATGTCAAAAAAGTAATAAAAAGTTGTTTGACTTTTCAAAACTTTTCCGATATATTAACACCACATTTAATGAAGGAGTTGGTTGATGTGAAAGTGTTTGCTGTGATTCCAGATGGACTTTCTAGTGCAAAAATAGAAGAAATTGTTGAAGCGGTTATTGCACGTATTGATGATTTTGATTATGTATGTATTCGTCAACAATGGCATAGCGAAACATTGTTGCGTTATCTTTTGACATGTAACGTGAAAAAAGAAAAAATTATTTTGTACGGTAATATCGAATTAGCGGTAAATTATGATGTAGCTGGCGTACACTTCTTGGCACATGATGATCGTTTAGAAGCTTTTAAACAACAATATCCACATAAATTGGTAGGGCAATCGATTCATACGTTAGAAGAGTTTCAATGTGTTTCAAATGCCGACTATTTCATTGTTGGTCCCGTGTATCAATCTTTTTCACAACCGACTAAAGAGCCGATCGGGGAAGTTGTATTACAAAAAATTTGTAACAGCACGAGCGTACCAGTGATTGCAATTGGTGGTATGACCGAAGAAAAGAAAGTATTGTTAGAATCAATTGGCGCAGCAGGAATTGCGGTATCGACGTCATTTTTTCAACTACCTCTTTTACATAATTTTAAAAAATAAAATACGAACGTATGTTCAAACGCCTTGAAAAGAGGTATAATGGAAACAAATCTATAACTAGAAAGTGTGTTGAATGTGTCTTCAGGAAAAACACATGACCGCGTTAATAGCATATTTATTACGCTTTTGGTGTTGGTATTATTTTTTTACAATCTAATAAATGATGTTAGCATCCTTTATTTCGTTTTGGGCTTTATGATTGGAACCTTTTATTTAGGGCCGGATTTAGATTTGCGTAGTAATTTATACTATCGCTGGGGTGCTTTACGCTTTATTTGGCATCCGTATCAAAACATGTTGTCACATCGCTCAGTATGGAGCCATTTCCCACTAATTAGCGATATTATTCGCTACATTTGGGTTGGTGTGATGTATAGCATCTTCTTTTTATCGCCATATATCCTATCAAAATATGTGTTAGAAGATATGCAATACATGAATGCAGCCTATCTACTGTTGACCATAGCGGTGCTGTTATATGTGACGGCAACGAAGAAAAAATTGCCGAAAAAGTATCGTAAAAAACGTATTCATGTTGATTTCGGTAGCGTTGTACTTATTTTATTTATTGTCAACAGCGCTTATGTATTAATAAATGGGCATCCATTTTTTATGGAACTAAAAGATCATGCGTTAGCAGATGAGTTACATCGCTTATGGGACCCATTTAGCATTTTCTTTTTAGGGAATGTTTTAGCCACAACATTGCACTCCCTGTTAGACATGTTATCAACAGGCTTTAAAAAAATGAAAAAATAATGCTGTAGTAAATACCTCGTTATAACAGTAATTTGTTTGTTTTTTCGAAAAACAGACAAAAATTAGACATATTTGATGCAAATAAATCTTTTTTAGCCGATAATAGATAGTAACAGTAGTTAAAGGAGTGAGCGCAATGATGAAACAAAGTTTAGTAGATGTTTGTGTAGATAACGTGATGTTAACAAGAACAGCAGCAGAGATGAGTGAACAAGCCTATCACGCAGCAATCATCGAGGTGGCGCATCATGAATTTGCGCATGGATTGTATACAGGCGCACAATATGATGCACTAAAACATAGTTATTTGTCTGTCATTGCACCAGATCGTTACGGAGCCATTGAGCAAATGATGGCTTTACCAATCATGCGAAATCAACGTTTGCAGAAAATGAAATTACAAGATAGTTTTGGATATGATATGTTAGTTTATCATCGTGAAGATGGATGGCGTGAAATTATTACGCCACCAGAAATGGCACGCGCAATAGAATTTCATGCGTTATATGAAGAATGTTGGTACGCGTTACAATCAATGTGTGTATCGTAAAAATAGAACAACATAAAAAAGCAGAAATCACGGTTTGTTCCGCGACTTCTGCTTTTTTTATTGCAAAATAATTGCTGGATTGAAATAAAGAATCACAAGTGCAGCTAGTCCATAGAAAATCAAAAAGAAAATATTGATTAAATGTTCACGGGATTCACGAATATATTTATATTGCATAATAATATCAAATAAATATTGAACGAATAAAATGACTAAAAATAGCCATAGAATATGATATTCGGTCGTGAAGCTAATGATAACGATAGCTAATAATGCTACCATTAAAATATTTTTCCCGATTCTATGTACATTGTTGACGGGTGCAATCGATAAAATGCTTTTAGGTACATTAAATTGTTTTCGCACAGTGATTTCTAAAATATACGATGCGATTAATAAAATCAGAATCGTAAAAATAAAATTCAAACTATCCACCTCTTTCACATGTTCTTATTATAAGCGACAATGAAAAGAAGCGTCCACGCAGGAGCATGACCGATGCTAAAAACGCCAAAAATCTAGCGTTTTCGATGATGTATTAATCTTTACGGTTCCACCGATTGGAAATGTAAACATAGATTGTGTATGACCAAAGTCTGTATTGTATATAACAGGTATATTTTGTAATGATGGAATTTTGCGTAATATAAATTCAATTTCGACATCACTCATTTGAGAGGCACGTTGAAAACGTCCAATAATGAGCGCTTGCACATTATGAATATTTTGAAGTAGTGACGTTAAATCACGCGCAAATATCTGTGGGCGTGTTTCGTAATCGTCTTCAATAAATAACACTTTTTTATCAAACCCGCTCGGCATATAAGGTGTACCTTGTAATAAGTTTAGCGTGCATAAATTGCCACCAAACACTTGGCCACATGCTTCTCCTTCATGAAAAACTTTCCAAGTTGTTTGCTCAAATCGGCGATTGTCTTGGTCAATATACCATTCATCGTCACTCCAATAAGAAGAGGGGGTAACGGTATATGATTCCTCCGAAGTCAGACATTTCAGAAAATTATGTTCGTGATATGAGCGACCTTTTTCCATATGGAAGGTTGAAAAATGTGGTCCAGAATACGTGATAAGTCCAGACTTTGTTGTGATTGCTGTTGCGAGTGCCGTAATATCACTAAAGCCGCAAAGAATTTTAGGGTTTTTCTTTACCAATGTATAATCAATGTATGGTAGAATTTCATTGCTACTAAAGCCGCCGATAGCTGTCAAAATAGCTTTTACATTTGGATTTTTAAATGCTTCATGTAAATCATCGATGCGGCTTGCAATAGACGATGAACCGAAAAGGTCGGATTCATAAACATGTTTGCCGAATGTGACGACAAACCCAAGCTCTTCTAAACGAGCTTTTGCATTTGCAATTCCAGCGTCTCCTAGAATTTTAGCGCTGGTGCTTGGTGCGATGATACGAATTTCATCACCTTGTTGTAATTTCGATGGAACAATCATAGAAACGCCCCCGTATAAAGTTTTTGTAAATAGTATTAGTATATAGGTAAATGAAAGGGAGTACAATCACAACATGGATTTATTAGGCTGGATTTTATTTTTTATTCTAGCGGTATTAGTAATGGTTGTCATTACGAAATTTGTGACGAAAAAATTTAACATTCCTCAGCAACCTGCTGGAAAGTATGAGCATGTTAATGTGTGGCAAAAACAATTGGAACGAATGTTGTATATCGTTTTTCTCATTGTGTTAATGATTGAAATGTTTATCGTACAAAATACGCGTCCATTTTCAATCTATGTCTTTATCGTGTTATTTGTCGGGTCACGTATGTTTTTTGAGTATCGTTATCGCCAAGAAAATAAACAATATATTATTTATGGTGTAACACTTGCTTATATGTTAGTGTTCTTTGCGATTATTGATTTTATTGGTTAATAAAAAAGAGTCTGAGGTATTAGCGCTCAGACTCTTTTTATTATTTTGATAAATCAATCGTGAAAATCCCAAATCCTTTTGCATCGGTTTTACCAGTATAGCTATATGGGCTTGTTTCTTCTAAATACTTCGCACCGGTAGGAGATGATGTAAAGGTTACATTTGGTGTACCAGTCATTTTTGTAAGTGACCAGTTATTATCGGCTGTTGGTACGATTTCTTTTTGCTCTGAAATGTAATCCATTAATACTTGACGATTTTCATCTTGACTGTCAACGACAATTGGACTTGCTTTGACACCAGGGAAGTTACCGCCACCTGTCGCGCGGTAATTATTTGTAATAACGATAAATTGTTGTTTTTCGTCAAGTGCTTTACCATTATAAGAGAGGTTTTTCACGCGATTTGCTGTTGGATTAATCAACACACCATCTGGGTCATACTTAGACGGTTGTGTGACATCGATTTCATATGTTACACCATCAATAACATCAAAATTATAAGGTCTAAAATCGCTGTTGATTAATGATTGTTCAGTAGTTTTCGTTGGGTCGATTTGGTTAAATTGACCAGCAGAACGCTCTAACCATTCTTTAACAGTTGCACCAGAAACTTTGACTGCTTTTAATGTGTTATCGTATAAATAAAGGTCTGCAGCACTACGAATCGTTAAATCACCTTTTTGAATTTCTGTGTATTCTTCTGGGCCATTACGTCCAGCTTTAAACGGCGCACCTGCTGATAAAATTGGTAAATCTTTTAGTGCTGGATCGTTCGCAACGATTTTTTCGACATACCATTTTTGTGCGTTTGTTACGACTTGAATCGATGGGTCATCTTTTACAAGCGCAAAGAAGCTATGAATCGCGTCGGTGGTTGTGCCGATTGGTGTGTTAACATAGTTGATTGTTTGTTCATGACCTGGCTTCACGATAGCTGAAATTGTTTTCGCTGGACGCGTTGCTTTGGCATTGCGCGTTTGTGATTGTGAAGAAACGACTTTCCATTTATTCGTTTTTGATTTTGTTAATTTCAAATCGATAATACCAAGCTCGGCACCACCATAACCAGCTTGAACAGCTGCGACGCCATTGATTGTACCTTTAGCATTATTAACGCCAGGAAGTAATTTGCCATCTTTATCTTTAAATGATGAGCTCAGTGACGCTTCATCTTTTGCAGGGAATACTTGGTGGGTATGTGAGAATGTCACGGCATCAATGCCTTTTACTTTTGTTAATGCATAGATGACATCTTCATTGTTTGTGAGGTCTGCACTGAAGCCTGAGTGCGCCATCGCAATCACGACATCAGCACCTTTTTTCTTCATTTCAGGAACATAATTTTCCGCTGTTGCGACGATATCTTTAGCTTTAACTTTACCAGCTAAATGCGTTTGATCCCAGCTCATAATTTGCGGTGCAACAAAGCCGATGTAACCAACTTTAATGACATGGGATTTTCCGTTAGCATCTTTCACTTTTTTGTTTACAATTGAGTACGGTGTATATTTATTTTTGTCGTTGTTATCATTTTTATCGTGGTCATCGACATATACATTGGCGTTGACGCGTTTAAAATCACCGTCATTATAAACTTCCTTTAAGTAACCAAGGCCGTAGTTGAATTCGTGATTGCCGTATGTTGCAGCATCATAGCGCATGGCATTCATTGCTGCAATACTTGGATGTACTTCCCCTTTTTTAATGCGGTCCACTTTTGCAAAGAATGTACCAAATGGTGTTCCTTGAATCGTATCACCATTATCTACAAGTACATTGTTTTTATTTTCCTTACGTGCTTCGTGTACTAATGTTGCCGTTTTGACAAGCCCTACTGCATCTGTTGGTGCATTTTTGTAGTAATCATAATTCATTAGATTCGTATGCACGTCTGTCGTTTCCATAATACGAAGGTCCACATTTGCCGTTGTCGATTTAGCATCAGCCATTGTTGGAACAGCTAAACCCATAGTCAGAATGGTTGCTAGTGCGATAACACTTTTCTTGCGTCGATGATTTACCATACATAAAACCTACCTTTTACTGTATTTGAAAAAAACTTTTCCTTCTTGTAATATAGCGTAATTAGAACTTAATGAATACATTTTTTTGTTAAAAAAAGGTCTTTTTGATAAATTTTATTCGAAAGGAGTGAAGATGGATGAAAATCACCGTTTCATTACTATGTGCAAGCTTCTTACTATTTTCACCAACAAATAAAACCGGAGATGAAAAAATGAATATAACAACGATTCCGAAATCAACGTGGGTTTGGAATGCATACAGTTTACAAGATGTTGATTTGTCGGCATTACGTGAGCAACATGTCAAAAAGATATATGTTCAAGTAGAAAAAGAAGTTCCCGTTACAGATTATGCCGCATTTAGCGAGCAAGCAAAAAAATATGGTATTCGACTGTATGCGCTAGATGGTGCAAGTACATGGGCGTCTAATCCAAAAGAGGCTCGTGCAACGCGAGCATGGATAGAAGCAGCGCAGCAACAATATCAATTGTTCGCAGGTGTGCATTTAGATATCGAACCGTATACATTGCCATCTTATGAGAATAATAAACAACAGTTGTTTGAAAATTATTTTGCTATTTTAAAATCGTATCGCGCGATGACGAAGAATTATGCTATGAAATTAGAGGCGGATATTCCATTTTGGTATGATGAGGAACGTTATGATAATCGATACGGGAAAGGACTTGTTTCGGAATTCTTAATTCGCCAAACAGATGAGGTAGCGGTCATGGCTTATCGAAACAATGCGCGGCATATTATCGACATTACAAAAAGTGAACGTGCATATGCAATGAAAAAAGGGAAAAATATAACGATCGCTGTTGAAACACACCCTTCAGAAGAAGGAGACAATATTAGTTTTGCTAATAAGTCCCGATACTATTTTGAACGCCAATTAGAGAAAGTTTATGCTGAAACGAAGCAACCGATAGGCATTCATTTTTTACAGTCTTGGCAAGCACTGTACCAATGAAAAAGCAGGAATTCTGCGATGTGTGGAATTCCTGCTTTTTTTATAATGTTTGCTTGAAAATTTCTGTTGGAATACCGTCAATTATGCCCGCTTCGACTGATGTGAAGCCGGCACGCGTTAAAATTTTACGTGAAGCCATATTTTTTGGATCAATCATCGCAATTAACGATGGGACATTTGTGTGGCGTGCAAGTGCCACTAAGGCATTAGCAATTTGTTGACCGTAGCCTTTTTTAAAATAGCGCGGGAACATCATATACCCAATTTCTGCTTCGTTTTTGTCAGTATCATAAAGCACCATACCAAAGCCGATATAGATGTCCTCAACGAAGATTTTATAACTACCAAAAGTGGCATGTTCATCATTTTGACGAATGCTTTTTTCAAAGCGAACTTGTGCTTCTTCCGGAGAGAGTGCGTGTCCAGTAATGTATTCCATAACAGTCTCATCGCAAACGAGTGCATAATAATCATTAAAATCTTGTGCTGTATATTTTTTGAATTGCAAATGGGTCATCCTTTCATGTGTGAAAAATCGAATATTATGTCGAATTTTCATGGCTTGAGCTATTTTCCTAGAAACTGAAAACGCCTTCAAGTACAATGCTTATAATATTCATAAAGGCAGGAAAACGCAATGATTAAATTGGTGACACCGAAGCCCTTTTTTTATGAGGGGGATGAGCGCGCAGTGTTATTGCTGCATTCATTTACAAGTACAACAAGCGATATGAAACGTTTAGCAAAATATTTAAATAAGCAAGGATACACTTGTCATGTGCCGCTGTATAGTGGACATGGTGAAGCACCGGAGCAATTTTTAAAAACAGATTTAGCGCAGTGGTGGGCGGATGCAGAAGCGGGTTTTCATTATTTACAGGCACATGGCTATCAAAATATTGCGGTGATTGGGTTATCAATGGGCGGCTTATTCACACTGAAGTTGGCACAACAGGAGCCGGTGAAAGGAATTGTGACGATGTCGGTACCTAATCATGATGCCGCGGCGTTTTTATCGTATCGTTTTTTAAATTATGTGAATCGCTATTTAGAGCTCGAAGGAATGAGTACAACAGAAATTGAAGCGCATGCGGAGCCATTGAAACTAAAAGCACGGCACATTTTAACAACACTTGTTGAGCTAATTGATGCCGTACATGACAATATTGACCATGTACGCGTGCCAACGAGGTTATTTTATGGCGAGCAGGACCGAGCATTATATAAAGCGAGTGCAGAGGCAATGTATGCGCGCTTAAACATTGCTGATAAGCAGGTCAGAGGGTATCCGCATGCAAGTCACCTTATGACAGTTGGTGAAGATGCGGCGCAATTGAATGCAGATATTTTTGCCTTTTTAGAATCCCTAGATTGGTAATGAAAAAGAGGCTTTGACAAAACAGTTCCTGTTCCTTTTTTAGCGTTCGCCACAAAAAACCGGAACCGCGCCACCGCGCGATTCCGGTTTTTCTTATGCTCATCTGAGAGGGTGTTGTTACACGTATGTCCCAGCCTCTTTTTTCAATCTGTTTAATTGTAAATTTCGCCACCAGCGCAATTAATAATTGAACCTGTTAATAATTTACCGTTTTCCATTGCAAAAATCATTGATTCAGCTACTTCATCTGCTGTTGCTGCAATATTTTTACCCGTCGACGCATGAATAGCAGCGCCCACTGTCGCATCAAGTGTGACTGTAGCACTTTGCGCAATCGTCGTTTGCATTGTGTTTGGTGCAACGCCGACTGCATAAATTTGTTGCTCTTGATAATCTTGGCCAATTGATTTTGTAAACGCAGCTAACGCATGTTTTGTCGCTGAATAAATTCCATTATAAGCAGTTGGTTTAAACGAATTTGACGATACGGTATTAATAATCGTACCACCGCCATTTGCAAGCATTACTGGAATGACATGTTTAATGCCCAGAAATGGTCCTTTTAAATTAATGTCCATAATACGGTTATACTCTTCAGTTGTATAGTCATGTAATAGACGGAAAGGCACCATAATACCGGCATTGTTAAAGAAGAAATCAATCGTACCAAACGTTTCAACAGCTTGTGCTACATAATGTTTCACCTCTTCTTCATTTGAAACATCTGCTTTAACGAAAAGTGCTTCTGCGCCAAGTGCTTGAGCATCTTTCATCGTTTGCAAGCCTTGTTGTTCGTTGAAATCAACAAGTACGAGATTAAATCCTTGTGTTGCTAATTTTAATGCGGTTGCGCGGCCTAAACCAGTGGCAGCTCCTGTAATTACTACAACTTTTTTCATCATTTACCATCCTTTATTTCTAATAAAATGTGTGTGGTCCCATTATAGAATTAGGGCCTCTTGCTAGTTAAATTTAATTTACCATTAAACAATTAGTATTGACAACTTTTAAATTACTGAAATATTAAATGAAAATCATTTTCAATTAATGCTTACGTGAATAGATAAAGCATAGTATAGTGTTAAATGAAAGAAAGGGAGGTTTTTATGGGCTTTATATTTCGTTATTTGTCGCCATACAAAGTAGCGGCGATTTTAGCACCTCTTTTTATGGTGTTTGAAGTAACGATGGATTTAATTCAACCGACGATTATGCAGCACATCATTGATAATGGCATTGCGCAACAAGATCATGCATATGTGTTGAAAATGTTTTTGTTTATGATTTTAGCGGCGATTGGTGGATTAATTGGCGGTATTGGCTGTTCCATTTTTGCATCGCGCGCGGCTGTTAATTTTTCAACAGATTTACGCGAAGCTATTTTTGCAGCTACGATGTTGTTCTCGTCAAAAAACAAACAAAATATTGGGATTGGCACGTTGATTACGAATGTCACGAGTGATGTTGAAACATTACAAAAGGCGGTGTTGATGACGTTAAAGGTGTTTGTGCGAGGTCCGCTGTTATTTATTGGCGCTGTTGTTATTGTTTTTATTACAGCACGTGAATTATTTTCATTATTACTCATTATTGTACCTATTCTTATTGTACTTATTGTTCTTTTCACGCTGCTTTCTAGTAAAGTATTCGGACGTGTTCAAAAACAAATGGACCGCGTAAATACATTTATGCAAGAAAATTTAGCGGGTGTGCGTGTCGTCAAAGCGTTTAATCGTAGCAAACATCAAACGCAGCAATTTACAGCGATTAATGATGATTTAGCCGCGCGCTCTATTCGTGCTGAGAAAGTCGTTGGTACGCTATCACCACTAAGTATGTTGGTGATTAATGTGGGTATGATGGCTGCGCTTTGGCTAGGCGTTATGAAAGTGGACCAAGGTACGCTTGAAGTAGGGGTTATTTTAGCGTTCATTAATTATTTAACAATTATTATGAATGGTATTATGTCATCGAGTAATGTCCTCATTCAAATTGCGCGTGCAGTGCCGAGCGCCAAACGTTTAAAACGTGTTCTTGCTACGCGTACGACGGTTGAATCAGCTAATGATGCTGTTAAAACGTCGATTCGAGGGGAAGTTTCGTTTGAAAATGTGTCATTTTATTATTACAACAAACAGGAATATGTACTGAAAGATATTTCATTCCAATTGTCGCCAACTGAAACATTAGGCATTATTGGCATGACCGGAAGCGGGAAATCGTCCTTAGTACGACTGATTCCACGACTCTATGAAGCACAACAAGGGCGCATTTTAATCGATGGTCGCCCAATTGAGCAGTATGACGTGCAAACGCTGCGCGGGGCTATTGGTTTTGCGCCGCAGCAAGCAACGTTATTTTCGGGCACGATTGAACAGCAGCTACGCTTTGGACGCGAAGAGGCATCACAGCAACAAATGATGCACGCACTTGAGGCGTCGGCTGCCACTGAATTTGTTTGCCGTTTTGACGATGGCTTACAGCATGAAGTGTCGCAAGGAGGGCGTAATTTATCAGGAGGTCAACGTCAACGTTTAGCGATGGCACGCGCCTTTATTCGTCAGCCAGCAATGTTGATTTTAGATGATACGACATCGGCAGTAGATGCGATATCGGAGACAAAAATTCAGTACAGCATTGCGCGTGATTTTGATGCAACAACAAAGATTATTGTCGCATCAAAAATTTCATCAATTCGTCATGCGGATAAGATTTTAGTGTTAGATAATGGTGAAATGGCGGGCTTTGGCACGCATGAGCAATTGCTAGCAACGAACGCAATCTATCAAGAGATTGCTGAAACACAAGCAGAAAAGGGAGCTGTGTTGCATGAGTAGAACAGGCTTAGAAAAGGGCCCGCGTATCGGCAATATGACATTTGAAAAACCAAAAAATCAAATGTCAACGCTTAAACGGTTATGGCTCTATATGCAAAAGCAGCGCCTCGGAATTATTATTGCGACGATTACGGTTTTTGTTGCAACGGTATTAAAAATAGCAGGGCCGTGGCTCATTGGATATATCGTGGACCATTATATTATGAAGTTGGACATTCAAGGGACTATTTCGATGTCACTCATATTAGGTGCAACGTATGTCGGGCTCTTTATTGCGACATACATTCAAACGATTGTCATGATTTATGTGGCACAAAAAACGATTCAGCGCTTGCGCCGGACATTGTTTAAAAAAATTCAAGTACTGCCACTACGTTTCTTTGATCGACGTCAACAAGGCGATTTAATGAGCCGTGTAACGAATGATATTGATAGTTTAAATATGGCATTAACGCAAAGTGTCACACAAATTTTAACAGCTATTTTAACGATTGTTGGAACGACGATTGCGATTTTTTGGCTCGATTGGTGTTTAGCACTCGTTGTCATGACAGTGATTCCATTAATCGTCTTTTTATCAAAGCAAATTATTAAACGTTCAAGCGTGAATTATCGCGCACGTCAAAAAGCATTAGGCGAAGTTAATGGTTTTGTCGAAGAGTCTTTGAGCGCCTCAGAAGTCGTCACATTATTTGGTAAGGAACAACAGCATGTCGCAGCATTTCATCATAAAAATGAAGCGTTACGGCAAGCTGCAGTACGCGCCGAAACGATTTCAGGTTTTATGGGGCCGATTAACAACGCGATGAATAATATAGGTTTAGGATTAGTCATTGGCGTTGGGGCATTGCTAGCGGTGAAAGGCTATACAACAATTGGCGTGATTGCGGCGTTTACGACGTATACGCGTCAATTTTTCCAGCCAATTAATCAACTGTCCAATTTACTAAATGTTTTTCAATCAGCCATTGCGGGTGCTGAGCGCGTCTTTGAAGTGTTAGATGACGAAGAGGAAGTGCTTGAAGGGCCCGCAACGAAAAAGATTAAAAATTTGCATGGCGATGTTGTTTTTAACGACGTCGATTTTGAATATGAAGCACATAAGCCGATTTTAAAAAAGATGTCATTCCATGCAAAAGCAGGTGAGATGGTCGCGTTTGTTGGGCCAACAGGTTCTGGTAAAACGACGATTATTAATTTATTATTGCGTTTTTATGATGCCACGGCAGGTTCTATTACGATTGATGGCCATAATATTCGCGATTATGAATTAGCAAGCTTACGCAATCATATTGGCGTTGTATTACAAGATACGTATTTATTTTCAGGAACGATTCGCGAAAACATTCGCTTTGGTCGTTTGGATGCGACAGATGCAGAAGTAGAGCAGGCGGCAGAAATTGCATATGCGCATCAGTTTATTCGCCATTTTCCAGCACAATATGATACACAAATTGAGTCAGGTGGTACGAATTTAAGTCAAGGGCAGCGCCAACTGATTGCGATTGCGCGTGCGATTTTAGAAGACCCAGATGTACTTATTTTGGATGAAGCAACATCAAATATAGATACGCGTACCGAGGTTCATATTCAAAAAGGCTTGCATAATTTAATGCAAGGTCGTACGAGTTTTGTTATTGCACATCGTTTAAAAACAATTGAGCAAGCAGACCAAATCTTCGTATTACAGCAAGGTGAAATTCATGAACATGGGACGCATGAGGCACTTATGCAGCAACAAGGTTTTTACTATACGATGCAAACAAAGTTAGCAAACTAAAAACAGGAATCGTATGTGGACTGACCTAAAAAACAGAAACAACGTAAAAAGAGTAAGACACTTCTAGAGTAAAAACTTTAGAGGTGTTTTTTGATGGGCAAAAAATAAGTGTATTCGCATGACATCAAAATAATTAACATGAAATTACCGAATAAGAATGTTAAGATAAAGGACCTTACGAAGAAGAAATGTGAGAGTTAGAACAGTTAAAAAAAGCATTATCATGAGCATGTCCGGTAAAGGTCAACCCTCTGATAACGCCATTGTTGTAATGTTTTATTTTGAACGGCTGACATGAGGTTACCGTTCAAACAGCTCTAAACTACTAGCATTACTCGAATTTTGGAAAAGCGAAACTACCTAACTCCAGTTGCATATCGAAAAAAGGCGGTTAAACGAGAATTTGACGGCGGCTCCTAGGGAAAAGTATGAGCAGAAGATCCACAGTGAGCTTGCGAGCGAGGAGGTTTCAGGAAAGCGTCCGTTAAATTCAACTAAAAGAAGCGTCTTTTTCACTGTCCCAATCTAGTGGGTGAATTCCATTACACACTTCTTTTTTTGTTATTTTCGCTTTAGCAGTTGCCACAATGCAAGTAGGAGTATAACGATACCTAAGGCGCTGAAGCAAGCGATAAAATGCCCACTCCAATAAACAAACAGCCCAAATAATGCCGGGGCAGTAATAATAAAGAATTGGTTGATTGTTAAGGCGGTACTAATCGTTAGCCCCATCATGCGTTCATCTGCCTGTTCTGAAATACTGACGATATACAATGAATACCAACCAAATGCAAACAAGCCAAGTACGAAACTGTAGCTGCTAAAAAACCACAAAGGGCGATCGATAATTAATGGGAACAAGACGATAAAGCAGCCTGTTATCGTTAAAATAATGACGAGGAAAAACAAGCACCGTGTTGCAAAGAAGCGGTCGCTAATTGCTGCTAAAATGATGCGTCCAATAACGCCACCAATCATTGCTAAACTCAATACAAAGCCGGCCTGCTGGAGTGATAGGTGCAATGTACCGTAGAGAAATGATACATAATGTGCGGGAATTACCATTTGAAATGCCACCATAACGCCACCAATTGCATATAAGCTATAAAGGCTACGATTATGTTTAATCGCACGTATTTTAGCACGGAATGTAATTGTCTCAGTGCTGTTCGTTGTTGTATCGGGAGGGTCTTTATAAAGCGTTAAAAATAAGAGTGCCCCGCTAATGGCGATTGTGGCTTGTGTATAATGTGCTGCTGCAATTGAGTAATGAAAATACATTACCGGTAATAAGAGCGCCGCGATAGCACCACCGATTGGTAAGCCCGTTTGCCGAATACCCATTGCGAGGCCGCGATGTTCTTTTGGAAACCATTTTGTAATGACCGTGCTACCGCCTGTTTGAGCGCTACCATAAAATAATCCAACGATAAATAATAACAATAAGAGCGTTGCATACGATGAGGCAAATGGTAGTAAAGCAGCTGTTATACCAAGTAATAGTGCGCTAATGCCGATAACATATTTTTCACCGTAACGATCCATTAAATGGCCAAAAATCATCATGGAGCATAGTGGGCCTAAATTTGTCATCGTCGAAATAAATCCTGTTTGAAATTGTGATAGTTGCCATTCGACTTGATAAAATGCAGCAATCGTTCCCATGCCATAGGTGACAACAGAACCAACTGCCAACGCAATTGTAGCGATGGCAACGATTAACCAACGATACATGAAAATTCCTTCTTTCTACTATAGTTATAAGTGTACAAATATTCTGCGATTTTGTGAAATTCGATATCGTAAGAGTGGGTATCAATTCTATTTATATCCCAGTATTTATTATGTTTATTTTGTTAAAAAATAGCTAATTAATTGTTTTTAACATAAATTTAATCAAAAAAATAGCAAAAAGGTTCCTTCGCACTAGTTGAAAATTGATATGATAAGTGCGAGGCGTTTTAAAAGTTTCAGCAAGTAGATAGGTGATAAAAAGTTGTTTTTTTGAACGATACTACATCGAAAAAGGCTTTATCGGCCATTTTCTAGCTGCCACTCAAAGTACAAGCTGCGTCTTTGCGTGGCTTTTTTGTTGTGGCAACAATTGATAAGGCGTGCTCAAATCAGAAGGGAGAAACAGCAAAAATTGAAAAGTACAAAGCAATTTTTTGTTGTCGCTTTTAGTTTCGTATTATGTTTCATCGTTGCAAGCAGTGCACAGTTAACGGCTTCTGCTATTGATGAACAATCAGGGAAACCTGATGGCACCATCCAATGGGAAGGCCAACCATACGTAACAGATTACACATCAGGTGTTCAAACGAAAGCTACAACAGGTAAGATTATTGATGTCTCAAAATGGCAAGGGAATATTAATTGGGCAAAGGTAGCAAAGTCAACGGATTTAGCCATCATTCGCGTACAATACGGTAGTGCAGTACAAGATTATATGCATAAAACGTATGAAAAAGGTGCGACGGCAAATGGTGTGCCATATGGTGTTTATTCATATATGCAAGCTTCTTCAAGTGCGAATGCACGCATAGAAGCACGCAATTTAATTAATCGTGCAAGTAATAATGCAAAATTTTATGTTATTGATGTCGAAGAAATAACAAGTAAATCAGGGGAATCGATGCGTACAATCGTCAATGCGTATGTCGATGAATTGCGTAAGCATACAGACAAACAAATTGGCTTATATATCGCGCACCATATTTATAGCAAATTAAATTTAGATACAAAAAAAGCTGACTTTGTGTGGATCCCACGTTACGGTTCAACAAAACCCGCATATCGCTATGACTTATGGCAATATACGGACCGTGCAGTTGTTAGCGGCATTAGTGGTCCAGTAGATGCAAATAAATTAGCACCTGGAAAAAAAGTGAATGATTTCTTGAAAAAATCACCTCTCGCAAAAGATTCAGGTATCACGCAAACGACTAATAATCGTTATTATTCAATTAACCCCCGTAAAGTCGTGTTAAAACAAAATGTTGGAGAATATCGTGATACCGCATTTAAATCAAAAGTACGTATACTTAAGAAAAACACCATTGTTGCTATCGATGATGTGCAAATTTTATCGAATGGTGTACCGCGCTTGCGATTAGAAAACGGCAACTATATTACGGCGAATCGCGCCAATGTTTTAAAAGTGCGTAGTGATATTGAAAATTATATTACGGACGTACCCGATCGCGTTTTATTACGTCGCTATCAAATGATTTATGATTCGAAAGATTTTACAAAGCAACATGAGGTACGTAAATATAATAAAAATACGACGTTTGAAGTTGCCTCAATTGTCTATACGGCAAATGGCACGCCGCGCTTGAAAACGCCAAGCGGCAATTATTTATCTGCGCGTAAGGACATTACACGCGCTGTACCAGCAGATATTAAAAAATATTATTATGTTAGTCCAAAGCAAGTAACCGTTGCGCAAGATTTGAATGTATTTTCAACGGTAGATTTTAAGGCCGATGAAAAGCTACGCATCGTGCGCGCTGGTGAATCGCTGCCAATTGAAGGAATTCGTTATACAGACAACGGTGTACCGCGTTTGAAAATTGCAGATGGGCAATACATCAGTGCTTATAAAGCTCGTTTTAAATAGAAAAAAGAGGAATTGCATTTTTGCGCAATTCCTCTTTTTTTTAGCTGTAATTGAATGAACATTCAAAGTCCAAAAGATTTGAAATATAAAAAAGGTGTAGTTTTTAAGATGTATATATATAAAATAAATATAATAATATTTATGCTTTTGTAGACTAAAATTCATAAAAAGATTGATTTTTCTGAAAAAATGTGTCATATTAAATATGTAAATAGAGAGTGCAACGATTAGAATTTTGGTCATGGAAAGGATAATCAGTTAATTAAGTATAATCGCATCAGTCGTGTATGACAGGTGGATATATATGATAACGAACTGATAGTCAACAGTGATTAAAAAATGAACTAAAGGGCTCCATTGATAGTAAGGCGTCATAAGAACTTAGAGTAAATACTATTCCAATGAGGTGAACATCATGAAGTCAAAATTGGTGAAGTGGACATTAGCTGCCAGTTTGGCGACATCAGCTTTTGGATTAGGTGTAGTAGCATCTCCAATAACTAATGTAGAAGTAGCGCAGGCAGCATATACAATGTTCTCGATTACAGATGGCGTTAATGTACGTAGTGGTCCAGGAACAGATTATCGTATTTTAGGTAAATTAACATTTAATGACCCAATCTCAGTCATTAGCAAATACAACAGCTCTTGGTCAAAAATTTTATATAAAGGTAAAACAGCTTATGTATCCAATAGTTGGATTGCCGCACAACCAAATGTCCAAGAATATTATACGGTGAATACCGGTAGTGCAAATTTAAATGTGCGTAGTGGTCCGGGAACATCGTACAGGATTTTGTTTAAAAAACCAGGTGGTTCAATAGCAGCAATGCTCAATAAAACAACTTCAAAATGGTATCGTATTTGGGGTGGCGGTAGTCGAGTAGGGTATGTATCCGCAACATATTTAGAACGCTTACCAGCATATATTGTTAACTCGGGCGATGCGAAGTTATATTTACGTACAGGTCCAGGGTCAGCGTATAAAAAAGTTCGTACAGTGACAAATAATGAAGTGTTATATGCGGTCAATGTAGAAAGTAGCAAATGGTTTGCGGTAGCGTATGAAGATGGAAAAATTGGTTATGTGAATGCAAAATATTTAACCCCTTTCCCATATTAAATCGTAAGGAGGAGTAGTTATGGCCAGGTCCCTTTTAAAAAAATGGATGATGGCGACAGGTATCGCATTTTCAGCTTTGGGAGTAGGTGCGCTCGTACAACCGGATTTTACAGTGCAAGCCGTTCAGCAAGTTACAACAAAATATGCGCAGTTTAATGGTGTAAAGGCATTTGAAAAACCAACGATTTCAAGTGCTGTAGTCGGAACATATACACTGAATAATCCAGTGCATATTGTAAAAACGTATAATGCTGATTTTTATGAAGTACGCCTCGATGGTCAAAAAGGATATGTCCAAAAAGAATATGTTCAAGCAACCCCTTATTTCGTAAAAGCGGTTATGGTTTATGCGCCGCATGATACACTTAATGTTCGTACGGGCCCAGGTGTTAAGTATCGCAAATTTGGTGCCGTAGCGCATAATAAACCACTATATGTGACGAGTGATAAAACTTGGGGTAATTGGATTCAAGTTTGGCATAAAGGGAAATTTGGTTTTGTGAATAAACGTTATACAGTAGCGCCACCATGGTATACCGTTCGTGTGCCGGCTGATGATACGCTTGCAGTACGCACAGGCCCAGGTGTCGGTTACCACCAAATCGGAGGATTGTATAATAAAGATCGCGTTCAAGTGTTAGCGAAAACAACATCGAAATGGTACCAAGTGTATCACCGAGGTGAAATTGGTTATGTGTCAGCATTTTATGTGACAAAATAATAATAGAGGTGAGATGTCATGAAGTCAGCATTGCTTAAGTGGACGATGGCTGTGGGCATGGCAACATCAGCATTTGGATTAACGTATGCCGCACAACCAACGCAAATGGACGAAGCATATGCAGCGACAACAATGTATTCGCAAGTTGATAATTTAAATATCCGTACAGGTCCTAGTACAAAATATCGTTCTATTGGACAATTTGATACGAATGATAAAATTAAAGTATTAAAATCATATAACAGCTCATGGTATCAAATTTCGTACAAAGGGAATAAACGTTACGTTTATAAATATTGGGTTAGCAAAAATATTTTTGTTTTAACAACAGGTACAGTTGTAACGCCAAAAGGAGTTAATTTAAATATTCGCTCAGGTCCAGGAACCGGCTATCGTATTGTGACAAAAGCTGCTTCTGGTGCAAAAGTAAAAGTCACAAGTTTCCACAATGGCAAATGGTTCAAAGTGTATCACAATGGACACTTCGGCTATGCAAGTAGCGACTATTTAAAAGTGAAATACGAATAATAATTGAAAAAACTATCGCATGAAAGCGAACACTACAGCGATGGCGATATCAATAGCGAGCAATTTGGCGGGGGACAACCACCCCGCTTCTTTTTATGGCGCTTTTTTGAAACTATGTTATACTGTACATAATTAAAATTGTTGCAGGGGGACACAATGTGTTGAGAAGGTTAAAACCTGACCCTTAGAACCTGTCCGTTAATACGGGCGTAGGGAGCAATGTACGAGATTTTGACGATGTACATTTGCTCTCCGTTATGGAGAGTTTTTTTATTGCACTATTTTAATTTGCGGGGGGACACAATGTGTTGAGAAGGCTAAAACCTGACCCTTAGAACCTGACAGTTAACACTGACGTAGGGAGCAATTTTTTGAAGCACGCTCCTATTTTATGGCGCGTGCTTTTTTTTGCCTACGTCCATCCAAGAGGAGGACTTTTAATGACATTTTGTGAACGAGTACGACAGGAGAACGATATTTATTTTGAAGCAAGTTTTAATCACCCATTTGTACAAGGAATTGTCGATGGTACGTTACCACTTGAAAAATTTAAAGACTATATGATGCAAGATGCCTATTATTTAAAGCATTATACGAAAGTATTGTCGATTGCAGCATCAAAAGCGACAGAAGCAGATGAAACGTTGTACTATTTACAGTCAGCACAAAATATTCAATTAGCAGAGCTTGAAATGCATCGTATTACATTCCGTGAATTAGGTGTGACCGAGGAAGAATTAGCAGCATTTGAACCAGCACCCGCCGCGTATAATTATGTAAGCCATATGTATAATGCGGCGCATAATGGAGATGCAGCTGAAGCATTTGCGGCGATGTTCCCTTGCCCATGGCTTTATTTAGAGATTGGCAATCGTTTTAAAGATGCTAAACCTGGTGTGCCATTGTACGAGCAATGGATTGCCCTATATAGTTCAGATGAGATGAATGAAAATATTGGGCAGCAACTAGCGCTTATGAACCGTTACGCAGAAGCACAGCCAGAAAAAGAAGCGTTGTTCAAACAGCATTTTAAAAAGAGCTGTTATTATGAGTGGAAATTCTGGGAAATGCCTTGGACAGCAGAAAATTGGGAACAAGAGGTGGCGCACTATGTCACTCGCTAATATACGCAGTAAAGCGCCACTTGTACATTGTATAACAAACTATGTTGTCGCAAACTTTACAGCAAATGGCCTACTTGCTATTGGCGCGTCCCCTGTCATGGCAGATGCATGTGATGAAGTAGCCGATATGGTACGCGTTAGTAGTGCGCTATTATTAAATATTGGCACGTTAAATGAACGGACAACGGAATCGATGTTGATGGCAGGAAAAGCAGCGAATGCCCATCAGATTCCAGTTGTACTTGACCCGGTCGGTGTTGGTGCTACACCGTTTCGCCAAAAGTTTGTGAAGGAGCTATTAACAGCTGTACACATTGATTTATTGCGCTGTAATGTAGGTGAGTTAGCGGCCATTGCAGGTGTTGAGTGGCATGCAAAAGGTGTCGATAGTGGCGCTGGCGAAATGGATATTGTAGCAGAGGCCAAAAAAGTAGCGCGTAAATACGATTGTGCCGTTATTATTACCGGTGCAACGGATATTTTCATAGAACGTGATGTAGTGCAGTTCATTCCAGGTGGTGTCGTTGAAACAACTGCCGTTACGGGAACAGGGTGTTTATTAAGTGCCGTATGTGCCGCGACACTTGGTGCAGGTGCATCACTTGCGGAGATACTGCATGATTATAAACAGGCAGCAGAACGTGTAGGCCCGAAAGCAACAGGGTCATTCCAAGTTGACTTTTTAGATGCCTTACATGATATTTCGGAGGGATTGTAATGATAGCATTAACGATTGCAGGGTCAGATAGTGGTGGCGGTGCAGGCATTCAAGCTGATTTAAAAACATTTCAAGAATTAGGTGCATTCGGAACATCCGCAATTACGGCATTGACTGCACAAAATACGCTTGGCGTCCATGACATTATGGCAGCGGAGCCAGCATTTGTCGAAGCACAGCTTCAAGTATTATTTGATGATTTTTCAATTGCTGCAGCTAAAACAGGCATGTTATTTTCACCAGAAATTATTAAAGCTGTCGCCAATTATATGCGACAGCAAAATATACCGCTTGTAGTCGATCCCGTTATGATTGCCAAGGGTGGTGCGACATTGCTTGCACAACAAGCTGTTAAAACGATGAAGGACGTATTATTACCTGTCGCGACAATTTGTACCCCAAACATTCCTGAAGCAGAAATATTAGCTGATATGTCGATTACGACCGATGAGGATGTTGTTGAAGCTGCACAGCGATTAATGGCGCTTGGCGCACAAAACATCGTCATGAAAGGTGGCCATTTACATGGTGCACAAGCAGTGGATCATGTGTTTTTATCCGATGGTACATCGTTTACAATGACGACGCCACGCATTGATACGACAGCAACACATGGGACCGGTTGTACATTTTCAGCAGCAATTACTGCAGGGCTTGCGAACGGACAGTCATTAAAAGAAGCGATTGTCGAAGCGAAACGTTTTGTTCACGCAGCGATTGAAAACCCACTTGGTATTGGGCATGGACATGGGCCAACCAACCATTTTGCATACAATCGCTATGAGTGTGAGGTAATCGTTAATGAAGCGTGATGATTTAGCTGTTTACTTTATTATGGGGACAGAAAATTGTGTGAAAGCACCATTAGAAACGTTACGTGAAGCACTTGAAGCAGGCATCACGATGTTTCAATTTCGTGAAAAAGGGCCACGCGCTTTAACAGGACAAGCATATGAGCAATTTGCGCGTGACTGCCAACAGCTATGTGCGACTTACGGGGTCCCATTTGTCGTCAATGATGACGTCGCATTAGCGACACGCTTACGTGCAGATGGTTTGCATATTGGTCAAGATGACGCGCGATTGCAACAGGCGAAGGAGCAATTTAATGGGTTTATTGGCGTCTCTGTACATACAGCAGATGAAATGGAAGCGGCTATTGTAGGCGGCTGTGATTATGTGGGGATTGGCCCCATTTATACTACGGCATCAAAAGCAGATGCAGAAGCACCTTGTAGTACAGCGTTCCCGGCAGCTATGCACAAGCAGTTCCCACAATGCCCCATTGTAGCGATTGGCGGTATTCAAACTCATAATGTGGAGCCGGTTTTGTCCACTGGTGTTGATGGTGTATCGGTGATTTCAGCGTTGTGTCACAGTTTAGACATGAAACATACCGTGAAACAATTAAAAGGTGAAACTATTTATCACTAGTGCGCGTCTATAGTTTAATGACGCAAATCTAGGGGGATTTAGATGGCTAGTAAGCAAACGTTATCAGACATTGTGACAGACTGTTTTAAAGGGCAGTTATTAACGAAGTATGTAGCAAAAAGTCCCGTTTATGTTCGTAAGGGACCTGGCGTAAGCTACGAAGAATTAGGTTATTTAAATAAGGATGAAGTCGTCGACGTTTTTTGTACGACTGGTGAATGGTGCAAAGTGCAATTTCATCATCACATTGGTTACGTTAATAAGTTATACTTGCAAAAACTTTCATAACTCGAGCCCTCGGCGTATACTACAAGCAAAGGGGGCTTGAGGATGTTAGAAAATGAAGTCGTCATGTTAAAGCCGCTTGCGCGTGAAGACGCAGCAGCTTTATTTCATGCAGGAAATGATGAGCGAATTTGGGAGATGACGCAACCGCGTATCCATTCGTTATCAGATGCGGAGGCCTATATTGACAAGGCATTAGCTGCAACAGATCAACAAACTTTTGCGGTGTTTTCCAAAGTACATAATCAAATTGTTGGAGCCACGCGATTTTATACAATTGACGAAGGTTTTGGAAGTGTTGAAATTGGTTATACATGGCTCAATCCAATGGTGTGGCGCAGCGCGGTTAATACGAATATGAAATTATTAATGCTCACGTATGCGTTTGAACAATGGTCGATGAAACGCGTTCAAATTATGGCTGACGAGCGTAATATACGTTCGCGTAATGCTATCGTTCGTATTGGTGCAACATTTGAAGGGATTTTACGAAAACACAAATTCGGTGCTGATGGCGCTATTCGAAATAGTGCCGTGTATAGCATTATTGATGATGAATGGCCAGATGTGAAGCAACATATTGAAAACAAATTATAATAAAAGAGCAGGAAGTGCCATCTAATGCGCTCCTGCTCTTTTATTATTCTGAATCATTAGACAGTTCTTGTGAAGGCTTAGCAAGACGCCAACAAATCGCTATAATCGCGATGAATAATGCTATAAAAATAATCAATGGGCCCGTAATAATAACGGTTGTATGCGGATGAATAATCGTATAAACTTCAATCGCTATTTTTGTTGATAATACACAAAGCAAGCCATTTTTAAGGGCATTTAATAATGCAGTTGAATTTTTGTAAGATAATTCTCTATTTTCAGAATTTTTATCGCAAAATTCATGCCATTCTGGATGGTGTTCGAGTATGTGCAAAAAACTCCAAAGCACAATGCCAATAAGAAGGGGCAAAAAAATAAATGCCCGCGTTTGCCAGTCATTAAAAAGCGCACTATGAATAAATGGAGGGAGCGTTTGAAAAGCTATAGTTGTATACAGTACAACTATACTGAAAAAGCTAATTGTTGCGGTCGAAAAAATTCTTTTCTTCATTAATCTGCCTCCTTTATGCTCCATTATATCAAATAAGGCACTTTCTTTTCGAGGCACTTGGAATCGCTAACTCATCGCGGTATTTTGCGACCGTACGACGTGCGAGTGTAATATTTTCTTTTGCCATTAATAAGTCCGTAATTTTTTGGTCGGATAATGGGCGCGTTTTATTTTCGGTATTAATTAAATTTTGAATATGCACTTTAATCGAAGTTTGAGATGCACCATGCTCACGTACAGCATTTGTAAACAGTGAACGTAATTGAATCGTCCCAAATGGCGTCGCAATCCATTTGTTTTTTGTCGCGCGACTAACGGTTGATTCATGAACGCCGAGAATTTCGGCCACATCTTTTAATAATAGCGGTTTAAGTGCAATATATCCGTTGTAAAAAAATGGTTGCTGATGTGAAATGACCGCTTCGAGTAAACGCGTCAAAGTATTATGGCGTTGGTTGAGGCTATGCATAAGCCATTCATAACGTTTAAATTGCATTTTTAAAAAATCAGCCGCTTCTTGATGTTCAAAAAAGGCATCATATGCTGTTGATAATGAAATTTTAGGCATACCAGCTGTATTCAATTGGAATGTAAAGCCTTCCTCTGTCAACATAACCGTTGCATCGGGTGTGATAGTTGTTGCAGGGCGGCTAAATAATGAGCGGCAAGGTTTTGGTTCGAGAGTTTGAATTTTGCGAATAGCGCGTCGTAATGCAGGTGGCGAAATTTGTAGTGCTTGTGCAATCTTATCATACGCACCGTTTGCCACATCTTCTAAATGATGCGCTACAATTTTTTCAACGATAATTTGGCGAGGCTCCATTGTTTCTAGCTGTAATAATAAACAATGGCGTAAATCAAGTGCACCAATACCAGCGGGGCCATGCTGCTGGAGTTCTTTAATGGCTGCTTGCAATAACTCTTCAGGCATTTGATAAGGCGCAATCGCTTCGCGCGATAGATAGCCATTGTCATCTAAATTATGGACGATTGTTAGGCAAGCATAAAGCAGTTGTTGATCTCGAATTTCGCAATGAAGGAGTTGCAATAATTCATCACGATAATCGGTTTCGCCCGCAACAGATGGAAGTACGTCATCAAAGCCTGCCATTGATTTCTGATATGTAGGCGTTGTTTCTTGAAGCTCAATTAAAGGGTTTTCTAATGCTTGTTCACGTATGAATTCTATTAAATCTTCATGCGAATACTGTAGTAATTCAATCGATTGGCGCAATTGTGTCGTCATATATAATTTTAGTTGTTGTTTTTGCGATAAACTCATCTTCATATGTGAAACACCTTCTTTTTTCTCTTTTAAGAAATTATTTTCTATATCATACCACTTTTTTAATTCAAGGGATATTATTTGACCTAAAAATTTTTTTTGGTGGGACGAATGAGTACCCGATTTTCTACAAAAAAGCGTGGTTGTGCTGTTTTATAACACTCTTTAAGTCATATAACAGTTAGCAATAGTATAACCTAATAAAAAAATGTGTTGACTTGATAAAAATCGTGCATTATATTATGTGTAATCGGTTACATATGGAACCGGTTACATACAAAAAGTTTTGAGGTGAAGGCATTGGCAACAATTCGTGATGTCGCAAAAGAAGCAGGCGTTTCTGTGGCGACCGTTTCTCGACATTTGAATAACAAAGGATATGTAAGTGAAGATGCAAAAAAAGCGATTGAAAAGGCCGTTGCTACATTGAATTATGCGCCGAATCAATTAGCGCGCTCGCTAACGACTAAGCAAACGAATTTACTTGGTTTGCTTGTGCCAGATATTACAAACCCCTTTTTCCCTGAATTGGCGCGTGCTGTAGAGCGAACAGCTTATAAGCATGGCTATACCGTGGTGTTGTGCAATGCTGGTGAAACGAGTGAGAAAGAAAAACATTATATCCGTTCGTTGCAGCAAAATTATGCAGCAGGATTTATCGTAACAACAAATCATATTAAAGCGGATTTTTATAAGAAGCTAAATGTGCCAATTGTCGCGCTTGATCGAAATTTATCGGACGCGATTCCAACAGTAACGTCAGATAACGTATTAGGTGGACAGCTTGCAGCTAATTATTTTGTTGAGCAAAAAGTAAAACGCATTTTATGTGTGCGTGGTCCACTTGATATTGATGTAGCAAATGATCGCATGCATGGTTTCGAAGAAATTATGACAGCACATCCAGCGATTCAATACGATACAATCGTAAGTCCATTTGATTTTGAAGCGGCGAAAAAAATTGCAATGGAACATTTACAGTTTGACCGTGATTATGACGCTGTATTTGCTTCTAGTGATGCCTCAGCAATAGGCGTTATGAAAGCTGCGGAGTCACTTAGTATTCGTATTCCAGAGGATGTATCGCTTGTTGGATATGACGGTATTAATATTGGTACATTGCTATCGCCAGAGCTAACAACCGTCGCGCAACCAATTTCCACAATGGGTGAGCGTGCAACGGAATTATTAATTGCATTAATTGAAGGAAAAGAAATGGCAACGACACGCGTTGTATTTCCACCAGAGCTTGTCATTCGAAATTCAACAACGAAAGGAACGGAAGCATGATTACAGTAATAGGTAGTATTAATATGGATATCGTCGTTGAAACGGCTGTTTTTCCGAAGCAAGGGGAAACGGTGTTTGGACAAGCATTTCATACCGTTCCAGGTGGTAAGGGAGCGAATCAAGCTGTGGCAATTGCACGATTAGGCAGCGATGTGCATATGGTCGGAGCAGTTGGGCAAGATGCTTTTGGGCATGAATTACGCACGATTTTACAACAAGAAAAGATTGACGATACATACGTTCGTACGACAACTACAGCGACCGGTATTGCAAACATTACTTTATTTGACAAGGATAATCGCATCATTGTTGTGCCGGGTGCCAATGCGGACGTGACGCGTGAATCAATTGATGCGGCACGTGCATTAATCGCGAAGAGTGATTTAGTCGTGATGCAGCTCGAAATTCCGCAACATACGGTGGAATATGCGTTAACTATTTGTGAAGAGGTAGGGACACGCGTGCTATTAAATCCAGCGCCTGCTGAAAATTTTAAAGCAGCATGGATGGAGCGCGTTGCATACTTTACACCAAATGAAACAGAATGTGCCGATATTTTTGGCGTGGATGTAGAAAGCGCCTTAGAACGCTTCCCGAATCAATTAATTGTGACATTAGGTGCGGAAGGTGCACGTTATTATGATGGTGAAAAGCATGTTGTTGTCAAGGGTTTTAAGACGACACCCGTTGATACAACAGGTGCAGGTGACACATTTAACGGAGCACTTGCATATGCACTCACAAAGAATGAAACGTTAGCGCACGCTGTTGAATTTGCGAATGTTGCGGCGTCATTATCGGTTGAAAAATTTGGTGCGCAAGGTGGTATGCCGCAAAAAGATGCGGTGCTGAAACGTTTGGGAGGCGCACAATAAATATGAAAAAACAAGGAATATTAAATCGCGAATTAGCCGGGATTTTTGCGCGCATTGGTCATACTGATCACATCATGATTGCTGATTGTGGGTTACCAATTCCAGATGGCGTAATGTGCGTTGATTTAGCTTATAAAATTGGTGAACCAAGTTTTATGGCGATTTTAGATGCTGTTGTAGCAGACTACAAATCAGAGAAAGTCATAATCGCGACTGAAATGGCATTACAAAATACGCCACTTTATAAAGCGGTACATGAGACGTTTGATGTGCCATTTGAAGAAGTATCACATGAACAATTGAAAGTGTTATCTGCCAAGGCAAAAGTGATTATTCGTACAGGTGAAGCAACACCGTATGCCAATATTTTATTGCAATCAGGTGTCATTTTTTAGAAGGAGGGAACGTGCATGATTGAAATGTCTGGCATTCAAAAAGCGTTTAATGGCAACGTTGTTTTGAAAGACGTCCAATTCCAATTAGCAGATGGTGAAATCCACGCGCTAATGGGTGAAAATGGTGCTGGTAAATCAACAATGATGAAAATTTTAACGGGAATTTACGAGCGTGATAACGGCGTCATTAAAGTCGATGGTGAAGAAGTTCATTTCAAATCACCAAAAGAGGCAGAAGCAAAAGGAATTGCCGTTATCCACCAAGAATTAAATATTTTACCTGACTTAACAGTTGCTGAAAATTTATTTTTAGGTAATGAACAAACAATCGGTATGGGCATTATGAAAAATAAAGAAATGAATAAAGAAGCACAGCGTATTTTAAGTCAACTTGGTTTAGATATCGATGTGCGTATGCCAGCGGGTGCTTTATCGGTCGGGAAACAGCAAATTATTGAAATTGCGAAAGCGATGGAAACAAAAGCGAACGTTATTATTATGGATGAGCCAACAGCGGCATTAACGGATCGTGAAATTCAAACGTTATTTAAAACGATTCGTAAATTGCAGTCAGAAGGCGTGTCATTTGTCTATATTTCACACCGTATGGAAGAAATTTTTGCGATTTGTGACCGTATTACGATTTTACGTGATGGTGAATATGTCGGTGTCCGGACGATTAAAGACACAACATTTGATGAAATTGTCCAAATGATGGTTGGGCGTGAGCTTGGGGAACGTTTCCCCGGGCGTACCGCAGCAATCGGCGACGTGAAGTTAGAAGTGAAAGGGCTTACACGTCCGGGCCTTTGCGAAGATATTCATTTTAGTGTTCGTAAAGGTGAAATCGTTGCACTCGCAGGTCTTATGGGTGCTGGTCGTACAGAAGTTGCACAAGCCATTTTTGGTTATCGCAAAATGACAAAAGGTGAACTTTTTATTGACGGCAACGCAGTGAAAATTAACAATCCTCGCGAAGCAAAAAAACGAGGCATTGGTTTTGTAACCGAGGATCGTAAGACACAAGGATTGGTTGTTGACTTCTCGATTAAAGAAAATATCGCGATGGCTAACTTTAATAAAACATCAAAATCAGGTATTATTCGCGGCTCAAAAGAAAAATCATTCGTTGGCAAACTTGTGGAAAAATTAGGTGTTAAAACGCCGAGCGCAGAATTGCCAGCTAAATCATTGTCTGGTGGGAATCAACAAAAAGTTGTTATCGCCAAATGGTTAGGTATCGAACCGGAAATTTTGATTTTAGATGAACCAACACGCGGCGTTGATATCGGTGCGAAAAAAGAAATTTATCAAATTATGAATGACCTTGCAGAACAAGGCGTGGCGATTTTAATGATTTCTTCTGAATTACCAGAAGTTATCGGTATGTCTGACCGCGTGCTAGTGATGCACGAAGGGAAAATTACCGGCGAAGTTGCTGGTGATGATATGACACAAGAAAAAATTATGCATTATGCTACTGGAGGTGACAAAGTTGTCCAAAGCCAAAACTTCTAATGGCCTAATGCAAAAATTAGGACCATTATTTGGATTACTACTTATTGTCGTTATTATTTCTATTATGAGTCCGAACTTCTTAACAACGGACAATATTTTCAACGTATTACGTCAAGTTTCAATTAGTGCGTTAATCGCATTCGGGATGACGTTTGTTATTTTAACAGGTGGGATTGATTTATCAGTTGGTTCCACATTAGCGCTAACCGGTGCTGTTGCGGCAAGTTTATTAGCTGGCGGTACAGATCCATTCATCGCGATGGGTGTTGCGTTAATGTTAGGGTTAATTTTAGGTGCGATTAATGGCGTCATTATTGCCAAAGGGAAAGTAGCACCGTTTATTGCTACATTAGCAACAATGACAATTTATCGTGGTTTAACGCTTGTATATACAGATGGTAAGCCAATTTCAGGTTTAGGCGATCATTTAGCATTCCAAATGTTTGGTAAAGGTTATTTCTTTGGAATTCCGGTACCAGTCGTTACGATGTTAGTTACATTCTTCGTTTTATACTTCATCTTACGAAAAACAACATTTGGTCGTCGCGTTTATGCAATCGGTGGCAACGCCGAAGCAGCTCGTCTGTCAGGTATTAATGTAGACCGTACAACGATTGCCGTTTATGCATTAACAGGTATGTTAGCTGCAATGGCAGCATTAATTTTAACATCTCGTTTAAATTCTGCTCAGCCTACTGCAGGTCAATCTTATGAATTAGATGCTATCGCAGCCGTTGTTTTAGGCGGTACAAGCCTTACAGGTGGACGCGGTTGGATTGTTGGTACATTAATCGGTGCGTTAATCATTGGTGTGTTAAACAATGGTCTAAACTTAATCGGTGTATCATCATTCTTCCAACAAGTAGTCAAAGGGTTAGTTATTTTATTCGCGGTATTAATCGACCGTAAAAAAGCAGCATAAAGGGGTAATTTACGATGAATATGAAAAAATTATCAGTTACAGCATTACTCGCATCATCTTTATTATTAAGCGCTTGTTCAATGTCACCAAATGGTGATGATAAAGCGAAAGATACTAAAAAAACAGATTGCGATTTCAAAATTGGCATGTCGGTATCAACGTTAAACAACCCGTTTTTCGTTACATTATCTGATGGTGCGAAAGCTGAAGCAAAAGATGAAAAAGTAGACTTAACGGTCGTAGATGCACAAGATAATGCTTCAAAACAAGCATCTGACGTAGAGGATTTAATCCAACAAGATGTTGATTTAATCATTATTAATCCAACCGATTCAAAAGCAGTTGCTTCTGCTGTAGAATCAGCAAACAATGCAAACATTCCCGTCATTACTGTTGACCGTGTTTCTGAAGGAGGCGACGTGATTTCGCATATCGCTTCTGATAATAAAGAAGGCGGTAAAATGGCGACGGCATACTTACAAGAAGTAATTGGTGAAGGTGCAAAAGTGGCACAACTTGAAGGTGTAGCGGGTTCATCAGCTGCAACAGACCGTGGTGCTGGCTTTGAAGAAGTAGCGAAAAAAGGATTTGATGTTGTTGCTTCTCAAACAGCAAACTTTAACCGCGCTGAAGGGTTAACAGTTATGGAAAATATTCTTCAATCAAACGGTGACATTAAAGGTGTCTTTGCACAAAATGATGAAATGGCTTTAGGCGCAATCGAAGCGATTGAAGCATCAGGTAAAGATATTAAAGTTGTCGGCTTTGACGCTACCGACGATGGTGTACAAGCAGTTAAAGATGGTAAAATGATTGCGACAATTGCTCAAAAACCAACTGAAATTGGTGAAACAGCAATCGAAACAGCAGTCAAATCATTAAATGGTGAAAAAGTAGAAAAAGATATTCCGATTGAATTAGAATTAATCAAGAAATAAATGAACATGATGTAAGAGGTTGGATTCGCGTATCCAACCTCTTTTTTTCACGAATGACATCTGTTATAATACAATTATGGTAAAAATTACAAAAAGAGGTGTGTAGTATGACAGAAAAATTTGATAAAGGGTTAGCAATTCGTCGAAAAGTGATGGGCGATGAGTTTGTTGACCGTGCATTTGCAAATGCCACAGAATTCACTGAAGATTTACAGCAGTACATAACGGAAGTTTGTTGGGGTGGTATTTGGGGACGACAAGGCTTAGCTAAACGTGATCGTAGTTTGATTAACCTTGCGATGTTAACGGCTCTAAATCGTTCACAAGAACTTCGTGGTCATGTCCGCGGTGCCATTAACAATGGTGTGACTGTAGAAGAAATCAAAGAAGTCATGCTACAAACGGCTGTTTATTGTGGTGCACCAGCAGCGCAAGAAGGGTTTCGTATCGCTGCGGAAGTATTAGAAGAAATGAATGTACGTTAGGTCTATGAGTTTACAGGTATCAATCCAATAATGGGATGATACCTGTTTTTAATTACGTGCAACTTGTATAAGGTGTAAAAAATAGGCATTAAAAGACAAAAGTATTAAAAATTTTCAGAAAAATATGATAAAATATAAATAACCTTTTTAAATATGTAATTTATTTCTTTTGAGAGGAAGTGAGCCACTATGACCGATTTAAAAATGAATAGCATTAGTTTACTTATCGCGATTGTTATTTTTCATGTGTTGAGTTATTTTACGCATTCCATGAATGATCATCAGCTTCTTCTATCAATAGGTATTTGGCTCCTCGTAGGCTGTTTATTAATTTTTGGTGTAGAACTAAAAACAAAACGCCAACGAACGAAAGAAGTCTCATAAGGCTTCTTTTTTTATGTCAAATTCATCATTTTATATGCAAACTATCATATTTTCGCGCATTTTAGGTAATAAGTATATTAATCCATTTATCTAAAAAAAAGGGGAGTGAGCGCGGTGATCTTTTATATGGGCACAGTGGGGTATTTATTCTATTTACTATTGATTGTTGGAAGAGTTGGAATACGAAAGATGCGATTAACGAGGCGAAGCATTACGTTGCTGAACTTATGCGCACCAGGAATTGGGTATTATTACAATCATGATATGAAGCGATCCGTACTCTTTTTTTCGATGTTTATAGTGTTGACTTGCTTACTTCTCGCAGGAAGTAGTGTGTGGATGCTTGCAAGTAGTATGTGGATTACGCTCGCAACTTGTGAATGGTGTACGTGGCGCAGTCAATCCTTATTAGTGCATATGAAGCGTTTGGAAATGCATACGCATAAACGCCCTATTGTTGCACTAGATGCGCAGGCAATGGCACATGAAAAGAATCGCCGCAAGCTTTGGAAATTATATGAGCAATCAACGTATGAATTTGCGATTACAAAAGAGGTTATCGCACAATTGCAACGCGAAAATTGGGGTCGCCAATTAGAGTTGATGTTTTATGAACGGCGTCTGCGTATCGTCGATTATCATACGCAAATGATTACGCGACATTTTCCAATTAATTTAGAAGGTTCAGACGATATGGTACATTTTATCGCCGATAGTATGACACAAAAGGAAGTTTTTGTGATGCCATTAACAAAAAATATACCAAAATTCCCTGGAATCGTTAATTTTAAAAGATTGGTTAATAATAATTAAATCTTTAGAATCAATAAATGAACATATTAATAGTCTATAAGGATTGTTTTTTTAGTCTAATATAGCTATAATGAAATGGAATTTAATCGATAAAGAGGGCGATTATTATTGCACAACAAAATATTTTATTAGTGTACACGTATTTAGTGTTAAAAAAATATTCTAGTGAAACAACACCGCTTAATGCAACTCAAGTTGCTAAATATATTATGGTTGAATTTGATTTGGCACAGCAACTAGATCGGCGAACAATTTATGCACATTTCGTTGATTTGCAAACATTGGCGCAATGTTATCCAGAACATATTGATTTTACATTTTATCGCCAAGCAAATGGTGCAGTGTACGTAAAAATGAAATAAATTCTCGTCAAAAAATGAGCAACCGTTGTATGATACGGTTGCTCATTTTTAGTTGGTGCGAATTATAATGTATCTGGTAAATCGTTGGTGTACATTACAAGCGCATCTTGTGCTTCTTCTAGTACGTGCATTGTTTTGTTGTTTGGTGCTACATAAATGGTTTCATATGTTTTTTCACCGAGTGATTCATCAGGAATAAAGGCTAGTGCAGGCTCTTCAATCGACAATTCGGTTTGCACATTACCACGCGCATCAACGTAAATCCAACGATTTAATGTAGTTAAATAAATGCCATTAAAGGCGTGCAGATAGTACCCTTGTTCTGGTTCATCAAACAGCATAAGGCGCTGATAGCAAAAGCCACTAGGGATGCCCTCTTTGCGAAGTAGTGCCGCGAGTAAGTTTGCTTTAGCGTAGCAAATGCCTGTTTGATGTTCAGCGACTTCAGATGCTGTACGTGTAACGACATGGTTTTGTTCATCCCATGAATGGGCGATGTCGTCGCGCACATATTCATAAAGGCGTTGTACTTTTTCTAATTCTGATAGTGGTGCAATGTGCAGCGTATCGATTATTTGTTGAATATGCGGATGTTGATAGTTGACAACGTCTGTCGGTTTCAAATAGTCATCAATAAATGGAGATTCTAATTGGAATGGCATGGTCATCATCCTTTCAAAAAATTTCATTCTTCTTTTTATTGTATATCAAAACATGCAAAAATGTGGAATTTTTTAGTATATATTCTAAAAATTATTGCTAAAAATGAACAATAGTCATGAAGAGGAGTCATTAATTAAATAACAAAAAAGAAGCAATGACATAATTGCTTCTTTTATTTTTTAAGAGTACGCTAAAGCCGTTGTCCATTTCCAATGACGAATTAGATTTAGAACACTCAAGTCTTGTCATATCAAGGGTTTGAACATTTGGTTCCCCAAGAGGTCCCCCAATTGTACTTTATTAATACTTTTCAAATATCTTACCTATACGCTGAATTGCTTCCTCTCGTTTATCATTAATCGCATGAATATAGGTGGTTTGGATTGTTCCAACGCTATCTCCCATAAGCGATGCTACGGTTGCAATGTCTACTCCCTCACTAATTAAAACACTTGCATATGTGTGTCGAAAAACGTGAGGCGATAGTTTTTCAATTTCAAGTTTTTTTCGCATGGTGCGGAAGAAAAATTTGACCGCTGAATAACGGAGTGGCATTCCTCTACTATTTCTGAAGACATAGCGCAATTCAAACTGCTTGCCAGAAATAAATTCAGCAGCCAATCCGCCTTGTAAAAGTCCTTCTTTTTGTTGGAGCTTGTATTTTTTTAGTTGAGTTAGTATTTTCGAAGGAAGTGGAATGAGACGATAGCTATTTTTAGTTTTGGGTGTGCCTTCTCCGTAGTCAGTGGTCATTGTGCAATTGATATCAACTGTGCCTTCTACAAAGTCAATATCACGCCATTTTACGCCAAGAGCTTCACCTACGCGTACACCGGTATTAATGAGGAAAAGTAAGAAATGCAGCATATAGGGTTTGTTCTTACGCGTATACGCTATTATTTGAGTCATTTCTTCGACTTCAATTACTTTATGCTCAACATCATAATCAAACGTAATACTTAAAAGTCGGTTCTTATCAAGAAAGTCATTTTGCACAGCGAAATTGAGCACTGTACAAATTCGACTGTGATACTTAGCCAGTGTACTTGTTTTAACGTTACCTAGCTTATTAAGAAAAGATTTTTTATATAGATAAGGGGTTAATTTATTTATAGGAACATTGCCAATTAATGGATTCATTCTCTTGGAAATAGATTGTGTAGCATGTAATGTATTGGGTTTAATATCATTTTTTCGATACTCTATAAACATCTCAAACGCCTGGGCGAGTGTCAGTTGGCGGTGATCTACCTGTCCATAATTTCCTTTAAGCAACTCAGCTTTTAATTCAGTAAGAGCCAGTGTAGCATCTTTTAACGCTATAAATCCTTGCTTATAAAATTCTTTTCGAGTATTATCTACACGTGTATGACGATAGCGATATGCATATCGTTTTTGATTTGATTTAGTTTTATAGCTAAATACATGAGCTTCTTTCGTAGCAGCTAATTTTGGTCGTCCCATAACTTTCCCTCTCTTTTCGTACATCGGCAAATGAATGGAATAGGGGGAGTTTTATGGGGAATATTTTGATTAGTGCAGCGTAAAGAATGATAGGGACATACATTGCGGTATGTCCTTTTTGTGTTCATCGATATCGCTACACGCTTCCAGTATAAAGAGTTTCATCGTATTTTGCACTTGAAACATTAAAAAAAACGAATATACGTTCTTTGTGTGATGAAATAAAACCTCACTTTTGTGAAGTGAGGTTAAGCCAATTCTTTGACCCAATCATCTTTCTTTGACCAAGTTAAAACTTCAATTTCATAATTTGCTAGAGATGTTAAGAATTTTTTGTCGATTTTGTTATCATCGTTAGCAATTACTATAAATTCAGAATTCGTCCTGTTGTCTTTGATATCCAAAAATGATAATAAAGGAGATTTATAAGCCTCTTTTGTAGGATTGTTTATAGTCTTAATTATTTTTTCAACTTTCTTTTTTGAACGAGGGATAATGAAGTCAAATTGATTAGCATTTCCGGTTTTTCCAGTGATACTGACGTCACTAATTGCAGGGATATCATAATCCTCAAATAAATTTGAAACTTCTTCAAAGAATATACTAGTAATAGTAGTTCTACTAGTCATCATCATGTCAGAAATTCTTATGATACATTGTAAGATTCTAAATAGCTGAGTTGGATATTCTTCTAAAGAGTTTATTGTGATAAGTAATTCAGAGTCTAAAGATATTTTTACTCCAAAACTATTTAATGTTTGATTCAAAAATTCTTGGCGTTTAGTCGATTTTTTATAATCAATTTCATATGTTTTTAGTTCATTTAAGGTATATCCATCATCTGAAATAACAATTTGATTGTCTTGATGATACATAACAACGTGTAATAAATCATGATGATTGTCAACAAATGGAGTGATAATTTCTACAAAATCGCCGTGATCAACAAGTTTAATGTTTTCTTGATTCCATTTTGAATAAATTTGATTTAATTGATCAATATTAAAGTTATAGGAATTCATAGCGACACCTCCTTCAAATGTTAAATTGTTCTTGTTGTGTATTGAATGAATATGTATTTAGGTTTACAACATTACATTTATCTAAGAATTTTTTGGTAACTTGAATAAAATCTTCTAATTCTTCTTCTGTTAGGTATAAGCCTGCAGTTTTCGAATTTAATGGATAAGCAATTTTATCACCGTAACCTTCTTTAGCAATATGTATATGAGGACAAGGAATCTTTTCTCCTGCAAATGGGAAATTCCCAGGAGGATTTGGGTGATCTGGACCAACCAAGTCAAGTCGTAATAAGGGTAATTCTTTTTTTCTTTTCGCTCTTAATTGTAGTGTATACCTTTTTAAACGTCTTCCTTGTTTGTTTAAATCAATATAAAAAAAATCAGAATGTGATTTCGCTTCAATTAATTCTTTATTGTTAAAATCAGGTATGTTAATTAGTGTGGTGTCTAATAATAATCTTTTAAGCGAATTAATTAAATTATCAATTTCAGGTTGTTGCATATTATATTATTCCCTTCTTTCAAAAAATAAGCAATTAAAATTTTATAAATACTTTTACCTATATTTTATATTCTTCACACCACGCGTAAAACCCTTTAATTTGGCATTTTGAAATAACCAAGCCTATTATGTATTTGAATTTAAATAAGATTCTGAGCTAACGAAATCAAAAATATTTTTGTTGCGCCACTCTAACTGGAATAAAAAATCATCTATTCTTTTTTTTGCGAAATTTTTACTAACTGTGAATTTTTCAGCTATATCAAAATATAAATGTTCCTTTGTAGCATAGCTGTCAAAGTCAAAATTTAATAGCATGAATGTAGGAATACAGTAATGTGCAGCAAAAGTTTCAGCTGTCCATTCTTGATATTCTTTCCATAGTGGCTTCAATAAAGTTTGATTACCTTCATGCCATAGGGCGTGACATAGTTCATGCGCAAAGATTTCTCTAAAATGTTCTTTTTGTACATCGATATTCATATAAATAATGCCATTCCCTGAAATAACTTTCATTTTGAAAGGGAGAAAGACAACTTCAATATCAAGTATTTTAGAAATATGCAGGTCATTTTTATATGAAGGTTGTGATACTTCAGCTAAATTATAAATCTCTCGTATTATTTCTTCTTTTTTATTGAGTGTAAATTCCATCAAATCTCTCCCAGCATCAACTTATGAAATCTAAAGGTACATCTTATAGGATGGTTAGTCTTTTTTATTTTGATCACGTTTTTTAGTAAACTCATAAAACATTTCAAATTCTTCGAGCGCGTCTAGTATCTTTTGCGGTTGATCATAGAAGAATAAATTTTCTCGTGAAATAATGAAATCTACTACTTCTTTCTGATAAGCAGTTAACTTCTCATAATCCTCATTTGAAATACCTTCATTAGTTACTTGTTCAGGATTTTTGATGTCGCTTCTTCCTATCAAATAATCCACAGTAGTATTAAAAATATCAGCCAATTTGGATAGTACTTCTGTATCAGGAACACGTTCTCCCTTTTCATAAGTGTCTAGAGCATTCTCAGTAACACCTATTAATTTACTAAGTTCCTTCATGGTTAAAGAAGATTCTTCTTGTCTTAATTCGTGTAATCTTTTTCCGAATATTTCATTTGTTATTATTGAAGGATTATTTTCATCAAAGAAATAAGAAACAGGAACATCAAATATTTTAGCCATAAGCAATAATTTATCCATTTTAGGATTGTTTGCATTACGTTCCCATGCTGAAACAGCAGTAGTGGCAACATCCAGTTTGTCTCCGAGTTCTTTCTGAGTTAATCTAGCTTCTTTTCTTAATTTCTTGATTTTGTCAGCAACAGTCATGTTAAATTTCATCTCCTTAAAGTAAATATTACAATAATACTGTACTTTTGTACAGTGAATCTATAACTTTAGACCTTTTTAAAAATAAAAATACATTATTTCTGTATTTAGTGCTTGAAAGTACAGAAAAACTGTATTATAGTTTAGCTACGGAGGTGATAGCCACATGAGATATACATTAGAACAAGCTCGGAATTTAAGTGGTTTGACACAAGTGGAGATGGCAAAACACATGAATATTTCCGAAAAGACTTATATTCAATATGAAAAATATCGTCGAGTTCTTCGCATGGATCAAGCTTATAAATTTGTGGAGAAAGTAAATGTGCCATTTGATAATATTATTTTTTTTACAGGTCATGTACAGAAATTCTGTAATATGAATTCGAGAGGGATCTCTTAATATAAGATTTTCTGTAGTTTAATATTAAAAACTTACTAGGAGGTTATGACATGACAGATGGTTATGTAACATATGCAGCACAGGATATGAATGCTAATAATTCGCAAATTCAAATAGTTGAACAAAAGACAGTAGCTTTTGCCGGCACTGAAATTTTGACGGTTAAGGCTACTGATGAAAAAGTCTACGTAGCAGTTAAATGGCTTTGCGAGAGTATTGGACTTTCAGAAGGCCAGATAAAATCTGAACGTAAACGAGTTAAAGAAGATACAGTTCTTTTAAAAGGGGGTCGAAATTTCACCCTCCTTACAAATGGCGGTATGCAAACAATATTATGTATTGAATTAGATTATTTACCATTATGGCTTGCTAAAATAGCAATCACACCAAATATGAAAAAAGAAACTCCTTGGATTGCAGATAGGTTAGTGGAATTTCAATTGAAAGCAAAAGATGTATTAGCTGCTGCATTCTTTCAACAACCACAACAAAATTCACCAATGACCCCAGTTGAGATTTTGGCACAAGCGGCGCAACAGATGTTGATACTAGAGCGTAAAACAAATCATTTAGAAGAACGCCAAAATCTGATGGAACAAAATCAGCAAAATATTGTAGAAGTGTTGAAAACAGATACAACCAATTGGCGTCAAATGACGAACGATTTATTACGTAAAATTGCTTATGCACGAGGTGGAGAGAATCAGTATCGTGCTGTACGTAATCATGTATATGACTTATTGAAAGTGCGTGGGCGTTGTGACTTGGAACGTCGTTTAAGCAATCGTCAGAAAAATATGTTGGCACAAGGAATGAATAAATCCGCCATTAATAAACTTTCTAAAATCGATATGATTGCGGAAGAACCACGATTAATTGAAGTTTTTGTAGCAATTGTGAAAGAGATGGCTATTGCACATAATGTGAATTTTTAAGGAGAGAAGAATAATGGCAGCAGAAAAAAGAAAAGACCAGTTAAATACTATTGAAGTAACTGATCCTAACCAATCTTTAGTTCTAGAAAATCATAGAGAAATCACTATTTTACTTAATGTAATAGAAAGAAATACTCAAGCTATTATTTTGCGAGATAAGTATATCCGTATGCTACTGGGCATTAATTTAGCCGTATTGATACTAATGTTATTCAAATAGACCGAAAATGAAATTATCGATAAACATTTTAATTTCTGCCGCATATGCAGAGATTAAAATTGTAGCTATCCAAGTTAAAATGCTGAAGAAAACTGATGATCCAACTCCAAATTTTCTGCTGATTAAAAATTCTATAATGCTAGCAGGAATATAAAATATATCTTTTATAAAATATTTTGGATTTAAGTATTTTGTTAGTAAAAAACGGTTTTCATGAATTTTTTCTAGTAAAAGAATTCTGGAATCTCTTATTAATTGGGCATCACGATAATCGTTATAGCTCGGAAAGTTATGATGCCAAGGGTATTCACAAAGGTAATCAGAAAGAGCTTTTCGAATAACAATATTTTGAAAAGCTTCTAATCGTTTTTCTTCACTATCAGCATTATCGAGGTCATTATAGAAGGTCAATATATTGTTAATTTTATATGTTTGGATCATCTTTTTTAGAGGTCTGCGTAAATACATGCATACTATAAAAATAATGATTAAAAATTTTATTATAATCTATCAACTCCTAATGTTTTAATGAGGAATAACTCTGCTAAATATAGTATCACGAGTTATCGTTAGATTCAAAATGAATATCAAAGGAGTAAATCAATATGGCTATTTTTTGTGTGAAAGAAATGAGAGAATATCGCGGTATAACACGATATCGCTTAGCTCAATTATCAGGTCTTAGCAATTCAACGTTACAAGATATAGAAAATAATTCAAATCCAAATCCTACATTTCGCAGTATGTGTAAAATTGCAGATGCACTTGAAGTAAGTTTGGACGATTTAAGGAGAGAAGAATAATGGCAGCAGAAAAAGATATGACGGCCCCATCATTGGTGCACGTCCAAATGAATGAGCAAGTGCTTTTTGCTCATGTTGATAAACTTGTGGAACAACGCATGAATGAGGTTGTATTACCACGGACACTGGCTATTAGTATTAGTGATGTAAAACGTATTACAGGTATTAGTCATCCAGATACGCTAAATAAAATTCTTGCGGATCCACGTATTTTACAGCATCAATTCCGATTGAATGAAGGTGGTCATCGTCGGTGGAATGCGAAAGGCTTTGAAGAAGCATTTGAAGAAATAATGAACGATTTGAAAGTTCTTTAATCACAACAAAAATAAAATTCATCGGCAAATGAATGGAATAGAGGTAGTGAACAAAATGGATAAACTACAACGTTTAAGCCAAGAAGTAGAGTATGAGCGCGTTTTACAACAGCTACATACATTAGAGGTGGCTGAAGAGAAAGAAGAGTGTGTGAGCTGGCTAGATATACCAGAGGGCGAGCCTACATGGTCAGATAAGTTGATGACAGTTGGTGTTCTAGGTTTTTTACCGGGCGTTACAATCGCAAGCTTGTTTTATATGATTATTATCTTTTTAAAGATGTAATAGCCATATTCGCGATATCTATTAACGGAATATTCTGTTTACAAGGAAAGTGTGAAAATAAATTAAGTGGAGGAAATAAATTTGAAAAAAATTAACTTAGTTGAAGATTATGAAACTGTAATGGATTCACGTCAATTATTAGAGGAAGAAGTCGTGGAACTTGTAAATGTATTAGGCAAGGTATGTAAAGAATCGAGTTTAAGCTATGCAAAATTAAATAAAGCCCTACATCAAACAGATGCAGAACTTTATATCAAACTTCTTTATAGCGACCCTAAATAAGACTAGATTTTGGCTCTTGTAAGTAAGCATCATATTGTTCTTTTGTGGCTCCCAACACATAAGAAGTAGAATAATACATTTGGCCATTAGATATATCACTTGTCTTAGGCCCAACGCTTAATAATGTCCAACCCTTTTCTAAGTAACGATTAGCACGAGATTCGGCACTATCATCTGAAAATTCTTTTACGTGGAAAATATCTTTACTTATCATAGGTTCACCGCCTTTCTAGTACTACTATTCGACAAAATCAGTAAATACCCTTTAAGGAAGTGACGTATGAAAAAAACATTATGGGATGTTGTAGAAGAAAAGCGACAACAAAATTTAAAAAGACGGGCAGTAGATCATGCTGAATTTAATGAAATTCGTAGAAGAGTTGAGAAAAATGAATGTTCATGCAAGCACTGTGCCCAAGATAAAGAAAAAGGCGCCAGCTGTTTCCGCAGCTAACGCCAAGTCATGATTCTCGCAATTACAGTATAGCATAAGGTATTTAAGCAAAAGCGAGAGTTATTAGGGCATAATTCAACATTTTAAAGTTATGTTGAAATAATTTTAAGGAAGAAGGAGAAAATATGCCAAAAAAATATGAAAGGCGTCAAGCATTGTTTGGCGCAGCTACTGCTCAAAACCAACGCAAAGAGCATGTTATTCAAGAGTTACGCGTATTAGGGATTTTTAAAGTGAAGGGTTTGCATTTAGAAGATGCAAATTACTATGATTTACGCTTAGCGTTGATGATACAGAAAGTGAAAGAGGTGTAAGAGATGGCAGAACAAAACGAAATTCAAGGTGTACAACATGAGGGTATTTTAGAAAAAGGCTATGGCTTAATCCCACAGTTACTGACACGAGATAAAAGTTTATCAATTGAAGCAAAAGCAATTTATGCATATCTAGCGGCATTTGCTGGTACTACACAAAAAGCATTCCCAGGCGTGAAACTTATATGTGACGAATTGAATATTTCGGAAAATCGTTATTTGAAGCATCGTAAGCAATTATTAGACAGAGGTTATATAGAGATTAAGCGAAAGCGTTTAGAAAATGGTTTCTCGAAAAATATTTATTCTCTTAAACAATCAATCCCCGTACACCTTCAAAACGTAGGCATAGGAAACGTAGGCATAGGAAACGTAGGCATAGGAAATGAAGGTACTAAAAGTAACATCTTTAAAAGTAACATCTCTAAAAGTAACAGTATTCAAAAACAACAACTACAAAAAGAAGATAGGTCGTCGTTGTCATCTCAAATCTTTAAATTTTATGAAAATGAGTTTGGTCCTTTATCTCCTTATATTAGCGAAGAAATTGATTACATGATTAAAGAAAGCAATGAAGAGTTGGTACTTGAAGCATTAAAAATATCGGTGCTTGCTAACAAACGAACAATTAAATATGCAGCAGCTATTGTTCGTAATTGGAATAATGAAAACATCAAAACTGTATCGGATTTAAAAGCTAATGAAAATAAGAAAGGGCGTGAACGCAATGAAAGCAATTCAGCAAGCTATGAGCCTACCAAAAAATATGATGATGGCGTTAACTTCTAAAGATTGTGAAGCAGAGCATGTAAATGAATATGGTTATAAAATCAAATATCCATTGTATGAAGCAAACAAATTAGGTGCAGCTTATGAGCAATATGGTGACCAACTTATTTGTTTGCAATGCATCAAAGAAAAGCAAGACGCATTATTTTCTCAAAAAATAAGTGATGATGCCATTGAAAAAGAAAAAAATAAACGTAAAAACACGATGCGTTATGCATCTGTCTATAGTGATCAGTCGATTGCAGATGCTGGATTTAAAAACTTTGAAGTAATGGCAGTAGAAGAACAGCTCAATAAAGAAAAGGCACTGAAATCTGTGAAGCATTATAAAGCAAAGTTTAAGCATGAAGCAGACGAGTATTTTACAACGATGCTTACAGGTGCAACTGGCGTAGGTAAGTCTCATTTAGCGATGGCTATTTTACGAAATTTGAATGAAACATTGGACGTTGAATGTGTATTCGTTAATGTACGCCGTATGCTCATGATGATTAAAAAATCATGGAATGACCCTAAATATCCGTATGACCAAATGTATTTCATTGATTTATTGAGTCGAGTGGACTTTTTAGTACTTGACGATCTTGGTAATGAAACTGGTAGTGATTCAGAAGCAAAACAGTGGGTGAAGGACATACTTACAGAGGCACTTGAAGCGCGTCAGACAAAAGGAACCATTGTTACATCGAATTATACACGCGACCAGTTAACGAAAATGTACAGCGAAGATAGAGCCGTTAATGCGCTAATCAGTCGTTTACTGAAAAATACTGCACCAATCGTTTTTAAAGAAACAAATGATAAACGCGTTAAACTATTCGATTTAGACGCGCCAGTGGAGGGATGACCGATGCTAAAGGTTGGTGACCAGGTAGTCATGCATACATGTGGTGAAGCAGATTATTATGACGGGAAATTATGGACATGTATTAGTGATGAACAAAAATTACATGAAGAACATAATTATACAGTTGTTTGGTTAAAAGATTTCAGTGGATGCTTCGATACAAAATATCTTCAAAAGGTTAGATTGGAGGATTAACTCATGAATAATAAATTTGTTGAATTGACTAAAGGTATTAAATTATTTAAAGAACTCCCTAAGATTGGAGATATTGAAACGATTGGTAATACGGAATATGTCCTAGTGAAATATGTGAGTTTTAAAATGCTTAAAAGTAGTTATTTGAAAATTAAATGTTTGTATCAATTGGCTACTTTAAAGCCAAAATTTTTGGTGAAACCTCAACAGACAATCACAGTTTATGCGCAGCATAAGTACACAAAATTTGTAGACGACTGGTGGGATTATGAAGTAGGTGGGTTAATGACAATTGATGGAGAATTTTATCAAGTTGAAGAATTAACGATGATTGAATTACGTGGAACAGATATTTATTTGGAATATGAAGTTTCAGAGTTACAACCATTCGAAACGGGCGCAACTCGGAAAGAGTTGTTGGAGCACCGTAAGAAAAAAATCGGGTTAGTCGTTTTGTAGGTGGATTGAATATGCGCAGTATAGCTCAAAATCTACGAATAGAAGTTGCAAAAATAGCAGAAGAATTATCACAAATACGAGTGGAAATTATGAAAGTATTGGAGGAAATCGAGAATGACCGAACATATGAAAAAAACAAGAAAAATAATCAAAGCATTCGATAAATATAAACTTCAAGAAAAAATTAATGAGCATCGAGAGCGTGGGTGGAAGCAAGTTGGCGAAATAAAGATGGAAGGGTACTACGATGGAGCTTATGCAGCATTAGTAGAACTTGAGTTAAAAAAATAGGAGGTGCTAAAAATGATTGAATCTATTGGATATGATACACCAGCACCATTTGTCCTTATAGCCTTTTATGATAATAACGGGTTTCGATTTAAAAAGGTATGTTACACCTACGAAGAAGTAGAAGCAGTTGTAACTGCATACCAGTCACAAATCGGGCTTTACAAAGGTACCACTTACATTCAAATGGCAAATGAATTAAATAACTCATCTGATTTATTAGCTGATTTTAGTAGGGGGCTAGAGAAATGAATATAAAAGTTGCGCGTAGTCGCCGTATTATGGACCGTTTTAATCGAGCAAATCTAGCTGAACAACAAAATGCGATTAGTTCAAAGAATTGCATGAAGTGTCCAAATTTTGGTGATGGCCATGTTGATAATTGCGCTCAATGTCCAATTTTTCATAAGCTTACTCAAATTGGTGATGAATTTATTGCCATTTCAAATAAACGAAAATGCGCTAAGAAAAGTAAATTATTGAAGGATGCTAATGAGTCTGGGTTAACAGCATCAAAATATTTAGAATTACGCTTAAATGGGTTATATGATTTTGAAATTTATCAAGCTGTGGGTATTTCAGCAACAAAGTTTCAAAAGTGGAAAAAGGAACATGGATTGTTAGAGAAAGCAAAGGAGTTGTAATATGTCATATACACATGAAAATTTTCAACAAATTGATATTTTTGCAGTATTGAAAGAGATTCAAGATATTGAATGGATTGAAAAAAACATACTTAATTTAATGCCGGGGAAGAAAATTACAACTACTACGTGTGAAGTGGAACTGGCGGATAAATTTATTGTCGTTAGGTCATGCGATTTTGAAGAAATATTTACTAGCAAAGAAGTAGCTTTAAAGTATATTAAAGATTATTTTGAAGGCAATAAAAAAAGTGTCAGCAGCAACTGACACAATAAGCGAAGGTATAAGTTTAAAACTTCCCCAAAACATTATAGCATAAGGAGTGGTGTTGTTTGGAGAAAAAATCAAATGAATTAAATATAATTGATTTAAGTAAAGATGGTGTCTATTACGTTAAAGACGGGAAAGTAAATACGGTAGATGATTTACCATACGGTTTTGGTACACAGACCATTACTTGGCAAAATGGGCAAGTTGTAAGGACGGAATTGTCGTATAGCAAAAAAGTGTGATAACATTTAAATTAACTTAATAAATATAGAGCTGATCAGGAACAACCGGGAGCACTAAAATGAACGCAATGACTTGTTGCGCGCATTTAGTGTTCCCTTTTTTTGTTCAATTTGTTCATAGGGGGAACGAAAATGCAAGATTTAATCAAGGAGTACAAAGTGACTTTAAAAAATACAAAAGCATTATTGCCAACACGTAAAACAAAATTGTTACGTGCAAAACAAATAAAAGATATTGAAAAAATAAAACAGTTGGAAAATGAAATCAAAACAATCAATAGTTGGGTTAGTAATTTACAGTACGTTATCCAATGGTTACAAACAGGACGGCAACCGGGCACAACAAGGGGAGCAGAAAATCGTGCAGCATATCAACGAGAGATACCTGTTTCATGTGAATGGATACATACAAATATAAGAGTTGATTTACAGCCAGAGGAAAAAACAAAAGAACAAGTAGAAGTTGAACAGATGAAAGAGCAGCTACTGCAAGATGTCATGAAGAATATTGATAAAACTGATGCAGAAATATTTACAATGCATGCGAATAGCTATTCACAAGAAGAAATTGCAAAAACAATGGATGTAACGCGCGATCAAATAAAAAGAGCGATTGCACGATGTAAACGTATTATTAAAAAAGAAGGTTGGGTGATGGTGTGAGGTATGTGCAACCTATCCGAGATATGGACCAAGTACAGGAATTCATGGAGTATTTTGAAGCAACAGACAAACGGGACTTTATTATGTTTATGCTGGGCATTAATTTAGGCTTGCGTATTTCAGATATTTTACAGTTAAAAGTGAAAGACGTACGCGAGAAGAAAAAGAATGGCCAGACATGTATTCGAAATAGCGTTAAAATCCAAGAAAAAAAGACCGGTAAGTTTAAGCAGCTTGTGATTAGTTATGAGTTGAAGAAAGCATTAAAAGATTATACAGAGGATATGAGTGCGCATGATTATCTTATACAAAGTAAAAAGAAAGGTCCTCATGGAGCGCGTAAGCCTATTACACGCATACAAGCATATCGTATTTTAAAAGATGCAGCAGAAAAAATAGGATACCGAGGCGATGTTGGGACGCATACAATGCGCAAAACGTTTGCATATCACTTCTATCAAGAAACAAACGATGTAGCTACATTACAAATCATTTTGAATCATCATGACCAAGCTGATACGCTGCGCTATATCGGTATTGAAGAAGATAAAGTAAATAAAGTAGTGAATGGACTATTTAAGCGAAGAAAAGAAAAGGACTACGAATAGCGACAAACGTTGATATAACAGCGTTTGTTTTTTAATACAGAAAGCTAATGTAACATAAAAAGGTAGTTTGTACATTAGAAATAAAAAAAGTTTAAAAAAGTTTTGAAACGTTGATATAGCGGGATTTGTGAGGAGGTAATCTAATGTAACAAAACAAAAGATATGTTACATAAGACCACAAAACCGCCCAGAGAACACACTTATAGTGAGAGGGTTAATTAATTTGAGTTGATTAAGGCATACAAAGAAATTCAAAACTAACCCCTAATAGTTCGTGTTCTTTTGTATGTCTTAATGAGTTTAAAAAAGGGGTGATGTTTTGAAATGAATCGGTTTGTTGAATTGATTAAAGAATATTTCAAAGGCATTCAAAGAATGTGGTTGCGGACCAAATTCAATCTATTGAGGTTATTTGGTAAACAAAACGTTCGAAGTAATGCTGGGAGTAGTTGGTTTGATGAAATGAACAATTGTAATGAGAAGCCAAGAAAGAAATATCCAATTAAAATGGATTTTTCGAGAAAGGTATTACACAGCCAAGTGACGTGTAGAAAACCCAAGCATCTAATCAAAAAGGTTATTTAACTCGATATGAGTAGAAGGGACACGGTGATCTATAGTCTCGCGGTGCCAAGCGCTATTGGCAGCTATTACATTGGGTAGATGTTTCAGTAGTTTGGGATTAATGATACTTGTTACATTTGAAAGAAATATCATTCGATACATTTAGGTATTAATAGAAAAATGGAAATATAGATAAATGTATAAGGGGCGTGAAAGGTATGATTGATACAGGAAACAACTTATCGATTGAATTAAAAATGGACACTAATAAGATGGCAGACAAACTAAAAGCTATTGCTAAACATGCAAATGCATTGGCTAATGAGTTGGAGGCTATTGATGCAGTGGGCGAGCATACAATCATTCATAAACCTAATGGTACAAACATTGTATTAAATGATGAGCTCATTAAAGCAGAGGGCAGTGAATAACAATGCCATATGTGAAAGGTAAGAAGGTCAATCCTTTCTATTTATCACGCTCATGGAAAGATAAACGACTTGAAATACTGGAACGTGATAATTACGAATGTGTGATGTGTAAAGCAGAAGGTCGAGTAACCACACGAAATGATGCCATTTTAGAAATCGACCATATTCAAGAATTAGATGATTATCCAGAGCTTGCGTTGGTCGATGGAAATTTGCGCACGTTGTGTCGGAGTTGTCACAACAAAAGGCATGGTCGTTTTGGTTTTACTCAACAAAAAAACAAGTGGGCAGAAGATGAAAGTTGGGATTAAAGCACTACCCCCCACTCAAAACCTTTTGCCTTTTAAAAAAATATTGGGAAACCGGTGGTTGGGGTCAATTCATCAAATGTAACGAATGAATTATACCCACCCCACCCCTACCTCCTAAAATGAAGGGATGTGATTAATTTGGATAAACGAGAAGTGGGCTCACGAATGCGCAAAAAAAGAAAAGAAAAAAATATGACACAAGTAGAGTTATCAAAGGCTTGTGGCATTTCCTTTAACTATTATTCTAGTATTGAAAACGGACGAAATTCACCTAGTTTAGATGTGCTAAATGGCATTGCTAAAAACTTGGGTGTATCGTTAGTTTACTTATTAAACGATAGAATTGATGAAATGGAACAGCGGGTAGCAGAAGAAGAAAATCGAATCAAAACACTTTTCAAGACAATTCCAGAGCCGCAGCGGAAACTGTCTGAAGGATTAATCACACAATCTGCACGACTTCGTATTTTACTCGATGATAACTGGAAAGACATTTTAGAAAATGGTGAGTATGAAAAGTTTTCGCAAAGTGAAAATCAAGTACCTTATGACCGAAAGAGGCCGATTGTAGAAAACTACGATAATCGCGATCGTACGTATCAATCCATCATGAAACAATTAACTGAACTTCTTCCACAAGAAATGAAATCTAAAAAGTCGAAGTTATTGGGCCGGTAACTGATGCTGCAAAATGATTATGTAGATAGCTACATACAAAAGTGGAAAGATGGAGCGATACTTTTAAATAAAAAGCGTGAGCAATTATTAACCTTAATTGAAACGATGATTCTACCACGTGATGACTTGTATTATTTCAACGAAGAACAAATTAATAACTATATTGAATTTAGCCAAGTTTGGTATTTTGAATTAGATGAATGGGAAACGTTTATAGCCCCGTTCATCTTTTTATTTTACGTGGAAGATGATGAACCGGTATTCGATGAATTTGTTATTAACATGGGCCGTGGTGGCGGTAAGAATGGTTTTATTTCGACATTGGCCAACTATTTTATTAGTGAGCTACATGGCATTGATTATTATGACGTGTCCATTGTGGCCAACTCGGAAAAGCAGGCAAAACGTAGTTTCCAGGAATGTTATCGTGTCATTAATAAGAAAGACAATGAAGATTTATTAGAGGAATTTGAAGCGTATAAAAGTAGCATCACCGGATTAACAACGCAAAGTGTTTTTGAATACAAGACAAGTAATGCCAGCTCACAAGATGGTGGACGTGAGGGAGCAGTTATTTACGATGAATACCACGAAATGGAGACAACTGAAATTGTGGATGTCTTTTCTGGTGGTCTAGGTAAAGTCGATTGTGGTCGTCAATTCTTTATTGGTACAAAAGGTTTTGTACGTGAAGGTTATTTCGATATTAAATATCGTGAGTGTGAAGATTTATTAAATGGCCATACACCATTTAGAGGATTGTTCCCCTATATCTGCGAACTAGATAGCATTGAAGAATTAGATAAACCAGAAGTATGGGCAAAGGCTAATCCGGCGTTACAGGAGCCATTAAACAAGCGAGGGAAGCGTTTATATACAAAAGTATATAAAGAATACGAGAAGTTGGCTAAACAACCTTCTGGACGTTCTGCATTTGTTACGAAACGCATGAACTTCTTAGAGGATAATATGGAAAATTCGGTTGCAACCAAAGAAGAAATTACCGCAACGAATCGCCCATTTTTTGAATTGGATCATGTCCCTATTGGTTCGCTCGATTTTGGGAGTGTCCGAGATTTTGCAGCATGTGGATTGCTCTTTAAAAAAGGTGAAGAATATACCTTTAAAACATTCTCTTTTGCCTGTAAGCAGTTCTGTGATGTCCATTATGGCTATTCCAACAGTGCCAGTGATATAGGTACTGAAAAACGCGCACCGATCAAACAGTGGGAAAAACAAGGATTATTAAAAGTGGTAGACGAGCCATCGTTAAATCCTATGCATATTGTGAATTGGTTTATCGAGATGCGTGAATTGTATGGTGTTCGAAAGATTGTAGCGGATAACTACAAATTAGATATTCTACGGCCATTGCTAGAAGAAGCCGGTTTTGAAGTGGAATGCATTAAGCGCCCTACCAGTATTCACCCATTAATGGCACCGCGAGTTGAAGATGGGTTTGCCAATCATAAATTTATTTTTGGAGACAATCCACTGATGCGCTGGTATACCAACAACGTGTATGTAAAGGAAACGTCAAATGGTAAACAATTTTTGAAGAAAGAAGAAGTAAAACGAAAAACAGATGGATTCCAAGCATTTGTTTATGCGCTTTATCGTGCAAATGAATTAGATGAAATCAACATGGATTCAACGTTTGATGCATATAGCGACTTTTATGCATAGGAGGGAGGTGGATAATATCGGAGTCCTTGATTTTTTATTTAATCGGCACAAGGAATTAGGAGAAATGCTGGACTTAGAGTATGTCGTAGAAATTGAACAACGAACCTACCTCAAGGAATTAGCAGTTGAAACGTGTTCTAACTTTATTGCGCGATCTGTATCTCAAACGGAATTTAAACATATGCGAGGAAAAAAACGACTGCTAGATAGTGATTTGGATAGGATTTTTAATATACGCCCAAATACAGATGAAAGTGCATCTGATTTTTGGCAGACGGTTATCAATAAATTAATTCGAGAAAATGAAGTGCTCATTATTCCATACGAAAAACAATTATTGGTGGCGGATGGTTTTCATCGCATAGAACGCGCTCTATATCCAGATACATTCGAACAAGTTTGCATCAAAGATTTTACGTTTACGAATAAAAAATGGAATATGGATGAAGTTATTTACTTAACTTATAACAATGCCCATCTATCAAAATTTTTAGATGGATTAACCAATGATTATGCGGATTTATTCGGTGCACTTATTGATGCATCTAAACGTGGCTATCAAATTCGAGGGTCCTTTTCTTTCGATACCATCAATGACCCTAAAAATCTTGATAAACCGAAAGATGTTATCAGGCGAACGTTAGATGTCGTTAACAAAAGTATGGTCGCTGTATTCCCCATTTTTAAAAATTCTACTTATACGGAGTATGCAGATGGTAGCAAATCTGGTCCAAGTATTGATGAATCTGAAAAGGTAAAACGTGCATTAATTGATAATGTGGCTAATATCTTGGGTATTCCCGTTAATCTGATTCATGGTGATGTAGCCGAATTAGAAGATGCGATGAAAGCCTATGTGAAGTTTTGTTTAGGACCACTTTTAAAGAAGGTTGAAGATGAATTGAATGCAAAAATCAAGCTAGGAAAAGATGAAAAAATCCAGCTGCGTGGAATTGCTATTCATGATGTCATTCAAAATTCAGAAGCTGTAGATAAATTGATTGCGTCCGGTGCTTTCAGTCGAAATGATGTGCGAGAATTATTTGGCATTGATCGTGTTGATGACCCAGAGTTAGATGTTTATGTGCTTACGAAAAACTATGAAAAAGTAGATACAGCAAAGGGAGGTGAAAGTGAATGAAATTAGAAGTAATGGGTGCCATCATTTCGAATGATGATAAATGGATTTATGATTGGTTAGATATGGATAGCACATCACCAAAGGATATTGTCAATTCGTTACCTTCAACAAATGAAGATCTAGACGTTATTATTAATTCTGGTGGCGGTGACGTATATGCTGGTAGCGAAATTTATACAGCATTAAAAGAATATCCTGGTAAGGTAAATATTAAAATTGTGGGGATTGCAGCATCTGCAGCATCTGTTATTGCGATGGCCGGTCATGTAACAATCAGCCCTACAGCACAAATTATGATTCACAATGTATCGAGCTTTGTAGCTGGTGACAATCGTGCAATGCAACATGAAGCTGATGTATTAAAGGGATTCAATGAATCAATTGCGAGCGCTTATGTAGATAAAACAAATCAGCCGTTAGACGATATTTTAGAATTAATGAATAAAGAAACATGGCTTACGGCTCAACAAGCTGTTGAACTAGGATTTGCAGATGAAGTAATGTTTTCTGAGAATGCGCCAAAACTTGTTGCAACAACAGGCGGTGGTCTATCACCAGAAGTCATCAACCGTATGAAAACAATCATGAATAAAGAACCTGTTGTAAATGTGAATGTAGACATGGATGAAATCGTAAATAAAGTAATCGAAAAAATGAATACACAAAACGAGCCACCAAAACCTCAAAATACAGGATTTGGACGGTTCGTTTTTTAATTTAACTAGGAGGTCATATACATGACAATTAATTTAACAGATGATTTTAAAACAGCACGCCAAAACTTCTTAAATGCCGTACAAAACGGTGAATCAGAAGAAAAACAAGGCGAATTATATGCTGAAATGATTAATGAATTATTTGAAGAAACAAAAAAACAAGCGCGCGATGAAGCTGAAAAATTTGCTGCCAAAACACCGGCTGAATTAAAAATGACTGCACAGGAGCGCAAATTTTTCAATGCGATTAATACGGAAGTAGGCTACAAAGAAGAAACGCTTTTACCAGAAGAAACAATTGACCGCATCTTTGAAGATTTAACAACGGCCCATCCGTTATTAGCTGAAATTGGTTTAAAGAATGCCGGCCTACGCTTAAAGTTCTTGAAATCAGAAACCTCTGGTGCAGCAGTATGGGGTAAAATCTTTGGGGATATTAAAGGTCAATTAGATGCAACATTCAACGATGAAGTAGCAATCCAACATAAATTAACAGCATTTGTTGTCGTACCAAAAGACTTAACAGATTTTGGTCCAGCGTGGGTGGCCGCATTTGTATCAGCTCAAATTGATGAAGCATTTGCTGTGGCGCTTGAAGCAGTGTTTCTTGCCGGTGATGGAAACGATAAGCCGGTGGGGTTAAACCGCCAAGTACAAGAAGGTGTTTCTATTGTAGGTGGTGTTTATCCTGAAAAAACAGCCCAAGGCGAATTAACATTTACAGACTCTAAAACAACTGTTAAAGAATTAACATCGGTGTATAAGCACCATTCAACAGATGAAAAAGGAAAAGCCGTATTAGTAGATGGCTTAGTTGTAATGGTAGTTAATCCAGCAGATGCATGGGATGTAAAAGCGCAATATACATCACTAAATGCAAATGGCGTGTATGTAACAGCACTACCTTTCAACTTGAAAATTATTGAATCTGTTGCGCAAAAAACAGGTACGGTATTAACATTTGTAAAAGGTCGTTACGATGCTTATGTTGGTGGCGGGATTACACTTCGTAAATATGATCAAACATTGGCTATTGAAGATTTAGATTTATACACAGCAAAACAATTTGCATATGGTAAAGCGAAAGATGATAAGGCTGCGGCGACTTGGACACTTGCAATTCCCAGCTAATGCCGGCTCATTAAACGTGTCGGCTAGCCCGAATGCTAAAAGTGCCAATATTTCATGGGAGGTTAAGTAATGGCTACGATTAAAAATAATGGCGTTGTGGTGTCGACAGATGCTACATCGCCTTTTAGTTTGCAAAATTTAACACCGAATACAGCATACACTGTGGAAGTCGAGGACAACGGGGCTAAGGGTTCCGTTAAATTCACGACAACGGATATTGTGCCCGGTGCGCCAACTGTTACGGCTACAGCAAAAGTTGGCGCTATTGACTTCACAATTGTAGACGGTACAAATGATGGTACAGCAATCACTGGTTATACAGTGCATTACACAGAAGGCACAACACCTAAAACGCAAGATACCACATCTAAAACAGGTACTATTACAGGTTTAACAGCAGATACCGAATATACGATTCAAGCCACTGCTAAAAATGGTAAGGGTGAGTCATCAAAATCTGCTGCAGTTAAAGCGACTCCTACTGCATAAAGGAGTGATTAGATGGACGAATTACTAAAGGCATTTAAAAAACGCATGAAAATCTTCCACACGGCAGAGGATGAAACATTACTAGCCATTATTTCTGCATCTGTAGAGGATTTAAAAGTAAAATGCGGTCAATTCGACATAGCATCGCATGAACGTGCTAGAGAGCTTGTTATGGAGCGCTCACGCTATGTGTATAACGATAAGCTCGAAGAATTTGACACTAATTTTTTATCTCAAATTCAGTCGCTACAATTTGAACTTTATGAGGTGATTGAAGATGGCACGACAACTTACTAGCGGTGATTTACGGACACCTATCACGTTCTTTAGTTATGAGCCTGTACCAGGTTTCAATCCGGGAGAACAAGAAAAGGAAACGTTACATTATTGTTTTTGTGAAATCTATGCATCCAGTCAAAAGGATTTAGAAATCTTAAAAACGGTGCATGCAAAAGAATCAATCACGATTAATATCCGAGATCCACTGATGGATTATATTCCAGACCGTAAACATTTTGCAGAGATTGGCCATTATCGTTATATCGGCAAGGTTTGGAATATCGTTGAAGTAAGGCCAGATGCACAATCACTAGGGTTTATTAACATCGTATTGGCGGTGGTTTAATGAGTGTAGAATTTCATGGTTTAGCAGAAATCCAACAGCGTTTAAAACAAATGATGACTGAAAAAGAGTTTAAAAAGCTAACAGATACAGCTGTATCTGCCGGTGCAACCGTATTGAAGAAAGAAGTTACTAGGCGTTTATCAAGTAACTTAGGTGATTATTCAATTGGTGCAACTGTTGAAGAGACTGTGATGAGCAAGCCAAAATCAAAACGCGGTGCGCGGACTGTGCAGATTGGTTGGAATGGTCCGTTAGAGCGTTATCGTATTATCCATTTGAATGAGAATGGATATAAGCGTGATGGGAAGTTTTACGGTCCACAATTAGGTGGTTACAAGCAAATCGCAAAAGCTATGGAAACTAAAAAACAGGAAGTATTTGATGCAATGCGAAGGGAGATGGCGAAACGTCTATGAGGGATTTGATGATGGAAATTAATAATGCGTTACGTGAGAATACGCTCATTGCAGAAAGTTGTGGTGACCGAATTAAACCTTACGAATACGCAGAAACAGGCGATTTATTCAGTCCATTTATTATTATTACACCGTCACAGCCAAGCAAACCAAGTAGCTATGGCAGTAACATCAACCATAGTGAAAGCTACTACTACCAGATTAATGTGGAAGCAACAAGCCGAGGAGTCCGGGACTCTTTAGCATATGAAGTACGAAAAGTTATGAGGACACTTGGATTTGAACAACAAGCCGGTGGACTGGACACATATTTTAAGGAAACAAAGCGCTACGTAAACACACGTTTATATAGCGCTATTTTATTTAATCAAAAGGAGGAAAATGAATGAACGCAGTAGGATTTGAAAAAGCAGAAATTGCGGTATTAGATGAAAACTTTAAAACAACAGATGAAAAGATTTTCACACTTGAAGGTAAGACGGATAAAGGGGCAACACGTTCATTTAGTGTAGAAGGTTTAACTGCTGAAGCTGTGAAGCAATTTGGTTCGAATATTCCATATCGTACAGCAAAACGTGGTATCGGGGACTTATCAGCTACATTATCAGCAATCGATGTGCCGTTAGATTTAGAAATGACAATCTTGGGTATCGCAAAATCTTTAGAAGGTTTTTATGAAGGTGGCGATGATACAGAAGCACCTTACACAGCAGTTATCTTTTATGACAAAACACCGCAAGGCGAACCATATGCGATTGCACTTTACCGTGGATCATGGTCACGAAACTCACTCGAAGGTGAAACGCTTGAAGGTGAAAACAAAGAATTGCCAGAGGAAGAATACACAATGTCGTGTGTTGTTGGCGATGATAAAAAAGGTTACGGAATTGCAGTAGGCGCAGAACAAGTGGCAGCACTACGCGCAAAAGCATTTCCGAATGCTACCCCCAGCGAAGGCGCTTAATGTAGGCGCTACGCCAGAGGCAAAGCAAGCTACGATTACGTGGCAATAATTAAATGAAAACTCAATGAAGCACTCCGTTTTGGGGTGCTTTTTTATTTATCTAAAACATACTGGAGGGCTATTACATGGCTTTATATGAATTAAAATTGATGAAGAGAAAAGAAATTGTGGACGGTAAAGAACAATTTGAATATGAAACACGTAAGTTAGATTTTGTATCGATTAAAACAACACGCGATGCGCTAAAAGTAAAAGCAGAATTAGAAAAAATGGCGAATGAAAAAGAGCCAGATGAAGTGGCAATTTTAGATAAACAAATCGAATTTGTTGCAGACATTTTTAAAGTGACATCGGATGATATTTGGGAAGGCCTGGATGCATCGACTGGCGCATTAACAATCAAAAACATTTTTGAAAAAATCTTAGGTGTCGAAGAACTAGAAAAAGACGAAGAAAAAAAAATGGCGAAAATGATGAAATACATGCAGAAGTAACGTATGAAGCATCGTTAGAAACTATTGATAAATTGTATAAATCATTTATGGAAAACGGCATGGCTTATCAAGATATAGCAAATGCCGATTTCTTTCATTTAGTCGAACTTTTCAACAAAGAAAAGAAGGAAGAAAAAAAGGTCGGCAGTATGTATGAAGCCTTAAAAGGATTTATGTAAGGAGGTGCATTATGGCAAGCAATGAACAACCGTTAGGGCAGATGATTATCGAAGTCGATATTTCCAGTGTTGGTTTTGAAAATAGTTTAAAAGATATGCAAAAAGCATTGAAACAAAATCAACAAAAAATGAAAGCTGAAATGGCTGTTTATGATACATTAGATGATAAAATCGGAAAACTTGAAGCAAATTATGATGGTTTACGTGACTCCATGAAGCTCAACGCAAAACAAATCGATAAGCTAAAACAAGCCTATGCAGACGAAGTGGCAGCATCTGGGGAATCGTCAGAAAAAGCACGAGAATTAGCGCGTCAAATCAACAAAACAGTGCAAGAACAAGCAAAGTATCAAGCACAATTAAATCGTGTTACATCGCAATTAACGGATGCACGTGACGGTACAGATGAATTGCGTAAATCAATTAGCCTTTTGAGTACTGAAAATCGTTCAATTGTTGCAAATTTACGTTCGCAGGGCAGAGAACTTGAAGCGCTTGAAGCCGATTATGTAGGCCTTGACAGAGCTGTGGAAGAACGAACGCGTTTAATCGATAAAGAAAAACAAAAGATGCAACGTTTAAAGCAACAATACGGTGAAAATAGCGAAGAATATCGTCGCCAGGTAGCACGTGTACGCGATTTAGAAACATCGAATAATGAAGCACGACGCGCTATGAATCGTTTACAAGAAGAAATGGATGAAGCACAGCAAAGTAGTAGTAAGCTACGTTCAGCATTTTCTAAGGTAGGCGATAAAATTAGCGGTATGAGTGGGCCATTAATGGGATTATCTACAGCTGCTGCAGGCGTGGGAACGGCCATGGGGGCGCTTGCTATCGATATTTCAAATGCAACTGACAATATCGAATCAAGATTAGAAACATTAGTAAATGGTTCTGAAGAAAAATTGAAGAAAATGAAAAAGAACATCATGGAAACGTACACAGCTGGTTTAACTACGGATCTTGATGAAACAACCAATATTGCTGCACGTACCGAGCAACGAGGAATTGCAGATGAAGATAAACAAAAAGCAATTGATTATGCCACAGTTATTTCGAAAAATAGTGACTTAGAAGGCAAAGAGATTGTCGATGTCCTTTCTATGCTTCAGAAAAAATTTGGAATGACCATTGAGCAAGCCGGTGACTATGCACAACGTATTGCTCAAACAGGTATTGAAGATTTTGACCAAGCAATGGAGTATATTCCCCAGTTAAAAGATGGTGGATTGAGCATTGATGAAATCATTGCGCGACTTGAAGGTGGGATGAAATCCGGTGCATGGAATAGTGATAAAACACTCGATTTACTTGCTGAAGGTCAAAAGAAAGTAGTCGGTGATGGTGCTGATGCATACAAAGAATTTGGTTTAGGTACAGAATACGCAAAGTTCCAAGCTGGTGAAATTGATTATAAAGCTTTCATGATGGAAGCAAAGAAAAAGGCTGATAAATTACCAAAAGAAGATAAGAAAGCCTTTTGGGCAGCTATTTTCGGGACGCAAGGTGAAGATATTGATTTGGATTCAATCAATGGTATTTTCAATGCGAAAGAAAAAAGTGGTAAAGCAGAAAAAGGACAAGCTGATGATTTAGTAAGTAAAGAAAAAGAAAAAGCGATTGTTCGATTAACTGCTGCTTATAATAAGTTGAAACAAGAGTTGTTGCCACTTGGAACTATTTTAATGAATACAGGTGCAGCAATAGCTGAAGGACTCCTTCCTTATATTGAAAAGTTAATTAATTGGTTCAATGGATTATCTGATACACAACAAAAAATCGCAATTAGTGCGGGTATATTAGCGGTTGCAATGGGGCCTTTAACGATCGCTTTTAAAGTATTAGCTATGCCAATTAAACTTGCTTGGAATGCTGTTAAAGGATTATTTAGTGGTTTAAAATTACTCGTTTCCTTCCTACCATCTATGAGTACGGTTATGAGTGGGTTAGGTAAAGCTATCGACATCGCGTACAAACCAATTTCATGGCTAGGAACCGGGCTATCAAAAGTTTTAAGTGTTGCAAGATTTTTAGCACCATTTATCCGAACAGGGTTAAGCGTGGCATTCCGTACCTTACTTGGTCCAGTTGGTCTTGTAATTGGTGGTGTTACGCTACTTGTTTCTGGCTTTAAACTCGCTTATAAACATTCCGAAACGTTCCGTAATTTTATTAATAAACTAAAAAACACTTTGCTCACGACATGGAATACGCTTAAAGCAATGGGTGTCCGTGGTGTGGTATCGGCAATGTGGAAACATATTAAAGGAGCATTTAGCACAGGCTATACATTCGTTAAATCGAAGATAGATGGTACGAAGAATGCCATTTCAAATGCTTGGACAAATGCAAAAAAATTGGCTGTCACTAAAGTAACAGGCATGTGGACGAGTACGAAGAATTTATTCTCGACAGGTTACAACGCCGTAAAAACACGCATGTCTAACACTAAAAATACCGTAGTCAACACGTGGACAAATATCAAAAAGTCTGCAACAGATAAAGTATCATCGATGTGGACGAGCACCAAGAACTTTTTCACAAATGGCTATACTGCTATTAAAACTCGTATGTCTAATGTAAAAACAGCCATGTCAAATTCATGGACAGCTATTAAAAAATTAACAGTTGATAAAGTAGATAATATGATCGATCACGTTAAAAAAATGCCACAGCGAATGGCAGATGTTATCGCTAAAGGTGCCGGGGCACTAAAAAAAGGCGGTAAAAAAATGCTTAACGGGTTAATCGGTGGCGTTGAGTGGGGATTGAACAAAGTAGTCGGCGGTGTCAATAAAGTTATGGGCTGGGTTGGCGCTGATGATTCTAAGTTGAAAGAAGTCAAATTAGAAAAGTATGCGAAAGGTACACCAAATGGCGGGCACGATGGTGGTTTAGCAATGGTCAACGATGCACCAGGTAGTAACTATCGCGAGTTAGTAGCATTGCCAAATGGCCAAACATTCGTGCCAAAAGGACGAAATGTGGTCATGAATCTTCCACAAGGTGCCGAAGTGTTACCTGGGCATAAAACACGCGACTTAGCCCAACGTGGGTTAATTCCAAAATACAAAAATGGTATTGGTGACACATTATCAAACGCATGGTCGTCTACAAAATCGGGTGCATCAAAGTTATGGCAAGGTGCTAAAGATGTAGGTTCATCAGCTTTCAACAAAGTAAAAGATTGGTCTACAGAAATTTGGGATTGGGTAACAAGTCCAAAAAAAGTAAAAGAACTTTTGATGAACGTAATTGGTAATGTTATTCCTAGCCAATTTTCGTCTGGCATGGTGCCATCAATGCTTAATGGCATGATGAAAATGATGGTTGATAAAGCAAAAGATTTTGTCTTTAACATTGCCGATTCAATGGGCGGTGGCGCTGATTTTGGTTCTTGGTCACCATTTACAGGTGATTTTAATAAAATTAGTAACAAAATGGGCGTATATGATTATCTATATGATTTAGGTAAACAAATCGTAAATCAATTTAAATCGCAGTATCCGTCGCTTTATATTTCAAACGGGAAACGTAACGAGTCAACAACAAAAGCTGGTACGAAATCAGACCACGTTTATGGATTAGGATTAGACTTAGCACGTGGTGGCATTAGTGATAATTCCTACTATCAAATGGCGAAGTCCTTACAAGGTCACCCTTATCTTAAGTATGTAATCGGAAGTGATAAATGGAGTCAAAATGGTGGCGAGTTTAAAAAATTCCCGTATGGCGGGCATATGAATCACCTTCACTTATCAGCAAAATCGCCGGCTGAAGCAAAGGCATCCAAAGGAAGTTTTGGTGCTGCAGGAAATGTTTCTGGCGGTGCAAAGGCATGGATTCCACAAATCAAAAAAGCTCACCAAGCTATCTATGGTCGTGCAATTTCGAAACAAGGGTTAAATGAAGTACTTGAACAAATTCAAACAGAGTCCGGTGGTAATGCAACGATTCGACAAGGGATTGTCGATGTAAATACGCATAATGGTTCGGGCGGAGCAAAAGGGTTACTTCAATTCATTCAATCGACATTTGATAACTATAAAATCAAAGGTCATGGAAATATATTTAGTGGGTACGATCAGTTACTCGCGCTATTTAACGTTTCAGATTGGTACCAAGCAATCACACGTGCCGGCAAAGGTAAAGGTTGGTCGCCACGTAGTGGACGTGTTAAGCCTTATGCAAATGGTGGTATTGTCACAAAAGCACATATGGGGCTAGTTGGAGAAGATGGGCCAGAAGCTATTATTCCACTTGATAGGGCGAAAAGAGGACGTTCCATGCAATTACTTGCACAAGCTAGTCACTATTTGAATGGAAATAAAGCAACCACTTCTACTGCATCATCTGTGGAAGGTATCGTAGCTGCTATTATGGCGCAAGGTACTGAAACATCTAAGAAATTAGATGCGTTAATTGCTTTACTTGCATCGGGCACTACCATTCAAATTGATGGAAAGGAAATTGCGAATGTCGTGAATCGTATCAATCAAACGAATGAGCGCATGAGCATGCGAGCGAAAGGAGTGACAATATGATAATTACAGCAGAGCCGTCCTTTACTTATGACGGGGCATACATGAAACAACTAGGCTATTTTTTAAATGATGCAGTTGTTTCTCCGCCAGAGATTTCCCCAGAAACCGTGAATGTACCTGGTCGACTAGGAATTTTAAATATGGGCAATGATATTGGTTCGCGTCAGATTACATTAGACGTGAGCCTTTATTGTTCTTCACAAGAAGATTTCAATGAGAAACGATTATATTTAGAGAATCTAGTCATTTTACAAGAACCTGTAGAGAAACCACTTGTTTTAGACACAGATGCACAGTGGACATATTATGGACAGTTTACCGGCATTTCTGATTTTGAATGGATTAACGGCTATGACCATAAGGTAACTCTTACATTTACTTGTGCGGATCCATTGAAATATGGTGAACAAATGACGTATAACATCGTCAATAATATCTTGAAATTTACGCCAAGAGGACAAAAACAAACGTTTCCGGTCATCCATGCAATCGCTCAAAAAGACGCTACATGGTGCGGTTTATCGACTGTAGACCAGTTTGTTTATGTCGGAGGTAAAGTCGATGTGGAAACAGGTGAAACTGCTACAACTATCTACACACCAATCATGACTGACACCGCACAAAACATGGCGCTATGGCAACGACAATCGAGCGAAACATTTACACAAGTAGACAATGGTACTGTGGGCAAAGGCTCGTACTTCCAACAATCTGATGACGACATCAATGTACAAGATTTTGGTGAAAACACTGGTAAAAGTACGGAATGGTATGGCCCAGCACTCAAACGTATGATGACGAAACAAGTCGCTAACTGGAAAGTTACATGGCGCATACAATCCATGAATAATTACAAGCGCGCTGAAAACAAATTGGAACTTTATTTACTAGACAGTGCCAGTAAAGTAATTGGTAAGTTGGGCATTAAGGATAACGGTGAAGGTAGCGAACAAGAAATTAATGTACAAGTATACCGTTCAGATGGCAGCATCAAAAGCGTTGGCCAATTCAAACCAACTGTTAAAAATAAAAAAGCCGTTGCGCTTTCTAAAAAACAGAAAGTGAAAAAAACGGACTCAAAAGGAAAAGTAACGTATAGCTATGTCACGCTAAAAGAAACACTCAATGAAAATAACAGCACGAATGACTTAACAGATTTTTATGGTTATATCGAAATTGAGAAAGTCGGCAACAAATTTTTTGCAACAGTCGTTAAATTAGATACAAAAAATCGGAATGAATTGAATCGTTGGGAATCCATGTGGACAGATGAATTTGATACGTTTAAAAAAGACTTAGCCGGTTTCGTGTTATATGCCGGCAAACGTTCAATTACAGAAGATGCTAAAGGAATTAGCTACAAATCTAACTATTTAGCGTTCTGTGATTTAAAAGTGTATGAACGTGCTGAAATTAAAGAAGATACAATTTTATCGTCCACACCAGAGGTCATTATCTGGGAAGGCGATGAACTTATTTTTGACTGTGAACGTGGTCGTATTTATAAGAATGGTCAGTTATTTATGGATGCAATGCATATTGGCACCGACTTTATTAAGCTCGTAGGCGGTGTACAAGATGAAATTGTATTTGCAGAAGGTTTTGATTGGGTTATGCATATACGCCCAACAGCATTATAAAAAAGAAAGGAGGTAACCGATGAATCTACTCATTTTAAAAGCAGATGCAGCAAGTCGTTATGCTGCTGATGATTATAAAACAGTTGCAGTATTAAGTAATGATAGTACACATTCTTGCCCTTTTTATGATGATCTACGCATGGAAAAGCTAGAGGATTTTTATGACACATATCAATTTAGCGTTCCATCAAATGAAGAAGAATCCCAGCACATTGTGCGAGGAAATTATGTAGTATTTCAAGATGAAACTTATAAGCACCGGTTGTTTCGTATTTACGATGTAGAAGATGCATTATTAGGCGATATACATGTGAAAACAGCTTATGCAGAAAATGCATTTGTACATGATTTATTAAAAACATTAGTGCCACGTGCAAAAATTGGAACGGTCAATTTTCGCGATGCTTTTGCGCATTGTTTAAGTAATAGTGGTTGGCAAATTAAACAATCTGATTATCTGGGCGAATTAATCGCACAGGAATTTGACGGCACCACAACAGCGCAAGCGGAGATACAAACGATTTGTAAAGATTATCGTGGGGAAATTGACGCTTATGTAGAATTAAATGATGCGAATAAAATTATCAATAAATGTTTTGATCTTGTAGAAGAACGTGGACGACATGACACAGGTAAACGATTTGAATATCGCAGAGATTTAGTTGGTGTCACGCGTAGGGCATCTGATGCAGAGCTTTATACAGCTATCAAGGCACGTGGTAAAGATGGCATTACATTCACAGACATGAATAATGGTAGTGATACGATTTACGATAATGCTGCCAATGATTTATACAATGGTGGCCGCGAATATCTAGTGAAGTTTGTTGAGTATAGCGAAATCGAATTACCATCAGCTTTATATGCTGCAGCACGACAAGAACTAAATGAATGCAACCGCCCAAAATACCAATATGAAATTGATACAGCATTGCTCAATCAAATGGCGGGTTATACGGATGAAGAACCTGTTTGGCTAGGTGATAGTGTACGAGCAGTCGATTTTGAAATGTCCCCAGAACTTACAGTAGGTGCGCGGATCATCGAAAAAGAAACATCTTTTAGTGATCCAACGAAAAATAAAGTTGTTTTAGGCGAATATATTGAATTAGTAAACAATACGCCAGATGAAATTAAAAAAATACAATCAGATTTAACGGACCTAAACAATAGTTTATCGCCGGTTTATCGCATTGAAATTCGTCCAAGCGCCGGTTTAATTGCACGTAACGGTTACCTTCAAACGACTGGCGATGCAGTACTTGAAGCAGTGGTTTACAAAGATAATATTCGAGTGAACGGCACAAAGGAACAATACGTTTGGGAAAAGATTTATCGCAAAACAGGCGAGCATGATACAGCATGGGAAGTAGCACATCAAAACGTTGGCAATACGGTCACAGTGACAGGTGAGGATTATGCAAAAAACTGTGATTTTTATTGTCACTTTTTAGATGATTCGTTTAATTTTGTAGCAACAACTTACTTTAAAACAGCAATTGAAGACATGGTGAAAAAAATCGAAGCCTTGCAAAATACACATGTTATTATCCCCTTTATTACAGACACGCACTATGCAACAGACGGTATGGAACATACACAATCTAAATTGCGCTCGATGGACCATATCCGAAACGTTGTTGAAATTACACATCAAGTTGATTGCGATTTAGTTGTACACGGTGGTGATCTAGTGGATGGTAAAACATCTAGGGCGCTCACGTTGTCAAACTTACAAGCTGTAGCAGCTATGTTAAATCAATCCGATTGTCCAGTCATGTTTACAAAAGGAAATCATGATGATAATGGACTTGGCGATGTACGACAATATGGCGCAAAAGGTGATGGGCTTGTAAAACCAAAGGAAATGGCCATGATTTTGAAGGACCAATATTTACAGCATGATATTAAATATAATGCAGAAGATAACGCAATATACAGCTACTATGATTTGGATGATAAAAAGTTACGAGTGCTTGTATTAGATGCATGGGATTTACGTTATGACCTACTCGATGATGTAAAAAAAGTAAAATATCAATCACGTAAATATTTAGGTTTCCAAGCCACGCAAATCGAATTTGTTGCAGACGTTTTAAAGCAAACACCAAGTGAGTACGGTGTCGCTGTATTCGTCCACAACGGTTTAAATGGTACCGTTGATAACGGCGAATGGACTGCTATTAATGATGAAGTAATTTCCGGCATATTTAATGCATGGCGTACTGGCACAGCATATGATTCGACAAAAGATACGCTGCATACTGCTAATAAAAATAACGATTATCCCATTAATATTAAAGTAGATTACAGCGAACGTGGCACCGGTAAATTAATGAGTTTCTTTGCCGGGCACAAACACCGCGATGTGGCCAAACGTGAAGGTTTTGGAAATACACCAACAATTTTAACGAATTGCTCCTATTCCGCAGGTGATGCAGATGACAAAGAACGCCGTATCATCGGGACAGTTAATGAGGATTTATTCGATGTTATCGCAATTAGTGTTGAATTGAACGATATTCAATTAATTCGTTTTGGTGCCCAATCTAATAATCGTCCAATTCGGCAATATACAGGAGGTGCGTGATGAAGGAAAAACGAGTTAAAGCAACAAGTAAAGTTTCACTTAGTAATAACACGGACATTCACGTTGGTCCTACACCACCGCCGTTTCCAGTCGAAGGGCAGCAATGGTTGAATACATCCACTAATCCGCCACAGTTGTATGTATGGGATGGCAAGAAATGGGTACTACAGCAAATCGATGTTGAAAAGCTAGATCCTGATTTAATTGATGATTTAAAAAATGATACGCTACAAAAACACCAAGAATTATTAAACGAAATTGAAGGTATTAATACATCGATGGATGATTTAAAACAAACTGTGGAAGAACGCAATCAACAGGATGATGCAGCGTTTGCCACTGTGACGCAATCTATCATTGATAATCGGCTTGAAGCGCTTGGTTGGTATGAAGAAAATGATGGCCGGATTAGTGTAATTGCTCAATCAATGGATGGTTTAGTTGTAAGAGTCGGAAATGCAGAAGGTAATATTACCAACTTAACATTAACAGCTAGTGGTCTGCGTTCAGAAGTAAATGCTATCAACAATGGTACGGCATCTGTTATTACACAAATGAGCGACCGCATTAATTTACGTGTACAAAAAGGTGATGTTATTAGTCAAATCAGTGTTGAAGCTGATAAGGGTGTTTATATTGCCGGGAAAGCAATTTATTTAGACGGTACTGTAAAAGTAGCTGATACATTCGTTGCACCGCGTATTATTAGTGCCAATAGCGCGAATACGGCTTATACAAAAATTGAAGGTCAACAAATGACGTGTTTTGGCTATTTCTCAAATAACTGGCGTGGAAAAACATACGCTGGGAATCATTCACTTGAAGCCAAAGTGGGCTATATTAAAATGAAACAACTGGACGGAGGGAATACGAATGCTCTCTATTACAGTGCAAAAGGTATTTCAACGCGGATGGATGCTGATAATAACGGTTCTGCATCCGGTGTTATTGAATTTTTTGCTGATGGTTATACATCACAAGCTAACTCACTTGTACTTGCATCGAGTGGGAATATTATTTTAGAGTCAACTGTTGGTAGTAATATCTTTATTAATCCAGCAGGCGGTTCGCTCTATGTATCTGATAAAAATTATAATATGTACGACATCTATGCAAAATTAGCTGACTTAAGTCGTGTCAACGCTGTAACAGCAGGGATTGGGAACTTTTATTTTAATAGCACAAATATCAATTCCTGGAGTGACGCAATTAAAATTGGTGGTACAACAGGTAATGTTGTAATTTCAGGGAATATGACATGCGCAAAATTAGTGGAAACATCAAAACGTGAGTTAAAGAAAAACATCCGAACATACGAAGGCGATGCATTAGCGATTATTAACAGTATGCGAATTACAGAATATCAATATCTAGATGATATTGAAGGTATAGATCGCCCATACGTCGGACTAATTTTAGATGAAGCACCAGTTGAGGTTGCAGATACAAAAGGCGAAGGTGTTTTAGTTGCGCAAGGCACATGGCTTAACAGTCGCGCGATTCAGCAACTACTACATCGTGTGGAAGAACTAGAAAGGAAAGTGGCATAATGGCAGAAAAAACAACAGAGCAATATGAAGCAACGATTACGCGATTAAATCGTGTGATTAAAAATATGGCATCGTCCAAAGCGGATGATGCTATTTTAATTGCAGAATTACAAGCAATTGTAGGAGAGGATCAAGAAATTATTGAACACTTGGAAAAAGAAAATCAATCCTTAAAGCAAGCTATTACACATGCAGCAAAAGAAGGAGATGACGAGGTAAATGAAGTTACTACTGGTAAATGATATTGATACTTTAAAAAGTACCGATAACGCTACACAAGTTGAATTAGCTGTATTAGACGAAGAACAGCAACGTATTGATTTATCACAATTCACGACAATCGCTGTACAAATCGGCTCTAATGGCTCACTTTATTCAACTGAAACACCTATTGTAAATGAAGAAATGAATACATTTTCGTTCACACTATCAAGTGAATTGCCAGCCGGTACTTATAGCATTCAAGTCAATTTAACAACAGCAGATAATAAGCTACACATTGCCCCAAATGCCGGTACACAACGATTACTAATTGAAAAGTCGTTTAATGAAGTTGGGGAAACCATTCCGATTATCAGTATCAAGTCATTATTAGATGATATGGCTGAAACGTTAGTTATTGCAAAAGATGCTAAAACGGTAGCAGATGAAGCGAAAACTCAAGTAACACAAGCTGTTGAAGCATCTGAAAACGCCGTATCACAAGTTGAAGGTGCGGTAGCAAGTGCGAATCAAGCTGTGCAATCTTCCACAGATGCAGTAGCAGTAGCAAATGAAGCGAAAGATGTAGCACAGACTGCGACTGCTACATCAAGTGAAGCTATGACACAAGCAGACAGCGCTAAAACATTGTCTACGCAAGCGACTACTGATGCAACGAAGGCAAAAACGGATGCCAGTAATGCATTATCGACAGCAAATAGTGCGAAATCGACTGCTGAAAGTGTGGAAAGTCGATTTAATGAATTAACCGAAGGTAATACAAATGATGAAGTAATTCAAGCCCGTACAGACGATGAAAATACAACGCACGCTACGTTAAAAGCTCGACTAGATCATGAAGCAACAGCACGAAAAAATGCTGATGCTCAAACGCTTGCTGATGCGAAATCATATACAGACACAAAAGTAGGGAATGTTGATTTATCGGCGCTTGCAACAAAATCCGAATTGACTGAAGGATTAGCTACAAAAGTAAATACTGTGGAAGGTAAAGGCTTATCTACGAACGATTATACAGACGCAGATAAGTCAAAACTTGATGGTATCTCAAATGGCGCTAATAATTACACGCTACCTGTCGCGACTAGTGGAATTTTAGGCGGAGTGAAAGTTGCAGTGAATACAGGTATTGAATTAACGTCTGGCGGTACAATTAGCACAGCGACATTAAAGAAATCAGTAGATGACCACTTGATTGATTCGTTGAGCCACGTATTTTATTGTGGTGCTTCTAGCGGTGTAAATGCGAAAATCATTAGTAATGCAGCGGTAAAGTCATATGTTGAAGGTCTACAAGTGAAGTTCAAAAATAGTGACGCTAATACAGGTAATGTAACAGTCAATATCAACGGATTAGGAACGAAAAAACTATTATCATTCGCTGGCGCAGAACTAAAAAGCGCAGAACTACGGGTGAACATGGTTTATAACGTCGTTTACAATGGTGCCGATTTTTTCTTAGCTAGCGGTGGGGTGAACACAGGGGACGCTACCGCGTTATCAAATGATATTTTAAGCGGTAAGACTGCTTATGTTGATGGACAAAAAGTTACAGGTACGATGGCTAACCGCGGCGGAATAACGGAATATATCGCGCCGAATGACACGATCACTATTCCAGAGGGTTATCACAATGGCAGTGGTAAAGTTGTGCAGCAAGTAAACACTAAAGGCGCTGAAACATTTATTCCGAAAACTGTAGATCAACAGATTTTAGTGGGGCAATTGCTAGTAGGTACACAAACAATTAAAGGTGACGCTAATCTTGTGGGCGCTAATATTGTTAGTGGAAAAAGTATTTTTGGTGTGAATGGTAGTGCCGAAAAAACCATAAAGCCAATGTCTAACACTTTATTGAACATTGTTGGCGATGTAAACTCATCATATAAATTATCATCAATCGATAGTGATAGTAATTACTATTTTTTAAAAAATGGTGACCCTTTCACTGGTACAGGTTTTGTTTTTGAGAAATACTCTTATAACGGAAATTTACTCTCTAGTTATTCGCTAAAATTGACAACACAATACGGGAAATTGTTAGGATATACCAAGCATGGCTATTGTTATATTGATAACAGTAATTATTTTATAATAGAGAACTCTAACAAGAATATCATACACAGCCAACTTGCTAACAATAGTGACAGAATATCAGATTCTCAATATGTTAAAGCTGCATGGTATTTGGGCGGTGACAAAGCAATCTATCCTTACGACACTTACGGGGCTAATGCGGGTATTTTAACCAATTTCAAAACATTATATGCTGATTTAGGTTTTTTTCATCAAGAAACAGCCGTTTTGACATCAAAAGATGAAATTGTTTACTACTATGGCAAGACTTCTATGGGGGAGATTTACATCGCGAATACAGTAACAGGACAAAAAAGGTCTGCAAGAAATACTAAAATTGCATTAGGTTCATATATTTTATAAAGATAGGAGTGGTTTAAATGTATTTAAAGGTATCAAATATATTAAGTGGAGAAAGCGCACTTGTGAACTATCATGGGTTAGATATTTATTATTTCGATAATCCTATTTATTTCCTGGAGGAAAATTTTGTTGTTATTAAATACAACATTGAAACGTTCGATAATAATGCAAACATACTTGAAATAACAGAACAAGAATACAACGATTATAAAATCAAAAAGGAAAACGAACCACCAAATCCGCCACCGTCAGATGTATTAACATCAGAACAAAGAATCGAACAATTAGAAAAAGAAAATACAACAATTAAAGCGAGCATGGCAGAACTAGCTGAACTCGTATTATCGGGAGGAATGTAAAATGTATATTATTTACGCAGATTTAGTTGAATTAGGTTTACGAACAGTGGACGCAGAGAAAGCAAAAGAAACAGGCATCATCTTAGTACCTTCATTGTACCGCGATAAAGTAGTTGCCGAATTAGAACGCCGTGGCACACACGAAGGAATTTACGCTTAATCATCGCACCTATTAGGGTGTTTTTATTTTGGTCAAAATGAAGAAAAGTAGGTGTCACATGGCAGAGGAAAAAAGCGTTATGCTAGAAGTTTTCGAGAAATTAGGGAGTCTTGACGCTAAGCTAGACAATATTAATCAACTACGCAATACTGCACAACGTGCTGAAACAAAAGCAGATTTAGCACAAGACATCGCAGAAGAAGCACGAGCAAGTTCAAAAAGTGCGCATCATCGTATTGATCGCCACGATAAAATTATTTTTTGGGCCGGCACATCAATTATTGGTTCAGTCATTGTCGCGATTATGGCGCTCGTATTAGGTCAATAAAAAGGAGGAAATTATGAACGCAGAAAAATTAAAAGAATACATTGCATTATTTGGAGGATTGCTTGGTGCAGTCCTTTTATTTTTGCAGACATTAGGTTTTGAATTTACATGGTTTACAAATTCATCAATTGAAGCATTTACGAATGCATTACTTGCTGCAGTACCGTTTATTTTGATTGTTTACGGTGTGTGGAAGAACACGTATGTAGTGACAAAGAAGGCAAAAGAACAGAAACGAATCATCGATGAACATGAGAAAAATAAGGAGGAAGAATAATGTCAAAAATTAAAAATGATTATGTAATCGTTAATCAATTTAGCCGACCAGGGTTAAAACGTTCGGTGACAAAAGGTATCATCGTACACTACACAGCAAATCCTGGTGCATCAGCTGCCAATCATGCATCATACTTTGACGGAAAAGACGGTGGCGGAGGTCGCTATGCAAGTGCACATGTATTTGTCGATGCAAAAGAGGCTTTGTGTATCGTGCCATTGCATGAGCTCACTTATCAAGCCAATGATGTACAAAAATACGTACAAGGAAAAGCCTATCGTGGTGCTGCGGCTGAACTTGGCCAAAACGCTAACTGGACAACAGTAGGTGTTGAGATGTGTTTAGAAAAAGATGGTTCAATCTCAACAGCGACATTTAATCGTACAGTCGATGTAGTTGTAGAGTTGTGTAAAAAATATGGTTTGAACCAACATGATTTATATCGACACTATGATGTGACAGCCAAGAATTGCCCGGCACCATTTGTTGCACGTCCGAGCGACTGGACACGTTTTAAAAATGAAGTGGCACGTAAATTAAAAGGCGATACCACAAGCGATAAATTTTACATGTACACGCCAGATCGTGTCGTAACATTACAAGAAATCGGTTTGTATGAAGATGTTACATTGAAGAAAACGATTAAACGTTATCCAGAAGGTACGCGACTCACGATCACTGGAATCGAGTACGCTGGGAAAACGCCACGCTTGAAAACAGCAAAAGGCTACATCACTGCAAACAAGAATAATGTAAAAGGCTATCACACATCAATTGGCACAATCAAAGTACTTGTGGACGAATTGAATTACTATGATACAGCACGTTGGACGAATCCAGATGGACAAGTAAATAAATGTGAAGTATTCACTGTTGTTAAAAAAGTTGGAGATATGTATCTATTAAAAAGTGGTTTATATATCACTGCATCACCTAAGTTTGTGAAGAAACTGTGAATTTCTAAGATTACTTATTTTTTTATCAAGGATTATAGTTTACTTTTTAGGTAAATATTAGTACTTTTAAGTAAGTAATGTTTTTAGGTAATTTATACTTATTTTTAATAAACATTAAAATCAGAAAAGAAAGAAGGTTTATAAAGAATGAAGAAAAATTTAATTATTAAATCATTAGTATATTTAATAGTTTCATGTATCTTTATAAGTTTTGGTGGAGTAGCACATGCGTCAGAGTATATGGAAGAAGAGAATAATTTCTCTGATATGAATATCGCAGAAAGTTACCCTGCGGAAAACACTCTAGATGATGCAGAAAGTTACCCTGTGGAAAACACTCTAGATGATACAGAAAGTTACTCTGTGGAAAATACTCTAGATGATGTAGATGCAGCAGTTGCTCCTTTAATACCTATTATAATAGGGTGGATTGTACGTAATGGTTTAAAATCAGCTGTACAAAAATGGGGGAAATCCGTTGTTGGCAAACTAATTCGTACTAGTTCTAAGTTTGCAACAGCAGCAGCCAAAGATTTAGGTTATTCTAAGACTAGTTATACATCACATAACAAACCGGTATATAAAATTATTAAAAAGAAATCAGGTAAACCAAACTATATTTCACCAGATGAGACTGGTCACTTAGACGATTCTGCGTGGAAAGGTGCTAGTACAATAGAAAATTTAAAGAAAAAAAGCACTAGATCAGGAACATATGATGCCGAATTAAATAAAATCGGAGACTAATAATTAGAAGGGGGTATATAATTATATGAAACATTTAACTATAAAAGATATAATTAACAGAAAAATACAACACATAAATAGTCGTTCACCTGAAGAACAACTAGAATTTAAATATTATGATAAGGGAAGTCTTAGAGCATATAAAGATATTTTAATTGACATAGACTCTTTAGAAGAAGACGAGTTTGTTAAAAAATACATCGGCTTTATTCAAAAAAATAAAGAAAAAAAATTCAAACTTGAAGAAGGACTAGAAGAAATAGAAGAATTTGATGGTTATAACAACTTTGTTGTATTTGTTCTAATGCTTTTGAATCCTATATATGAATATGATTTAGATGATTAATTTCTAATCAGCAAAAATCCCCGTATCTTTTCCACATGTGTTAAGGTGCGGGGTTTTTTTTATTTCAACATCGAAGAATCCATATAAATAAATTTAAAAGTCTTAATTATAAAAAAGAGTAGTAATTTCCAATTAATCACTACTCTTTAATTTTCTTTGTTTGCCGATGATGAAGTTTTAGTTTATAGATGGTTCTCAAAACGTCCCCCAATAGTTCCCCAAAATAATGTATTAAATGTCGTTAATTTTATCTTTCATCTATGTGTTAGAATCGTTGCAAACGCTTGTATATCAACGTTTGATAATAATTTTTGTTAGTACGCTAAAGCCGTTGTCCATTTCCAATGACTGAGCGGTCGTAATTTTGCGCCGCCCACGAGCATATCGTATGCTTGTCCATTCCCCATATAAATACCGACATGTCCTTTGCCATCATATAAAATATCACCGGGTTTAGCATTTTTTACAGAACGCGTTTTGAGTGCACGGTCCGCTTGCGCTTTCGTTGTCGAGCCAATATCAACACCTAAAGCATTTAAGTAAATTTTTTGTGTGTATGTCGCGCAATCAAGTCCATAAAATAGCGATTGGCCGTTATAAACGTATCGTCCACCGGATAAGCGACGCGCTTCGTGCAATAGTTTTTCAGTTTTTGTACCGGTCGTTTTTGTTTTTGAACGATTATAGCGACGCACTGTATCGTCTTTACGTGCTTGGTCATTGTAAAGTACGGTATAACCCTTGGATTTTACTAATGCTTTATTGCCCTGCCATTTGAAAAATAAATTGTTGTTTGATGTATAGCCAGCGACAACTTTCATCCCTGTAGGTGTATAAAATGTTTGGCTTTTCCCTTTCTTAATTTGACGGTAAGTCGTATTTGAATATTTGTTTAACTGGCTGACAAAGCCATACGCCTGGCCATCACGCGTTGTACGAAGCCCTACTTCCGCTTGTCCAGAGCGGTCGCGCGTAATAAGCGTTTGAGTGGTCGGATATAGTACAAGGCTTGTACTGCGCAATTGATCTGTGCTTTCCACAGCTTGGATTGTCACGCTTGATGTTGGATTGATTAGACGTTCTTCGTCATGTGTCACGTCTTTATATTCAAGTTTTGAAAAATACGCCTCGTTATAACTAATGGCACTCGCTTGTTCGATTTGTGCCGTTAAAGCTACGGCTAAGAAACTTGAAGCGAGCAATGTGCCTCCAAATAATTTTTTCATAATTGCTAATTCTCCTTTAATGATGTTAGTGGTATTTTATAACAAAATTTTGTTATTAGGAATCCTTATTTCATAATTGCTTGTGAAAATGATTGATTTAATTAGAACCGCGTTATGGGCTACTATTTTGTGTAGAACATTCTAGAATAACGATGACAATGCCTAAGTTATTTTATATATAATGAAGAAAAGGGGGCGAAAGAAATGGTACATGTTATACAGATTGATGCTTTTAGTTGCATACCGGGAAAAGGGAATCCAGCAGGTGTTGTACTAGAGGCGGAAGAACTTACAGAACAAATGATGCAACATGTCGCAACACGCGTTGATTTTAATGAAACGGCATTTGTAAAATCTTCCGAGCTTGCAGACTTTCGTATTCGCTATTTTACGCCAGGGCATGAGACACTACTTTGCGGCCATGCGACGATGGGTGCTGTTTATGCATTATATCGAGCAGGGAAATTACCAAATCTTGATTTTACGATTGAAACAGGTGCAGGCGTGTTACCGATTCATGTCGAGGAGGGTGACGAAGTACGCATTACGATGCAGCATGCGAAACCACAATTTTTACCATTTGTTGGTTCAAAGCAGGAATTGGCAGAAGCAATTGGTTTAGCAGAAACAGATTTAGTTGAAGACTTGCCAATTGTTTATGGTAGTACGGGCGCTTGGACGTTTCTTGTGCCAGTGGAAAAATTAGCGAGTTTTGCGAAAATGCAGCCGCTTATTGCGCGATTCCCTAAGATTTTAGCGGATCGTCCGACTTGTTCGGTCCATCCATTTTGTTTAGAAACGCAATTTGACGATGTTGATATGCACGCGCGCCATTTTTCATCTCCTTTTTCTGGAACGACAGAAGATGTGGCGACTGGAACGGCATCTGGTGTTATGGGCGCGTATTATAAAGAATTTATCGACCATGAGAAGGTAACGCCGTACACACTTGTCGTCGAACAAGGCATGGAAATTGAAAAAGATGGACGCATATATGTACATGTCGATGAAACGATTGCGATTTCAGGAACTGCTGTTTTTGTGAAAGAATGGGACGTTTAATGGCAAGAGAGCTTAAATGGCTCTCTTTTTCTAATAGGTGATGGGAATGGAGAATTAACCACTTATTAGAAGGTAAGTGAACAGCTAGACATTTACATAGTCGCATGATTTATGAACAACGGCGTTCACTTGCCAAATGGTGCGCTAACTGTTAGTGTACTAACGATGGACGAAGCTGTGCGCAATATGCGTAAGTCGACAAATTATTCGTTAGAAAAACTTGTACGAATAACACAGCCGAGCAACTTTAGATAGTACACAAAAGATATGATGCTACTTGCTAAAAATTTAACGTTAGTTCAAGTGGTGAAAGCGGGTACTGTAGTGTATGAAGTGCAAGTATAAACAACTACATCGCTTATTAAACAATGTTGAAGCTACAGAAGTATCGAAAATCACAAATCGTCAATCAATTATTGGCGAATGGTATTATTTAATTATTTGGGTAGGACATTCGATGTTATTAGCACAAGATGGCTTGAGAAGCAGTGGTCTCGTCGCTTATGCTTCATAAAGTAGTGTTATTATCGTCAGTAAATCATAAGAGGACATTTGAAGTAACAGCTTAAACATGGCGTTGATTGCATAGTACGGACAGCACATACATTTTAATCAGAAAAGGGGATCAGTGATGGCAATACAATTAGAGAGAATTCCTTCAACAGAGGCGCTTTATGAGCGTGCAGTGACAATTATTAAAGAAGTAAAAGCGCAAGGCGCAAAAACATTTGGTTTAGCAACGGGTGGTACGATGGAGCCACTTTATGCAAAACTATGTGATACGACCATTGATTTCAGTGAAGCGGTAAGCTTTAATTTGGATGAATATGTTGGTTTAGGGGCAACTCATGATCAAAGCTATAATTACTATATGCATCATCATCTATTTAAACAAAAACCTTTTAAACAGTCGCATTTACCGCAAGGCTTGGCACACGATACGCAACAAGAAGCGGCACGTTATGAAGCATTGTTAAACGAGCACATACTTGATTTTCAATTGCTTGGTATCGGCGTCAACGGTCATATTGGTTTTAACGAACCAGGAACATCATTTGACTCCGTAACGCATGTCGTAAATTTAACACCTTCTACACGTGAAATTAATGCGCGTTATTTTGCATCGCTTGAAGATGTACCACATAAAGCTTTTACAATGGGCGTTCAATCCATTTTACGTGCCAATTGTATTTTACTTATTGCAATTGGTGAATCAAAGCGTAATGCGTTAGAGGCGCTAATTAATAATGAGTATATAGAAGATGTACCGGCAACTGCATTGACAAAACATCCAAATGTCATTGTATTAACGGATTTAGTATAATCGTAACTAACCACTTTCAATGGGAATATAAACCATTGAAAGTGGTTTTTTTACACGATATATGGAGAAATCATGGCGCTTCTTTTACGGCTATATTAGCGTTTTGTAAAGACTATGTAAAGTCTCTTTACGTTGCCATTCATTCTTGTTGTAATGGATGAGAATGAGGTGACATATGCGACATATTTTAGAAATCTTTTGGACAGCGCTCAAATTGGGGCTTGTATCGTTTGGGGGACCAAGCGCGCATTTAGCATATTTTGAACGCGTCTATGTTCATGAAAAGAAATGGTTATCGGCGATGGAATATGCAGATTTAGTTAGTTTGAGTCAATTTTTACCTGGACCTGCTTCGAGTCAAGTAGGAATGGGGATTGGTTTGAAAAGAGGCGGACTGCTTGGGAGTATCGTCGCGTTTATTGGTTTTACGCTACCATCAGTTATTGCGCTAATGATTTTTGCATATTGGCTCACAAAGAGTGATGTGTCGCTTAGTTGGTTGCATGGGTTAAAATTAGTAGCTGTGGCGATTGTTGCACATGCGATTGTCGATATGTCGAAAAAAATATTACGCACAACCGCCTCGAGTGCCATTATGGTTGTGACGACGATTGTGCTGTTGGCGTGGCAGACGACCTATAGTCATCTTATCGTCTTGATTGCTGCAGCTGTTATTGGGCAACGCTTCTTAGCTCAACAACAAGAAGTAATAGCTGTAAAGCCACTATTATCAAAGCGTGTGGCCTCGATTTTCCTTGTTGTTTTTGCGGGCTTATTAATTGTCTTACCACTTGCCGCAAAAATATGGCCTGCATCATGGCTTGTGTTATTTGAAAAGTTTTATACAGCTGGCTCGCTCGTATTTGGCGGGGGACATGTCGTATTGCCACTATTAGAATCACAGTTTGTCCAAACCGGTCTTATTTCAGCGAATGATTTTCTTATTGGTTATGGTGCTGTACAGGCGATGCCAGGGCCATTATTTACATTCGCAAGTTATTTAGGAATGGTGATCGGTGGATGGCCTGTAGCACTGTTAGCAACGATTGCGATTTTTTTACCAGCCTTTTTATTAATTGTTGGCGCCTATCCATTTTGGCAACAAATTCGTGCTAATTCGAAATGGCGTGGTGCATTAAATGGTATGAATGCAGCAGTCATTGGTTTGCTTGTTGCTGCATGGGTGACGCCAATTATGACGTCAACGATTCGTTCAGTATTTGATATTGTGTTCGCAATTTTATTGTTTGCGATGCTTTGGAAATGGAAACCGACGATTGTTGTGTTAACCGGACTTATGATTGGTGTCGTATTTTATACATAAGGAAAAGCAGAAATCAATGGATTTCTGCTTTTTTGAGTTGTATTTGTTAATGTTCATCCTCTTTATTGTCGCGCTTTTTAAAGTTTGTTGGTGGTTTTGCGCGGCGAAAAGCTTCAAATAAATTCATCATTAAGCTGAATAGTACGAATATAATGATGACAACAATCGCGATGGACATTTTATCACTTCCTTATGTAAAACGGCTGGCAACAACCAGCCGCCAACCTTAATGTTTAAGTCGATAAAAACGTGGCATAATCAATGTTTGTTGTAATTCGAATGTGTCGGCTGAAGGGTGTCGTAACAATTCTTTGACGTTAGAAATAAGCATCATTGCACCAAAGATAAAGAGTAATAACGCAATGAGTAACATGTTCACCACATCCCTTGCAAGTAGTATAAATATTATTCCCGTTTTCTTTAAACATTAATCCTGATGTAAAATGGTGCTTTGTTGTAAGTAGCGAATGTTATAGCGCATTGCAAGCAAGGCTAACCATAAGCGAACAGCTTGCCAATCGGCGGCTTCTAACAATGCTAAATAATGTGCTTTTTCGTCAACGGTTGCACATTTTTTAAAATATCCCCACATATGTTGCAGTGCATTGCGGCGACTACCGTCTGTCGGAGTGAGCGCTGTCGCTTCATCAATTGTTTTTTGAAGCGTTTCAAGCGTACAACCATCGCGCATCAACTGTCGAATTTGATTGTAATGTGTTTGGCTATGATACATGACGCGGTATTTTTCAGTGCGCCATAGTAGCTGTTGTGTGTGCATTTCATTCACCTCATAACGTAGTATAACAAAAAACAGGAAACGCGTTACATGCGCTTCCTGTCTCGTATTTTTTATTTCGCTTCTTTGCGTTCTTTTGCATATTGTGCAGTAGCTGTGAATAAGACGTCTGTAGATGAGTTTAATGCTGTTTCACAAGAATCTTGTACAACACCGATAATCATACCAACGGCAATCACTTGCATCGCAACGTCTGTTGGAATACCAAATAGGCTACATGCTAACGGAATTAATAACAGTGAACCACCTGTTACACCTGAAGCGCCAGCAGCAGATACAGCAGATAACACCATTAATAAAATCGCTGTAGGAATGTCTACTTCGACACCTAATGTATGTGCAGCTGCTAACGATAAAATCGAAATTGTTACGGCCGCACCACCCATATTGATTGTGGCACCTAGAGGAATTGATACAGCATATGTATCTTTGTCTAAGTTTAATTTTTCACATAGCTTCATATTAACGGGAATGTTAGCTGCAGAGCTACGTGTGAAGAAGGCAGTAATACCACTTTCTTTTAATGTTGTGAAAACTAATGGATATGGATTACGACGCGTATAAATAAAGACGATAATCGGATTGACGACTAATGCAAGGAATAACATTGTGCCGACAAGAACGATAATTAAGTGACCGTAATCAAGTAAGGCTTTTAATCCGCTTGTTGCAACGGCATCGAATACAACCCCAATAATACCAATTGGTGCTAAATTGATAACCCATTGTACGATTTTTGATACGGCATCTGATAAATTTGAGATAACGGTTTTTGTCGTATCGCTTGCCATACGCAATGCTACACCGAGTAAGATAGCCCATGTAAGAATTCCTAAGTAGTTAGCATTTAATAAAGCATCAACTGGATTTGTTGTAATGTTCATTAAAATATTGTTAAAGACTTCCGAAATGCCACTTGGTGGTGCAACATCTTGTGCACTTTCTTTTAAATGTAATGTCGATGGGAATAATTTTGCTGCGATAACAGCTACCGCGCCTGCCATAAATGTTGCAAAAACATATAAACCTAAAATAGATTTCATATTTGTTTGTTGGCCGCTTTTATGGCTTGAAATCGCTGCGATGACTAGTACGAATACTAGAACAGGAGCGACCGCTTTTAAGGCACTAATAAATAGTGTGCCAAGAATAGAAATGCCAGCTAAAGATTGTGGGGCAACGAGTGCAAGAATAACACCGATGATGATGCCGACAATAATGCGATTGACTAAGCTAATTCTATTCCATGTAGCGAATAGATTTTTCATTCATATAACCTCCGGATGTGTTCTCTGAAAAGACTGTTGTTTTTGTATAGTGTACAGTTTACCACTAAATATTCCATTAGTCTGAAAAATTTAGACTTTCTTATATTTTTACGCAAAAACACGCCATATTTCAACAAGAAACAGAAAAATCGATACATAGTCTATTGAAAAGTGAGTGATTTTGAGCAGTTTTGTGTATTGTGTTCTATTCAAGTATAATAAAGTAGATATTGGAGGGATTATTATGAAAATCACAGCTTTAGATCGCTGTAATAAAGAAACAGAAGAAATTATTGCGTCAGCCGACGAAAAATTTCTGACACAACCTTTAAACTATGTCGCACAACATCAAATTGAATATATTTATGCCGAAGCAAAAGAATTTACTGATCGTAAAATGGACGCGGTTGTTATTGAATTTGACGATATGTTTAAAGTACATAGCGCATTATTTGGTTTAGCGTTGCAGAAAAAGTTTAGCAATCCGATTAAGACGTATTTACGTGCGAATTTAACACCAATGCTTGGTTCATCAAGTGCGATGTTTAATGGCCAAGAAGGGATTTGGGAAATTAACATTGCTTTTGATGCGATGAAAGATTATACAGGTAATGAAACATTTGACGAAGCTTATACGAAATTATTACAATTTGTCGATAATATGTTAAAAGAAATTGGCGCGTAATGCGTAAAATGGGCTCACAGTTATGTGGGCTTTTTTTGTATGTAAAAGGATTTAAAATGGCATATTTAGGGAATGTATTGATACTTGTTGTTGCGCCTGCCATTGGAATTTTGATGACAAAAGGGGAGATGAAGCATGCAAAAATGTATGCCCTATGTTTTAAAGCAGCAAGCAATAAACCGACCTGACCACAGCGCCATTGAATTTCGCACGCATAAAAAGACATATGCTGACGTTTACCGTGAAGCGACAGCACTCGCTGGATACTTACAACAATTTGATTATGAGAAAAATACAGTCATCGGTATTTTTATGGATAATCATGCAGATTTTCCGGTCATTTATTTTGGCATTCAATTAGCTGGATTGATTGCCATGCCAATTAATACAAAATTAGCGCCAACGGAAGTAGCGTATATAATAGAGCATTCGGAAGCAAAGGCGATGTTTTGCGATACGGCACTTATCGAAAAAATGGCCGCAACGGGTATGCCGTTAGCACAGTGTTTTACAACGGAAGAGTTGCCGACAATTTATGCGCATGAACCATATGAAGCGAGCGACGTCGATGACGAGGACATCGCGGTGATTATGTATACATCGGGCACAACAGGAAAGCCAAAGGGGGTTATGTTGTCGTACCGCGCTATATACGAGGCAAGTGTACAGTGGGAGACATCAAGCGAACTAACGGCTCAAGATCGCGTATTTATTTGTACACCGTTGTTTCATTGCGCAGGGTTGCATGTTTTTTTAACACCAACTATTATGGCGGGAGGCTCATTTATTATTGAAGAAGCATTTTCACCTACACAAGCACCGACATGGCTTCGTGATTCGCAAGCGACGATTTTCTTTGGCGTGCCGGCAATGTATATGTTGCTATTAAACAATGATGATTTTTCAACATTTGACTTGTCGAAGTTGCGGTTGTTCGCGTATGGGGCTGCACCAATGCCCTATGAGTTAATCGCAAAGTTACGTCAATTGTTCCCACATGTCGCGTTGCAAAATTTTTATGGCCAGACGGAAAATTCACCTTGTTCAACAACATTAAAAGGTGATGATGTACTTGAAAAAATTGGCTCAGTCGGCAAGCCTCCTACGGACAAAACATCGGTGCGTATTGCAGCGCCAGATGGAGAAGAGTTGCCAAATGGTGTTGTGGGAGAGATTGCTGTGAAAGGGCCACAAACGATGACCGGCTATTTGCGTAATCCAGAGGAAACTGCGCATGCACTGCGCGATGGTTGGTTGTTTACCGGCGATTTAGGGCGGCTTGATGATGATGGGTTTTTATATATTGTCGATCGTCAAAAGGATATGTTGATTCGTGGCGGTGAAAATGTTTATCCTGTAGAGGTGGAAGAAGTGCTATTCCAAATGCCAGAAGTGCTTGAAGCAGCTGTTGTTGGTATTCCCCACCCGGTATATGGAGAAGTGCCAAAAGCATATGTTTGTTTGAAAGCAGGGCAGTCATTGACGATTGAATCGTTGATGAGCTATTGTAGTGAACGTTTAGCGAAATATAAAATCCCTATGGAAATGGAAGTACTTGAGGCACTGCCGCGCAATGCTTCGGGGAAAGTATTAAAGCACGTGTTACGAAGTGATAGATAGGGTATAGTTATATAACGAATAGAAACGGAGGCGAATAGATATGGATTGGATTAGTCTTATTATTGCCGCTGCATTTCTAATACTCATTGGATTAGCATTCTATCGCGTTGTGATCAAGCGTCGTCCCGTTGAGGATATGTATACGCCATTTGACAATGCTACATCAGGAAAAGATGATGGTGTCACGCGCCATCCGATTCAAGATGATAACACGTATATTGAGCCGACAACGGAAGATACAAAAAAATAAAAAAAGGAATCGCATCTACGGCGATTCCTTTTTTTATTTTGCATAGCCATTTTTATAAGTAATTCCATTATAAGTGCCATTTGCTGCTAGACCATCAACGAAATATTTACCACTTGCGTCATGCATACCGGTTAATAACTTGCCATCAACATAGCGCAAGTTCTGTTGCACGCCTGTATACGCGCGGCCATTTTTATACAAAATATCATTGAAAATACCGGTCGCGACTTTGCCGTCAGCAAAATATTTGCCACTTTCTTTATGAATGCCTGTTAGTGGAAGCCCGTTGTTATAGCGAATACTTTGTTGTACGCCACTATAGCGCACGCCATCATGATACAGTACCCCTTTATACGAATGACGACCCATTTTTTCAATGGCATCATAATAGAGAGTATGATTGTAGACACCATAACCTTTCACCGGTTGATTCGTTTTTTTATTGTAGAGCGTATAATAGACCAACTTGTAAGAAGCGGCCGATACAGGCGTTGTAGCAACGGTTAGTAGTGCGGCACAACTTATTGTAGCAAGCGCTTTTTTAAGTACATTCATCTGGCATAACATCTCCTTTTATGTAGATAACTTAACCTATTATATCATGTTTTTTTAAGTATAAATACTCAATTTTAGTTGTGATAAATACCCTCCTATGTTTATAGGGAATTAGCTATATGACAAAGATGCATTAGTTATGAATACAGTTGCTTTATCGTATATGCATAAAATTAAAATTGTATAAAAGTCTGTATTTTCAATGATTTTAACTATTTTTATAAAAAATAATGAGTTTTTGTTGACAACATACCTGCAGGGGTATAAACTGAGAATCGTAAAGTAATTCATTGCACCACTATGAAAAATAAAATACCCATTATCGTATAGGAGTATAGGAGGTCGTTATATGTTTTCATTTTTTTCAAAGATTCCAGCGATTTCAACGACGGAATTAAAAAAGATTATTAATGACAAAGATAAATTGTTTGTTGATGTCCGCACAAAAGCGGAGTACAAATCAAATGGCTTACGTCAATTTAAAAATATGCCACTCGGCTCAGATTACAGCAAGTTGCCAATGAATAAAGAAATCGTTGTTATTTGTCAAAGTGGTATGCGCTCAAAAGCGGCATGTAAACAAATGAAAAAGCTTGGCCTAAACGTGACGAATGTTCGCGGTGGCATGAACGCTTATTAATTAGGAGGAATTACGATGAAAGAAATTTCAACAACAGATGTTTTAGCAAAAATAAACGCTGGCGAAGCACTTCACTTAATTGATGTGCGTACACCAGAAGAAGTAGCAGAAGGTCATATTGACGGAATTGATAACATTCCACTTCATTTATTAGAAGCAAAATTACCAGATTTAAATAAAAAAACACCATACATTTTAGTATGTCGTTCATCTGCACGTAGTGGACAAGCAACACAATTTCTAACGGATATGGGCTATGACGCGACAAATATGGTCGGCGGCATGCTTGCTTGGGCAGGCCCAGTAAAATAAATAATTTAGTATAAACATCTAACTATTAGGAGGAAATTTATTATGTCAAACAAAGTAGCAATTATCGCAGCAAACGGTGGTCTTTTCGACGCTTATAAAGTATTCAATATCGCAACGGCAGCAGCCGCAACAAACAAAGAGGTCGCAATCTTCTTCACATTCGAAGGCTTAAACTTAATCCATAAAGAAGCAATGCATGCACTACCACTACCAGCTGGTAAAGAAGCAATGGCGGAAGGTTTCAAACAAGCAAATGTACCATCAATTCCAGAATTAGTGGAAATGGCGCAAGATTTAGGCGTTACAATGATCGCTTGTCAAATGACAATGGACGTAATGGGCTTAGGTAAAGAAGCATTTATCGATGGCATTGAAGTAGGCGGCGCCGTAACATTCTTAGAGTTCGCTAAAGACGCAGCTCCTTCATTATCATTCTAATGAGTTGCTTTAATAAAAATCGCCCATGCTTCGTGCAAAATACATCGGTTTTTATGTTTTATGTAAAGAAAATGGTTTATCGGATAAAAGCCGTTTCAAAACATGTACTATTAAAACGGAGTAGGTAACAATGAAAGAAGGTACATTATGACCATTGGACTTATTGTGACGTTATTTGCCATCGGTCTTGTTGGATCATTTATTTCCGGCATGCTCGGCATCGGCGGCGCTATCATAAAATTCCCGATGTTGCTCTACATTCCGACGCTCCTTGGTGTAGGTTCGTTTACATCGCATGAAGTATCAGGGATTACAGCGGTCGAGGTGTTGGTGACATCAATTTCTGGTGTGCTGGCATTCCGTAAAGGTAGTTATTTAAATGCGCAGCTCATTATGATTATGGGTGCAGCTGTGTTAGTTGGTAGTTTAGGCGGTAGTTTTTTATCGAGTGGCTTTAGCGAGGAAGGCGTCAATCTTGTCTACGGTATTTTCGCGTTACTAGCAGCGGTACTGATGTTAATTCCGCGTAAACAAGTGCCAGATACAACAGAAGTAACATTTAATAAACCACTTGCAGCAGCGCTCGCGTTGTTTGTTGGACTTGGTTCTGGTGTTGTTGGTGCAGGCGGCGGGTTCTTATTAGTACCAATTATGCTTGTCATTTTAAAAATTCCAACGCGTGTGACGATTGCATCGAGCTTAGCGATTACATTTATTTCGTCAATTGGTGGTTCAATTGGGAAAATCTCAACAGGACAAGTGGAATGGCTACCGGTTATCATTTTATCAGTAGCCGCTATTATTGCTGCTCCAATAGGCGCAAAAGTCGCAAAATCAATGAATACACGAGCGCTACAAATTTTCCTTGCGTTGTTAATTACGCTAACAGCAGTGAAAATTTGGACCGATATTTTATTTTAAGTAAAAAGAGGCTGGGACATCCGTGTAACAACACCCTCTCAGATGAGCATAAGAAAAAACGGAATCGCGCGGTGGCGCGGTTCCGGTTTTTTGTGGCGAACGCTAAAAAAGGAACATGACCTGTTTTGAACTGACCCACAAAAATGGGACAGTGAAAAAGACACTTCTTTTTAGCCGAATTTGACGGACGCTTACCTGGGGCATGGCCGAAGCCTCCTCGCTCGCAAGCTCACTGCGGGGTCTTCTGCTCATGCTTTTCCCCTAGGAGTCACCGTCAAATTTTTGTTGAACCATCTTTTTTCGGTACGCAACTGGAGAAAGGTGGTTTAACGTTACCAAAATTCGAGTATGATTATAGTAGTTGATGTATGTTTGAACGACAACGTCATTTGTTGTTCTCAAAATCCCTTCAATCAATGATGGCGTTATCAGCGGGCGTGCCTTTACGGGACATGCTCATGATAACGCCTTTTTCTTTGACTGCTTGCGATGTATAAACAGAATCTTAATCGCTGTGAAGTTATAAGATTTTGGAATTTTATAAATTTTTTTCTAGATGGTGCTTGTTTCAAAGGGAATCGTTCACTTAATATCTTGATGATTAGAATGAAATTTGCTTCATCACTTCCTTTTCGATTTGATGTACTTTTTTAGTAAGATATTTTGAATAGCTAACACTTCATTTTTAATCTTTAACTGTTCCATCTCACTCATGCCTTCTTCCTAAGGTCATTTACGATAGCTATATTGTTTGCCAATTGGCTGTTCTAATCGATGCAACTCCCCATCTTTAAACCATTTCATCCACTGATAGATTGGCGTTTCATTTTTAATCTCACATACATCCTTCACTTCTTTCGTTGGCACTTGCGCTAACTTCATTTCAATTGCTTTTATTTTGGTTTCATACGCACATACTTGTTTTTTACGTATCAAAAAACACCTCCAACGTTTTTATACCCTGAAAGTGTCTTTCTCTTTTTATGTTGTCTCATTTATTTAGGTCAGTTCGTTTGTCCCAGCCTCTTTTTTTATTTGACGGTGAGTATATCACGCTTCGTTTTACCATGTGCTTGATAAGTTAGAATGAGTTTATATGTGTCGCCTTTTTCGACAACATTTGTCGTGCTACGTAAATAAAAAGGATGCAGTAGCATATCAAAATCTTCAATGGTCGTACCTTCTTCAAATTGTGTAATATGAATGAGTTCCTCGCGACCATGACGTAGCTCAATCGATTGCATATCAAGCTTGTCAGTCGTGAGTTGTTCGATTTCATACGTCCAATTGTTCGTATCAAATGGACGCTCAAAAGAAACGTGCCATGTGTCGCTTGTCGTTGTATTAGACATGCGATGTAGCGCAAATAAAATCACATAAAGAATCGTAAAAAAGAGTGCAACAAACACGAGTGCTGGAATGGCTTTTTTCATTAATGGCACCTCCTCTGTAAGACTAGTGTAACATTAGAGGACTCTTTTTAAAAAATACAAATAGCTTTTTTTGTATCGTGTTACGTAACGAGCAATGCCCATAAAAGGGGAATGAAAATAATGAGTAATAAACAATAAGCCCATGGATTGCCAAAATTTAACGTCCAGCCGATATTGGTGCGTTTGCTAATAAAGAGCGCTGGGTCATGTCGATTGATATAAAATACCCCGCCGCGCCAATAGTGATCATCGCGTAGGGCGGTTTTTGTAGATGTCGCTGCAGTAGTGGTTTGTTGGCGGGCAGTATAAATTGTTAACCATAGCGTACCGCCAATAATGATGACGAGAAGCGCGATAAATGGCCAGCGTGCGTGTGATGCTTGTGGACGAATGAGTTCGGTAAACTGTAAATAGCTAAACATCGTAGTTAATGCATAGCTGAGTATCAGTGAAAAATATGTGCTCGCGCGGCGTTTTTTGACTTCAAAAGAAGCTGCTTCAGCTGATTGATTGGCATTTAGCTGTACTTTTGCTTGCTGAGAGCCCAATGCAACAATAAGCATTAAAACTTGTATCCCTAGCATGACAATTGGTAGCCCCATTGCCGCCAGCCATGATTTATCAACCCAACTATCGGCTGAGCCGTCAATGCCCCAGTGAATCGGGATTTTAGAAGGAATCGTGTCATAATATTGAAACGTTAAAATGGCTATCGCAATTGTGACAATCATCGGTAATAAAAATAACAATGTTGGCGTAGTATGGCTTCGTGCGCGCACCGATGTATCAGTTACGCGTATTTCTTCAAGCCCTGCATAAAATTGCTCATCGTCGACTAGTTGTTGTGCGCGGCGATGGTATTGATAATACAATAAAAAGCTGGCGATAATTATCGCAGTTACTGCTAAGAAAAAGCTTTGCTCCTGTGGTGAAAAGATGAAAAAAAGAATCGTGATGATACATATCAAGCCAAACATTGTGAAGCTATAGCGTTTGCGGAGTGCGCGTACTTTGGCATGTTGAATAAATTGTTCCGGAATGGCCGTGCCAAATAATAACGTGCGCTTTGATAAATATGGTTGCGCAATAAGGAGTGCGGCAACCAATACGAATGTAGTTGCTAAAAGAATCATTACTATGACCTCCATTTTGCCAAAATGTTCGTAACAAGCTGTTGGACATCGTGTTCGGCGACACCCATCGCAGAAGCCTCTGCTAGCGCGGGTGTTAAAGCTTCTTCAAGCGTTGTCATCGTCTGAGTTGTCGGTTTATGCGCAATGACACGCGCTTTTTTTTTCGGTTGTTGTTCAATTAATCCTTTTTCAACGAGCTCGTGATAGCTTTTAAGCACCGTATTGACATTAATGCTTAAGTCGCTCGCAAGTTGTCGGGCTGAAGGTAATGTGTCGTCATAGCGCAATGAGCCACGAGCGATATGCTCGGTAATTTGTTGCACAATTTGTTTGTACAGTTGGATGTCGCTCTGTTCATTTAATATAAGTTGCATCGTCGTTCACCTCAATTAATCTGTTATACATTTACTATATCAGTTTAGCTGATATAGTTCAATTAGTGCAGATGATGCGTGTGCAAAAAAGCGTCTAGGACAAACCAGTTCCTGTTCCTTTTTTTTATGCTCATCTGAGAGGGTGTTGTTACACGGATGTCCCAGCCTCTCCACGTATTAATCTTCAATGGTTGGTTGTTTCGTTGCGTTTTCCTTTGTAACAATTTCAAGCGAGATCCACGTTAGTGCAGCGGTAATTGTAATGAAAGCTGTCGCGCCCCAATAATAACCTTTTTCTAAATACACCCAATCAGTATTATAAATGCTGACACAACAATAAATAATCGAAATAACCGCAATGACCGATGCAATTCCTGCGTAGATGCGGTCGAGTTTTGTGCCACCTGTTTCGACAACGGTCGTAATTGATTTAGCGGCAGAAATAACAGAAAAGACGATAATGCCAGACATTGCTGTATAGTACCCACGCTCAAGCAAGAGCCAATCGATGTTGTTCCAAACGCTAATATTAAAGTAAGCAAATGAGAAAATAAGGCCAACCGCGCTAATAATTAAAATAAATTTATTCATCTCTAAAACCTCCTTTTACGGTACATTACCCATTTATAAAGAAAATGAAGATTCAGATGAGGACAAAGGTAGAATGGCACTAAAAAATGCTGAAGCGCTTCTATCTTTTGCGCTAAATAAGCAGTGCTGTAAACAACAAACAAGGTCTGTCGTACGCCACTTTCAATACGGAAAAATATGTTGCTAATCGATGTTCGAACGCATCGTCAGTTTTCTTTTTTTAAGGTAATGTAGGATTTCGTTTGTTTTTTTGATTTTCATAGTATCTATGCAAAAAGGTCCACAAAGCGTTTGTTTTGCGTTAAAGTAAAGGAAGAGATTTTAGAGAAAGGGTTTTGACTATGAATTATCTTTATCGAACAGAGGCCATAACAAAGACGCCACTACGACATTTGGCGCTTGTAAATGATGCGGTGCCAGTCGTCTATGTGTCGCTGAAATTAAGTGCTATCGATGCGCTTATTGCTCATTGTGACGCTTTACTCGTACGCTTTAATAAACAGCTTGAAAAAACCGTTAGTCGCTTCCAATCGCTTAGTGCGGTGCGCAAAAAATATAGCGACCAAGAAAAACAATTGAAGCCGCTTCGTGATGTGCGCGATGCCTATGTAGAAAATCCAACAGCTGATACGGCGATGACGCTTTATGACCATGTGTTACGTCATATTGAATTTGCGGCGAAGCATATGCCATTTGTTTATGATGCCAATGCGTGGCTGCTTGACAAGCATGGCGTGACGGTGGCGAGTGTGCGCGCTTTTTTCCATGAATTATACGATGTTGCCATCGATGTTTATGCGGCAAATGTCACGGCTGATGAACTTGGGATTCGCGATGAATACATGACTTTTTATATGATGGATACAGCCGTATTATATGATTTTCCAACGATGTTACACACCGATGATTTACCGAGTTTTGCGCTTAATTTAACGACCTATTTTAAAAAAGATGCGATGCATGGTAAAACGAAAAGCGCTGTTATTGACCATGCTTTCTCACGCATCGTCCAAGGATTAGCGCTTTCTCCGATGTCAGATGAAAATTTTTTATTCCGTCCAAATCCAGCATTTCGTGTGCATTTTGATGATGCGGCGCTACAGTTAGTAACAGAACGCAAGCGCTATACGATTCAGCGCTTGCAATCATTTGAGACGATTCCACATATCGCGATGCATTATGATAACGGTCGTTTTACGCGCTCAATGGAATGCGTTGAACAAGAGGCAATGCCGTTAATAGAACAATTTGAGCATAAGCCTTATATTGCGCGCGTTTATCATGATGTCACTAGTGGTAAACGCGATGCGGCGCATATACCAACGGCCATTGAAGTCATTACGGACCTTCATGCGTTTATAGAACAACAGACGGCTACATTATCACCAGAACAACGTGCGTTTAGTGCGTTACTATTACGCCAATTTGAAAAAGAGGGATTAACATGCACCAATTAGTAAAACAATTATTAGTAACTGAACAAGCGATGAATGCCAATTTCGTTGAGCGCCAACATGAAATTCGTGCGATTATGTTGGCATTAATTGCAAAGAAAAATATTTTATTAATCGGCCCACCAGGCGTCGCAAAATCAAGCATCATTCAGCAATTTATCGATGCTTTTGATGATGTTCATACGTTTACGCGCCTTATTTCACCAACAACACAGCCCGATGAACTGTTTGGCTCGGCGAAATTTGAGCGCTTAAAAGAGGGCATTATTGAACGGAATATTGAGGGGCAGCTACCGACCGCTCATTTTGCATTTTTAGATGAAATTTTTAAATCGACATCGGATTTATTAAATGGTTTATTGAAAATTATGAATGAACACCAATTCGAAAATGGGACGGCCGTATTAAAAACGCCGTTATTTACGTTGATTGGTGCAAGTAACGAGTTTCCAGAAGAAGACGATTTAGCCGCGCTGTATGACCGTTTCTTAATTCGTCGAGAAGTGGTAAGTTTGAAAACACCGGATGCGCTTATGGTGATGTTAAGCTCGTCAACGACAGCTGTTGACGTACCCAAAATTACGCTTGCACAACTCGCAACATTGCAGGAACTTGTCGACACAATTACTATGCCGCCAGCGATTCTTGAGCAAATTGTGACGATTCATTTCCGCTTGAAAGAACAAGGAATTCCGGTATCGGACCGTCGCACAAAGCAATGTCTTGCCTTATTAAAAGCACAAGCACTTTTAAGTGGTCGCATGCAAGTTGTCACAAATGATTTACTTGTGCTAGAAGATGCGCTATGGATTGACGCAGAGGATCGTTCAGTTGTGAATAGTATTCTTCATGAATATGTGCTCACACCACTAGATCACGCCTTTGAAAAAGCGGAAGCCTTTTACGGAGATGTAATGGAAGCTGTCAAGCGTTTTAGCACAACAGCCATCGAATATAAAGCGTATACCGAATATGCATCGGAAGCGTATAACGACTGGCAAGCAGTGAAGGAAGAAGTGATGGCATTAATCGACACGACCGAGCAACAGCAACGTTTTGATGCGCTTGAGCAAGAAGTGGAGCAGGCGTTAACGAAGGTGTTGTTATAATGCTAAAACATGAACAACCGCAAGTGCAGCAACAGTATGAACGTATACGCCAGCAATTTCATAAATTTGATGACTTGATTGAGACGTATGATTATGCACATTTTGCCGAACTTATTCGCGACCTGTGGCAGGCGCTCTATAGCGGTAATAAGGAGCTTGTTGAAGAGGATTCAGCTAATCGGGCGCTCCTTGAACAGTTATTTGCGAGCGAGGCATTTAGGAAGTTGCAAGACAATGCGACCGGCAACGTCTTACTGTCAACACTTGCGACGTGGCGTTTTAGCTATGTGGCAGGCGAGTGGTTAAACGAGTTTACTGATGATGCGACTGAGGAACAGGCGAAGGCGACCGATGACGGTACGAGTGAGACACCTTCAAATACAACGACGGCCGGTAACGATGAACAATTAACGGCAGCGCAACTTGCCGAACTTTTTAATGATGCGGAGGCGTTGGCTGCGTGGCAGGCGATGCTTGATGATGAGCTGCACGACGTTGAAGAAGTGGCGTCTAATGTCGATGATCTATTGCGTGGACTTGCGCCGAGTGTCGGTGAAGGAGATGCTAGTAAAGTGCCGGTGCAGCAGCAACTCGCACTTGCTGAGGAGCTCGCAAAAAATCCAGAGCTACGCAAAATTGCGGAGTGGGCCGGGCGCTTTAAAATAAAGGCGCGTTATGCGCGAAAGACAAAGCAAGTGCGGACGATTTTAAAGCAGGGGATGACGACCGGCAATGCGGCGGAGCGTTTATTGCCAATCGAATATTTGAAGTCGGAGGCGGAGGAATCAAAGCTTGATTTTATGCATCGCTTTGTCGAAGGTCGCACGCTTATGTACGATTATAAAAAGCGCTCGAAAAAAGGGAAGGGTGCATTTGTCGTGTGCTATGACGAGAGTGGCAGTATGCAGGAGCTTGATGTCGAAGGCAAGGGCTTTGTGCTTGCACTAATGGCGATTGCAAAAAAAGAAAAGCGCGATTTTGTCTTTATTCCATTTAGTGGCGACGTTGGCTATAGCGACGTGCAAGTTTTTAAAAAGGGACGCTATAGCGTACGTGAATTGCTCGACGTTGCAGCCTCTTATATAGGTGGTGGCACGAATTTTGAGGCGCCGCTACGCGAGGCGATGGTTCATTTAGAGCACTCAGCGAAAGATGGTGATATCGTCTTTATTACCGATGGCATGTGTCATATCTCGGATGATTTTATTGCAGAATTTAATGCGCTAAAGACGAAAAAGAACTTTGAAATGCTCAGCTTGCTCGTTGGTCATAATAAACATGAAGGCTTATTGCCGGAAGTATCCGAAGCGGTCATTAAAATTCATCATTTTGAAGATGACAACGGCGCGATTGCATTTACGTTATAGAAAAGGTACTTGACGATGCTCAAGTACCTTTTTTTATGACACTTCCATTGACATTTAAGAGAAAGTATGAGCAATGGATTTTTAGCAATATACTACATATTTTACGAGATAATCTACATAATTATAAGAAATTTTTTCATTTCTCCTGTTTTCAATTGAGAATCATTATTAATTAGTTGTTGACATCATAACAATGTATAAGCCATTATAAGTAGTAAATAAACGACTGAACATAAACGACTTGACGAGTTGTTTATCTCTAACAGCATAGAGGAGAATAGCCGATGAAATTTCAAAAGAAAAGTATCGTAGCGAGTTTAATGTTATCAGCAGCAATTGTAGGATTAGCAGGATGTTCAACGAGTGATTCATCAAGTAAAGCAGAGAGCGAACAACAGGATGTTTTAACGGTTGCATGGCCTCGTGACGTAGCCGAAATGAATCCGCACGTCTATAACCCATCGCAAATGTTTGCGCAAACAATGGTATATGAACCGCTTGTAGGTTATGGGGAAGATGGCAAGTTAGTACCGATGCTCGCAAAAAGCTGGGATATTTCAAAAGATGGTAAAACGTATACATTCCATTTGCGTAGCGATGCTAAATTTTCAGATGGGTCGGAGCTAACGGCTGACGTAGTCAAACGTAATTTTGATGAGGTGCTGCGCCAAACGACAGAAAATGGCACGCACGCATGGCTAACGGTGTTAACAAAAATTAAAACGGTTAATGTGGTCGATGATGCGACGCTTAAAATGACATTAACAGAGCCGTATTATGCAACGCTACAAGAGCTTGCAGTGGCGCGTCCGGTACGTATTTTAGGCGATGCTGGCTTCCCGAAAGATGACGATACGTCGAAAGGTGTCAAAGAAGCGGTTGGCACAGGTCCATGGGTGTTAAAGGACTATAAAGCGGATGATTATGCTATTTATGAACGTAACGAGCATTATTGGGGCACAAAACCTGATGTGAAGGAAATTAAAGTAAAAGTGATTCCAGATGCTGAAACGACGGCGATGGCGCTTGAGAAGGGTGATATTGATTTAATTATCGGTGAAGGTGCAGTGTCAACAGAGACATTTAAAGAGCTTGAAAAAGACGATAATTTAGAAACGCAAATTTCAGAGCCATATGCAACGCGTCAGCTTGTGATGAATACAACGCGTGAGACATTATCAGACGTACGTGTTCGCGAAGCGTTAGCGATGTCATTTGATAAGGCGACGATGGTGGACAGTGTTACGGCGGGTATGGAAGAAACAGCAGATCACGTCTTAGCAACGAATATGCCGTATACGAAAGATGTCGCGGCACAAAAAGCAGCATATGATCCGAAAAAAGCGGCGACGTTATTAGACGAGGCTGGCTGGAAATTGAATGCGAGTGGTACAGCACGTGAGAAAGACGGCAAGCCACTCGAAATCGAGATGATGTACGTATCAGCTGATACGATTCAAAAAACAATGGCAGAAGCGATGCAATCTGAATGGGCAGCAATCGGTATCAAAGTTAACTTAGTATCAGAAGAATTAGCGAACCAAGTCAAGCGTTTTAAAGGGGATGACTTTGATATTAATTTATTCAGTAACTACGGTACACCGTATGATCCACATACATTTGTCAACATTGTAGCAAGCGAAGGCTTCGGCTATCATACAACGATGGCGTCGTATGATAAACAACAAGCGTTAAACAAAGAAATTAAACGTGCTTTAACGTCAACAGATGAAAAAAAACGCCAAGCACTGTATACCGATATTTTAACGCAAATCCAAGAACAGTATTCTATCGTACCAATTTCTTATATTAATAAAATTGCCGTTTACCAACATGATGTAGAAGGCTTACAATTTGCGCCAAATCGTGATGAGCATTCCTTTACGGGCATTAAATTGAAGTAGGTGGCAACATGGGTGTCTTTATTACAAAACGGCTTTTGGCGATTATCCCGATTTTCTTGCTCGCTATTTTGTTAACATTTATTATGGTCAAAGCATCGCCGGTAGATCCGGCAGAAGCGTATTTTGCAGCGACTAATACGCATCCAACAGCACAGGCATTAGAAGATAAACGACAGGAGATGGGTTTAAATAAACCCATCTTTCTTCAATATGTGGATACGGTAAAAAGGGTCGTACAGTTAGACTTTGGTGACTCGTATATGACGAAGCGTCCCGTAACCGAAGAGATGCGTGAACGGCTGCCGATTACTTTTCAGCTAGGCATGTTAAGCATTTTATTAACGTTTCTTATTAGTGTGCCACTAGGGTTTTATACAGCGCTCCATAAAAATGGCATCGTGGATCATGGCACACGTTTTCTAGCATTTATCGGTGCGTCAATGCCTGCCTTTTTAGTCGGTTATTTACTCGTCGTATTCTTTTCAGTGAAGCTCGACTTATTGCCGATTGAAGGTGTAGGAACGTGGCAACATCTCGTACTACCAACCTTTACGTTAGCGTTGCCGTTTATCGTCCAATATACGCGTATGTTACGGGCTAATATGTTAGAACATCTTGATGAACCAGCCGTTCTTTTCGCGCGTACACGCGGATTAACCGAACGTGTCATTATGGTGAAATATGTGCTGCGTATGGCAATTGGCCCAGTTATTACAGGGCTAGGTATTAACTTAGGGACGCTTATGACCGGCATGGTAATCGTTGAAGTAGTCTTTTCAATTCCAGGCTTTGGTCGCTACTTTATCGATGCTATTTTTAGTCGTGATATGCCAGTGATTCAAGGTTATGTATTGTTAGCGGCAATCCTTTATTTACTATGTAATTTAGTCGTGGATTTAATTCAAATGTATATCGACCCACGCATTGTCAAAAAAGGGGTGCGCTAATGAGAACATTTATAAAACAACATAAATTATTGACGTTCTATAGTGTGTTGGTTCTGTTATTATTTGTCGTCACGCTCCTAGCACCGTGGCTTGCACCGAATAATCCAACAACTGTGAATTTAGCATTGAAGTTACAAGGTCCATCCGCGCAATATCCGCTTGGTACCGATCATTTAGGTCGATGTGTGTTATCGCGACTGCTTATTGGTATGCAAGCATCACTCGGTAGTGCCGCTTTTATTTTTGTTTGTGCGCTATCAATTGGACTTATGGCGGGGACGATTGCTGGGTATTTTGGTGGCTGGATTGATTATGTGCTCATGCGCATTTGCGAAACGATGATGGCTTTTCCGAATTTGCTGCTCGTTATTGGACTTGTTGGCATGTTCGGACCAGGGCTAAAACAAGTCGTTTTAGCGCTGATTCTTGTGCAATGGGTTTATTATGCCCGGATTTTCCGCGGCATGGTGCTATCGTTGAAAACGGAAAACTATGTGAAGGTTGCGAGGATTAATGGTTCGTCATCGTTTAAAATTATTCGTAAACATATCGTGCCGAATATTATGCCGCCATTGCTTGTGATGAGTACGCTTGAGATGGGCTGGTCGATTATGAACATTTCATCGATGTCGTTTTTAGGGCTCGGTGTGCAAGCGCCAACGCCGGAATGGGGTATGATGATTTTAGAAGGAAAATCTTTTGTTCGTACGAATATCGAGCTAATGCTTTATCCGGGGCTCTGTATTATGCTGGTCGTCATTATTTTTAATTTATTGGGCGAATCATTAGCGTCATTATTTGGCGTGAAAAAGCAAGCGTTGAAAGGAAAAGAGGGCTTATGACGATACCGGTTTTAGAAGTGCAGCAATTAGCTGTTGAAGTAGCGGGACAGCCGTTACTTTATCCGCTTGATTTGTCAATTGAAGCAGGTGAAGTAGTCGGCTTAGTTGGAGAAAGTGGTAGCGGGAAAACGATGACAAGCTTAGCTATTTTTCAGCTGCTGGATGCGTCGCTCACACAGCATGGCTCGATTCGACTCAACGGAGAGGAGCTAACAACGATGAGTGATAAGGCGTTGCGCCAGCGTCGAGGCAATGAATTAGCGATGATTATGCAAAATCCGATGACCGCTTTTTCACCGCTGTATACGATTGGTTATCAATTTATCGAGCTGATTCGTCAGCATAGCGCGTGTACGAAAAAGCAGGCCACACAGCGCGCATGCGCGGCGCTAGCAGACGTGCAGCTACAAGCACCAGAAAAATTGCTGACATTGTACCCATTTGAGCTGAGCGGAGGAATGTTACAGCGCGTCATGATTGCATTTGCGGCGGTACTGCGTCCGAAATTAATTATTGCTGATGAGCCGACAACAGCGCTCGATTTATACAATCAAAAGGAAGTATTAAAGCATTTAGAGCATATACGGGTCACGCATCAGACGGCGATTTTACTCATTTCGCATGATTTATCCGTTATTGCAGAAATGGCGGACCGCGTGCTCGTCATGGAAAAGGGGCATGTTGTCGAAGCAACCGATGTCGTGTCGTTGTTTCAGGCTCCGCAGCACCCATATACGCAGCATTTAATAAAGGCACGTTTAACAGTTCCCGCGCTTGAGGAGGGATTGTAGTGGCAATTTTAACATTAACGGACATTGCACATAGCTATCAAAAAAAAGGTCTTTTTCAGCCAAAGCAAGCACCCGTTTTAGAGCATATTTCACTTAATATTCCTGTAGGGCAATGCTTTACGCTACTCGGTGTCAGCGGTGCGGGGAAATCGACGCTCGGTAATATTATGCTTGGTATTGAGCGCCCGACTCGTGGCACTGTGACATTTTTAGGGCAAAATTTATACGAAGCAAAGGGCGCTACCTTAAAGCAATTGCGTCGAGAGTTACAAGTCGTTTTTCAAGATTCTTTGTCAGCGGTCGATCCACGTATGACGGCCGAGCAAATTATTGCAGAGCCACTTGATAATTATCAAATGGTGGCACAAGCGGACAAACGTGCCTATATTACGGAGCTCCTAGAACAGGTGGGACTTAGCGCCGACGATTTAACAAAATATCCACGTCAATTTAGCGGTGGGCAGTTGCAGCGTATTAACATAGCACGCGCGCTCGCACTGAAGCCAAAGTTGATTGTGCTAGATGAGCCGATTAGTAGCTTAGATATGGTCAATCAGCGCCTTATTATCGATTTATTACAGCGCCTAAAAGAAGATTTTCAATTGACCTATGTTTTTATTACACATGATATTAAGGCAGCCTGTTTATTGTCAGATCATATTGCGATTTTGGAAGCTGGAACGATTACCGAGCAGTATACGACTGTTGCAGACTTTATCGCTTCGACAAAGTCAGCTGCACATCATTTGAAAACGAGTCTGTTAGCGGAACATCCTATGAAGCGCACAATTCGCAGCTTACCATAAAAGACTTTACATTCGTATGATACTTCTGTAGGATAACAGATAGGGATTGCAGAATGGAAACTGTATGTTAAACATACATAAAAAAGCAGGGATCGTCATGAGGCGATCCCTGCTTTTTTGTTGCGTAGTTAAAACAAAAGAGACTTCGACAATCGTCTAAGTCTCTTGCAAGTCAAAACTAATGGGCAACTTTTGTTCCGTTACGTTTTGCTTGGCGGTGTTTTTCAATTTCTTCAGGTGGTAATGATAAATAGTTGATATCATATGCGTTGATAATGAATAGTCCAATTATAGAGCCAATACCAATTGCCATGAAGATGATAGTAGTAATAATAGCCATCATAGTTATATAACCTCCAATCCTTTTACGCTTATTATAGGCGATTTTTGTGCTTGTGACTACAAGTAAAAGAGAGCCGTTACAAAAAGTTCATGAATGACGGCCAAATTTAGCAGTATTATCACGAAATTGTAATCATTTTGCCATTTCTTAAGAAATTCTTCATAATTATCATAAGCAAATGTTCATAAATTTTTTATACGATAAAGATACTTCGAGAGGGAGGCAATGGATATGTATACGATTTTAGTAGTCGATGATGACGCGGATATTCGCAGCGGCATTGAAATTTATTTGAAAAATGAAGGGTATGCGGTGCTGCAAGCTGACAACGGCGAAGAGGCGCTTCAAATGCTTGAGACGCATGATGTGCATTTAATTATTTTAGATGTTATGATGCCAACATTAGATGGCATTCAAGCAACGTTTAAAATTCGTGCTGAACGTAATATTCCAATTATTATGCTGAGCGCGAAAGTTGAGGAAGCGGATCAAATTTTAGGATTGTCTGTTGGTGCTGATGATTATATGACGAAGCCATTTCGTCCACTAGAGCTACTAGCACGCGTGAAGTCACAACTTCGCCGCTATATGACGCTTGGTACATATGAACTTCAAGATAATAACGCGATGTTAGAAGTGGGTGATTTGCGTATCAATATCGACACGAAGCAATGTTTTGTCAGCGGCAATGAAGTAAAATTGACCCCACTAGAATTCCAAATTTTGACGCTCCTCATGCAACACCCGGGGCGCGTTTATCCGATTGAAGCGATTTATGAAGCGGTGTGGCAAGAGCCAGCGTACAATGCAGCGAATATTGTAGCGGTCCATATTCGTAAAATTCGCGAAAAAGTAGAAGTGAATCCGAAAAACCCACAATATATTAAAGTGGTGTGGGGTGTAGGCTATAAAATTGAGCAACCGTAGTTGGTCTATCGTGGCAACGGTACTAGGTGTGTGTACAATTTTAATGTGTCTATTGCACTTTCTCTCACTAAATTTAATGAGGTGATGACGTTGAGAAGGGTATTGATTAGCATTTTGCTGGCGCTTAGTTGTATCGCATTTGCGGCACTTGTGAGCGTTGGCGTGAATCAAAAAACGCAAGACAGTCTTATGATTAACAATCAAGTTTATTCGATTGAACGGGAATTGCAACAAAAAATTCTTTTGCATTATAAGCTCGAGGAGTTGTTGAAAGAAACGACAGTGACAAATGATGATTTGCGCGCTTATCGTGAGAGTTTAGCGCCTTCTGAATCGGAGCGTGAGAATAATTTACGCAGAACGTATAGTAATGCGATGAGCTATAAAACAACAGCGCAGCAAAAAAAAGACTTACAACAAGAGCTAAAAAAAGCATTAGCATACAATAAAAAAATTTACAATGATGATGCATTTACGAAAAAAATTGTGTTGAACATTAAAAAACGACAACTAAAAGAAGCCTATCATGCGCTAGAAGAAGCGAATTATAGCTATGACATGGCAGGCATTACGTATAACATTACGAATGTTCAAACAGGGGAATTAATTTCGAATGAACAAGAGCCTCAAAAAGCGGCTTTTTCTAAGTCGTATAAAAATTTTGTGTCGGATTTTAATTCCGATTATTTAGTAGGTGCATATGATGAGAACTACAATGATGTCGTACATTTATCGTTAATGCCTGAAAACTATAAGAAATATAATGTGACTTGGTATTTACCTGTGTCGGAAAAGGAACATACGTTATTAGGTGAAGCATTGCAAAGCCAAGAAGATTTAGCGATGTTTACACGCATGATTCAAATCGCCGGTGCTATTACGCTTATTGTCGCAGTTATTTTATGGGTGCCGATTCGAAATCGTTATCCACGCATGACATGGCCGATTGATATTTTAGCGCTGGCGTCCATGGCAATTTTAGTAGCGGGGTTATTATTAGGTGGCATTGCGAGTGGTATTTTTAATGCGAGTAGCGAGCTAAATGGTCGAGCTTATTTAACGCTTGCTGCAGTGTGGACGACGGCTGCGTTCTTAATTTATTGGTTGTTGCAGTTTGTTCATACAATTGTGTATGCATTACATGAACGAAATATTCGTGAGCGACTATTTATTGTGAAATTAGCTCGGACGCTCGTACAAGCATTTGGTACACCGCAATATACGATGTTTTTATTGTTTTCATGGTTTGCCTTTTTCTTAGCAGGCTTTGGATTCCTTATCATAATGGAAGCGGGCTTTAGTATCGATATTTTCTCAATCTATATTATTTTATGGCTCATCGTTATGGTGCCGATTATGTACATAGCGCTTAAACATATTGGCTCGGTAAATTATGTCATGGACCAAACGAAAGAAATTGCGCTTGGCAATAAAAATGTTGTGCCGTTACAAGGCTCGACACCACTGGCGAAACATTCACAGCGCATTCAACATTTAAAAACAGGTGTGGATGAATCGATGGCTGAAAAGCAAAAAAGTGAACGCATGAAAACGGAACTGATTACGAATGTCAGTCACGATTTACGTACGCCGCTGACCGCGATGATGACGTATACCGATTTATTGAAAAATCCAAATTTAACGGCTGACGAACATGCGAAATATGTCGACGTGCTCGATGCGAAAACACAGAAGCTAAAGCTATTAATCGATGATTTATTTGATGTAACAAAAATGGCGTCTGGGCAAGTAGAACTGCACAAACAGACGATTGATTACGTGCAATTATTGCAGCAACTTGTCGGTGAGCAGGAAGAGCTCGCAGCGGAGCATCAATTAACGATTCGCACGCAATTAGATGCCGAAACATACCCGATTACCGTTGATGCGGCTAAATGGGCGCGCATGATTGATAATCTACTTGGCAATGCTATTAAATATAGCGCGGCAAATACACGCATTCATGTGCAATTAAAAGAAGGGACATTGACGATTAAAAATGTTTCCGCCTATGAACTAAGCGAAGATGTCGATGAACTCGTTGACCGCTTTAAGCGCGGTGATGCATCGCGCCATACGGAAGGCTCTGGTCTAGGGTTAGCGATTGCGCAATCGATTGCGAATTTGCATGGCACGCATTTAACAATTCAAGTAGACGGTGATTTGTTTAAAGTAATCGTTTCGCTATAAATAAAAAGTAGGAGTCGCAATTATGCGATTCCTACTTTTTGTTTATGGGCGACGTACGACTAAAACGTCGCAAGTTGCGGTGCGCAGTACAGCACTTGCAACGCTACCAACGACAAGGTGGTCAAGTCCACGTACACTTGATGCGCCGATGATGATCAGGTCTGCTTGAACATCTTTGGCAATTTTTTTCGTAATAATTGAGCGCGGCGAACCGGCTTCAACGATGATGTTAAATTGTGTTTCAGGCATGCCACTTTGTTCGATGAAATGCTTCACCGCTTCTGCGGCTTTGGCGCGTGCTGTTTCTTTTAATTTTTCTTCTGTTTGCGTTAAATTTTCATAGCTTGGCCAGTTACGTGTATCAACCACGTTGGCAACATGAATTTTTGCGGCATTGCGTCCTGCCACGTCAATTGCGTGTTCTAATACGAGCGGTGATACTTCAGAGCCATCAATACAAACTAAAATTTGTTGATACATAAAAAATCCCTCCCTACATCTAGTATACATGGTGTAGCGAAGGGAATCGACAACTATTTACATATCTGGATGAACAACGAGCACATCACATTTGGCTGTATTTAAAATATGCATCGTCACATTCCCAACAAAGCGTTCGGCTCCTTTTTTTGGACTGCGTGCTCCACAAATAATAAGACCTGGTTTAATTTCTTTGGCAATTTTTGGTGTAATTAACTTTCTAGGCGAACCAGCTTCTACGATGATTTTCACACGATCATAACGTTCGGGTGTATCGGATTGCGCTTTATACGCCGCAACGACTTCTTCACATTTTTTATAAGCATCATCAGTCATTTGTTCAAATGTCATGGCAACATAGCTCTTCATATACGGTATGGCGCGCATATCGATAATACGTACTAAATAAACGTCCGAATCATAACGTCCTGCAACGACAATTGCTTGTTCAAATAATTTATACGACATTTCTGTTCCATCTACACAAACCATGATTTTTTCATACATGTGAAACCCTCCCTATTAGTTTTATAGTTTATATAGCACTTTTGTAAGCGCTTCAAACCTCCACTGGCACTTGTGGCACAAAAATGAATAAGGCGAATATTGTCAATTCCTCCCCTCCTTGTCTATACCCGTATTTGTTCTGAGAAATGTGGGTATAGGGTAATAATTCTGAGAAATAGGAGTGATGAACGTGAAGAATAGTGACAACATGAGCGAGCGCTTTATCGAAATGGAACGGCTTGAACGTTCAAAGGATTCACATGAATGGCTCCTTTGGCAGACGATAAAAGAAACTTTCGCGAAGCGGACCAGTAAAAGTTATTGGCGCTTTCCTTTATATACGCTAATTGAAGACCGTATGCAGCAACCTGATCTGTTAATTATTGACCGTGAGGAAGGTATTTTTTTGATTCAAGTGCACCTAGGCGAGCTTGATGAGCAAGAACTAATTGCTGCTAAACAGCGCGTTGATGCTCATCTTGAGGCGTTGATAGACATGTTTAATCGCGATCCGCGCACAGAAAATAAAGTAAATGGTAAGGTGTTTGTAGCCGTACCACATGCGGCTCACCAGCAAGTTGCAAAAAATGAAGGATGTTTAGGGGCAGAAATGTTGACGCCTAACCGGCTGTTGCAAGCTATGAAAGAGGCGCCGTACCAAGTGAAAGGGGCACGCTTAAATGAGGAGCGCTTTTTGCTTATACAATCGCTGCTAAATGGCAATCGTATGCGTGAGCGTGAGCAGCGCCCGGAAAAGAGTGGCACGCGTTATGAAGTTATTTACGAGCTCTCAAAGCAAACGCGAGAAGTGGATTTAAAGCAGCATGAGCTCGGCAAAATAATTCCACCGGGGCAACAGCGGATTCGTGGTATTGCTGGTACCGGGAAAACGGTTGTGCAATGTCAAAAAGCTGCGCATATGCATTTAAAACATCCGGAGTGGCAAATTGGCTTTGTGTATTATTCGCCGCATTTACAGGCGACTATTATTGAGCAAATCGATCATTGGCTACGTTATTTTAGCAATGATACGATTAATTATGAAATGGCACAACATCAAATTCGTATCATGCCATTTTTTGGTGACGAAGGTTTTTACGCGACGGTGTGCGATGCGCATAGCTATGAGCCACCAAGTGAAACATTGCTTGAAAAACAACAACATATTACGTCTAAAAGTGATTTAGTTGGAGCGTTGTGCTGTGAATTTTTAAACAATGTTTATATTTTTACACAGCTATACGATGCGTTATTAGTCGATGAAGGCGAATGTTTCGTGACGCAAGATGCATATCGTTTTGAGGATAAACAAGCCTTTTATTGGCTCGCCTATCAGCTCGTACAGCCACTTGCCAATGAGAAGGTGAATCGCCGCCTAATCTGGGCATACGATGAAAGTACGGATTTAACGAAAATGTTGACGCCGACTGCACGTGATTTATTTGGTGAGGACCTAACATTTCGCCATTTTGTGACCGGTATGCACAAAGGCGGTTTATTAAAGAGTGATATCATGCAGCGTTGCTATCGCACACCAGGGTCGATTATTGTCGCCGCACATACGATTGGCATGGGGCTGTTGCGGCAACGTGGTATGTTAGCGGGTATTACAACGAAAGATGCCTGGCAACATCTTGGCTATGATGTACGAATGGGCGTGTTTCAAGAAGGGGAACGAATCGTGCTATATCGTCCTCCAGAGCATTCGCCAAGCATTGTGCAAAAGCTCTGGAAGGGCGATGTGTTGACGCTTGCCACACATCCGTCACGCCAACAAGAACTCGATGATTTAGCGAGGCGCTTGCAGCAAAATGTATATGACGATGAACTTGATATAACACGTCATATTGCGGTACTAGTCTTTGGTGATGATGAGGCGTTATTAATGGAAGTTGCAGACGGGCTAAACCAACGTGGTATACAGACGCACATACCTGATGAAGAAACATTTTCGATGCCGGGTGTGGTGACTGTGACAACGGTTCAGCGCGCGCGCGGGCATGAGGCGTACATGATTTATATTGTTGGTATCGACAAGCTTGCGCGTCAAGAGTCCAATCAAGCGTTACGCAATGAGTTGTTTATGGCGCTGCTTCGCACGAAAGGTTGGTGTCATCTGTCGGGTATTGATGGGGGAATCTTTTATGAAGAATTACGTGATGTGATGCAATGTGGCAATACAATCACGTTTACGTTTAAAAAAAGTACCGATCGTTAGCGCTTCTTAAATAATGAATGACTAATTTCGTCATAATTATCAGAAATTTCTCAGACGTCAAATAGCGTGTTTTCGATATGACATATTTTTAAAAAGCGATAATGCTAGGAGACAAGGCTTGTATATGGCGTAAATAATTGTTTAACGATGGAAAAAGCAGCTCTTTTCTAGTTTGAATCGAGCTGTTTTTGTTTGTTTTTAGCACTTATTTTTTAGAGAGGGAAAAATAACATAAAATCATCACGTTAATCTTATGAAAAGAGGGTAATAAACAATTAAATACAGTAAAGGGGTGTTTCGATGAATATTCGTATTGCGACAATAGACGATGCTCGGCAACTGTTAGAGGTTATTGAAAATGCCGATGCGTATGACTCAGTTGTTTTTCAGTTAGAAGAAATCGACTTAAGAGAAGAGCGTATTGTAAAATGGATGGAAGATAATAAAGATTTTATGACGATTTTTGTAGCGGAGGAAGATGGCGATATTATTGGCTATCTACAATTGAAGCGTGGTGTCATACATAGCACAAAACATTGCGGCACAATCGCGATTGGTGTGCACAGTAAGGCACGAGGCTCAGGCGTTGGTACAAAGCTTTTTGAACACATGCACGAATGGGCGCGTGCGAATCAACTTCATCGCTTAGAACTGATGGTATTAACGAATAATGTCAAAGCGATTTTCCTGTTCCGGAAAATGGGTTATAAAATTGAAGGCACAAAGCAAGATGCGATGTGGATTGATGGGCGATATATAGACGAATATTCGATGACGCGTTTTATTGACGAAGAATAATATCCGAAGGCAAAGCATTTCGCTTTGCCTTTTTCTATGCGTTTTGTATCATAAGATGGCAGAGAGGTGATCGAGATGGTAACAATTTTAGTTGCTGATGATGATGTGCATATTTTAGAGCTTGTATCGCTAACATTGCGCGATGCCGGTTATGATGTCAAAACAGCAAAAGATGGTATGAAGGCGCTTGAAATCGCGAAAAATCAAGCCATTGATGCGGCCGTACTTGATGTGATGATGCCGTTTATGGATGGCTTTTCATTAACGAAAGAGCTACGCAAGCGCTTTGATATGCCAATTATTTTATTAACCGCAAAAAATCAAATTAATGACAAGGCGCAAGGTTATGAATCGGGGACCGATGATTATTTAGTGAAGCCTTTTGATGTACAGGAGCTCTTATTCCGTTTAAAAGCCTTATTGCGCCGCTACAATGTGTACGAGGACAGCGATGTGCTAAAAGCCGGCAATTTAACGATTTATAAGTCGAGCTTTAAAGTGATTGTTGGCAATGAAACGTTTTTCTTGCCACCAAAAGAATTTGAGCTGTTGAGTTTTTTAGTAGCGAATAAAAAACAGGCATTTACACGTGAACAGCTGATTGAGCACGTATGGGGCTTAGATTTTATTGGCGATGAGCGGACAATCGATGTTCATATAAAACGATTGCGCGAGCATTTTCGTGATTTAGCAAAAGATGTTGAAATCAAAACGGTGCGCGGCATTGGCTATATGTTAGAGGTTTACGCATGAAAATGAAAACACTTTATACGAAATTCGTCGTTGTGACGGTTTGTATTATGATTGCGAGTTCAGTCATTGCGTTTGTGTTATCAAATGGCTATTACCAATATAAGTTAAAGCCTGAAAATGATTTGAAAAATATGCGGATTGCACAAAGTATTGCGGAATTCACAGATGTGCATGCGGATATGTCGCTTGATGATTATTTGGAAAATTTATCGGAAATTGGCTATCAATTTTATATTGTTGAAGATACCGGCGAAGAGCGCTTTTATGGCTCACCATTTCGCAATAATGACCTATCACAGCAAGCAATCGATGAAGTACTTGTTGGTGAACTATATCATGGTATGCGCGACTTTCCGCAGCAAACATTTGTCACAGGCTTTTTTGCAAATGAGCTAACGAATACAGTAGGGGTGCCGCTGACGCACAACGGGCATCATTATGCGCTGTTTTTACGCCCGGATATTAAGCTATTATTTAATGAAATGCATGGCCTATTTGGCGTGATGTTTGCGGCGGCGATTTTACTAAGCATTTTATTTGTTTTTGTCAGCACGTATTATTTAGTGAAACCGATTCGTAAATTAACGCGTGCTACGCATGTCATTGCAGAAGGGAAATTTGATGTGCCACTTGACGTCACAACGAAAGATGAAATTGGGCAGCTAGCGACAAGTTTTTCACATATGACTGCGCAACTGGCGAAGATGGAAGATGTGCGCCGTCAGTTTATTTCTAATGTGTCGCATGATATTCAGTCACCATTATCTAGCATTAAAGGCTATACGAATTTATTGGCGAAAGACTCGCTGACCGATGAGCAAAAGCGCTCGTATATCGAGGTAATTAATAGCGAAATTCAACGTTTATCGAATTTAACACAACAGCTCTTGCAATTGACATCGATTGACCAAATGCAGCATTTAGTAAAATTTGAAACGGTTAATTTGACGGCATTGTTGCAGGAGATGCTACATCAACATCAATGGAAAATTGGACAAGCGGGGATTATGCTGCGTTCGCAAATTGACGATATTGTGCTCGAAGCCGATACGGTGATGGTTGGCACAATTGTTGATAATTTATTAACGAATGCCACAAAATACAATCGCGAAGGTGGGAGTATTGAGCTAATTGCAAAAAATGATGGCGAGCAGGTCATGTTACAAGTCAAAGATAGTGGCATTGGCATGACAAATGAGCAACGCGCGCGTATTTTTGAACGATTTTACCGCGCTGATGATGCACGAACGCAAACGGTGTCAGGCTCAGGACTTGGATTATCAATTGTTGAGTCGATGGTGAAACTGCATAACGGGACAATTACGGTCGACAGTACGTTGCATGGTGGTACAACATTTACAGTTCGATTGCCGAAAAAACAAAGGTTATAAGAAATAATAGAGAAAATGGCTTTCCAGTAAGGATGTGCCGTTTTCTCTATTTATTTTAAGAAACAGAAGTATATAATAGTTAGTAATTATGAGAAAATCTTTAAGAATAAAAAGCCTAAAGACTTATAGCTACATCTAAAAAAAGAATGAATGGACCTACAAAATAAGTAGAACTGTACTAGAATCATAAACAATCGTTATAATATACTATAATTATAAAAAGAGAACTATTATCTTATTAGTGCTAGCAACTAGAGTGGGAGAAAAAAATGCGAGAATTGTTATTTTTACAAGTGAAGCCAGGGTGTCTTTTTTTTAATCAGTTGACAATTGATAATGTCAATCGTGCAAAAATATCGTTAATTATTGTTATTATTTTTGAGTTATCCTTAGTAGTACGTAATATCCTCGAGTACGGCTTGTCAATGCATTACTATGTCATTTTTTATAGCGTGCTGTTAGTCGTATCGATTGGATCATTGTTGCTATTATGGTATTTGCCGAATAAGGAACAACATATTCGTTTTTTAGATCGTTTTATATTTCTCTATTATTTATTTTTTATTTTATGGGGTGGCGCTTTAACAGCTCTAGATCAAGGGTCTTATGGGCAAGTGACGGCCTATTTATCGAATGTATTAGTCGCTGTGTTAATGTATCATTGCTCGATGCGCAAATTTGTCGTGCTACAATTTGTGCCACTTGTTATCGTGGCGTTTGCGATGCATTATGCACAACCAAATGAAGCAATATTTATCGGTCATTTAATTAATATGACGATATTTATGGTCTTTGCAACGATTGGTTCACGCTTTTTATATAATAACGCCGCACAAAATCATTTACAGCGCGAATTGTTATGTGAAACAAATGAAGAGCTTGAAGCGTTAAATACGGAATTGGAATATTTATCGGTGCGTGATGAATTAACGACATTGCCCAACCGCCGCGGATTGTACCGCTATTTGGAGCAGCATTTACACGATGAGCAGCAAGTAGTCAGTGCGGTTATTTTAGATATTGATGCATTTAAACATTACAATGATTTTTATGGCCATTTAGAAGGCGACTATATCTTGCAACGCGTCGCAAAAATTTTACAGCAACAAGCTGAACAGCATCGTGCGTTTGTGGCGCGTTTTGGTGGCGAAGAGTTTATGTTTATTTGCTTTCATGATGATGCAGAAAATGTTGAGGATTTTGCTGAAGATGTGCGCCAAGCGGTTTTTCAAGCACATATGCCACACGCCTCTTCACCATTTGCGGCATTTTTAACGGTGAGTTTAGGCGTGTCTAATTCGCATAGCGCGTCAACTGTTAATATGACGCAATTGTTTAAGGAAGCAGATGAAGCATTGTATGAAGCGAAACATCGTGGCCGCAATGGTGTTTGTCGGTTCGATGACGTAGCAATAGGGGTATAAAAAAAGAGGCTTGGACAAAACATTTCATGTTCCTTTTTAGCGTTCGCCACAAAAAACCGGAACCGCGCCACCGCGCGATTCCGGTTTTTCTTATGCTCATCTGAGATGGTGTTTTTATACTTATGTCCAAGCCTCTTTTTATTTAAGCGACTGGATCTAATAAGATCGCTAATTCATCAATATCATTAATATGGTAAGTTGATAAGCGGTCATCTGCCGTATGAATCGATAATTGATTTTCACCAATAGTTGTTACTGTACCGATTGTTGTACGATTCGCATTTTCAACGATTACTTTGTCATTAATTTTTACATTTTGGAATTTTGTCATGTAAAACGCCTCCTAGTTAATAGATGGCTGACTTACAGCGACATAATCTCGTTTTTCGTATTTTTCCAACGTTTCTGCGATGTTGCTGTCTGTGTCAGCTGTCAGAAATGAGTATCAGTTGTGAGATGTCTGACCTTTATTCTGTTTCTATGAATACTATACAACGATTGTAGCTGTGCGTCAAAGTTTTTGTCCTCAGCGTATAAAACTTCAACATTTCAATATTTTAAAAAAACAAAGCAGCCGATAATGTATAATAGAAAAGAGACAAAAAATAGACAGTGCATAAAATTTTTGCATGATAAAGAAATGTTTGTGTAAAATAAAAGTAATTTATTTTGCGATAAAACGAAATCTACGAAGGGAAGGAATGCTATGAAACAACCGGAATTAACGGCGCTGTATCGCTATATTACAAATCATGTCGAAGCGGGGATTCACGCTATTGACGTGCAAGGAAAAACGCTTATTTATAATGATAAAATGCGTCAATTAAAAGGAATTTCAAGCGATGAGCGCATGGAACAAGCACTTGATGCACGCGGGCAAGATAGTTTAATTTATCATGTTCTCAAAACGGAGCAGCCGATTAAAAATCATCGTCAAAATTATTGGCTTAAGTCCGGTGAAGAATTTGTGACGCTATCGGATTTGACGCCGGTGTATCAACAACAGACCTTGATAGGCGCCGTTGAAATCACACGTGATATTACCGAGCAGGAATTGCTTGCCTATCAACCGCTACGCCGTTATGGGAAGCCTTTATTGTTTGAAACAATTACGGCTGTATCGAAAAAAATGGCACGCGTCATCGACAAGGCGCGCATGGCCGCTGAAAATCAAATGCCGGTGTTATTATATGGGGAGTCTGGCGCTGGAACGGACCTTATTGCAGAAGGTATTCACCACGCGTCAACGGTGAAGAAAGAGCAGTTTGTGACATTGATTTGCCGGCACGATGAACAGGCGCTGTTATCGCAAATTGCTGCACTTTTTGATGAGCAACAAAATGTTACGGTCTTTTGCGAACGTCTGGAATATTTAAGTTTAGAAGGGCAGCAACGTCTTCTAGAATTGTTTGAACGACATCATGAGCACAATCAGTTTATCGCCTCTGTTGGCGATGATCCGATTGATTTAATTAGCGAGCAAAAGCTATTAAAAGAACTGTATTACTTTTTTGCGTCAGTATGTGTACGCGTGCCGGCATTGCGCGAACGTAAAGAAGATATTCAACCATTTATTGATGATTATTTTAAACGTTACCGCGAGACGACCGGCAGCCAATTAGAAGGCTTGTCTGAGCGCGTTGAACAACTTTTTATGGACTATGAGTGGCCAGGGAATTTAAAAGAACTTGAAATATTGCTTGATGAAACGATGAGTACAGTAACAAATGAACGCCAAATTGATGTTGACCAATTGCCGATGTCATTTCGTTGGAAAGTACAACGTGAGGAAGAGGTCGAGCCGGTGCAATCGATTGTCGTGACATCAAAGCAAGATATTCGCCCGCTGACCATTTTTATGCAGGAAATGGAAGAATATTATATTAAAAATGCACTTGAGCTATTTGATGGTAATGTTTCACAAGCGGCGAAAGCATTGGATATCCGCCGCCAAAGTTTGCAATATCGTTTAAAAAAATTTGAAGATTAAGCCAAAGGATTTTGCATTTGCAAAATCCTTTTTTCGTGTAATAATTTACTTAATGATTCGTGAATAACTTTTTCGCACTAGCGTAAAATAATAATACGCGTGTTTTTATTATCGTTTCAAAATTTTGATTTTTCCGATTATTATTGGAAGTATACATATGAAAAGAGGGATTTCATGTCAGATAATGGATATCAATTAATTGCCATTACACTTTATATGATTTTGATGCTTGCAATCGGCTGGTATGCATTCCGTCGCACAGACAATTTGACGGATTATATGTTAGGTGGTCGCTCACTCGGGCCAGCCGTTACAGCATTAAGCGCGGGTGCTGCAGATATGTCAGGGTGGTTATTAATGGGCTTACCGGGTGCTGTATATGCGGCAGGGTTAGTAGAAGGTTGGATTGCGATTGGTTTAACAATCGGAGCCTATACAAACTGGCGCATTGTGGCACCACGTTTACGTGTCTATACACAAGTATCAGACAATGCGATTACGATTCCGAGTTTCTTAGATAGTCGCTTAAAAGATAGCTCAAAATTATTGCGCATCGCATCAGGTCTTATTATTTTAGTATTCTTTACGTTTTATGTGTCATCAGGTATGGTATCAGGCGGTGTGTTTTTTGAAAGTTCGTTTGGTTATTCATACCATACCGGCTTATTTATCGTCGCTGGTGTCGTCGTTGCCTACACGCTATTTGGCGGGTTTTTGGCGGTAAGTTATACAGACTTTATTCAAGGACTTACGATGTTTGTCGCATTAATCGCTGTGCCAATTGTTGGATTGTATTATACGGGCGGCGTATCGGAAACGCTCGCAACGATTAAAGAAGTCAATCCGGATATGTTAAGCCTTGTCGCAACAGCAACAACGGCCGGTGTTATTTCAAGTCTTGCGTGGGGGCTTGGTTACTTTGGTCAGCCACATATTATCGTTCGTTTTATGGCGATTTCAAGTGTTAAAGAAACAAAACAAGCGCGCCGCATTGGTATCGGTTGGATGTTTTTAAGTTTATTTGGCGCTGTCGCAACGGCGTTAGTCGGCGTAGCGTATTTTAAGCAAAATAATTTAACTTTAGAAGATCCAGAGACCGTTTTTATCTCACTTGGTCAAATTTTCTTCCATCCATTTATTGCCGGCGTCATGTTAGCAGCCATTTTAGCAGCAATTATGAGTACGATTTCATCACAACTAATCGTTACATCATCAGCATTAGTCGAAGATATTTATAAAAAAGTATTTAATAAAAATGCCTCTGATAAACATTATGTCTTTATGGGGCGTATGGCTGTATTAGCCGTCTCGCTCGTTGCATTTTACTTATCATGGGAACAAAATGACACGATTTTAAAATTAGTATCGTTTGCATGGGCTGGATTTGGTTCGGCCTTTGGACCAATTATTTTATTAGCGTTGTACTGGCGCAAGTTAACAAATTGGGGCGCGTTATCAGGCATGGTTGTTGGAGCAGTCGTTGCGTACGTTTGGGGCTCAAATGCTGCACTACACGCGATGTTGTATGAAATTGTGCCAGGTTTCTTCTCGGCTTTAGTAATCGCCATCATTGTTAGCCTTGTGACATATAAGAAAAATGAGCGTATTGAGCAAGAATTTGATGAAACATTACGTATTTTAAAAGAAGAACATTAATTAAAAAGACACTCTTGTGCTAAAACAGCCAAGAGCGTCTTTTTTTAATATTAAATTTGTTTTCCTAAAATAACTAAATCACGTTTAATACCGTCTAATTCGGCAATTGCTGGATAGAAGCCCCATTGCTCAAAACCAAAATGTTTAAACAGCGCAAGGCTCGGTGTATTATGACCAAAAATAAAGCCAAGTAATGTTTCAATGTGTAACGCAGGGCAAGCATCTAACGCAAATTGAATTGCTTTTTTTCCTAAACCTTGGCCGCGGAACTGTTCGTCTAAATAAATACTTACTTCAACCGTACCATCGTAGGCAGGGCGTCCGTAAAAGTCTTGAAAGCTAATCCAACCACAAATCATACCATCTAATTCGATAACCCATAGTGGGCGGCGTGCTTCGGTATGTTCATAAAACCACGGCGTGCGATTTTCAAGTGATACTTCTTCGGTATCGGCGGTTACGGTGCGACTAGCGATTGTTGAGTTGTAAATGTCTACGATGCGCTGTAAATCTGCTAACTGTGCAAAACGAAATGTAGGATTTGTCATGTTCATCACTCCTAAATAAATACTATGCTTAGAATAACATATTTCTTGAAAAAAACGCATTCACATCATATTTGTTACAATCATGTTTCTACTATGACTAATTGTTGCAAAAATATTACTATTTAATTGTAAGATGATTACATTTGAAACGAATGTCATAAAGGTTTAATGCGCCGCTTTAAGGGTATATCAATATAATAGAATAGAGGATATAGTTACATAAAGAAATCTAGGAGGAAATACATATGAAGCATTTTTTAATTCGTGCAGGCGTTTCACCGCTAGACAATTTTGATGCAGCTTATATGGCCGCAAATAATTCAATTGGTAGTAACGTCGGAAATTTAGTTTATGCGTATAGCATTTTCCGTACATTAATGAAAGAGGACGTCAAAATTACACCGGATTACTATAAAATTAATCCGAATCAAGCGGCGTTTATTAACGAACATTATGACGGTTATATTATTCCGTTAGCTGATGCTTTCCGTGACAAATTTGCGCCTAAATTACGCGCTTATACAGATTTGATTAATCGTTTAACGATTCCTGTTTATGTTGTTGGCGTTGGCCTGAGTACAGACTTTGACCCAAAAGCAGGCCAAAGTTACGCGTTTGACGATGATGTACGCAATTTTGTGAAGGCGGTATTAAATAAATCGGCAATTGTTGGTGTACGTGGACAAATTACGGCGGATTATTTAACGGGATTAGGCTTTAGAGAAGATATCGATCATATGGTCATCGGCTGTCCATCAATGTATATGAATGGCCGCGAATTAGTCGTGCGCGATACGACGATTACGAAAGAGTCGATTATTTCGGTTAACAACTCACCAAAATCACCCGACAATGTGCTTGATTTTATCGATCGCAGTATGCGTGAGTTTGACAATCACCACTTTATTCCACAATGGTTACGTGAGCTACGCATGTCGTATTTAGGTGGCCCGGATTTACCAAATTCCGATAAAAACTATCCGTATTCGGTATCGCATTCTTTATATCAAGAGGACCGCGTACGCTATTTCTTAGATGTTCCAAGCTGGCATCAGTTTTTAGAGTCAACGGATTTAAGTTTTGGCGCGCGTTTACATGGGAATGTAGCGGCGATTTTAGCGGGCACGCCAAGTATTATTATTCCAAAAGATGGTCGTATGCGCGAGCTAGCAGAATACCATAATATGAACTTTATTTATGGCCCAGAGATTACCGATGAAACGTCGATTTGGGATGTTATTGAACAGAGTGATTTCCAATCGGTAGCACGTCAAGCACCGGCTAATTTCGACCGTTATATTCATTTCTTAAATCAAAATAAAATTCCACATATTTATGAGGAGACGAATCATCCGAGCGATATTTATTTTGATAAGCTTGTTGCAGAGATGCCACAACGTGAAGCCATTCCATCGTTCTTCACATTATCACAAAATGCGAAAAGCAAGCGCTGGATGAGTTATGTTGAAGAAGAGAAGAAAGCGCAAGAGCGTAAATTTAATGCGCAAAAACGGCGCCTTGATAAAAAAGTAAAGGCATTGCAATCAAAAGTAGATTTCCAAAAACGCACGCTGGATCGTAAAGCAGTTAAAACAGCGTTAAAAGCGGCGAACTTATTTACAAAAAAATCATAATCTTCATAATGAAAACGGCGGATGACGTAAATTCCGCCGTTTTTTTTATCGTTATTTATAAAAAAATGACATGAACAGCATTAAAAAAATACATATCAGTTTACAATGTTGTTATTTTATTAATAAAATAATGTATAGAAAGGGGAAATGTGGAATGAGAGATAAAAAAATGAATTTAGCGGTGCAAATTTTAATTGCGCTTGTACTTGGAGCAATTGTCGGTATTATTTTAAATATTACGTCACCATCGTTATTTGAAAAGTTAGACGGCTTATTGTTTTCACCACTTGGAACGATTTTCTTAAATCTTATTAAAATGCTTATTGTGCCATTAGTATTTTTCTCGATTGCAGTTGGCGTCGCAAACATTGGCGATCCGAAAAAATTGGGGCGTATTGGCGCAAAAACGATGATTTTCTTTTTAACAACGACAGCGATTGCAATCATTGTAGGGATTTCATTAGCGCTTGTCTTTAAGCCAGGCGAGGTGGGGTCATTTAACACCGAAGGCTTATCGTATGAAGCGACTGAAGCACCACCTGCATCGGAAACGCTGTTAGGTATTATTCCAGCGAATCCGATTGAGGCGATGGCGTCAGGGTCGATGCTACAAATTATTTTCTTTGCTTTATTTATCGGTCTTGGCTTGAGCTTTCTCGGTGAAAAAACAGCGACTGTACAACGCTTCTTTGAGCAAGCGAATGAACTGATGATGTTTTTAGTAACACTAGTGATGAAAGTAGCACCATTCGGTACATTTGGTTTAATCGCATCAGCGGTTGGTTCACAAGGCTTTAGTGCGTTAAAGGCGATGTTACTTTATATGGTTGTCGTCTTGCTTGCTTTAGCAGTACATTTCTTTATCGTGTATGGCGGCGCGCTTAAATTTATGGCGAAACAAAATCCACTCAAAGTATGGAAAACTTATATTCCAGCATTAACGGTCGCATTTAGTACATCAAGTAGTAGTGCCACGCTACCAGTTGGCATGAATATTGCACAAAAGCAACTTGGCGTGCCAAAATCGATTAGTAGCTTCGTTCAGCCACTTGGCGCCACGATTAATATGGATGGGACGGCGATTATGCAAGGGGTTGCGACGATTTTTATCGCGCAAGTATTTGGCATTGATTTAACGATTCCACAAATGGCAATGGTCGTTTTAACGGCTGTACTCGCATCGATTGGGACAGCAGCTGTACCTGGTGCCGGTCTGATTATGCTCGCGATGGTATTAGAATCGGTTGGTCTACCAGTCGAAGGGATTGCGCTAATTATCGGTGTCGATCGTTTACTTGATATGACACGCACGATGGCCAATTCAATGGGAGATTTAACATGTGCTTTATATGTCGCGGAAAGCGAAAAAAATAAAGGGGTTACATTTAACGAAAAAGATGTGGCAGATTCTGCATCACAATAACACAACGGGGATGGCGTCTTCATGACGTCATCTTTTTTTAGTTAATGACGCGTTTTTTCGGGTATACTAAAAGGGATAATAGAGACGATGAGGTGGCAATATGGCAGTGGATTTAACGGGAAAAACGATTTTAATTACGAGTGGTGGCACGCTCGAAAAATGGGATAAAGTACGTGGTCATACGAATATGGCCACAGGAACGATGGGTACATATTTAGCAGAAGAAGCACAAAAGCTTGGTGCAACGATTATTTATTTGAATGGGTATTTCGCAAAAAAACCGAGCAATACCGATAATTTATCGTTGATTACATTTGAAGGTATCGAAGATTTACGCGACAAAATTAAGCATATTGTGACGACGCAAGCTATAGATGCTGTGATTATGGCGGCAGCTGGGAGCGACTGGCTTGTTGATGAAATTTTAGACCAACAAGGGAACCCCATCGCGGAAGCGGGGAAATTATCGAGCGATGAACCACCAATCATTAAATTTAAAAAAGCACCTAAAATTTTGCCACAAATTAAAACGTGGAATCATGATTTAACGCTCGTTGGCTTTAAATTAGAAGATGCGACAAATGACGAGCTTGTTGCGCGGGCGACAAAGCGCATGGCGACGTCAAAAGCATCGTTTATGGTGGCCAATCAATCAAGTTCATTGTATACGCCTGATGTGGATCATTATATTATTGATGAAGCGGGAAACTATACGATTTTTGCAGGTAAGCGTGCCGCGGCACAAGGGTTAATGGCAACGCTAGCGGCACATTTAAACGAGGCTGGGACAGACGTGTAACAACATCCTCTCAGATGAGCATAAGAAAAACCGGAATCGCGCGGTGGCGCGGTTCCGGTTTTTTGTGGCGAACGCTAAAAAAGAAAAATGAAATGTTTTGTCAAAGCCTCTATTGAATGACTAATTGCTCTAATAAATCGATGACGCGTGGTAAATCTGCTAACGTTTCGATTGTCGCATCTGCACCAAGCGCTTCAAATTTTTGTTTTGTCGCTTCGATTGCGGTTGAATATCTTCTTTCTTTACATGCTTCTGCTTATTTTTTAAGCCGTAGACAATATTGTCATAGGCTGTTAAATGCGGAAACAGCGCAAAATCTTGAAAGACGATATTAAAGCCGCGATCTTTCATCGAGACGTGCGAAATATTTTGCTGCTCATGCGAAATCGTACCGCCACTCAGCTGTTCTAATCCTAAAATGACATTGAGTAGCGTTGTTTTTCCACAACCACTTGGCCCAAGTAATGACAAGATTTCTCCGCGCTCAATTTGAAACGAAATATCTTGCAATACTTGTTTCGGGCCAAAATTTTTACAAACATCGTTTAGCGCTAACATACAATCACCTCTGTTTTGTTGATAGCTTTAGTATAGGGGCTTTTTGTAAATGGCACATACGATTTGTGTAAATGTTGGGTAAATTATGAGTATAAGTTGACTATATGTTGAGGCTCTTTAGTATAGTAGATACAAGGAGGTCGTAGAAATGTATCCAAAAGAACGACAAAAACAAATCATTCAATTGTTAACAGAACAGGATATGATGAAGTTAACCGATTTAAGTACGCACCTTGAGGTATCAATGGAAACGGTACGCCGCGACATTCAAGCATTAGTTGTCCAGCAAAAAATTGAAAAGTTTTACGGTGGCATTAAGCTTGTGCCAACACCTGAGCAAGAATCATTGATCGCTGCACGCATGCATGAGCATATTGATGAAAAAGAAAAAATTGCACGCGTTGCCGTTCATTATATAGAAGATGGTGATACGATTTTTCTTGATAGTGGCTCGACAACGTATCCTCTAGCAAAATATATAAAGGAACGTCAAAAACTAACCGTCGTGACAAACTCTTTACCAATTGTTAATGAATTGATTGATAGTGAGGTCGATGTGTTGTTAATTGGTGGGAAGTTGCGGCATTCTGAAAAATCAATTACTGCTTATGACATGCTCTTTCGGTTTGACTATTTAAACATTCAAAAAGCATTCATTTGTACGAGTGGTTTATCGCTTGAAAATGGTTTATCTGATTATGATATTGATGAAATTCGTACGAGACGTCAAATTATGGACAATAGTAAACAAACGTATGTATTGTGCGATCACTCAAAATTTGGGCATGATGTGACGATTAAAACGTGTAATTTAGCACAAGTCGACGGCATTATTACCGATGATGGGCTAGATAATACGATTAGACAGCAGTTTAATGAAGCGGGTCATAGGCTCATCATCGCTGATTAATGACATACATCGCGTAGAGTGTTTTTTTGTTATACTACTGTTAGAGGTGAACAACGTGAGAAAATGGGCATGGCTAATGGCAAGCATCGTATTGTTAAGTGCTTGTCAACAGGAAAATGAGGCGCCAAAAGCACCACCAATAGCTGAAACACCACAACAACAGGACGTAAAGTTATCTGCGAAAGAAAAACAGCTACTAGCAGCAAAAATCGATACGCGCTTAGCTGGGCGCCCACTCGTACGCAATAATGAGGAGCAGTCCGGCGTGATGTATGTAGAGCTAGTGAATTTAAATGACTCTGAGCAGCAAGAACTGTATTTTTTAACGAAGACGCCAACAGGCTATTTTGAAGAAGTTTGGGGCATTGTTGGTGGGCAAGTGCAACAATTATATAGTGAAGTGCTCGAAGGAGAGACAACACAGCGCTCACTTGTCACGCATAATGAGCATACGTTTTTAGGCTCAACGATTGCATATGAGCAAGATGGCATGAAACAGTTGACAAGCACGTATCAACATGTCGATGGCGGAAAGTTACAATTAGATGCTGGCATGCACATTGAACTACCATTTGGCTCGAATGAACCGACAGCTGCCAGTAAAAATTTAGTGACCGACGAACCAGCAACGCTTGCGCAATATGAAGCGCTCGTCAAATCATATAAAGTGACGAAAACGATACTGAAAAATGAACAGGGCATTGTGTCAAGCGGTGTACCATTTAATGAAGCCAATGCGACGCTTGATGAGAGCTACGAAAAATTGACCGGTAACACGTATCAAGTAAAGCGTGATATTGCGACGATTTCACTAGAAGAACAGCAGGAGCTCATGACATATTTAGCGGCATTATCGCTGTTTCATGAGGACCGTACCATCGCGTCGTTAAGTGACCAACAGCTGTCGGAATATGCAGCGCGTGATATTGTAAGTGGCGCCTTGCGTTTTTTTGATGTACATTTCACCGATGTGGCAGAGTCAGTAAAAACGCTAGAAGGTTATACATATATTGGCTACAACCGAGCAGAGCTAGATGCCGTAATGAAAAAGTTATTTGGGCGCAGCGTGGCATGGCAAGATGTGTCATTCAAAGAGTCAAAGCTACCACAAGATTTGATCGTGTCGGACGACTATATTTATTTGCCGAAACTAAAAAAGCTGCCGCCAGCGACCTTGCCAATTATTCAACATTTAATTCCGCTTTCAGCACATGAATTTTATGTCGAGCTCGATTTTTATGAGCTTGCTAACAATCCGCTCGGTTATACGGAAGATACTTTTTTAGTACCAGAGCGTGTATGGTCGGATGATATGCGCCAAGCAGTAAAAGCAAGCGAGCCGAAAACAGGCTATGCAATTGTTAAAAAACAACAATCTATTCAAATTGAAAAAATTGTTTTCGGAAAAACAGTTAAGTATGAAGATATAATAAAAACTCGCTAATCTATATAATAAAAAAACATCGCTCAAAAGCGATGTTTTTTTATTTCACAGAAGCCATTAACAATTTTTCAATTTGTAACAAATCATTCGCCGGCATTTGTGAACGGATAAAAACAGTTGGCTTATTACTAGGTTGTTGCATAATCGTACAAATAATATTAACATCCGCTTCCTCGGGCGTATCGACATAATGCAATATAAAGCGCCCAGCAAAATGACTTTGCAAAAAGTGCTTCGCATAATCTTGATACAATAGTGTAAAATCGCAATAATAAAAAACGCGGACAGTCGGAATAAAAGAATCAAGTGCGATGAGCTTCGAACACATCGTCAAATGAATCGCACGAAAATGGTCCGAATTTGTCAAAGTCATCGCAGTGGCATAATGGTCCCATAAGCAATCGAATTTTTCCATATAAAGCGGGAAGCGTTCCTTTAAGCGCTCAAAATCAATTGATTGGAATGTAGCAACTAACCAAAAATCAATATAAAAGAGCGTACTCGCGATATAGTTTTTCGTCAGCATCATTTGAACCCATTGCTGCTCATAGACTGCAAGTGGACGGAAGTGTTGTTCAAACTGAGCAAACCATATAGAGCTACAACTAACTTCTTCTGTGAGGTGCTGTTGAACGGGCGTATAATCTACTACAGATGTTAAATTGACGATGTCAAATGCATCATAAGTTAGCAGTAACAGCCGCCAATCAACGTCGGTCCAATGAGTTAAAAAATTAGGACGTGGTGGCAACAGAACAGCATGAAACAATTCGTGCTCTTGTTGTGTAAGCTCGCTATGCTGACATAAACGCCTTTCTGTTAAAAGAACATATAAAGCGACAGTATGCAACAGATTCGTCGTATATGAAATGTTTAAATAATCGAAAATTTGTTTAGTGCGTTGGATATAATCAGCCGCATTCGTGAGCACAGGAATACGTGATATAGAGCGATGCGCAGTAAATAAAAAAATAGCGCCTAACATACGAATTTTATGTTCAGGTCCTGTGACGGAGAGGGTCGAGGTGCAAGAAAATTGTACATCATAAACGGTCGTATAATGATTAATCTCTTTGACTTTACGGCGCAATTTCGATTCACTAATATGTACAGATTCGCAGAAATCATATGTATTAACCGAGTCGTTGAGAAATGTTTGTATAAAAATATCGTATGCGAGCTCTTTTGAATAAATAAAATCAACATAATCTTGTGTATGAATACTATGCCGTAAAAAGCGAATGCCATGATGTTTATGAATAATAAACTCCGCTTCCTCCGCTTGATAAATTGTTTCTATTTCTTCTTTTAATTCGCGGCACATTTTTTTAATCGTTTCAACACTTGTATAGGTCAGTTTACTTGCTAAATATTGGCTCGACACATAATCATCCTGTTTATCGAGTAATTCAATAATGTCTTTTTTCAGCCATGTAGCTTTTGAAATACCGAACATCTGAATGCCTTCTTTCATATTTTTATTTACTCAGACATAAAAACTGACTTAGCAAAGCACTCTTATTTTACTATATACTGAACAATAACAGAATTAAAGTTTTGAAAATTCAATTAAATAAGGAGGGAAATAGAATATGATTGCTGTAGCGCAGCCGATGTATGTCGCTAAAATTAAACGAGCCCATGAACAAGTGTGGAATGATGTGATGTGTGTCAGTAGTTATCAAGCAGCCCCATATATCGGGGAATGTTTTTACGTATATGAAGAACGCTTGCAAAAAGGACAACGCTATTTTTCACTGCAACGTACGGCGATTAGTGAGCCAATTGGTTGGCTTCATGAAAATAGTGTTATGTTTGCATCATATAAAGAATTGCCGCGTGATGAACAGATTTATCAATTTTCTGGAACAGGGATGTGCTATACGCATCCGAATGGCGGGCGATTAGATCAGCTCTATCCAGCATTGCACGTTTTTGAAGGCCAGTTATTTATGCCACTTGAAACGGTGCGTATTGGCAATAATCGTTGGCATCTTGGGAAAATTGGAGATACAAGTGCCTGGGTGCAAGATGTTCATCTGTTAAAATGTTGAAAAGCAACTCGATTTTTAGGAGAAATATAAAATTTGAGTCGTGATTTTCTTGGCTAAATGAATGATTTAATGCGCTTGAAAGCAAAAAAATGTAAGGCGATTTTGAAAATCGCCTTACATTTTTTCTTTTGTCCCAGCCTTTTTTGAAGGCACAATCTTTGACTTTAAAAACCGATAAGATTACTTTTAACTAGAAGGAGTGATGAACATGTTAACACCATTTACATTTAACAACGGCGTGAAATTACGCAATCGCTATGTAATGGCGCCGATGACAACTTATTCTGCCAATGCAGATGATACGGTATCCGATGAGGAAATCGCTTATTACAAAGAACGTTCGCATGGCGTAGGCGCTGTTATTACAGCTTGTACATATGTCATCGCAAACGGCAAAGGCTTCAGAGGACAAATTGCTGGTCATACCGATGCGTATATTGCGAGCCTTGCGAAAATTGCTGCGGCGATTCATGAAGGCGGGGCGAAAGCCGTTTTACAAATTTATCATGGGGGTCGCCAAGCCGTACGTGAGCTTGTGCCAAATGGTGATATTGTTAGTGCCAGTGAAACGCTCGCAGCAGATGGTGGTATCGCACGTGCACTAACAATCGATGAAATTCATGATATTATTCAGGCATTCGGTGAGACGACGAGACGCGCTATTGAAGCTGGCTTTGACGGTGTTGAAATTCATGGCGCGAACACGTATTTGTTACAGCAATTTTTCTCAGGCTTTACAAATAAACGCCAAGACGCTTATGGTGGCTCGATTGAAAAACGACTGCGCTTTCCATTAGAAGTAGTCGCAGAAGTGAATCGTGTGAAGGCGCGTTATGCAAATGATCGTTTTCTTGTCGGTTATCGCTTTAGCCCTGAAGAACCAGAAGAGGATGGTATCACATTAGATGATACGATTCAGCTTGTTGATCGTTTAGCGGATGCTGACCTAGATTATTTACACATTTCGCTTGGTGACTTCCGCACACAAGCACGTCGTTATAGCGGCGCAAAAGAAAACCGCATCGCGATTTTACATCGTGTTATTCGTGGTCGCGTGCCATTTATTGGTGTTGGCTCGATTTATTCAAAAGAGGATGCGCGTGAAGCTGTTAGTACCGGCGCAGAGCTTTTCGCCCTCGGACGTGAACTATTAATTGAACCTCATTGGGTAGAGAAAGTAACGAATGGTGAAGAAGTTATTACAGCAATGGATATGACGCGCGATAATGTCATCCCAGGACCACTGATGGACATGATGAAGTTTCGTAAGGGCTGGGTACCGGGTGTGAAATAATAAAAAGCAGGAAGCCAATGCTTCCTGCTTTTTATTATTTATTTTCTTCGTTTTTCTTGACCCAGTAATCAGCATTTTTAATGCCTAATTTCACTGGATCAAATACAGGGTCTTTGCCTTCTTTTTTCTGTTGCTCGTAATCTTTTAACGCGATTAGTGTAGGCTTCACTAAGAATAAGAGCGCGATAACGTTGACCCAAACCATTAAGCCAAGGCCGATATCCCCAAGTGTCCAAGCAGCTGTTGACGTCTTAATTGAACCATAGAATAAACCGATTAAGAAGATGACTTGCATAAAACGAATCGCTAATTTTAACTTATTGCCATCTAAGAAGTACGCCAAGTTTGTTTCAGCGATGTAGTAGTAAGCCATAATCGTTGTAAAGGCGAAGAAGAATAATGCAATTGCCACAAAGCCCGCACCAAATCCGTCTAACGGGAAGGCGTGCTCTAATGCAGCTTGTGTATATTGTGTACCTGCCACAGCACCAGGTACATTTTCAACGATAAATTCACCCTCTTTTGGACCTGATTCATACGACACATTGTATTGACCTGTAAATAGGATAATAAATGCCGTTGCCGTACATACTAAGAATGTATCAAAGTAAATTGAGAACGCTTGTACAAGACCTTGTTTTACAGGGTGACTAACTTCAGCCGCTGCTGCATGGTGAGGACCTGTACCTTGTCCTGCTTCGTTGGCGTAAATCCCACGTTTGACACCCCATGCGATCGCTGCACCAAGAATACCGCCGAACATTTCATTGGCACCGAAGGCACTTGAGAAGATTAAGCTAAAGACTGCTGGAATTTGGTCAAAGTTTAAAATAATAATAATGAAAGCAACTAAAATGTATGCACCTGCCATAAATGGTACGATGATCGATGCCACGCTAGCAATACGTTTGACACCGCCAATAATAATAATCCCAATAAATACGACTAAAAATGCGCCAGATACCCAAGCAGGAATGTTAAAGGCGTTGTCCATCGCATCTGCGATTGAGTTTGATTGTACAGTTGGCATTAAAATAGCCATTGCAATTACACCAACAACGGCGAAAATCATGCCTAACCATTTTTTACCTGAGAATTTATGTATGTAGTAAGCAGGGCCACCACGATAAATTCCATTTTTTTCTTCTTTGTAAATTTGCGCTAATGTTGACTCGACGTAAGCTGTTGATGCACCGATAAAGCCGAGTACCCACATCCAGAAAATAGCCCCTGGACCACCGAATGCGATTGCCGTTGCTGTACCGGCGATGTTCCCTACACCAATACGGCCTGATAATGCCATTGCCATCGCTTCAAATGATGATACGCCGGCAGATGATTTTTCTCCTTTAGACAATTGTACGAACATGTCTTTGAAAAAGCGCAACTGCATAAATCGTGTCATAAATGTAAAAATTAAACCAACAACTAAAATGCCATAAATCATGACAGGACTCCAAAGCCAGTCGTTGACGGTCGTTAGCATGTCTTCCATAACATCACCTCTTGATTATTTTGACTATAAGATATATTATATTCTGACAATTCATAACATTCAATATAATTTTATACGAAAATAATATTTCCGAAAAAATATTCAATATATTAGACGACAAAAAAGCTTGTAAATAAAGGGATTGCGCTGTATATTAGCTATCTAAAAATAGCTATTTTTTTTGCGATGCTATTAAAAAAGAAAGCACCGATTTGGTACTTTCTTGTCATTATGCACGGTATTGTGCTAAAAATTGTTGCCCTACTGCTGTAAGTGCGACCTCACCGACGCCAAATGTTACTTCACAATTGCCATCCGTTAGCATACTAGAAATCCCAACGACATAATGATGGCGTTTCGCTTCTTGAATGGCTTCGTGCATTTCTTCGTCATTCAACGTATTTTGCCATTGCGTATAATCGCGACCGGCATGCTCGACGTCGCGTAAAAGAGCGTAAACATGCTGCATCTAAACACCTCCCTACAAGTAATCAAGAAATAGGCGATTGAGTGTCGTCACCGCTTCGTGAATAAACTGACGATATGCGACATTGTCAAACAACGTAAAATATAAATCATCACTCGACTGATTTTTAAATGACGGTACTTGCTCGATATCATCGAAAGGTAAGAATTCCCAATAGACGAAATCCCCATCAAAAAATGGCTGTTCAATATGTGGTAAGAAGCGCTTCACTTCTTCTGTACTCAACGGTTTTGTTGCTATAAACCCTGCATATAAGCGGTCATCTAGTTCAATGCGAAATAATAGTTGTACATCTCGGTAAATTTCGGTGAATACATACGTTAGTCCAGGTTTTGTCGAAGCATGCTGCTGATAGTAACCATCCAATTTATTTGGTGCTAAATAATCGTGCTCATTTGTGAGCCGCTTCAATGGAATAGCGGCATCCAAATCTGCAAAAATACGACGAATCAAGTCGATTTTCGTTTGCTGCATCGTCTTTTCAATCGCAAAAGCGCTCTTCATCATTTCCGGTGAAGAAGCGAGCGTTTGTTTTAATTCCATTTGCTGTTCATCTCCTAATTGATTCGTCATTTTACGAAGCATTTGTAAAAATTGCATCAGTACCTCACGTATGGGTGGTACATTAATCGTTTCATAGTGACATAGTGCTTGCTTCACAAAGCGCGTCATATCTTTTTCAAACGATACTGAAATACTACGCGCTGATGCTGCATCGTGACCAAATGGGGTTACATAATAGAAAGAACACGTTAATTTTGTCGGCAATACGCATGGCGTTTCAAGCTCAATCATTATCGGGAAAAACTGGGATTTCGTTTGAAGCACTAAATCAATGCGTTCATTGTCAGGCGTCAAATAATGACGGAAAACGCGGAGCTCCGTATCAAGTGTCGTATGTAAAACGTATTTAGCAAACAATGTCGCGTAAAGGTCGCGCTGTCCATGACTGCCTAGTGGATTGAGTACATCATAAAGAAAGCGCCCAATCGCATCTTTTTGTTGATGCACTTGCAAAATCGAAAAAATATTAAAATGGCCACCTGTTTGTTGTTTCAATGCTTCTCTTTTTTGACGAAGATTTGTCGTCTGTTGCAAGAGCATATGTTGCAGTAAAAGCTGTTGTTCCATCGCATTCGTTCCTTTCTGATACAGCTAGTATAACAAAAACCTTTACAGTTTTGTCGCTGCGTGCTATGATAAATCCATAAACTGACGAACGTTCGTAAGGAGGCAGGCGCATGACGCAGCAAGATATTATGATGGCCGGGTTACGTAATTTTGCAGAGCATGGCTATGAGGGAGCATCAATGGCGATGATTGCCGATGCGGTCGGCATTAAGAAACAATCGATTTATACGCATTTTAAAAATAAAGATGCGCTTTTTTTAGCGGTATGTGAGGAATGTATTACACAAGAAATGGATTTTATTCAAATGGTAATAGAGTCACAACAAAATTATAAAGAGCTGTTTGAACGTTATATTGCACGTTATCAACACAACGCGGCGACGAAGTTTTGGCTACGGATGATGTTCTTTCCGCCACAGCATTTATATGATGAGGTGATGGACGGGGTGTATCGTTACTTAGATGCAGTCGAGGAATTAGCAACGGATATGTTTGCGATGGCTGAGACGGTAACACGAGACGTTCCGCCGACGATTTTGGCACAAAGTTATTTAGCATTGTTAGATAGTATTTTTGTTGAATTATTGTATGGTGATAGTGAGCGCGCACACCGCCGTTTAGAAGCGGCCTATACTGTTTTTGCGCGCGGAATTTAGAGGAGGCATAAATAATGACAAACTGGCTATATGTATTGGCAGCAGGGCTTGTGGAAATTTTATGGGTATTTGGCTTAAAGGCATCTGAGTCCGCGTTGGAATGGGCTGGAACGATTGGCTTAATCGTTATTTCCTTCTACTTAATTATGAAAGCAACATCGCAGTTACCTGTTGCAACGGTTTATGCGGTATTTACAGGGATTGGCACAGCGGGGACAGTAGCAGTAGGCATGTTATTTTTAGACGAACCCTTTAGCTGGCTAAAAATCTTCTTTATTGCAACGTTATTATTAGGCGTTATTGGCTTAAAATTGGTCACAGGTGAAAAGGAGGCTGCGTAAATATGGCTTGGGTAGCATTAATTGTAGCAGGCTTATCGGAAGTGATCGGCGTCAACGGTATGAACATGTTGGCACGTCGTGATAAACGCGGATTACTCGTCATGATTGTCGGCTTTATAATTAGTTTTTCCTTATTAAAATATGCGATGATGACGTTACCAATGGGCATGAGTTATGCAATTTGGACCGGCATTGGGACGGTTGGCGCCGCACTGATCGGCATGTTTTTTTATGGGGAATCTAAAAGTGCCTTGCGCCTTGCCTGTATCGCACTGATTTTAGGCTCGGTTATTGGCTTAAAATTAATTGCATAAGTGAGTAGAGATTCGTCGTTGTGCGAATCTCTTTTTTTAATGCTGCATAATAGTAAAAAGGAGGTGACGACGACATAGCGCACCTCCTTTTTTTAGCCATTCATCGTTCGGAGTGTTAATAAATCGTGAACATCATTCATTAAATAGGTTGGTTCTTCGGCTAATAAGCTTTCAAGCGAATGACTGCCCCACGTTACGGCACACGTTTTAACGCCAGCTGCCTTGCCCATTTGCAAATCAAAAATCGCATCCCCAATCATAACAGCTCTCTCTAGCGGAAAGCGATGCCGCGCTTGTAACAATAAAATACTTTCGGGATTAGGCTTATGCTCAGCGACCATATCGGCACCAATAACGTCGCTAAAATAGTGGCGGATGCCAATCGATTCTAAGTTTCGTAACAAGGCGATGCTATGCTTACTCGATGCGACATAACAGGCATCAAGTTTCGATAACGTTGCTAGCACTTCGGGAATGCCTTCATAAACATGAATATATTGTTGCTCATATTCTTTGTAAAGAATACGAAATAATGTAATTAATTCATCTAAATCGGTGTCATTTAGTGGCTCAATTGCCATTGCTTGAAATGATTTTTCGATTGGAATGCCCATATAATAAATGATCGTGTCGTCATTTGGGACTGTTAAATCTAAGTCAAAATAGGCTTTGCGCGTTGCAAGTAAACTACATTCATGCGAATCGGCTAATGTACCATCAAAATCAAAAATAAAGACCATCTAAAACACTCCTTTCAAATCACATACATTATTCTTTACCCGAAAAAAGTGTTAGCGTATCATCTATTAAAAAATGGAATGACTAAAATCGAAACTTTTTATCTAAGTCAACAGTAGTATTTTATGAAAATAGTAATAAAATGAATCCTTTAAGCAAAAATCTATTAATAAACTAGCTAAAAAATTTAGATTTATGTTTATTCTGCGCGTTTTTTTAGTGAAGAATAATAGACAAACATGCCTTTTGGGTTACAACTAGATACTTTTAGGGTATAAGGTTAAATAGGAAGGGGAGAAGCACATGCTGAAACTAGAACAGTTATCGAAAGTATATCGAGGTGGAAAGAAAGCGGTAGATGACCTCAATATCGAAGTAGAAAAAGGCGAATTTATTGCATTTATCGGTACGAGTGGTAGTGGGAAAACAACCGCGCTTCGTATGATTAATCGCATGATTGAGCCGACAAGTGGCACCATTACATTGAATGGTGAAAACTTGATGAAAAAAAATCCAGTGGCGCTCAGACGTTCCATTGGCTATGTTATTCAACAAATTGGTTTAATGCCACATATGACAATCCGCGACAATATTACCCTCGTACCAAAACTACTAAAGTGGTCTAAAGACAAGAAGGACCAAACAGCTGAAACACTTATTGATCTCGTTGATTTGCCACGCAGTTATTTAGATATGTACCCTGCACAATTATCAGGAGGTCAGCAACAACGTATTGGTGTACTGCGTGCACTTGCTGCCAATCAAGATATTATTTTAATGGATGAACCATTCGGTGCACTTGACCCGATTACGCGTGATACGCTGCAAGATTTAATGAAAGATTTACAGCAACGCCTTGGGAAAACGGTCATTTTCGTCACGCATGATATGGACGAGGCTATTAAGTTAGCCGACCGTATTTGTATTATGCACAATGGGCAAATGGTGCAATTTGATACACCAGACAATATTTTAGCGGCACCTGCGAATGATTTTGTGCGCGAATTTATCGGTTCGCATCGTCTTATTCAAAATAAGCCGAGCGCCAAACTCGTAGATGATGTGATGATTAAACCGATTACGATTTCAATGGAAAAAAGTATCGATGATGCTATTTTAACGATGGTAAAGCGCCGCGTTGATACGCTATTTGTCGTCGATGGTAAAGAACATTTACGCGGCATGATTACCGTTGAAGCAATAACAACCAATCGCAATTCAACCGATACGGTGTCTGATGTGATGACGACGGATATTTCGGCAGTACATACCGGCACAAAACTTCAAGATACAGTGCGTCGCATTTTACGTCGAAATTTAAATAATATCCCGGTTATCGATGAAGAACGTCATCTTGTTGGGCTCGTAACGCGCGCAAACATCGTTGACATTGTTTATGACACAATTTGGGGCGACGAGGAAACAGAAAAAGCAGAATAGGGGGCGTTATCCATGATGGAATTTATTCAAGCTAATAGTAGCGATATGCTAACGAAAACATGGGAACATCTCTACATCTCGCTAATTGCACTGGGGCTTGGCATTATTGTAGCCGTCCCGGTCGGCATTATATTATCGAAAACGACAAAAGTAGCAAAAGTTGTGTTATCGATTACAAGTGTCCTTCAAACGTTACCATCACTCGCAATTTTAGCGTTAATGATTCCGTTTTTAGGTGTAGGTGTCGTTCCTGCCATTATCGCATTATTTATTTACGTATTACTACCGATTTTAAACAATACATACCTTGGCATGAAATCGGTCAATTCAAATTTAGTCGCTGCCGGCACGAGTATGGGTATGACGCGTTGGCAAACGGTTTATATGGTCGAGCTACCACTCGCAATTCCAGTTATTATGGCTGGGATTCGTTTATCGGCTGTGTATGCCATTTCATGGGCAACACTGGCATCATATATTGGTGCTGGTGGGCTCGGAGACTTCATTTTTAACGGTTTAAACTTATATCAAACAGACTACATCGTAGCGGGGGCAGTACTTGTTACGGCACTTGCGCTCATCGTTGATTTTATTTTAAGCCGCGTCGAAAAATGGGTGACACCAAAAGGCTTGCGTGTCGAACGATAAGGGGGAAGGATAATGAAAAAGCTTATAGCATTGTTAGCTTGTAGTATCCTACTCGTTTTAGCGGGATGCTCAAGTCAAAATGCTGTCGAATCAGGCGATCAAGTCACGATTGCCTCGGCAGCAACAACCGAAAGCTCAATTATGGCGTATATGCTACGCGATATGATTGAGCATTATACAGATGAAGAAGTTGAGATGATTAACAATTTAGGAACGAGTACGACGCTTCACCAAGCGATGCTTAACGGTGATGCTAATATTTCGGCGACGCGTTATACCGGGACTGATTTAACGGGGGCGCTTGGCGAAGAGCCGATTTCGGACCCTGTAAAGGCACTTGAAACCGTAAAAAAATTAACACAACAGCGCTTCGACCAAACGTATTTTGACTCATATGGTTTTGAAAATACGTATGCCTTTTTAGTAACAAAGGACATGGCTGAAAAATACAATTTAAAAACGGTTAGTGATTTAGGGAAAATAGCGAAAAATTTACAGGCCGGTGTTGATACATCGTGGATTAACCGTGAGGGCGATGGCTATAAAGGCTTCACAAAAGCATATGGTTTTGACTTTAAAAAAGTGTATCCGATGCAAATTGGTCTTGTTTATGATGCGCTGCAAGCAGGAAAAATGGACGTTGTATTAGGTTATACAACAGATGGGCGTATTAGTAGCTATGATTTAGTCGTATTAAAAGATGATAAGCAGTTTTTCCCGCCATATGATGCAAGTCCACTAGCAACCGATAAATTGCTTGAAAAAAAACCTGAAGTGAAAGCCGCCATTGAGCGCTTAATTGGTCAAATCTCAACAGATGATATGCAAAAGTTAAACTATGAAGCGGATAATGATTTAATCGAGCCTTCCATTGTAGCAGAGCGCTTCTTGAAAAAGCATAATTATTTTGAACAGGACAAAGGAGGCGAGTCGTAATGGCAGATATGAATACATTCGAACAATTTATTTACTACCTCTCTGAAAACGGCTCGTATGTCTTAATCTTATTTCTACAACACTTTTTAACGTCCATTTACGGCGTATTACTCGCAGCGATTGTCGGAATTCCAATTGGCGTCGTCGTTGCGAAATATGGCAAGTTAGCAGGGCCGATTATTACGATTGCTAATATTATTCAAACGATTCCAGCACTCGCATTGCTCGCGATTTTAATGCTCGGTATGGGGCTTGGGCGTCCGACAGTTATTGTAGCGGTATTTTTATATGCGCTGCTTCCGATTATTAAAAACACGTACACAGGGATTACGAATATTAATAACGATTTAATCGATGCTGGTAAAGGAATGGGCATGACGCGTAGCCAAGTGCTCTATATGATTGAATTACCGCTATCACTATCGGTAATTATTGGTGGCTTACGTATTGCACTTGTTGTGGCGATTGGCGTTGTAGCGATTGGCGCATTTATCGGGGCTGGCGGTTTAGGCGATATTATTATTCGCGGCACCAATGCGACAAACGGTACAGCGATTATTTTAGCCGGTGCGATTCCAACAGCACTAATGGCCGTTATTGCCGACATTGTTTTAAGCTTTATTGAACGTCGTCTAGATCCGGTGAAACGTCATAAAAAAGTGGCGACACCTGAAGTACAATCGTTAGAAAATTAACGATAAAAAGAATCACGCATTGACGTGGTTCTTTTTATTTTTCCAAATATTGTTTATAATATGGGGGGGATGGAGGGATACATATGAAAAAATTATTCGCAATCGTTGGGGCGGCCACATTACTACTCTCAGCTTGTGGGCAACAAACAATGGTGTCACAAACAACATTTACAAAAAAAGAAGAAGCGATCATCGAGACATCGAATATGACGCCAAGTAACTTCCTAGATTATCAAGTCGAACCTGGCAAGGAATTAGTGCTCGACATTTACTTGTATCAAGATGGCTTGACGAAAAATAAACTCGTCTATTCAAAAGACAATGGCGAAGAAAGTTCGGGCATTATTACGCTAGGATTTCAGCCACAAGGAAACACCTTAAATTTTAGGGCGGATTATTTGACGTTGAACATAGGTAAAAATTTCACACAATGGGGGCAAAATGTTTTTTATCCACAAAAAGAAATAGGCGAGAAAGCCGTATTAATTAGTAGTTACCAAGCATCTCAAAACGAGCAGATGGTTTTTTCGGCAGAATTGGAAGCAGACGGGGTGTATAAACAACGCGACCTTTCAAAAATTAAAGCAGGCGATGTTTTTGTTGATGTTGTCGCTCATACGAAATAAAAAACAGGAAGTGCGATGCCTGCCTGACTTAAAAAACGAAGCCATTATTAAAGAGAAAGACACTTCTAGAGTATTAAAACTTTAGAGGTGTTTTTTGATGGGCAAAAACCATAAAAGTAATGGACATGAAATTGGCAAATACGTTGCATTTAGCAAGCAGTCAAAGAAAAAGGCGTTATCATTGAAACATTCTATCTTAAAAGGCTTTTAGCACAACAAATGACGTTGTCGTTCAAACCGTTCAAGCATACGCGAATTTTGGCAAAGTTAAACCACCTTTCTTCAGTTGCATACCGAAAAAAGGTGGTGAAAAAACAATTTGACGGCAACTCCTAGGGGACTAGTATGAGTGGAAGACCCCGCGAGCTTGCGAGCAAGGAGGCTTCAGCCATGCCCCAGGAAAGCGTCCGTCAAGTTTAGCTAAAAGAAGTGTCTTTTTCACTGTCCCAGTTTAGTGGTTCAGTGCGATCATGCACTTTCTGTTTTTGTTATACCTTAAATTCTTCAAATGGTTGAATCGTTAATTTCATTTGTAAAATGCTTAATTGTTCATCTGATAAGCCATAAAAATCTGTCGCCGCATTATTTAGTGCTGTAACGATAAATGGCCCAAACACGCGCATTGTAAATTTGTCCTCATCGGCCGCAATACGAAATGAAAAACCTTGTTGGTCGTACTGTGCCTCTTCATCACAAAATAGTACGACATTTGGTACGACGTCATGTAAACTAACGGGTGTAAGTTTGCGCTCCTCTAAGCCAAGTTGGTCTAATGCCCACGTAAAATCAAGCTGCCCCTCTTTTGACATCATTTGAACCCCTTGATCTGTTGCGATAATGTAATGCATCATTCATTCCCCCTAAGTGTTTTCTTTCTAAATTGAATCCATAAAAATACAGATCGAACATATAAATCGATTAATAATGCGAGCCAGACGCCAGCAATGCCCATATCAAGCATAATTCCAAGAACGTAGACACCAACAATGCGCAGGCCCCACATACCTACAGCCGTTGAATACATCGGTGTTTTCGTATCACCGGCACCTTGTAGCGCACCAGCTAAGACGAAGCTCATTGCTACAGCAGGCTGTGCAAAGGCATCAATGCGTAGTGCGGTGACAATTTGGTCAATGACGACCGGGTCATCGGTAAACCAACGTGCCATCCACGGACAAAAAATAAACATTAGTACCCCTAGTATCGACATGACGACAATCGTCACAGCTGTTGACAGGACGCCGTATTCAAATGCGTCGTTCAAACGCTTTGCGCCAATGCTTGCACCAACAAAGGTTGTCGCGACAACGGCCATACCGTAGCCGGGCATAAACGTAAAGGCTTCAATATTTTCAGCAATCATATGTGCCGCATACGTGTCAGCACCAATTTTAATAATGAGACCAAAATAAACAACTTGTCCAACGCGCATAATGAGGCGCTCTGCCGCTGCTGGTGTCGATAACGTAATAAGCTGTTTCATCAGTGTGCGATCATTCGGGCTCTGCCACTGAAAGCGAAGCAACGTTTTCTGTACCGCATAGTAAAGCCATAAACTATTGGCAATGCGAATAACGACCGTTGCATAAGCAGCGCCGGCCACACCCCAATCAAGTACAATAATAAATACATAATCCAGTGCGATATGGACGATATTTAATAAAAAGCTAATTTTAAGTGGCGTCGTTGTATTCCCGGTTGCTCGAATGACGCTTGCGAGCACCATCGTTAATGAGATGAACAGCGCTGGAATCCCAACGATGCGTAAATAAATAGCACCAAGCGCAACAATCGCTTCACTTGCGCCCATGACACGTAGCATATTTTCAGCAAAAAACTGTGTGGCGATACCAAACAAAATGCCTGACACAATCGCAAGTAGTGTGGATTGTTTTGCTGTTTGTTTTGCTTGAACTAAGTTGTCAGCGCCTAAATAGCGCGCAATTAGTGACGAGGCACCGACACCAATTGCCATAAAGATGGCCATATAAATGGCGATAATCGCATTGGCAATACTCACCGCTGTGACGGCGTCTAAACTGACTTTTGAGACAAATAATGTATCGACAAAACCGACGAGTGTTTGTAAAACATTTTCAAACATCGCTGGAATCCCCATAACAAGAATGGCGCGCAGTTTTTTCTTACGCGTATTGTAATGCTCAAGTTGTAATTTTTCCATCATGTTAAAAGTATAGCACAATAGTTGCTCTTTTCGTCGAGAGCCTTTAGAGTAGAATGTAGAAGGCGAGGTTTTTTTAATGAAACGTATTGCACTTGATATGGACCAAGTGATGGCGGATTTGGTCGCAAAATTTTTAAGCCGCTTCAATGAAGAGTACAATAAAAATTATACGAAGGACGATGTTGTTGGGAAACGTCTACCTGAGCTTGATGAAGCCGCACCACACGCATTGTATGAATATTACGGCGATCCATCATTTTTCCGCGATTTACCGGTTATGCCACATAGCGTCGAGGTCGTTGAACGCTTAAGTGAACACTATGAAATTTATATTGCAACAGCGGCGATGGAAGTGCCACCATCATTTATGGCAAAATTTGAATGGTTGCAGCAATTTTTCCCGACAATTCCGCAACATCATTATGTTTTCTGCGGTGATAAAAGTGTTATTCATGCCGATTATTTAGTTGATGATACCGAGTTACAATTAAATCGTTTTAAAAATACAGGTGTTATGTTTGCAGCGCCACATAATGAACATTCGGCATACCCAATTCGCGTGAACGATTGGTTAGAACTTGAAAAATTCTTTATGACTGAGCTTGAAAAATACAAAGAGGCCGAGACAGAACTAAAATAAAATTTCCATTAAATAACGACAAAAAGCGAACGCTGATGAATCTTCGGAGTGAATTTCCATCATATCGTTCGCTTTTTTCATTGGCTGAACCTCTTTTTTTAAGATAATAACGCCATTTTGTTGAAGCGTTTTCGCGGCTGAATATGGTCATATGGCAAAATATGAAGAACTTGTTCGATAAAGCGCTCTGTATTAAGCTCAATATCTTGCTCATACTGTGCAATCGCTCGTTCAAAACGCGCATATTGAAGTTGATCCTCAAGCACCGTCATTACTTGCGCAATCGCTGGCTTTGAAGAATCGAGTGCATAAACGAGCTGCTTAGGTACTAAATAATCCATATTAATTTGTTCTTGACCCGGAAGCACGGATGATACAAAAATCGGCACACGTTTTACAAAAGCTTCAGAAATTGTAACGCCACCAGGTTTTGTAATAAGACCGTCGACTTGTTCATACAATGCATTCATATCTTCACGACTGGAAATATAAGAGAGAGGCGTAACATTTGGCAAAGCAGACGCTTTAATTTTTTCATATAATTGTTTGTTATTGCCACATAATACGGAAAATTGCGTATCCGGATAAGCACGACATTGTTCAGTTAGCGATGCCATATCGCCTAAGCCACTATTGCCGCCCGCTAAAAGCAAATGTTTTGATGGCGAATGTTTACGCTGTGCGATGCGCGTCATTGATGGATGTACCGGAATCCCTGAAATTAAAATACGTTCAGATGCAATATCAAAATTTGTTTTTAACTGTTCACCAACCGCTTTAGATGGTACTAAATGCAGATCGATGCCAGCCTTTGCCCACACACCACCAGCAAAGAAATCGGTATACGCATTGATGACTGGTACTGAAATATGCCCTTTTACTTTCAAATTTCCAACCGCATGTGAAGGAAAACTATGCGTACAAATAACCGCTTCTGGCTTTTTTTCTAAAATAATACGTTCAAGCGTTTGTTCCATTAAATTTTCCCATGGTGAAAATGGTTTGAAGTCATACGTTTGTTGATTAAATTGCTTCGCATAAAATTTACTATATGATACGGGATGCTTTTGAATCCAAGCTAAATAAATACGCGAAATCATTTTTTCAATACGCGGAAATGTGTAATTAAAAATATCGAGCTTTTCAACTTCTTGCGCTGGGTCTTGCTTTTTTATATGAGCTGCAATGGCATCAGCAACTTGATGATGCCCTGATTGCATTTGCATAAATGGTAAAATTAAAATCATAATTAACACGTCCTTTACGTCCAAATAAAGTGCGACAATAGTTAGGTGAAGTTATTTTTTTAATGCCTGTTTTCGTTTATGCTTAACAAAGAAAAATAAAATGAAGGCAAGACCAATAAAAATACCGATAAACGGTAAATATTCATAACGAATTGAAATAACATTTGCGGTTGCGTATCCAAGCGCCATAAAAGGCACTACCCATATTGTGGTACCAATTAAACTTACGATGACATACGGTACAAATGAAATTTTTGAAATACCAGCTAAATAAGGATTAATTTGACGCGCTCCGGGGATAAATAGGCCAATAAGGAGCGCTTTTTTGTAGTTGGCTTCATATTTTTCTTGAAATGCTTTTACTTTAAAATCGCTCATTTTCATTAATTTCGTCACTTTTTGAAAGACCGGCGCACCTGCATAGCGACCGACAACATAGCTTGATAAGAAACCGATGAATACGCCGAAGAAAGCCGCAAGAATCGATGGGAGCCCTGGTAATGTGTGCTCATGAATTAAAATGCCGATAATGACGACCAATGTTTCCTCTGGTGCCGGAATCCCAACGACACCAAAAAATAACGAAATAAAAATAATTAATGGACCATAGCTTTCAACGAGTGATAATACGTGATTAGTGTCCATGCGTTGCTAACCACACTTTCGAATCTGTGAACTGCTGACCCGAAAGCGTAGCCTGATGAAGAAACTGCGATAATTGGTGCAGCATATAGGCTGGAGCAGCGTCATCTGCCCCGCGGTTTTGTCCACAATCATGCAAGACATAAATCGCCCCGTCTTGGCGCTTTGCATGAAGTTTTTGTAACAATGTTGTTTGACACGTTTGAATTTTCCAATCACCAAAAATACCTGACCAGAGCACAGGCGTTAAATCCAATTTTCGCGCTACAGGTAATGTGGCTAATGAAATATGTCCATACGTAGGTCGATACAGTGTAATCGCCTCATGTGTTAATTGCTCGATGACATCTTTTGCATGCTCTAATTCGCGATAAAGGCCAACAGGTGATAACAAATAGCTATTCACATGGGTATAGTGATGTAAGCCAATGACATGACCTTCTCGTTGCATCCGCTTAATCAGCTCTGGATGACGTTCTGCTTTTTCAGCAACGACAAAGAAAATCGCTTTTATATCGTAACGCTTTAAAAGATCCAACAGCTGCGGTGTATATTGCGGATTAGGGCCGTCATCGAACGTCAGCATAATTCCGGGCATCCCATTATTTTGCACGATGCCATAAGAAGTACTACGCGTAAACACTGTCGGTAACACTGTGTAAGCAGCGACGAGTCCAATTGCCGCTGCCATTATTTTTTTCATCATAACCAACCCCTCATAAAACTAGAACGAACTTCCTGTAAAAAGGTGTCCTTGTATTCCATTATTTCGTTGAATACGTTATTTTTCAATCGATTTTTGAAAAAATTGTGATAAACTGAAAACTTTTTTAAGGGAACAAGACGTCTATTGTGCGAACTAGTTTGGTAAAGGAGCTCCTATACATGACAAAAAAAAACGAGGCACGTGCGCAGTTTGTGGCATGTGTGACGGATTATAGAGAAGATTTTTATCGCTTAGCCTATAGCTACGTTAAAAATCAACAAGATGCGCTTGATATTGTGCAAGACGCCATACAAAAAGGCCTACTTGCGCTTGAACGATTAGAACAAATTGACTCGATGAAAAGTTGGTTTTATAAAATCGTTGTGCGCACCTCCATCGATTTTTTGCGCAAACATAAGCGTGTAACGGTTACCGATGACGAGACGCTCTGTTATTTGCAAAGTGGTGCTGAAGACCACTATGAAGATATCGATTTACATGAAGCACTCGAACGCTTGCCTGTTGCTTATCGTACGATTATCGTTTTGCGCTATTTTGAAGATTTAAAACTCGATGAAATTGCAGAAATTGTTGACGAAAATATCAATACAGTGAAGACGCGACTATATCGCGGATTAAAATTATTACGTGTTGAAATAATGGAGGGAACCGTGCATGAATAAAAAAATAGAGGATTTAAAAGAGCAATACAAAAATATACCGATTCCTGCGGAGCTTGATGCAATCGTAGCAGAAGCATTAGCTGAAAAGAAGCCAGCAAAAAAACGCTTTGTAGGCCCGATGACAACGCTAGTCGCAGCTGCCGCCATTTTTGTTGCATCCGTCAATTTGAGCTCAGCTGCAGCAGATACATTATCAAAAATTCCTGGTGTAAAAGAAATCGTCGAAGTGGTGACTTTTGATGAAGTTAAGGAAGGGCACGACTCTACAACCATCGACGTCAGAACGCCCGAACTTAAAGGTATGGAAAATCAAACGCTTGAAAGGAATATCAATGCCGATTACCAAGCAACGAGCGAAAAACTTTATAAAGAATACGAGCAGAAAAAAGGTCATTTTGCCGTTGATAGCGACTATCAAACGATAACCGACCGTAATGGCATCTTATCGATTGAGCAAACCATTCTACACATTGCAGCATCAGGATACGAACAAAAACGTTATGTGATACTTGACACGAAAAATGAAGCGCTTATTACGTTGCCAAGCCTCTTTAAAGATACGTCTTATGTCGATGTGATTAGTGCGGAAATTATTCATCAAATGCGCGCGCAAATGAACGCCGATGACAGTAAGGTTTATTTTGTCGATAAGCAAGATGAGCTGGTTGATAGTTTCAAAAAAATCAACGACAATCAGCAATTCTATATTAATGATAAAGGAAAGCTAGTCATTTCATTTGATGAATATGACGTGGCACCCGGATATATGGGAGCTGTTCAATTTGTCATTCCAACAAAAGTCATTCAATCGATTTTAGTGGGAAATCGTTATATTCAATAGTAAAGAAAAAGAGTCGCTAGACAAGAGTATCGTCAAAAGAATGCGGATAACCATATGCATGATCAGTGAGCTGTCTTGGAGTGGAAAATGCTCGAATTCTTGCTATACTAAGAGCCGAGAACGTTGTTAAATCAACATTCTCGACTTTTTCGTATAGTTCTAAATTTCATTTAATTATACACATCCAGTTAATTAAGGGGAATGTTTACATAAATCAATATTTAAAGTTACCTTTAGGCTGTGAATTATGAATTTAATGGCATTTTCAGGCATACTATTAGGACTTACTAGTGGCTTATTTGGCTTAGTATACGGACGAAAAAAGGCTGCTCAAAGTAGATGTTTAGATGAACGCTACGAAGAAATCGCTAAAAAGGTGTTAGCTAATGGGTGGAAAGTCACTTTAGTTGCCATCTATGTATTGTGGTTTTTACTTGTATTCGGTGTTCAAATTTCAGTAGCCTAAGTTTTAGGACTATTATTATTTTTGTAAATTACCCCAATATATTACTTATTTATGATATGTTAAAAATGGAGGTTATATAGTCATGAGTATTTTTATTTTAGAAGATGATATTATGCAAGGACAATATTTGAAGAGTCAAATATTAAACATAGTACAAAAGTTAAACATTCCGTATGACTTTATTGAAGTAACTAGTAAGCCAAATGAAATTTTAGAACAGATTGCACAGTGTACATACATACCTATTTACTTTCTAGATATTGAAATAAAAAATGAACTACGTAAAGGACTTGATGTAGCACAGGAAATCAGAAATCTTGATCCGCACGGTATTATTGTTTTTATTACTACTCATGCAGAACTTGCCCCGATCTCATACCAATACATGGTATCTGCTTTAACATTTATTGATAAAAACATGCCGTTAATAGAACGCCAGCAATTATTAAAAGAAACATTGAAGCATTACCAAATACGAAATAATAACATTATTGCAGAAGATTTTCTTATTATTGAAAATCGCTTTAGTCATGTAAAGGTGCCATTTGAAACCGTAGAATATATTATGACTGATGAACCCCATCGTTTAAGCCTTATTACAACTACTCAAATCATTCAGTTTTATGGCACGCTAAAAGAAATTGAGCTCATCGACGAACGATTAATCCGCTGTCATAAATCTTTTCTCGTTAACTGTCGACAGATTGAACGTATAGAAAAAACAACCCAACAATTGATGTTGAAAACCGGAAAAACCGTCCCTGTTTCTCGTCGTATGATACACTACTTTCAAAAAAAATTAAAAGAGGAAGAAAAATAATGCTCATCATTTTATGGTTTATGCGAGGGGTATGTCATCTTTCTTTTTTTTATTGGTTAGTAAATCGACACTGCTCAATGCGACATATTCTTGTTGGGGTCCCGTCAGAAAAATGCGGATTTACAACGTTAAGGGATTTTTTCTGACGGAAACGCCTATTTTAACAACGTTAAGGAATTCGTAATGGGCGAAGTTCCCTTGGATTGTGGCTATTTTCTGACCTAAAATGGTATTCACCTAAGAAATTAATATGCTCCCAACCGAGTGGAGAAATATGAGGTAATAGTTCTTCTTTGAAATGTCCTTGGCTCTTTTGGTGTTCAAGTGCCTCCGTTAAATAAATCGTATTCCACACGCTAATGGCGTTAATAATGATATTTAGGGCGCTGGCACGTTGTAATTGATGCTGCATTGTTCGTTCTCGCAGCTCACCTTGTTTCCCAAAGAAAATCGCACGTGCTAGCGCATTCATTGCCTCACCTTTGTTCAAGCCCTTTTGAATTTTCCTTCGTAATGACTCATCTGAAATATAATTTAAAATGAAAATTGTTTTTTCAATTCGTCCCATTTCTCTTAAAGCTGTGGCCAAACTATTTTGTCTTGCATAAGATCCTAGCTTGCCCATGATGAGCGAGGCAGACACCGTTCCTTCACGTAAAGAGTGTGCTAAACGCAAGCATTCTTCGTAATTTTCCTGAATGATTCTTGTGTTAATTTGACCACGTAAGAGCGCATTTAATTTGGGATACTCTTTCGTTTGTTTAAAAGTAAATAGCTTGGCATCTGATAAATCTCGAATTCTTGGCGCAAACTTGAAGCCTAATAGGTGCGTTAAGCCAAAAATTTGATCGGTATAGCCCGCTGTATCGGTGTAATGCTCTTCAATCGTTAAATCTGTTTCGTGATGTAATAAGCCATCTAACACATGAATGGCATCTCTTGAATTGGTATGAATAATTTTAGTGTAATAGGATGAAAACTGATCACTTGTAAAGCGATAAATGGTTGTGCCTTTTCCTGTGCCATAATGTGGATTGGCTTCTGTGTGTAAGGAAGAAACGCTTACTTGCATACGCATGCCATCGGAGGAAGATGTTGTGCCGTCCCCCCAATACGAAGCCATTTTCAACCGGTGCTGATAATTCACTAAGGTCGCTTGTGCGCGATTCATTGCATCTTCATGCATACGCCAATGAGCGACATTGGCCAATTGTTTATAGGTTACACCTGGTGTTGCATCAGCCATTTTACTTAAACCAATATTTGTCCCCATGCCGATTAAAGCAGCCATGAGCAACACGGTTTCCTCTTTGTCAGGTTTCCGATTTGATGAAGCATGTGTAAATTGCTCATGAAAGCCTGTTAAATGTGCAACGTCCATTAAGAGATCGGTTAATTTGATACGTGGTAACAGCTTATATAAACTTGCGCTATACGCTTGTGCCTCTGCTGGAATATCTTTTTCTAATCGTGCTAACGATAAGCGTCCTTTTTCAAGTGAAACGCCATCTAAGTCTTTTAAATTCGTGGTTAACCATTTCAAACGTTCCTCTAAGCTTGCCATTCGCTCTTGCAAGTACTCTTCAAAAGCAATAGGGACAGCGAGTCGCGTTTGTTGTTTGTCAGTTTGCCACTGTTCAGTTGTAAATAAATATTCCTCAAAATCTCGGTATTGCTTACTTCCCTCAATGGAAATATCCCCAGCTCGTACGTGCTCACGTAATTCAGTTAAAACAGCCATTTCATAATAGTGACGATTAATGGAGCCGTCTTCCTCATATAAATGCTTTTTCCATCGTGCAGAAATAAAGTTGATAGGTGCATCAATAGGTACTTTTCGTTTCCCAGCATCGTTCATCTCACGTAATAGCTCAACGGCTTCTAGTAAAGGTTCATTTGCTTTTGTTGAACGAAAATCAAGCACACGCAGCAGCGTTGGTGTGTATTTACGAAGAGCGTAAAAGCGTTTTTGCAATAAGTCTAAATAATCGTAATCCGATGGTCGTGCAAGCTCCTTTGCTTCTTCAATGGACGTAACAAATGTGTCCCACTTTAAAACGGATTCTAATACTTCAAAAACATTCAGGTTCTCTTGTTTTGCCTTAATAAGTGCCTGCCCAATGTTTGTGAAATGAATAATTTTTTCGTTTAATTTCTTGCCGTTTTTTCGTTGGATTTCTTCTTGAGCTTTACGCCCTTTTGATAATAAGCTCAAAATTTGTCGGTCATGAATTTCAAAGGCTTTATCGGTTAGTTCTTGTGCTAGCTCCAGCAAGTACACAACTAAAATGGCGTAGCGTTTGTTTTCTTTAAAATTACGAAATGCATACGGCTCATAGCGTGTTCCAAGTCGAGCGAGCTGGCTTAATCGGTTTCGATGAATCGTATGTAATGAACGGTCATTTAACGCCATATCTCGTATAAATTCTATCCGTTCAATGACTTTTAAAAAGGTATCTGGTGAAGGGAACCCCATCGGCTCTTTCAGCCAGCCAAGTGGTGTTTTATTGGATTCGGTTGCACTCGTTGGTACAATCAATGTTTCTAATTTTTCTATTTGCGTAAGTGTTAATGCATGATAAATCCGATTAAATATCCTTTCTTCAGCTCGGTCACGTGTTTCCCATACAACCCGTTCAAGCGTTGTTAAAGCAGGGAAAATGATTTTCTGTTGGCGTAAGTATTCAAAGCATGCATTTAATAAATACATCGAATCTCCGTTCTCTAAGGCTAGAAGCAGCAGGTGCTTGGAAAGCTGTCGATATTCCTTACTTGTGAATTCTTGATAACCGTACACTTTACGAATTTCCTTTAAGTGATCCCATAATGTATTTTCCCTTTGCCCATAAGAATGAATGGCTGCTGCTGGGACATTGATTTGTTGAGCGATGTACTGGATAACGCTATGTGGGATGCTTTTAAGGTGCGTATAGGACCATCCCGGATAGCGTAAAACCGCAAGCTGCACAGCAAAGCCTAAGCGATTGTCTTCACGTCTTCGTTTTAAAATAATGGCTAAATCCTGCTCTGAAAACGTATAGTATGTCCCTAAAATCGATTCATCCGTTGGGATTTGCATGAGTTCATTTCGTTGATTGTCAGTTAATAATTCTCTTCCTCTTGAAATTTTCATTTTCTATCAACTTCCGTCATTTTATTTTTCACATTAAAATAGTTTAAACCATTTTAATGTTCCATCGTCATCAAAAGTTAAGGATTTATAAAATTAACTAAAATGTGCTTTATGTTATTTTCTTTCTTTTAAATTACGTTATTTATGTTTCTGAGAACTTGTATAAATTTGAATTAATTGACATGTGAAAATAGCCATTAATCCGAAATTCTGGATTAATGGCTATTTATTATGCGTACCAGAAAGGTACACTATTTTTATAATTCGGTCTTACTTACCTAATAGGTTTAATTGAGAGTTCAAGTTAATTATACATTGAATAAGCAAAGTGATATAGAATACTTTCACTAGAGTTCACTTCATTATTACCCGAAAACACTAACAATGGAATAATGTCGTAATAATGTGTGCTTGAAATATTATAGAAAGAATAATTTCCAGCAGCAGGTCCAATATTATTAATTGAAATACTGAAATTTCCTGAACCATCTGTATACCCAGTATTTGAATGTACTGTATTGTTAATAGTGCGGACTACTGCTACTGTAACAGGAGCATTTTTGGCTAATGTGCCATTAGCATTTTTAAGTTGCCCATTTACAGTAATATTGCTTTTAATACGCCAGTACCTTCCATAACCATAGTCGACTTTCCCTTGGACACCGCCATCAGAAGTAATAGATGTAATTGTTGCATTAGCAGTAGAAGTAACAGGCTCTTGTACACTAAATACATATTCTTGATTTAATGTGTCTGTAGAAAGAGGTGTTATACGAATCAAATATTGACCCGCAGGGAAATTAATAGAGTAATTTACATTTGGATTCAACGTTAGTAAATAATTAAGGTTTGTATCAAAAAAATCGATTTGGTAATTTGATGATAAAGAACGCATGTTTACAATAAGTTCTTTACTAGACGTAATATTTAGATATGACCAGTCCGTATCAAACCCATTATCTATTGTGTCTCTTGTATAAAGAGTATTTGTATATGAATTCGCTTGCCAAATATTATCATTAGGCTCATTTTCACTATAAGTAGCAGAATGCTTGATAATAAAAGCATAAGGATTAACAGCGTCAAATCCTTGAACTGATTGGACAAGAATATAGTATGTTCCAACTTCAACAATCTTACTAATTTGTTCATGTACACCTGGACCATATGTAGATGAAACTTGTTCTTCAAGTTCGTTTGTTGATTCATTAAGTTTGAAAACATGTAAATTATAATCTACCGAAGTAGAAGCGATAGTTTCCAGATAAACCGTTAATTTCCCTGGTGAAGTTACTGTATATTCATAAGCATTAACTTGTCCTTCCTCTGTAATAAGATCCGTATATACCAAATCTGGACTTAATGAATATGAACTAATTTGAGAATCCTCAGACTGCATCCTATTTGTCTTTAAAGGATTAACTAATTTTTCTTCCATTTCCTTTTTTGTATTAATATTAATTGCATTACTAGTATCTAATGTTCTTTGCTCTACTTCTACGATGTTAGATTTTTTTTCAATAACTTTAATTTCGTTATCTTCTGTTTTCTTGACTTCTTGTATGTTTACATCTGTCAAAAGTGTATTGGATGATGTACTATTATCACTAGCAAAGGCTAGAGACGGTATCATCAAAACCGCTACAAGAGAAGCCATAATAATTTTTTTCATGCTACATTCTCCTTTATCTTGGTTTATTCGTATTCAGTTTGAACATCTTCCAGATAAACTTGAATACAATATAAATTATAACAAAAAAGTAAAAATAATACATTAATTATCCGAAACTAAAATTAAATTTGGATATTTTTAACACTCGAAAGGGTAATATTAACAAAATTAAAAGGAGACCGATAGTAAAATTAAGAAAGGAGATGAGAGGATTTGAATATTTTAAACAATAAGAAGTTAAATTTGGCACATTCTATGTCATTAAAAAATCATTCATTAATTAAGAATAAGGAATTAAAACAAATTGAAGAACAAGCAAAAGTAAGCATAAAAAATAACTCTACTATCACGAACAGAGGAAATGCTTCAATAAATCCATCAGAAATTAAAGTAAATGTTACAGGTGAAATGGCTCACTTCAATTTTATTAAGGATATGGATGAACTGAGCTTAGATGAGAAGAGAAAAATCGATATGTTGATAAAGAAAAGTATTGAAAAGCCAAAAGGTGGTACAGGTGATTATTTCGTAATGGACCGTGCCCAAACGAATGCACAATTGCAACTGATTGCTGATAAATTGATTCCTGAAAAATACAAAGACCAGATGAATAAGGCCATTAAAAGCTATCAAGAGGATGGTTTGAACTTTCAAGTTAAAATCTATGAAGCTGCACAAGAACGTATGGATAAACTAAGCTCTAAATATCCAACATTAGGTAAGAAAACAATCGCAACGACCGGAATAAAAACATTACAAGAACAAGAAAAAAAGATGGTTGGCTTTTATAATCAACTAGATTTATCTAGCCAATCAAATTTCGTTCAGTCTTTTGAAACAATTTTAACGAACTTTAAAGAAAATCAATTGCAATTAAAAAATAGTCCTGAAGATGTTTTGAATCAATTTCAAGATGAACTTCGTGCAAAGTGGAATGATTTTGCCACACTATTTAATGACTCAAAGATTTATAAACATCCAACCGTTAATAATTCTGTGATTGATGTGCGCCTTTAAAATAATTAAGTGTTTATAAACCGTCTCAAAAGCCATTGTTTTTGAGACGGTTTTCATTTCAGTAATTTTCATTCGTATTTCTAGCTAAATGCTGTTTCAAAACTTTGCTCAAAATCTATGTTTCAAAAAGCCCCCTTTGTGATATAGATTTGTATATCAAAGGGGGAAAACGATGGCTTCTTATACTTATGGCTATGCACGAGTGAGTACACGACAGCAGGAATTGAATCGACAGTTAGATTTATTGAAGCAGTACAATTGCCACGAGATTTTAACGGAGAAATTATCTGGAACGAAAACAGATCGTCCGGAATTAAATCGGCTGAAGGATAAATTGCGACCAGGAGACATGGTAATCGTAGAAAGCTTTTCTCGATTAGGGAGAAGTACGAAGGATTTAATTGAATTAGTTGCGTATTTCGAAGAACGAGAAATTAAGCTACTGAGCGTTAAAGAAAACTTTGATACTTCAACACCACAAGGGAAATTAATGATGACGGTTTTCCAAGCATTCAGCCAGTTTGAACGTGATTTAATTGTCCAACGAACGAAGGAAGGACTAATTAGTGCTAGAGCAAGAGGGCGTCAAGGTGGGCGTCCGAAAGTGAATGAACGTGAACTAAAAAAAGCCCTCAATTTATATAGATCCGAACAGTATAGTGTGAGTGAAATTGTTGAAATGACAGGGATTAGTCGTGCTACACTTTATCGCTATTTAAAACAAGAGCAGCCCAACAGTTAACGTTGTGCATGCTCTTGTTTTGTGTCCGTTTTTCCTTAACGTTGTAAATCCGCATTTTTCTGACGGGACCCCTCGTTGGTTGTGGAAATCAAGTAGATGATGCAACTGCCCAAAAATATAGTGACAAAGCAACTAGCATCGTAACAAAACTGAATGCAGGCGCGTATACTGATATTACAAAGCAATTTGATGCTACAATGAAAGCTAACTTAAGTGCTACACAATTAGCTGAAATACAACCAATTATTGAAAAATCAGGTACTTTTAAAAAAATAGAAAAACAATCTGTGGAAGAAAAAGATGGTATGACAACTGTTATACTCGTTGCAAAATATCAAAATGATAAACGTGTGTATACTATTTCATACAATGAAGAAAATCAAATTTCGGGATTATATGTGAAATAACGAAAATTTCCAATAGCGTTCAAAAATCCAGAAGCATCTATTCTATGCTTCTGGATTTTTATTTGAACGATTAACCTTTTTTTGCAGCTTCAAGCTCCGCAATATCAATCTTCTTCATTTGTAAAATCGCTCGTGTCATCCGTTCTTTTTCATCAGGAGTAGCTGTAAACAATTCATCCATCGAATCCGGCACAATTTGCCACGAGACACCATAGGCATCTTTAACCCAGCCGCATTGCTCTGATTCAGGTACTGCCGATAAGTGATTCCAAAAATAATCGATTTCTTGTTGGTCGCGACAATTAATAATAAACGATACACTTTCATTAAACGTGAAATCTGCCTCATTGCCATTGTCCGACGCAACAAATTGACTGTTGTCTAATTGAAAGCGTAGGTAGGCTGTTTTGGCCAGTTTGTTAGGTGCCTCGCCATCTTTAAAGGCGCTTTCTTGCATAATGGCGGTGTTCTTGAAAATCTCTGTATAGAAGCGGGCAGCCTCGGCAGCTTTCCCGCACACTTGTTGTGAAAAGAGTAAACTTGGTGTGATTTTTTGTAGGCCTGGTTCATCTGTCAGCATAAGCTGCCATGACAAGCCATAGCGATCCTGTACCCAGCAATACAATGAGCTAAATGGATATTCTCCTAGTGGCATTAGTTCCACGCCACCGTCACTCAAAGCGCTATGCAATGTCCGAAGCTCTTGTTCCGATTCACAAGCTACCATGAATGAAAAAGATGGATTGAATGTAAAAACAGGTCCACCATTAATGGCTTGTAGTTCTTGCCCAGCTACCGTAAAAGAAATAAGCTCTGCATCACCAGAAGGCGTATCTTCTAAAATGACTGAGTGCCCCATATGACTGTTATCAAATAATGAAACGTACCAATTTGCGGCTTCGCGTGCTTCTGTATCAAACCACAAATGCGTAATTAGCTTTTTCATGATTTTCCCTCCTCTTTTACGTACAAATAACATCGTTTCTCATGCGGTGCGGGAATATACCCACAAGCTATAAGAAAACTTTCGGCTGTCGTGTTGCCAACATGTTTGAAGTGCTGCCGTAATGCCGGAATCCGTTCGTCAGGTGTTAATGTATCGAGAAATTGTCGAAAGCTGCCATATTGCTGCTGAAGCATCAAAATCTGCTTAGCATTATAAATCGTCGCGGCAATTTTCATACGATGGCGTATAATGCTTGCATCTTTTCTTAATTCCTCTTTTTTTGCTTCATCAAACTGTGCTACTTCATCAATGTTATAGTGTGCAAATGCGCGCCTAAAACCTGCTCGTTTGTGATAAATGGTGGCCCATTTCAAGCCTGCTTGAAAAATTTCGAGCGTTAATGCTTCAAATAACGCCTCATCCGTCGCGCGCTTTGTGCCCCAAATTTCATCATGATAATGGCGCAAATCATCGTCCTGTTCACACCATTTGCAACGAAACTTCTCCATCACATCACCTTCTTTATACGAGTATACCACAAATCGAACGAATGTTCTAATCAGAAGCCAGAAACAAAAAATCGTTGTTTGATTTTAAGGAGAGGGGAGTTCATGATACACTTAAGTCCCAAGTAAGGAGGGGATTTAGATGAACGGTAAAAATCGCAAAGATGTTTATAGTGGCTTGAAAGTAGATATTGTACTTAAAAAAGATCAACGTACCGGAAAAACAGTGCAAGGCATTGTGAAAGATTTATTAACAAACAGTAGCTCGCATCCGCATGGTATTAAAGTACGTTTAACGGATGGACAAATTGGTCGTGTCTGTAAAACATATCCGGAATAACAATCGTCGACACCGCTAAGTGATTATGTAATAGCAGTACTATTCATGCCAAGCTAAATAATTAACTTTGTCTCACAAGATGGCTCGTCAGAAAATCGCTGTGAGCTCAAGAAGCGTGTTTTGGATACAACATATTTGAGAATAAGTGCCAAACAAGGACCATTAACGCACGAAAAAATCCATATTTAGTAATCATCTCGCATATGTTGTCAACGAAAATTTTTATTTGCGATAAAAAAAGCAAATCATTACGATTTTTAATGAAGTGCTTTTGCCCTTTTTCACCGAAAAAAGCACAAAAGCGGTCGATTTTGACGCTCTGAGGGGCATTTTTCACACGAAATTTGTCGTCAAAAATTCGCTGTTGTCATTTATTCAAAAAACGACAACTTGCGCCATAAAATCAGCGATCTCGTTACAGCGCTGTGTTGAAACATCCCGTTAGCGACCGAAAATAACCAAAATCGCGTCTCTAACGGGCATTTTTTGTCCGTTTTTTGGAAGGTCCTGTTATGAAGTTGTATTAACTATCGCCACAAGTGTCGTACTTATTTGAGAAACGGACATTTTATCGCAAATAATTCGCATTTTTCTAGGTTTATTTTCTTAGTGATGGCGCATAGTTAAATTTATGTTGTATTCAAAACACGCTTTTCGAGGTGATAAGCGATTTCTGAACAGCGTCTTGGTATCATACATAAATATTTTGAACCTCGTAAAAATAATGACGTGTCGCTGCGTCGTTATTTTTTCATAGCATATTCATTTGTAAGCGGACTCTTTGTTTACCTAGCTTCTCCAATATGTTTGCAAGGCGTTCGTCAAAATCAATATTCGTCTATCCATTTAGCATGTATAACATATGCAATCGTGTACATCATTCGAATAGGAGTTAAGGCTGTTACTATGAGTAGTTATACGCTAAAGAAGCTGGGACAAAACATTTCATTCTCCTTTTTTAGCGTTCGCCACAAAAAACCGGAACCGCGCCA
>NZ_AYTB01000014.1 GCF_000505545.1 Kurthia huakuii LAM0618
CCCGACTTCAAGCCTTTGCCTAAAACAAACCAATCTGTTGGTATAGATTTAGGCATCACTGATTTCGCGATTCTTTCCGATGGACGTAAAGTCGATAACCAACGCTTTACGACAAAGATGGAACAGAAATTAAAACGTGAGCAGCGTAAATTATCACGTAGATATGAACAAGCGAAAAAAGACAATCGAGATGTAAGGGAATGTAAAAATTATCAAAAGCAACGCATGAAAGTCGCACGATTACATGAACGTGTAGCATTTCAACGTGAAGATTTTTTAAATAAACGATCAACAGAACTCATACGTCATTACGATCCAATTTGCATCGAAAATTTGAATGCAAAAGGTATGCTAAAAAATCACAAGTTAGCGAAAGCGATTCGTGATGTATCATGGTCAATGTTCATTGAAAAACTCATGTATAAGGCGAAATGGTATGGTCGTAACATCGTAAAGATAGACCGATTCTACCCATCAAGCCAACTTTGTTATGTGTGTGGTCATCGTGATGGCAAAAAATCCTTAGAAATCCGCGAATGGACTTGTCCAGCTTGCCACACACCTCTCGACCGTGATGTCAATGCGAGCCGCAACATTTTAGCAGAAGGATTACGCCTTTTTGAAACAACCCAACCGTAGGGACTACGGGGTTTGCCTACTAAAAAAGTGAAGCCGCTGTTTCGAGCAAGTAGGAACAAGCAAGCACTGTTCGTAGGAATCCCCCACTTCAAGCTAGTTCAAGTTCATTGTAAATTATTTGTATATTCTGAACAATCGAATTATAGGTGTCTATTTAGTGAACGTTGTGAGTTTATTATATAGATTAGCGAGATATGAATTATTTAAAAATTAAAAAAATGACCTTTTTTTCTAAAAAAATATGGTAAAATAAGTATTATTTTACTGCGATTAAGGGGGATTTATTTCATGAAACTCACTAAAGTAGCTTTAGCAAGTGGCATTGCCTTTTCTTCACTTGTATTACCGACTATTTCCTATGCAGAATCGACTGTCGCATTTAAAACGACAACAATGTATACCAATCATGGTGTCCATGCTCGTAAGGCGCCGAATGTTAAAGCAGATATTATTAAAACGATTCCAAAAAACACAAAAATCCAAGTAATTGATGGTTCAAAAAAATCATGGTATCGCGTATTATTAGATGGTCAAACTGTTTATATTTATGGTAATTATGTCACATCTAAAAAACCAGCTACGACGCCTACTTTACCTAAAGTCGTCAAGAAAGGGTATGTTCAAAATACGAATGGTGTCCAACTAGCAGTGCGAGCAAGTGCTTCATCAACCGGGAAAAAAATTGGCTCCCTTAAAGAAGGCGCTACCGTTCAATTAACAAAAAAATATACCGCATCATCAAAGGATAAATTTTTCCAAATTATTCACAACAAGAAAGTTGCTTACGTGTCGTCAAAATATATTGGATTTACGAAAGAAAACGTTCGAACAACAAAGGTTGGTGTTGTAAGCAATACAGGCCCTGTTGCATTAAAAGTTCGTCAAAAACCTGATACAACGAGTAACATTTTAGGAACTTTAAAGGAAGGCACCGCGATCAACCTTGCACAGCCGTATAAAAATAACAATACGGAGTCATGGTACAAAATCACATATAAAGGAAAAACAGCTTATGTCGCCGCACAATATGTGACATTGTTATTTCCAGCAAAAGACACATTCAATTGAAACTTTCGGATGTGTTTTTTTGATGGGAAAAGATACAAATTATACGATTCTTTTCTTATGTACTACATGTAAACATTATATTTTGGTAATGCAGGAAAATGGATGTAAAAAATGAGAAATGTCCATTAAAAATCAGGCATTTCTCATAAATCTCATGTATATTCCAACGCGTAATTTCACGTATACTACATGTGAAGTAAACGAATAATCACCGTAACAATGAATTAACGACCAAAATTCCCACTTTGTTTTTTCTTCTTATCTTTGTATTCCCATGTAGCTGTATACGTCATATCTTTTAGTAATTTTTTAATCGTTGCTTTATCTAATTGAATATAAAATACCGCTTCATATTGGTTATCTTTTAATGTATAGGAACCGAAACAATAGTTTTTTCCAAACAGCGTTCTAGCATTATCATCCACCGTTAACACCGCATTATGTAATTGGTCAAAATTTTCAATTGTTAGCGATAAAGTAACTTTTTGCAATGTTTCTCGTGCTGGTTTTTCGCTAAATTGTACCGTAGTTAATTGTTCATATTCCTTGTCACTTACGTCGTCAATATTTATCGTTTTTTTCATTGTTGCCTGTTCATCGGAACAAGCGATGAGCGTAATTGTCATCATGCTTAATAGCAACAGCAACAGCCATTTTTTCATCATTGCTTCGCCTCCATACAGTAGCATACCATGAAACAGCGCAAAAAAAGAAGCCGTCTCCGCAAGACCGCTTCTTTCATTATTCTTTATTATTTTAAAGCCCTTTGTAAAAACGCCTTTGTACGCTCATGCTTCGGATTGTTAAACAAGTCCTCTGGGGCACCTTCTTCTACAATTAACCCCTTGTCCATGAAAACGATTCGATCCGAAATTTCACGCGCAAATTCCATTTCATGTGTCACGATAATCATCGTTAATCCCGATTGTGCAAGCTCCTTCATAACACGTAACACTTCACCAACCATTTCTGGGTCAAGTGCCGAAGTAGGTTCATCAAAAAGGAGCGCATCTGGTGACATGGACAACGCGCGCGCAATCGCAACACGCTGCTTTTGTCCACCTGATAATTGATGCGGACGCGCTTTTAAATAGCGATCCATGCCAACTACTTTCAAATACTTTAATGCAACTTCTTCTGCTTCTACTTTTGAACGTTTCAAAATCTTCTTTTGACCAACAACGCAATTATTTAAAACATCCCAGTTATTGAAAAGATTGAATTGCTGAAATACCATGCCCATATGTTTACGGTAATCATTCAAATTTTTCTTTTGAAGAATGTTTTCCCCTTTATAAATAATTTCGCCGCCTGATGGGATTTCAAGTAAATTGACACAACGTAATAACGTTGACTTTCCTGAACCTGAAGAACCAATTACCGTCACAACTTCTCCTTTTTTTACAGAAAAGTTAATGTCTTTTAACACTTCATGCGAACCAAAGGATTTCGATAAATGTTGAATATCAATAATCGTTTCCATAATCTCTCTCCTTTACTCGCGTGATTTCGGGCGCATAATCCCCGCTTCATCAAGCATTTGATAATTCGCTGTGCCTTCTAAACGACGCTCGAAGTAGCGCAGCACTTGTGTTGCTGTGATCGTCATAATTAAATAAATAATACATGCGATAAAGAACGACTCGAAGTAACGGAAATTCGCGCCGGCGATTGTTTTCGTTTGGAAAAATAATTCCGTTACAGCAATAACATTTAACACCGACGTATCTTTAATGTTCATAATGTATTGATTGCCTGTTGCTGGTAAAATATTGCGTAGCACTTGCGGCAACACAACCGTTGTCATCGTTGTCCAGTGATTCATGCCCATTGCACGCGCTGCTTCAAATTGACCTTTATCTACACCAATAATCCCGCCACGCACAATTTCTGCCATATAGGCACCAGTATTTAATGAAACAACTAGAATTCCGGCAAATGTAGGATGCATATCTCCGCTAAAACCAAAGTCTGTCCCAATCGTTGCTTTTAACCATTGCATAATCAACGGTGTTCCATAATACACAACAATTGCTTGAACGATCATCGGTGTCCCGCGGAAGAATTCGATATAAACGCGTAAAATGCCATTAACAATCATTAAGAATGTTTTTTGCCCACGTTGTTGTACTTTTGGAATCGTATTAATGACGCCAATAATCAAACCGATTAATGCGCCAATAATGGTCCCGAGTGTTGAAATAACTAGGGTCATCCAAGCGCCTCGTAAAAGCATCGGCCAGTTATTTGTAATGATGGTCATAAACCAATCTAAACTCATTAATATTCCTCCTTACAGTTGGCTATTTTGCTGCTGGTTGGTTTGCGATTGCTTCATCCATTAATTTTGTACGCTCATCTTCAGAGATACCTTTTAATGCTTCGTTTACTGGATCCTTTAAATCGCTACCTTTTGGTAACCCAACTGCAATTGCTGTATCTTCTTTGCTTGTTTTAAAACCATCTGTAAATTCAACCATCGCAAATTTCTCATTGGCAGCTGATGCAGATACACCTTCTGGACGCTCCGACACATACCCATCGACTTTCCCTGATTCTAAAGCGACACGCATCGCTGGGAAGTTATCCATCGCTGTTTGCTTTTGTACACCATCAATTTGATCAATCACTGAATAATGGAATGTATTTAATTGACCTGTAACTTTCGCGTCTTTAAAATCTGCTAAAGACGTTGCTTTTTCATATTTTCCACCTTTTTTCACGACCATTACAAGATTTGATGTGTAATATACATCTGAGAAATCAATCGTTTTTAAGCGGTCTTTTGTTGGAGACATCCCAGCAACAATCGCATCAATTTTACCTGATGTTAAAGCTGGCACAAGACCATCCCATTCTGTTTTAACAATAACTAATTCTTTCCCTAATTTATCGGCTACTTTTTGTGCAATTGCTACATCATAACCACCCGCGTATTCAGCGCCACCTTTAATTTTTACAGCGCCATTTGAATCGTCTTGTTGTGTCCAGTTAAATGGCGGGTAACCTGCTTCCATCCCTATTGTAAATGTTTCCTTAGAATCGCCAGAAGATTCCGACTTATTTGAATCTGAAGAACCACACCCTGCTAATGCAAGTACTAACACAAGCATTAAACCCGTTAACCATGAAATTTTTTTCATCCCAATTTCTCCTTTTCTGTAATTAATTAGTTATTAGAACTAAATAAAAAAAGAACCTGAGGTAAACTCAGGTCCCTAAATCATCTTTAGCACCAGAATCCTCATATAATTCCAAATTAAGATAGCACAACTCACTTAAGATAGAAACTTAAGTGAGACAGTCCTGCAATTGTTCACTGCAGACCCAGCACATGATGTCGAGAAATCGTCATGCACTTCGGCGACAGTCCCTCATCAATCGTTTCATAACCCTTCTCTAGCTCACCGATTGTATCTTGACTTATCGCGCCTCTACCTCACGAATCTATGAGGCCTTTATTTAATTCTAATTTATGAAAATAAATATACATGAATGATGTTTTTATGTCAATATAATTTGTCGAAATATTTTTATTTTTCTATACAATTTCGGTGTTTTCAAAAAAATACCGCTAACTGAAGTAATGGTCATTTCTTTTTAAATAAGCCTTCTGCACATAGCGCTAACATCGTCTATTGAAGTTCGTGTGAAGTTGTAGAAAAAACACTTGAAATAGTACTCTATTTTGTACGCTGATTGATTCGAATGCTTTTTTGTCATCTGAACGGCCACTTTACTATTTTAAGATAGTATGCCGGATACTCCTTCAATACATGTACATATTATGCCAAAATGTCATTTTTGAACAGCAGCATATGATTTGATACCTTTTTTCCATTAACGTGCCATTTCATATTGAAACATCAAAAAAACGCGTCTAACTATGCTTAAAAACGGGTATTAAAAATAGTAATCTTTTCGTATAATTTTCCGGAAATGCTTGCTATAATAGCGAGGAAGCGAGGTGATATGATGACGTTTGGAACTCACATTGATACGATGCAGTATCTTATGAATGATTTACATAATGCGCGTGAACAGCTGCGCAATGAGATGGGTGAAGAGTATTTAACATCACAAAGTTGGTACGCACTCCAACAATATAAAGCGACGTTAGAAAAGTGTGAACAAATGTTTGATTTTTGTTTTGAATTAGCCCTTTTACATAATGAAATAAATGATGCAGCAAGCCAAAAAGTGATTTATAAATCTATGCAAAATCGCATGATTGACTTTATCGGTTACGTTGCATTTCAACAGCATTTACTATCTGTTTGGCAAGAAAGTGATATTACAGCGACTATTTTAAATCTCGGTATACATATCCAGCACACGTTAGATGCCGCAGCGAGTGATTTAAAACGCTATTTAAAATTACCGGATGATGAGGGTGATTTCACAATTATGCAAAATTCTCTCAATTAAATGGAACTTTTTCTCTGTTGATTCGTACTATATGTATAACCTATTTGAAGGAGAAATATTTTTTTGAAACGTTGAACAAAGATTTTACTATTTTTTTCGTACTTTTTAATGCTTGGCCATGCTTATTATCAAACGATTGCTGAGCATATACCAACAACAGTTAGTCAATTACAAATGATGTCTATTGATGTTTCTGCGCGGTAAAAAAGTTCGTAAACGTGTCGCATGGCGTGTACATATTCGTACTCAAATTCAATCACTATTTATCGTAAAAGAACGTCTTGTTGCGACACGAAAGTTTTACATTTATGTGAATAATCACTATCAATCTTGGCTATAAGGTAAAGAGGCTGGAACATACGTGTAAAAACACCATCTCAGATGAGCATAAAAAAACCGGAATCGCGCCACAGCGCGGTTCCGGTTTTTCGTTGCGAACGCTAAAAAGGAACATGAACTGTGTTGTCCCAGCCTCTTTATGTACGTGAAATCTGCTACCATGTGGCGGAAAAATCTAATTTCTACACTACGTTGGTTTAGAGTCTTCGTCACTATGGATATTCAATTTGTAATGAATAATCGCTGTTAACAGCGCAAAAATAGCCGTGCCATAAAGGCTAATCGAAATCGAAGGCATAAAAGCATCTAGCAAGCCAATCAAACTGAGTGCCAAAAAATAATCAATGACAAAATCTAAGCCTGCACGATATTTTTCTTCTAACAATTCTAGCTCTACTAATACGCTTGGCACTGCGCCCATAAACAAAGAGATGCCAAAATCAAGCACGCCGTACAAGACGATAAATAATAACCCCATTGCAAGTGTCGTGTATTGTAACCCTACTATTTTTAACGCGAAAAATTCGATTGCCCCAATGCCTACAAAAAGAAGACCGACAAGCAGCATACTAACGAAAATCGCGATTTTTTCTTTCATAGTCATCCTCCACTTCTCGTTACTAGCATAACAAGAGATTCTCGAAAATTCCATCCAAAAATCATTCTCCCAATTAAGATAAAAAATTGTAATTATACAATTATTTTTTCCTATCACTGATAAAGTTTTCAATAAATTCTGTTATGAATACTGTCCATTCACATACGGCGTGATGTTACTTTAAGTCGGAACGCTTAAAAAAAGAATAATCGTTCATACTCATTCTTCTGCTAAAGCATTTTGTTACACTTTGCTAGGGAGTGAAGATATATGAAAAAATGGCTTACTAGTCTATCATTTGCTACAGCAATGTTTGTAGCAACATCTTCTGCATCCGCAGAAGGCGTCACGGGAGATATTCGATCGGAGCACGACATTGCGGCATTCATTGCTAAACATCCAATTGCAAAATCGCAACTGCAAACCTACGTCACAGCTCCAACATCGGCAACCGTTGGGAAAACGGAAAATACGGCTGCACTAAACTCGGTCAACCTCGTGCGTTACTTGACCGATTTACCGCAAGTAAAAGAGCATAAAAACTTTTCGGACTTAGCGCAAAATGCCGCATTTTTAATGAATAAAAACAATCAATTAGCACATCAAATCCCTGTCCCACCAGGTATGTCAAGCACGAATAAAATTTATAAAAAGGGTGCTATAGCAGGGCTTGCAAGTAATATTGGTGCGGGATATCCAAATATTCAACAATCGATTTTAAATGGCTATATCGTTGATAATGGCAGTAATAAATCTGCAATTGGTCATCGCAAATGGTTATTAAATCCAACGATGCGCTCAATTGGTTTTGGGAAAGTCGGAAATTATACAGATACATATGTTTTTGATAATAAAGCAAGTGTCAATCAACAATTACCTGGTTATTATAAGTGGTCAACAAAAGATTTACAGGAGCCAGGTGGTTGGGGCTTAGCTGAAAAAAATAATGCCAATACGAAAATTGCTTGGCCTGCACAGCGTATGCCGTTGCAATTGATGACAGCCGATACACCATTTTCATTAGCAGTCGGTAAAAATTATACGATTTCAGATCGTGTGAAAATTACGATGAAAAATAGTAAAAAATCTGTCACGATTGATTCAAAAAATTTAAAATCTGGACAGCATTATAGCGTTAGCCCATCTGGATATGGCTATATGAATGCGATTGTTTGGCATGCCAATCCAAACGACTTTACATTTAAAGATGGCGACACGTATACGATTAAAATAACGGGTCTATTAAAAAATAAAAAGGCGACAACGATTAACTATAAAGTACGATTTTTTGATTTAGAAGATTCTTTTGTGAAGCCTAGCTATCCAAAAACAATCACGCTGAAAAAAGGTAAATCGTATACCTTTAAAAACTTACAGCGATTTGATTTTGATAATCGTGCCAATATAGATATTCGTGTGAGCAACTCAAAATCATTGAAAAAAATGAATAATGTGACATTTAAATCGTTGAAAAAAGGCACAGCTTATGTGACCGTTACAAATAAAATTCATAAACAAACGAAAAAAATTAAAGTCGTGACAAAATAATACAAAAAGAGGCTGGAACATACGTGTAACAACACCATCTCATATGAGCATAAGAAAAACCGGAATCGCGCGGTGGCGCAGTTCCGGTTTTTCGTTGCGAACGCTAAAAAGGAACATGAACTGTTTTGCCCTAGCCTCTTTTTTTAACGCACAAATTGTTTGGATACCCAACCTGTATAACCACTTGTATTATCATAAACTTCATACCAGTCACCTGAAGAATCAATAACATTTAAATAGGTACCATTTTCAAGTGAGGTTACTTTGCTATAACCTTTGCCTGGACCAGAACGCAAAATGAGTGTACTGCTCCCTGTACTAACTGTAACCGCTGCCGGTAAAGAAGGTGTTGCTACGACGGGCTGTTGTGATGAGACATAACTGCTATGCACCCAGCCAAATACACCGTAATTATCGACATACACTTCGTACCAATTACCTTGACGTGCAATCAACGTCATCCCTGTCGCATTTGGTAACGAGTCGCTTAAACGCTTGCTATAATTTTGACCTGGACCGGTACGTAAAAATAAACCCGCATCCGACTTTCCTGTATTGACATAAACGTAGCCATTCACATAATGATAAGGCTCATTTTGTGCAGGCGCAGGATTTGTAACCGGTGTTTGTTGCTTCACTGTAACTTTCTCAGCCTTTGCCGCTTCTGCTTTTTTCTCTTCAGCAGATGCCTCTTTTGCCTTTTTTGCTTGCTCTTTTTTCTTACCTTCTAATTGATAATAAACTTTGTCCCCGGTTACTGTACCAAGCTTCTTGGCATCTCGTGCAAGTGCTTGCTTGAGCTTTTTTAATTCTTGTTGTTCATTTTTTGCTGTTTTCGTATCATTTAAACGTTGTGCCTCGGCAATGCGAATCGCACTGCGCACCGCTTCATGATACGTTTCAGCTAATGCAAGCTCAGCGTCTCCACTTTTCCAGTCAGTTGTTGAAGTTGCTTGTAAAAAATACGACTCAAAAAAATTCAATGCCATATCGCTACTCGCGCCGGATGTATACGATTTATCGAGCACAGTATCAAGTAAAGCATTTAACTTTTTACCTTGGTTGTCTACTGCTGAACCATACGATTTTGCGTAATTCTCCGCATACGTTGTAATAGCATCCGTTTTACCACGTGCATCTTCATAAGATGCGTCACTTAATTTTTTAATTTCTTCATTATACGCTTTTGGAACCGACTCATCCTGTGGTGCTGCTTGTTGACTACCATTTGACACATCCTTCGTTGTATTACAGGCTGTCAATACTAACGAAGCCGTTAGCAGCGCTGCGATACTATACGCTTTTTTCATTATCTTCCACCTCACTTAAAATAAATTATACCAAAATATAACATTAATGTTATATTTATTACACAAATGACTTGATGATTTTTTTAAGGAGGCGCATGACGATGCCGTTACAACAATGGCTATTTTTAACTGTGATTTTTTTTGCCAACACGATTGAGGCAATGACTGGCTTTGCGGGAACAATGCTTGCAATGCCAGCCTCTATGATTTTACTAGGTGTCGACGAGGCCAAAACAATGTTAAATATCGTCTCACTTATTACGTGCACCGCCATTGTGCTATCCAATCGACAGCATATCGACAAACAACAATTTTTCAAAATAACCGGTTTTATGTTACTTGGTGTCATCATCGGTTTATGGCTGTTTACATTACTCAATATTCCGCTGTTAATGAAACTATATGCGCTCATTATTATCATCGTGGCGCTAAAAAATATGTTTGTGAAAAAAAACGTCCGTAAGCTGTCCCACTTTGCGGCGATTAGTATTTTAATTAGTGCTGGCATCATTCATGGGATGTTTTTATCTGGTGGCACATTGCTTATTATTTATGCGATGTTAGCCTTACGTGAAAAAGCGGTATTTCGTGCAACACTGGCGGCAGTGTGGGTAGCACTTGATAGCGGCATTTTAATCAATCAAGCGATTCAAGGGTTTGTGACACCTAAAATTCTTTTATTAACCGCTGCAACAATTATTCCGTTGATGCTCGCGATTGCGCTTGGAAACTATTTACATAAAAAGATTCAGCAACAACACTTTTTGATGCTAACGTATGTATTGGTGCTTATTTCAGGTCTATTTTTGTTTTTCAAGTAAAAAAAGAGTCATCATTGGCGATGGCTCTTTTTTACGTTCATTTATATTTGTGCATACAATGCTTGATTTTTCTCGCGGAACTTTTCATTATGAGAAGATACCATCGCATAGTGATTTGCTTCTGGATTCATATACAATTTCGCGCTATTAACAGCCAATACGGCATCTTGAAATGTTCCAATGAGCAAGTTCACTTTATCTTCGTACGCTACAATATCACCAGCACCAAAAATTCCTGGTACTGTTGTTTGGCATTTGCCGATACTTTGCAAATAATAATCGTCCTTGCGTTCTGGTCGAATTGCCGCATCAAAATCTAGTGATACTTCGCGGTCATAGCCATGACTAATAATAATATCATCCATTTTAGCAGTTGTGTTTTCGCCATTTTGACAAATAACGACTTGCTCAATCGCTGTTTTTTCATCATTTGACTGCAACGATACAAGCTCTGAGTTTAACATGATGCTAGCGCCGCTTTCACGTAACTTACGCACTTGCGCCTCATGTGCCGTTAATTCTTCCTTACGATAAATGAGCGTGACACTTTTGGCGATTGGTAAAAGCTCTACCGCCCAATCAACCGCGCCATTTCCACCACCCGAAATGAGTACATCATGATTGCGAAAGCGGTCAATCACTTTGATCGTATAATGTAAATTCGTCATTTCATACTTTTTGGCACCGTCAATCGCCAGCTTAATCGGCTTGTAAATCCCACCGCCTGTTGCAATAATGACCGTTTTTGAATAATGTGCTGTGCCATCATTCGTTTCAATCACAAAATAATGCTGTTCTTTGCGAATCGTTTGCACCTTTGTTTCTAAACAGATTGTTGGCTGAAAAGTCATCGCCTGGTTTACGAGGTTATCGATGAATTGTGCTGCAACGATTGGCGGCTGCCCACCGACATCCCATAGCATTTTTTCAAGAAAAATATTGACCTTGCCACCTAGTGTTGGTTGAAACTCAATAATTTTTGTTTTTAAATCTCGCAAGCCACTATAAAAAGCGCTATATAAACCAGCAGGGCCTCCACCAACAATCGTTACATCAAATAATTCCATCGAATCGCTCCTCATTAAATTAGTTCATACGATAAACAAACCGGCTTGTCTGTTTTCGGATCTCGTACAATCGTCGCATCAATATTAAACACCGTGGCAAGAACGTCTCGTTGCATCATTTCCTCAACACTTCCTTGTTTCACAAGCTCGCCATCACGCAATGCAATGAGGCTATGTGAAAAGCGCGCCGCATGATTTAAATCATGCAACACCATAATGACCGTACGCCCTTGCTCTTCATTTAATTTTTTTAACAGTTGTAAAACTTCTAGTTGATGTGCCATATCTAAATACGTCGTTGGTTCATCTAAGAAAATAATATCTGTTTTTTGTGCTAACGCCATTGCAATCCATACGCGCTGACGTTGGCCACCTGATAATGTATCCACTTCACGATATTTATAATCAAGTGTATTCGTTACATCAAGCGCCCAATCAATAATTTCATAGTCTTCGTTCGTTAGCTTCGCAAAACCCGATTGATGTGGGAATCGCCCATAAGATACAAGTTCGCCAACCGTCAAACCAACTGGATTTTCGGCGATTTGTGGCAAAATGGCTAACCGCTTCGCAAGTTCTTTCGTATTATACTTCGCAATCGCCGCACCATCTAAGTAAATGGAGCCTTTACGATATGGAATAATGCGCGTCATCGCCTTTAAAAGCGTCGATTTCCCGCAGCCATTCGGGCCAATAATCGTCGTGATTTCGCCATCATTAAAACGTAACGATACATCATTAACAATTTTTATTTTTTCATAACCGACATCGACATGCTCTACGAAAATATCGTTTTTCATTAAAAAAATGCTCCTCTTATTTTGCTAATGCGTCTGTAATTTGTTCTACAATTTGCGTATTGGCAATAGCTCCTGTATATAACCAAGGCGATTCTGTGCCTAATTTGTGTAAATTCCCTGATTTTACTGCAGGAATAGTATTCCATAACTTATCGCTTAATGCTTTCTTACTCGCATCGTCGGCAGATTCAATTAAAAATAAATGATCGGCATCGAGTGTCACAAGTTTTTCTAATGAAATTTCGCTCCAGTTCCCTGTCGCTTTGTCAGAAATTTCTTTTACAGCTTTAGGTACTTGTAAGCCAAGATCATTGTACATGACGTCACCACTTGACAGATTGTCGGATACGATGAAGAACTTACCACCTGTTACCCACACAGCAGCCGTTGTAATATCGCCAGCTTTTTGTTGAATTTGTTTTTTCGCTGCTTCTGCTTTTTCTTCATAATCCGCTAATACTTGTTTGGCTTCGGCTTCTTTCCCGAATACTTCACCCATTTTTGTAAGCTCATCGCGCCAATCGTTGTTCACTTCTTTGCCGATAACGTATGTTGGTGCAATTTTATTGTATTGATTATATTTATCGCCCTCTACCATTGAAGCAGAGTCCATAACGATTAAATCAGGTTTAAAACTTTGCACAGCTTCAAGCGGCAAATCATATGAAATCGTTGGTACATCTTTTAACTCCGTTTGTAAATAATCTTGTACCCCATTTGTAACAGACCATTGTGCTACCGGTGTAATACCTAGCGCTACTAAATTATCTTCTAAATACGTCGCGATGACGCGTTTTGGTTGTTCTGGCACTTTTACTTCGTGCCCCATTGCATCTGTTAACGTACGCGTTTTAGTTGTTTGTTCGGTTTGCGCTGTTTTTTCATTATTATCTGAAGAAGAATTCGAGTCATTACCGCATCCTGCTAACATGAACGCTACTGCACCCGCACATACGAAACCCATTTTTTTTATTTTAAAAGTCATTAGTGAATTCCCCTAACTTGTTATCTAGTGTTTATTTTCATTTTTTATCGTGGTATACTTTTTAATGAAATGATAATGAAAATCTTTCTCATTTAAGATAAAACAATTTTTTTATTATGTCAATACAAGAATCCAGGAGTTTTTAGTATGAACGAAAAAAAATCATTCGCTTATTTAGCAAGTCACTACCGAGCTTCTTTCAGATGGATTGCGACAATTATCTTACTGTTGCTTGTCATTTTTGCGGTGGCATTATCGATTCGATTTGGCGCCAGTGATTTGACGTATAAAGGAATATGGGAGGCATTATTTCACTACGATGACACAAATAGCGCGCATGTTATTTTGCATGAACTACGCTTACCGCGCGCCATTGCGGGTCTTTTAGTTGGCGCTGCACTCGCGGTCTCTGGTGCAATTATGCAAGGTGTGACACGCAACGCTTTAGCTGAACCGTCTATTTTAGGTGTTACTGCAGGTGCTGGCTTTATGCTTTCTATCGCCTATGCCATTACAAAAGCACCTGATTTCTCGATGCTTATCCTATTTTCATTTATCGGCGCTGGGGCAGGGGCTGCGCTCGTCTTTACATTAACAGCACTTGGAAAAGGGGGCATTACGCCGGTGAAGCTTGCGCTCGCTGGCTCAGCAATTACCGCTATGCTTAGTGCATTGTCTACAACAATCGGCTTAAAATTTGATGTAGCGAAAGATTTAAGCTACTGGTATGCTGGTGGTTTATCATCGATTCAGCCGCTTCATGTACAAGTGGCGATTCCGTTTATTACGGTTGGTCTTATACTCGCACTCTTTTTATCAAAATCGATTTCTGTTATGAGTCTCGGTGAAGAAGTCGCAAAAGGCTTAGGCCAACGTACGACGCTGATTCGTATTTTATGTACAATCGTTGTGCTGTTATTAACAGGGGCTGCCGTATCGATTGTCGGAATTATTGGCTTTGTAGGCCTTGTTGTCCCGCACATTGTACGTGCTATTGTCGGGGTTGATTACCGCTGGATTATTCCGGTATCGGCCATTGTTGGCGGTTGTTTGCTACTCTTTGCAGATATTCTTGGTCGCGTCATCATGAGTCCATTTGAAACACCGGTTGGCGCGATTACCGCAATTATAGGCGTACCATTCTTCTTATATTTGGCACGCAAAGATGGAAGAGGTTTATAAATGCAAAATTCATTACGCAAAAATTCAAGTCACTTTTATGTCTATATAGCTGCGTGCATCATCTTGTTAATCATCGCCATTTTTATTAGCGTCAATACGGGTTATGTCCACGTATCATTTTTAAACTTTTTACAAACGATTGTTGGCATCGGTACGCCCGATGATACGATGACTATTTTCGATTTTCGTATGCCACGCATTGCGATGGCGATTTTAGTCGGCATGGGCATCGCTGTGTCGGGTGCCATTTTACAAAGCATTTCAAGCAATCCATTAGCAGATCCAGGCATTTTAGGGATTAATACCGGTGCTGGCTTTGCAATTGTACTTTATACCTTTTTCTTTCAAGAATTCGTTGCCACAAACAATGCCACGTCGGTATTTTTAAAGCCGGTTGTTGCATTATGTGGTGCGTTGCTTGCCGCTTTTCTTATTTATACACTGGCTTATCGTAAAGGGCGCATTGCACCAACACGGATGCTCCTTGTTGGTATTGGCATCAACGCCGCATTTAGCGCTGGGATTACGATTTTTCAACTGCGTATGGAACCGGTTGATTTCACGCGCACACTTGTGTGGTTATCCGGCTCGATTTATGCAACCTCTTGGACATTCGTACTTGCATTGCTACCATGGCTTATGATTTTAATGCCGATTGCGCTTTACAAATCGCGCACGCTTGATATTATTTCATTAAATGAAATGTCGGCAGTAGGTGTTGGCATCAACGTTACAAAAGAACGCAAATGGATGCTTGTTTTAGCGGTTTTATTAGCCGGAAGTTGCGTTGCCGTTGGTGGCGGCCTAACATTTCTTGGTCTGATTGCACCGCATATCGCGCGTCGTCTCGTTGGGCGTGCACATATGCGGCTCATCCCACTCAGCGCATTAATTGGCGCGCTACTCGTCGTTGTATCAGATACGCTTGCACGCGTCATCATTGCACCAGCCGAGCTCCCTGTTGGCATTATTTTATCGATTGTCGGCGCACCTTATTTTATTTATTTACTATTAAAAACACGCAATTAAAAAGCAAGGTTCATTCCTTGTTTTTTTAATCGCGAAATAAATTAATTGAAAATTTGTAATATTAAGGTTATTGTTATACACTAAATATAATCTTGAAGAAAAAGGAGGATGTCTATCAATGAAAGTAAAAGCTGCTGTTGTCAACGAAGTCAATGGACCGTATGAATTTGAAGAATTAGACTTACAAGAAATTCAACATGATGAAGTGATTGTAAAAGTTGTTGCCTCTGGTATTTGTCACTCCGATGAAGCGCTACGTGTCGGTGATGCAGAATACCCGCTCCCTGTTGTTTTAGGTCATGAAGGTGCTGGTATTATTGAAAAAACGGGTGCGAGTGTCAAAGGATTTGAAGTCGGTGATCAAGTCGTCATGGCCTATAATTCTTGCGGTAGTTGTCCAAATTGTCGGACAGGACATCCTTCTTCTTGTGTCGAATGGACGATTTTAAATATGTCTGGTGCGCGGTCTGATGGCAGTCCTATATTCAAAAAAACAGATGGCACACCAGTATCTAGTTTCTTCGCACAAAGCTCATTTGCCACACATACGGTTACAAATGTGCATAACTTAATTAAAGTAGCACCTGATGCGGACTTACGCTTAGTAGGTCCACTTGGTTGCGGATTTTTGACTGGCGCTGGAACCGTTGTTAATGGTTTAAAACCAAATGTTGGCGAATCAATTGTTATTTTTGGAACAGGGGCTGTTGGACTTGGTGCACTGATGACAGCGAAAATTGAAGGCTGCGGAAAAATTATTGCGGTAGACATTCATGATTCTCGCCTTGAAATTGCCAAAGAACTAGGAGCTACACATACAATCAATAGTAAAACAGAAGATTTAGCTGCACGCATTGCTGAAATTACAGCTGGAGCGGGTGCGAATTATTCAATCGATACAACCGGTGTGAGCGCCGTTATGAAAGCATCGCTTGATGTCCTTGGCATCCAAGGGGTTGCTGCACCTGTGGCGGTAACACCAAATAGTATTGAACTGAATACTTTTATGGACCTCGTACTTCTTAACAAAACAATTAAAGGCGTCCTAATGGGTGACTCCATTCCGCAACTTGCGATTCCAAAACTCATCGAATTTCATAAACAAGGGCAATTTGCGTTTGATAAACTTGTGCAATTTTACAACTTCGATGACATTAATCAAGCAAGTGCCGATTCTAATAGTGGCAAAACGATTAAGCCGATTTTAATTATTGATGAAACTTATCGTGCTGGCGAGCCATTACTAAAATAATGAAAAGAGAGTAGGCGCATGTTACCTACTCTCTTTTCATTATTTTTTCACCATATCTACATGCGGAATATCATCTTCTAAATACGTTTCAGACACTGCTTCAAAGCCAAATGAACTATAGAAATTGCGCAAATAATCTTGCGCCTGAATTTTAATCGTCATTTCGCGCAGTTCATCGTGCAAAAATGCTAATGCTTTCACTAATAACGCTTGCGCAAGTCCCTGTCCACGGTATTCCTTTTTCACAAGCACGCGCCCAATCGATGCTTGTTCGTATGATAAGCCTGCTGGTAAAATGCGGGCATACGCCACAATTTCGCCGTCCTGTTCATTGTATACATGATACGAGGCAAAATCTTTACCATCCACTTCAGGATACGGGCATTGCTGCTCGACGACAAATACCGTCGTGCGCGCTTGCAAAATAGCATACAGTTCCTTCGTTGATAAATCATCAAATGCTTTTATTGTCCACATATTGTCCACCCTTTACGTCTTTTTCAACCCTTATTATAGCACGTCGATAGAGGTATCATTTTCAAAAGGGCCCTTTTAAATGCTCATCCTTGTTTATTTTCACGATTCATATAATAAACATATGCATCTTCTAATGTTGCCGCAACATTTACCGCTTCTTCATAAGGTTTATATTCACTAATGATCCGGACTTTTTTACATCCTTCTTCATTTTTAATTTGGCTAATAATTAGTGAATCATTCGTTGCTTCAAATTTTTCATATTCTACTTCCCATGTATACGAATTTACTTGTGCGGTTAATTCCTCTGGTATAGCTTTTACTAACAATTCCCCTTCATTCATCAATAATACTTCGTCCGCAATTGTTTCAATATCCGAGACAATATGTGTCGACAATAAAATTAATTTGTACTGACTAAGCTCCATTAAGATTTGCCGTAACTTAATACGTTCGATTGGGTCTAATCCAGCTGTTGGTTCATCCAAAATTAATATAGTTGGATTATTTAACAAGGCTTGTGCAATACCTAAGCGTCGCAGCATTCCGCCTGAAAATGTTTTTATTTTTTTATGTTTAACATCGATTAAATCGACTAGGCATAATAGTTGTTCTACCTCGGTATGCGCTGATGTAGGAGACATTCCTTTCAAATTGGCAATATAGTTTAAAAATTTCTCCGCTGTAAACTGGGGATATCCTTGAAAATTTTGTGGTAAGTAGCCGAGACATTCTCGGTATTGATTGCCTAACTGATGTATTGCGCGACCATCAAGCGCAATATGTCCAGATGTAGGTTTAATTAAATCGACCATAGCTCGTATAAGTGTTGATTTCCCAGCACCATTTGTTCCAAGTAAACCATAAATTCCTTCTGTTAACTCACATTGGATATTAGTCAGTGCTTTCACGTCGCCAAATTGATGACTAACATTTTCAATTGTTAATTTCATGAACATTCCTCCTACACATATGAACGTATCTTTCGAGTTATGATTATCATGCCAAACATGACCATGCTACCAAGTAATAAAAAAGTGCTGACATCTTGAATGGTGTAATTCCAAAAGCTCGTAAAAATAGTCATACTCAACACGTTATTAAAACTATATGTTGTAAGCCAATTAATGATCTTGATGTCTGAAAAAATACCATAGCGTGTCAACACCTCTATACCGATAAATATCGTCCCCCCAATTATCATTAACCAGCCACTATGTTTAATAAATTGCGCTAAAAATTGCATGATAAAATTCAGGAACACACTTCCAAGTAAAGCAATCGTAAATTCAATCCCTAAAATTAACCAGCTATTCATTGTAAACGGAACATATGGTGAATCGACAACATTAAAATTAGGAACATCTTTCCACATCACAACAGAGATAACGAGTGTCAGTATGAAAAAATAACTGACAATACTGAGACTCATAAGTGCTTGTACTAATAACTTTGTTCTTGTAAGTGATACATGCCCCTTTTTTAACGTGCCTAATAACTCATTCATCGCATGTTCCTGTTCAAATACTTCACTATGAGTGGCAACGATTATCGTCATGATTATAATAAACCAGTAACCAATATATGGAATACCATTTACAACAGCTAGATTGATTGTATCGGCACTACTAATTTTAAATGACAAGCCATACAATAATGTACAAATAATCAATCCTACATAGAGTTCTCGTTGTTGGAAAACTTTAAGAAACTCATAATAGATTTTCAATAACTCCACCTTCTTTTTGCCATAATTTTTTCAGTGCTAAGGCACTACTAATTAATAACACGATCGTACATGCACAATAAATCCAAATTGCTACATCCAAATCTAAAAACACAAAAATAATCCAACACATACTAAAAACTGGCCACAATGCTTTATAACGCGTATCAATAAAACATCGTAACAATAAGTAGGTCCATAATAAAATGGCGGTACTTCCTGCTAGTAAAAGGGACAGTGCCGTTATTCTCGTTGTTTCATAACTAACGCTCGCTACTACGATTAATAACGCAATCGACAACATCGTTAACATAATGACCTTTGCGCAAAAAATCTGCTGAATTGTATATTTAAACGTTGCTTCAAGCTCCATCATCGTTTGGTTATAGCGCCACAATGTATAGCCTCCTACAAGTGTAATTGGCATAATTGGTATAAGCATCATTAAAATAGTCGTTGGTAATACTAGTTGTAACATGCCAAAAATACCTAGAAAACAACTCATAACTAATGCCATGTTGCGCATCGCTCGCACAGTACAAACATGGGACAATAATTCTTTGATTAATTGATGCACAGTTGGTTGGTGCACAGGCATAAAATGTGTCGCAAGTTCAATCGTTTTCTTTTTATGCTCTTCGTCGATAGGAATGATTGGGTCATTCAATGATCTCTTCCTCCTTTATTCGTGCTTTTAATTTACGCAATGCTTGAAAAAGTCTAGATTTAACACCTGGCAATGTACTATTTGTAATGTTGGCGATTTCTTTTGCAGTAAAACCATGGTAGTATTTCAGCACAATTGCATCGCGTTGTTTAACTGGTAATTGACTTAACAAATTTTTTAGCAGCTCACGATTAACACGTTGTTCACTAAAATCAGGCGCGACATCTTCCATTTTTTCACGTTGCATGCGCCTTTTTTCATTGGATGATTTTTTTAATGTGTTCATTGTTTGATTATGCGCAATGCGATAAAGCCACGCGCGAAAATAACCTTGTTCTTTATATGTAGGCAACGATTGCATCATGGTAATAAAGACGTCTTGTGTAATATCTTTTGCCGTTTCTATTGAACAACCCATATGACAAATATAGCGGTAAATCATGTCATAATAACGCTCGATTAATTCATTTGCTGCCATCTTATCCCCATTCATTATTTTTTGAATGAGCTGCGCATCGTCCATCTTGCCCCTCCTTTTCTATGATTCTATATGTATAACAAAACAACTTTGAAAAAGGATTTATTTTTTTTGAAATTTTTACTACATTAAATGTAAAAAGCAGTAATCCGTCTTAGGACTACTGCTTTCCATATGTTACGATACATTTTTATGCAATGCTTGGTCAATTTGTTCAAAGTGCTGTAAATCGTGTACCATTTGTCCAATAAAATATTGCAAAACATTTAATTCAGTCGAACCAATTTTGAGCATCGTACTCCATTGCACTTGTGAAAATGTTAATAATTGCTCGACAATTTGTTGACGGTGAATAATAAATTCTGCTAGCACCTTATCTTTCTCTGTGACGCGTGCATACGCTGCAGGTTGTTCATTAATAAGGTCGACATTTGGTGAAGGCTCAAATTGTTGCGTTGTAAAAAACAAGGGTACGCGCTTTGTCAGCAAGAAATTATCCCAATAACGAAAATGACCCATCACTTCTGCAACTGTCCATTTTTCCGGTACAATTACTTTACGCCAATCTTCTTCTGATAAGCGCTGCAATGTTTCAGCAAATAAGATTGCCAGACGTTGATGTTCAATTAATGTATTAATCATAATCCGTCGCCCCCTCTAGTGCTACAAGCTCCAACTTCATACGACTTTAGTCTCTCGCATATGCTCGTACAAAATGGTTGCTCTACGTGCACACGATTTTAAGGTCATCTCATCAACATACGCGAGATTGCGCATGAAATGTTAAATCATTTACTCCTACTCGTCTGATACATTTAATGTGGTGACTTTAGGTTCTGTCTAAAAACTATTTCCACCCCATGATATAATGGTGTAAATCAGAAAATGGGGTGGATGAAATGGCGCCAAGTCGTTACGAATTAACAGATGAACAGTGGAAACAAATTGAAGGGTTCTTCCCACCGTACACAACCGGTCGTCCTTCAAAACGAAGTAACCGTGAGATGTTCAATGCGATGCTGTGGGTTGCGCGTAGTGGCGCACCTTGGCGTGATCTGCCAGAACGCTATGGCTTTTGGAAAACGGCATATGCGCGCTTTTGTAAATGGCGCAATGACGGGACACTCATTTTGATTTTTCAGGCGCTTCAAATCGAACCTGATTTTGAAAACGTAAGCATCGA
>NZ_AYTB01000015.1 GCF_000505545.1 Kurthia huakuii LAM0618
CTAAATTACTCTCTTTAAATTGGAAATTTTGATTGCCACATAACACGACAAATTCACATCGTTATGCTTAAATTTTTTCTAACTTAATATCTACTTATATTATACCCCAATTCCCTTATAATTACCGCATAATATACGTTCGAATCGCAGGGTCATTGATTTGATCATCTTGCGCAAATAATAGTAATTTCGCCATAATTTCAGCTGTTTTTGGATCCTCATCAATAAATGGTAAAAATACACGCCCTCGATGCTGAGATGGGATGGTCGCAACCGGAATCATCGTCCCACCTTGTTGATGAACATGGCCGCTTCCTAAATGTAAACTATAGTTTCCTAATGTTCCTCGAATCAGCACATGTGGTGCCTTCACTTGTATATGATCGAAGCCAAATAACAACGCGACCTCCTCAGCAATAACCGTACGCATCTCAATTGTCGAATGACTCGCATCTGGGTCAACTTCGCCAACATGGGCAACGCTCGCAACAAGGTCTAAATCGCGCATAATTTCACTGAAAAACACTGGTGATAGCGACTGAATACGTTTAGGTTTACCGGTCATACGTTCATCAAAATAGACCGTCCCGATTGTCGGTGCTTCTACGTCTGCTGGTGTATAGGCATCATATTCAAAGCCCAGCATCGTCACGACGTTATAATGATATGAAATGTGGCGAATAGGTTCATAATAACCGATTTGCCAACCGCGTGAACGTAATAATGCGACGGCTTTGTTAGGTTGAATTTGATAACCTTCAAAACGATTTGTTGTTGCCTGTGCTACTTCATCTGCAGTAGCAATATAAAATTCGCGGAATAGTTGTTTAAATGGTTGCTGCCATTGCTGTTCAAAAATAAAATGTTGCCACGCACGCCAATTTTTCGCCGCATAGAAATGAGCTGGATGCGCGATAATTATATCACCTTGAAGGGACAATTTTTCTTGATTTAATGCATAAAACTCATGTTCTAAATAACAAAATTGCTCGCGTTGTTTCCAAACAACTTGTGTTAATAATTCTTTTAACAACGTATGCTGCAACAATTTTTTAACGACCTGGCTATCAAAGGCCACTTCTTCACACATTGCCTCTTCTAATTGCTGTCGAGCACGGCCGCTAAAGCGAATTTTTTGCGTGCACAGTTCCACATCGAAATGTACTGGTAGTGGAGCTTTTTTAGCATGCCATACGACATAATCATCGTGCCATTTATTAAAAATCCGCATCTAATTCACCCTTTCAAAACAAAATGCCTCAATATGATACGCTCGGAAATATGCATGACGAACACGTAGACCAACCTCTTCACAAATTTGTAGGAGTTCGGCTGTTGGAATCGGCATCAGTGTATCACCAAACGACGCACGAAATGCCTCCCATTGATGCGGTTTCACGCCATTGCGTAGCATCGCAAGCCCCCAAGCTGTTAACGTCTGGTTGAAGCGCTCATCTGACAAATCACCATTAATACTCGATAAATAGACATGTCCTCCGATGCGTACATGCGCAGCAATTTCGCGCAACATCGCTTTTTTCAGCGCAGTCGTGCGTAAAAAATGCAGTACGAGGTGACACGTCACAATGTCAGCCCGCTCAAGTGCAGCAGCCTCTAATTCGGATTCGATATACTGCACATTGCCGTGTAACTCTTCGGCTTCAAGACGCTGTTTGGCCAATGCTAGCATCGTGCTTGAAGGGTCAATCGCTGTAAAGGCCACTGTTGGCAAAATAGGCACCAACGTGCTCAGTTCCTGTCCTCCGCCAGCACCAACAATCGTCATTTTTTCTGGTTGTGTCGCTGTCGTTTCAATTAAATCCGCCATTAATTGAAAAATAAATTCATACCCAATGATACGGCGACGAATCGTGTCATTATAGCTCATCGCTTTTGGATGCTCCCATTGAAATGGATTACTCATTGTATATCCCCCCTTACTGTTAGTTGTTCGGCACACTTTAAAGAAAATCCTTTACGTTTCATCGAAAAAGACCATTTTTGCAACTATTTTATTTTGAAATGCATCATTTGCTTTGTAAATATGTCAAGAATTCCGTCCTCTTTCAAACATTTTTTTGCTATTCAAACATAAATAATTGCTACAAAATAACCTTTTGCGTATAATTTCCTTATAGCTTATCATCATGAGCACTTTACATATGAGCCGCTCACTATTTTTTAACAATTCAAATTATTTGGAGGTGAATCCCTCACATCAGAGGGAATTGATTGGACATAACCGGAATAGCCAATATCATTTTATTAATTGTTTTACTTGCTGCTACAGCATTCTTCGTTGCATCGGAGTTTGCTGTCGTAAAAATTCGAACATCAAGACTAGACCAACTGATTGCAGATGGTAATAAACAAGCTGTTGTTGCAAAAAAAGTCGTAACGGACCTCGATTATTATTTATCTGCCTGTCAGCTAGGCATTACGGTCACATCAATCGGGCTAGGTGCTTTTACAAAACCGTATGTACAAGAATTGGTGACACCGATTTTAAAATGGATTCATATACCTGACGTGTTATTGTATGTGATTTCGTATTTGTTAGCACTTGCCGTTGTTAGTTACTTGCATGTTGTCATCGGTGAAATGGCGCCCAAAACACTAGCGATTCAGTTTGCCGAAAAACTATCGTTAAAACTGTCAGGTCCGCTTTATTGGTTCGGACAAATCATGAAACCATTCATTAAAGCATTAAACGGCGCATCACGTTTAGTTTTACGCATGTTTGGTGTGAAACCGGCTGGTCATGAGCAAGCCTACTCGGAAGAAGAACTGAAAATCATTATGGCGCAAAGCTTCCAAGGTGGACAAATTGACCAAACCGAGCTGCAATATTTAGAAAATGTATTTTCGTTTGATGAGCGTGTTGCAAGCGACATTATGGTGCCACGTACCGATTTGATTACGATTGATAAGGAAATGGACTATAGCAAGATTATTCAAATTTTAGATGAGCATAATTATACGCGCTATCCAATCACCGAGCATAATGATAAAGACCGTATTATCGGTGTTGTCAACGCCAAGAAAATGCTGAATCATATCGTGACAAATCGCGAAGCGGCACTTGATCAATATGTACGCGATGTACCGTTTATTGTTGAAACAACGCCGCTACAAGATGCATTATTGAAAATGCAAAAACAAAAAGTGCATCTTACGATTGTCAGTGATGAATATGGTGGCACAGCAGGTATTTTAACGATGGAAGATATTTTAGAGGAGCTTGTCGGCGAAATTCGCGATGAGTTTGATGACGATGAAGTCGATGATATTCGCCAAATAAATGCGCAAGATTATATCATCAATGGCCGCGTACTTCTTGTTGAATTAGAGGACCGCTTTGGCTTAGAATTCGACGATAGTGAAGATATCGATACGATTGGTGGCTGGCTTCAGCATAAAAATATCGATGTACTTCACGTCGGGGATCAGTTTAAACAAGACAACCATATTTGGACGATTTCAGACATGGACAATTATCAAATTCGTGAAGTGACATTCCATCAATATAAATTAGAACAAACAGACGAACAAACTTAATCATCTCGGAGGTGAAAAGGCTAGTTAAACTAGCCGACTAATTGGACAGTTCAATTATCATGAGTTTAGTACTAATCGTCATCTTTATCATTTTGACGGCATTTTTCGTCGGAGCAGAGTTTGCGATTTTAAAAGTGCGCATTTCACGCCTCGACCAATTAATTTCAGAAGGTAATAAAAAAGCCATTACGGCGAAAAAAGTAGCGCAAGATTTAGATTATTATTTATCAGCTTGTCAGCTTGGTATTACACTAACGGCGTTAATTCTCGGTGCACTTGGGGAACCCGCTGTTGAAAAGATGCTACACCCTGTCTTTGTACATTTTGATGTACCGGCTGCTGTCGCGACAACGCTGTCTTATATCATCGCACTAAGCGTTGTGACATTCCTTCACGTTGTTTTTGGCGAATTAGCTCCGAAAACATTAGCCATCCAATATGCTGAACGCATGACGCTATTGCTTGCACCACCACTTTATTGGTTTGGGAAAATTTCCAGCCCATTTATTAAAGTATTAAATGGGTCATCACGCTTATTACTGCGCTCATTTGGTGTTAAGCCAGCTGGTCACGACACCGTTTATTCGGAAGAAGAATTAAAGCTTATTGTGACGCAAAGTTATGAAGGTGGCGAAATTAATCAAACGGAATTAGCTTATTTAGAAAATATCTTCGCTTTTGATGGCCGACAACTGCAAGAGATTATGATTCCGCGCGCCAATATTATTACACTAGAAAAACATCAATCATTAGAGGATATGGTAAAGGTCATTGAGGAGTATGATTACACACGTTACCCCATGACAGATCGTGAAAGTAAGAAAAGCGCCTTTATCGGCTTCATTAATACAAAGGAAATGATGACCGATATTGCAGCAGGTCGTACAAGTCCAATCGACAATTTTATTCATCCGATTCCACGCTTTAAACATACAACATCAATTAAAGATGTCTTTGTGAAAATGCAAAAAACGCGCACACATATGGCACTCGTATCAGACGACCAAAATAAAACGGTTGGTCTTGTGACAATGGAAGATATTTTAAGTGAAATTGTCGGCGATATTCATGATGAAGAAGGAACTTTACCAATTGCATAGCGTAGCAATTTCGCTCTTTTAACTAGATTTTCGATACAAAAATCTAATTTCGCACTTATAACATCAAAAAATATGATACTATCTCTTTTGGTTAGCGATAAACTGTATATAAAAAGGCGAGGGATTTGTCCCCTCGTCTTTTTTATATTTCTAAAAATGGTACTTTGCCGTCCCCCTACTCGCTACACTCCTTGAGGTGGGCGTCTTCTGCTACATTTAAGATAGAAAAATCACCTCTTCAAAAATGATTTGTTAAACGGTTGAATAACTTTATTGAAAAGCGAACAAATGTTTGATATACTAAAAACATCATAAAAAGGCGGTGAACAATCATGAGAAAATGGTGGTCTTATTTAATCGTTGCGTTAATTGTACTAACTGAACGCTGTTTTGCTAAACAATTTCTGCGCACGCAATACGGCTTAGAACTCACGATACCCATTTATGTTTCAACGCAAATTTTACAAAAAGGAAGCCTCGGTATTTTTGTCATGAAAAATACATATGAACCTTCTTATATTGCGATTGATGCCTCACTTGCTAGCATACAAAATCGACAGCTTTTTCGTCGTGTACTCGTTCATGAGCTTGTTCATTACGCACTCTTTGTACAACAACTGCCATTTGACGACGATAGCCCTTTATTTCATAAAGAAATACTGAAACATGGTAGTTTACTAAGCGGGCAAGTTGCCATCGAAAATGGTCATTTTTCTTTGTTAGAGAAGAGCAGTTAAAAAACAAGTTGTTCATTAGGTTACACTCGCTATTTTAACAACTACTAACTTCGACTCTTTCATTTTCCATAAAAAATTCAGCATTTAGATTGATTACATTCTATTGTTCATCTTTTATAAAACCAATTCGTCTTGGCGGTACTTCCGGGTCAGGGTCTACTTTTCTCATAGCCATCAACAAAAAGCTAATTTGTGATACGTGCTGTACAAGTTAAATGCGGGTTCCTTGTTCTGTTTGACCATGAAAATGAATCAAACTTGGATTGTAATAACCGATACCGGTAATATTAAATTGTACGGTTTGTCCAAAATTGACGAGCTTCACACCAATTTCATGTTCTTCATCTAGCTCCCGTTCAAAATCTAAAATCATTTCCATAATGCGCTTATGAAACTCACTTGCTAAATTTTGGTCAACTTCAGGTTGCTGCATCACAGCTGATTTGGCTTGTTCGGTTGGCTTATTAAGCATATCCATGTAAAATCCTCCTCCTTATTTTAATTACCATTTCTATACCCCTTTTGTATACAAAAAAGCAATGAAACCTCTATAGGCTTCACTGCTGTTAGTCGTCACTATTGTTTTTGAATGCCGCCCTCTGGATCTAATTCTTCTTTATTGGCCGACAATGATGGCTCTTTCGCTTCTTTTTCCTGCTCTAAATTTTCATAATCTACAGTTGCTTGTGTCGACCCTTCACTTACCATTTTTTCATCATTTAAATCATATGCTGTATTGCGATCAGGAACAATCGTATGCTCTCCTGTTTGTGGGTCAGCATTTTGCTTATTATTCATCTCTTGTTTCTTTTGCGTCACGAATTCACTTACTTTACCCTTCGTGTCGTTGAACATTGCCATTGCTTTGTCGCGATTTTCTGGTTTTCGTAAATAAGCTGCCGCACCGGCAATTGCAGCTGCAAGTAAGTAGTTATTTTTCTTAGCCATGTTAAAACCTCCATGTTCTTTTCTATAATATGTATACCCATCAATCATACTTTTAATCAACAAAAATAAAAAACAGCGCTAGATGGAATTCTAGGCGCTGTGTTATCGCAAGCTATCATTTCGTCTCTACCAACACTTCACTAACTATTTACAGCTAAAGAACGTTAAACTTTTCTCGCACATAAGCTTCTACATCGGCAGCTGTCGCCATCGCCATGATATCAGGAATAGCAGCTTGTGCTTGTTGTATTGATAATCGTTTTAATTGACTGCGCGCGCGTAAAATCGACGTGGCGCTCATTGAAAATTCATCTAAACCAAGACCTAATAAAATAGGTAAGGCTACTTCATCGCCAGCCATCTCTCCACACATTCCTACCCATTTTCCTTCTTTCTGTGCAGCATTAATAACGAATTGTACTAATTTTAAAATGGCTGGGTTATATGGTTGGTATAAATATGCGACGCGTTCATTCATACGGTCTGCTGCCATTGTATACTGAATTAAGTCATTCGTTCCAATTGAGAAAAAATCTACTTCCTTTGCAAAGACATCCGCCATTACAGCAGATGATGGAATTTCAACCATCATACCAATGTCAATTGTGTCTGAAACTTCCATACGCTGCTGCTGTAATTCAGCTTTTACGTCAAGCAGCACAGCTTTGGCCTCACGAAACTCATGAATCGTCGCAATCATTGGGAACATGATTTTTAAGTTCCCATACACACTTGCACGCAATAACGCACGTAGTTGTGTGCGAAATATCGTTTGTTCATCTAAGCATAAACGAATTGCTCGATATCCTAAAAATGGGTTCATTTCGTGTGGTAGTCGCAAATACGGTAGCTCTTTGTCGCCACCAATATCTAGTGTGCGTACGATAACGGGTTTATTTTCCATTTTTTCTAATACAGCTTTATATGCTTCAAATTGTTCGTCTTCTGTCGGCAAAGTTTTGCGGCCCATATATAAAAATTCCGTTCTGTATAGACCAATACCTTCTCCACCATTCGCCAACACACTTGCTACATCGTCTGGCGCGCCAATATTTGCAGTTAATTCAACTTGGTGGCCATCTGCCGTTTGAGACACTTCATGAGCTAGCGCTGCCCATGCTACTGCTTGAGCACTATACTGCGCTTGTTTTTCACGATACTTTGCGATTTCTTGTTCGCTCGGATTAATGATGACGTGTCCTTCTAAACCATCGACAATAACCTTATCTCCGTGATGAATAGACCTCGTCGCCTCATTCGTCCCAACAACTGCCGGAATTTCTAGCGTACGCGCTAAAATTGCTGAATGAGATGTACGTCCCCCTATATCGGTCGTAAAACCTTGCACAAATTCTTTATTTAATTGTGCGGTATCTGACGGCGTTAAATCTTCCGCGACAATGATAACTTCTTCATCAAGTGCTGTTAAATCGATTAAAGGCTGTCCTAATAAATGTGCTAACACACGTTTTGTAACGTCGCGAATATCCGCTGCACGCTCACGCATATATTCATTATCCATCGCTTCAAATAACTCAATAAACGTTTGTGATACGGTTTGTACGGCAAATTCAACATTCACGTGTTCGTTTGCCACATAATCTTTCACCTGTGAAATCCACTCAGGGTCACTTAACACTAATAAATGCGCTTGAAAAATAGCCGCTTGCTCTTCGCCAATTTTACGTAGCGCACGCGCTTTAATTTTTTCTAAATCTGCAATTGAGGCAGCTAATGCATTATCTAAACGTGTATATTCTACTGCATCGTCACTGGTCAGTCGTTTTTCAATCGTTAAATTAGGTACTTGTAATGTAAATGCTTTTGCAATCGCAATTCCTGCAGATGCCGCGATACCTTGAATGCTTGAACTCATGAAACCCACTCTCCTCAATATTCAAATATTTTTCTTATTATAACATTGAACGCCGCACAGTTACCTCACTACAGCGCTCAAGTATTTTTGAAAAAAAGAAACTATTTAGTATGTTATCCGTATAATTAAGTAGATACTTCATTAAACAAGGAGGCGTTTAATATGTTTTGGATAGCTATCGTTTTAATTGTCGCCATCTCGGTAACAGGTGGGATTGTGGAAAAAGCAATTAAAAGTAAAGAACGTACGAAAAAAATGGAAATTGAAATGATGCGCGAGCAAATTAAATTAGAAGAATTGAAATATAAAAATTTTCAAATTGAAACAGATAAAATGCGTCTAGAATTGAAAAAAGATTTACAAGATGCACCAACAAAAGAAGATTTATTAAATGTAGATTTAACGAAACATCAAGACTAATGAAAAAACGAGCATGGCCTCATCGTGACCATCCTCGTTTTTTTTACATTGTCAAATATGGATATATTTTTTCACCATACACAAAATATGTCGGTGTAGCTTCCTCTATGTCATACAATGCTTTCGCTAAGGTACGCGCGTCATTTAATGTTAATTTTTTAAAATCAAGCACTGCCGGTAAAACAGTATTTAAATTGATACCATGCACATCCCTTAATTCATATTCATCAACAAATTCTTTTTCAAATGTCGCATAGTCCTGAAACCCTTCAATCATGCCCATATCAATGTACATTTGATTGTGTTCATCCATAGAAATAGTGATGGTCGCATCGGCAAATGCCTCATTTTTCTCTTTGTCTGCCGGTGTAATGCCAATAAGTCCATAGGAGCGACTTTCAGGCTTTCGAAAAATTTGCTGTGGATAATGTTCGTTCATATACTGTAAACTTTCTTCATTATACCCTGCATCACTATTCATCGTCAGCCCAAAATCGGCTAACAATAAAGAATTATGTGAAAGCGTCGGTACGCCATTTTGTAAACTCTTCACAATATCTATCGCCATGCAAAGACCTTCAAATGTTGTCGCACTCCAGTGAAAATAAACATTTGCAATGACTTGTCCTTCAAAATTCAATGCCAAATTTAAACGTTCTCCCAATTCAGTCGCCACCTTTCATATCTCATTTATTATTTTCCCGTTTTTACAAAGTCTTAACCTTATTGAATTCTTTGTTGAAGCTTACGATATTCATAATAGGCTTTCAACGAAAGAACTACTGCACCAAATACAATTACCGGACAAAGCAGTCGAAATAAGGCAAAAGGTGTCTCAAAAATAAAAGCCTTCCAAAATAGTGCACCTTCCATATCCCATAACCCAGGTGTTAAATATAGGTTGCTAAGCGAGAAAATATGTTGTTGATACAGCACCATCGACAACATCATAAAAGGAAGCGCAAACAACAAACTATAGTTCATCAAACGCTTGTAATAACTCTTCGTTGACTGTTTATCTGAAAATAATTGATCTGCTTCCTCTCCTTCAATAACTTTTTGCCAGTAATGCTTGCCAGACGAACGCGAGCCAGACAAATAGGTCCATCCAAAATCTTCATAGATAAGCTTATATTCTTCAAAAGCCGCTTTATTCATAGATTGTTGGCAGTCAATACGCACAATGTGAGGTTCAGATACTTCTTCAAAGGTAAATGTTGAACTCCAACCTGTTATTGCCGCAATCTTAAAACCTTGCTGTAACGTCTTGTTAAGCCATTGTTCTTCTTTCAAAATATTAATACGGAACCAGTTTGACTTTTTCATATGAAACCCCTCCTAATAAAGTGATAATAAATGAATTAATCGCGCTTTCTCTACAGCCAAAATACGTTGCCCCTCAGGCGTAATATGATAAATTTTTCGCCTGCCTTCAACTCCAACTTGCTCAATCCAATCGTATTTAGACAAATTATCAAGCGCCCCATACAATGTACCTGCCGCTAAATGCACTTCACCACCACTTAACTCATCAATTTTTTGCATCATCGCATAGCCATGAAGCGGTTGTTGTAACGCAATTAAAATATAGTGCATCGTTTCTGATAACGGCAATAATGGATGTTTTTTCATATTTAGACCTCCTATATATTCAGTTGAACTGTATAATTTGATTATATACAGTCAAACTGAATAGTTCAACTACATAGAATGTTTTTTCTGAAAAAAGGGTAAAGTTTACTACCATTCATATCGTATTATTATGTTATTAAAGAGAGGGTGTTTAGTATGGATATTCGTAAATTAACGGCCGCCGATGCGCGCGCTTACTTAAGCATTCGTCATCGCGCTGTCCTCGAAGAACCTGAATCGTTCTCACCAACAATCGAAGAAGAACAAAAAAAAGATGTCGCTGTTTACGAACAGCAACTAAACAATCCATTGACAGCGACATATGGTATTTTTGATAACGAGGAGCTTGTCGGTGTCACGACACTTGAGCACAACCCATATGAAAAAATGAAACATCTCGCACAAATTATTGGTGTCTATTTAGCACCTGAACATCGCGGGAAAGGCTATAGTAAAGCTTTGTTTCAATTTGTTATTGATGATGCTCATGCAAATCCACAGCTTGAGCAGCTTCGCCTATCGGTAGTTGACTCGATGATGCCCGCTATTCGTCTCTACGAACGCGCTGGATTTGAAATACTTTGTCATGATCCAAAGGTAATGAAAATGCCAGATGGTCATTACTTGAATGAGCTTCAAATGATTTATTTTTTATAAAAAAAAACGAGAGATGAACAGCTGTCCATCTCTCGTTTTTTGTTTAGTATCCGCTTTTGCATCTTGATTCCACCTAAAAAAGCAGCCCTCATCTAGACTGCTCGGTTTCTTCTAATCTATACCGGATTCACCCCGTGTTTACGTTCAGTAAATGATACATTTTTTGTTTTGTAGGCAGCGAGGCGTGTAACAAGTGTTTGTCGCAACTCGTTTGGTTCGATAACATCATCAATGACAAGCTCCGATGCGAGGCGGTAAACATCAATTTCTTCTTTATATTCTGCCGTTTTTTGTGCGATAAATTCTGCGCGCTCTGCTTCTGGCATCGCTTCAATTTTATTCGCATACACTGCATTGATTGCCGCTTCTGGCCCCATGACTGCAATTTGTGCTGTCGTTAGTGCAATACAAGCATCTGGTTCAAATGCCGGACCAGCCATCGCATAAAGTCCTGCCCCGTAAGCCTTTCGCACAATAACCGATAGTTTAGGCACTGTCGCTTCACTCATCGCAAAAATCATTTTGGCACCGTGGCGAATAATACCCAGTTTCTCGACTTGCGTACCAATCATAAAGCCCGGCACATCTGATAAGAAAATCAGTGGAATATGAAACGCGTCGCATAAATTAATAAACTTCGCTGCCTTATCAGCTGAGTCGTGGAATAACACGCCCCCTTTTGACTTTGGCTGATTGGCTAAAATCCCAACCGCTTGTCCATCAATACGCGCAAGCCCCGTAATCAATTCTTTTGCAAACAATTTTTTAATTTCACAAAATGAGCCTTCATCAATCACACGATCAATCAATTGATACATATTAAAAGCTGCATTTTGATTTTTAGGAATAATGTCTTCTAATGTATCATCAAACACTTGCGGTTGTTTGCTGTCAACAGCATTTGGCTTCGTACGGAAATTTTGCGGGAAGTACGTCAAATAACGGCGTGCATAATCAATCGCTTCCTCTTCCGTTTTTGCTAAAACATCACCACAACCTGAAACCGAGCAGTGCATTTTTGCGCCACCCATCGTCTCTAAATCAACTTTTTCACCGATTACTTTCTCAGCCATTCGAGGGGACCCTAAATACATCGATGCATTCCCCTGTACCATGACAACGATGTCACAAAACGCTGGAATATACGCACCGCCTGCAGCAGATGGCCCAAATAACAAACAAATTTGTGGAATGCGGCCCGACAGCTTTACTTGATTATAAAAAATGCGCCCAGCACCGCGTCGACCAGGGAACATTTCAATTTGGTCGGTAATACGTGCACCCGCTGAATCGACTAAATAGAGTAGCGGCACTTCTAACTTCTCAGCCGTTTCTTGAATGCGGATAATCTTTTCAACGGTACGCTTTCCCCAAGAACCTGCTTTAATTGTCGAATCATTTGCCATCACGCAAACGGTGCGCCCGTTAATCTTACCGATTCCCGTTACAACGCCATCTGCCGGCAAATCACCGGCCATAATATTCGCAAATGCGCCGTCCTCAACAAAAACATCATCGTCAAATAATCGCTGTAAACGATTTCGTACAAATAGCTTTCCTTGCGTCGCGTTTTTTTCATGATACTTTGGCGCGCCCCCTGCTGCAATTTGTTCTTTATAATCACGATACGATTTCTCCGTCATCTCTAATTCCTCCCTTTACTGTCCTTTAAACTGCGGTGCACGTTTTTCTCGAAATGCGCGCAATCCTTCAAGCCTATCTTCACTATGCAGTAGCCGTTCATACGCAAGTCCCTCAATTTCAAGCCCCGTTGCAAGATCCGTTTGCAAACCGGCTTGAATCGCTTTTTTTGCCTGAATCAATGATAACGGGGCATTTTTCGCCATTTCCCCGGCTAATTTCTTCGCTTCACTCATTAGCAGTTCCGGTACATATAAATGTTCAATGATACCTAACTGCAATGCTTCTTCGGCAGAAATGCGACGCGCTGTGTAAATAAGCTCCTTTGCCTTCCCTGCACCAATCAAGCGAGCAAGTCGTTGCGTGCCGCCAGCTCCCGGAATAATGCCAAGTGCCGTTTCAGTGAGTCCAACTTTCGCCGAAGTACTCGCAACGCGCAGGTCACAAGCTAATGAAATTTCAAGTCCTCCGCCAACTGCAACACCATTAATCACAGCAATGACCGGTTGCGGTAGTGCTTCTGTTTGGCGAATAATGTCACCAATTAACGCAACCGTTTGGCGTGTTTGAATATCATCCATCGATTGGCGCTCTTTTAAATCCGCTCCAGCGCAAAACACACTATTTCCTGCACCAGTTAGTAATACAACGCGGATTGTGCGGTCATGTGCAATCGTTTCAAGCGCCGTCTTATATTCATGAAGCATTGCCAGCGACATAGAGTTCGCTGCTTCTGGCCGATTTAACGTAATCGTTGCAATATGATTTTCTACTTCTACCACTACGAGTGTCATGCTTGCTCACCTCGGAATACCGCCATTTGCTTTGATGTTAGCGGCCGCTTAATTTTTTGTTCCATAAACTGCGAAGCCTGCAACAATTTTTGCATATCGACACCGGTTGCAATGCCCATCGTATCAAATAAATACAACACATCTTCTGTTGCGACGTTACCAGATGCGCCCTTTGCATATGGACAGCCGCCAAGCCCTCCAACCGCACTATCAAACTTCGTAATCCCATATGGCAAGCTTGCGACAATGTTCGAAATCGCTGTGCCATGCGTATCATGAAAATGCATCGCTAACTGCTCTGGTTTGTAGTGCTTCATCAGCTCATCTAATAAGCGCTCCACTTGTGGTGGAACGGCGACGCCAATCGTATCGCCAAGCGAAATTTCTTGCACACCCATATCAAATAACTGATCGGCAACATATTTCACTTGGCGAGGCTCTGTATAGCCATCATACGGACAGGCGATAACGGTCGAAATGTAACCGCGTACTGTTTTTCCCGCTGCACGCGCGGCTTCGACAACTTCGCGTAATACCGGAAACGTTTCAGCAATCGTTTTATTAATATTTTCTTTATTGTGCCCCTCCGATGCCGACATAAACACACTCACTTCATCAATATCAGCGTCTAGCGACCGTTCAAGCCCTTTTAAATTCGGTACGAGCGCCGCATAAGTAACCCCCTGCTTTCGCGTAATTCCTTTTAACACATCGACTGCATCAGCAAGTTGTGGAATCCATTTCGGATGGACAAAACTCGACACTTCGATATAATCAAGTCCGGTATCATTTAAACGATTAATGAGCTCAATTTTATCGGCAGTAGTGACGATGGCCTTTTCATTTTGAAGCCCATCGCGCGGTCCTACTTCTTTTAGTTGTACAGCGTTTGGTTGCTTCATTAAAAAATCCCCCTATTCGATTTCGACTAAATCGGCATCCACATCAATAAAATCACCTTCGTTTACAATGACGCGCTTTACGACGCCAGCTTCTTCCGCTTCAACAGGAATTTCCATCTTCATCGATTCTAAAATCATCACTTCTTGCCCTTCTTCTACACTGTCGCCTTCCTTTACTAACACTTTCCAAACTGTTCCTGCCATCTCTGCTTTAATCATCGTTCATCCATCCTCTCTATTTTTTCGCCACTTGCGGCAAATAATATTGTTCAACAAATCTTGTTGTCGTGCGTCCTGCGATAAACTCCGGATGCGCTACGACATCACGCAGCATTGGAATATTCGTTTTAATGCCTTCAATTTCATATGTTGCGAGTGCCTCTTGCATCCGTGTAACCGCTTCATCGCGCGTGGCTCCTGTCGTAATTAATTTAGCAATCATCGGGTCATAAAATGGTGTGACGACGCTACCTTGTTCGACACCAATTTCATGACGAATACCTTCTTGTTTTGGCAAGACAAGCTTTGTAATCGTCCCTGGTGACGGGAAAAAGCGCAAGGAATCTTCAGCATAAATACGCACTTCAATCGCATGGCCATGCACACTCAACTGATTGCGTTGAATCGTCAACGGCTCCCCTGCAGCGATTTTCAACTGCCATTCCACTAAATCAAGGCCCGAAATCTCTTCGGTTACCGGATGCTCGACTTGTAGGCGCGTATTCATTTCTAAAAAGTAAAATTGTTCATGCTTATCTACTAAAAATTCAATGGTACCGGCATTTGTATAGCCGATTGATGAAGCTGCAGCTACTGCCGCATCAAGCATTTTTTCACGCGTCGTGTCGCTAATAAACGGTGATGTTGCCTCTTCAACAACTTTTTGGTTGCGGCGCTGAATTGAGCACTCACGCTCAAATATCGGAATAACATGACCGTGTTTATCTGCGAGCACTTGTACTTCGATATGATGTGGCTCGGCAATAAATTTCTCGACAAACATCGTCCCGTCACCAAAAAAACTTGCCGCGCGTTTTTGATTACCTTCAAACGCCTTTAATAGCTCCGCCTCGTCGTGAACTACTTGCATGCCAATACCTCCACCACCTGCAGATGCTTTTAACATGACCGGATAGCCAATTTGTTGCGCCACTCTAGCTGCTTCAGTAGCACTTGCTAGCGCATCGTTCACCCCTTCAATAATCGGTACGTCCGCAGCTTCCATCCGTTTGCGCGCCTCTAATTTGCTGCCCATCGCTTCAATAACAGCTGATGTTGGACCGATAAAAACAAGTCCTGCCGCTTCGACTGCGGTTGCAAAATGCGCATTTTCAGATAACAAGACATAACCTGGATGAATGGCTTCTGCACCTGATTCTTTTGCCGCTGCTATAATCGCCTCGATATTTAAATAACTTTGATTTACTGGCGACTCACCAATGAAATAACGTTCATCGGCATCGCGTACGTGTAAATTATCCGCATCTGCCGTTGAATATACAGCTACTGTTTGAATACCTAAACGTTTGCACGTACGAATAATTCGACGTGCGATTTCACCACGATTAGCAATTAATACTTTTTGAAACATCATTGCTCACCTCGCCTATTTTCAAATGTTTCGCGTAATTTAAATTTTTGAACTTTTCCAGAAGCGGTCATCGGGAATTCGGCAACAAAGAATATATATTGTGGAATTTTATGACGCGAAATCTGACTGCAACATTCGTCGTCCATACCGAAAAATGCTCCCCCTTATTAAGTCCTGTCGCCATTAATGCTTTTGCCACATCTTTGACATGCGTATTAAACTGCTGATACGTCATCCGCCCATTCTGATTCGTATAAACAAGCGCTTCATTGTGCGGGACTTGTGCAACGCGTTGTTCAAGAAATTCGCTAATCGTTTGTTCCACTAATTGAGCCAAATGGAGTCCTACTACTTCACATCGAAGAAGTAGGATTCACCTCTCTTTCATTTTTAGATTAACAGCCAAGTTGGCGCGCAATCACAACGCGTTGAATTTCCGACGTTCCCTCACCAATTTCCATTAATTTAATATCGCGTAAATGACGCTCTACATCATATTCAGCCATGTAACCATAGCCACCATGAATTTGGATCGCCTGATTACATGTGCGGAAGCCCATTTCAGAAGAAAATAGTTTGGCATAGGCCGCTTCTAATTTGAACGGTTTGTCATTGTCTTTTAACCAAGCCGCTTTTAACACCATATTGCGTGCTAACTCAATTTCCATTGCCATATCCGCCAATTTAAATTGAATCGCTTGTAGTTTTGAAATCGATTGCCCAAACTGCACGCGTTCTTTAGAATACGCCAACGCTTTATCATAAGCTGATTGTGCAATCCCAACTGACAACGCCGCAATGGAAATACGACCACCATCTAATGTATTTAAAAATTGACCGAAGCCTTTTTGTTCATCGCCAAGCACATTTTCACGCGGGACGCGAACATTGTCTAAAATAATTTCACATGTATTTGAGGCACGAACACCCATTTTTTGATAATCTGAGCGAATGGTCACGCCCGGTGTGTCCGTTGGTACAATGATTGCCGTAATAATATTTTTACCGCGTTCATTTTTACCAGTAACCGCTGTCACAACAATTTGGCGTGAATACTCCGCATTGGTAATCCACTGCTTTTCACCATTAATGACCCACTCGTCCCCATCAAGCACTGCACGCGTTTGCGTTCCACCAGCATCAGAGCCGGCATTCGGTTCTGTTAAGCCAAATGCTCCAAGCGTCTCACCTTTTGCGAGTGGTACTAAATAGTGTTGTTTTTGCTCCTCGGTACCAAAATTGTAAAATGGTGTTGCGCCTAAACTAACAGCCGCCGCATACGATAAACCTGTACCGCCACAAGCACGGCCGATTTCCTCAACAGCAAGCGCATACGACGTCGTATCACCACCTGCGCCACCATATTCTTCAGGGAACGGAATGCCTAATAAGCCAAGCTCACCGATACGCTTGAAACTTTCTTCGCGAAATGTATGTGTTTCATCGAGCATACGAGCATGTGGCGCAATTTCCGCTTGGGCAAAATCACGGACCATATTACGAATCATCTGTTGTTCTTTCGTTAACTCAAAATTCATTGTCATTCCTCCTCAATTTAAACCGACTAGTCGGTCTGTATGGCGCAAAGGTTCACAATAAATACTGCTTAGTTGAAGCCTCACGATAGCCTTCCTCTGTCATAACACCACGCAAAATAACATCATTAAAATATCGCGTAATATCGTGCATCGTCAGCGCGCCATGTTGTTTATACCACTTGTATGTCCAATTGACTGTCCCAATAATCAACATCGCTGTAATCGTAATCGATAATTCTTGCCGAAAAACATGCTGTTGTTGCCCATTTGTTAAAATTTGCTCTAATAGTTTACGGTAAGCTGTGCGCTTTTTATTAATCAATGCTTCATGCTCTGGTAATAAGTAAACGCTTTCATTGTAAAATACCGTAATATGACGCTGATAAATATTAAAGACATTCATAAACGTCCGCATCAGCGTATCAAGCTGATCAATCGCTGAATGATGCTCCGCACACGCGTTTTTTGTTTCATTTAACACATATGAAATGAAAATATCATAAATTTCATACAGCAAGTCGCCTTTCGATTTAAAATGATGATAGAAGCCACCCTTTGACGTTGCGGCGCGTTCGACAAGTTCCTCCACACTGACACCGTGATAGCCTTTTTCTTGAAATAAATCGAGTGCTGCTTCGACGACGCGTTCTTTCACCGTTAACTTCCGCATGGCCTCACCACCCTTTATCTATTTTTAACACAATTATTCTGCTTAATGCAATTATTTTGTCAAAAATTGACTAAAAAAAACGTTTTGATGTATAGTAGATAGTAACTTTGAAACGGAAGAAGGTGTTGACTATGAAAAATATGAATGCGATTGTATCGTCTCATGAGCCTTTGCACACTTTTATAGTCATCGACCGACTTATACACTAGCGATTAGTGTGCCTATTTTGTGTTTGATGAAACCTATGAATGTGCTCAAACGGCTCAGTCATAGGTTTTTTTATATGCAAATAGGAGGAAATTCAATTGAATTTACAAACATTAGGTTTTACACCATTTTTCGAACAGCAATTACGTGATACAAAAAAACAGCTTCATGCTGCACGTATCGTTCAACAACATAAACATGCTTACCGCGTACAAGGGGAACATTTCAATTGGCTTGCGACTGTTAGCGGCAGCTATGCATTTCATTCATTACATGCTACGGATTACCCGGCGATTGGCGATTGGGTACTTGTCGAACAAATGCCTGGCGAGGAAAAATGTTTAATTCATCGCTTACTCGAACGTAAATCCGTATTTACACGCAAAGCAGCTGGCGTCGAAGTGGAAGAACAAGTGGTAGCGGCTAATATTGACATTGTTTTTTTAGTAATGAGCTTAAACGCCGATTTTAATAGTCGCCGCCTTGAACGGTATGTTGTCGCGGCGTGGGAATCTGGTGCTATACCGATTGTCGTTTTGACAAAATCCGATACGTGCGATGATGTCACGCCATTTCTACAAGAAGTTGAAAGCGTGGCGATTGGCGTAGATTATGTTGTGACGAGCATTGTGACGGGTGAAGGGCTCGAAAAATTACAACATTATTTAACACGCGGGAAAACAGCGGCATTGCTCGGCTCATCCGGTGCCGGAAAATCTTCATTGACGAATGCTTTAATGCATAATGAAACGATGAAAGTCGCTCATATTCGTGAAGATGATGCTAAAGGGCGCCACACAACGACTCACCGCGAACTCATACAATTGCCGAGTGGTGCTTGCTTGATTGATACACCGGGTATGCGCGAATTGCACATTTGGAGTGAGCAAAATAGTTTAGAAACAGGCTTTAAAGACATTGAACGTTATGCCAAACAATGCCGCTTTCGCGATTGTACACATCAAAACGAACCTGGTTGTGCCGTACTTGCGGCTGTTGAGCACGGCGAATTAGAAGTCGCTCGCTTACAAAATTATTTTAAATTACTACGCGAAGTCGCATTTATTGAGCGCAAAACGAACGCGCAACAACAACTTGCTGAGAAACGCCGCTTTAAAAAAATAGCAAAACAACAAAAAGCACTAAATACAAAGAGGCTGGGACATACGTGTAACAACACCCTCTAAGATGAGCATAAGAAAAACCGGAATCACGCTGTGGCGCGGTTCCGGTTTTTTGTTGCGAACGCTAAAAAAGGAACAGGAACTGTTTTGTCCCAGTCTCTTTTTGCGTATGAAAAAAACCCTTCGCACGAATCAGCGAAGGGCTCCATTAATTATTCAGTTAAAAAACGTTGCAGTAACGCAATCTCTCGTGCCACATCCGCTTCACCTTCAAGCTGAATTTTTTGTTGCATCGCATCGTTTAATTGCTGCCAAATCGCATCACTTAATGGCGTAAATTGCTCAATTGTAATGCGCGATGACCAATATTTTTCAAAATCACTCGGATAGCGGCGTACGACTTGATCACTAATAAAATACATAGTGCGGAACGTTAAAACGGCTGTCGCACCCGATAAATCGGTGTGCTTATGTTTACAGACAAGCGTTACGTCATCAATTTCATTCAGTTCATACAGGCGCACATAGACAGCTTGCAGCAACGCATAAATCATTTGGCGTTCCTGCCATTGCTCCATATGCACATCCGATTCATGTCGCATTTGATAATCCAACTGGTATAAACGACATTCCACAATATTTAATGCTTCACCAACACGCATATAATCCGTTGCATAATGATTCATGTCGAATCGGCTCCTCTTACTTATTATATTATCCCCATTATACAGCCAATAGGTAAGAGTCTCTATTAAATTGCTTAAAGCGTATGAAAATCCGTTACGTCTTAGAGAATGTTCAGCATATTCGCACACTATTGTATTTTGCACACCATCGTAGACATGTTTACAAATATACATGTCTACGTTTTTTTAATGTTGTGGTGTCCACGAAATAATCGCCGCGTAAAAGCGATGTTTGTATTGATACTGCTCCCCGTCGTATGTAATAAAGTTTTCAAGTGCTTGCTCGACATGAGCTACGTCAAACGTTGTGTCCAATATTTTTTTACTTTGCGCTGCTAGCAACGCTTCCTTCGTTGCATATGTATACGTACGTTCTAACGGCAACATTTGACAATCGGCAAAAATGCCAAGTTGATACAACATATTTAAAATTTCAATATAATCGCGGCGTGGGTATTTAACAGCATAGCCAAATTGTTTGTCGAGTACTTCATAATGTGGTTGAATTGGCCCCGTTGTCATACCGATAATCGCTTTTTTTCGCGCTAGTTCATTCATTTTTAAAAGTGTCGCATTCATATGATACATACGGTAAAAACAATTGACACCAACGACGACATCATGGGCCTCTAGTGGCAATGACTCAAACTTTCCATGAATGAGTTGCGCATTCGTATGGTGTGCTAAATACGCTAACACGCTTTCTGAGCTATCGACACAACTCAATGTTTTCGCGTGCGCCTCTAGCGGAAATGTATAGTTTCCCCAGCCCGGGCCAATTTCTAATACTGAAGCTGTCGGCTCGATATGCGCTTTCATTGCTTCAAAAATAGGAATGGCATGTGGGTCCGTTTGCTTCGGCTTTTTTCGTGCCATCGATTCACGCCAAAACTTTTCCTCTAATGTATCATCGGTCATGCGCTCAGGCATTTTTCCTTCCCAATCGTGCATGCCTTGTTGCCATAATTTTTCAAAATTCATTTTTAATGGGCCTTGCATATGGTTCACTCCTTGTTGCCAGTCTTTGGTTGAAAAAAGGAGCAACAAAAAAGCCCCTGCTTCTCCCACCGAAAAGCATGTTGTTATCAATTAAGTAAATAGGTATCCTGGCTCTGCGTCATTCTCGTTCACACCTTCCCTTTCAGTGGTTCTTGTGAAGTCGTCAGCATTACAGTAGCGGGGGCTGCATAAGTTTTTCACTCATTTCCCTATTCATGTGCGTCTACTTAATTCATAACATAAGCATAGCATGATTGTTCCGATTGTTGTAGATGAAAGTTCATACAATATTCTAAAGTTTGATGGTATCACTTTTGTGAAAAGGGGTATAGTAAGCTGAATCATGCTACATACGATCGAATCCTATCATACGGTGAAGAAAAGGAGCGTTTTTTATGTCAAAACAGCAATTATTCGAGGCGATGACAACAGCCGAGCCAACGTTCGCTGACATCGCAAAAGATATTTGGGAACACCCACAGTTAGGCTATAGTGAGCTGTATGCATCTGACTTACAACAACGTACATTGCGTGACGCTGGATTTCATGTGACTGCCAATATTGGTGAGATCAAAACGGCTTTTGTCGCGGAATGTGGTAGCGGTGCGCCAATTATTGGGATTTTAGGTGAGTTTGATGCATTGCCTGGCTTATCACAAGCTGTCTCACCTACATTACAACCAATCGATGAACATGCACCAGGACATGGCTGTGGACATAATTTACTTGGTACAGCTGGTGTTGAAGCGGTAATCGCGCTAAAAGCTTATATGGACGAGCACAATATTACTGGAACATTGCGTTATTACGGCTGTTCTGCTGAAGAGTTATTGTCAGGAAAAACATTTATGGCACGCGCTGGTGTTTTTGATGATTTAGATATCGTTTATACGTGGCACCCCGGTACGTTTAATATGACGACCAATTTAGCGATGCAAGCATTGTCTAGTGTCGAATTTTTCTTTCATGGTCGTACTGCACATGCTGCCGCTGCCCCGCACTTAGGGCGTAGTGCACTCGATGCTGTTGAACTGACAAATGTTGGCGCCAATTATTTACGTGAACATGTGCCCGATGGCTCGCGCATTCATTATCAAATTACCAATGGTGGCTTAGCGCCCAATGTCGTACCGGACAATGCGAGCGTCCTCTACTTCCTTCGCGGCAAAAACCGCACAGAAGTTGATGATTTATTGCGTCGCCTGCATTTAGTAGCAGAAGGTGCTGCCATGATGACCGAAACATCGGTCACAGTCGAAATTAAAGCAGGATGCTACGATACATTGCCAAATATGACGCTCAATGAAGTGATGTATGCCAATGCGCAGCTGTTGCCAGACATTGCGTACACTGCAGAAGAACAAACTTTTGCAGAAGTGTTGCAACAAAATATTGAGCCGTCTGTTGTAGCAGGCTCAAAAGCATCGATGGCACAAATGGGCTTTGTAGAAGCGGCGGATCTTGCACAAGGCTTCCAACACATCCCACAAATGTTCCGCATGCCAATGCCCGGTTCATCAGATATTGGTGATATCTCATGGATTACACCAATGGGACAAATTATGACGACATGCGCACCGTCTGCTGTCCAACTTCATACGTGGCAGGCGACCGCATCATTCGGCTCTTCTATCGGTATGAAAGGCATGCATTACGCTGCGAAAATTATGGCAGGTGCTGTACTGGATAGCTTCACAGACTCTACTATTATTCAACAAGCACGCGAGGAATTTGACCGCAATCGCGCTGGCATAACATTTAAACCAGCGATTCCCGATGATGTACAGCCACCAAAACCCGTTGTTTCTTAAATCAAACAGGTAGCGCTCAACAGGCGTTACCTGTTTTTTTGTACCGTTTATGGCGTTATTTTAACGGGAATTGAAAATCATACCACTTTTTGAGGGGGGATTCCTATTGGAAAAGATTCAAATTGTAGTAGATGGCAAACCGTATGACGTCGTGGCTGGTAAAATGATTGTCGATACATTAAATGATTTAGCGCTTGCGCATCCACAAGTGTGTTACACGCCACCGCTTAGTACACCGCAAACATGTGATACGTGCATTGCCGAGATCAACGGCAAGTTGATGCGGACGTGCTCAACGCTCATCGAAGCAGGCATGACGATTCAGTTAACATCTGAGGCGGCAGAAGCGGCGCGGAATGAAGCGATGAACCGCCTGTTGCGCAATCACGAGCTATATTGCACAGTTTGTGAAAATAATAATGGCAATTGCAAGCTGCATAATACGGTCGAATTAATGGGCATGGAAGAGCAAGCATATCCATTTGAGCCAAAAATAGACGGGCGTGTAGTCGATAATTCGCATCCGTTTTATCGTTATGACCCAAATCAATGTATTGCTTGCGGGCAATGTGTCGAGGCCTGTCAAACGGTGCAAGTGAATGAGACACTATCAATCGATTGGGAGCGCAGTCGGCCACTTGTCATTTGGGATGACGGTGTGAAAATTAATGATTCCTCTTGTGTCGGCTGTGGGCAATGTGTGACCGTCTGCCCTTGTAATGCACTACAAGAAAAATCAATGATTGGCGAAGCGGGCTATTTAACGGGAATGGAACGTCCACTGTTAAATAAAATGATCGATGTCGTCAAAGATGTTGAACCACCTTATAGTTTAATTTTTGCGTTATCTGATATGGAGTCGCGCATGCGAAAACATCAAATTAAACGCACGAAAACCGTCTGTACATTTTGCGGCGTTGGTTGCTCATTTGAAGTGTGGACGAAGGAACGCAAAATTTTAAAAATCGAACCGAAGCATGGTCCCGTCAATCATATTTCAACATGTGTAAAAGGGAAATTTGGCTATGATTTTGTCAATGATGACGGTCGCTTAACGACGCCTCTTATTCGTCGCGGCGATAAATTTATGGAAGCAAGCTGGGAAGAAGCGATTGCTTTTGCGGCAGAAGGATTGAAACGCACAAAAGAGACATTTGGCAACGATGCAATCGGCGTCATCTCATCGTCGAAAATTACAAATGAAGAAAACTACGTGTTGCAAAAATTTGCACGTCAAATGCTCGGCACAAACAATATCGATAACTGCTCTCGCTATTGTCAAACGCCCGCAACAGAAGGGCTGTTCCGCACAGTAGGCATGGGTGGTGACGCTGGGACGATTGATGATATTGCCTCGGCTAGTCTCGTCCTAATCATCGGAGCCAATTCTGCCGAAGCACATCCGGTCCTCGCCTCTCGTGTCAAACGTGCACAGAAATTTTTTGGTCAAAAATTAATTGTCGCCGATTTGCGAAAAAATGAAATGGCTGAACGTGCCGACCTTTACTTACATCCAAAACAAGGAACCGACCAAGCATGGCTCATGGGTGTCACAAAATATATAATTGATCAAAATTGGCATGATAAAGCTTTTATCGCTGAGAATGTTAACCATTTTGACGCCTATTATGCAAGCCTTGCTCCGTACACATTAGCGTATGTCGAAGAGGTGACAGGCATACCGCAAGCGCAATTAATCGACACAGCGCGTATGATTCACGAAGCAGATGGCACGTGTATTTTATGGGGCATGGGCATTACGCAAAATATCGGCGGTAGTATGGCGAGTGCAGCGATTTCAAACTTGCTGCTCATTACCGGAAATTATCGCCGTCACGGAGCGGGTGCGTATCCACTTCGCGGGCATAACAACGTACAAGGGGCATCTGATATGGGCACATTGCCTAATCATTTTCCTGGTTATCAAAAAATAATGGATGACGCAGCCCGTGCAAAATTCTCAAAAGCCTATGGTGTCGATATTGCAGCAAAGCCTGGACTCAATCATATTCAAATGATGGATGCTATCGGCGAAGGTACGATCCAAGCGCTTTATGTTGTCGGTGAAGAAGTGGCGCTCGTCGACTCAAATTTAAATCAAGCACAGCAATTATTAAGTGACTTGCCATTTCTAATCGTCCAAGATATTACCTTTTCTAAAACGGCTAGTTATGCGGACGTCATTTTACCAGGTGTGCCATCGCTTGAAAAAGAAGGAACTTTTACAAACACGGAGCGCCGCGTCCAGCGTTTGTATCAAGCGCTTCCTGAAAAAGGAAATGCGAAACACGATTGGTGGATTACGCAACAATTAGCAAACGCACTTGGCGGTGATTGGCATTATACCCATCCGAGTGAAATTTTTGCAGAAATGGCGTCGCTCACACCACTATTTGCACAAGCCAATTACGAGGGTTTAAAAGATTGGGGCTATTTTTTCTGGGGAAGTAATGACGGGGCGAGTACACCACTGCTTTATACAGATGGTTTTAACTTCCCTGACAAAAAAGCGCGCCTTGTCATTCATGACTGGGTAAAACCTATAAGCTATGACGTTCAATATGACTTGCAGTTAAATAACGGGCGTTTACTCGAACAATTTCATGAAGGAAATATGACGCGGAAATTGGCCGGTTTAAATAGTCGACTACCGGTCACATTTGTCGAAATATCGCCAGAACTTGCGCAAGAACGCCGTGTTGAAAACGGCACAATGGTACGCCTCATCTCGCCATTTGGCAGCATAAAAGTACCGGCACTTGTAACATCACGTGTGCAACAAAATGAGCTGTTTTTGCCGATGCATACGCGCAACAATGAACATGCCGTTAATATGTTAACCGGTGCGGGGTTCGATGAATTTACAAATACACCTGCTTTTAAACAAACAAAAGTGCGCATGGAAGTGCTCGATGAAAAACGCGCCAATCCGCTACCTAAAAATAATCAGCGAAATCGTAAACGCTATCCCAAAATGGGCGTCGAGGTTGAACGCAAATGGCGGCGCAATGATTATGAGCCGTTAACGGATGAGGGAGGAATGGAACATGGCAAAGCCGATTCACACGATTGAATTACAACAACCAACAGCACAACAAATGGAAGAAGCAAAAATGACGAGCCTCGTACATGAGCTCGCACAAAATGAACAAGCCTTAAAAAAAATACTCTCGATCGTACAGCAACTAGACCATTCGGGAAGCTTAGATGCTGTTGATAGCTTGTTAAAATCCCGTACTGACGTATCACATGTTGTCATCGATCAACTGCAAAAGCAGCCAGCGCAAAATTTAGTGTTACTCGTTCAAGCACTCGCTAGTGTTGGCGCTTTAATTGATGGCGAGCAAACAAAAGCTGTTGTGCACAACTTAAAAGTACAGCAAGAAGAACGTATTGCGGAACGACAAAAAAAACGTAATCCAGTCTTACATGTACTCAAATTAGCGAAAAATCCTGACGTTTGGCAAGCCGCTGCCTTTATGCTCGTGCTATTGAAAAGCGTTGGTCGTGTAGTAAACAAGAAATAACAAAAGCAGGAATTGCGCCTAGTACGCAATTCCTGCTTTTTATCGTGCTTATGATTACTTACCGCCCTCTGTTAACTTAATGTGCTCGGCGTGAGCGACGGATTAACCACCATGCTAATAACATAATCGCGATACCTGCCGCAGCAGTTGTCGCATAGCCTACACCTGTTTGTGGTAATGCGCTCTTCATGCCTTCATTTGTACCTGAAGATGTTGTACCGGCAGTTGTTGTAGCGCCAGATGCTTGGGGTTGATTTGTATACGTCGTTGTTGTTCTCACGGCTGGTGGTGCTGCATTATTTGGTGTATTGCTTCCAGTTATCGTAGTTGGCGTTCCTGGAGTACTTGGCGTACCCGGAGTTCCTGGTGTACCCGGAGTTCCCGGTGTACCTGGTGTTCCCGGTGTACCTGGTGTTCCCGGTGTACCCGGTGTTCCCGGTGTTCCTGGTGTTCCCGGTGTTCCCGGTTCTTCCGGCGGTGCCTCATATGCTTTCCAGTTGATAAATGAAATTAATACCGGATATGCTGCATCCTCTACAATCGTAAATTTCATTGGTGTTTTCGTTAAAATATAGCCTTTCAATGCTTTCGTTTCGACAAAAGTATAGTCTCCTGGTTTCAAGTTACTAACGGTAATTTGACCATTTTCATCTGTTACAAGACTTTGCTGAAGCATCGTGCCGTCGCTGCGTTTTAAGTTAAAGACAACGCCTGCTAATGCGGCTCCTGTTTTACCGTCTACCTTTGTCAGCATGACTGTACCCGTGTGCATTTTATTTGTTTTTGTTACATAATTCATGCTGTGCGAGCCTTTAGCAATGGTTACTTTTACAGGCGTCGCATCTAGTTTGTAGCCCGCTGGTGCTTTCGTTTCAACGAAGTAGTAGTCACCCGGCTCTAAATCGCTAACAGCAATTTGACCCGCTGCGTTTGTCACAAGGTCTGATTTCACGACATTGCCACCACTATCTTGCAGTTTAAAGATTGCACCTGCTAACGCTATCTTCGTATCTTCATCGACTTTCGTTAGAACTACACTACCGCGTTCTAACTCATTCGTTTTCGTTACGTGTACAGCAGCTGATTGATTCGCTGAAATCGTAAATGCAACTGGTGTAGCATCAAGTTTATAACCTACTGGCGCTTTCGTTTCGACGAAGCTATAGGCACCCGGTGCTAATTGTTCAATCATAATTTGACCCGCTGCATTCGTTGTTAAACCTTCTTTAACCGTCTTGCCTGATGCATCGACTACGTTGAATGTTGCGCCTGCTAATGCATGACCAGATTTTTTATCCGTTTTCGTCAGCACAACACTACCCGTATCAAGTTTATTCGTTTTTGAGACATAAGCCGTCTCGCCCGTTTTTACGGTGAATGATACAGGGTCTGCATTCAGTTTATAACCTGTTGGTGCTTTTGTTTCGACGAAGCTATAGTTACCACGCTCAAAATCTGTGACAACAATTTTACCTGTAGCATCCGTCGTTAAACCTGTTTTGACAACGACATTTTGTGCGTTGCGTAGTTCAAATACAGCTCCTGGCAATCCCTTTTTCGTATCCGCATCCATTTTCGTTAATACGACGTTTCCTTTTAGGATTGGCGGAACAATAATTGTTTTCTTGTTGTTAAATTCATAGCGGAATGATGGATGCTCTTTTGTTAATTTAAAGCTTGGCATTTCGCTACTTAAGTTGTACCCGCTCGGTGCACTAATTTCCTTGAAGTAGTAGTTACTACCAAGTGGTAAGCTATGCGCCGTCACATAACCTGATGAGTCTGACGTGTATTTACCATACAGCACGCCATCTTTGTACAGCTCAAACGTTGCATTCGCTAATGGTTTTTTCGTAACACTATCCACTTTCAATAATGTTGCGCTACCAAGCTCTGGTGGTGTGACAACTTTTTTATTCATCACTTCACGCTGGAATGTCGCATGTTCTGCATTCAGCATAAATTTAATTGGCGCATCATTTAAAACATAGCCTGCTGGAGCTGTGACTTCTTTAAAGTAGTAAGCACCGTATGGTAAATCTTTCACGAGTACGACACCATCTGTACCTGTCGTCATCGCCGCGCCATATGGCTTATCATCTTTGTATAACTGGAATACTGCGCCAGCTAATGGATGACCATTTTCATCTACTTTAATTAATGTTGCGCTACCTGTCTTAGCCGGAATGAATTTATTAACGGCATCGACTTTCACTTTACCGCCATGTTTCGTCACTTCGACTGGATAAAGTTTTGTTAAATCTGCTTCATAACCTGCCGGAGCGCTCATTTCTTTGAAGTAGTAGTCGCCCACTTGAACATGGTCAACTGTCGCATATCCATCCGCACCGGATGTTGCTTGGCCTACATAGGCTCCGTCTTTCGTGAATAAGTGGAATACCGCACCCGCAAGTGGTTTTCCGTGTTCATCCACTTTCTTAATCATCGCTTTTGATTTTTCTGGTTCTGGATTTACTTTGTCATTTTTAAAGACCGTCGTAAAGTTCTTATGCTCTTTTGAAATCGTAAATTTAATTGGTGTTGAATCCAATTTGTAGCCTTCTGGCGCAGCGATTTCAATAAAGTAGTAGTCACCGTATGCTAATTTCGTGACGGTTGCGACACCATTGTCATTTGTCACGACTGGTTCGCCTACTTTTTGTCCATCTCTGTATAACTGGAATACGGCCCCTTGCAGTGGTTTATGATCATCGACTTTACGAATCGATGCTGAACCATATTTTTCTTCCACTGTCGATTTTTTATTTTCTATGACGATTTTCGAATGATGGTTACTCCCTTTTTCTTTATCGCCAACAGTAAATGGATACGCTTGATTATTTTTATCATAACCTGTTGGTGCTACTAACTCCTTAAAGTAGTAGCTACCCGCTTCTAAACCTGTGACTGTGGCGATACCATTTGCTCCGGTCGTAATTTTTGTTACCGGTTCATTGCTACCCGCTTTGTAAACACCAAACACTGCGCCTGCTAACACTTTCTTTTTATCGTATTTATCAACTTTTAGTAGCTGTGCGTCATATAATGTTGGTGTAGAAATTGGTGTATTCGTTAATGCTAATTTTGGATAGTAACGATCATCTTCACTCGTTGCCTTATCATTTGGAAGGCTGAAGTATAATTTTGTTGCGTTCAATTCATAACCTGGCAATGCTTCTACTTCTTGAATGTAGTAGTCACCCATTGGTAGGTCACCTTGGTTAATTTGTCCCCATTCATTGGTTTCTACTGTAATAAATTCATTTGTATTCGCATTGACGATGTTAAATTTAACGCCTGCCAACACTTTACCATCATTGGCATCTGTTTTCGTTAAACGTACAGACCCTACTTTTGGTGTTGTTTTTTCATTTTCAACTTTGACACTACCCCATGCTGAATGAATACCTGCCACTACTTTTTGGAATCCAGCATTTGGTTCATAACCATCTAACGCTTTCACTTCTTGGAAGTAATACGTCGCGCCAAGTGTTAAACCTGTGACCATAATAACACCCTTTTGCGTTGTATACACTGTATCTGATACTGGTTTGTGATCGGCATCATATAGTTTAAATTGAACGCCTGTTAATGGTTCTTGTGTCTCTTTGTCGACTTTCATTAATTTCACGACACCAAAACCATTTTTCACAAATTCATTTTTTACGACGACAAAATTCTGCTTGTGTCGGTCGTCTCCTTTTCGATCGCTCACCGTCACTTTAAATTTATCATCAATCAGTTTATAGCCCGGTGGTGCAACCGTTTCTTTGAAGTAGTACGTTCCCGGTGCCAAATTATTCACTTCGATATAGCCTTCGTTATTCGTTGTTCCTTCGCCCACTTGTTTACCATCTTTATCAAGTAACACGAATGTGGCACCTTTTAATGCTTTCCCTGTATCCTTATCAATTTTCTTTAAAGCCACGCTACCTTTTTTATCATGCGTGTTCTTTTTATTAAAGAATACGAGCGAAGCTTCACACTTATCTTTCCCTTTTACTTTGTGTTTATCAGCATCAATTGTAATGGTTTGCGTTTGCGTTACTTTTTCATAGCCTGCTGGCGCAACCGTTTCTTCAACAATATACGTTGTATCAACCGGTAAGTTGCCAATAACGAGCGCGCCGTCAGCATTTGTAATGCCTGAGCCCACGACTTCACCCGTTGCTTTATTTGTTACTTTAAACTCAGCACCTGGTAACAATGCTTTTGATTCCTGGTCTTTTTTAATAATCGTTAATTCGCCTGTTTTTGCTGGTTTTTCTTTTTCATTGTAAAATACAACATGTTTATTCGAGTCTTTACCGCCAACTTTTACTGTTTGACTCGCCGTTAAGGCTTTATAACCGTCTGGCGCTTTCGTTTCAACAACCGTATATTCACCAGCTGCTAGTCCAGTAAATTGAACAACACCATTTGAGCCCGTAACTTTCGAGTCAACTACTTGATCACCTAATTTTACGACAAACTGAGCACCTGACAATGGTGTCTTTTTATCAGCTGCATCTTTTTTATAAATGGTAATGCTATGTTTACCTTGTGGAGGTGTGTGTGTTTTCTTATTAAAGAACACGAGTGACACGGTGTGATCTTTATAGAAACTCACCGATTGTGCACCTGTTACGGCTTCATAACCTTCCGGTGCTTTTATTTCTTCCACGGTATACTTGCCTTTGACATCTAAATCGCTAAATGTCGCCGTTCCACTTGGCCCTGTCGTTAATGTCTGTTTCACAACGCCCTGCTCTTTCAGCGCAAATGTCGCACCTGCAAGTAACTCGCCGGTATCTTTATCTTTTTTGTAGACTGTCACACTTCCTTTTTCTGTTGGAGGAGGCGCCTTTGGACTATTGAAAAATGTGACATATTTTTCGGTACCCGCTGTAATCGTTTTCTGAGCATCGAGTAAGGTGTACCCTTCTGGTGCGCTCGTTTCTGTCACGGTATATTGTTTGCCGACAATCAAGTCAGAAAAAGTGACGACACCAGAAGCATTTGTAACCCCTGTTTTAACCGTACCGCTACCATCTTGTGCTTTAACGCTAAATGCGGCACCTGCTAACTTTTTGTTTGTTCCTGTTGCTAACTTCGTAATCGTTAACGTTGTTTTTTCTTCAACAGGAGCCAATTTTTCATTATAAAAAGCAATTCGGTTGTGGCTTTGATAAAGCGTATGCGTTTTCGGGGTTGAATTCAGCTTATACCCCGGCGGCGCATCTATTTCAGTAATGATATACGTTTTACCGACAATTAAACCATTCACATTTACAAAGCCCGGATTTTGCGTTGTTACATTCGCATTGAAACTACCATCCTGTGCTTTAACATTAAATGTCGCACCTGCTAACGGTTTATTTGTACCCGTTTCATATTTCGTAATCGCTAAATTTGATTTCGTTGTTTGTGGATTTCCCTGGTTGTTATTTTCCCCTGTCGTTGGTGCGCGTGGCTGTTCAGGATTCCCTTTTTGGCCGTCATCTTTTGTTGAAGAATCATTCGATGCAGGTGGTGCTTGTGTAGCTGGTTGTTGCTGTGTGCTACTACCTGGTGAATCATTTGTTCCTTTAGAATCGGGAGTCTGAGTTGCAGGTTGATCTTCTGTCTGCCCAGTATCTTCCGAAGCTTTTGGTTGTGCGCTAGGCTCTTGACTTGTAACTGTAGACTGTCCACTATCTGTTGCGTTACCTTCTGCGACAGCTATTGAATTCATCGCCGGTGATACGAAGACAAATGTAGCTGCGAGCATAATCGCAAATCTCTCTACTAGCGTTTTCTTCATTGGCCTTACTCCTTTCTATTATTTTTGGTGGAAAAATATGAAAAAAACATCAAGAAAAAGCGAAAAATAGTTATTTTATTCGCATTTTATCAAGATATCTTTCCCCGTATAGTCATATTTTCCTCATATTTTTTAGTCGAAACATAAAATAGCAAATTTGAGTTCAATAACTTAGTTAAAATAGCATAAATATGTAATAAGTCAGAAAATTTAAAAAAGAATAATGTATAAAAAATCCAGTGATTTATTCATGCACTAGGTATTTTGAGAATAAAAAAAGCCTCGCTTCACGCGAGGCTTTTTGCCTATATACTATTTATTCGGTTGAATAATTGCCGCTGCTTGCTCTAATGTCACCATATTCGTTGCCATTGATAATGCCGCTTCAATAATCGGAAATGCGAGTACTGCACCTGAACCTTCACCTAAACGCATATTCATATGTAGCATTGGTTCGATTCCTAAACGTGCTGCCGCAATTTTAGCACCAGGCTCTTCCGATGCATGAGAAGCAAGCACATAATCTTTCACATGAGGATTTAATTCAGCTGCAATCAACGCAGCGACCGTTGAGATATAACCATCAACAACGATTGGTACACGATGCGCAGCTGCAGCTAATGTGACACCTGCCATCGCACCAATTTCTAAACCACCGACTTTTGCCAACACATCGATGGCATCATCTTTATTTGGCTCATTTAACACAATCGCCTTACGAATGACGTCCGCTTTATAGGCAATACCACCAGCTCCAACGCCAGCCCCAAAGCCTGTCACATCAAGTGGATCACAGCCTTCTAACACCGACAAAATGGCCGCACTTGGCGTCGTGTTTGCAATGCCCATCTCACCCGTTGCTAACAAATTCACACCTTGTTGAATTTGCTCGTTCGCTACTTCAATACCGACTTCAATCGAACGAATCGCTTCTTCTCGGCTCATCGCAGGACCTTTCGCCATATTATTAGTGCCATACTTTACTTTTTTCAAAATTATACCCGCATCAGCCGGTAAATCTTCTAATACGCCAACATCGACTGGTACAACTGCCGCACCAACGGATTTTGCGATGGCACATACGCCAGTCGTTCCTTTCGGGAAGCCTAACGTTTGGAAAACCGTGACATCTTGCGGATTTGTCGTCACGCCCTCATCATAAACCCCGTGGTCGCCAGCACAAACGATAACTGCTTTTTTTTGAATTTCAGGAAATGTGCCATCGTTCATCGCAGCCATTTTTGCTGCAATGCGTTCTAGCTTTCCTAAACTTTTCGGTGGTTTTGCGAGCGAGTCGATATAGTGCTCCGCTTCATCGTAGCTCGCCTGATTCGTTGCTGTAATTTGCTCAATTGTTTGTTGTAATAATGACATGTTTTTTTCCTCCTCATTGTCTACACAAAACAAAAAGCCTGTAGCTTATTTGCATCGCAAATAAACTACAGACTTTTCCATCGTCTATACGTACGTGTACAGCGTTAGGCAGGTCTCCTGGCTTCAGGTCATGACCGTATGCACACCTTCCCGAAAATTCAGTGGTTTATCGACATACGATTCGCTGTTACAGTGGCGGGACCGCTAAAGTTTTGCACTTTATTCCCTATTCTCTCTATTGCTAGAGCACCTAATGCTTTATGTAGTTACACTTACTGTATCGTAATTTGAATAATCAGTCAATATCCTTTTGTACATCAGCCCACATGCGGCTAACAATTTTTTCGGTTGGACGATTGCGCCCACTAAATGGCCCCTCTTTCGTCATCGGTGCTTGTAAATCAACTAAAAAGACAAGCACGACACTATCTTCCGTTAATGTTAGCTCTATTAAATCATGCCCCGTTGCACCGTCACGCTTCATCAATGTTTCACCATTTATCAATACAGCCCCATCAAAAACATAAAGACATGTCGCATAATCTTCATACGTTGGAAGTGTATAGCTTTCGCCGGCTTTCCCATATAAATCATAAAGGTAAACATTTTGGCGAATGACAAGCGGTGCATTGGCTGGCGCTGCAATTAAGCGAAAATCATCCTGTGGCTCATAGTCAGCAAAATGGACTGCTGGTGCTAAATCAACTTCGCGAGGGCGCACAAAAATTTGCAGCATTTCTACGTCCATATTAGGCGTTCCTTCTTGATGGAAAAAGCTCTCTCCTGCGCTCATTAACATATAACGATTTTCACGAATCGTTTCATACGAGCCATGTGAATCTTCATGGACAAACTCTCCGCGAACGAGATAACTAATAATCTCGTCATTTTTATGCTCATGCATTTTAATGACCGTTCCCTTACGAATCACCGCATGATCAAATGATTGCAGTGGACCAAAAGCATAATCTTCTTTTTCGACATCGCCACCTGCAATGCCAGGCCATTGTGCACGAAATTGAATCATCTGTCCGACTTGATCAAATGAATCCTTACTTCTAAAAATTTTCATTCATTTTCTCCTTTTTGTATAGGAATTTGTTGACATTATCATAGCCAAGAAACAATCAATAAGCAAACAATTGAACAAAAAAAACCAAGAACCCGCACAGAGCGTGTTCTTGGGTGATGTTATTTCTTCGGCGCACCGCTTTTAATAACAACGCCGCCAATTAATAATAGGACGATACCGATTATGCCGCCGATAAGTTCAGGAATCACGACTTTATCATAACGGAAATAATTTACAACAAAATTACCGCCAAAAATAATGACCATAATTAAGCCGAGTGAATTTAAAAATTTCTTATTTTTCATGTTGTCACCTCATCATTTCCATTGTACTAAAAATATGCGCAATGACAAACAATTTATAACGGCTTCAGTGCTGTAGCAGTCTGTCGCTTCATATAAAACGAACGAATAATGCCCGCTAATGGCAATAAATATAAATAACTCGCAAAGAAAATGCTCGCAACCGGCGCATCAATCGCCGCAAGTGGTACAGCGCACGCAATCGACCACGGAATGAGTGGCGGAATAACGATAGCTGTATCTGCAAGCATACTCGCTGTTTTTTTATCATCGTCATAAATGTCTTTATTTAACTGATACGTCAACATGACCGCAAGCGTTTGATTGCACGAAATCATAATCGCCACAATCGACACGACGGTACCGGTAAAGAAATTCGTCGTTTTATCGGCTAAAAGCTCGACGCTATGCTGGACACTTTCTAGCATATTCGTGCCGTTAAAAATACCGAAGTACGATGACGATAAACAGACAATCGCAATGACATTGACCATCGACACAATGCCGCCCCCGTCAAGCATCGCACCAAGCTGCATATTGTCTGCCACATAGCCACCCCAAAGCGTCGAAGCAATTTCTGCCATCGACATCTGCTGTACGACTGCGCAAATGACAATGCCAGAAACAATGCTAATAAACATCGTTGGCTTAATTTTCATTTTCAATAGAAGCAACACAAAAATAAGTGCCGCCGGAATGAGCGTATAACCGTTTAATACGAAGCTATCTGCGAAAATATCGGTCACATGATTCACTACTTTGTCTGGCGTATGAATAAAGCCTAAAATAATATAAATGATGCTCGTTATCGCAAACGGAATCGCCGCTGTTTTAATCATTTGACGAATATGCTCAAACAATTTCATATGCGTCAATTCACAAACAAGTAGCGCACTCGTAGACATTGGCGAGCAGCGATCCCCAAAATAAATACCGGATAAAATGGCGCCTGCCACAAATAGCGGATTTTCACCCATGACATTGCCAATCGTCATACAAATAACGCCAACTGTTGCAACGGTACCAAATGCCGTACCGGTTAACACTGACACCAAGCAATTGAGTAAAAAGACGACGATAATAAAAATCGATGGCACAAGGAAACCTGTTGCTACATCAATAATCATCGGAATCGTCCCGGCAGCGCGCCAAATCCCGGTCATCATGCCAATCAGCACAAAAATAAACAACATGCCTTTAATTTGGCGAATGCCGTCCCATGAAAAGTGCATCATCTCGCGCACAGCGTGTCCTTTTTTCAAGCCATACATAAAAAAGAGCAAGTAACCAAATGCGAGTGCCCACAAAATCGATTGCTCGAATGCGACACAAAGCAATAAGCTACATGCAAATAATCCAAAAACGATAAATTCCATTCCTCACACAGCTTTCTTGCATTTTTCTGACGTAAGTTTACTGATGTTTCGCCACTTGTGCAATGCCTTCTGTGTGTTTGTTGCAAATTAAGTCATAATTCATACAATATTTAGGATTCGCGCACGCGCAGTAACACCTTGCCATCATGCGTACCTGCCATGAGCATGTCATGTGCTTCCCTTGCACCGGCTGCCGTAAACGGTAAAATCACTGGCGTGCGCAGACGAAGCGGTATATGTTCTAGTGCGGTCATCGCTTCTTTATCGGTCATGTCTTTTGTGCGCTGGCCATCTATCCACTGAAGAGGCCTCGTTTGTTCTGGTAAACCCGTCAAACCAATGAAACGCGCACCATCTTTCGCATAGCGAACGCCAGCAGCACCACCCTTTCCAAGTAGCGACGCATCAAGGACAATATCTGCGGTCAAATCAAATGTCGCATCGATTTTCCGATAATCGACGAAATCATCGGCTCCTAAGTCGCGGACATACGCTTCGTTTTTAGCACTTGCTACTGCAATCACATGCAAGCCGTTCGCTTTAGCGAGCTGAATCGCAAAGCTACCAACGCTGCCCGATGCACCAAGAATCGCCACCGTTTCACCGCGCTGTGCCTTCGCAAAGCCATGTAATGCCCAATAAGCGGTCACAGCCGTATGTGAAAAACTCGCTGCCTGTTCGTTGCTCATATGCGCTGGCTTTAAAAACACATGACTCTGATTAGCCGCAACATATTCAGCGTAGCCACCGCGTGCCGTTTTTGCGATGACAATATCCCCTACAGAAAAGGCTTCCACCGCACGCCCCTTCTCAACAATTTTGCCAACCACTTCATTACCAGGCACATACCATTTTTCTAATGGACTAGCCGCAAAATCACCACGTCGTACTTCGACATCATAGACATTGACAGCTGCAAATAATGTTTCGATTACTAGCTGTTGTTCTTTTGGAATAGGACGAGCGATATCGCGCTCGTGTAGCACCGTTGACTCCCCGTATTGTTCAAATCCGATTGATTTCACGCGAACACCTCCATACTGTACTTTTGCCTAATTTAAAAAGATTAAGCAATAGCTCTTTTTTACAAATTAAAAAATGGAGCCGCTTCTTGCGACTCCATTTTTCCTATTTCAAATCCGTATTCGTTGAATCTTTTGTTTTTTGTTGCATATATTCCTTCTCACTCATAACATCACTGACGTGCATATTTACTTCTACTACGTCTAAACCTGTCATATGACGCACTTGGTCAATTACTAAGCGTGTGACTTTGTCAAAGATTGCTGGTGCGCTTTGGCCATATTCTAAAATAACTTTTAGATCGACAATCGCTTGCTTTTCTCCAACATCTACTGACACACCTTTTGTGACACTTTCACTACCAAAACGAGAAGTAAAGCCGCCTTTCATATCCAAAATCCCTTTCACTTCACGTGCTGCAAGACCTGAAATTTTCCCAATAACCGCATCATCAAACGTCAGTGAATTTACAAATTTTGGTTCATTTTCTTGTTCAACCGCATTGACACCTGTTTGATCGTTATAGTTTTTTTCTAAACGTGAGTTGTTATTTACCATATATCTCGGCCCCTATCTTCTAATTTTGTCAATAAACAGTAGAAATGTTTCGGTCTTATCTTTTGCAAAGCCAATTACTAAACCAATCGCACATAACGCAAGTAGCAACATCGTCTTCCAAAAGCCAATTGTAAGAAATAGCACACCAACAATAAACATTCCTAATACAGAAAGGATGCGCCATTTATACTCCCGAAGCCAGTCAATTGTTGAATTGTTTTGCAATGGACTCACACCTCTCTCATTAAATGACGCGTTTTTTCAATTCCTTTTGATCGAGCACTTTTATGTTGACCTCTCTCACAGGTATTTCTGAAAAATGTTCTGTTTGGATTTTAATATCCTCTTTAATGCGCTCAAGCAATGTTTGAATATTACCTGTTGGAAGAACAAAGAACTCGGTTGCAATATCGATGTAAGATTTATGCTTCTTCTGATACATACGAATCGTAACAATCGGCTGACGCACCGCATCATATTTATTTAATGTATGCAACACGACCTTTTCAATCGAACGTTTATTCATATAAATATTGCCATCGTTATATGACAAATATAAACCGCGTTTTTTATGAGAAGGTGTGAATGCATATACAATAAGAATGAGCGCTAACAATAAGCCGGCAGCTGCCATACTATAGAGTGTAGGTTCAAACCAAGAATAGGATTGAAGTTGTTGTTGGTACGCTGTAAAGCTCGAATAATCTACATATAAAAATAGAAATGTTCCAATTAGAACGAGTAGAAATAGCCCTAAGAGAAAACTAAGAAAACGTTTCATTTTCTCACCTCTTCTAGTTAGCTCGCTTTACGCATCGCTTTCATAATAAAGCTCACAATTAAAATTAAAATAATAGTACCTAATAATGTTGGTAAGATATAGAAGTCGCTTACTTTTGGACCCCAGCTACCAAGTAACATACCGCCAATCCAAGCGCCGATAATACCTGCGATGATATTACCAATCACACCACCGGGAACATCTTTACCTAAAATAAGACCTGCTAACCAACCTAAAATACCGCCGATAATGATATACCAAAGAAATGCCATAATAATTACCCTCCTTCTTTCATTTTTTGTAAATGTGGAACTAGTAAATCTTTTTCCATCTTTTGATAACTTAAAACATAATACGAAAAAACGGCATCTTACACTTAAGAAAATGGATAATAAAGGAACTTTATTAGACTTTTAGATTATAGATTATTTTATGAAAACGAGGCTGGGACAAAAGAAAAAATGTGAGGCAATCTTCAAAATCGCCTCACATTTTTTTACTTTCAAGCGCATTAAATGATTTATTTAGACAAGAAAATTACGACTCAAATTTTATATATCTCGTAAAAATCGAGTGATGTCCCAGCTTCGCTTCCATACTTCCCCCTAAATTGGATGCTTTTATGTACCTGCTGTTTCGTGCCCCAGATGTTCCACATTGGGCATGGTAGGCGCCGCAAATTCCATCCCTTTTCCTTTTAATTGATTAAACAAATTGAGTAGCGCGGTTTCCCCAACATTGCGATATTTCCCTAATAACACAAGCTCTTTTGGTAAGTCCTTTACATGATGAAACCCTTGTTCATGTAACGACTTCAATAAGCTTGTTTGCCCTGGGAAATTTTCTTTCGTTAGCGCTAAATTTCCTAATGATTCCGTTAAAATCACAAAATCGGATTTGTAGAAAAAGAGCACTTCGCCGCGATATTGCTCAATTAATGCTTTACGCTTCTTTTCTTCGTCAATATAACGCGCCAATTCCTCAAAAAAGATGGCATCATTTGCTTCTTTAAAACGTTTTACATGGTGATGGAGACCAGCGAGTTGATGTGGCAGCTCACTCATAATACGCGCTTGTTGCTCGCCATTTAAACGAATTAAAAACGTTGTAGATTTTGGGAAGCGTTGTGGGAGTAAAAAAGCATCGCGTAAAAAATCAGGCACGTCGATAAACTGCTCATTGTAAAAAATTTTCCGACTTACTTTCTGCGGCGCCGCTTCTACGTGCAATGGCTTTTTCTGCGTCACCGCTTGCATTAACCCTTCAATTTGCGCAAGCAGTGACTCGGAATTAGGGGCATTCGTAGGCGCTGGCTCCACATATTCTGGCACCTCAATATCCGGTGCTGCATAGGCTTCAATAAACCACGTCAAAATGAGATGCTGATACTCCCAGCAGGTGAGCGCATCGCGAATAAAAATTTTCCGCGACCCATCATGACTCGCCACATTCCCTTGCTGGCGGACAAAATGAAGGGCTGTGTTCGTCGTTTCGGTAATAATTTCTTCGTCGTAAAGCTTCTTTTGAACCTCGCCAAAATTTAAATACGCATAGTCCATATCTTCCATATCGGCTACTTGACGCATTAAGGTTTCCGCCATCGTTCTTGTCGTTTGTACGGCAGCCCGCGGCGATACAAACAACAACTGCTCGACGTCACGCGTCAACTTCGCTAAATCCGGATTAATTTCATGTAAAATTTCTTGTAAGATTTCAGACATTCTTTACACCTACTATGTTTGATTTATTCCAACTAAATTTTACCATATATTGAGGCTAAAAAGGGGTTAAGGGTATAATGAAAAATAACAAAACCATCTGACATTGTATCAGATGGTTTTACTTGTTTATGAACGATAACCTTCGCCCGTCTCCGCTACTAACAACGTTTCTACATCTTGTCTCGCGCTATACACTTTTTGCAAGCGCTCTTTCAAATACGCAGCTAATGCAGCGTCGGTACAATAGACGTAACATCCCTTTTGGCCGCGTGTCATGAGCGTGCGGTACGTGTTTCGAATAATGGCATCAACGGCTACCGTCGCCTTTTCTGGGTCTTCCTTCATCCACTTTTTAATCCCTTTAATCGATTGGTGGGTTTTCACACGTTTCGTATAATCCGTTATGACGCGCACCACATTTTTATTCTGCACAGTTGCATACCATTGCTCTTTTTCAGCAGACCATTCATTAAGTTGCTTTAATTCATGTGAATCAATCTTACAAGATACAATAGCCACATTCATTAATTACTATGAAAATACCAGTTCTAATTCCAATTGTTGTGTCTCTATCTTTTCTAAAACAGGATACAAATTCACCTTTAAATTTTGAAGTAACTGTTCAGTTTCTCGACCAACTGGCTCTAAACAAGCGATACAGAGCAACTCCCTCGGTCTACTAAATGCTACATATCCCAGCCTACATGTATCTTGATTGCTATTTAACCGTTTATCCTTGTCTTCTTCCAACCACTTCAATAAGTCCTTTTCAGTTTTTGCAACAACAAGAACTGCATCTGCTTGTAGCCCTTTTGATTTATGAATTGTTAAAAAAGAGTCTTGATACATCTTAGATTCGCTAGAACAATCTCCTATATTATTAGCAGATTTTCTAACTGTTAATGATTCTACAAATACTCTCGCCTTTTCTTTAAAATCAAATTGTACTTTCGCTTCATTAATAGCGCGTTTATAATTAAAAATTTCCTCTATAGAAAGTAAGATTTCTTCTAAATTTGTTTGTTGATTTTGATTAATAGTATTAAATAACAGCAAACATTTTTTTCTCAATTCAATTTCATCCAACGATAATGTTTCAGAAAAACTACTTTTTCTCACATTAAAAAATGCAGATAAAAAATCTAAAATAGATGAAATCAGTGGTTCATTTTCTTTAGTTTTATGATTGAATGATGTGGATCGAAATTCACCGTATAAATTATTTTCAAACGCTAGAAAAAATCTAGTCTTTGGGCGAATCTGAGCATAGTTCTCATCTTCACAAATAATATTAAATTCGCTTAATATATTTTTAACTTCTGTTGATGTTATAAATATTATTTCATTTTTAGATTCAATATCTGTATTAGCCCAATTTTGTTCGATACTTGAATGAAAATTATTAATAAATCTTACTATGGTTTCACTAGATCGATGATTATTTTCTAATCGTTTTAAAATATACTTTCTTCCATTCGGCTTTTGTAATTCATCTATCGGGTGTGTTATTATTCTATTTTTAAATCCCATTATCCGCTGCTCTGGGTCACCAACAAGAATTATCTGAGTTCTTTTTTCCTTCCTCAATTTTTCGATTATTTCAAATTGCCCCTTGGAAGAATCCTGAAATTCATCCACAAACAAATATTGTATTCTACTGCAAAAACGTTCTTTCACATTTTCATCTTTCAAAATTTTTTTTGCTAATGTTTCGATATAATCGTAGGTCACTATTCCTTTTTTAGATAGTTGTGCTTCTATAATTGCTTTTGCGACAAACGAATCTTTAGATTCTTCTAATTCAATTTTATAATCTGAGATGATTAGTTCATCCGATATTAGACCTAATATTTTCCCATAAGGCTTAATAAGAAATCTTATTAGAAAACTATGTATAGTACCAATGAACACGTTCGATTGAATTGTAGTATTTCCGCCTAATCTATCAACAATTTCATTAGTGGCGGCATTAGTATAAGTTATAACGGCTAAAATCTTATTGTCTGGTAATTCCTCTGTTTTATGTTTAATTAACCTTATTAATTCTGTAGTTTTACCCGAACCAGCAGCAGCAATTATTAATGTGTTATCAATCTTTTCGTTCAATTTTTTCACCTACTACGAATTTAAAAATTGCAGTTATGTATTCTGGTATGTTGAATCCTTCACTTTCTTTTAATAACTTTTCATGTAAGGCAAAAGCAAAATCTGATTTATCTCCTTCTATCTCATTAAAGTACGTTTCCACATCAATTTCTTTTTCCCATAGCTTTTCATACTTATTATAATTAATCTTATGAAGTGTTTTGAAAACTTGCTTTAAAATCGCATTTCCCTTGTCAACATTGTTATATTTAATTATTTCTTTTTCAAAGGTGTCCTCATTAATTGCTACTTCAATCACATGATTAAATGTGGAATACTCCACCTTTAAATTTTCTGCTCTTTTTTCAGTTTTCTTACCTTTATCTCTATCAGTAATAACTCCACATTTTATAAAATAGCCATTTTTTATTACTTCAAGGAAGTGTTTAAATGCTACTCCATTTACATTTACAATAGTCGTCCCCATACTCTCTAAGGACTGACCATATATCATTTCGAAAAATAATGGTATTAGGATCTGTTCAGAAATTCCTTCTACTAAGATAATTCTTCTTGCGTAAAACATTGACGAATTGGTGGCATCTAAGTATTTTCTTAAATATATGATATGTTTCTGTCCTACTTTTCTATCCGAAAAACCATCTAAAATATAATGATAATGTATTTCATCATTTTCCCTATATAAAACAACAAGATTATTTAGATCAATCGAAGTAGTAATATTTGTCGAATGTGATGTAATAATAATTTGTGTATCCGTTTTTATTTCTCCTGATCCTTCGTTTTTATTGATTTGATTCAAATTTTTTGCTAAATGGATTTGTGAATGCGGATGCAAATGTGCTTCAGGTTCTTCTATCCCTATTACTCTAAATGCTAGCTTTGTTTTTTCCTCTGTTTGAGATGCTAGATGTGATAATATCAGTGAAATGAAAAGCAAATTATTTTTCCCAAGACCATTTCTTTCAACCGATATAGGATTTTCACCATATACTATACTGAGTTTCTTTATAATCTCATTAACTTGTGGTGAAACAAAACTAAAATCTATATTATTCTTTTCCTCTGGATTAGTTAAAGAAACTTTATCTAAGTATTTAGTGATTTCTTTTTTTATTGCGACTAATTTTTCATTTTCCGTTAACTCTTTATTTAAACTGGTAAGGATTTTTTGAATCCCAACGAAATCTGTTTCATAGTTTTTATTCAAAATTCTATACAGTAATTTATATTCACCATTGGCAACAAGTTCTTTTTTTGCATCTCTTAATGCATCCAAAATTTCCAATTTAAGCATTTTCAAAAAATATGGGTCACATTTATTTGTAGTATTATTACCGCCAAAGATTATATATTCATATTGCTCAATAGGAAATTCTACATGAGTATATAATTGATCTTCAACAACCCCTTCCGCATCACTGAGAATAGTCAATTTAGCTAATTGGTTTTCTAACCACTCCGATTTTTTAAAACCCGATCTAACCCTAAATAAATACGTCAGTTGCGCTTTTGAAAGTGTTTTTTCAAAAAACCAATCCCCTACAACGGCCTTTTGATTCTCATCTAAGTCTTCCAAGATAATATCTACCCTTACCTCCGGGAACATTAGTTTGGCAACATTTATTTCTTCTGATCGCATTGCCACAACTGATTTTTTGAAAATATCTAATGTACGTGAATTAATGTCTTCTGTATCTAGGGTCCGTTTTTTAAACATAGTTATATCTTGACTTAGAATTAGTCCGATACAATCAAGAAGATTTGATTTCCCAATATTGTTCTCTCCAATAATTGCAGTAAAAGGCTTCAATGGGATAGTAAACTCCTTTTCCCCAAAACTCCTGTAATTTTTTATAGTTAAACTGGAAATATACATTATTTTACCTCCACCCAAGTAATATGAAATTTTTATAAAAAATCTTATAACTCACTTCAAATACTATCCTTTCTTCACAATAGAATTTGCTTAATCTACACTAATTTTGAAACTCTTATGTTCTCATGTTTTAAATATCAATCTATTATTAATTACGGTCAGGTGATTTCACTATTTGTGAAACCCTTTTACTAATCAACAACACTCTAAGTTAGAAGATTATTAAAAAATGATAGGGTGTCAAATTAACTGCACCGTTCCACTTAATATAAAACCTCAATATCGATGCGAATAAAAATTCATTATTTCAATATCTTGTTCTATTAAATAATCTCCTAACCTTTTCTCTAACTCTGATACTATTTTGACTTCTCCAGATTTAATCGGAACGATGAATGCGAAGTGATTATAGTCATTTAATTTTTTGCCTAATTCATGTAAATATTTTTTAATATCTTGATCCACTTCTGAAAGATTATGCAAAATTATTTTTTGAGAGCCATTCCCAAATAAATTGTATTCGAAAAATAAATCCCCCAATTGCGTTGTTCTTTCTGTAAATGAACTTCGACCTACAGTAACCACCATTCCGCTAGCATTAAATGTCACCCAAAGATAATGATATTTTGTAAATGCCGAATCAACATAGGATGTTAAAAGCTTTTCTTTAATAGCTTTCATTTCCTTTTTATATTCTGCAGTCGATTCTATATTATTTAATGTATATAGTTCTATCGAATAAATAGCTGGTGATACATATGTGCTTAACTCGGTATCTTTTCTCCAATTTTCTATATGCTTTTTTACTACTTCTTTATTTTTTTCCAAATCTATTTTCTTGGAGGAATATTTTTCCGTCTGAAGATCAGCCTCTTTAAATCTTCTTTCCCAGCCTTTTTTATTTTCATCTAAATTAACTAATAACGAACCTTCAGTATAACTGCCTATTATTCTCTCCTCCATTAGCATTCTATTAGTGCTTTCATTTTAAACGTAACATACAATAAAGTCTATATATCTATTTAATTTACATTTAACAAATAAATATAGTCAAATAAACTCATTTATTATAAAATAGAGAGCGTAAAATATTTTGTGTAAATGAAAAAAATCCATAAAAAAAGAAGACCCAATTCTTGGTAGAATAAAGTCACGACAACCAATTCTAGAAAGAGGGTCTTCCTATGGATAAGTTTACGACAGAAATCATTCAAACGCTAGCGCAAAATGGCAATATCGGTGAAGTTTTTCGTAGTCATCTTGAAAAAGCGGTCAATACGCTGTTAGCGCAGGAGTTAACGGCGTTTTTGGACTATGAAAAATACGACCGTATCGGCTTTAACTCTGGGAATTCACGAAATGGTGTGTACGAACGCACGTTGCACACTGAGTATGGCGACTTAAAGCTGGAAATCCCACGTGATCGCAATGGCGATTTTCGTCAACAGACCATCGCACCGTATAAACGCTCGAACGATACGCTTGAAAACACGGTCATTCACTTGTTTCAAAAAGGCATTACGATGACGGAGATTGCCCACCTCATTGAACGAATGTACGGGCATCACTACTCACCGCAGACGGTTTCGAATATGACGCAGGCGATGAATGATGAAGTCGAGGCATATCACAATCGCCAGCTGTCGAACCGTTATTCATGCGTCTATTTAGATGCGACGTATATTCCAATCAAACGTGATACGGTAGCGAAAGAAGCCGTTTATTTAGCGATTGGTATTCGTTTGGACGGCTCAAAAGAGGTGCTCGGTTATACGATTGCACCGACCGAGTCTGTTCATGTATGGCGTGAGCTATTGGAAAACTTCCGTGAACGTGGAATGGAAGAGGTCCTTCTGTTTATTTCAGATGGCTTAAAAGGCATGGAATCGATGCTTTCTGAAGTATATCCGCACGCGCATTATCAAACGTGTCTCGTTCATGTGCAGCGCAACTTGAGTCATAAAGTGCGGACGAAAGATCGGGCAGAGGTGTGTGACGACTTTAAACAAGTATATCGTGCTGAAACGGTAGAAGAAGCGATTCAAGCACGCGAACGCTTTATCAAGAAGTGGCAGACTGCCTATCCGAAGCTCGTGCCAATGGTCAAAGGCGATGCCATTTTAACGTTCTACGCCTTTCCACAGTCGATTCGCCGTAGTATTTACTCAACGAATTTGATTGAATCGGTGAATAAACAGCTGAAAAAATATACGAAACGTAAGGAACAGTTTCCGAACGAAGCATCACTAGAACGCTTCCTCGTTTCACAATTAAATGACTACAACACACGTTTCCTCGCACGTTGTCATCTCGGTTTTGACCAAGCACGTGCCGAGTTAGAAGCGATGCTTGATCGCTAAATGTGATGATCTACCAAGTTTGGGTTGAGCCATTTACACAAAATTATTGACGGTGCCAAGTAACTCTTAGAAAGAAAATCTTATTTTAAAGTTCAGAACTATATATAAATGGTAAGTTAAATAATAAAAGAAGATTCAACTAAAATAAAAACGCATCCCAAAAAGGAATGCGTTTTTATCCTAATTATTTATCCGTTCACTTCCCCATAAACCTCATGCATCATATCTTCCATAATCACCTGCTTAAACTCATCATTCTCCAGTATCTTCATAAAGAATTCTTGATTACTACCCATACGATCAATAACAAAATCCATGAATGAACGTTCGAAAGCAAATTTAAAGTTGTCTTTTGTGTTATTTTGCGCTTGTTGGCGTACTTCTTCACTATTCAGCATATCCTCTTTCACTTGTTCACGTGAAAGGAAATCTGTTTCAGTAAAGTTCGTACCGAATCGGTCATTTAACTTATCTAAAATACTTGATAAGCGCACCTTTTCATCTTCTTGTTGACCGCCACCGCCATGTTTTTGCGGATCAAGTTCAGCGCCGCCTGTTTTTTCTAGCTCAATGTTGCCTTCAAATACTTTTTCATTACGGTAGTATTCCAACGCAACATCATCTGCGATATAAATATCTTTATCACCCTTAAAACGTGGCAATTTGCGTAGTAAGTATGTTAAATAAATATATTGCTTGTGTAAGTCTAAATCAATGAACGTTACAACTTGCAGTACGAAACCATACGTACGTGTAAATTTCGTTGCGACTTGTTTAAAAGCAAATTGTTCTTCTTCAGAAAGGTCTTTGAAACGTTCGACACCTTTATCAAGAATCGCATTTAAAGTCGTTTGCGCTTTTGTTGATTTTGTAACACCACCAGCTACTTCAATTTCATTCACTCGTTGTACTTCATCATCCGTAAACACTTGGTACGGTTCAATTTCCGCTTGCATATCATATAAAATATTCGGGTCCGTTACTTCTGAAAGACTTGTTGATTCATAATAAGGTTGGAATGATTCTTTAATGACATCTGGATCGTTAATAAAATCTAACACAAATGTATCTTCTTTTCCTGGACACATACGATTTAAACGAGACAATGTTTGAACCGCTTTAATACCGCTTAAAGGTTTATCTACATACATCGTATGTAATAGCGGTTCATCAAATCCCGTTTGATATTTCTCCGCCACGAGTAACACTTTATATTCGTCTGAATTAAATTTTTCTGGTAGCTCTTTTTCAGAGAAATCATTCATATCAGGCTCTGTATAATTAATCTCATCATCTTTCACAGTACCAGAAAAAGCCACGATTGTTTTTAAATCCTCGTAGCCCATTTCATTAATATATTTATCAAAGGCAATTTTATAGCGAACAGCATGTAAACGACTCGCCGTTACAACCATTGCTTTTGCACGACCTCCAATTTTACGTTGCACGAAATTACGATAATGTTCCATTATGATTTCCGTTTTCTGTGCAATGCTATGTGGATGCAATGAAACATATTGTGCAAGCTTACGAGTTGCTTGTTTTTTAGACACTTCTGGATCATCATCAACTGTCTTCGCAATTTTCCAGAACGTTTGATACGTCGTATAGTTTTCAAGTACGTCTAAAATAAAGCCTTCTTCAATTGCTTGGCGCATCGTATATTGATGGAATGCATGTGGTTTTCCATCCGTGCCCATCGTACCGAATTTTTCAAGTGTCTTCGGTTTTGGCGTAGCAGTAAATGCGAAGAACGATACATTTTCTTGCTTACCACTTTTCATAATCGTTTCAACGATTTTTTCGTCAACATCATCTAAGTTTTCTTCCGCAATACGATCTTCTTCATAGGCTGCTTCAAGCGTCTTATCAGATAATACGTTCGTTAACGCAGTAGAGGCTTTCCCACCTTGTGATGAATGGGCTTCATCAATAATGACCGCATATTTTTTACGTTCTAATCCTGCTACCTTTTCTAATACAAATGGGAACTTTTGAAGCGTCGTAATAATAATACGAGTTTCGTTATTTAGTGCACGTGCAAGCTGTTCAGAATCTTTATCAATTGGCGCAACCATACCGGCTTTATGTTCCAACTGATAAACGGCGTCTTGTAATTGCTTATCCAATACACGACGGTCTGTAATCACGATAACGCTACTAAAAATTGGTTCATTATTTTCGTTGTGTAATTTCGCTAAACGGTGTGCGAGCCATGAAATCGAGTTCGTTTTTCCAGAACCAGCAGAGTGCTGAATTAAATAATTTTGGCCTACTTGCTTTTCATTGACGTCAGCTTCTAATTTACGCACTGCATCTAATTGATGAAAGCGAGGGAAAATGAGCATTTGGCGCTCTCCAATTGTTTCACCATTTGAATCTTTAATATCGTCTTTTTTCACGAAAATGAAACGATATAAAATATCTAATAAGCTATCTGGCGTTAAAATTTCATCCCATAAATAATGCGTACGGTAGTTGTCACCATAAGCTAACAGATTTCCTTTCCCTCCATTGTTGCCTTTATTAAACGGTAAGAAATATGTTTTCTCCTTATCGAGCTTTGTCGTCATAAATACTTCATCTGGATCAACAGCAAAATAAACAGCGACACGTTCATTAAACTTAAACAATTGCTCACGTGGATCACGGTCTTTTTTCAATTGCTTCATCGCATGTTCTACTGTTTGATTCGTTAACGGATTTTTCAGTTCCATCACAACGATTGGTAAACCGTTTAAAAATAACACCATATCTAAGCTATTGTTATGCTTATCGCTGTAATAAACTTGGCGTGCGACATTAAACCGATTTTTCGCATATTGCTCATACAATGTTTTGTTCATATCTGTCGGTGGTTTATTATAGGCAAGCTGTAACGTCACACCACGGTCTTTAATCCCTTTGCGCAGACACTCCACAAGACCTTGTTTATGAAGTTGCATTTTAATACGTTTCAATACTTCTTTTTTATAAGAAGGGCCGTACGATTTTTCTAATGTGCGCATGCGTTTTTCTTGTGTATCTTCTAAAAATGCAAATAGTTCTTCAACGTCAATCGCATGCTCTTTAAACGCTTTACTCGCTTCATCTTCTAATACACGCTTTTTATAACCAGCACCAATCAATGCCAATTCAATATTCGTTTCAAATCCTTTTTCAGATGTATCTACAGCCATTCCATTTCACCTCACTTAATCTACTTCCATATCACGTACGTCAATTTTCCCTGTTACTGCTTCGTAGATAAGGGATTGACGATATTCTTTTAGTTTTTTGATTTGTTTGCTTACTAACAATATAGATTCATCTAATGGAATAAGTCGCTCTTTTAAAGATTTAACGATTTCTAACTGTTCATTCAAGGGCGGAATTATACATCTAAGTTTTTTTATAGTTTGAAGTGTTAACCTTCTTAAAGCTGCTCCAGCTAGAAAACTCTCCATTTGATTTTTATTTATTAGTGACTCTAACCAAAAAGATAAATAACTTGAATCTAAATAGTTATTAGGACGAAGTATAGCAAGTGAGGATAAAATTACAAATTCATTTTCTTTAACAACAGCTACTTTGCCTATTGTTCCATCCTTACTAAGCAATACATCATTAAAGTTAGGTTGACAACCATTCTTCACTAAAACATTATAGTCCTCCTCACTAATTTTCAAAGCATTTTCTAAATCAATATTACCGTATTTCAAGTCCTTCACAGTAATATATGGATAACCCACATCCATCATTTCTGGTGAAAAATGAGATCCATCAGTTAGTTTATCCAAATAAAGTTTTAATAAAGAAGTATTCCAATGCTCAGGAATCTCACCAATCCATTCAACACCTGAATCTTTCATTTTCACGTTCGGATTTAAACCTTTTGTTACAGCTTCTGTAATGATGGATTGGCGTTGTTGTTCTAACATACTTGTTAACTGCTCTTTTTGTTCGATAATTTTATCTACTGTATTTATTTTATTATCTAAATATTTTATAACTTGATGCTGAATTTTTAGACCTGGAACTGCTATAGGTAATTGCATTAAAATTTTATTCGAAAGCTGTTGCTGAGCAGTTCCATAAGCAAAGTAATCTAAACATAATTTCCAAGCCTTTGTTTTTGTAAAATAAAATAAAAATTTACTGTCTAATATTTTTCGTGGTCGTATAATCATCATTTGAGCATTTATAAAAGCCTGTTCATAAACTTCGCCGCTGAATAATCCTGCTGAACCTATCGTGCCTCTTACAGAAGTAATGATGTCATTTTTCAAAACTTTGCCACGGCCCAATTTAGCGAATTTTTCTTCTGAAATAAATCTAACTTTACTATAATTGAAGCCATTAGATTTTAAATTGTCACCAGACAGGAATAAGATTCCATTATCTACTAAATCTTTGTCATTCGGATATTCTGAACCTCTATCTCCGTCTATTATTTCTGCTAAATATTTAAGTTTTTTAACCTCCCAATCACTTGGTATATGTGAAAGCCATTCAATACCACTATCTTTGAAACTCATCCCATCACCTTCTTCAACTGCTCAGCAATCTCAACTTCTAATGCACGAATTTCGTCCATGATTTCTGCTGAACTGCGTAACGCTGTGTATTTGTAGAATTGACGAGTGAACGGGATCTCATAGCCTACTTTTGTTTTCGTGTGATCAATCCATGCATCGGGTACATGTGGTAACACTTCACGGGCGAAGTAGTCTTCAATATTTTCTTTTAACGGCACGCTTTCTGTATCACGTAAATCTGTATCTGGCTCAATGTCTGTTTTATTTTTCATACATACATCGGCAGTTTCGTCTTTTTCAGATAAACCGTTTAAAATCGCTTTTAATACAGGAGCGCCGAGTTTAATAGTTGCTTCTGCTAACGCATCTTTTAAAATCTTCGTAAACACTTCACGATTTTTGTATACTTCATCGCTCTCTAATGTACGTAAGACATGTAAGATTTGCGCTTGAAGTTTTTTACCTTCTTCTATTTCAAAGTGTGCTGCGTCACCTTTTTTCTTTGAAGTCGCTAAGTTCACAAAGCCCTTTTCTTCAACGACACGTGCTAGACGTTCTTCACTTACTTGGAAGTTTAAGCGTAATGGGCGTTCGACAGTGATTTTTGCATATCCGAAATCTTCGTTATCAAAGATTTTCACATATTCATTTGGTTGTGCGTCACCATATAAACGAACGATTTCATTTAACTGATCTTCTCTAATTTCGTTACGTTTATTCCCCATTGATTTCTTCATTTTCTTATAGAAATCAACCGCATTTACTAAACGTACTTTTCCTTTTGATAACAGTGCTTTGTTGTTCGTTAAAATCCAAATATACGTTGCGATACCTGTGTTGTAGAAAAGGTCGTTCGGTAATGCGACAATACCTTCTACTAAATCATTTTCTAACACATATTTACGAATTTCACTTTCGCCAGAACCTGCATCCCCTGTAAATAAAGGAGAGCCATTCATAATAATCGCTAAACGAGAACCTTGTGGGTTTTCTGGTGTGACGTCTTTCATTTTTGAAAGTAAGTGCATCAAGAATAATAACTGTCCATCACTTGTACGTGGTGTCCCTGGACCGAAACGACCGTCAAAGCCTTGTTGTTCATGTTCTGCTTTAATTGGTTTCTCGTATGATTTCCAGTCAACGCCGTATGGAGGATTTGAAATTAAGTAATCAAACTTATCTGTAGGGAATTTATCGTTTGATAATGTATTCCCTAAACGAATATTCGTTGCGTCTTCCCCTTTAATTAATAAGTCTGCTTTACAGATGGCATATGATTCTGGATTAATTTCTTGACCGAAAAACTCTAAATGCGCTGTAGGATTCAGATTTAACAAATATTCTTGTGCGACAGATCCCATACCACCTGTACCAGCTGCTGCATCATATAACGTTTGTGTTAAGCCTGGTTTCGTTAAAATATTGGCATCATCGTGTAAGAACAATAAATGCGTCATTAAACGAATGACTTCACGAGGTGTATAGTGATCCCCTGCCTCTGCATGTTCACTAAAGCGACGGATCAATTCTTCAAATACATAACCCATCTCCACATTCGACACCGTCTCTGGATGCAAGTCTAATTCGCTAAAGCGTTTAATCGTTAAATATAACAAGTTATTTTGATCTAACTTATCAATTTGGCGGTCAAAATCGAAGTGCTCCATAATATCACGTGCTACTTTTGAGAAGCCATTAATATAGTCACGTAAGTTGTCTGCGATGTTATCTGAATCTGTTAACAGCTTTTTGAAATCATATTTACTGATATTATGGAAATTTTGTTTTGATACCCGATTTAAAATCGGTTCACGTGCTTCTTCAGACATTGTCGCAAACTGTTTAGCTTTTGCTAATACTTCTTCTTTCGTGCTTTCTAATACGCAGTCAAAGCGTCGTAATACTGCTAATGGCAAAACGATCTTACCGTAATCTTCTGGCTTATATGGCCCACGCAAAATCTCCGCAATTGACCAAATGAAGCTTACTTTATCTTGAAAGTTAATCATGTTGTTTCTCCTTTAACTTATAAACAATTAGTGCTTTTTACTACAGTATATCAAAATATTCACTATTATATTAATATATTACTGTACTTCCTTCTAATTTATGTAATCGGAGCTAGAAACATAGGATTTTTTTAAAACTACGTAAAATCCCGATGACTAGCACTCTTCAAAACATCTACCCTCACCCCCTCATTTATGTTAAAGTCATACCAACACAATCAAAGGGGTGGTTTGATGAAAAAATGGGTTATGTCGGCTGCAGCTGCATTGTCGCTTGTTGCCGCACCAATGGCAAGTTCTGCGGCGACGGTTACGAGCGGTGCTAGCTATGTGCCAAGTAAAAGTTATAGTTATGATACGTATGATTTAGAAGGTACGCCAAAACGACTGTCGAATCTCAAATGTAGCGGTCCTAGTTCACAGCGCCAATGTACAACGGCAAATTATCGTGGCTACACGCATTTGTATTACGACAAGTATTTGTCATTAGGAGTTGCGTATTCCGATGTATTTTTGACACCTGCCTATAAGTTTCCGATGACTAGTGGGAAAACGTACAAGTTAGTCGAATATGATATGGAAGGAAATGCGTATCCTTATCGCTACGAAGTACAATCGGTTAATACAACGAAAAAGGTCGGCAACACCACATTTAAAAATGTTATTCGCATTAAAAACCAAAGTGGTGGCTACACCTTTATCGCAAAAAATCATGGGATTATCTTAATAACACTTAAGAAAAATGGCAAACAGATTCCATACTACAAAGTAACAAAAGTCAAAAAACGCTAGACAAACAAGGAACCGCAGCTTCTGCGCTTCCTTTTCTTTTTGTAAACATGTATATTTTTTTACTTATTGACCATATAATTTTATGAAATATCAGGAACTATTTAACAATGTAAGGAAGTTGACGATACTACAACTAAACAAAGGAGGAGTTCCATGCTTACGAGTATTAACAACACAAACCAGCCTTTCGCTAATCAGAATGCTTCCACGACAGAAACTAAAAAAAATAATAAAAATTTAGTAGAATCAGCTAAATCAGAGCAACCTGTAGAAGAGAAGAAAATTCAATATGACAAATATGGTCATACATATGTTGGGGGTATCAACGTAGCAAACTCTGTATTAGCCGATAAGTTTTCTGAAGAAGATGTGGTCAGATGGAAGGATATTCTTGAAAAACAAGGACCACTATTAACAGTTTTTGACCGTATTTGTTTTCCTCCCTATTCCCCCCCTGTTAGTGGAACTATATCGATGAACTTTTTTGACTTTATGTATCTCGTAGAAAAAGGCGATGTCGTCAATCCACAATATGCATTAAATGCAACAGATGCCAAGCAGCAAGTAGAAAATGGCAACTGGTCTACTTTTTTTAAGCATATGACGGTGCATGGCAAAAATGTCAATGCAGCGGAATATATGAAGAGTCTCCCAACCATCCAACGCATTTATGAAATGGGCTTAGTAAAACCAAATGGCGGCTTAATGACCTTCGACGATATGACGTCATTATTGCAACAAAAAAAGTATGAAGAGCAAAAAACACGATTAGACCGCGCGCATATTTATCAAGTGGAAAAGCCTGTTTTGGAAATGAATACATCTGAAAAAATGAAGCAAGGGTATCGTAATTCGATCTAATAATTGTTTACAAATAAACATGTATTCATTTTTACACATCAAAAAAGAGCCTAGCGAAATGCTAAGCTCTTTTTTCAATTAGTCTTTTTTCTTCGGTTCATTCATTTTTTTCGATAAGCCAAATGTACTTGGGATAAACACTGGCATTAAGAGAATCGCGAGGAAGACAAGGCCAATCATGACCGCGACGGCTACTTGAATGAGCGTGTTAATGCCTGATGGGATAAGCGCTGCGAATGTGCCGCCTAAAATAACGGCTGCAGATAAAATGACGCCACCCATTTTCTTACTTGCTTCGACAATCATGTCAAGGCCACGATTTTCTCCTTCACGGTAACGCATCATCAGGAAGATTGAGTAATCGACGCCAAGTGTGATGAGCATAATGTACGTGAAGAATGGCACGTTCCAACTTAGCGTTGGCTCGCCTAAGAACGTCGCTGTTAGCCATTCGGTAATGCCTAGACTTGCAAAACTTGCGACAACAAGGGCGATTAAAATTGTCACCGTTTGTGCAAGTGACCGTGTAATAAACAGGAGCATTAGCGAAATACCGACTAAAATAATAATAATACTACGCTGGAAATCACTGTCAGACATTTGCTGTAAATCGACGTTTGACATCGTTTTACCGCCGAGGTAGGCATCGGTATCATGTAGCACCGATGAACCTTCGACAAATGAATGGACGACGCTTTGCGTTTCTTTCATAATATCCATTGCCTCTGCGGTATATGGATTTTCAGTTAAAATAATGCGCATCGTCGTCGTATTTTGGTCTTCATTCATATACGCATCTAAACTTTGTTTAAAGTCTTTACTTGTAAGCACGTCGTCTGGCACATACAATACATCGCTGTTGCCTTTCGCCGCTTCACTCGTATAATCTTGTGTCTCGCTCAAGCCTTTTTCGACTTGCTTCAGACCATCTGTTGCTTGATTTAATCCTTGTGCCTGCGCCTCAGCTTGTGCGGCCATTTGCTGTGCAACTTGCGGTGGCAGTAGCGCCGCTGTTTGTTGCGTCGCAGCAGCCGATTGACTTGCCGCATCTTCTAAACCGCTACGCACATCATTTGTGCCTTTTTCCATTTTTTCAAGGCTATCGGTCACCGTATTAAGCTGATCGCCTAAATACAGTTCCTTAATTTTTTCACCTTCAGGACGTGTGACACTATACACTTTATCGATGCCTTTTACTTCTTCTAAACGAGCAGTTAGGCGGTCAATTTCTTGTAGAGACTCGGCCGATGTCAAGTTATCATCACTTTTAATGACAAGTGTCGTCGGTGCACTCATACCAGCCGGGAATTTATCTGAAATCAAATTAATCGCTTGTTTCGATTCATATTTATCACTAATTTCTGTTAAATCGTTAAAATTCAGTTTACCTGAATACATTAAAATCGACGGTACGGCAATAATCGCGACAATCGCAAGTGCGACAAATGGACGCGCAAACGATTGTTTCGCAAGGAAGCCCCATAATTTATTATCCGCATGGGATTTTACATTTTTCACCGGCCAGAACAACTTCATACCAAGTAGCCCCATGAAGAATGGATTTAACGTAAACAGGACGACTAACAATACAAGAACGCCGATTGCGACGCCCCCTGTTGCGCGGTAGAAGCTAAATTCTGCGAAGAATAATGCCACTAAACCGAACAAGACGGCGATGCCACTATAAAGTACGGTGCGCCCCGCTGTTTTGTACGTGTCTTTAATGGCGTGCAGCACATGACCTTTTGCTGCGAGCTCTTCTTTAAAGCGCGTAAACAGTAAAATATTGTAGTCGGTCCCAATCCCGAACAAGATGACGACTAAAAAGACTTGTGTAAAGTTTGAGAACGGGAAGTTGTAACCTTCGACTAAATGCGCGATGATACTTAGTGACACGATGTACGATACGCCGACTGATAACAGCGACACAAACGGGACAACCGGTGAACGGAACACGATAATTAAAATAATAATAATGAAAATAATCGCGACAATTTCGGTTTTTTGCACGCCTTCTTGTGACGTTTGTGCAAAGTCATCCATGACAACGTCGCTACCGGTAATATACGTTTTCATCGGTAGATCTTTTAATTTCTCGTCTAACTTATCGGCCACTTCAGTAGCACTTTCTAACTCTTTTTTAATCGACAACTGATTAATAATCGTCGTCTTATCTTTACTGACGAGCTGGTCCTCTGTTTGCTTACTATCATTGTAAAATAACGTATCGGTAATGCCATATTCTTTTTTATGGTCCTTGAAATATTGCAATACGTCATTCATCTTTTCTTTATCTGCTTTCGAGAGCCCGTCTTCATCATTGAACACAATCGCAAAATCATATGTCGATTTCCCATTGTTATTCATATCATTTAAAATCGACGCGGCTTTTTCACTTTCAAAATCTGCCGGCAGCTCGATTTGCCCTTTTTCCTGCCCTAGCTTTTGCAAGTCAGGTAATGCGACAACCGCCACGACAACCGCGACAATCCAAAAAATGAGCGCGAGCGTGCGCATATTTTTTAAATTTTTCATGCTTTTTCCCCTTTCTCATCAATTCGTTGTTGAATAATCGTTAATAATTTAATAAACGTTTCTAATTGTTCATCTTCCTCAAAATCTGCAAACCACTCTTCGATGAGCGCACAGTATTGATTGTTAATTTGTGTTAATACCGCCGCGCCTTGCGTTGTCAGATGCACAAGTTTGTAACGCTTATCCCCCGTTGGAGATGGTACATATTCAATATACCCGTGTGTTAATAATTTACTCAGCCGATTGGATACAGCACTTTTTTGAACGTTTTGAAATTTGGCAATCTCACTTGGATACTTGTCGCCCTGTATGTTCAAATAATTCAATACCTCATACTGCTCAAGTGATAACCCTTTAAACGCATCCTCATTCAATTCCTTTGTTACAAGCTCATTCCCTGAAATCATGACGCGTTCAAGCAATTTAATAGCATGTGCAATACGTTCCATTACAAGCACCCCCTATACAGTTGATAGTTTATAGGGGTGAACTACTTATTGTCAACAAAAAAACTCATTCGCCTTAGCCAATGAGTTTCACAAAATCATGAATTGCTGGATAATTTTTTTCAAGTGTTGCGGTGAGTTGATGCTTAATTTGTGCGGTCAGTGCTGGATTCGTCACCGATAGCTCGCGGTGGCTTAGCAACAGCTCAATATATTCCTTTAGAAGCGGCGCATTGTCGACATCATGCGTTAAGAGCCATTGAATTAATTGATCGGCCGCTTCGGTAAATCGCTCCTTGCATGTCATTTGCTGCTCAAATGGAAACTCTTCCATTGAAAATAACGGCTGCTCTTCTAATTTTGGTAATGTAAAAATCATTAAATCGACACAATAATTTACGACCTCGCGTAGTGACCGCGGCTGGTCAACGAGGCGATTAAAGCTCACATGATAATTGAGTAACGACTCAACAAACTGTGTTGCTGCAAAGGTGGCATGAGGATACAAGTGACCAAAGGCACGCTTGACATAAATATGAAGCCACTGCATACGATGGACACGTAAATCTTCCGCATAGCGTACTAAATCAATATCCTTCTCGCCAGCAGCTTCTGCGACAATTTGATTAATGCGTGCAGCTTGCTCTTTTTCACGCGACAAATAAATCACTTCGCGCAGCAGCTCCTCATCGGTACCTCGATGCTGCACCGTTAACAGCGCACGCTCCTCTTTCATATGCTCTTGAAAAGCGCGCGTAATTTCAACGAGTAGTGCTGCCTTCGATGCAAAGTGATTGTAAAACGTCCCTCTCGATACATTGCTGTCTTTGACGATGTCTGCAATCGACGTTTCCACGTAACCTTTTTCCTTAAATAAACGATGCGCCGCCTTTTGCATCGCAAATTGTTTTTCATTCATGTTTTTTACTTCCTTTAATTCGTTATTGCCTCTATTATAATTGATTTTTGAATTTTACAATAGCTCTCAGATTCTAGCGCTCAGAAATCGCTCAAAAGCTCTAGCAGCGTGTTTTGGATACAACATAATTAAAAATATGTGCCAATTCGCGACAATTGACTGACAATTTTTTTGTGAATTAGTAATCATCATGCAAAATCTGTCAACAAAACTTTTTATTTAGCGACAACAACACATATAATTATCATTTTTGATTCCCGAAAAAGGGCTATTTTGTGCAAAATCGGGGTTCTAACGGGCATTTTTTGTCGAAAATCAGCCGTTTTTTTAAGCTTTTGTGGGCCGATCAAGCGGCTTGTTGTCATTTATTCAAAAAACGCGTGCTGCGGCAGCCATTCGCATTTTTTGTGTGTGGAAAATGCCCTATTTTAGCAGAAACCGGCTCAAAAATACCCGTCAGAGACCGAAAACAAGCCCATTTTTAAACGCTGCTGTTACAAAAACGTTGTAATTATCGCCACATACTTAACAACTATCACTGATTTTTCTTTTCCAGCGCAAATAACTAATAAATCGGCGCGCCAATAGCCTTAGTACTGTCACTTATCGTTAAATATGTTGTATTGAAAACACGCTACTTGAGCTCATGAGCGATTTGTCATCCGTACTTTCATAATGGAAGCGCTGGTCACGTAACGATCGAAAATAATCGCACGTTGCTTACAAGTATTGTTTTGCGCTTAAACATTGTTCTGACTTCGCACATAACGCAATGCCCGGCTAAGTACAGCCGGCAGCACCGACAAATGATTTTCTTCTGGCGCAATATACCAATTGTGCGGCACAGCATTGAAATTCGCAAGCAAGCGTTCAATCGGTCCATGCATCGAACGTTCAAACTCACCCGCTGCGATGTACAAACCATGCGGTGGATTTTTTTCAACGCGCGCTGTGTCATAGCCTAGTAGCTCCTCATCATTCCACCACACCGACGGACTAATGGCGATGTAATGCGTGAAATCTTTTGGTGACGTCAGCATATGCCACAACACGTACAAGCCAGATAAACTATGCCCAAGTAACGCTCCGATTGGATAATGTGATGCCATATGCGGCTTTAACTGCTGCGTCAAAAATTGCTGAAACTGATGTGCACCACCAAACGGGCCGTCTTGTGGCATCGGAAATGTTTTTGACACGGCATAATGGGCAGCTTGTGGTGTGAAATCATAAAAACGCTGCGCGGGTCGTTGTTCAATGCTGACAACAATCATACGCGAAATTTTTGTTAGCTTGCGCATTTTCATTTGGCTCTCGATAATCGCTCGCACAAGCGCTCCGTTATGGGCCCCGTCTAGTACATAGAGCACTGGAAATCCTTCTTTTGGATGTGGTTTTTCGGGAATTGTCACTGTAATTGTGTACGTGTTCAGTGTAAATTGATCCATTTTTTAAGCTCCTTTCAAAATTTTGCCTAGTATGGATTAAAGCGGGTATCGAGCAAATGAATGGGGGAATTATAATGAAAAAATTGGTGAAAATTTCGGCCGCGACGGTCATTCTTTGCTCAACGTTATTTAGTACAACAGTAGGGCCTACAACACAGGCAGAAGCTTCGAGTACGTATAAGAATTGTACTGCATTTAACAAAAAATATCCTTATGGTGTACGTAAATCGACCAGCACAAAAAATAGAGTGAAAAAGCGCAGCGGTGGGACAGTTTACGAAAGAAGTTACGCGAAGGTATCCGCATCGATATACAAAAAAGCGACGCGATTCAATTCTGATTTGGACCGCGATAAAGATGGCATCGCCTGTGAACGATAATTTTTTTAAGAAGCGCTCGCTTGATGAGGGCTTCTTTTTTTATTTTTCGCTATAATAAAAGGACTAGCACGAGGGGGAGTTACAACATGCAAAGTAAAAATAAAACGGTCATGCGTTCAATGGAAATTTTAAATTTATTTATCCATCATGCCAAGCTATCATTTAATGAAATCGTGGAACATTCGGGGATTCCAAAAACATCGGCTTATCGCATGGTACAGACGCTTGAAGAGATGGATTTACTTGATAAGGATGCCAATGGGCACTATAGCTTGGGCGTACTCTTTTTGCGTTTTGGGCATCTCGTATCGGAGCGTATGGACATTCGTCAGCTAGCGATACCGGCGATGGAGAAGCTACATAAAGAAACTGGGCAAGCGATTAATTTAATTATTCGTGACCGCGATGAAGCTGTTTATATCGAAAAAATTCAATCGATTCAGCCAGTGCGCCTGTATACGATGATTGGCCGCCGTACACCACTTTATGCTGGGGCTTGTGCGCGCGTCATTTTATCATTTCTACCGGCACAACAGCGCGAGGAATATTTAAAGCGTGTCGAACTTGTACCATTTGCAAAAGGCACGATTGCGACCATTGAGGATTTGCGCCAGTCAATTTCGCAAACGCGCAATGTCGGCTATACCATTAGCTATTCAGAGCTTGAAGATTTTACCGCGGCAATTGCGTTTCCGATTTTAGATTATAAAGGTGACATTATTGCTGGCATTAGCATCGCAGGCATCGAGAAGGACTATGAAGGAGAAGCTTTAGAACATTTTATTACGCTTGGCAAACAGTCAGCGAGTGAAATTTCAGCGAAGCTTGGCTATATTGAATCGTAAGTGAGGACTTTAGTATGAAACAACATTATTTTACAATCGGCGAAGTGTCGAAAATGATTCATCTGCCGGTGCGGACACTGCATTACTATGATGAAATTGGTCTATTTAAGCCAGCCTACGTCGATACGGCGACAAATTACCGCTATTATAGTGAAGTGCAGCTTGCCAATATGGATTTGATTAAATCATTAAAATACATCGGGACGTCGCTGAATGACATTAAACACGCACAAAATTTTACGCCTGAGGAGCTCTTTACTTTTTTACGTGAGCAGCAAGAGCGAGTTAATGACAAGTTGCGTAAAATGCAGGAAGTACAGCTTGTGCTGCGTAAAACGATGAAGCAACTTGAAGAGCAAATTAAAATTCCGGTCTATGAGGAAATTTATGAAAAAGATGAGGAAGCAGAGCGTTTATTGGCTGTGAAAACGCCGAATTTTTCATTTCCAGATGACCCAAGCGATTATTTTAATTCAGTCATTGAAGCGTTAGAGCAAAGTGGTAGCGCCGTCAATATGCGTTATGGCGGCATTTATCCGCTCCAAAACTATGAAAAAATTGAGAACTTGCGCTATGATTATTTGTTTATGCCACTCCTAACGTCGCACCCATTTGATTACCGAGAGACAAATATGGATTTGATGATGTTACCAGAAGGACATTATGCGTGCATCGCCTTTGAATATACGTTTGAGCGCTACTTACCGAATTATGAAAAGCTCTACCGCGCCATTGAAGCAAATGGTTGGAACGCACAGTCCCCGATTTATGAGCTTTTTTTGCCGACAAGTTTTTCGCCCAATACTGCGCCGACGTATATTGTCGAGCTAAAAGTGAAAATTGGGGCTTGACCTTACAGTTACTGTAGCCTTTAATATTAAAACTACTTTAAAGATGTAAGAGGGTAACAACATGAGTAAAAAAAGTTCCATCACACTAAGTATTTTATTAGTCAATTTATTTATCGCCTTCCTCGGTATTGGACTTGTTATTCCTGTACTACCAAGGTTGATGAATGAATTGCACATTAGTGGACAAGTCGTCGGTTATTTAACGGCGGCGTTCGCACTCACACAGCTTATTTTCTCCCCATTTGCTGGGAAAGCTGTCGACCGCTTCGGACGAAAAATTATGATTGTCCTTGGTCTGATTATTTTCGGTTTGTCGGAGCTGTTATTCGGCTTCGGGAAAACGATTGATGTCTTATTTATTTCGCGTATTTTAGGCGGCTTAAGTGCAGCGTTCATTATGCCTGCGGTGACGGCCTTTATCGCCGATATTACGACCGACGAAAACCGTCCAAAAGCGCTTGGCTACATGTCAGCGGCCATTTCTACCGGCTTTATTATCGGCCCAGGACTTGGCGGCTTCCTTGCAGAAATCGGAACGCGTGTGCCATTCTATTCAGCAGGGGTATTAGGTCTTGTTGCTGCGATGTTCTCGATTATTTTATTACGTGAACCAGAACGACCAGTCATTACGGAATCAGCGGGTGGCCATGAAAATAAAAGTAGCTTCCGCAAGCTACTCATGCCGATGTTTTTTATCGCATTTGCGGTCATTTTCATCTCATCATTCGGACTTGCGGCATTTGAATCATTCTTTAGCTTATACGTCGACCATAAATTCGGCTTTAGCCCCGCAGATATTGCGATTGCGATTACCGGCGGCGCGATTTTAGGGGCCATTTTCCAAGTCGTGTTCTTTGATCCATTGATGAAAGCACTTGGCGAAATTAATTTAATTCGCATTATGCTTCTATTATCGGCCGTGCTTGTTTTTGCGATGACGCTTGTCAATTCTTATTGGATGATTATGGCTGTCACGTTTACGGTCTTTATCGGCTTTGATTTAATTCGTCCAGCAGTGACAACGTATTTATCGCGCATTGCGGGCAATGACCAAGGCTTTGTTGGCGGCATGAACTCATTTTTCACGTCACTAGCGAACGTTTTTGGCCCGGTTATTGGCGGTTTATTATTCGATATTGATATTAACTACCCATACTATTTTGCAACGGTGTTTATTATTGCTGGACTCGCACTTGCGATGTTCTGGAAAAATCCGATGCTGAAAAAATCGGCAACAATGGAGCCGAAATAGAAAAAAGCGAGTGCCGCGGCACTCGCTTTTTTGTGTCCTTACAACACACCATAATATTCATCTCTTACGTCGGTCACAAACATATGGCCCGGCGCATGCGTAATCATCAGCGCTGGTTTGACGTGCATCGCAATCGCTTGCGGCGTCACACCACACGCCCAAAACACTGGTACTTCGCCTTCTCGAATCGTTACGGCGTCGCCAAAGTCAGGCTTTGTGATGTCTGAAATGCCGATGCTCTCCGGATTGCCAATATGCAGTGGTGCCCCGTGAACAGATGGGAATCGCGATGTCACTTGCACCGCTCGCACAACGTCCGCTTCTTTCATCGGGCGCATCGACACAACGGTTGGACCTTCAAAAATACCAGCTTTTTCTGTGGCGATAGTCGTTTTAAACATCGGCACATTGCACTCTTCTGAAATGTGGCGCACATCGATGCCGTTATTTAAGAGCGCATTTTCAAATGAAAAACTACAGCCGATTAAAAAACAAACGAAATCATCCGACCAATAGTCATGTAAGTCACTTACTTCATCAACCAGTTCGCCATGCTTGTAAATGCGATATTTCGGAATGTCTGTACGAATATCCGAGTCTTTCGCAATACGCGATGGTGACACACTCCCCGGCTCAATGACATCTAAAATCGGACAAGCTTTTGGATTACGTTGTGCAAACAATAAAAAGTCAAACGCATGTTCTTTTGGCAAAATAGCAAGATTCGCCTGCGCATAGCCCATCGCATAACCTGCAGTTGGTCCGGTAATGATCCCGCTACGCACGGCCTCGCGAATTGCTTGTGGTGATTGTTGTTGAATCGTCATATTTAAGCCCCCTAACCGATTAATAGACCGATTTGTTCAATTAACGTCATAATGCTCAGCACACCCATGACAACAACGACGAATGCACCTGAAATGGTTAGCCACAGTGGATGTTTGTAGCTACCAACCACATCTTTTTTATAGACAGCGATTAATAATGTCCCTAATGCTAATGGTAAAATTAAACCGTTTAATGCGCCTGCTAATACGAGCACGCTAACTGGCTTACCGATGAATGCAAAGATTAATGTTGAAATCGTAATAAAGGCGATAATAATCCAGTTTTCGTATTGCGCAATTTTTTTGTGGAATGTTTTAATAAATGAAACCGATGTATACGCGGCACCGACAACCGACGTAACGGCTGCTGCCCACATAATTACGCCGAAAATACGGTAACCAATATCACCTAATGCTAATTGGAACACCGAAGCGGCTGGGTTGTCAGCGTTTAATTTTAATCCTTGTGATACGACACCTAATACGGCTAAAAATAATGCAATACGCATCACCGCTGTTACGAGAATTCCAGTAATCGAGCTTTTATTGACCTCTGGAATGGCTTCGACGCCTTTTAGCCCGGCATCGAGTAAACGGTGACCCCCAGCAAATGTAATATAGCCTCCGACTGTACCACCGACTAATGTCACAATCGCTAAAATGCTAATTTCCGTTGGTACAAATGTGCGAATAACCGCTTCGCCAACCGGTGGATTCGTTGATACCGCCACATAAAACATTAAGAAAATCATTACCGCACCAGCAAGCTGTGCCGCGCGGTCCATAATTTTACTTGCTTCTTTAAATAAGAAAATGACAATTGCGAAAATGGCACTTAAAATCGCCCCTGTCACCGTATCCATACCAAGCATCGCATTTAACCCGAGCCCGGCTCCGGCGACATTTCCTATATTAAACGCCAGGCCACCAAAGACGATCAATATCGCAAGGACAATACCAAGTCCTGGCAACACTTTGTTGGCAATTTCTTGACCGCGTAAGCCCGATACGACGATAATACGCCAGACGTTCATTTGCGCAAAAATATCGAGCAGCACCGAAATTAAAATAACAAAGCCGAAGCTTGCGAGCAATTGCTCGGTAAACACCGTCGTCTGCGTTAAAAATCCTGGCCCAATTGATGATGTAGCCATTAAGAAGGCGGCACCGAGCAGGACGCTACGGCTCGCTTTTTTTGTGACTTTTTCTCCCATTGTGTTTCCCCCTTGAGTCTAGCGATACGCCGCGACGTCTATTTGATTGTTTGTGAGTGTTTCGTGAATGTATTTAGCAAACGGCAACGCCTGCGCCCCATCCCCATGAATGCACACCGTATGCGCTTCTAATGTAAATGACGTTTGTTGCTGCGTTTGCACGTAGCCGTCTTTCACGATCGTCATGACTTGGCGCACCGCTTCCGCATCCGTTTCAATCATCGCATGTGGCTCGCTTCGCGGTGTCAAACTACCATCTTGCTGATATGTACGATCGGCAAATACTTCATTCGCTGTTTTCAAACCGACGCGCTTTCCTGCCGCAATTAACTCACTCCCTGCTAAGCCATAGAGCACAATATTCGCGTCAACAGCATACACCGCTTCGGCAATTGCTTGTGCAAGTCGCGCATCTTTTGCCGCCATATTATAGAGTGCACCGTGTGCCTTAACGTGCTCAACGCGGCCTCCTAATGCGGTCGTAAACGCTTGCAACGCACCAATTTGATAGATGACGATATTTTTCGCCTCGTCCGGTGCAATATTCATATTGCGGCGTCCAAAGCCGACTAAGTCTGGTAATCCTGGATGCGCGCCAATTTTAACATTTTTCGCAAGCGCAAGCTCCACCGTTTTTTTCATCACCGTTGGGTCTCCCGCATGAAAGCCGCACGCGATATTGGCCGATGTGACGTAGTCTAAGATGGCGGCGTCGTTCCCTATCGTATACGCGCCAAAACTTTCGCCGAGGTCACAATTTAAATCAATTTGATACATAAAAATCACCCCTTGATGCTATTTTAAAAACCAAAAATCAGTTCTCAAATTCCGTATGTAGGAACTTATATTCCGAATATTATCACAGGTGTCTATTTGCTGTAAAGTTGTGAATTGTAATTTTTTTCAGAAAATTTATTGTATTTGCGCGTATTTTCGCTATAATTATTCCTATATTCAGAATTTAAATTCCGAAAAATGGTATTAGGAGGGGACGCACAATGCAACCAATTGAATGGCAGCCATTTGGGGAAATGGCCATCCGCATTCAATTTGGCACAATCGTCTGTGAAACGACACAACAACTCATTACACAGGCGATGGCACAAATTGAGGCACAACATATTCCATACATTCAAGAAATGATTCCTGCCTATACATCGTTAACGGTCATTTATGATGCCGTTCACTTGCTCACAAACGGAGAAATGAATCCAGCAAAGGCGATGATTGCACAATTAAAAGCTTGCGTATCAATCGATGAGGGCGCGTTCATACGCGATGAAAAAATCATCGACATTCCGGTATGTTACGGGGGTGCGTACGGGCCGGATTTAGACGAAGTCGCAGCGTATCACGATTTAACGCCTGAAGAAATTATTACGCGTCATAGTACGCCACATTATTTAATTTATATGCTTGGTTTTGCGCCAGGTTTTCCGTATTTAGGAGGGCTTGATGACACCATTGCGACGCCACGCAAAAAATCACCGCGTTTAAAAATTGAAGCGGGTTCTGTTGGTATTGCCGGCAGTCAAACAGGCATTTATCCAATTGAAACACCGGGTGGCTGGCAAATTATCGGCCGCACGCCACTGCAATTATTCCAACCAGAAAAAACGCCGCCTACATTATTAGAGGCTGGCGCAAAAATTCGCTTTGTCCCAATTTCAGCAGCGGAGTTTGAGGAGTTGAGCATATGATTTACATTGAAAAACCAGGCATGTTAACGACCGTCCAAGACTTAGGGCGCCGCGGCTTTCAGCAATACGGTGTTATCGTTAGTGGTGCGATGGATGACTATGCGCTTCAAATGGCTAATATTTTAGTCGGTAATGCACGCGGTGAAGCTGTTCTTGAAGTTACAATGGGTGGCCTGCGTTTTCGCACGAGTGAGCATTGTGTCATCGCCGTTACAGGCGCAACAGTCAATGCAACGCTAAACGGTGAGACACTGCCATGCTACCGACCTGTACCACTACAACCAGGTGATGTCGTACAACTCGGTCAGCTTCTTGACGGCTGTCGCAACTATATTGCCTTTCGTGGTGGCATGAAGAGTAACGTAGTGATGGCGTCTAAAAGCACATATTTACGCGCGTCACTTGGTGGTTATAATGGGCGTGCGCTAAAGCGTGGCGATACGATTCATGTCGATGCTCATACAGCCGAAGCGGTGCGATGGCAAGCTGAGCCCCCTCGTTATAATCGTACGGAATGGACGATTCGTTTTACGGCTGGTCCTGAATGGGCACAGTTTACCGAGGCGAGTCAGCAGCACTTTACATCGCGTGTTTATCAAGTGACGCCGGCAGCGGATCGTATGGGGTATCGTTTAAATGGACCGGGATTAGCGCGACATGAAGCGACTGAATTATTATCTGACGCCGTATTGTTTGGTACGATTCAAGTGTCCAATGACGGTCAGCCAACGGTATTATTAGCAGACCGCCAAACGACAGGCGGCTATGCACGCATTGCACAAGTCATTGCGAGCGATGTGCATTTATTCGGTCAAATGAAACCTGGCGACAGCATTCGCTTTACGCAAATTTCATTAGATGACAGCTATCGTGCATTATACGAACAAATACAGCATTTGCGCATATTAACGCAAGGCATTCGCTTTAAATAACGCATAATAAAAGCAGGAAACTGAGGCTTCCTGCTTTTTCTATGTACATTTCTCATTGAAAATCATTCTCATTCCACACTAAAAAAAATAGACTTTTGCGCTTATAAGCATTGGCGATAAACAGTTGGTGCTTTGCCAGTATATTTTTTGAAAATACGGCTAAAATAAAAGGGATCATCATACCCTACCTTTTCAGCAATTGACGCAATCGTCTCATCGGTTGCGCGCATTAATTCCTTCGCATGTTGAATGCGCAGCTCAATTAAATAATTGCTCGGATTAATACCGGTATAACGCTCAAACAAGTGTGCAAAGCGGCGGCGTTCGATATCAAAGCGCTCGGCTACTTCGGTTACCGTCAAACCTGATTGATAATAGTTACGCATAAACGTCAGCGCCTCGCTCATCGCATCTTCGCGGTCAATACGCTTACTACGTTGGTGTGCCATCAGCATTTCGCTAATAAATTGCATAAAATAGGCTTTCGTTTGCACGCGTGAAAGATTCCCCGGTGTCGTAAACGCTTGTGCCATACGTTCTACGGTGCGCCGACACGTATGATAGTCATCAATCGCCATCACAAATGGCTCGTCGCTAATAATGGCCTCATCGACATCATAATACATGACGGCGTAGTGGCAGCCCTCACGACCAATTGGCTTCATATAAATATCGGCGGTACTATGCATATGGAGCACCATCCCTTTCATTAATTTATAGCGTACATTCTCAAATGTAAAATATCCTTGGCCAGCAAGTGGAAACACAAAGCTACAGCGCCCTGTTGAGCTGTGGTGTACGGTGTCATTCGTCGCTGATGGCACGCGGTGTGTAAACATATCATGAAATTCAATCGTTGTATTGGCATAATAAAACATTACGTCATCTGTTTTCATTGTCATCACTTCTTTCTCAATTGATAATCATTATCAATTGAATTTTACAAAGAAATGACTGATTTGTAAAGGTTATTTTGTGATACACTGACAATTAGAGGTGAATTTTATGCAGTTACAGTTTGAAAAATCATGGGATAAAGCGCTCGCAAACATTGATAGAGCGCGCATCGAGCAGTTATTTCTACACGCGAAAAAAAGCGAACATTTTACAGCCATTCGTGAAGCGATAAATCATGAAAAAACATTGCTTATTACAACACTCGTCCATAATCGCGAGCACGAACCACTCACATTCAATGATGTGTCGCTGTCTTATGTCATTGATGCACAAGTCATAGCCAACGCTACTTTTACGTTGCCCAAGTTAATCATCCCACCACATACGAGTATGCCGTGGACTTTTTTATTTCCACTAGGAAGTTATGTACAACGTGAATACTATGAAGGTGGCACACTCACATGGACAAATGCCACCAAATAGCTAACAAATTTGTTGATCTATTTTAAGACAATGAAACATTAATACACGCCTTGCTTGCACATGTAGTTCTTCATGCGAAAAATTATGCAACGACTCAATATAGGCCAACATCACTTCTTCGTAGGACTTCAATACGTCGAGCGATACAAATTTTTTCTTCACTAAATCATGCTCTAGTAAAACAAGGCGCCCAGCATCAATGACCTGCTGGCGTTTTTTTCTATCGTCCGTATGTTGCTCCTCCTCTAATTGAATTAGCTGCTCTAACGTCTCTAAAAATTCATTCGTCACTATGATCCACCTCCTGATCTATTTTCCTTATTTACTATTACATACACAATATATAGGTCATAATAAACATTACTAAAATTAATAATTTAAAATATAATTTTAAAATAGTCTAAAAGAAATAAAAAAGAATCTTACGTTTGTAAGATTCTTGCTATTTTTTATAAGAATGCGCCTAGCCATAGCCCCATAACTGTACCGACATAGTTTCCGACAATATAACCAAATGTCCCGACAATTAAAATAGGACCGACTAAGTTTTGCCAACCTTTTGCGATTGCAAGTGCAGCGGCCGTTGTAGGTCCGCCGGCGTTGGCATTAATAGCGAGCATAATTTCCTCTAAATCAAAGCGCAGCAATTTGCCGAATACGAGTGAAATCACAACATTAATAATGACAATCGTCACCGCAAAGACGAACAATAAGGGTGCTTGCTCAATAATCAGTGGAATCGATGCTGGAATCCCGATGACGACAAAGAAAATATGGATTAAATATGTACCGATTTCCTGGCTCCCTTGTAGACGTTCGAAAAAGCGCGGGAACAATAATAAGGCCAAAAATGTTAGCGTCGTTAGCATTAAATACATATCACCAAACAAGCCGTTTGCTAAATTCCATAAGAAGCCCACATTGTCTCCTGATGGGATGCGCATGTCGAAATACTGCGATAATTTTTTCGCGACGAGCACGATTGTAAACGCAATACCTACTGCTAATGCAATATCTAGTAATGAAATCTGCTTTGGCTTCCAATACGATTTGGCTAAATTTTCATCTTTTCCTGCGCGGCTTTCCACCTCATCAATATGTGGCGTCTTGTAGCGTTTGCGGAAAAAGCTCATCGTTGGAATAATAATTAATACGATAAACAAGACGGCCATCGTCAAATTATCCGCGACAACCGAAGCGGACACAAGCTCACCCGGTGTTTCAAACTTCGCTGCCATTGCCGCAAAGTTGACACCACCGCCAATATAACTCGCGCTAAACATCGCCGCGATTTTATCAAGCATTGGGATATGCTCGCGTAACGCAAAGAAGGCGAGCGTCGTACCTGCTACTGTCCCGATTGAGCTAATAAGGAAAATGAGCAATAAACGCCCACTTTCGCGAAATAGCTTCTTTAAATTGATTTGGAATAGCAATAGTGGAATCGCCAGTGGTACGATGACCGACCAGACGGCATCATAGACACTCGATTCTGTTGGAATGATGCCAGTATTTGATAAAATAATCGCCATAACGAGCGCGATAATGGCACCGGAAATGCGTGATGCCCATTTGAAACGTTGTTCTAGTATAATACTAATTGATGCGACAATAATTAAAATGCCCCACAGCATTAACGTGTCATCTGCCGCTATAAGTGGTTCTTTCATATGTATCCCTCCTGTTAAATCCTTACCCTAAAAACTTTTGTGAAAAACAAAACGAGAACCGATTCATTCGATTCTCGTCGCTTTGTTAAATTTTTTGTTTTAAATGCGCAAACCCAAACTTCGGCTTGAGTTCGGCGAATAATACCGCGCATAAAATTAAGAAACAACCGAAAATCATACGTCCTGTTAATAATTCGTTTAATAACCAAACTGAGAATAATGTCCCAAATAACGATTCCATTGATAAAATAATCGCTGACTTTGTTGGATTAGCATATTGCATCCCAATATTTTGGCAAACATAGGCAACGCATGTACAAAATACCGCTAAATAAATAATAATGTAAATACCTGCTGGTTCAACCGATGTTGGCACTTCGCCAAGCGCAAGCATCATAATAATGCCGAGCACTGAGGCGGTCATAAATTGTACGATTGTCAGCGCAAGGGCATCTTCTTTTTTCACAAATACGTTCGTATAGAAAATGTCAAATGCAAACAGCACCGCACATAAAATCGATAGCATGTCGCCTACATTAATCGTAAATGAGCTTGTTAGTGACAGGAAGCCAATGCCAATAATCGCCAAAATTGCGGCGATAATTTCATAGCGATCAAAGCGACGTTTATATACTAAATACGCCAGTACGGGCACGATTAACACATTGATTGCCGTTAAAAAGGCATTTTTCGATGGTGTTGTATAGAGTAAACCATATGTTTGTACCGCAAACGCCGCAAATAAAATGGTCCCTAATATAGCGCCCTTCCATAAAACAGCTTTATTAATAAGGCGTAATTTTTTATGGAAAATTAAGCATAATAACACCGTTGCCAACGTGAAGCGGAAAGCCATTATTTGGAAGACAGTCCAATATTCAAGACCCACTGCCATGCCTACAAAACCACTACCCCACATTACCGCTGTAATAATAAGGAGCAGTTCACCTTTATATTTCCCCATTATTAAGCCTTCTCTCTATTTAAATGCATTCACTTTATCATACTCGACTTAGTGATGTTTGTGAATCTGTTTTCTCAGAAAGAACGACAAATTATGATTTTTCTGTGAGCATTAAAATGCTGCGGTACTACATACATCCTTCGCCAAATGAGACATTAAAAAAAGAACCGCCGAAGCGATTCTTTATACGGAATGAGACATCGAATGTTGTGGAATATGCTTTGCTTTCGGTTGATGACTTGCTAAAAGCACACCTCCAAAAATAATAAAGGCTCCCACTAATTCGCGCCATACTAAAATTTCACCGAGCACTAAATATGCAAAGACCGCCGAAAAGATTGGTTCTAATGCTAAAATAAAGCCCGTTTCCTCAGCAGAAGTATATTTTTGTGCAACCGATTGTACGACAAAGCCAAATGCAGAGCATACGACAGCTAATACGAGTAGCGACATCCAGCCAAGCGATGTTTGCGGCAATTGTACGGTTTCAAAGCGCATCATAAGTATCGCACCAAATAATGCCGCAAAGCCAAGCTGATACACTCCAAGCTGCAATGAGTCATGGTGGCGTGCAAAGAAATTGTTTATCACTAAATGAAGTGCAAAAAGCATCGCTGTCACGATACATAATAAAGAACCAGTATCAAAGGCAAGACTTCCGTTAAACATAAAAATGCACAGCCCTGTTAACGTGACAAGCGCCCCTAAAACAATTTGGCGCTGTGGCAATTTATGCGTGAAAATCATCGACACAAGCGGTACAAAAATGACCGTTGTCGCGAGTAAAAATCCTGCGGTTGATGGATTGACCGTTTGAAGCACGTAGTTAAACATCGTAAACATCGCACACATGACGCCGCCTAATAGCACACTTGCTCCGAGCGTGCGTGCTGAAATCGTAATAAGTCGCTTAAAAAAGACGACATACGCAACGATAAAGGCGATTCCAAAGCGTAATGCGAGTAGTGTAAAAGGCTGTAATTCAGCTACCGCAAATTTTGTAAATAAGTATGACGAGCCCCAGCCAATGGTCGCCACTACGAATAATAGATTTGCTAATTGTTTTGACATATTCATTCTCCTCTTAAAAAACTATCCTAATCGTAGCAAATTGTTATACATTATTAAAACGAATGTTTGTTATACTTACATGACAAATCATTATGTGTGGAGGGCGATTATGAATCATTACATGGCATTTATTAAAATTATTGAAACGGGGAGCTTCACAAAGGCGGCTGATTTACTCGGTTATACGCAATCGGGTATTAGTCAGCTAATGAAAACATTGGAAAATGAAGTGAATACAAAGCTCATTATTCGCTCGCGCACCGGCGTGTCACTGACACCAGATGGCACACATTTATATGCCTACATTAAAAATTTAGTACAGGCGAAATATGCACTAGAGCAGGAAATGGCGTATATGGAAGGGCTTGAGCGTTCGATTATTCGCATTGGCGTCATCGCATCAATCGTCAATCACTACTTACCAGAATGGATGGCTTCGTTTAAAGAAGGCTTTCCTACGGTGACGTTTGAATTGACACTTGGCAACTATAGCGAAATCGAGCAGATGATTCTTGAAAATGAGGTAGACTTAGGCTTTGTCAATCCTGAAGTGGCACATGACATTATGACCGTACCAATCGTGTCAGATGAATATAAAGTGTGCGTGCCACTGAATCACCCACTCGCACAGCAGTCAGTCATTGAGCTTGCGGCGATTCAACATGAGCCATATATTTTAATTAAGGACGGCTCGGTGACGCCCATACAGCAATATTTAGAGCGCAATCACATTGAGCCACAAATCGAATACATCGTGTCAGAGGACCGCATTGCGCTTGAAATGATTAAAAAGGGGCTTGGTATCTCGATTATGCCCTCGCTGATCATTCCTCAATCAGAGCAGCATATTGCGATTAAGCCGCTTCTAGCACCACAGCAGCGACATATTCATCTGGCGTATAAAGAATTTGATATTTTGCCGCTCGCCGCGCGAAAGTTTATCGACCATGTCAAAAAAGTAGCAAAAGAAAAAGGCACAGCGTCTCCCTAACGCTGTGCCTTAAAAATTAGTCCCATGTTATCGCCTAGAGTTTACAATTTTTCAACGATTGTCGATACACCTTGACCGCCGCCTACACAAAGCGTTGCCAAACCGTATTTCACATCGTCACGTTTTTTCATTTCATGTAGAAGCGTTACTAAAATACGTGCTCCGCTTGCGCCAACTGGATGCCCCAGTGCGATTGCGCCGCCGTTGACATTGACTTTCTTCATGTCAAAAGCAAGCTCTTTCGCTACAGCCAGTGACTGCGCAGCAAATGCTTCATTTGCTTCAATTAAATCAATATCATCGATTGTTAAGCCCGCTTTTTCAAGCGCTTTTTTTGTTGATGGTACAGGCCCAATCCCCATAATTGCAGGGTCTACACCAGCAACGGCATTGCTGACAATGCGTGCGTACGGTTTTAATCCTAGCTCGTTTGCTTTATCCTCAGACATTAACAGAAGCGCTGCTGCCCCGTCATTAATACCTGATGCATTCGCTGCTGTAACCGTACCGTCTTTTTTGAATGCAGGACGCATCGTCGCTAACTTTTCTGCAACGACACCTGCACGCGGAAACTCATCTTGGTCAAACGTGATTGTTTCTTTACGTGATTTGACTTCAACCGCTACAATCTCATCGTTGAAGCGCCCAGCCTTTTGAGCAGCTTCCGCTTTTTGTTGACTTTGTGCCGCGAATTGATCTTGCTCCTCACGCGTAATATTGTATTTTTCTGCTAAATTCTCTGCTGTAATCCCCATATGATAGTCGTGGAAAGCATCCGTTAAACCATCATGTAACATCGTATCAATTAGTTTACCGTCGCCCATACGGTAGCCATGACGTGCTTGCGGTAAAATGTATGGTGCTTGTGTCATATTTTCCATGCCGCCTGCAACGACGATATCAGCTTCCCCAAGCTGAATCGCCTGCGCTGCTAAATGTACGGCTGTTAAACCTGAACCACAAAGTTTATTAATTGTTGTTGATGGTACTTCATAAGGTAACCCAGCCTTTACCGACACTTGACGCGCCGGACCTTGGCCAAGGCCAGCTTGTAAAATATTCCCTAATACAACTTCATCAACTGTTTCAGGTGCCACTTGTGCTCGCTCTAAAAGTTCTTTCACAACAATCGCACCTAAATCCGTTGCCGCCGTAGTTTGTAATGTGCCATTAAAGTTGCCAATCGCAGTACGAACTGCTTCAACAATTACAACATTTTTCATATTCTCTCCCCTTCCTATCTGTCTAAATTTTACATTCTTCTAAATTATTAGTAAAATTCATATAAAGAATATTTTTTATAAGTATTAGTTATAAATTCCTGGAGGTGCAAAAAATGGATTTACGAGCAATCGAATTATTTTTGGCCGTCGCTGAACAAGGAAGCTTTACAAAGGCCGCTGAGAAAACCTTTGTCACACAACCCTATTTAAGTAAAGTCGTCAAACAAATGGAAGAAGAGCTAGACGTCACACTTTTTAATCGTACAACGCGCAAATTGGAATTGACTGATGCTGGAAAAATTGTCATCGAACAAGGTCGCTTAGCACTAAAACCGCTTCAAGATATGCCAAATTTACTAAATGAGCTTCAAAACTTGCAAAAAGGGGAAATTGTATTAGGCATCCCCCCTGTTATCGGCACGCTCATTTTTCCATCGATTGCTCAACGTTTTAATGAAGCTTTTCCAAATATTACACTGCGCCTCATTGAGCTTGGCGCCAAGCATATTTTAACGCTAACAGATGAAGAAAAAATCGATATTGGCTTTACAGTAAAGCCTTTTTCAGAGGACAACTTCCGCGTGAAGCCTTACTTCGTAGATGAATTTATGATTTATTTGTCGTACACACATCCACTAGCACATCGCGATAGTATTAACATTGCCGAGCTTGCTCATGAAAAGTTTATCGTCTTTACAACAGACTTCACGTTGCGTGATATGGTCATTAATTTATGCGCAAAAAATGGTTTTAAACCAAATATCGCCTATGAATCGTCGCAGTGGGATTTGATGGTCGAATTAATTTCGATTGATATGGGAGTTGCTGTATTACCAAAATCAATTTTTGAAAAACATAATAATCCGCACGTTAAAATGATTGCGATTGATAGCGATGACCCTTATTTATGGGAAATTGCACTAATTACGAAAAAAGAACGCTATTTATCTTACGCAACGCGCGCATTTTTAGACATGTTTTAATCACCTGGAAGGAGCGTATTATGGAACTTAGACAACTAGAATACTTCATGGTTCTCAGCGAAGAGCTACACTTCACTCGTGCAGCGCAGCGCCTACATATTTCACAGCCTACACTAAGTCAACAAATCAAAGTGCTTGAGCAAACAGTTGGTGCATTATTGTTTAATCGCATCGGCAAAAAAATCACATTATCCAAAGCAGGTGAAATTTTATATGACCAATGTCAGCATATTTTTTCAACGCTCGAACAAACGAAAATTCAACTACAAGCGCTTGACGACGTTGATCATGAACAATTGCGCATCGGTGCATATCCTGGCGCCATTTACGATTTAATTTCATTAAGTGTGCTGCATTATATCGAGCAATTTTCAATAGCTCCTGCGAAAGTACTTGCTAATGAACACGTCACGACACTGCTTGAACAAGATGAAGTCGATATTGCGTTTTCTTATCATGAGAACAATCGCATCAATGGTAGCTACGTCGAAATCCCTTTATACGATGAGCACTTTGTTTTTGTCGCACATCGCAGCCATCCACTTATACAAAAAGATGTGCTGAGTTGGCAAGATATATTCGATGAACCACTTACATTATTTCCTGAAACACATACTAGCCGCATGCTATTAAAACAAGCAACGGCAGACAAAGGTATTGAATTTAAGGCTATTTTAGAAACGGAAAATACGCATGCGATGCTCCATTTTTTAGAGCAACGACTCGGTAGTTCTATTATGCTGCGTTCACTATACTCACAACTACGCAATCCATACATCGAGGCACGTGCCATTGATACCGAGGCTGTAAAGGAAGTCGTACTCATTGTGCCCAAAAAAGAAAAGCTGCCGTATGCTGTAAAAGAGTATTTACCGATGTTTGAACGCTTTTTAGGAACGAAAGGCATTGAAGCAAAAGACCGGATGTCACTACTTTTACTAAGTAATGATAGCTTCTCGCTATAATACTCATAGAAATTATCAGTTGGACCATTTATTTCCAAAAGTTATACTTATTGTAACAACTTAGATATAAACAGCGCTGGATGTTTGGAGCAGCACGTTAGCTCACAGCATCATTTTCTGTAAAAAGTTTTCCAAATCATGTTTTGAATGCACAACCAACTTATACATTCACTATCAGAGGAGGCAATTACTTAAATGAAAGAACGTATCCGATTACCAAAACTTATCGATAAAATCGTTTCAGCAGAAGAAGCAGCATCATGGTTCAAAGATGGCATGGTTGTTGGCATGAGTGGCTTTGGGCGTGCTAGTGACGCCAAGGAAATTCCGCTTGCACTTGTTGAACGCGCGAAAAAAGAATCATTCCAGCTAGATGTTTATACAGGGGCTTCGCTTGGTCCAGAAGTGGATCATTATATGGTCGAAGCGGGCATTATTCGTAAGCGTGGCCCGTACCAAGCTGAAAAATTAATGCGTAACTCAATCAATGAAGGGCTTGTACTCTACACAGACATGCACTTATCACACAATGCTGAACTTGTGCGTAACGGCGTCATTGGTCCAATTGATTTCGCAATTATTGAAGCATCGGCTATTACCGAAGATGGTCTGATTATTCCAACTAATTCTGTTGGTAACGCGCCAATCTATGCACAATATGCAGACAAAATTTTAATCGAATTAAATACAGCCCAACCTGATTTAGAAGGTATTCATGATATTTATGTGCCTGAAAAAGCCGGTAAAGGCCGCCGTCAGCCGATTCCGATTGTCGACCCAGCGGACCGTATTGGCGAACAAGGTATTCGCGTCGATATCGACAAAATTGCTGGTATCGTCCATTCAGAGCTACGCGATGCGCCAGCATTAATTATTGAGCCAGATGAAGAAACACAAGTGATGGCCAACCATTTAATCGCTTTCTTACGTGAGGAAGTGGAATCTGGTCGCGTCGATGAACTACCGGTTATTCAGTCAGGTGTCGGCACAGTCGCAAACGCTGTCTTAAATGGCTTCCTTGAATCTGATTTAACGGATTTAGAACTTTATTCTGAAGTACTACAAGATGCTGTCTTCGATTTAATCGATGCCGGCAAAATTAAAGTCGCTTCTGGTACGTCTATTACATTAAGTGAACGTTATTGTGATAAAGTGTACAATAACATCGAAAACTATGCGGATAAGCTTGTATTGCGTCCACAAGAGATTTCAAACCATCCTGAAATTATTCGTCGCTTAGGTCTTGTGTGCATTAACACTGCACTCGAAGCGGACATTTATGGTAACGTGAACTCGACGCACGTATTCGGCACACAAATTATGAATGGTATCGGTGGCTCAGGCGACTATGCTCGTAATGCACGCATCGGCATTTTCGTAACGAAATCGTCTGCAAAAGCAGGTAGCTTATCATCAATCGTGCCAATGGTGTCACATGTTGACCATACCGAACATGATGTCGATGTCATTATTACCGAGCAAGGTGTCGCGGATTTACGTGGCATGGCGCCAAAAGAACGCGTAAAAGCAATCATCGACAACTGTGCGCACCCGAACTTTAAAGACAAGCTATGGGATTACTACAACCGCGCTGTTGAAGAAACAAACAATGCGCAAACACCACATATTTTAGAGGAAGCCTTCTCTTGGCATATCGAATACAAAAATGCGAAGAAAAAAGTGATTGTTAATAATTAAATGCAACGCAGGAATCGTCTTGAACACGATTCCTGTTTTAATTTTTCGTATTATTTCTTCCAAGTAATCCGCTTAAACGACAATAATCAGCAAATCGAACAAGAAATATACCATTTTCTTTCATTTTTATACTAAATAATCCAAAAAAATTATACGTTTTCTTACCATTTTTACTGTTTTTACTATATGATAGAGATAGGTGATTAACAGCCTATTACACAGATGTTTATATTTGGCAGAGGAGTGATGAAAATGCGTTTAAACAATGAAAATTTAATCCGCTTTCAAAAAATCGTAACACCTTATGTACCAGCAAATGTACAACAAGTATTGATTGATGCGGAAATCATATACCCTGATATTTTTTTAAAAGTCACATACGGTTTAGAAAATGATGAAGCTGTCATCCCTACTCATGATGCCGGTTATTTTGAACTCATTGGCAAATTAAAAAAAGAAATTTTACCGCATTGCGAGGAAAACGAGCGCGATCTATTTTTAATCGCAACGAAACATCCGGATGATGGCCTTTGGGATGTTGAGCAAGTAGCAGGCATTCCTGAAAATACGTTCGGTCGTGTCGCAAAATTACATCGCTTGGAAGAAAAAGCTGTTCGTATTGCACGTAAATATACACAAGGTAATGGCGTGCTTTATCGTGAAATTACTGAACCAGCTCCTTATTTACGTGGCCACCACTGCCTATACAATACAAAAGGCGAACTCGAATACCGCGATGACGTTGTTTATAACACGCCAACTGAATGGAAAGAAAAATCATTCGCGCAAATTTTAACACGCTTCCATGAACAATGGAACGCGCTATACGATGAAAATTGGTCAACAATCAATATTATTTTCCATGCGCCAAACCACTATACGCTGTCATTCGGCACGGAAGACCTTGCCGCTTCAACGTATGAAGAACGCCGCGATAATTGGAAAGAACAGTATATGACGGTAACACATTAAATCCAAAAAACGGAAATCCCTCTGCAGAGATTTCCGTTTTTTTTCGTTCATTATTACTTATGTTCTTGTTTTTTCGGACGAATATACAGTCCAAGCTCCCGCCGTTCATGCATCAATGCTTTATACAATGAATACATCATAATGAGCATCAGAATCGAGAATGGGAACGCGACAATAATGGCCGCATTTTGGAGTGCTTGCAACCCACCTGAGAATAAAAGGCTGATAGCAATCGTTGCTTGTAAAATTCCCCAAATCAACTTCACTTTAAATGATGGATTTAATGAACCACCTGTCGTTTGCATACCGAGTACAAATGTTGCTGAATCGGCTGATGTGATAAAGAAGATAGCCACTAAAATAATCGCGACAACCGATAAAATCGTACCCAGTGGCATTTGTTCAAAAACACCAAATAAGACTTGTTCCGTTGGTAATTCTGTAATAGCTGGGTTTTTATCTGCTGCTGTAATCGCCGAAGTACCAAATACAGCGAACCACAGTAGACTAACAACTGTCGGTAATAAAATAACGCCCATTAAAAACTCACGAATCGTACGACCACGTGAAATACGTGCGATAAAAATCCCTACGAATGGTGACCAAGACATCCACCAAGCCCAATAGAAGATTGTCCAGCTATTAATCCAATCACGTCCTTCTCCACCAGGAGACGTACGCAAGCTCATGCTAACCATATTTTGCAAATAGCCACCAAGGCCGTTCGTAAAGTTATTCATGATTTGTACTGTTGGCCCTAGAATAAGCAGGAGTACGAATAGCACAAAGGCAATGTATAAGTTCGTATTACTTAAAATTTGAATGCCTTTATTGAGACCTGTTGACGCAGAAATCATGAATAGTACCGTTACGATAATAATAATAATAAATTGAACAGTAAAGCTATTTGGAATCGATGTTAAATACGATAAACCACCGTTAATTTGTTGAGCACCGAAACCTAATGTTGTCGCGACACCAATAATGGTCGCAAATACAGCAATAATATCAACGGTATGCCCTATCCAACCTTTAGACCGTTCACCGATTAATGGATAAAGTGTCGAACTAAGTAAGCCCGGCATCCCTTTACGGAATTGGAAATATGCGAGTGATAACGCGACGATACCATAAATGGCCCAAGCGGAAATACCCCAGTGTAAAAATGTGTAGCGAAACGCATCTTTTAATGCTTGCTGAGAACCTTCTTCTGCTTCTGGTGCATTAATCGCAAAATGTGATAACGGTTCAGCTGCTCCCCAGAATACAAGACCAATCCCCATTCCCGCACTAAATAACATTGCAAACCATGAACGCGTGCTATATTCTGGACGATCTGTGCGTTTGCCTAGACGAATACCACCGACTGGGCTTAATATTAAAAATAGACAAAATGCTACGATGACCGCAACGATTAATAAATAATACCAACCAAATGATGTTGTCAAAAAGCTTTGGATATTGCCGGTTACTTTTTCAAACATTTCAGGTGCCAATAAACCTATCGCAGCGGCAGCTAAAGTCACTGTAACGGATGCCCAAAAAACAATCCCTAATTTCTTCATTTTTTTCTCCTTTTCTTCATAAATTTTCTCACTATACTTTTCTACTGTAACACTAATCACAATAGCAGTAAATTTTCTCATAATTGGAAATTTGATTAATAACTGTAAAAAAAGTACTCTATGTATAAGAAAAGGTGTCCTGTACTACAATCTTGTTTAATTTTTTCACATGAAAAATTAGCAAATACTCACCTTTTAAATCGTTCCCTTTCTTATTTCTATTAAACATCATTTGTTCTCAAATAGTCATAAACCTTCACATTTCCTCCATATGTTGGTGCTATAATAAAGGAAGCTATGAGGAGGATTTTATACATGAAAAAGATTTTATCTGCTGCCGCACTGTCTTCTGTTTTATTATTAGGTGCTTGTGGTAATAGCGACACTGAATATGAAATCATCAAAGATACAGTCGTACGTGGCATGCAGCAATATACAGTTGAAACAAGTATGGACGATGAAAAACAAATTAAAGAATTAATCGAAGAGCTAGAGGATAAAGCAATGAGCAGCAACACACGTCCTGATTCTATGTGGATTAATGTCCAAACAAAACGTGGTAAATTAACAGCAACCGTAAAAGAAGCCTATACATTAACAGGCATGAACCAAACCGGCTTAAAAGAAAAAGACCAAGCCGAACTAAAAATGCAATAATCGTTTTCCACCGAGAAGAATTACTTGCGAGTGATTCTTCTTTTTAAATGGAAAAAATCGGCGTTTTCTTGCGTTTTCAAGTCAATTATGATTCACTTAAAATGGTTTATTTTCTCAATTTATTATGAAGGGCTGGAAAAAAGGTGAAACTAAAAATCCGTTCTAAAATTACGAGCGGGTACATTGCATTGCTACTTTGTCTCATTGCGGCAGTCAGCATTATTGGCTTTCAAATAAATACGCTTCAAACAGAGCGCAATACGTTAATGAAAACAAACGCAACCGTACAAACGCTTATTAGCAGTTTAGAAAACTATACATTGAACATGAACCGTGCACAGCGTGGTTATATCGTGACAGGTAAAGATTCTTATTTAGAGCCTTATCGCGAGGCGCGAGCTAACTGGGAAGATGACTGGAACGAATTGCATATGTTAATGGAAGGCCGCCCAGCACAACAGGAATATTTAAAATCGGTAAAGCTTCATATTAATCGTTGGATTGAAGATGCTGGCGAACCATCGATTAATTTGAAACGCAATAATGATACAATAGGCATTAAAAAATTCTATCGTGAGGAAGTTAGTCGCTCCGAAATCCAAACAACGATGTCTACATTATCAAAAATTCGCGATAATGAATCCACGCACCTTGCAACAGAGGCGCAACGGCTTGACAGCGACAATAATAAAATTATTATGACACTCGGCTTATTTTTATTTGTCGCGAGTATTGTTGCCGTGTTCTTTTCTTCTATTATTTCAAAATCAATTACACGCACGATTACCCGTACAACTGAGGCGATTCGTCATATTGCGCAAGAAAAAGGCACGTTTACAACACGTATTCCGATTACGACAAACGATGAAGTACGCGATTTAGGTGTCGCAACAAATGATTTATTAGACGATTTAGAGCGTCGTCAATGGATACAAAGCAATGCCGCACAAATCGTGAAAAATTATCAAGGTGTCGATGCCATTCATCAATTAGCGTCTATTTTTTTATCACAAGTAGCCAAAGTGACACGCGCTACTTATGGCGCACTTTATGTTCGTAACGACAACGAAAGCATGATTCTTGAAAAGCAGGCCACATTTGCAGGTTCCGACAAAGAAATTGGTCGCCAAGAAATTAAAATCGGTGAAGGTCTTGCAGGTCAAGCTGCATTAGAACGCCGTATCATTCATTTGAAAGAAACGGATAACTATCAGTTAATTTCAACAAGTCTTGGCAATGTGCCACCAAAAGAGGTCATTATTATTCCTATTATTTTCGAACAAAAAACAATTGCTTTACTTGAACTAGCAACGTTAAATACGTTCGAAAAATTGGACAGAATTTTCTTGAAAGATGTTGTGAGTTCACTTGGCTTAACAATTAACAGTGTTTTAACGCGTATGGAAGTCATCCAATTATTAACGGAATCCCGTGCAATGAGCGAAGAACTCCAAGCACAAACAGAGGAATTGCAAACGCAATCGGAAGAAATGCAAACGCAATCAGAAGAATTGCAGGCGCAAACCGAAGAATTAACGAATATTAATGAACAATTGGAAGAACGCACGCGTGAAGCCGAAGAAAAAACGGCCGAACTTGAAATCACAAAAGCCGATTTAGAGCGGAACGCCGAAGAGCTTATCCAAAGTTCAAAATATAAATCCGAATTTTTAGCAAATATGTCGCATGAGCTACGCACGCCGCTAAATAGCATTTTAATTTTATCGGAAATGCTTGCCGACAATGCCAAAGATGCTGCACAATATGAAGATGAAGAATTTGCGCGCGTTATTAATTCTTCTGGTAAAGATTTATTGAACTTGATCAATGACATTCTCGACCTTTCTAAAATCGAAGCTGGTAAGTTAGACATCTTATATGAAGAAGTAAATATTGATGAGTTACCACTTTATTTAAAACAATCATTTACGCATTTCGGCAATGAAAAAAATGTCGCCTTCCATGTCGTAAAAGATACCGATGTCGCCGATGTCATTCATACCGACCATAAACGTTTCCAACAAATTTTAAAAAATCTCTTGTCCAATGCCTTTAAATTTACTGAACATGGCTCGGTTAGTGTCCATCTATTTAATCCTTCGCTTACAAAAGAACAACAAGCCATTTCCGACCACTGGCTTGCCGTCTCTGTAACCGATACTGGTATTGGTATTCCAACATCTAAACATGAGCTAGTGTTTGAATCATTCCAACAAGCAGATGGCGCTACCGTACGAAAATATGGTGGCACAGGACTTGGCCTCTCTATTTGTAAGGAATTTGCGCAACTATTAGGCGGCTCGATTACGTTAGATAGTGTCGAGGGCGAAGGTAGTACATTTACCGTTTACTTGCCAAGTCTGCCAACAGGTTTACCCGAGCACTTTGATAAGCCGGTAGACTTAATATTTGATGTCCCTACACTAGAAGAGACACCGGATGCTATGCCAATCGTTGAAACAACGACAAAGCTAGCCGATGAACTGTTTAAAAACAAACGTGTCTTAATCGTTGATGATGATGAGCGCAATATTTTCGCGCTCGAAAAAACATTACAGCAGCACGGTATGATTGTTGACAGCGTCCGCAATGGTCGTGAATGCTTAAACTTTATTGAACAAGACCGTTATGTCGATGTTATTTTAATGGATATTATGATGCCTGAGCTAGATGGTTATGATACGATGAAAATTTTACGCAACGATATGCACATTGAGTTGCCAATTATCGCACTCACTGCTAAAGCAATGAAGTCTGATCGTGAAAAATGCATCGCAGCAGGTGCAACAGATTATATTAGCAAGCCGCTTAACTTAGAACAACTATTCTCTGTTTTACGCGTTTGGTTAGCTACTGAGGTGATGTAATGGAGTCAACGAAAACGGAAGAGTTAGAAGTAGCACTGTTATTAGAAGCTATTTACCATCTAACATCGTATGATTTTCGCGAATACAATCGTTCATCCATTACGCGTCGCGTACACAATCGCCTTGCGTTAGAGCATTTACCGAATATTTCGCGCCTTACCGAAAAAGTTATTTACGATACGAAATCTCGTAACGACTTATTAAATGACTTTTCGATTAACGTCACTGAAATGTTTCGCGATCCAAGTTTTTTTAAAGCACTACGCGATGATATTTTGCCGCGCTTTAAAAATCATGAGGAAATTCGCATTTGGCATGCTGGATGCGCGACTGGCGAAGAAGTATTTTCAGTCGCCATTTTATTGACCGAGCTTGGACTCATTGATAAAGCAACACTCTATGCAACCGATATGAATGAAGATGTACTAGAACGCGCTCGCGCTGCTCGCTTCCCGATTCAAAAAATGCAAACATATACGAAAAATTATATGCTTGCAGGCGGAAGCCAAGCTTTTTCGGAGTATTATTACACCGATAGTCAGTTTGCCTACATTCAATCAAAACTACTAGAACCTATTAGCTTTGCACAGCACAACTTAGTAACCGACCAATCATTCAATGAATTTCACTTAATTATTTGCCGCAATGTGTTAATTTATTTCTCACCGACGCTGCAAAATAAAGTGTACCAACTCTTCCATGAAAGCTTGATACGCGGTGGTTTCCTTTGCCTCGGCGCAAAAGAATCATTGCGCTTTTCAGGCATTATGCCAAAATTTGAAGAAACGATTGCAAACGAAAAAATTTATCAGAAGATTTATGATTAAAAAAACCCCGAAGCGGCGCAAGCCACTTCGGGGTTTTCCTATGTCGCCTGAATAATCATCATACACATATCATCAGGCTGATTTTCTTGTTGTTCACGCGGAATAACATAATCAAGTAGCGGTTTATCGAGTGATAACGTTTGCGCTGATAATTTATCCATACGTTTTTCTGCCTCAAATTCATCTGGATGCATCGCTTCAAGCACCCCATCAGTAAAGATGACAATTTGCGCCGATGTGTCATACGAAACCGTTTTTGATTTCACTTGAATGTCATCAAAGAAACCAATTGCACACGCATTGTTATCTAAATGTAGTAATTCATTTTCGTTTAGCCACGCATAACCATGTGGATGACCAGCATTCACATATTCAATCGTTTTTTCCTTCGTATCTACTAACATATAAATTCCTGTAAAATAATATGGAATTTTTTCTTTATCGGTATGCAGTAACGACATATAACGATTTAACTCAACCATGACCTCCGCTGGACTCACGCGTTTTTTGACGCTATCGCGCAGCGCTGACGAAATAAACATACAGACAAGCGATGCGGAAATCCCATGCCCCATCATATCAAATAACATAATAGCGTAGCGGTCTTCATCAACTTGTTCCCAGTAATACATATCACCAGCCAAGTTAAATGATGGTTTATAGGCGACTTGTACGGCAAGATGGTCATGCGTAAACGGTTCGCTCAATAAACTACGCTGTACATGTGCTGCTAAATTTAATTCATTTTCAATTTTTTCATCGTGCGTCATATGCCAATCCAACTCGCGTTTTAATCGCAGCGCCACATCCATGCGTGCGAGTAACTCGGTTTTATTAATCGGCTTCGTAATGTAATCGTTACCACCTGCGCCAAGTGCTTCTGACAATTTTTTCTTATCATCGAGCGCCGTCGTAAACAAGATTTGGATATTTTTATAACGTTCATCCGCACGAATTGTACGACAAGCTTCAATACCATCGATTTCTGGCATCATAATGTCTAATAAAATTAAATCCACCGCATCTGGTTTATGCGTAGGTATCGTAACTTTCAAATAATCATACAATGCTTGTGCCGACGTTAGAGATACGCAATCATCATACCCTGCACTTTTTAAAATTTTCTCCATGACAAATAAATTAACTTTATTGTCATCTACTAGAAGAATGGTCATCGTATCCCTCCCTTTATTCTCTTTTAGTATAACAAATTCAAACCATGTAATTCGTCATCCAATACACCTAGTTCTTAAGCCTTTACGATGCTATTGGCTACTCGAACTATACCATTGGCAACATTTTTTCAAGTATATCATTAATTTTTTTAATTCATATCTTTTTACAAGGTTTTCAGCAAATATCTGTTCAATTTCCAAATATATTGTATTTTCAGAAAAATATATGCTATAGTAATAAACAATTACATAACGTGTTACGAACCGGTGCATGTGAAAACATGCTTAAAAGGGAAGTATGGTGAAAATCCATCGCTGTCCCGCAACTGTAATTCGGAGCGCTTAAAAAATAGCCACTGTGGAAATGGGAAGGCTTTAAGCGCGTTGATGATAAGCCAGGAGACCTGCCTGTTTCGAGTACACACCAAAGGCTCACGTGGAGATGAGCGGTGTTCTGTGCGATTGGTCAGTCAGAGGATGTGACCTTTTAACGATGCATAGATTCTTCCGCTATTTCTTAATTGAAATAGCTTTTTTATTTGGAGTTATGTAATACACCAAAGGAGGAATAACAATGATTACAACAACAGCAATTGGTTACCCGTATATCGGCGAAAATCGCGAATGGAAACGCCTTCTAGAGCGCTTTTGGAAACAAGAAATCGATGAACAAACAGTGCAAGCTGAATGGAAAAATTTACGCATCACGCACTTGAAAAAGCAACAAGCACTCGGCTTAACCCAAGTAACAACGGGCGACTTTACAATGTATGACCGCATGTTAGATATGGCATTTCTTTTCAATTTAATTCCATCACGCTATCGCACGTTAGAAGAGGTGCCCACGCTGACAACATATTACGCAATGGCTCGTGGTACAAGTGATACGGTAGCTTCAGAAATGACAAAGTGGTTCAATACAAACTATCACTATATCGTTCCTGAATATGAAGGTGCCACATTGTCGTTAAATCACAACTATTATGTCGATTGGTTTTTAGAAGCGAAAGACGCCGTCGATGTAGACGTTAAACCAACATTAATTGGACCAGTAACGTTTTCAAAATTAACGAAAGGTTACAATGATAAAGAGCTCGCGCATTATTTATTAGAGCTACTGCCGCTTTACACGCAAGTCCTACAACAGCTCGTTGATGCAGGTGCTGAGTGGATTCAACTAGAAGAACCGATTTTTACAACGGCACTTTCAGAAAGTGATGCCCGCCTAGCCGAAGTGATTTATACACAACTGGCAGAAGCCGTGCCGCAAGCAAAAATCATGCTGACAACGTATTTCGAAGCATTAACGCATTTTGAGCGCATCACAAACTTACCCGTAGCAGGTATCGGACTAGATCTTGTACATGGCAAAAAAGAAAATTTAGCATCGCTGCGTCAACATGGCTTCCCTGAAACGAAAACATTAGCACTTGGCGTTGTCAACGGCCGTGACATTTGGGCAAGCAATTTGCAAGAAGTGGCACAAGATGTCCAAGCTGTGCAAACGCTCGTATCACCTCAAAATATTTGGCTACAACCGTCGTGTAGCTTGCAGCATTGCCCGGTAACTGTGTCCAATGAAACGACACTATTTGAGACGTTAAAAAATGCACTTGCATTTAGCGATGAAAAATTAACAGAGCTTGTCGAAGTGAGTGGTTATATCGCAACGGCTACATGGCCAAATCCAAGTGCAGTTTCGTCTAGTATGAAGCGTATTGAGGCATTGAAAAATCATTCGAGTCGCCAAAACGAGACAGTTTCTACCGCTCTCGCAAAACTCGATGAACATGATTTCAAGCGCGCGATGCCATTTACAGAACGACTTCCGTTACAACAGGAAGCATTGAAGTTACCGCTATTTCCGACAACAACGATTGGTAGCTTCCCGCAATCAAAAGAAGTGCGCTCGTGGCGTGCAGCATGGCGCCGAGGAGAGTTAGATGATGTAGCATACGAAGCAAAACTTAAGGATGAAACACGTCGCTGGATTACGATTCAAGAGGATATTGGTTTAGATGTATTCGTGCATGGGGAGTTTGAGCGTACCGATATGGTCGAATATTTCGGCGAAAAACTAGCTGGTTTTGCATTCACAACATTTGCTTGGGTCGTTTCATACGGCTCACGCTGCGTTAAGCCGCCAATCATTTATGGCGATGTAGACTGGTTAGCGCCAATGACCGTTAAAGAAACCGTCTTTGCCCAGCAACATACCGATAAATGGATGAAAGGTATGCTGACGGGTCCGGTAACGATTTTAAATTGGTCATTCGTCCGTAATGACATCACACGTGATATCGTTGCAGCTCAAATTTCCCTCGCTTTGCGTAAAGAAATCGACGCGCTTGAACAGGCTGGCATTCGCATTATCCAAGTCGATGAACCAGCACTACGCGAAGGCTTACCACTGCGCAAAGAAAATTGGCAAACATATTTAACATGGGCGATTGACGCATTTAAACTAGCCACATCACGCGTCGATCATACGACACAAATCCATACGCATATGTGCTACTGTGAATTTAACGATTTTATTGCACCAATTACCGCACTTGATGCTGACGTGATTTCACTTGAAACATCGCGCAGTCATGGTGAGCTCATTCATTCACTGAAAGAAAATCCATATCCATATGGTGTAGGGCTTGGCGTCTATGATATTCATAGCCCCCGCGTACCAGCAGTCGATGAAATGGCGACGATTTTAGACGACAGTTTAGCAGTTATTCCAACGCAGCATTTTTGGGTCAATCCAGATTGTGGCTTAAAAACGCGTCAAGAACCTGAAACAATTGCGTCGCTAAAACATATGGTTGAAGCGGCCACAGCATTGCGTCAAAAAGCGTACCAGCATCATTTATCATAAATCCATGAAAAAGGCGAACCTAGCAGAAAACTTCACGTTGAAGATTCTGTATAGTTCGCTTTTTGCTGTTCCATAGGTAGAACAATCTTTTCTCAACTACTAGATTTTACTTACTAAGGAGTTTGATACAACTTCTAACTCCGTTACTTGTTGCATTAACGCTTGAAACTGCGCTGTTAAAATGCCTAATTCCGTCGTCGTATTTTTCATTTTAGTATCAATTTCTGCCGTTCCAAGTGCATGTTGATCTAATGTTGTCATAATATAGTTGATAATTTCATTGGCATCTTTAACAGAATGGTCTACATCGTTCGATCATTTTCTTACTTCCGTCGCAACGACATTAAAGCCCTTCCCATAAGGACCTGCATGTGCTGCTTCAATCGCTGCGTTTAATGCTAACAAATTTGTTTGACTCGCAATTTTTTTAATCGTTTTCGTCACATTCGATACTTCTTGTGCATTCACAATTAATTGCTTTATACTTTGAAAATTATCATTTACTTCAGACTCTAAATCCTTCATTACTTGCAACATCACATTTATACCGTCCGTCCCTTCTGTATAATTACGATACAAATAAGAAACAATATGTTGTAACTTTTGCTCAATATTTTCAAGATGCTGCTGCTTTTTTGTTACATCTGTCGCAAATTTCAACACGCCCACTACGTGTGAATCTTCTATAATCGGCATATACGTGGCATCAATCCAGACGATATCACCTAATTTATTTTTCCTTTTTACAATCCCTTTAAAACATTGACCACGCAACAATGAATTCCAAAATTTTTCATATTCTAAAGATTGTACATCTTCACTAAAACATAAATTTTTATGCTTTACATGATGTAATGCTCCTTGTTCATATTTCATGACACGGCAGAAAATATCGTTCGCAAATACAATATTTTTCGACGTATCAAATTGAATGACAGCCAAATTAGAAAAAATCGTTTGGATTAATGTCGTTGAATTCATTTCTAATACATTATTCATTGCTACACCCCTTTAATCATCTATTTATACGTTAGGCATAGTGTAAATTAGATAGATAAAAAATGCAAAAAATAACATTATTACCAATAAAAATATAATAATATTAAAAAACGGATGATTAAGTTTGTTTTTTACTAAAAAAAATGAAAAAAGTTGCTGAAGGATGAGTTTCAAATTCTTTTTTTAAGCGATACATTTTTAAATCATTATTTTTGTCATAGAAAAATCGCTCTATTTTTCACAATCATTTAAAATTTCTTCTAAAAAAGAGGCTGGGACAACACAGTTCATGTTCCTTTTTTAGCGTTCGCCACAAAAAACCGGAACCGCGCCACAGCGCAATTCCGGTTTTTCTTATGCTCATCTGAGAGGATGTTGTTACACGTATGTCCCAGCCTCTTTCAACTATTTAAATAAAACGCGTTAATTGTTCAGCCGGAATACGTGAAGAACCATATGCTGGAGTAGCCGCTTCCCCAATTGAAATTAATACGACAGGGAATTCATTTTCAGGTAACTTAAAGTGTTCAGCAAATTGCTGTTTATTGAAGCCACCCATTGGCACTGTATCATAACCCATATCTTTTGCTAGTAACATAATTTGCATTGAAATTAAACCCGCGTCAAATTGAATAACACCTTTTAACGCTTCATCTGTTAATCCCGCATATAAGTTCAATGAGTTTTGAATCATATTATCAGCAATTTCACGCGACATAAACCCTTGTTCTACATTCGCATCGTAAATCGCTTGAGCGTTTTCATACATTTTCATATCACCTAAAATGGCAATTGTCGCAGAAGATTTTACAATTTGTTCTTGATTAAAAGCAATTGGTAGTAGTTCTTTTTTTGCCTCTTCATCTTGAATGACAAGGAAACGCCAAGGTTGCATATTGCTTGATGATGGCGCTGTTGTAGCTAATTGTAATAATTCCATTAATTTTTCTTGTGGAATAGTCACGCCTTCTTTATATTTACGAACCGATTTACGGTCCTCCATAATTTGTTGCGTTGCTGTTTGTGTAGAAATCATTGTATTCGTCCTTCTTTCATTGTAGTTACATTGTCATTAAGTCGCGCGATAAAATTTTGCAGCTGTGCAAAATCCTCTGCAGAAAACCCACGATAGAGTTCGTCAAAAAATTGTGTACGATTACACGAACAGCCACTTAGCTGTTGCCTACCTGCCATACTTAGCTGCACAAATACCTCGCGATTATTGTGCGCATTCCGTTGGCGCTCAACAAAGCCTTCTTGCTCTAAAATTTTTAAATGTCGCGTAATCGCTGCCTGGTCAATTTTCAACACATCACGCAAATCGCTTTGTACCATTTTGCCGTGATGGTAGAGTTGCTGTAACATTTCATAGCGTGTTAAGCTCATATTCGTTGATTTCTCAAAGCATTGCGTCACCTGACGATCAATGCTCTTTAATGCCATTAATAATTGCTTCATCTCTTCCTGACTCATGGTAAAACCCCTTCGTTGATTTATCAATCGTTGACTAGTCAATTATATAAAAATCATAATGTTTTTCAATGATTTTATACGCGTTACAAAAAAACAATACTATCAGTCTATTTTAAACCCTAAAATTAACAGAAAAAAGACCGCATTCATTGAGGAATGCGGTCTTAATAATACTTAGCGATATTTATCCATCGCATCAAGCAGCGCAATTTCTACAAATTCAGCGAGCTTAATGCCTTTTTCTTCAGCAAACTCCTTAGCTTGTTGCGCCATTCCTTGATCAATATAAAATGTTTTACTCTTACGTTCTTCAGATGCTAGTGCCGCGGCTGCTTCCTTAATGTCGGTGGCAAGTGTCTGCTGTAATTTTTGCGTTGAATCAATCGTTACTAATTCTTTTAATTTTGTGATTTCCTCATCAGTAAATGGATGGAATGGCTTAACTTGCACCCATTTTTCTGCATGTTTATCGTAAATAAAACCTCGCGACGCCAAATGAGCAACAATTTCTTTCGCCTTCATATCAATTTTTTCATCTTTTAATACTTTTTTAATTTCTTTCGCTGATTTTCCGGCTAATGCTTCTTTCACAATCAATTGATTTTGATGCACGTTCATCCCCTCCTTATTCATTATAGTTCCACGAAAATAATTTTTTTACACTTTGAAATATTGCCGATTATACTATCCCTACTCTTACATGTTCACTATTTTCGCTCTGCATCAATAATTTCCTGACATACGGGGATTGCCTGACGTGCCGCCAAATCAAACATCACACTAACAATCATTGCTTCAGCAATCGTGATTTGTGCTTCATTGACGATTTCTTGATGCAGCGTAAAACTTTTTGTTCCAATATGTGCTAATGTCGTATGAATAATTAATTTATCGCCTAGACGTGCCTCTTTTTTAAAGTCCGTTTCTAAATGGACGACGACCGTTCCAATACGGTCCTCTTCAATAAGCTTTTTTACCGGCATGCCAATCCCGTTGTACCACGTATGGCGTGCCTGTTCTAAATAGTAAATATATTGAACGTGATTCATATGCCCATTGACATCTGTATCTGGTTCTAATACTTCTAATTTCATCTCAACTCGCATGACCATTGCCCCTTTTTAGTATTTTGTCCCTAATTCCTTTACCATCAATCATTCAAATGTGCAGCATAATAATTAATAGCGCGGCTAAAAGCTTGTACTTCATTATCATGAGATGCTTTCACATAATTTTTCAGCAACAACGCCGTTGCTTTTTCATGCTCTGCTAAATTGTAATACACCATAGCTAAAAATGGTGGCAATGCTAAATTATCTGGAAAGCGTTCATACCCTTTCTCCAACAATTTGCGCGCCTCGTCATAGCGATGGAGCACGCGATATGTACTCCCTAAACCAATATACGCATCTACTTCATCATAGCCAAGTACAATCGCTTTTTCATAATACGGCACAGCTTGTTGCTCATGTCCTAAAACATCATGACTCGCAGCCACATAGTAATGGGCATTTGCATCTTGTGGATTCGCTATTACTAATTGCTCAAATTGCTTCAGTGCTTCTTCATGCTTTCCTGCCTTTCGTAAACGCATTGCTAATTCCCACATACTTAATTCCTCCAATACTTTTAATGTTCTTATTCCCTTATTTAGTTCAATTTAAATGCTTGTCATTTAAAATAATTTTCTAGTGTGCTTTCCACCTAACCATACTTTTATACTTGTTATATGTTTTATTTTTCAAAATTAAAAACTAAAAAAGATATTTTTACCTACATAAATTTTCAGAATTAACAGAAAATTAATATTATAATAACAATAAGTCAATAGTACCCTGTTTATATTTAGTCCACTCAGTAAGAAATTCCATCTAGTTTTTATCTTTTTTTAGAGGGTAAAGATAAACACGAATTCATTTTTAGCACACAACACGGCATATAATTCTTATACCTATAAGAGAATTATATTTTCGAACCTTAATTGGAGGGTTAATTGTGGAATTATCTGTTTTTTATATATATTTTACTATTTTCTTACTTCCTGCAATTTTATTAATCAGTTGTACGACCATTCTTTTAACACGGTCGCATACTATTAAAGCTGCAAAACTTATGGCCTATGCTTTTAACAGTTACGCCATTGCATTAATTGGTGAATTTGTCCGTCATTTAATGCCTATTACTCAAGGTTGGTGGCTAACTGAATTTATCGTTGCACCGTTTATTTTACTCGGTGCCATCCTAACATTGCATACTATATATATCGTGATAACAAATGATACAATCATTTCATTTCGATTTGCGCCATATATTTTTTATATGCCTCTGATCTTTATGCTGACAATTATCCCATTTATTAGTATTCAGTCAGTCGATTTTTATGAATCTATCATTTGGTATTATCGTGACATGCCGTTATATACACTATTATTCTTTCTATCATTTGGTGCGATTTTATTAGCGACATTTCCTGTTTTAATTGCTGGCTACAACCGTTGCCGCAAAAGTAGCATTTTTCCGCTTATTCGTTTCTTATTGCTCAGTCAATTGTTTATTTTCACACTATACATTGTCTGTATTTTTACATTTAAATATATTCCATACCCACCTATGTGGCCGCTTTATTTAGGCGTTTTGACAACAATTACACTATTTGTCGGTATACTGCGTTTCAATTTAACACCAAGCCTTGCAAAGCGCTACTATACGATGATGAAATTAACACCATACGCAATTATACTACTTGATGAGAAACAACGTATCTTTGATTTCAATGATGCTGCAACAACATGGGCTCCATTTGAAATTGGCATGGATGCAAAAGATGCGTTTATTCTAAAAGAAAATGTTTTGCGCTTCCAAGCGTTTATGGACCGTCTAATCAAAGAAAATTCATTGCAATCGCAACTATTAACAATCAAAAATGCCAACAATGGCTCAACAACATACCTTTCGTGCAACGCTTCTGTCATTTATTTAAATGGGGATCCGTTTTATTATTTAGTATGGTATGACCAAACAAACGAAGTTGAGCGTCAGCGAAAAATTCGTGACATGGCATATATCGATACACTTACAAATCTATCTAACCGTACCTATTTTAACTCGTATATTATTAGCAAAAATATGCCTGGCACGTTAATTTTGTGTGACTTAAATCACTTTAAACATATCAATGACACGTATGGACACCAAGTTGGCGATAAACTGCTACAACTTTTCGCCTCGTTTTTTAAAGAACATGTAAAATCCCCTCATTTAAGCGCTCGATTAGGCGGTGATGAATTCGCCATTTACTTACACAATTGTACATCCGTTGATATCGTAGAGTCATTGTTGCATACGTTGCGCTTGCAATGCCAAACAACGCCACTTAAATTACCAGAGGGTGACGATATTTTTATTAGCGCTAGCTTTGGCTACGCGATTTCAACAGAGCCGCTCAATCATTTAGAGCATGTCTTGCATGAAGCAGATTTAAATATGTATAAAGAAAAAAAGCACGTAAATAACGCTTGAAAAAGGGGGCGTTCTTTTGACATATGATGCAACCACTCTCTTACTATACTGCTGCGTATTTTTAATCCCAGTAGTTATTTTGATTTGCTCAAGTTTATTCATCCTAACACGTGGGCTACACAGTTTTGCAAATTGGTTAATTACGTTTATTTCATGTTGTTATATTTCAACATTTTTAGCCATATTTATTGCCCATCTATATCCTACACTGAGCCCTTATTTAACAAATTATGTGCACGCACCTGCGGGTATCTTATCACTCGGCGCTTTAATTCATCTTGCGTATTGGCTCATTCGAAATTTGCGGCAAATACACATTCCATTAGCACCGTACATTTTTTATGTACCCGCACTCGCTGTTTTTATCGGCGCTTTTTTCGCTGATTTACCATTTGCGCAATTTCATAAAAATAACATTTGGATTCACACTTCAACAACCACATTTTTAACAGATGTTTATAACTTATCGGGCATTTTATTAGTAAGCTTATTATGTTTTGTCATATACATCGCTCTGAAAATTAGACGCGGCATTCAAAAAAAAATGTTCTATTATTTTTCAACGGTGCTCGTTATTAGTATCAGTGCTTTTTATATCGTCGAATGGTTACTACCTGACAATTTGTTTTTCCCATTTTTTTCAATGTACATTCAAGTCAGTTGTATTTTAGCGATTGGTGCAGGTATGGTGCACCTAGAACTCTCACCGAGCATTGCAAATCGCTACCGTGAACTGATTGCCTTATCGCCGATTGGCATCGTTATTTTAGACCATGAATTTCGTATTGTAGACATCAATGACAACGCACGTAAACCAATCGTACAATATGGCGTTGAAAATGTGATTCATGCACTCTTTTTCAACGATTCCTCATTAGAAAAGAATGGCTCCGTTTATGATTTATTAACAAAGCAGCGCATTTTAACAAATCACGTCATGCGCATGAAAGATTCACTGTCTGATAATGTTTATTTTTTATCTATAAATGCCTCTATTTTAGAAGAAGAACATCAGCTTTTCTACTACTTATCATTTTTTGATATGACCGAAGAAATGATACACCAACAGCAGCTGCAGCAATTAGCATTTGAAGATCAGTTAACAAAACTACCTAATCGTGCTTACTTCATTCCAAAAGTGACACAATTAGTAACTGACTTACAACAAGGTACACTTATTTTAATCGATTTAAATTCTTTCAAACAAATTAATGACACGTACGGGCATAAAATTGGTGATTATGTGTTACAGCATACCGCACAAATTTTACGCAATGAAATCCAATCTAACGATGAAATGGCACGACTCGGTGGCGACGAATTTGTCATTTATTTACCCAATAGTGACGAAGCACATGCCATGCGTTTTGTTGATTCATTACGTGAACGTTTTGTCTCAACACCATTCATCTATGAGCAACTATCACTCATTATTTCACCAAGCATTGGCTACTCGATTATTCATGCTACAATATCCACGCATTTCGAATACTACTATCAACTCGCAGATGATGCGATGTATCTCGACAAACAACGCATTAAAAAAGCACGCGAGTTATAACATAAACAAGCAGGAAGCACCATTCCTGCTTGTTTTTGCGTCTTAAAATTCCTCATATTCGCGCGGGTCCTGATGATCAATGCGACCATTATCTTGTGTCAACGCATTAATTAAGCGCATATCCTCATCGGACAATTCGAAATCAAAAATCGCCAAATTTTCCAGTTGATGTTCATCAGAAGAAGCTTTTGGAATCGCAATAACGCCAAGTTGATAATGCCAACGCAAAATAATTTGTCCGACCGTTTTTTCTTTTTCAGCTGCAATAGCTTGTAACGTTTCATCATAGATTACCGTACGTCCACGACTTAGCGGGCTCCAAGCTTCCGTTACAATCGACTTTGATGCATCAAAGTCACGCTGTTGTTGTTGCGAAAAGTAAGGATGTAATTCAATTTGATTCACAACAGGTAACACACCGGTTTCTTCTTCAAGACGATTAAGATGTTCCGGCATGAAATTACAAACGCCAATTGAACGCACTAACCCTCTTTTTTGTGCGTCGATTAATACTTGCCATGCTTGCACATACAAATCTTGCGTTGGATTTGGCCAATGTAGTAAATACAAATCTAAATAATCCAATCCCATACGGTAAAGTGATTCCTCAATCATTTCAAAGGCAACAGCCTGATTTTCATAATACTTTGCACGCAATTTTGATGTCACAAACAATTCTTCACGCGGAATACCTGAACGACGAATACCTTCACCTACCGCTCCTTCATTATCATAACGAATCGCCGTATCAATTAAACGATACCCATGTTGAATGGCTTGTGCGACGTAATTCGCACAAACCTCACCTTTCATGAACACAGTTCCAAAACCAATGGCCGGAATATTATAGCCATCTGCTAATTTTTTTGTTGGTATCATTGTATCACCTTCCTATAGTTACTGTTACCACGTCAATGGCTGCTTAAACAATTAATATAAGAATCTCAACGCATTGAACTTTATCAAGCATCTCTACGCTGCGCGGAAGTTTGTGAGCTCATGGTAGCAGCATTAACATAAAAAAAGAACCGCATCACTGCGATTCTTGCATCTTAATAAATTTTAACAAATTCACTAACAGGTCGTCGGTAGCCGCGCATACGAGGATGTGCGGTTTTTTCTTTACCAAGTGCAATCATAAAAATAACTTGCTCATTGTCTGGTAAATTCAGCGCCGCACGTACCAACTTATCATCATAACTAACTGGACACGTATCCCAACCTTGATTTTTAGCGGCTAACATAAATTGCATTGCTGATAACGAGCCATTGCGTACCGCATCAAAATATTGGAAATCCTCGCCTTGCCCTTCGTAATACGTTGCTGTCATTTGAACTTCATCAGCTACTTCGCTCTCAGACATAATGCCAAACTGTACCGCGCCCGCATGAAGTATCGCGGTATCTTCGTAAGCTTTCGTATTTGTTGTCACAACAATTACCGCTGAACATACCCCTACTTTATACTGCCCACCACTCGCAATTTTCATACGTTCTTGTAATTTTGCATCATTCATCACTACTTTGTAACCAACTGGTTGTAAGTTAAATGCAGACGGTGTTAGTTTTGTATCATCAAAAATAACCTTTAATTCTGCTTCAGAAATACGCACCTCTGCATCAAAATTATTAGCTGAACGACGCGCCTTCACTAAATCTGTAAATTCCATATCCATACTCCTATTCACTCTCAATTGTTAAATCGTCTAGGTATTATTAAATCTATATCACTAAAAAAACAGTTCTATATATGTGCTTTGTCATCTAAATCGTATAAATAATTGGCTTTTTTTGATAAATTGTTATTATTACCCTCCTATTTTCTCGTTCCTTAATTACTTTTCGTAACTTACTGTAAGATAGAAACCACTATAAGTCAATATAAAAGCCTAGAATCAGGATATTCTAGGCTTACGTCATATAATAGGTGCTTAATTTTTTCATAGGAGTGTCGCTAATGAAAATTATCATACTGAAGCAGTTGTTGCATACTATCGCGCCCTCCTCTCTTTTCATTCGTTGCTACACTATATTTTAAGAGAAAAAGGTTGAAAAACAGTTAAATAATCAAATTTATCTGAAAAAAAATTCAATTACCTTATTAAAATAGATCTTTAGAATTTCATCACTACGATGAACGCTCTTGCTCTAGTGGTAGAGTAAAGCGGAAGCAGGTGCCGACATTTTCTGAACTTGTCACATCAATGTTGCCACGATGTTCTTCGATAATTTTTTTACAAATCGCCAATCCAATACCATGTGAATCACGATGGTGACTATTACTTGCACGGTAATTACTTTGGAAAATATACGGCAAATCCTTCGCTGGAATGCCGATACCACTATCTTCAATCTCGCCAACTAAAACATCTTCTTCGATACTCATTTTGAATGTAATGTGACCGTTGTCCGTATATTTAATGGCGTTTGTCATTAAATTGATAAAAGCTTGCTCAATTCGTTTAATATCAACTACTACATAACGATCATCTGACACAGTGCTCGTCGTAGCATACTGCAGACCAGCTTGTGCCACATCATCTGCATAGCTATAACATAGTGCGTCATACAATTGCTGTGTAGATAATTGTGTATAATGAAAATCTAGCCGCCCAGCCTCTAGTTTAGCTAAATCAAATAAATCACGAATCAACTCATTTAAACCGAGTAACCGTTCCTTACTACGTTGTAAATAATTTTTTTGCTGCTGCTCATCATTCGCAACACCATCTAAAATCGCTTCAATATAACCAAGTGTTGACGTAATCGGTGAACGCAATTCATGCGAGACACTTTGCAATAGCTGTTTGCGCTCTTGCTCACTCATTTCAAGGCGTTCCATTGCTACTTGCAAATCTAAATTCCGCGCTTCAAGCTCCTGTGTACGATGATTAACACGTTCTTCTAACTCGTTATAGACTTCCGCATTTTCAACAGCAATTAATAACTGCAACGCAATTTGGCGTAAAATATCCATATCGACTACTTGGAATACATGCTCTACATAACAATTTTCTAAATATAAGAAAGCGGTCGTTTTCCCTTTATATTGAATCGCCATACAAATTAATGTTTTTGCTTGTTTATCATATAAACGAATTTTTTCATCCGTACTTTCACGCAATATTAACGTTTGCTCTAGCTGGTCTGCTTCATAAATCATGACAAGTTGCGCTGCTGATAACGGTATCGTCGTCATATCTAATTTCATCAGTTCTTGGTCACGTTTCATTGAAGCGGTAATACACCATGCTCCATCACGATGCTTAATAAAATGAGCAGCCGTTGCGTTCGCTTGTTTCATTAAAATTGTTAGTAATCGTTCATAAATTTCTTCGATCGTTGTTTCTTGCGCCAAAGATTGCGTTGCTTCAAATAGGGCGAGTGTATCAATAGGCGTAGTCGACGGTGCAAGTTCTTGCGGAAAAATATAGTGCATATACGCTTCGACAAGTCGTTCAGCGATGACAGGAGCTCCCCATAATCTTATTTTTTTTATACTTTGTGCAATATAACGCTGCGTTTTTTTCTCTTCATGACGCTTACGATAAAAACGTGCGGCACGTTCATAAATAATGGCCTCATGATGCAAATAATGATAGATTTTCGACAATTGAATGGCGCGGTCATAATGTAACATCGCTTCATCATACAATCTTTTGCGCTGCTCATTTTCCGCTACTAAGAGCATATATAAATGCTCATATTGATGCGGTGCTTTCTCACTCCATAATTTAAATTTATATAAACTTTCTTTAATTTCTCGCAATACTTTCATTAAAATTTTGCGTGGTAAAATTTCCTCTTGTAATCGATCAAATTGATGTAATGCTCTGAAAAAGTAATAGTAAGGCGCAATTGGCAATGAAATAATATCATGCTGCTGACGCTCTAATTCCTTCACTAGTGCTTGCTGTTCATGGCGATCATTAAAAAAATACGCCATCTGCATACGCAAAACATAATGCATTACTTTAATCATCACTTCATTTTCAAGTGTAATCGCTCTATCGTAATTGCGTGGTACGTCATCGCGTTGCATCGCCTCAATCCAATGATTCAACTCTGCCAAAAAATCGTCCGCTAACGGATTGGTATGCTTTCCGTACAATTGCTGTTGCAGCAAAATTTCCTGTTGTACGTCATGCAAAGCATCTCCTGCTAAAAAGCGTGTATTGCATAAAAAACATGAATGCGCGGTCGTAATATAGTGCATTCCTAGCTCGTTCGTGCAAAGTTGTCCATCTCGCATCAGTTCAATAGACGCTAATAAATCTCGCTCCCAATGCTGCAAAAAAACACTATAAACAAAATAAACGCGTGCCTTAATATAAATATCTTCCGATTGATCTGCAAGCTCTTTTGCTAAATTCCCAAAGCGCATTGCTCCTTCAACGTCATCAAACCCCGAAATCAACATCAAAGCATAGTTACAATACACAATTGGTGTATGCGTTGACGCGCCATATTTTAATTGCAAACGCATCATGCGTAAAAACAACATTGCTGAAATATTCGCATGTGACGATAAGCGCCCGAATGCAATCATCACTTGCATTAAAACATCCATTTCTTCATTTTCAATAGGGGATAAATTTAATAAATCTTCATTCGTTTTATTATGTAGCTCCCATTTTAATTTTGCAAATTCCTTGACGATATCCCATTTTTTGATTGAACGTGGAATTTTCATATTGCATAATTCAAGCGCACTAAAGCCAATATCAAACAATTGATCCGATGAATCATGTTCTTGATACATAAGCGTCATTAAACAATACACACGCAACTTTTCAAGTTTTGTTTGCGTATGTGCCAACGCTTCAGCCATATAATAATTTGATGCTTCGACATTAGTTAATACACCTTCACATTCAGCTAAATCCATATAAATTTGCAAAGTTTCGATGCGCATGCGCTCCCAACAATCTACCGGTAATAGCGCAAGACTTTCTAGTAAATAATAGCGTGCATTTTGGACAAGTCCCGCTGACTTTGCCAATACCCCAAGTTGGTGGTTCCATAAAGCGAGCGCCTCATGCTCTGCTGCATTCAGGCGTTCCTTACAATAGTTTAATTGGCGTACAATTTCTTCTAATAATTCCACACCTTTATTTTCTTTTTGTAGTAACTTTCCAATTGAAAAATGAATCGTCATATGTTCCTCATCATTTAGCGAATTATAAACAGCTTGCTGTACACCATCATGAACAAATTGAAATAGTTGTTTTTCATCTGGCAATGCTCGTTGATGGCCAATACGCATGCGAATAAATCCATGTTCCATTAGCGTATGTAACTCACTCAGCAAATCGTAATAAGGCATGTCGAGTAACTTTAACAATAAATGAAATTCAAATGTTTGACCAAAACAAGAAGCCATTTGCAAAATGTATTTAGCTCTAGGCTCTAGTAAATCGATGCGATGCGTAATAAAGTCTGATAAACGCTCGCTTGCAACAAGTGTATTCACTTCTTTAAGATCATAATGCCAACTAGCAGTGCTAATATCATAGTATAAAGCTTTCGTTTGCAACAACGTCCGAAAAGCTTCCGCAATAAAATACGGATTCCCTTGCGTCATACGTGCTAAAAAATGCGCAATTTCAAATGAATTTTGACTCGCACCAAGCAGCGAGACAACCCATTCTTTCACAGCTGCCATATCAAGTAACGATAAGCGAATTGTGCTATAATTATCTACTTCTTTTTGCCACTGTATCCTATGAGTTTCACACAATTCATCATCGCGATGAGCAACAATAAATAATAAATAACCTTGCTCATGATGCGCATAAATTTTCTTAAATAAATCAATGACCATATCATCGGCCCATTGTAAATCATCAATAAAAAACACAATTGGCCGTTTTTCAATTGAAAATATCGATAATATTTTTTGCAAGGAGGCAAAAATATACGAATAAATTTGTTGTTTTGCTTGCTCGCGGTCATCAATTATTTTACTCGTTGGTTCTATAAACCACGACAATTCCGGAATCAATTGCAATAAGCTATCCATAATAATTAAATCTACATGCTTTATGCCCAGTTTAAATTGTTCGACTTCCGTTTCGCCAGCTAAATATACTTGTTTAAGTAATTCACGAAATGGTGCCACAATTGGTTCGAATGTATGTTGTTTTTTTAATGGATCGAATTTCCCTTCGACAAAATAACCTTTGACGTAAAAAACCTGTTCCATAATTGTTTTCGCCAGCGATGATTTTCCCATTCCTGATGCGCCAACTAAAAATACGATTTGACTCTCACCTAAAGCCGAACGCTGAAATGCGCGCTCAAGTAGCTGTTTTTCAGTATCACGTCCGTATAATTTCCCGTCAATTTTCGTATCAATACGATGTTCCATTTCTGCAAGCGTAAATGCTACATCATAATGGTCTTGTCCTAGTGCTTCCAAAACACGAATTAAATCATATTTTAAACTACTCGCTGTTTGGTAACGTTCGGCAGCATTTTTTGCTATTAACTTTTGAACAATCGATGCTAAAATTGGCATTCGGCTATGATGAATAATCACTTTACTGTCAACTTGCTTCGTTAAAATATCAAATATATAATCCCGTTCTGTTTCTGCCTCAAATAGCGGCATTCCAACAATCATTTCATACAATAATGCACCTAACGCATACAAATCAACGCGCTCATCACCATGCTGATCGTTACGTCCGGTTTGCTCTGGCGCCATATATACCCAGCTTTTCTCCATTGTCGGATGTATTAACGTTTGCGGTGCTAATAATTTTACGTCTAATGTTTGTGGATTAACAAAAATATGAGCAGGATTCAACAAGCCATATGTTTGACTATGATGATGTAGATTTTCGATGGCTACAGTTATCGCAATCGAAATTTGCAGTACTTGATTTAACGATAGTTTAGTTGATAATAATTGCTGCAATGATTGATCCGTAAAATCCTCATATAACAATAAAAACTGCCCATTAAATTCCAAAAAATCTATTGGGTGAAATAAAAACGGATGCAATTCACTGTTTTTTTGTACATACTGTAATGTTTCTTGCGCTTGCTGTCTTGTCATAACACCCGGCATAACATGGAGTAACATCATCGCCTTATGTGCGTCAATATATTTACGATGCAGTAAATGTGACATATATTCTGATTTTTTCACCATATTAGGTTCCTCTTTTTACGAAAGACTCTGATTTTATTCATTAAACTTATACCCAAACCCTCGAATCGTTTGAATCCAGCGCGGTTTCGTCGAAGAATCCCCAATTTTTCGACGCAATGTACTAACATGCACCGACAAAGTTTTCGGATCGACGACACCATCATAACCCCAAATTTTATTGAGTAGTTGCTCCGAACTTACAACGCGTGTGCGATTTTCAACTAAATAAAAGAGCAATTGCTTCTCTTTTGTAAATAAATTAATGCGCTCACCAGCACAATATACTTCTTTTTCATCCAAATGAATCGACAAATCATCAAATGTTAAAACATTACGTTGGTCCGGTACACGACGCTTCAAATGTGCCTGAATACGAGCAATAAGTTCTTTTGGAATAAATGGCTTTGTCATGTAGTCATCGGCACCTACTTCAAAACCCATCAATTTATAATCAATCATTTCATTTACCGTTAAAAACATTAAAATAGCATCCGTTTTAGTACGTATTTTTTTTGCTAACTCAAAGCCTGTGCCATCTGGCAAGTTCACATCTAATACAATAACGTCGGGTTTACTTTCCAAAATAATACGCTCACCATCTACTACTGTTGATGCTTTAAACAATTGAAATCCGGCATTTTCAATATAAATTGATAACACTTCTAAAATATCTAGATCATCCTCAATAACAACAATTCGTTCTTTCATCCTTTCACACTCCTTTTATACTAGTTTCTTAATCCTTTTATTTTACCATGTTTTCGTCATTATGATAAATTTTTACCACGAATTAACTATTTTTAACATCATTAAATTAGCACAAAAAAAGGAATTACGCTAAGTGAAGCGCAATTCCTTTTTTATAATGAATCAATTATTGTGCAGTTAAGCCGCCATCAATAACGAATTCTGAACCAGTTGAGTAGCTAGATTCATCAGAAGCTAAGTATAATACTAAGTTTGATACTTCTGCAGGTTCTGCTACGCGGCCGATTGGAATATGTTTAGAGAATTCTTCTACAGCTGCTTTTGTATCTTCTTGAACAACCATTGGTGTTGCGATAACGCCTGGGTGTACAGAGTTTACGCGAATGCCTTGACGAGATAATTCAAGAGCTGCTGCTTTTGTTAAACCACGTACTGCGAATTTTGTATCAGTGTAACCTGCAGCGCCACCTACTAAACCGTTTATAGATGAAATGTTGACGATTGAACCTTTACCGCCGTCGATCATTGTAGGAGCAACAGCTTTAATACCTAAGAATACAGATACTTGGTTGATTTCAACGATTTTGCGGTAATCAGCAAGTGACATTTCTAAAATAGATTTTGCCATTGTGATACCAGCGTTGTTTACTAATACATCAACTTTACCGAATGCTTCTACTGCTTTATCTACAACTGCTTTCCAATCTTCTTCGCTTGTAACATTTTGTTTCACGAAAATTGCATTGTCGCCAAGTTCAGCGGTAGTTTGTTGACCTTTTTCTTCGTTCAAGTCAGTTAAAACAACTTTTGCGCCTTCTTCAATGAATAATTTTGCGTGGGCCGCACCCATACCTTGTGCTGCGCCTGTGATAATTGCTACTTTGCCTTCTAAACGTGCCATAATAAATAGCCTCCTTATATGTGTGTAGATATTGACTACACTTGTAAGTTAACACCTTTCTTCATGACATGTCAACGAAAAACCCTCAATTACTTTAACATTAAAGAATACTTACTATTACTGACAATGTTTAAAGTTCAAGCAAATTATCAAGTAAAGCTTTTCACAACTTAAGTCAAGTTTTACGCTCGCATTTTCTAAAACTTTTGACTACCTTATCGATGTCATTTCCACAACTTTATCGCCACATCGCTATTGCTAAAAGAAAGAACCAATCGGCATTGTTTTATCGTTAGCATGAACGGTAATGGATTGATATGGATTTTTTTCGAAGGGAGCTTTGTTATGAATCAAACAGTTGAAAATACATTAATTACAGCTGCGGTGTTAGTTGCTGTCAATTTAGTAGGCATTCGTTATGTTCAAAAATATCAGCGCCGAAAATTATGGTCTGGACTCCTAACTGGTTTGTTTATCGCATTACTTGGTGTCACTGTTATGCAAAGTGTCATGCTCTACAAACAATTGGATGATCAATCGACCGTTCATATACCCGAAACCTTAACGAATGAACAATTTCTTGCAAAACTAACCTATACAGAACGCTTTGGCGATTCATTTACGATGCAAGTTGAAGATTTACAACAATTAGCAGCAACAAAACAATTTGATACATTGCAAGCCTCAAACGAAGAATTCGCTACGATGTTAGCCGAACGGATTCAATCACTCAATCTATTAATTGCCGATGAAAATTTAACGACACAGCAAACCAATTATTTAATACTTTATAAAAAAGGACTCACGCATTATGCAGACGCAACAAAACAATTTCAAAAGCTTATTCAAACACAAAACGCGACTGCCCTATCATCCGCATCAAAAAAACTAGCATCTGGGCTGACAACCATTGAGCGCGCACAAGTGATCATCAATTCAATGGCGTAGCAAATGGTTGGTTTATGCTTCGGTTAGTTCTTCCATTAGAATCGCTAAAAAATGCTGTGCCTTTGGAGAAAGTTCACGTTCTTTGCGATGAAGTAGCACCGGCTCAAAAATAATATGCAAATCATCAATCGGCATGATACGCATATTAAGTGTTGGTTGCACACCCATTAGCGGTACCCATATCTTTGTTCACAAGCGCCTGTACAAGACTACTATCATGGCATTCAATTTCAACATTTGGCTCCAGTCCTTGCTCATAAAAAACATTTAAAAGATTTTCATACATCCAACTAGCCTTCCATACGCCCTAATACAATGAGTGGTAATTTATCATTTTTTCGCAGAAGACCCCCTCCTCAACGCGTGGAGCGAGTAGGTCGGGGATGCATGCGGTGCTTAAAAGTAGAGATGGAACATTTGTTTGTGTTAAACTAGAAGGAGGTGTTCGCCATGCGCTACAAAGCATATCCATTTCGCCTCTATCCGAACAAAGACCAACAAGCGTTGATTCATCAAACGCACGGCCATTGTCGTTGTGTCTATCATCATTTCCTCGAATTGTGGCATACATATAAAGAAGACGGAAAAGGCTTAAATCGCCCCAGTATGTCTAAAATGCTGACCAAACTGAAAAAAAGATGACGCAGCCTAGTTACGCAACGTAGATAGTGTGCCTTACAAACCTCCTACGAACATTTGATCGATGCATTCGGACTTTTTTTAAGAAACAAAACCATTATCCGCGTTTTAAAAGTAAGAAAAACGCCGTCCAAAGCTATACGATTAAAAATACGAATGATAATATCACCATTGTCGGTAACAAAATCAAGTTACACAAACTAGGACGCGTGAAATTCAAACAAACACGTGCACTCGACGGACGGATGATGCGCGCAACGAAAACTTTCACGCCGCTACGAACAAGCGAAAAAAGACAACCGGGCTTTACGAGACTGTATGAATTACCAAAAACAACGCCGTAAAGTGGCGCGTTTGCGTGAAAAAGTCGCGTTTCAGCGAGAGGACTTCTTACACAAGTTGACGACGGCGTTCATTCGGCAGTACGATGTCATTTGCGTCGAAGATTTAAACACCAAAGGGATGTTGAAAAATCATCAATTAGCGAAATCGATTAGCGATGTGTCTTGGTCTTCATTCGTTCAAAAACTAACGTACAAAGCAAAATGGTATGGCCGAGAGCTCGTGAAAATCAATCGCTTTTTCCCATCGAGTCAGCTGTGTCATGTATGTGGGCACTGTGATGGCAAAAAACCCTTAGAAATCCGCGAGTGGGTCTGTCCATCCTGCCACACGACCCTCGACCGCGACATCAATGCGAGTCGCAACATCTTAGTCGAAGGATTACGTCTTTTTGAAACAACCCAACCGTAGGGACTACGGGGCTCGCCTACTAATAGAAGTGAAGCCGCTGTTTCGAGCAAGGAGGAACAAGCAGGCACTGTTCGTAGGAATCCCCCACTTCAAGTGCGTTCATCAGAACGGCTAAGTGGGGGTAGTTCAAACTATCGATTAGTACCATTTAAAATAGGAGGCTATTTTTTGAAACATTATGATCGAACGATTAAACAACTTGCGATTTATTTAATTGGGTTGTTTACATTAACACTTGGTATTAGTCTATCGATTTACGCGGGGCTCGGTGTCTCGCCCGTGTCCTCTCTCGCCTATGCATTCACACTAGCAACAGGCATTTCCGTTGGTTTGACGACCATCATCGCCAACGTCTTATTTATTGTTATTCAAATTATTATTACGCGCGAATGGAAGTGGCGTTCTTATACAGCACAATTTGTCATTACATTATTTTTTGGCTCTTTTACAGATTTTACACTTTGGCTCGTACAAGCATTCCTCCCAATGCCCGAAACACTCCCAGTACGCATTCTTTATTTAATCGCTAGCTTATTTGTCGTGGCGCTAGGTCTATTAGGCTACTTATCGGCACGCTTACCGATGATGCCATACGATGCATTAACATATGTCATTAGCGATCATTTCCATATGGCTTTTAGCAAAGCAAAAGTAACAAGCGATTTAATTAATGTCGCAATCGCTGGTATTGTTTGTTTAATAACGGTCCATCAATTAGGTTCTATCGGCATCGGCACATTGATTGCCGCGTTATTTATCGGCAAAATCCTCGGTGTATTCATCCGTAAATGGCAGCACCCACTCGTTACATGGATGATGTATTCAAAGTTTGAAAAACATGAGTAAAAAATTAAACATATTTACATGTAAACATTGAAATGTATTTTTCATCTGAATATTTACGTTTCAAATAATGTAAAGTGGGAATATAGTAACTAGTAAGAATCTAATCTTCTTACCCATGTTATATTCTCCCTAAATAAGTAAAAAGCCCGTTACTCCCCAGGTAACGGGCTTTTTACATGAAATTTAACCATTAAAAAACTTCTCTCATTGGGTGAGAGAAGCGTAAGCGAATTATACAGAATCTGTATCTTACAATACTAGCATAAATCTATTACAGTTTTCTAATAAAAGATAAATTTTATCCAATAAATTTTTCAATTGCTTCTGTTAATATGTTTAATTGGTCAACCATCGGCGAATGACCACAGTCTTTAATTTTTAAAACATCTGCCTTGTCTCCAAAATCTGTAATAATCACTTGTATCATATTTTCTGATACAATATAGTCACGGTCACCATAAATAATGAGAATCGGCACATTAATTTCATGAAGTTCATCGGTAATATCAAATGTATGGAGCGCATAATAAACGTCTCCTAAATTTTGTTGTGTACATATATCACGTAAGTATAGTCCATAATGATCATTATCGGGTTTATAATGCGTATAAATAAGCTGCTCCCATACTACTTGAATAGCCGGATAATTTTTCATGCGTTGCATCGTTTCAAACGGTATCGTCACAATTGGATCGTGAATAATTTCCTCTTTGGTGTCCGCATAACGTTGTTGGGCTTGCAGAAAGAATGGATAACCACGCGTTGAGGCAGAAGCAATCAAAATACATTTTTAAGCACCGCATTCATCCCCCTCCTACTCGCTCCACTCGTTGAGGAGGGGGTCTTCTGCGAAAAAATGATAAAAGTTATTATTTTCCAATATCTATATACCCTCTATTCATTTAGAAAAATCACAACAAAAAAAGTACTTTCAAAGAATTTTCTTTAAAAGTACTTCTCTTTATCGACTTTTTACGACGAGATTGATCGCCTCTTGTACAACTTCGTTCATTTTATCATCATCGCCTTCAGTATCACGAATACATTCTACTAAATTGCCTGTTACGATAACGCCAATTGTGCGATCAACGCCAGAGCGAATTGCACTCAGTTGCGTAATGACTTCCTTACAGTCTTTGCCTTCTTCCATCATGCGGAGAACGCCACGCAATTGACCTTCGATACGTTTTAAACGATTCAACGCTTTTGTATCGTATTGCATCGAACCACCCTTTCTTGTTGATTACTGACCTTATCATAATACCCCTGACCGTATAAGTCAACTTTTTAATACGTTGCCGTCATTATTAACTTTTTACTAAGCTCATTGATGTCGTCAACTGATGCATTGACTTGCTGAGTTAAAGCTGCCTGATGTTCAATTAATTGACTACTTTGTTTCATATGCTCTAAAATAATCGCAATCTGGTGTTGCATATCTCCAAGGCTCGTTTCAATGCCTACAGTTGCATCAGCACTACTAATCGCTAGTTTACGAACTTGATCTGCAACAACAGCAAATCCTTTCCCATGCTCACCTGCTCGAGCGGACTCAATCGCCGCATTCAAACCAAGTAAATTAATTTCTTCGGCAATCGAGCGGATAAGTCCCGAAATTTGACGCGTATTATCAGCACTTACTTTTGCTTCATCAGCTGCTTGCGTTGAGTTTTCCTGTGCCGATGCTAAGTTTTTTGCTTGTACCGCAATCACATTAACGCCCGTTACAATTTCCGTAATACCTGCTGTGAGGCTTGCAATTTGTGTTTGCATTGCCGCTGCCTTGTCTTGTTCAGTACGTTCTAACGTCACATCTCGTAGTACACCAATCACTTCGCGTAATTGTCCTGCATCATCATACACCGCCTGCATACGATTAAGTACCCATATAAGCTGTCCATCCTGGCGATGCATTCGGTAAACTGCATCACGCGACTGTCCTTTTAAAACAGCGCTATACCACGTTTGCATATCATCAACATCTTCGGCATATACTGTTTGCGAAAATGCTTGCGGTGTGGCCGGTAAATCTGCCGCTGAACGATAGCCAAACATTTCTTGATATTGCGCCGAATACCATAGTTCAACACCTTGTGCTGTAAAACGTTGCCCCCATGCTGCTTCTTGAATTAGATTATTAATTGTTTCAGCTTTTACCATCGTTTGGTCAAGCGTTTGCTGCTGTGCGATTCGTTCCGTCACATCAACAACAACTCCTGTAACCGCTTGCAGCATACCTGTTTCATACTGACATTCAAAAGTAATTTCAAGCAAGCAGTTTTCACCGTTTTTACGACGTGCGGCATGAATCACCGTAAAACTTTGTTGCTTTTTCGCAAACTCACGCTCCATTTCTTGAACCATTTGTTGTGCATGACCTGGCTGTGTAATTTTTGCAATGGATGATGGATGATCTGGCAAATCTTGCATAGATTCATAACCTAATAATGTACGAAGCTCTGGTCCAAAATAAAACGTCGTTTGGTCATCAAAATAATTACCATTTGCAACAATCGCATAAAAATTTCCAGATTGTGTTGCCATACTAACATCTGTCGCTACTTTTTCTAACTTGTCGATGCGCATGTCACGCATATGTATTTCATGCAGCAAACGTTCTATCGTCGTTTGTTCATTAGTAGACAATGTTTGTAATTGCACTGAAATTGGTTGATGTTGTTCTAACTGTTCGACAATTTGTTCTAACGTCGCGACGAGTTGCGATGTCGGCTCATGTTTGCTACGTCTAAATGCTAATACCATTATTCCTACCCCTTTAATAGCCTATTATATTCATTATAAACTATATACTAAGTGACTATTTTTTGGATTACTTTTCCTTTTTATAAGAAAAAAAATAAAAAAACGCGCATATTTTGTTGAAATATGCGCGTCTATGGATTTTTGGCTATTTAGCGACGTCTACGATACGTCCCTCTGTTTTATTATTTACTGTTTTTAATGATTTTAAATGTTCTTCGAAGTTTTCCCAATCTGATAAGCCTAGATCTTGTACACGACCGTCACTATATGCTTTTTCAAATGTTGTGAAACCATCGCCACCTTTTGCTGTAAATGCATTTGTCGCGATTGTATACGTTTGATCATCTTTTACATCGACAAAATTATCGCCTTGTTTGATTTGGAATGATACGATACGTGAGCCAACTGGTTTTGACGAATCAAATGTGTATTTACCACCTGCAATGTGTAAGAAACCACCATTTTCTTTCGGCGATTCTTTGACGCTATGTTCAAGTGCTGCGCGTAAGTCTGCGCCTGAAATATCTACCGTTGCTAACGTGTTACCAAATGGCAATACCGTAATCACTTCACCTACTGTAATTGGCCCTGCATCGATTCCCGAACGAATTCCGCCGCCGTTTTGAAGTGCTAATACAACTTTATCGTTTAACGTTTTTGCTTTCGCTAACATACCATCTGTAATGTAGTTTCCAAGCGCTGTTTCATTTGAACGAACACTTTCGTTACTCGTTTCTGTTGAGCGAGGATTTGTTAATGCTTCCTCTGCTACTACGCCTGTTTCTTCATTGCTAATTTCAGCAATACGATCTTTATATTGCTTTAATTTAGCCGCCGCTACCGGGTCTTCTGCTTTCTCTTCTACCTTCACTAAATGTTGTTCAGAAGCAGTAACCTCACCTTTTTTATCAAATGTCACACTTAGATTACCTAAGTTTTCGCCATATTGACCTGTTTGTACAATAACTGTTGGTGCCTTATCATTTTTATCATTATCTTCATTCACGGTCACAACTTTATCTAGCTTCGTATGTGTATGCCCGCCGACGATAACGTCAATGCCACGAACTGTTTTCGCTAAAATTTGGTCATTGTCATATGTTGGGCTATCATCATAACCAATATGTGTTAACGCGATAATTTTATCAACATCTTGACCTTTAAAAGCTTTCACCGCTTTTTGCGCTTCTGCTACATAATTTTCAAAAGCAACAGAACCCGGGCTTGAAATATCTGCTGTTTCGGCTGTTGTTAAACCAAAGATACCCACTTTTTGGCCGTCTACTTCTTTAATAATACCCGAATAAATTTTACCTTCTTCTGGTTTTGAACTTACCATGTCAGAGAATAAACCTTGGAATTTATTATCTTTTGAGAAATCTACGTTCGCACTAACAAACGGGAATTTCGCCCCTTTGATAAAGTCTACTAATGCTTGATGACCTTCTGGAGATGAACCTAAGTCAAACTCATGGTTACCAAATGTCGCTGCATCGTAGCCCATCATATTCATAAATTCTAAATCTGCTTGCCCTTTAAATTCGTTAAAATACAATGTACCGCTAAATACATCGCCCGCATCTAATAGCACATTACTTGGATTCGCTTTACGAATTTCGTTAATTGCTGTTACACGTTTTGCAACGCTATCTAAATGTGCATGTGTGTCATTCGTATGCATAATTGTTAATGAGAAATCTTGTTTCACACCATCTTTAAATTTATATGTTTGACCATTAATCGTCACATTCCCGTTCGCTAATAGCCCATTCATATAATATTTCTTATCTTTCCATCCTTTAAAGCGTTTGCCATCTTCAAATAAAATCTTTTTATATGTGCCTGTTAATGGTAGGCCATCATCGAAACGTAATTTTTGTTGGCCTGAATAACCTGTGTATGGTTTTCCTTGATGATAATAAATCCCTTCATACCAATACGACGCTTTTTTCCCTTTGTTATAATATGTTTCTTTATAAATACCTTTAAATAATTTTCCGTCCTTGTACAATTTGCCGTTAAACATTTTGTACCCTTTGACTACTTTTTTCGTTTTAGCATCTACTAATTTTCCATTAACAATTTTGTATGTCGTTTTCGCACTTGCCACCCCTGGAGTTACTGCGACTGCTGAAGCTAACATCGTTGCACTCAATGCGATTGCTGTTAATTGTTTCTTTTTCATTAAAATCCTCCTAAAATTGCCAAAATAGTCTTTCTTCTTTATAGTATATAATAGATAATAGCTAAAAAGACAGTTATTTTAGGCATATTTACATCAATTTTTTTAAAATTGCTCCAAAATTCTTATACTTGCTTAAAGGGAGTCTATGTTATGTAACTTGCACAGCTTATGTTATATGTAGAAAATCAAAAAACAATCCGAGATTTCTGGGTGACACATTTTAATTTTGTCGTCAAAAATGAAATGAGCAATGGCGATATGTATATGGTTGAATTAGCACCGCACGCTGAAACTGAAACAACTATTGTTTTACACAACCGCGAGCAAATCGCAAAAATGTCCCCTGAATTAGACATGGCAACACCCTCTCTATTATTTTCGAGCGATGATTTAGATGGACTTCATGCTAAATTAAAGGCTGCTGGCATTACAGTCGGCGAAATTGTTGATATGCCTGGACAGCGCGTATTCAATTTTGCTGATCCAGAAAACCACTATTTTGCTGTAAAAGAAGCGTAAAAAAAGGGCTTGGTGAAAAACACCAAGTCCTTTTTACATTCATACAAAAAGCGTGCAAAAATAATTTTTTGCACACCCCGTGTAATTCCTAGACAGTCCTTCTTAATCAATACCCACTTGACACAATTACAAACATGTATAATCATTTAATAACTAAGAAATTTAACACGAATAGTTGAATCACGTTAGTTATAGCCGATGATATTATTATGGGGGTGTGCGGACATGTATCTTCTCGGTATTATCGCATTTATTAGCGCATTTTTAATGATTGCCCTCTTCTCATACTTATTTGCTGACAAGGTTGAATTAGCACTCGATGGTTTAACAGAGGAAGAAGAAAATGCATTATTAGAACAACGTGAACAACAACAACGACTTTTATGGCGCACAAGTTATGTTATATTAGCCATTTTTGTCATTGCAATTGCGCTTATTTTTACACAATCATTACTGCGCTACTATCAATAAAAAAAGGAATCCTAATGCTCTTGCATCGGGATTCTTTTTTACATGTTTATTTGTAAACATCTTTACTTATTAACTACGGTCACGATTAATTAACACGAGCAGTTGAATCATGACAAAAATTAACGAAGAATGTTTCGGATAAACCGTATAGCGTGACTGCCAATGGTTAGCATACTTTTCTTTGTAGGAACGCAACCCTTTAAATGAATAGAAGCGGTTACCATATTGATACACAAAATAGGCTAAACGTTCTTCGATAAAGCTATCACTTGATGCACCTACTTCAGAAAATGGTGCCATTCCTAAATTAAAATAGCGATAGCCTTGTTGCTGTGAATAAGTGAATAATGATGTAAATAAATAATCCATAATTCCAGAAACAGCATCTTTTCGATGGCGCATTAAATCAATGGAAATGATGGCATTCGTCTGGGCCGGCATCAATGTAACAAACGCTTCAATGCGCCCGTCGTTGCGTCTTACAATACCAATCGGTGCCTGATTCAAATAATAGACATCAAAACTCCCAACTGAATAGCCTTTTTCTGTACGGCCATTTAACCATTCATTTGAAATTGTATTTAATTCCTCTATTAAAGTTGCTGTAAAGGGTGGCATAAGTACTTCGAATGTATGCCCTTCACGTTCAATTTTATTCATCGCTGCACGTAGCGTTTTGCGCTTTTTCCCCGACATCGTAAAATCTGGTAAATATACGTGTCCCTCTTCACCCATTTTAATAAAGTCAAAACCTAGTTCATGCAACTGCATAACCGTTTTCTGTTCTACCTCATAAAATACGAGTTTGACATTTTGTTTAGCCATTTCATGCTTCATTGCTTGTAACCCTGCTTTTATAGCTGTCTGCTTCCCGGCAGGGTCCCCCATCACAATACATTTATCAGCAAATCGCTGATACTGCATAAACAACACATCTTCACCATCTTCTTGATAAAAGAAAAATTGTTTATCGCGCACGAAAGCTAAATGACTCGTGACCGTACCACCATATGTCTCTAGCACATGTCGCACGCGTTGTTCTTCAAATACCGGCTCTTGTTGTGGCGAATCTTTTAAATAGCGCATCATCAGTAATACAGCACCAAGCGTGACTGCAATAACGAGTAATCCATAAAACCATAGACGCTCTGATGGGAATAAATAGAAATCCCATGTAAAGTTTTTCAACGGTAGATTTTTAAAATGAATATTTGGACTAATTAAATACCCAATCAATAAATACAAAATAACGAGCGCCCCGTAAATCATACCATCAAAGCAGCGCGCCTCCCATGAGTAAACAAAATCGTTCTTTGTAAATCGACTTCGTGATAACCATGCAAACAATAGCAACACGATAAAGTACGTGACTGTAAACCAAGAATAATCTTCAACCGCACAATAAACAATCCCGATGACTAATACTGAGCACATCGGCCAAAATGATTTTTTCAGCCGCATAATCGATGTTCGCCCAAATAATATTAAAAGAAAGCCGACAACAATTCCGATAATCGTACTCACAAACTCCGTTGAGAACGAACTTTCTTTGACATATAAATTAATGGGTACTGTATTTGATAAAATAAGGACAATACCTGCTAAAAATAACATCCCACTTAATAATTTTTTTGTACTAAATTCAATGACTTGTTTTGGAATTCCCGCAAAACGATTGTTCAAACGCGTTCCTAAATTTCCTGCAAATAAGCTAGTACCAAGTGCAAATGGAATGAAATAATACGCAACGCGATATAGTAAAATCCAAGAGACTGCCGTTTCATTATCGACACCCATTGCACGCAAACTAATAATCATTAAAACATCAAAACTACCTAATCCACCAGGTACAAGTGATGCAATACCAATAATCGAACAAACGACAAATACAGCGCTCACTTCGAGTAATGGCACTTCTTGCTGTAATATTTCCCCTACTACTAAAAATGTCACAAGCACCATAAACCATTCAGCAAGTGAAATGCTAACTAATTGTATGCGGTCTTTTGCTGTTATTTCTTTCATCCATGATGCGCGTGTTGTCATAATATAAACAATTGGGAAATATAAACTCCCCGCGATAAGCCATAAAATATAACGTTCAACAAAACCATTATGTAGCGTTGTTAATACAAGGACAAGCGCAATCATCGCTAAAATAGAGAGGCCTGATAAAGCAAATACTAAGATAGAAGAAATTTTTTTTAACACTACTTTTTGTTCTGTATCATTATGGCTAAAAAATTCTGAACGCAAGCCACTTCCAATAAGCCCACCAAAACCTAACAAATTATTAAATGAATTAATAATCCAACTAGACTTTAAAATATAACTTGTTGTATACGTTGTATTGAGCATACGATTTAACACAAAATCATACCCTAGCATCATGGCAGTTGCCAATAATCCGACTGCAACAATCCCTATTAAATAGATGAATGGAATATCTTGAATCGTCGTTTGCAATTTTGTAAAGTTCGTTTGTTTTGAAATGATAAGGACTTCTCGCATTACTAATACGATGACTGAAATAAGAAAAATGATCTTTACATATGGTATCCACGTTTTACGCTTCTTCTCCACACTACACACCCCCTTCTAAAAATTTGACGATCATTTCAGCATCAACGGTCCGAATCGTATGACCACGATTTAACATTGTATGGTACCGTACATTTGGTAACATCCTAACTAACTGATTTGTGTGCTCTTGCTTAATAATGTCCTGTTCACCAACGACAACAAATGCTTCCGTATCAACAAGCGCACGCACAGCTTCAGGCGTTACCGGAACCGGGAGCATCGCTAATTGTAAAATTCGATGCCCTCGATTCCATCGAAAAATTCGCTCACATGTAAAATCCAACACTTTTAACGACCGTTGTTTTGATTTTAATAATCCATCAAATGTTAAATTTCCCGAACATAATACTAACTTCGGTACACTTTTAGGAAATGCACAAGCATATGCTAATGCAATATTTGCTCCATCACTGAATCCGACAATTGCACAGCGTTCAATTTTTTCTTGTTGTAAAATTTGAGCAATATCTTGAACAATTAATTCGTATGTTAACTGTGCTGCTTCATTCGTAGAACGCCCTTGATCTCTTGTATCCATTGCAATAACACGATAGTACTGTGAAAAAAAGTTTATTTGTTTTGCAAAAAAGCGGTGATGTTGAAAATTCCCATGTAGTAAAACAATCGTTTTTCCTTCTCCATACATATTGTAATAAATTTTAGAGCCATCTTCGGCTGTAATCATGCGCATGTAACCCCCTCCTTTCTATGGCTATATGTACTACGTTTCATTTTTAAAAATGTTTCGACTACAAGTAAAAATATTTACTTGTAAACATTTTTACTATTAAAAAAAGAATCGCGCATCGTGCACGATTCTTTCTCTATCACGATGACAGAGAGTGTTCATTCTCTTCAAAGTCATCATGGCTCGCTTCAATATGTCCACAATGTGGGCATGTATAAACATATGTCGGGTGGTGCAATGCTGTAAACGTACCATGATCAATTTCAATACGGTCTTGTAAATTTAAAATCCGATTGCATTTTGTACATGTAATAGGATGGCTATTCATACTCACCGCCTCTTTCAATTTATATTGAGACACTTGTAGCTATCGTATTATGCGCTAGTACCTATTGGTAAACATCTGGCCACTTAGTTGTATCTGACATAACTTTATTTAACATTTTTTCTGCATCCGGATTATCTGATGCCATTAATAAGTCACGTTGTTTATCGGAATGGACTGCCTCAACATATAACCCTTCATTCATAATGTCATGTAAAAAGCGATTCATGTCGCTTCCCATTATTAATTTACATTCTTGTCCGTTCAATTCTAACACAATAGCATCTCGTTCAATTTTTTTCATAATTGCTTTCATGATTTTTCCACCTTTCTTTATCAACAATATGAAATGATTGAGCGCATCCAACGTTTTCTAGCTATTTATGTCTATTGTTAAACTATACCCATTGTGAATTTTTTTAATCAAAAAATTGCAACTTAAGGGCTATTTTCGACAATAAAAAAGATGAAATCGCAATAAATGCAATTTCACCTTTTACTTAAAATATGGTAGGGTTTTTCCTACATCATAATTGCGCCATCTACATGTAATACATGCCCTGTAATATATTTAGCTTCATCTGATGCTAAAAATGCATAGGCATTTGCAATATCTTCTGGCTCTCCTAATTTTTGCAATGGAATTGTTGCTTCCATCTTAGCAATAACTTTGTCAGGCATTGCCGCAACCATGGCCGTTTTAATGAATCCTGGTGCTACAGCATTTGCTGTCACACCGTTTCGACCAAATTCTTTTGCCCATGATTTTGTCATGCCAACAATTGCAGCTTTTGAAGCGGCATAATTTGTTTGCCCGATGTTGCCATAAATACCACTTACTGAAGATGTAGAAATGATACGACCATATTGTTTTTCTTTTAAAATTGGATACACAGCTTGCGTACAGTTGAACGCCCCTTTAATATTGACATTCATTACTTGATCAAACTGCTCTTCTGACATTTTGTGTAGCATCGCATCGCGCGTAATACCAGCATTGTTTACAAGAATATCAACCGTCCCAAATTGATCAATTGCAAACTTCACCATTGCAGCAACACTTTCTCTATCCGAAACATTTACTTTGAAGAAGCGAGCAGAATCCCCAAGATTTTTCGCTACTTCTTCACCGTGATCAGCAAAATCCGCCACAACGACTTTTGCTCCTTCAGCCACAAATTTTTTCGCCGCTGCTTCCCCAATACCATTTGCAGCGCCAGTAATAATGGCTACTTTGTTCTCTAAACGCATATAAAACCCTCCTAATATAAATTCGCTCAACACTTTTCGTCACACCCCTGCGACAGTGTTGGCTATTCTATTTACGACAATTTTTCAATTAATCTTCGTAAATAGTACTGTACTTTAAAAAATAGAACAGACGATTCATCTATATTCCTAAAATACATATTAATTATAACAAATTTTCCAAATTTAATATGTTTTATTTGTAATTTTTTGAATTTTTTTGAAAAAATAGTTACACATTTCGGGATATTTGACCGTTTCAAATGAAGTATTTTGTAAATTTACAATTTCTCAACAAAAATCTTATAATCTGATGAACAAAAGGTTATATACTGTTATGAACAGGAACATTATTAAAAAATTTATTAAACGAGGCGATTAATATGAGCAATTTAGCGACACAACCATTAAATATTCGCAAAGAATTAGGCATCTTTGCATTTTTAATAGACGCACAGCCAAAGAAAATTAAAAAAAAGTCACCGATAACATCACATATTAAAAAATAATCGATAGCGCGAATAAAATCGCGTTTTTTTTATGCACATAATTTACTATATGTATATAATTAATGAATAGAATAGCATTATCACTTTCTGTAAATATTTTGTATAATAAACAAAAGGAGGAGTTTCGATGGCGGTATTATACGTTTCACCTTATAAAGATGAAGCTTATCATTCATTATTAGAAGCTTTAGAGCATGCAGAGGACAATGACTGCATAGAAGTTTCAGCGGGGACATACGATGAAGTACTCGTCCTACGCAAATCGGTGACAATTCATGGTCATGGCGCGGTGAGTATTGTCGGGGATATCGTTGTAGCTCCTGACATTGCAATTACCATTCAAAATGTACAATTTGAGAACGTAATTGAAATGCAAGAAGCGACGGCACACTTTGAAAATTGCCGTTTTGCTAGTAGTTACACAGCACATACAATTATGGCACAGCAAGCCGAGTTGCACTTTAGTGATTGCCATTTTGAAAGCGCTGCAAAAGACGTGAATAAAGCTTTTTTAAAGCTTTCACAAACAACGGCGACAATCTCAAAATGTCAGTTCACTGGCAAGTATTATGCGATTTTTGCAAAAACATGCCAACTTACAATTGAGCATACTTTATTCAAAAATCAGTTAAAAACACAGCTTCATGCAGAAGAAAGTCATATTATTAGTTCGCATAATCGCTTTCAACATGCCGTTCAAGCCATTGTTGCCACAACCAAAACAACGCTTAACGTCTCTGCAAGCTACTTCTCTGATCATACAACGGGCACACAAATTGAATTGGCGCAATCATCGATAGTATTAACAAATTGTCAACTACAAAAAGCAAAAAAACATGTAACATTATTGGATAGTCAAGCAGTCGTTTCGTCATCATTTTTCACACAAACAGCAGACAGTCAAATAGTAGCGTCTCAAAACTCAACATTCCGCGCAACGAATAGTGAATTAACTCATGGAGAAAGTCATGCCATTTTAGCGCAAGAGAGCGCCATTTATTTAGATAACTGTAAAGTTATGGAGCATAAAGGAAAAGACAAAGCACAGCTTCAATTAGACAATTGTCAATTACATATCGACAATACTACCTTTTATCGCGGCAGTCATCGTGCGATTCTTGCAATGCACTCAACGCTGACTATTCAAAACGCTCATTTTATAACACATCGCAGTGTACAACTAGAAGTAGTTGGTGGACAGTTGACAATAGCAAATGCTGAATTCCAAGCTGAATTAGCGAGCGCGCTGTTATTAGCTGAGCAAGCAACAGCGACAATTGAAGATTGTGCATTTATCATTGCAGCAAAAAATCATATTACAGTTGCAGCACAATGTGACGTAATGATTGCGCGTTGCCGCTTTGATCGCTGTGGCGGGAATGATATTAACGCCAAAAACAGTGCTGTTCACTTACAAGATATTTCAGTAATGGGACACCCATCTGATTTTCCATCCATCTTCTTGTCCCAAACACAATTTAAAATTGAAAACTTACAAATTTCAAATGCACGTGCTGTTGCACTCCAAATCAATGACCGTAGTAGCGGCACGGCTGAAAATTTATCATTCCATAGCAATCAAGATTGTAATATTGATATTTTAAACAGTGAAGCTATTTTGAAAAATATAACACTTTACGACGGCACATATGGGATTTATGCGAATAATAGTAAATTAACAATCAATACAATAGAATGTGAAAATCAACAACTCGATGGCATTCGCTGTATTGAAAATGGTCATTTATTGCTCAACAAAGGAAAATTTAGTAGTGCAAAACAATATGGACTTGCAAGTGAATATTGTACACTATCACTCGAACATACACAGTTTATTAATAATGGTAGTGGCATTTATACAAAAGGTGCAACGGTCACATTAAATGATGGTCAATTATCCAACAATAAACAGCATGGTATTTCTGCTGTAAGTAGCTCATTTAATTTATTAGATGTGTTATTTTCACAAAATACTGCGACACAATTTGAAGCGACGCGCTCAACATTACAATTACAACAAGTTCACTTCAATCGCGGCGGTACGGCATTTACATTAACAAATAAAGTAAATGCTACGTTCAATCTTGTAACATGCGTAGATCATCAATACCCAACAATGATTGTAGACCAAAGTACAATCATCGGAAAAAAATGTTTGATTGCTGGCGGAGCTGATTATGGCGTTCGTGGCAAATCAAGTCAAATTACGTTTACAAACAGTACATTTAAACAACATGAAAAAGATGAATTTTATTTGGAAGGGAATAGTGAAGCGGTATTAACAGAATGCCAAGTGGCGCCTAAACGTGCTAATGAACGCGGAGCAACCCTATTCGATAATTCAACGGTTTCATTAAATGGTTATATGATGTACCGTAAACGCAGTTCGTAAATCAATAAACTTTTTTACATGTAAACAAAATAAGATGCTGGGAAATAAGTGTAAAAACACCATCTCAGATGAGCATTAGAAAAACCGGAATCGCGCTGTGGTGCGATTCTGGTTTTTTGTTGCGAACGCTAAAAAAGAAAATGAAATGTTTTGTTCCAGCCTCTTCTTTTTTAATCGTATAATCAGCTGAAACAAGTAAATTTGTAAACATTTAAACTTGTTTCGCTTGATACGTGTCCATCGCTACCTTTTCTACAAATTGTAAAACGGTTGGTTTTGCTAGTTGTTCGTATGCAATCGCCTCATAAGCTTGCTTCAATTGTTCAAAAGAAAATTGTTGTGGTAATAATTCAAGTGCAATGGGTGAATAATGAATACGCTCACGTAAGCGCAAAACTGCATAAACAATTGCTTTTGCGTGATCGAATGCTATTCCTTGCTTGTCGAGGATAGTTAATTCTTCATGCCATTGTTTGCCGACTTGTGTATAGGTGATGGCAAGTTCCGCTGACAATTGTCCTTTTTCAGCATGGCTTAAATGCAGTGTCACTTGTTGCGTGCCTAACTGCTTTTTCACAAGCGGTAACGTTATTGTAAACAGTGCTACATCTGCTGCATCATCTGCCGCCTTTGCAGTCAATAACGCATCACGCTCAACTAATGCTAAATAAGACGTACTAATTACACGCATTCGTGGGTCGCGCTCAACATCAGACCAAGTATACAACTGCGTAGCATATACATTTTCAAGACCTGTTTCTTCACGTAATTCGCGCGCTGCACCTGTGTCTAAATCTTCATCCATATCGACAAAGCCTCCAGGAAATGCCCAACTATTTTTAAAAGGATGTTGCTTACGCTGTATTAATAGCAACTGTAATTTTTCTTCTTTATTTGCCAAAATAATCATATCTGTTGTCATACTAGGCGTTTCATATTTCCCTTTTTCATGGGCTTGATACCATTCAATAAATTGTTGTTCCGTCATATTTTCTGTATCCATTTTTATCACCTTCATCGATTATTTTACTACTAAACGGGAATAATATACTATCTTATATTTAAGGAGGAATTTTTCTGATTACACCTTATTTAATTTTTAATGGCGAAGCAACGGAAGCAATCTCTTTCTATGCAGACGTTTTCCAAAGTACCGATACTTCTATTATGACATTTGGTGAAGCTCCTGAAAACCCAGAACATCCCTTACCAGAAAACGCGGAAAATCGAGTTATGCATGGCTACGTAACAGTGGCTGGCGAAAAAATTATGTTTTCTGATACATTTAATGGTACTCCAACAACAATCGGCAATAATGTCACGCTCGCAGTCATTTCAAATGATGAACAATTTATGCGCCAAGCTTTCGCCAAACTTGCTGAAGAGGGCGAAGTCTTTATGGAGTTACAAGAAATGTTCTTCAGCCCACTGTATGGTTCTCTTCGCGATAAATATGATATTGAATGGCAATTTAATTATGAATAGTTAATCTGATATATAACAGAGTTACATGTTAAATGTAGCTCTTTTTTTATTTTTTTAACTACTTTATACAAAAAATCTATTTTTTGTTCTATAACTACTTGATTTTATTTATATCTGTTATATAATAGGATAAATTATAGAACAATTAAAGGAGCTGGTTATCTATGATTCAACTATTACACGTAACACCAAAAACAGTAGGAAAATTCATCGGTCTGGGGTCAACACGTAAAGTGGATCGCTTTGACCAGTTTGTCGTAAAGACCTTTTTACACCCGCTTGGTGAAAAACAAAGTCATTTAGAACAGCAAATGTACGAGCGCCTATATCAAGAAAACTTGCATGCAAACGTGGCACCTATTTTACATATGGATGAGAATGTATGTGTACAACCATACTATCGCCCTGTGCCCGCTGACCTTGGCAATTATGCAATTGACTTTGAAACGGACCCTCGTGTCACCGATTCTTTACGCCAAGCAATTCATTTATTAAAAGATGAAATGGATTGCTATGATATTTTTGACAGCAGCAATTATGCATTAAATAAAGAAGGTAAACTTATGCTTATCGACTATGGTATGACCTATGAAATGTATATGACTGAGTGGCTACCGCTAGCACGCCAAGGTATATTACCTCAAATCTCAATGGGACGCTGTGAAAGCTGTGGCGTTGTAAAAGAGTTACGCCTATATGGTGAAGATGACCCTGACCGTCGTTGCGTTTCTTGTGGCAAAATCTAATTTGCGCTAACTTCGTTGTACCAGCTCCTTTGTTTAAAAGTAAATTAGTAAAACTGTTTACAAAAAATAAATCGCTTATGTAGGCGATTTATTTTTTTTGTTTGTTTTTTTAATACGCTTGGCAAGATTGCACATTCCGAAGCGGCGATTTATTTTTGATATGTCTGCTCACGAATCGCTCATCAGAAAATAGCTAGGAGCCCAAGAAGCGTGTTTTGGATACAACATAATTGAAAATAAGTGCCAAACAAAGTCTATTTACGCACGAAAAAAAGGGATTTTAGTAAGCATCATGCAAAAAGCTGTCAACGTAAATTTTTATTTACGATAAAAAAACAAATGCTTGCAATTTTTAAGAAATCATTTTGTGCTGTTTTTGCCCGAAACAGGCCAAAAGCGGTCGATTTTGGCGCTCTGACGGTCGGTTTTCGCACGAAAAATTGCGCGTTTGAAAAAATGCTGTCATTTATTCAAAAAAATAAAAAATGCGACACGCTGCACTCGATCTAGCAAAGTGTTTGTGCGGAAAAAGCCCGTTATCGGTAGAAATGGGGTCAAAAATGAATCGTAACGGGCATTTTTTGTCCGCTTTTGAGGAGGCCACGTTACAAAGTTGTCGTAACTATCGCCACACAAGTAGTAGTTATTTGAGAAAATGACAACAATCAGCAAATGATTCGCTTTTTTCTAGGCGTATCTACTTAAACGTGACGCATATTCAGAAATATGTCGTATCGAAAACACGCTTCTTGAGGTGAGAGCTAATTTGTGAGAGGGGATTCGATTTTTAAATGTTACTTAGTGGAGGACTCATATTGCGAAAGCCATTTCTTCGGAAGAGGTTAGGAAAAAGAAGGCGTACATTGTATAATAGGTAAAAAGGTGCGAATAGGAAGCGCTCATATATTTCCTGGTGTATTCGCACCCGTTTTTTCACTGTTTAAAGAAAGAAATCATGTTTGTTCTCTTTAAATAGAAAAAGTTTAGAAAGAAATAGTGAATTCATGATAAATTCAGCTGAATTTATTAAGCGTTCGCCGTCTCACTCTTTATTGAGTGAGTGGATTGAAATTTCGCTGTTTTCCTTAAACTTGCTTAAACGTTTGTCTCACTCTTTATTGAGTGAGTGGATTGAAATGTCTAAAATGGCTCCCTGTCCAATCGCCAAAGCGGTCTCACTCTTTATTGAGTGAGTGGATTGAAATATACGCTCGTAAGTTGCTTTGCTCAACACCCAAACGTCTCACTCTTTATTGAGTGAGTGGATTGAAATAGAAGGTTTTAACTCCGTTTCCGAACTTGTTCCCCGTCTCACTCTTTATTGAGTGAGTGGATTGAAATTAAAACATTTACACTATGCGGTATATCTCGCATGAGTCTCACTCTTTATTGAGTGAGTGGATTGAAATACGGTTATCCAACACGAAGAAAATGAAGCGGTTTGTCTCACTCTTTATTGAGTGAGTGGATTGAAATTCAACTTGATTCATAGCACCTTTAGCCATGTTATCGTCTCACTCTTTATTGAGTGAGTGGATTGAAATTACGACGAGCATATTGGCAAACGTAATTTTACGACGTCTCACTCTTTATTGAGTGAGTGGATTGAAATAAAGGGATGGATAAGCCAGCAAAACTCAAATCAATTGTCTCACTCTTTATTGAGTGAGTGGATTGAAATATTTCAAAGGAATGAAGGCGAAGGGCCCAACCATGTCTCACTCTTTATTGAGTGAGTGGATTGAAATCTGTATACAATTTGCTGCTTTGTTTGTAGCTTGGGTCTCACTCTTTATTGAGTGAGTGGATTGAAATGGCTCGTTGTTTCCTATCGCTTACTTAGATTTTGGTCTCACTCTTTATTGAGTGAGTGGATTGAAATAAAAATAAAAATCTTATAGCCTTTGACACTACCTGTCTCACTCTTTATTGAGTGAGTGGATTGAAATGCTTTGACTTAACCTTGTCTTTTTTCTAGCTGCAGTCTCACTCTTTATTGAGTGAGTGGATTGAAATTATCGATAAGTTTTTATCGCGTGTTACGAGCTTCGGGTCTCACTCTTTATTGAGTGAGTGGATTGAAATCATTAGACGATCAAGGATAGCTGATTGATATTTATGTCTCACTCTTTATTGAGTGAGTGGATTGAAATAAAATGAACGCACAAAATTTAATTGATAACGTAGCGTCTCACTCTTTATTGAGTGAGTGGATTGAAATGCCGCTTAGTAAAGTGCCCGGGACTCCTTATCACAGTCTCACTCTTTATTGAGTGAGTGGATTGAAATAACTAACAGAGGTGTAACGTTTGAACTCAAAAAGTCTCACTCTTTATTGAGTGAGTGGATTGAAATCTTGATAGCTTCGATGATAAGGTCTTTGTTATAGTGTCTCACTCTTTATTGAGTGAGTGGATTGAAATCTTTGTCATCATCTTCTACGAGTTCAAGCGTTGAGTCTCACTCTTTATTGAGTGAGTGGATTGAAATAGTTATTGTTTCTTTGTCTACATTAGGAATATACGTCTCACTCTTTATTGAGTGAGTGGATTGAAATATCATCTGTCTGCTTATTTTTGTAGTATTCCCAATAGTCTCACTCTTTATTGAGTGAGTGGATTGAAATATCATCTGTCTGCTTATTTTTGTAGTATTCCCAATAGTCTCACTCTTTATTGAGTGAGTGGATTGAAATTTTTAAATCCTCTAACGAAAATGTCTCCGCTGGTGTCTCACTCTTCATTTAAAACGAGGATAACAGTTTTGTTTCTTGAAAAAACGCCCGAATGCATCCACATCCACAATCTGTTCACAGGAAGTTTGTAAGGCTACGCGATCTACGTTGCGTAACCACGCGGTATCATCTTGTTTCTAAATTTGGTCAGTAGTTTAGACATACTGGAACGATTTAACCCTTTTCCTTCTTTCTTATAAGAAGTATTCCAACGTTCAAGGAAATGGTTGTACACAAAACGGCAATGACCATGTGTTTGATGAATGAATGCTTGTTGGTCTTTAGTGGGGTAGATACGGAATTTGTAGGCTTTATGTGGCATGACAATCACCTCTTTCTACTTACTTATTTATGCCCTTGAGACTGAATGTATTTTTTAATCGTTATAAATGTCAACATGGTTAGGTACATTTTTGCGCATCTAAGTATGTACAATCATGCTCATAATGGCTATCACTATTCAAATTACTGCATAATTACAACTTGACATAGAGCCGCTATTCATATGATTTTTGAGCCAAAAACGCAGCTATGATAAGGCTGGCTCATCTGCAAAGGCTATCATATTCATTTCTCTATATAAAGTTGTAATATACATTGGAAATCAAAAATGTACATGGTTAAATGAGCGTTTTTGTACATGCCCAAACGCGTATTTATAATCGTTTCTATTGGCGCGCCACCAGTTGTTACAAGACAGTAGCTTTTAGACCAAAACATTCCTTGCCATAATTACTGTTTGATTTCTGGAAAATCTCGTTTTATTAATCGCGAACTTGCTGATTTATATGCATTGATGAATTTTGAAAGTTCGGTATTAGGGTATGCTTTAAATAACATGTGAACATGGTCTTTATCATGGTGCCATTCGATTAAAGAGAGGTTGTAGTTGCTTCCTATTCTTTTAAAAATAGCTTTTGCGTAAGTTGATTTCTCATCATTAAATACTTTTTTTCGGTATTTGACGACTAAAACTAAGTGGTAATTCAATGAGAACACTGAATGATTATTACTGTCTAAAATCAAGCTGATTTACAGTCAAAACTTAATGCCTTGTAGCATTCATCGCCCACCTACTCGCTCCACGCGTTGAGGAGGGTGTCTTCTGCGAAAAAATGATAAAAAAGACTTTTCTATTGTGCGCACAATAAAAAAGTCTTTTTACATGTATATTTGTTTACATTTTTACTTATTTAAAATGCGGTTCATTACTTCTACATCGCGACGTTGTTCTTCATCTAATGATTTCATATATGAATCAATCATATCATTTACTAAATCATTTGCACTTTTAAAGTCACACACTTTTACTAAGTTGGAAATACGATTTTTAGTTTGTTCATCAACGCGTAACATTGCTGCTTTATGTTGTACCGATTTGACGCTTTTAATTTCTTCACTTACTTCATCTTTATTATATTTTAAATGATCGGGTAATGCACGATCATGGCGCAATAATGATTTTTTTGCCATTATTCATCCTCCTCAATTTCAACAATACGATTAATAAATTCATCAATAATTTCATCATACAAATTATGTACACGTCGGTCATGCATATCATCATTTGTAATTCCAACCGAATTAAAACGTTTAATACGCTCCATTGTTTTTACATGGTGTTCAAATAGATTTTCTTCGCCAAAAATAGCGATAGCATTTTGCATCGTTGCTTGCTCTACACGTGAATCGGCTTTTAAAATGACCGGTAAAATACCAACGATTTCTAATTGCGCTTTATCTTCATCTAATAAATCTTGTAAATAATTAATGAATACTTCCGCACCATCTAATGAAGCTTCCTGCGTTTGAAGTACTAAAACGACATAATCCGTCGCTGCAAGAGCTGCATCGGTAATATCTGAAATAGTCGGTGGCACATCAATTAAAATAAAATCATAATTATGCTGAATCGGCTTTAACAACTCGCGGAAGTAAAAAATACGTTCGCGTTCTGCTTGGTCCGTCATACCTGTAAATTTCTTTTGCAAAAATTTAGGGTACAAATGGAATGTTGGCGTATTTGGGATTAAATCGAGGTTGTTATGAATCGTAAAAATTGTTGAAGCTAAATCCCCAGCTTTTACACCATCAAGCATATAATTTGAAACGACAGGTGTTTCATCTCGTTCAGCCATATATGTTTTCAATAAAAATGTTGTCGCATTCGCTTGCGGATCTTTATCGACAACTAATACTTTGTAACCTTGTTTTGCTAAAGTGTAGGCAAACAACACAGCATTTGTTGTTTTCCCTGTGCCACCTTTAAAATTCGCAAACGTAATAATTCTTGTCACTAAAAGCCCTCCCTATGTCATCCTTGCTTTTATTATACATGAAGTTAGTAAATAAATAAAACAGTAAAAATGTTTACATGATTACAATATGACCAATGTTTCACGTGGAACATTGCGTTCAACTATTGCTACGCGTGTCCTTTCTTCCTCATGAAAAATAAAAACGGAACCTTACAACGATTCCGTTTCACGTAGTTATTTAATTAATTCTTCGGCCAATAGGCGATAACTTTCCAAGCGATGTTCAAAAATCGATTGGTTTGAATTAATCATTGCTTCTTCAAAACCATACTGCTCTTGATCTCGTTGCAATTGTTCTGCAACTTGCTGTTTCGTACCTACTAAATGAAGTTTACGACTTTGTGCAATCGTTGCTAAATCCATTTCTGATAGCGGATAATCTTGCGCTTCTTCTGGCGTTAATGCTTGTTGTAGCTCTCCACGCATTAATTGTAACCGTGAAATATCAATTGATTTTGCACGATATTCTGCCTCATCTTCTGTCTCTGCCACAGTCGCCGCATAGCTAACGATAATTTGAGGCGTTTCCATAAAGTCAGAAGGGATAAAACGTTGGCGATATAAATCAAAAATTTCCTTCGTTGCTTGCCCATTAAAAAATTGTGCAAAGGAATAACCTACACCATACTCTGCTGCTTTCGCTGCACTTTGTCCAGTTGAGCCAAGCAGCCACATATTAGCTAATGGAACTTTTGCCGGTGTTGTCACTACATTTGTGTAAGCTTGATCTTCTGCTCGCTCTCCCGCCATTAATTGCTGTATAGCCATTAATTTATTATATTGTTCATCAACAAAAGGACGCTTGCCTTGTGCAAGTGCATAAGTTGCTGCATAATCGCCACCAGGTGCTCTGCCCAATCCTAAATCAATACGCCCCGGTGCAAAGGCACTCAATGTATTAAACTGTTCTGCAATTTTTAATGCCGAATAATGCATCATCATAATGCCACCTGTACCCACATGAATGCGCTTTGTTTGACCAGCGATAAATGACGCGGTAATTTCTGGGGCACTGCTTGCTAATGTCCGCGTATTATGATGCTCTGCAAGCCAAAATCGCTCATAACCTAAATCATCTGCTTGCTTCGCTAATGCCACACTATTATGTAATGCTTGTTGCGCTGTCATCCCTTTAGCAATTGGAATTTGATCGAGTATACTAAGTTTCATGTGATAGCCTTCTTTCTGCTTTTACAAGATTACTTCTATACTAGCAATTCTATGCGCATTTTCCTATCAATCTGCTTACAAGAATGTTCTATATAATAGAAGAAACTCCATTCATCCGAATGGAGTTTACTTGTAAACATTTTTACTTATTAACTATTTTGATTCATTTGCACAAGTGAATACCATTTTTCACAATATACTTCTAATGGCTTGCGATTTTTCGTGGATATTTTTTTCGGAGGATTTTTTAAATAGCGATGTAATGTACTATATGAAATATTTGCTTCCTCTGCAGCGACTTTAATCGTAATGCCGCGTTCTTCAATAATAAACGCAACTTGGTCCATTAATGGTAACTCTTGTTCTTCTTCAATAATTGGTTCATGTGGTACATCAATAACTTTTGTTGCTAACTTTAATTCAGCAATTCGTTTATTTTCAACGACAAGTTGGTCTGGTGGTGTAATCGAAATCTCTAAGTTTTCCCACACATGTAAATACCATAATCGTTTGGCTGTTTCGATTTCTTCAAATGGCTCAGTATACTTCCACGCTTTAATAACCGCATCATTTAATAAATCATCGAGCACACGTTCAACACGCTCACGCAAACGCGCACCGTGCACGCTATTTTTTCCAAAGTCCATAATTTCGATTAAATGACCGACGCGGAATGTAGTTGCTTCTGAGTTGCGTTGATTTTTCCATTCCGAATTCAAGAAGCGCACTAAACGTTTATGCTGACGATGTTTATAATAATTATATTGGAACACTTTGTAATCTAAATAGGCAAAGGCTTGATCGTTATGAATAAGCAAACGATCGATGAGCGGCGAGGGTTTAATCGTCACAGAATAAATTCCCTTCGCTTTTTTTGTTTTCTTATCGTAGGCCATCTCAATCGAACCAATTTGAAAGAGTGGGTGAAAATCCGCAAATTCATAATTTTCACGGTCAATATCTTCTGTTTCAGGATTGATAACAATAAAATCGTCATTGTCCATCGCAATCCAAACGGACGCAAGTGTTGCAACGCGTTGCATAATATCGAAACGTTCTTTCTCGCGCACACGAAACGATTTTTCATAGGGGTCTTCAAATTTCAAACGTAACGCTTGATCACTATCAAAATGGATATAACCATAATCATTTTTCGGTTGTTTCATCCAAGAAAAAGCAATTAAATCGAATAAATCCGCCGACAATTCATCAAGCGCTGAATTTGTCGATTCTAGTAATGAAAACCAAATACGTTGCTTTTCTAATGTATCTGCTGGAAGACGCTGAATTTCTTCATCTGTGCGAATTTCAGCAGTCCCTTGTTTAACACCATCTACAACAATTTCCTTTTGTAAGCCGCCATCTTCATTTTCTTCAAAATCTTTTTTCGTCACTAAATCGCGCAATGCTTGATAACTATGACTTGCATTTGTAATTAAATATTCCTGGTCTTTAATCGTTGAGACAATTTGTTCCGTATTAATATCTGGAATTTCTAAAGACATCTGCTCTTCCGATTTATGTTCAACAATAATGAAATCATCAAGTGGTCGCTTAGTTCGTGCCGACTCTTCTTTTTTTGGTGGCGTTACTTTTTTTATAGGTGCTGTATTTTTCTTGTTATCCGGTGTAGGTCTGATAGCTTCTTGAAGAACAGGGCGCATAACTTGGTCTAGTAAATGGCGCTGCACATCATCGGCTAGTTTTTCACGTAAATCAATTTTACGGAATGCACGATTATCGAGCATAATGAGCTGCACAAAATTTAAAAGTTTTTGGAAGCTTTTCGACGGCGTATAATCTGACTGTTGTTGCATCATCATGACATCGGTCGTCCATTCGGCCACATGCTCAAATTCATCGATATATAACGGTTGTACCGCTTCACAAATTGCGAGTGGTTGTAAATCCTTTGTTAAATAGACATTATCAAGCATTGCTGAATAATCCATAGGGGATACAGCCTGCTACTTAAAACATATACATCTTAGCTTCTTTCTAGCACCATGTTCGAATAACGAAATAGGCCTTCATCTAAACTACGCCTACTATTTGTTGCCTTCTTTTTTTAGAGTTTCACTCAAAACTTAGTCTAATGTTCGATGTATATTGTGTACTCGACAACTTTGTTTTTGCCGATTGTTGAAGTAGCAGTTTCACCTCGCTTTATTATTTTATAGTTTCTACTCAATTTCCGTTGAGTTTATGTTTCGTAAACAATGCCATTGCTTAACTAAATTGTGACACAGCATCATGTTTACTAGCTACGTCTCCCGATAAATAATCGTATTTATTAAAAGTATAACAAATCCACGAAATAAAATCTTATAATCTCATTTTTGTACATCATGTACCCAATAGCTTATTGTGCACATCGAACACACGATTATTCATTCATCAGCACGATGCACCCAATACATATACCGTAATTTCTATATAATCTCATTTTTGTACATCATGTACCCAATAATTTTAATTAATCATTAAAGAATCATTGAATTTAAAGCATTCTATAAAATTTCATTCCCATGCACTGTCTACCCAATAACCCGTTTCATCTCATGAAATCTCACTTTTTTACTGTATCTACCCAATAAATTGCGGTGGTATCTACCCAATAAGCGCTTTAAAATCTCATTTTCTATGCTGCATCTACCCAATAAAAAATTCTGACAATTCTTGAATCCATTGATATAACTAGCTTTACAAGAAATCTCACTTTTCATATTGAATCTCATTTTAGGTGTTGCATCTACCCAATAATTCTAAAATAACGTCATAATACGATGGAAAATGCCGATTTTTGGGCTATTTTGCTCTCACTTTTTTTGACGAGAAAATGGATACACTCCTAAAAATTTTTTTGCGGTGGTATCTACCCAATAAATTATGATATTTCGGCCTTATTTTATTGTTAATCGATAAAATATGTATTTTTATTACAAACAAAACAGCGGTGGTATCTACCCAATAAATTATTTTTTGCGGTTGCATCTACCCAATAAAAATTTAGACTTTTGTATAAAAACGTTTTATAGCAACGCAGATGGCCATTGAACCCACTATTTTTAAATCTCAAAATCTCATTTTTGCGGTAGTATGTTGCACACTTTGACGTGTAAGAGGTTGTTCACAATTATAGATAAACGCTGTTATATCAACGTTTATAGCTGTTTTAAAAAATGAGATAGTGTAAAAAGTTACTTTTTTCTTCGCTTATACTAAAAAAATGAAGCGAGAGGAGGGTGCATATGCCATTTCACATTGAACAATTTATTAACACACTATTTCATGACAGCTTACGTGCAACACCACAACTAGAACAAAGCGCTAACCGTCAAGGCGGCATTTTTGCTGTTGAGAAGAAAGAACATTTACAAACAGCTTATGGGGTACAAGGGGATATTATTACGTCAAAAAAGCAATTATGCGAACAAGCAGCACGCTATTCTCACTTTACGCCAAATCCTTATTTACAATATCGTTATACAAATGGCTATAAGGAATATGTGAAAGGCTTTGAAGAGCAAAATTTAATGCAAATCAATACGTTTGTGATTGATATTGATACAAAAAATTATTCGCCACAAGACATCTTCCTTGCTTGCTTAGATCATAGCATCGGTACTCCTACGCTATTACTAGCATCGCCAAGAGGTTATCAACTGTATTTTATGTTAGAAAAACCGCTTCATTTGAAAAAAGAAGGGGTTGGTTTAACTGTGGCAAAAAAAATTGCTACGCAACTAAAGCGTAGCCTTGAATGTGTTGGGGCAGATATTTTTTGCAACGACTTTGGTTTTTTCCGTATGCCATCGCCAGAAAACGTTTTGTGGGTAGATTTGACACAAACGTATGCCATCGCGCAATTCATTGATTGGTCACAGCATCAAGAAGATGACACAATCTCATTTTTTGTGTCGAAGTGCACACAACGTCAATCTTTAACGCAACAAGCATGGTTTAAAGCATTATTACAAACGCCACATATTCACGGCGATAAAGGCATGTTAGGGCGCAATAACACGTTGTTTACGCTTGCACTTGCATGTTATGCTGACCAAATCTCATTTTCCGATGCTATGTGCACATTAGCTACGTTTAACGCACAACTTGTTCAGCCGCTATCAACACGCGAATTTCATGCTATTTTAAAATCTGCCTACAGTGGTCGCTACCAAGGCCCTGAACGTTTTTATATTGAGCAACTAACGGAAACCTATACATCGGTAAAACCATATGTGAATTATAAAGGTTGGTATAAGCATAAAAAAGAACGCGCAGATCGCACACGTAGCCATTTATGTGAATGGGAACAAGATATTATTACATATATCGAGACACAGCCACGTCAAGATGGCTTTTTATGGACTACACAACGTGCACTATGCGATGCATTAGGAATCCCAAAAAGCACGTTAAACAAGCTGTTAAAGCGTTCTAACGTCATTTTAACGCGCACATTTGGGAAAGGACGCGGTGCAATGACAGGTTTTACGACACGTGCATTATTTATCGAGGAAATGACCGCATTGTATCAAGCTAAAAAACAGCACTCTACAAAAATCTATGCAGCCTTTATAACAACGTGCATTCATGCGATAACAGTATGTGATGCTTCTTCTGCACGCACATTATTACTAGAAGAACTACAACATAAACGAAGGATACTCTTAAATGGTCCACAGTGCCATTACATATCTATATCTAGGCATAGAAAAAGCACAGCCATTTAGCAATCACTGTGCTTTAAAGAATTAACGACCAAAGACATCTTTCGCTTCGTTACGAATTTCTTCTAAACGTTTACGGTCTTGTTGGCGCTGTATAACTTGTTCGTCTTTTACTTGTTTGTATTCGTCGATACCATGAGTAATTGTATCCCACATATCTTCAATGGTATCCATTTTGATACTTGAAGTGCCTGTTCTACGTGCAATATCAACACTTTGATTCATAATGTCTTTTGTTGTATCTCGTAGCATTTCATTGGCACGATCTTCGAAAGCATTAATAGAATCTGCATGAAGTTTTTGACGTTTAGCATTAACTGCATTAATGATACCCATTTTAAAAATTGGGATTGTTGTAACAAAAGCACTGTTGATTTTAGCAATGAGGTCATTATTGCCTCGCTGTATTGTTTTGATTTGAGGAGCAGCAATCACTGCTACCATACGTGCTTTCTCTAAGTCATCTACTTTGCGATCTAAGATTTCTTCTGCTGTGCGTAAATTTTCTAGTTGAATGCGTGCCATTTGATTACCTTCAGCTACTTGAGATTCTAAGTGAGGAATGTCTTGCTGGCGTAATTCTTCTAGTTTTAATTCAGCGGCTACAGCGTATTTTTCAAGATTTAAATAGTATTGAATGTCTTCTTGATAAAGACCTTCTAAATCAACATTATTTTTCTTTAATTCATCTTCTATGATAATAAACTGTTGGTGGATTTTATCAATTTCACCGCCAAGTGATGTGTATTTTGCAAATAAAGAATCAATATTTTTTTTAGCACGATTAAATAATTTACCAAAGAAGCTTGGTTCCTTTAAAATTTCATCTTTATCAAACTTATTCATGACCTTTTCAAGTTGTTTTAAAAGGGCGCTAGAGTCATCTAGTTTTGATAATGTCATCGAATGTAAAATCTTATCAGTAAAGCGTGACAACTCTTGTGAAGGCTCTTTACCGAGCATTAAAATATCATTTGCATCACGCCAGTCAACTGCTTTAATAATCGATGTTACTTCGGGGTCATTACGTAGTGCTAAGCGTGTTTCATTTGCTGATTGTTCTGTTAAGCCTTCTTTTTGTAATGGGATTAATTCAGACATTAGTATTCCTCCTTAGTCAAAAAAACGTTTACGAATTTTGTGTATAAATGATTGTGTTTTTGTCGGTTCTTCATAGTGAACATCAAAGACCATGTCCTCTAAGCGATGAACCGTAAAAATATGAGATTCTAAGTAATTTTCGATTTCTTGCTTACCGGTTGGTGTATAAAAAATAATATCAAAGCCATAACGATTTAAGAAGCTAAATAAAATGGCATCTGCACGTGTGAAGTGACCAAGTGATTCATCGTAAAAGACGATAATTTTTGGTAGCTGTTGCGCATAATCAAAGCTTTGCATAAAACGTAAAATTTCTGTTGGTACCATCGATAATTGTTTTAATGTTGTAATCGCTAAATCACGTTCGGTTTCATTATGAAGCTTTTGAACCGTTGGATTTTCACAGCAATCGATGACAATGCGTGCAATGGCGCGTTGAATCTCAGGTGTGAGCTCTTTATATTGCCACCACGATGTTTCGAGCATACGGTCAGCATCTAATTTACCACCAACTAAAATTTTATCGTAATGGAATTGGAAATTGGCTTTCGATTCTTTGGCATACGGAAATTGTTGAATTAATAATGTATTTGGCAATTCCGTAAGGCTGTGTATTTTTTCCCAATAATGTTGTTTGTCACGTGACATGCCGCTCACTTTAGCAAAAATTGTTGGAATATAGACCGTTGGTTTTTGCGCTTTAAAGCCAGGGCGCATCATCGCAGGTTCTTTCGCATAAATGAAAATATCATCATATGTGTGCTGTAACATGACATTATGTGGCTCATAGTGTTGGTATTGCCACGGGCGATAAACACCTTGTTCGTCTTCTATAAGGCGTTCTAGCTGCTGTGTTGAGCGATAGCCCACCGTAGCTTGTACTTCACGAGTTTGCGTTGGGAATGGTTGCAGCGGCGCTGTATCGCCGTAACGATAAATAGTTGATTCCTCATTATGTGGGTCAAGAGCTTGAAAATCATCCTGACCTGTTGGATTAAACAATAATACATCGCAACCTAACCACATAAGTAGTAATAAGAAATAACGCTGGCTTTGCGTCGTCTCGCCATACCAAACAACTTTTGGAAATGGCGTTTCAGGTGTTGCCTCTTTCATCCATACAATCCAATGATTTTTCATCCATTTGACGAGGTCGATGAGAAAACGACGAAAATCATTCGATAATAACCCTTGTGCTTGTTGCTGTCTGAATGTTTCAATGACGCGGATAAGCGTTGTTTGTAGATGGCGATTGAGTTGTGGGTTGCTATGTTGTGGCACAAGACGTGAGCCGTACATCATCGCAACAAGGCGATTAATGGATAAGCCTTTTGGTAGCTCTTTGTGCTGTTGTAAAATATTTTGGAGCAATTGAAAATCTGCACTATCTATTTGTTTATTTAATTCTTCACTCAATACGTGAACAGTACTGTTTGTATGCCATTCATAGAGTGTATTAAAGTATTCGACATCATCCAATGGAACACCAAGCACTCGTATAGCAACGCGCTCAAATGTGAGATTTTGCTCGGTTAGACTGTAGCGAGGGCGCTCCGTACTAGCTAATAGAAAGTAATGTAGCCAGTCATCGGTGTCTTTCCATGGAAGAGGTGTAATCGTCAGTTGATTCATTAGTTCAGGCCCCCTTCAGTGCTTCTAATACTGTACCACATATAGGTAGCTTTAATCTTTTATTGGGTAGACACGACACTTTTATGAGAATCATGGAAATCACATCCAACTAATGTGCAGATGCGTCATAAAAATGAGATTTTGAGATTCTACCTATGTAACGACAAAGAAACCGCGCAATTGCGCGGTTTCTCGTTGTGTTTATGCGCAGACAATATGTCCTATGCGGTAAATTAGTTAATATCTAAACCGTAGTCTGTAGCAAGTGCCGCTAAGCCACCTTGGTAACCAGCACCTACAGCGTTGAATTTCCATTCAGTGCCATGACGGTAAAGTTCGCCAACAACGATTGCTGTTTCGATTGAGAAATCTTCGCCTAAGTCGTAGCGAATTAATTCTGTATTTGATGCAGCATCGATAATGCGGATAAATGAATTGGATACCATACCAAAGTTTTGACCACGTGCATCTGCATCATGAATTGTTACTGTGAAAGCAATACGGCTTACGTTTTGAGGGACGTTTTGAAGATCTACTTTCACTGCTTCATCATCACCATCACCAACACCTGTTAAGTTATCACCAGAGTGTTCAACAGAGCCGTTACCGCCAACTGTATTGTTGTAGAATACGAAGTTTGCAGGATCGTCTACTTTACTTGCTTCATTAAGTAAGAAAACAGATGAATCTAAGTCGAAATCTTGACCGCCATCATATTTGTTTGTATCCCAGCCTAAACCTACGACGATGTTTGATAAACCAGGATTCCCTTTTGTTAAATCTACTTTTTGACCTTTTTGTAATGAAATACCCATAATGTTTTTTCCTCCTTATTGATAGCTTGCTACAACAGCACTTAAGTTAGCATCTGTTGTGCCATTGCCAATTGCAGCGAATTTCCATTCTGTACCATGTCGATAAATTTCACCTGTCACTAATGTTGTGCTACCAGAATAATCATCTGTTAAGTTATAGCGAATTAATTCTTCACGATTATTAGCGTTATATACGCGGATATACGCATTTTGAATCATACCGAAATGTTGTTTGCGATTGACCGCATCATAAATGTTGACAACGAATACAAGGCGATTGAACTCTGCTGGAATCGCTTGTAAATCAATTGAAACCACTTCATCGTCGCCATCGCCAACACCTGTTAAGTTGTCACCTGAGTGTTGAACGGAACCATCTTTACTGCGTAAGTTTCCGAAAAAGACAACATCTTCTTTTGATGTCACACGATCGTCTTTTAGCATGATAACAGAAGCATCACAGTCAACGTTGCCGCTTTTGCTGCCACCGCCACCAAATAAGCCCCCTAGGAAACCGCCACTGCTTTTATTTTCAGCAGGGTCCCATCCAAGTCCTACTTGGATTTTGCTAAGACCGGCATGACCTTTTGTTAAGTCAACGCGTTGGCCTTTTTGAAGATTGATACCCATAAAAAACTTCACCGTCCTTATGAAATGGAAATATGCTAGCGTAAATACTAGTCACTTACTTATACGACTTAGCTTCAAGAAAGTTTCATTTTTTAAAAAATAGTTAAAGAAATGAAGAACATTCAATCGAATACCGTTGTTTTGTCCATCAAAAAACACTTCCAAAGTTTTAATACCTTAGAAGTGTCTTTCTTTTGTTATATTGTCACTGTTTTTAGGTTAGTCCAGACTAGCGATTATTTTTATGTTGTGCAGCGCGTAATGCTTGTTCTAAAAAATCATATTGTGCAGTAGTTTGTAAGAGTGCCCCATTTGGCTCATACGGGTTACGGTCAAGCTCTTTTAATAGTCGAAATTTTTCCTCAGGTGAAATTGGTAGATCGTCTAAATCGCGATGAAATGCGCTTAGCACATGAATGGTTTCACTAAAATCAAGTACAAATCCATCATAAGGCATTGAATTCCCTTCTTTCTGTAAAAATGTAAACAAGTTTATATGTAGATGCGATAGCTAAAACGCTATTGCATAAGAAAATGAAAACAGGAATCGCGTAATGACGCCATTCCTGCTGTATTTATTCGCCAAGAATTGTGTTGTTCAGCATGATTTTTTGGTGCTATTTTGTAGACGAATTTGCTCGCGGCGGAATGCGTACATCATCTCGTTGCGGATAAAGTGACGCAGTGTAGTCGCTTCATTCACAATATTTGCAATTGATTCTGTTTCTGATACCGCTAGAGCGATTGATACTTGATAAAGTGGTGTGCCATCGTCAGCTGTCGTTTTATAATGTGCTAAAACTTGGCAATGCTTTTCAAGTGTTTCTAAGTAAGCTTGCTCGTAAAGAGGAAGAAGCGTGAGATCTTCCTGTTCGGGCATGAGTAATCGTTCATCCATGTATAACACCGCATTGTGTGCGAGGTCGCGTTGAATCGCTAGATCATCTGCGCATGTATAAAGCTTAAACTCTTCTAAATCATGCAAACGCCAAGCATTCAGCTCATTCGCTAAAACAAGGTGTTCAAAGTACATTTCTAAATCTAAAGAACCCATCCAAACCCTCCTTCATTAGTCATTTTTTATTCATAGAAAAAGTCAGCTGGAATCCAACTGACTATACATTGACAAATGCGTTAACAATTATTTAATTCTAACGATTTTTGATAAGAATCGCAAGTGATTACAATGACAATATTTGTTGATAAAGTTTCTTGGCTGTTTCCAATTTAAAAAAATTGTGCTGGGCCGCACGATAACGCCTGCGTTGTTCGAGCGTTTATGAATGATGTCACATAATAGTTAACTTAAAATTAAAAATGGTTGACTAAAATAAATGGATGGATTATAGTAAAAAACGTTCATAGTTGAGAGGGGGGAAAGAGATGACGACATACACAAGGGTACGTGCACGATTTACTGCGTATGATGTTGTGTATTGTGGCATGTTTGCGGCATTGATGATGATAGGGGCAAACATTACATCATTTATGCCATTTATGGTAGTCGGAGGGGTACCCATTACATTGCAAGCATTTTTTGCAATATTAGCAGGACTTGTGCTCGGTAGTAAACGCGGGGCGATTGCGGTAGCTGTTTATGCGTGTGTCGGCTTAGCAGGGGCACCTGTTTTTGCACGTTTTAGCGGTGGCATTAGTCAATTATTGAGTCCTACGTTTGGCTTTATTATTGTTTTTATTTTGTCGGCCTACATCGCTGGAAAAATGATTGAAGTACGTTCAACAAAAGCAATGTATGTTGCAGCAGGACTTGTCGCCATGATGATTAGTTATTTACTTGGTACAAATTGGTTGTATGCCGCCTATAAATTATGGGCTGCTGCACCGGAAGGTTTTAGTTATTGGATGGCGTGGGCATGGATGTTGCCACCGCTACCGAAAGATATTGTGTTGGCTATACTAGCTGGCTTATTTGCATTTCGATTACGACACGTTATAAAGGTGGGAAACTAACATGAATTATCAACAATTAGCACAACGAGTTATCGATGGTTATGTGATAACAGATGAAGAAGCATTGGCTATTTTAGAAAGTCCAGATACCGAGCTATTAGCTGTATTAGATGCTGCCTATCGTATCCGCTACCATTATTATGGGAATAAAGTAAAGCTGAATATGATTATTAATACGAAATCGGGCTTATGTCCAGAAAATTGTGGGTACTGTTCGCAATCGATTGTATCAACAGCACCGATTGAAAAATACCCAATGATGAAACAACAAGAAATTATTGATGGGGCGAATCGCGCGGCATCACTACAAGTTGGGACCTATTGTATTGTGGCAAGTGGCCGTGGTCCGCGTAATCAAGAAATTGATATTGTAGTAGATTCAGTGAAGGAAATTAAGGAGCACCATCCTGAAATGACAGTCTGCGCGTGTTTAGGAATTTTAAAGCCTGAACAAGCACAACGGTTAAAAGAGGCTGGAGTAGATCGCTATAATCATAATATTAATACGTCTGCTCGTAATCATACGAATATTACAACATCACATACATACGACGATCGTGTACAAACGGTTGAACGTGCAAAAGAAGCCGGAATTTCGCCATGTTCAGGTGTCATTGTTGGAATGAAGGAAACGAAGCAAGATGTGGTGGATATGGCACGTAGTTTGCATGCATTAGATGCAGACTCGATTCCGGTTAACTTTTTAAATGCCATTGACGGTACGCCACTAGAAGGCACAAACGAACTGAACCCACGTTACTGTTTAAAAGTATTAGCATTATTCCGCTTCATTAATCCGACGAAAGAGATTCGCGTTTCGGGTGGTCGAGAAGTTAATTTAGGGCATATGCAACCACTCGGTTTATACCCGGCTAATTCAATTTTCCTTGGTGATTATTTAACGACAGATGGCCAACCTGGCGATGATGATAAAAAAATGTTAGAGCAATTAGGGTTTGAAATTGATTTAACGCCATTACAGCAAGCAAGCTGTTAAAAAAATTTGCACTTATGGTAAACCTTTTTATAATATAGTTAACACAAAACTCCCCGTTTAGTGAAAAGGTAGAAAGAGGCTGGGACATAAGTGTAAAAATACTATCTCAGATGAGCATAAGAAAAACCGGAATCGTGCTGTGGCGCGGTTCTGGTTTTTTGTGGCGAACGCTAAAAAAGGAACATGAACTGTTTTGTCCCGGCCTCTTTTTTCATTAGACGAAAAGTGGGTATAGTAATTATGAGGTGATTACTATGGAATTTGAATTGACAGAAAAAGGTTATGAATTATTCCAGCAAGGGAAAAGTGTTGCGCGTATTGAATGGTATGTTGAGGATAACGTGATGCAAATGACTGGAACGTATACAGATGAAGTGTTGCGTGGGCAAGGTATCGCTGGAAAATTATTGAATAAGGCGGTAGAGTATGCGCGCGCCCACGATTACAAGATGAAGGCGATTTGTCCATATGTTGTGAAGAAATTTGAGGATAGCGCATTTTATAATGATGTGAAAATTTAATCGTAAAAAGAATAATGAGGACATGAAAATAGGAATGACACAACCCCGTCATTCCTATTTTTTAATCGGTTAAATTTTCGTTGTGCTACGTTTCCAACCAGTAGCCCATATACCAAGTAGACTAACAAAAATCGTCCATGCAACAACAATGCTACAGGTGCCCCATAAGTAATCGCTCTGTGTCGTTAGCCAAGAGGCGCCATATAGAGCCAATTTGTATGGACTATAATGCCAATAAGCACCAATGACAGAATCGAGTAATATGCCAAGTGGAAACAGCACGATTGCAACAGTCATTGCAATCGACGTTGTCCACAATGCGCTAAATGTTATGGTCGTGGCGATTACCATGAGTAACCATAGCCAATAAAAGAGCATCAACAATAAAAAAGCAGTCGTTGAGACGCCACCATATAATAGATACGTGTAATACATCGATGCACCAAAACCGGCAATTGTGCACACAAGTGTTAGCAGTGCCATCGCGATCAATTTACTCATATAAATCGAGAAATTAGAGACAGGGCGTACATAAATGAGTGTTGCGGTGCCGTTTTGGCGTTCGCGACTAATCATCGAAGCTGTGATTGCGACGATAACGATGAGACCAATCATTTGAAATTGACCGAGTGAGGCGATTAGTAAATCACTTGGCGCAAGTTCTGGCATCGTCATAGAAAAACCGTCTGGCATATTGCCAACAGTCGCTAAAATATCTTCCATATAATAGTTCGTGAGCGGATCGCTAATACCGAGCAAAATAAACAATAGTGGTAGCCATACAATACGATAACTGCGCAGCATTTCAAGCCATTCTTTTTTCAATAAAATTATCATAGGCTCATCACCTTCATAAAAATCTCTTCAAGAGAGGACGTATGCTGTTCAATTTTAACAATTGGTGCATATGTTGTACTTAAAAAAGAGAGTAAGTGTTGCATCGTTGGATAACTTGTCATTGGCACGAACACTGTTTTTTCAATTAGCTCAACTTGATGTTGTGTACTAAATGCTTGGGCATCTGCTTGCTCGCAAAATGTCACCGCAAAACGAGGGTCCATGTAACGCGCGCGAATCGATGGTAAAGTCCCTTGTTCAATGAGCGCACCATCTTTTAAAAAGAGGATTTGGTCAGTCATTTCTTCTGCATCATTTAAAATATGTGTTGAATATAAAATGGTTGTCGTCTGTTGCAATTTTTTTAATAAACTCATCATATCGCGACGCCCGAATGGGTCGAGTGCCGAGACTGGTTCATCTAATAATAAAATGGCTGGGCGATGAACAATAGCTTGTGCAATGCCGAGGCGTTGCTTCATACCACCTGATAATGCGGCTGTTTTTTTCGTTAGCACTTCCTCTAGTCCAACAAATGATAGCGCTTCATGTGCTCGGCTGCGCGCTTCTTTTGTTGATAAACCACTTAGACGCGCGGCCATTTCTGTAAACTCTAGTACTGTCATCCACGGATAAAATTGCGGATATTGCGGAAGGAAACCGATTTGAACATCATTATTTGTGATTGTGCCCGCTGTTGGTTTCAATAAACCTGTGAGCATCGATAAAATCGTCGTCTTACCTGCGCCATTTGGACCAATGAGCGCAGTTGCTGTATGTGGTTCTAATGTAAAACTAACATCATTGACGACGATATGTGCGCCAAATTGCTTCGTTAAATGAGTTGCAATCATACGTTTTTACGTCCGAAAATGAAGTACACAATCGGCCCAATTGTATTGACGATAATAACGACGAGAATCCATGCCCATTTTGGTCCATTTGTGGCGTGGATGCGTTTAATATCAATTAATGCCATAATCATAAGTACAAATTGAATAACAATCAGTGGGGCGATAAGTGCCCAGTTTAGAGTATCCATGTCATGACTCCCTCTCTAACGTATGGTGAATTGTTTGGACAAGTAGCTTGTAATCATCGCGTTCATGTAGTGGTGCAAATGCAGGGTGCTGTGTAATGGATGACACAATATCGCGGCGTACAGAAGCTTCATCGCGTGGTGTGACAGTCGCCAGTTGCATCGTTGAATGAAGCCAGTGATTGATTAAGTTAAAATAGGTATCACCACATAGCTGAAGCGGAAATGATAACTTAGTACATGCCTTCGCATATTCTTTTAGCATCACAATCGCCTCATCGTGCTTCTGTTGCTGCATATAGCCCGTTGCTGCCGTTAAATAAAACACAAGACTCGTATTTGGATTTAACGCTTGGATATTCCACGTGTCAATGAGCTGTGTGACGCGTTTAATGGTTTCATCAAAATGAGTGGCTTCTTCTAATAATAAGCTGTCGGTACATGTAGAAATGACGAGAAAGAGATGCTGATATGTGCTCGCTTGCAAAATTTCTGTTGCTTGCTCGATATTGCCGAGTAATTGATGTGCCCGTGAAATTACTTGGTCTTCATTAAATTGGATTTGCACGCGGTTGCCGATTTTTTCGAGGACGTCACTAGCGCGTTGCTGCATGAGGAGCGCTAGACTGCCAATCATGCGCGCTTCATTTAAGGAATCAAAATCATCGCTATATTGCTCGACACGTAAACAGAGTTGCTCAATGCGTACCGCTATCGTCACGGGATTATCAGCGAGCGCCGCATAATTTAAATAGAGCTGCGCCATCTTCAATAAAAATGGAAAGCAAGAATAATAATCATGAATAAGTGCTTCTACTGCTACTTCGGCTTCATGAAATGGCTGCTCGTGAAACGCTGTTGACAGTTCTTTATAGAGCGCAATGATGCGTTCGTTCGTCAACTGCGGCTCATAACCAAGTAATGTATCAATTGATAAATTGAAATAGGTCGCAAGCTTTGGCAGTATTGTAATATCAGGGTAACTTTGGCCTTTCTCCCATTTTGAAACGGCTGCCCGCGACACACCGATGTACTGTGCCACTTGTTCTTGTGTCATGTTAAGCTCTTTTCGGCGAGTCGTAAAAATCGTTGAAAACTGTAGATTCATAACACCACCTCCTACAAATAGCATATAGTTTCAACGTGAAATTTACTAGCGAGTAATTGTAGCATTTTGTAGATAAATGCAACTGTAGGTTGATTTTTTAAGTACATACCGAATGTTCAGTTAAAATATCCCTTTTTAAGTTTTCTTAGTTGGAAGTCCACGCAAAATACGCTAAAATAGAGTGATTAAGAATTCTGATAGGAAAAGTAACATAGCTAAGGGAGGCCACCAAGAATTATGGAATTACATGAATGGCTAGATAATAAAGTACCGTCGATTGCGCGTGAATTAACAGAAATTAACCGCGAGCATTTCGATACAGAAAATTCGATTGGATTTAAAGGACGCGACCGCATCGTGAAAGTGTTAGAAAGCTTCCGTATGGCACTGTTCCCAGGAATCTATGACCAAAAGAAAATGGATGAAGTACGCCTGAACATGGCTGTTAGCAACAACTTGCGTAAAGCGGCTGTTGATTTACGTGACATGGTTGAAAAAGTACTAGTCTATAGCAACGAAAAAGATTGTCCAACAGATGCGCGTGAGTGTGCCGATCAGATTGTCATGGATTTATTAAATAAATTCCCGGCAATTCGTAAAATGATTCAATCGGACATTCAAGCAGCATACAATGGTGACCCGGCAGCTGTATCATTAGAAGAAATTTTATTAAGCTATCCATCTATTCAAGCTGTATGCGCGCACCGTATTGCACATGAGTTGTATAAAATGGATGTCAAAATTATCCCGCGTATTATGTCAGAACATGCGCATGATTTAACTGGTATCGACATTCACCCGGGTGCGACAATTGGGCATTCATTCTTTATTGACCACGGTACAGGTGTTGTTATTGGTGAAACGTGTACGATTGGGAATAATGTGAAAATCTATCAAGGTGTGACACTAGGAGCACTTAGCTTCCCACTTGATGAAAATGGCAATCCAATCAAAGGTATTAAACGTCACCCAGATATTGAAGATAATGTCGTGATTTATGCTGGGGCAACTATTTTAGGGGGCAAAACGAAAATTGGCCATGACTCGATTTTAGGTTCGAATATTTGGCTGACACATTCGATTGTACCGTATTCTCGTGTCTACAATTCACAGCCATCACCGAATATTAGTAATAGCCAAGCTATGAGTATTGAATACGAAATTTAACACAAAAGGCAGGAAGCGCAATCGATGCGTTTCCTGCCTTTTTTTACATGCGCCCGTAGCTATGGAAATGTTTCGACCAATAACCATCTTGGACACTTGAAATTTGAATACCACTTGAACCTGCATGAATAAATTGCTCATTGCCAATATAAACGCCCGCGTGTGACAAGCCTTGTTTATACGTGTTTTGGAAAAAGACAAGATCTCCGGCGCGTAATAAGTTAGTGGCAACCGATTTTGCTTGTGCACGGTAAGCAGCAACCGATGTACGACCAACATTGTAGCCATTATTTTTAAAGACATAATAGATGAAGCCGGAGCAATCGAAACCGTCTGGTGTGGAGCCTGCCCATAAATAGGGAACGCCTTGTTGCTTGAGTGCAAGGTCGACGATACCACCACTATTTGAGGCATCTGTCTCTACATCATTCGTCACTTGTGATGGTTTACTAGCATAAACAGGGGGCGTTTTTCCAGATAGTTTTAACGTTTGGTTTGGATGAATCATATTTGATGTAAGGCCATTGATGCGTTTTAATTCAGCCATACTAACACCTGTTTTACTAGCGATTAAACCGAGTGAATCACCTGCTTTAACAACATAGGTTGAAGTGGTATTTTTACTTGGCTTTTTTGATGATGAAGCAGCGATTGTTGTTGAGTTCGCCTTGCCTTTTATTTTCAATGTTTGGCCAACAAAAATTACATCAGATGATAAATGGTTTAGCGATTTTAATACATGTGTTGAAATGCCATGTTTTGTAGCAATGATACTCAATGAATCACCTGACCTGACGGTGTATGTACTCGAGGAGTTCGGTGTTTTATGTGATGTTGCTGTTGAGCCTGTAACATTTAATTTTTGACCTACATAAATGTAAAGTCCATTTAGGTGATTCAATTTTTTTAGTTTAGTAGTTGTTGTATTATGTGCTGCTGCGATTTTTGCGAGGCTATCACCGGCTTTTACAGTGTAGGTTGATGTGGCACTTGCATTATCTGTTGTGGTAAAAAAAGTTGTCATAGCTCCTGTTGCGATAAACGTCGTAATCAGTTCTTTTTTCATGAATTAAGTTCCTCCTAGGTATTAAGTAGTTTTAAATTTCTGGTTAAATAGATTCTGGATTGTTCTGATGGTTATATACCCAACATTTATTAGTATTATGCTTTTTATTTGTCTTTTTTTGTTAAAATATGATAAAAAAGTTATTTTTAATGAAATTTTAATTGCAGATGTAGCGCAGGACATTGCTCTTTTAGAAGGTCAGTTTTTACGTACCTATCAAGATGCACATCAATGGTTTTATCATTTTTTCGCAGAAGACACCCTCCTCAACGCGTGGAGCGAGTAGGTGAGGGATGAAGGTGGTGCTTAAAAGTAGGAATGGAACATTTGTTAGAAGTGAAGCCGCTGTTTCGAGCAAGTAGGAACAAGCATGCACTGTTCGTAGGAATCCCCACTTCAAGTGCGTTCATCAGAACGGCTAAGTGGGGGTAGTTCAAGTTGTTATGGAAAATGTATAAGGCGTTAAAAAAACGAGATACTGCATAGATGTGCAGACCTCGTTTTTTCACCTAGCGCGCTAATGTTTCTTCGAGTGCATTATACCAATGGGCGATTTCTTTTTTGTAGAGCGTGCGATATACAACAACACTTGTATGGCCATTTGTTAATAAATTGATAATCATTTTTGCGGAAATTCCAAAATCATTTAAAATTTTTAAATCTTGAGCATCGCATGATTGAAAGGCATCTTTATAAAATTCTTTGACATGTTTCTTGCGCGCAAGTGAATCTTTGCCAAGCAGTTGCATGAGGCGATATGTGTAAATGATTTCGGGGTAGTGTCGTAATAGCGGGGCAATTTTGTCGTTTGTCAGTGGTGCTTCTTGTTGTACGACGAGTAAGCGCAATAATGTGCGTTCCGTTTGAAAACGTTGATAATAGCTGTCCAAAGCCATATAAACAATGCTTGTGAGCGCAGTGGATGGAATCGCTGTAACGGAACCTTTTGTGACATAAAGGAAAGTTGTGATAATAAAAGGAACGGCTTCAACTGCTATCAAAAGTTGGGTAATCCATGAAATAGGCATCAGGAACATGACCACTAATTCAAGCATAAAAAGTACGCAGGCAATAATCGTTAACAGGCGATGAATCGGTGGAAGTTCATAAATTTTTACCGTTGTCATAAGCAACCTCCTGTTTAATTCGTTATGTTTACCGTACCCGCTAAATCAAAAAAATAACAATTTTATGAAGTGGTTATAATTAAAATTAACGAATGTCTTATTTAATGCTAATATAGTAGTTATAAGAAGAAAAACAGTTTGAGGTAAAAAGATTATGAAACAATTAATTGCAATCATCGTGGTAGTTATCACGTTCATGAGCAGTAGTTTTTCGGTTTCTGCCCATACATTGTCGCCAGAAAATCAACCTTCTTCATTAGATGGGGAATGGGTGTTTTATCATGAAAAACTGATGTCAAAAGGAATATTTGAACAAGGGAAGAGTGTCCAAATACCAAGTTCATTTCAAAAAGAAATAGGTATAAAAAACACATACGGGACATACGTTCGGACGTGGCAAGTTCCTAAAGAGTGGCGAAATCATCGCTTAGCCGTTCATATTCCATTTGAATATAGTGCCTATGCTTTTTATGTGGACGGTGAAAAACTTGTTGAAGCAGGGCAAGTTGGGCCGGAGAGACAGCATGAAACAATGCTCGCCGCGCGTACCGCTTATTTTACACCGACTAAGAGCAGCGTGACGTTCCAAATGGAAATGTCGAGTTTCCACCATATTCGAGGTGGCTTTGAAAACTCTATTTATATCGGCAATCAAACGGCAATTGATCGCCATGTCAACGCGCAATTTTACCGCAACGCTATTATGACCGGGTTGATGTTTATGATGGGATTATTGATGCTGATTTTTGCGTGGTTTTTAAAAGACTTACGAGAGTTTTTTGTTTTTGGTTTGTTTTGCTTGAGCTTTGCAACACGTTCATTTTTCGCTGTGCCATTCCTCTATGAAAAAATAACGAGTATTTCATACGTTTGGGCAACGAAAATGGAATATTTTTGGACGTTGCTTTGCTTCGCGATTTTTATTTATTTAATGAAATTGTATTATGAACAGCGTTTTTCAAAATGGATTGTACATGGCGTTTGGTCGATTTGTGGCTTTTTAATGTTAATGACATTAACGACACCACCTGTTGTTTTCCAAACATTATTTTTTAAATTGTCATGGACGATGCTGCCGGTATTTGGCTATTTATTATATATTATGATGTGCTCGGTACGCTCGAGTAAATGGGTGTCGCGGCTTCATATGATTGGTGCAGCAATTGTTTTTAGCGGTGTCATTTTAGATTATTTAAAAGGTAGTGGCATCATTACGGTTCCGTTAGAGATGACGATGCCTGCTGTGTCTATTTATTTATTGTTGCAGTTAATTGCGATTGCAAAAGATTTTGCGAAAGGGCGTACACAACTGATTAAGCTGAACACATCGCTTGATGAAGAAGTGGCGCTCCGCACGAAGCAATTAGAAGAAAAAAATGAACAGCTGGCGTTAATCGCATGGCAAGATAGCTTAACAGGAATTGCAAATCGCCGTTATTTTAATGAAAAAATTGATGAGCGCTTTCAATATGCACAACAGTCTGGGGAAAATTTGTCGCTGATTATGCTCGATGTCGATGAATTCAAGCAATACAATGACTACTATGGTCACGTAGCAGGAGATCGATTACTGAAAAAATTTGCTGCCCTAATCAATGAAGTATTGCCACAACACGTATTGTTTGCGCGTTATGGTGGGGAAGAATTTGTGCTTGTGACAGCACATAATGCTGTAGAGGCCAAAGCATTTGCTGAAATGTTAAGGCAGCATATTGAAGAGGCAAAGTTAGCGCATTTAGGTCGTAAGGTAAAGCAAGTGACAGCAAGTTTTGGCGTGAGGACGTATACGAATGAAACGACTGCTGATGAGTTAGTAAACAAAGCAGATGAATTATTATATTTAGCAAAAGCTAGCGGTAGAAATTGTGTACAAGCATAAAAGAAGCAGGGGCCCGAGTGGGGTTCCTGCTTTTTTCATCGTTTATAAATCAGCTGGCAAGACAAGTTTTTGCGCTGGAGAGCCATCTTGTGTATGCAAATAAATAACGGACGGCTCGATTTTTAACAACGTAACTTCCGTAGCATCCTTTTGAAATACTAAACGGAAAAAATTTCGCATTTTCATGCGTAAATTATCATCAATGACATCGGTAACTTGTCCTTCAAATTCTAAATAGTTATTTTCAGTGCCTGGTTGGTAACCTAATAGCACATGAACATGTGGATTTTTTTCAATGTCCATTAATTTGGCAGAATGTTTATCGGTAACAGTGTATAATGTCGCACCATCACTGCGAAATGTCATATAGCGCCCATATGGATTTCCTTCATGAACGGTATATAATGTACCAATCGAAGCGCGGTCTAATACAAGTCGAATATGTTCTTCTATCGTCATAAAATCACTCCCTAATGGATAATAACATCGCGTGGTTCGTTCTGTGTTGTATGCATAATACGCATGCGTACAGGTGTGACGCACAATAATACATTGTGCTCATCATTAAACGTATTGTGGTGGATATGATTAAATGTTTGTAAAATCTCATCCTTTTTCACGTCATCATCTGTGATGTCTACATGTCCTTCAATCTCAAGGAAAACATCATCATCAGAATCTTTGTAGCCATAAAGAATGTGCGTAAAGGGTTTACTTTCTAGCTGCCTTAAAATAGTAGAGTGTTCTGGCGCGATTGTATAAAGCTTCAAATTTTCATCATGGATAAATGTCATAATGCGCGCATAAGGCTTTGTTTGTGCAACAGTGCCCATGACGCCATATGGTTGTAGCGATAAGATTTCTAGTGCTTGTTCTTTTGTATCCATTGTCATCACTCCTTCGATAAACTATTCCCTAAAATACGAAAAAATAATAAATTTCACGTAAAAATACCAAAATTAATCGTAGAATTGTACTTTTTTCATCTATTTGTCGAAAACACTACCTTATTTTGTAAAATTTCATTAAAATGAAAAGAAGTACATGCTATAAATGATATTTTTTTGAGATAGAATATGAGGAGGCGTTTGAATGAACTTTCAGTCGATTGGCAACAACGTACAAAAAACATTTTCTAGTGAAGATTTTAAAGCATGGGTAGCGCAGTGTACGGAGCAATTTACTATAACGACTATTTGCTCACAAGAAACGCGTTATGAACGTGAGCAGGCGCTGTGTGAGTTAGAAAAATTATTTAAGCATTATCATGAACATGAACAGGTGGAGCTCGTAAATGTCGCGCATTTTTCGATTAATGAACAGCGTAAAGTGTATGTGACAACGGTTCATTTTACCGAGAAAGGTGAGCGCAGACAACATTTGTGGTTAAATAATCTAGTGAAGAAAAATGACGTATGGTTATTCGATTCTTCAATGGTTTATGTCGAAGTGGACGCGGCATTACTAAAAAAATTCCGCTTTAATACATCGATTTTGTATCAACAAAAATTTGATTAATGTCGAAACAGCTTGCGTAAAGCAAGCTGTTTTTTTATGCTTGAAGAGAATGAGGTGGAAAAAATGAACATATTATTAATTGAAGATGATGCGGTTATTGCATCACAAATACAAAAAGATTTTGTGGCGTGGAATTATCATGTTGTGACGCCAACAGACTTTCATGATGTGTTGCATGACTTTGAAGTAGTAGCTCCGCAGCTTGTTATGATTGACATTCAATTGCCGGCATTTGATGGCTTTCATTGGTGTCGTCAAATCCGAGCGATTTCAACGGTGCCGATTTTATTTTTATCATCGCGTGACCAGCCACTAGATATGGTGATGGCGATGCAAATGGGCGCCGATGACTACGTGCAAAAGCCATTTCATATGGATGTATTGCGCTCAAAAGTACAGGCGATTTTGCGCCGCACGTATGACTATCAAGAGACGAAAGAGGAAATAACGACATTTCATAATGCGCATGTAGATTATGCGGCGAGCACGATTTCAAAAGAGGCACAAGTCATTGAGTTAACGAAAAATGAGCAATTTATTTTGAAAGTGTTACTTGAATCACCCGATGAAATTGTATCGCGTGATAATTTGATGAAACGCTTGTGGGATGATGCACGCTTTGTCAATGACAATACGCTGACGGTTAATGTCAATCGTTTGCGTAGTAAATTAGAGGAGCTTGGCCTTGTTGATGTAATTGTGACGAAAAAGGGGCTTGGCTATATGGCTGTGACGCACGATGTTTAAATTGTTTTGGCGTGAGCACCGCGCAATGTGGCTGTTTTTCTTATTTTGCTTTCTTTGGATGAATGGGTTACTAGCGCTTGAAATCGATTTGAAAAGTGTTGCTGTTATTTATTTGAATGCGACGTTGCTCTTTTTTTTCGCGCTGTTTGTTGGGTATCGCTTTTTCCGCGATTATAAACGCTTGCACAATATAAACGTTCAACAGGCGACGAGCTATTTAGAGTTATACAACGCGCAAGCCGAACAAGTCGAACTCGACGCGGTGCGCTTATTGCATAAGACACAAGCGGAAATTAGGGAAGCAAGCGATTTTCAACTAGCATGGGTGCATGAAGTGAAAACGCCGCTAACGGCCATGCGTTTACTATTAGATGAATTGCCGTATGGCGACACAAAGCAGCAACTCGAAGTCGAGTGGCTACGCATTCATTTACTCGTTGATCAATCGCTTCATACATTGCGACTTTCTGCTACCGAACAAGATTTATTGTTCCAAAAGGTACCGCTTCGCCGCGCCATTATCAAGGAAGTACAAGAATTGCAAAACTGGTGTTTCTTAAAAGATTTAGAAATTGAATTGGACGTTGGCGATGACATGATTGTGACCGATGAAAAATGGCTGCGTTTTATCGTCCGCCAACTGTTATCGAATGCTGTGAAATATAGTCAGGTTGGTGGGGTCATTACGATTCGTTATACAGAACAGCAGCTTGTCATTCATGATGATGGTATCGGGATTACGATGGCAGACTTACCTCGCGTATTTGAAAAAGGGTTTACGGGTTCAATTGGGCGTAAACAATCTGCCTCAACAGGGATGGGCCTATATTTAGCAAATCAAACAGCGAAAAAGCTCGGTCTTACATTGGAGGCCTTTTCTAGTGACGGTACGGATATGGTCATTCACTTTCCAGAGGAAAACACGTATTCAAAAGTGCGTATGTGACGAATTTGTCACGTTGCTGTCATGTGAATCGAACGATTTTTCTCGCGATAATGCGTAAACTAAACGTATTACGAAATGTGGGGGAATCAACTATGGAAATTTTAAACGCAACGCACTTGCATAAAACCTATGGCAAGCGTCGCAATCAAGTTGAAGTGTTAAAAGGTATTAGCTTTCAAGCAGATGAAGGCGAATTTGTTGGCATTATGGGGCCATCTGGGTCAGGGAAGACGACGCTACTTAATGTACTATGCTCTATCGATCAGCCGACAAGTGGAGATGTAGCGATTAATGGGCAAAGCTTGGCGCAACTCTCAAGCAAAAAACTCGCAACTTTTCGCCGTACGCAAATGGGCTTTATTTTTCAAGATTATAATTTACTTGAGACGCTAACGGTGAAAGAAAATATTTTACTGCCACTGGCGGTAAGTAATGTTTCCAAACAAGAAGCCGAAATGCGCGTACACCATTTAATGAATGAGTTAGCGATACAAGAGCTAGCACATAAATATCCAAATGAGATTAGTGGTGGGCAAAAACAACGTACGGCAGCGGCACGGGCATTGATTGTTCAACCAGCGATCGTTTTTGGTGATGAACCAACTGGCGCGCTTGATTCAAAAGCCGCTGCTGCACTCCTTGAAAAATTATCGGAATTAAATGAAGCGCAAAAGACGACGATTTTAATGGTGACGCATGATGCGGTAGCTGCAAGCTATTGTAGTCGCGTATTATTTTTAAAGGATGGCAAGCTTTATACCGAGCTTTATAAGGGGGAACAAACCCGTAAGCAGTTCTTTGAAAATATTTTAAATACGCAAGCAATTTTGGGCGGTGATGGCTATGAAGCTTAGCACACTCGTATTTCGTACTATGTGGAAAAATAGCCGCTTATATGGCCTTTATTTTATTGCGTTAATTTTTAGTAGCGGCTTATACTTTTCATTTTTAACATTAGCTGCCAATCCAAGCGTTGTTGAAATGAATACAACGAGTGTAAAAGCAGGCGCGGCGTTTAAAGCCGGTTCGGTTATTTTAGTCGTTATTGTCTTTTTCTTCGTCTTGTATGCGAATCAGCTTTTCATGAAACGTCGTAGTAAAGAATTTGGGTTATATCAACTCATTGGCTTACCAAAGAGTCGCATTGCTCGCATGTTATTGCTTGAAAACAGTATTATGTGGCTCGCTGCAATTGCAGTGGGAGTCGGGCTTGGCGCCATATTTAGTCGCTTCTTTGCACTGTTATTTTTAAAAGTTGTTGACGTAGAACGTGTGGTCATCATTGACTTTTCGGTGTCCGCCTTGCTGCAAACACTGTTTGTTTTTGTCATTTTATTTATGATCATGTATTTGCAGTCTCTCGTGCATATGAGTCGTACAAAGCTTATTGATTTATTTCATGTGTCTGCAAAAGCAGAACAGCGTGTAAAACGCTTTTCTTGGGGAAGCATGGTTATTGGCTTTATGGGAATTGGTTTAATTGCTCTAGGGTATTACTTATCGACACAGCTGTTCAATGAAGATATTGTGAAGACGGCAACGGGCTTATATACAGCGATGCTCACGATTTTAGCATCGACGATTATCGGGACGTATTTATTTTTCCGCTTTAGTGTCGCAGCGCTTTTAAATATTCAGCGTAAAGCACGCCAAGGGCATGTGAAGATTGTTGATATCGTGGCCATTTCACCGATCATGCATCGCATGAAAACCAATGCATTATCCCTTGCGTTAATTACGACCTTAACAGCGTTAGCAATCGGTGTCCTGACATTATCGTATATCTCGTATTCCTCTGCAGAAGTACGTTCGAAAGAAAGTATGCCATTTGATATGGGCGTTGTGAATAAACAGCATACAGCGCTAGACAAAGCGTTTGATGAAGCGGGGATTGGCTACAAAAAATATCAGTTTGATTTAATTCGTGCGGATGTTAATTTGACGGATGCGCTCGGTCGTCAATTGCCAGAAGTGCTCCAAGAAAATCCAGATACTTCTCTTTATGTATTAAAAGAAGGGCAAGTGAAAAAAGCAGCGCCTGATGTGACACTTGCAGAAGATGAAACAGCTATTTTTGGCTACAGTACAATAACTGAATTTATGTTGCCATTAGAAGAACAGAAAACTTTTGAGTTATCAGCACTCAAACAAAAAGTTAAACTGGTGTCCTTACATGATCAAAGCTTATTACCATCACTATTTAGCTATGGCATGCCGGTTATGGTGACATCTGATAGCCTTTATCATGAGTTGAAAAAGCATCAACAAGAAAAAACATCGATTACCGTATTCACTGGCTATAATTTAGTGGACAAAAAACAATTAGCACAAGCACAAAAAATTTATTATGAAGTGACAGATGGCCAATTTAAACGAGATGATGGCTTTGACATGACGCTATCGACACAAGACGAAGAATATCGCGCATTACTTGAGATGATGGGCATTATTATTTTCGTCGCCGCATTTTTAGGATTAGCCTTTTTATTAACGACAGGTAGTATTTTGTACTTTAAACAAATGAGCGAAGCGGAAGACGAAGCACCACAATTTGCGATGTTGCGTAAAATTGGTTTTACTGAGCAAGAATTGATGCGCGGTGTGCGTTACAAGCAATTATTCAACTTTGGGTTCCCATTATTAATTGGGATTTGTCATAGCTTCTTCGCCATTAAAGCTGGTTGGATTTTATTTGGCGTTGGCTATGAAAAGCCATTTATGACGGTGCTCGCGATTTATATCGTGCTGTATTTATTATTTGCATTCTTAACGATGCGTTATTACCGTTCAATTGTCGCGAAAAGTTTGTGATCTTTTCGCAGAAGACGTCCTCGTCAATGAGTGGAACGAGTAGGTGAGTGATGCATGCATGTTTTTGCAGTGCTTAAAAGCGGGTGAAGAACATCTGTTTTTGTTAAACTAGGGTGCAAACAAGCAGGGGTTCGCCCACTAAAAAAAGTGAAGCTGCGGTTACTTTCACAGATACCGCTATCCAAAACTTGAAATTTAGTTGTTACTTAGATGAGCAGGACAAAGAAGTGCTTGGTCGAAGTTTTAAATAAATCTACTTTTGAAAATGCCACTTCAAATTTTTGAAGTGGTTTTTTAATTCATTTAGTTTTAAAAACTGAAAATCTTCCGTTTATTGTCGTTTTAAATGATAAATTGGAATCATTTAACATAAAAAGAAACTTACCGATACTATGATTAAACAAAGGAGGAATTACATGCTTACGAGTATTAACAACACAAACCAGCTTTTCGCTAATCAGAATGTTTCCACGACAGAAACTAAAAAAAACAATGAAAATTTAGGACGTGTCTAAAAACTCTACCTTATTGCGTCAATTTGAAAATCGCAGCGATATAAACGAATGCCAAAAAAGAAGTGGCTAATTTGTCGTAACGGGTTGCCACTCGGCGAAAGTGTTTGATTTTATTGAAAAAGCATTCGACTACGTGACGCTCTTTGTAGAGATACCAATCGACAGACCACGGTTCTTTGGCGTTCGTACGTGGTGGAATCGTATAATGTGCGCCTTTACTTGTCAGTTTGTCGCGAATCGCCTTTGTACCGTACGCTTTATCACCTAATACGTTACTGCCCGCGATTGGAAGTTGGTCGAACATATCACAAGCAGGTTGGCTATCATGCACGTTTCCAGCTGTTAGTTGAAATAACAATGGGTTGCCTAACGCATCCACAATGGCATGGATTTTCGTTGTTTTTCCGCCACGACTTACACCGATGTGTTGGGCAACTTCGGTATCGATGGCGTTTTTTTTGCCCCCGCACTATGTTGGTGAGCGCGAACGCTTGTTGAATCGATGCTTACGTTTTCAAAATCAGGTTCGATTTGAAGCGCCTGAAAAATCAAAATGAGTGTCCCGTCATTGCGCCATTTACAAAAGCGCGCATATGCCGTTTTCCAAAAGCCATAGCGTTCTGGCAGATCACGCCAAGGTGCGCCACTACGCGCAACCCACAGCATCGCATTGAACATCTCACGGTTACTTCGTTTTGAAGGACGACCGGTTGTGTACGGTGGGAAGAACCCTTCAATTTGTTTCCACTGTTCATCTGTTAATTCGTAACGACTTGGCGCCATTTCATCCACCCCATTTTCTGATTTACACCATTATATCATGGGGTGGAAATAGTTTTTAGACAGAACCTAGTAAAATCAGAGCAACCTGTAGAAGAGAAAAAAATTCAATATGACAAATATGGTCATACATATGTTGCGGGTATCAACGTAGGAAGAGCTTTATTAGCCGATAAATTTTCTGAAGAAGATGTGGTCAGATGGAAGGATATTCAAGATAATGAAGGGCCTCTGAAAATGATTTATGATCGCTTATGTGGATTATCATCTGATGGATTTCCTGATGAATTTTCAAGTGGACAATCTATGAGTCTATTTGACTTTTTTTATCTTGTAGAAAAGGGAGACATCGTTAATCCACAACAGGCATTAAATGCGGCAGATGCCAAGCAGCAAGTGGAAAATGGCAACTGGTCTACTTTTTTTAAGCATGCGACAGTGTATGGACAAAGTATCAATACAGCGGAATATATGAAAAGTCTTCCAACCATCCAACATTTATATGAAATAGGATTAGTAAAACCAAATGGTTCCTTGATGGATACAAATGATATGATGTCATTACTGCAACAAAAAAAGGATGAAGAACAAAAAATACGATTAGACCGCGCGCATATTTACCAAGTGGAAAAGCCTGTTTTGGAAATGAATACGTCTGAAAAAATGAAGCAGGGGTATCGTAATTCAATTTAATAAAAGTTTCTTTTTTTGTTAGCCGATCATGGCAAAGAGCACCACGATGGCCAATAAAAAAACATATAAAAAAAATCCTGGTGTAGACGAAAAATCACGTCCGCAGTTAGGCTTTTCTGGTTAACATTATGATTTATGAAAGTACGCAAGGAAAAGTGTGATCGGTACTTACGGAATTGGAGAGATTTTGTTTCCCAAATACAGGTTTGGTTTTCTTTTTTTGAAGGTATTTCCGGTTTATGTCTAGAAATATAAGGGGAAAATTAGGAGGGATATCGTGAAGTTTAAAGTGATGTTAAGTGTTGTATGCATAATGGGCTTATTTATTTTAAGTGCATGTTCAAATGAGAATGTGCATTATGAAGGAGCATCTTTAAGAATTGCTGTGATAGGAGATATACCTGACATACATAGCGAAAAGGTATATTTTAATCAAGTTACATTAGAAACGCTTAGAGATGATTCTAAAAAGATGTCAAAGCAGTTTGATGGGGTTTTGATTACGCCATCAATGTTTGAAGAAGCTTCAAATGATTCATTGATAGCTGTTTATCAAGATCTTGAAATACCGATTGTCTTTTTTGATTCAGAAAAGAGACATTTACCGTTTTTGAACGATGGTATCACTTATGAAACGGCTGATAGTGCAGCATTAGAAAATGATGCTCATACGACAGTTTATATGCCACATTTAAACCAAAATAGTGAGGATGTTTGGTATTTTTATTTAAACAATGATAAGAATGTAAATAGCCTGTACAAAGAGATATTTGAAAAGGTTGCAGCGTTATAAGCGTTATCACTAAACTGAGAGAATTAGATGATAAAGTCTAATTATGAAAGAGGAATTATCATATGAAATATACGGCAAATGCTCAACGCAGCTTAATACTATGTTTGGCATTATTATGTTTATTGTTAGGTACTTTAAACAAAGATATATCAATCTTGAAATGGACTGCTTTAGCAATGTGTATCATATGCATTTTAATGTCTTTTATAAGCTATTCGTTTTGGATAAAAAAATCTGGGATTGCTTATGAAATGCGGATATTTAGTATAAAGATTTATGCTAAAAACATAGAGATAACAGATATTGAAAAAATCATTTTTAAAAGAAGCGGCTGGAAAGCAAAATCAGCCATTATTCAATTAAACAAAGGACCTTCTATTCGAGTTTCGTTGTTTAAACCTACTACAGTCTACCAAGACTTAATACTATTCTGTGAGGAAAATACAGTACGCTATGAGTTAAGTGAGTCGTATAAGTTTGTTAGAAACTAACATAACCTTCCCAAATGCCACTTTGGTAACCAATACCCCCTTATTCAATTGAAGAGGGGGTATTTTGATTGCTTGTGAATAGATGGGCAGAATAAAAAGGAATGTCCTTTAATTGAGCGACACTCCTTTTAGGTAAATCTCCTATTCTCGGTCTAATAATTGCAGAATACTCATGATTTTTGTTTTATTTGCATTACCAATTAAGTTTCCGTATTGTCTATCTTTTGCAGCACGTGCTGCAAATTCAGCAATCCAATCTCTGCGTCCAAATGCGTCTGCACTTGTTTCATATATTGAAAAGTTAGGTGCAGCTAATCCGTTTGCTGCTTGCTTTATAGACTGTGTTGCACGACCATAGTCGAACGTCATTGTCATAACTTCTTTTCCAGTAATAGCACCCGCTTCATATAGTTCTTGTGCGACTTCTTTTAATTCTTCAAAAGTCATATTGCGTACGTCATATTTATTTGCAATATCATCATAAATCGATTCATCCACTTCATTTGTTTCGAGCTTATCTGTAGATGAGGTTAATACCTTTGAAAAATTATCTTCTGTTGCTTGATTAATTTTCTTACTGAAAACTTGCGTACTTTGCCCAGTGCCGCCAACTTGTTGAATCATATAACTCACACTTCCCATCTTTAATATTTTTAATATCGGATTAACTGGAAGATAATTTACATAATTTTCATACAAAGACATTCAAATAAATGTTCCCAAATTACTCTTTGGGAAAAGTGTGACTATGTTGATAAAGATATGAGGAAAATGGGAGGGAAAGGTGAGCTTGTTATAAAAAGGTGAGCTTGTTATAATGAGTTGCCATATTTAAAACGATTTTATTTTGAAAAGAGGAATTGCAACTTGTATAAAGATCAAAACTTAATAATCCGTCCAATAGAAGAAACAGATTTACATCGTATTTGGGAATTAGAATTTAACGAAGAAAAACCTGAATGGAAAAAATGGAATGCACCGTATTACTCGCATGAAACAAAATCTTTCGATGAATTTTTACCTATCGGAAGAGGGTGGGTGAGTCAACAAAAAGTTTGGGTAATCGAAGTAGACGGTATTTTATGTGGAACAGTATCTTATTATTGGGAACATGAACCTTCGAAATGGTTAGAGATGGGCATTCTTTTTTACAAAGGTGAAAACTGGGGAAAAGGGCTTGGTACTCGAACTTTAAAACTCTGGATTGATCACTTATTCAATACGATGCCTTTAGTTCGTGTTGGCTTCACTACATGGTCTGGAAATGAACGGATGATTCGTGTAGGTGAAAAATTAGGAATGCAATTAGAAGCTCGTATTCGTAAAGTTCGTTATTATGAGGGAAATTACTACGATTCCATTAGAATGGGCATTTTACGAGAAGAATGGAAAGTGCAACAAGCTTAATCCTGTATAGTCATACATCGATAAATGAACAAACATTCCAAAGAAGATACGAAAAAAGCCATGAATGTTGATTTAACAGCGTTCATGGCTTTTTTAATATCTCATTAAACCTTAAAAAAAGATTAGCGATTGACTTTTGGAAAGAACAATTGAATTGTAAAACCTTCTCTATAACGTGAATCAAATTCAATCTCAATTTGCAAATCATCACACAATTTTTTTACTAAAAATAAACCCATACCCGTCGCTTGTTTTTGATGAGGCGCATTCCCTGTAAAGCCTTTATCAAAAATAAATGGTAAATCAGCTTGTAAAATACCTAAACCATTATCAGCGACTTGAATATAATAACAACCTTTTGAATCATCAAAGCCTGTGTCTATCCAAATATAACTGTCGATGTGCGTGTTTTGATATTTGATGGCATTTACAAATAGCTGGGTGAGAATGAAATGGAGAGCTCTGTCATCTGAAATAATTGGGAGGTCCTCCATGTTTGTTTGGACGTGTACATGCTGCTCTTCTACTAAAGAATCGAGCTCTAGTAACACATCTTCTAGGCATTCCGTAGTCGAAATAGCTTTCAAATTATAATCAACATGTGTAGCTTGCAGTTTTGCATAAAATAAAATACGTTCGACATAATCATGAATCGTGATGTTGGCTCGATTTAGCCGCTGATAAACGAACGGTGACATTTCGTGCTGGCGATTTTGCAAAATAAAATGACTTAATGACAGTGGCGTTTTGATTTCATGAACCCAGCTCTCTATGAAGCTTTCATACTCAGAGGATTGGTAATTGGCCTCTTGTAATGCGTCATGTAATTGACGTAATTGCACTGCTAAATCATGCAGTGGTGCGCTATGTATTTTCTTTACCGTTTGTTGCAGCTTCATTTCATGTTCGACAGAAGGCTCTTTTAACAATTGATAAAATAATTTATGTTGTGTTCGTTGCTGTTTTTTTGTCACAACGATGCCTAGAAAAATGGTGCCAAACGTGAACATCAACATGGTTAATACTAATAACTTAAAGGTTTCAGGATAGGCTAGCCATGCTAAAAAAATGAAAAACCCGCTATTTAAACAAAGTAATAAAACCCAATATGATTGTTTTATCATGAATCATGACCTGCTAATTGATAGCCAACACCACGAATGGTTTTGATGTGATGCGCCATTTCGATTTTAGCTAATGTTTTGCGAAGTCGCGTCATATTTACTTGGAGTATATTTTGATCGACATAAGCACTACTTCCCCATAATTCATAAAAAAGCTGTTCTTTCTTTACAATACTTGGAGCAGCTTGCATTAAGACTTTCATCATTGTACTTTCATTTTCAGATAATAAAAGAGATTGTTCAGCAACGTATAATTCATGTGTTTTTAAATCCAATTGAAACATCCCAGACTTTAAAAGAACGGGCATTTTCGCATATAGTTGCTGCAATTTTTTTATTCGAGCAAGCAATCTTTTTGGATGACATGGTTTTGTTAAAAAATCATCGGCGCCTAATTCTAGCGCATGAAGTTCATCTCGAATTTGATTGCGTGCTGTTAAAACAAGAATAGGACCGATGCCTTTGGATTTTAAGTGTCGGCAAATTTGAAAGCCGGATAAGTTTGGCAAATTTAAATCTAATAACACGAGACCGGGTTTGCAAGCGATAATCGCTTCAAGCGGTGTATCAAAAGAAGAGATACTCTCTACCGAGTACCCCTCTTTTTGTAAAATATTTTGTAATTCTTCACGTAGGAAAATGTCATCCTCTACAATGACAATATTCACGATATCAACACCTTTACTCAATTTCATTTAATTTTCTAATTTCTGTATTACTTTTTCGTTGGATGATTCGAATGTAGCTTATTTCAATGCCGATAACTAACAGCATGACTAGACTCATAGTAATGCCGCTTTGTAAGTTAACCACAGTTGTTGGCATGAGTGTTACGAGTGACCAAATGCCAACGATGCTACTGATGAATGCGACTGAAATGGCTAACATGAAGTAGAGCCAAATTTGTTGTCGTGCAGATGCACAAATTTGTTCGACGTCGCTACCAAGCATCGCTAGTGTTTCGTAGCGCTGGCGCGTGCGTTGTTGTTGCATTAAAAAGTTTAACCCTAAGACAGTATTGGCAACGATTAAAAAGAGTACGCCTAAATAAAAGGTCGTATAACTTCCCGCGACTGTATAAAAGAGTTGGCGACCCATATTCGTTAAATAACTTTCATAATCCACCCCGAGTGAATCGAGTTGTTGATCGACTTCAAACATCGCTTGCATAAGCCCTTTTTCCTCAATAAATGCCTCTTTTAATGTCATATTCCAAAAGTTATTTTCGTCAGCAGAAAAATAGCGATCGAATAAATCAGTTGGAACAATTAAGGCGTACGATAATTGAATCGCTCGGTCAGCTACGATTGGAACGGAATACAAGGTTTCTGATAATGTATAGTGTTGCTCAGCAATTTCCAGGGTAGGTTGTTTTTTCAATGCTTGCTTTAATAAGTTATAAGGAAATGTTCTAGCATCACTTGTATAGAGCGCGACTTCATTTGATGCCAACTGAAGCGGTTTTTTTCCAGCGGTTTCAAGCATCGCATTATAACTCGCTAGCGAAATGAAATACGGTGTGCCAGCCATTGATAAATTATTTACTAAATTCTCTTTGATTTCTGACGCAGGTTGTTGTTCGACAGCTTGTATCAAACCATCCCACGAAAATTGATAACTTAATGTAGTTGTTTTTTCTTCGGGGATATAGAAATTATGTAGCGCCATCTCATAATAGTGATCTACATAAGGCGCTATGGCATCGGACGTTACTAACGCTTCCATTTCTTGTTGTGTCCCGCTAAATGTGTAATCGACTGTGCGATTTTCCGCCGGCGTATTATTTAGTGCTATTGATGTTCCGAATGTGAAGCATATGATAGCAACTAGCATTAATAAAGAAGAAATGGCTAAGGAACTCCACTGATACAAAACGTTTTCTTGTAGCTGTCTTGCTGTGAACATCGCTAACCCTGTTGAAGAAGTACTTTTTCGCTTTACATAAACGCCTATGATATTTCCTAAGCCGTGGAATAATAAAAATGTTCCGCTTATGCCAACAAATAAAATCAATGCAAATGTTAGATAATGAAGCTCGCGCAAATATAAAATCGACATGCCATAAGCAATACATAAAGCAGTCATACCTAGTAGTAAAGAAAATCCTGATAATATGCTGATAATACCATGTTTAGGTGTGGTCAGTTGCTGTGCTTTTGCTTTATCTTCATGGAGTAGTTCGAGCGGTTCTTTGCTACTCAATTTAGCGCTTAAAAGAAGCATCGCCAACAGTTGTACAACAAAGAATCCAATAATAGTTAGCGCCATGCCTGACCAGGAAATGCGTAACACATGGCCGATAATCCCTAGTCCTACTAACCGGGCAGTTGCTAAATTAATTAACTCGGTTAAAAACCACGAAATTGGTAAGCCAATGACTAACGCGATGATGCTGTTCCACATCGTTTCGCTTATAAGCATAAGGGATAGCTTTTGTTGTTTCATACCCATTAATAAGTATAAGCCGAGTTCATGGCTACGTTGCTGTAACTGGTAGCGGTTTGCAAAATACACTAGAAAGAATACAAACACTAAAGAAACCATGTAGAGTACAGGAATTAATAATAATAAGCGCTCTACGGCATGACTTTCAATGGTTTTTAAATAGCGCATCACATCTTGTTCACCTAAAGATAAAATCGCGTAAAAAGCGACAATGGCTACAATAAGTGACGCAAAATATACGCCATTTTCTTTTCGTAATTGATGACTATTACGCTTCACAAGGTTAAAGAACATTGCTACTACCTCCAGCAAGTTGTGCCATGACCATCACAATGCGTTCATAAAACGTACTATTCGATTCTTCAGGTTTATTTTTTCGTAATTCATGAAAAATAACGCCGTCCTGGATAAATAAAATTCTTGAACAATAACTTGCTGCATTCGCATCATGCGTCACCATCAAAATAGTCGATGCGTGTTGCTGATTATGTTCCGTTAATTTTTCCATTAAAATTTTAGCATTTTTCGTATCTAATGCGCCGGTCGGTTCATCAGCTAACACAATGCGTGGGTTTGAAATAAGAGCTCTTGCTGCAGCTACTCGTTGTTTTTGACCACCAGACAAATGTGACGGAAATTTGTGTAATAACTCGTCAATATCCAATTGTGTGGTGAGCTGTTGCAAAGCTTGTTGTTGCGTGTTTAAATTGTTGCCGTGAATGGCTAAAGGCAATAGAATGTTTTCTTTGACGGTTAAATTATCAATCAGTTCAAATTGCTGAAATAAATAGCCAATCTGGTTGCCTCTATACGCAGCAAGTTGTGAGCCTTTAAACGATGAAATATTTTGTCCGTCTAATATGATTTTACCAGATGTCGGCTTGAGCATAGTGGCGATAATATTGAGCAATGTCGTTTTACCTGAGCCACTAGCGCCCATAATACCGAGAAATTCCCCTTCTAAAACATCACATGTGATCCCATTTAATGCTTTTGTTTCACTTTGTCCGTTCCCAAAAATCTTATGTAGTTCTTTTACTTCAAGTACTTTTTTCGAAGTATGCATTATCACGAACCCCCTATTTTTTAAATCTTAGTAATACCTTACTATAAAAAATAAGAAAATTATTCTTACAGTTGGCGTAAGGTTTCGTACAATTATTCAATTTTGAGGGTCTGAATCTTTCTTCAACGTTTTAAAGGCTTGCCACATCGACAATAGGTAGACAAACCAAATGACGATGCCTGTGGGATTTAGGCCATGTTGCGAGCGACCACCAAACAAGTAGAAAATAACCGTTAGTAACATAAGGATGGTTATTGCGACCATTGATAAGAGGGCCCTATTTTTTTTAGAGAGTGTCCACGCGTATTTTTCGTGTCGTGAAAATGCATAACTTAGTAATAGTAGTACAACTAATATCGCCATAGCGAAGAATAGACTCACGTGACTGCCGAAAAAATCGACATATAATATGACGTTAAATAGTAAAAAGGCGAGTACAATCGAAATTTTTTCCATAAGAGCACCTTCTTTTACGTATTTTTACATCATTATACCGTAGAGAAAGTTACGATCGTTCCTGTTTTTTGTACGTCCTTCAACATCACCTGCCCTTTCGCTATAATAGATGACATAGAACGGATAGTGATGGTGATAAAATGTATAAAATTTTAGTAATGGAAGATGACCCGGTGATTTATGAAGAATTGCAATTTCTTTTGCGTTTGCAAGGGTATGAGACAGTGACAGATTTCCCTTGTGATTTGGCGTTGTTAGATGTGAATTTACCTGGGAAAAATGGCTTTGAAATCGCACGCACGATACGCGAAACGTCTGACATACCGATTATTTTTTTGACGGCGCGAGATGCGGCAGAAGATGAGTTGATTGGCTTTCGGATTGGGGCGGATGATTATATTCATAAGCCGTACAATTCCGCGATTTTATTAGCGCGTATGGAACGGTTGCTAACGCGACAAACGTCTACGGTGAGCACAGTGCGCGAGCTTCAGCTAGATATCGCTAATTTGAAAGTGTGTTATCATGGTGAAACAATCGAGTTAACGAAAAATGAAAGTCGCATTTTAGCGCGCATCGGTGTATCAAAAAGTTTACAAACTACCACATTAGCCAAACAATTACTATTATTTTTCGCCTTTCCGGTGTTCGTTCCAATCTTATTAACGATTCCGACAGCGCTTATTGCAGAGCAGTTTGTGCAGTTGTTAGGCTTTCATCAGGAACTCACGATGTACGCATTATCGGCGATGATTGTCGCGGTTATGCTCGTAATCTACGGAATTTACTTTTTTGTAACATTTGCGATTACGAAAAAGAATGTGCTGTAAAATTTTTCAATTAATTGAAACTATTTAGCGCCCTACCCGTTCTAATTATGATGAAAGGGTGAGGACGATGTGGATTTTATTTGGCGTGTTAGCCCTCGTTGCGACATTTTTCAATTTCTATTTGTATGTGAAAGGTAAAGATTATCAAATCGCAATGGCGCTTGGGTTGTCGTTTACGGCTTTAACAGTATGTGCAGAATATACACTTGTATCAGATTGGGTAAAAGCGGAGGATTGGACAGCTTTAATGGATGTCGTACCTAGTATGGAAACAGCACTCTGGGTGTTAACCGTGCTTGCGATTGCCATCAATCTAGCGCCGGTTTTTTTAGAGGCGAAGCGAAAAAAATAACAGAAATGGAAAAAACACGCTGCTTATGGCGTGTTTTTTTCATCAATTATTATTCTTTTTGCCAATCCCAGCGCTGCCAGAGCACCTTTTGTTGCACGGCACTAGAAAATGCTTTTTTCGTCAGCATTAACAGCTTATTGTTATTTTCGTACTCGCCTGTAATACAACCTGAACAAAATTGATGACAATTGTTTAAAATTAAATTGTATTTTCGTGTTTGTCCAATGACCCGTTTGGCATTTTCGCTTGCATGGTAATACGTAATCGGCTGTCCATCGGCGTTTACAGGAATAAAAATATCACAATCAAGCGTCGTTGGATTTGCGGTGAAAATGTCTGGTGTGACAATTTCAATTTTTCCCTTGCCATTTAATTGCGCAATGCGATGATCGCCCATGTAGATGCCGGAGTGTTCCATTTTAAATAATTCGCAGTAAATTAACGAACCGACACCAGGCTCTACATTGTCTTTAGACAAATCTGAAATATTCTTCTTTCTACGATGCGGAGAATCATACTGTTCAGCGAGTTCATTTAAAAGAACGACCGGTATTGCTTGCGGAAAGCTGGCCATTATAAGTGTTTTTTTGAGAAGGTCTTTCCCTCCTATGTTCAAAAAGTTGTTCATTTACTTAAAATACTTCCCATCATATTTCTTTTTCAATGCTTTAAAGTCATTGTTTAACTGATGCGCCGCATAATAAAGGGCTGCATTGCTTTGTGCTGTCGAGCCGTTGTCACCGAATAGGCTTTCGTAGCGGCTCGCGCGTTCCGTTAGCGCGTCACTCTCTGCTACAAACCATTTCCCTTGATCGGCGTCCACTTGTTTTAATTTTTCGACGTCGTTCAATAATTGATTAAAATCGGCGTTAGATTTTAATTGTAGTAAGGATTTGAATGAGAACGTTTTATTGTTGAAGTTAAGCGCACCGCGACCTTCCCCGTAAAAGAGCGATGAAATGGTCACGTTAAACGAGCCATTTGATTGAATGCCTGTAAAGGTGAATACTAAATCACCTAGTTGGCCAGCTCCTTTTTCGAATTTCCATGTAGCAGGGCTGCCTTGTGTGGAAATGACGGTTTGTGCAGACGTTTCTTTAATGTTTCCAGGAATGCCAGAGACGCGTACAATGGCTGATTGGTCATCTGTATAGCGGACAGTTACCATCGAATCATTTAACGAGCCATCGTAAATATCTTTTCCTTCATGATAATAATGTTGGTTGTAGACACCTGTATAACGGTAGCCATTTGAGTACAGAAAACCCTCATATAGTTTCATGCCCTGGAATAATGGCTCGCCTTGATGCAATTTCTCATCGTGTACAAAGAGCGCGTTTTTCTCTTTCTCTATACCATCGACATACAGCTTCTTTTTGTATGTATTGACGCCATGATGTTTTTTCCCTTTGGAATACAGCGTCTTTTTATACAATGTGTAACCTTTTGGAATCGATCCCTTTACATAAAGTGTGCCTTTGTAGAGCACTGTCCCTTTTGCGAGCACCCCTTTTTGGTACAGTTTCTTTTTAAAGACCGTCGTTTTTTTGACAACCTTGCCTGTTTTGGCATCGACGAGCTTGCCTTTGACGACTTTATAGCTTGCGGCTTGCGCGGGTGTCGTGATAGTCGAAGCGGCAATAGAAACAATCGCCGCTGCTGCGATAAATTTTTTCATGAATAAACCCTCCTTTCCTTCTAGCGTAACAGGAGAAAACGTCCAAATATAGCCGGCAGAAGCGCTAATTTTTTAAAAGAAAACGATAGGAATTCGTGATTTTTAATAGGTTTTTGAAAAACATTGCGATAATGACACAGTTCATCTGTTATATAACAAAAAATGCTTGATTTTAAAGTAAAGGGTATCTTTTTTTTGTATTTTTTAGTTAAAATAAACATGTTCACAACATGATGTGGACATGTACAGATAGCTATAGCTATTTTATTTTTTACATATATTTATCAGAAAATTCTGTGCATAAGACCACATATATTTAGGAGGATGAAACATGAATGCAATTACACTTGTAATTGGAGCAATCTGTGTGCTAGCGATAGCATATCGTTTGTACGGCATTTTCTTTACGAAAAAAGTATTGAAAATCAATGATGATACGCCGACACCAGCACATGAAAAAAATGACGGTAAAGATTATGTGCCGACGAACAGATGGGTAGCGTTTGGTCACCATTTCGCAGCCATCGCGGCAGCAGGACCACTTGTCGGGCCTATTTTAGCAGCGCAATTTGGTTATTTACCAGGCTATTTGTGGCTCTTAATTGGTGCTGTTATTGGCGGTGCTGTACATGATGCGGTTGTACTATTTGCATCGATGATGAAAGGTGGTAAATCGTTATCAGAAGTCATGCGTGAGGAGCTTGGGCCGGTCGCTGGATTTTGCACAGGGCTTGCGATGTTATTTATTATTACGATTACGATGGCCGGTTTATCAATGGTTATTTTAGGTGCATTAGCTGAAAATCCGTGGGGCACATTTGCGGTTGCGGCAACGATTCCAATTGCGATGCTTATGGGGATTATGCAGCGTGTGATGAATAATTTATGGATTCCGACTGTTATCGGGATTGCGCTTTTAGTAGCGGCGGTATTTTATGGGCCTTATATCGAAGGCACGTGGTTAGGCAATATTTTAACGTTAGACAAAGCGACGTTATCTATTATTTTACCGATTTATGCATTTTTCGCGGCAGCACTTCCAGTTTGGTTCTTATTAGCGCCGCGTGATTATTTAAGTAGCTTTATGAAAATCGGTGTTTTTATTGCGCTTATTATTGGGATTTTTATTATCAATCCCGCAATTCAATTCCCAGCTATTATTCCAGATTTCATTAATGGTGGCGGTCCAATCGTGGCGGGTCCTGTGTGGCCGTTCGTGTCGATTACGATTGCGTGTGGCGCAATTTCTGGCTTCCATGCGTTCGTTGGTTCAGGGACAACACCGAAAATGTTGGACCGCTGGGAAGATATTCGCGTTGTAGGTTTTGGCGCGATGCTTGTCGAGTCGTTAGTTGGTGTTATGGCCTTGATTGCGGCGACTGTACTACATCCAGGAGATTATTTTGCGATTAACTCGTCGCCAGAAGTTTTCCAAACACTTGGTATGACAACGGTTGATTTGCCACAACTCGCAGCAGCAGTTGGCATGGATTTAGAAGGGCGTACAGGTGGTGCGGTGACACTCGCAGTTGGTATGGCATCTGTTTTTGCAGGAGTTGAATGGTTTAGTCATTTGACGCGGTATTTCTATCAATTCGTTATTATGTTTGAAGCCGTATTTATTTTAACAGCGATTGATGCAGGGACGCGTACAGCACGCTATTTAATTCAAGATTTCTTAGGCAATGTCTACAAACCACTGAAGAAAACAGACTGGATACCCGGCGCTATTTTTGCGAGCGCGCTAGCTTGTATCATGTGGGGATATTTACTGAATTCAGGTGATATTGCCTCTGTTTGGGCGTTATTTGGCGTTTCCAATCAGCTGATGGCATCGATTGGTTTGGCTTGTGGTGTGACGTATGTGTTGAAAGTAGCAGACAAACGCATTTACGCGTTAACATGCTTTATTCCACTTGTGTATTTATATGTGACGGTTAATGTGGCAGGCTTCTGGATGGTGAAAAACGTTTATTGGAACGGAGCTGCAAGTGGCTTCAATGTTTTAAACGGCGTTTTATCATGCGTTATGCTCGCACTTGGCGTCGTCATTGTCATTGCTTCTGCGATGAAGTGGAAACAACAATGGCAAGATCCACGCTTTGTAAAAACAATCGCATAGAAAAAAGGAATCGCCTCGGCGATTCCTTTTTTTATGGCTATTATTCAATACCGTATTTGATATAACCGATTTGCATTTCACCCGAAGTTTTCATTGCATCAGGCGTTGAGCGTAGTGCCTGTTCTTCTGACATGCCTTGATGCTGTACTTTATAAGCTGCAGGAGACATGTTGTATTTATTTAACAAACTCTTTCAACTACCCCCACTTAGCGTTTTCACGATCTCGCTTGAAGTGGGGGATTCCTACGAACAGTGCATGCTTGTTCCTACTTGCTCTACTCATTGAGGAGGGTGTCTTCTGCGAAAAAACGATAAAAGAAGAATGGCAGAGCATACTTTGACTATTTTCTTCATCTTTTAATCTCCTGATTATAACTTTTGAAATCATAAAGTCTAGATTATTTCCAAAAAATAGTTTGCACTCTTTTGAGAAGAGTATCAATAAGATCTTCTTCATATTAATATTAAGTTGAACGTATGTTTTTCGATGCGTAAAAGGCCGATCGTTCGGTTTGCATTTGGGTATAAATGGAAAGTTATTTCAAGATTCTTTCTAGTGGACGAAAAGTCGCGCGTCTATAATAAGGTGTGTTTCATATGAGGATACAGGTGTATTATAACAAACCTGGACAAATGGTTAAAAATTTTCAGAAAAATTTCATAAAAAAAATACTTTTATTTGTCGTATTTTTCATCTTTCATGTTATTTTTCTTGTAAAATTCAAAAAAGACAGAAAATTAATGGTATTGCTTAATTAAAAATTGTCTGATAGTGTTAGTTATGTAAAATTGAATACGCCACATTCGATGGTACAGCATACGATGTCTACATAATCGATGTTGTTTAAAAGGGAAGCCTGTGAGAATCAGGCACTGTCCCGCAACTGTATTTGGGAGTCTATAAGTAAAACGCCACTGTTCTCTTGTAAGGAGAATGGGAAGGGATTTATAGATGATGATCATAAGTCAGGAGACCTGCCCTTGAATGAGCATCAATTTAACCTACGAGGATAGGGAGGTGTTAACGAGAGGGCCATTGTCATACTATGCACAATTTATTTTGTCGTATACAAATATGTGTTAGTGTATGTTTATTTTGTATTGCCTAATTATTAACTACTGAACAACTTCGTCTAAAGGGGATGGAAGTTGTTTTTTTGTACTTCAAAATGATAAAAGTGGAAATTGTAATGTTCTATTTGAAAACGCTTACTTTTAATTTTTAACAAAGGGGATAGAAGTATGGACAAAGTTTATTCGCCAGGATTAGATGGCATCATTGCAGCAGAAACAAAGATTTCACTACTTGATACAGTAGATTGTCAAATTGTTATTCGTGGCTATGATTTAATCGAGCTTTCACAAAATAATAGTTACTTAGATTTAGTTCACTTGCTTTATCATAATGAATTACCAACTGCACAGCAGAAAACAACGATGGAAAATGCATTTAAGCAATATTATGAAGTTCCAAACGAAATATTTGAAATATTCAAACTATTGCCAAAGACAACGCACCCAATGGATGGCTTACGTACAGGAATTTCTTCACTTGCTGGATACGATGAAAATATCGAAAATCGTTCGCCTGAAGAAAATTTAGCACGTGCATATCGCTTGTTAGGGAATATGCCAAATATTGTAGCAAACAGCTATCGTGTTATTAACGGCCAAGAAATTGTTGAGCCAGATACATCACTATCGTATAGTGCAAACTTCTACTACATGATTACAGGGAAAAAGCCAACGAAACTAGAAGAACAAATTTTTGATGAATCACTTGTGATGTATATTGAGCACGAGATGCCGAATTCAACGTTTGCAGCTCGCGTTATCGCTTCTACACAGGCAGATTTATACGGTGCATTAACAGGCGCTGTTGCTTCACTAAAAGGTAGCTTGCATGGCGGTGCAAATGAAGCAGTAATGTATATGTTACTCGAGGCAAAAACGGTTGAAGGTTTTAAAGTATTACTGCAAGAAAAATTAGCAAATAAAGAAAAAATTATGGGCTTTGGCCATCGTGTGTACATGAAGAAAATGGATCCACGTGCATTAATCATGAAGCAAGCCTTGCGTAAACTGTGTGATGAAAAAGGTGATGATTTACTGTATCGCATGTGTGAAGCTGGCGAAATTATTATGGAGCAAGAAAAAGGTTTATATCCAAATTTAGACTACTATGCAGCGCCAGTGTACTACATGCTTGGATTACCAATTGAATTGTATACACCAATTTTCTTCAGTTCAAGAACAGCAGGTTTATGTGCACATGTTATCGAACAGCATGAAAATAACAGATTATTCCGACCTCGCGTAAATTATACAGGCGAGCGCTATAAATCTTAATACCTTAACAGCATTAACCACAAAGGGTGATTTACAAGGCCCGCCCACCGATATATGTTGGTCTAGAACATATATCGAATACTCATTATAAAGAAAAATACTGAAAAAGGGAAGAGTGTCTATGATTAAAACAAATGATATTACAAAAACAGATCAATTATTAGAAGATATTGCGGATTATGTATTAAATACAGACATTACTAGTGAAGAAGCATTTGAAACAGCGCGTTATGTATTACTTGATACATTAGGTTGTGGTATTTTAGCACTTCAATATCCTGAATGTACAAAATTATTAGGACCTGTTGTACCAGGCACTGTTGTACAAAACGGCACGCGTGTACCAGGAACATCATATGTTTTAGACCCAGTTAAAGGAGCTTTCAATATTGGTTGTATGATTCGTTGGCTTGATTACAATGATACATGGCTAGCTGCAGAATGGGGACACCCTTCAGATAACTTAGGTGGTATTTTAGCGGTGGCGGATTACGTGAGCCGCGTCAACGTTTCAGAAGGGCGTTCACCTTTAAAGGTTCGTGACGTATTAGAAATGATGATTCAAGCACATGAAATTCAAGGAGTTCTAGCATTAGAAAATAGCTTAAATCGAGTTGGTCTTGACCACGTGTTATATGTAAAAGTAGCAACAACAGCTGTTGTTACAAAAGCACTTGGTGGTTCTCGTCAAGAAATCATTAATGCTTTATCGAATGCATGGATTGATAATTCAAGCTTACGTACGTACCGTCATGCGCCAAACACAGGATCTCGTAAATCATGGGCTGCTGGTGACGCAACAAGTCGTGCTGTTCATTTAGCATTAACAGCATTGAAAGGTGAAATGGGTTATCCAACAGCTTTATCTGCACCAGGCTGGGGCTTCCAAGATGTTTTATTCAAAGGTAAAGAATTAACACTTGGCCGTCCGCTTGGTTCATATGTAATGGAGAATGTTCTATTTAAAGTGTCGTTCCCTGCAGAATTCCATGCACAGACAGCTGCTGAATGTGCAGTTGCTTTACATGACGAAGTAATTGAGCGTTTAGAGGATATTGAAAAAATTCAAATTGTAACACACGAATCAGCTATCCGCATTATTGATAAGGAAGGTCCTTTAAATAATCCTGCTGACCGTGATCACTGTATTCAATACATTACAGCTGTTGGTTTATTATTCGGCGATGTGACCGCAGACCATTATGAGGACGAAGCAGCGAAGGATCCACGTATTGATGCACTACGCGATAAAATGTACACAGTGGAAAAAGAACAATATACAATCGATTATTTAGATTCAGATAAACGCTCGATTGCTAATGCTGTACAAGTTTTCTATAAAGATGGCACGACATCTGAATTGGTGGAATGTGAATACCCATTAGGACACCGCTTCCGTCGTGATGAGGCGTTCCCATTAATTGTTAAAAAATTCAAAGAAAACATGGCGACACAATTTGCGACAAAACAATTAACTCAAATTGAACAAGTTTGCCTTGATAAAGAGCTTGTTGAATCAATGAACGTCAACGAATTCGTTGATTTATTCACATTATAAGGGGGAATAGGAATGGCTTGGGTGGTAGAATCAGCGGTTTCACAAAAAGAACTAGCAGAACAATTTCGCTCATTAGTGAAAGAACCTGGAATTTTACAAATTCCTGGTGCCCATGATGCAATGGCAGGTTTAATGGCAAAACGTGCGGGCTTCTCGGCATTATATTTATCAGGTGCTGCTTATACAGCTAGTCGTGGACTCCCAGATTTAGGGATTGTCAACTCGAATGAAGTAGCAGACCGCGCACGCGAAATTATTCGTGCAACAAATTTACCGATTCTTGTAGATATTGATACAGGATTTGGAGGTGTGTTGAATGTTGCGCGTACCGCACGTGAAATGGAAGAGGCCGGCGTTGCAGCTGTACAAATTGAAGACCAGGACTTACCGAAAAAGTGTGGTCATTTAAACGGTAAAAAATTAGTGACACAAGAAGAGATGGTCCAAAAGATTAAAACGATTAAACAAGTAGCTCCATCGATTGTTATTGTTGCTCGTACAGATGCACGTGCAGTAGAAGGTTTAGAGGAAGCTATTACTCGTACAAAAGCCTATATCGCAGCAGGTGCAGATGCCATCTTTCCAGAAGCATTACAAGATCAACAAGAATTCAAAAAATTTGCGACAGAAATTGATGTACCATTGTTAGCAAATATGACGGAATTCGGTAAAACACCGTATTACACAGCGGAAGAATTTGAAGCAATGGGATATGGCATGGTTATTTATCCTGTAACGTCAATGCGTGTAGCAGCAAAGGCATATGAACGTGTCTTTGGTTTAATTAAAGAACAAGGAACACAAAAAGAAGCATTAAATGATATGCAGCCGCGTAGCGAATTATACGATACGATTTCGTATGATGATTTTGAGGCGCTTGATTCAACTATTTCCAAAACGGTACTAAAGCAAGGCCAATAAACGAGATAACGGTATTCTCTTAGACTTCAATGAATAGAATGGGTGGTAACTATGAAAAACATTAAAAAAGTATTAGTCGCAAATAGAGGCGAAATCGCAATACGAATTTTCCGTGCGTGCACGGAGCTAGAAATTGCGACTGTCGCTATTTACTCGAAGGAGGATACCGGTTCTTATCATCGTTATAAAGCAGATGAAGCATATCTAGTCGGGGAACATAAAAAACCAATCGATGCGTATTTGGATATTGATGATATTATTCGTATTGCCAAACAAAGTAATGCGGATGCCATTCATCCAGGGTACGGATTTTTATCAGAAAATATTCACTTAGCAGAACGTTGTGAAGAAGAAGGCATCATTTTTATTGGGCCACGTGTTGATCATTTAGACATGTTTGGTGATAAAGTGAAAGCAAAAGAACAAGCGAAATTAGCGAACATCCCTGTCATTCCAGGGAGTGACGGACCTGTCAGTTCGCTAGATGATGTAATGGCATTTGCTACTACACACGGTTATCCAATTATCATTAAAGCAGCACTAGGCGGTGGCGGTCGTGGTATGCGTATTGTACATGAAGCGTCAGAAGTAGAAGAAGCTTATACACGTGCTAAATCTGAAGCACAATCTGCATTCGGTAGTGATGAAGTATATGTTGAACGATTTGTACACAATCCAAAACATATTGAAGTACAAATTATTGCTGATACACACGGGAATATCGTGCATTTATATGAACGTGATTGCTCGGTGCAACGTCGTCACCAAAAGGTTGTAGAAATCGCACCATCTGTGTCCTTATCTTTAGAATTACGTGAACGTATTTGCCAAGCAGCTGTACAACTTGCTGAAAATGTTGCATATGTAAATGCAGGAACAGTTGAATTTTTAGTGTCGGGCGATGAGTTTTTCTTCATTGAAGTAAACCCGCGTGTGCAGGTTGAGCACACAATTACCGAAATGATTACCGATATCGACATCGTTCAAACACAAATTTTAATTGCGGAAGGGTATTCATTACATGGCGATGTTATTAACATCCCATTGCAAGCAAATATTCGTACGCATGGCTTTGCAATCCAATCACGTGTTACAACAGAGGATCCATTAAATCATTTCATGCCTGATACAGGGAAGATTTCAGCATACCGCTCAGGTGGTGGCTTTGGTGTTCGAATCGATGCAGGCGATGCTTTCCAAGGTGCGGTGATTACACCGTATTACGATTCATTACTTGTAAAAGTTTCGACACATGCGACAACATTTGAACAAGCAGCACGTAAAATGTTGCGTAATTTACGTGAATTCCGTATCCGTGGTATTAAAACAAATATTCCATTTTTAAAAAATGTGGTACAACATCATGACTTCTTAAGTGGCGCTTACAACACATCATTTATCGATGTTACACCAGAATTATTCGATTTTGCGGAAAGTAAGGACCGCGGTACGAAAATGTTATCGTACATTGCGAATGTAACGGTCAATGGCTTCCCAGGTATCGAGCAGCGCGAGAAGCCGCATTTTGAAACGCCGATTATTCCACCATCGAAGGTTACAGCTACTTTTTCTCCAAATTTAAAGCAAATCTTAGATGAACAAGGTGCAGATGCGGTTGCGAAGCTCGTTCAAATGAATAAGAAAGTACTTGTGACCGATACAACATTCCGAGATGCGCATCAGTCGTTACTTGCTACCCGTGTTCGCTCAAAGGATTTAATTGATGTAACAAAACCAACTGCTACGCTATTACCAAACCTATTCTCAATGGAGGTATGGGGCGGTGCAACATTTGATGTCGCCTATCGCTTCTTAAAAGAAGATCCATGGAAGCGATTAGAAGCGATTCGCGCACTAGCACCTAATACGCTATTGCAAATGCTACTGCGCGCATCAAATGCAGTTGGATATAAAAACTATCCAGACAATGTCATTCAGCAATTTGTTAAACAATCTGCAGCATCTGGCGTTGACGTCTTCCGGATTTTTGATAGCTTAAATTGGGTGAAAAGCATGGAAATCGCAATCGATGCAGTAGGTAATGCCGGGAAAATTGCTGAAGCAGCGATTTGCTATACGGGGGATTTAAATGACCCCAAACGTGCAAAATACAATTTAGCTTATTATAAAAAAATGGCGAAAGAGCTAGAAAATGCAGGCGCGCATATTCTAGGCATTAAAGATATGGCAGGTTTATTAAAACCAACTGCCGCAAAACGCTTAATTACGGAATTAAAAGAAACAGTAGATATTCCAATTCACCTACATTCACATGATACAAGTGGCAATGGCATTATCACATACAAGGAAGCCATTGATGCAGGTGTCGATATTGTTGATACAGCAATTGGCTCTCTTTCAGGGCTGACATCACAACCAAATATTCAATCATTGTATTATGCACTGGAAGGGAATTTACGCCAACCAGATGTATCTATTCAATCATTAGAAAAGCTTTCAAACTACTGGGCAGATGTACGCACGTATTATAGTGATTTTGAAAGTGGTTTAAAAGCTTCTAATACTGAAGTGTATCAACATGAAATGCCAGGCGGTCAATTTAGTAATTTACGTCAACAGGCAAAAGCGGTTGGCTTAGGTGAGCGCTGGAATGATGTAAAAGATATGTATCGCCGTGTGAATTTATTATTTGGTGATATTGTTAAAGTGACACCGTCATCAAAAGTTGTTGGTGATATGGCACTATTTATGGTACAAAACGATCTAAGTGAAGAAGATGTATTAACGCGTGGCCAAACAATTGATTTTCCGGATTCAGTTATTGAATTATTTGCCGGTTACTTAGGCCAACCAGAAGGTGGTTTCCCTGAGCAATTACAGCAAGTTATTTTAAAAGGGAAGCAACCAATTACGGTTCGCCCTGGTGAGTTGCTAGAAGCGGTTGATTTTACTGATTTGGCTAAGCAACTAGCAACGGAAACAGGAAGTGTACCAACAGAGCAAGATACAATGGCTTATGCGCTTTATCCAAAAGTATTCACTGAATATCAAGCGGCATATGAACGATTCGGCGATATTTCTTGTCTCGATACACCAACATTCTTCTATGGAATGAAGGTTGGTGAAGAAATTAGCGTCGAAATCGAAAAAGGAAAAACATTATTTATTAAACTACTATCTATTGATGAACCCGCAGCAGATGGAACACGCCATGTTAATTTTGAGTTAAATGGTCAATCACGTTCTGTAAAAGTGAAGGATGAACGTGTGAAATCAAATGTAAAAGCTGTGCCGAAAGCAGACGTAAAAAATAAACATCATGTCGGTGCTACAATGCCTGGTACGGTGTTGAAAGTTTTAGTTGATGTAGGCACAAAAGTAAAACAAGGTGATCAGTTAATGATTACAGAAGCAATGAAGATGGAAACAACACTTCAAGCTCCTATGAATGGCCTCGTTAAAGCGATTCCTGTGAAAAATGGGGATACAATCGAGGTAAATGATCTACTAATTGAGTTTGCATAATTATTTACAGAACATGAACTCCCCAACGTACATGAACGGTTAAATAACAAAAAACTCACTCCTAAAAGGCACACACTAATTACCCCATTAGTGTGTGTTTTTTTACTTAAATTTTACGAAAAAATATGATACAATAAAATTAATAACATAACGTGTATGAGCTGGTGCGTGTGAGAGCATGCTTAAAAGGGAAGTGCGGTGAAAATCCGCCACTGTCCCGCAACTGTGATTCGGAGTCTTTTATATGAAGCCACTGGAATTTCTGGGAAGGCATAAAAGATGTGGATGAGAAGTCAGGAGACCTGCCAGTTTCTAGTACACACCAAATGCCTACGTGGAAATAGGTGGTGTTTTGTGCGACATTTGTAGTGGGCTTTTCCCCGCTTATTTGAATTTGCATAAAAATCCGACGCTATTTCTTTATTGAAATAGCGTTTTTTGTTTGGCTTATGTTAAATAAAAAACAAGGAGTTTTACGAATGAATACAAGCACTTATGTAGAACAATTTTGGGCAATGATTTTAAACAACCAAGTAGCGGAAACTTATCGTACAATCGGCGATATGCAACACGCACTAGTGACAGGAAATCCACAACAGCAGCAAATCATTATGCAAGCGTATGAAATTGTGCGTCAAGAATTAGTGGGGCGTGGCTAGTATTATGTTAAATGAGGCAGAAATGGACGAGTTATTACGCCAATGGGATGATGAAGAGATGTTGTATCAAGAATTTGAACTGATTTAAAAATTGCCACCTTTGTTAGACATGTCCATCAAAGGTGGCAATTTTTTTAACTAAAATGCATAGTAATTGGAAGTTGAAGGAATTAGTTGTTTTTAAATAGCACTTTAACCAGGGCAAGCACAAATATGATACGTTAAAAGGTAATGAAAAAAGAGCAACCATAGCCAATCTTTTTCATAATAGATTCCTTATTATGGAATTAATTAGAAATTTTTCTAAACAAAATCGAAACAAATAAGACTACTAAAATTAAGCTTACTGATATTAAAAAAGATACGATGGCAATGAAGAATACAGCACCAACAGTAATTTCATACAAATTAAATAAATTAAGTGAAAAATTTATAGTAAAGAGTATGCCGAATAAAATTCCTAGTGTTTTCTTTTGTAACAACTTAAATCACCGCTTTCTATATCCTATATATCGTCATAAATTGGAATCATTTAACATAAAAAGAAACTTACCGATACTATGATTAAACAAAGGAGGAATTCCATGCTTACGAGTATTAACAACACAAACCAGCCTTTCGCTAATCAGAATGTTTCTATGACAGAAACTAAAAAAAACAATGAAAATTTAGTAGAATCAGTTAAATCAGAGCAACCTGTAGAAGAGAAAAAAATTCAATATGACAAATATGGTCATACATATGTTGGGGGTATCAACGTAGCGAACTCTGTATTAGCCGATAAGTTTTCTGAAGAAGATGTGGTCAGATGGAAGGGTATTCTTGAAAGTCGAGGACCACTAACAACCGTTTTTAACCGTATTTGTTTCCCGCCCTCTTCAAACCTTCCTAGTGGAACTATGTCGATGAGCTTTTATGACTTTATGTATCTCGTAGAAAAGGGCGATGTCGTCAATCCACAACATGCATTAAATGCGGCAGATGCCAAACAGCAAGTTGAAAATGGCAACTGGTCTACTTTTTTTAAGCATACGACGGTGTATGGCAAAAATGTCAATGCAGCGGAATATATGAAGAGTCTCCCAACGATCCAACGCATTTATGAAATGGGCTTAGTAAAACCAAATGGCGGCTTAATGACCTTCGACGATATGACGTCATTACTGCAACAAAAAAAGGATGAAGAGCAAAAAATACGATTAGACCGCGCGCATATTTACCAAGTGGAAAAGCCTGTTATGGAAATGAATACATCTGAAAAAATGAAGCAAGGGTATCGTAATTCAATTTAATAAAAGTTCCCTAAATTGAGTTTTGAGACTATCAAAAAAGTCACGATTATTGCTTCGTGGCTTTTTTAGTTCCTATGGCGATTCGTGAAAGTACGCAAAACACTTAGAGAATTGGAATGATTTTGTGGTCTAACCAGTGCTTTGAGGGCATTCTTACTATCTTAAAGAAAAGAAAAAAAATTAGAAGGCTTGTAACTTTTAGATTGTGAATTCATATAGAAAAGTAGATTGAATAATAAGAAAAAAGGTGTGTGGTAAGTTTGAAAAAAATGTTAGAAAATAGGTTGGCTTATTTATATTCAGGAGAACTATTTTCTCTAATCATGTTTGTACCTACTAGTTATCTAATAAATTACGCATTTCCTAATCTACAATTGTATTCTCTATATTCATTTTGGGTATCTTTTATCCTTTTAGAGTTTCTTTTGTTACAAGGAACGATTTATTGGTATATAAAACTTAAAAGATTAAGAAATGAGAATAACCCTATAACTCCCATTAAGGTTGTTCGACAATTACATAGTTTAAAAACAGTGAATATAATTGTAATTGTAAGCACGATCATTGTATTTGCTTTTGATTTCATAGAATGGTATCCATCTTTGCCATTAAGCGGTTTAACAATCGCCTTCTTTATATATATCTTTGCAATTTTAGAGTTTATTAACTACTTTTATATGCAACTCTCATACAATATCTCTGACAGTAAAGGTTTGTTAAGAAATAGAAAATTAAAGACTTCTTGTATGAATAAAGATTTTAAACGGATTAAGAAATTGGAACTCTGAAAGGTAGCGCTATTTTCATTGATAACGTATTTAAGAAATAAGGTTAATAAACACCAAAAGAGTTAGATTTTATTGACTTAAAGTAACGAAGGCTTTTCTAGTTCCTATGGCGATTCGTGAAAGTACGCAAAAAAGCGTTAGCAATAGTTACAGAATTTGGTTGTTTTAGTTTCCTGCAATTTTTTGGGAGCTTATTTAAAATATCGTATAATGTTATAATTATCCAGTAATTGAATTTTGGGAAGGTTTTTAATGCAAGTTTGTGGGTGTCCTAGCTTAAAGAAAATTAAAATTGAGGAAAGTGAAATAATGAGAAAAAAAATAGGTTCTACAAGTAAAGATTTAGCAATATTAGTAGTGATGGTGTTATTTTTACTTTTATTAATAATAGTAGCGAATTTTGGGTTAGGGATTCAAAAAAATGACACTATTTATATTTTGGAATATTAATCAAATATAAAAGAGTGTCATGGATCATTTTTTTTAAAAGGGGTGTAATATTGGACTTATATTTTTACTTCAATATGTTTAGAAATATAATTGTTACTTTTTTTCAAAATGGTATTTGGGTAATTGGATTTTTTTACTTGTTAATTAAGACATTTGAGAATGATAGACTAAAAGATTTTTCTAAATATGTAATAGGTATCGTTTTGGTAATATTACTTATTTATTCAGTAATAGAGAGCATGTAAACTTTCTATTTACTTCAAGTAATATATACATAACTAAACAAAAAAACTTTCCAAGGATTCTTTGGGAAGTTTTTTTAGGGAGTGGATAGTTTGAAATCTTTTGAAACTCAAAGATTAATATTAAGACAAATTGACGAAAGTTGGTCAGAAGAAGTTCTTCAATATTACGATAGAAATCGTCATTTCTTATCTGATTGGGAACCAAAACGTTCGGAAGAATTTTATACACTGGATTTTCAAAGAAATTTTCTTCAAGAAGATTTTAAAGCTAATGAAAGCGGAAAAATACTTAGATTATGGGTTACTAGTAAAAATGATAAGCGAAAGATTATAGGGTGTATCACATTTAATTTAATCGTACGGGGAGTTCTACAATCTTGTATTTTAGGTTACAAACTAGACAAAGATGAAATCAATAAAGGCTTAATAACAGAAGGGATAAAGCGAGCGATTGATGTAGTATTCGATGAAGTAAAGTTGCATAGAATCGAGGCACCCATTTTACCTATAAACACTGCTTCTATAAAAGTTGTCAGTAAATTAGGCTTCGAAAACGAAGGTCTTTCTAAAAAATATATAAAAGTAAATGGCAAATAGGAAGATCACACGAGATGGGCATTAATTAATAGCAACGAGGAATAAGGGTTTATAAAGTATACAAGCTAAATATAGATAACGTTTCCAAATGAAACTTTGGATATCTTTCACACCCTTGCAGTATCTATGATAAAATGGTATATATTGTATATTTTTTGATTTGGGGGATGGGACTTGAAAGTAAAGATGTGGTTTATAAAATTAATGTTTAATATTCAATTGTATGTAGGGAAAATACGTTTACTGGGCTATGCTGTGTTATTAGAGATCCTTGTAGGAATAGGCGATGTCGCTTTCTTTTTGGTGTATCCAGAAGTGTTTATTATTTTTTTCGTAATAACATTAGGCGCGGTTATGTGGAAGAAATTACGTCCCCGTTTAACGCAAATGATTTTAAAAAAACGAATGTTACTTACACCAATTTTATGTATGTTTTCGTGTCTTATTTTTATGAATTACTGTGTTTGGTTTCAACCATATTAAATAAAAAACGTTCCCAAATCAAAGTTTGGGACAATCAAAAAAGCCACGACTCATTGATTTAACAATGAGTCGTGGCTTTTCTAGTTAACATTATGATTCACGAAACTACCCAAGGAAAAGTGTGATCGGTAGTTACGGAATTGGAGTGATTTTGTTTCTCAAACAGAGCTTTTGGAAACTAGCACTAATTTATTACGTCTTAGTATAACTTGGAGGTTTTTATGAATAATTTGAATAGTAATGAAAATTTTATTGTTGCAGATGTAAAAAAAAGAATAAAGAAAACTCTTAAAATGTTGATTTTGGGATTTTTTGTAGCATTCTTTATCTTACTATCGTACGTAGTTTATTGGGGCTTTTTTGAAGAAAGTTTATTGACTAGTAAGTTATCTCCTTCAGGAAAAAGTGAAGTAGTAATTAATGAGTATGGAAATGACTTTGTTGGAGGTTCAGACACGATTAAGATATATTTTAAACAAGATGGAATAACAAAGCAGACTAAAAAAGTTGATGTTAGTTTAATGGAATCTAATCATAGGGAAAGGTATAATATTGTTTGGTCGTCGGATGAAAATAGAGTTTTAATATCAATGGTGTTCGAAAGATCTATTCAAGGGCTAAAATATAATTTTTCAACTCGAGATATTGAATTTGACTGATGATATATTGTTATTTCATAATTAGCACTTGATGGAAAATCTTTTGTAATAACAGTTTTAAAAAATAAATAACGCGTCCAAATGAATTATTGTGCACATTAAATCAAGCAGCTAGGATATCACATTGTCCAGCTGCTTTTTGTTTACCAAACAGCGCTTCGGTATTTTTTATGGTATAATTTAACATTATTCGAATTTAATGTAGAGGTGTTAGTATGCATTGTATATTTTGTAATGAAATTAAATATGAACAAATACTTGTAGAATCCAAAAATTTTAAAGTTGTTTTGGATATAGACCCAGTTCAATTAGGTCATTTACTCATTATCTCTAAAAGTCACATTATGGATTTAAGAGAAATAAATAACCTCCAATTTATTGAATTGATGAACCTGGAAAAATCAATAATTGAAATACTGGAAAATCATTTTTCAATAACAAGTGTAAGTATCATTCAAAATAATGGTCCAATTATGGACGAAGGAACACATTTTCACGTTCATTTAATCCCAAGATATAGTGATGATCATTTTTGGGATAATCAAATTGTAAAAGATCATAAACTCTCTCTTCAAGAACTTAAATGGAAATTAAATACTTTATCAATTTAAGATAAGTATTTTGTTTCACGTTTCCCAATGACTCTTTGATAACGAAAAGAGACTGGGACAAAACAGTTCATGTTCCTTTTTTAGCGTTCGCCACAAAAAACCGGAATCGCGCTGTGGCGCGGTTCCGGTTTTTCTTATGCTCATCTGAGATGGTGTTTTTACACTTATGTCCTAGCCTCTTGAAAATGTTAATATTTAAATTGATAGTAAAATCTAAAACCTGCCCAGCCAATCATATGAACTAATAATAATAGTCCTAAAACTTGTGCTACTGAAATTTGAACACCAACTACAAGTAAAAACCAAAATACATAGATGGCAACTAAAGTTACTTTCCACCCATTAGCTAACGCCTTTTTAGCGATTTCTTCATATCGTTCATCTAAACCTCTACTTTGAGCTGCTTTTTTTCGTCCATATACTAATCCAAATAAACCACCAGTAATTCCTAATAGTATGCCTGACAATGCCATCAAATTCATTATTCGCCACTTCCTTCTTCGAAAATAAATACTTCTTCAATTGTCTTTCCAAATACTTTTGAAATACGAAATGCTAATTCTAAAGATGGGTTTTACCATTTTCAATCGAAATAACGGTTTGCCTTGAAACGCCTATACTTTTTGAAAATTGCTCCTGCGTCCAACCAAATGATGAACGCAATTCTTTAATGCAATGCTTCATAATTCACCGCCTCAATGTAAAGTATCCTTTACGTAAAGGATACTTTACATTTTGTATTATGTCAATATTTAACTTTAAATAATTATGTGTATTTTATTCACCTCGTATTAAAATAACGTTCTCAAATCAAAGTCTAGGATTATTCGAAGAAGTCATGATCTATACTCATGGCTTTTCTAATTAATATTATGATTCATAAAAATATGCAAAATTGTCGCTATTTTCACTTTCTTGCAGTATCTGTGATAAAATGGTATATATTGTATTTTCAGGAGGCTGAATTTGAAAATAAAAATATGGCTTATAAAATTAAGGTTTAATATTCAACTGTATGTAGGGAAAATACGTTTACTGGGCTATGCGGTATTAGTAGAAATTCTTTTAGGGATGGGCGATATTACACTCTTTTTAGTGTATCCAGAAATGTTTGTTATCCTATTTTTACTAACAGTAGGTACAATTATGTGGAAGAAATTACGTCCTTATGTGACGCAAATGATTTTAAAAAGGCGGATGTTCCTTATCCCAGTTTTATGTCTGTTTGGTTTTAACCATACTAAATAATATATACAAAATTAAGGAGGACTTGGATGGATTGTGAAAAATGTCCTTGTTGTGGATTTCCAACATTAGAAGAGCTTAATTATTATGAAATATGTGAACTTTGTGATTGGGAAGATGATGGTCAAGGTGATGTAGATGCACATAAAGTTTTTGGTGGCCCAAATGGAGATTATTCGCTGAAAGAGGCTCGAAAAAATTTCAAAGAAAATCTCATTATGTATAGAGAAGCTACTCAAAAGACGAATGTAATTGAAGCAAAAAAAACTTTAATAAACGTGTTTTTGGAGTTAGACAAATATGAAGTCAATGCTTTGGAATGTCAAGCACTTTGGAACAAAATAAATGCTGTTGAGAAAAAATTAGAATTAATAAGGTTTACAAAATAATTTCAAAAAAGGTTCCCGAATCAAATGATAAACGTGCCTAGATACATACAGATTTGACCTTAAATGCTCTAGTTAGAAGTCAATCAAGCGGAAGGGATGATTACAATGAAATTGAATAATAGCGCATTTTTAATAGTGTTCGTTATGTTGGCATCTGTTGTAATGATGGGGTGTTCAACTACCGAAGTGACGTCTAAAGTTTTTTCATTTACTCCAAAAGAAGAAAAAGAATTAATTACGAAAACCTCAAATTATTTAACTGCTGAAAATATACGTATTGATAAAGATACCGCTAAAATTGCATCTTTTAAATCAGGTTCTGAATGGAAAATTTACGATGATCGTGGTAAAAAAACAAAAGATATTAAAAATGTTCAAACCATAACGATTGATTTTAAAGGTATAAATCCGAAAAATAATAAGAAAAAAATTACCGTTTATTTAGATGAAACAGGTGAAATACTGGGCTATTTATAACAGCTAGGTTATAATGGAATGCTGCGTGTGCAGCGCAGTGTAGCGCTCGATGTACACTGTTTATATTGTGCAACCGTGCTATATGGAAGAAGCAAGCCATAATGAACCATCAACAAATAGTGATAAATAATCTCGCAGAAAAATTAAAACTATTCACGTCTGCAGTGAACGGGGAACTTGTAGACGAAGCGGATTTTATTTTTGCAAATACAGGAATACCTACGGATACATTCAATGTCCCTTTGAAAAAAGCTGCTCCTATAAAAAATACGGCTACTAGTTGGCGAGATTTGATGCAGCAGTACAGGCTAAATGAAGCAGAACGTAATACGATGATGAAACTTGAAAATATACTTCATGTTGGTGACAGAAAAACGCATCAACTGATTATTACGCCAGTGAGAAATGTTGAAGAATTTCATGAATATCAAGAGGTTTTTTTAAGTTTATTTGAAGGTACAATGGAAAAAATTGCGTTAGCACAATACTTTAATACATTTTCTGAAGAAAATCTCAGCTCTACAGCGCAAATGTTTATCGGGCGCGTTGATGAAGTAACTGTATCTACAGGTTTATTAATAGATAGCTCAGAAAGTTACGGAATTTACGATGTGATGACAAAAGAAAGGTTTAGAGGGAAAGGGTATGGCAGTGAAATGTTTCACTATTTGCTGACACAAACAACCGATAAACAAAAACCCGTTGTTTTATAAGCATCAGATGATGGCCAAAACATTTACAAACGTTTTGGCTTTAGCGATGTTGGAGAAATAGTTGTATTTGATTAACGATGTAGCGAAAAAAATCCACGAACGTTGTCAACGTTTGTGGATTTTTCATATAGATAAAATCAGTTAGTTCATTAAATTGAATTACGATACCCTTGCTTCATTTTTTCAGACGTATTCATTTCCATAACAGGCTTTTCCACTTGATAAATATGCGCGCGGTCTAATCGTATTTTTTGCTCTTCATCCTTTTTTTGTTGCAGTAATGACGTTATATCGTCGGAAGTCATTAAGCCGCCGTTTGGTTTTACTAAGCCCATTTCATAAATACGTTGAATCATTGGAATACTTTTCATATATTCCGCTGCATTTATATTTTTTCCATATACCGTCGTATGCTTAAAAAAAGTAGACCAGTTGCCATTTTCAACTTGCTGCTTGGCATCTGTTGCGCTTAATGCCTGTTGTGGATTGACGACATCTCCCTTTTCTACGAGATACATAAAGTCAAAAAAGTTCATTGACATAGTTCCACTAGGAAGATTTGAAGATGGCGGGAAACAAATACGGTCAAAAACTGTTAATAGTGGTCCTTGTTTTTCAGCAATATCATTCCATCTGACCACATCTTCTTCAGAAAATTTATCGGCTAATAGAGATCTTCCTAAGTTGATACCCCCAAGATATGTATGACCATATTTGTCATATTGAATTTTCTTCTCTTCTACAGGTTGCTCTGATTTAACTGATTCTACTAAATTTTCATTGTTTTTTTTAGTTTCTATCGTGGAAACATTCTGATTAGCAAAAAGCTGGTTTGTGCTGTTAATACTCGTAAGCATGGAACTCCTCCTTTGTTTACTCATAGTATCGGTTATTGGTGACTTTTATTTATATTTTAGGTAAAATTAGGGTTAGAAGGTGATGGGTATAATGATTCGAAAAGCACATTTAACAGATGCGGCCCAAATTTTACATATTTATAAAGAAGCAATTGACGAAGGAAATTCTTTTATTACGAGGCCGGAAGAGTTTCGAGAAACAATCGTTACCATACAGCAGTGGCTTAAAAAACCGCAACAAATTGTTTTTGTGGCAGAAGATGCACAACAAATCATGGGGTGGTTATCATTTCAAACGACTTCGACGGTTGCGGGGTATATAACAATGGTCGTTTGTCACGCATCTCGTGGTAAAGGTGTAGGTTCGCAGCTACTTGCGCACATTATAAAATGGGTGGAAGTACATCCGACAATCGATAAAATAGCATTGAATGTCTTTTCAACGAACCTAGACGCCATGGCATTATATACAAAATTTGGATTTCAGCAAGAAGGCCGCAAAGTGCGCGCTTTTAAAATAGATGATGACTATGTAGATGATATATTAATGTATCGCATGCTATAAAAAATGTGTTTTCTTCTATGTGTAGAGGGAAAAGGAATACTAACATTTTTATAGGAGGGTGTCACATGAAGAAGTTTAGCAAGTGGCTCGTTGCAGCGACGCTCACAACATCAGCATTTGGTTTAAGTTATACAGCAGCCGCTCCGTCCTCAGTAACGCAAGCACAGGCAGCAAGCGTCATGTATTCGCAAGTTGATTATTTAAATATTCGTACAAGTCCTAGTACAAAAGCAAAAGTTGTCGGTCAATATTATAAAAATAGCAAAGTAAATGTGCTGAAAAGCTATAGCTCTAAATGGTATCAAGTGTCGTATAAAGGGGCAAAACGTTATGTGAGTAAAGCGTATGTAAAGCGCTTGCCTGTAGCTGTCGCAAATGGCTATGTCAGAACGGGCGGGGCAAACTTAAATATTCGTTCAGGTCCGGGGACAGGCTACAAAGTCATTGGAAAATATAAAGATGGACAATTGATTTCACTCACAAGTTACGATAACCCCTATTGGTACCAAGTCGTCTATAAAGGAAAAATTGGCTATGTTTCTGCTGATTATGTAGAAGGGCCATTTGGTGGTATGTAACGACAAAAAACAGGAGTCGCGAGCGCGATTCCTGTTTTTTCATTAATAAGGGGCACCTTCTAAAAATGTGCCATTACGATAGCTCGCAAATGCTTCGCGCAACTCATCTTTCGTATTCATTACAAATGGACCTTGTGCTTCAACTGGTTCTTTAATCGGCTTGCCGCTAAAAACAACAAGTGACATCTTTTCAGTCGCTTCGATTGAAATGGTTTCTGCATGTTCAACCGTTTCAAAATGAATCGTATCAAATGCTTGGACTGCCTCCCCATTAATCGTAAAGGCCCCGTTTAGACCGTACATATAGGTGTTAAAGCCTGCATGAATAGGAAAGTCGTATGTGGCCCCTTTTTCAAGCTGCAGCTCCGCAAAAACAAACGGTGTTAAGAGTTCGAGTGGTGAGGTTGTCCCATCGACGTCACCCGCAAATACTTGCACATGCCCACCCGGAATTTCTTTTACCGGTGCTTGGGCATTTTGTAAATCTTGATAATGACCAGGTTGTTTTTTATTTTCGGGTGATAAGTTGACCCAGAGTTGTAGCACGCGCGCCTCTTTGCCGTAATCGGGATTTTCATTATGAATAATGCCGCGCCCAGCCGTCATAATTTGGAAATCACCTTCTGACAACTTGCCACCTGTCCCTGTTTTACTATCATAATGCGTCAAGCTGCCTTCTAATACGTAGGTGACCGTTTGCATCCCTTTGTGTGGATGGTCTGCAAATGTGTTATGCGCAAATTTATCATCAGCTAAAATGATAAATGGATCATTTTCCATCGGGTCTCGTAATTGTAAAACGTAGCGTACATTGCGTCCGTCACCACGTTGTAGAGCGATTGATTGAATTGTTTGAATAGCTAACATGTGTAATGCCTCCTCTATTTTTTTACATAAGCAACAGTTGTTGTATAGCTATACTATAGAATGCTTTCTCCGTTTCGGCAATGAACAGCTCTCACGTTTTGTTGCTTAGGCAACAGATAGCAGAAAGTGTTGTGGAAAGACATGTTATGATGTATGCAACTGTAGGGGAAACGACTGTAAATAATGATTGAAAAAGTTTTAGCTATCGCCAAATCAGATGACCGCGTGCGCATCGTTGCGATGAATGGCTCGCGCACAAATCGCAATGCGCCGCGTGATGCTTTTCAAGATTATGATATCGTATTTTTAGTAACGGATATGGCAAGCTTTTTAGCAGATGAGTCGTGGGTTGAAGTTTTCGGTAAACGCATAATGATGCAAACGCCGGAAAATATGACATTATTTCCGCCAGAACTCGGTGGTCGCTTCACTTATTTAATGTTATTTGAAGATGGTACACGCCTCGATTTAATGTTAATTCCAATAGAAGAAAAAGAGCGCTATTGTGTGGAAGATAGCTTAACAGTCATTTTACTTGATAAAGATGGTACGTTGCCGGCATTACCCCCGCCAACGGACCGCGACTATTGGGTAAAAAAACCGACAGTGCCGATGTTTCATGATTGTTGCAATGAATTTTGGTGGCTTGCGACCTATGTCGCGAAAGGACTTGCGCGAAATGGTGCGCTTAATGATGGTTTGGCATGTTGGAATTGAAACCAACTTTTCATGTAGTGTCGGTAAAAATGACAAATATTTAGCACGTTATACATCTATTGATTGGTGGCTGCGTTTAATGGCAACGTATCAGGCAAGCGAGCAAACAAAACAAGCTTTGGCGACGATGATGACCTTGTTTGAAGAAGTAGCAAGAAGTGTCGCGGATGCACTCACATTTTATTATGATGCAGACGAAGCGACACGTGTGCATCAATATGTGATTGCGGTAATACACGATTAAATTTATTTCTAAAAATTGTAAAATAAGGGAGTGATGTTGTAAAATAAGGAGAATCTAACAAAGGGGGCTCGACGATGATTCCATTAGTATATGATGTGCTCAACCGCTGGGCAAAAGATGATGATTTTTTTAGTGGGCTTGTAAAACGTTACGAACCAGAAACTGTAGCTGATTTAGGCTGCGGTACGGGGCGTTTGACGGTACGATTTGCCGACGACGCACAAGTTGTTGGCATAGATCCGAATAAGGCAGCTTTAACAGTTGCAAGACAAAAACCGGGCGCTGATCGCGTGACATGGCTTCAAGGGGATAGCCGCTCGCTTGAAACAGCAGCCTATGATTTAGTGCTCATGACGGCCAATGTATCGCAAGTATTTTTAACCGATGAGGCGTGGTATCAAGTAGTCGCCGATGCGTATCGTGCACTAAAGCCGGGCGGTCATTTTGCATTTGATACGCGCAATCCGAATGTGCGTATTTGGGAGCAGTGGATGCGCGACAGCTCGCCAGACATTGCGCATGTAGACGATAAAACGTATGAAGTACATACGACATATGGCGGCTTTAAAAATAATATTTTCTCATTCAACGAAGCAGTATTTGACGCTGAAACGGAAATCGAAGCGGTCGACCTTCAGCTACGCTTCCGCCCAATTGACGCGTGGCAAGCTTCATTAGAGGAAGCGGGCTTTCAAGTAGAATGCTACGGTGATTTTACGTGGCGTGAGGCGGATGCACATTCTGAAAATGTTGTGTTTATTGCTAAAAAAATTAGATGAAGTTCACGATGAAAGCAGAAATCATGTAAGTGATTTCTGCTTTTTAATTAGCAAATGATTGTTGCTCTAGCGAATTGATACAACAGCAATACATCCTTCTATTTCTAACCGCCATTTTAAAATCAGCTAGTAGAAATCGTACAAAAGCTGATGAAGCGTGTTTTGGATACAACATATTTCGTAATAAGCGTAAGCTATAAGCTGATTGACATACAGTTTTACTATCTATTTGCGCTATGTTATAAAAATGAGCGATAGTTATAAGTTTTTTGTCGATAATTATTATAATTTTGCAAAAGAAGCTACTAAAAATGGGCTTGTTTTACGGCTCTGAGGGGTGTTTTTTGCCCATTTAGCGTGTGAAATGAGCTTTTTTGTGTGGTGCAGCAGCGGATCAACAGAAAAAATGCGTATATTAAACTCTTTTTTGAATAAATGACATGTTCCTAAGAAATAGCGCCAATTTCACGTGAAAAAACCGCCGATTTCGGACAGAAAATGCCCGTTAGAGACCCCGTTTTGCGCAAAATCAGTCATTTTTGGGAATCAAAAATGATAGTTATATGAGCTGTTGTCGCATAATAAAAGTTTAGTTGACAGCTTTTACGTGATAGTTGTTAAAAATAGCGAAAACGTACCGGTCAATAGTCTTGGATTGTCCCTTATTTTTAAATATGTTGTATCGAAAACACGCTACTTGGGTTCACAAGCAATTTCTAATCGCTCATTTCTGACAGCCGTTTAAAAATCAGTTCGTGCATGAAATGAAGTTGTTTCATGTCGAAATTTTTAGAGAATTGTCATAGTTGTCGCTTGACGTACATAACAAACGAAAAAATGCTGTAAGCGAATGAAAAATGAGCATGAACGAATGAGCGTTTTGAATATAGATCTTTTTTGTGAGCTGTGAAGTTATCGATAGCTACGTTAAAAATGTCTAAAAAATGACGGTAAAAATATACAAATGACATGACATGACATTTGTCACTATAGGAAAGCGCTTTCAGAAAATATGATGAAAGTAACTAGAGAATACGAGGAGCATTATGAAATGAAAATTGCTTGGATTACCGATACAGCTGCTTTTTTGACTGCACAATTTATTGAAGAACATCATATTAACGTGTTACCACTCAACGTTGTTTTTGAAAATGAGGCATTGCGTGAAACGGTAGATATGACGGAACAACAGTTTTATGAGAAATTGCGTGAGGCGAAAAAGCACCCTAAAACATCACAGCCCAGTTTTGGAGAGCACGTTGCATTATACGAACGATTAAAAGCAGAGGGCTATGATTGTGCAATTGCTATTCATACGTCTGCAAAACAATCGGGTACATTTGCGAGTGCGACGATGGCAGCAGAGCAAGCAGGTTTTAAGACGTATCCAATCAATGCAAAAATTGGATCATACCCAATGCAACGTATGTTAGAATACGGCATCGAGCTAGCGGAAAAACAACATACACCGGAAGCGATTGTGGCAGCGATTGAAGATATGGTGACACGTTCAGAGCTAGTATTTATTCCTGCAAGCTTAGAAAATCTGCATAAAAGTGGGCGTGTATCTGGTACGGCGATGTTTTTAAGTAACTTATTAAATGTCAAATTAGTCATTGCATACGATGATGAAGGGGTTTGCAATGTGATTCATAAAGTACGCGCAACGAAGCGTGCAAAAAAAGCTGTAACGGAAAAATTAGATGCGGCGATTGCGAAATCGGCTGTAAAAGAAGTAGCGATTATTCATTGTAATAATGATGAAGAAGTGACGAAATGGCAAGCTGAACTTGAAGCGAGTTATCCGGCCATTCATTTTGTGAAAACACCGTTATCAGCAGCAGTAGGTGTCCATGCGGGTGAAGGAACAATTGGCTTGACGTGGGTAAGAGAATAATTAAAATGAACAGAAACTACGCCACGGCGTAGTTTTTTTGTCGTTCTGGGGTACATAGATAGTGAAGGAGGTGCACGTTATGAGCATTATTGAAATGCATCATGTGACAAAAACATTTGGACATGTGACAGCGCTAGATGGCGTCGATTTGGCGGTAGAGCAAGGCGAAATTTTTGGTTTTATTGGCCCTAATGGTGCCGGCAAATCAACGACGATTCGTGTATTACTTGGGATGCTGCGGAAAACTTCGGGAGAAGCGTTATTATTTGATGAAGATGCGTGGGCGAATGCGGTCGCGATTCATAAGCGGCTTGCTTATGTGCCAGGGGATGTGAGTTTGTGGCCAAATTTAACGGGAGGTGAAGTTATTGATGTGCTCATGCGCATGAATGGGCAACATCACCCGCAGCGGCGTGAGCAATTGATTGAGCGTTTTCAACTAGATGTTACGAAAAAATGTCGCACGTATTCGAAAGGGAATCGTCAGAAAGTGGCGTTGATTGCTGCGCTCGCAATGGATGTCGAACTGTATATTTTTGATGAACCAACTGCCGGGCTCGATCCACTCATGGAGCGTGTGTTCCAGGAATATGTGCGCGATATGAAGCGTGAAGGGAAAACGGTGTTATTATCGAGCCATATTTTATCGGAAGTTGAATCGCTTTGTGACCGCGTTGCACTCATTCATAATGGTAAAATTGTCGAGATGGGGACGTTAGAGGATTTGCGGCATTTGACGCGTGTGACGATGCGCGTGGAAACCGTTGAATCGCCTTCTGAACTCGACCAACTAGCCGGTGTGTTTGCAGTGGAGCAGCAAGGCAATGTATGGCATTTTGATGTAGAGAAAGATGCTTTGCCACAAGTGATGGGTTATTTAGCACCGCTTCGTATTACACAGATGGAAACGGAGCCGCCGTCACTCGAAGAATTATTTGTACGCCACTATGAAGGTGGTGTGTGACGATGCACAATTGGTTCTTTTTATGGCGCTTTTATATGAAACAACAGCGTCTAAAAATCGCGATTTGGCTTCTGAGCATTGTTGGTGTTACATTAATTATCGCGCTCGCCTACCCAAATGTTTATGATACCCCAATTGCACGGCAGACAGCGCAAATGACGATGCAAAATCCAGCGATGATTGCGATGCTTGGCCCGGGCTATGTTTTAAAGGCCTATATTCAATCAGTCGCCGTTGTGTTTGCGAACGAAATGTTGTTATTTACGGCGATTGTCGTTGCGCTGATGAATAGCTTGCTCATCGTGCGTATGACGCGTGCAGATGAAGAAGACGGGCGACTAGAAGTGCTACGCGCACATGCAATAGGGCGGATTGCACCAGGAGCTGCGGCATTAGCGGTCGTTGTCGTAGTAGATGTGTTGTTAGCGCTCTTGTTAGCGACCGGTTTGTATGCGGTTGGGAACGCGAGCTTTACATGGCAAGGTAGTTTACTTTATGGTACGGCGCTTGCGGCATTAGGTTTTGTTTTTGCCGGCGTAACATTTATGTTAGCGCAACTTGTCGCAACCGCGCGTAGTGCATTGATGTGGAGCATTTTTTTATTGCTAGCCTCGTATTTAGTGCGCGCAGTAGGAGACCGCGATGGCTCGGTGTTATCCCAGTTGTCGCCGTTTGGTTGGTTAAGTAAAACGGTTGTGTTTTGGGACAATCGTTGGTGGCCGGTCCTAGCGCTTCTTGTGTGCGCCGTCGCGTTTTGTGCTATGGGCTTTGTGCTTTATGCGCGTCGCGATATGGATGCAAGTTTGATTGCACCACGTAAAGGACGTGCATCGGCGCATCGCTCTTTGACGACACCACTTGGGCTCGTGCTTCGGATGCAGCGCGTGCCGATGATTGCGTGGGTGCTTGGATTAGCGGTACTTGCCGCCGCATATGGCTCGGTGCTCGGCGATTTGCAACGCTATTATGATAAAGTGGCGTTTATTCGTGAATTTTTAGGTGTTGTCAGTGGTGGCATTGTGGCGCAGTTTATCGTGTTATTAATGCAAATAATGGCGCTTATTAGTACGATTCCGATTATTTTATTGTTGCTGCGCCTGTATCATGATGAAACATCGCATTTTATCGATCATGCGTATAGTCGTACGGTGTCGCGTGGGCGTATGCTTAGCACGTATTTAGTCGTGGGCGTTCTTTGGAGTATCGTCAACCAATTCATTATCGGAACGGTTATGTGGCAAGTTGGAAAAAATGCGCTACCGCCAGAGGAGACATTTGCGACAGTTGTCGGTGCCGCGCTCATTTATTTGCCAGCGATTTGGTCTATTGTGGGTATGGTCGTCGTGTTACTTGGGTGGTTGCCACGCGCGATTCAAGCAGTATGGCTCTATTTTGCTTTTTGTTTTCTCGTCATGTATATGGGCGATTTATTAAAAATGCCACATGCGCTCAAACAGCTATCGGTATTTAATGTATTGCCGCATGTGCCGGTCGATAGCATGACTTGGGGTGTCACGTTTGTTGTCAGTGTTGTGGCGCTAGCCCTTGCGTTGATTGGCTATGTTGGCTATCGACGCCGAGATTTGGCGACTTAAAAAAACTGCTCCGCTAAGGGGCAGTTTTTTTAATGGAATAATACATACGTGTTTCGCCATCAATAACTGGTCGAATCGAGTGACCATTTAGCGTCAGCGTTTTTTTGTTTTTAGGCATGATGCCGGTATACAAGCGATAATGTACGCCGTCAGGACTCCGGAATGTCGTCTGGCTATCGACGGTTTGCCCATCTATAAAGCGCACCGTTAGTTTATTTGAGACGCGCGTCCATGCAAATTTTTTATCATTTTCGTGTTGCATCGCCGCAATGCCAATGCCTTCGCCTTGCGCTGTCGTCGCGCGATAAATAATAAATTGCTCCGAACCTAGTTGGATTGTTTCTAAAATATTTTCTTTGCGCGTGCCTTCTTTTTTTAAGCCTTTTAACAACGCTTCTTCGCGGCTATCATACCAGGCGAGTTTGTCAGTTGTTGGCGTTTCGGCTGGCGTTGTCGTGCAACTAGCAAGTAGCGGCATTATCAACGCCACAGCAAGGAAGTTTTTCATGCGGCCATCACCTCACTTATTCTATACCCAAATTTCAGGCGCATGAGCAGTCGGCAATAAATGAAACAACGCTTCCTTTGAACGAGGAAAAACGTCAGGCGTGTCAATAATCTGTTTGTTAAGCAGCACCATCGTTGTCTCAAAAAGCCACGGCACATCTAAATGGGCTTGCTCTAAGATTGTCTCCTGTGTAAATAGCGTGATGGGGTCCCCTTGATAGAGCAGTTTACCAGCACTCACGACGATAATTTCATCGGCCCATTCATAAGCAAAATTGACGTCGTGCGTCGATAAAATAATCGTGCGCTCTGGTGTACGTAACGTGGATAAAATCGTCATAATTTGCTTCGTATAATAGCGGTCGAGTCCGGCAGATGGTTCATCTAAAATCATAAATTCTGGCTCCATCGCGAGCACACCCGCGATGGCAACACGTTTTTTCTGACCGAGACTTAAAAAATGAAGCGGTTTTTTGCGCAGCTCTTCAATGTCGAGTAGCGCCATCACTGCGGACACTTTTTCATGAATACGCGCTTTGTCCCAACCGAGATTTGTCGGTCCAAATGCAATATCTTGCTCAACAGTACCAGAAAATAATTGCGAATCAGGGTCTTGAAAAACGATACCGACTTTTTGCCGCAATGTTTGCAGTCCTTTGCGGTTGTAGTTAAGCGGCGCGCCATTATAGGAAATTGTGCCGCTTGTTGGGCGCAACAAGCCGTTAATATGCTGGAATAATGTTGATTTCCCGGCGCCATTATTGCCGAGCAACGCGATTTTTTTCCCTTGTGGAATGTCGAGTGATAAATCATCTAACGCGGTCGTACCATCGCCATATTGAAATGTGACATGTTGAAATGAAATGGTCATGTCAAAAGCCCTCCTAATGTGAAATAGACAATCAGTAATAAACAACAACAGCCGGCGATCGCATACCAATTGCGCCTTGATGTTTTGTAGTGATAAAATGGCTCGCTAATCGACTCATCATAACAGCGCGATTGCATAGCGTTGTTAAGTTCATGCGCTCGTTTAAAAACATCTTTAAACATCGAGGTGACGAGAAAACCAGCTGATTGGAGCCACTGCTTTTTATGTTGATACCCAAGACGTGATTGCTGTGCTTGATAAATTCGCTGCATACTAGTTAAAAAAACGAAAATGAAGCGATACGTTAAGTCGCATAAATCGACGAAAACCGTTGGGATTTTTAGCTTGCGCATCGCGTACGTAATCGCTGTAATCGGTGTTGTCAGCGTTAAGAAATACAGACAGCTAACACTCGCAAGCACAGAAAAAAACAAATGGTACGCTGTATCAATGCTAGCAGTTCCAATAAAAATCGTCACATTGCCGATATGCCACTGTGCTACGTGACTTGGCAGTTCGGAAGTTGTTGTGAACGAGAGTAAAATGCTCACGAGGCTAGATAATAAGAAAAATCCAGGGAGCAATAACAGTTTGATATACGTTTTTAGCGGGATTTTTGCGGCAATTAAAATGAAAACACTCATTACGAAAAACGTAATGAGTGAAATTAGCACATCTTTTGTCGTAATAGCAAACAGTAAAAAAACAACTGAAAATGCCATTTTTTCAAGTGGATGCACCATCGCTAAACGATTAACGTAAGCGTATTGATCAATGGGAATCATGGATGTTGTCTACTTTTTTTGAGCGTCCGCGCATGAGGCCGCAGAAATAGCCGATAAATCCTGCACCAATTGCCGCTTGTAGTGCAAATAATAAACTTTCAATTTCGCCACTTGGCGGTTCCCAAATACTTGAAAACCATGGCTCGTAATCTTTATTGATTTCGGTAATCGCCGCTTCTGCTTCACCATCGGCACCACCAAATTCAGCGCCTTTTTGAACGAACAGCGGAATGATCGCCAAAATAATAACAATCGCAATTAATACAAGATTTTTTTTAAACATCTAGGCGACCTCCTTGTTTTTTTTAAACATATGCAAGGCGTTTAATTCTGCAACATTGTATTTACGTAAGAAATTCATAATGACAACGGTTAATAATCCTTCGCTAATAGCGAGTGGAATTTGCGTAAATGCGAAGATGCTCGCAAATTTACTGAATGATGCGACGATGCCACCCGATTCAGCTGGGAAGGCTAGTGCTAGTTGGAACGATGTCATCACATACGTGCCGAGGTCGCCAAGCATTGCTGCTAAAAAGACAGCTACTGAAAACGACCAGCCAACTTTTTGTGCGCCTTTAAAGACGTACCACGCAATAATCGGCCCAACGACAGCCATTGAAAATGCGTTAGCGCCGAGTGTTGTGAGTCCGCCATGTGCGAGTAGCAGTGCTTGGAATAATAAGACGATTGAGCCGATGACACTCATCGCGAGTGGTCCAAATAGCACTGTACCGAGACCGACACCGGTTGGATGCGAGCAGCTACCGGTCACCGATGGAATTTTTAATGCTGATAACACGAATGCGAACGCACCCGATAACCCTAACATCATTTTTGTTTCGGGATGCTCTTTAATCGTTTTTGAAATCGAGCGAATCCCTAAAATAATAAATGGTAGTGCAAGCACCCACCAAAAGATGGCCCACTCTACAGGTAAAAAACCTTCCATAATGTGCATGGCGTTAGCGCGCGTTGGCACAAGTAGTAGAATCGGTGCGAAATACATTAGTTTTAACAATTTCTTCATGTGAAATCCTCCTTGTAAAAGTAGAGGAATGTACGAAAAAAGCCTATCTCCATAACGGAAATAGGCACAAAAAGACAGCATAGCATTCATCTAAGTTTGTCTTTCGTACACCTATCCTCGTAGGCCGAATTGATTTTACGGCAGGTCTCCTGGCTTCGCGTCAACATTTCATTACACCTTCCCATCGTTTAGACAGTGGCATACGCAATGAAACTCAGCATCACAGTTGCGGGACAGCACTTGTTTTTCACAAGTTTCCCTTTTAAGCGAATAATTGAGTATTCGCACCGTAAAATTGTATATAATTTTTCGACATTTCGTAAAATAGCTTATCATTGTCGTGGAAATTTGCCAATAACAATTTTTATTTCAATTTATTTGAAATTAAAAAAACTGTATCAATACAGAGAAAACGCTGTGATTTCAAGCGATTTTTGTGAATTTTCTTTTGTACTATAACATCATAGTAAAAAAAGATTTGAAAAGTAACTTAATTATCGCTATGATGAAAACAAGATTTTTAAAAAAATTATATATTCACGATATATTTTAAAAGTGCCTCTTTAGAGGATAATAGGGAAAATGGTGAGATGCCATTACAGCCCCCGCTACTGTATGCGTGTTGAGACAATCAAATCCATTGGCTTTCGCTGAGAAGGGATTGCCTCACAAACGCGCGAGTCAGGAAACCTGCTTTTAAAATCGGACAAAACTTTTCGGAGGGAGAAGCTTTTGGACAACCGTTATTTGCAGTTTTTATTGATTTGCGAATTTTCAGTATGTTCAGCCTTTTACTCTCCGGAGTAGAAGGTTTTTTTTATGGCCTTTTACATAGCGTGACATAAGAAATGGAGGCATAACATGGCACAAGGGAAATTATTTGTCGTCGGGTTTGGACCAGGGGACTTTCAACATATTACAAATCGCGCCGTCGATGTTTTGAAAATGAGTGATGTCGTGATCGGCTACAAAACGTATGTCGATTTAATTAAAGATTTAATTACCGCAAAAGCAGTTGTCAGTACCGGTATGACCGAGGAAGTATCGCGTGCGCAAGAAGCGGTAAAACAAGCAGAAGCAGGTCAAATTGTGTCGGTGATTTCAAGTGGTGATGCCGGTGTTTACGGCATGGCAGGGCTTGTATATGAAGTATTGATTGAAAAAGGGTGGACCGAGGCGAACGGTGTACCTGTCGAAATCGTACCGGGTATTTCCGCGATTAACTCCTGCGCGTCGCTACTTGGCGCGCCGGTCATGCATGACTCGTGCACGATTAGTTTAAGTGACCATTTAACGCCGTGGGATTTAATTTCAAAACGCATTGAAGCGGCAGCGATGGCGGATTTTGTTATCGCATTGTACAACCCGAAAAGTGGGCGCCGTACGCGTCAAATCGTCGAGGCACAGCGTATTTTACTTGAGTATCGGCACCCGGATACACCAGTGGGGCTAGTGAAAAGTGCCTATCGTGACTCACAGCATATTACGATGACGACGCTGTCTGAAATGCTGACGCACGACATTGGTATGCTGACGACCGTTGTAATCGGGAATTCCTCTACATTTTTCTACGATAATAAAATGATTACGCCGCGTGGCTATCAAAAGAAATATACGTTAGGGGAGGAAAAGCAGCCGCTAAAACCGCATCAACGCTTGAAGAAAGAAGCGGAGCCATGGGCGATGGACCAAGAAACAGGGCGTTCGTATGAGCAAGTACTAGCACCACCACTGCCAAAAAAGCCTGAGCCGCTTAAATCGGCAAATGCGCTGACTTTAGCAGAGGAAGCATTAGGCTGTTTAGGTGTCGAGGCATTTGAGCCAAAGCACTATGTCCATCAAAAAATGGAGTCGATTTTTGAGTTGGCTGTGAGTCCGGGTGTTGCCAATAAAAAAATTACACCACAGCAAATGATGACGCTAGCGGACGTTGTGGGCGACAAAGGGACGATGGAATATACGCCAGAGCATGAATTTATTTTGCGTATTCCGACGACGGCACCAGAGCTTATTACCGACCGCTTAAAAGAGGTAGGATTGCTCGTAGCACCGTATGGCGATGTGGCACGCATTAAGGCGTGTGATTTCTGTGATGGTGAAAAGGCCGATTCGATTCCATATGCAGAGGAGCTACAGAATGTCTTAGGTGGTATGGCGTTACCGAAAGAATTAAATATCGGTTTTAACGGCTGTGGTATGGCGTGCTACCGCGCCGTCATGGACGATATTGGTATCGTCTACCGAAAGGGTGCCTTTGATGTCTTTATCGGTGCCAAGCCAGTTGGCCGTACAGCGCACCCGGGGCAGCCAGTTGTCGAAGGCTTATCAACAGAGCAGCTCGTGCCAATGGTTGAAGGGCTGATTGCTGAATATAAAGAGCACGCGCATCCGAATGAACGTTTATTTAAATATTTCAAACGTGTGAAAAAATTAGGCAACTTTACGTATCAAGATATTACACCAAAAATTAAAATTGCCCCGGCACCATGTGGGGATTAGGAGGCTAAGAAGATGCTATTTTTAGCTGGAACAAGTGATGCACGCGCACTTGCCGTTCGTCTCGCAGCGCGCTATGACGTGCTCGCAACGGTTGTGACCGATTCGGCCGCAAAAAGTTTAACGGACAAAGGAATTCCCACATTTGTTGGGCGTTTGACAGCCGAGGAAATGGCTACGAAAGTGCGTGAACGCGGTGACCGCATCATTGTTGATGCGAGTCATCCGTTCGCAGAGGAAGCATCGAAAAATGCCCAAGCTGCCGCGAAACTTGCCGGCGTACCGTATTGTCGCTATGAGCGGACGTCGGAAAATTTTGCAAATCCACTCATTACGCCGGTTGAAACATATGACGAAGCGGCTGAGGTGGCACTGGCGCGTAAAGGCAATGTCATGCTACTAACAGGCAGTAAGACGCTACAAGTGTTCGCTGAGAAATTAGTCGGTATCGAAGGCATTCGCATGATTGCGCGTATGTTACCGCGTTTAGACAATATGGAAAAATGTGCGGCGCTTGGCGTTGAACAAAAAAATATTATCGCGATGCAAGGACCATTTTCACGTGACTTAAATGAGGCGCTCTACAAGCAATTTGACACGACGCTGATGATTACGAAGGAAAGTGGTAAAGCGGGCGCTGTCGATGAAAAAATTACGGCAGCGCTTGACTTAGGCATCGAGGTTGTACTGATTACAAGACCGAAAATTCAATATGACAACGCATTCGACACATTTATTGGCGTCGAACAATTTATAGGGGGAATTTTGCATGACGAACAATACAGATGAAAAAGAATTATTCGTAAATACCGATAACTTCAATACCGATTTTACGCCGCTAACAGTAGAGCCAAATCGTATTTATGAATTTAGTTTTGAAACGATTTTAGAAGAGTATGGCCCACATGACTACAACGACGATGAATGGTCGATTATCCGTCGTATCGTCCACGCATCGGCTGACTTTGAACTAGGGAAAAGCGTGATTTTACATCCGGATGCGATTCGCGCTGGTGTGGAATCGATTCGTGCCGGCCGTCCTGTGATTGCCGATGTGCAAATGATTCAAAGTGGTTCAGGTCGTAAACGATTCCAAAAACATGGTGGCGACTTGTATTGTCACATTGCTGATGACGACGTTTCAAAAATGGCAAAAGAACATAATACAACGCGCGCCATTATTTCGATGCAAAAAGCGGCGCGCTTACATGAGGGCGGCATTTATGCGATTGGCAATGCGCCAACCGCGTTACTTGAACTTATTCGTTTAATTCGTGAAGGCATCGCAAAACCAGATTTAATTATCGGTATGCCTGTTGGCTTCGTATCAGCTGCAGAATCAAAAGAAGAGCTTGCGAAAGTAACAGAAGTACCATTTATTACGAATTTAGGGCGCAAAGGCGGTAGTACGGTAACTGTTGCGGCGCTAAATGCCATTTCAATTTTGGCGGATCGACAACACTAACGTGGAAAAACGCAAGAAAAAAGACCCGAAGGATATGCGCTCTGGCTATACGACAGGCGCCTGTGCAACAGCGACGACAAAAGCGGCGCTGATTGCCCTACTGACGGGCGAGGAACAAGAGTCGGTAACGATTTTTTTACCGGTCGGCAAGCATGCGACATTTACGATGGAACATACCGTACAAGTTGGGGATGCGGTGCGATGCAGCACGATTAAAGATGCCGGTGATGACCCGGATGTGACGCATTTAGCACTTATCGAATCAACCGTATCATTTATTGATGGGGAGGACGTTGTACTAGATGGTGGCATCGGCGTCGGGCGCGTGACAAAGCCCGGTTTGCCGGTGCCTGTAGGGGAGGCAGCCATCAATCCAGTACCGCGAAAGATGCTACATGAAGTCGTAAATGACACACTTGCACAATTTGGCGTCAAGCGTGGCGTCAAAGTCGTTATTTCTGTACCGGCGGGTGAAGAATTAGCAAAAAAAACATTGAATGGACGCCTCGGTATCGTAGGAGGTATTTCAATTCTCGGTACGCGTGGCACGGTCGTACCATTTTCAAGTGCCGCGTATATGGCGAGTATTTCTGAAGCGGTTAGCGTGGCGCATGCGGCAGGGCAAAACCATTTAGTGCTGACAACAGGTGGTCGCAGTGAACGTTATGCGATGGCGCTATTTCCAGAACTTGCTGAGGAATGCTTTATTGAAATGGGTGACTTTGTCGGTCATGCGCTAAAGCATTGTAAAAAGCATGACATTAAAAAAGTAACGCTCGTTGGGATGATGGGGAAATTTTCAAAAGTCGCACAAGGGGTTATGATGGTGCACTCAAAAAGCGCGCCAATCGACTTTAATTTCCTTGCAGAGCTTGCCGGTGATGTTGGCGTGTCAGAAGATTTGCAGCAGCAAGTACGCGATGCCAACACCGCATCACATGTCGGCGAAATGATGTCCGAACATGGCTACGATACTTTTTTTAGTCATCTATGCGAGGCGTGCTGCTACTCGGCGATTCACCATGTCGGCGGCGGCATCGAATTAAGCACGTTCATTTATTCAATGAAAGGTGAACAACTAGGAAGGGCTGAGAACATTGACAACATCGATCAAATTGATTGGCATCGGGGATAGTGGTGTCGAATCATTAAGCGCAGAAAAGAAGCAATTCATCGAACAGAGCGATGTGTTAGTCGCAGGAGAGCGTGTTCTCGCGTTCTTCAATACATATCATGGTAAAAAAATTGTCATTAAAGGCGGTTTAAAACAGGTCGTCGCAGAAATTTTAGCGGCGCAAGGAAACATCGTCATTTTAGCATCAGGCGACCCGTTATTTTATGGCATTGGCCATTATTTAGCATCGAAAATGACACTTGACGTGTATCCCCATGTAAGCTCGGTGCAGCTGGCATTCGCGCGCCGTAAATTGGCGTGGCACGATGCGACAGTCGTGAGCTTGCATGGTCGTCCGATAAAGGGACTCGCTCAAAAAATCAACGGCGAAAAAAAGGTGGCCCTGTTAACGGACGACGTGAATACGCCAAATGCCATTGCTAATTATTTAATTGATTTTGGCTTTGATGAGTACGAGGCATTTGTCGCCGAAAATTTAGAAGGGGTTGATGAACGCTGTCGTTCGCTGTCACTTGAGGACATGCGTACGGCGGAATTTTCACCGCTCAATGTCGTGATTTTAGTCGCAACGAAAGCACCGAAAGTCTGGCCACTTGGCATTGACGATGACGAATTTTCACAACGAAAACCCGATAAAGGCTTAATTACGAAAAAAGAAATTCGCGTGTTGTCGCTTCAGCAGCTTCAGTTACGTGACGATTCGATTGTGTGGGATATTGGTACATGCACTGGTTCGATGGGGATTGAAGCAGGGCGTATCGCAAAAAATGGTGCGGTGTATGCCATTGAAAAAAATGAGCCGGATTTAGCGAATTGTCTCGAAAATCAGCGTAAATTCCGCGTTGATATGACGGCGATTCATGGCAAGGCACCGGAACGTTTGGACGAATTTCCAAATCCTGATGCCGTATTTCTTGGTGGCACCGGCGGCAATATGACCGATTTACTTGCGACGATTGCAGCACGTTTAAAGCCACAAGGTCGTATCGTATTAAATGCAGCAACGATTGAAAATTTAGCAAAAGCTGTCGAAACATTTAAACAATTAGGACTTCACGTGTCGATTATGCAAGCGCAAATCGCGCGTAGTAAACCGATTTTAAATATGACACGCTTCGTACCGTTAAACCCAATTTATATTATTACAGCAGTTAGGGAGGAACAATAACATGGCAACATTGTATGGCTTAGGGGTAGGACCTGGGGACCCAGAATTAATTACCGTAAAAGCATTCCGCATTATGAAGGAATCACCAGTCATTGCGTATCCGAAAAAGATGAAAGGCAAAAAAAGTTATGCCCAGCGCATTGTAGATGTGTATGTTAGTGGCATGGAGAAGGAAATGCTAGGGCTTGTATTCCCAATGACAAAGCATCAAGAAACGCTAGATCGCGAATGGAATAAGGCAGTCGATGAAGTGTATGCGCGCTTGAAAGCTGGGAAAGATGTGGCATTTGTAACAGAGGGCGACCCAATGCTTTACAGTACATTTATTCATTTAATGAACTTGATGCAGGAGCGCCACTCAGAGGTAGACATTAAAATGGTGCCGGGCATTTCATCATTCAACGGCTCAGCCTCTCGTCTAGGAATTGCGCTTGGTGATGGTGATGACCATATCGCGATGATTCCAGCGGTTGATGATTATGATCAAATGCGTAAAGCGATTGAGGACCATGATGCGGTCGTCTTTATTAAAGTAGCGAAGGTCATTGATTTAATGTTGCGCGTGTTGCGTGATTTGGAGTTATTAGACAAAGCACATGTTGTGACAAAAGTGACGTCTGATGAGGAAGTTATTTGGAAAACATCGGAGCTTGATGGTGTCGAGCTTGAATACTTAACATTAATGGTGGTGCGTAAATAATGAAGAAAATTTATATCGTAGGTGCAGGTCCTGGAGATCCTGATTTAGTAACAGTAAAAGGTTTAAAGATGATTCAAACGGCGGATGTTGTCATGTATACCGATTCACTAGTTAACCAAGAGTTGATTGCGAAAGCAAAACCAGAAGCCGAAGTTGTCAAAACAGCCGGTATGCATTTGGATGAAATGGTGCAAGCAATTGTCGACCGCGTGAATGATGGTAAAGTCGTGGCGCGTGTCCATACTGGTGACCCGGCGATGTACGGTGCCATTATGGAACAAATGGCAATTTTAAAACAGCATGACATTACATGTGAAATTATTCCGGGTGTGAGCTCGGTATTCGCGTCAGCGGCAGCAGTAGGGGCCGAACTGACGATTCCCGATTTAACACAAACGCTCATTTTAACGCGTGCAGAGGGACGTACACCGGTACCTGAAATGGAGAAATTAAAAGCTTTAGCGAGCCATCATTGTACGATTGCATTATTTTTAAGTGCGACGCTAACGAAAAAAATCGTCAAGGAATTGCAAGCGGCTGGTTGGCGCGATGATACGCCAATCGCTGTTGTGCAACGTGCGACATGGCCAGACCAAAAAATCGTCCGCACAACGCTCGTTCATTTAGACGAAGATATGCGTAAAAATGGTATCCGTAAACATGCGATGATTTTAGCTGGCTGGGCGCTTGACCCGCATATTCATGAAAAAGATTATCGCTCAAAATTGTACGATAAAACATTTACGCATGGTTTCCGTAAAGCGGTGACAGAGTAATGGTTATCGAATTACGCGACGATATGCTAGCACCAATTGACGTGAAGCATCAATATGCGGTCGTGGCGATTACGAAGCATGGCGTGGATATTGCGCGCCGTTTACATGCGAATTTTCCAAACACCGACGTTTATTATATGAGTAAGTTTGAGCGCGGGGATGAGCGTGAGCACAATGTGCAGCTGTTTAAAAATAGCGTGCGCATGCTATTTCCAGCGCTGTTCAAACAGTATGATGGCATCATTACGATTATTTCGCTTGGCGCCGTTGTCCGCATGATTGGCCCGCTTCTCGTCGATAAAAAAGTCGACCCAGCCATCGTTGTCATCGATGACCGCGGCGAAAATGTCATTAGTATGCTGTCGGGTCATTTAGGTGGCGCGAATGCGTTAACGCATACCGTCGCAGAAGCTCTTAATGCCAATGCGATTATTACGACGGCATCGGACGTACAAAAAACGATTCCGGTCGATTTATTTGGCGCAAAATTTGGTTGGCAATGGGATTCAGCGGAACAATTAACACCGGTTTCTGCATCGGTTGTCAACGAGGAACACGTGGCCATCATTCAAGAGGCGGGCGAAAAAGATTGGTGGATGCATGAGACACCGATGCCGCCATGTTTAATTGAATATGACTCACTTGAAGCGGCAATGGCTGCGAAGCCGGATGCCGCGCTCATTATTAGTCATCGTTTAATTGATGAGACGACGCTACTTGACAATCACGTCATTTATCGTCCGAAATCACTCGTTATTGGTATGGGCTGCAATCGCGGCACATCGGCTGAAGAGGTCGATACCGTTATTCGCGAAACATTGCAAGAACTTGGCTTATCGATTAAAAGTGTCAAGGCGCTTGTTACATTTGAGCTAAAAAGCGATGAGCCATGCTTTCATGACATTACGTCAAAATACGATTGGCAATTTAAATGGTACACAAAGGACGAGCTAAATAGTCAGCTTGTGACAGAGCCTTCAGATACGGTGTTTAAATACACAGGTGTTTACGGTGTTAGTGAACCAGCCGTCCGACTTTATAGCGGCAATGATGAGCTATTACTTGTGAAGAAAAAATCAGGCAATACGACGATTTCGGTCGCAGAAATCCATTTTTAAGGGGGAGTTAACGATGAAGCGTTTTGTCATTGCAGGAACAAACAGTGGTGTCGGTAAAACGACGTTAACAATCGGCTTAATGGCTGCATTACAACAACGAGGCTTACGTGTACAAGGATTTAAATGCGGACCGGACTATATCGACCCGTCGTTTCATAAAGCGGTAACCGGGCGTCCATCGCGCAATATTGATAGCTTTATGTTTGAAGCAAATGTCGTGCGCGATATTGTGCGCCGCGCGACAAAAGATAGTGATGTTGGCATCATCGAAGGGGTCATGGGTTTTTACGATGGCAAGGACCCGCTATCAGATGTTGGTTCGACTGCAGACATTGCCGTTATAACCGAAACACCCGTCGTGTTAGTCGTTAACTGCGCAGCGATGGCGCGCAGTGCGGCGGCGATTGTCAAAGGGTTCCAAGTATTATCGGAAAAGCCGACCATCGTCGCGGTCATTGCTAATCAAGTTGGCAGTGCGAGCCACTTTAACATTGTCAAAAAGGCGATTGAAGCGGAATGTGGTGTACCGGTTATCGGTTATTTAAAGAAAAATAGTGAGCTTCATATGCCGAGCCGTCATTTAGGACTGATACCAGCATTAGAGCGCGGTGAGATGCAAAAGTATTTTGATGAGCTTGCGGCACTTGTCAACGAGACGATTGATTTAGAAGCATTGCTTGCATTGACAGAAGCGAGTGACTTGACAGTCGAGGCATCGGTTTTTGATGCTCAGCAAGCACCATGCTGTACGATTGCTGTTGCCCATGATGCGGCATTTAATTTTTATTACGAGGAAAATATCGAGCTACTGCAAGCAAATGGCGCGCGGATTGTTTATTTCTCACCACTTGCGAATGAAGCGGTGCCAGAAGCGGCTGATGGCTTGTATATCGGGGGTGGCTTCCCAGAGGAATTTGCGACGACGTTGTCAGAGAACGGACAGGCGAAAGCATCGATTCAAGCATTTATCGCAGCAGACAAGCCTGTTTTTGCGGAATGTGGCGGCTTTATGTATTTAACAGAAGCCATAGAAACGCTCGATGGTAGACGTTTTGATATGGTTGGCGCGATTCCAGGAACGACGAAAATGCAAAGCAAGCGCGTTGCACTCGGCTATCGCGAGATTTTTGGCAAGGCCGGGAATTTCTTGCTTGATGAAGGTATGACAGCGAAGGGCCATGAATTCCATTATTCAACATATGAGCAAGGACAAGCGCATTTTGCTTATGACACAAAAAGTCGATTTAAGGCGACAGGGGAAGGCTATATGCAACCTAATCTTGTTGCAGGTTATACGCATTTCCACTTTGCCTCGAATCCAGAAGTTGCAGCGCGCTTTGTTCGTGCTTGCGTAAAAGGGGAGTAGTAGATGTACGGAACAGTTTATTTAGTTGGCGCAGGCCCGGGAGACCCAAAGTTAATTACCGTAAAAGGGCTAGAGTGTATTCAGCAGGCAGATGTCATCGCATATGATCGCCTTGTGAATAAGGAGTTGCTAGCACATGCGAAAGCTGATGCAGAGCTGATTTATTGCGGTAAGGAACCAGGGCGTCATCATTTTATTCAAGAGGAAATTCATCAATTGCTGATTGAAAAGGCCAAAGAAGGCAAAACGGTGACGCGTTTAAAAGGTGGCGATCCATTTGTTTTTGGACGCGGTGCAGAGGAAGCGGAAGTGTTGCGCGCAGAAGGGATTCGCTACGAGATCGTGCCGGGCATTACGGCAGGCATTGCGGCGCCAGCTTATGCGGGCATTTCAGTGACGCATCGTGAGCTAGCATCAAGCTTTGCGATTATTACCGGGCATGGACGTGATTCAAAAGGCCAAGATACGATTAAATGGGAGCATATTGCGACAGGTATTGATACGCTCGCCTTTTATATGGGGGTTGGCAATTTACGCTATATTACTGGGCAATTAATGACATATGGTCGCGCTGGTACAACGCCGGTTGCAATTATTGAAAAAGGGACGACTGCTGAACAACGAACGATTACGTCAACGCTTGAACAAATTGCAGACGAAGCAGTCGCGCAGCACATTAAAAACCCAGCACTTGTGCTTGTTGGCGAGGTTGCGAGCTTACATGATACATTGGCATGGGTCGAGGAGGAAGCAAATTATGTCCATCATTGAAGAAATTAAACAACGCCGTGCGATTCGTAACTATGACGAGCGCAGCGTTGAAAAAGAAAAAATTGAGCAATTATTAGATGTGGCAACGTATGCACCGACAGACCGCTTACGCGAGCCATGGCATTTTTACGTGCTCGGTGCCGACAAGAAAAAGGCTTATGAAAAACTAGCAACGACGTATTTAGAAGAACGTTTCCCAACGAAACCACATCTTGTTGAAAGTTCAATGAAAGTCGTACTTACAACGCCAACGGTTATTGTCGTAACAGCAAAGCAAGTAGAAGGTGATGCAGATGCTACCGAAGATGATATTTTTGCGACGAGCTGTGCGGTACATTCCATGTGGCTTGCAGCACGCGAATTAGGACTTGGCTTTGTGTGGCGCACACGCGGTGTTGGGCTTGTACATGATGCGCGTTTACCTGAATTTATCGGTGCGAATAGTGATGAAAAAGTCATCGGCACAATTTTCATTGGCTACCCGACAGATGACGACGTCAAAGTAACAAAGCGTACACCATTTGAGGAAAAAACGACATGGCTGTAAGACGCGGTTTATTGTTACTTTACACAGGCGAAGGCAAAGGAAAAACAACGGCTTCACTTGGCGTGACGTTACGTGCGCTTGGGCGAGGTCTTCATGTGGAATATTTACAGTTTATTAAAAATCCACAACGTACATATGGTGAACAAATCGCGCTCCAAAAGCTTGGCGTCGATATGAAGCAGATGGGCATTGGTTTTACATGGACGAAAACGCCAGAGGAACACCGCGAAGCGCTTCAAAAAGCATGGGCGATTACGAAAGAAAAGCTGGCGGATGAGTCGATTGATTTACTCGTGCTAGATGAGTTGAACAATGCACTAGCGATTTCAAAATTTCCAATTGATGATGTATTGCCACTGGCAGAAGTGGTCGAAGCCATTAAAAATCGCCCAGCGTCGATGCATGTGGTTGTGACAGGGCGGAGTGCCAAGCAGGAGCTTATCGACTTAGCGGACCTTGTCTCGACAATTGATGCGACAAAGCATTATTATGAAGAAGGCATTCCAGCCGTAAAAGGACTCGAATTCTAAAGGGGGAATTCACGTGACAGCAAAGGCAGTGATGATACAAGGGACTTCATCTGATGTCGGAAAAAGTATGCTAGCGACGGCACTATGTCGCCATTTTTCAAATGCTGGGTTTCGCGTCGCACCGTTTAAATCGCAAAATATGGCGCTGAATTCATTTGTGACAACAACGGGCGGTGAAATCGGGCGTGCGCAAGGGGTACAAGCAGAGGCGGCGCGCGTCGATGCAACGACCGATATGAATCCGATTTTATTAAAACCGAAGCATGATATGATGTCAGAAATTATCGTTCATGGTAAGCCTTATGTGGATATGACGGCGAGTGATTATCGCAATCGATTTGTCGATGAGGCGTTGCCGATTGCAGAGGCAGCCATTCAACGTTTGCAACAGGACTATGATGTTATCGTGCTAGAAGGCGCAGGTAGTCCCGCTGAAATTAATTTAAAGGCGCGCGACATTGCGAATATGAAAATGGCACATGCCGCGGATGCCGATGTATTGCTCGTTGCTGACATTGACCGTGGTGGTGTGTTTGCATCGATTGTTGGCACGCTGGCGCTACTTGATGCCGACGAACGAGCGCGTGTGAAAGGCATTATTATTAATAAATTTCGTGGCATGAAAGAGTTGCTTGATGATGGGCTTGTGTGGCTTGAAGATTATACAGGGATTCCGGTGCTTGGCGTTGTGCCGTATATGAATGTGCAAATTGAAGCGGAGGATTCACTGGCGTTATCGGCACTGCGTTTTAAAAAGCCGCAGCATGATGAATTTGACATTGATGTGGCAGTTATTCAGCTGCCGCGTATTTCAAACTTTACTGATATTGATCCGTTAATGGACGAGCCAGGCGTTGGCGTACGTTTTGTGAAAACGGCCGCTGCGTTTGGTAAGCCCGATGTCGTCATTATACCAGGTACGAAAAGTACGATTGATGACTTGCGCTGGTTGCGTGCAGAAGGGCTTGAAACGTGCATTTTAAATCATGCACAGCAGAAAAAGCAAACAATCGGTATTTGTGGTGGTTATCAAATGTTAGGTGAGCAATTACTTGACCCAGATGCGATTGAAGGCGATGGGCAACAGGAGGCAGGTCTTGCTTTGTTGCCAATTACGACGACCTTTGTCGGTGAAAAGCGTACCGTTCAAACGTCCGGCACGCGCTATGGCACAGAGCAAGTGCTGACTGGTTATGAAATTCATTTAGGGCGCACCGAGCGTATTGCAGACTGCGCGCCATTTTTATTATTAGATGGTGGACGTACAGATGGCGCTGTATGCGACCATGTGCTCGGTACATATTTCCACGGTGTTTTTCACAATCGCGACTTTACGCGCGAGCTGGTTAACGCGTGGCGCACACAAAAGGGTCTAGCACCGTTATCAAGTGATGTGCAATCGGAAAAAGAACTGCGCGAACAAGCCTATAATATTGCCGCACAGCAATTTGAGCAAGCGGTCGATATGGATAAATTGTACGACATTATGGGGCTTGCGCGCGTACAGTAGACATCGGAGATTACGTGAAAGCGTAGTCTTTTTTGTTTATTCATAATGTGCCGCTTGACTGCGAACGCATGTTTCCATTATTATAGTTGTAAGGGAATAATTGTAAATGGGTGAAGGTCAACAGAAACAAGGAGTGATGTGTATGTTGACAGAATCACAATTGAAGGCGCTTATTCGCGGTGAACGTATAAGTAGTCGGCATCCGTATGATACAGCAGATGAGCAAGCGTTCGTGAATTATTTACAGTTCATTCAAGCAGAAATGGCACGTAGCGGTATCCAGTGTCGTGTATCAGAAAATCATTTTGGGGATAGTTATGCTTCCTATGTACAACTACTCTGCTATGAACATGAGCACCAAATTGTCGTAGGGCGCGAAGAAACGATTAATGGGCTTCATGTACTAATTAGCTTTCTTGCGCCTATTGTGTTAATTGGTCAAGGTGAAGAAATTACGCTGTACGGAGACGATGGTGAGCTTGAAGGAGGAAGTTATTCGATACTTTCAGAGCCATCAGAACTTGTGTTACCGACCACGTCGCTGAAACAATTAGCACAAAAAATGGAGCGTTTGTTCATGAAGCATCATTTTACAATTTTACACAAAGAAGATGTCGAGAAACCGTTACCATTTAAGGCGAAAATTCCAACGATTTTTCGCAGACCACGCGGCTATTTAATTTGGGACGCGATTTTCTACTGGAAGATTTAACGTACAATTCAACATGAAGAGCTACCGAATGTTACGCTGCAACGAGCTGTTTTTTACAACAATGAGCTTGCGTTGTGTTTTGAACTCGGCGAAGGTCTTATCAAGAGTCCGGCTATTTGCCGCGTGTCTATGAGAAGGCGATAACATTATTTGAGGCATTGCATGATGCGACAGATGATTTATTTTTAGTAATCGATAATTATGAAGAAAAGAAAACATCTGTTTTTTTAAATTTTAGCATGGAGGTTAGTGTGTGTATCGCGATCAAAATTTAGTCATTCGTCCAATTGAAGAAAAGGATTTACAACGTATTTGGGCATTAGAGTTTAAAGAACAAAATCCTGAATGGAAAAAGTGGAATGCGCCGTATTATCCGCATAAAACGATGTCACTTGACGCGTTTTTAGCGTCTCGTGAACAATGGGTGCATCATGATCGGCGCTTTGCGATTGAAATCGATGGTATCGTATGTGGCACCGTATCGTATTATTGGGAGCATGAACCATCCAAGTGGTTAGAGATGGGGATTCTTTTTTACGAAAGTGGAAACTGGGGACAAGGGTTAGGCACGCGTACATTGAAACTTTGGATAAATCATTTGTTTCAGACAATGCCGCTGATGCGCGTTGGTTTTACGACATGGTCTGGTAATGAACGAATGATTCGTGTCGGTGAAAAGTTAGGGATGCAAATAGAGGCACGTATTCGAAAAGTACGTTATTATGAAGGGCAGTATTATGATTCCATCCGCATGGGTATACTGCGTGAGGAGTGGCAGCAATGGCGTTAGTACATGAGTTTGGCATCATTGATGATTTGACAGAGTTAGGCTATGAACAGCTAAAACCACAGTGTATTGTAGTGGACGATGATAATATCCTACCAATCATTACGTCATTCTCAATCATGCGAACGTATACGCATGCACTTCATCATGAAGGGCTTGGTTTGAATTATTATGGAATAACGATTATTCCACCATCATCATTGGCGACATTTTTAGATATTATTATGCCAGTGAAGCAACTGAGCGAATTGTCAGCAATGATTATAGAGGCACAGCGCAAGCAGCAATATATGATCCATTTTGGTGTTTAAGAGCTTAAAATGAAACATTTCCTCGCCATCATTCGTAGAATACGCATGCAAGGAGGCATTTTATGAAAATTTTTAATCTAATTGGCTTCATACTCATGAGCATTTTAACGATTTACGTCGTCGTATCATTTTTCACATTACAAAAAGGCTTTAATCTGCCGATGTGGGGACAAATTGTGTTAGCGCTTGTGCTATTGATTGTTGTATTGAATCAATTCCGCGTGAAAAATAAGGTGATGGGTGCGATTAGTATCGTCGGTCTGATTATTATTGTTGCGAGTATTCTCGTAACGGCTATTTATTAAAAAAAGGAGAAATCGCCACATGAGCGATTTCTCCTTTTTTAAGCTGTTTTTTTCTGTTCTTTCAGTACAAATAACTTCCTCCGACTAGCCATGCTCACGAATCCGCTTGAAGTGGGGTATGAATGCGTATTTTTGCGGTGCTTAAAAGTGGATAACGAACGTTTGTTTGTGTTAAACTAGATGACAAACAAGGAGGTGTTCGCCATGCTCTACAAAGCGTATCCATTCTGTCTCTATCCGAACAAAGACCAACAAGCGTTGATTCATCAAACGCACGGCCATTGTCGTTTTGTCTATAACCACTTTCTTGAATTGTGGCATACAGCCTATAAAGAAGAAGGAAAAGGCTTAAATCGTTCCAGTATGTCTAAAATGCTGACAAAGCTGAAAAAACAAGACGACACTGCCTGGTTACGCCATGTAGATAGTGTGGCTTTACAAACTTCCTGTGAACATTTGATCGATGCATTCGGTCGTTTTTTCAAGAAACAAAACCGTTATCCGCGTTTTAAAAGTAAGAAAAACCCGGTACAAAGCTATACGACTAAAAATACAAATGACAATATCGCGATTGTCGGTAACAAAATCAAGTTACCTAAACTAGGACGCGTCAAATTCAAACAAACACGCGCGCTCGAAGGACGGATGATGCGCGCAACGAAAACTTTCACGCCGTTACGAACAAGCGAAAAAAGACAAGCGGGATGTACGTGACTGCATGAACTACCAAAAACAACGTCGCAAAGTGGCGCGTTTACGTGAAAAAGTGGCGTTTCAGCGAGAGGACTTCTTACACAAGTTGACGACGGCATTCATTCGTCAGTACGATGTCATTTGCGTCGAAGATTTAAACACTAAAGGCATGCTGAAAAATCACAAACTAGCAAAAGCGATTCGTGACGTGTCGTGGTCTTCGTTTGTGCAAAAACAGATGTACAAAGCGAAGTGGTATGGCCGAACAATTGTGAAAATCAATCGCTTCTTCCCATCAAGCCAACTGTGCCATGTATGTGGGCACCGTGATGGCAAAAAACCATTAGCTATTCGCGAGTGGGTCTGTCCATCCTGCCATACGACCCTCGACCGCGACATCAATGCGAGTCGCAACATTTTAGCAGAAGGATTACGCCTTTTCGAAGCAACCCAACCGTAGGGACTACGGGGCTCGCCTACTAAAAAAGTGAAGCCGCTGTTTCGAGCAAGTAGGAACAAGCAGGCACTGTTCGTAGGAATCCCTCATTTCAAGCGAGCTCGTGAAAACGCTAAGTGGGGGTAGTTCAATCAACATCATGGGACAATTTTAGCTCACGCATGATTGCTGAAAAACTAGCGATGCAACGCATTGGCTTTGATATTACAATTAATTAATTGGTGCTAATGCACGCAATAACATGTCTTTTAACGCGCTCATTTGAATGTCAAAATGAGCGTTTTTTTGTGCAAAGGCGAGCGTTTGATCCTTGGCGACTTTCATACTCATATAGCTAAAGGTCGTAACGGCTGTATGAACCGACACCTTTAAATCAAGGGATGTATTAAACGAATGGTCGCGCGTACCAGCATCAATAATATGCTCGACAACATCGCTAAATAATTCACTAGAGGCTGGTATATCTAATCCTTCAACTGCAGCTAAATATTCCGTAGCCTCTAAATAACGCACGAGCTTTTGTGTGATTTCGGGCGTTGTCGCGATAAAATAGTTAAACATTCTTTCGAGTTTATCGTATGCGCTCAGTGGCAGCACCTTAATTTTTTGCATATCGCGTCCCGCTTCTTGCATAAAGCGCTCCATTACTGCTAAAATCACCGCTGATTTATTCGCAAAATAACGGAACAACGTTGCATTGCTGACATCCGCTTCTTTCGCGATTTCAAGCATTTGCACCGAGCCGATACCATGCGTCAAAAATAATGTATAGGCCGCATCAACAATTTTTTCGTGACGGACATTTTTGGCTTGTTGTCTCGTTGTCATATTTTTTTACCTCTTTTCGTATGTTAAAACTTGAGAGTCGACTCTCTTTATTTTATAATAAATTTAAACAATTGGAAAGGGTGAGCTAAAATGATACAAGTTGCAGTAGAAAAGATACATGATATTTTTGATAAACAAATGAAACATCAATGGAAGATGCGTCAAACGACCGCCACTGAGCGCATTGAAATGCTGGAGCGTTTAAAGGCGAATATTTTAGCGCGCTTAGAAGATTTAATTGCTGCAAGCATTCAAGATTACAAAACACCGCGTTTGACGGCTGAGCATCAAATTTATGCCGCAACCGAAGCGATTGATTATGCGTGTGCACATGTTGAGGAATGGATGAAGCCAGAGCGCGTTGAAAAGCCAGCAGATGGTAAAGGGGCTTACATTTTATACGAATCACGCGGTACCGTTTGCATTTTCGGCACGTGGAATTCACCGATGTCGGTAACAATTCATCCATTAACAGAGGCGCTTGCGGCAGGGAACTGCGTAGTCATTAAGCCAAGTGAATTTAATCCTCATTATAATGCTGTGTTACAAGAAATTGTTGATGCGACATTTGATGAGCAGCAAGTGGCGTTTGTACAAGGGGAAGCGGAAACGTCTGAGCAACTATTAAAATTACCATTTAGCCATTTCTTTTTCACAGGAAGTCCACGTGTTGGCAAAATTGTGATGAAAGAAGCGGCCAATCATTTGTCAGCAGTAACATTAGAGCTTGGCGGTAAGTCACCAGTTGTGATTGATAAAGGCTATGATGTTGCAAAAGCAGCGCAGTCATTAGCATTTGGAAAAGTGCTGATGGGTGGACAGTTCTGTATTTGTCCAGATTACTTATTCGTTCATGAGGATGATGTCGAGGTATTTGCGGCAGCATATCGCGCGACAACACAAGGTTTATTGTATGATAACGGTGAAATTCGCACAACCGAGCGTACGCAAATTGTCAATGAAGCGCATTTCAATCGCTTAAAGAATTTGTATGATGATGCGCTTGCAAAAGGAGCTGTCGTATTAAGTGGTGGCACATTTGACGTTGCCAATCGCTTGATTGAGCCGACGCTACTTGGCGATGTAACCGAGGATATGCATATCGCGCATGAGGAAATCTTTGGTCCGTTAACATTTTTGAAAACGTATACATCGCTTGATGGGGTATTGCAGTATATTCAGCAGCGCCCAAAACCGCTTGCGATGTATATTTTTAGTGATGATGAAGCGTTCCAACAACGTTGCTTACACTACACATCATCAGGTGGTGTGACAATCAATGGTATCGTGCAGCACAATACGTATATGGAGTTGCCATTTGGTGGCGTCAATAATTCAGGTCTTGGTAACTTCCACGGTATTCATGGCTTTAAAACATTCTCACATGCGCGCGCCGTATTTGAAGCGTATTAACCAAAAAAGCTCCCGACTCGTTTAAATACGAGTTAGGAGCTTTTTTCAATTCATAAAAAATGGTAGGACGATGCCACCATATAAAAAGGCACCTAAAATGACATAGGCTGGGTGAAACTTTCGCATCATCAGTGCCCAATAGGCAACGATACCAATTAAGAGAAATTGTAACGTACCAATCGTTTGCAGGGAATCACGCGACATTTGGATAATAATGACGAACATCATCATCGCTAAAATTGGCTGAATTAGAAGTGTCATACCTTTAATAATCGGTGAAGCACGGTGTCTTTGCAAGAGATTCATTAACATAATAAGCAGCACAACTGTTGGCACAATCGTTGCTGTTAGCGCAATGAGTACGCCGGCAAGTCCGTATGTATCATAGCCAACAAATGCGGCAATTTTTGTCGCAATGGGTCCCGGCAGTGCATTGCCAAGCGCGAGCACATTTGAAAATTCTTCATTCGTGAGCCATTTGTAGCGCTCGACAATTTCTTCATACATAAGCGGAATTGTGGAAGGACCACCGCCATAGCCTAAAATATTGGCGATAAAGAAGCCGATAAAGAGCTGAATCATGACGAGCTCCCCCTTTTCAGTCGAGCGAGTAGTTTAAAGTGAACGGCCCCGTATGCTAAAAATAATAGCACCGCTACACCAGAATGAATATGTAATACTTCTAATAATATGAGTGCAAGTGCAAAGAATAACAGACTCGCGGCAATGCCAAGTCCTTGTAACGATTTTTTCGTAAACTGTAAGGCCATTTCTAGTAGCATCACGACAACAACAGGCATTACTGCTGCAATCATGCCGAGCACGACTTTTGAACCGCTAAGCCAGCCGACGATTGATAATAGCGCAATCATTAAAATCGAACTCGGAAAAATATGACAAATGATGCCCCAAATCGCGCCAGTGACACCATGAAGCCGATAGCCAAGATAGCCGGCCATTTTCGTTGCAATCGGCCCAGGCAGTGCATTCGCAATCGCCAATATTTCACTAAATTCATCATCGTCCATCCAATGATAGTTTTTCACAGCCTCATGACGGAAAAGTGGCATCACCGATGGACCGCCACCGAAGCCAAAAATGCCAGCTCGCAGCATCGCCAGTGATAATTCTTTCATGTATACGCCTCCTCTACATAGTATTTTACATGAACTGGAAATGAACGAACAGAAAAAAATCGGACAGCCTGTTGAAAGACTGTCCGATTCCTCATTAAAGGAATAAACCTACTAATGTCGCTGTGAAAATCGATACTAATGTAGCAGCTAATAAGATTTTCAAGCCATTTTTTGATACGATGGCAGCTTTTTCGCCACTAATTGCTTGCATTGAGCCTGCGATAATACCGATTGAGCTAAAGTTTGCAAAACTAATTAAGAATACCGATACAATCCCAACTGTTTTTTCAGAAAGCTCTGGCATATGTTCTCTAAATTGTAGCATGGCGACAAATTCGTTTGTTGCTAATTTTGTCCCCATCGTTTGACCTGCCACTAAAATATCTTGTGCAGGGATACCCATCAGCCACGCAATTGGCGCGAAGATATAGCCAAGTACTTCTGTAAACGAAATGCCGATAACAGCGTTGAATACGCCATCGATTAACGCCATTAAACCAACATAGGCAATTAACATAGCACCAACGATGAGCGCTACTTTACCGCCATCTAAGGCCCCGATTGAAATTGCTTCAAATAATGATTTTGCAGGAGAAGCATCTTTCACGTCTACTTTTTCTTCATCTTTTTCGACATCTGGCGCAATAATAATGCCAATAATTAAACTTGTTAACGCATTTAACGCCATAGCGCCAAGTACATATTGTGCAGGAAGCATCGTAATGTATGAAGCCATAATCGATGCAGACACAGAAGCCATTGAAGCAATGGAAATAACGATGACTTTGTTGGCATCCATTTTCAAAATTTGCGCTTTAATTGCTAGTAAACCTTCAGATTGACCAAAGAAGATATTGTTGATCGCATGGAATGTTTTAACCGGCGATACCCCTGTGATTTTTGATAAAAATCCACCGACGTATTTAATTAATAAAGGGAGGACGCGAATATACGTCAAAATCGATAGTAGCATCGATGTGAAAATAATAATTAATAGCACGTTAATGAAAAATGGCGAACCACCTTCTGGAATCCAACCGTCTACAACGAATGAAATTCCTTCCCGACCATAATTAATAACGGTTGTAATGCCGTTACTTACTGATTCGATTACTGTTAACCCAATTGACGTTTTAAACATAATTAACGTCAAAATGATTTGCAGCACGAACATAATACCGACCGCTTTGAAATCAATTGCTTTGCGGTTGTTACTCATTAGGTAAGCAGCGCCTAATACGACAGCTAAACCTAAAATTCCGATTAAAATAGACATGTTGATACCTCAATTTAATTTTTGTGAAATGCTTCATCTATTATCGTAGAGGTACGGACCTTAACTTTCAAGTATTTAGTATAAATTTGATAAAAGTAAAATTTTTTAATAAATAAGCGCTATTTTAAATAGTGTTTATTTTCAGTTAACAGTAAGGCGTTACGGTAAATCGATCGATTGATTTATATCTTTAGACGGTTGCACTTTTTCGTCATTTCCGACAACTTTTTTCACGAAATTATAGACGTTTTTAGCCATGGATCCGGTTTCCCAATACTCAGCAGATTCGGCATGAACTTTAATTAATGTCAATCGTGGATCGGTATAATCTATATCGAATATTTTCGTGTAAGCAGCATTCCAAAATTCTTTTTTACGTGCTTCGTCGTCTACAAATTCTGCCGTACCACTCACCGAAGCATAGGATTTTCCTGCAATGGAGACATTTACTTGATTATGAACATGAATTTCATCATATTTGTCTGTATCAGTACGTGTTAGTAACCAAATATCCCCATCAAATTCAACTTTTTGCAATTGCATTGGACGCGATACGAGGCGCCCATCTTGCTGCTGGGTTACAAGCATCGCAATATCGGCATCCTCAATAATTTTCGTTAATGTTTTCATAATTTGCTGTTGTTCGTTTTGCATAGTGAAAAACTCCTTTATTTTTCGTCTTATATTCATTGTGCCCGGTAAACAGTGAAATAAACAAAAAAAGAAACCGCACCGTAGGACGATTTCTTTGAAAAGGTTATAAAATAGGCGATAGCATACGCGATACAGATTCTTTAAATTTAATCCATAGGGAGCGTGCTTCATAGGATTCTTTTGTCATTTCTATACAAACTTCTAAATCTTTATGGAACATATCAGCTAATTCTTTTGTTATCTTTTCATTGTAAATAAAGCCATTCACTTCAAAATTTAAACGGAAACTACGATTATCAACATTCGCTGTACCAACCGAGGCGATTTGGTCATCAATCAGCACAACTTTGGAATGAATAAAGCCATTGCCATAATGATATACTTTCGCACCAGATTCCATTAAATCACCTGCATAAGAGCACGTCGCCATATAGACAAATGGATGGTCAGGCTTATCAGGAATCATAATGCGTACATCAATGCCTGATAAGACAGCAATGCGTACTGCTTCTAGGAATGCATCATCTGGAATAAAGTAGGGAGATTGAATATAAACATAGCGTTTTGCTTGTAAAATCATTTTAATATAGCTGTTTTCAATATTTGCATGATGCGTATCAGGTCCACTAGAAACAATTTGCATCGCCACGTCTCCTGTAATGTCATGCGCAGGGAAATAGTGCGTTGCAAATGCGAGATTAAGCGAGTTTCCGGCTTGATTCCAGTCCATCATAAAGCGCGCTTGTAAGGCGTGAACAGCAGCACCTTGAATGCGCATATGAGTGTCCCGCCAATAGCCGAACTTTTTATCGAGTCCTAAATATTCATCGCCGACATTAAAGCCACCGAGATAGCCAATTTGTCCATCAATGACAACAATTTTTCGGTGGTTTCGATAATTCATTCGAGGATTGATGAGTGGTAAAATCGATGGAAAAAATACTTCTACTTCGCCACCTGCATCCAATAATTTTTTAAAATGCCGTTTGCGTACATTACGCGAGCCAAGCGCATCATATAAAATGCGCACTTCAACACCGGCTTTCGCACGTTCGGTTAAGGCGTCAACGATTTGTTGGCCGATGCCATCTAATTTGAAGATGTAATATTGCACATGAATATGATCATTTGCACGTGAAATATCTCGCAGTAAGGAGTCAAACTTATCACGGCCATCATCGAACAGTTCAACATGGTTGTTTTTCGTTACTACTGCGTCATTTGTTTGTAAATTCATGTGGATTAATTCACGTGCATTGTCGACATTTTCGATGTTTAAGCCATCTTGTAGGACACGACGTTTTTGATCGTCAATCATTTCTTGAATACCGATGCTTTTCTTTGGTATCCATCGCTGCATATGTTTTTGGCGCAACGGTTTACCAATCAGTAAGTATAAAATGAAACCGACATATGGTAAGAAGAATAGCACGAAAATCCAAGCCCACGCCGCAGAAGGTTTTTTACGCTCTAAAAAGATAATGGTAATGGCGAGAATAATATTAATCGCTAGGAGCGTCGCACTTAACGCGCCTGATTTAAAAAAATACGTGAAAAAATACGTCAATATGTCACATCCTTTAATGTGTAGTGTTATTGCATAACTCTATTTTAACAGGAACTATGCAAATTGGAAAAAAACAATAGGTTTTAGTGAGCATGATTGAGGAAAAATAGTACGAAAGGGGTGAAATAATGAAAATTTTTAAATATCCAGTGCGCGTCAATAAACGAGAGGCGGTAAAGTTACCACTCGGAGCCAAACCACTATCGATTGCCTTTCAATATGACCAAGTATATATTTACGCGCTAGTGGACCCAAACGAATTACAGACGGAGCCTTTTGATATACTCGTCGCAGGAACAGGGGAGCCATTACCAGCCGATATTGCGACGTTTAGTTATTTGAACACGATTCAAATGTTTGACCAACAATGGAATTTGCACGGGTTTTACAAAAAATAATGGCAATAAGTAAAATGACCTTATTTTAAAATAGAAAATTAGGCGTACATACCGATGTAGTTTTGGTAGTATTCCCATATAATAATGAAAGTATGTTCATATGAATGTACATTATCCTTTAAAAAAGACACCCGACGCCTGGGTGTCTTTTTTTTGATTTGATTACAACGAAAAAAAGTCGTGCCTAGTAGACACGACTTTTGACTTTATTGTGAAATGGTTTTAGAAGAGGTAGATGTTTCTAGCTCGATATCAGGTGCTTCTTCATGCCACCATAAGGCATCTTCGGGATCTTGTTTCATAACTTCGCGTACTTCTTTTTTTGATTCAACTGTCGGGTATGAACCTTTTAAAGCACGACCAGATGTTTGAACGAATAACGCACTAAAGACAATGAGACCAATGACACTAATGGCTGCTAAATAGTACGCTGGCGCAAGTGGGTCACCTGTAACATGGACTAAATAAGAAGAAACAAGTGGTGTTGTACCACCAAAAATAGAAACGGAAATGTTAAATGTTAATGCCAGTGCACGGTAACGAACATCTGAGAAAAAGAGACTTGGTAGAAGTGATGGCAGTGTTCCTTCGTAGAAACTTAAGAGGAAACCTAATAAAAATACGCCAGCAAAAATAAAACCAATACTACCGATGCCCATTAACATAAAGGCGGGAATGGCTAAAAATGTTAGACCGACAAGCCCCATTTGCACGACACGCTTGTTCCCGAACTTATCACTCATACGGCCAAAGAATAAAGCGAGTGGCATCATTAAGACCATCGTAATTAATAAAATAATTAAACTTGTCGTGTTATCAATACCAATGACTTCGGTTAAATACGATGGCATATAAGACAACACCATATAGTTTGTAATATTAAAGAACGCGACAATGACGACACTTAATAACATATCTTTTTTGTAATGTTTTAAAATTTCTTTAAATGTTAACGGTTCTTCATCACTTTCTTGTTGTGTTTGTTCCATTTCTTCAAAGATAGGCGATTCGTCTAAATGGCGACGTAAATACAAGCCGATAAGACCAATTGGTGCCGCAATGAAGAAAGGAATACGCCAGCCCCATGCAAGCATTTGAGCATCTGAGAGAACGAGTGTTAAAATGGTAACTAGACCTGAAGCGGCAATAAAACCAGATAATGAACCGATTTCTAAACCACTACCAAGCATCCCACGTTTTTTATCGGGAGATGATTCAGCAATATAGACCATCGCGCCTGAGTACTCCCCACCAGTAGAGAAACCTTGAATCATACGGGCTACTAATAATAAAATAGGTGCCCAAATGCCGATTTGCTCATACGTAGGTAATAAACCGATTAATAATGTAGCAATTGCCATAATGATAATCGTTGTACTTAAGACAATTTTACGACCGTATTTATCGCCGATCTTACCAAAGAAAATACCGCCAATCGGACGGACTAAGAACGCTACGGCAAACGTAGCGAATGTAAAGACTAACTGGAGACTGCTATTGTCAACGCCTGCGAAAAACAATTGACTAATAATAACAGCTAAGTACGCGTACAGACCGAAATCAAACCATTCCATCGCGTTTCCTATACCGGTAGCGATGACGGCTTTTCGTGCCTTTTTGGAACTCACAATATTAATATCTTGTGGCTCCATATCTAAATTGGGTTGTTGCATATTCTCTAAACAGCTCCTTTTGGGTTTGCTATTTTCGAGGATTGCAAAAGATATGTAGTGCATAAAATTGTTGGAAATAAAATAGCGGAAAAGAAAAACAACAATCTCAATCTTTTAAATCCTGATTTTGTTGTCGACAAAATATAGTTACTCGAGGTTGTTCGTATGTAGTAAAAAATTTTTTACGTGAACAATATATAGTATTCCCGTAGAATTTTTTTTGAAACATAAAATATAAAAGTTTTTATTTTCAGAAAAATTTTTATATTTTCATTATATAGTAGAAAAAACGATTTCATTTCATAAAAGATAATGTTTTTAATGAAAATATGTTTAAATTATGAAGGGAAAGGTTAAATAATTAATGTACTTTTCATATTCTTCTCTTTGACCCTCAGTGGAAACGCTGAGGGACTTTTTTATGCGTAAAAATAAATTTTAAAAAAGTCTTGTTTAATTCATAGTAATATTATATACTTTGTTTAATTTAAAACCTATCAGAATTATAGGAATTAAGAAATTATACATAAGCAGGGAGATGGAATAGATGAAAAAACGTAAATTTTTCGGATTAGCAGCAGGGTTTGTATTAGCAGGTGTACTTGCAGGATGCGGTACTTCAGATGACAAAGGGCAAGCAGCTGAAGAAGGCGTACAAGTTGTCAAAGTAGCATATGATCAGGCGAGCAAACCGATGACTTACACAGATGACAACGGCAATGCGACGGGTTATGACGTAGAAGTTATGAAATTAGTAGATGAAAAGTTAAAAGATTATCAATTTGAATATGTTGGCACATCAAGCGACGATTTACTTATTGGCGTTGAACAAGGAAAGTTTCCTGTTGGTGTAAAAAATGCCTTCGTTACAGAAGAACGTCAAGCGAAGTTTTTATTCCCTAAAGAATACTTAGGATTAAGTAGCATCGGTTTAGTAGTAAAAACAGCGGATAAAAAGATTGATTCTCTAGAAAAATTTGCAGATAAAGGTTATACATTAGCACCGATTGCTGCAAACAATGCGCAATATACAGTCGTAAAAGAATACAATGATGCGCATCCAGACAATCCGGTCAAACTAAAAGCCGGCGATGAGTTTTTAGTAGATGTTGTGCAATGGGTCAATGAAGGACGTGCAAATGGTGGCGTGACGATTGAAGGAATTTTTGAGCAGCAAGTTGTGAGCGAAAAAGGACCATACCATAACTTGAAAAACGATGTTGTTTACAATGAGTTTGGCGTTATTAAAACATGGCCCTTATTCAACAAGAAGCAACAAACATTGGCTGATGAATATGACAAAGCGATTAAAGAATTACGCGACGAAGGTAAATTAGCGCAGTTAAGCGAAGAATTTTATGGTCGCGATTTGTTTAAAGTATTAGATAAAGCCGAGCGCTAATCTATGAAAAGGATTGTTAAACATCTAGAGGTAATCCTTTTCTATCTATACATATAAGAAGGTGAAGACATGGATAAATATTTTGACAGTAGTTACTTATGGAATGCATTTCCGCAATTATTACCCTTTTTAGGGGTCACCTTTCTAGTAGTTGGCTCATCGATTGTGCTTGGTATTCTATTTGCCGTTTTATTAGTGGCGATGAAGCTCGGAAAATCAAAATTTTTACGAGCACTAGCAAATGGCTATACGACCATTATTCGTTGTACACCATCGATTGTGCTGTTGTTTTTAATTTACTATGGCGTACCGGCGCTGTTTGCAATCGTGAACATTGATTTACAAAACGTCCATTCAGCCGTCTTTGTCATCATTACATTTACGCTGCAATTTACAGCGATGATGTCAGAAATTATGCGTGGTGCTTACTTAGCGGTAGATAAAGGGCAATATGAAGCGGCTGTCAGCGTCGGTTTATCGCCATTTCAAGCGTATCGCCGCATTATCGTGCCACAAGCTTTTGTTGTCGCATTACCGAATATCGGCAATGGCGTGATTATTTTGCTACAAGAAGGCTCATTAGCATATACAATTGGTTTAATTGACATTGTCGGTAAAGCGAATCTGATGATCGGTGCGAATATGAATGCCCATGCGCTAGAAATTTATTTAGCACTGGCCGCGATTTATTGGGTACTATCGATTACTATTGAAAAAATCTTTAGTGGCTTAGAAAAAACGTTTAGCAAAGGAAAAAAAACATTGGATACAGCGTATACGCGTAAAAAGGAGGCGGCCTAAATGCAATCAAGTTTTAATAGTGAATTTCTAGGAGAAGCGATTCGCGTTGCGTTGCTCGGCCTTCCTGTGACGATCGGCGTGACCGTTGTCGCCTTACTAATTTCGCTTCCATTAAGTTTTTTCTTAGCGACACTTCGCGTGCACAATATTCCGGTTATTTCACAGCTCATTCGCGTTTACGTATCATTTGTGCGCGGCACGCCAATTCTAATTCAAATTTTCATTATTTATAGTAGTATTCCATTAATGTTGAAAATTATTTTTGAAAAATACCATATCCCATACGATATTTATAGCATTCATCCGATTTGGTATGCCTTTATTATTTTTACGTTCAGTACAACGGCGCTGCTTATCGAAGTATTTCGCTCGGCGCTCGGTACCGTTGATAAAGGACAAATCGAAGCGGCCTATGCGGTTGGCATGACGACTTTCCAAGCCTACCGTCAAATTATTATTCCACAAATGCTAGTAGCTGCGATGCCAAACATTACGAATAATGTGATTAATTTAATTAAAGCAACGTCACTTGGTTATGCGCTGTCACTACCTGAAATTACGTTAAATGTAAAAGTAGCTGCCAATGCAGGCTATAATTATTTAGAAGCGTATGTTGTTATTTTCATCATATACTTATTATTATGTAGCACCGTTGAGTACGGCTTGAAACGCTATGAACAGCATTTGACGCGCTATAAATTAGCTTAATGTGAAAAACCACTTCCAATGTTGTCGGGAGTGGTTTTTTGAATTGTTATTTTCGCATACCATCTAATAAGGTTTTTGTAAATAAATGCATCTCTGACTTCAAATCAAAATCCTCGGTATGAATGAGCCAATCATAAACATTGGCGCGCATGGCTCGTTGCACCATTTTTTCAATATTTTCAAAGACAATATCTTCACGAAAAATGCCTTGTTCCACACCTTCCTGTAAATACATACGAATGAGCTCAAAAATAGTACGTTGTGGATGAATTAAGTAATGCACATGCTCGACTTGATTCGTCATCGCAGCTGTATAAACGGTGCGCATAATATCTTTACCGACGACGTTCACTAAATAATGCATTTGCTCATCATAAAGCGCTAAAATTTTATCAGCGGGATTTAATGTTGCATCAATTTTTTTCGCTGCATCGATATAATGCGTGTCAAATTCATGAAATTTTTCAAGAACAATATCATATTTTGTCGCGAAATGTGTGTAAAAAGTACCTTTTGAAACGCCGCAAGTTGTCGTGATTTGTGAAATTGAGACATGTTCAAAACCTCTTTTTGCAAAAAGTTTTAATGCCGTATCAAGTAGCTTCTGACGCGTTTCTAGCGCCTTTTTTTGTCGTTCTGTTATCAAAAAATCACTCCTTTTCTCTAAAAAACAAAAAAATTATCGTTGACGAATGAATTTTCTATCGTTTATGATTTAAGTGACCGAGGTCAGTGAAATAAGCATACGAGAAAAAAGTCTTTTTTTCTAGTGTATTTTCAGAATTTTTTAAAATTTAGGGAGGCGAATGGTATGGAAGCAACAGGAATTCAAACATTAACACATTTTATTGGTGGTGAGCGCGTAGAAGGGCAAAGTGGGCGATTTGGTGAAGTCTTTAATCCGACAACCGGAGAAGTCATCGCACAAGTGCCACTAGCAACAGCCGCAGAAACGCGTGAGGCAATTACACAAGCACAAGCAGCATTTCCAGCGTGGCGCGATGTATCGGTCGCAAAGCGTGCACAAATTGTATTAAATTTCCGCAATTTATTAACAGCGCATCTCGATGAATTAGTAGCGATTATTTGTCGCGAAAGTGGCAAGACAATTGAAGATGCTAAAGGTGAAATTACGCGTGGCATTGAATCTGTTGACCTAGCAATTGGTGCTCCGCATTTAGTGAAAGGGGAATATTCGGTCAATGTCGGGGGCAACATCAACGCGTATTCAGCAAAGTATCCGCTCGGCGTTGTCGCTGCGATTTCACCGTTTAATTTCCCAATCATGGTCCCACTCGCACAAACAGCGATGGCGATTGCAGTTGGTAATGCAGTGATTTTAAAAGCTTCTGAAAAAGTACCGATGACAGCGTTATTTGTTAGTGAGCTATGGAAAAAAGCAGGTCTTCCAGCTGGTATTTGGACGGTTGTGAATGGCGATAAAGAGGCCGTTAATGAATTGTTAGAACACAAAGCAGTGAAGGCCATTTCGTTTGTTGGCTCGACATCCGTTGCGAAATATATTTATGAAACCGGCGCAAAATACGGCAAGCGTGTTACAGCACTTGGCGGTGGGAAAAACAATATGGTTGTCATGCCCGATGCAGATTTAGAGCAAGTTGCAGAAGCCTTTATGGGTGCAGCATACGGTGCGGCATCTCAGCGCTGTATGGCATTATCAACGATTATGCCAGTCGGACATGAAACAGCGGAGCGCCTAGTTACGATTTTAAAAGAAAAAGTGGTAGCGTTAAAAGTAGGTTCTTATGAGCAAGTGGATACGGATTTTGGTCCAGTTATTTCAGCGCAAGCGAAAGACATGATGTTTGCGGCAATTGAAAAAGGTCAAGCAGAAGGTGTCGACATCGTTTGCGATGGCCGCGAGCTGGCGATTGTGAACGAATCAAAGGGCTTCTTTATTGGCCCAACGTTATTTGACCACGTAAAACCGGGCATGGATGTTTATGAGCAGGAGATTTTTGGACCGGTTCGTAATATTGTCCGCGTCGATACGTTAGACGAAGCGATTGCGTTAATTAATGAGCATGAACTAGGGAATGGTGTAACGATTTTTACGAATGATGGCTATGCATCACGCAAGTTTACAACGGAAATTGATGTGGGAATGGTTGGCGTCAATGTACCGATTCCGATTCCGGTAGGCTACCACAATTTTGCTGGTTTTAAAGATTCGCGCTTTGGTGAAGGGCATATGTTTGGCCCCGATCAGGCACGCTTCTTTACAAAAACAAAAACTGTGTCGGAACGCTGGCCAGAAGCAGGTTCGCAAATGGCTTCTACGTTTGCGTTTCCAAGCAATGATTAAGGGGGAATTTACATGGTATATACCGTACATTCTCCAGCAAAAATTGTTTACGGTAATGGCGCATTCGCTTCACTCGGTGACCATGCGCAAAAGCTCGGAACGAAAGCATTAATTATTAGCGATCCGATTATGGAGCATTTAGGTGTTGTCTCACAATGTGCGGCGTATTTAAAAATCGATTCCGTTGCTTATACGGGTGTGACGTCAGAACCACTCGATGTTTACGTAGATGAAGGCGTGGCATTACTGCGTGAGCATCAGTGCGATGTCATTGTATCGATTGGCGGAGGAAGTTGTATTGATACGGCAAAAGCGATAGCAGTCGTTGCCACAAATCGCGGTTATATTGGGGATTATATGCACGGGGCGATGCCGATTACTGAGCAGCCACTGCCGCATATTGCGATTCCAACAACGGCAGGGACGGGCAGTGAAGCGACCGATGTGACGGTCATTACAAATACGGCCGAAAATATTAAGATGATGATTAAAGATGCTGCGTTTATGCCTGAAGTGGCACTTGTAGATGCCGAGCTAACAGTATCATCACCGCGCCACATTACTGCTGCGACAGGTGTTGATGCAATGAGTCATGCCATTGAAAGTTTATTATCGCGTAAGGCACATCCATTTTCAAATCAATTGGCGTTATCAGCCATTGAATTGATTACCGCTAATTTATTATCCGCCTATAAAGATGGCCACAATTTAGCGTCGCGCGAGGCGATGTCACTCGGCTCGCTACAGGCGGGTATGGCGTTTTCAAATGCATCCGTCGCGCTCGTACATGGGATGTCGCGTCCAATTGGTGCGCTGTTTCACGTACCTCATGGCATTTCAAATGCGATGCTCTTGCCAGCTGTGCTTGAATTTTCGAAGGAAGCCTGCATTCCACAGCTTGCTAAAATGGCGCCATTTTTCATTGAGCAAACAAAGTATTTAAGCGATGTGGAACTAGCAGAGGAAGTCATCCAAGCGGTGAAGGCATTATGTCGCAGTTTAGACATTCCAAATTTAAAGGGCTACGGCATTGACGAAGCGGCATTTTATGACGCCATTCCAAAGATGGTCGTTGATGCGATAGCAAGTGGCAGTCCGGCAAATAATCCACGTATTCCGACAGAGTTGGAGCTTGTAGCATTATATAAGCAAGTATATCATTATACATTTTAGGCGAGAAAAAAGAGGCTGGGACATACGTGTAACAACACTCTCTCAGATGAGCATAAGAAAAACCGGAATCGCGCTGTGGCGCGGTTCCGGTTTTTTGTGGCGAACGCTAAAAAAAGAAAATGAACTGTTTTGTCCCAGCCTCTTTTGTTATTTATAATAAGCTAAAATACTACTTAAACGTAGTAGATGACTCATATCACCTTTAGATTTTAGCTTGCCCATCAAGAACGCTGTTTGTGGATTCATTTGTCCGGTTGTGAGCTGCTTAAAATTTTCCGTTGAAATCGTCACCGTACAATCGGGTGCTTGTGCATCTGTGGCGATATGAGCGCCATTTCCATCAAATGAAACGAGCGCTGTATCCTCGGTATCGGTAAAATTAAATTGAATCCGTGCATTGTAGCCCTTTAAACCTGCTGAATCGTCGTGAATTTTCGAAAGAAACGTATCAATTGCCTGGTTTGACATGACAACACCTCCGCATTTTCTTTTATCATAAAGTAAATTCTAAAAATTTACAATTTCTCGTTTAAAAAATGACCGCATAAGCCATTGAAAAGATTCGTTCAATATTTCTAATCTAATGCTAAAAATAGAGGAACTATGAACCGTTCGTACTGATTTAAGCTAAATATTAAAATGGAAGCATTTTAATAGCGTATAATGATGCGGAATGATAAAAATCATGCGCAAGTTACATAAGGGGTGACGCGATAATGGAATGGCATCATTTTCATTATTTTAAAGTTTTAGCAGAGATGGAACATATGACGCGAGCAGCAGAGAAGCTTTCGGTGTCGCAACCTGCATTGAGCCGAGCGATTATGCGAATTGAGGAAGAAATGGGCGTGGCGTTATTTGATCGCAACGGACGCTCCATTCGCTTAAATAAATTTGGTGAATTATTTTTAGAAAGTACCAACCATATTATTTTAGAAATGGACACTGTAAAAACGCGTTTGTCAGAGATGAGAGGTGTTGAAACGGGTGAGGTGACACTTGGTTTTCTTCATACAGTTGGCGCGACGTATTTATCGCTCTTTATGAAGGAGTTTAAAGAGATGCATCCAAACGTCCGCGTCAAGCTAGTACAAAATAATTCACAGGCGTTAAAAAATTTGTTGGCGCAAGGCATTATCGATTTATGCGTGACGACACCTGTTGCGACCGAAAAAAATATCGAGTGGCAACCGCTGTTAACAGAAGAGCTATTTGTGACATTGCCGCGCACACATCCATTAGCGAATCGTGAAATGCTGACCGTCAAAGAATTAAAGCATGAAACGTTTATTTTATTAAAAGAAGGCTTTGCATTGCGCCATTTATCAAATGATTTGCTAAAAGAAGCGGGTATTGAAGTGACGATTAGCTTTGAAGGTGAAGAAGTTCAAACAATTGCAAGTTTCGTCGCTGCTAACTTAGGTATTTCTTTTTTACCAAAGCTAACGCATCTGACGTTTAATGACCTTATTCAAATTCCAATTGAAGGAAAAAAGGCCGAGCGTCAAATTGGGATTTGTTCAAATAAGGACGTTGTCGAAACGGCTGTTGTACGCGAAATGAAAGAACAGCTTGTGCATTATTTTAAAGATTTTCATGAACGGTAAAAAAAGAGGCGGATTGCTTAAATGCAGTCCGCCTCTTTTTAGTCGTTTAATGTCGCTACTTCAGCTAGCTGTGTACTCATTTCTTGAATATGCTCAACAGCGGTTGTGACAGAATCACTTAATGATTTTTGCGTTGAAACAAGCTCATTAATATGCGTCATATGCGTTAAAATCGTATCAATTTGCCCTTTTAAATCCGTTAAACTTTGCTCGATATCTTCTGTCGCATGAGCGCTGTTTAAAGCTAATTTTCGCACTTGCTCGGCGACAACCGCAAAGCCTTTGCCATGCTCACCTGCGCGCGCTGATTCAATCGCCGCATTTAAGCCTAATAAATTTGTTTCATCCGCAATGCCACGGATCATCGTCGAAATATCTTTTGTATTATCGGCACTTTGATGAGCGTCGTTGGCAGCTGTGGCGGATTGTTGTTGTGCATTTGTCAGCTCCCCAACATGATTTTGCATATCTTGCATGGCGGACGTCATTTCATCGATGCTGGCATTTAATTGCTGAATACCGGCTTTCATATGCTCTGAACGTTCCTTTTCCTGACTTTCTAACGTAATATCGCGCATGACACCAACAATGCGTTGAATCGTACCTTCTTCATCACACGTTACAATGACGCGATTACTCATCGCAATGTAATGACCATGATAATTACGCACGCGGTATAATAACTCACATTGCGCTTTTCCTGTACGTTTTGCGTCGTTTAAACAAGTTTTGAAAAGAGGGGTTGTGCCATCGCGATCAGTAGGATGCACAAGGTTTGCAAAATCTTTATACGTTTGAGGTTGCGTCACTTCGGTATAACCAAATGCCGTCAAAAATTGCTCTGAAAACCACACTGTATTTTGCGCGTCGGATAAATTATGTGGATTGCCCACATTTACATTCCACGGCGATTCATACATGACATCGGTAATTAAAGCGTATTTTTCGAGCTGGTGTTCAATGCGTTGCTGTGCAGTTAATTGTTCTGTTAAATCGTGTACAACACCATAACATTGCAGTAACTTCCCTTGTTCATAAACAAATTGAATTTGACAGTCGGCATGGAGAATATCATTAAATGTTGTGACAAGGCGACATTGCTGTTCGATGCGTGGTGCGGCCGTTTGGATTGCCTGTGCCAGCGCATTTGAAACGCGCGCTTGATCTTCAGCGTGGACAAATTGCATAATTGAAAAATCATTGCCGGACATTTTTAACAGCGCTTTTAATTCATCGCTCGCATACGTCACATTATGTGAATCATGCAACTCGCCATGTGCTACGTCAACGACCCAATAACCGGTGTTAGCTACACGACAAATCGTTGAAAATAATTGATCTGCTTGTTCAATTCGCTTTGTAGCATAGGTGTAGTGTGCAGTTAATGTTTCGATGAGTTGTTGTTCTTTAGGGGAGAGGTTTTCGACAGCGAACGGTTGGATAGGCCCAGTGTCGATTTGTTCAGCGAACGTTTCGATTGCTGCTAAAAACGGAGAGGAACTTCCTTTTGATGGTGTTTGTAAAAATGAGAACATATTACCCCTCTTTTCCAAGTATATTTATGATTAATTTACTATATTTTGACATAAAAAACAATAAAAGTTTCAAAAATTTTCAATGCATAACGCTTGAATGGGTCTTAAAGGGTGGTTTCGTGTAGTTACTTTCTTTAAACTAATTTTCCAATTTAATGGCCGTATGTTCATCATTTTAAATTAAAATTTCAATGATTGAACTGCCATTCATAAGGAATTAGCATTACATGAGATGAGAAATATATGTCATACGGTACAAAAATTAGAAAAAAGCTACACAAAGTAGAAAAAAAGAGTTAAAATGGTTAAGAACTAGTGGAAAAGATTTTTTAATGGAGAAAAATCAATAGGCTTTACTAGGAAATGCAGCGGAAACATTTTCTATAATCCTTTGCTAGTCAAATCCCTATTTGAAATGCCTAACCAGTTGGGCGCTGGTGCTAGCCTAAGCAAAAACGTCCAATGCAATTTGTTACACGGTAAATCCCTTACCGCATACCAAACCTCTATCACAAAACAACGGCGCCTTTTCCATGTGGGGAGGCGTCTTTGTTGCTATTATAGAGAAAAAATCTGTTAAAGGAGGACACTTAAATGCAACGCAATATTTCTTTTTCTAGTGTACAAACGCATTTACATAGTTGTTCTTTTACGCAATTAAAAACCATTTGGATGCAATTAATTGAGGAGTTTTGTACAAATGCAACGACTTTTTCTTTTTTGTGGAAAACGTCTGAGCGTGCACATTTTGAACGTTTACAGGGCAATCATTATTATTATGAAATACACGACTTATATGCACCGATGCCAGACATTATGAAAGCAGTTCAGCAAATAAAGTGGCAGGAGCGAGGGTATGTACAAAATTTATGGGATTCGCCACCGAACCATGATGACATCATTCAGTTAATTTTAAGCATGCTGGAGTTTCGAGTGGACAATGAGGAAGCGGAGCGAGTGCAACATGAGTTGCTCGCAAATCATGTGTTGCAACTCAAAGTTGAAAATGCGATGGTGAACGAATTATTAACATATGGCACAACATCGATTAAATATGTTTTGTAAAGAAATGCTAAAAAACAGGAGCCGCACACGCGACTCCTGTTTTTTTAACGATAGCTATTAATGAAGTCGGTTAAAGCTTCTTTTGGTTGGAAACCGCCTGTTTTCGCAATGACGTCGCCATCTTTCATTAATAATAATGTAGGCACAGACATAATGTCGTATTCGCCAGCTGTTGCAGGATTTTCTTCTACTTCTAGTTTTACAATCGGCACATCGATTTCTTCAGCTAATTCTTCTAATACAGGTGCAAGCATTTTACAAGGACCACACCATGTTGCCCAAAAATCAACGAGTACAAGGCCGGTTTTCGTCTCGTCATAAAAAGTTTGATCTGTCGCATTAATTAGTGACATAACAAATTCCTCCTTTGATATCTCTTTTATTTTAGCATGTCAGCTGTTTAAATAGTTGTAAATAGGTTAACTACTTTATAAGGGAGGAAATCTACATGATGAAATTATTATGGATACCAATTGTCTTATATTTAGTAGCACTAGGTGTTTTTCTAACGAGATCAACTACTCGCGAGACAGATGAGGGCTTTGCTGCGCAATTATTAGCAGGCCAAGGTTTAGCTCTACCGATTTTTTTCTTTGCATTTCTATTTATTTGGTTTTTTAATCATCGAAAAAATAGTCGGAAAAATAATTAAAAGGTTTAATTTAAAAGGAGGTCATTCATCATGGCAGATCACATGAAAAAAGATGATAAGAAAAAAGATACTGATTTTAAACGTATGGATAGCCCTGATCAAGTTAATTCTGACACAGAAAGCTTATTCGATAAAGATGAACAAATGAAACATGTGGACCCAATTCCTATGGAAGAATTAAACGAGAAAGTAAAAGATGAAAAATTAGAAAACCGTGAAAAAACAAAAAACACGTCTTCTAGTTCAAAAAAATATAAACATGACCATTAAAATAAAGGAGCATCGTCTAACAAGTCGATGCTCCTTTTTATAGGGCTAAAGCTTGTTTGAGAAAACTATTAGCACAAACTAAAAATACTTCCAAACGATTAACCGTTTGGAAGTATTTTGTCATTTATTGATTGGCTTGCATTTTAATGCGTTCGCGGAATACCGGATCTGTTACAATTTGATCGAAGAAATTATTGAGACTCATTGATAGTTTCATTTGTTCTTGCGGCGTTAAATTGTAGAGGAAAATCGCCATTTCTAAGCGGTTTCCTGCAGCGTCCGTCGCATAAACGATACCGTTGACTGCAGATGCCGTCATACTTAAAAATTGTGCGCCGTGTTCAGCGTGTTCTTTTGCTTTTGGCGCAGTCAATAAGCCATCCATTAGCGGTGTTAAATACACATAAAGCTCTTTCGTAAAGAAAGTACCATTGTTTATTTTTTTCACAAGTGATACATAGTCTTTCGCCGATGATTTTGGTAAGCGTTCAGCCCATGTTTTCAGTGCGGCATGTTTCTTCGCCGCCGTTTTTTGTTGTGCTGCTTTTGGCGTTTGAAGTAATGAGGCATGAATGGCTGTTGCTTGCTTGCGGTAATCATTTAACGGAGCATGCTGGTCTTCGACATATAATGCGCTTGCTGTCGGATAGATAGGGTCATGCTTCGTCATTTTTAATTTGCGCAGTTGTTCATTAATTTCCGTAACACCAAGCACATGCATTAAGTAATCGGCATTCGCAAATGAATTGTATTGCAGCATCCCTTTAGCAACTTCGCGAAGCGGCACGTCTTTTTTATAGCGTGCTTGTTTCATTTGCGCGAGCCATTCGCGGTGCAAGTCACCCTCTAATTTTGGAATGTGGAACGCTTCAATATCATCGAATGACACGAGTTGTTCGGCATCAATGACACCTTCTGCAGCTTGGCGTGCATATTCAATGGCGATGATTAAATTGCTTGAATTGACTAATGGTGCTGCTTGTAGCTGATTCACAGCACCAATACTTTTCCCATTGTAATGCATCGCAAACGATACTTTCGATGGGCTTTCTTTCGTAAATGTGAGAACGGATTCGGGCGTTAACATTTTCTTTTGCGATAGCGACATGAGTCCCATGAGCGCAAAAAGAACGACAAACACGATTAATCCGAGAATTAATAACATGTCATAATTCACTCCTTATGTAGACATCGTTTTTATTATACCGCTGTAAGCTTTAAAAAACCTCCGATAAAGGAGGCTAGTTGTTACCGTAATGTGTCTTGTAAATACGTGATTTCCTGCTCAGTCATGCCATGAGCGCCATCTAACAGTTTTAGCGTTGTACGTGGAAATACCGCTTCAAGCTGTTTTGATAATTTTAACGTATCACCAGGTAGGGATAATGTATCCATTGCCCCGCTTGTTAACACGATTTGTGCATCGCTGCCTTTCGTAAACGTATAATCCAAATTCGATGGATGAAGTAGCACAATGCGGTCTGCAATAGCGGGTTCTTTCTCAAGCAAACCTAAAATAAAATTCGCACCGTTTGAAAACCCCATAAATGTCATGTGCTCTGTTTGTGCTGGGTGCAGCTTTGGCCAATCCGCTAAAAATGCGTCAATGCGTGCATCAAAATCAGTGCGATCTAATTTGCCCGCTTTTAATGGCTGAAAGAATCGCCGATTTGCGCCCTCATCAACATCTCCTAAAAAAGATAATATGTGCGCATTCGGCTCAATATCCCCGGCAATTTGCATGTACCTTCTATGGTAAAATGATTCATAACGAAAAACTCCTATCAATTAAATTAAAGGAAGTGCACTATGACAAGTCAATTATTCATCATGTCTCAGTGATTAACCGAGACGTCCAACGTTCATTTGAATTTTATGATAAATTACTTGGAATGGAATTACTATTAAAAACAGTAAACCAAGACGATATGGAAATGTATCATTTATTTTTTGGTGATACGACAGGCCGCCCAGGAACCGAATTTAGTGTATTTGAAATGAAAAGTGGTCCGACAAAAGTCTATGGCACGAACTCATTAGAACGTACAATTTTTGCGGTACCTTCAGAACAATCACTAATCTTTTGGGAAAAACGATTACGTGAACATGATGTGTTCAATTGTGAAATTGAAGATTATGATGGTTCAAAAATTTTACGTTTCGAAGATCCAGATGGGGTACTACTAGGTATTACACCGGTTAAGAAACAAGACCTTTATTTCCCACGCGAAACGGCAGATATTCCACTAGAACATGCGATTTTAGGTATTGATGCCGTCCATTGTCGTGTGCGTTATGCAAAAGCATCGGTGCGTGCCTTTGAAAAAATGTTTGATGTGACTGAACTAAAGCGATTTGATGATAACGGCTATCGTGTCACGGTGCTTGGTCGCGATGATGCGCTATTTGGTCAAACACTTCATTTATATGAGGATCGTACGCGTAATTTAGAACAAATGGGGGTTGGCGGCATTCAACATATTGCGCTCAATGCCCGTGATTATAGTGAACTTCTAGCAGTAGAAGAGTTCATTATTAATAAGAACTTCCGCTATTCAGGCATTAAAAACCGAGAATTTTTCCAATCACTTTATTACCGTGAGCCGAACAATTTATTAATTGAAGTCGCAACCGAGCAAACAGACTTCCAAAAAACAGCTATGGATACGTCAGATTTTGCGGCAATTCCACTTTATTTACCCCCATTTTTAGAAAATCGTCGAAGCTTTATTGAAAGTAAGCTTTAAAAAAATATTTGTATAAAGCGCTGGTAAGGCTTTGTCGTTGTCTAAGCGAAAATGCCACATATCTTCATCACCCGTTTTAGCACGGGCCATATAAATGGTCGTATGGGAACCTTCGTTAAATGACTTATCGGAAAATCATGTACAGTCGGACAATACAACAACGGCATAATGAAAGCGCAAAACACGTTCAAAGATTTTAACTTTGAACGTGTTTTTTCATGTTTTCGATGATGTATCAAAAATTTCTCTTTTTTTAGCTTATACCAAAAAATCTTCATCTAATATTTCAATTTTCCCGCGCTCATACGTTATATAGTGCGCTTTCCGCCATGCATTTAAGTTTGCAGTTACTTTTTGACGGCTACAACCAATAAGATTGGATAATTCTTCATGTGTCATCGGTAATTCAACAAAAGTCCGACCGTTTTTATAGGTAATAAATTGACGTAAAAACCAAGCTAAACGTTCGGGTACTTGTAAATTGGTAATCACACGCATAAAATTTTGCGTTTCCATTAAGCGGCGGGCCATCATTTCACTTAATGGCTTCCATAGTACAGGACGTTGTTGTAATAACTGTTCTAACTGCTCCTTTGTAATCGTATAAAACTCAACTTCTGTTAAGCTCATCGCGTAGCGAATCCTGGTTGTTGTATTCGCTAAAATTTCAGCAAGACCATATAAATCCCCCGCTTTACGAATAGACAATGTAATATCTTGCCCATCCTCCGCTTCCTGCCCAATTTTAATCCATCCCGCCGTTAAATAATAAATATGTGTTGCACGCTCGGCCATTTGAAAAATATGACGCCCCTTTGGTAGCGTGTTTTTTTGTCCATGTTGTCGTATGTAAGCAATTACTTCTTGCATAAAAATCCCCCTTTTCTATATATTACCGTTATTTTTGTTGTTTCGTCACCTAAGTGACAGAATTGTTTGAATTTTTGTTTTAAAATCATATAAAACATACTAACTTAATAGGTATTATAAGTTTTATAGTAGGAGGTGGCAAGATGTTAGAACCACATATTCAATTGACTGATTTGCATAAATCATTCGAACATAAAGGTCAGGAACCTGTTATTGCGCTAGACCAAGTCAACTTAACCATTCCAAAAGGCGAGTTTTTATCGCTACTCGGACCTTCTGGCTGTGGGAAATCGACGTTATTAAACATTATTGCGGGACTTGATAAACAAACATCTGGAGACATTACAGTGAATGGAAAGCCGATAAAAGGACCTGGAAATGACCGTATCGTTGTCTTCCAAGAATCGGGTTTATTCCCGTGGATGAGCGTACTCGACAATGTGATGTATGGTTTGCTTATTAAAAAAGTACCGAAAGAAGAGGCGAAAGCTCGCGCAATGAAGTGGCTTCAAAAAGTCCATTTAGCAAAATTTGCGCATGCACAGCCACATGAGTTATCAGGAGGAATGAAGCAACGTGTGGCGATTGCACGCGCGCTCGTGATGGACCCGGAAATTTTATTGATGGATGAGCCTTTTGCGGCGCTGGACGAACAGACGCGTATGGTATTACATAAGGAACTTGAGTCATTATGGCGCGAAACGAAAAAAACGATTATTTTTGTGACACATAATATCCGTGAAGCGGTCATCTTATCAGATCGAATTTTACTCATGAAAACGCGTCCTGGTGGTGTGAAGCGCGAGTATACAGTGCAAGCTTCGCGCCCGCGACAAGCAACAGATAGTGTTCTTGTCGATTTAGAAGGCCGCATTCTTTCAGAGTTACAGCTAGAGATGGAGAAAGTGTTGAAGGAGGAATTTGGCGATGATTACGACTTTAAGAAGGATCAGCTTCATGGCAATTCTGATAGCCATATGGGAAGCGATATCTAAATTTGAAATTTTCCCGGCATTTATGTGGCCGCCACTTATTATTCCAAATGAACCTGGTGGCGTAACGGTTATGAAAACGTTGATTAACGGTTTAATCGATGGGCAATTACTTGAAGCAACGGGGCAATCGCTCGGTCGTCTAATCGTTGGTTTTGTTATTGCCGTTATTTTAGGAACGATTATCGGTTTTCTAATTTATAAATCTGAGCTGATTGATGATACATTAGGCTTTTTCGTATCGACATTGCAGTCTGTGCCGAATATTGTCTGGTTCCCGCTAGCGATTCTATGGTTTGGCCTAGGTGTAGAATCTGTGCTGTTCATTATCATTTTAGGCGCGACGTTATCGTTATCGATTACATTAAGTACCGCCTTTAAAAGTGTGCCGCCATTAAATATTCGTGTGGCGCGCACGATGGGCTCAAAAGGCTTTCATTTATTCCGTACCGTTATTTTTCCAGCGAGTGTACCACAATTTATTGCCGGACTTCGCGTCGCATGGGCGCTTGCATGGCGAGCTGTATTAGCCGGGGAATTACTTGGCGGTAGTGGTGGATTAGGAACGTTGCTTGATATGGGGCGTTCACTACAGTCGATGGATTTAGTGTTTGCTATCATGATCATCATTGGCGTGATTGGTACAATTATTGACAATTTTGTCTTTGTGAAATTAGAACGTCTTGTGTTGCGTAAACGCGGCATTCAAGTTGTGAAATAGGAGGAGAAAATATGAAAACATTCAACAAATTTTGGCTATTTACAGTCGTAGCATTACTCGCAGTCGTATTAGCGGCATGTGGTAGTGAAGATAATAAAGGGGCAGCAGAACCACAAGATAGTGTGAACGAAGTACGCATTGGTTATTTCCCCAATATGACACATATTGCGACGATTGTGGCACTTGAAAAAGGTTTTTACAGCGAGCAATTAGGTAATGATGTAAAAATTACAACAAATACGTTTAACGATGGTTCTGCTTTTATGGAAGCTATGTCAACAGATGCTATTGATGTCGGTACAGTTGGTCCGACACCTGCATTAACAAGTTATATGAAATCACCAAAGCATGAAATTATTTCAGGAGCAGTTAACGGCGGAGCAGTACTTGTTGTGCGTAAGGATGCCGGTATCGATTCTGTAAAAGATTTAGCAGGTAAAACAGTTGCAATTCCGACATTTGGTAGTACACAAGATATTGCATTGATGAAAGCGTTACAAGATGCTGGCTTAAAAGTAAAAACAAATGGTGGCGATGTGAATACCGTGAAGCAAGCACCAGCCGATACAGCAGCTCTTTTCGTACAAAAGCAAGTAGATGCAGCTGCAACGCAAGAACCATGGGGTGTGAATATCGAAAATAAAGCAGATGCGAAATTACTATTAGGACCAGATGACTTTGCATGGGGGAAAGAATCAACAAATACGGTCGTTGTGGCGCAAACGGATTTCACAAAAGCGAATCCTGAAACGACAACGAAATTGTTAAAAGCACATGCAGAGGCCGTTGATTTTATTAACAAAAATCCAGAGCAAGCAATCGATTTATTTTTAAAACACATCAAAGATATTACGGGTAAAGAATTATCAAAAGAAGAAGTAACAGAATCATTCAAACGTTTAACGCCAACAACAGCAGTCAATGAGGAAGTACTACAAGAAATGGCGACAATCTCGAAAGAAGCTGGCTACATTTCAAAAGATGATATTAACGGCTTAGTGAATTTAAGCTACTTAAAAGAAGCGACAAAATAATACAAAAAAGGAATCGCCACACGCGCGATTCCTTTTTTCTATTTCAATTCGTCACGCACATATTCGCGGAAGCGTGCATCGGTCACAAATTTGCCGATGAAGCGGTGAATCGTACGTTGGAGCTTACGTTGTTCTTTTAACGACTCAGTATTTGCGAAAAAGGCGAGCTGCATCGTTGTATCATTGACCTTTGTCGCGTACATGGCCATCGTGAGCACCCATGCAGTCGAGCCACCTTTTTCAGCATATTGCTTGTAGCGACGTGGATTAACTTTTGCAGTATCAATAATTGGATCAAGAACGTCATAAAAAGCATCATCATAAATCGCGCGTGTATTGAGTAATTCCATTAATTTGACATAATCTGTAGTCGTCGCTTTTGGCAAACGGTCCGACCAGACGCGCTGTACATCAAGCGGTAAATAGCTTAATATTTCTTTGCGCTGTTCAGCAGTCAGCAACGTTTGTTTTAACTGCTCATGTGCGCTTAGAATACCTGCTTCATAAGACGCTGTATCGAGCTGCCGCAGAGCTGCTGCGCCTTCATTAGGTGTGAGGTGATGTTCGATCATATAGACATACGGGAAATATTGTGATGCCGATAAAGGATAAAGTGCTGCATGTTCTGAGAGACCTAAATCTTTTGCGAGTTTATTAATATTATTTAAGCCAAGCAAGTCGATTAAATAATCGGTATTCGCATTGGAGCTATGGCGCATCATGCCTGTAGCTACATCTTCAAGTGATACGACAACCCCTTCAAGTTGTGATAACCATGCAGAGTGCGCGCCGCCATCAAGATGTGGTAAATAATAATTCTCCATTGCTGTCACGGGAATTTCTTTTTTTGGATTAATCATGCCCACCGAAGCTTGGCGTGCAAATTCTGTGGCGACAAGCCATTTTACGGTGCTAGCAAGGGGCAGTTGGTGGCTTTCATTGACGCGTACCCAATCTTTTTCTTCAAACTTAATGTGTAATGACACGTTTCCGTTCTCACGATGTTTCTTTATATAGTTGACTAAAAAACGCGGGCTAGGGCCACGCATTAATAGTACGGCGATAAAGATAGAAAAAATGATAATAGCGATTGCAATTGCCATAAAAACAACTCCTTCATAGTTCTATTATACGGGAAGTGAGTGGAAATGGGCGTATAAAAGCTATTTTAACGAAAAAGAGGTTGGCAAATGCCAACCCCACATATTAAGCAATACCGCGTGCGCGTACTGCTGGAATTTGGTTTAAGATGAGCGCGCCGATTAATTGGAGTACCGTTTTGACGATAATTTGACCAACAATCGCTGCCGGTACTGCTTCCCAAGGTAATATATTAGCACCGAGTGGACTTAAGCCAATAATGACAAATACCGCGGAGTCGAGTACGCCACCGACAATACCGCTATAAAAAACGCGCCATGCCATCGGTAATTTTAAGCGTGAGTAGATTTCGGTATCTGCTGTTTCTGATAATAGGAACGATAATGCAGAAGCGGCGACGATTAATAGGGTGTCTCCAAGTGCTGCTGATACAATGGCAGATAACAACAATGCAATCGCAATAAATAAATACGTTTTTTTGCGGCCATATTTATTTTGGACGAGGTCGCGCAAAATGAATGTTGCACCAATGAAAAATGTACCCATCGGGACGATAAATACGCCAAATTGAAACGGGGCGAGTGACGCGGTGACAACATTGGCGGTGACGATACATACTAAATAGAACAATACGCGAATCATGCTTCCACCTTCTTCGCTAAATATCGCTCAAGGCCGCGCTGACGCAATAAACATGCCGGACATTCGCCGCAACCATCTGATGGGATGCCATTGTAGCATGTTAATGTTTTTTCACGGACATAATTTAGGACACCAAGCTGATCGGCAAGCGCCCAAACGCCTGCTTTATTAAGCCACATAAGCGGTGTATGAAGCAGAAGTTGCTCATCCATCGCTAAATTAATCGTTACATTTAATGATTTAATAAAATTATCGCGGCAATCTGGGTACCCACTAAAATCTGCTTCACTGACACCTGTAATAATATGTTGTGCGCCAATTTGTCGCGCCAAAATGCCAGCAAATGAGAAAAACACTAAATTGCGGCCCGGCACAAAAGTGTTCGGTAAATCGCCATCTTCACCTGCTGCTACTTCAATATCATCGCGTGTTAACGCATTTGGTGCTAATTGATTTAATAAATTCATATCTAAAATATATTGCTTAACGCCTTGTTCTTCAGCAATTTTTTGCGCACAGTCAATTTCAAGCGCATGGCGTTGTCCATAATTAAATGTCACAACAGCTACTTCTTTGAAACGTTCCAATGCCCAAAAAAGACAGGTTGTACTATCTTGACCGCCGCTAAATACGACGAGTGCCTTGTGTTGTTTTTCCATAAATAAGCTCCTCAATGGAAAAAGCGACACTCTAACAGAGTATCGCTCTCTCTTAGTTTTTTTAAGATGGTCGCTAAGAACATCTATACATTATCGATTATCAACTTTTTCAGGGTACATATCATGATTCATTAAACGGTGCATTGCCATGTCTTCATATTTTGTACCAGGGCGGCCGTAGTTACACCATGGATCGATAGATAAGCCACCACGCGGCGTAAATTTACCCCATACTTCAATGTAGCGAGGGTCTAACAGTTTAATTAAATCATCCATAATTTTATTCATGCAATCTTCGTGGAAATCTCCATGATTACGGAAACTAAATAAATAAAGCTTTAGTGATTTACTTTCAACCATTTTTTTGTCGGGAATATATGAAATATAAATCGTCGCAAAATCAGGCTGCTTTGTCATCGGGCATAGGCTCGTAAATTCAGGGCAATTGAATTTGACGAAAAAATCACGACCCGCATGAAGATTATCTACCGCTTCTAATACCTCTGGGGCATAGTTAAAAGCATATTGTGTGTGTTGGTTACCGAGCAATGTTAAATCGCTCAGCCCTTGGTCATCTGTTCGATGAGACATTTTAATTCCTCCTTCCGCTAGAAGAAGAGAAAACATGAAAAAAGCCGTATCCACTATTGGATACGGCATAACAGTCATATAATCCCATAGTTTTTTATAGAGGGTTTCGTGCTATGAACCTCTTCTTATAGCTTTGTGACTTTAATTTACCATACATGGATACAATAAACAATGTTTTCTTTAAAAAGAAAGATTTGTACGATAAACCATCCATGTATCCATTTCTACAAAACCATATTTTATATAAACTGGTTTTCCCATAGTAGATGCCTCTAACAGTAAGACATGAATGTGGCGTTTTTTCGCCTCATCAACTAATTTATCAAGCAATGCACTAGCGAGGCCTTGACCACGAAAAGCACTATGCGTATAAACATTCGTAATATAACCTTTCATGCCGCTCGGATTTGTATAGCTTGGTGGAAAAGCATAAAAGACGACGCCCGCTGTAGCGATAATCGTGTCTTGCTCCTCTACAATCCATTGAATAAGCGAGCCATCTGACAAGTGATGCTCAAAAAAAGCGGTCAATTCTTTATTAATGATTGTATCGGGAATACTCCCTTCATCAATTAATTGTCGCTTTCGAAGCTCGATTAATGTCGGAATATCTTGTGGCGTTGCAAGGCGGTATAGCATATGAACAGCTCCTTTTTAAATAGTGTACAAGTATTGGCACGTGCGTTGCTGAAAATATTATCGTATGTTATAAGGAATCGTCAATTTTATTAAAATGACGCCTTTTCAATTTCTTTCCCCCGTCATATTTAGTAAAATAAAGGACACACTACTTATCCTTTTGCCATTGGTGAATCGCGTATGAGGAGGGCTTTCGATGAATGTAAAAGAGCATGTCTGGAAAGGTTTTATTGCACAAAATTCAGTTGATTTAACAATTCTCTCACAAGAAGTAGCAGCGTCTTGGCTCCAGTGCCGAGCATTAAAGGTTGATCCATACGCTCAAAAAAGCAAAACTGTGTTAACGCCGGCACTTTTGCGAGAGCAGCAACGAAAAAATGAGCGTCTTATTGCGCTTGTACAGCAGGAGCTACGTATATATGAGGCGCACTTTAATTTACGCTTACCAGTTTTTATTTTGACTGATGCAAATGGATACATATTGTGGCGGGACGGTCATGAGGGAGCGAAACGTATTGCGAATGCGATGTCATTTTTAGAGGGGCATCGCTGGCATGAGCAGGATGTTGGTACAAATGCAATTTCACTTGCTATTCAAACGGGTGCGGTTATGTCGCTCACGGGCTATGATCATTATGCAGTGGGCTCTCATGCATGGGCTTGTACTGCAGCGGCGATTTATGATGAATTCGACGAAGTATGCGCTGTGCTTGATATTTCTTCTCACTTAAATGATTCGGCAGCTACGCAGGAAGTAACTGCCTTTATGAAATTACTGACAACAACTATTTCTGCTAAATTAAAGACGCGTTACTTGGAACAGCATAAACAATTAGTAGATTATGCATACCATATGACGCAACCAGGCATTATTTGTGATGAATTTGAGCGCATCGTTAAAATTTCTGAGCAGCTTTTCATCGATGAAGCGCAGTGGCAAGGACAAGCCGTTGATACATTGTTGCGTGAGCATGTGCTACAGGCATTGCCGCAACCCATCTTTTTCGAACAGCAAATCATCGGTTATTTTTACCCGATTGTGCAGCATGAAGCAAAAACGAAACAGTTTTTTTATCAAGGCATTCCATCGAAAAACGCGGCGTATCGGGACTTTATGGTACAAGTAGAAAAAGTAGCAACGAGTACATTACCGGTACATGTTTACGGTGAATCCGGCAGCGGTAAGGAAGTCATCGCAAAAACGCTGCATGATAATAGCGCTGCTGCGAATGGTCCACTCGTAGCGATTAACTGCGGTGCGATTAGCGAAAGCTTATTAGAGAGCGAGTTGTTTGGCTATGCACCAGGGGCTTTTACCGGTGCTAATGCGAAAGGCTATAAAGGTAAGCTTGCGGAGGCACATGGGGGCACACTATTTTTAGATGAAGTAGATAGTATGTCAAAACGGATGCAGGCTGCACTATTACGTGTCCTTGAAAACCAAGAAGTGACGCGCATTGGTAGCACAAAAATCGAACGCGTATCATTCCGCATTGTCACGGCAAGTAATCGCGATTTGCGTGATGAAGTGGCGGAGGGACGGTTCCGTATGGATTTATTTTACCGCTTGTATGTGTGCCCACTAACGATTCCACCACTACGGGAGCGTAAAGAAGACATTTTCGTCTTTATGCAAGATTTTTGTATGAAACAAAATTGGTACCCGTATTGGTTAGCAACCGCTTATGAGGTGGCACAGCAATATGATTGGTATGGCAATATTCGCGAATTAAATAATTTTTTAGAACGACTCTATCTATATTATGAACATACCGAGCCAACGACTGAACAATTGCAGCAAACAATCGAAGTGGGTGCTATCGAACGAGTAAAAAGAAAGCGTTTGCAACAAAATGTAGCGCCAATGTCTGAGGAAGAGCGAGCGCTACGAGAGGTGCTTGAACAGCATCATTACCACATTTCGAAAGCTGCCGCTGCGCTAGGTATTGCGCGTAGTACACTGTATCGCAAAATGAAACGCTACAATTTAAAGTGACTGTGAGACAAAAACGCAACAATTTGTTGCGTTTTTTTATTTGCATCAATAAAAAGTGCCGCTATGACGGCATTTTTGAAGTTGGCATACTTTTTGCATAAAGAAAGGTGTAGGCAAAAGAATGGAGGGGGTAGCAGTGAAGCATTATGATTTAGTCGTCATTGGCGCAGGTCCAGGAGGGTATGTCGCAGCAATCAAGGCCGCACAAATAGGGATGCGCGTGGCCGTCGTCGAGAAAAAGAGCATCGGCGGTACATGTCTCAATGTCGGCTGTATACCATCAAAAGCGTATTTGAAACATGCAGAGTGGCTTTTATCGATGAAAGAGGCACAAGCATTTGGGATTGAGCATACGCTTGGAGCTATTCATTTTGAACAATTGGTTGCGCGAAAAGATGGCGTCGTCGCATCGCTACAAGGTGGTATTCATCATTTATTTAAGAAAAATGAAATCGCTTACTTTGAAGGAGAGGCAACAGTGACGCGCGACAAAATGATTCAAGTTGGCGCGACACATCTTACGGCGGACAAAATCTTGCTAGCGACGGGGAGTACGCCGTTTGTCCCGCCGATTTCAGGAATTGAGCAAGCACCGTATCATACGACCGATACGTTTTTTGATATGACGACACTACCTGACAAGCTCGTTATTATCGGTGGCGGTGTGATTGCTGTCGAGCTTGCCTTTGCGATGGCACCGCTTGGAGTAGCCGTGACGCTATTAGAAGTAGCACCCGATATTTTATTAACGGAAGAACAAGCAGTGCGCACCTTACTGAAAAAGAAATTGCAAGCACTCGATTGTAACGTGCATACAAATGTACAAATCAATCAAATCTCAGCAAAGGACGTGCAAACATCTGTCGGTACCTTTACTTTTGATGAATTACTTGTTGCAACAGGGCGCAAGGCAAATTTGACACTTGCCGAACAGCTTAGCTTAAAGTCGGAGCGCTTTATTGAGGTCAATGCTAACTATGAAACATCAATGCCAGGTGTTTATGCGATTGGGGATGCGATTGGTGGCTACATGTTAGCTCATGCAGCGAGTGCAGAAGGCTTGCATGCTGTCGCACATATGGCAGGGGAAAATCCGGCGCCACTCCAGCAAACACTGATCCCGCGCTGCATTTATACGACGCCAGAAGTGGCAAGCTTTGGATTAAGTGAGGAAGAAGCAAAAAATAATGGCTATGATGTTCGCGTCAGCAGTATGCCGTTTAGCATGATTGGAAAGGCCATTGCGACGAATGAAACTGAGGGTTTCGTCAAAATTATTTCTGAAACGACATACAATGAAATTTTAGGGGCAGTTATCGTTGGAGCGCATGCGACCGAGATGATTCATACGATTATCGCCGTTAAAAAAGCAGAAGGTTGTGTAGATGAACTAGCTGATTTGGCATTTGGTCATCCAAGTTTATCAGAGCTGACCGGCGAAGTGGCAAATAGTCTTATTTCACAAGCAATACACGGATAATGACAAGGAGGAATTACGATGAAAAAATTGACAAAACAAAAAGCGGCATGGATTTATGAAAAAATGAATGATATTCGCAATTTTGAGGATGAAGTACATCGCATTTTCACGAGTGGAGAGATTCCAGGATTCGTCCATTTATATGCAGGAGAAGAAGCGGTTGCAACTGGCGTTTGTGCGCATTTAACAGACGCAGATTATATTACGAGTACGCACCGCGGACATGGGCACTGTATTGCCAAGGGCTGTGATTTAAATGGCATGATGGCAGAAATTTACGGAAAGGAAACAGGATTATGTAAAGGAAAGGGTGGCTCGATGCATATTGCCGACATCGATAAAGGTATGCTTGGCGCAAATGGCATGGTTGGTGGTGGGTTCCCGATTGCGGTAGGTGCAGGACTTCGCAACCAATACTTAAAAACCGATAGTGTTGTTGTCTGTTTCTTCGGCGATGGTGCCGCAAATGAGGGTGGTTTCCACGAAGGCATTAATATGGCAGCAATTTGGAAACTTCCAGTAGTTTTTGTTTGTGAAAATAATATGTTTGCGGAATCGACACCTCAATCTTATTCTTCTGCATCAAAAACGATTGCGCAGCGTGCGGCAGCGTATGATATTCCGGGCGTAAAAGTTGATGGGATGAATTTGCAAGAAGTGTATGATGCCGCAGGAGAAGCGGTGGAGCGAGCGCGTAAAGGCGAAGGTCCGACATTAATTGAGTGCTTCACGTATCGTAAATATGGTCACTTTGAAGGCGATGAGCAAAAGTATAAAGCAAAAGAAGGTCCTGAAAAAGAACATGCGGATACCGATTGCATTGAGTTATTCCGTAAGCAAGCCATTGATGAGCGTTTATTAACAGTAAAGCAGGCAGATGACATTGAAGAAAAATCACGGCAAGATGTGGCAGCGGCCATTCAATTTGCGGAGGACAGCCCGGTGCCACGCCCAGAAGCATTACTAGAAGATGTATACGTAGACTAATAAAAGGAGTGAATGGACATGACAAGAAAAATTACATTTATGCAGGCGATTAATGAGGCTTTGGACCAATCAATGGATCGTGATAACAACGTGATTTTACTCGGTGAAGATATCGCAGGTGGTGCAACAATCGATCATTTAGGCAATGAAGGTGCATGGGGTGGCGTATTCGGCGTGACGAAAGGGCTTGTCGAAAAACATGGTCGCGAGCGCGTCATTGATACACCGATTTCTGAAATGGGCTATATGGGTGCCGCAGTCGGTGCTGCAGCGACAGGATTACGTCCGGTGCCAGAATTAATGTTTAATGACTTTATCGGCTTCTGTTTCGATACATTACTCGCGCAAGGCTCGAAAATGCGTTATATGTTCGGCGGTAAGGCAAAAATCCCAATGACAGTGCGTACATGTCATGGTGCTGGTGCGTCGGCAGCAGCACAGCATTCAGGCTCATACTACGGCATGTTAGGCTCTATTCCAGGGATTAAAGTCGTTGTCCCATCAAATCCATACGATGCAAAAGGGCTGTTAAATGCGGCAATTGAAGATGATAATATCGTCATTTTCTCAGAAGATAAAACGTTATATGGCATTAAAGATGAAGTGCCAGAGGATTATTACACAGTCGAAATCGGCAAAGCTAAAGTAAAGCGCGAGGGTAGCGACTTAACAATCGTGACTATCGGAAAAATGCTCTATGTTGCAAATGAAGTAGCCGATACACTTGAAAAAGAAGGCATTAGCGTGGAAGTCATTGACCTTGTCACTGCCGCTCCGTGGGACCAAGAAACCATCATTAGCTCCGTAAAGAAAACAGGACGTTTAATTATTATTGATGAGGCGAATCCACATAATAATACGGCAACCGATATTTCAGCTGTTGTTGCAAATAAGGCATTTGATTACTTAGATGGACCTATTAAATGTGTCTGCGCACCAAATACACCCGTACCATTTGCGACAAATTTAGAACAGTTATATTTACCAAATAAAGACAAAGTGTTAGATGTAGCGAGTGAATTAATTGAAGATTTAAAAAAATCGTAGGGTGGTGATCGTATGGCAACAGCAATTTTAATGCCAAAACTTGGCTTAACAATGACAGAAGGTACTGTTGATACATGGTATAAACAACCAGGAGATTCCGTTGAAAAAGGTGAGGTCATCGCGACAATTAGCTCGGAGAAATTAACGCATGATGTCGAAGCACCAGAGGCGGGGGTTCTCCAAATTGTGACTGAAGAAGCAGGAGAACAATTATGTAAGGAGCCGATTGGCTATATTGGTGAAGCAGGCGAGCAGATGCCGAGCATAGAAGAAGCAGCTGCTCCTATAGAGAAAGAACACGCGCCAGAAGTTACGAAGTCGGCACAAGCACCAGCACGAAAAGAAGGTGTGCGCATTTTCATTACGCCAATTGCACGTAAAATTGCAGCAGAGCGAGGCTATGACTATACGCAAATTCCTGGCACCGGTGGGAATGGGCGTATTACGCGTCGTGACGTCGAAAACTATGTGCCAACTGTCGCAGCACCAACTCAGGCTACGATGAATGCGGGCGAGGGATTAAGTGGTATGCGTAAAGTCATTGCAAAACGGATGCATGCAAGTCTTCATGAGACAGCACAAGTAACGTTACATCGTAAAGCGAATATGACGGCGCTCATGAAATTCCGCGAGAAAATGAAGAAAAAATTAGGCGAGGATGGCAAGGCAGCACTTAGCATTAATGTACTGCTGGCGCGTGCAGTTGTACTTGCATTGAAGGAGCATCCTGAAATGAATGCAGCCTATGCAAACGGTGAACATATTAAGCAAGAAGTGATTCATCTTGGCATGGCAGTCGCAGTAGACGCGGGACTGATTGTGCCTGTGATGCGCGATGCTACAAATCAATCGCTAACAGAGCTAGCAGAGAATTTGCAAAATGTAACAGCAGGAGCACGTAATAATACGCTTAGTAGTGAGTTATTAAGTGGTTCAACATTTACAATTTCGAATCTTGGACAGGCTGGCGTGGAATATTTTACACCGATTTTAAATACACCAGAAGTCGGTATTTTAGGTGTTGGCGCAATGACCGCGAAGTTAGTCTTTAATAAAAAAGGTAAAGTGAAAGAACAGCAAGAATTACCACTAAGCTTAACATTTGATCATCAAGTTGTAGATGGTGCGCCGGCTGGTGAGTTTTTACAAACGATTTGTGAGAATTTAGAAAATCCTTATAAATTAATCTTTTAAATGAAAGGAGGCATTTAAATGTCAAAAGTTGCTATTATTACGGGTTCTGCTGGAGGGCTAGGTAGAGGGATTGCAGAACAACTTATTCAAGATGGCTTTCGCGTTGTTTTACATGATATTAGTGAAGCGTTATTGAATAAAACAGTTAAAGAATTACAAGAACAAGGCGCTGATGTTATCGGGGTAGCAGGAGATGTAGCAAAACGTGCAGATCAATTTCATGTCGTCGAAAGAGCAGTAGAAGCATTTGGACAACTTGATGTTTTCGTCAATAATGCGGGTATTGATGCGGTTACACCTTTTTTAGAAATTGATGAAACAGAATTAAATCGAGTCTTTGCGATTAATGTGAATGGCGTTGTTTTCGGTACACAAGCAGCGGCCCAGCAATTTATCAAGCAAGGGACAAAAGGAAAAATTATTAATGCATGTAGTATTGCGGGTCATGAATCATATGAGATGTTATCAACTTATTCAGCTTCTAAACATGCAGTACGTTCATTTACGCACGCCTCCTCAAAAGAATTAGCAAAACATGATATTACAGTTAACGCCTATTGTCCAGGCGTGGCAAAAACGAAAATGTGGGATCGTATTGATAAAGAAATGGTTCGTCATAGTGAAGGTACACTGCAAATTGGTGAAGCTTTTGAAAAATTTTCAGAAGGTATTTCACTAGGTCGTTACCAAATTCCAGAAGATGTAGGGAATCTTGTAACCTTCCTTGCATCGGACAAAGCAGATTATATTACGGGGCAAGCGATTATTACAGATGGTGGACTTGTCTATCGTTAGTTTATTCATAATAAAAATCCGTGTCAGCACATATGGCTAGCACGGATTTTTACGTTTCATTAATAGAGGAAACATTGCATAATTGGAAACGAAAAGAGCTTTATGAAGTCTCGCGTAATAGCCAAACCACAGCTATTCAACATTTATCGATAGTTAGTAACATTAAACGAATTCGTTTCTTATGTTAATTAAACGCCGAAATATTTATTTCTTTACTAATTTATAGCCACGCACCCAGCCATATTCATGTGAATCTTTAATTTTTATATACACATATACTTTCCCTTTATACGTCACTTCTTTTTGCATATAAACAACAGCTCCTCTTTCTAACGGGTCTGTTGTATAGTCTAAATCGATAGAAGGACCATAACTTGTGAAGACTTCTGTTTCACTGGCTGTCACATAAGGTGTTTTTTGGATATTTTTGCTGTATGTTTTAGTAGAATTAATTGATACTTTTTTCAATAATGTTTCCGGAATGTAGCCAATGTAAGCATGGTATGCTGCATCGCTTACTTTTACATATGTTTTTCCATCAATTATACGTTTTCCTAAAATAATAAGACGTTCACCTTTCGCAACTACATTGTTTTCGCTTTGCACAGTGCCAAAGCGATAATCTTCGCGCAAGTTATAGTTTTTCGTTGCGAAGTATTGCGGAACAATACTGTAATCACGATTATCATTTAGTTTTTTATAGGCGCCATATGTATGTGTAACACCTTTGAAATGACTTGCTTTTACATAACCCGAATAGACGCGTGTATCATCTTGTTCGCCCCATAATAAATCTTCCAAATCGGCATTGTAATTTGTAAATTTAACTTTGTAGTATGTCGTACCTTTGATTTTTAAGGTTTTGACAACGTGTATGTATTGTCCTTTAGGAACTTTAACCGCTACTGTATTTAACGCTGTAGAATCATAAATAGCTGTTGTTTTTAGTGCTTTATATTGCACAGATGTTTGATTTTTAGTAGCTGCTTGCGCTGTTGTGTCCACACTGAACGGCGCAATTGTTGATGTGACAAGCGCTGTAGCAAGTAGCGCTGTTCCAACCCATTTTTTCATAATAGAACCCCTCTTCTCTAAAAATTACCAAATATAATAAAATTCTATCATTCAAGCAGTAAATTCAGTAAGAGTAAAAAGATGTAAAAAAATATTTAGTTTTTAAATAAAAAAGACTACTGGCATTTTAAATTATGTATGATACTTGCTAGTTCTTGATTTTTGTACGATTTTTTCTCACTGTGCGTGAAAAAAAGATAGATTCGCCTTTTTTTCTTTGCTTTTCTGCGTTAAAAGACGTAAAATTAGTAATACAGTGCATTTTTTAAGAAAATCACTGTGCAGTACTTAATACCTAATTATATCCTGCAAATATATCAGATAGGTGGAAGAAATTTTATGAATTATCGCGTTTTATTGTATTATCATTACACAACAATTGAGGATCCTGCGGCATTCTCACAACAACATTTAGCAGCTTGTAAAGAAATCGGCTTAAAAGGTCGTATTTTAGTTGCAACAGAAGGAATCAACGGTACAGTTTCAGGTACAGTTGAACAAACAGATGCTTATATGGAAATGATGAAAGCAGATCCAGTATTTAATGGTATTGTTTTCAAAATTGACGAATCAGAAACACATGCATTCAAAAAAATGCACGTGCGTCCTCGTCCTGAACTTGTAAACTTAGGATTAGGCGAAGATGTAAATCCGCTTGAATTAACAGGTCGTCATTTATCACCAGAAGACTTTTTAGAAGAAATGAAACGAGAAGATACAGTCGTACTTGATGTGCGTAACACATATGAATATGATGTGGGGCATTTCCGCGGGGCAATTCGTCCAGATGTTGAGACTTTCCGTGATACACCTGAGTGGGTACGCGAAAATCGTCATTTATTTGAAGGTAAAAACGTGTTAACGTATTGCACAGGCGGTATTCGTTGTGAAAAATTCTCAGGTTGGATGAAGCGTGAAGGTTTTGGTGACGTTGGTCAACTTCACGGTGGCGTTGCAACATATGGGAAAGATGAAACAACAAAAGGCCAACTTTGGGATGGCCAAATGTATGTGTTTGATGAGCGTTTAACGGTTCCAATCAATCATGTTGAGCATGTTGTGATTGGACGAGATCATTTTGATGATACACCTTGTGAACGTTACATTAACTGTGCAAATCCAGAATGTAATAAACAAATTTTAGCATCAGCAGAAAATGAAGCGAAGCACTTAGGTGGTTGTACAATCGAATGTACAAAACATGAGCGCAACCGTTATATCGTGCGTCACAATCTTTCAGAAGAACAAGTGACGGCAGCGATTGAAGCATTAGAAGCTGAAACAGTAAAATAAGTTATATATGAGAGGTTAGGGAGATATTCCCTAACCTCTTTTGTTTAATAATATACATGTTTACACGTAAACATAATTAGCTATGTATAAAATGACTTGTATGAAAAAATTATGATAAACTATGTTTGTGATTGGCCAAGAATTATCGTCATTTTACGATAATTTAAAATAGGTCGTTTTCTGCGTTAATCAGATGTTGTACGAGGAGGATATGATGAAAAAAACATTAGTAGCTGAACTTGATTTTCGTGTAAATGTATATGATATTGATGCGATGGGTATTGTGAGTAATATTGTTTACATTCGTTGGTTTGAAGATTTGCGTATGGCTTATTTGGATGCTAATTTTCCATATAAAGAATTAATGGAAGAACAAATTTCGCCAATCATTATGAACACAGAGGCAGCTTATAAGGAGCCCGTGACGATTTATGACCATCCGATTGGGCGTTGCTGGATGACAGCAGTTGGTGGCTCTAGTTGGGAGATGGCGTTTGAAATTTCTAGTGGCGACCGTATTCATTGTACCGGCATACAAAAAGGTTGTTTTTACGACGTAGCGAAAAAACGTGTTACAAGAATGCCAGCACGTTTAGCAAATCCATTTAAAGACAAGGTTTAACCATTTTATGAATAGGCTTGAAGATGATAAAAGAGGCTGGAATTATTCCAGCCTCTTTATTGTGGTTTAACGGTGACGATGACATATTCAGAATGATGTTCAGTGCGTATTGGATATCCCCACCCGGCAATACCAGAGGAAACGATTTGTTGCATATTTGACCATTTCTTTTCACCATAGCTCACGTTCCCCATTAACTCAATAACATATCCAGCAGGCCAAATTTGTCCCGCATGCGTATGCCCAGACATCATTAAATCGACGCCTAATTGATTGTTTTCAGTTGTTTCAACAGGCTGGTGATCTAGCATAAGTGAAAAATCAGTTTTATCAACTTTTTTCATTAGTTCAGCAGCACTTTTACGCGGTGCGAGCGATAAATCACGGCGACCAATCAACGTAAAGTGCTTATCGATTGGCGTAACAGTATCATCTAAAATATGAATATTATTACGTGTTATCGCAGCGTCAAGTTGTTTTTTTGAATAATTTTTATCGTTCGTATAATTCGATTCATCGTGATTGCCATAGACAAAATACGTGCCGAAGCGACTATCAATCGTGCCAAGTACATCAAATGCCATCTGCAATTCATCTAACGTTGTATGCTCATCAACGAGGTCGCCACCGAGTAAGACGATATCAGGCTTTTGCTGCTCGATTTCGCGGGCATATTTTTCAAGTCCTTTACGATATAGTGTTAGGCCCGTATGCAAATCCGAAATGAAGGCAATTTTATAACCAACTGCAGGAATCGCTTTTGACGTTTCAATCGTATAGGTTGTTTTTATAGGGTGATGAATATTGTAGTAACCATAGCTAATTATACAAGCCGTTGCGAGAAGTGGAATGAGCGTAATATGATGCAGTGTTGCTACTTTTTTTGGAAGCCATTTGCGTGTTAGTAAATATAAGATGTCGCAAACAATCGCGAATGACGCAATGTGCAAGACAATAATAAGCCAGGAGCTAAAGAAGTTAAATGTTGGCACCATGACAAGAATGGCTAAAATAATCGCTGTAATACGCAGACGTTTGACGCTTTTTTGTGGGAAAAAGACATGCAGTGCTCGGCGGATTAAAACGTAGATATAATACGCGAGAGATAGCATGATAATTAGAAAGACAATAAGTGCCAATGCAAAATTCATACGAAATACCTCAAACTTTCTTTTAATGGTCTTTTCAATATAGCAAATATTATAGAAGGTTGTCTGAAATAACCCCTCATTGATGAAGAAAAATCGGCTAATAGGACAACTTGACTTTGTAGGCGCATTGCTTATAATTAACATATTCAAATATTTGAATATGTTAATGAGGTGATGAATTGGGAAATGACGTACATCAATTTAAAACAGACTTTTTTAAAGCATTAGCGCATCCTTTGCGCATTAGAATTTTAGAAATTCTTTCAGAAGGTGAAAAAAACGTCAATGAGATTCGTGAACTAGTAAATAAAGAAGGGTCGAGTGTCTCGCAACAATTAAGTATTTTGCGTTCTAAAAACATTGTGACGGGAACGAAAAAAGGAAAATTTGTCGTATATTCTTTGAGTGATCCAATGATTGCGGATTTATTGCTTGTAGCAAAGGAAATTTTTAATAATCATCTTATCAATACGATGTCGATGTTAGAAGGGTTTGATGAACAAGAAAAGAGCTCATCACAATGAATAAATTTTTTCTAAATCGTTTTCATAATTATTCTTTTAAAAAATTACAACAAGATAGTTTAGCAGGGATTATCGTTGGTATTGTCGCTATTCCTTTAGCCATGTCTTTTGCGATTGCTTCAGGAGTTAAGCCTGAATACGGTATTTACACGGCATGTATCGCTGGAATAATGATTGCATTATTTGGCGGTTCTAAATATCAAATTGGTGGACCGACTGGCGCATTTGTCCCGGTATTATTAGGTATTGTACTAGTATATGGTTATGCGGATTTATTATTAGCGGGGCTACTTGCGGGTATTTTGCTCTGCATTATGAGCTTTTTCAAATTAGGCAACTTAATTAAATTTATACCTAAACCCGTCATCTTAGGCTTCACAACAGGTATCGCTGTAATTATTTTTATTGGACAAATTCCAAACTTTTTAGGATTAACAGATTTAAAAAAACATGAACAAGTTGTCGACAATGTAGCAGAAATTTTGCACCATATCACGAGTACAAATTTATTGAATGTGTGCATTGCATTATTAAGCTTCGCGATAATTATTATAATTTCAAAATATGCTCCAAAAATTCCATCTACACTTGCAGGGATTCTCATCTCAACAATTGTTGTCGTATTATTTTTTGAAAACCAATTGCCTACTATTGGTAGCGTTTATGGAGAAATTTCTAGTGAATTACCAAGTTTTCATGTCCCAGAAATAACAATGGAGCGTCTACAACGCTTAATAGGGCCGGCCATTGTCATTGCGTTATTAGGTGCTATTGAATCTCTTTTATCAGCGGTTGTCGCAGATGAAATGACGAAAACAAAACATCATAGTAATCGAGAGTTATTTGGTCAAGGTGTTGCAAATATCGTAACGCCGCTCTTTGGAGGAATACCGGCAACAGGTGCGATTGCTCGAACTGCCACCAATATAAGAAGCGGTGCAGTGTCTCCAATATCTGGTATTGTGCACAGTGTCTTTGTGTTGCTTGTATTAGTCGTATTTGCGCCGTATGCAGCGCTTATTCCACTTGCAAGTATGGCGCCCATTTTGATGATTGTCGCGTGGAATATGAGTGAACAAAAACAATTTTTCCGAATTGCAAAACGTAAAGATAGTGAAACAATCGTCTTAGTAACGACTTTTTTACTGACGGTATTTACAAGTTTAACGACTGCCGTAGCGGTTGGAATCGGTTTAGGGATTTTATTATTTGCTAAAAGAATGGGGAATGCTTTAACGGTTTCCAAAATGTTACCTCATCATGAAACAGATGATGATAAACTATCAGCAGAAATGTTAACGCAACTTCGCAATGATGCTAAAATTAGCATTTTAACATTAGAAGGTCCATTGTTTTTCTTAGCCACACAGAAGCTAGAAAAGCAGCTTCTAACGGTTTATAAAGAACAACCCAAAGTGGTGATTCTTAAAATGAACAAAGTTCCGTTCATTGATTTGTCAGCAGAAGCAACATTTAAAGAAATGATTACTTATGCAATCGAAAATAATATTACAGTTATGCTGACAGGTATTACAAAGTCGTTAGAAAAAGATTTAGCACATACCGATATCGTGGATGTAGTTGGTAATCGGCAGATTTTTAAACAAGTAACAGATGCTGTTGACGCTGCATTAAAATCCTAATTATGTGTATAAATCTAGTTGGGGAAAGGGGTAAATGGATATGGGAATTGATCGGTATTTAACGTTTAGAGAAGCGGTAGACCGATGGCAAATTACGGATTATAAATTGAATCAAAAATTATCGAATAAAGTGATCATTGAACGTGCGTTAGACGAGAAAATGGTTAAACGATATCAGCGTGATGGCGAAAAAAGAATTTATTGGATTATTTCTGTAAAGTTTATGGAAAAATGGTTTGGGCTTGAACCAGCAATTTAAGAATATGTATGAAGCAATCGAAATTAAACCATCTTCTTTCGGCATTATACCGGAAAAAGATGGTTTAATTTTGTTTGAAAATATATTAAAAGAATATCCGCATGTAGTTGACCTTGTTATACGTAGTAAACAGAAATTTGATTTCGGCCATTACGTTTGCTTGCATATAAAGCCATATCAGCAGTCATCTTCAACGTATTAATGTCGTTATTTTCAGATGACGAAAAACAAACGCCAATAGAACAAGTGAGATGCAAATTATTAATAAATTTAATGTCGCCAAGTTCTTGCGATAACTGATTTAAAAATTGTAATATTTCTTCAGATGATTTATTTGTCGTTAACAACGCAAATTCTTCGCCACCAACGCGGCAATATAATTCAATATTATTTTGTTGAGCGTGTTCTTTTAATAAATAACTAAACTTTTTTAAGACCGTATCACCATAATCATGACCATATGTATCATTAATTTTTTTGAAAAAATCCAAGTCGATCATGACACAGCAAAGCGGATGAACCAATAAAGTTTTGCGCTTTAACTGCGTCGTGTACATCTCCCAAAAACGATAATTTTTAAGACCTGTTAGAGAATCTGTAAGACTGTCATGTAAATATTTTGTTTTTTTAGTAAAGGTGCTAATGACATCTTGAATAAGCAACGAAAATAAGATGCTTGCCAATAAATTACCAATTAAAAAAACAGTGACACTTTTTACAATTGTCAGTGTTTCGGCGTTATACGCATATAAATTAACACATAAAATACCGCACACTAATAGGCTGCTTAAAAAATTGATGATTAGTAATTTTAATAGTTGATTTTCAATATATTTTGTTACGTAAGGCATCACAAAATATAAAAATAATCCAAGTATCCAAGTACCATAAAAGGCAATGATAGAACTATCATTTATGCCAAATAAAAATCGTGAAAATGCTACTAACGGTGTAATGATAAATAAACTTTTTCTATCATAATATAGACAAAGTATAATGAATGGCAAATGTCGTAAATCCATAAATACCGTCGTCGTTAATTGCACATGAAATTCCATTAACACAATACTCACGAGACTCCAGCCAATCCCAGCATATATATAGCGATGCGTTGTAGCTATTTTTCTAAATGTTATACTTATTAGTAAATAAGATAGTGTAAAAGCAATGCACAAATTAATGATTAAACTTGAAATCATAAGAAAAACCCCTTAAAGTCCCTTTAGGCAAATGAAAAATAGTATAATTGGTAGGTGAAACGTGATTATATTTCTGATGAAACTACGAATTATCTATAAAAAATATAAATGAATAGTAAAATAATAACACAAAAAAATAAAAAATAGATATAATAAATATGTTACAGTTTTATATGAAGGTAACTTTATATAAATATAAGTTACTTTTTTCTCTTATAAAGACCGCTAGAATTATTAGTAAATGGCACTACCTAGTATTAAAGTCATGTGTTTCATGTATTGTAGGGAGGTTCAGTAAATGCATTCAAGTTATTTAGAAAAAGTAGAGAAAGAAGAGAAAAATCCGTTAGAAACGGATGAGAAATTAACTGAAATTTATCGATTTTCTCAAGAGAATAAACAGTTTGATACGTATATGATGATTGAGTTTTCTAATCTAAAAGAAATCAATGATTATTATGGGTATGAGTTAGGTAATGAATGTATAAAAAATTTCATGCAAGTTGTAACAACGATTACGGGCAATAAAGGTCAATTGTTTCGGTATGATGGCATGCGATTTTTATTATTGTCGTCACAAGCGCACTATTGTGAATTGCTTCAACAAATTTTACGAACATTTAGCGATATTGGCGTAGCTGGTAAGTGCAATATATACGAATTGAAAATAGGCGTAGCGATTTATGATATACACGCTAACAACGCACAAGAATTAATTCACTTAGCTAAAATTGCAGTTAAAAATGCGAACATAAATCATGTTAGTATGTTTGAAAGTAATATGAAAATCACGTTACATGAAAAGACAGAATTAAAAAGTAGGTTAGCGAAAGCGATTATCCAAAATGACTTAATGTTATATTATCAGCCCCAGGTGAATCTACAAACGGGAACAATCGATAGTGTAGAAGCTTTATTACGTTGGTATGATGAAGATTATGGCTTTATTTCTCCAGACAAAATATTACAGTTTGCGGAAGAGCTTGCATTAATGCCAGCACTGAATGAATGGATTTTTTTAACGGCTGCTAAACAAATTAAAGATTTTCAACAAAAAGGCCAACATTTAAAAGTTGCGGTAAACATTTCCCCTAAATATATCGATGAAAATTTCATTACATTGCTAAATGAGATCATCAAAATAACGAACATTGCACCACAGCAATTGGAAATCGAAATTACAGAAATACATAAGGCAAAAAATTTAGAACAAATGAAAGAAATATTACAAGTGATTGCAGAACGCCAAGTGTCGATTGCACTTGATGATTTTGGAACAGGTTATTCAAATATTTTTTATTTGAAAGAGTTAGGACCTATTATTACAAGTATTAAAATTGATAAGGCCTTTAGTGAAAATATTGCAGAGTGTTTAATTACGAAAGAAATTTTAAAATCAATTGTAGATTTGGCACATGTGTTAAAAATTGCAATTGTTGTAGAAGGCATTGAAACGAGTGCGCAACTACAAGAAATTTCGAAGCTTTGTGTGGATGTTGTGCAAGGCTATTATTTTTCGCCAGCAATACCAGTGGATGATTTAACGCTTGTTTTGACAAACGCCATTGAATAGTAAATATATGATGTTCCGTCATAAATGATGGAACTTTTTTTTATTTAAAACGTGATATATATAGGAATGAAAGGTAAATGATGGCAAAAATGGTAAGGTGGGATTGTGTAGGTAACGTTTATTTACTTGAAAGGAACTACAAATATTTTTATTATCGGAATTTAGAGAAAGTTTAAAAATGAGCTTTTTAGGCAAAGGTATACTAGATTCTTACTAAAGGGGGACATAATCATGTCAACGATTTCGTTTATTTTACCGGCGTTCAATGAAGAAGAGAATGTGCCGAAAATTTACGAAGCGATTTACAAAGAAGTGCAGCAAATGCCGTACGATTACGAAATCATTTACATTGATGACGGAAGTGCAGATCATACGTTAGCGAAAATTAAAGAAGTGCAAGCAAGAGATTGTCATGTGAAGTATATTTCATTTTCACGGAACTTTGGTAAGGAAGCGGCAATTTATGCGGGGTTGCAACATGCAGAAGGAGATGCTGTCATGTTAATGGACAGTGATTTACAGCATCCACCTACGCTTATACGGGATATGATAGCTGGCTACGAAGCAGGCTATCACCAAGTTATTGCTTGCCGAGATCGCCAAGGTGAAAGTGCGGTTCATCGAGGCATTACAAATTTATTTTATCGTCTAATTAATAAAATGAGCTCTGTTGAATTGGAAAATGGTGCTGGGGACTTCCGATTATTAAGTCGCAAAGCTGTCGAAGCATTGCTATCATTAAGTGAAAATAATCGTTTTTCAAAAGGTTTGTTTGAATGGATTGGTCTATCAAAGAAAAATATTTATTATAAAAATGTTGAACGTCAGCATGGGGAGACAAAATGGTCCTTTGGGATGTTATTGTCATATGCTATTGATGGTGTCTTATCATTTAATACAAAACCGCTACGAATCTGTCTATATTTAGGTATTCTATTCATGTTAGGTGGCGTAGCATATATTGCTGTCATGCTTGGTAGTATTTTTATTCAAGGTATTGAAGTACCCGGATACTTTACAACCATTTCTGCGGTGCTCATTCTTGGGGGGTTACAACTCGTTAGCCTCGGCGTTATTGGGGAGTATATTGGTCATATTTATAATGAAGTAAAACGCCGTCCTCATTATATTGTTGGCGAGGCCAATGTCAATCGCTCGTTAAAAATTGTCAATTTTGAACCGCGAAAACTTCAACTAAAACAGAAAAAGAGTAGTTAACAATGAATACACGAAATGAATATATAAAATTTATTATCGTCGGCGTTGTGAATACAGCACATTACTATGGATGGTATGTGCTGTTTTATTCGCTTATAGGATGGCCCTATTTGGTGAGTCATATTGCGGCAACGATTATTAGTATGATTGGTTCCTATTTTATGAATGTTTATTTTACGTATAGCGAGAAACCATCATGGAAATCATTTTTATTATTTCCATTGACGCAGTTAACGAATATTGTTATCCAAACGGTGTGCATCTATCTCTTTGTCGATTGGCTCCATTTATCGCCTTATTTTGCACCGATTGCAACGGTAATCATTAGCGTGCCAATTACTTTTGTTGTGACGAGGAGGATTATTCGTGTTTCAAAAACGTAAGGGCGCTGTAGTCATCGTGCTATTGAGTATGATGGTTTTTTCTATCATGGCGCATTTATTTTTTATCATTGCATGGCAACAAGGCATTGTCATGAAGGGCATCAATGATGGATTATCACAAATGCTACCATTCAAACAATTTATTTATGATAAATATACGGCAGGCGATTTTTTTTATGCTACTGATTTTGGCTTAGGTGGCGACTTTTTTAGTTCGCTAGCCTATTATTTTACAACGAACTTATTTTTCTTACCATGGGTGCTTATGACATGGCTTGCAAGTCAATTGTTCTCATTTACGCCTGATTTTGGCTATTGGGCAGCACTTGTTATTCCAATGAGCATTGTGAAGCAAACGGCGGTATGCTACGTTGCCTTTTTATTTTTACGCAAAATAACAAATATGCCAAAAGGGGCGTATGTTGGGGCAGTTTTTTACGCATTAAGCCCATTCTTTTTCCGCCATGAAATTTATTGGGATATTTTAACAGACTCGTTGTTTTGGGTACCGCTACTATTATTAGGAATTGAAAAAATTATTCGCAAGGAATCGTCATTGCTCTTTGTCGTAGCGATTGCGTTAGTGATGATTAGCAACTTTTATTTATCGTATATGACGTTACTCATTGGTGGCATTTATGCAGTAGCACGCCTGTTTTATTATTTTACCGAGCATGAGCAAACAAAAAAAGGGCAACTTTGGCGTTACATAGGTGGCGGGTTACTCGCATTTGGCATCGCTAGTATCGCATTTATTCCAGCGGCATATAGCTTTTTAAATAATGTTAGACCACCTTATAAGGATCCAATTAAACTTTTTTATATTAATGATGATATTTTAACGGACCCGCGCGTCTTATGGGTGCCGGCATTTATCTTTTTGTTATTTTTTGTAAAAGAACTTTATCAGCATCGCTTGTTCCGCTTCTTTGCGATAGTATCGATGATTGGTATTGTGGCGCATTTCATTCCTTATGTTGGCAGTATGTTTAACGGGTTTTCTGCGCCGCAACAACGTTGGGAATCCATTATTATTTTAAGTTTTGGTGCGATGTTAGCCGTTGCATTAAATAGTGCGAGTTATTGGCATTTTAAACGTTTGCCGCTTGTTGTTGCACTTTTTTTTATTGCAGGACTTTTTATTTTTAAATGGCTATCGCCAAATTATGGCGTATCAACGGGGCTTATTGTCACCACATTGATTTGGCTTGCCTTTTTCATCTTTTTCTATTATCGAAAATGGGCTTTAAAATGGCTCGCTATTAGTATTTTATTGTTTACAGTAATCGAGGCGAATATTTTTAGTGCGAGTTTAACGAAGCGTGGGGATGGTATGGCAACAGAAGATTTTATTTATTCAGAAAACTACTACACGCATGAACAGCAAAATCTTGTACGCTGGATGCAGCAACAACTTACATCTACCGACAATCGAATTGATTGGCTTGTACCAACGCGTAATAATACGCCAATGGTACAAGATTTTAAAGGAACAAGTGTTTATTCAAGCATTTTAAATGGCGATTTATTGCATTTTTATTTACGCGACTTGCAAATTGATATGGGGCGCGAAAGTGTTAGTCGTTACGGGACGCTTGGTAATCGTACGAATTTAATGGCTCTTGAACAAGTGCAATTTTACATGCGAGCAAACGATAATCAAGCGGCACCATTTGGCTATCATCTCGCAAAGGAAACCACTCATTACCGCGCGTATGAAAATACGAATTTATTGCCGGTTTTCCGTGTGGCGAATACGATTTATGATGAACAGGCGCTGAATCAAGCACCTACATTAGCAAAGGAACACGCGATGTTAAACGGAGCAATTCGTGAATCAGGCATACTGGAAGCACCAGTAGTAGCAAAAATTCCTATTCGTGACACTGTTGTAGAAGGCGGAATGTGGCAACAAGACAAGCTGATGATTGATGAAGCAACAGGGCACGTTCAACTGACACTTGATATACCGCAGCATATTAAAACACTCTACGTTCAAATGAATATAGAAGGAATTCAACATAAAACAGGTTTTACATTACAAGTCAATGACTATAAAACAACACGCAAAAAATCAAATTCTATTTATCGAACAGGCTTTAACGATGTAACGATTGCTATTGATGCGAGCTCAAAAGTGAGAATGACGCTGCCAAAAGGACATTATCAGATAAAGAATTTGGCGATTTATGGGGAAGATTATACGGCGTTGGATCAAGCATTGCACCGTACAAATACAGCAAATATGAGTTGGGATAACGGGAAAGCGTTTGGCGATGTGACCGCAGAGCAAGGGGATGTGCTCGTGACATCGATTCCATATGATAAAGGGTGGCGTGCCAAAATCAATGGCAAAAAAGTAGCGGTTGAAAAAATGAACTATGCTTTTGTCGGGATTCCTTTAAAACAAGGAAAACAGACTGTCGAATTAACGTATTATCCACCATATTGGCCATATGTTGTGTGGCTATCGCTCATGTCTTTAATTGTACTCATTGCGATACGAATCTATCGTAAAAAACATTAATTTAACCATAAGAAAAGCCGGAATTGCGATGCGATTCCGGCTTTTTATCAGTTTATTGCTTCATTGTTTTGTTTGTAGCTAGGCGAGTATGCCATGATAATGCTTCTTCTAATAGATGAGGTGTGTGGGCATTGCCTGTTTTTTCAACGGCACGATCATAATAATTTTGTAGTTGTGCTTTGTATTCTGGATGTGCACAATGTTCGAGAATTTGCTGTGCACGCTCTTTTGGCGCTAAACCACGTAAATCTGCAATACCTTGTTCTGTTACGATAACATCAACGTCATGCTCAGTATGGTCAACGTGTGACACCATTGGTACAATCGATGAAATCGCGCCACCTTTTGCATACGATTTTGTTACGAAGATGCCGAGACGAGCATTACGTGCAAAGTCACCAGAGCCACCGATACCGTTCATCATTTTGACGCCCGATACGTGTGTGGAATTGACATTACCATAAATATCTACTTCAAGTGCAGTATTGACCGAAATCAATCCTAAACGGCGAATGATTTCTGGGTGATTCGAGATTTCTTGAGGTCGTAATACGAGTTTTTCTTTATAACGATCCAAGTTGCCATAAACGTTGTCACCACATTCTTTACTTAACGTAATCGATGTGGCAGATGCAAAGCGAACTTTACCTGCATCAATCAACTCAAATACTGCATCTTGTAATACTTCAGAATATACTTCTAAATCGTGGAATTCAGAGTTTAAGAACCCATTTAAGACGGCATTGGCAACAGAGCCGACACCAGATTGGAGTGGTGCTAAGCGTTCTGTTAGGCGTCCAGCTTTAATTTCATCACGCAAGAAGTTTAATAAATGTTCGGCAATTTGGGCTGTTTCTTCATCAGGTTGTACGATGAGTGATGGTGCATCTGTCGTTTCAGAAATGACAATTCCTTTAATTTTAGCAGGATCAACGGGAATCGCTGTTGTCCCAAGACGCTGTTCGATATGCGTCATTGGGATGGGGTCGCGATGGCCTTGGTCACCAGGAATATAAATATCGTGCAAGCCTTCTAAATCAACTGGATGTGCAACATTGAGCTCAACGATAATATTTTGTGCATACTGTGCTAAAATTGCGGAGTTCCCAACAGAAGTTGTTGGTACGATATGCCCTTCTTCAGTAATAGCAACAGCTTCAACAATTAAATAATCAATTGGTCCAACAATTCCTGTACGAACTAATTCTGCATTTTGAGATAAATGCGCGTCCATGTAGAGGACGTCCCCTGTGTTGATGAGATTACGAATTACTCGGTCCCCTTGATATGGTGCACGTTTGCGTATAATGCCAGCCGCCGCCATTTTTTCATCGACTTCTGGGCCAAGTGATGCACCGGTAAATACATCAATTTGGAAATTTTCATTTTTTGCGCGTTCAACAAGTGCAAGTGGCACAATTTTGGCATCTCCAGCACGTGTAAAGCCACTCATCCCCACGAGTGAACCATCATTAATCCATGATGCTGCCTCTTCTGCTGAGACAACCTTATCTTGTAATGCGGCATAGCGAATACGATTTTCCATCTGCAACTTCCCCTTCCAATCACAAAGATTCATCCCTAGGCGGCCCAATCGCAATTGAATAACTTAATATCTATATCATACATGAAAATGCGCATTTATGTGTGAAATTTTGTCTTATATGTATTAAAATTAAAGGAAAAATGTTAGGGGATGATAGCCTATGTTACATAAAGTGTATTGTCGTACATTTCAACAAGGCTTTAAAGTTGTTTCAAAAGCGATGACTTACCGGGAACCGGAACGCTTAGAAGGGATTAATTGCTTAGAAGATTTACCGACTCGCATAAAGCAACAGGCGCAGCGTGTGCTTGTAGTAACAGACAAAGGTCTACGAGCATCAGGTCTGGCAGAACCTTTTTTAGAACAGCTAGCTCAAGCAGAGATTGCTGTTACAGTATATGATGGTACGGTTCCAAATCCGACGATTGAAAATATTGAACAGGCCTATCGTCTTTATAAAGCGAATCTGTGTGAAGGCATCGTTGCATTTGGTGGCGGCTCACCGATGGATTGTGCAAAAGGTGTAGCAGCACGCGTCGCTCGCCCAAATAAAACGATTCCACAAATGAAAGGACTATTAAAAATACGCAAAGAAATGCCACCTTTTTTTGCGATTCCAACGACAGCGGGTACAGGAAGTGAAGCGACTGTTGCGGCAGTTATTTCAGATAGTAATACGCATGAGAAATATGCCTTAATGGACCCGGTTTTAGTGCCACATGTTGCGGTACTTGATCCACTGCTAACAGTTAAATTACCATCATTTATTACGGCTACTACTGGAATGGATGCTTTAACACATGCAGTAGAAGCGTATATTGGTAAAAGTAATACGTCGGCAACGATTCAAGCGAGTGAAGAAGCGGTACAGCTCATTTTTTCGAATTTATATGAAAGCTATTTACACCCAGAAAATCTAACAGCGCGTGCAAATATGCAGCGCGCTTCATACATTGCGGGATTCTCTTTTACGCGCGCTTTTGTTGGCAATGTTCATGCAATTGCGCATACGCTTGGCGGATTTTATGGTATTCCACACGGCCTAGCCAATGCAGTATTGTTGCCACATCTGTTAACTTTTTACGGTGAAGCAGTTCATGTACCATTAGCACGATTAGCAACGCTTGTACACATTGGAGAGGAACATGACAGTGACGCCTTACGCGCTCAAAAATTTATTGTGGCTATCCAACAATTAAACGAAAAAATGAATATTCCAACTAACTTAACAGGTATTCAAAATAACGATATTCCTAAAATGGTGAAGCGCGCCCTTGCAGAAGCGAATCCTTTATACCCTGTTCCAAAAATTATGAATGACAATGAAATGCATTATATTTACCAATCGATAAAAGCATAACAGTATTAGTAATACATGCGTTTGAACATGCTAAAAAGGAGAAATCACAAACACGTGATTTCTCCTTTTTTACTATGTTATTGACGAATCAAGCTAGCTGTTTTTATAGCTAATTGTTGTTGTGCGGCAATATATTCTTTGTACAATTGCTCGACATAGGCATGGACAGGTTGAATTTCTTTAACTGCTCCAATGCCTTGACCACTGCCCCAAATATCTTTCCAAGCCTTGACGCCGCTATCGCCACCAAAGCTCATTTTTGATGGGTCACTTTCAGCTAAATTATTCGGATCTAAGCCGGCAGTTTCAATGGAAGGTTTTAAATAATTGCCATGTACACCGGTAAAGAGATTGCTATAGACAATATCATCTGCCTTACTATCAACAATCATTTGCTTATACGCTTCAACAGCATTCGCTTCTTCTGTCGCAATAAACGGTGAACCAATATACGCAAAGTCGGCGCCCATTGCTTGCGCAGCTAAAATGGATTGACCTGTCGCAATTGAGCCAGATAGTGCCAACGGGCCGTCAAACCACTCGCGAATTTCTTGAACAAGCGCGAATGGACTCAATGAACCAGCATGACCTCCTGCGCCAGCCGCAACGGCGATTAAGCCGTCAGCCCCTTTTTCAATCGCCTTTTTCGCAAATGTATTGTTAATGACATCGTGGAAGCAGAGGCCGCCATAGCTATGTGCTGCATCAAATACTTCTTTGCGCGCGCCAAGCGATGAAATAATAATCGGCACTTTATATTTGACGCATAGCTCCATGTCATGCTCTAAACGATCATTTGTATGATGGACAATTTGATTAATCGCAAAGGGTGCTGCCGGGTTTTCTGGATTTTGTGCATTGTAGCGTGCTAGTTCCTCGGTGATTTCAGCAAGCCATTCGTCTAGTAATTCTTTTGGGCGAGCATTGAGTGCAGGCATCGAGCCGACAATCCCTGCTTTACATTGTTCAATCACTAACTTTGGTGTGCTAATAATAAACATTGGTGAACCAAATACAGGTAAACGTAAATTTGAAATTGTTGTCATACGAACCGCCTCCATTTTTTAGATACTTCTACTATACTGTATTTTTTTTACAGAAAACATCTACAAACTGTAGGAATGAACAATCATGAAATACTACAATTTGTGGAGTTCTTTTAATTTCAACGCTAATTGTAGTGTGAAGCGCGTTTCATTGTGTTGTAGAGAGCATTGTAGCAACGTCTCGATTTTTTCAACGCGGTACAGTAGCGTGCTGCGATGAATAAATAATGCTTGTGCCGTTTCAGAAGCATTACCATTATGTGCTAAATAGCTTTTTAGCGTTTCTAGTAGCAGCGTATTTAATGGACCAAGCTGCTCATCCACAAAATGCTCATAATGTGTGATTTCTTGTAATAATGGAATTACCCCTAATTGGGCATAATCGACAGCCGCATGTTCAATAAAGGGTATGGCGTGCTTTAGCTTCAACAATTCTACCCGTACATTTTGTAGTTTGTGAAGCGGCCGACTAGAGAGCATTTTTGTAGGTGCATGTTGCGCAATTAGTTTATAAAGTGCTTGAGCATAGTCGGGCTCTTTAAATAATAAGACAACTTGCTCGCCATAGTGAATGGTCGTTAAATGTTGTTCAAATGATGTGGCTTTTTCAAGTACATTTGTCGTAGTGTCGACAACTGCGATATAAAAAGGCGGTGTCAAATCAATGTTTAATAAATTGGCTTGTGTACGAACCATTTGCTCATTTACAAGGGACTGCAGCAATAAATCGAGTAATTGCTCTTTTTTCTTTTCATATGCTTCAAAGGCTATTTTTTGCTTCATAAATTGGATAGCATAAATATTTTTAGCGACTTCAATTGATAATTGAACATAATGCGTTGGCGGGGATTGATGTAATAAGGCGAGATAACCAAATACCTCCTGACCTACATGGATTGGATGTTGTTCTGTCAATGCATCATAGGACTGCGCATCCTCTAGCCAAGCTTCTGATAAGATATGATGGAAGCGGTCAAAAAGCACAACGGAATTGTGAAGCAATGTACTGATTTTTGCGGTTAAACCATCGAAAGCGTCCCCAATTAACGTTTCATGAAGCAATAGCTGCTGGTAACGTAATAGCTGTTCAAGCTGTTGTTTATCATTTTTTTCGTGCTGATAAAGCATGGATACACCGACATCTTTGCCGAATTCATTAAAAACGTCACCCATATCTGGAATGAGCTCTATTGGCGTTAAATAACCGATTAAACAAAAACCAAAGCGTGTGTCATCTATTTTGAAAGGCACCGTAAACCATGAACGAATATTTGTATTTTTCATTAGCTGAAATAAGGAACATTCCTTGATGTTGTGTAAATGAGTTACGACTTCTTTTGTGAGAAGCGGTGCGCAATCAGCAATTGTTAACGGAAAAGTAGTTGAAATAGGATGTGGCTCACCACTCCACGATTTTAGAACGTATTGGTTATTGTCAGCCATTGCGATTGCCGAAAAATCAATCGGCAATTCTTTACGGCAGGCATCCGCTATGTATTGGAAAGCTTCATCTGGTGGAAGATGAATGAGCTGACGAGAGGCATCACGTAGCTGTTTTGCGACACGTTCGACAAGTTTTTGTGTTTGCATCGGAAGCACCCCTTTTTAGATAGTATAGCTAGATTTATGATTAATTGCGAAAAAAGGGTTGTGAATTGTGTTAGAAAGCTATTGAACGGGGAATAGAAAAGAGAAGACTACTAAAGTGTAATCTAAATGTAGGGAAAAAATGAGTGAAAGGAGATGCTATAATGTTAAGCTTTCTTTGGTATATTATTATCGGCGGTATTTTAGGATGGCTCGGAGGACTTATTATGGGTAAAGATATTCCAGGCGGAGTAATTGGAAACATTATTGCTGGGATTATTGGCGCCTGGATTGGAGGCTCGCTATTAGGTCACTGGGGTCCGAAAATTAGTGACTTCTATATTTTACCGACGTTACTAGGCACCATTTTATTAATTTTAATTGTTGGCTTTATTATGCGTATAATGGGTAAAGCAAGTGCCTAATATAATGAAATAACTAGCAAGTGAAAAGCGCATCACTATGCGCTTTTCGCTTTTTCTTCGTGTTATTTTAGCAGATAGCAAGTTTTTTATACAAATCTCGCTCGAATTCATCATAATAATTGGAATTTTTTAAATTTAATGTACAATTTATTTAACAACGAATACTTAGGAGGATTTATTTTATGACTATAAAAATGGGTATTGTCGGGTACGGAAATCTAGGACGCGGTGTTGAAGGCGCCATTGCACAAAATACAGATATGGAGTTAGTAGCGGTATTTACACGCCGTGATCCAGCAACATTAGCAATCGCGGGAGACGCGGCGGTACATCATGTAGATGATGTCGAACAATTTATTGGAAAAATCGATGTGATGATTTTATGCGGTGGCTCAGCAACAGATTTACCAGAACAAGTACCGCACTTTGCTAAATGGTTTAACACAATTGATAGCTTTGATACACACGCAAAAATTCCGGAATTTTTCGCTAGCGTTGATGCAGTTAATACAACATCAGATACGGTATCAATTATTTCGGTTGGCTGGGACCCTGGTTTATTCTCATTAAATCGCGCGCTAGGTGAAGCAGTACTACCACAAGGAGATACATATACATTTTGGGGCGACGGTCTAAGCCAAGGCCACTCAGATGCGGTTCGCCGTATTGCAGGTGTTGCAAAAGCCGTACAATATACGTTACCAGTGCCGGCTGCTGTAGAACGCGTGCGTAACGGTGAGGCACCAGAGCTGTCAACACGTGAAAAACATACACGCGTATGCTACGTTGTTGCTGCAGAAGGTGCTGACACAGCAACAATCGAGCAAGAAATTGTAACAATGCCAAATTACTTCTCAGATTACGATACAACGGTAAACTTCATTTCAGCTGATGAATTTGCGAAAGATCATACAGGAATGCCACATGGCGGTTTTGTTATTCGTAGTGGTCAATCAAAAGAAGGTCATAAACAAATTGTTGAATTTAATTTGAAATTAGAAAGCAATCCTTATTTCACATCAAGCGTTTTAGTAGCATATGCGCGTGCTGCTTACCGTTTAGCAGAAAAAGGACAATTTGGTGCAAAATCAGTATTAGATATTCCAGTTAGTGCGATTTCACCAAAATCGGGCGCTGAGTTACGTAAAGAATTACTGTAAAAAGATGATAGGTTGCATTTTCGTAAAAATGCATGCTATACTAGAAAAAATTAAAAGTTCGTTTTAGGAGGAGTCTGTCACAGAAGGGAATCTATGCCCTTTTGTGGCAGGCTTCTTTTTTGCGTCCATTTTATATTTTGTTAAAAAAGGGTATTTATAGAAAAAAGAAAAAGGAGGCGTTCATATGCAGTTATGGATGATTTTTTTACCGGTGTTAGCAGCGTTATTCATGCCACTACTTTTTAAGAAAATCAAACTACATACAGGTTGGTTCGTATTCATTGTGCCAGTTGTACTTGTGAGCTATTATGTGTCAAAAATTGGCGAGCGAGCAAGTTATGCATCGTGGACTTGGGTTGCAGATTTGCAACTTAAAATTGATTCATCACTTGATGGATTAGGATTGTTATTTTCAATTCTTATTTCAGGTATTGGCGCATTAGTCGTACTCTATTCCATTTTTTATTTAGACAAAACGAAGGAGCAATTACATAATTTTTATATTTATTTATTGCTCTTTATGACGGCGATGCTTGGCGTTGTACAATCGGACAACGTCATTAGTCTCTATTTATTTTGGGAGTTAACATCGATTTCTTCGTTCTTATTAATTGGTTATTGGTTTACGCGCGATGGCTCACGCTTTGGCGCATTGAAATCAATGATGATTACCGTATTTGGTGGTTTACTGATGCTTGGTGGTTTTTTAATCCTCGCAAATATTACCGGTACGCTATCAATTTCCGAAATGATGCTCCAAACAAGCGTCATTCAAGAAAGTCCATATTTCACATTAGCGGCTGTTCTTGTTTTACTCGGTGCATTAACGAAGTCTGCACAGTTTCCATTTTACATTTGGTTACCCGATGCGATGGAAGCACCAACACCGGTTAGTGCGTATTTACACTCTGCAACAATGGTTAAAGCAGGAATTTATTTAGTTGCCCGCTTCACACCTATTTTTGCATACAATACGACGTGGATTTGGTTGATTGTCGTATTAGGGCTTATTACGTTGTTCTGGGGTTCGTTCTTTGCTACAAAGCAGCGCGATTTGAAAGGTATTTTGGCGTTCTCTACGGTGAGTCAGCTTGGGATGATTATGTCGATGCTCGGCGTTGCAGCGATGAGTTATCATGTTGAAGATGGCGTAGAAAACGTCTTTAAATTTGCTGGTTTTGCGGCGCTATTTCATTTAATTAATCACTCGACCTTTAAAGGTGCACTGTTTATGATTGCCGGCATTATTGATCATGAAACAGGCACGCGCGATATTCGCAAACTAGGCGGTTTAATGTCTATAATGCCGATTAGCTTTACGGTCGCAATGATTGGGAGCTTATCGATGGCGGGTTTACCACCATTTAATGGTTTCCTCTCAAAAGAGTTATTTTTCACAACGATGTTAAATGCGCAAGACTTTTCATTCGCATCCATCGCTACTTTAATTCCAGTGGCTGCATGGATAGCGAGTATCTTTACATTTGTGTATTGCTTATACTTCGTGACAGGTATTTTCTTTGGAAAACAACAAGAATTACCGAAAAAACCACACGAAGCACCAATTGGTATGTTAATTTCGCCAATTATTTTAGCGTCATTTGTCGTCATTATGTTCTTCATTCCAAATGTTATTACAGATGCGCTTATTAAACCAGCTGTGCTTGCGATTCAACCGAATTTATTCGTTGCTGTAAGCGATGTCGATATTCATCTTCAAGCGTGGCATGGATTTGTGCCAGAATTGTGGATGACGCTTGGGGTCATTGCAGTTGGCTTTGCGCTATTTATGACTGTCAAGCATTGGCGTAAAATTTATACGATTGTTCCAGAATGGTTCTCATTAAATCAATTGTATCGCCGTATGATGCGTCTTGCCGATGAGGATATGACAAAGTTGTCGAAGCTATATATGACCGGTTCTATTCGTATGTACTTTATTTATATGTTTGCGGCCATTGTTGTCATTGTATTATCAACGTTATTTATAAAAGATGGTTATGCCTTTAGTACGGACAATGTTAGTAAGATTGGGCCGTTTGATATTGCGCTTGTCGTCGTGCTCGTTGTCGGTACATTTACGGTACTATTTGCGCGAACCCGCTTAACAGCGATTATTGCGCTTGGCGTCGTGGGCTATTCAGTGGCGATGTTCTTCGTCTTATTCAATGCACCTGACTTAGCATTGACACAATTGTCGATTGAAACGGTATCGGTAGCACTATTTTTATTAGCGTTCTATCATTTGCCGAAGCTCAGTCGTCATGAAGCCCGTTTACCATTTAAACTTGGTAACTTTGTTATTGCCGCTGCAGTAGGTGTCATGGTGACATTGATGGCGCTTGCTGCACATTCACAAAAGTTACTACCATCCATTAGTGAATATTATAAAGAAACCGTTTATAAAGAAGCGGGCGGCGGAAATATCGTCAATGTTATTTTAGTCGATTATCGTGGCTTTGATACATTGTTTGAAATTACCGTATTAGCGCTTGCAGGTATGGCGATTTTCGGCATGATTAAATTACGCCGTAAGAAAGGGGAACACCACAATGAAACTAAATAATGTCATTATGCGCACGATGACGCAAATGGTATTCTTTATTATTTTCCTTTTCTCGATCCACATATTTTTAGCGGGGCATTTTGCGCCAGGTGGTGGTTTTGTCGGCGGGTTATTAATGTCATGCGCTATCGTGCTCTTACTCATTACCTTTGATTTGAAAACCGTACAAAATTTATTGCCGATTAATTATATGGTCTTAACAGCGAGTGGCCTAGCATTAGCATTGCTGACAGCTTGTATTTCAGCATTTGCTGGCGAGGCATTTTTCACACATTACTTTGATTACTTTACATTGCCGCTATTAGGCAAGACAGAGCTGCATACGGCGATGTTGTTTGATACCGGTGTGTACCTAGTTGTTGTCGGTGTGACGATGATTATTATTCAATCGATTGGAGGCGACGAATAATGGAAATATTAATGGCCTTTGTTATTGGCTTTTTATTCTTCGCAGCCATTTACTTAATTTTATCGAAAAGTTTATTGCGCATCATTATTGGGACAGGGCTGCTGAGTCATGGTGCACATATGCTTATTTTGACGATGGGCGGCCTCGGTAGTGATGCTCCACCTGTTTTAGCAGATGGCGTGTCAAATAGCAGCATGGCAGATCCATTACCACAAGCGCTTATTTTAACAGCGATTGTGATTAGCTTTGGTGTGACGGCATTTTTCCTTGTGCTCGCATACCGTGCATATCAAGAATTAAAAACAGATAATATTGATGAAATGAGAGGGGAAGAGCACGATGAATAGTCCATTATTACCGATTATTATTCCATTCGCTTTTGCGATTCTCCTAATGTTTGCGCCAAAACAACTGATGTTTCAGCGTATTGGGGCAATGATTGGTGCCATCTTAACCGTTGGCGCTAGTGTATGGTTATTACAAAAAGTAGCAACCGATGGCATTCAAGTGGTGACATTTGGTAGCTGGCCTGTACCATACGGGATTACGATGGTCTCTGATATGGTGTCGATTTTATTTGTGTTAACATCATCGATTATTACACTCTTTGCGATTTGGTATAGTTACCGCACGATTGGTGTTGGCCGTGAGCAGTTTTTCTACTACCCAGGTATTTTACTCATGTTAGTAGGGGTCAACGGTGCATTTACAACAGGTGATATTTTCAACTTGTTCGTCTTCTTTGAAGTGTTGTTAATGGCTTCGTATTTACTGAGCGTTCTTGGCGGCGAAAAAATTCAATTCCGCGAATCGATTAAATACATTTTAGTGAACGTTGTATCATCGGCATTCTTTGTTATTACCGTTGCGATGCTTTATTCAGTAGTCGGAACCTTAAATATGGCGGACATCGCACAGAAAGTAAGTGAAGTGAATCAGCCAGGTATTTTAACGGCCATCGCGATTATGTTATTAGTCGTCTTTGGCTTAAAGGCAGCGATTTTCCCGCTGTTCTTCTGGCTTCCAAGCTCATATAGTGGGCCGCCGCTTCCTGTACTTGCGTTATTCGGCGCGCTCCTAACAAAAGTAGGTGTGTATGCGATTATGCGTACATTTACATTATTCTTTGTTGGCGATATTGCCTTTACACATACGTTATTGCTTTATTTAAGCGTTGCGACAATTGTCGTAGGCTGTATTGGGGCGCTCGCTGTTTGGGACGTTAAAAAGATTATTATTTACAATATTGTCATTGCAGTTGGTGTTATTTTATACGGCATCGCGACATACAATGACACCGGCTTACTCGGCTCTATGTTTTACGTTGTTCATGATATGTTAATTAAGGCAGCGCTATTCTTCTTAGTAGGCATTATCATTTACATTACAGGTCAAACGAATTTGAAAAAAATGGGTGGCCTGATGAAGCACTATCCGAGTCTTGGCTGGCTGTATTTAATTGCCGCGTTTAGTCTTGCAGGCATTCCACCATTAAGTGGCTTTATCGGCAAGATGTTGCTTGTAAAAGGTGGTTTTGAAGCGGAGCAAACGGCTTCAAGTATTTGGATTTTATTATCAAGCTTAATTGTCCTATTATCAGTTATTCGTATTTTTGTCTATGCCTTCTGGGGCAAAGAAAAAGAAACGACACCGATTAATCGCTCGGTTTATTGGCAGTTGTGGATCCCAACAGCGTTACTTGTGGCGCTAACGATTGTTTATGGCGTTGGTGCAGATGCGGTTATGCCATATATGGCAAAAGCTGCTGAAACGCTTGCGAATCCACAAATTTACATCGATGCCGTGAAGGGAGGACAATAGTATGGCGGTACAAATATTATTAAATGTCTTTTTAGCACTGGTATGGATGTTTTTATCGAATACATTTAGTGGTACAGGGTTTATCATTGGTTATTTATTAGGGCTTCTTATGTTGTATATGATGCGTCATATGTTTAAAAGTCGCTTTTATTTACATCGTGTATGGGCGGTCATCAAGCTATTCTTCCTATTCTTAAAAGAGCTGTGGAACGCTAATGTGGACGTTGTAAAGCATGCGATGAAGCCGCATATTACAATGTCACCAGCATTTTTTGCATATCCGACTGAACTCACAGCCGATTGGGAAATTACGTTGTTATCCAATTTGATTACATTAACGCCGGGTACGATTGTAGTTCATGTCTCAGATGATGGCAAAACATTGTATATCCATGCAATTGATTTAGAAGATGTTGATGAAGCGATTGATTCCATTAAAAATTCATTCGAAAAAGCGATTGTGGAGGTGACGCGCACATGATGACCTTTATTCAAATTATTGTCGTCATTTGCATCATAGCAGTTGGGCTGGCCATGCTCGGTATCGTTTACCGTCTTGTGAAAGGTCCAACAGCACCGGACCGCGTTATTGCACTCGATGCAATCGGCGTTGCCATTATTGCACTTGTCGGGCTATTTTCAATTTTTGTTGAGACAAGTTTTTACATTGAGATTATTTTACTACTCGCGATTTTATCGTTTATTGGGACGATTGCCTTTGCGAAATTCCTAGAGAAAGGGGAGATTATTGACCGTGACAATTCTAATCAATAGCGTCATCGTAATCTCTCTGTTACTAGGGACCTTTTTCATTATTATGACGGCCGTTGGGCTCATGCGATTTCCCGATGCTTATACGCGTGCCCATGCCGCTTCTAAAAGTGCGACACTCGGTGTACTATTTATTTTAATCGGCGTCTTTATTTATTTTTGGCAAGTCGAAGGCACGTACAATTCACGCATCATTTTAGGGATTCTTTTTATTTTTATTACCGGACCGATTGGTGGGCATATTATGGCACGTGCTGCGTATTTCTCAGGTGTCAAACCGACCGAACGTACGGTACGTGATGATTTAAAAGAAGAATATGAACGCAAAAAGCAACAAATGAAATAATTTAAAAACAGCAGTCGCTTGAACGGCGATTGCTGTTTTTTTGTTTTTTCGTGTTATGAAACGGGAAAAAGAATAATGTTGTATTAAAAATGGTTAAATGTTGCCGTATCCCCATCGGTCGATTTGACAAGTTTTCCAGTTTTTAATGTCTTTGCCGACACCGTTTAAGTGTGTTCAAATGCTAGCGTTGCACTAAACGTCAGCGAAATCCCGACAAAGCTTGCTGCTACAAGCTTTGACCATTTTTGCAATTGCATATCATAACCCCACTTTTTTAACAGAAAAATAATAGTGTACAAAAATTTCTTACGCATAGCGATAGTATTTTAAATTACTATAACTCGTCAGTCTATATAATAAAAAGGAAAGAGGATGTCTAACAATGGAAGCATTCGGTTTATTAGGATTTATTTTTGGGATTGTTGCATTTTTACAAGTGGCCATGTTAAAAGAAAAAGTAAGCAAGCTTGAAAAACGTCTAGGTAGCCAGCCAATAACATTATCAGAGGATGCCATCAAACATGTGAAAAAGTTATTAGCAGCGGAACAACAGATCAAAGCAATCAAATATGTCCGCGAACAAACCAATGCTTCATTAGTAGAAGCAAAACAGTATGTAGATTCTTTAGAGTAGCATTTCGTGTTGTTGCGATGACAAAGTACAGGAACTAGTTCAAAAATCGAACACACGTGTTGATTAACCAAAATCACCCAATATCTAGTTGATAAAGTTCACGGTGGCATTCGACTATTTCCTTCAATCCAATTCGCCATTCAATCGGCAGGGTATCACAAAGAAGCTGGCGTGTGAAACCAGCGAAAGACAGGCGTTTACAGTGCTTTTTCTTGTGTCCTTCCGTTTGTAAAAATTTCAATAATACGTAGGCAATTAACGCCGCAAATAGTTGGCTATACACCGCATTTTCAGTCGTGCCAAATAAAACAGGCACATTTAAGTTCTGTTTGATCCAACGAAAGAACGATTCAATTGCCCAGCGCTCTTTATACATGCCAGCGATTTCTTCTGCTGTTACATCGCGAAGATTTGTCACAACACGCACAACATCTCCTTCGTAATCTGTAAATTCTACGATACGATGGCGTGCGACGGTTTGTTTTTGCGTTGTACCAAGGATACATGTAAAATCAGCGACTACATTGGAACCTGCGACAGGGGCTCTTTTTAACGATTTCTTTCGACTTACATGAATATTTTCCTTCAAACGAATGACGAAATCTTGTCCGGTTTGCGCGTAACGATCGACCTTATCCATTGAAAAATAAGCACGATCTGCCACGAGAATAAAACGCTTGTCCTCTAAGCTCACGCCAATCGGACCATCATGTTTTAAGCCCGTTGTTTCCACGACTTTCAAGGGCATCTCAGTCGTATTTGTGAAGCTAACGTGCAACTTGATGCCTGAGCGCTCACCATGATATAAAGCCCATGGTAAACGCGTTTTTCCAACGGTAATCGTTGTCGAATCAATCGCTAGTAAGTCTTTTTTAAGCTTTAATTTTCGTCGTGTCGCTCGGTTTAAACGTCTAACAATGACGTCAAAAATACGCTTCACAATATGGTGATTCAGCTCGCCTAAGCGTTTCGAAAGCGTAGAATAATCCACAGATTTCAAACCCTGTGCTGAAGCCACATCCGCTGCGTGACGTAAACGTTTCCATTCGAAAGCCGCTGCACCAACTAAATAAGCTAAAAGTGTAGGTACATCGCATTTACGAGCTGTATCTTCAAAACCATATTCAACAAGAATTTCGTTGATTTCTTCCTGTGAAATAAAGTTTTGAAGTAACATGAAAATCGTGGTATTCTTAGCCATGAGAGATTCCTCCTCGTAAATGTTGGTGTGGTAACTTACATTTTACATGGAATCTCTCTTTTTTATTGCATTTTATTGGTAAAAATTAGTTAATCAACAGACGTGAAAATCGAATTCTGTTCAGTTTGTGCAATTGTGTAGTAATAATTTGGTTTATTTATCATAAAAATCATAACCCTTTCAATCAAAGTATCGTTGCTTCAATTTGTCTAATTTAAAAAATAAAATACTATACAAAGAAGATAGATTTTCAGAAAAAAGAATACTGTGTTATATGATTTTTTAACTAAAAAATTTTTTTGATGAAAAAATATATTTAAAATAAGGTATAAATATGGATGCTATGATAACTATACCCTTTTTTAAAAAAATAAACGTTTCGAAGTAACTAATAGAGATGAATAATTAGTACAACTTTTATTTAAAAATGTTTGACATTTATAGTGTGAGGTAAAGCTTAGTATGGTTCAAGTTGAGAGTTCAAACTAGATTTAGGAGGAACTTATACATGGAGAAGAAAACATTTGATGAGAAGGAAGTTCAAACATTACTTTTTGCTGCGCAGAATGATGATAAAGAAGCGGCAACTAAGCTTGTTGAAAGGTTTAAACCACTAGTTTTATCAATTGTAAATAAATATTCGCGCAAAGTTTCTGAGCGTGAAGATGTTGTACAAGTAGGAATGGTCGGCTTGACGAAGGCGATTCAAAAATTTGATTTAAGTGTGGATCGTAAATTTATTTCTTATGCGGTTCCTACAATTGCTGGAGAAATCAAACGTTATTTCCGAGATTGCACATGGGATGTTCATGTTCCGCGTCGCGTTAAAGAATTTTATATGCATGTCAATAGAGCAATCAATGATTTGAATGAACATTTGCAACGTTCACCAAATGTAAATGAAATTGCAGAACATTTACAAGTAAAAGAAGATATTGTGTTGGAAACGATGGAGCTAATGAACGGCTACAATACATTATCATTAGAAGCAACTGTAGATTCGGGAGCTGTGGGAGCACCATCTACATACTACGATTATCAAGGTGTGGTAGATAGTAATTATGAGAAATTTGAAAATCACTTAGTGTTAAAGCAATCCTTGCAGTATTTATCGACGCAAGAACGAGAAATTGTCGAGTTGCTATTTTTTGAAAATTGGACGCAAATGGAAGTTGCTCATAAATTTGGCGTATCTCAAATGCATATTTCGCGTATGCGCCGAAAGATTTTAATGAAATTAAAAAACATGATCCATGTGCACGATGGAATGTATTCAGCACAATATTTCTCAAAAAAAGCTTAAATGTTCGCATGAGACTTTCTAATTTTTAAAGTTAGGAAGTCTTTTCTATGTGTAGAAAGAAGGTTACCATTGATGAAAACAACGATACGCATGAAAATTAACGGGAGTTATGTGGCATTATTACTATGCTTTGTGAGTGCTCTTATTTTAATAGGAAGTCACATGAATACCTTAAAAGAAACTCGAAATGAGCTAATCACAAAAAACATGCAAGTTCAGACACTCATTGATATGTTAGAAAATGATATTGTGGCAATTGAACGTGCGCAGCAAAATTTGTTGATAGCTGGGAAAGAAAGTGAACTTGCAACTTACAATGCAGCGAAAAAAGACTTTGAAAACATGTGGCAACAGCTTTACTTGCGTATGGATAATCGTAAAACACAACAAGCTCATCTTCGTACAATCAACAGCAATATAGAAAAATGATTGATACAAGTTGTCGAACCTTCAATGAATACAACAAAGCAACAACGTGACGCAGAGATGCAGCCACTGCTGAATGATAGGCATAAGAGTGCTGCACTTACAGCAATTTAACAAATGAAAGAGTGTGAAAAAAATGATGTGACTTCAGAGATGAAACGTTTGGATCAGATGAATAAACGAATAGTAGTCATGTTAGGCGCATTTCTAGTAATCGCCATTGTGGTTGCTATTGTGATCTCAAATATACTTTCTAAAAATATCTCACAATCAATGCGCTCAATCATATGGTGCATTCAAAAAATAATTTCAAAGATAGGTTGCGTGTAAAAGGGCATGATGAAATACGTGCGTTAAGTGAAGCGACAAACGATTTGTTAGATGATTTTGAAAAACGCATATGGCTCCAAACGAAAGAAACACAAATCGTAAAATCTTATCAAGGTGTTAATGGGATTTTGCGCTTGTCCGAATTGTTTTTAACTGAATTGTCGCATGTAACAAAAGCTTCATAGGGCGCTTTTTATGTGAAGGACTCATGGGGCAATGTGCATTAGACAAAAAAATGATGTCGCTAGATGCGCTCGAACAGTATCAAGTAATAAATACAGGACTAGGTGAAATGCCTCCAAACATGGTGCAGTTGATTCCCATTCTTTTTGAAAATGAAACAATTGCCGTATTAGAGTTAGCAACGACAACAACATTTACAAAAATGGAATTACAGCTTATGCAAAATGCTGTGGATACTTTTGGTGCGACTGTGAATAGCGTATTAAGCCGTATGCGTATTGTGCAACTTTTAAATGATTCTCGTTCAATATCACACTAAAAAAGAGGCTAGGACATAAGTGTAAAAACACCATCTCAGATGAGCATAAGAAAAACCGGAACCGCGCTAAAGCGCAATTCCGGTTTTTTGTTGCGAACGCTAAAAAAGAAAATGAACTGTTTTGTCCCAGCCTCTTTTTTGTTAATTTGTTATACGCCAGTTGACCACATAGCATATTGGCCTGTTTTTAATAGTTGTACGAATTGAAGTCCACGTTCAATTTCCGCTAATAACGCTTGCTTTGACAGGTAGCAATCATCTTCTTCAGGGCCTAGTATAATCTCTTCGTCTAGACAGCACATGAATTTTTCTTTCCATGAAGTAAATGTTTGCTCGAGTGCCGGTGCAGCTTCATCAGTGAATAATGTTAATTCCCAATGAGAAAATGTAGTAGAGCCTTGTTCGATTGCTTCTAGCTGTGTCCCTTTTACAGCATCCATTAAACGATGTGGGTCATAATCAATAACATCCACTGGAATATGTAAAAATTGTGCGTCTTCTCCAAAGGCTAATAACGCGGTGTCGAGTGCTAGTGGAGCATCTACCTCTAATTTACTGATTGGAAATAAGTAAAAATCGTACGTATCCATATTGTCCTCTTTCTGTATTTACATATGTTGCGGTGCTTCAATTCCTAATAGGTTTAAGCATTCTTCTAAAATGATCGATGCAGTGTAAAGTACTGTTAAACGGTCATGTTGCGCGTTGTCATTTGTTAATACCTTTTGTTGTCCATAAAACTTGTTAACAGTGCGAGAAAGTTGCAAACTAAATTTCGCAATTTGAGAAGGGTCTGCTTGTGCGTAGGCGCGTTCAATTGTTGCTGGGAAAGCTTCGAGTACTTTGATTGTTGGCCATAATGCATCATCTAGGGATTGAAGCGGCGCTGTTGTGGCGTCAAATTGTGCTTTTTCAAGCAAAGTATGAATACGCGCATTTGTATATTGAACATAAGGGCCTGTTTCGCCTTCGAATGTTACCATTTGCTCAATTGAAAATTCGATGTCATTTTGTCGGTCATTTTTTAAATCATTGAAAATGACAGCACCAATGCCTACTTGTTTAGCGACCTCATCGATTGCAGAAAGATTTGGATTTTTTTCTAAAATCGTTTGTTTTGCAGCTTCCATCGTATCGCTTAGCACATCAGAAAGCAACACAATTTTTCCTTTACGTGTCGACATTTTTTTGCCATCTTTTAACATCATGCCAAATGGAATATGTGTAAATTTTGATGCATCGTAACCGAGCTTGTCGATGACGTAGAACCATTGTTTGAAGTGCAGCGTTTGCTCGCCACCAACGACATAAAATAATTTTTCTGGCTGATACGTGTCTAGGCGGTAGAAAGCTGCGGCCAAGTCACGCGTTGCATATAAAGTAGCACCGTCTTTCTTTTTAATTAAACAAGGTGGTAATTCCTCGCCTAAATCAACAACTTGTGCACCTTCTGAAGCTGTTAATAACTTTTTAGTTTCTAATTCGTGAACGACGCGTGCCATTTTATCGTTATAGAAAGCTTCGCCATTATACGAGTCAAAATGAACGCCTAGAAGTTCGTAAATTTCATTAAATTCTACTAACGAAGCTTCACGGAATTCTTTCCAAAGAGCAAGTGCCGCTGCATCGCCTTCTTCGAGTGCTTTAAATGCTTGGCGAGCCTGGTCATCAAGGGCGGCATCTTTTTCTGCTTCTTCATGGAATTGTACATAAATTTTTAATAGTTCTTGAATGGGGTGCTTGCGAATTGCTTCGGCATCGCCCCAAAGTTTATAAGCGACAATCAACTTCCCAAATTGTGTACCCCAGTCACCGAGGTGATTAATACGCACCGCTTCATAGCCCATTTTTTCAGCAATATTCGCAATTGCTTGCCCGATAACGGTTGAGCGTAAATGACCCATTGAGAAAGGTTTGGCTATATTGGGTGATGAATAGTCAACGACGATTTTTTTGCCATTTTGCTGTTGTGTCGCATACATTGCTTGTTGTGTTACAATCGCTGGAATGATCGCGTTGGCAATTGGTAATGGCTCTAAGAAAAAGTTAATATACGGGCCAGTTGCGACGACTTGTCGGATGCGTTCATCGTGTAATTTTTCAGCTAACTCAGCGGCGATTTGAGCAGGTGCTTGGCGTAAAATTTTAGCTAACATAAAGCAAGGGAAGGCGATATCACCTAGTTCTTCATGTTTTGGTTTTTCCAGTAAGCTTTCAATCGTTGTGAAATCAATTGCTTGATTGAGTGCATCATAAAGTAATTGTGTAATCATTATTTTCATATTTTTCTCCTCCATTAAATAAAAAAAGCCCTCGCCTCAATAAAGAGACGAGAGCATAGATTCCCGTGGTACCACTCTAGTTGCCAAAAAAAGGCCACTCAACATTGTTAACGAGGCTTTCCCCGATACTTCCTACTAGATTCAGAAGCTTTCTCCAAAGTGCGTTTCACCGTATCGATTTGGCTAGGCTTTCACCAGTTCCTAGCTCGCTTCTCCATCGTATAGCGGTTACTCTCTTTTTCATCGAATTTGTCGAATCATTGAATTGTGTTTTATAGTACTAGAAAAAAAGTAGTGAAGCAACTCTTTTTTTACAAATGTGTTTTGGCATCTATGAAATTTTTTGTTTCAGTTAATGCATAATTGGGGAATAATGACTCAAAAAACAATAAGGGGTTGGCTGTGATGGAGACACTACGTTTGACGAAAGTATTGCTTGTATTAATGACATTAGCACTATCTACGATTATGTTTATTAATGAAAAATTTCAATTTATGCCGTTGCAATTGACAATGGTGCTATTATTATGTGGTGTCTTAGCATTTGAGGAATGGCGCTTAAAAGAAAATGCGACAAATGCGCTAACGATTGCGACGGGAATGGGTTTAATGGTTATATTTAAAGAAAACAGGAATCGCCTATGCGGTTCCTGTTTTGTGTTATAGCGATTATTGGATGAAAAATAATCAATAACAAAAAAGATAGACCACCGTTCATTGTTGTGGTCTACTTTTTTATTAAAATCGCAAATGCTGTTTCGCTGTTTTTCGTGCTTCCTGTTTTGTAATCGTGCGCCAAATTGATAAATAAATAGGGATAAAAACGATTGTAAAAAGAATGATGGCACCAATGATAAGACCTATATTTGGTTGCTTGACCATCGTATTATACAAATAGGCACTGACGAAAACAATCGCATAGGCGATGATGAGCCATAACCAAAACAATGCTTTCGTTGTGTAACTCCGCATAAAACCCCTCCTGCATGTAAGTGTACCATAAGAGGGATGTTGCAGAACATCTAACTTTCGCAAAGTTTACTGTTCATTAAATACGGCTTTAATGTGTTCGATTGCCCAGTCTAATTCTTCTTTTGAGATGACTAGTGGTGGTGCAAAACGGATGACCGTTGCATGCGTTTCTTTGCATAATAATCCTTTTTCCATGAGCGCTTCACAATAAGGGCGCGCGGCTGTATGCAGTTCTACACCGATGAAAAGACCTGTGCCACGAATTTCTTTAATGGCTGTATGTTCAATTGTTTCTAATTGTTCTTTAAAATAATTTCCTAGGTCGAGTGAACGCTGTACTAAATGTTCTTGTTCAATAACTTCAAGAGAAGCGGTTGATACGGCGCATGCGAGTGGATTGCCACCAAATGTTGAACCGTGTGAACCGGGGTTTAAGACGCCTAAAATGGTCTCATCGGCAACGACTGCTGAAATCGGCATGACACCACCACCTAGCGCTTTTCCTAATACTAAAATGTCCGGTGTGACGCCTTCCCATTCATAGGCAAACATTTTTCCGGTACGTGCGAGCCCAGTTTGAATTTCATCGCAAATGAATAAGACGTTATGTTTACGACAAATGGCTTCTACGGCTTTTAAATAACCTGTTGGTGGCATAATAATACCCGCTTCTCCTTGAATGGGTTCAACAATAAAAGCAGCGGTATTTGCTGTGATGGCTTGTTCTAACGCCTCCGCGTCACCATATCGAACAACGTTAAAACCGCTCAGCATTGGTCCAAATCCGCGTTTATATTCTTCTTCAGATGAGAGGGATAGTGCGCCCATCGTCCGGCCATGAAAGTTGCCGATACAACCAATGATTTCGGCTTTCCCTGCTTCGACACCTTTTACGTCATACGCCCAGCGCCTTGCGACTTTGATGGCAGATTCTACGGCTTCTGCGCCCGTATTCATTGGGAGCACCATGTTTTTTCCTGTCAGCGACGTCATTTTTTCATACCACGGCGCCAATTGATCGTTATGAAACGCGCGTGATGTTAACGTTACCTTTTGAGCTTGATTTATTAACGCTTCAATAATTTTCGGATGGCGATGCCCTTGATTAAGTGCGGAATAAGCAGATAGCATATCCATATATTTCGTTCCTTCAGGGTCATATACCCATACGCCTTCACCGCGCTCAATGACAATTGGAAGCGGATGATAGTTGTGTGCTCCTAGTTTTTCAGTTGTAGCAATGATTGATGATGTCGTTGTCATAGTAAATTCGCCCCTTTTAAAAGATGTGTACACTAAATGCAATGCAAAAACCATGCCAATATTAAAAGCTTGTTGTAGCAAGGTTGCGTAGCGAAACGATTAAAAATTTGACGAAAATTTTTTCTAAATGGCCCAATTCGCCAATTTTTTTTGCTATGCTAATGAAAAGAGGTGAGCATATGGAAAAATTATTAGTCGAAGCGATGAATTGTTTAAATGTTGGTGTCCATATCATTGATTCGACCGGGAAGACGATTGTATATAATGAAAAAATGTCTGCCTTAGAAGCAATGAAAAGCGGTGATGTCTTACATAAAAATATTCAGGATGTCTTTCAATTTCAAGAAAATGAAGAAAGTACCTTGCTGAGCGCGCTCCATAGTGGCGAGGCGATTTTAAATGTAAAACAGCAGTATTTTAATAATGTAGGCCGTAAAATCATGACCGTGAATAATACGTATCCAATCGTAGAGGACGGCGCTGTGACGGCGGTAATCGAAGTAGCAACGGATGTTACAAAAATGGAGCGACTGCTGCGTCACCAAAAAGAAGCGTTACAATCAACGTTTCAGTTTGATGATATTATTGGCGCAAATACAGCGCTAGAAGACGTCATCGAATTAGCGAAGCGTGCGGCGCGTACTGCATCGAATGTGTTAGTAATTGGCGAAACAGGGACGGGCAAGGAATTATTTGTACAAAGCATTCATGATGCGAGTAATCGTTCGGCGAAGCCATTGATTGCGCAAAACTGTGCTGCACTGCCAGATTCATTAATGGAAAGTATTTTATTTGGGACGGCGAAAGGCGCTTTCACAGATGCAGAGGACCGCCCTGGATTATTTGAGCTCGCAAAAGGCGGCACATTGCTGTTAGATGAAGTGAATTCATTACCGCTACAGCTACAGGCGAAGTTATTACGCGTGTTGCAGGATAAAAAAGTGCGACGTATTGGCGGCTTACAAGAAGTTGCGGTAGATGTGCGCGTCATTGCAACGATTAATGAAGACCCATTTGAACTCATTATAAATGAAAAATTGCGGAAAGATTTGTATTATCGCTTAGCTGTCGTGGCGCTCATGATTCCACCGTTGCGTGAGCGTATGGATGATTTGGATAAGTTAGTCGATACGTTTATTCAAAAATATAATGAGCTCTTGCAAATGAATGTCCAGGCGATTTCACCGGCTGTACGGGCGCATTTCAATCAGCATGATTGGCCAGGAAATGTTCGCGAACTAGAACATGCCATTGAATCAGCGATGAACAGTATGGAATATGAACAAATTATTGATGAGGTGCATTTGCCTTATTATTTCCGTATGAAAACGTCAAAAATGCAAAAAATCCCGCTAGCGCAGTTAGCAAATGATGCTTCTAAAACATTAAAAGAGCAATTGCTTGATGCTGAGCGTGTCATTTTAGAAAAAGTATTAAGTGATACGCAGCATCATATTACCCTCGCAGCGAAACAATTAGGACTTAGCCGCCAAAGCTTGCAGTATCGGATGAAGCGCCTCGGCTTAAATTAACAAAAAAAGAGCCGCCTAAGTCGAAACTTAGACGGCTAAAAGAGAAGAATATGAAAAGTACACTTATAATATAACCATTATCCGTAGTATATAAACCTATTTTTAAAAATTAATTAAACTTATTTTTCAGCGTCTTCTTCCGATTTTGTTAAAAGTGTCTGAATACGTTCATTGTACATCGCATGTAAACGATTAATTTCTTGCTGATGTTCGCGACTCATGGCGACAAGTTCATTATTTTTTGCAGCAGACTCTTGCATGCGCACAAGCTCGATATCTTTAGCATGTGTCGCTTCAATCGCTTGCAGTTGATTTTCTAAATCGTGATTTAGTTGATACGCCTTTTGAAGCTCGACCTCTTGTTCTTTTAATTCTTTTTTATGCGCCGCTACTAATGCCGTATGCTCTTGTTTTGCTAAAGCGAGGTCATTGCGTAGCCCTTTGTAAGAAGCGACTTCTTCTTCTAAGTTGTTCATTTTTTCACTGTAGCTAGCAATTAATGCTTGCTTATCGCCCATCGTACTTGCCAGTTCATGATTTTTTTCTTCAAGTGTTGCGATGGCATCATTTAACTCGTCATATTGTGTATTCATGGATTCAACAGCCGCATCTTTTTCTTGCACTTGTTTTTGTAAGTCTGCAATGGTGCGGTCTTTTTGTTTTACAAGCTCGGTAGAATCGCTAATTGCTTGTGCACGCAAATAGCCTGAGCGTTCAATCATATTCGCAACAAGCGTGTAAATGCGTTGTGTATGATGCTCTAATTCATCTAAATCTGGTGTAAATTCCGTTGCTTTTTCTTTCATTGTTTGGACTTGATAAAGTGCGACCGCTTTTTCAAGCCATTCTTTTGCTGAATAGCCACTATCCTCGATAATTTTTTTCGTTTTATCATGCATTTCTTCGGTGATTTTAAATCCCATCGTTTTATCTGCCATTATTGCCACTCCCTAGTTAACAAATTGTGATGTATAGCGGGTTAACTCGCTGTATATACGTTAACATTAGTATAGCATAATGGGCTTTTCTTTTAATACGGGGTTGTATACAATGAAAGAAATAAGGGGGAATAGTATGCCAGCGTTAACATATTTTTCAATTGGGAAACCAAAGCAAATGAATTACGGGACAGAAAAAGTAATGGAGACGGCGATTTGTAAGGAAGCGGTCGAGGAAGCCTATTTATCAAAGGATGGCTTTCATGGTGATGGCGTCGCAGATTTAAAGCATCACGGGGGATTAGATCGTGCTGTGTGCGTGTATCCATATGAACATTATGCACAGTGGCAACAAGAATTTGGCACAGCATTGCCGCCATCTGCATTTGGGGAAAATGTGACGGTAGCCAACTTATTGGAAGCGGATGTTGCCATTGGTGACATTTATCAGCTAGGAGATGCTGTTATTCAAGTGACACAAGGTCGTATCCCTTGTAATACAATTAATCGCCGCGTAGGACAGGCGCAAATGATGAAGCGCATGGTTGAGACGGGTTTTACGGGCTATTTATGCCGCGTGTTAGAAGAGGGCGTCGTACGTAGCGATTCTAACATGACATTGCTCAAAAAAGACCCTGCTAATATTACAGTATTATTTGGCAATGAAACATATTTTCATCATGCAAAAGATGCAGCACGAATGAGAAAAATGATTGCCGTTGAGGCGTTGGCCGATGATTGGCGCGAGCGTTTAGATACGCGTCTTGCAAAAGTAGAAGGTTGAATAAAAAAGCACATCTATTTAGCGGAAGTGCTAGACCACCCGAACCAATTAGAGTGAAATCTAATTTTTCGCGAGGGTTTAATTTTTAGAGACCTTACGGCAAATTGGTCGTAAGGCTGAATCGGTCCTAGAATGTTGCCGAGACAGTTGTTGCTTTTAAAGGCAGAATGAAGGTAAGTTATGATGAAAATACAAGTTTTTTCTCCGGTTTGTTGTTAACTTAATTGACTTTTGGGTATAGATTTCAAAAGGAGGGAAAACATGACGCTCTATTTAGCGATGTGGATTAGTTTAATTGTAATGATTGCGATGAATGCATTAGCAAATATTATTCCATTGAACAATCAAACGACAGGAGAGATTTCTAATAAGCTCGACGTCCTCTTTACGCCTACTGGGTATGTCTTTTCAATTTGGTCTGTTATTTATATACTACTTATCATTTGGTTAATGATGATTTATAAACCAATGAGACGTCATGATGTAGACCGTAAAATTGGTTTTGCTTTTATTGCGAGTTGTGTGTGGAATATCGCCTGGCTCATCTGTTGGCATTTTGAATTTTTCAATACTTCGATTGTTTTTATGCTCTTATTACTTGTCACACTCATCTTTATTTACAGTAACTATACAAATAACGAACAGACCTTTGCCAAACGGTTACCATTCTCGATTTATTTAGCCTGGATTTCAGTAGCAACGATTGCCAATATTAGCTACGTCTTAAAATATAATGGGGTCACCCTTGGAATTAACGAGCTATTTGGCTCTTTTGTCCTTGTTATTTTAGCCGCGGCATTAGCGATACTTGCCGTCAAAGTTTCACGAGATTTATATTTCTTAGCCGTCATCACATGGGCATTAATCGGTGTCTCGGTTGCGAATGATCATGCTTTAATGAGTACAGGAACGGGAATTGTCGTTGGCATAATGGTTTTGATATCGCTCTATATTTATGCCATAACCGAAAAAAGCTCGTCTGCTTAATGGACGAGCTTTTTATTCATGATCCACCGCATTATAATTTAAATTTTCTGATAATTACTGTCTTTAAAACAAAAAATTTGATAGAATGTAAAAAAGGGAGAACTAAATTGGAAGCAAAGGGGTGGCGAAATGTGTCAAAATAAAAAGTTGTACGTATTAGATACAGGGACGATGAAAATGGACAAAAATTACATGATTGCGATGCATAATCCAGCAACAATTGATGCACCTACAAAGCCAGCAGAATTTGTAGAATTTCCGGTTTACGCTGTACTAATCGATCATCCAGAAGGGAAAATTTTGTTTGATACAGGGTGTAATCCCGACAGTATGAATGAGGATGGACCATGGCCAGAGGGGATACGACGTGCGTTTCCGACATTTGCGACAGAGGAATGTTATTTAATTAATCGTTTAGAACAACTAAAGGTGCGGCCAGAGGATATTAAGTATGTCGTAGCATCGCATTTGCATTTGGACCATGCGGGTTGTTTAGAGTTATTTACGAATGCTGAAATTATCGTCCATGACGCAGAACTTGCGAGTGTGATGAAATCTTTTGCGATGACGCGAGATATGGGGGCGTATATTTGGGCAGACGTCATGAGTTGGGTACAAAAACAATTGCGCTGGCGCACGGTTAAGGTGTGGCAAAAAGAACTACAGCTTGTCGAAGGCATTAAAATTATTAACTTTGGACCGGGCCACGCGTATGGTATGTTAGGGCTGCATGTAGAGTTACCGGGATATGGTAACGTGCTCCTCGCGTCCGATGCGGTTTACACAAAAGAGTCGTATGGACCGCCAATTAAGCCGCCGGGTATTTTGTATGACTCGGTTGGTTACAATCAAACGGTTGAACGTATTCATCAATTTGCACACGAGCATAAGAGTGAAGTTTGGTTTGGGCACGATGCTGAGCAATTTAAATCGTTTAGAAAATCAACGGAAGGGTATTACGAATAAGTCTCGTAACAAGAATAGAACGTAAACGAATGAAAGAAAAGGCATTGCCACATTAGAGGCAGTGTCTTTTTTGATGGCTAAATTGATTCACTTATGAATCAATCATTCATAAATAAATCGAAAATCCGTTTAATTGATTCAGTTATAAATCGATAAAGATTAATAAGTCCGATTTTTCAGTCTTTTTAAGTTTGGCATTATTCTTGCATTAAGTAAGGTGTAGCAACAAGAGAAGGTTGTTTACGGTTCAGTAAAAATTTAAATCCAACATGAAAGAGGCGAAGTACATGGTTCAAAGTCGATTAGCAATTGATGTAGGTGGTACGTTTACAGATGTATTTGTATTTAACGAAGAAACAGGTGAGGTTTTTGTAACGAAAACTTCCTCAACGCCAGCAAATCCTGAACAAGGGATTTTAGATGGTATTGATAAAGCACAGCTAAAAGGGCAGGACATTAAAGTATTTTCTCATGGTACAACGGTTGGCACAAATGCATTAATTGAGCGTAAATTACCAAAAACAGCTCTTGTCACAACGAAAGGTTTCCGCGATGTGACAGAAATTCGTCGCGGAACAAAAGAAGATATTTGGGATATGTATGAAGATACAGCAAAACCTTATATTAAGCGCCGCGATCGCTTTGAAGTGCCAGAGCGCGTTGATTATGAAGGCAATGTGTTAGAAGCATTAGATGAAGAAGCAATGCGTACTCTTGCGCGTAAGTTGAAACGTCGTGAAACCGAATCAGTGGCGATTTGTTTTGTCAATTCGTATATGAATGGTGAAAATGAATTAAAAGCGAAAAAAATTATCGAAGAAGAATTGCCAGGTGTCTACGTTTGTACATCAAGTGAAGTATTGCCAGAGATGTTTGAGCATGAGCGCATGAGCACGACCATCATCAATGCGGTATTAGGACCGATTATGAGTCGCTATATTAAAAAGCTTGAAGTGGAAATGCATGACCGCGGTTACGAAGAAGATATTTTAGTGCTTCACTCAGGCGGTGGGGTAATGACATCAAGTACGGTACCAAAATTTGCGGCACGTCTAGCAAGTTCAGGTATTGCGGCTGGTGCTATTGCAAGTAAACATATCGCAAAATTATGCGGTTTCGACAATGCGATTGGTTTAGATATGGGTGGTACGAGTACCGACATTTCATTAATGCATGATGGCGAAATTCGTATTACAAAAGATTGGGCGATTGAATACGGTTATCCAATCGGTTTCCCAAGTATTGAAATTTTAACGATTGGTGCCGGTGGCGGTAGTCTTGCATGGAAGGATGAAGGCGGTTCGCTGCGCAATGGACCACAAAGTGCGGGGGCAATGCCAGGACCTGCTTGTTATAGCCGTGGTGGTACGGAGCCAACAAACTCTGATGCCAACCTAGTGCTAGGCCGTTTAGGTGTCAAATTACTCGACGGTTCGATGACATTAGATAAAGATAAGGCAGATGCGGCAGTTCAAAAAATCGCTTCAGAGTTTGGTTATTCATTAGAAGAAGCAGCAAGCGCTATTATTGAAGTAGCTAATGCTAATATGAGCGATGCGGTACGACTGATTTCGGTTCGCCGAGGTTACGACCCACGTGACTTTGCGCTTGTAGCATTTGGTGGTGCTGGCCCGCTTCATGGTGCAGAGCTTGCACAAGATTTGAATATTCCAATCGTTATCGTACCACCACACCCTGGTGTTGCGGCTGCGATGGGCTGTCTGCTTGTTGACGTGCGTCATGATATTTCAAAAACATACGTGAAAAATGCTGTAGATACAACGGCTGCTGAGCTACTTGAACAGTTTGCAGCAATGAAAAAAGAAGCGAAAATCCTCCTTGAAGAAGAAGGCATTTCAGATGAAAGTTCAACATTAATGAATTACTTAGACTTGCGCTACAAAGGGCAATGGCGTTCATTAGCGATTCCGGTACCAGATGATTTTGAGTCGCTATTACCAATTTTAGAAAGCTTCCACGAAGAGCATGCGCGTGAATTTGCATTCTCAGATGAGGACCAACCAGTGGAAATTTATGGACTTCGTGTTACAGCGATTGGGACGGTGCCAAAGCCGGAATTACCACAGTTTGAAGCACAAGGTCAATTAGAGGCTGCGTTAAAAGAAACGCGTCCAGTGTACTTTAATAATGAATTTGTTGAAGCAAATGTTTATAATCGTGAGCTTATTCCGGTTGGTGCAGTGATTGAAGGGCCAGCGATTGTTGACCAGTTAGATACGACGACTGTTATTCCAACGGGATTTGTGGCAAAAGTGGATGCATATAAAAATATCATTATTTCTGTAACAACAGAATATTAATCAGGGGGCGTTTGAATGGAGACAACTCGTACATTAGATCCGGTAACGTTTGAAGTATTGAAAAATGGTTTTGTGAATCTGGTTGACCAAATGGCAGAGCAAATGCTGCGTACATGTTATTCGTTCGTTATTTATAACCGCGACTTTAGCTGTGCACTTTGTGATGCTGAAGGAAATACGATTATGCAAGGAACGCAAGATATTTCGGTACACGTAGGGACGTTACATTTAACGGCCAAAGCGGTACTGGAAGATTTCGGCGATGATATTCACCCTGGCGACGTTTTCCTTGTCAATGACCCATATCGTGGCGGTACACACTTTAGCGATACGCGTGTCATTTATCCTGTCTTTTATGAAGGCCGTCTGATTGCGCTGATGCAAACAAATGGTCACTGGGCTGATGTTGGTGGTTCTAACCCTGGTTCGTTTGATGTGACGGCAAAAGAGCATTATGGTGAAGGCATGCGTATTCCACCAGTGCGTATTTATAGCAAAGGGCAATATTTAAAAGATGTTGTGAACATTATCGTGAAAAATATGCGACTTCCTGAAGAGCGTTTAGGTGATTTACGTTCGCAAGTAGAAGCGGCAAAAGTTGGCGAAGTACAGCTGCAAGCGATGATTCGTAAATATGGCGTTGAAACGGTGCTTGAGGCGTTTAGCGAAGTACAAAATTATGTTGAGCGCTTGACGCGTGCGAAAGTGAAAACATTACCAAAAGGCACATGGGAAACAGTCGATTATATTGATATGGATCCAGAAGTGGGCGATGGTTTAATTCCAATTCGCGTGAAAATGACGATTACCGACGATGAAATTTTATACGATTTATCCGGCTCACATCCGTATATTAGCTGCTTCTTAAATGCTGGTTTTGGCTCGGCTTTATCGGGCACATATGCCGGAACGAAAACATTCTTCCCTGAAATCCCATTGAATTCGGGCTTCTACCGTGTCGTAAAAACGCATCTGCCGGAAAATTCGGTGGTCAATGCGCCGAGCCCTGTCGCGGTTTCTGGTTATTGCTCGGGTTCATTTGAAAAAATTATGAATGCGTGCTTCGAGTTATGGTCAAATATTATGCCAGAACGGGCATTAGCTTGCTCATTTAACTTAGAGTATTTACTCATTGGTGGCTACGATACGCGTAATGATGCCCGCGATTACTTCATGTGGTATGACTGGATGGCTGGTGGACATGGTGGTCGTATTGACCGCGACGGCGCTAATACAACGTCGCCAGTCTTTGGTGTTGGCTTAAGTGTGCAACCTTGTGAAGGGCAGGAGCGTTTATCACCTGTTTTAACGACAAAGCATGAAATCATTACCGATTCAGCAGGTCCAGGTAAATACCGCGGTGGTTGTGGTGTTGAAAAAGGTGGCCAATTAACAGATATTGAAGGGACCGTCATGTCTTATTGCTGTGACCGTTCGCGTTCGATTACGTGGGGCATTATGGGTGGTTTGCCATCGATTCCACAAGGCGCTGTGCTAAACCCAGGGAGCGACTCAGAGCAATTTTTAGGAACGATTTTCTCAAATGTACCGCTTCAAAAAGGGGATACATTTACGCGTCCAGCAGCGGGCGGCGGTGGTCTAGGTGACCCGCTAGAGCGCGATATGTATGCGGTGCTAGAAGATGTTATTGATGAGTATGTATCAATTGAGCGTGCACGTAAAGATTATGGTGTCATCATTCAAGAAATTGATCGCGATTTAGATCAGTTTGAAATTGATTATGAAGCAACGCAACGTGAGCGTGACTATATTCGCAACAACCGTAATGCCTGGTTTAATGAAGATCCAAAAGAAGTTGAGCGCTTATACCGTGCAGGTGACATTGACCAAATGGATGTCGTGCGTAAATATGGTGTGATTATGGATTACACAACGAATGATGTGTTGCCAATTTCGACCGCACAATATCGTGAATCAATGGAGAAACGTACCGTGGCGCATTGGTAAATAAAAAGAGAGGAGTCGCTACATGGCGATTCCTCTTTTTTGTGTTAGATTTTTTTTAATTTTCTGACGACTGATGGCTGACTAATGCCTAATAATTTAGCCATTTCGTATGTCGTTGACGCCTGCTTTTGCGCTTTTTCAAGCAATTGACGTTCAACAAATGCGAGCGTTTGTTTCAAATTAAGCGATTCATATTCCGCTAAGTAAGTAGGAGAGGGCATCGCTTGTTGCAGCATTTCCGGGGGTAATTGGTCTGGCGTTAGCATATAGCTATCGGTCGTTAATACGAGGCGTTCAAGCGCATTTTCTAACTCGCGTACATTGCCGGGCCAATGATAATCTAAAAACGCTTGAAATGTCAGCGGATGCAATTTTTTCAACGTATCGTATTTTTGATTCATTTCTTCTAAGTAGTAATGGACGAGCGCAGTAATATCTTCAGGACGTTGCCTTAATGGTGGAATATCGACTGAAATAACATTCAAACGATAATACAAATCCAAGCGGAACTTTCCTTCATCAACCATTTTTCGCAAGTCCCGATTAGTAGCGGTCACTAAGCGAAAATCGATTTTGCGCTCTTTTTGACTGCCAATCGCCTTCAATTTTTTCTCTTGCAATACCTTTAACATTTTCACTTGCATCGTCAGTGGCATTTCGCCAATTTCGTCTAAAAATAATGTGCCTTGATGCGCTTGTTGAATCAATCCGGCTTTCCCTTGTTTACTTGCGCCTGTAAACGCGCCAGATTCATAGCCAAACATTTCAGACTCGAACAATGTTTCAGGAATGGTACTACAGTTTACTTCAATAAATGGCTCGTTTGCGCGATTACTTTGATTGTGAAGGTCGCGCGCAAGCATACTTTTCCCAACACCGGACTCCCCAAGCATCAACACAGCAGCATCGGTATGTGCCACGCGATGGAGCGTCGTTAAGACATTTTCAAGTGCTTTACTGCGATACATAACTTGCGATTTTGGCCGCATCGAGTTCATTTCTGCTTGTACGCTTTCAAGCTTGCGTTGTAGTTTGTCGTAATCTTCATGCAAATTTAAAATATTCATCTGGTCTTGCGTATAGCAAATCACATATAACAGTGTGCCATCGTCATTAAAAATAGGATAGGCCGTCGTCATTAAAAAACGGCCTGTACGTGTTTCTTGCATCGCTTGTACTTTACGCTGTGTCTGAATAACGACGGAAATGACAGACGGCTTTAAAATTTGCTGTTCTTCAAGTTCATAGACGGTTTTACCAATCACTGAATCCATACTGTCAATGCCATATAAATACCAATGTTCTTCATTTGTGAAAAGTACTAAGCCGTATTGATCGGTAATCGTAATGTTGTTATTTGATGTTTCAATAATCGACTGTAGCAATAACTCTAAATCGACGGTTTTAATCATAGTCACACCCCCTATTAGTATTATATGCTAACTATCCAATAATTAACAAATGCCATATGTTATAATCAAATTACTACAAGGAAAAGAAGTGAAGATATGCATGAAAGTGATTGTAAACAGCTTGCTAAATGCGATAAGGATCTAATAAAACCGTTAAGAATAGAGCAATTGGAACATGTCACACTGCAACACGCGCCGACATTTGTCGCGAGTGTTTTAGGGCAAGTCATTGCAGGTAGTGTTTTTTGCGTGAATAATAGCTACGTCGTGAAAACCGCATCAGGGCTTTATTTTGTTTCTGGCCCCGTAGAACAGACGCTGTTTCAATTTTTAGAACAATGCATGAATGAAACAGGGCGTTTTACGTTATTTGTGTCAGACCCTTCTTGGCAACAAGTATTAGAGGGGCACAAGATGTTACGAAAAGTCACGCGCGATGCCTATACATTAGATAGCACGCGTTATGAGGCTCTACTACGGAGTGAACCACGCTATCGAATAACACCGATAACGGCGGCAACCATTGCGCAGTCAGAAGAATTTAACGCGAATTACTACGCCGAGTATTGGGGCTCTGTTGAGCAATTTCTTGCGGCAGGAAGTGGTTTTTGCATGGTCGATAACGGGCAAGTGATTTGTGAGGCGACGGCGATTTTTCAGTCCGCTACCGTTTCAGAAATTGATATTTTTACAGCGGAAGCTTACCGAGGGGAAGGGCTTGCGAAGCAACTAGCGATGGCATTTATTGACCACTGCCTAGAGCAACAACGAACACCGCATTGGGACTGTGATAGTGATAATACCGCTTCGATGAATTTAGCAAAAAAGCTTGGATTTCAACAGCCACGGCAATATAACGTATATGTGAGATAAGGAATCGCGCGAGTGGCGGTTTTTTTTTTTGAAAATGTATACTTTTTCACGCTTCATTCGTTTAATAGGTGGAAAGGAGCGAGGCTAGTGGACGAGATTGCAGATGAACAGCTAATTCAAGTAATGAATGATGTTTATTTTTACTTAGTTAAAATAGGTGCTAACGCGGAGCAAGCGAAGGATATTGTACAAGATGCAATATACAAATCAATGATGAATTTACTTGCGATTGAGCCTGAGAAGTATAAAGCATGGGTATTTAAAGCGGCAATCCATCTTTTTTATGATCAATGCCGCCGTTCGCAGAAATTTGATTATATCGAATTGGACGATGCGTTAAAATCATCAACTATGCTTATTGAAGAACAACTACTGCAGCAAGAACAAGCAGCACAAATTAAGGTTGTTTTGGAGCAATTGCCAGATTTACATAAGCAACTTCTACTTTGCAAGTATGAACTTGGTTGGTCCTATCAACAACTTGCAGCTTATTTTGATTTACATATCAATACAGTTAAAACTTATTTAGCACGTGCGCGCACAAAATTTAAACAATTATATGAGCAGGGAGGTTATGGCAGATGACAACGCCATTTAATCAAAAGGATTTGACAAAAACATTGAAAAAAGCAAAACGTATGACCTTTCTTAAAATCATCCTACTTTCATTGTGTATGAGTGTAGTGATACTAGCGGTGATTTTTTATGGTAATCGCTATTGGATGGGAAAGATACAGACAGAAGTTGTTCGTGAAAAAATGGCTGAACAAGCTGTAATGCATGAAGCTAATACATTTACACAAATGCAATTTGAATCAACGGGGTTTTTAAAAGGAACCATAACGGAAGAAATTTATAAAGTAATTGAAGATAAAGTCATCCCTTGGGATACACAAACAATTCACTATACAAATAAAGGGTTTGAATCGACGACTTTTGCAAGCTCGACAACAACGGTAAATGATACGACAACTATTCAAATTCCTAGTGGTGAACGCGCGATGCAATATTATGTACCACAATATCACTACGAAACATATGCGAACGACTTAGACCATATTACACACTATCCAAATGATAAGTATATGGAGATGGCGATTTCATTTGATAATAGCTATTCGTTTGAACATGTACAAAAGATACTTCCGACATCTCTTCATGTGACATGGTATTGGGTTAATAATTTTACGATGAAAAAGCAAAAACGTGACGTTCCAGAGTTAGCTGGTTTCTTATACGGTTTTTCTGCGCCAACGAACAATACATCGATTGTCGCGCAAACGTTGCTTACGAATGAGGAAGATCCTATTGATACACCACAACGTTTTTTAACAGCATTACAAGCAGTTTCGAACGAGGACTATGACATGTTGAAAAAGAGGCAGCATAAAAACTTGATTGCTGGTGTCGTCGTGACAGGAACAAAAAAAGACCTCGCTGTGTTAAAGAATCAGCCCTATGTGAAAGCGTCTAGTTTAGGAGCAGTCGTTGATAAATATTAACTTCATAATTCCTTAAGAATTTCGATAGTTATTTCTTCATTTTTCTTTTTTATACTAAAGAAAGTGAAGGAGCAATCTCAAATGAAAAAAATTATACTCGTACTTATACTCGTACTTGTAGCGAGCTATTTCTTTTTTAATCGGACGCCGGCGCTAACGACATCGATTTCATTAGAAGAACATACACAAGATACACTCGTGTTAGTTAATCGTGATTATGCGTTGGCTCATGACCCAAAAAATTTAACGGCCATCCCAAAAAATATCGCACAAAATGTCCAAATTCGCGAGCATTATACTGTACAGCAAACAATGCTTGCGCCGCTTAAACAATTATTTGCGGCTGCTCGTGCAGATGGAATTAATCATTTTACAATCAATAGTACGTACCGAAGCGGGCGCGCACAGCAACAACTATTTGATAACAGGGGAGAGGCATACGCACAACCACGCGGGCATAGTGAGCACCAAACGGGCTTGTCGCTTGATATTGGTTCGATGCAAGGGACGATGGATGCGACAGCCGAAGGGGCATGGCTCGCACAGCATGCGCACGAATATGGCTTTATTTTGCGCTATCCACAAGGAAAAGAAGCCATTACTGGGATTGCGTATGAGCCATGGCATTTTCGTTATGTTGGTTTGCCGCATAGTCAGTTGATGTATGAAAAAAATTGGACGTTAGAGGAATATTTAGAGAACCTTCAATCGACCCAAAAATATACGAAAAAAATTGCTGATAAACATTATTTTGTACAATATACAACGGCGCAAAAAACAGCGAGAATTCCTGATGCCACAAGCGTTTCAGTATCACAAGATAATCGCGGCGGAAAAATAATTACAACTTTTTTAAATTAATTTTAAAAAAGTGGTTTAAGTTTTAAACACGCGGGTACATTATAAGTAATAATGATGCAATTCCGTACCACGCTAACAGTAAGGCGTCGTATCGAGAATGTGTTATCTCTCGATCGTAGACACATGTTGCGGGACTTAACCAATTAGTATCAAGCCGTTAACAATGTGTAAGTAACACAGTAACAACCATATAAGCTTCATTTAATTGCATCATTAGGTGCTCCAGGGACTGGCGTTTTTGAGCCAGTCCTTTTTAATTGTACAATGGCTATTTTTGATGTAGCATTTTGTAGAATGAGCGCAAAGAAAGGATGATTTACGATGGCGTATATACTACAAGTCGATTTTAAAATGGACGGTCCTTACGGCGAGGACATGGCACAACAATTTGCTGAGTTAGCAGCAAGTATCAATGAAGAGCCGGGTATGATTTGGAAAATTTGGACTGAAAATGAGCCGGCAAAAGAAGCGGGCGGTATTTACTTATTCCATTCAAAAGAAACAGCAGAAAATTATTTAGACATGCATGCAAAACGTCTTGCAAGCTTTGGTATTACCGATATTCGTGGCAAGATTTTTGAGATCAATGAAGCCTTAACGGCGATTAATCAGGGGCCTGTTCCATAGAAAGGAGGCGAATGGATATTGAAATCCATTCGCCTTTTTTGGATTGCTAACTATGTACCACTTCGTAACCATAAAAAAAGACCCTCATCACGAAGATGAAAGTCTGATTCGGTGACACTGATAGCTGTTGCAAAGGCGGTGTTTAGCACCGTCTTTTTATTAGCGTAATTTATTTTGGAAATATGGAATTTTTAATAGGAACGCACATAATGGAATCGCGACAACTAAGCCGAGAACATTTTGTACAATATCTCCAGGAATTGATGCAAGTGGCGCTACCCAGTTGTTGTACAATAACCCTTCACCAACATAATAAACCGCAATCATAATTGGCATCGATACAACGGCACCGATAATATTAAGTACCATACTGTTTCCTTGACGGCCTTTTGCCCAAGCAATTTTACCAACAATATAACCTTGTAAGCCGCGCGCGACAAAGGTGATTGGCGCCCAAATTAACCAGCCGCCAACAATATCAAATAGTGCCATTCCGATTGAGCCTGCGTACGCCCCTTTTTTTGGTCCAAATAAAATCGATGTAATGAACAACATCGCTGTCCCCATATGCACAAGTCCGCCGTTCGCTTTAATTGGAAGTTTAATGTTGAGTAGCATCGTACAAACAAATACAAGCGCGATTAGTACTGCGGTCATCACGAGCTGTAATGTTCTATTATGCGTTTCAGAATAACCTTTTACATTTTGCATAATCATCTTCCTCACTAGTTTGTAATTTACAGATTATTCTGAAGGAAAACTGGCATAAAGAAAAGTACCAATTTATTAAAAAATGATAAGGTCAGTTTGAAATCGGAAATTATGATAAGATAAAGAAAATGGAATTTTAATAGATTGGATGGAGAAATGATGAAAAAAGTAGCGGTCATTCAGGATATGTCATCGTTTGGAAAATGCTCACTCACAGCGGCCATTCCTGTACTTTCTGTTATGGGGGTACAGGCTTGCCCACTTCCAACAGCTATTTTAACTGCACAAACGGCGTATGATAGCTATTATTGCAAAGATTTAACGCCAGAGATGGATCAGTTCATTACAGAGTGGGGGAAAATGAACGAAACGTTTGATGGCATCCATACGGGTTTTGTGACAGGGGAACAGCAAGTCGATAATATTATGCAGTTTTTAGCGACATTCCAAACGCCTCAAACGATGTTGCTCGTTGACCCGGTTATGGGCGATATGGGTGATTTATATAAAATGTATACGAGCCGTTTGTTAGAACGTATGCAAGCACTTGTAAAACAAGCGACGATTATTACCCCTAATATTACAGAATGTTGCTTATTAACCGGCATTCCATATGAAAAATTACATAATTATCATGAAGAAAAAAGCTTCCTGCAAGCGGTAGAAGAGGCGGGGCAAGTACTCCATGCACAAACCGGGGCACAAGTCGTCATTACTGGCGTCACCCCACCCCATACGCCGGAACCTTATATTGGCAATTTATTTGTTGATGCAAATCATAGCTTTTACAATAAACAGCCTTTTAACGGTCAAAGTTATTCCGGTACGGGCGATTTATTCGCCTCTGTGTTGATGGGTGGTTTATTGCGCGGGCAAAGTTTGCAAGACACCGTGCAATTAGCCGAACGTTTTTTAATGGCGGCCATTGCGGAAACAGCTGCACAGCAAATTCCAACAAAAGCAGGCGTGCATTTCGAAAAACATTTAGGAATGCTGCTGTAGAGAGAAGAATCGCGAAGGCGGTTCTTTTTTTAATAGGATTAAAAATGGAAAAGAGGCCTTATTTTTACACTTTAATAGATTTAAAATAACTAATGAAGTATCATCAGAGAAATACTTAAGCAATAAATATTATCAAATTGAAGAATTTAGGATTTCGCCAGATTTATGCGGAACTATAACGTTAAGGAAAGAATAGTTAACAAGAGACGCTTAGGGAATCTAGCCAAAATTAAAAGGGATGAGTTCGATTCAATACCGTACGCATGCCCAGAATGTTGAGAAGGTACGAAAAAGCCGAGAACGCTGTTAAATATTCATTGGCTCATTCTTACTACCAGAAACGAAAAAAACGCCAAAAATTGTAGATGACAAAGCAGAAGCAAAGGAGAATTTAGTATGATCGTTCAAAAACAGCATTTCGAGTTAGATTATACGTTTGCAGATGGTCAAAAAATCCCTTTAAAATTAGGCTATGAAACTTACGGGCAATTAAATGAAGCACGCGACAATGCGATTTATGTAGCCCATTATTTTAGTGCGAGCAGCCACGCAGCAGGCAAATATTATGAGGATGATATAGCACCGGGCTACTGGGATGCGCTCATTGGACCAGGGAAAGTTATCGATACGAATCAATTTTTTGTTATGAGTATTGATAATATTTGTAATGTAGCGCCGCATTTACCGAGCGTTGTGACGACCGGTCCTTCATCGGTCAATCCCGAAACAGGCGAACCGTATGGCTTAACATTCCCGGTTTTCACGTATCGAGATATGGCTAAAATCGCTCACCAATTTTTAACCGACCAGCTTGGTATTTCGCAGCTACATTTGGCAATTGGCGCTTCTGCAGGTGGGTTTCAAGTACTTGAGATGGGTTGTGAATTTCCTGATTTTGCGCAACGTATTGCCGGCGTTATCACAAATGCTCAAAATCCGACATGGACTTCATTAACCGTATTACAACCAGCGATGCGCGTGTTAGAATTAGACGCGAATTGGCCAACAAAGGACGCTACAACAGGATTAGAACTTGCGGTACAGATGATGAATACAGGCGCCTTTACGTCCGAGTTTTACGAACAAACGTATCCACGCGTGCCAAAGGACGATGCCACCTATGCGACTTTACAAGCACCGGCCACCTATGAAGTGGCGCTACAGCAAGCGCTTAAACAAAATTTACCTGTATTAGAGCCAACTCATTGGTATTACACATGCAAAGCAACGATGCTTCAAGACTTAGCGAGGCAAAGAGGTTCGTTGCAAGAAGCGGCAACACGTTTCCAAGCAAAGGTACTGATGATTTCATGTGATGATGATTTGTTGCAACCATCATCTTACAATGCAGAATTTGTTTCTGTATTAAAAGCAGCTAATAAACACGCGGAACATTTCCACTACAAAAGTATTTATGGTCATATGGCCGGTATTTTAGATGTGACGCCATATGAGAGTGTGTTAAAACGGTTTTTACATGAAGAAATTAAAGAAAGGTAGGGCGTGTGAAAAATCCTTGTTCGCCAATACCCATTAATTGCGTAAAGAGCACGTCCTCTGCGCGACTAATGGGCTTTATGCGTGGACTTTTTACGACATCGGGAGCTTGCTTTCCTAGTTGCTGATTAGTAATTAACGTATAAACTTCGCTAATCGAGTAAACATCAAGTGCATCATCGATTGCTTGCGTCGTGATCACTTCATTACAGTGCGTCGCAAAAAATTGTCCATGCGCGGTAGCAAGCTCTTTCCACATCCGTTGATAAAACATTTTTCGTGCGGGCTTCGCTACCGAAAAGTCATTCTCTACCATTAACTGAAAAGCACATTGCTCATATTGTATTGTGGGAGGTGCTTTTTTTAATTGTTCATAATGTTGATAGGCCGCTTCTTGCTCGGCAACCGTCCATTTCCCACTCCAATAATTCGGGTCGTGTAGAGTCCGCAAAAACGCGATATCTTCACAGTAAATCGCCCCTGGTAAACTTTTTTCAACTACTGGTAATAAAAACTCTTTCTCAACAAGCATCGCTAAAACACGTGCTGTTAATTCTTCAGACGGCGTCAATTGTTGGGCGCACATTTCAAGTGGCCATAGTAGTTGCTGCTCCGCGTCATAGGCAAGTTGTACGAGTGCTGTTAAATAAAAACGCTCGTATTGATTTGGCTCATTAGCCGCTCGTATTTCGCGTAAAAATGCCGCAATTTGTTGCTGTTCTTGCGCATCAAGCTCGGCGTCGGTTAATTGAAACATGTTGTAGCGTGCACGTTGCTCCTTTAAACAATGATCACAGTGGCACTTCATTTTATCGTGATGTTCACAAACGGGGCAGTAGCGCATCGTGTCAATTTCGGTCATACGACGAATTTGCGTGCGATTTTGCAGTGGTAATAGAAGCGGCGTGTGACTACAAATTTCGCAATATTCATGAATAATGGCATCCGGAAAATATTGCGTCAATGTATTTGGCTGTACATCAAGTGCATAGTAGGCAATCAAATCAACGACCGGCATCCGTTCTTCGTAATAAGCTTTCACTAACAGCTCAATATCTTGCGGCGATAAATGCGCTAATTTTGTATGAATATGTTTCATGTCTAACTCTTCGTAAAATGCCATTACATTCAACCTCCTTTTCTTTATAGTATCATATTAAAAAAACAAACTTTCGTAAATTGGCACTCGTCTAATCAATTGAGGGGGGGAGAAGATGTGGATAGTTATTCATTGGAACAAATCACAGATGAAGCGATTATTGACGAATTAATGGGCGACTATGGTCAAGATATTTTGCATCTCGTTTTACAATATGTACATAATTTTTCACTAGCCGAAGATTTAACACAAGAAATTTTCTTGAAATGTTTTAAAGCATTGCCAACGTTTCAATATCAGTCATCATTAAAAACATGGCTGTGGCGTATTGCTATTAATCATACAAAAGATTATTTGAAAAGCTGGTATGCCAAAAATGTCGAAACGACGGCTGATGATTTATTTGCACAAATCGAGAGTGGGCATGGCGTTGAGCAACAAGTGCTGCAAAATTTTCAAGATACAGAGCTAGCTACCGCTGTATTTACCTTACCTGTAAAATATCGGGAAGTCATTTATTTACATTATTACGAAGAGCAATCGATGAAAGAAATGGCCGCTATTTTGCAAATTAATGAAAATACTGTCAAAACGCGTCTACGAAAAGCGAAGCAATTACTCAAAAAACAATTGGAGCGTGCATAATATGGAAGATCGTTTGAAAAAATTAAAAAAATCACTTGAACATACCGCTTTTAGCCATGCGACATTTACAGCGAAACACCGTAGTCAAGTGCGCGCACAAATGGAAAAAGCTTCGTTAGAGCAGCTCATGTTATCGTTATTGTTAGAAGAAAAGTCAGGCGTCATGTTAACTGAGTTGTTACATGCAAAAGGGTGGACGCAACTACATGAAAATGAAGGAGATGTGTATACAATTTTACATGAGGCCGAGCAACAAGGATTTATTACTGCACGCTGGGAAGAGGATGTTAAATATTATCAACTAACAAAGTTAGGAAAAAAACAGCTCCAAGAGGACGCAACCAAAAAATTACGTTGGGAGGCACGCCTTCATGTCGAGTGAGCAATTTTTACAGCAAGTTACCGAATATATTCGTTCAAAAGAAGCCAAAATCCACGTCGAAAAAGAACTACGGCATCATTTGAAAGTTTCTAAGCAGGCGTGGGAAAAAAGAGGCTATAGCGCAGCAGATGCGGAACAAAAAGCGATTATGGAAATGGGCTCTGCCGCAAAGCTCGGGAAGTCAATGAACAAAATCCACCGTCCGAAATGGGATTTTTGGCTAATCGGCACAATCTGTTTCCTTATATTAGCTGGATTTATTCCGGTTATGACATTTGATTCTAGCATAATGTATGGCGATGGTATGCAAGGCTACTTTATCGAAAATAAAATTTTCCATACGATAGTTGGACTGCTAACTATCACAAGCTTAATGTTTTATGATTATCGTAAAATGCAGCGATACAGTTTGTTGTTATATAGTTTAGGTTGCCTTCTTTTAGCGATGCTTGCCTTCATGCCAAATACAGCAAGAAACGGGGAAGCAATGTTTGCGATTGGCCCACTAGCTATTTCAGGATGGAGTGCCTTGCCATTTCTACTAGTTGCATTGGCACATTTTTTCACCAAACCATCGTTTAAATTGTGGCAAGCTATGTTCATATGTTTGCTGCCAATATGGTTGATTTTACAATTACCTAACCTCGCGCTCGCGTTCATTTATACAGCGGTAATGAGTGTATTATTTTTCTTTAGTCGTTTTACACGCAAAATTAAACAAGTAATCGGTGGACTTAGTATTGCATTTTTGGGCTGCTGTATCTTATTTTTTGATCTCTATGCGAATCAATTGGCACCGTATCAGCTAGCACGTTTAAATGGTTTTTTCTCGCCGCAAATGTATGCAGATGCGGAGGGATATGATTATTTAAATTTACAAAAAATTATCGCTAATTCGGGGTGGTTTGGTGCTGAAACACCGATTGCTTTTCGTGAAGCACACACGATTTATGCGTTCGTACAAATTATTCAAGCAGTCGGTTTCGGCGTTAGTATTGTTATTATCTTGCTTCTTCTAGGTGTCGCCAGCCGTATTTTGTGGATTTTCCGCACGATGCCACTATCTTTTGGTAAGATGCTTGCATTGGCCGCTGTTGCACTTTACAGCTTTCAAAGTATTTATTCCATCTTAATGGTTCTCGGCTATTTACCAATTCTTGAAGTACCATTGCCGTTCATTAGTTACGGCATAACGCCGATGATGTTAAACGCGATTTTAATTGGTCTTGTATTAAGTGTGTATCGCCGGAAATCAGTGATGACGGCAGAAAGCTAATCATAAAGGTTAGCTTTTTTTCGTTATCCGTATTCTTCAATTCATAGATGCATTCTTTATAATTGCTAATACGCGTAATGGGGTCTTATCGGTATTAGCGAAAATACTTCAAGTATAGGATAATTATCTAATATGATATATTAAGTTATCTTTATATAACCTAGTTAACTTTATATGAAATTAAAAGGTTTACTAAAGTTAATTTTTATAATATAAAAATCTTTAGAAAAGAGGAACTAAAAAAAGAAATGCGCAAGGACAAAAGGAACGGTACGTACGTTTAATGAAGAAGAACGTGATTTGATTGAACGAGAATTAGAAGAACTTTTAAAAGCTACATGTTCTTATATGCAAGCTAGCTACACATACGAATACGTTAGAGGCTATCCTGCGGTCGTTAATCATCTTAATGAAACGGAAAAAATAGTTAAGACAGTAAGTGCTATGCCAAATGTTCAAATCGAAATTTGTGAGCCACAAATGGGCGGAGAGGATTTTGCCTATTACCTTCAAAAAATACCCGGTAATTTTTTCTTTACAGGTGCGAAAAATCCTAACTGGACAGAAGTATATCCACATCATCATCCTAAATTCGATATTGATGAGCGTGCATTAGCCATCGCAGCAACAAGCAACACTTAATTATTTAAACGATTGACTAAGAAAGGAAGTGCTTCGTGCACTTCTTTTTTTCTTGTTCATTTTAAGTTTGAACAAATAAGCAATGCAGTCATAAAAACAAGCTAATACCAATATGCGATTCAGAAATCGCTCATCACCTCGAAAAGCGTGTTTTGGATACAACATAATTCTAAATATGCGTCAGCACTAAGAAAATAAACCTAGAAAAATGCGAATTATTCGCGTTACAATGTCCATTTCTCAAATAAGTAGCATAAACGTGGAGATAGTTACAACAACTTCATAACAAGGCCTCTTAAAAAGCGGACAAAAAGTGCCCGTTAGAGCCGCAATTTGAACCATTTTTGCTCATTAATGGGCGTTTTCAACACAGTGCTGCAACGAGATCACTGCTTTTATGGCGTAAGTTGTCGTTTTTTGAATAAATGACAAAATCGAATTTCCACTGAAAAATTTCGTGCAAAAAAATGCCCCTCAGAGCGTCAGAATCGACCGCTTTTGTCCTGTTTTGGGTGAAAAAGGGCAAAAGTGATCGCGCAAAAATCGTAACGATATGATATTTCTATTGTAAATAAAAATTTTCGTTGACAACATATACGAGATGATTACTAAAGGATGATTTTTTCGTGCGTTGATGGTCCTTGTTTGGCACTTATTCTCAACTATGTTGTATCCAAAACACGCTACTTGAGCTCATAGCTATTTTCTAACGAGCCGATTTAAAATTAACAAGTGGTCGTAGTAGAAGCTCCATCTCATCAAGCGTATACGTTTTTACAATAAATAAATTGAACGTCCAAATTTTCAACTGCTGTTTGATGTTATCAATAGTTGATAACATCTTGTCCGCAACATTTTGCTAACAATCACCTATGTATTACATTGAGATAGTACACTATAAAAATACTTTTAATACAAAATGTTTGAAATTACTCTTTTACGAACATTTTAACTAATTAAAACACGCTATCTATTATGGTAAGATAGATTCTTGGTATGCCATTTTGGGTATATTATTTTATAAGAGGTGACGTGATGGATTTTTCAGTCTGGCAGTTTTTAATTGATGTAGGGGTTGTCTCTTTCCTATTATTACTTGGTGTATTATTGCGTGTCTGGATTCCCATTTTCCAGAAGTTATTTTTGCCAGCTAGTATCATTGCCGGTTTATTAGGTCTTTTATTAGGTCCTAGCGGTGTCGATATTTTGCCATTCTCAGATCAAATTTCAGCCTATCCAGGGATGTTAATTGCAGTTGTGTTTGCCTGTCTGCCGTTATTAGGTCCGAAATTTGATATCCGAAAGTTAGCTAGCCGAATCGGTAGTATGTTTACGTATTCTACATGGCTTTTTTCATTAATGTGGGCATTATGTATGTTAATCACTGTTATTTTATTACAACCATTATTCAGCAATATTCATGATGGATTTGGTTTAGTATTAGCAGCAGGTTTTGTTGGGGGACATGGTACTGCAGCAGCAATTGGCGAATCTTTTGCAAATTATGGCTGGGAAGAAGCGACTTCACTTGGCATGACAAGTGCGACCGTTGGGATTATTTGTTCCATCGTCATTGGTATGTTATTTATTAAAAATGGTGCAGAAAAAGGAAAGACTTCTTTTTTGACTAGTTTTAAAGATTTACCAGATGAGTTACGAACAGGTCTTATTCCAAAGCATAAACGTGAATCTTCTGCGACCGAAACAGTGTCACCTATGAATATTGACCCTCTCGCACTTCATATTGCGTTAGTTGCTATGATTACAGCTCTTGGCTACTTTGCGAGTAAATGGATTGAAGGGTTAGTTGGTAGTGCCGCCATTCCGGTATTTTCTACTGCTTTTTTAGTAGGTTTAGTCATTAATTTTATATTGTCGAAAACAAATGCAGATCAATATTTAGAAAAAGAAAATATTGACCGTATTAACGGAACAGCAACAGATGTTTTAGTCGTATTTGGTATTGCTTCGATTCAAGTAGATGTTGTAGCAGGCTATATTGGGCCGTTGCTGTTGTTGTTTATCTTTGGTATTTTATACAATTTCGTCTTCTTTAAATGGCTCGCTCCTCATTTCTTTAAAACGTATGCCTTTGAAAAAGGATTATTTTCATGGGGGTGGGGAACCGGAACGGTCGCAATGGGCATTGCCCTTTTACGCGTAGTCGATCCCAAAATGCAAAGTGAAGCTTTAGATGACTATGGTATTGCGTATATACCGGAATCTCCTATTGAAATTTTAGTTATTACGTTTGCACCGCTTATGGCTGTCACAGGACAATCATGGACATTTATTGCCATTATATTTGCTTGGTGTGCTATTATTTATGCGATTGCAAGAAAGAATAAATGGTTGAATACAACGTGAAAAAAGGGAAGTGCCACATAAGGTACTTCCCTTTCATATTGTACAATTCTATATGTCGCTTTTGTGTGAAGTACCCGACTTCAAGCCTTTGCCT
>NZ_AYTB01000016.1 GCF_000505545.1 Kurthia huakuii LAM0618
ATTGTGATTACATCTTGCTTGTTCAGTTTTCAAGGTTCATTCCTTAAATAATAATACTTGGAGCGGGTGAGGAGAATCGAACTCCCGACAACAGCTTGGAAGGCTGTGGTTTTACCACTAAACTACACCCGCATATGGTGCGCCCAGCAGAAGTCGAATCCACAACCTTCTGATCCGTAGTCAGACGCTCTATCCAATTGAGCTATGGGCGCATTATTATAAAGTTAAAATTATGAAATATTTGGTGCGGTCGAGAGGACTTGAACCTCCACCGAGTTGCCTCGACTAGGCCCTCAACCTAGCGCGTCTGCCATTCCGCCACGGCCGCATCTCATTTAACGAAGTGTTCATATTATAACATCTGTGTTTCACAGTGTCAATACTTAACTTCCAAAAAAAATAAAATGGTGAGTCATGCAGGATTCGAACCAGCGACCCTCTGATTAAAAGTCAGATGCTCTACCAACTGAGCTAATGACTCATGACCAAAAATAACAAATGCAATAAATTAATTTCATATTTAAAAATGGCTGGGGTACCAGGATTCGAACCTGGGCATGACGGAATCAAAATCCGTTGCCTTACCGCTTGGCTATACCCCAATATTTAAATGGCGGTCCGGACGGGACTCGAACCCGCGACCTCCTGCGTGACAGGCAGGCATTCTAACCAGCTGAACTACCGGACCATTGGTTGCGGGGACAGGATTTGAACCTGCGACCTTCGGGTTATGAGCCCGACGAGCTACCGAACTGCTCCACCCCGCGATAATAATATTGAATTAAATGGTGACCCCTACGGGATTCGAACCCGTGTTACCGCCGTGAAAGGGCGGTGTCTTAACCGCTTGACCAAGGGGCCATGGCTCCGTTGGTAGGACTCGAACCTACGACCCTCTGATTAACAGTCAGATGCTACTACCAACTGAGCTACAACGGAATAATAATAATAAAATTTTCGTGCCGTTCAAGTAAGTGATTACCTTGTCGACTTTTACTATTATAGAGAGGTATATGAGAAACGTCAATAGTTTTTCCAAAAAAACTTTTTATTTTTCTAAAAGCTGCCCTGAACACTTACCACAACGGTATTTCATTATATTTACCCTACGTTTCCGCTCATAGCTTTGCCCACATTTATTACATACATAATGATGTTTATATAATGTTTTGGCCGCCGGATGTTTAATCGATGCACAATAACGTGGTGCCCCTACCTCAGCGAGTAGCTGCTTAAAATCTCGATCGTTATGTTGGTAGCCCTTTTGTTCAAGATGTAAATGGTAGTGGCATAACTCATGTTTAATAATTCCGATTAATTCATCGAGTCCAAATAATTCATACATTGTATAGTTTAATTCAATATTATGTGTGCGTAACATATAGCGCCCGCCCGTTGTCTTTAAACGCCTATTAAAAAATGCTTCATGCCGAAACGTCTTCTGAAAATCGCGCGCTGAAATCATACAGACGAGTTGATGTACTTCTTCATTTGTCATCACAAGCCCTCCCGTCAAAAAAGCACTACCTTCTATTGTACACAGAGAAAGTAGTGCTTGCTATTATTGTGGCGCAAGCATCGTCAAGGCAATGCGCTCTTTTTTCGTATCAACTGAATCGACCCATACCGTCACGATATCACCTAATGAAACGACATCTAGTGGATGCTTCACAAAACCTTTTTTCAATTTTGAAATATGCACAAGGCCATCTTGTTTCACACCAACATCAATGAACGCGCCAAAATCGACAACATTTCGTACGGTTCCTTGTAATTCCATCCCTGGCTTTAAATCTTCCATTTTTAAAATATCTTTCTTTAATAATGGTTGTGGAAAGGCATCACGCGGGTCACGCGCTGGTTTCATTAACACGTCTAGCGTATCTTTTAACGTAATTTCGCCGACTGCTAATTCCGCGCTCAACTCACTGATATTGAGCTTGTGAAGTGCTTCTTCAGCATCAGCTGCACCAATCGTGACATTCGCACGTTTCAATAACTCTTTTGCTAATGGGTAGCTTTCCGGGTGAATACCTGTCGCATCTAATGGATTTTTCGCATCGACTACGCGTAAGAAACCAATTGCTTGTTCATATGTTTTCGCACCAAGTCGTGGCACTTTTTTCAATTGCGTACGCGCCGTAAACTTGCCCTTGTCGCCACGCATCGCCACGATGTTTTCAGCGACGCTTTTTGATAAGCCTGATACATACTGTAGTAGCGATGCAGATGCTGTATTCACGTCTACACCAACTTGGTTTACGGCTGTCTCGACGATAAACGTCAGCGACTCGGATAATTTCTTTTGCGATACGTCATGTTGATACTGCCCAACACCGACCGCTTTAGGCTCAATTTTCACGAGTTCAGCTAGCGGATCTTGTAGACGGCGTGCAATCGATACCGCACTGCGCTGCTCTACTTGTAAATCCGGGAATTCCGCGCGCGCCACATCGGACGCTGAATAGACGCTCGCACCCGCTTCGCTCACAATAACATACGCCGCGCTACTCGCCGTTTCCTGTAACACTTCCGCTACAAATGCTTCCGATTCGCGTGAGGCAGTACCATTGCCAATCGCGACAATCGAAATCGGATACTGCGCTAATAGTTCTTTTATAATGCGCTTTGCATCATCGCGTTTCGCTTTCGGTGGATGTGGATAAATGACCGAAATAGCAAGCATTTTACCGGTATCATCGACAACGGCTAATTTACAACCCGTACGATACGCAGGGTCTAAGCCTAGCACATATTTGCCTTTCATCGGTGGTTGCAGCAATAGACTGCGTAAGTTTTCTGAGAAAATATGAATGGCCTGCGCCTCTGCTTTGTCTGTTAACTCACCGCGTACTTCGCGTTCAATGGACGGTGCAATCAAACGTTTGTAGCTATCTTCAATCGCAAGCTCCACTTGTGCGGCAGCCGGTGACTGTGGATTTGTCAGCCACACGCGTCGCATCGCTTCCTCAATTTTTGCAACAGGTGCCTTAATCGCCACGCGTAAAATATCTTCATGCTCACCGCGATTAATCGCTAATGTCCGGTGCGGCACGATTTTTGCAAGCGGCTCTTCGTAGCTATAATACATTTCAAAAATTGCTTTTTCATCTTGCTCTTCATTTTTTACAGCCGTTGAAATGACGCCTGCTTTCCATGTGAAGCGGCGAATCGTCTCACGAATTTTTGCATCATCACTAAAACGTTCTGCTAAAATATCACGCGCCCCTTGCAATGCACGCTCAACATCTAATGCATCCGACGTAAAACTTTGCGCCAAGACCGCTAATGACTCGCGCGAAAAAGTCATCAACAAATCAGCCAATGGTTCTAACCCTAACTCCTTCGCAATCGTTGCTTTTGTACGGCGCTTTTGTTTATACGGACGATATAAATCTTCTACTTGCTTTAAAATCGTCGCCGCATTAATTTGCACCACAAGCTCTGGTGTTAATTTTTGTTGTTCATCAATCGAGGTGATGACGTCTTTTTTGCGCTCTTCTAGTTGTACTAAATAATGATGACGGTCCTCAATCGCTTTGATTTGAACTTCATCAAGTGAGCCGGTCGCTTCCTTTCGATAACGCGCAATAAATGGTACGGTGTTGCCATCTTCTAGCAACGTAATAACAGCTGTCGCCTGCTTTGGCGCAATGCTTAGTTCTTTTGCAATAATCGTTGAAAAATTCATCTATGTCATCCTTTCTCATTGTTATTAGTTTATCATTTTTGCGTGACATAAAAAAAGAAGGCCCGTTACCGGCACCTTCATTTAAAAATTAAGCATCACATACGTTAGATCATCATCTTTATATGTGAGATATTGTTCGGTATCATCGTGTTCCAACGCTTGCCACGTTGTGTCGTCAATCAATTGTGTTATTTCATTTACTTCGATGCCGTCTGAATGTAGAAAACAACGGTCCCCTACCGTAAATGAAATCGTTTCAACAAAAGGCTCAATGCGCTTGCCAGCTAAATAGCCGTAATGTGGTTTTGGATAACTCACTTTATTATCATGAATAAAATAGCAAGAAATATTGCCAACACCACAATACTGTAACGTCTGTTGCTCAAAGTCGATATACATAATCGAGGCGACAGCTCCGCGCTGCATCCGCAACACGTCATTGCATTTATGCATTAGCTGTTGAAGCGATAACGTCGCACCGTATGTCGATACCGCTTGCGTCACACGCTCAGCACTGTCATGCGCATTTGGCCCGCTTCCTAACCCATCTGCTACAACGCAAACGAGGCGCTGCTGAAACTCACCAATAAAAAAACTATCTCCACAAACATCATATTCCTTTTTATTGCGCTGAAAAGCATGATACGACCACTCTATATTAGACACCACCTGAGGCGATAATCGCCTGCTGTAATTTTTTAATTGCTTTACGCTGCAGGCGCGACACATGCATTTGTGAAATACCGAGGCGCTCGCCCGCTTCTTTTTGGCTCAATTGCTCTAAATACGTCAATTGAATAATTTGTTTTTCGCGTTCATTTAACACGTTCATTGCTTCTGAGACAATCATGCGGCGATTCGTTTTTTCAAACTCATCGTCTTCTTGACCAACGACATCAAATAACGTTACCGTACTACCATCTGAATCCGATTCAATCGAATGGTCCATCGATAATGCTTGATAGCTACGGCTCATTTCCATCGCTTCAAGCACTTCCTCTTCCGTCACTTCGAGGCGTTCGGCAATTTCTGATACCTTTGGCGAACGTTGCAATTCTGTCGTCAACACCTCAACGGTTGCTTTAATACGCGGACCAAGCTCTTTAATACGGCGCGGCACATGAACATCCCAAGTTTTGTCGCGTAGGAAGCGTTTAATTTCACCAACGATTGTCGGCACCGCAAAGGCTTCAAAGCTACGACCAAATTCTGGGTCAAAACGACGAATGGCCCCTAACAGACCGAGCATCCCTACTTGCACGATATCGTCATGATATGAACGCCCATTTGAATATTTACGCGCAATCGATTCCACTAAATATTGATAGTTTTCAACGAGACGCGTTTGTGCTTCATCGTCTTTTTCTTCTTGGTATAATTTAATCCAAGCAAGTACTTGTTCTTTTGAGGCATTTCTAGTGGACGTCTGTTTCCACATGTGCATTCACCTGCTCTCGTGAAACATATTTGGTCATGAACACTGTTACGCCATTTTCGTTTAATACTTTCACTTCATCCATTAAACTTTCGATTAAAAATAACCCTAACCCTCCTTCACGAATAAATTCAACTTCCGTTTCTTCGTGATACGGGCCTACTTTTTCTTTTACTTCTTCAAATTCAAAGCTGCGACCATAATCCGCAACCATAATTTCTAATTTATCTTCATATACTGCACAGCCAACGACAACTTCTTGCTTCTCTTCATCTTCTACATAAGCATGTTGAATCGCATTTGTTACCGCTTCGCTTGTCGCAATTTTTAAATCTTCAATATCATCATACGAAAAACCTAGACGACTTGCTAAACCAGATACTGTTAAGCGCGCCACACCAACGTATTGCGTTTTTGACGGAATGCGCATTTCAAAATAATCGAATTCTCTCATGTTGCTATGCCTCCTCCTCTACGTGAATAATACCGCTTAAACCTGTAATATCGAATAAACGTTTTAACCGTGGAGACAAGCCAATTAACGTAAGCTCACCGCCATCTGCAATGACGCTTTTGTAAAACGCCACGATGACGCCGATACCAGTACTATCCATATAACCTACACCCGCTAAATCAAGTACGGCTTTATTTGTGCTTTTCGTATCGATCGCTAGTAATTGTTCGCGTAGTTTCGGCGCTGTATGTGCATCGATTTCACCGCTAATAACACCTAAAATACTGTTGTCTTGTTGTGTTTTAATATTTACTGTTAAATCCATCTTCTACACCTCTTGTTTAATTTACTGTACTTTTTTAATAACCGCTAATGTAAAATCATCGCGCTGATGGAATGCCTGGAATTTTTCGAGCGCTTTAAATACGCTATGCGCTAAATCACCGGGCGTCTCATCTTTAACGTTATAAATCATATCGATTAGCTCTTGTCGTGATAAAAATCGCTCATTTTCTGTGCGACATTCTGTTACGCCATCTGTCATAATAATAATCATGTCATTTTTCGCTAACTTAATCGAACTTTCCATATAATGAACATCTGGTAAAATGCCTAATAATAACCCTTTTGATTCATCAAGATCATAAAATTTTTCTTCACGTGCGCAATAATAAAGTGCTGGTTCATGCCCCGCCGACGCATATGTAAACACCGACTCTTCATTGTCATACCGTCCATAAAACATTGAAATAAACATGTTATCTTCCACACTTTTTTCAACGATGCGATTTAATACATCAAGTGCATAGGCCGGACTAATGCTCGCTTGCCCTAATGTATCAAGCCCATTTTTCACCATCGACATGCACAATGCTGCAGGAATCCCCTTTCCTACAACATCTGCGACACCAATACCAACAAAATCGCTATCATCATCTTGGAAATAAACGTAATCACCATTCATCTTGCCTGCTGGTACAGAAAGAAAATCAATATCCACACCATCTAACTCCGGCTTTTTTGTACGCAACATCGTATTTTGCACTTTCGCTGCTAATTCGATTTCATGATTCATCGATTCTTGTTGCTCAACTAAAATTTTATGTTCGCGTAGCGCCAAGCCATACTGAATCATAAATTCCGTTAAAAAATCGAGTGAAATAATCATCGTATCGGTCATGCCTAATTCTTGAATCTCTTCAAGCGCAACTTTATGAATACTAATGACCTCTTCTGGTGTAATGTTCTTTTGGACAAGGTGGCGACTAAAGTTTTGACCTAAATATAAATTTCTCTCGGTTTGATACTTTAAATATTGGCTCAGTAACATCGTATACTGCTTTTGTATCTCTTTCGTAACGCATCCTCACCTATCTGCTAAGACAACCATTTTACAATTGTAATCTTCGTGCCTTCTCCTACTTCTGTTTGAATATCAAATTCATCCATCAAACGCTTTACCCCTGGAAGCCCTGCTCCTAAACCATAAGAAGAAGAATATCCATCTTGAAGTACTAATTGTACATCGCCAATCCCAGGTCCTTGATCCTCTGCAATTACTCGGATTCCTACTTTACCGTCTTTTTCGAAACGTCCAATCGTGACGCTTCCTTGCTCCGCATATAAATAAATATTTCGAGCTAATTCGCTAATTGCCGTTGTGATACGCGCTTGGTCTACAGCGCCAAAGCCAATTGTTTTCGCTTCGCTACGGCCCATTTGACGTGCAGCAACAATATCCCATTCCGTCAAAATGCTCACTGAGGAAACGTCCATCTTTATCCCTCCAATTCTTGTTGTAATCTATCTAAGCCACTCTCTAAATCGAGCGCTGTTAATACATCACTTAATTCAATTCCTAATTCAACAAGCGTAATCGCAATCGGTGGCTGAATGCCCGTTAGCGCTACTTTCGCGCCCATCATGCCAGCCATTTGAATGACTTCATCTAAAATTCGCGCAATAAATGAGTCGATAAAATCAAGCGCTGTTAAGTCGATAACGACACCCCGCGCATTGGTTTCATGAATTTTTTTGAGTACATCTTGTTGGAATTGTAGCGCCGTAGCGTCATCTAGCTCCCATTGAATCGAAATAATCAAACAATTTTTTAATTTTAAAATCGGCACTTTTGGCTGAATCATCGTTATCACACCTCGTTAATTTTTCGCTTTGTTAAACGTAATGCCTCTTCTACTCCGCGCTGTAATGTACCGGTTGTTTTAAAGTTATCTAAATTAATACCTAACGACACAATCGTATGGGCTATTTCTGGGCGTATGCCAACAATGATACATGTTGTGCCAAGTAGCTTTACAGCTTTCACCGCTTGCATAATATGATGCGTCACCATCGTATCAATGACGGGTACACTCGTAATATCAATCAGCAGTACTTCCGACTTGTGCTGCAATACACCGTCTAATATATCTTCCATAATTCGCTTAGCACGCATTGTGTCGATCGTACCAACGAGCGGTAACACGGATATTTTATCAAGAATGGGTATAATCGGCGTCGATAATTCTTTTAATGCGTTGCGTTGCGTATCCATCGCATATAAATAACTACGCTCATATTCCTCGATAAGTGAACGTTCAATGTCATGCATCTTTTTCAGATTTTCTCGTAAAAAAATGCTTAGCTGCTCAACGGAATGGGTATTTGATTTAAGAACGGCGTCTAATATGACTTCTTCTACAAGTTGTATTAAAAAAACCGTATCCTGGAAATACGCATATTTTCGGCTGTACAATTGGCAAACTTGTTGTCGATGCTGCTCATCGTCACTATAAATGGTTTGCTCGACTAGTTGCACGCTATCAATAATTTTTTCGTCGGCAATTTCTTGCCCATTCGTCCGCTGTTGCCACATGTTGGCTACACCTGATATAATTTCTGATTTATATTGTTCAATCCAGTTAATCAAAACTCACCATCCCTCCAGTTTAATCTTTACACAATTGTATAATATTTCTGCACATAATTCACTTTTAAAAGTCATTTTTTTCTATATCAGCTATTTTTTATTTTTCTACATATAATAGATTTTGGATACAAAAAAGACTACTCGAAATTCGTGTAGTCTTTTTTTATGTATACTAAAATTTAATGAGGCCTAAACTAATCTCCAATGCCGACTCCACTTTGCGCATTAATGGTCCGTCCAATTGAGTTATTTTATCCGTTAGTCGAGACTTATCAATTGTTCTAAGTTGTTCTAACAAAATAACCGAATCACGCTCGAAGCCATATTTCTTCGCATCAATTTCGACATGTGTTGGTAGTTTTGCTTTTTGTATTTGTGCTGTAATCGCCGCAATAATTACGGTCGGGCTAAATCTGTTACCAATATCATTTTGAATTATCAACACCGGTCGCGTTCCACCTTGCTCGGAACCGACCACTGGTGATAAATCTGCAAAAAAGACATCTCCGCGTTTTACGTTCACTTTTTCATCCTCCGCAAACGAGACGCGTTACCATATACGGCCAGTTACATGCTCCGCTTCATACTCCACATGCAAACATTCGCTGCATATCGTAAGGTTAATTTGGGACATCTCTTCGTATCCTTTAACCATTGCCTCTCGAATATGTTTTTGTTGTTCTTGACGCGCATGTTTACGCACATCACTTTCATACGCATAATGCTGTGCAATTTTTTGCAGCACAGCTTCATACGCTTTTTCCATTTCATATTCGGGCAATTGCACTAATTCTAATTGTTTTTGACTCACAGCCAGCACCTCCAAAACAAACCTCAATTTATAGTCGTTCTCAAATAAGCTTAACACCCATACTACCATCGATTTGGTATCTTGAAAAGGTGTAAAACAAAATAAGCGATATAAGTAAAGTTAGTTTTCAGAATCTTCTTGCCTTCTACAGCGCCAAAATCAGGCGTTGTAGACGCGTGGAATCCGAGTTGTTAGCATACATGGAATCTCGTAAACAATCGTATTTAGACGACTTGCCCACTCCTGCATTGTAATTTCATCATTACCTTGTTTACCGATTAACACGACGCGTTCACCGACCGTCATTTTTTTCGGTAATTTAATCATAATTTGGTCCATACAAATGCGACCAACGATTGGTGCGCGCATACCTTGTACTAAAACTTCTTGGTTTGCAAGGCCGCGAAGTACACCATCTGCATAACCGACCGGGATCGTGCCAATCCATTCGTCACCCGTAGCTTCGTATGTAGCACCATAGCCAACCGTCTCGCCGTTGTGTAGCTCTTTGACATGAACAAGCTCCGTTTCTAATGAAAACGCAGGTTGTAATGCATATGGCAAATGCTCGCCCACATATGGGGACGGCGCTAGGCCATAAAGAGAAATCCCAAAACGTACCGCATCAAACTGCACATGTTCTTTAACAAGTGCAGCGGCTGTGTTTGCGGCATGTACGAGACGCGGCTTTGTAGGAAGGGACGCCACAAGCTTTTTAAATGTTGCAAGCTGCTGTTCGTAAAATGTCGTTTCTTCATCATCGGCCGTCGCAAAGTGCGTAAAAATGCCATCGACAACGACGTGTTCCATTTGCGCTGCATCATATACGGCACGCAACTCTTCAACTGTGCGAACGCCAATGCGGCCCATGCCACTATCAACCTTCACATGAATACGTAACGGCTTTTCAAATTGTGGCGCAAGAGGTGCTAGCTGCTCAAGCCATTCCGTTGAAAAGACCGTTAGCGTAATGCCGTATTTTGCTGCATATGGTGCAAAAGAAACCGGCACCGCTCCTAAAATTAAAATCGGTGTGTCCGCGATATGACAGCGAACATGTAGTGCTTCCTCTGGTGTTGCTACTGCAAGCATCGTCGCTCCTGCCTCAAGTGCAGCTTCAGCCACGCGAATATCTCCATGGCCGTAAGCGTTTGCTTTAATGACTGCCATAATATGTACGTCTGAATGCAAGTGCTTGCGTAGATTTGAAATATTTGATTGAATCGCTTTTAAATCGATAACGGCCTTTGTAGGTCGAAAGTTTTGTAGTTCTTCCATTTGTCTAACCTCTTCTAATCGTGATTTATGCTAATATTATGTACCTCTCAATTGATGAGGTCAATCTTTCCAAAGGCTCTTTAAAAGACCATTTTTTCGATTTACAGGCGATAATTTTCTTTACCCGTAAATTCGCTTTTTAAGCCCTTTTTCATAAGAATTTTTAAGCCTCTTCCAAAATAACCTGCGCTGCCGCATAGGCTTTTGAATGCGTAATTGATACGAAACCAGCGACTTTTTCCCCTTTAAAATAAAGCGCCGGGCGACCACTTGGCTCTTTCAAAATTTCAACATCATGCAGTGCACAATGCTTGCCAAGCCCCGTACCGAGCGCTTTTGAAAAAGCTTCTTTTGCTGAAAAGCGCCCAGCTAAAAATTCAAGTTGGCGCGATGGTTTAAGCGTCTCATAAATAGCTAGTTCTTTTTCCGTAAGTACTTTTTTGCGAAATGCGGCGCTACGAGCATTGATTGCTGCAACGCGCTCAAGCTCGACAATATCGAGACCAATTCCTGTAATCATCTAGCTCACCCTTTCTTTCTTAATCTTGAACCATGTATAATAACGGTAAATTAGAACGAGGAGTGACTGTATGTTCAACCGTAATGAAAAACTTTCGGATTATGTGAAATGGTATCCAATGGTTGCATCGCTCATCATTATTAACTTAATTGTTTATATTGCCGGGCTTGTGCCATCTATCCGCGTTGAAATTTTAAATTATGGCGCGGCTGCCAATTGGCTCATTGCAGATGGCGAATATTGGCGCGTCATTACCGCGGTATTTATTCACGGGGGCTTCCTACATATTTTATCCAATATGTTTTGGCTTTATGTGTTTGGCCCTGAGCTTGAAAAAATCGCCGGCAAATTGCGCTTCTTTACAATTTATATGATGTCTGGCATTATCGGCAATGTTGCAACGTATTTTATTCAAGGTCCTGAATACGTATCCGTTGGTGCAAGCGGCGCCATCTTTGGTATTTTAGGTGCCTTTTTAGCACTCGTTTATTATACGCGCAACATCTTACCACAGTTGCGTCAAATGATTGTACCACTAGCGGTCATTTCTGTAATCATCACATTTTTACAACCAAATGTAAATGCGACTGCTCATATCGCCGGCCTCTTAACAGGGGCGCTTTTCGGCTTTATTAATTTCCACCCAAAAAATATTTTAAAATGGCGTGAACAACGCAAACAGCGCAACTAAAAAAAGAGGCTTCCATCAACGGAAGCCTCTTTTTTTAGTTGCGTCTTGCGGGTCGATACCAGTCAAAAATTTGCATGAGTTTGTGCTTTTCAAAAAAGCGTAATGCCGTTTCAGACTCTGCAGTACCCGCCACAATCGACACGTGAAGACGCGCCAAATCACCACGTTCAGCTAGCACACTTTGACGAACTTGCATCGTTTGAATCCGTTGCTTCATGACGAAAAAGGATTCCTTTGAAAACCTACGCGTCACAAGCGTTAATTGCTTGTCATGCAGCGCAAAACCGGACGAACGATATTCAGCGTAACCAAAGAGCATTAACAGAGGCAACACAACAAGGCTATATAAACCATAACCAAGCGGCACAAAATAGCTCACTAACGCGACCGGAATCACTGCCCATGCGCTAAAGAATAACATAAAGCGCCACGCTGCACGTTTCGGCGCTTTCACGAGCGTATGCTCAAATTGATAGGTCGGAAATAGTTCTGACAACAATTCCAGTGCCTCGCGCTTTTTAATAAGTGGGACAAGTGAAATTTTTGAATCGCCGTCCTCTTCAGTATTGCCAGCACTTTCTAAATGAATCGCCGCAAAACCAAACAACTGACGCAGCGGTGTCTCGACAATTTTAATGCCTTGAATGCGTGACATCGGCACAGCGACACGTTTTTTCTCTAATAACCCTTTTGAAATAAACAGGCGATCCTGTTCACGCTCGACGATAAAATTCGCATGATTTAAATACGTGATGACGACCGAAATCAGCCACGAAATAAACAGCACCGTAAAAACGATGAGCGACACAATTAAAATGCCATATTTCATAAAATCTTTTAATTCATTAAAAATTAATTCATACGGAATTACATCCGACAGCTGCGACATAACGGCTGCCACCGCTGAAAAAATAACGCCAATACCACTTGAGGTTGTCGCCAAAATCAATAAATTTTTTGTCGTCATATGATAAACCATTTCACGTGTAGTTATTTCTTCTTGCTCTGCCTTCTCTACTGTTTCATGACGTTTAGCGCGTTTTGTTGCCGCATCAATCCAATCGGCCTGTTCACGTGAAATAGCTGTTAATGCAATCCCAGAATCTTCACTGCCAGCCGTTTCAATCGTCACTTTCACAAGACCAAATGGCCGGTGGAAAATACTTTCTTTAAAATTGACGCTTTGAATGCGCTCAAACGGGACATACTGATGCTTTTTAACGAATAGGCCCTTTTCAACATGGAGCTCTTCATTTTCAACCCAATACGTATATTTACGCCAAAAAACCCATGTGAGCACAAGCAATAAACACACTAAAAAAAAGGCGATTAACAGCCCTAAAAGCGTCCACTTAAAATGAGGGTCCATTGGATTCCACGGGATATTTTTAATATTGAGGACAAAGATGACCGCTACTGCCGCAATCGTTTCTTTTATGATTTTGAGGAAATTTAATAAAATCGTAATCGGGTGAAGATGCTGCTTATCATACATCGTCTTCAGCCACCCTTGCTAACGCGGAAATTTTCGAGCGCAACACATCGGCCTCTTCTTCGGTTAGCGCCGGAATCGTATGAACCGTTGCTGCTGTTGAGATTGAAATTTCTGCGAGATGATATTTTTTCAAAATCGGCCCCTGTGTCGTATTCACATGCTGCACGCGCACCATTGGGACAAGCACGCGTTTAATAATAAACAAGCCGTACTTTAAATCGATTTCCTCTTCGCGCACTTCATAGCGCCAATGATGCCATTTGATTTTCGGGAAAATGAAAATCGCGGTCGCCGCTTCTAAGAAGGCGAGCACCGCAATAACAATATAAAGCCATGAATACCAATCAAAAAAATACGTCAATGCGCCGATAACGCTTAACAGAAGCCAGACGATAAGCGTTTCGATGACGCCATGAATGCGCCACACCGTTAAGCCCTTTCGCGAAATTTGTTGCGTTGGTTCTTGCAAAATAATCCACCTTCTCTCCTATAATCCTTTTTAGTGTCTCATACATCGTTTATTTGCACAAAAAAGAGGCTGCGACAAAACAGGTCATTTTTCTTTTTTAGCGTTCACAACAAAAAACCGGAACCGCGCCACAGCGCGATTCCGGTTTTTCTTATGCTCATCTGAGAGGGTGTTGTTACACGTATGTCCCAGCTTCTTGAATGATTCGTTGCTTAACCTTCGTTGTTGCTACGACGAGGACGACGACGGCTATCATTGCTGCCGCTGCGACGTTCACGACGTTCTCCGCCACCTTCACGATTGTCACGACGACGTTCTCCGCCACCGCCATTGCTGCTACGATTACGGTTACCACCGCGGAAGTTACGGCCACCGCCGTTACTACCACGACCGCCGTTACCACGGCCACCACCGTTGCCGCCACGACCGCCGCCGCGACCGCCACGCATTGGAAGTGGACGTTCTTCAGAGATTTTAACCGGTGTATCATCTGGCTCTTTTGTTAATGATTTAAGAGCTGCTGCAACTAAATCGATTGCATCTGCCTCTTGTAATAACTCTTCAGCCATTGCACGGTAAGTGCTTAAATGATTTTTTTCAACGATTGCTTTTAATTGTTGTACCGCTACTTCTTGTTGACCAACTAATGCTTCATCAGCAGTTGGTGGCTTAAGAGGTGTCATACGTTTTTTCGTTGTTTCTTCAACGATACGTAGGTAGCTCATTTCACGTGGTGTTACGAATGTAACCGCTACGCCTGATTTACCAGCACGACCAGTACGGCCGATACGGTGAACGTAAGATTCTGGATCTTGTGGAATATCGAAGTTGTAAACGTGTGTTACGCCTGAGATATCAAGACCACGAGCAGCTACGTCCGTTGCTACTAATACATCAATTTTGTTTTCTTTGAATTGACGTAATACAGAAAGACGTTTCGCTTGAGAAAGGTCACCGTGGATACCTTCTGCAATGTAACCGCGGATGCTTAGTGCGTGTGATAATTCATCAACGCGACGTTTTGTACGGCCGAATACGATTGCAAGTTCAGGTTTTTGAACGTTTAATAAACGAGATAAAATATCGAATTTTTCACGTTCTTGAGATTTCACGAAATATTGGTCGATGTTATCAACTGTTAATTCTTTCGCTTTGATTTTTACGCTTTCAGGCTCTTTCATGAATGTATCCGCAATTTTACGAATTGCTGGAGGCATTGTAGCAGAGAATAAAAGTGTTTGGCGTTCAGATGGTACGTTTTCTAAGATTGCATTGATATCTTCAATGAATCCCATGTTTAGCATTTCATCTGCTTCGTCTAATACTAACGTTTTAACGTTTTCTAATTTTAATGTGCGACGTTTAATGTGGTCTAAAATACGACCTGGTGTACCAACAATAATTTGTGGTTTGTTTTTAAGTGCGCGGATTTGGCGGCTAATATCTTGACCACCGTATACAGAAAGAATTTTAGAACGCTTGCCGTAACCGATTTTGTGGAACTCCTCAGAACATTGGATTGCTAATTCACGAGTCGGTGCGATTACTAACGCTTGGATTGTTGGATCTTTAGGATCTACTTTTTCAATTAATGGAACACCAAAGGCAACAGTTTTACCTGTACCTGTTTGTGCTTGACCGATAATGTCACGGCCTTCAACAGCTAGAGGAATTGTTCCTGCTTGGATTGGTGTTGCTTCTTCAAATCCCATACGTTCTAGGGATTTTAATGTAGATTCGCTAATATTTAATTCTGAAAAATTTGTCAAACTTCTCATTCTCCTTTTAGTTAAGTGTGCAGTTGACAAATGGTTACATTTTCAGATGAAAATAGGGCAAATCGAGCCTCATGTCTAGGATTTTCATAATCCTGAACGCTTATACCTCCATTAAAATGGAGTAGGTTTATATAAAGTAAAGCCCGGACTTTGCCGAGCGGTTTAATTTCGAAGTTAAATAACCTCATCATCATTGACCGTTAATGTTCAAAAAAAAGTACCCTCCACATCAAACGACCGGAGAGTCTCATACAAAATGTATCCATTGCTCTAAGTATTCTACCATGCACGTTGACACTATGCAACGAATAACAATCGATTGAAATTTTCTGAAAATTAAACACACACCATAAAAGCGCTCTCATTTTTGCGCGCGCCAGCGAAGTGCATGACGAAAACAATTAAAAAAGGAATCATGCCGCAGCACAATTCCTTCGTCTGTTATTTTGTAAATGCTTGTAGTACATTTTCAAGCGCCATACCACGAGAACCTTTTAATAGTACTAAAGAATCTGCAGATGCTTCGCGTGCAATCTTGTCGATAATCGGTGCATAATCGTCGCGACTCCAAACGACATCCGCACGGTCTTTAATGTTGTTGTAAAGTGCCTCCATACGCGGACCGTACAAGCACACATGTTGAATCGCCGCTAAATTTAAATCGTCGGCAATGTTTTCATGATAGTCACGCTCTAATGCGCCAAGCTCTAGCATATCGCCAAGCACGACCCATTTATCGCTACGCATACTAGCGTGTTCAACGAAGTCCAGTGCGGCACGAACCGATGTTGGCGCCGCATTGTACGCATCATTAATAAATAAAATATCATTGTTGCCTTTAACGAGTTGCATACGCATATTCGTTAATTCGACACCTTTTAGTGCGGCACGAATTTGCTCATTTGTTAAACCAACTTGCTGTGCAATTAATATCGCGACAAGTGTATTTTTCACTTGGTGACGACCTAAGACAGAAATAAAGAAGTCATCATTTAATAACCCGTGGACCGTAAATTGGCTGCCTTGTTCCTGTTCTGTAATGGCTGTCGCATATAAATCGTTCGTTTCTTCTAAGCCAAACGACACAGCATTGATATTTTCTGCTGCAACTAATGGACGTAATAACGGCTCATCGCCATCATAGAAAAATACGCCATCTGCTTGTAAACCTTGCACAATTTCAAACTTCGCTTTCGCAATACCTTCACGAGAACCAAGCGCTTCCATATGTGCTTCGCCAATATTTGTAATAACGGCGTAATGCGGCTCAGCTAATTTTGTCAGCAACTCAATTTGATGGAAGCCGTCCATGCCCATTTCAAGCACCGCAAATTGCGTATCGTCATCTAACGCTAACAATGTTAATGGTAAACCAAGTTGATTATTGTAGTTACCTTCTGTTTTTTGCACTTTATAATACGGCGCCAATGTACCGGCAATTAAATCTTTTGTCGATGTTTTACCATTTGAACCCGTTACGGCGATAAATGTCGCCTGATGTTCTGCACGATACGCGCGCGCCATTTGTTGCAGCGCCTCTTCTGAATCGTCCACAAAAATTAATGGCACATGTTGTGGTGGGTTCGGTTCATCTTTTTGCCAAAGTGCCGCCGCTGCACCTTGTTCAAATGCTTGCGCGACATATTTATGACCATTCGCTTGTTCACCGTGGAATGGAATAAATAAATCTCCCGGCACAAGCGTACGCGTATTAATCGAGATGCCGGTCACAACCGTATCCTCAAATGTTTGCGGTACGCCAAGCCATGCTGCGATTTCATTTATCGTCTTTTTCATGTTTAAAGACCCCTCTTATTGATATTGAAGTTGTTGTTTTTCGTTATGGCGTTCGATACCAAGGTTGATTAGTTTTTCGATTAATTCGCTGTATGAAAGACCAGTGTTTTTCCAAAGAATTGGGTACATACTTACCGGCGTAAAGCCTGGTAATGTGTTGACTTCGTTAATGAAGATGTCGTTCTCTGCTGTCACGAAGAAGTCAGCGCGTACTAAACCAGCGCCATCTAAAATTTTAAAGGCGCGTTTTGCCATATCAGAAAGCTGTGCTTGTACGTCATCTGTGACAGGTGCTGGAATTAATAAATCGGTGCTGTTGTCATTGTATTTTGAATCGTAATCGTAAAATGCTGTTTTCGGTTTAATTTCACCAGGTACAGATGTTTCTGGCTCGTCATTGCCGAGTACAGCCATTTCTACTTCGCGTGCAACAACGCCTGTTTCTACAACGATTTTACGGTCATATTTCAGCGCCACTTCAACCGCTTCGATTAATTTTTCACGATCATCCGCTTTTGATACACCAACACTTGAGCCTAAGTTAGCTGGTTTTACGAACATCGGGTACGTTAAGTTTTCTTCCATTTCAGCGATTAATGCTTGTTGGTTTTTTTGCCATTCATTGCGAATGAAATAACTATAAGGAACTTGAGGAAGGCCTGCGATTTCGAATAATTGTTTCATTGAAACTTTATCCATACCAGCTGAAGAAGCAAGTACGCCGTTCCCTACGTACGGTAAGTTTAATACTTCTAAGAAGCCTTGTACGGTACCATCTTCGCCATTTGTGCCGTGAAGTAATGGGAATACAACGTCAAATTTACGTTCTTTTAAAGAAGTTAAAAATTCCGTTACATCATTGTCTGTTGCCGTATCGCGTGTGAATGCCAGCTGTTCAATTGATTCCGCTGGTGCTGTTAATTGTTCGCCTACGCGCCATTCGCCACCACGCGTAATGAATACTGGGAAAATATCATATTTATCGAAATTTAATGCTTGAGTTGCTGCCTTTGCTGTTGATAACGACACATCATGCTCTGCCGATTTACCACCGTATAATAAACCTAATTTTTTATTCATAATAGTCAGTTCCTCCAAATTATAATTGGTCTACGAACGAATGTCCTGGAATCGAATAGGACGATTTCTATCGGATAAAGTTTCCACATCTTCATGCAAGAAAAATATCATTACCTATAATAGCACTGTCTTGCACATTTTCATAAAAAAATCGAAAAAAAGATTCCTATTCGTCATGCGAAAGGAATCCTATACATCACCGTATTTATCGCGGACTACTTATGTACCTCTAGTACCCCATCTGGCTTTTGCTTTAACAACGAATTTAAATCGTCCCAAATCTCATCGACGAAATTGATATCGGCCACATTACGAACTTCGAGCACATAGGCCACTTTCGGCTTTTCAATGCGGTACATCGAAAACAGTGCCCCGTCCTTCATATGCTCACGAAAGGCATCGCAAACATCGATTGTAAAATGCGGCATCACCGTTGCAACGCGACGACGCCAAAAACTCGTCTGACGCTCTTTCAACTGAATGACGTTATTAAACACATTGACGACAAGACGATCATTGTCCTCTAAATGACGAAAATAAACTTTTGTATACTTATCTTCTTTATTTTCTAAGTAGACATATTTATTTTGTAGCTGGTGATAGAAAGGTGACCGCAGTGGCTCCTTTTTATGACCAATATAAAGGAGCTCCGCCTGCTCTTGCGGCGTTAGCAAATTCAACTTTTTCTCATCTGAAAAATCAATCCAGCATAAATCTTGTTTTGAATCTGAAATTTTCTTTGCAAAGTAAGGCATGCTCTTATCATCAACAAACCCTAAGCGCGTGTGCATGTTAAACGAGCCGTCTTCGAACTCATTTTTCAACAGTAAAATGTTTTGAAGCGAACCGACTGAGGAAGCAAATTCGTGAAATTTTAAACCGCTTAATACCACAAATTGATTCAACTCATTAACATGTACATATAAATGATGCAAAAAATCATCCGCAGCTCGCATTTTCTTTGCCAAGTCGATCACCCCATTCCTCTCCCTATTATAGATTGAATTGCATGAATTTGAAACATTTGTGATTCGATTTCGTCACAACTTTATGCACAAGCGTGTTACAATAAAATACGCTATAATAAGTAAGTTAAATAATTAATATTAGGTGGCAAATATGAATAACAATCGAAAAAATTTCTTCGATCGTTTGGATTGGACACTAATCCTCATTATGGGCCTTTTTTGTATTGTTAGTATCGCTGCAATTTCATCAGCGCAAATGTCCGGACAATATGCAACAAACTTCGTACCAAAGCAATTATTCTGGTACTTTGTCGCTGCTTGCATCATCTCTGTCATGATGTATTTCGAGCCGGAGCAATACAAAAAAATGGCTTGGTATTTGTTCGGTTTCGGTGTTTTTTTACTAGCTGTTCTTGTAGCCTTACCTGACTCAATGGCACTTGTTGAACCACGTAATGGTGCAAAAAGTTGGTTCCATTTACCTTTTGCCGATATTCAACCGTCCGAGTTTATGAAAACCTTTTACATTCTCGCACTCGCACGCATTGTGACAAAACACCATGAAGTAAATCCAGTCAAAACGATTAAAACCGACTTTATTTTATTAGGAAAAATCTTTTTAACATTAGCAATTCCACTCGCGTTTATTATGCAACAACCCGACCTTGGGACAAGCTTAGTATTCTTAGCAATCACAGCCGCGATGATTGTCGTTGCAGGTGTTGCTTGGCGCATCATCTTACCAATCGCTACAGTGGCGATTGCTGCTGGTGGTACGCTGTTATGGATGGCACTGTACAAACAAGAATTTTTAAATGATGTTCTTGGCGTGAAAACATACCAATTCGCACGTATTTATTCTTGGCTCGATCCATACTCTTATTCATCAAGTGATGGTTATCACTTAGTAAAATCGCTTAATGCTATTGGCTCTGGCGAAATTTTCGGTAAAGGCTACAAACAACATGAAGTGTATGTGCCGGAAAACCACACCGACTTTATTTTTAGCATTATCGGGGAAGAATGGGGCTTCGTCGGCGCTAGTGCCGTGATCGTACTGTTCTTCTTCCTAATCTATCACCTAACGAAATTAACGCTCCAAATGAAAGATCCATTCTGTACATATGTGTGCGCAGGGATCATCGCGATGATTACGTTCCACGTGTTAGAAAATATCGGTATGACAACGCAAGTTTTACCAATCACAGGTATCCCATTACCATTCATTAGTTATGGCGGTAGTTCGATGATGGGGAATGCGTTCGCACTCGGCCTTGTATTCAGTATGAAATTCCATCATCACACGTACATGTTTGGTCGAGATGATTAATAAAGACGTTTCACTTTTGAGCTCAAAAGTGAAACGCCTTTTTTTATGGCGTGGCTCATCAGAAATCAGCTATGAGCTCAAAAAGCGTGTTTTCGATACAACATAATTAAAAATAAGTGTCAAACAAGGACCATTCATGCACGAAAAAATCACCTTTTAGTAAGCATCGTGCACAAAGCTGTCAACAAAAATTTTTATTTACGATAATATCACAAATCATTACTACTTTTGAAAAATGATTTAGGCGCGTTTTTGCCCAAAATGAGCCGAAAAGGGTTGATTTTACGTTTCTGACGGGCATTTTCAACACGAAAATTGTCGCAACAAACGGCATGCTGTCATTTATTTAAAAAAACGAAAAATGCGACATTCCGCGGTGAAGCGGTGCATGGCTATAACACAAAAAAGCCTAAAAACATCTAAAAACATGCAAAACCCATGCTCTAACGGGCCTTTTTTGTCCCATTTTTGGTAGGTGATGTTATGAAGTTATTGTAATTATCGCCATTCTTATAGTACTTATTTGAGAAAAAGCCAAGTTGAAGCAAATGATTAGCTTTTCTCTAGGGTGATTCACTTAGTACTGGCGCATATTAATATTTATGTTGTATTCAAAACACGCTTCTTGACGTGATAGCCAAGACGAAAAAGAGACTCGGAAAATCCGAGTCTCTTTTTTATGATGCTTTTTTCTGCCGCAATGATTTCGTGCTGCGTGTAAATAACACGAGTACGCTAATGCCAAGTAACGCGAGCGTCGCTGACACGTAGTAAGTGTTGCCGCCTTGCCACGTCAATAGCCATGTGAAAAATAATGGGCCAAGAATGCGTCCTAAATTATCCATCGAATAACTAAGCCCCGCTGCCGTACCGTACATACCGCCTGATTCTTTTGATGCGAGCGATGTGTTCAATGTGCGCGCTAACGCATTCCCCGCTGTAAAGACGCATAGTGCAAGACCTGCGTAAAATAAATTCATTGTAAATGGTAGCATCGCTAAACCGATCGCTGTCACAACTTGTGCACCAGCCAACCATTTTGGCTCGTGACCATCTTTTACTTTGCGCACGACCAAGCCTTGAATTAAAAAATCAACGAAGCCGCTGAATAAAAATAACGAACCAAGCTGTGCCGATGTAATATGGATTTGATCAATTTGGAACAGCTGTAACGTAGACTCAACACCTGACAATAAAAATGTCACGATAAATGAGAAAATAAATAAGTAGCGCACACGATAACTAAAGAGCTTTGATGTACCTTTTGGAATAATTTCTTGTGCGGAACCTTTTTTATGCGCTTCTGGCTCTTTTAACACAGCCGCCGCATAAAATAGTAATAAAAAGATTAGCATTGCGGATACTGTAAATGGTAGCGTTAAACTCACCTGTCCAAGCAAGCCACCAATCGCCGGGCCAAAAATAAAGCCTAGGCCAATCGACATTCCCATAAAGCCCATATACATATTGCGATTATCATCGTTTGAAATATCACCGATGAAGCCTGTTACCGCGGTGTATAAAGCGCCCGAGAAAAGACCGCCAATCACGCGTGACGCATAAAGCATTGGGAGCGAGTCAATAAAGAGCGAAATCAGTAAAAAGCTCAAGCTAAACCCGACAAGGCCGATTAAAATTAATTTCTTACGGCCAATCCGGTCTGATAAACGTCCCCATAGCGGGGCTGTGAAAAAACTTGCTAGCGCATATACTGTTAGTAAGCCTCCAACATGCATATCATGGAATCCTTGCTTAACGATGACTTCTGGCAAGATTGGAATAATTAAACCAAAACCAAAATAGACGAAAAATTGTACAGATACGAGTAGCATTACTGCCTTTTTCATTCTGTTTCCTCCTCTCATTATCCCCTCAAAATTAGCATTGCTTACAAAATAGTGTACTGCTAGTGAATAGGAAATAGCAACGGCATACTATTCTCAATTATTTTTTTAAAAAATAGGTGTTTTAGCTTTTTTTTCGGGAATAAATAATACAGTAAATTAATTATAAGCGTTGATTTATAAAGGGTTTCGATAAAATCAACGTTTATTTATGCTATTTAAGAAAATTTACGAATGTAACAATTTTGAAAAACTCTCATTGAGAAAATCATGTTATTATAAGTATATTAACAACTTTGTCAAATAAAACGCTGAAACTTCTCCGAAAGCTTTTGCGTCTTATTATAAAACAAACGAAATTGAGGTGGCTCATGATGACAAAAGAAGTTGACATTACAAAAATTATTTCAAATTTGTCTAAGTTAGGCGTTAAAGCATCGAAAACAAAATCGCGCTTAGAATTACTTAAAACACTTGCCCCACCGAAATCAACTCCGCAAACTCAAAACTAGATAACAAACTTGAATTTGCTTCGACGATGTCGGGGTTTTTTTCTGTATACATAATGCGTCAACGTCCAATCGATGGGCGTTTTTTAATACAAAAAAGAGGCTAGGACGAATGGTCCTAGCCTCTTTGTATCGTTTAAATTTCAGCTAAATCTTGCGCTTCTTTTGAATTGTATGTGTCTGTGTCTAACTCGCCTGTTGCGCGCGCTGTTGTGACGCCAGCTACCATCGAGTCACTAACATTTAATGCTGTACGCCCCATATCAATCAATGGCTCAACAGAGATTAAAATACCTGCTAATGCAACCGGTAAATCCATCGCAGATAATACGATGATCGCAGCGAATGTCGCACCGCCACCAACGCCGGCAACACCAAATGAACTAATCGCAACAACGGCGATTAACATGAAAATAAACTGCCATTCAAACGGGTTAATGCCTACGCTCGGTGCAATCATAACCGCAAGCATCGCTGGGTACACACCGGCACAACCATTTTGACCGATTGATACGCCAAATGAACCGGCGAAGTTTGCAATCCCTTCTGGCACGCCTAGACGCTTACGTTGCGTTTCGATATTCATCGGTAATGTACCCGCACTTGAACGAGAAGAGAACGCGAATAATAGCGTTGGTGCTACTTTTTTCACGTACGTGATTGGGCTCATACCTGTTAACGAAATGATAAGCAAATGAATCATAAACATCGTAATTAACGCGACATAGGAAGCAATGACGAATTTCCCCATATTGTAAATCGCATTGAAATCCGATGTTGCGACGGTGTTTGTCATAATCGCTAAAATACCAAATGGCGTTAAGCGTAATACGATTGTGACGATGCGCATCACTAACGCATAAATCGTATCGACTGCTTTTTTAATATATGTCGCATGTTCTTCGTCTTTGCGCACAAGCCCTAAATAAGCAAAACCGACGAAAACAGCGAAAATAACGACCGCGATTGTTGATGATGGACGAGCGCCTGTTAAATCTAAGAATGGATTCGCTGGAATAAATTCAAGGATTTGCTGCGGCAATGATTTGTCGCCCATTTCTTCTGATTTAGCAGTGATTTCTTGACCGCGCGCTTGTTCGGCATCGCCGCCAACTAATGATGTACCATCTAAGTTAAAGGCTAATGCAGAGGCAATCCCAACAGAAGCGGCAACGGCTGTTGTACCGACTAATACCGCTAAAATAATCGCCGCATATTTCCCAAAGCTTTTCCCCGCTACTACTTTTGTGAAAGCGGCAACGATTGAAATAAAGACTAGTGGCATCGCAACCATTTGTAATAATTTCACGTAACCTGAACCGATAATGCCGAACCAGTCTGTTGTTGTTGCTGTAATCGTTGAATCTACGCCGTAAATAAAATGAAGTGCTAGGCCGAATAAAATACCTAAACCTAAACCGGCGAAAACACGTTTAGAAAATGAGACGTGTTTTTTGTTCATGTTGAATAACAACATTAATAAAATAAACATCACGACCATATTCACAATAATCCATAGTGTATCCATGTTTATTCCTCCATATGACTTAATTAATTTTGAATAATAATGACAATGCTTATATTAATGCCACAAAACCTATAAGTCAAGTAGGTTTTATCAAAAAATGTTTTTCATTTTAGCGTGTGCTATTTCATGAATACGATATACTAGAACATGAGATATTTTTCATAAGGAGGGGCTCCCGTTGCTAAGTCAGTTAACGGATTTCACATATATTAATATTACGTCCGCCATTCTTTCGGTGACGTTGTTTATTAATTTTATTTTTGCGGCAACAATTATTTTTCTAGAGCGACGGGAACCAACGTCGACATGGGCTTGGATTCTTGTGCTCTTTTTCTTCCCTGTTGGCGGCTTTATCATCTACTTATTATTCGGTAGACGTTTGCGCCAAAAACATTTATTCCGCTGGGAAGGGAGGAAAAAAATCGGCATTGATTCGCTTGTCGACTATCAAATCGAAGCCATTAAACATAATACGTTCGAATATCGCCTAAGTGATTCCGCACATTACCGTGATTTAATTTATATGCACCTTGTCAACAATCATGCGGTGCTCACACAAGACAATAAAATCGATATTTTCGATGATGGACACGAAAAGTTTGAGATGCTTATTCAAGACATTTTAGCTGCGAAAACGAATATTCATATTCAATATTATATTTTCCGCCTCGACCATCTCGGGCAGCGTATTTTAAATGCACTAATTAAACAAGCAAAGCGCGGTGTGAAAGTGCGTCTGCTTTATGATGAAATGGGGTCGCGCGGCATACATAAACGCCACTTCAAAGAACTATTAAATGCTGGTGGTGAAGTGGAAAGCTTTTTCCCGTCGATTTTACCGCTCATTAATCCGCGTATGAATTACCGCAATCACCGTAAGCTTGTCATCGTGGACGGGCGCATCGGTTATATTGGTGGCTTTAACATTGGCGATGAATATTTAGGGCTCGATAAAAAGTTTGGCTACTGGCGCGACACGCATTTACGCATTGAAGGTAGTTCCGTGCATCCAATGCAAACGCGTTTTTTACTCGATTGGAATCAAGCATCGGACCGCAAAGACCTTGAATATGAAGACCATTTTTTCCCGACAATTTCACGTAAAGGTGAAGTCGGCTTACAAATTGTGTCGAGTGGCCCTGATTCCGACTGGGAACAAATTAAAAGTGGTTATTTAAAGCTGATTAATATGGCGAAGAAATATATTTATATCCAATCGCCGTATTTTATTCCCGACGATAGCTTTATGGACGCGGTGCGCATCGCCTGTCTATCGGGTATTGATGTGCGCATTATGATTCCAAATAAGCCCGACCATATGTTTGTGTATTGGGCGACGTATTCCCATGTAGGCGAACTCATTCAAGCCGGCGCTAAAATTTACATTTACGATAATGGCTTCTTGCATACGAAGATGATTGTCATCGATGACGAGGCATCGACAGTTGGAACGGCGAATATCGACTCGCGTAGCTTTAAGCTGAACTTTGAGGTCAATGCTTTTATTTACGACCGCAACATTTCACATCAGCTCGCTGAATTATTTGAACGCGATATGTTGTACTCACATGAATTAACACCACAAATTTATGAAGAACGCTCGCGAGTTATTAAAATGAAAGAGTCGATTTCGCGGCTATTATCACCGATTTTATAAGCAAAAAAGAGGCCGAAACAACATTGTTCCGGCCTCTTTTTAATGAAGTTGCAAATAGTGTTCAAGCGTTTGTTTTTCGCGGTAAATATTCGTTGCAGCTGTTTTGCCAACGTAGCGGAAATGCCACGGCTCATACATATACCCAGTCACCGCTTGTTGTCCTTTTGGATAGCGCATAATAAAACCGTAGCGATGCGCTGTTTTTGCGGCCCATTTCCCGGCGGCGCGCGTCCCAAAGCGCGTTGTTGCATACTCAGACGGGCGCTTCACTTCACCAATATCAAACGCTAATCCTGTTTGGTGCTCCGAATAACCCGCTCGCGCACTATAACGATCCGCTGCGTTACGACCATCTTTTTTCACATAATGATTGTACAGCGTTTGCTGGCGCGCATACGAACGATACGTGCTAAACGCCTCAAAACGATAGCCCGCTTTTTGCGCCGCCTTATTCCAACGCGTAAAAGCGGCGCGTGCTTGTTTACTTTCACCTGGCGCATAGTTCGCCGGTAGCGGATACGTTTTATTCACAACGATGAAGCCATCTACCATCGTCGGTTGTTGCGGCAATTTTTGTCCAACAATATAGCCGCCTGTATCACGCTTTGCAGAAGCCGTATCACTGTTATACAGACCAATTACAACGAGTGTACACGCTGCTAGTAGCCATTTTTTCATGACGCTCACCTCCTCCCTTTCTATACCCACCTCGTAAAAAAGCTGCCGATAATCGACAGCTTTTTTCGTTAACCTTCGACACCTAAATATTCTTCAAGTGTCGAATCATTGTTGTAAATTTCAGTAGCAATGTCGTTGCCAACATAGCGGAAATGCCATGATTCATACATATAGCCTGTTACTTCTTCTTTGCCATCTGGGTAGCGCATAATGAAACCATAATCATGTGCATTTTCAGCAAGCCATTTGCCAGCCGCTGTTTCACCGAAGCGGTTTGACGCATAATCATTCGGATTGCTCGTTTCACCAATATCAAACGCTAATCCTGTTTGATGCTCTGAAAAACCGGGTCTTGCACTATAACGATCCGCCGCTTCCTGGCCATCTTTTGCGACATAGTTATTATATAACTCCGTTTGACGGTCATACGAACGGTAGGTGCTAAACGCATTAAATGTATAGCCCGCTTGCTGAGCTGCGGCATTTAATTTAGCAAATGCCGCACGCGCGTCCGCACTTTCGCCCGGCGCATAATCGCCCGGCATCGGATAACGTTTGTTGGCAATGACAATACCATCAACCTTTTTCACTGCCGTTGCAGGTGCTTGGTCAATAATATAGCCCCCAGCATCGCGCTCTACTTCCGGTTCAGCGGGTTGTTGTTCTGGCGTTTCCTCAGTGCCGTTATCGGTCGGCGTTTCTTCTGACGTTTGCTCTGTCGCTGCTTTTTTATCAGCAGTCGGTTCCTCGTCATTACTACATGCAGCAAGAACCATCGCACTCGCTGCTAATGCAATTACTGGAAATTGAATAAACGATTTTTTCATAACTCTCTCCCCCGAATTTTGCTATATTAAATGAATAGAGACACAATAGCTGCGATTGTTAAAACACTAAAGAAAAACGAGACACCGCGCATCACTTTTGCCTCTTTCACATATCCTTTTTCATTCATATCTTTCGCACGTAATGCGTTGGTTAATGTGAACGTGAACGATATTAAAACGACTGCAATAGCAAATTGTTGCTGGAATAAAAACCATACTGCTAAAACACTCGCTACCGCCGTCACAATACCTGTTAAACGCTGAATATTCACGAGTCCATTCCACCTCCTCAAAAAAATAAGCCAGAGCGCACATACACTCTGACTCAATTATACATTATTTTTTCTTTTTCTTTTGCGCTTTCGCTGCACGTTCTGCAGGCGTTAATTTACGCTTTTCTTGTGGCTCTTCAGCGACAACTGCTTCCGTAGTAGCTTTTGCTTTTTTCTCTTTTTTAATCGGGTTACCATGTTCATCTAATGGTGGATATAAAATACGACCAAGATATGTTTGACCGACTAATAATAAACCAGAAACTGACCAATAAAGTGGCAATGCACCCATACTAGAGAATGAAATCACCATGATCATAATTGGTGAGATATACATCATGATTTTCATTTGTGCTTGTTGTTGCGTTGGCATATTGGCCATCGAAACTTTTGATTGCCAGTAGTAAATCGCACCGGCAATTAATGTCATGATAATATCTGGCTCACCAAGCTCGAACCATAAGAATTTATGTGCATGTACTTCTTCTGAATACAGAATTGCATAGTACAAGCCCATGATGATTGGCATTTGAATAATCATAGGAAGGCAACCCATATTTAGCGGATTGACATCATATTTTTTATAAAGTCCCATCATCTCTTGTTGTAGCGCCATTTGTTCTTCCTTAGAAGACGCTGCTTTTAATTTCTTTTGGATATCTTCCATTTCTGGGCGAAGTTTATCCATTTTCATCTTCATGCCTTGTTGATTTTTATACGTTTTCAGCATGAACGGCATTAAAATTAAACGAATTAAGATAGTGATGACAATAATTGCGCCACCATAGCCACCATCGAATAATGTGTTACCGAAGAAATCTAGCAGGAATTCCATAGGTTTTACAAATGTGCTATAGAAAAAGCCTTCACCATTTTTAACGGACTCACAGCCAGCTAAAAAGAACGGTGCAAGGCCCAGCATTGAAAGTAAGCCTATTTTCTTCTTCACTATTTTTTCACCTACATCATTATTTTAAACTATAGTGAAGTATACCGTATTTTTATATGACATATCAAACTAAAGCAGAATGATTTTTCGAATATTTCATAATTACACTAAACGTTCTGGCAATTGGAAGCGGAAATATTCGTGATCTGGTTGGTCGCGGAAGTGTTTCGGCGTCAAACCAACGTATTTTTTAAATATTCTTGTATAGTAACTTTGATTACAGAAGTGGAATTGCTCTGAAATGTTTGAAATGCTCTTTGTCGTATGGCGTAAGTAATATTGAGATTCCTCAACGCGACGCACATTTAAGTATTCAACAAGTGTAATACCAACATGTTCTTTAAAAATACGCGATAGATGACTTGTGCTAATTGAGAAATGTTGCGCAATATCTTCTACCGATAAATCCGTTTCGACTTCATCATCAATAAACATGATGACCTTATTAACCGTTTGGTGCTTATATGACGGTTGTTTACGCTCTGAAATGACATAGATGTAAAATTCCACTAAATCATCTGCAAATTGTAGGAATTCCGCATCGTTCATGCGCTCATCGACCATTTGTACGCATGCTGAATTAAACGCAAACGCTTTTTTAAGCGGCGCTTGGTTTTCGATTAATTTACGTGTCACAACTGACGACAACACGATAAAATAATGACGGATTGCGCGGAAAAAGTGCTTTCCTGAGCGCTCCGATAATAAATCAATTAATGCACGTAATGATTCTTTCGCTGCTTCTGTTTCTAATTGATAAATTTCTCTTATAAGCTGAGCTTCAATTTCGTAAAACTTTTCGATGCCATCATAGCGGTTCATTGTTTCTATTTCTTGAAAATAACGCTTTGAAATCGCCTCTGAGATAGAATATTGATGTTGTAACATATAGAATCCCCATCTTTCTGAAAAATACGCATTTTGTAATAACCATAAACACTCAACCAATGACAATAGTATCAATTAATGCACGCACGTATCGAACCTAATTTTTTTACAAATCCGCCGTTTAGGTCGTTCTACTTAAATAATTTACAAAGTAATTGAGTGATTTTTATAAAAATTATACAATATTATGCAGTAAAGGAAAAGAGACTTTTGAAAAAAATTATGCAATTTTTATTATTTATTGAAAAAGTTATAGTCCATTCTACATAAGTCGACAAAATATCATTTTTTTGTTACGATGGGAGAGTCTTTAGCTTCATTTTTTTAAAATAGATAAATGATTCATTTTTTCTTTTCACGAAGGTATGTTGTATTCTACTAAAATTTGGTATGCTCTAATCGTTCAAGTTGCAAAATTTTCTGCTTAAAAGCATTATTTTTGACACTATTTGTAGGAAATTTATTTTTAGTACTTAATTTTGGAAACAAACTATAGTAAAATGTTATGACAGGATGAAATGAATTTAAGATATCGGAAGAAACGAGGTATGAATGGATGGATCCTAAATCAATTGAAGAATTAATAGAGGTCATTAAAGAATTTTTCCCTGATAATACTTCTATTGTAATCTCGGATACAGAAAAGTATTTATATTATCAACCAAGCAAAAAAATCGATTTAAAGATTAAGCCTGGTGATGAGATCCCAGAAGGCTCAGCAACACATAAAGCCCTTGATTACGGCCAGAAAATTAACTCATTTATCGAACCAGATGTATTTGGTGTGCCATACTACGGTATGAGTATTCCATTATTAGAAGAAGGCGAAACAAAAGGTGCTATTACAGCTATCTTCCCACAAAAGCCATCTCCGTTCTTAACAAACTACATCACAATTAAAATCGATGATTGCTGGTACCCAGTAAAACACAATGAAGTGATTTACTTAGAAACACAACTTCGTAAAACATTTGTAAAAACGATGAAAAAAGAAGGGTACCACCGCTTAAACTTAAGCGACTTAGAACTTTTCTTATCGCCTGACACATTCATTCGTTGTCACCGCTCTTACATCGTCAACATTGACTACATCGATGAAATTCAACCAGATTCACACTCGACATTCTTATTAATCATGAAAGACGGCACGCGCATTCCTGTTAGCCAACGCTACGCTAGCTATTTCCGTCGTTCATTAGGTTTCTAATTATGTCTGTAACGAGAATTGTGCCTATGCGCAGTTCTCGTTTTTTTGTGTATTTTTTCGATATATCACGATAATACTAGCATGCTACAATAACCTTTAATTTTCTCTAATAGCTAACAAATCGTCCCTTTCATACGTCCTAAAAAGAAATTGTGACAATTTGGTGATAAAATTTAACATAATAAAGGCGCGGTTGTTTCGTTAAACAGTAACCGCACTTTAGATCAGGATTTTTCCGAATGAAGAAAGAAGGCAATTTTTTATGACTAGCAAAGTCGAAGAAAGATTACGCTTCGCCGGCTTAAACGACAAAGTAATGTCTGCTGACGCCGCTGCAGCACTAATCAACAATGGCGATACACTTGGCTTGAGTGGTTTCACTCGTGCCGGTGACGCTAAGTTTGTACCGCACGCTCTTGTAGAACGCGCAAAAGGACTAGATGATTTCAAAGTAGATGTCTATACAGGTGCTTCACTCGGTTTTGATACCGATGCGCTCATGTCTGACGCTGGCATCGTGCGCAAACGCCTACCATTCCAAGTAGACCGCACAATGCGTGGACACATCAATAACGGTGACGTTGGTTTTATCGACCAACATTTATCAGTCACCTCTGAATACTTACGTCAAGGTGCGATGAACATTGATGTGGCGATTATCGAAGCAACGGCGATTACAGAAGATGGCTACTTAATCCCAACATCATCTGTCGGTAACTCTCCTATTTATGTTGCGTCAGCTGACAAAGTCATCATCGAATTAAATGTCGCTGCGCCTGCTGAATTAGAAGGTTTACACGATATTTATGTTCCTGAAAAACAAGGTGAGCGTGGCCCAATCCCAATCATGCATGCAAATGACCGCGTTGGTGCAAAAGGTATTAAACTCGACATGACAAAAGTAGTCGCAATCGTTGTCACAGAACAAGAAGATTCCCCTTCTACGATCGTGCCTCCAGATGCCGAAACGCAACAAATGGCCAACCACTTACTTGAATTTTTCCGTAAAGAAATTAAAGAAGGGCGCCTAACAAACACATTAGCGCCGCTTCAATCAGGTATTGGCTCGGTCGCAAACGCTGTGCTTGCAGGTATGGTGGACTCTGAGTTTGAAGAACTTGAAGTGTATTCTGAAGTACTACAAGATGCCGTATTCGAATTAATCGATGCCGGCAAAGTAAAATCCGCTTCTTGCTGTTCCTTTACATTATCTCGCGAGAAAATGGATACTGTACTTCCTCGCTTAAAAGATTATGCAGATAAGCTCGTATTACGCCCACAAGACATTTCAAACAGCCCTGAAGTAATTCGTCGTTTAGGTCTGATTTGCATGAATACTGCGCTTGAATTTGATATTTACGGCAACGTCAATTCTACACACGTCTCCGGCAGCAAAATGATGAATGGTATCGGCGGTTCTGGTGACTTTGCACGCGCCGGCCGCCTCTCTATTTTCGTCACAAAATCAGTCGCAAAAGACGGCAAAATTTCATCGATTGTGCCAATGGTATCGCATGTCGACCATACCGAGCATGATGTCGATGTTGTCGTGACTGAACAAGGGATTGCCGACCTACGTGGCTTAACACCTCGCGAACGCGCTGAGTTGATTATTAAGAACTGTGCGCACCCAATGTATAAAGAAGCGCTCCAAAGCTATTATGATGAAGCTAAAGCAACGGTTGGCGGTCAAACACCGCATATGCTTACAAAAGCATTTACATTCCATAACAATCTTGCAGAACATGGGACAATGTTACATTAAACAACACAACAAGAGGCTGAAAATATCCTCTCAGATGAGCATAAAAAAAACCGGAATCGCGCGGTGACGCGGTTCCGGTTTTTCGTTGTGAACGCCAAAAAAGAAACATGACACGTTTTGTCGCAGCCTCTTTTTTTATGCGTTTTTTGAATCGGTATCTTGTTTCTCATTGAAATATTGCACCGATGTGCCAGCACCTTCTGAAATCATATCGCGATCTTCGATTTGGTACGATGCGGCATTTTTTAATTCTTTTTCATTGTCATCTTCGGTCTGCGCCTCTTCATTTTCATAACCTACTTTTGTCAGCGCACCTTCATCAGCCATCTCTTTATCTTCAATGAAATATTCTAAATTATCGCGTTCATCGACTTCTTCTTGCTTTTCTTCGTTGAAGTACTGCACAGTTGTTAAAGCGCCTTCTTCAACCATTTCCTTCTCACCGATATAATAAGATGTATCGCGGTCTGGAATAATCGTATGATCACCCGTTTCTGGGTCTGCTGCACGCTTACTTGCAATAGTTTGCTTTTGTTGCGCCACAAATTCGCCGACTTTATCTTTTGTGCTATTAAATGCCGCTGTTGCTTTATCACGGTTTTCTTGCTTACGTAAATAAGCGTAGGCCCCTGCTGCAAGTCCTGCAATGAGAAGTTTATTTTTTTTATTCGCCATAGTAAAGCCCTCCCGTTACGTTCTATAGTTAACAAATACCCCCGAATCATGCGTTTTAATCCATACTTTTATCGTAAATCTTGAACGAAGATGTTACATATGGCGTTTTTGTGCTACGATAATGTCACAAATGACCATCGAAACGGAGTGGAAGAAATGCCAACTAAGGGCGACTTAACGAAACAACGCATTTTAGACGTTGCTCGCGGATTATTTTATCAAAAAGGCTTTGACGCAACTTCGACAGCAGAAATTGCTCGTGGTGCTGCTATTTCAGAGGCTGCGATGTATAAATATTACAAAAGCAAAAAAGATTTATTAACAGCCGCTGTACAACCAACCTATTTTATTGAAGATGACTCTACGTATTCAACATTAACAAATAGTGAATTGGTGCAACGTTGGACGGCGTTATTTTTAGAAAAAGTTGAAAATAATTTGCAGCAATACATTATTTTATTTAGTGAATCGGTCAAATATCCGGAATTATCCGCAACGTATTTAGCGACATTTCATAAGGAAACGGCCGCCGATACCGAAGTACAAAAACGTATGCGTACAGGCGATTTCCCAGAGATTGATATGACGCTCCTACAAGTTGGTATGATTGGCGCATTGATTGCGATGGTACAACATCTCGTTATTTATAAAAAGCAACATGATTTAAGCAGCGTGCCGCCAAAAGTGAAAGACGTTATTAGCAGTATTATTAGTGGCAAGTTTTTTAGTTAAACATGGCAAGAGGCTTGACAAAACAATTTTCTTTTTTAGCGTTCACAACGAAAAACCGGAACCGCGCCACCGCGCGATTCCGGTTTTTCTTATGCTCATCTAAGAGGGTATTTTCAGCCTCTTGTTGATTATTTAATTTGTTCGTGATTGTTTGAAACTCGGTGTTGTGCTTTTTTGCCAACCGGTGATTCTTGCGGTTGATCTTTTTTACGTGTGAAGCATAGGATTGCGGCAATATAAAATAAAATTGACGGTACAGAAATGAGGCAAGAGAAAATACCTGCACCGATAAATAAAATGCCTGCTAATTTCGTATCGCTATTGAGTTTAATCATACCTGCTGTGCCGATAATTAAACTAATAACTAACACGACGATGACAAACCAACCAACCGAGCCAAATAGTTGTGAAATATTTTGGAGCCCGGTCATTGTCAACTCGGTACCTGTACGTTGTTGCACGTCATCAATAATTTGTTGCTGAACGCCATCATTTTTAAGAAAACTATCCATACTAAAGAAAAATATGCCGGTGCCTGCGATGCCAAAAACATTTAAAATCGACGCAATCATCGCCAGCACTTTTTCAATCGTTCGGTTCATAGGTTCTCACCCCTTCTTCATACGCCTGCGCACCGAATTGGTTACCTACTGTATTCGCCCTATTCTTTCCTATACCCTTTTCATCAATTTAAAAAAACGAGGTGGATTATTACCAACCTCGTTTTTCGTCACAATTACGAAACTTTTACATCATCGTAATCTGTTGATTTATCGAATGATGCTACTACATAAGAGCATACTGCTTCGATTTTGTAATTTTTTTCGCGTGCAAAGTCTGCCGCACGATTTAATAATTGTTTTGCAACGCCTTGTCCTCGAAGTGAATCATCGACGAATGTGTGCTCAACGACCATAACATCTCCAAGTTGTGTCCAGCTAATCTCAGCATCTACATGCTCGCCTTCTTTATGTTGAAAAGCGTACTCTTCGCCTCCGCGGTTTGTTAATTCAAATTCCATGTGGTCCACTCCCTTTACTAAATTACCGTCATTGTAGCATATATTTTCCAAATTAGCTGTTGCTAACTATTGCTCCAATGCTAATGGATGCAACGATGCTTCAATCTCATCGCGGCGTCTTTCTAAAAATGGTGGCAATGCTAATTCTTCGCCCATATGTTCTAGCGGCTCATCAGAAGAGAAGCCTGGTTCATCTGTTGATACTTCAAACAAAATACCGTTTGGGTCGCGGTAATACACAGCTTTGAATTGAACTACCCCCACTTAGCCGTTCTTCGAACGTTGCTTGAAGTGGGAGATTCCTACGAACAGTGCTTGCTTGTTTCCACTTGTTCGAAACAGCGGCTTCACTTTTTTAGTAGGCTATCCCCGTAGTTCCTACGGTTTGGTTGCTTCGAAAAGGCGTAATCCTTCTGCTAAGATGTTGCGACTTGCATTGACATCCCGGTCGAGGGTTGTGTGGCAAGCTGGACATACCCACTCGCGAATAGCTAATGTTTTTTTGCCATCACGGTGCCCACATACATGGCATAGCTGGCTTGATGGGAAGAAGCGATTGATTTTCATGACTGCTCGACCATACCATTTCGCTTTATATTTCAGCTTTTGGACGAATGAGGACCAGGATACGTCACTAATCGCTTTCGCTAGTTTATGATTTTTCAACATGCCTTTGATATTTAAGTCCTCTAGACAGATGACGTCATACTGGCGGACTAATTCCGTTGATAGTTTTGGTTATCCACTTTACGCCCATCGGAAAGAATCGCGAAGTCAGTGATGCCTAAATCTATCCCAACAGATTGGTTTGTTTTAGGCAAAGGCTTGAAGTCGGGTACTTCACACAAAAGCGACACGTAGAATTTGCCACTTGCATTATATTTGATTGTTGCTTTCAGTATACGGCCTTCAATGTCACGCGACTTCGCAAACTTCACACGCCCTAATTTTGGTAGTTTCATTTGATTGCCGACAATCGCAATACAGTTATGGCTGTTCTTCGTTGTATAGCTTTGAACAAGGTTCTTTTTACTTTTGAAACGAGGATACTTATTTTGTCCTTTGAAAAAACGTTTAAAAGCATCCATTAAATTTTCATAAGAGGCTTGTAACGCCACACTATCTACATTGCGTAACCATGCCGTATCATCTTGTTTTTTCATCTTTGTGAGCATTTTAGACATGATGGAACGATTCAACCCTTTTCCTTCTTCTTTATAAGAAGTATTCCAACGTTCAAGGAAATGGTTATAGACAAAACGACAATGTCCATGTGTTTGATGAATAAGCGCTTGCTGGTCTTTATTTGGGTAGATACGGAATTTATACGCTTTATGTGGCATAACAGTCACCTCTTTCTAATCATTATTTTGTCCTTGAGACTGAATATATTTTTTAATCGTTTCTATCGATGCACCGCCAGTTGTTACAAGACAGTAACTTTTAGACCAAAACATTCCTTGCCATAATTGCTGTTTGATTTCTGGAAAATCTCGTTTTATTAATCGTGAGCTTGCGGATTTATACGCATTGATGAATTTTGAAAGTTCGGTATTAGGGTGTGCTTTAAATAAAATGTGAACATGGTCTTTATCATGGTGCCATTCGATTAAAGATATGTTGTAGTTGCTTCCTATTCTTTCAAAAATATCTTTTGCGTAATTTGATTTCTCATCATTAAATACTTTTTTTCGGTATTTGACGACTAAAACTAAGTGGTAATTCAATGAGAACACTGAATGATTATTGCTATCTAAAACCATTGTTGCATCAGCCTTTCTTGTTTATAACACTGATTATACAATCAAGCTGATTTACAGTCAAGACTTAATGCCCTGTAGCATTCACCACCCACCTACTCGCTACGCTCGTTGAGGTGGGCGTCCTCTGCTACATTTAAGATAGAAGCGGTCGATTTTACCTGACGTATGCAATCCTAACGCTTCGTACTGCGCAATCATCGCGTCATATTCTTCGACTGATTTTACGCGGAAGGCAACATGGTGAACACTGCCGCGGCCATGACGTTCAATTGGTAAATCATGACGTTCTTCAATGTGTACTTCACCTGCTGGACCACCTTCACCTGACGAATAAACAACGATGTCTCGTTGACCTGCTACTGGCGATGGATACGTTCCTACTTTTTTGAAACCATAAAGCTGCGTTAAGACGTTTTCCGTTGCCGCTGGTTTTGCAAGCGTTAATGTTACGCCACCTAAGCCGACAAGCGCAAATTGTTCTGGGACATCTGTTTCTGTCCACGGCGTCCCGTATGGAATACCGGTGCCATCATCCACTACTAATAAGAAACGCGCGTCCTCAAAATCTTGGAATGGCAATACTTTACGACCAAAGCGCTCTGTAATGTCGCCATGTGCGATGTTGTTATCATCAAAGCGTTTTACCCAGTAATGAAGCGCTTCTTCCGATGTCACGCGAAATGCTGTTGAGTTAATACTTGATACGCCTGGTAATGTGCGTCCCATGCCTGGAATATCAAAGTATGTCATATCTGTTCCTGGTGTACCGACTGCATCGGCATAAAATAAATGATATGATGAAGTATTGTCTTGGTTAACTGTTTTTTTCACAAGACGTAAACCTAAAATTTGTGTGAAGAAATGATGGTTGCGTTCGATTTGTGCTGTAATTGCTGATACGTGGTGAATTCCTGCTACGTTTACGGTCATGTTTGTTCGCTCCTTTTACTTTATCTTGAATTCAAGATTCTTTATAGACATATAATAGCACATATTTTTTATTTTGCAACGCGAAACGCATTTTTTTACTACAAAAAAAGACTGGGTCATGCTATCATCGCCCAGTCTCATTACATTATTGAGTTGTGTCTGTCTCGGTATTGTCATCGCCAATGCCAAATAAGTTTTTGAACCATTGGACAACTTTATCCCAAAATCCTGTATTTTCGTTAACGCTATCTTTTAAGTTGTTAATTGAATCCGTTATCTTGCTTCCTAAGTCATTCAATTGATCGGACCATTGACCGAAATTAATATCTAGGTTGCTAATTTTGTCCATTAAATCAACAAGTAATTGACGGTCCTCATCGCTCAAAGTAATTTGTAAGCTTTGCAATTTGTCATCGACAATTTGTGCAACTTCCTCTTTTGTCGCTGGTTTTTGCTCCGCAATTTGTTGTTTGATTTCCGTTAATAATTGACTCACCTTGTCTTGGTCAATGCCGGCTTTATCAGACAATGTCGTCGCAACGCCTAGCTCTTGGTTCGCCACATCGGTACGCTCCGTATCTAACTTTTCACCGGTTGTTGCTTCGTATGCTTTGTACACACCCGCAAGCGCCGAGTGACCTGTTACTGGCTTCGGCGCCGCAACTTCTACTTTCGCATCGCTAATCCCTGCCGTTAACATCGCATTCGAATACATATCTGATGTTACTTGCGTAATATTTTGTGGTGTTTTAATTTCTACGACAATGCCGTAACCTGAATCTTCAGGCGTAATTTTTGCAGAGGAATACAATCTGGCAGAGGAATTCCCATTTTGAATATATTTTGCAATGTCGCCACCGGTTACTGTTACTTCCTTCACCGTACCAGAAACGCCTAATTCTTTTTTAACTGTTTCTTTTTCACTATCAGTTAAAGAACCCCCGTACACAACGATTGGGTCGCCTAATTTTTCATTCACAACTTCCGCTGAAGCTGATTGAGTAAAACTTGTCATCGTAACGGCTGTTGCGCCGACTGCTGCTGTCGTTAGGCATAATGCTGCAATAATGGCATAAGCTCGTTTTTTCATCGTTTTGTCTCTCCCTTAAATAACTATTTTGATTATAATACGCAAAAAAGGACGAAAAAGTTTCATTCCTTCTTTTTCGTCCTCTTATTATTAATGTTTAATTTTTGTCCAACCGTCCACTTGCTCGATGCGACCAGCTTTCATTAACGTCCCTAATGCGCGTTTAAATGACCCTTTTGAAATATTGAACATGTCTTTAATTTCGTCTGGTGATGATTTATCACCAAATGGCATTTGACCGCCTACTTCTTCAAGGTATTTAAAAATTTGCTCCGCATCACCCGTTAAACGTTCGTATACACGTGGCTTCATTGAGGCATTTAACGTGCCATCTTCTTTCACTTCGATAATACGCACGCTCACATCTTGCCCTAGGCGTGGCTCTGCATCGCGCTCTGTTTCGTGTACAAAAATGCGGTATGGCTTCTCGACGCCTATTAAAAATGTACCGATTGGTAATAGGCGGTACGGACGCGCTACAATATTTTGATTAAACAGCGTTTCTTCGCCGTCCTCAAATTGCTCCATCATACGTTCTTCGGTAATTAAACGACCAAATAAGTTGCCGTTATAATCAACGCGTAACGTAATGAATAAATGGTCGCCTACTTCTGGCCATACGTCTTCCATTTGCGGTAAATCTTCTGCTGGTACGATAACTTCGCGTGACGTACCAATATCCACAACAGCACCATCATGACGTGACATACGCATAACGCGTGCCCAGCCAAATGTGTCCTTTGTAATCGTTGGAATCGCCGTCGTTGCCGCTAAATCGCCTCGGCGGTCAGCGTATAAAAATACTTTTACTTTATCGTGCTCGTTTAACTCCTCAAGCACTTCCGATGCGTTTAGTGGCACATCCACTTCATCGTTTGTTAATACATATTGAGATGCTAACTTTTCTTTCACAATAAGTGTTACAACATCTCCTGATTGTAATTCAGTCATGTTAAAACTCCTCTCACTTTATGACGCGTACTATTCAATGTGGTGCTCTAAATCTTTCAGTGCAGCAATCTTTTGTACAAACTCAGGATTGTCTTCCAGTACTTGTATTAGGTCTGCAATACGGTCTATGGAGTTCCAGCTAAGATGGTGCTCTATGCCTTCTACATCGTTGTAAATCAAGTTCTCATCGACGCCAATGAGTCGTAAAAACTGCTCCAATAAACTATGTCTTTCAACAAGACGTTTCCCTAACTTTTTACCTTTTGGTGTTAGCGAAAGGCCTCGGTAACGTTCGTATATTAAATAACCATCTTTATCAAGTTTTTGAACCATTTTAGTAACGGAAGAAGGAAGAACGGACAACGCTTCCGCGATGTCTGATACCCGCGCATAACCTTTCTGATCAATAAGTAAATAGATTTGTTCGATGTGATCTTCCATACTCGGTGTCGGCATCTACATTCCCTCTCTTTCCAGTAGTTATCTTCCCATTTTACTACACTTGACATGAAAACGTAAGGACGTTTCAGTGGTTCCTAACTTTTGTGCGTATTTTGCCCAATTATGTGAATAGCATGAATCACTTGCTTATTAATCTCTGCAATTTGCTTTGGCTGTTTTAAATAAGAAAAGGCTCGATCGCGGTCCTCAACCGTTGCTACATAATGACTTTCTAAATGATTCAATGCAATGGCCGATGCCTTCGCTTCACACACTTCACAATGACAATATGTCGGATACTCTGGCCCATGTAATAAGAAGCGCACAATCCCTCGTACAAGCTCCTCTGTTACATTTATTAATGGAACGTTTTGCTCCACAAAAACTCCCCCTGCTACATTAAACTAATTTTGGCATAAACGCATGTATCACGTAATTGATGTGTATTCGCATTACGTGAATCTTGCTTCAAAATGCCTTCTAATTCAAAATGATTTTTTTCTGCTACCGCGCGACTGCGAATATTATCGCGGTCACAACGAATTTCTAAACGATTGGCCCCTAAATCTTCAAACGCAAACAATGTCATACTATGCACTGCCTCGGTCATATACCCTTTACCGCTCCAGCGCTCGTCAATCCAATAGCCAATTTCAAACTTCGGAATTGTCCAATCAATGTGCTGCAAGCCTAACACGCCAACAAATTCGTTCGTTTCTTTAATAAATAAATGGAAGCGTAATTCTTCACGATTCATAAATTTAGCAATCGCTTTACGAATATTTTCTTTGACGTTTTTATGCGTTGGTTTTTGTTGTGCCCACGACATAAACATTTTCAACTTAACGATCGAGCGTTCAATCGCTTCATAGACTAATTCTGTATCCTCTTCACGAGGAATACGAACAACTAAGCGCTCCGTCTCAAATTGTGATGGGAAATCCCAATATTTTTTATAATCAAACTCCACTGGCTCATCATTCCACGAAACTGGCGTCGTTTTTTTACTAAAGAAATCTTCGCGCGTAATTCCGTATGTTACCGCATCATAATAAGCGTCCTCTTTTGGCATATACCAAGCATCGCGGAAATGCGCCTCTTTTACGAAACCAACGCTTTCAAACGTTTTTCGCATCGGTACATTATCTTGACGCGTATGACCTTCTAGGCGAATTTTCTTTTCAGGTAAACTGAAAATAAATTCCGTCACGAGTAATAACGCTTGCTTACCGTAACCTAAACCACGCCACTGCTCCGCAATACGCAAATCAAAGACCGGAATTTCATCTTGTAAATCATAAATTTGCGCCATTCCTACTTTTTGTCCTTCATCATTTTCAATCCAAAACGTTTTAACATCATCTGATTCATAGCCGCCCTCTTCAATTGTACGTTCAATTAATTCACGTCCAGGGTGTGATTGTACATGATAAGGCCATTCATTTTTCGTTAAAAAGTGAATCAGTGGTTCTTGTTCTTCGATTGTCCATTCTTTTAGTCGCATGTAAACACCTTCTATAATTAATTGGGCTACCTTTATTATATTGAAAGCGCCTTAAAAGGTGGACCTTTTAAAACGCTTTTTTCTCTCTTTATCTTATTTTAAACCCTAGCACGATGCAACCAAAGCTAATTACCATTGTCAGCAGCACATAAACTAGCGCTTGCAAGCGACTCGTGCGCATTAAACGGACAGCATCAAACGCAAATGTTGAAAATGTCGTGAATGCCCCAAGAAAGCCAAGCGCCAAAAAAGCGAACGCAACTGATGATTCAAGTAAATGGAGCGCCATACCCATCAAGAACGAGCCAACACTATTCACAACAAATGTCGCGATATAAAAAGGCCGCGCTGTGCGTGCAAACCATTGAATGACTGCAAAACGTGTACAAGCTCCGAGCGCACCACCAATTGCTACTACAAAAAGCGTCATGCGCGCTCACCTCGCTTCATGATTACATAACCGACAAAAGCAGCTGCTATACAGCCGAATGTCATCGCTAATGCATAGCCGATTGCCACGAGCGGACTGTGCATCATATAGGCCAACCATTCCGCTGAAAATGCTGAAAATGTCGTAAACGAACCGAGTAAGCCCGTTGTCAGTAACAGCTGAAGCTCTGCGTATAGCCGGCGCTCAAAATAGGCATTGAGCATACCCATCGCAAAACTACCGACAATATTAATGAACAATAGTACAAGCTGTTCGCTAATAACGAGCATACAGCCATAGCGCAGCAATACGCCCATTACTGCACCGATCGCGACGAGCAAATAATTACGCATTCGTCAGTTCTAGTACGACCGGGCAATGGTCACTCCCGAGTTGTTGATCGTGAATCGCAGCCGCTGTAATTTGCGGTACTAGGCGGTTTGAGACGATAAAATAATCAATACGCCACCCAATATTACGCTCGCGCACTTTATTCATATACGACCACCATGAATAGCGCTCGGTCGCTGCCGGATACAACGCGCGGAACGAATCGGTGAAACCACTCGCAAGTAACGTTGTCATTTTGTTGCGTTCTTCCACTGTAAAACCTGAATTCCCGACATTTGATTTGGCGTTTTTCAAGTCAATTTCTTCATGTGCGACATTCAAATCCCCACAATAAATAACCGGTTTTTTCGCATCTAATGCGACTAAATAGGTACGCAACTCATCTTCCCATTCTAAGCGATACGCGAGGCGCGCCAAGTCACGCTTCGCATTCGGCGTATAAACGGTCACCATATAAAAATGGTCATATTCGAGCGTAATAATACGCCCCTCATCTTCGGTATCGCGTTCGCCTACGCCATACTTCACACGAAGCGGCTTATGCTTTGTAAAAATCGCCGTGCCCGAATAGCCTTTACGAAGCGCATAATTCCAATACTGCTCATACCCAGGAAGTTCAAGCTCCACTTGCCCTGCCTGACATTTTGATTCTTGAATACAGAAAAAATCTGCATCTACTTCGTTAAAATAATCGATAAAACCTTTTTTCAAACAAGCTCGAATACCATTGACATTCCACGAGACAAACTTCATGCTGCTACCTCCAAAAAAAGGCGCTCCTCTCAAAAGAAGAACGCCCAACGATTCATTTATTTCACTGTTGCGGGTATGTCTTCCCCAACAATTTTAACTTCTGTTTCTAATGCGATATCAAAGTTTTCCTTTACGACGCGTTGCACCATATGGATTGTATCGATATAGTCAGTCGCTGTCGCTGTACCTGTTTTATTAATAATAAAGCCGGCATGTTTTGTTGACACTTCTGCACCGCCAACTCCTTGCCCTTGAAGACCACTATCTTGAATTAATTTACCGGCGAAGTGACCTGGAGGGCGTTTAAACACTGAACCCGCTGACGGATATTCAAGTGGTTGACGCGATTCACGTTTGAATGTTAAATCCGCAATTTTTTCATCGATTGCAGCTTGGTCGCCTTCCACTAATGTGAATACAGATGACAACGCATAATACCCTTCATCCGCAATAATACTTTTACGGTACCCTAATTTTAGCTCTTCTTTTGATAACTCTAAAATATCGCCCGCTTTAGTTAATACTTTACAGCTTTTAATGACATCATTAATTTCGCCGTCATAAGCACCAGCATTCATGGCCATCGCACCACCGATTGAACCGGGGATACCACAAGAAAATTCTAGGCCGCTTAATGTATTCGCTGCAGCGATTTTTGATACTTCTTTAATTAACGCACCTGATTGTGCATATACCTCTGTCCCATTAACTGCTACTTTGTCTAATTTAGCAAAGTTTAAAACGATGCCACGTACACCGCCATCACGAACAACCATGTTTGAACCATTGCCTAATAATAAAATAGGAATGTTATGAGCGCGTGCATATTTTACAATGGCACTTGCTTGTTCTTCTGATTCTGGCATAACAAAAATATCGGCTGGTCCGCCTAGTTTTGTCATTGTGTATTTATTTAGTCGTTCATCTATTTTAACATTTGCTGGATCTACGATTTTTGCTAAATCTTCTGCCCATTGCATTTTCATAATGGAAAAATCCAATCCTTTCTACTTCAAGTTCATCACAACTTAGTATGAATCTTCATTAGACATTTTACAAGCTTTCCACTATTAAAGCCACTCTTTCGACCATTTTTCGATTTCGTTAATGGCCCCTTTCATGCTATAGCCCTTGTCAGTTAGCTTATATTCCACACGAACAGGCACTTCCGTATAGACACATCGTTCGACCATTTCTTCTTTTTCAAGTTCTTTCAGGCGTTCTGATAACAGGCGACCACTAATTGGTAAAGCGGACTCAATTTGGTTAAAACGCTTTGGACCATCTAACAATTCGTACAAAATAAGGCCCACCCATCGCTTTCCTATTAAATCCATCGCTTTCGATAATCTAGGGCATAGTCCCGTTTGTTGTTCCATAATCATTCACTCCTTGTCCTTGTATTGTACCTACATAAAAAAAACTTTTCAACTTTTCGTAACTAAATTACTTGACGTAATAAAGTTATAAATATATAGTAGGTTACATAAAGTAAGTTATATGAATTATTTCGGAAAGGAAGTCTCAACTTATGAGCTTTACATTAGACCCACAACTTCAATTAGGCTATACACAACTACGCGTTATGGATATTCAAAAACAAACAGCTTTCTACGAAACATTAGGCTTTCAAATTTTAGAACAATCGATGGAACGTGTCGTATTGGGCGCTGGCAGCAATGAACCCGTACTTATTTTAGTACACGAAGAAAACTCGATTCCTCGTCCACCGCGCACAACAGGACTGTTCCACTTTGCCATCTTAGTGAAAAGCAAAGAAGATTTAGGCCATGTAATCGGCAACTTAACGCAGCGCGGCATTCGCTTTACAGGTGCTGGCGATCACCTTTATTCTGAAGCCTTTTATTTAAATGACCCCGAAGGCAATGGCATTGAAATTTACCACGACCGCCCGCGCGACGAATGGACAATCAATGAAGATGGCACAATTGATACCGATACACTCGCTGTTGACGTGCAAGCAATTTTAGCGTTGCATGACGCGAACCGCGAATGGACGGGTTTCCCTGCCGGTACTATTCTTGGCCATATGCACTTAACTGTTTCTCATTTAGATGCTAACTTAAAACATTTATATTTTGATGCGCTTGGCTTTGATTTTAAAACGAATTTCCGCGAATCCGCTTATTTTATTTCAGCTGGTGGTTATCATCACCATATCGCACTCAATACATGGATGGGCGTAGGTGCACCACCATCACCACAAAATGCCTCTGGACTAATGGCTTATTCACTCAACCTTTCATCACTTGAAAAGTTACAGGAACTTCGCGAAAACTTAATAAAAGAAGGTGTTTCATTTATCGACAAACGGGAAAAACTCGTAGTGAACGACGTTAATGGTCATGATATGGTATTCATCGCAAAAAAATAATTTGATAGTTCGAATTAAAAACTCTTGAATTAAAGATAAATGCGTTGTATACTAAGTTCAGCAAGTAAATAAGTTAATTAAACACAACAAAAACATTTTTTAGGAGGAATTTTAGTTATGGCAAAATATGTAGTAGATACAGCTCACTCTTCAGTAGGTTTCCAAGCAAAACATATGATGATTTCAAAAGTGAAAGGGCACTTTGATAGCTTCAGCGCTGAATTAGATATTAATCCAGAAGATTTAACTGGTGGTAACATCCAATTTGAAGTTGAATTAGCTTCAATCAACTCTAACAATGAAGATCGTGATAATCACTTACGCTCAGCCGATTTCTTCGATGTTGAAAACCACCCTACAATGACATTCGTTGCTACAGATATTAAAAAAGTAGACGATGACGAATATAAACTTACTGGTGACTTATCAATCCGTGGCGTGACAAAACCTGTAACATTCCAAGCTGAATACAACGGTAAAGGTACAAATCCATGGGGTGTTGAAGTTGTCGCATTTGAAGCGGACGGTAAAATTAACCGTAAAGACTTCGGTTTAAACTGGAACTCTGCCCTTGAAACTGGCGGTGTATTAGTTAGTGACGAAATCAAAATCCATATCGAAATCGAAGCAAATCCAGCTTAAATTTCAATAACCTATAAAGCCTAGAAAATTTCTAGGCTTTTTTTTGCGTAAAATTGTCGCAATTTTTCAAAATTTAATTATAATAGATACTATAGTCAAGAAAGGAGCGTTCAACATGAATATTTCAGATGGACTTTTATTTTTTTATGTTATACCAACTATTGTGATAGGTTTTATACTATATGTCGCAATAAAGGAATTCAACGAATATAAACGCAACAATGCAGCCGACGTCGAGCTAACACCGGCAAAGATTGTGAGTAAACGTACAGAGCTACTTGGTGATGGTGACGCAGGAATGACAATGGATTACTACATTACATTCCAACACGATCATGGCAAGCGTATGGAGTTTAAAGTAAATGGTCTTACATATGGTCAATTAATTGAAACAGATAAAGGTTTACTGAAATTTAAACGTAAACGCTTCTTACAATTTAATCGCCATTAAAAAAGGCTGGACAACACATGTCATGTTCCTTTTTTAGCGTTCGCCACAAAAAACCGGAACCGCGCCACAGCGCGATTCCGGTTTTTCTTATGCTCATCTGAGAAGGTGTTGTTACACGTATGTCCCAGCCTCTTTCATTTTCTTAGCGCTGTTCAAAACTCTAAGGAATATTTCATTATTCTTTAGCACTGCATCCACTACAGTCTAAAGGGATATTTAAACGGTGAAACACTAAATTGATGAGTCTTGCGTTCCCTATTTAACTATAGCCTTTTTGCTTATTTTTCAAACGTCCAAACAGCGAAGATTCCTGTCTGGCAGTCGTTCCGCTACACTAGGACATAAGAAGCGGAGTGATGTTCATGTGGGCGACCATTTTTGTCACCCTTGCGATTCTCTTGTTCTTTGTTCGGTGGATGCCTGAAAAAATCATGCTGCCCTTTGCACAAGCAGACGGTGCGCATTGTCGCATTATTAGGTGCTGTTGCCTTTATCGTACTTGCGCTCATTCATTTTTTACATAAAAAAAAGAGGCTTAGGAAAAATCCTAGCCTCTTTTTCATGCATTTATTAAGCTTCTACTAGAGATGCTACTTTGTTTGCTGCTGCTTTAACTGCTTCGTAACCAGCTGCTTTAATTTCTTCAGCTTGTGCTGGCATTGCGTTATGACCTTCTATAACTACTTCATCGATGATTTCCATACCGTATACGCCGCCTACTACAGCTTTCATGTAGTTTACTGACATTTCCATTGCTGCAGTTTCTGGAGTTGAGTAAATACCGCCACGAGCGTTTAATAATACTGCTTTTTTGTCAGTTAATAATGATACTAATTGACCTTGCTCATTGTATTTGAATGAGAAGCCTGAAGCGTAAGTGTAGTCAACGAAAGTTTGTAATGCTGCTGGAATTGTTAAGTTCCATAATGGGAATGCAAATACAACTACATCTGCATTTGTTACAGCTTCGCGTGCTTTGTTTTGAGCTGCCATTACGCGCGCTTGTACGCCTTCTAATTCGTTACCAGCTTGTAAGTTACCGTAAGCATCAAATACATCTTGACCGAAGTAAGGCATATCTTCTGCGAATACGTCATATGTTGAAACGTTTACGCCTGCTTTACCTTCTAATTCGTTCATGAATACTTCATACATTTTTGATGATACACCTTGGTCCGCTGGGCGGTTGTTAGCTTTTACTACTAATACGTTTGTCAAAATAAAATCTCCCTTTATCTAGTTAATATTTATTGTTAAATTATTTATCTCAAATTTAAGATACTCTAATTCTAATTAAAAAACCGAAAATAATCAACTATAAAATACTCAGACTTTTGACCGAATTTTAAAGTTTGCAATTATCGCCATCGCAAGTTGCTGATTCGTCACCAAACATTTTAAGCGCTGGTGTTAAATTTTCTTCGTCGGCAACTTGTTGAATTGCTTTCTTAAATACGTCACTTGGTTGAGCACCTGAGATCGCATATTTTTCGTTAATAACGAAGAATGGTACGCCACGCACGCCTACTTTTTGTGCTTCTTCGATATCTGCTAATGTTTCCGTTGCAAAGCTTTCTTGTTGAAGTGCTGCTGTTACAGCCTCTTCTTCAAGTCCTACTTCTTTTGCGAGTGCTACTAATACCGCTTCATTCCCGATACGTTGGTTTTCAACAAAATAAGCTTTTAATAAGCGCTCTGTCATGTCTTTTTCTTTATTAACGGTTGCAGCATATTTTGCTAGACGATGTGCTTTGAATGTATTTTCATTATACATATCTTCAAAGTGATAATCTAAACCAACTTGTGCTGCACGTGCTTTAATGCCTTCTGTTTGTTGTTGAACCATCTCTGGTGTCATATCGTATTTTTTTGCTAACGTTTCTTGGAATTTTTCATTGTTTTCTACCGGCGTCGTTGGATCTAGCTGATACGCTTTGTACTCCACTTCTACCTGACTATCAAAACCTGTTTCCTTTAATGCATTTTCTAATTCACGTTTACCAATATAACAAAATGGACATACATAATCTGACCATACTTGAATTTTCATTTTTCTTCACCTCAGCGTAATTGTATAGAGATTTATAAAACAATGCACATAAAATGCTCATGGGGGTATTTTTCAACTAAAGAATAACTAGCATATTTACATATATATGAAAATATTCTATAATTCACATAACAGCTAATAGATAAAAATACTTAAAAAAGAGGTTTTAATATGAAATATAAAATTCCTTTACTACTATTATCTACTTCTTTACTAACGGCTTGTGGTTCCTATAATATTTCGATTGAAAAAAATGAAGAACAACAGCAAGCAGCACCACAAACAACCCAAACGACAACACAGCAAACTTCTACACAAGCGCCTTCAACACCTAAATCAGCGCCGTCTTCACAAATCATTCAAGACAATTCCGGCGATTACGTGCAAGCTTCTGGAGAGGCGAATATTCGAAAGTCACCAGACATCAATAGCTCCATTGTCAAAAGTGCTAAAAGTGGCGATGTTTTTGAGTATTTACATGAAAAAGTACAAACGAGCGATAACCGTACATGGTTAAAAGTGCGCTACGGCTCATCTGGCATCGGCTATATCAGTCAAAAAGTCGGCAATGTCTCCTCAAGCACCCCAGGGTATGTTCGTCTACTTGAAAACGGCACGAATATTCGCATGGACACTTCGACAACAAGCACGATTGTTGCGACCGGCAATGCCGGCGACACCATTGCCTATACGGGCTATAGCTACCCAAAAAATGATGGTCGCATTTGGCTTGAAGTTGTCTTTGATGATGGTACCGTTGGCTATGTCAGCCAAAAAGTCGCGTCGCTTACAACAATAGGCTCTGGCTCGTTAGCAGCAAGCTCTTCGAACAATTATAGTGTCGTGGTCGTTACGGCGAATGAAGCGAATATTCGCTACAATACAGACAAAGATGATACATCAGCGATTATCGAAAAAGCCTCTAAAGGGGAGCGCTTTGACTATACCGGATACACATTCCCTGACAATGGCCGTGATTGGTACGAAGTGTATTCGTCTACAGGCGAAATCGGTTATATTAGTAGCCGCGTCGGTAGTTTACAATAACAAAAAAAGAGGCTGGGATAAAACAGTTCATTTTTCTTTTTTAGCGTTCGCAACGAAAAACCGGAACCGCGCCACAGCGCGATTCCGGTTTTTCTTATGCTCATCTGAGAGGGTGTTGTTACACGTATGTCCCAGCCTCTTTTTAGTATGCTATTTTTTAAGCAAATTGTTCTGTTAATACAGGTACGATTTGTTTTTTACGAGAAACAACGCCAGGTAATGCTACTTGACCATTTTCTACAGCTGCGTTGAATGCTTTAGCAGATTCTGCGATGAACGCACCAGCTGGTACCGCTACTGAATCGTTGTTTAAAATATCTGTTACAACGAAGAAGAATAAGTCTAACCCCTTCGCTGCTACTTCGTTGTTTAATAATGCTGTTAATTCGTCTTGGCGACCAAGTACATCATTTACGTCAACTGCGTTTACTTGTGCGATGATTACTTTTTTGCCGTTCATGTCGAATTCTTTTGCATCAAGGCTTAATAAATCTTCCAATGCTTTATCAGAAAGGTCAGCGCCAGCTTTAAGCATTGCTAGACCGTATTCATCTAAGTTTACACCCGCGATTGCCGCAAGTTCTTTTGCAGCTTTCACATCTTGCTCTGTGCAAGTTGGTGATTTTAATAATAATGTATCAGAAACAATCGCAGATACCATTAAACCAGCGATGTTTGCAGGGATTTCGATGCCATTTTCTTTGAAGATTTTGTTTAAGATTGTTGCTGTACAACCTACTGGCTCAGCGCGGTAGTATAGCGGTGCTGCTGTTTCGAAGTTTGCGATACGGTGGTGGTCGATTACTTCTGTAATTGTTACGTCAGCGATATCATCCGCTGATTGTTGGAATTCGTTATGGTCAACTAAGATAACTTCGCTTGCTTCTGCAGCTACTTTTTCAACGAAGCGAGGTGCTTCAAAGCCGAATTTTTCTAACGCGAATTTTGTTTCATCATTTGGTTCGCCTAAACGTACCGCTTCGGCTTCTACGCCTAATTGATTTTTAAGGTATGCATATACGATTGCTGATGTGATTGTATCTGTATCTGGGTTTTTGTGTCCGAAAACAAGAACTTTACTCATGTCTAAAATTCCTCCTACTATTTGCTTTTTACCGACTTCATTTTACCATAATTATTCGCGAAAAAGAACGTTCCTGCTTTAAAACATAGTGATTTACTATTATATTCATTTTTTAACAAATCCCTCATTTTTTTAATGATTTACGAGAAGTTTTTTCATATTTTTACATCCATTAGTCACGAAAATATGGTACGATTCTGATATATTGAGCTTTTTTAATTTAAAGAGGTGTCATTTTGGAACAGAAGATTGAAAAGAAATATATTCCTTTATCAAATTATTTTCAGTCTACAGAGCAGTCGAGTATTCAACTGTCGTTCACTGAAATTGAAAACATTATCGGTCAAAAATTGCCCAATGCGTCTTACTTAAATAAGAGCTGGTGGCAAAAAACAAAATCACCACTGAAACATTTTCTTGCGTGGACAGCAAATGGTTATCAAGTAACCGCGGTACAACCCGGTTATTATGTAACTTTTCAAAAGCCTGTGCAATATGAAAATACAGCCGAAACAACGAATAATACGAACGCCTATCCATTCATTATTAGACAGGCAGAATTAGATGATGCGCGCGATATTGTCTTTTTAGGAGAGCAATTATCGCTGAAAATGTTTAAATATCCGTATGGCCAACAGCATCAAAAATATTCTGTACAAAGCTTGCGTAAAAGCATTGCTGAGTGGAAAATTGCGAATACGTCTATTATGTTACTCGCGATTGTAAACGGCGAAATTGGTGGCTATTTATTTTTAGAAGGTTATGATTCTCCGTATTTAAAGCATCGTGCAACCTTAACAATTGGCCTTTTAGATGAACATACGAATCAAGGCATTGGAACGAAATTAATGGTTGGTGCAGAAGAATGGGCAGCGAATAACGGCTTACGTCGTCTAGAATTAAATGTTGCCAAAACAAACGAGGCGGCCATCGCATTGTTTAAAAAATTTAATTACGTCGTAGAAGGCGAATGTCATGATGCCATTTTAATTGAGGACCGCTTTGAAAACGAATTAATTATGAGCAAATCACTTTAAAAAAGAGGTAAGAGCCTCCCAGGCTCTTACCTCTTTTTTAGTTATCCACAGCGACTATAATTCCAATTGACGCTCTGTATATTTATCCAAACGTGCGCGATTTACCGTATAGCCAATGCCCGGTGCGTCTTGCATATGCACAAAACCACCTTCGACATCAACAACTGGCTCAATCAAATCTTCATGCCAATAATGATTCGACCCCGCTGTATCACCCGGTAGTGTAAACCCTTCAAGCGACGTTAACGCGACTGCATGGGCGCGACCAATACCAGACTCTAACATTCCTCCGCACCATACTTTAATGCCATGCTGCAAACATAAGTCATGAATACGGCGAGCCTCTTCTAAGCCTCCAACACGCGCTTGCTTCACGTTAATGACACCACAACTATGCAATTCGATTGCCGTTACGACATCTTCATAAGAATGAATACTCTCATCAAGGCAAATAGGTGTCATAAGCTCCTTTTGCAACTTCGCATGATTTAAAATATCATCGGCTGCTAACGGCTGCTCAATCATCATCAAATGAAAGGCATCTAATTGACGCAGCGTAGCCATATCCGCCAATGTATACGCCGAATTGGCATCAGCCATTAACGGCACATCTGGATAACGCTCACGAATCGCGCGAATCAGCTTCACGTCATTCCCTGGTTTAATTTTCACTTTCAGGCGCCCATAACCATCTTCTAGCGCCGCATCAATCTTGTCATAAAGCTGGCTCATTGTTGGCTGCAGTCCGATGCTAACACCAACGGCGATTTTTTCACGTGTCCCGCCGAGTACTTGCCATAATGGCTTGTGTAATCGCTTTGCATACGCATCCCATACGGCACATTCAACAGCCGCTTTCGCCATCATATTGCGACGAATAGGCTTAAAAAATTTCGTGACTTCACGCGGATGCTCAATATCGCGATTCAGTAAAATCGGTGCTAAAAATTCTTCAATCATATGCCAGCATGTCGCGGTTGTTTCTTCGGTATACCACGGTGCTTCAAAGGCTTCTCCTTCACCATAACCACAGTTTCCTAGCTCATCATACACTTCCACAATTAAAAAGCGCTTTTCTTGAACAGAACCAAAACTCGTTGTAAATGGTGACTTCATCGTCATATTCATTTGACGTAAGACGATTTTTTCTATGCGCATCATGCTTCACTTCCCTTATACATTCATCGCATTCATTTTCGCATATTGCATCGCATTTATGACCGTATTTGTTAAAATTTCTACGCCATTAATTAATTGGGCATGATCAAACTTCATGTGTGGGTGGTGTAATCCAGGCGTCACGCCACAGCCAAGCCCGAGCATCGCCGCTTTCACGTTAGGGCGCATTTTCGTATAGAAGTGGAAATCTTCACCGCCTGGTGTCACAACAGGTTCTGCTAAATGCTTATCGCCAACCGATTGCACGATGGAGCGGCGTAAAATTTCCTCTGCCTCGTCATCTACTTCTGCCGCTGGAATATTTAACATCACTTTTGCATTGATTTGTGCATCGTACATTTCACGAATCGAGCGAATCGCGCGCTGAATCCCTACATCTAATTGCTCCATTGCCGCATTTGTTTGCGCGCGTGCATCCATCGTCAGGACCGCTTTTCCTGGAATCGTATTACCATGACCAACACCCGCTGAGAATTTTGTGACTTTAACAGACCACGGAATACGTGTATCTACGCGAATTGTTTTTAGCGCTTCGATAACACTCCCGCCAATTTCAATCGCATTTTTTCCTAAGTGTGGGCGTGCGGCATGCGCTTCTTCGCCATAAATCTCACATTGCACCATCATCGATGCACCGTGATACAGCGCTGGAGAATGCTGGCCGACCGGAAGCTCTTGAATAGGGCGTACATGCACACCAAATAAATAGTCTATATCATCAATCAAGCCACGTTCTACCATTGCGAGTGCGCCGTTCCCTTTTTCCTCTGCAGGTTGGAAAATAACGCGAATCGTACCGCCTGTTTGCAACGTAAAGTCTTGTGTTTCTTTTAATTTCTTTAGCATAAGGAGCACGCCAACTGCCATCGTCATGTGTCCATCATGCCCACAAGAGTGATTGGCTTTATGTACACCATCGACCTCTTGGAACAACGAATCAATATCTGTCCGCAATCCGATGACCGGCGCTCCACTTCCAATTTCAACATACAACCCAGGTGAATTTTCAAATAGCTGTGGCTCATACCCTTCATCTGCTAATAGCTGTGCCAAATATTTCGTCGTTTCCCATTCTTCCCAACTTGGCTCTGGATTTTCATGTAAGTATTCAAAAAGATTTAATAGCCTTGGCTCTAATGCGTCTAAATATGCTTGCCTAATCATGTTCATCCCATCCTTTTTGTATAAAAAAAGTGCTTTTTTACCTGTACCCGTTATCCGTAAATTATAACGCGATGGCATCGTTCGTAAAACAGCAAAAAAGGACAGTGATAAGCACAGCACCGTCCTTTACAGCTAGTTTATTTGAATGCTTGTGCAGCTTTAACTGCCTTATGCCAACCTTCAACAAGTTTTGCAGCATCCGCTTCAGCCATTTGTGGTTCAAAGTCTTTTTCAAGCTTCCAATACTCTGCAATTTTTTCTTGCGATTCCCAGAAGCCAACCGCAAGTCCTGCAAGATACGCCGCACCGAGCGCTGTTGTTTCATTAATTTCGGGACGCTCAACCGGCACATTTAACAAATCTGCTTGGAATTGCATGAGGAAATCATTTTTTACGGCACCACCATCAACACGTAAACGCCCTAGTGGAATGCCCGAATCCTCCTCCATTGCCTCTAACACATCATTCGTTTGATAAGCTAATGATTCAAGCGTTGCGCGTACGAAATGTTCTTTTGTCGTACCACGTGTTAGACCAAAAAAGGCCCCGCGCACATCAGAATCCCAATACGGCGTCCCTAACCCAACGAATGCTGGTACCATATAAACACCTTCTGTTGATTCAACTCGTGTCGCATATTGCTCGCTCTCGGCTGAATCTCTAAACATCCGTAAACCGTCGCGCAACCACTGAAGCGCCGATCCGGCAACGAAAATACTGCCCTCTAAGGCGTAAGTTACTTTGCCATCAATGCCCCACGCGAGCGTTGTAAGAAGTCCATGCTCGGACCGCACAGCCTTTTCACCGGTATTCATCAACATAAAGCAGCCGGTACCATACGTATTTTTGACCATCCCTTGTTCAAAACAAGCTTGTCCAAATAACGCTGCCTGCTGATCGCCGGCAATGCCCGCAATCGGTACTTCCTGACCAAAGAAATGTTTTGATGCCGTATGGCCATACACTTCTGATGACGGTCTTACTTCCGGCAACATCGACTTTGGTACCGTTAACATCGCTAACAACTCATCGTCCCATTGTAAATCATAAATGTTGTACATGAGCGTACGCGAAGCATTCGAATAATCGGTGACATGCTTCTCGCCATTCGTTAGTTTCCAAATAATCCACGTGTCGATCGTACCAAATAACAAATCACCGGCTTCAGCTTTTTCACGCGCGCCTTCGACATGGTCTAAAATCCACTTTACTTTTGTTCCAGAAAAATAAGCATCGATTAAGAGCCCGGTTTTATCACGCACCATGTCAGAATGTCCTGCCTCGCGCAATTCATCGCAAATGTCAGCTGTTTGACGCGACTGCCAAACAATCGCATTGTAAACCGGCTTTCCTGTATGTTTATCCCACACAACGGTCGTTTCACGTTGGTTCGTAATCCCGATACCGACTACTTGCGTGGCACTAATATTTTTCTCTGATAACACACCAACAATGACCGACAAAATCGAACTCCAAATTTGTTCAGGGTCATGCTCTACCCAACCCGATTGCGGAAAATATTGCTTAAATTCTTGTTGCGACGTATGAAAAATTTTGCCATCCTCATCGAATAAAATGGCACGCGAGCTCGTTGTTCCTTGATCTAATGCCATAATAAATTTGTTTGTCATGAAAAATCTCCTCCACGTTTAATAATCTTCTTGTGCATGTTTAACAGTCAGTTGTGCTCCGATAAAAATAATAACTACAATAATAGCGACAAGCCAAAAGGCCAGTGAATTTTCTCCTTCGAAAACTTGTTTAAAAAATAGCGCACCAAAAACGCCTCCAATAATCGGACCGACAATCGGCACCCAAGCGTACCACCAGCCAGAAGAACCTTTCCCTGGAATCGGCAACAAGGCATGGGCAATACGCGGCCCTAAGTCACGTGCTGGATTAATCGCATATCCCGTTGGCCCACCAAGCGCCATACCAATGACAACAATTAACATCCCGACTAGAAACGGATTGAGGCCATCTGTCATTTCATTCGTTCCTAATGCGAGAATTCCTAACACAAGTGCAAATGTACCGGTCATTTCAGCAATCAAGTTTGAGAATGGATGCTTAATTGCCGGCATTGTCGAGAATACGGTAAGCTTTGCGCCTGGGTCTTCTGTGCCTTTCCAATGCGGCAAATAGACAAAGTAGACGATGACAGCACCTAAAAATGCGCCGAGCACCTGCGCCAAAATATACAGTGGTACATCTGCCCACGGAAAATTACCAATAGACGCTAAATCAATTGTCAGTGCTGGGTTTAAATGTGCACCGCTAATACTACCAACTGCATAGGCAGCCATCGCTACGGCTAAACCCCAAGCAAATGTAATCACAACCCAGCCAGCGCCAAAGCCTTTTGACTTGTGAAGTGATACACCAGCTACAACGCCGCCACCAAATAAAATTAGCATCATTGTACCAACTACTTCAGCTGTAAACGTAGACATCTTACTCCTCCTTTTGAACAAAATTTTCCTTCATTCAATACCCTTATTTTGGGTTTAAAAGACATAAATGGTTAAAAAAATAACGTTTTAACGACAAAAAAAGAGGCATAGCGTTAAGCTAGCCTCTGTCATTTAATCAATTTCTAATTGCTTCGTTTCTTTCCCAAGTACGAGTACGGCGACAACAGCAATGGCAATCGCTACCGCAAAAATCGTAAAGATTGGTCCTAATCCATAGCCAGCTACTGTCAGTGACCCAACAAGAAGCGGTCCAATAATACCGCCAATACGACCAACAGCCGCGGCCATCCCTACACCTGTACCGCGAATCACGGTCGGATAATTTTCAGGTGTGTACGCATACATCGCTCCCCAAGCACCTAAGTTGAAGAATGATAATAACATCCCGAACACGACAAGCATCGTCGCATCGGTCGCAAAGCCGAATGCAAGTGCGCTAAGTGCCGTACCGCATAAATAAACAGCAAGCACCCATTTACGCCCCATTTTTTCAATGAACCATGCGGCTGTAAAGTAACCTGGTAATTGTGCCAATGTCATAATTAACACGTATTCAAAACTTTGAATTAAACTAAAGCCTTTCATGACCATGACACTTGGTAACCATAAGAACATGCCATAGTATGAGAACACGACCATAAACCATAGCACCCATAACATCGTTGTAGCACGGGCATATTCTTTCGTCCACACTGTTTTAATGTTTTGCATGACACTTGGGCGTTGTGATTTTGCTAACGCCTCGTATTTTTTTGAATCGGGTAACTTAATGCGCAAGTATACCGCATACAACGCTGGTATTGCAGTTAGCACTAACGCCACGCGCCAGCCATACTCTGGAATAATAAAATAAGAAATAACTGCTGCAATAATCCAACCAGCTGCCCAAAAACTTTCTAGTAATACAACGATACGTCCACGTTCATGTGGTGCGACACTTTCTGATACGAGCGTCGATGCAACCGGCAACTCACCGCCAAGCCCTGCACCAATAATAAAGCGTAAAATTAAAAAGGCAGTCAACGTCGTTGTAAATGCTGATAAACCACTCGCAAGTGAGAAAATTAACAGCGTCCACATAAAGACATTTTTACGGCCATATTTGTCGGCTAAAATCCCACAAACGAATGCGCCGACCGCCATGCCAATCGAGTTGACACTACCAATCCAGCCCATCTCTGTTGGCGTCAAATTCCAGTCTACAGCGAGCGCAGCGACAACGAACGATAAAATCCCTACGTCTAGCGCGTCAAAGAGCCAACCGACGCCTGCCGTTGCTAATAAACGATTGCGCGACATCGGCTTTGCTGCTGTTCCATTTTTTGTTGTCATTGAATTTTCCACCTGTCTTGTCATTAGTATACGCATAATATACACTTATTTTATTTTTGTGACAATACCTCTGTTTTTTCAAATTGTTCGGAAAATTTATGATATTCTAGAGGAATATAAAAGATTCTATTGAATATAGGAAGAATTAACGGTAAAATGTCTTTTATAGAAAAACAACTGTTTATTCAGTGCGAACAAAAGGAGATCATTGCATATGTGGAAAGGCTTATTAGACAATTACAAAGAATACTTACCAATCACAGAAAACACACCAGCTCTAACACTTCACGAAGGTAACACACCATTAATTCATTTAGAAACACTTTCTAAAGAGCTAGGTATTGAACTACACGTAAAATTCGAAGGCTTAAACCCAACAGGTTCATTCAAAGACCGCGGGATGGTTATGGCAGTTGCGAAGGCTATTGAAGAAGGTAGCAAATGCGTCATTTGTGCATCAACTGGTAACACATCTGCTGCGGCTGCTGCATATGCTGCTCGCGCTGGTATCCAAGCGCTTGTTGTTATTCCAAAAGGCAAAGTTGCTGCTGGTAAATTAGCACAAGCTTATATGTACGGTGCAAAAATTATCGAAATTGACGGGAACTTCGACGAAGCGTTACAAGCTGTTCGCGACATTAGCGAAACAACAGACGTAGCACTTGTAAACTCAGTAAACCCATACCGTCTTGAAGGTCAAAAAACGGCTGCCTTTGAAGTATGTGATCAATTAGGTGACGCACCAGATATCCTTGCTATTCCTGTAGGGAACGCTGGTAACATTAGCGCATATTGGAAAGGCTTTAAAGAATATAATGAGAAAAAAGGTACTCGTCTACCTAAAATGTTCGGTTTCGAAGCGGAAGGTGCTGCGGCAATCGTTCAAGGCGCACCGATCGCTCAACCTGAAACAATCGCAACAGCAATTCGTATCGGTAACCCTGCAAGTTGGACATTAGCTGAAGCAGCACGCGACGAATCAAACGGTAAAATCGCTTCCGTTACAGATGAAGAAATCTTAAACGCCTACCGTCAAATCGCTGCCAAAGAAGGCGTATTCGCAGAGCCTGGTTCTGCAGCATCAATCGCTGGTGTTATCCAATCTGTTGAAAACGGCTCAATTCCAAAAGGTAGCCAAGTGGTGGCAGTCCTTACGGGTAACGGCTTAAAAGACCCTGATACAGCAGTAAAAGCTTCTACAGTCGAAATGGTATCACTTCCAAATGATGAACATGAAATCCGTAAATATATCGAGAGCGTACTGTAAGATGACTAAGACATGGTCCATCACAGTACCTGGTAGTACAGCCAACTTAGGTCCGGGCTTTGACTCCATTGGCTTAGCGCTCGGTCTTTATTTAAAATTGGACGTTACGTTACAAGATGAGTGGGAATTTGAACATCATTCCGTTCACCTTCCAGAAAAATTTACTGTAGAAGATCATCTCGTATATACGGTCGCAAAAGAAGTAGCAGAGCGCTTTAACGCTGAGGTACCTAGTTGTAAAATCGTCATGACAAGTGAATTACCGCTTGCACGTGGCCTTGGTAGCTCTGCCTCTGCTATCGTTGCCGGCATTGAAGTTGCCAACCAAGTATGTGATTTAAAGTTAACATTAGAACAGAAATATACACTCGCTTCTCGTATTGAAGGGCACCCAGACAATGCTTCAGCATCTGTTTGTGGCGGTCTAACAATCGGTGCTAGCTTACCCAATGGCGACCTTGAACTGATTCATACACAAGACGTTCAAGCAGCCTTTGCGGTATTTATTCCAAATGTTGAATTAAAAACATCTGAAGCGCGCAAAGTATTGCCTGCTCAATATGATAAAGCTTATGCCGTTCATGCGAGCGCAAATGCTAACATGTTAACAGCTGCTTTATTAACGAAAGATTATAAACGCGCCGGTAAATTTATGGAGCATGATTTATTCCATGAACCATTCCGTGCCAATTTAATCCCGAACTATCATGAAATCCGTCAAACAGCGAAAGATGCTGGCGCATATGGCACAGCAATTAGCGGTGCAGGTCCTACAGTCATCTCGCTCTTAACGCCTCAAAACGTCACAGCATTCGTTGAAAAAATGAAGCCGTTGTTCCCGACTTACGACATCAAAGCCGTTCATGTCGATACAAAAGGTGTGCAAGTGACCGTTCATGAAACAATTAAATAATCGCTTAAAGAATCGTGCTACGGCGCGATTCTTTTTTTGTGCAACAAGAGCATGTTTAATTTCTTCAAGCAAGGGAATTTTTTGTTATGAGCTTACTAAAATGAGCGACAACATGTTTTCGTACACCAAACTATTATGTTATGTTTTTTTAAGCTTTGGTGGAACATACAAGTACAATGGGCACTAGGCGATAAATTTCACTTGCTAGTAGCCTACATGATAACAATGATTAGGAGGAATTTTATTATGAAAATCGGTATTATTGGTGCAACGGGTAAAGCAGGTAACAAAATTTTAAAAGAAGCAACGAAACGTAATCATGACGTCACAGCCATCGTCCGCGATGCTTCAAAATTAGAGCAAAAAGACATCCCTGTTATTGCAGGCGATGTCATGGATTTAACGACAAGTGATGTACAAGATTTTGATGTTGTCATTAACGCATTCGGTGCCCCAGCAGGTAAAGAAGCGTTACACGTTTCTGTTGGCCGCCATTTGATTGATATCTTTTCACCAATCGACACGCGCTTACTTGTTGTTGGCGGTGCTGGTAGCTTATATGTCGATGACGATCAAACGACTAAATTAATCGACACCCCCGATTTCCCGAAAGAGTTTGTACCAACTGCAGCAAACCAAGGTCAAAACTTGGAAGATTTACAAGCGTCTGCTGTCAACTATACATTCATTAGTCCTTCTGCGTTCTTTGATCCAAAAGGGAATCGTACAGGGAACTATATTTTAGGAACCGACAAATTGTTAGTAAACAGCGATGGCGATAGCTATGTATCGTATGCAGACTTTGCGGTAGCTTTATTAGATGAAGTGGAAACACCCGCGTTTAAGCGTCAACGCTTTACAGTCGCCTCTGAAAAAGGCCTTCCAAATCCATTATAAACGCAATCAAAAGAGCCTGGGACACACGTGTAAAAACACCCTCTCAGATGAGCATAAGAAAAACCGGAATCGCGCGGTGGCGCGATTCCGGTTTTTTGTGGCGAACGCTAAAAAAAGAACATGAACTGTGTTGTCCCAGCCTCTTTTTTACGCTAATAATAATAAACTGACGGCCATAACCGCCATGCCTAATACAACACCATAAATCGATGTATGTGTTTCATCGTATTCACGAGCTGCTGGCAATAATTCATCTAATGAAATAAAGACCATAATCCCGGCAACACCGGCGAAAATAACGCCAAACATCGTATCTGTTAAAAATGGCATTAAAATTAAATACGCGACGATTGCGCCAAGCGGCTCTGATAGCCCCGATAAAAATGATAAATTAAATGCGCGCTTGCGGTCCCCTGTCGCATAATACAGCGGTACTGCCACTGCGATGCCCTCTGGAATATTATGAATCGCGACAGCAATCGCAATCGCAAATCCAAGCTGCGGGTCTTCTAAAGCAGACATAAACGTCGCGATACCTTCTGGAAAGTTATGAATTGCAATCGCTAGTGCAGTAAACACACCCATTTTTTTTAACTTCGTAAATTCAGCAGCTGTTGGTTCATGTTGCAGCGCTTCGACTTTTTTCACCTCATGTGGGTTTTCGGCATTTGGAATTAAGCGGTCGATTAAGGCAATCAACAACATCCCACCAAAGAAGCCAAGTACCGTATAAAGATACCCTTGTGTTTCACCCAATGCAGCTGTTAATGAATCTTTTGCTTTCACAAAGATTTCCACAAGTGAAACATAAATCATAACTCCCGCTGAAAAGCCTAATGCAAATGATAAAAATTTTGTATTTGTGCGTGACGTGAAAAACGCCACTAAACTACCTAATCCGGTCGCCAAACCTGCAAATAATGTTAATGCAAGAGCGTATAATACGGCTGAATCCACTGTGTCACCTCTTCTAATTGAAATTTATTATTTTCAGTATACCAAAAAAGTTTCTTTTAGGAAACATTTATTTTTTCATGCGCACACTGCATCACATTGATAAACAGGTTAAATTGTTTTTAGTTTTCACAACGTTTTACAATACTAGTATGAATGATTAAAGGAGTTTTTTATTATGCCATACATACAAAAAGGAACGAAGGCATTTCGTCATGCAAATCTTGCACTCTTTGCAGGCGCTTTTAGTACGTATGCCAATCTCTATATGACACAGCCAATTTTGCCTGCACTCTCACAACAATTTGGCGTGTCACCTGCTGTCGCTAGTTTGTCATTATCATTAACAACAATGACGTTAGCGATGGCGATGTTACTAACAGGTTCTCTCTCCGAAGCATGGGGCCGAAAACCGATTATGACGTTTTCGATGATTGCGGTCGGCATTTTGTCGCTCGCGATTGGCTTTGCGCCTAATTTTGAGTCGTTACTTATCCTACGCATCATTCAAGGTGTTGTCTTTGCTGGCTTACCGGCGATTGCGATGGCTTATTTAGCGGAAGAAATGGACCATGGAAGCCTCGGAGCTGCGATGGGGCTCTATATTAGCGGCAACTCGATTGGTGGCTTAGCAGGGCGTGTCATGATGGGTTCGATGACCGATGCCTTTAATTGGCACATCGCCATGATTTCGATTGGGATTGTTAGCCTTATATTAGCATTGGCATTTTATGTGTTATTGCCGAAATCACAACACTTTATTCCACAAAAACTAGCGTTTAAACCACTATTTCGTTCGATGATTGCTCATATGAAAGATCCTGCGCTTGTGATGCTCTTCTCGCTCGGCTTCTTGTTAATGGGTGCTTTTGTGACGCTATACAACTATGTTGGCTTTGAATTATTAGCACCCCCGTACTCACTGAGCCAAACGGTTGTCGGCTTTATTTTCCTACTTTATTTAGTTGGCACATTCAGCTCCGCGTTTATGGGGAAACTAGCTGATTCTCACGGACGCTTTTATATGATTTTAGGCGCTTTTTTTCTAATGTTAGTCGGTGCTCTTCTAACGTTAAATACGCTGCTTACATTAAAAATTTTCGGTATCGCGCTGTTTACATTCGGGTTCTTTGGCGGCCATTCCATCGCAAGTGGTTGGGTCGGGATGCGCGCAACACATGACAAAGCTCAAGCATCGTCACTGTATTTATTCTTTTATTATGCTGGTTCTAGTATCGGCGGTACAATCGGTGGTTTCTTTTTCTCTCGCTTCGGTTGGGGCGGCGTCATCACGATGATTTCCAGTTTCTTACTGCTCGGTGCCTGCGTAACATTGCTATTAAATCGCTCAATGAAAAAAGAGAACCCCCTATAAGGAGTTCTCTTTTTTCGTACGCATATACCAATAAATCACAAGCATAAAGAACGCAAAACCGAGTGTCCAGCCACCAAGTACATCACTCATAAAGTGACGTGAGCCGGCAACGCGTGATAGCCCAACAAGGAATGTCCCAAGCCCTGCAATGATAAACGCAATGCGCTTTTTCGTTTTAGTCATATTAGAAGTAATTAAAAATGCCGCGGTCATCATATAAAGCATCGACAACATCGAGTGACCTGACGGGAAACTATACGATGTCAGTTGGTCTGGAATGAGCGGGCGCGGACGCTCTACGATAAATTTAATACTTTGGTTAACAACCGTCCCCCCAACGAATGTAAACAATACAAACGTCATGTTGCGGTAGCGTTTTTTCACGATAAAGTAGACGACGAGCACAACACCGACAAGCACAACAAACCATATCTCACCAAGATAATGGAAAAACTCTAAAAATGAATTGCCGCCAAACGTACGCTCACCCCATGCATCAAGCTTGTGAATGAAGTCCGTATCAAGCGACAGCCAAATGCTGATAAAAATAATAAAAGCGATGACCGCTAATGTATGATAAATAATCACGTTAAGTTCCTCCTTATACCATTGTCTAATTTTAAAAATTCATTGTAAACTAATAAGAGGGGGTGTTTATTATGCATTATGACGTCATTGTAGTCGGTGCGGGTTCAATGGGCATGGCTGCCGGCTATCAATTAGCGAAAGCGGGCAAGCACGTACTCATTATCGACCGCTATAATCCACCGCATGACCATGCAAGTCATCACGGGGAAACACGCATTATCCGCTATGCATATGGAGAAGGACAAAATTACGTGCCGCTACTCTTGCGTGCACGCGAATTATGGCAAGAACTTGAGAAAGAAGTACATAAAGAATTACTCGTCCAAGTAGGGGCGATTAACGTTGGGCGTAGTGATAGCACATTCATGCAAAATGTCATTACGAGCGCCAAACGTTACGAGCTTCCATTAGAACTTCGTAATGCTTCAGAAACAATGGAACGCTTCCCGGGCATGTACGTACCCGAAGATTTCATTAGCTGTTTTGAGCCCACTGCTGGCTTTTTGCGTGTAGAGGACTGTGTACAAGCTTATCGTGAGCGCGCTATTTACTACGGTGCTACCGTACTCGTAAATACAGCAGTCATGAACATTGTACCAAAAGAGGCACATATCGAAGTCCACACAAGCCTCACTAAACTCACAGCGAATCAAGTTGTCATCACAGCTGGTGCCTGGGCAAAAGAACTGTTACATCAACTAAACATCTCGCTTCCTGTCACGCCAACGCGCAAAACATTCGCGTGGTACGATGCCGATGATGCGCTTTATGGTAATGAACATTACCCAACATTCGGCTTTGAACTCGAGAATGCACTTTATTACGGCTTCCCTAGCGATAATGGTGCTGGTCTAAAAGTTGGGCGTCATGATGGTGGCGAGGCAATCAATCCAAACGATGAACGCATCGCTTTTAATGCGCATGATGAACAACAATTAACACAGTTTTTAAATCGCTATATGCCGCAGCACGGCCCATTAAAAGTCGGGAAAACATGCATGTATGCGATGACGCCCGATGAGGATTTCATTATTGACCAACATCCGACTGATGCGCGCATTCATATTGCAGCCGGCTTTTCTGGCCATGGCTTTAAATTTGCAGCCGTTGTTGGTGAACTATTAAAAGACTTCGTAATCGATGGTAACAGCACATTTGATTTAACGGATTTTTCATTGCAGCGCTTCAACTAAAAAGAGGCTTGGACATACGTGTAAAGAGCATAAGAAAAACCGGAATCGCGCTGTGGCGCGGTTCCGGTTTTTCGTTGCGAACTCTAAAAAAGGAAAATGAAATGTTTTGTCCCAGCCCCTTTTTATCATTCAAAATACAGAATGCCTGATGAAACTCTACATTAGTTTCCCTACGTGATAGAACGATAGAGGTCAATTATTTCATTATGCGACGGCTATATAGCATGCCTTTATTTATGCCACTAAATAAAAGATGCCTGTCAATAGCTACTAATTGAACGTTTTATTGTTTCGCGAACTAGACGATTCTGCCTTCTAAAATTAGAATTACTCTCTCATTATGCACATGTCAAATTATGAAAGTCAATGGTAACTGATAATGATAATCATTATTTTTAAGCGTTGTTGTACAAAAAAGGAAGTTAGCTTAACGCTAACTTCCTTTCACTCGTGTTATTTAATTGAACCCATTTTACGAGAAATCCAAGGGCTGATTAACAGCATTACAACGAATAATACGATGGCTGCACCACCAAGGAAACCGAAGTATTGAACTTCAGAAACTTTGTCGAACACTTTCGCAAATTGCGCATTTAATGCTTGTGCTACTGTACTTGTTAAGAACCACAGTGACATTGCTTGAGCAGCGAATGCTTCCGGTGCAAGTTTTGTTGTAGCTGATAAACCAACTGGTGACATTAATAATTCACCGATTACTACTAAGAAGAATGATGCAACTAACCACCAAGGGCTTACTAATGCCGTACCGCCTGAAGTGATTGCTGGAATAATCATAATTAAGAATGACGCACCTGCAAATAATAATGAGAATGAGAATTTAACAGGTGTTGTTGGACCTCTATCACCAAGTTTCATCCAAAGAGCTGCCATAACTGGTGCCATGATGATGATGAATAGTGGATTTAATGATTGGAACGTTGCAGCTGGGATTTCAAATGAACCAACTGACAGATCCGTACGTGTATCTGCATATCGCGCTAAAATTGTAGAGCCTTGTTCTTGAATAACCCAGAACATTGTACCAGTAATAAATAGCGGAATGTAGGCAAGTAAATGTGATTTTTCTTCTGCTTTTGTTTTCTTTGATGTAAACATCCAAATGAACACGCTAATTGGTGCAAGAACACCGACTACTGTGAAGAAGTTGATTACGTTGTTAATTGTAATTAAATCTAAGAAGTACGCGATAACGACAAGAATCACAATCGCGATTACTGCAATCGTTGTCTTCTTAAGAATACTTGTTAATTCATGTGGCTCTAATGGGTTTGTAGGTTTTACACCTGCAAGACCAAGATTTTTCTTTTCAGTAACTTTGTACATGATTAAACCGATAGCCATACCAATTGCTGCGATTGAGAAACCAGCGTGGTAGTTATAGTTTTCTTGAACAGCACCTACGATTAATGGAGCTAGGAATGACCCTAAGTTGATACCCATGTAGAAAATACTGAAACCTGAATCACGGCGAGGATCATTTGTTGAATAAATGTCCCCTACTACTGAAGATACGTTTGGTTTTAATAAACCTGTACCTAAAATGATAAATACCATCGAAACGAATAAGAATGCAATACCACCAGGGAATGCTAAGCAAATATGCCCTAGCATAATTAACACACCGCCCCAGAATATTGTACGGCGTGTACCTAAAATACGGTCGGCAATCCAACCACCGATAATACCAGACATATAAACAAGCGAACCGTACATCGACATGATTGAAGCTGCCGTTGTTTTATCGATTCCTAGACCACCGTTTGCTACGGTATCATACATAAAGTAAAGTAAGATTGCTCGCATACCATAGTATGAGAAACGTTCCCAGAATTCGGTGAAGAATAAACTAAACAGACCTTTTGGATGCCCAAAGAAGCCTTTTTGAGGGATCGACTTAACGATCTCTTCCTTTGTTGCCATGTAGACTTACCTCTTTCTCTTTTCAATATAAAAAATAATCTAATAATTCAAAACGTTTAGTTTGCGTTTGAAAAACGTATGTCCATTATACATATACATTTTTATTATGTCAAAAATTATTATTATATAGAATTTTCTGATTTTAAAAGGTATTTAACTAGCTAAAAAACACCTTAAAGTATGGAATTTTCCCCATTTTCAGTAAATACACATATTGACAGAATAATATTTCAATTTATGTATTCTTTTCAAGAAACACATTTATATTTTTTGTAAATTCCATTTTTCTATACTAAAGCGCCTACATAAAAAAAAGAAATCAAACCAATGTCGGTTTGATTTCTCTTTATTATATGAAGAAAGTCTTCATGCGATTGACATCAGCTACTTTTAATTCGACTTTTAACACCGTACCCGCTTCATCATATTCCGTTGATAAAATAGTAGCCTGTTCATTTAAATAAGAAACAATGTCACCGCGATCATATGGAATGCAAAGTGTACGAACTTCATAATCAGCGAAAATTTCTTTTTTAATCATCGCTAACAATTCATCGAGGCCTTTGCCGTCTTTTGCTGATAAATAAATTTGATTTTGATTTACATACGGATACGCGATATTTGCGCGGTCCGCTTTGTTATAAACAAAAATCGTTGGCACATCCTGAACGCCAACATCTGCTAATGTGTTGTTCGTGATTTCGACCATATAAGCATTTTCAGCATTTGACGTATCGACGACATGCAATAGTAAATCCGCCTCGCGCGCTTCTTCAAGTGTTGAACGGAAAGCTTTTACTAAATGGTGCGGTAGCTTACTAACAAATCCAACGGTATCCGTTAATAAGAAGCGTTTATTATCTTCTAGCTCAATTTGGCGCACCGACGTATCAAGCGTTGCAAACAGCATATCTTTTTCAAAAACTTGTTTTTCTTCATCTGGATTTGTACGCGCTAGTAACTGATTCATAATCGTCGATTTTCCGGCGTTCGTATAGCCGACTAATGACACGACTGGCATCGCATTTTTTTGACGCTTTTTACGCTGCGTCGAACGCTGTGCCTGAATTTCATCAAGCTCACGGCGAATTTTTGAAATTTGCTTCTCAATTTTTCGGCGGTCGAGTTCGAGCTTCGTTTCACCTGACCCTTTATTTTGGAAACCACCACCCGTACCACCACCTTGACGTGATAGCGATGCGTTCATACCGACTAAGCGCGGCATTAAATATTGCAGTTGCGCAATTTCAACTTGTAGCTGTGCCTCGCGCGTTTTCGCACGACGCGCAAAAATATCGAGTACGAGCGTCGTACGGTCGATGACTTTCGCATCGATGTCATGCTCTAAATTGCGCAATTGTGCTGGCGATAATTCATCGTCAAAAATGACAACATTGGCATCGAGTGAATCATATAACTCGCGAATTTCTAAAATTTTACCTGTTCCTACATAATGAGATGGCGTGGCACGCTCTAAGTTTTGCGTAATCACGCCAACTACTTCAACGTCCATTGCTTCCGCTAAATTGCCAAGCTCTTCAATTGAATAATCAAAATGGCGATCATTGCGAATGTTGACGCCAACTAATATTGCTCGTTCTTTGATGTTTTCCTCCATCAAAAGCACCCCCGTAACTTAAAAAAGAGAGAGCGACTGCATTGCCTGCTCTCCCTACAGATAAATTTATCGTAACATAGCCTATTTCTCCTTGGCAATTTCAATCGACTGCAAACGCTCGACAGAATCCTTACTTTGGCGGAATTCAAACACCGTATTGCCAAGCTTTAATTGATTCCCTTTAATCGGTAACGACAATAAACGCGACCAATGCGTCATTTTACGATTGACGTCCTGAACATCAAAGATGCATTTCGTAATCGTCAGCGCTTCATTGCCGGGCTGAATCGTGCCATCTTCGCGCAGCGTCGCATAACGTTCGTCATCGGAATTTTCCCATTGAATGAAAAATGGGTATGGCAATTTTTTATCAATTTTATGCTCGATAAATAGCATTTTCCATTTGCGCACAGCACCGCTCTTCGTCTTGCGTTCCGATTCTAATAAACCACTTGTACGGTAGCCAAGCTTTTGAAAATAGCGATTTTGTTCTTCTAAATTTTCCGAACGCAGGCAAACCGAACCAAAGCCTTCTCGGAACTCTAAATCGTTTAGCAACTGCTGTGTTAGCGGATGTGTCGAAGTAGCTGTTCGTTGTTCATCTTCGACCGCTAAATATTCGATATAACTGTTTTTCGTATAGAGTAGCGCATTATGCGTTCCCCACTGTAAATGTTGTCCACCTTCGACGGGATGAATACCTTCAACTGATACCTCTTGTGCAATTTCCGCCGGTGATTTTTTCGTAAAATATACAACATGATCTAATTCAAACATAACTTCATCCCTTTCAACGGTGTAATATACTAAGTCCCTTTTATATTATCATAAAATTTAGATAATTAACTTAAAAAAAGCAACGTAACTTCATATTATTTCCATTTACTAAAAAAGAAACACCACAGCGATTAGCGGTTAAACATTTACTGATTTTTGCGTAAACTCACATTGGATTCCTGTAAAAGATACGACTCATTACTTGAGTTATGTCTTTTTTCCATGTCTTTTTGCGTAAAACCATTGACTATTATGACGTAAATGCTAAAATTCTTTATAGCTTCACCGCGTTGAAGCAAAAAAGTTTTATCAGGAGGCGCAACACAGCATGTTTCATTCAGACTCAGCCTTAAAACCAACTTTTTTTGAGGCTAGCATTCTTTTACTGCTCATGATTGTCATCATGGCCGTTTCATTGTTAGGTTTTAACTCAACACCACATATTCCCGTTCTATTCGTCATCATTATGCTTCTATGCTATGGTGCCTTTAAAAAAGTAGCATATCGTACGATGGAACAAGGTTTAGTAGACGGCGCAAAATCAGGTTTAGCAGCCATTTTTATTTTCTTTTTTATCGGTATTTTAATTAGTACATTTATGATGAGTGGTACGATTCCAACGATGATTTACTACGGCTTTGAATTAATTTCGGGTCAATTCTTCTTTGCCATCGTATTTGTTGTCACATGTATTATCGGCGTAGCAGTCGGTAGCTCGCTCACAACAACCGCAACGATTGGCGTAGCGTTTATCGGTATGGCACAAGCGATGGATTTATCACTCGCTATTACTGCAGGTGCGATCGTCTCTGGCGCATTTTTTGGTGATAAAATGTCCCCCCTTTCCGACACGACAAACTTAGCATCATCGATTATGAATGTAGACTTATTTGAACATATTAAAAATATGGCTTGGACAACAATTCCCGCGTTCGCGATTTCATTAATCGTCTATGGCGTCTTATCACCATCGGGCAAAGAATTAGCAAACTCAGGTGTAGCCGATTTCCAAGCAGCGCTTGCATCAACAGATTTAATTCATTGGTATACGTTAATCCCTGTTGTGTTATTAGTCTTATTTGCACTCAAAAAAATCCCCGCTATCCCAACGTTAATTGTTGGTTCAATTGTGGCGATTATCATTTCGTACTTCCACCACACATATAGCGGTAGCGAAGTTTTAACGATGTTATTTGAAGGCTATAAATCAACAACCGGCGTGGCAGAAATTGATTCACTACTGACACGCGGTGGTATGAGCAGCATGTTCTTTACAATCAGCTTAGTTATTTTAGCGCTCGGTATGGGCGGTCTGTTATTTAAGCTAGGCATTATTCAAGCAATACTTGCGAAAATTGAACATCTCTTTAAAACAGTTGGTGCCACGATTACCGGAGCTGCCGCAACAGCAATCGGCGTGAATTTATTTATCGGTGAACAATACTTATCGATTTTATTACCTGCTGAAACGTTCCAAAAGCAATTTGCAAAAGTCGGCTTAGCGTCGAAAAACTTAGCGCGTACCGTTGAAGATGCGGGTACCGTTGTCAATCCATTAATCCCTTGGAGTGTGTGCGGTATCTTTATCGCCGGCGTGCTGCAAGTGAATACATTGGATTACGCACCATTCGCATTTTTCTGCTTACTATCACCAATCTTAACGATTTTATTTGGTTGGACAGGCAAAACATTAACGTACTTAAATAAATAATAATGTCGAGGCTTCGAATAAACGAAGCCTCTTTTTTTGTGCTAAACTAATGCGTATCGGGTAATTTACAGGAGGATTTTTACATGGAATTCCAAGAAATGAAGCAGGCGCTAGTTGAGCGTCTTTTAAATAAACAACTTGTCGCTGCGACGATTAGTCAGCCGCGCATGAAATCAAATGACGTCAAACGCGTCAAATTAAAGCCGATCGAATTAAAAGGGGCCTACCATATTCAATTAGAATATCAGTATGAGCGCATTTTAAAGCACGACAATATTGAGCTCGATTTAATAGAAGCAACATTCGATAAGTTATTTGACGATTTCAGACAATTCCAGGGCGATTTCGAGACAGAAAGTATACAAGTACAACTATCGAAGAAAAATAAAGTGCTGTTTAAATCGACAGCCAATGCAACGGCGAAAAAGGCCAATCTATCACATAACCGTAAAAAAAATTATTTATTGGACCCCGACACACCGTATCCGTTTTTAATTCGTTTAGGTGTACAATCACCGGACGGTCACGTAAAAAAACAAAAATACGATAAATTTAAACAAATTAATCGCTTTATCGAATTCATTCACGACTCACTTGATTATTTACCGAAGGACCGCACGATTCGTATTTTAGATTTCGGTTCTGGTAAATCGTATTTAACGTTTGCGCTCTATCATTATTTAAAGGTCGAACAAGGGCTTGATATTCGTGTGACTGGCCTTGATTTGAAAAAAGAAGTAATCGAAGAATGTGCACAAATCGCCAAAGATTTACAATACGACTCACTCGAATTTTTAGTTGGCGATATTAACGATTACAACGATGAATCGAGCGTCGACATGGTCGTGACGCTACATGCTTGTGACGTCGCAACAGATATGGCGTTATCACGCGCTGTAAAATGGGGCGCTAACGTAATTTTGAGCGTCCCTTGCTGTCAGCATGAGCTAAACAATCAAATCGACAGCTCACCGCTAGATATTATGCTACAACACGGCTTAATCAAAGAACGCTTCTCTGCGCTCGCAACAGATTCCATTCGCGCGGAGCTGTTAAACTTAGTTGGCTACGATGCACAATTGATGGAATTTATCGATATGTCGCATACGCCAAAAAACATTTTAATTCGCGCTTACTATACCGGCAAAAAGCCAACTGATGAGCAACTTGCTCGCTACCATGCGTTTACAAATTTCCTACACGCTACACCATTTTTAGAAAAAGAATTACAACATTTATTCTAGTTAACAAAGAGAACGTGCTTGCATTTACGAGCACGTTCTCTTTGTCGTCTGCAGATGTTGAATTTTCGACAACTAACGATATTTGAACGAAAAATGCGAAATACTTTATTGGAATTTTCGTATTGTATTGTAGTAAAATAGCACTTTTGTTTAAAATTCTATTGACTTGTCATTGATAATGATTATCATTATCTTATCGGTACATACTCTATTAGAGAAAGAAGGATTTCATTCCATGAAAGCAACATCATTCGCAGCACTATTATTAGCAGGCGGTGTCGTAATGGGCGGCTGCGGCAACTCCGACGACACAGCAAAAAATGGCGATTCAACAACGGAACAATCAACAAGCAATTCAGCAACTACAAACACGCTTGATAAAGAAACACAAGCATATAAAGATTTCGCGTTAGAACAACTTGACCAATTCACAAAAGCAACAGAAGAATTTGTCACAGCATTCAAAGATGGCGATATCGAAAAAGCAAAAGCACTATACCCTACAGCTCGTATGTACTTTGAACGCTCTGAACCAATCGCAGAAAGCTTTGGCGACCTTGACCCTGCAATCGATGCCCGTTTAGCAGACTTAGAAGCGGAAGGTCAAACGAAAGAAGACTGGACTGGTTACCACAAATTAGAGTACGCGCTATGGGAAGATAGTACAACAAAAGGCTATGACAAAGTAGCAGATAAATTAATTGCTGACACGAAAGAATTACGTGCGCGTGTTGAAACGGTTGAGGTCACACCTGACATGATGATCAACGGTGCTGTTGATTTATTAAACGAAGTATCAACGTCTAAAATCTCAGGCGAAGAAGATATTTTCTCACATACAGACCTTTACGACTTCAAAGCGAACGTAGAAGGTGCTGAAAAAATCTTTGAAATTTTAGAGCCATCGATTAAAGAAAAAGATGCCGCATTAGCTGAAAACTTAACGGATAAATTCAACGCAGTAAACGACTTATTAACAAACTATGAAACAAAAGACGGCGGTTACGTGTCGTATACGAAATTAACTGAAAAAGATACAAAAGCATTATCTGAAGCAATTAATCAACTTGGTGAACCACTAAGCCAAATGGGCACAATCTTAGAGTAATTTTGGAGTGATGAAACATGGCTAAATCAACTAAAGAGAACTTTATGGACAAAAAGCTCTCTCGTAGAAAGATGCTGAAAATGACCGGTGCTAGTGCAGCTGGCGTCGCCATTGGGGCATCTGGATTAGGCGGCGTATTAAAGGCATTCGGAGTGCCACAATGGTTAGATGATGACACGTCCGTAGAAAATAAAGTGAATTTTTATGGGAAACATCAATCAGGTATTGCGACAGAAGTGCAATCGCATGTCTATTTTGCCTCTTTATCTGTTTTAGTTAAATCGAAAGCGGAATTGCAAGAGCTGTTTAAAATGTGGACGCCGCTTGCCGTTAGCTTAATGAACGGTCAACAAATCGGCGAAACGACAAACGGCCACATTCCACCCATTGATACAGGTGAAGCAGTCGGTGTAGATGCTAAAAACTTATCGATTACATTCGGCGTAGGACCTTCATTATTTAGCAACAAAGATTTAGGTCTTAGCCAACTCAAACCAACAGAATTAAACGACTTACCACACTTCCCAAAAGACCAGCTTGAAGAAGCATATACCGGCGGCGATATGTGTATCCAAGCATGTGCCGACGATCCACAAGTAGCGTTTCATGCCGTGCGTAATTTAGTACGTGCCGCAAGCGGAAAAGTATCGGTCAATTGGACACAAGCAGGCTACAATTCGATTCCGGTAAATAAAGAAGGCAAACGCGAAACACCGCGTAATTTATTCGCCTTTAAAGATGGCACGGAAAATCCTCGTAGCGACAAAGCAATGAATGACGTTGTGTGGATTCAAAACGGTGAATCTAAGCCATGGATGACAAACGGCTCGTACTTAATCGTTCGCCGCATTCAAATGCATTTAGAAACATGGGACCGTACATCGTTAAAAGCACAGGAAGAAACATTTGGTCGCTATCGTCACAACGGTGCGCCATTTGGAAAACAGCATGAATTTGATGCAGTGGATGAGCAGCGTAAAGATGACGCTGGCAACTATGTCGTGCCGGAAACATCACACGTCTTTTTAGCACGCCAAGTGAAAGCGCGTATTATGCGTCGCGCCTTTTCATATGCCTCTGGTGTCATGGACCATACAGGTGCTTATGATGCAGGTCTACTGTTTATCTCATTCCAAAAAGACCCGCAACAATTTACAGATATTCAAAATGCGCTTGGTCGCTTAGATAAAATGAATGAATACATTACCCATCGAGGCAGCGGTGTTTTCGCTTGCTTCCCTGGTATAAAAAAAGGGAGTTATATCGGTGAAGCACTTTTTAACGCGTAGCAGTCAATTGATGATCATTGCGCTGCTTATGGTCATGACAATTATCCGCCCGTTACCAACGCTAGCGGCGGATTCATCATCTTATAGCGGCCTATACATTTCAATTAGTGATGCCATTATGGATATCCGTAATGGTGAAGGAAATGATGCTGAAAAAGCATTAAAGGAATTTGATAAAGCATGGCAACAAAAAGAAGTAGCAGATGACCATGCAGCAGAGAAAAAAGCGGTTGATGCAGCATATGACAAAGCTTTTTCTGAACAAGATAACGAGGCACGTCTAGCGGCACTTACGGACTTATCAAAAGCGCTAACAGCTTTAGAAAAAGCCGAAAACCCTGTTGATGAGAAAAAAGAACGCAAACAGTTTGTTACAACGATTACACCTGCTTTATCCAATTTAGAAACGGCGCTTCAAAGCGGTGATTTAGAAGAAATTAACGCGCAATATAAAACGTTTAATAGCTTCTGGAATTTAAAAGAAAAACCTGTGCGCGAATTTGATATGGCTGCATACGGTCAAATCGAAACGCAAATGTCTTTTTTACGCATGGAACTTGCGAATGACGAACCAAATGTAACAGCGCTACAAGATACATTTAACACGTTAAAACAAAGCATTATCGACTTCGGTAACAATAAAAAAGTAGGCGCTGTTAAAAAAGGCTATTCACTGCAAACATTAGTCGATTTAATTGACGAGGCGACTGCGGCGATTGATGACAACGAGTATGAAAAAGCATCTGCGAACATTAAAAAATTCATTACCACATGGCCAAATGTTGAAAGTGATATTAGTACGCGCAACGGCTCATTATACACATCAATCGAAAGTGATATGCCGATTATCGCCAGCAACTTATTAAAAGATAATAGCGATAAAGACAAGCTGAAAAAGCAATTAACGGATTTCAAAAAGGAAATTCAATTACTGCAAGATGATGATAGCTATTCACTTTGGGATTCTGCCCTTATTTTATTACGTGAAGGATTAGAAGCTATTTTAATTATTATGGCATTAGTGGCGTTCCTGAAAAAATCTGAACAAACACATATGACAAAATACATTTACTTTGGCGCTGCCGGTGGTATTGGTCTAAGTGCGATTATGGCTATCTTAATGTCGATGTTCTTCAACTCCGCTTCGATGAATTCAAGTCGCGAACTGATCGAAGGGTACGTTGGTTTAATCGCCGCAGCGATGATGATTGGTGTCGGCGTATGGCTGCATAGTAAATCGAATATTAAAGCGTGGAATAACTACATTTCAAAACAAATGAATCACGCGATGTCACGCGGCTCTGTGTGGGCGATGGCGTTAATCAGTTTCCTTTCCGTATTCCGTGAAGGTGCTGAAACACTCATTTTCTACGCCGGAATTGCGCCGAAAATGGAAACAAGCCAATTTGCATTAGGTATTGTTTTAGCGATTGTCATTTTAGCGATTGTTGCTTTCTTCATCGTCAAAGTGAGCGCGCGCATTCCAATTCACCGCTTCTTCGCTGTAGCGACCATTTTAATCTACTTATTAGCCTTTAAAATTATTGGCGTGTCGATGCATAAACTCCAATTGATGGGCGACATCGATACACATGTAGTAGACGGATTACCGGTAGTCGCAAGTATTGGCTTCTATCCTACGGTCGAAACGATGCTTGCTCAAGGTGTGTTAGTCGTGTTAATTGTCGGTACGATTATTTGGAAATATCGCAACGAGAAAAAAGAAGTTAGCATTTCGGAACCGACCCATTAACATGGGACAGTGACAAAGACACTTCTTTTAGCTGAATTTAACCACCTTTTTTCGGTGAATCATCGGAGAGAGGTGGTTTTGCTTTGCCAAAATTTTTGAACGTTTTCATGATGGCGTTATTAGCGGGTACATGTCTTTTTCTTTAATTGTGTAAGGTCCTTTGCCGTAACGATGTTGTTTGCCCATCAAAAAACACCTCTAAAGTTTTTAATCCCTTAGAAGTGTCTGTCGTTTTTATATTTTGCGCTTATTTAAAATGCTTTAATTGCTCTAACACCGCGGTTGTCGTTTGTTCAACGTCTTGAATAACATGTTGCAAGCGCTCAACAACTTCTTGTTGCATCGTTGCGGCTTCATTTGTTTCATTCGTAAATGACGCGGTCGCACGCAAACGCTCATTCATTTCATTCATCGAAGCGAGTACTTCTTCAGAACCTGCAGACATTTGTTCAATGATAGCAGATTCCTCTTGAATGCTATTGTTAACACCCATAACGGTCGTATTAATGTCGCGTAAGTGAGCGCCAATCGATGATACTGCTTCATTCCCAGCAACCATCTGCGCTTTACTGTTCATAATTTGCGTATGCGTGCGCTGTGATACGACTTCGAAGCTATGTAGCTCCTGTAAAATATCTTGCGCAGCTGTGCCAGATGATTCAGCGAGTTTTCGCACCTCATCGGCAACAACCGCAAAGCCTTTCCCTGCCTCACCAGCACGCGCCGCTTCAATTGCTGCATTCAGTGCTAATAAATTCGTTTGATCGGCAATGTCGGTAATAATTTTCACCATATCTTGTACGCTCGCAAATTTTGTCGTCAGCTCTTCTACATCTGTTGCCGTTTGAATAACAGTTTGTTCGACTTGTTGCATTTGTTCGACGACTTTTTCCGTTTGCTGTACGCCATTGTTGACTAAATCGGTCATATCATTAGATGAACTTGCTACATCCGATGTCATATCAGCCATACGCTGAATGCCGACCGTCATTTCATCCATCGCAATGATTACTTCATCATTACTCGTTGCTTGCTGATTACTTTGCTGTGCTACTTGCGACACATTTGTCGTAATTTGATTGCTTGATTGTTCAAATGTACGCGAAGCAGTCGTTAACTGCGCCGTAATTTGTTGTAATTCATGTGCGCGTATTTGAAATTCTCCAAAGGTTTGTTGCAATGTCGCTAACGATTGGCCAAAATGATTGGCGAACGTCGTAATTTCCGTACGCCCTTTTAGATCTAAGTCGTTGACGATTTTGGCTCCTGCTGTCAATTCTCCTGCAGCCATTTTGCTCGCTGCCTCATTCAATGTTTGAAGAGGCTGTAGCTTTTTATTTACATAGAAATACATAATGGCACCTGAAAGTATCATCAACACTACAAAGAATAGTGATACACCTGGCAGTACGCTTAAAAGAGCACTCTTTTGTAGTGAAGATACTTTGCTCGCATCAATATCAACGCCTAAATAGGCAACCGTTTTGCCAGCATCATTTTTAATTGGCACTGTGCCTGACACGTATTTTCCAAATGAGCTTTCTAAAATTTTTGATGTGTAGCTCCCTTTATTATCGACTTTCTCTAAGTCGCTAACAGTCGTTGACGATGACTCCGCTTGAATCTTTCCAACGACTTCTTCTTTCGCATCGCGCGGCTGACCATCTACTAAAAATTGTACTTTATTTTGTTGTGGTACGGAAAACGTATAAGCATATAACACCCCATTATGTTCGCGTAGTTCATTCAGTTCATCGCGAAGCTTCCAATAGGTATCATTTTCAATTGGATTTTTCGCTAATGTTTCGTAGCTTGTAGCATCTACATGACCCGCTAAATTTTGTGCAATGGACGTGGCCGTTTGAGCGGCTGATTTTTCAGCTACTTTTTGAGTTGTATAATTGACTGCTAGCACAAAAAAGATTAATAATACACTAAAGATGAGCGCAATCATCGCAATGATTTTTCTGCTTAACTTGCCTTGCTTCATGTGAATCCTCTCCTCTATTTAAAATGAAATGAATAGTTAGATGTTGGTCGAATTCAGTATAACAAAGCATGTTAGTTATGTCTAAATGCTTATACAACCATTTTATTAACATACTATGTACATAGGACTTCAATCGTGGTTTCTTTTAAAAATAATAGTTTTCTTAAAAAAGGCTAAAAAAAAGAGGCTGGTTTATACCAAGCCTCTTTTTTCCGTTTACTAGAATTTGATCATTTTTGAAGGAACAACCCATTCGTCGAATTGTTCTTCTGTTAATAAACCAGATTTTAGTGCGCCTTCTTTTAATGTTAAGCCTTCTTTATGCGCCATTTTAGCAATTTTCGCCGCATTTTCATAACCGATATATGGGTTAAGTGCTGTTACGAGCATTAATGAGTTATTTAAGAAGTGTTCTAATTTATCTTCATTTGCTGTAATACCCGCTAGGCAGTGTTCATCAAAGCTGCGAATAACGTCAGCTAATAATTCAGCTGATTGCATGAAGTTGTGTAGAATAACTGGTTTGAAAACGTTTAATTCAAAGTTACCTTGTGATGCCGCAAAGCCGATTGTTGTATCGTTACCCATTACTTGAACCGCTACCATTGTTACGGCTTCACATTGAGTAGGGTTTACTTTACCTGGCATAATTGATGAACCTGGTTCGTTTTCTGGAATTGAAATTTCACCGAAACCAGAACGAGGGCCAGAAGCTAACCAACGAACGTCGTTAGCGATTTTCATTAAGTCAGCTGCTAATGCTTTCATTGCGCCATGAGTAGTAGCGATTTGGTCATGCGATGTTAACGCATGGAATTTATTTGGTGATGGAACGAAGTCTAAGCCTGTTTCTTTAGAGATTTCAGCGACAACTTTTTCGTCAAAACCGTCTGGAGTGTTAAGACCTGTACCTACTGCCGTACCACCGATTGCAAGTTCACGCATGTTTAAAGCTGCTTCTTTAATCATTTTTTCAGAAGCTTCAATCATGTATAACCAGCCGCTAATTTCTTGACCTAATGTAAGTGGTGTTGCATCTTGTAAATGCGTACGACCAATTTTGATTAAGTTCATGAATTCTTCAGATTTCGCTTGTAATGTCGCTTTAATTTGTTGTAATGCAGGAACAAGATTGCGTTCGACAGCGATTGAAGTGGCGATATGCATCGCTGTTGGGAATGAGTCATTTGAAGATTGAGATTTGTTCACGTCATCATTTGGGTGAAGACGTTCTTCAGAACCTTGTGCTTCAAGGTATTCATTACCGATGTGAGCGATTACTTCGTTGACATTCATGTTTGTTTGAGTACCTGAACCTGTTTGGTAAATGACTAGTGGGAATTGATCATCCCATTTACCTTCTACGATTTCATCTGCTGCATGAGCGATTGCTTCCGCTTTTACTGCAGATAATGTTCCTAATTCAACACAAACTTTTGATACTGATTTCTTTAAAATTGCATAACCGTGAATGAAATCGATTGGCATATGATCAGAACCGATACGGAAGTTTTGTGTACTACGTTGAGTTTGAGCACCCCATTTTTTGTCTGCAGGTACTTTAATTTCTCCCATAGAGTCATGTTCGATACGGTATTCCAAGACGTTCATCTCCATTTCGTTTTTATAAAATTTAAAATTCATCCTTACGGTTATAATGATAGCGTTTCTCAATCAAAATGTCTTTAAAAGTGGTTTATTTGCGTCTAAATTTTGTCCGAAATAGTCAACTCCCCCCTTTTTTGCGTTTTTCGATAGAAATATCTGAAAATTCTCCTATTTTAAAGCTCTTTTTAAGTCTTTCTGAAAAAAGAACGTTTTGTGTCGTAATAACGCGCTGTCAAGTTAATTTTTCGTAAATGAAATGCCCGTTCATTCAAATATATTCTACAAAATACTGTATTATTCACTTAATTATTAGTCGTTTTCACACGATAATTGTCGAAATTGATTGTTACACGATTGTAAAGATTGCGTAATTTTATGTAAATTGAATATGGTTTTTTCGGTGAGTTTGTTATGATAAGAAGTGCGTTTAAATATGAATACGCGGTTTATTATTAGGAGGATTTACATGTTTAGCTCAAAAAAACCCGATCCGTTCTTCAATGCCCTTTACGATATTGCAGTTAACTGCAACAAGGCGGCTCACTATGCAGAAGAATTTAAAATTACAAGCATTGCTGACTTAAAAGAGCTTAGCGTTACGCTAAAAAAATACGAAACAGATGGAGATACATTAATCCACAATCTGATTCAAATGTTAAACAAATCATTTATGACACCAATCGAGCGCGAGGACATTTTAGAATTAGCTGTTCGTATGGATGATATTTTGGATGGTATCGAAGGCTGTATCGCTCATTTTGAAATGTTTTCATTAACAGAAGTAGATGACTACATGCGTGACTTCTTAAAATACATCGTGCTAAGCACTGATGAAATCACAAAAGCGATGACTCACTTAACGAATAAAAAATTAGTGAATATGCGCGAACATGCGATTTTAATTAAAGATTATGAGCGTAAATGTGATGAAGTATTGCGTACGTCAATTAAACAGTTATTTTTACATGAACAAGATCCAATTCGTATTATTAAGTTCAAGGACATCTATGAGCAACTTGAAGAAGTAGCAGATTACTGTCAAAATGTTGCGAATTCAATGGATACTATTATTATGCGAAACGCGTAGGAGCTATCAACATGGAGAGTATACTTATTCTAACCGTTTTAGTCGTTTTCTTTGCGTTAGCATTCGACTTCATTAACGGATTTCATGATACGGCGAATGCGATTGCAACAGCCGTATCCACTCGTGCACTACCACCTCGTGTTGCTGTCTTAATGGCCGCTACGATGAACTTTCTCGGCGCCATTACATTCACAGGTGTTGCGCAAGCTATCGCTAAAGATATCGTTGACCCGTTTGCACTTGAAAACGGCGTCGTTATTATTTTAGCAGCTTTACTATCAGCGATTGTTTGGAACTTAGTTACATGGTATTTTGGTATTCCATCAAGTTCATCTCACGCCTTAATCGGTTCATTAGCTGGCGCGGCCGCAATGGCAGCTGGCTTCAGTGCGATTAACTGGGAAGGCTTCACAAAAATTATTAAAGCGTTAATTTTAGCACCATTTATCGCAATCGTTGTTGGTTTTTTAATGATGACATTATTCAAAGTCATTTTCGCTGGCTTTAGTCTATATAAAACAAACAATGGTTTCCGTAAAGTACAAATCTTTACAGCGGCGATTCAATCGTTTACACATGGTACGAACGATGCACAAAAATCAATGGGTATTATTACGATGGCATTGATGGCTGGTGGCTTGCTTAGTCAAGGCTCTGAAGTTCCGTTATGGGTCCGCGTGTCATGTGCGCTTGCAATGGGTCTTGGTACGTCCGTTGGTGGATATAAAATTATTAAAACAGTCGGTAGTAAAATTATGAAAATCCGTCCAGTCAACGGTGTAGCGGCAGATATGTCATCTGCTTTCATTATCTTTGGCGCAACAACACTTCATTTGCCTGTTTCGACAACGCATGTTATTTCTTCAGCAATCATGGGTGTCGGGGCAGCTCAAAACGTCAAAGGGGTAAAATGGGGTGTCGCACGTAATATCGTTATTACGTGGGTGATCACATTACCACTTGCCGGTTTAATGGGTGGCTTAATTTTCTTATTGCTCGATTTATTCTTATAATGAACCGCAAAGAAGCTGGTGCTTACCGGCTTCTTTTTTTGTTATTAAAAACGAGGCTGAGATTAAACATTTCATGTTCCTTTTTTAGCGTTCGCCACAAAAAAACCGGAACCACGACACAGCGCGATTCCGGTTTTTTTATGCTCATCTGAGATGGTGTTGTTACACGTATGTCCTAGCCTCGTTTGTACATTATTTAAATGTTTGATTGTACCAAGCTTTTGCGGCTTGAACTTCCTCCATTGTCAATTGGTGACCATGTTGATGCCAAAATAGTTCCACGCTCGCCCCTTGCTGTTCTAAATAATATTTTAACGCCGTAGATTGTTCAGGCGGTGTCATTTGGTCGTTTTCACCGGCACCAATCCAGACGTGTAAGCCGGCCAAATCTGGTACTTCAACATCATCACGCGGAACCATCGGATGGTGCAAAATGGCACCTTTGACGATATTGCCCCGTTCAAAGAAAATATTTGCCGCGATATTTGCGCCGTTTGAATAGCCAATCAAAATGACATTGTCGCGATCAAAGCCGTATTGCTTAGCCGCTTCGTCAATAAATGTCGCTAATTCTTCAGTGCGCTCCGATAAATTATCTAAATCAAAAATACCCATTCCTAATCGACGGAAAAAGCGCGGCATCCCATTTTCTACTTCGCTACCTCGCACGCCAAGTAATGCTGCCTCTGGGTCAATTTCACGCCCTAAACCTATTAAATCCTGTTCATTGCCACCTGTGCCATGTAGTAATAAAAATGTTGGTGCCTCGCTATTTGTACCGTTCACAAAAACATGTTCCATCGCTATCCGCCTCCATTATCTTGAATTCGAGATAATTATAAAATAAAAAAACAGAAGAGTCAAAAGTTAACTCCCCTGTTCGCAATTATTTACTTTTTCTAAAGCCTTCTGACAATAAGTATTCTTCCGCATCATCGCGTGTGCCAAAGCTTTCTTCTAAGTTGAAGCCATGATAAACATTCCAGAATGAACCGTCAAATGTTAATAACAATTGGTCGCCTGCGCGGTTGCGGAATGCTTCTTCAATCGTTACTTCTTCGACGATATCATCTACTTCTGTTAAATACGTAATCGAATCTTCAATTACATCGCGCAGCTGTTGTTCAGAAAAATCACGAATGTTTACAAGACCGCGGTCATCTGCTTTATACGCTAATAAATCACCAACGTACACAAAGCCGTTGCCATTTGGATGTAATTTTTCAACGACAATTTTTTTGTCGTATTGGCTTCCTGGATAATGATAATTGAAACGATTCATTGAAATGGGTTTCGCCACAAGTTCATCGAATGATTCAATAATTGCTTTTTTTTCTTCAAATGATAGCATTTTTTTCGCTCCCTAGTTTGGACTTACATTTAGTATACAAGAAAAAAAGCCGTCCTCCTAGTGGACAGCTTCTTTTCATTATACATCTTCTTTTGCGTACGTCTTAATTTTTTTACGGCGGTCGTAAATGCTAATCACGACTACTTTTATGACCGCGTAAATTGGCACACCTAATAAAATCCCGACGAAGCCGGCGATATTTCCGGCTGCTAAAATAACAGTAATGACCGTTAATGGATGGACATCAAGCGATTTACTCATCACGTTTGGCGTCACGAAGTTACTATCAATTTGATTGACTAATAACGTAATAATACATACCCATAGCGCTTGCATCGGGTCGTTAACGAGACCAATAAAGAACGCGGGAATAAACGCCAGCCACGGCCCAATAAACGGCACCATGTTTAGGAAAAATGCGAGCACACATAATAATAGTGCATAATCTAAACCGATAATGCTGTAACCAATAAACATTAATGTCGCTAAAATCGCACTCACGAGCATTTGACCTTGTACATAGCCACGCACCACATCGTTAATATCTTCTAACGTATCTTTTACCCATTCGCGCGTGCTGCCTGAGAAAACGTTATATACTTTCGGACGGAACTTTTCATGATCTTTCAACATAAAAATGTAGAAGAATGGAATTAAAATTAATAATAACGCGCCGTTAATAAGCGCACTAATTAAATCAACGACAAATTTACTTGTCACGACCGCCACATCTTGTAGTGAGGCAAGGAAATCATTAATTGCTTTTGTCACTTGTTCAGGGAAATTTTCGCGATTATTTAACACGAAGTTTACTTGATTGGTCACTTCTTTGAACAACCACGGAATATTGTTAATTAATAACGTAATTTGCTTCGTTAAATACGGCGCTACCCACGACACAGCGACGAAAATGACGCCGATTAGTACAATAATAATCGCTAAAATACTGCCCCAGCGCGGAAAGCGTAGTTTCTTTTCTAATAAGCGTTGTAGAGGCTCTGTAATATAAAATAAAATGCCCCCCGCTAAAAGTGGTACAAAGATGGCACCTAAAATGATGCCAAGTGGTTTGAAAATATGGTCGATTTCCAAGAAAAATTTGATGATTAAAATCGCAATAAGCACACCGATGCCTAGTTGAAACCAACGCTTATTTAGCATACATCCACTTCCTTCTATGTTTTCTTTTTAGTATAACGTATGTTTTCACTGAAAAGCATTGCACATCTATTTTTCGTCCATTAAAAAAGGAACCGCCTACAAGCGATTCCTTGCTAGTTAACTACAATGCTGTATCATCAACGCCGTCTAAATAACTACGAATCGCCGTCATCACATCTTCTAAACAGCCAGCTTCAAATGGCGACACAAGATTGGCCTCTGCTACTAATTTTGTAAATGATTTTGACCCACCTTGTCGGCATAGCTGCACATAATCTTGCCATGCTTCGCCATGATTTTCGCGGTCGCGTTTCCAAAATTGGAATGCGCATACTTGTGCTAATGTGTAGTCAATATAATAGAATGGGCTATTGTAAATATGTTGCTGACGTTGCCAGAAGCCGCCGCGCTCTAAATAATCATAGCCATCGTAATCGCGGTGTGGTAAATAAATACCCTCGATTTTTTTCCATGCCGCTTTACGTTCTGCTGGTGTCATGCCCGGATTTTCGTACACAACGTGTTGGAATTCATCAACTGCGACGCCGTATGGTAAAAATAATAATGCTTCACTTAAATGGGAGAATTTATATTTTTCAACGTCCTCTTTAAAGAACAATTCCATCCAAGGCCATGTGAAAAATTCCATACTCATCGAATGGATTTCACATGACTCATACGTAGGCCATAAATATTCTGGAATGCCGATATTGCGGCTAGAATACACTTGGAACGCATGACCCGCTTCATGGGTTAACACATCGATGTCGCCTGACGTGCCGTTGAAGTTTGAGAAAATATACGGTGAGTTGTAGTCCTCAATAAACGTACAATAACCGCCGCCTTCTTTGCCTTTTTTCGCCACTAAATCCATTAAGTCATGCGTAATCATAAAGTTGAAAAATTCATCGGTTTCATGAGAAAGCTCGGCATACATTTTTTTGCCGTTATCGACAATCCACTGTGGGTCGCCCTTCGGAATGGCATTACCTGTTTTAAACGCGATTGGCTCATCGTAAGACTTTAATTTATCGACACCGATACGCTTCGCCTGACGCTCGCGTAGCTCAGTCGCATATGGTACGACAACATCACGAATTTGGTCGCGGTAATTTTTCACCATGTCGGCATTGTAATCAACGCGATTCATTAACACGTAGCCAAGCTCTACATAGTTGTTGTAGCCCATTGTCGTCGCCATTTCATGACGTACTTTTACTAAATCATCATAAATACGGTCAAACTGCTGTTCATGTGCTGCATAGAAGCCAAATTTAGCCTCTTGAGCCGCTTTACGCACATCGCGGTCACTTGATTCAGCAAACGGTCCAAGTTGCGCTAGCGTGTACGTGTCACCGTTAAAATCGATTTGTGCAGAAGCTACTAATTGTTGGTATTCAGACGATAGTTTATTTTCCTGTTGCATTAAATCAATCACATCTGGTGAGAAACCTTTAATTTGATAGTCTGCAAGGTCAAATAACTGCTGGCCCCATTTCGCTTCAAGCTCGTTGCGGAATTTTGATGTTGTCAGCGCCTTGTAGTATTCTGTGACGAATTCTTCATATTGTGGGCTAATTTCATCAATGTAGTCGCGCTCTGCTTTGTAAAATTCATCATTCGTATCGATTGATGCACGAATGTAACATAAATTCGCGGCTGTCGAGAAGCGATTTTGAATCGTATTGATTTCGTCAATAACGTCACTTTGCGCTTCCACAGTGTCAGCTGCATTGAATTTCTCTAGTAATTCAGTGTAGTCTTGTTTCATATCGTCCATGTCTGGGCGTGCATATTGATAATCGTTAAAGGTTACCATTTTTCATCCTCCTCTATTTCGCATTACGAAATAATTACTCTATTTATTGTCATTTATTAATTGAAAATTTGCAACAGTTATTGACGATATCACGTTATACCTAGAAATATATACTATAAAGCTGTAAATTAGCGTAAAATACTTATTTTTTTCGCGACATTGTGATAATCTAATTCTATGCCTAAATTTTAAAGTGAGGTGCTTACATTGGTAGGACGTAATGATCCTTGTCCATGTGGTAGTGGCAAAAAGTATAAAAAGTGTCATGGTAAAAATGTAAATGGCGATATTACTGCAGTAGTAGAAAGCGAATTTAATCGTCTTAAAGGCGTATTCGCTCAACATTACTATCAAAATTTCAACTATAAATTACAACCACGTTATCAAGCATGGAGTCAAGAACTTCAACATGCTCCACATCTTCCAGAAGGATATCTTGAGTACGCTGTAGCAGATACAGCAATGTACGTAGATGAAGCGGCAGATTGGAAACAATATGTTGAACAAATTCAAGCGGATGAATCAGTTCGCGAACAAGTAAAAGCTGTATTCGCAGAAGCAGCTGAACCTAAATTCGTATTAGCAGAAGTAACGAGCATCGACGAGCAAGTATTAAACTTACAAGACGTTGCAACTGGCGAAACATATGTCATGGCTATTTCAGAAAATGCTAAAACAGCGAAATGGGTATTCGGCGTAATCTTCAAAGATTCACGTGTTGGTGAAAACGGAATTACTGTTGCACAAAGCACATTATTCATTCCAGAAGCACTTAGCATGGTAATCGATATCATGAAAGCTAAAATCGACAACGGTGTAACGGATGCATTAGAACTTTACAAAGCATTCGTTGAAATCTTAGAAAACGATACGACTGATGTTCCTGTTGAAGCAAAAGAAGTAACGGCTACTGAAGAAGCAATCGTTGAAGAAGATGGCGATGCAGATGCTGGTGAACCAGTTGAAGCAGAAGAAATCGTAGACGTTGAAGAAGCAACTGAAGAGCAAACATTTGAACAAGAAATCGCTGCTCTTGTACAAGCTTACTTAACGAAATACAATTTAGACGCGGCTGACTTCGTAGCTGCTGTAGATGCTTACTTAGCTGAAACAGACATTAAAGCGAAAAAGGCTGGCGCTGTAGCTGCTGGTGCAATCCTTGCTGGTCAAACAGCTGGTGTTGTTCCAGAAGGCGGCCTAACAAAAGTGAAAGATGTTGCTGAACACTTCGATGTTTCTTCATCATCACTATCTAAATACCGTAAAGAAATCGCTGAATACTTAGCGAAATAATTTACACGTAAAAAGACTCCTCCCGGTAACGGGAAGAGTCTTTTTTAGTTATACACATGTGGATAACTTTATCGCCCAAATAACCAGGCGCGTAAAATGGCTAATTTCTCGCGCTCACGCACCTTACGTCGAATGCCACCCGGCGTTTTGGCAGCGAGCGTATCAACGTTTAAGCCTTGCCACCTCGCAAGTACTTTTGCACGCTCTAGATGATAATCATTTGAAACGATTGTGACGTGTTTTAAATCCGGTAACAACTGACGCGTAAATAAAATATTTTCATAGGTCGATGTCGAACGATCCTCTTCTGTAATGCGTGCCTCGGCAATTCCTTGTGCCATTAAATATCGTTTCATCACCGATGCTTCAGTCGCATCTTCATCAAAACCTTGCCCACCCGATACAACGAGCTGTACATGTGGATGTTGTTTCGCATAAACCGCTGCTGCATCTAAACGATATTGCAATGCCTTTGTCGGTTCGCCGCCGCGCTTTACTTTTGCGCCGAGTACGAGCGCCGTATCATAGCGCCCTGTTGCTTTTGGATAACCACCACTTCGTAGTGCTGCACTCACTAACGTGTAAATAGCACCAATTGCCGTTGTTGCACCTACCATTTTTGTTGTCCATTTCATTATGCGTCACCTCTTTGGCAAAAAGAGAGGCTGGACTGCTTCCAACCTCTCTTTTAACAGTTTGTTATTTTAATTTATAACGACTTACCAATTCCATCAAGTTTTCTGCTGTCGCCGCAAGTTCATCGGCGCTTTTAGTTACTTCATACATCGACATACTTGACTGCTCAACAGAAGCGGTCGTTTGTTGAATACCAGCGGCCGATTCTTCTGTTAGCGCGGCATTATCTTCCACAATATGCGTCATGTCAACGCTCTCGCTTAGCACTGCCGTTAAGTTTTGAGATACTTCGCTCACATTATTTGCCACTTCGACAATCGCATCGTGAATCGTCGTAAAATTATCACCTGTATGTTGAATTTGCGCCGTCCCTTTTTCAACAGCCGCATAACCTGTTTGCAAGGCATCGACTACATCGCTTGTTTCTTGTTGAATACCGCTCACGATGCCCGTAATATCTGACACCGAGCTAGATACTTGTTCCGCTAATTTACGCACCTCATCAGCGACAACCGCAAAGCCCTTACCATGCTCCCCTGCACGCGCCGCTTCGATTGCCGCGTTTAGCGCCAGTAAATTCGTTTGATCCGAAATTTCTTGGATGACTTCAACAAGCTGTGTAATTTCTTTTGATTGGTCGTATAAACGATGCACTTTCGTCACGGAATCTTTGACGATATGGTCGATTTCAACCATTTGTTGCACTGAATCATTCATCAACGCTTGACCATCTTTTGTATTGTCTAATGCGGTCGTTGCGTGATGCTGAATTTGCGTACCGCTATCATTGACATCATTTAAATGGCGCGTAAATTTCTCCATTTTCGATGACATATCACCAGAATTCCCTGCTTGTGACTCGGCGCTTTGTGCTAATTCATTCATCGTAATCGCAATTTGATTTGAGCCTTCCATCGTTTCATTCGCCGATTGATGTAGCTCTTCACTATGCGCAGAAAGCACTTCCGCATTTTCCCTAATCTGTTGTAACATTACGTTGTTCTTTTCTAGTAGCTGATTGCTAATATCGACAAGCTGCGCTGTTTCATCGCGTAAATTCGTGTCGATTTTATCGCCCGTCAAGTCGCCATCTGCAACGGCGCGCAATTGACGAATAACACGATTAAGCGGTTTTGTAATCGCTGTCGCTGTATAAAGCGCAATCGCGATACCTACGATTAAAATGATAATCGATACCGTTGTAGACATTTTAATAATGTTTTGACCAACTTCAATCGCAGCTTTACTATCATTTAACACTTGCGTTTCGCGGTCCGTCGCCACATGATTGAACCCTTCCATAATATCGCGCGCATACATTTGTGCCTCGCCTTGTAAAAGTTCAGAGGCTTGTTCTTTCTCACCATTGTCATAGGCTGCGAACACTTCATTCGTAATAATATCAGACCATTGCGCATTTTTTTCAAGCAATGCCTTTGTTTCTTCTGAGCCAGACATGCTTGCTAAGTCGCTAGCAATTTGCTCCGCTTCAACGGTATACGTTTGGAATTTATCTTTATAATCTTGCTCGCCCGTTAATAAATAACCGCGTACTAATGCAATGCGTTCAGCAATATTAAACGCCATTTTTTCGTCATTCACAAGAAGCGGTAATTGCTGATTCCCTAGTTTTTTCAAATCCGAGTTAATTTGATTAATCGAATTGATGCTGTAAACACTTAACATCAAGTTCAGCATTAACACTGCCGCAAAACCGAATAATACTTTTGTTTTTAACTTGCGAAAATTAAAATACTTTTTCATATTGTTCTCCTTCCCTTTAAAAAACAAGGAATATAGTATTATATAATTACATTTTTATAACTCTATTTTACTATTTATTATAGGGCTTTACAATCAAATTCGTTTTTTTACACAAACTGTACACAAATATTGAAAAAAGAAAATTTTAGCGAAAAAAAGAGGCTGGGACAACACATTTCATGTTCCTTTTTTAGCGTTCGCAACAAAAAACCGGAACCGCGCCACAGCGCGATTCCGGTTTTTCTTATGCTCATCTGAGAGGGTGTTTTTACACGTACGTCCCAGCTTCCGTCGTTGATTCTTAAAGGTCTACGTTGTGATAAATTTGTTGTACATCTTCAAGTTCATCTAAAGCATCAATCATTTTTTCAAATTGCGCTTGTGTTTCTTCATCAAGTTGTACTTCTGTTTGTGGTAGCATTGAGATTTCAGCTACTGTGAATTCTTCAATACCTTCCGCTTTTAATGCGTTATCGACAAGCGCAAAGTCAGTTGGCTCTGCATAAATAATTGTAACGTCGCCTTCTTCAAATACGTCGCGCACGTCGATATCAGCCATAATGAATGTTTCTAATAAATCGTCTGCAGATTTACCTTCAACACCAAACACCGCTGTTTTTGTGAACATATAATCTACTGAACCTTTCACACCCATGTTACCGCCATTTTTACCAAATGCAGCACGCACGTCAGAAGCAGTACGGTTGACGTTGTTTGTTAATGCATCAACGATTACCATTGAACCGTTTGGACCGAAACCTTCGTAACGTAATTCATCGAACACTTCATCAACATTGCCTTTTGCTTTGTCGATTGCGCGGTCGATAATATGTTTTGGTACGCTATATGTTTTTGCACGTTCTAACACGATTTTTAGAGCGCCATTTGATACTGGATCGGGTTCACCTGATTTTGCCGCCACATAAATTTCGCGACCAAACTTAGCGTTAATACGGCTAGCATCTTTATCTTTTGCAGCCTTTTTTTCTTTAATGTTATTCCACTTACGTCCCATGTAAATTCACTCTCTTTCAAAATTAGGATACATTTAAATGACGTTGTGGGCAGAAAAATAGCGCCCACAGAAGGACGAGCCATTAATGGACTCATTATACACTATTAAAATAGTTGGAAAAAGAAAAAGTTATACAAGCGCCATCCGTTTTCAACAAAAAACACTACGCTACAAACAAAAAAGCAGCAATGAGCTCTGCAAAATTGCGGCCTTCGTTGTTATAAATCGCTCGCACTAAACGTATTGCCATGCTTTAAGTCGCCGTACTCATAGCCACGCTCCAACCATCTCATACGCTGTGCAGACGTGCCATGCGTAAATGTTTCGGGTACCGCATAACCTTGTGCTTGTTTTTGAAGTGTATCATCGCCGATTGCGCTCGCTGCTGTAATCGCCTCTGAAAAATCACTTTTATCTAAGTATTGTTGATTATGATGCGCAAAAACGCCGGCATAATAATCCGCTTGTAACTCAAGTTTTACTGATAGCGCATTGGCTTGTTCTTTTGATAGTTGGCGCTGCTCGTTACTTACTTTTGTTGATGTGCCTAATAAGTACTGCACATGATGTCCAACTTCATGTGCCACAACATATGCCATCGCAAAGTCGCCCGGCGCATTAAATTGCGTTTTTAATTCCTGGTAGAAACTCAAATCAATATAGAGCTTTTGGTCGCCCGGACAATAAAACGGTCCAACGGCTGATGTCGCACTACCACAAGCAGTTGCGACACTATTCGTAAATAATACGAGTTTTGGGTCTTTGTACGTTAAGCCATTTTCTTTAAAAACCTCGCTCCAGACGTCCTCTGTATCAGCAAGCACAACGCTCACAAAATCCGCCAACTGTTGTTCTTCAGCCGTTGGTTCATAATGTTGTGTTGCCTGATTTGTTGGTTGCGAAGCGGCATTGTTTAAAATGTCGGTCGGATTGCCCCCAAGTAACGTATAAATAATAACGACGATGACTCCTAAACCACCGAGGCCTCCAATCGCTAAACCGCCTCCTCCGCTCTTACCGCGTTGGTCTTCGACATTGGCGCTTTTTCGTCTGCCTTTCCATTCCATATCAGAACACCTCACTTTGTCGTTGATATACCCTTATTTTCCCACAAAAAAACAGCAGTTCATACTACTGTTTTAAGCCTTTTTTAGTTTTTGTAACAAGTGGCTACAACCATCTAAACAGAGCTGGTACGTTTCTTCAAAATCCCCGGTATAATAAGGGTCTGGCACTTCCGTCAACGCATTGTCCGCTAAATCCAGCAAACGAATGACTTCTTTCTCTTCCCCAACAATGCGGCGCGTATTTTCCACATTGCTATCATCCATACAGACGAAATAATCAAAAGCGTCTCGGTCGTGCTGCGTCAGTGGTCGGCTGTACATTCCATCCGTTGAAATGTCATACTCCGCTAACTTCGCAAGTGTCCCGCGATGTGGGCGCTCCCCCTTATGCCAACCAGCTGTTCCGGCTGAATCAATATGAAACGCCTCTGTCAGTTGCTCGCGCTCAACTAAATCGCGAAAAATCGCTTCTGCCATTGGCGAGCGACAAATATTTCCTAAGCACACAAACAATACATTTTTCATTCTTTTCCTCCATTAAAAAAGAGCTCGAAGGTAGTCCCTCTCGCTCACTTCTTCATTATTTCCAAGGCCAGTAACGGAATACTACTTTCCCGTCTACGGCATCTTTGTTAATAAAACCATACGCACGACTATCACTACTATTCGGGCGGTTGTCACCTAATACGAAATAAGAATCTTTTGGTACTGTCGTTTCGCCCGTCACTTCGTCGATCGTAAAGTCATCTGTGTACGGCAAATCTGTATCTTTTTCATATTGTGCAGTTGCTTTATCGATGTACGTTTCCTTTACTTCTTTACCGTTAACGTAAAGCTTATCATCTTTTACTGCGACAGTATCACCGGGTAAACCGACAATACGTTTAATATAATGATCGTCCTCTACAGGCGATTGGAATACGATTACATCATCATAATCAAGGCCACCTGGTTTTAAAATCATCACGCGGTCGTTATCATGATACGTCGGTTCCATCGATTCCCCTTTAACGGTAACCGGAGCTAATAAAAATTGGCGTACGACAAATGCGACAATTACTGCAATGACAATCGGTACAACCCACGATAAAAGCTCTTTTGTTTTACTTTGCTTTGCTTCCATTTTCTCATCACCTTTACATTTATGAGTTCTTAAATATTATGCCATTCTTTTTCTAAATGTGCTATTCACTGCACTTTAATACGACAAAAAAAGAAGCGACTAGGTTCCCTTCACCCAATCACTCCATGTTTATTAAGCAATGCTTATTAGTTTATGTATTGCTTTAAGTCTTCGAGATGTTCTTCGGTAATCCCTAACACTTCATAAACTTTTTGTAACGTTGTTTCGCGAACTTTTGTATCCCCACGTTCAATACGACTAACTGTTTTTTGAGTAACATTCGCTTTTTCTGCAAGCTCAGATTGTGTTAAACCTACATTCATGCGTTGTTTGAAAATAATTTGGCTACGGTGCTCTGCCATTAATTCTACCGCTGTCTTTTCATGTACGGCCTTGCTTTGTTCTGTATTTTCTAAAATGTTAACTGTTACCATTGAATCCACCACTCCTAATTTTGTATGAATTTGCAAGTAGCAGCAATCCCAAAAAATAGTTTATCGCATGCGCTCTCCCCTATGCGTATGGCTATTTCTCAGCAGCAATTTTTCGTTGTAATTCTTTTTGAAGTTCGTCAATTGTATGTTCTAAACGTTGCGTATATTCATCGCGACCTTCTTTACCCTTAGCCTCTACATAAAAAGGCTCTCCGTAAATTAAGTATCCTTTTTGACGCTTGAAAACGTCCTTTGGATTGTTCGGGCCGATATATGCTGCGGGAACTACTGGCGCCTTGGCTAATTGCGCGATTGTAATTGTTCCTTGTTTCAAAGAATCTCCCTCGGCGTTACGTGTGCCACTTGGGAAAATACCAACGATTTTGCCTTCTTTTAAAAGTTGGCGTGGTATTTTAATAACACTTGGTCCTGGGTTATCACGATCAACCGGAAAAGCATTCATCTTATTGATAAACCATCCAAGTCCCTTAACATCAAAAAGTTGCTTTTTCGCCATGAAATGAATTGGCGTTGGATAAATAGAAACACCTAAATTCAAAATGTCAATCCAACCTGTATGCGTACAAGCGATAATATAACCGCCCTCTGTCGGTAAATTACCTTTGTTATAAACTTTAACCTTATTAAACAGACCTAAAAACCAAACTACAAATTTTCCTACTTGTTTATACATTTTATATCTCCAGCCTTTACAGAATTTCAGGCCAATCCGCCCCACTCTGTATCGTGCCTGTTTTGCATGGACTCGTCAACTACCTGCGGACAAATTCATGTGACAAAAATACAAAAACAATGCCTTGAATCGTTGTTTTCTATTTCCCTATATGTAAATATTGTAAATGAATTTTCAAAAAATTAAAGCCCTATTTAGCTGAAATCTTTTAATTATTTTGTTTTTTCAAAAAATTTACGTTTAAAAGAGCGATTTTCGACATAAATAGTCCAATTCCTTACTCCCTAATTATGACATAAAAAGATAATTTTCGTCGTCGTTAAATTGACGCTAAATCGTTTGTGTCCTCCTGAAACGGAAAAAAACGATAACATACACATGCTATCGTTTCGTTACAACTAGCCGCGCATTTGCTTTGCGAGGAAGCCTCCATTTAGTTTATTCGGTTCATACGACACGATAAATGCTTTCGGCCACATTTGTAAAATCACCGCACGTAAGTTTTTTTCCTTTTTACGCTTTGCAATGACCGTCATACATAATTTGCGACCATCTTTTCCGTCTGCAAACCATGACGTCACGCCGTAACCACGCTCACGAAGCTGTGACACGATTTCAAATTCGGCGGCATCCACAATAATTTCAAATAGTACATAACCGAGTGCTAGACGGCGTTCAATCAAGCTACCTACATAGACACCAAGACCCCAGCCAAAACAATAGGCAGCCATATTCCACGGATTTGAAATTTCATCGAGCACCATCGTTAAACCGATTAAATAGACGAATACTTCGACCATCGATAAAATGGACGCAACCTTCGTATAACCTTTAATGACCATAATAAGACGCAACGTTGTCAGCGTCATATACGTTACGTTAATCACAATAATTAACAGCACCGTTTCGAGCATAAATTGGCCTCCTTTCACACCAATCTTATTCCCGTCACGTCCATTTTTACGCATTAAAAAAGACTTCTCACGACATTTGTGACAAGCCTTTAGGATGTACGTTTTTTTGTATCTTGCTTTTGGAGGAAAAAATAAAGTAACACAACCGCAATGATATTCAAAACAATTCCTCCAATTAAACACGCCCACTGAATCGCTAGAGGGAGTGTGCGTGTCATCCCAAATGTAATGCTCAAGCAGCCTATTACAATACAAACTAAATATGCGGGTAATCGATTCACTCGCCGTCCTCCTCGCGTTTTATTACCGCCAATACTATCATTTATTAGCGGAAATGTCTAAATTTTTTATTTATTTAAGCTACTGCTGTCATGCATTTAACGTGCTTTTATGGTACGTTATAAAAGATTACTAGAAAGGCGCTGATATTTTGCGTTTTATAAAATTTGTGCCATTGATTTTGTTGATTATGATTGTGTTCATTTCATCGGCTACACCGTATCAACAACAAACGATTGTACCTACATTAATGAAATTACTCCCCGGTGAGCCGCTGATTGGTCCATTGTCGCTGCTTCACATTCCTTATTACGGCATGGATATTTCAGTTGAGTCGCGTGGATATTATTATTTCTTAGAATTTTTAGTGCGTAAGTTTGCGCATCTTACAGCATTTGGTGCGATGGCCATTGCCGTCTATATCGCGCTACCGAAAAAAAACTACCGCTATTTACTCGCAATTGGTATCACATTCTTATTTGCTTGCGCTGACGAATTACATCAATACTTTACAGTAGGACGCACCGCTTCTGGCCAAGACGTATTACTTGATACAGTAGGTGGGCTTCTATGGCTAACCATTTTCGTAGTCATTTTGCGCAAAATACGTGCTAAAAAAAAGGAGACACCAAATTAGGTGCCTCTTTTTTCATTACAATAAATACGTCATTAAGTACTCATCAATGAACGCCCCGTCCTCATCGCGAATCGATTTTTTATCGACACCGATGACTTCAAAACCTAGCTTTTTGTATAACTCAAATGCTCGTTGATTACTTGTGAATACGCCTAAATCTAGTTTTTCTAAGTGATCATGTGCGTGTGCCCACGCAATAATCGCTTTCATAATTGCTGCCCCAGCGCCATTTCCACGCGCATCTGGTGACACATAGACCGACCCAATATAGCCGCGATGCTGTGTTTTGACGGTCGTATCAATCGTCAATGTCGCAATGCCGAGCAAGCGCTCATCGATAAATGCGCCGAAAATATGCTCATGATCTCGTTTGATTGTTTTTTCAATTCGTTCGACAGGATTGTCATGACTTGTCGCCTCTTTGTATGTTTCACCAAAAGCGCCTGGGTCTTGTGTTAATGCTTCTTTACGGAGCGCCCAATATTCTTTTGCGTCCTGCTCTTCTAGTAGCCGAATCTCCATTGTCATCCTATCACCTCTTAAAATTGTCGTTTTGCTAACTGTTGAATCGGGTCCCATACCGAGTTAAACGGTGGGGCATACGATAAATCTAAATCTAATAACCCACGTAATGTCATGCGCTGCTGTAAAGCCGTCGCAAAGACATCGATGCGTTTATCAACGCCCTTTTTGCCGATGATTTGCATACCAAGTAGCTCTTGCGTGCGCTTACGCCAAATAATTTTAATCGTTAAATTTTCAGCATGTGGATAATAGCTTGCGTGACTGCCCGCTTCATGTGTATACGTTTCATATTGATAACCGGCTTGTTGCACTTCAAGCTCATTTAAGCCCGTTTTTGCAATTTGTAAATCGAAACATTGTAAAATCGATGTCCCGACAATGCCGCGAAATTCATCGGGAATACCGGCCATATTTAACCCGGCAAGGCGCCCTTGTTTATTCGCCGTCGTACCAAGTGGAATGTAGTCATTTTTACTTTTGACATTATGATAATGCGATGCACAGTCCCCTGCCGCATAAACATATTGCATACTCGTTTCCAAATGCGGATTAACGAGGATAGCCCCATTTTTCAGCGTATAAATGCCGCTATCTTCAAGGAATTCGGTATTCGGCTGCACGCCAACCGCTTCAACAACCATGTCCGTTGGGTAACTTGCATGATCGGTACGGACAGCCGTCACATGGTCATCACCTTCATAACCGAGCAGCTTTTCGTTGAATATCACTTCAACACCTTTATCTGCAAGCTCCGCATGAATTTTTTCAGCAAATGAATACTCTAAAAAGCGTGCTACTTGTTCGCCACGCAACATCATACGCACCTTTTTCCCGGCATTTGTAAACGTTTCAGCAAGCTCAAGCGCAATATAGCCACCGCCGATAATCGTCACATGTTGTACATGTTGCATACTTTCTTTTACAGCATTCGTCTGTGGAATCGTTTTAAAATAATAAATGCCGTCTAACGTATATGCGGCGTCATCAAGCGCTTTTTTTGGCTCGGCACCTGTCGCAATAAGCAGGCGGTCGTACGTTTCTTCAAATGGCTCATTCGTATCGGTTTTATAGCCGTATACAACGCGTGCAATGCAGTCCACATTCGTCACACAATAGCCTGTACGCGCATCGATGCCATACTTTTCATTAAATTGTGCCGCCGTTTTATGTACGACATCTTCCGCATTTGGTACGCGACCATCTAACACATATGGCAATCCACACTGACCGTACGAATAATGCTGTCCTTTATCTAGTGTCGTAATTTGTGCTTCTTTATCATGGCGATAAATTTCCATTGCGGCGCTCATACCAGCCGCGTCGCCTCCAACAATTACATATTTCATATCCGTTCACCTCACTGAGTCTTTTCCCCGTCATCGTAAATTCAAAACGATACAAAAAAGAGGTTAGAAAAAGTTTCTAACCTCGCTCCATTATTGCCCAATTAGGACATCAACATCAATCGTTATCTCCGTTAATGTTCCCGCTTCAATTTGTTGTTCCTGATGCCATCCCATCGGCGTCATATGCGCGAGTAATGGCACAAGTTCCGCACGAATCGGTAACGTCGTTGTGACACGCTGCACACGCACGTCATCAAAGTTTTCACTAAAACGCGTAACCGTTTTGTCATTTGAATACGATTCCTTCTCAGAATCCGCGAAAAATAGCGCGCGCAGTTCGCGTAAATAACCTGCTTGTGGCACGATTTTAATCACCTTACCAGACGGCTTTAAAATGCGCTTAAACTCATCGTAATTTGCCGGTGATAAAAAGTTTAAAATAATATCAAACGCTTCCTCTGCATACGGACTTTTCGCTAAATCCCCAACAATCCACATCATGTCACTATAATTTTTCGCAGCCTGTACGATGCCCTCTTTCGCAATATCAATGCCTGATGCGACCATGTCACCGCTATAGCTCGCCTTTAAATTAGCTAAATGTGACCCTTCGCCACAACCCGTATCTAGCATCGCAACATCTCCTGCTAGCTCGGCTAAAATGACGTTATACACTTCGCGATATAAGTCGCTATCAATGACTTCTTTGCGCGCCTCAAACAACGATTTATCATACATCGACGTCGCCGGGTGCGTCATCATATTGACATAGCCTTGCTTGGCCATATCGAATGAATGATTCGCCAAACAGCGTACAGTCCCGTTGTCATCAACAGTCATTGCCCCGTGACAAATTGGACATTGTAGTAACATGCTATGCTGTGCTAGATAGCTAGCTGCGCGTTGTTTTTTTGTTAATCCCACAAAAACACCTCATATAAAAAGGAGGCACATAAAAGGCCCCCACATTTTTTCTTTAGTATACCATGCTATTTTGGTGACACGAGAATATGGCGCTCCCACTTACGACTTTTCCAGCGGAACATCACGACAATCGCGCGGAACCATTCATCCGCCGCAATCGCTAGCCAAATGCCTGGCAAGCCCATGTCTAAGTGAAAGACGAGGAAGTAACCGAGTGGCACACTCATACAAAGCATCGACACGATTCCAAGCATGAGTGGGAATGTCGCATCACCGGTAGCACGCAGCGTATTAATGACCGTAATATTTACGGTACGTCCGGTTTCTAGGAAAATACTCAACACGAGCACGCTCGCACCAATTTTTACGACTTCTTCATTATCGGTGAACACACGCATTAACGGTTCGCGGAAGAAAATAACGACTGCCACCATCACAAGCGTAAACATCATCGCAAGGCGCACACTACGCCACAGTTGATGATACGCTTCATCCTTCATGCCAGCGCCAGCATAACGCCCAACAATAATCGCCGTTCCCGCACCAATCGCCATCGCGAATAAATACGTAAACATCGAAATATTGTACGCATACTGACGTGCCGCTAATGCCTCGGCGCCAATAAACGTCACGAAATACATTAAAATAATTTGGCACGTTTGATACAATGCTTGCTCAAATGCAGATGGAATCCCGATTTTAAAAATCTTTTTAATATAGTCAGTCGGTAGCGCTACATAATCGCGCCATGTCATTTTTACATCGAGCACGCGATACAGCAACCAGAAAAAGACGACAAGCGCGAGTGCACGACTAATAACAGACGAAATCGCCGCCCCTTGCACACCTAGCTCTGGCGCACCAAACTTCCCAAAAATCAGCACGTAATTTAGCACAATATGAACGATATTCATACCAAGCGACACATACATCGCCTGCTTCGTAAAACTATGTACACGCACGACTGCCGCTATCGCATTAATGAGTGCCTGCAAGAAAATCCCGCCGCCAATAATGACTAAATATTGCTCCGCATATATTAAAACATCGCCATGTAAATTCATTGCGACCATCATCTGTTTTGAAAATAGTACAAATACGATGCTCAGTATCAAACCAAACAATAAGTTCATGAAAATCGCGACACCAGTAATTTTCGGTACTTCGCTCAATCGACGCGAACCGATATACTGCGCAACGACAATCGAAGCCCCATTGCCGATGACTTCCATAATTAAAATCGTCACATGAATAAATTGATTGGCCGTCCCGACACCGGCGACCGCATCATCGGCTAGCTTACTTAGCATGAGCGTATCGACAATGCCCATCATCGTAAACAGTAGCATCTCTAAGAAAATCGGCCATGTTAGTGAAAACAAATTCAATCTTTCTTTCATCGTTTCCATAAATGCCTCCTTATTTTCATAATAACTGATGTATCATAGCATAATTTTTTCAAAAACGATACAAAAAAAAGAACGCTACGCACAGCCGGCGCAGCGTTCTGATTTGTTAATTTAACACGTAGGCGATAATTAAACCAATCGATAATAAGAAGCCGAAAAATGTATTCGTCATCGCTGTTGATTTCATTGCTAAACCTTGCTTTTGCGGGATACCTTCACCTTCGCGGAAGTTTTTAATCGCCGCTACTGGTTTTGGAATACTCACGAGCACTACGAGTAACCACGGGCTTACTTCGCCGATTACGACAAGTGCGATAATCCATAAATACGATACGATAAAGCTAATTGCTAGCACCGTAATCCCTTTATCGCGACCTAATAAAATCGCCAATGTTTTACGACCGCCAAGCGTATCTTCTTTAATATCACGAATATTATTCGACATATTAATGGCCCCAACTAAAATGCCTAATGGTACTGATACTAAAAAGCTCGTCATGCTGACATCACCCGTTTGAATGAAGTAAGAAATCAAAATAAAGCCAATACCCATGCTCAGTCCAGCGAATAATTCGCCAAATGGTGTGTACGCAATCGGGAATGGTCCACCTGTGTATAAGTAACCAATCGCCATCCCAATTAAGCCAATTACAACAAGCCACCAGCTACTCTCCAGACAAATGTAAATACCGATTACCATTGCAATCGCATAAAGCACAAGTGCAAAAGTTAGTACTGTTGATGGTTTTGTACCGTGACGCACGAGCGCGCCACCAATCCCTACTGAATCCGCTGTATCTAAACCGCGTTTAAAGTCATAGTATTCATTAAATAAGTTTGTCGCGATTTGTAAGCATAAGCAGCATACAAGCATCGCAATAAATAAAAGCCAATCGATTTTCGTATCAAAAAGCGCTAGCGCCGTTCCTAAAATAACAGGAGAAAACGTCGCTGTTAACGTATGTGGACGCGTTAGCTGCCACATTAATTTCGCCGTACTAATATCTTCGATTGGTTGTTGCATTGGTTGCCCCATATCACAACTTCCTTTCAAATTTGTCTAACTCTATAATAGTAACGTATTTTTCATGCCTTGCCAAAGCTGTTATTTTCGTTCGCGCTATTTTTCTCGTATAATGAACATACCTTGCCCATTAAAGGAGGATTTCCCATGACATTAACCCCGATTGTTGTCGCAACTGCCGAAGATTTAGCGCGTGAATTTATGATTCGTACGCAAGTATTCGTCAACGAGCAAAATGTGCCGATCGATGAAGAGATCGATGCCTTTGACGTTGTTGGCGGCGAATGCACACATCTCTTAATTGAAAACGACACAGGTGAGGCTGTCGGCACCGGTCGCGTTCGCTTAATTGATAAATACGGTAAAATCCAGCGCGTGGCGGTACTGAAAAACTTCCGCCAGTACGGGATTGGCCGCGTCATCATTTTAGAGCTAGAAAAATTAGCCGCAGCACAAGGCGCAACTGCCGCAAAATTAGATGCGCAAGTTCATGCGATTGGCTTTTACGAAAAACTCGGTTACGACGTACAGTCCGAGGTCTTTTTAGATGCCGGCATCGAGCACGTTTTAATGGTGAAAAAATTATAGAAAAAGCGACCTCGCAACAGGTCGCTTTTTTTCTATATGTTCTCGACCACAACTCGCTGCGGTGCTGGTTTTAATAACGTGTAAATAATACCGCCAAAAATAAAGGCGATGCCAAGTAGCTGAATCCAGCTTGGACGGAAATCTAAAATGACAACGTCTAATAAAATCGCCACAAGCGGATCGACAAATACGAGCGCTGACGTCACGATGGCTGGTAGTTTGCGTAAGCTATTAAAAAATAAATAATACACAAAGCCCGTATGTATAAAACCCGTTCCTAAAATATAAAGCCAATTCGTCGTCGTTAATCCAGAAAATTCTGACATTGAAACGATTGGTGCTAGCATAACAATCCCGACCATCGTTTGTAAAAACGTCGTCGCATACGTGCTCAGCTGCTGAATATTTTTGCCGATAAACATCGTCATCGCATAGCACAATGCCGATAAAATCGCCCAGATGAAGCCCGAATTTAAAAAGTTATCGACAGATTTAAATTGTTCTAAACCGACAACGAATAAACTCCCTAAAAAGCAGACCGCTACAGCGCAGACTGATTGAATATTTATACGTTCTCCTAAAAATAACGTGCCCATAATCAACACAAAAATCGGCGCTAAATTGTAAATCGAAATCGCCGCTGAAATCGACATTGCCTCAAATGCTTTAAATAAAAACACCCAATTCAACACAAGAAAGACACCGCAAATCAGTGTACGTATGACCTCACGCTTTTGCCAAACTTCGCGCTTTGCATAACCTAACATGAGCCATAAACCGCCTAAAAATAGCGTCGCACAAATACAGCGAATAAAGACGAGCGCCTCTGCACTAACGCCTGTTTGCCGCGTGAAAAAGCCGATGGAACCAAAGATTGCCATCGACACAACCATTTGAAAAGCTGCATTTTTGTTCATTCCCCAAATCCTTTCCATTTATTGCATTAGTTCTATGATACCGTTCCGCGCAAAAAAAGACTATGCCTTTTCAGCATAGTCTTACTATTTATCGGTCATTATTTGAATAGATTATTGGCTTCACTTTTACCCGGCAACATTAAAATACCGATTGCGAAGATAATAATACCGGCGTAAAGAGTATACTCCACTGCCGTTGATTGAACGATACCTAATGGATGTGTTAATCCAATTAATACGAGCATCAAGCCCCCATAAAACATTAGTAGTCTCATATCTTCTTCACTCCCTCAACAAATTTTCTAGGAAATAGACCCACATTTCTATTTCTCCATAAATATTATATTCCCGATTATTTTCTTTTTAAACCAATGTGATATGGAACAGTAATGATTGCGACATCCTTTCTATATAACAGATACGTTCGTAAAAACACGCCCGTTTGATTATGCAATGCATACTGCCAACGTTTTTCCGGTAAAAATTGTGGAATGACAATCGACACTTGTGCATCTTTATATTTAGCAATTTTTTGGATGCGATCAATGACGCGTGTCATCGGCTGTAACATCGTACGGTACGGCGAATAAACCGCAACAATCCGCGTATTCGGCTGCCAATTGCGCCACTGTTCTTCAAATAGCTTGCACTCCTCTTTCTCAAAACAAACGTGGACTGCAATAATTTGCCCTGGATTCAATGATCTCGCATAATTTAGCGAATGCTCTACAACACTCGTCATACCTGCAACCGGCAAAATAAAAATATTGCCTTCTTTAATATCGATAACATGTTGTAATTTCATCGCTTCATTTACTTGTTCATAATGACGATGAATTTTGTAAAAAATAAACGTCATAATTGGTAAAAAGATAAGCACCGGCCACACATGTGAAAATTTTGTTAGAAAGAAAATCATCGCTACGGTACATGAAATAAGCGCGCCGACTAAATTTGTTACCATCTTCACAACAAAGCCTTTTGGACGCTCGCGCAGCCATTTCATAAACATCCCTGTTTGCGCTAGCGTAAATGGAATAAAGACACCAACTGCATACAATGGAATGAGGTTCGTCGTTTTCCCTTTAAAAATGATCAACAGTAAAATCGCGCCCAGTCCAAGCATTAAAATCCCGTTCGAATAACCAAGACGGTCACCACGCATTTGTAGCATACGCGGTAAATAACCATCTTTTGATAAGCTCACCGCTAACATCGGAAACACCGAAAAACCGGTATTCGCAGCAAGTACTAAAATCAATGCCGTCACCGCTTGGATAATATAATAAAACACGCCATGACCAACGATAGCTTCCGCTAATTGCGAGACGATTGTATTCGCTGACTGTGGCATTAAACCATAGGCATATGTTAAATAAACGATTCCAGAAAACATCATTGCTAATAATAAACCCATTAGCATCAACGTTTTTGTCGCATTTAGTGGCTCTGATTTACGGAAGTTTGGCACAGAATTTGAAATCGCCTCCACGCCTGTCAAAGCCGAACTACCTGATGCAAACGCCTTTAATAATAAAAAGAGCGAAATGCCAGCTACCGGCGTGCCAATCGGTGTGTGGACAACATGTGCTTGCCCGGTCACGACTTTAAATAAGCCGACAATCAGCATTAAAAACATCGCGCCGATAAATAAATATACCGGATACGCAAGCACCGTTGCTGACTCGGTAAGTCCGCGTAAATTCAAAATCATCAGCACAATAATAAACAAGATTGATAGCTCTAAATTATATGGGTGCAAGCTTGGAAACGCAGACGTAATCGCATCGGCCCCTGCTGAGACACTTACCGCTACCGTGAGCATATAATCAACGAGCAATGCCCCGCCCGCAACAAGCCCCGCATTCAGTCCTAAATTTTCCTTTGAGACAATATATGCGCCACCACCATGTGGATACGCGTGAATGACTTGTCGATACGATAAAATAAGCGCCGTTAGTAACAACACTACACCGATTGCAATCGGTAATGAGTACCACAACGTTGCCGCACCGACCGCCATTAAAACGATTAAAATTTGTTCCGGACCATAGGCCACTGATGACAGCGCATCAGACGACAAAATAGCGAGCGCTTTTGTTTTCGATAACCGCTTGTCACTTAACTCCGTCGATTTTAATGGTCTACCGATAAAAATCCGCTTCAATGACATAAGCATATTCAACACCTTCTCTAATTAGAATGTGTCCCTAAGCGCTTGATTGAACGAAAAAAGGCAACGCCAAATAAAAGGAGTCGCCATCTCCTTATAACGCTTACGAGGTTAGCTGTCGGATTCAGGCCATAAGAGTTAGCCTTACCACAATGTGGATTCACCCCTAGAAGTACATACTTCATAACGATTGGTTCCCCCGCGTTTTCACTTCAGCGATTTAGAAACGTAAAATAGTTGATGTTATTTTACGCCCACCTTTTTTCATTGTAAATCTATCGAAAGTCCTTATCATTTCCAGGTTTATTTAGACTATATAAACGGGAAGAGTGTTACAAATCCATTATAAGGAGGGCGCATATCATGTTAGAAACATTAGCAATTACGTATGAAAATTTACAGCTGCATACAGAGGAACTTGTGAAAAAAATTCATCAAACCCATTGTCCAAAAACGCAATCATCACTGTATAACGAATTTCAAATTGTTGATCGTCAACTTCAAATGATTGAGCATCAGCTATGCATCCTTACTAATGAGCCGTCCGCGCTAGTTTAGACGTTTACATGAGTGTATAAATCATCGCGCGTCATAACCGTATAACTAATCAATACCCCAACAGCCGCCGTCATACCCGTCCTATTGTCGAAAACAGCTGTGTTGCACCTGTTGGCTTTAAATTTCGAACGTCAAATGAATCAGCACGCGGCGTTCTGTTGCTTCATTCATTTTCCGCTTTTATAAGATGGCCGCTCAGACATGTACATACGAAAAGTCCAAGCTGTTATCAGAAATCGCTCATGAGCTCGAAAAGCGGGTTTCGGATACAACATAAATTCAAATATGCGACATACCTATGTGATTACACCTAGCTATTTAGTAACCATTTGCACAAACTTTTGATTATCAACAATAATTAATAAATGACTGGCGATAGTTACTAAAAGCTAGTACGTCGTAGCGTTCAAAACCGGACAAAAAATGCCCGTTAGAGCCGCGATTCAAGTCGTTTTCGCTCGTTCATCGGGCTTTTCAACACAGCGCTGCAACGAGATCACTAATGTTATGGCGCAAGTTGTCGTTTTTTAAATAAATGTCACGCACGAATTTTCGCCGCGAAATTCCGTGCAAAAAATGCCCCTCAGAGCTTCAAAATCAACCGCTTTTGTCCCATTTTGGGCAAAAGAGGGCAAAACTACTTCATTAAAAATAGTAATGATATGATTTTTTAGTAGCAAATAAAAATTTTCATTGACACAATATGCACGATGATTATGAAAAGTCGATTTTTCCGCCTGTCAATAGTCCTTATTTGTCACTTATTCTCAACTATGTTGTATCCAAAACACGCTTCTTGGGCTTTTAGCAATTTTCCGAAAAAAAATCTGGGACGATCCTATTGATCGCCCCAGACGTTATGTTCAACTGCTATTCACTCAACATAAGTTGTTTTTTTCGTAGTTCCGCGCGTCTCCAAGCAAATTGATAAAGTGCTGTAGCTGCTGGGAAGAAAATCGCGACAATCATCACGAAGCCTGTAACATCTTGCCAGAACTCGGTCACTTGCCACGCTACGTAGCCTGCCGATGCAATTTTTAAAACAAGCGCTAGCCCAACAAGAAGTGCTAATAGCGCACTCCCGATAAATACTAAATCTTTCACTGTCAGCATCCTAAATTCCGTATGATATTCTCGTACAATCACACATACCAAAACGACGACGAACAACAGAAATAATAGATTTATCACTCATTGCACCTCCATTTGCTGTTATCTATAGTGTACAACAAGGTTGTTAAGCTACCGTAAAAATCATTTTAAGTTAGCGTACGGATGTCGCAATTTCAAGTAATGTTTTGGCAGTTGCTACTTTATCAATTGTCATCACGCTCGTACCTTTTTGTAAACTTAAGAAATGTCCGTCACCAACCGCATTCAATTGAATATAGCCATAGCGATCTGGCGCCGGCAACATATGCGTTTCTAAATAATTTACCGTATCTTTTGCCATCGCGACACCAACTGCATTTTGATCGGTATAAGTGTGCGTTGCTAATGCCCAGCGTCCCTCATTCCAGCCTGTATATAGCTGACCTGCGCCAGCATTTTGATAACCGGTAATACCATGCGTTAACGCGACTTCTTGACCGCCGTATTTACTGTAATCCAAGTAGTTTACATGAGACAATGCTTCTGCTTTTGTTGCATATCGTTCCATTTGAATGCGTGCAACGACTTTTTTAGAAACGGTCGCCAATTTTTTCGCATTCACTGGTACTTTGTTAGACGTTTCATAAAAAACTACTTTATAATAATTTTTTGAAACGCTCGTTTTTGCTGTTAAGTGTTTGCCACTTGTTACAGGAATTTTATGCGGTAATGTAACAGGTAGCGATGTGTTTAACGCATCCTCTACTTGAGCCATGACCTGCTCTGTTTCCGTTGCTGCCTGCACAGAAATTTGTGACGTAGGCAACACAGCTACTGTCCCAATTCCTACTACCCCTGTCGCTGTAACAAATGCTAATCGTTGAATCCATTTTTTCATTTTCGTTGCACCTCTTTCCTATCGAGCTATAATTTAAAAATTCCCTTTCCTAGGATAAATAAAACGTAATTTACCAAAAACAAGAAAAAAGCCACCCTATTTTTTCAAAGCAGGATGACTTAACCAAATTTTTTCCAATTATTCGATATAGGTTTTTAAAATCGACCAGCTCTTCACTTTTTCATGAAAACTTTGAATATTTTTCCCTGGAATCGGACTAGTTGATGGCATTTTGTAATAATGGCGTCCTTTTAGCAGCTCAAAACCGATAAACTTTTTAAATACTTGCTCGGCCTTCCCACCATTAAAAAGAATGCATTCAATATGTGGATAGCGATGTAATAACTCACTAAAATCATTTGGTATTTCGTTGCGGATTGCTGAATCAAGACTTCCTTGACGCTCACAACACTTAATGGTGTCCCACATGCCGATATGATGACTTTGTAGCCAAGCTAGACGTGCTGTATAATTTTCCGGTACGTGCTCTTCTAATAATTCAGACATAATTGGCCAAAAATGATTACGTGGATTGCCATAATACTGCTGTTTTTCAAGTGATTGCTTTCCGGGCATCGAGCCGACAATTAATACGCGTGTGTTGGCATTAATGACTGGCCCTAAGACATTTTCAATCATGCTGTTCACCTCTAGCTTCATTATATACAGGCTGTTATTAAAAATCATCTCGCTTGCGTGACAGAGAACGTCACTTGTTTATTTACATGCCTAAGTTTTTTTCAAAGGTACGTAAGCTACGTTCGCCGTCGTCCAGACGGCAACGCTTACGTCGGGGACCCACGTTTTTTCTATCCAGCCTCTTGCGCTTGCTTTTCGGGTCGTTTCGTCCCCTCCTGCGTGACAGAGAACGTCACTTGTCAGGAACTATAAACGCCCTTCAAAGCAGAGCGAGCGCATTCGGCTTTTAATCAAAAAAAATAGGACCGGCTCGTTTTTGTTGTTACGAGTCAGTCCTATCTACTATTTGCGGTATCGTCCATTGTTATATCGCCACCAATTGTTGAATTTTGTAATGCATTACGATGACTTCACCTTTTGCCCCCATCGTGCGGACACCTTCATCGATAAAGCCACATTTATGATATAAGCCTTGCGCCGCTTTGTTGTAAATATTTACAACGAGCACAATCTCATTTTTGTTTAAAAAGTTTTGTGAGACAAATTCCGGTAACATGTTCATCACACGTTTCGCATAGCCTTTGCCTTGATGATGGAAGTCCGTTGATACGGCGCGCAGTAAAATCGCATTCGCATTTTCTGAATAAAGCTTGCGTCCTTGGTCTCCATCTAACATTAAGAAGTTTACGATTGCCCCGTTGTCGATTGCAACGATTGGGTAGCGATACGGATCATCTTTCGCCATTTCCATCGCCTCATACGGTGACGTTGTAAAGCGTAATTGCTCCTCTGTTAACGTGTAGTTTGCAAGCATTTCTCCGTGCTCGTTTTCATTGTAAAAAAATAGTTCCATTTCTTAACCCCTTTCAGGCTGTAGTAAATAATTTTAACGACTTAAATCGTTTTTTTCAACAGAAAATTATTGTCTATTTTGTGTTACCATTTCGCTGTAAATTCACTTTTTCAAACTAAAAATAGTTGTTTTTTTCTAATAAATAATGTAGCCATTTTACACCCTGTATCACAAAGTAAAATTGTAAAACAATCACAGAGAAAAAGCGAGATTTTTTTAAAAAAAGCCATAAAAAAACTACGCAAAAGGCGCAGCTTCTTTCTTACTTATAAATATTTTGCGTTTACAACTTTATCTGCTTTACCAAGTTCCGTCACCATTGTGTTATAAGCTTCAACTGCTGTTTCATACAACTCTTTTGATTCCTTTACATCTACTTCTGCAGGTTGTTTTACACGTAGCGGCGCATAAGGAGCATCAAATGTTAAAATATGTTGTTGGAAAGCTTGTACATGTTCATTTTCATCAACTTCAGGATCCATATGTGTGTACACATCAAATGAGTGGAAATTAGCAAAGAAGCGCGTGTAATCGTCCGATGCTTTATCCATTTTACGATTTGAAAAGTTCCATAAACCATTCATTGATTTTAATACGTTTAGACCTTGCGTTACAACCATCTCAACTGCTTGTGGATTGGCCATTGTAACCGCCTCCTATATAAAATTCGTTCCTTTATATTGTAGCATAATTGGCCGGTTCTATATGCACAAGTGTCACCGCAAATGGATTGTACTCGCGAATGACACCTTCAATAACCTCAGTAATATGGTGACTTTGTACAACGTCCATTTTTGGTTCAACCGTAATCGTGACATCTAAAAACATCATATTGCCAGACATACGCCCTTTCATATCTTTTACCTCAATGACGCCACCAACATCTTTAATTAAGCCCTCAATCTCCGCAAGTTCATGCTCATCAAAACCATCTGTTAATGTATGCACCGCTTCGACGAAAATATCATACGCTGTTTTAATAATTAATAAGCCGACAAGTACTGCTGTAATCGAGTCAATGATTGGAAAACCAAAAATCGCGGCGAAAATACCGATAGCCGTTCCAAAGCTAACAAAGGCATCGGAACGATTATCATACGCTGCTGCCTTTACAGCCGAACTTTTAATGCGTCGTGCTAAGCGAATATTATATACATAAACGATGTACATAACGATGCCACAAACAATCGCAACAATCGCTGTCATCATTGATGGTGCCTCGTGATGGCCGCTAAAGAAACTTTTTATCGCATTGAACACAACTTGTAGTCCGACGACGGCCATAATGAATGAAGCAAGTAAGGACGAAACTGTTTCCGCACGTAAATGCCCGTAGTGATGGTCCTCATCTGGTGGGCGCTGAGAAATACGCAGGCCCACAAGCACTGCAACCGACGCGACAATATCGGTCGTATTATTAAGACCGTCCGCCTTTAGTGCCTCAGAGCCTCCAACAAAGCCAACCGTTAATTTCAAGGCACTTAAACAGAGATACGTGAAAATACTAACCCAAGCGCCTTTTTCCCCTTCACGTAAATTTTTATAGACGTCCAAAAAGTTTCCCTCCCTCAAGAATTCCAGAAACGACAAAAACGACGCAACACACAAAAAGTGCGTTACGTCGTTTTTTTATTCCGTTCGTTATTAAGCCAATTTATTATAACAAAGTCTGACTTTTAATAAAAGGAAAGTTTAGTGCTTTGCTTGGAAATCTTTCATGAATGTTGCAAGTGCTTGGCACGTTTCAACTGGTACAGCATTGTAAGCAGATGCACGGCAGCCACCTACTGAACGGTGACCATTTAAGCCTACGAAACCTGCTTCTTTTGCTTCTGCTAAGAATTGTTTTTCTAATTCTTCATCAGCTACGCGGAATGTAATGTTCATTAGAGAACGGCTACCTTCTACTGCGTGACCTGTGTAGAAGCCATTGCTTGCGTCGATTACGTTATAGATTAATGCTGCTTTTTCTTCGTTGCGTTTTGCTACTGCTTCTACGCCACCTTGTGCTTCAACCCATTTTAATACTTCACCTAACATGTAAATACCGAATGTTGGTGGTGTGTTGTAAAGTGAGTTTTTATCAGCATGTGTTTTATAGCTTAACATTGTTGGAATATTTTCCGCTGCTGTTTCTAAGAAGTCTTTACGGATAATAACAACAGTTACGCCTGAAGGACCTAAGTTCTTTTGAGCACCTGCATAGATCATCGCAAATTTAGAAACATCTACGGGTTTAGATAAAATATCACTCGACATATCGGCTACAAGTGGCACGTCACCTGTATCAGGGAAATCTGCCCATTCTGTACCAAAGATTGTGTTGTTTGAAGTGATATGCACATATGCATCATCCGCATTGTAGTTTAACTCATCAAATGCCGGAATGTTTTTGTAGTTGTTTTCTTTTGTGCTTGCCGCGATTGCAGTAGTACCTAAAAGTTTTGCTTCTTTTAATGCTTTTTCTGACCATGAACCAGTTTGTACGTAGCTAGCTGTTTGACCTTCTTTTAGGAAGTTCATTGGAAGCATTGTAAATTGTAAGCTTGCGCCGCCTTGTAGGAATAACACTTCATAGTTTTCAGGAATGTTATAAAGTTTTTTAAGACGTGCGATTGCTTCAGTGTGAACTTCATCATACTCTTTACTACGGTGGCTCATTTCCATTACGGACATGCCAGCACCTTTAAAGTCTACTAATTCTTCTTGTGCTTTTTGTAAAACCTCTAGTGGTAGTGCTGATGGACCTGCATTAAAGTTATAAGCGCGTTTAACTGTTGTCAATGTAATACACTCCTCGTGGAATATTGTTGAATCCTATTTTACGCTATTTTCTGTTTTTTATGAAGGTTTTGACGAATATTCGTCTAAAAATGTCATAATTTTTTAAGAAAAGACACCAAAACAAGAATATTCATGTAAAAAAAGAGCTTGAATCATTGGAAAACACGATTAATGGAAGCATTTTCATTTTTGTTCATTCGGAAATAGGCATAAAACTGTCCTCCACAAAAAAACAAAAGACCTATTAGCGATATTTCTACAAATCAAAGCCATCATATAAAAAAGGGAGCTGCGCCATAAACGCAATTCCCTTTTTTCTTAATGGATAATAAGTACTTGGCATGGTGCAGCTTGTGCAATTTTCGAGCTGACACTACCTAATAGCATGCCTTTAATGCCGCGTAAACCTCGGCTACCGATCACGATAACCGATTGATTTGTTTTCTCTGCATATTCAATCATTTGGTCTGCAGGATTCCCGGCTAATGATACGAGTTCAATTTCGCATTCAGGATGTTTCGTTACAACGGTCTCTTTCGCTTTTTCTAAGCGTGCCTCACTATCTTTTACTAAACCTTCGTTTACTGTTTTCACATAATCACGTGTTACATCATATGGATAGGCTGGTGCGATGGGATTTTGGTGTACATTGACGATCGTTACAATCCCATTATTTAGACTTGCTAGCTCTGCAGCCGCTTCTAAAATTTTATCGTTTAAATCTGATTCATCAATTGCTACAAGAATTTTTTCAAACATTGAACTCATCCTTTCGGCATATTATTTATCTATATAATATGACATAATCACACAAAAATTAACCCCAAATTAAACTTTATTGGAAAAAACATGCTGAAACACCTTACATTGTTCACAAATCGCCGTCGTTATTTTTTTCATATGCTAAACTATCACCCGGCTGACAATCAAGTGCCTCGCAAATCGCTTCGAGTGTTGAAAATTTCACCGCTGTTGCTTGTCCGATTTCTGGAATTAAAAACATACAGAACAAAATCATTGGTAAACTTAATACGATAACAGCCGTCTTTAAAAACAATGTTGATACGTCCTTCATAACCACATCTCACTTTTTTATTTTCCCATTGATAATAACATCGGTTTTTATCGTTTTACAAAAAAATATATTGCAAAGGAGCATATCTTTTATGAATAATTGGAAAACAAATGCACAAAATCAACCTTTTGTCGCCTCGTATAGCGGCGGGAAAGATAGCACATTAGCGCTTTATAAAGCGATGCAGCAAGGTACGGCAATCGGCCTGATTGTCATGTTAGAAGAGGAAGGTCAGCGCTCGCGCAGTCACGGTATGCCACCGGAGTTGATTCAAGCACAAGCGGCGGCTCTCAACATTCCTGTCTATACCGCAGCGACGAGCTGGGAGGCCTATGAGCGCGTCTTTATCAACGTGCTCACACAAGCGAAGGCAAACGGTGCAAACGTGCTTGTAACCGGAGATTTAGACGTTCCAGAGCATGGTTGCTGGCATGATGCTATTACGAAGAAAGTTGGACTAAAACTTAGTATGCCGCTATGGGAAATGGATCATGTCGAGGTTGTACGCGAATTTGTCACTGCCGGCTTTAAAACGCTTGTCGTCACCGTCAATTTGTCGCTCGGTATGCGCGCGGATGACTTAGGTCGTGAGCTCACACATGATTATATTGATGAGCTTATTGCACGCGGGATTGACCCATGTGGTGAAGGCGGCGAATTCCATACGACCGTTGTTGCGGGGCCTATTTTTGACAACGAAATCAATGTCAAATACGGTGCGATTATCCATGACGGAGATTACGCCTTTTTACCACTTGAATTAGCCTAATGAAAAAAGAGAGCCGCAACAGCGACCCTCTTTTTTATTTACGCCAAAATGACGTGCAATCTGCTTTATCTTCAATATTGAAGTCGATGATTTCCTGTAGTAGCTCATAGTGAACAGGCTTTTCAAATGGCATCCGAATTAACTTTTTACCATGCGTGTAGCCAAGTTCTTTAATACGCACTGAAAATTGTTCATCAATATAGCCTTCTGGCGCTACCGAAATATGCGCTTTCGATACGCTAAAGCCAATAATAAACGTCCCGTGGTCAGTAAACATCGGCTGATTCCATTTAAACTCTGGCTTCAGTTGTGGATAGTTGTCATGTACCCACGTTAGCACTTCGACCATGCGCTATCGGCTCAATGTCGTGGATAAAATCTTCAAATACTTCCATTATTAAAAGCTCCCTCCATAACGAACATTCGTTCCTTTATTCTACTGTAATTCCTGCCGCGCGTAAAGGCTCTAACACTTCCGGCTCAGCCATTGACAAATAATCGACCGTCATCAAATTTGGTAACTGTTCAAACCCTTCAACAGATGTCACATCGAACAAGTCATCCTCGCCGTCCCAATCTGGTTGAATAATATGATAAATTTCATTGCCACCATCAAAGCACAAATAATCGACTTTCAATAAATCTTTCTTTGATAACTCAAGATTTTGTAAGTACGTCATAATTTGTGGAATCGGCTTCATGTCCTCGTACCATTCATATTGCGTCGTAAATTGTTCCTTTAGTGCCGCTAGTTCCTGCTCAAATGCTGGCTCCTTATCAAGCAACGCCTCAATCACAATCAACTTAAAATTAAAATCTTTAAACATCGAATCACTCCCTTTATTCTTATACCCGTTCAACAAAAAAAGAGTTGCCAAGAGACAACTCTTTTTCATTATAATACGTAATAGCCGCCGCCATCACGTGAAATAATATAGTCTGGTTGCGGTGGTTTTCCGCCATGCTCAGCAATTTGCTTCTTATGTCCGGCAATATGCTCTGGACTCTTTTCCCAAGCTTTCCATGCTTCCTCAGATTCCCAGCGAATTAGCACGATGACTTCTTCTTCACCGCGGCGCGTTTTTTTCACTAAAATCTCGCGGCCAATAAAGCCTTCTCGTTGTTCAAGTAATGATTTCTTGCCATCTTTCGGTTGAAAGCGTTCTAACACGTTCTCTTTAAAACCTTCTTTTACAACGATACGACGCATTTGTACAAACATACTTGTGCCTCCCTTTGATTAAAAAAAGAGCCCGTCTCGTTTGAGACAGGCTCCGTATTATAGCGAATGAATTATTTTAATTCGTCTAACACTTCATCCATTTTTTCAACTTCCGTTGTAGCACCGTTACTTGAGAAGTACCAGTTTGTACCGTCTAAGTAAACGATTGTGCCGTTTTTGTAAGCTTGTGTTTTCTTGATGATGTCATTTTCAACATCTTTCTTAAGTGCATCTACAGCCATATCATTACGATCGATAACGAATAATACTTCTGGGTCTGCTTTTAAGATGGCTTCGTAAGAGAAGCTTGAACCGTGAGCTGATGTATCAATACCTTCAACTGCTGGTTTGAATCCAAATGCATCATATACATATTTGAAGCGAGAATCGTCGCCATTATCGAAACCTGAAATTTGTTTATCAGAGTACATCGTCACTAAAGCGTTGTCGTATTTAGCAGCTTTGTCTTGGATTGCTTTTGTTTTTTCATCTAGCGTTGCTTTTAATTCTTTTGCTTTATCTTCTTTGTCAAAGATTTTAGCCGCTAAATCGATTGAATCTTCAACGCCACCGATGTAGTCTGCGCTATCAGAACCGATGAATACAACGTTTGGAGTGATTTCTTTTAATTCTTCATAGTATGGAGCTTGACGACCAGAGATAAAGATCACATCTGGTTCAGCCGCAGCAACTGCTTCAAGATCTAGTTCTTTTAAGTTACCAACGTCTGTAAGGTCATCACTTGGTTTGTATTTTTCTTTTAGTTGTTCAGGCATGTTTCCTTGTCCACCGCCGTAAGGAATACCTACAATGCCTTCAACACCTAATGCATCAAGTGTATCTAAGAAACCGTAGTCCATTGAAATAATGCGTTTTGGTTGTTCCTTTAACTCAACGTCAGCGAATGTGATTTTGTCGCCCTCTTCCGTTTCACGTTCAGAAGATAAAGATTTTACGGTCATTGGGAATGCAGCATTCGATTCAGCTGCAGCTCCCTTGTCAGTTGAAGTTTGTTCTGTTTTTTCTCCAGAAGATTTATCTCCTGATTCGTCAGTGCCACAAGCACCTAACATTAAAGTTAAAGCTGCCGTTGCAGTTAAAAAACGCCATTTTTTCATTTTAAAATTCTCCTCCTGAGTTGTATCCCTCTTGCACATGAGAGTGATTATCAATTGCAATTAACTAAACCCATTCTAGCTGATATGGATTTAGCTTGTCAACCGTATTTTACAACTTTACTGCGATTGGAAATAAACGCAGATTTTACAACCATCTTGTTCCTGTACTGGAATGTTCATATCGTAAACTTCTCGGAGTGATTCCGTATTGATGATTTCACTCGTCGGTCCATCCTTCACAAGACGGCCATTTTTCAGCGCCACAATGCGGTCTGAGTATACTGACGCGAAGTTAATATCATGCAATACGATGACGACTGTTTTTCCTAAGTCATCTACGAGCTTGCGTAAAATTTTCATAATTTGCACAGAGTGTTTCATGTCTAAGTTATTTAATGGCTCATCTAGCAAAATATATTCGGTATCTTGCGCAATGACCATCGAAATAAAGGCACGCTGCTTTTGCCCACCCGATAATTCATCTAAAAATTTATGTTGAATATCAACGAGGTTCATATATTCAAGCGCTTCATCTATTTTTTCATTATCCTCAGGAGTTAGACGACCATGTGAATACGGGTAGCGACCAAACGACACAAGCTCACGAATCGTTAGGCGCACATTAATAAAGTTTGATTGACGTAAAATCGCCACGCGTTTCGCAAAATCTTTTGACTTCAATTTTTTCACATCTGTCTTATCTAATAAAACTTCTCCTGTATCTGAATCTAACAGGCGACTGACCATTGACAGTAGCGTCGATTTCCCAGCACCATTCGGGCCGATAAATGACGTGATTTTTCCCGTTTCAATCGTCACAGACACATCTTCTACAACAGGCTTTTTGCCAAAGAATTTCGTGATTCCTTTAATTTCAATCATCCTGCTACCCCTTTACTTTGTTTTAATAATAAATAGATAAAGTAAATACCACCGACAAAGTTAATGATGACACTAATCGTCGTATTTAAATTGAATACGTGCAGTACAAGGAACTGCCCACCAACGAGCGCGATAATACTAATAAGACTCGCGCCGAGTATGAGTATGGAGTGCCTGTACGTCACTAAAAATTGATACGCTAAGTTCGAAACAATTAAGCCTAAAAACGTAATCGGACCGACTAACGCTGTCGATGTCGCAATTAAAATCGATGCTAAAATCAGCACGCGCAGTACTAATTTGTCGTAATTCACGCCGAGATTTATCGCATTGTCGCGCCCTAAATTCATGACATCTAAGTCACGCATTAAAAAGGCGCCATAAATAAAGCAGGCGATTAAAATAACGGCTGAAATCCCAACAAGCTCAGATTTCACATTTGTAAAACTCGCAAATAATTTATTTTGTAAACTTAAATATTCGACCGGATCAATCATGACTTGTAAAAAACTCACTAAACTACCGAGCAACGTCCCAATAATCATCCCTGCTAGAAGCAGCAAGAAAATCGGATATTTATCTGCGCGGAATAGGAAGCGATAAAGTAGCAACGCAAACAGTACCATCGCCACAATCGATGTCCCAAAGTTTAAGTAGCGGTCTACTACAAACACTGAAGCAGAACCTAAGAAGAAATAAATAACCGTTTGTACGACTTCATACATCGAATCAACACCAATCATTGATGGTGTCAAAATGCGGTTACGTGTCACTGTTTGGAACATGACAGTCGCATACGCAATCGCAATGGCCGTAATAATCATCGCCGCGACACGGTACACCCGCTTTGGAAAGGCATAACTAAAATTGCCTTGAATATTGTAAAATAGGAACCCAGCAATCGATAAAATTGCTAAGGCGACTAAGCATAAAATCTTAATCGTATTCGTTTTTTTAATACTATTTTGCATATGCTTTCCCCCTAAACAACATCACTAAGAAGATCGCACTACCGATGACTGCCACCGTTGTATTTACTGGAATCTCATACGGCGCTACGATAATACGACTTAAAATGTCGCAAGCTAGAAGGAAAACGACGCCAAGTGCGACCGTATGCGGAATCGTTTTTCGTAAATTATCGCCTAAGTATAACGACACAATATTTGGTACGATTAATCCTAAGAAAGGAATCACACCGACCGTTAAAATAACCGTTGTTGAAATAATCGCAATGAGCACTAGCCCAATGTTCAACACTGTTTTATAGCTTAAACCGAGGTTTTTCGCAAACTCTTCGCCCATCCCTGCGACCATAAATTTATTCGCAAAAATGTACGCGATAATAATCGCTGGTACGGCAACATATAGTAGTTCGTAACGTCCTGAAACGACTAGCGTAAAGCTGCCGATAAAGAACGTACTAACATTTTGTAAAATATCCGCTTCGTAACCAAGGAATGTCGTAATCGATGAAATAATATTCCCGAACATAATCCCAATCAGTGGCACGAAAATGACATCTTTAAATTTAATGCGGTCTAATAAACGCATAAAAATGAACGTACCAATTAATGCAAACGCAAAGCCAAACATAATTTTTTGCATATACGTTACATTTGTGAAGAAAATCATTGATAGAACAATACCTAATTTTGCTGCATCTAACGTACCTGCTGTCGTAGGTGATACAAATTTATTGCGGCTTAATGACTGCATAATTAAACCCGCAATACTCATACCAGCGCCGGCTAAGATGATGGCCATCAAACGTGGCACACGACTAGCAAGGAAAATTTGTACTTCATCCGATTGCCAATCAAGTAAATCTTTCGGCTTGATATCAATAGCGCCTATAAACAGCGAGGTAAACGATAAGATAATTGCAGCTACAACTAACATCCATAATCTCATTCTGTTACCCTCGTTTTTATAATTTTTTCCGTAAATGATAATGAAAATGATTATCATTAGACTCATCGTTCATTATATACTCTTTTTCGATGTCAGTTCAACTGCTGTTACTAATTGAGAATAGAGAAAATTGAAACAGCCCAACTAATTTTCGTCATAGCTAACTAATTTTGAAACATTTCATAGGTTTTACTTTTGCTATACGTGCGCTAAAAAAATTTTGACTACAAATTAATTTAGAATCGTTTTAACTTTCATTTCATGAAAATGATGATAACTATTCGCGCTTTTACACATATAGCTTTTATATATAGAAGAAACAATGCTTGCATAACAAAAACAGGGACCACTTAAACGTGATCCCTGCTTCCTAAAATTCCTCGTATTCATATGTGTAGCGCTTTACGTCGCCATCTGTTAATTTGAAAAATGTTTCGTGTGCTACCTCTTGGCTTAATGTCACTTCTTTTTCAAGATTTTGATACAGCCCTCGAATGATGCGACTCGTCACACCGTGCGCCACGACAATCAATTTCTCCTTATCCTTGACGCTCTCCATCCATTCCTCGATGCGCCCTTTCACGTCCTCATAGCGCTCGCCATCTAACGAATTAAAATACCAATTGTAGTGGTTTGTACCTTCTAATAAGCGTGGCCACTGCGCTTTAATATCTTCAATGTAAAGGCCCGCCCAATTGCCAACCGACACTTCCGCTAGGCGCACATCTGTTTTCACTTTATTGACATCATACGCTAATGCCTCGCATAAAAGCTTCGTGCTATCCATTGCTCGACCGAGGGGACTCGAAATAATTTCCCAGTTATGAAGATCGTCGCCAAGCTCAATTTTCAGCATCCGCGCCACATGGTAAATCTGATCTTTGCCCTCTGCTGTAAGTGGCGAATCCGATTGACCTTGGAACTTCCCTTCAACATTGAACTCTGTTTCACCGTGACGAATTAAATACATTTCCTGTGTCATAAAAACCATCCCCTGTCTAAACATCTCGTTGTCTATTAATTCACTTAAATCGGGATTTTTAAACCGATTTTCACATTATATTTTACTTAATTCATCTAAAAAAGCCGTTCTTTTGTCGTACTGACGCGCGAGTTTTTGCGTAAACGTCTGCAGCTGTCAATAACGCCTCTAAATTCTCCGATAATATCGGGATAAAATTCCCCATTATAGAGTTAAGTAGTTAAATGATTAGCTGGGAATATCCCAGCTTTTTTCTTTTCTTTCATACGGTAAGATTCACCTTTAATATTAAATGTTACTGAATGATGTAATAGGCGATCTAGGATCGCTGTAGCTAAAATATCATCTCCAAAAACGTGGCCCCATTCAATGTAAGACTTGTTAGAGGTTAGAATCATTGAACCTTTTTCATAACGTTTTGAAACAATCTGAAAAAAGGTATTAGCTGCTAGCTCGTCAAATGGGAAATAACCAATTTCGTCAATAATTAAAACATCTGGCTTGCTTAATCTTTTAATCAAATAATGCAGTGTATTTCTGCTATCAGAGATTTTACACTGGGCCATAAAATCATCTGCTGTTATAAAACGTACGGAATATCCTTTTGTTAATGCTTCAACTCCGAAGCCGATGGCTAGATGCGTTTTACCGACACCAGGAGGTCCTAATAATATGCAGTTTTCTCCATTCCCGATATATCGACATGTTAAGATCTCTTTAACACGTTGTTCACTAATACTAGGTTGTAATGAAAAATCAAAATCAGCTAAGTTTTTCACATAAGGAAACTTTGCTTGAGAAACTCGTTTGGCTAGTAATTGTGATTCTTTGTACGTCCACTCAGCTTCTATCACCTGATTTAAGAATTCGAAATATGATATATTATTAGATGAAGCACTTTCAACGAAACCATCTAATTGATGGGCTGTATTTTCCAAACCAAGCGCCTTTAGGCGCTCTTCAAGAAGCGTTTTCATACTTGATCACCTTCTTCGAATAAGGCATATATAGCTAATGAACGTTGTTCTACATCTGGTGCTTGTGAAAGAGTAGAATCTACAGATTTTGGGGTCGCCAAACCATTTGAATCTGTTGTTTTCTGCTCTTTTTTTGTTCCAGGTAATCCCGCATAATGCGATGTTTGTTGAACCATTTGATGTTTCTTTTTACTTAAAGAGTGTGTGGCGATACATTCGATTCCATCATAAATTTGCAGCTTTTCATCTTCTATTCGTAGTTTTACAGTTTGACCTACATAGCGATAAGGAACTGAATATTGATTTCCTTCAAATGAAATTAAACAATCTTTACTAACTTCGCGTTGTTGCCAGCTACTCAAAGAATATAGTGGTTTATGATTCCAAGGTTTTAAAAAAGCTTGTTCCTGAATAAATCTTTCATGTGGCGTTTGTTGTGTTGTCTGATTTTTCTTTGTGTGAACAATATCATTCAGCCATTTATGCAATGATTCATTTAATGCAGTCAGATCGTTAGGTAATTTTCGTGTTAAGAAATTATTTCTTAAGTAATCAATTGCTCGCTCGACTTTTCCTTTTGTTTGGGCTCGATAAGGCTTACAAGCCTTTGCAGTGACATCGTAATAATTTAAAAAGTCTTCGAATCGTTTATTGAAACGTATTTGCTGAATACTATGTGTTTAGTGCAAAATAAAAAGGAAGCATTATGCAAATGAAAAATCCTGCAATGATGCTTCCTTTTTAGCGCAAAAAAATATCATTGTATGCACCCTTCAATTCTACTAACCTTCTAATTGGCAGAAAAGTTGATTAGGAGGAATGAAAGGATGCTTACAATGACGCAAATTCATCATATCAAATTTTTGTATGAGGATAAAGGTTATTCCTTACGGAAAATAGCTGAAGAAACCGGACATGATTTTAAAACTGTTCAAAAATATGTGAACCAACAGGATTTTAATGTTACGCCAGAAAAACGTAAAGTAATCCCTAAAAAGATTGACCGATACAAAGATGAAATAATGGCATGGTTAGTAGCTGACTTAGAAATGCCTAGAAAGCAGAGACATACTGGAAAAAGGGTCTACGACCGTTTACAAGAAAAGTACGGGGATGATCTTGATATTAGTCTTCGCTCTATTCAAAGTTTTGTATCGGAAGTTAAAAAAGATTTACAGTTGAAAAAAGAAGTGGCAGCAATTCCATTAACACATATGCCTGGACAGGCACAAGCTGATTTTGGAGAAGCTATTTTCGAAGAAAATGGTGAACGCTTCACAGGATTTTATTTTAACCTCTCATTTCCATATAGTAACGGTGGCTATACACAAATTTTTAAAGGTCAAAATCAAGAATGTTTATTACAAGCAATGCGCCAAATATTTGAACATATTGGTCGTGTACCTACGGTTATTTTATTCGATAATTTATCCGCAGCAGTTAAAAAGATAAGGAAAGATGGTGGCCGAGATTTAGTAGAGCAATTCACAAGATTTGCGGCACATTATGGCTTTCAAAGCAACTTCTGTAATCCTGGGAAAGGGAATGAAAAAGGAAACGTAGAAGGAAAAGTTGGTTATCATCGTCGGAATTTATTTGTGCCTATGCCTGTATTTAAGAGCTTAGAGGATTATAATAAAACGTTATTCGAATTATGTAAGAAAGATCAACAGCGCCCGCATTACAAACGTAAAATTGATATTTCACAACTGATGATAGAAGATAAAAAAGCCATGAAGCCGTTGGCTGAAAAAGCATTTGAGGTGAAACGTTTCAAACAATTGAAAGCGAATGGTTACGGTAAAATTCAAATTGAAACAAATCAGTACTCTACATCACCTAATTTTGCCTATGAAAAAGTGTGGGTAAAAATAACACACAATACGATTTCTATCTTAAATGAAGAATACGAAGAAATTATCCAACATCCAAGACTTTATGGAACAAATTTAGAGTCTATGAAATGGACACCTTATTTGAATCTAATCGCAAAGAAACCACAATCATTAAAACAAACATTGTTTTATCAGGAACTACCAGACCCATGGAAAGATTTCATTAATGAACAAAAAAAGCCACGTCCAGCAATAGAATTATTAGCTGATTTTATGAATCAAGAAGATAACCTAGTACAAGCAACAGAAGCATTAACAGCGACATTACAATTAGGATTAAAAGATTTAGATAGCATTCGTTTAACGTGGAATAGATTACGTCAACCTCAACAGAATATCGCAGATATTCACGTTCCAGCAGCCTTTATTCAAAAAGAACATAAACCTGATTTAACGATGTATGACCAGTTATTGAATGGCGGTGTGAGATGATGAAAGAGCAAATCGTAAAGTATTGTCGGGAATTGCGTTTGGGAAGTCGAATGAGCGAAGAATATCAACAAATTGAAGCAGAAACACATGAAGAGTTTTTACTGAAGCTCTTAGCAATAGAAGTTGGACACCGCGAAGTCGCACGGACAAATCGATTAATTAAAAATGCGAATTTCGATATCATTAAGACATACGAAAATTATGATTTTACCCGAGTTTCATTACCGGCCAGTATCAATCTTACTACAATTCAAACAGGTAGTTTTATTGAAGCAAAACAAAATTTGATTCTTTATGGACCATCTGGCGTAGGAAAGACTCATTTAGCAACCGCCATAGGCGTGGAACAATGTCATCAAGGGAAAATAGTGAAGTTTTATCGCACTGCCGCTTTAGTAAACGAACTTATTGAAGCAAAGCAGGAAGGACGGCTCGCTAAGTTCTTAAAAACAATTGAGAAAGCAGATTTATTAATTTGTGACGAGTGGGGATTTTTGCCTCTTAGTCAAGAAGGTGCGCAATTATTATTTCAAGTTGTATCAGCGTGTTATGAGCGTAAGAGTCTGATTTTAACAACCAATCTGGAATTCAGTAAATGGTCGACCATCTTCTATGATGAAAAATTAACCGCTGCATTAATTGATCGATTAGTTCATCATAGTCACCTTATTGCATTTCAGGGTCCAAGTTATAGATATCAACATTCTAGTATAAATCTCTAAACTAAATAACCGAAGGGTGCTGGAATTTTAGTTTGCATTTTGAAGGAATTTTATCTTGCATAATACATACTATGCTTTGTAACGACTGTGCGCATATTATCGTAAAGAATTTGTTGCGGAACACCATTAAAATAACTGAAGGCGTTTAGATGACATTTAATAAGCGTGTCTTGTTTCATATCTGTCGTAAATTCGATATAACGCTTTCGAGAATAACTGAGAATCATAATAAATGCGTAAAGCTGAATTTCTTCTCCATCAATGATGCATGTTCCTGCGTTTTCAGCCCAGTCAACTTGTGCTTGTTCTCCTGGCTTTGTTTCATATCGCACAGTTGCTTGCTTCTTAGGTGCTGCCCGATAGGGCTGGACAAACTCTCTTAGTATTGTACTTTTACCTTCATATCCTAGCTTTTGTATTTCCTCTAATAGTACTGCGCAGTTAGTAGTACCTTCTTTAATTCTTGCTAATATATAAGATTTATAAGGATCTAGTTTGCTACCACGGCTTTTTCGCTTTGTAGCTTGTGGTAACTTTTCTTGATTTAAATATTTTCGAATCGTTTTTCTATCATAACCTGTTTCTTCTGCGATGGCCGTTAAGGTCCATCCTTTCTGTTTCAGTTCTTTAATCATAAAAATATCCTCCAATACTACCGTCATCTCCACACTTCCAATCTATATTGTCTAATATAGATTATCCGTTATTAGTGGGGAATTTTTAAACGGTATTATCGAGGATTTTAACAGCGATTATGACAGCAGCACTTCTTTTGGAACATATTTTTTATTTAAATATGCGTCCCTTCGACAACTACTTCCCATCAATCACCGCTTCGCTGAATATCCCTTTTTAAAAGTAAGCCCGAAATATAAAAAAACGCGCACCTTAACGGTACGCACAGCAAATAGCCGATTAGTCGAATGATTTTTGACTAAGTCGGCTATTTATTTTCTACAAGTGGCCTGAATATCTTCGGACCATGGTAGATAACGCTCTAAAATTTCTGGTTGCTGCTGAAAAGGCAGGTTCGGTAAATCTGTCATCAATTTCACCAAGTATTGATAGAAATCAATGCCATTGGCTTTAGCAGTTTCAGCAAGACTTAAACAAATGGCATTTGAATGAGCGCCTGCTTCACTGACAGAAAACAGCCAATTTTTTCGACCAATCACATTTGGACGAATCGCATTTTCTGCAGCGTTATTATCAATGGCTATATAGCCATTATCAAGGAATCGTTTTAATGCAACTTTACGATTCAATGTGTAGTCAGCAGCTTTAGCAAGTGCATTTTTTCCGAAGAACGGCGAACGATCCACCCATTCAAAAAATTCATCTACAATCGGTTTGGATTCTTGCTGACGAATTTTCACACGTTCTTCCGGTGAAAGATGCTTGATCTTACGCTCAATATGAAATAACTGATCGCAATATTGCACGCCTTTTCGACCATTGTTACTATCAGCCTTTAACCAATAGCGGCGGACATGGGCCCAACAGTTAGCGAACTGAACATCAGGCAAATGATTATAAGCTGAATAGCCATCACAAATGACGGTGCCCTTGAACCCTTGAATGAAATCTTCTAAGGTCGCACGACCACGAGACAATGCACTCTTAAACAAAATAATCACTGGGCCTTCACTTTGAACACTGCGAGCTACCCAGTTATAAGCATTTGATTGTGCTGGTCTTCCATCGGAACGCTTAAGAATTTGCGCAAAGGTTTCATCAATATGTAAAACGGATTTTGCTATTAAACGCTTTTTCATCAATTCGTACACTGGTTGCAGCCAATCTGTTGCTACACGTATTACCCAATTGGATAAATTTTTATCGTTTGTTAATAAGCCATGTCTTGACCATTCATTTACTTGACGGTAAAGTGGCAAATATTGCGCAAACTTATCATAAATAAGCTTTGCCAAAACAGTAGGCCCTGCAATACTTCTTTGAATTGCACCTTTTGGTGCTTGGCCGCGTTTAATTTGAGATTTTTTCAAAGAATCATTTTTACATAATCGACACTCATAGACATGCTCAAAGTACTGTACACGTTTTAGTGTAGCTGGTATAAATTTTGCTTCTTCTCTAACTAAGACAGAGCTAAATTCGACCATTGGTTCATGACAACAATCGCAAGATGAATCATTTGGATGATAATGAACTTCTTCAATTTCTATATGCTCTCCAAATGAATCATTACGTTTTTTATTTGTCTTTTTACGATTAACCGTATAACTAATTGTTTCGGTGCTTTTTTCTTCTGTCTGCTCAGATTCGTTAAAAGACGGATCATCCTCAAATAAAGAACCTTGCCCATCGGGCACTTGGTACTTTGATTTTTCTGATTTGGAACCGTATAAAGCTTTTGTTAATTGACGGACTTGTTCAGTCAACGCTTCAATTTGTTTAAACGATTGATCTAATTTCTGTGTTAATTCTTCATTCTGTCTGTTCGAGTGCGCTAGTTGAGTTTCTAAAAGTTGTATAATCCGTTCATTGTTCATAGAAGCGTTTTCCAAATCATTCACCACATTTCGTTCGGTATGTTGTGGATAATTATACCATTTTATACAAAGTAATTAAAAGACACCTTTTAAAGATTTTGTAATCGCCTTTGGCTGTTGTATAGATAACCCCTCTAATAGCCAGCGCAATTCTTGCTGCGAAAGGTTACGGACTTGTTGCTCATTTTTCGGCCATTGCAGACGACCTTGATCTAACCGCTTGTACAGTAAAGCAAAACCATCGCCATCAAAATAAAGACATTTATAGCGATCTTTGCTTGTACCCGAAAATAAAAAAATAGCATCGCTATATGGATCCAATTCGAATGAATCCTGAACTAAGGCCGCCAGGCCATCAATTCCTTTCCGCATATCCGTTCTGCCACAGACAATATAAATATTTTTTACCTTTGTGAAATCTGTTTTCATTTCAACACCAATCCTTTCAATACGGTTTGGACAAGGTGTGCATCTACGCCATTGAAGAAAGAGATTTCAACTGCTGCTGTTTTAATCACACAGGTTGGCTCGATTTTTTGTTGAGGCGAGGATCCCGGAGGGAGTTCTAAAGGGAGAGGATCTAAATGAACGGGGACGATAATTGGTTTGTTCGTAGACATAATAAAAGCACCTCCATTGATTGATACATTTATCGTATCGGAGATGCCTACAAGATTATATGCGTTATTTGATTACGGGCTTACTTTTAAAATAAGACTTCCCTACGTTTGCACAAAAAAACCTTGCGGAAAGTTATCCACAGGGTGCGGTAGTTTATTTGAAATATACACTATAAAGTAAAAAACACCTATCACCATCATTACAGAAAAAATAAGGAGTAGTAAGTAAACTATTCTTATTCCCGTTGTCTCAGCTATAATAAACTTAATCGTAGACTGAACCAATATCTGGCCCTCTACCTTCTTTAATCCATTTTTCATTTTTAGATGTTTTAGTTCTTTTCGACATAAAAAACACCCCTTTGAATCCAAATAATTCAAAAGGGTGTTTCATCGCAACTTTTTTACAAACGTCGCATCTTTATTTCAAATCTACAATTCATGTTGCGGCGGAATAAAGATTGATCAAAAGAGGGTCGCAAACAGTGATTTTATAATAAAAGAAACCCACGCAATTTGAACAAAGATTGACCAAAATAGATAGGTTGAATTTTATCTTGATTAAATTTTTTATAAAAAAGATTGATTAAAATATCCATATAATCTTCTAAAAATGAAAATTACGATAAACTGATTTGATTGTTGCATTACCTACAATCCTCTAGTATAACGAGTATAAATGGCTCTATGTTTTGAATCTATTCTAATAATTTTTGAAGTATTTTAGCTGATGGATAACTTGAAAGTGAGGCTATACCGTTCGCCAATTCAATAGGATATAAACCTCCTGAATATCTTCTACTAATGATATCTGGTATAACATTTAGAATAACTTCTAAATTAATTAATTCGTTTGCTAAAGGGGCATTTTTTCTATCCAAATAATCTCCTGTTGGTACATTAATCACCAGTTGTGTAACAGGATCGACTTTTACAAGCACCTTTTCTCCCCAATTGGATCTTTCCCCATAATTAATAGTACTCGGTTTATCTTGAACTTCTTTTTCAACATACTCATGACTTAGTACATGATAATGAAGCTTTTCATCTTTTTTTAAAGGTTTTACATATCTACTCACAATCGATAAGTGATCAACAAACTTCCCTGATTTCTCTTGACCAATTATATTAATAAGTACACCTTTTTGTTTAGCAAACTCTAAAAAATCGCGTATACGAGGAATCAATTTTACATATTGGCTGTTTAGACTTAATGGACCATCTTTAATAAACAAAGTATTCGTAAAGAAAGATTTATCTTGTTTTGACCAATATAATCTTATTATAGTAAATAGCATTAAATGTTCCATGATAGACATATAAGCTGAAGCAATAGCGTCTGTAGCCCTTTCTTCAGTCATATCGAGGTGAAAACCAACCATATCAGTTAAATATAATTCTTTACTACAAGTTGTACAGTTCATTTTTTCAAGGTTAACTGTAAATTCCAAATTCATTTCACAGTATGGACAATTAAAGGAAGGTGATTTAGTAGGTGTAACTAACCATTTTTGATAAGATAACCATTTCAACGTCTCGAAATATTCACCATTCTCATCAATTTTTATAGATTCAAAAATAATATTCCTGATAGTATCAAAATTAGTACCTTTACTAGATTTAATATTTCTTAAAGGTAGAACTGTAGAATGAAATAGAGCGCTATCTTTCATAATTTTCTGTAAATCCATTGGGTGTGGATTGTATTTATCAACATTTTTTAAAGATGTTTCAGAAATATTTAAAATAGCAGTTTTAATGAATGCTACCTCTTTGGGAGGTATGGCATCTGATTGAACTGGAACATAAGATCCATCTACAACCCAAATTTGGTCAATAAGATTTTGTGAACTACTACTAAATTCAGTCCAATTTGAAGTAATACTTGAATTCGGCGAACTATACTGTGCTTCAAAATCTTTTATTAAAGAAGCAATCCATTCAGAATTCATTAGAGCTATGTGACCCAATTTTGAAGCACTTTCAAAGGGTAAGCCACCGTTAGAATTGTAAGCCATCAGATTCTGTGCCTCCTTAAACTGTAAACTTTTTAACTTGAACTGGTATTACAAACCTATGTGAATTTGTGAGAATTCGCATATATCCGGGAGTTCTAGATTTTTTAATATCTTCTTCAAGCCCACTAAATGTATGTTGTAGTTTAGATAATGCATTTGCTTCATTTGTAGAAGCTAAATGACCTACAAAGAAATTTTCAGTTTGTACTAATAATTCTTGACTAATTGTAGAAGGCGATTGTGTCGAATATACCATTCCAATATGAAATTTCGCACCTTCTTTTGCAAAACGATGATAAACTGTATCATTATCTTTATTACTATTAGGAAACAAATTGTGTGCTTCTTCAAAATATAATTGAATAAAATGGTTACCTAGTGCATTTGAAACAAACTTATCTTCTTGTTCAGCGAATACAGCTTTAGATAGCATGTCGGAAAAATACTGTCTTACTTCTTGTGCGGCATTTCCTAAATCTAAAATAACTGTTTTTCCATCATTTAAAAGCTGAATAATCTCAGTAATAAAATCTCCCGCATTTGGAGAGTGGTATTGTCGATAGCTTGTTAGAATCTGCGGCCCAGAACCTACACCAGGATTTAGAAACTTTAAAAGTGCTAGGGCATCATGGTCAAATAAAGGCTCAGAAGAACCCATCAATAATTTTGAATCTTTATTATTTTGTACAAATGTTGATAGAATTTTTAATTCATTAACTAATTCATTAAGAGAACTAGGGTGATTTGGTACATTCCCATTATAAATTGCTTCTCTTAAGTTTTTACTATAACCTGGATTAAATCCTCTACTAGTTCCTGATGAGAGATTCAATGAAACTAATTTTGACTCGTCCATACTAAAACCTGCACTTTTTAATATGGCCCAAAACATTTGAATTTTCCTAATACCTCTAATTTGTTTCCCCTTATCTGACTCAGCTTTTATTTCCGTAATAGAATGTAACTCTACATTAGCGAAACTTTTAATATAATCAGATGTTTTTTTATCTCTTTCTAAGAAAGATTTTAAAATAGATATTGCACTATCAGGCTGATCAGAAAAATTTATTTTTAACTCTTTGAAAATAGCATTTCTAGGATTAAGAGCATATACCACACAATCATTAGGATGTGCTGAAGCAAGTGAACGATTTCCATCTTGTGGATTATCGTTTGCATATTCTCCGTTAATATCGAAAATTAATTGACCAACATCTTGTGTCGTTGCAGAAGTTCTAATGATAGAATCCGCCAGTACTTTAACTACGTTTGACTTTCCAAGTCGGGTTTTACCAAACATGGCAGTACGACGTCCCTTAAAATCCTCAATAGAAATATTTATTTCTGGATAATTGTTATTCGATAGTCCAATTTGGCACTCTGTAGGTCTAAAAATTCCAAGGTGTTGTTGATTATTCTTGTTTACTAATCCATTAAGTATTAAATCTAATAAATCTTTATCTGGAGAAAACACTTTATATTTATGAGCGCTTACTACATTATTAACATCACCAGAAAACTCTACTGTAGTATTATCGGATGGATCTGGATAAAACATTCCTATAACATCACATTCTAAAGCTCCCCATTGTAATTCCGCCTGTGTCCAAATATCTAACTCAGGCATAGATTTTTTATGAAGTTCAAAATAAGTTTGTTGTACTTGATTACTCAGGGGTGTTGAAGAAACTGATTTCACCCGTAATAAAGTGAAATGGGGTGGTAATCCGTTTTGAATAAGTTTTCCTTGTTCATCTCTTTCATCTAAAGCTAAAATTAAGAAACTGCCTCTTGGAATTCCTCCTACAGCAATTTTATAAGGATCTGACGTAATAATTTTAGCTGTATCATAACCTAAATCTAAAACATATCCAATAAATCGATAACCTTGTTTTATCCCTGCGGAATGAAGTTGATGTTGTTCATCTAAGAAGTCTTTTAGCATTTTTAGGGGACTGTTACTTAATACTGCATTAGTTACTAAACTTTGAATCGCCGACATAATAACACCTCTTTAAAAGTTAGATTTCACAATAATTTCTTCATATTTCTTTCTACCTTTAGCTTTTGAAGATATTCCCGAAAAACGTGATACAATTTGATATTCAAATCCATGTTCTTTGTATAAATTTCTAACAGATTCATGGTTAGCATTTGTTACCATAATTTGCGCTCCTCTATTACGCGCTCTAACTAAAGCCTCACAAAGTCGAATCTGATCAGCCCATGAAAAAAGTTTCTCATTATACTGAATAAATCCATTTTCATTGTGATTAACAGTATATGGAGGATCAACAAATATAAAATCATCTCTATTAGCCCTATTAATTACGGATTCATAATCATCATTCAAAATAAGCACATTTTTTAATCTACTAGAAATTTCCTCAAAGTCATCTGTGTCTAAAATTACATTCTGCTTAGATCCTATTGGAACATTAAATTTCCCTTGCTTATTGACTCGATAAATACCATTGAAGCAAGTCCTATTTAAATAAAGAAATTTAGCAGCCCTTGTTTCTAATTTTCTAGGGTTAGAACCACGTATTTTGTAGTAATAATCAGAAGAATGTTTTCTTTGATGAACTTTTAAATGTTTATATACATTTTGCCAATCCATTTTTAACGCTAAGTAGGTATTGATTAAATCTCCATTTATATCGGATAAAACGGCTTTCTGAGGTTTTAAATGAAAAAAGACAGAACCCGAGCCTAAAAACGGTTCAATATAAACATTAAATTTTAACGGAAAAATTTCTGAATGATTATTCACTAACCATCTTTTCCCACCAGCCCATGTTAAAAAAGGTAAAATTTCTTTAGTAGACATCGAAAACCTCCTTACTAACCTCATTTTATCGCAAATTTAACACAAACAGATATAATGATTATAACAATTATATTAATTTTTGGAATATAAAGTTGAAAATACCTGTATTATTTCACACAATTTCTAATATCTTCAGCTAAAAATTTCATCCCCGCTATACCTTTTACAAACTTCAATTCGCCATTAGAAGACCAGTCAATCTCTCCTAAATTCAATAATTTATTTGCAATCTTAACTGAATCAAGCTGCTGTGATTTCACTAAATAATTTTCATTAATCAATTCATTTCCTACAATAGCTAACGCATTCAAACATGTAATATGTGTTAAGTGGTCCTATGAAACAGTTATCTATTGAGACTGAGCAACTTGTACATATGTTTTCTGAACAACTAAAATCAAAATCTGATTTAGAAATAAAATTAATTATCGATTTAGCTAATAAAATATTCGAGACATATTCAAATTAAAAAGAAGGCTTCGTTCAATTTGAATGACCTTCTTTTTAATATTTGTTATTAAACTATTTTATATCAAATATTTTATTAATTACCGATTTTTTAAAGTTACTTGTGTGCTTTACTTTATAAATTGCTAAGCTCTTTTCCCATTTCACTAAACCTTCTTTTAACCAACTACCTGAGCTGAATATAATGTATTTTAATAAAGGCTCAATATATAATTTAATATTTGACCCATTCAAGGGTGTAATAATTAAAGTAGACACACTACGCCCAGCTCGTTCAACTTCTAATAATACAACTTCTTTTCCGTTTCTTAGTTTTATATATGCCACGAGATACTTCCTAGGTGTAATGCCATCATCTAAAAACGCAAATGAACGCTTTCCTATATTGGTTAATTCACCAACATATGCCTCCACACTATCTACAAAATAAGCTCTTGATAATTCATTTAACACTTCTTTAAAATCCGCTAATTCACCATTAACATATGTATTTTGTAATGACTTAACTTCTAAGCCCCTTAATATATTTGTCCCGCCAATATCACCCATGGAACGGCTATTATTATCTACCTTGACTGTCTTTTTAGTATTATCATCAATTCCTTCACGTTGTTTAGTCGAAACCGTTTTTTGTTTTGTAATTATTAGGGCATCAATATACTCATGAGTTAAAGTATCAGTTACTACCTCATCAAATTCATTTGTACGACCATCAACTGTTGCATCAGCTTCATAATCACCTGACGATGAAAGGGGGAGAATTATACGCTTTCTTGGCTTATAAATGTCAACTAATCTAGGTTCTTACGTACTTTTGGTGAAAATATTCATACTTATGTATAGTTAAAATTTAAAGTTATTTTTACATAATGTTAAATTCGATATTGCATCCGTTTTTCTAATAAATCTGGTTTCGCAGTCCATACATCATACGCTTAATCAATTTAAGTCGATTTACTTGACCCTCTAATAAACCATTTGAATATGGTAAGTTAAAAGCATTTTTTACAGCTGCCAAATCTAAACGTAATCCAATACTATAACTATAAAATGGGGCATTTTTATTCCCAATTTGCGCATTCATCCATTCTATTAAACGATTAACATCTCGTTTGCGAAAAAGTGTACGATAAGTTTGTACTAATTGCTCAATCGCTTTAATAAATGGATAAAGCTTTTGACAGTGTGCGAGAACTGGCTTTTGCTCCTCACTAAGCGTCTTAAATCCTTTCCAAATCCATCGAGAGACATCCATCCTAGAGATACGATACGTTATTGTTTGTGTGATTTGTTTCTTTTTGCTCGCACGATAAGGTTCTAAAAACCGACGCAATGCGGAGCGACTCCCGTCATAACCCGCTGAACGGATTTTTTCAAGAATCTGTTTCATTGTGAGACGCTTGGCATCATACATCATAATCATTTCATAATATGGCTGTAGCTTTAGTTGAGCCGTCTTTGTTTTACGCTTCGTTTTTCTAGGTGGCGAGTGTCTTTTCAAATAGCTATAGATAGTTCCTCGGCTTAGTTGATACTTTATAGAGAGCTGGGTAATGCGTATTCCTTTGATGTAATCCCTTTGTACTTGCTGAATTAGTTGCCACTTCAGTTCATCAATCGGCTTTTCTTCGGAGGTCTTAACGACCTCTATATCATTTACTTGATGCCATTCAATTTGTCCTGGCAGATGTCTTTCGAGCCATTTAAAAAGCGTTTCTTTGGCGTTTTTAATTAAGTACCAACGGTTATAAATGTCAACTAATCTATGTACATAAGCGCTCACTTAACAGTGCACAAAATCACGCATCCTCAGATGCTAAATGGTCTTTTAAACGATATGAATCTCCAACTATCGTAATAACGGTGGCGTGGTGTAAGATGCGATCTAAAATCGCATTGGCTAACTTTGCTTCTTGAAAAATCCCATCCCATTCCTTAAAATTTACGTTCGTTGTAAATATGGTGCTTCTATGTTCATATCGTCTATCAATAAGTTGAAAGAAAAGTTTCGCATCATCAGCTTCGATTGGTAGATAGCCAATTTCATCTATAATCAATAATTTGTATTTCGTATAGTGCTTTAATCGACTTTCAAGTCGATTCTCAAGATGGGCTTTCTTGAGATTTTGAATAAGATCATGACACTTCACAAAATACGTGCTAGTGCGTTTCTTTGCTGCTGCTATTCCAATAGCTGAAGCTAAATGTGTTTTGCCAACCCCACTGGGTCCAAGAAAGACGATGTTTTCTTGATTTTCAATAAATCTTAATGTCAATAAATCCTGAATTTGCTGCTGTTTTATAGATGGCTGGAACTCAAATTCAAAGTCCTTTACTTCTTTTAAATTTGGGAAAGCACCTACTTTCACCATTGCGTGAACCATATTTTTTTCCCTTAGATCAACTTCATAGCTTGTCAATTTAACTAGTGTATCAATGAATGTTGTTTGATTAGCGATACTGAAGTCGATGACTTCATCTAAATGTAGTGCCATTTGCTTTAACTTTAGATACTCTAAATTTGAAAGTAATTGTTTATAGTTTGTCTGAGATATCATTTATCGTAGGCCTCCCCAATAATTTTAAGATTCTTTTTGGCTAATTCATTAATATCTGGATAGTTACGTAATGAAAGTTGTAAGGTTTCTCGATAGTCTGATTCTCGTATATTTAATTTATTGTTCGTTACTTGGTGTTGGGCAATGCACTTCATGTTATAATAAATCCATAATTGATCATCATGTTTTTGGATACCTACTTTCTTTCCAATGTACTCGGGTGGGACTGAATACTGATTGGATTTATAGGACACCATACTTGATGTATTAACTCGCACAAGTTCATGCTTGATGCGATAAGAGCTCTTAATTTTTTCCGCTGGTAACGGGAGAAGCGAGCTCTTTTCTTGTTCTAACGCAAAGATAGGGATTTTTCCAGTTCCTTGATGATAGGACTGATTAATTCGATTGTTTAATTTCTCCACGAAATCATACAGTTCCTTCAAGGTCAGCTGACCTTGATATGCATGAATTTCATCCAAAAACTTCATTTGCGTTTCGACTTTTCCTTTTGTTTTAGGTCGTCCTGCTTTGCACGGATGTACCTTAAAGTTATAATCCTTCGCAAATTCTTCAAAGCGTTTATTTACTTTTCCTTTGTAGTACTCTGTTCTCGCTTCATCCATGACTGTTTTTAAATTGTCTGTCACGATTTCTTGAGGCACACCACCGATTTTTTCGAATGAATCCGCTAAAAATGAGAAAAGAATATCTTGTGTTTTATGAAGTGTTAACGTGAATATTCTGAATCTCGAATAGCTTAATACTAGCGCTGCTACATTCACTTCTACTTTTTCTCCGTCTTTTGTTTCAAATACAAGACTTTCTTTCCAATCAAATTGTGCTTGATAACCCGGAGGTGTTTCAAATCTTGCTTCTCCTTTGTTTGATGGCATTTTTATTCTTCTCTCAAAATATGCCGCAAACTCGGGCTTTTTAGCGATGTACCTTCTGAACGTAGACGGCGCACAGTTTAATCCATGATTATCTTGTAAATATTGCCATAGGACACGTCTGTAATAAAAAACTTGCTTTGAATCCTCCGATAATAGCGCAGCTATTACCTCGTAATACCCATCTAAAATCGACTTTTTTTCTTTTGTTTTTTTAGGCGTAAATCCCTTTAAATACTTATCAATGGTTCTTCGATCTACACCTAGCTCTCTAGCTAACTGGCTCTTATTAATCTTCATTTTTAAATTCACCATCAATTCTTTGAATTTTTTTAAGTCTGAAAGACTCTTAATTTCAAAATCCGTTTGAACATCTAAATTTATGTACATACTATTCACCTCAAGTTCTAGTATGTTACATTTAATGGCAAATTTGTACATCTTTAAGCGATTTTATATGTACACGTTTAAATTAGCATTTATAGACGCTCATAAAAGTCATCAAATCCAATTTTAGATTGGATAATCGGAAAGGATTTTTGAAGGATACGTCCTCGATCGTCAACTGCACAAGCATAGTGTTTACGTTTGGCAATATCGATGCCGATAACGAGTGTATTTTCAGAAACTTGATTTATTTTTTCATTCGTATTAAAATTCATTTGAATAGGTCCTCTCTGTAGATGTGCGAGTCAATGGCTGTTGACACTCAAGCATCATACAGGAGGGCTTTTTTGTTTTCAAGTCTCTGAAATCCTTCTAACAGGAATGCTCCTTTTTAATTATCCATTGAAATTATTCCATCATCGCCAATAGAAATGTACTCTAATTCTCTTTGTCCATTAAATTCTTCCAGAGATTTATCTATCTTTTCTTTTAAACCTTCACTTTCAACTTTTCTAGAATCTTTTTTATAATATGTATTCAAAATTTCATAAATATCAACTAACAATCCAAAACTACAGTTGAACTCTTGAACATCAAAAATAACGTATGAATTATTTAAAATTACTTCTTTTCTTTTAGTTGAATGATTTAGTATGAAGAGTAAATTTTCGTAATATAAATATACTGCTTTATCTACATCCATCACTAAACGGCTATCTTTTCCTTCTGTTGGATCAATTACTTCTTGCGTTAGATTATTTTGTATATCTGGATGCGTTGCTACTATAAATTTTTTTAAATTCCCTCCGAAATACAATTTATCATAGCTCTGACCTCTAACTATTTGATGAGTTACAATTGTTAAAACTGATTCTAATTGTTCTGAAGCCTCTTCTATTGTTTTATTAGACATATAATTTCTTTTAGTTGAAGATCCTTTTGCTTCAATTAAATAGACTTCATCAAAACTCCGATTAAACCCAACAAAATCTGGAAATTTCCCTTTCGTCGATACCGTAATAACCTTATCTTTTATCAAATTTTTTAAATGATACAGTTGATTAACACCCATGAATTTTTGAACGTAGCACTGTGCAAATAACATACCTAATGTAAAAGAAACTATACGTACTTCACTTTCTTCTAAAGCTTGTATATTTTTTATTTTCACTTGAGAATTTGTAGGCGTAAAATCAATAAAAGTATCAACTAAACTTAATTTCCACTTTAAAACATCTTGAGGAATTGCTCCTTTCCAAGGTGATTTGCCATTTGTTATAGCATTTCTTCTAATAGTATTTTTATTAAGCTGATACTTACTGTCTAAAAAAACTTGTTTATTAAAAAAGTCGTTAACAGTTAAAAAATCTTTGTAATTAATCTCCAAGGTATTTAACCTCCTATTATTTATTAAACAGTAAACAAGATAATGACTATCTAAACAAAAACACCCGTTCGCTTATTTTAATTATAAGCGAACGGGTGAAAATAGTTCAAATATTTAAACAACTTTATTATCCAATCACAGATTCATTCAAACCTTATCCACAGCCTACTCAACCGTTACTGACTTGGCCAAGTTGCGTGGTTTATCAACGTCACAGTCGCGATATAGCGCTGCATAGTAGCTAATTAATTGTAATGGAATCACAGTCACAAGCGGTGTTAATAACTCTTGTACAGCTGGTAATACCATTGAGTCTCCCACTTCTTCCATGCCTTCCATCGAAATGATGATTGGGTTTGCACCGCGCGCTACAACTTCTTTCATATTGCCGCGTACGTTTAAGCTCATTGTTTTTTGTGAAGCAAGCGCAAATACTGGTGTACCATCCTCGATTAACGCGATTGTACCGTGTTTTAATTCACCGCCAGCAAAACCTTCCGCTTGAATATATGAAATTTCTTTTAGTTTCAAGGCGCCTTCCATACTTACACAATAATCGATACCGCGACCGATAAAGAATGCATTACGTGTCGTTTTTAACACGGCATCTGCCACTCGTTGAATGTCCTCTTTTTTATCGATAATTGATTGAATCGCATTTGCGGCTACGCCAAGTTCAGCTTTTAAATCAAAGTCGAATGATACGCCTTGTGCTTTTCCTTCTACATAAGCAGCAATGGCAAGTACCGCAACTTGTGCTACGTACGCTTTTGTAGACGCGACAGCGATTTCTGGACCCGCATGTAATAGCAATGTGTAATCCGCTTCGCGTGATAATGTCGAGCCTGGTACGTTTGTAATTGTTAACGCTTTATAGCCTAGCTCTTTCACTTTTACTAACACTTGGCGACTATCTGCTGTTTCACCTGATTGTGAAATGAAGATAAATAAAGGCTTTTCAGAAAGTAGTGGCATATTGTAGCCAAACTCACTTGCAATATGCACCTCTACCGGGATTTTCGCCATTTTTTCAAAGTATTGTTTACCGACTAAACCAGCATGGTAGCTCGTACCTGCAGCGATGATGTACAGACGATCCGCTTCGCTTAATGCCGCTTGAATAGCCGCATCAATCGCAAGCTCGCCATCTACTGTGTATGCTGACACAATTTTACGAATAACGCCTGGTTGTTCGTCAATTTCTTTTAACATGTAATGTGGATATGTGCCTTTTTCGATATCGCTCATATCTAATTCAGCTGTATATGGCGCGCGCTCTACTTTTGTGCCATCTAGTTTTTCGATTGACACATGGGCTGCTTTTACAATGACGACTTCTTTATCGTGTAGCTCAACGAATTGGTTTGTGACTTGTAGCATCGCCATTGCATCACTTGCGATTACGTTAAATGTATCGCCTACACCGACTAATAATGGTGATTTATTTTTCGCTACATAGATTGTTTCGCCGTCTTGCTCATCTAAAAGGCCAAGTGCATAAGAGCCATGTAGTAATGATAATGTTTTACGGAATGCGGCATCTGTTGATAAGCCTTCATTTGCGAAGTGCTCTACTAATTGCACGATGACTTCTGTATCCGTATCTGACTTCATTGTCACGCCTTGTAAATATTCCTGTTGTAGTAAGTGGTAGTTTTCAATTACTCCGTTGTGTACTAAAGTAAAGCGACCTGATGCACTTTGATGAGGGTGCGCGTTTGATTGATTTGGCACCCCGTGTGTAGCCCAGCGTGTGTGACCGATACCAGCAGTTGCTTCTACTGATTCGTCTACTGCACCACGTAAGTTTGCAATACGACCGACTTCTTTAAATACATGTACGCCTGCTTCATTCATAACAGCGATACCTGCTGAGTCATAACCACGATATTCTAATTTTTCTAGTCCTTTTAATAAAATTTCCTTGGCGTCTAGTTGACCAATATATCCTACGATTCCACACATAATAAATTCCTCCGAATTGTTTGCAAATTTTTATCCATACGAAACTAAACCTTATCGATAGATAGGTTCATCCATTTGTATAATTTGCCTGATAACTTCTTTGTCCAACGAATTACTTCATTGTTTTAAAAATCATCATCGATCGGGCAATACGACCGGGAGGCATCCGCCGAAACATCGATACTCCTCCACCTCGTCTACTAAGGCTGTGTGGCTTGATTCCCTTAGTACTGGCGCTATAACTGTTTTCCGATTTTTACTGCAACACAATCCTCCTTCGCAGTTTTAAAGACGTCTAACCTCTTTTTGTAAATTGCATTACAATCATACTGAATCCCATTTTAATAGTCAATCAGAAACTAAAATTGAAAAGGTTCCCATTAAAAAAAGATGTCTTATTATTGAACGTTTCAATATGAAAATAGTTTCTTTTTCCTACAATAAGAAACCCTAAGCACAGCAAGCTTAGGATTTCGATTTCACATGGTAAACACAATTATTTTAATAACTTTACAATTTCGCGATTAAATGCAGGAATGTCATCTGGTGTACGGCTTGTCACAAGTTGATTGTTGCACACAACGACCTCTTCATCTTTAAATTTAGCACCGGCATATTCCATATCGACGGCAATCGATTTATACCCTGTTGCATGACGTCCTTCTAGCGCCTTTGCATTAATTAATAACTGAGGTCCGTGGCAGATAGCAAATACAGGCTTCTCCGCTTCCATAAACGCTTTTGTAAATGCGACAAAGCGGTCATCTGCACGCAATTGGTCTGGTGAAAAACCACCTGGAATCAGCAGCGCATCAAAGTCATTGGCGGATACATCGTCAATTCCTTTGTCGATTGTCAGCTGCTCTCCATGTTTCCCTTCAACTTGCTCGCCCGCTTTTTTCTCAATGGTTACTACTTCATGACCTGCATCACGAAGTGCTTTTGCAGGCTCCGTAAACTCAACATCTTCGAATAAATTCGTAATGACTGTTGCTACTTTTGCCAAATTAAACACCTCTTCATTTAATGTAAAATTACTCAGTAATGTGAGCATCACGCTCTAGTATTATTGTTCCCACCTATCAGAACCTTAAACAAAAAAAACGAGCGTGCTCTCTTAGCACACTCGCCTTCTATTAAAAATTATTCAGCTAAGCCCATTTCTGTGCGTACAACATCAGCAATTGCTGTGCAGTACTGTTCACAAGCTTCTTGTGTAGGCGCTTCAACCATAACACGCACTAATGGTTCTGTACCTGATGCACGTACTAATACACGTCCATCACCAGCCATTTTTTCTTCTACCGCTGTAATTTTTGCAGCTACTACTGCATTGTCTGTCACAGCATATTTATCGGTTACACGAACGTTGATTAGTTTTTGCGGGAAAATCGTCATTTCCGCTGCCAGCTCAGATAATTTTTTACCGGTAGCTTTCATTGTATTCACAAGTTGTAAGCCTGTTAATAGACCATCACCTGTTGTGTTGTAATCTAGGAATACGATATGACCTGATTGCTCGCCGCCCATATTGTAATCGTTTTTGCGCATCTCTTCTACTACATAACGGTCGCCAACTTTTGTTTGGACGCTTGCCATGCCATTTTCTTCAATTGCTTTGTAGAAGCCCATATTACTCATAACTGTTGAGACGACTGTATCTTTTTTCAAGCGGCCTTTAGCATGCAAATATTTACCACAGATGAACATGATTTGGTCACCATCGATGATTTGACCATTTTCATCTACAGCAATTAAGCGGTCGCCATCGCCGTCAAATGCTAAACCAAGGTCAGCACCTTTTTCGACAACAAGTTCTGCCAATGCTTCTGGATGTGTAGAACCAACACCTGCATTAATATTTAAACCATTTGGAGTTGCACCCATTGTTGATAAATCCGCTTCTAAATCCGCATATAAATGTGCTGCTAACGATGACGTTGCACCATGCGCACAGTCTAGCGCGATATGAATGCCTTCAAAATCTTCATCTACTGTTTGTTTTAAGTATTGAATGTATTTTTGACCGCCTTCAAAATAATCGCTCACACTGCCAAGGTCTTTACCTACCGGGCGTGGTAATGTATCTTCTGTTGCATCTAATAACGCTTCAATTTCCGCTTCTTGATGATCTAATAATTTAAAGCCATCTGAACCGAAAAACTTAATACCATTATCTTCTACAGGATTGTGCGATGCAGAAATCATAACCCCTGCATTAGCACTGACTGCTCGTGTTAAATAAGCAACCCCCGGAGTTGAAATAACGCCTAAGCGCATCACTTCTGCTCCTACTGATAATAAACCTGCTACTAAAGCGCCTTCTAACATTTCACCAGATACACGCGTGTCACGTCCGATTAAAACTTTTGGACGTTCTGTAGCTTCTTTCGTTAAAACGTATCCACCAATGCGTCCTAATTTAAATGCCAACTCTGGTGTTAGCTCACTATTAGCGACGCCGCGGACGCCATCTGTTCCGAAATATTTACCCATGTTTTTCTCTCCTTCAAAACTCATACATATCTCTATCAATCATTATGATTTTTTTGTAAATTTAACTTTCACTGATGTTTCAGATGCTTTTGCCTTAATGCCCTCAGGTGCTTCCACATGAATCGACATTGTTTTTGTACCTTCTGCTACATCTTCCACTTCCACGCTTACATTAAAGTCAGCTGCCGAAAGTTTGTCGACCGCATCCTTTTCCCCTTCAATTGTTAATGTAACAACCCCGGGATTTGGACGCACAAAATCAATTGTATACGCATCTGGATCAAAATTTAATACGTTAATAGGTACATTTTTCAATGTTTTTTGTGTTGTTTGTACTGTATCTGCGTCGTCTGTTTGATTGTCACTATTTGCAGGTGGTGGCTCTTCGTCTGTCGGTTGCCCAACTTCTGTGCTAATCAACACATTTATTTTCGCATCTGAAGCATACGTTACGCCAGCAGGCAACAAAACATCTACTGCTTTTGTCGTTGATGCAGTCACATCAGAAACATCTACATTTAACGTCAAACTTTCAATTGCTTCTACTTGCTGTTTTGGTCCATACAATGTAATCGTTGATTTTTCTGGCTTCATTGACGAAATATTTATGCCATTTGTCGGCTCGCCTTTTTGCTTCACAACAATAGGCACTGTTTTATTATACTCACCTACGTCAACTGTCACATGTACCGTACGCGGTGAGAATGAAACATCAAGTGGATTCCACTCGGCATCAAACGCTTTAACGCGCACATCACGGTCAAATGATTTTTCAATTTCACTACCTGGTACAATCGCTTTCACATAGGCGATGCGATTCACATCTTCTGCCGCCCCTGTTACCGTTACAGTTTGTGGTGCCACTGCTGCTGCAACAACGTAGTGTCCCGTTGCAAGTTGTTGTTGCGTAATTTGCGGTTCAACTTTTACTTGTTTTGAGATGCGTTCTTCAATTTGAACAGTGACCATATGAGGTTCAATCGTATAATCCAATTTATCCGACAACCCTGATACTTGGACTTTCACTTTATGTGTACCAATCGATTTATTCTTTAGATCAATATATACCTCAAAGTTTTTTGAGTTCTTTACCGGTAAAAGAATGCCGATGGGTCCTTTTAGTTTAACAGATACTGTTTTCGGTTCACCGGCGACAACAAAATTACTATTGTCGTAGCGAACCGTCAGTGGCATTTCAAGCGTTTCTTCCTTTGTACCAGAAACTGTATTTTGTGCTTCTTCTTTACTTTCAGGTTGTACCGTAAAGAATAATAGGATAGCTAAAATAAGAGCTGTAATTCGTAATAACCAAGGATTATCAATAAATTTATCCATTATTCTTTTTACCCCCTCTCCAGTTCCATTTCGGCACCGTTTGATCGGTTGTATCGCCGAACCACGCTCTGCGAAGGCGCACTTCAAACTCTTCTAGGGATAGGTCTCGATGGATGTCGCCATTCACCGTTAAACTAATGCCGCCCGTCTCCTCCGATACGATAATCGTAATAGCATCTGTGACTTCACTAATACCAATCGCAGCGCGGTGACGTGTACCAAGTTCCTTCGAAATAAACGGATTCTCAGAAAGCGGTAAATAACATGCTGCTGCTGCAATTTTGTTCTTTTGAACGATTACCGCACCATCATGTAGTGGCGTATTCGGAATGAAAATATTGATCATCAATTCAGATGAAATTTCAGAGTTCATTTGAATGCCTGTTTCAATATAATCCGTTAAGCCCGTATCTTTTTCAATTGACACCAATGCACCAATACGACGCTTTGCCATATAGCCCACCGATTTTGTCATCGCCTGTACAAGGCGGTCTTGCTCTTGTTCCTCTTTCAGATTACTACTGCGAGAGAATAATTTACCTCGACCAATTTGCTCAAGTGCTCGACGAATTTCTGGTTGGAAAATAATAATGATGGCTAAAAAACCGAAATCAATAATCTGCTTCGTAATCCAGCCGAGCGTATCGAGTCCGAGTAACACAGTTACGACGCGGATAATGAATATTACAAAGATACCCTTCAGCAATTGCACTGCTTTTGTTCCGCGTATTAGAGTAAGACCTTTGTAAATCACATACCAAACGAGTAGAATATCCAAAATATTGAGGAACAATCTAACTACTTCATTGTCTGCGAGTTGACTAATTTCTTGTATAAAATTCATGTGGTTCGATCCCCCACTTTTCTAGCAAGTGCATATGTGACAAGTATAGCATAGTTCATAAAAAAACCCTTCTGAGAACACATAAAAACAGCTTAAGGATACAAGTAGTCCCCTAAGCTGTTTCATTAGTTATCCGCCCCAAAGAGCTTTTTAACGCCATTTTTCATCGAGTACCAAAGCCATTCAAAAGATTCATTGATTTCTTCAACGTTTCCAGTGACATTTGCTGTTGAAGCCATGTACTTACCATTTACAACGGTCACATTGCCTTCAACATTCCCTTCGACAACCAAATTGCCATTCTCTACAACTAAATCAGATTTAACTGTTTCACCCGCAGGAACGGTGACGGTTTCTCCCTCGACCACGATGCCAGGAGCTTTTGTTACGGAAAATTGCTGTGAATTATTAAAGCTTGAAAATAAAGTCGCACTCATCAAAATCAAAAATACTGCAGCAGCTATTAGCATTGGATGTCTGCGTAAGAAACGTTGTACACCTTTTAACGCACGTGGCTTAGTAGGTAAACGATGCATAACATTCGTTGTAAAACCTACAGGTACAGAAACGACTGCAGCACTCTTAATAAAGGCTACAACATTCGTTAATTCATTCATATGCTCTTTACATGCATCACAACTCTTTAAATGTGTTCGTAATTCTTTTTCATGTTGTTGGCTAATATCGCCATCCAAATATTCATGCATATACTCAACTACATGCTCTGGACATTGCTTCATAGAAATAACCTCCTACAAATCCCCCAACTGCTTACGTAATGCTTCGCGCCCTCTATGAACACGCGTTTTTACGGTTCCTAAAGGAATGTCGAGAATATCACTAATTTCTTGCAGGGGTAACTCCTCAATATACTTTAAAATAATGACCGCACGATATTTATCCGGTAAACGGCTAATTTCATATTGGATGCGCTCTTGCAGCTCCATGCGTTCAAGTTCTTCCTCTGGTAAAGGTTCATCAGCAGCAAGCTGTGAATACATATCAAGTCCCTCGGTACCAGGTACTTCCGCGTCTAAATAATAATCCGGCTTTTTTTTACGAATACGGTCAATACAAAGATTTGTTGCGATGCGATATAGCCATGTAGAAAATTTTCGTTTTTGATCATACGTGTGCAGATGAATATAAGCTTTAATAAAAGCTTCCTGTGCCGCATCTTCTGCTTCTTCTTTATTGCCAAGCATGCGATAGCATACTTGATGTAAGCTTTGTTGATAAAGGCTCACAATATCCGCGTATGCACTTTGATCACCTTTAAGTACTTGTTTAATTCTTTTGTTGATTAACGGATCCATTGTGATGTCCTTTCCACCTTCGCTTGTTTAATATACGAATAACTTTTTAAAAAGTTTCATTTTTTCATACAAGTTGTTCTCCCATAAGCGAACCTAATAATGTAACCGCTACTTCTGCCGTACGATTACGTTCATCTAAAATCGGATTCACTTCTACTAACTCAAGCGAGGTAATGAGATTTGAATCTTGTAGCATTTCCATTGCTAAATGACTCTCACGATACGATAATCCCCCTGGCACTGGTGTACCTACTCCCGGTGTATAAATCGGATCAATACCATCTAAATCTAACGACAAATGCACGCCATCTACATGTTGCCCTTCTAAATGAATAATTGCTTCTTGCATCACTGCTGTCATACCTAAGCGATCCACATCATGCATCGTATACACTTGGATACCATGCTCACGAATAAATTTCTTTTCCCCGTAGTCAATTGAACGCGCACCAATTAAAACAATATTTTCTGGCTTTACTCTCGGAAACGCCTGTTGAATATCCGTTAATACGTTAGCTCCGTACCCCATTGCAACAGCAAGCGGCATTCCATGAATATTTCCACTAGGAGATGTTTCCTCTGTATTCATATCTGCATGTGCATCATACCAAATAACACCTAGATTTTCATAGTTTTCGGCCAAACCTGCAAGCGTCCCAATCGCAATACTATGATCGCCTCCTAATACAATCGGAAACGACCCTTTCTTGACTATAGTACTTACTTCATTCGCCAAACGTTTTGATACGTCTACTACACCATCTACATTTTTTAATGTTGGGTGATCTTGATCATGAAACTTTTTATCAATATGTAAATCTCCCAAATCCTCAACCTGATGCCCTAATTTCTCTAGGCACTCAATTGCTCCAGCATAACGCAAAGCACTTGGCCCCATATCTACGCCGCGGCGGTTTTGTCCAAAATCAGATGGTACTCCAATAACTGAGATATTTAACATATTCATAGCAGATTCCTCCTGTATACGTTTTCATTATTATTATACAGAAAAAAATCCCCATATGATAAAAATTACCATACGAGGATTTATATTTATTACATTCTATTATTTATTATTTTTATCTTTCAAATCTGCAATTCTCTCTTGCGCTTCACCTTTTGCTTTATCGAGCTTACCTTCCGCTTGAAGCTTAGCATTGTTTGTAGCATTCCCTATTTGGTCTTTCACTTCACCTTTTGCTTTATTGACGCCGGCTTTTAGTTTATCTGAGAACTCTGACATAAAAATAAAACCTCCTAAAGAATTTTAATTTATACAATACATGTATTCCCACTCTTTACTATATTAAAACAAAAAAACTTCTTCACATACCGTGAAAAAGTTTGTTATGAGTCATGCAGGATTCGAACCAGCGACCCTCTGATTAAAAGTCAGATGCTCTACCAACTGAGCTAATGACTCATGGCTGGGGTACCAGGATTCGAACCTGGGCATGACGGAATCAAAATCCGTTGCCTTACCGCTTGGCTATACCCCAATATTAAATTGAAATGGTGGAGGGGGGCAGATTCGAACTGCCGAACCCGAAGGAGCGGATTTACAGTCCGCCGCGTTTAGCCTCTTCGCTACCCCTCCAGATAAAAATGGTGGAGGATGACGGGATCGAACCGCCGACCCCCTGCTTGTAAGGCAGGTGCTCTCCCAGCTGAGCTAATCCTCCGAAAATGAATTTGGTGACCCCTACGGGATTCGAACCCGTGTTACCGCCGTGAAAGGGCGGTGTCTTAACCGCTTGACCAAGGGGCCATGTAAAATTTACGTCTTTTTTACAAGACAAGAATTATATTATCATATTTTTTTATAGCTTGCAATATGTTTTTTCATTTTTTTATTAAGGATAAGCTCCCAACCGGATTCGAACCGGTGACCTCTTCCTTACCATGGAAGTGCTCTACCTGCTGAGCTATGGAAGCACAGCTATAAAAAGACAAAAAAATGGCTCCGTTGGCAGGACTCGAACCTGCGACCCTCTGATTAACAGTCAGATGCTGCTACCAACTGAGCTACAACGGAACAATACTATTTCAATATGTACTTAACTCTCTTAAATACATTTATAATTATACCTAAAACTCTAGTAATAAGCAATGGTTTTTTGGTTAAAAATAAATATTTTCTAAACATTTTGTTATATTATAATAAATCTTTTGCATTAAAAAAGCACTGACAGTTGTCAGTGCTTCGGTGTGCCTAGCAACGTCCTACTCTCGCAGGGGGAAACCCCCAACTACCATCGGCGCTAAAGAGCTTAACTACTGTGTTCGGCATGGGAACAGGTGTGACCTCTTTGCCATCATCACTAGACTTATGTACAAGGATGTACTGACTTACGCGTTACAACATGGACGTTGTGAACTTAGCGTAAGTTCCTTGAAAGAATTATTCTTTCAAAACTGGATAAAATGTGACATGAAAGTATATTTGGTTAAGTCCTCGACCTATTAGTATTCGTCAACTCCGTATGTCGCCATACTTCCATCTCGAACCTATCTACCTGATCGTCTTTCAGGGGTCTTACTTACTTGCGTAATGGGAAATCTCATCTTGAGGGGGGCTTCATGCTTAGATGCTTTCAGCACTTATCCCGTCCACACATAGCTACCCAGCGATGCCTTTGGCAAGACAACTGGTACACCAGCGGTGTGTCCATCCCGGTCCTCTCGTACTAAGGACAGCTCCTCTCAAATTTCCTACGCCCACGACGGATAGGGACCGAACTGTCTCACGACGTTCTGAACCCAGCTCGCGTACCGCTTTAATGGGCGAACAGCCCAACCCTTGGGACCGACTACAGCCCCAGGATGCGATGAGCCGACATCGAGGTGCCAAACCTCCCCGTCGATGTGGACTCTTGGGGGAGATAAGCCTGTTATCCCCAGGGTAGCTTTTATCCGTTGAGCGATGGCCCTTCCATGCGGAACCACCGGATCACTAAGCCCGTCTTTCGACCCTGCTCGACTTGTAGGTCTCGCAGTCAAGCTCCCTTGTGCCTTTACACTCTGCGAATGATTTCCAACCATTCTGAGGGAACCTTTGGGCGCCTCCGTTACCTTTTAGGAGGCGACCGCCCCAGTCAAACTGTCTGCCTGACACTGTCTCCCACCCCGATAAGGGGTGCGGGTTAGAAGTTCAATACATTTAGGGTAGTATCCCAACAACGCCTCCACCGAAACTGGCGTTCCGGTCTCTCAGGCTCCTACCTATCCTGTACAAAATGTATCAAAATTCAATATCAAGCTACAGTAAAGCTCCATGGGGTCTTTCCGTCCTGTCGCGGGTAACCTGCATCTTCACAGGTACTATAATTTCACCGAGTCTCTCGTTGAGACAGTGCCCAAATCGTTACGCCTTTCGTGCGGGTCGGAACTTACCCGACAAGGAATTTCGCTACCTTAGGACCGTTATAGTTACGGCCGCCGTTTACTGGGGCTTCAATTCTCAGCTTCGCTTGCGCTAACCAATCCTCTTAACCTTCCAGCACCGGGCAGGCGTCAGCCCCTATACATCACCTTACGGTTTAGCAGAGACCTGTGTTTTTGATAAACAGTCGCTTGGGCCTATTCACTGCGGCTCTCTCGGGCTTGCACCCTACCAGAGCACCCCTTATCCCTAAGTTACGGGGTCATTTTGCCGAGTTCCTTAACGAGAGTTCTCTCGCTCACCTTAGGATTCTCTCCTCGACTACCTGTGTCGGTTTGCGGTACGGGCACCTCTCACCTCGCTAGAGGCTTTTCTTGGCAGTGTGAAATCAGGAACTTCGCTCTAAGAGCTTCGCTATCACAGCTCAATGTTAAAGAGTGCGGATTTGCCTACACTCACACCTCACTGCTTAGACGCGCATAACCAACAGCGCGCTTACCCTATCCTACTGCGTCCCCCCATTACTCAAATGGTGAGGAGGTGGTACAGGAATATCAACCTGTTATCCATCGCCTACGCCTATCGGCCTCGGCTTAGGTCCCGACTAACCCTGAGCGGACGAGCCTTCCTCAGGAAACCTTAGTCATTCGGTGGATGGGATTCTCACCCATCTTTCGCTACTCATACCGGCATTCTCACTTCTAAGCGCTCCACCAGTCCTTACGATCTGACTTCACAGCGATTAGAACGCTCTCCTACCACGGACATCTGAGATGTCCATCCACAGCTTCGGTGAATCGTTTAGCCCCGATACATTTTCGGCGCAGCGTCACTCGACCAGTGAGCTATTACGCACTCTTTAAATGATGGCTGCTTCTGAGCCAACATCCTGGTTGTCTAAGCAACGTCACATCCTTTTCCACTTAACGATTACTTGGGGACCTTAGCTGGTGGTCTGGGCTGTTTCCCTTTTGACTACGGATCTTATCACTCGCAGTCTGACTCCCGCGTATAAATCATTGGCATTCGGAGTTTGTCTGAATTCGGTAATCCGGGATGGACCCCTAGTCCAAACAGTGCTCTACCTCCAAGATTCTTAGCCGCGAGGCTAGCCCTAAAGCTATTTCGGAGAGAACCAGCTATTTCCAGGTTCGATTGGAATTTCTCCGCTACCCACACCTCATCCCCGCACTTTTCAACGTACGTGGGTTCGGGCCTCCAGTAAGTGTTACCTTACCTTCACCCTGGACATGGGTAGATCACCTGGTTTCGGGTCTACAACCACATACTCATTCGCCCTATTCAGACTCGCTTTCGCTACGGCTCCGCCTTATCAGCTTAACCTTGCATGGGATCGTAACTCGCCGGTTCATTCTACAAAAGGCACGCTATCACCCATTAACGGGCTCTAACTACTTGTAGGCACATGGTTTCAGGATCTCTTTCACTCCCCTTCCGGGGTGCTTTTCACCTTTCCCTCACGGTACTGGTTCACTATCGGTCACTAGAGAGTATTTAGCCTTGGGAGATGGTCCTCCCAGATTCCGACGGAATTTCACGTGTTCCGCCGTACTCAGGATCCACTCTGGAGGGAATGAACTTTCAACTACAGGACTGTTACCTTCTTTGGTGGGCCTTTCCATGCCGCTTCGCTTAACTCATTCCTTTGTAACTCCGTATAGAGTGTCCTACAACCCCAAGGAGCAAGCTCCTTGGTTTGGGCTCTTCCCGTTTCGCTCGCCGCTACTAAGGGAATCGAATTTTCTTTCTCTTCCTTCAGGTACTTAGATGTTTCAGTTCCCTGAGTCTGCCATCATCACGCTATGAATTCACGTGTAGATACTGTCCTATTAAAAACAGTGGGTTCCCCCATTCGGAAATCTCCGGATCAAAGCTCACTTACAGCTCCCCGAAGCATATCGGTGTTAGTGCCGTCCTTCATCGGCTTCTAGTGCCAAGGCATCCGCCATGCGCCCTTAATAACTTAACCTATATAAGTTATTAAGCCTAAAAATTAAAACTTAATAATAAAAAAATCTATAATAGAAATTTGTTTGTTACTTTCAATGTCGTTTTATCCAGTTTTCAAAGAACAAGTTTTAGAAGATTCATAAACCTTCAAAACTGAACAGCAAGTGTAATCGTAGATGACCGAGTCATCTATTCCGTAATAATCCTTAGAAAGGAGGTGATCCAGCCGCACCTTCCGATACGGCTACCTTGTTACGACTTCACCCCAATCATCTATCCCACCTTAGACGGCTGGCTCCATAAATGGTTACCCCACCGGCTTCGGGTGTTACAAACTCTCGTGGTGTGACGGGCGGTGTGTACAAGGCCCGGGAACGTATTCACCGCGGCATGCTGATCCGCGATTACTAGCGATTCCGGCTTCATGTAGTCGAGTTGCAGACTACAATCCGAACTGAGAACGGTTTTATGAGATTGGCTAACCCTCGCGGGCTTGCAGCTCTCTGTACCGTCCATTGTAGCACGTGTGTAGCCCAGGTCATAAGGGGCATGATGATTTGACGTCATCCCCACCTTCCTCCGGTTTGTCACCGGCAGTCTCCTTAGAGTGCCCAACTAAATGATGGCAACTAAGAATAAGGGTTGCGCTCGTTGCGGGACTTAACCCAACATCTCACGACACGAGCTGACGACAACCATGCACCACCTGTCACCAATGTCCCCGAAGGGAAAGTCTTATCTCTAAGACGGTCATTGGGATGTCAAGACCTGGTAAGGTTCTTCGCGTTGCTTCGAATTAAACCACATGCTCCACCGCTTGTGCGGGCCCCCGTCAATTCCTTTGAGTTTCAACCTTGCGGTCGTACTCCCCAGGCGGAGTGCTTAATGCGTTAGCTGCAGCACTAAGGGGCGGAAACCCCCTAACACTTAGCACTCATCGTTTACGGCGTGGACTACCAGGGTATCTAATCCTGTTTGCTCCCCACGCTTTCGCGCCTCAGTGTCAGTTACAGACCAGACAGTCGCCTTCGCCACTGGTGTTCCTCCAAATCTCTACGCATTTCACCGCTACACTTGGAATTCCACTATCCTCTTCTGCACTCAAGTTCCCCAGTTTCCAATGACCCTCCACGGTTGAGCCGTGGGCTTTCACATCAGACTTAAGAAACCACCTGCGCGCGCTTTACGCCCAATAAATCCGGACAACGCTTGCCACCTACGTATTACCGCGGCTGCTGGCACGTAGTTAGCCGTGGCTTTCTAATAAGGTACCGTCAAGGCGCGTTCATTACCTAACGCACTTGTTCTTCCCTTACAACAGAGTTTTACGATCCGAAAACCTTCATCACTCACGCGGCGTTGCTCCATCAGACTTTCGTCCATTGTGGAAGATTCCCTACTGCTGCCTCCCGTAGGAGTTTGGGCCGTGTCTCAGTCCCAATGTGGCCGATCACCCTCTCAGGTCGGCTATGCATCGTTGCCTTGGTAGGCCGTTACCCTACCAACTAGCTAATGCACCGCGGGCCCATCCTGTAGTGACGCCGAAGCGCCTTTTAGCTTAAAGCCATGAGGCTAAAAGAGTTATCCGGTATTAGCTCCGGTTTCCCGAAGTTATCCCAGTCTACAGGGCAGGTTGCCCACGTGTTACTCACCCGTCCGCCGCTAGGTTGTTTGAAATGCAAGCATTCCAAACAACCTCGCTCGACTTGCATGTATTAGGCACGCCGCCAGCGTTCGTCCTGAGCCAGGATCAAACTCTCCATAAAAAGTGTTTGAAAGCTCATTTGCTTTGCTAGCGTTATCTTGCTTGATAACATTTTTTTTCGATTCTTATTGAACCGAATTTATTGTGATTACATCTTGCTTGTTCAGTTTTCAAGGTTCATGTCGTTGTCGCTTATTCAGCAACTTTCATATCTTATCACTTTTAAGTTGTTATTGTCAACAATTTTTTAAAAAGTTTTAAGTTTCATTTACGTCGCCTTAACGACTCAAATTATTATATCAACAAAACTTTATAAATGCAAGCATTTTTTTATTTTGTTTTTTCGAGTTGTTTTAACAACAAAACTAACTATACGCTTCTTCTCATCGAACGTCAACCTTTTTATTAAAATAATTTTATCGAAAAACACAAAGCTATTTTAGTTTAGTATTTGCTAATTAAAGCGACTTTTTTCAAACCTTATATCAAAAAAAGAGTTTGGAATCAAATCGATTCCAAACTCCTTCTATAGTAAAGCTATAATTATTTATTTTCTTTTGCTAATTGATCTATAACATTTTGAGCCATTTCTAAATAAAGTTGGCCTGTTGAGTGGTTTCGCGCATAAACAGATGGCGCAAAATCCTCTTCAAGAATATCTGGTTGACCTAGTGGGATTTGGCCAAGTAGTTCTGTACGTAACTCAGAAGCTAATTTAGGACCGCCACCTTTACCAAATACATATTCTTTTTCACCAGACACGTCTGATTGGAACCATGACATATTTTCAACTACGCCTAAAATATGGTGTTGTGTTTTAATAGCCATCGCACCTGCACGAGCTGCAACAAATGCTGCTGTTGGGTGTGGTGTTGTTACAACAATTTCATATGATTCAGGTAACATTTGGTGAATATCAAGTGCTACATCACCTGTGCCTGGAGGTAAATCTAATAGTAAGTAGTCTAATTCTCCCCACTCTACATCGCGGAAAAATTGGTCTAATACTTTACCTAACATTGGTCCACGCCATACAACAGGTGCATTGTTTTCAACGAAAAAGCCCATCGAAATCATTTTTACACCGAAACGCTCTACTGGGAAGATACGGTCATTTTCAACGCGTGGCATATCTTGTACACCCATCATATCTGGCACACTAAAGCCGTAAATATCCGCATCGATTAAACCTACTTTTTTACCTAAGCGAGATAATGCAACAGCAAGGTTAACAGATACCGTTGATTTACCTACGCCACCTTTACCTGAAGCAATCGAAATAAATTGCGTTTTGCTCAGTGGTGATAGTACATCTTGTGCTTCTGCGCGAGTTGCTGTACCACGGAAACTTTCTAATACAGTAGCATCTAATTCTGCAAAACGAATACCAACTGTTTTAAAGCCCGCTTCTTTTAATTCATTTACGATATCCATTTGGAAAGTTAATTGTTCAGGCGTGCCCAATTTTGCGATAGCAACCTTTACACTAACATGTTGTTTTTCTTCTTTAATGCTTACTTCAAGTACCCCATTTGTTTCAGCTAATGTTTTATGTAAAATGGGATCTTTAAAACCGCCAAGTAATTCACGGACTTGTTGTTCATTAATCACAATCTAACACTCCTCATAATCTTGTTTATATCGAATCAAGTATAACATAACTGTTTAAAAAACCCTTCATATTTTGTCACGGGATTGTCACGTACTAGGCGCTCAAATTTTTTACACAAATGTAATTTTACAAACCCTTATTTAGGGATATATTATGTAGTGTAAGCATTTACATACAAAGAAAGGTTTTTTTATGACTTCATCAAAACAACGTATTTTTATTTTTGATAATGTGAAAGCTCTTTTAATCGTACTCGTTGTACTTGGGCATGCAGCAGATTATTATACAGACCAATTTGAATCAATGCGTATCTTTTTCTTTTACGTCTATTTATTCCATATGCCACTGTTTATTTTCCTAGCAGGTCTCTTTAGCAAATCGACTATTTTAAAAGACCCATTCCGTATCGAAAAAGTAGCGAATTTCCTTGTACTTTATTTTATAATGGAAATCCTTTTTTATCTCATTATTCATTTTTGGTTAGGACGCGAAACCTATACCTTCAATCCTTTTGTTGAAAATGGTGTTCCATGGTTTATGTTTGCGATGGCAGTTTGGCTTTGCATCGGTCGCCTTATTCGAAAAGTACCAGCCTATATTGCGATTCCTGTCAGCATCATTCTCGCATTAGCTGTCGGTTACACGAATGTTAGTGATTTTTTAGTCGCTTCGCGCATTATCACATTCTTCCCATTCTTTATTATTGGGTACTATTTGAAACCTAGCGATTTAGCGAACGCCTTACAATCACCTCAATTAAAAATTGTTTCGGCATTATCGTTAGTATTAATCGCCATTACGATTTATTTTAATATCGATACACTATACGATATGCGTAATTTATTAAGTGGGCGAAATCCATATGATAAGGTGCGCATGGATCTTGGTATTCCAGGTTCCGGCGCAGTTATGCGTTTATTAATCATGGTCATCACGACTTGTATGTCGATTGCTATCCTTGCACTCATGACGCAAAAGCGCACTTGGTTTACCGTACTAGGTGAACGCTCGTTGGCGATTTATTTCTTCCATCGCCCAATCATGTTCCTCTACCATCATTACAACGTGAATGAAACATTAGAAAACATCTTCCCGCATAGTTGGTTATGGATTTATTTAGGCATCTTCCTTATCATTGCGATTTTATTAGCTGGAAAACCTTTTGAATTTATATTAATGAAGCTACAAGAAGCTGTTGATAAACTTTTCAAACATCGACAATTATCCAAATAAAAAAAGGAGTTGCGCACAGACGCAGCTCCTTTTTTTATTATTCCTCAATCGGAACTTTTACAACAGCATCGCCTTCAACAACCGTCTTACCATGTTGATTCGTTACAGTCGTTAAAAGTTTTACAATATCTTTTTTAATAAACTCCGCAACTTCAACTTTCGCCGTCACCGTATCACCAATATAAACTGGACGTGTGAATTTTAAATTTTGACCTAAATAAATTGTTCCTTCACCTGGAAGCTTCATACCGATTGTTGTTGAAATCAATGAAGATACAAGCATACCATGTGCAACACGATCTTTAAAAATCGATGCTTCACCAGCTATCTTATTAATATGTATCGGATTTAAATCCCCTGAAATACCCGCGAATTGATAAACATCAAATTCACTAATCGTTTTTGAAAACTTTGCTGTTGAACCAATATCAAATTTTACAACCATGATTAAGCCTCCAATAAATCAAATTTAAAATGCCTTTATTAAATCATAACTAATTTTGTGATAAAAGTAAATAATTAACATTAAAAGAAATAATAAAAACCACTCCCAAAAGAGAGTGGTTTTGTATTCTGTAAACGAAAGATTAACGTTTTGAGAACTGAGGTGCACGACGAGCGCCGCGTAGACCTGGTTTTTTACGTTCTTTCATACGAGGGTCACGAGTAAGTAAACCTGCAGATTTAAGTGCTGGACGGAAATCAGGGTCAACTGTTAGTAACGCACGAGCGATACCGTGGCGGATAGCGCCAGCTTGACCTGTGAAACCACCACCGTTAACATTTACAAAAATGTCATAGCTTCCAAGAGTTTCAGTTGCTACTAATGGTTGTTTGATAATTGCGCGTAAAGTTTCGAACGGTACGTAGTTTTCAACTGCGCGGTTGTTGATTACGATTTTGCCTTCGCCTGGTACTAAACGTACGCGGGCAGTAGAGCTTTTACGACGGCCTGTGCCGATATATTGAACTTGTGCCAAGATATTGTCCTCCTCTAATTAATTATCCGCGAAGCGTGTAAGCTTCTGGTTGTTGTGCAGCGTGTGGGTGTTCAGCGCCAGTGTAAACGTGTAATTTTTTGAATGTGTCGCGGCCTAAAGAGTTTTTAGGAAGCATGCCTTTTACAGCTAATTCAAGCATTTGTACAGGGTATTTTTCTTTCATTTCGCCAGCAGTGCGTTGTTTTAAACCACCTGAGTATTGAGTGTGACGGTAGTAGATTTTACCTTGTAATTTGTTACCTGTTAATTCGATTTTTTCAGCGTTGATGATGATCACGTGATCACCTGTGTCAACGTTAGGTGTGAATGTTGGTTTATTTTTACCACGTAAAATAGCAGCTACTTCTGAAGCTAAGCGACCAAGAGTTTGGCCTTCAGCGTCAACAACATACCATTTACGTTCTACTTCGTGGCCTTTTGCCATGAATGTTGTACGCATCATTGTTAGTATCCTCCTACAGTTTCAATATTAATTCTAATTCTATAAAATCTGTTCCAATTGTTTTCTTTATCCTCATAAGAAAAGATTCGGGGCTCATCTTGTGGGGTAATGAAAATACCATACATCATCTTATAACATTAAGCAACTTAAGTCAAGCATTTTCAAAAAAACACTAGGCGATGTTGTTCTACTCTCGATAATGTACTTTTTCGAGATATAATCCTTGTGGATGTGCGGTTTTTCCGGCAGCCTGTCGATTCATTGATGCCACAATTTGTTCAACTTCTGCTGCTTGTCGCTTCGAAATCCCTACTTCCCACAATGTTCCCGCAATAATCCTTACCATATTGTACAAAAATCCATTGCCTCGAATAATCATATGCAATTCCTCGCCATGCCATTCAAAGTCCAATGCTTCTACCGTACGCACCTTGTCCTTTACGCCCGTGTTCGCCGCACAGAAACAAGAAAAATCATGCGTCCCAATAATATGTTGCGCAGCTTCTTTCATACGTTCTACATCCGGCTTTTGCCCATTAGTTGGCGTCGTATAAAAACGACGGAATGGATTTAAAATTTTTTCACACGACCAAATATAACGGTATTGTTTCCCATGTACACTATAGCGCGCATGAAAATCTGCTGCTACTTCTTCGATTTCTAAAAAACGAATATCATGTGGTAGTTGCACATTAAGGGCCGTTACATAACGATCTACCGGAATATTTAATGTTGTATCAAAATGCAATACTTGTCCTAGAGCATGGACACGCGCATCTGTGCGACCACTCGCTGTGACATGAATCGTCTCTTCACTTTTATGCATTCGTGTTAATACTTTTTCGATTTCCTCTTGCACAGTACGTTGCTTTGGCTGTACTTGATAACCAGCAAAATTTGTACCATCATACGAAATCGTTGCTTTCAAACGTCGCATATTGTCCTCCTAATTACGTAAAAATACGAGTAATCCAATCACTAACACTAATACAACAAGTGCTAATGTATCGCGTAAATTCCATTTTAGCTGGCGATAGCGCGTACGCCCTTCACCACCACGATATCCTCGTACTTCCATTGCTGTTGCTAAATCTTCGGCACGCTTAAAAGCACTCACAAACAGTGGCACTAATAATGGTACAACCGCTTTAATACGCTCTTTAATTGGTCCAGATGTCATATCAGAACCACGTGCCATTTGAGCTTTCATAATTTTATCTGTCTCGTCCATCAATGTCGGAATAAAACGTAACGCAATCGACATCATCAACGCTAATTCATGAACCGGCAATTTTACTTTCTTCAATGGATTTAATAGCATTTCCATACCATCTGTAATCGCAATTGGTGATGTTGTTAGCGTTAAGATAGATGTCATAAACACTAATACAAGAAAACGAATCGAAATAAAGATACCTTGGCGAAGACCTTCTTCGTGAATCTCAATAAATTTCCAATCAACAAGCACCGCGCCGCCCTTCGTAAAGAAGATATGAATAAATAGCGTGAAAACCAATAAAATCATAATCGGTTTCAAACCATTAATCAAATAGCGTAATTTAATTTTCGATATAGTCATAACAAGAAACGTAAATGCTAATAGCACTGCGTATGACCATGCATTATTTGCTAAAAAGACCGCAACGATAAAAATAAAAACAAATAACAGCTTCGCACGTGGGTCCATTTTATGAACAACAGAATCTCCTGGTAAAAAACGTCCAAAAATCATTTTCCCCATTAACGCTCACGCTCCTTTAAAGCCGCTGCAAGCGTTTCTGCTAATTCTTCTTCTCTTAGACATAGTTTTGGCAAAGAAAAGCCCAACCGAGCTTCTAAGCGCTTCTGAAACTGAATAATATGTGGAACTTCTAAACGAAATTCTGCCAATTTTTCAGCATCGCCGAATATTTCTAGCGGCGCACCTGTCAACACACAGCGACCATTGTACATAATCGCAATGCGATCAGCATAACGTGCCGCATCTTCCATACTATGCGTTACGAGAATCATCGTTAAATTTTGCTCTTCATACAGTTGATAAAATAAATCCATAATTTCTTTACGACCACGCGGATCTAAACCGGCTGTTGGTTCATCCAAAACAATCACATCTGGTTTCATTGCAAGTACCCCAGCAATCGCTACGCGGCGCATTTGCCCACCTGATAAATCAAACGGTGATTTTTCCAACACATTATCTGGTAACCCTACAAGTTTAGACATAGTGCGCGCACGAGCTTCTGCTTCCTTCTCATCTACACCAAAATTCATTGGCCCAAACATAATATCTTTTAGCACCGTTTCTTCAAATAATTGATGCTCTGGAAATTGAAATACGATGCCAACTTTTTGACGTACTGGACGTAAATCTTTCGGTTTCTTTTTATGCTCAATAATTGCGTCACCAATGCGTACAGTACCTTCTGTCGGCTTTAATAGCGCATTTAAATGTTGCAAAATAGTCGATTTCCCCGAACCTGTGTGACCAATTATTGCTTGATAACTTCCTGAAGGAATTAATAAGTCCACATCAAATAAGGCGCGTTTTTCAAAAGGTGTTCCCACGCCGTAGCTATAACTTACTTTTTGAAGTTCGATATCCATATATCATTCACCAACTCTTCTTCTGTCATATAGCCACCTTCTAGAGCGACTCCTTGTTGTTGTAATAACTTGGCCATCTTAATTGGGAACGGTAAATCTAAGCCTAATTTAACAAGCTCATCACCTAAATCAAAAATTTGTTGTGGTGTCCCTTCCGCAAACTTACGACCACCATTCATAAACAGTAAACGATCCGCTAACATTGCTTCTTCCAAATCATGTGTAATTGATAATACAGTCAATCCAGTTTCTTCGCGAAGCTTCATGACAGTCGCCAATACTTCTGCACGCCCCTGCGGATCTAACATCGACGTTGCTTCATCTAAAATTAAAATACGCGGGCGCAATGCAAGTGCCCCCGCAATTGCTACACGCTGCTTTTGGCCACCTGATAAATGTTGTGGTTCATTATCTAAAAAATCCGTCATTTTTACTTGTGCCAATGCTTCATGTACACGCTCTACCATTTCTTCATAAGGTACACCATTATTCTCCAATGCAAATGCTACATCATCTTGCACTGTTGCACCGACAAACTGATTATCTGGATTTTGGAATACCATACCCATTTGAGAACGAATATCCCAAAGATTCTCTTCATTCATCGGTTGTCCTAATACGCTGACGCTTCCTTGTTGTGGAAACAATAGTCCATTAATAATACGCGCTAACGTAGACTTCCCTGATCCATTATGGCCAACAATGGCAATCCATTCACCTTCATTAACCGCAAATGAAACATCCTCTACTGCATTTTTCACTTCTGGTTGGTCAGGAACATATGTAAATGCAATATTTTTTAGTGATAGTATCTCATTCATATTGAAACTCCTCTCTTGCTCGACAATTCTCTACTCTACATTCTAACTGAGCTGACTATTTATAACTATTCTATACAAAAAGAAACGACTTTGCCATAAGAGACAAAGTCGTCAGGTATCATATTTTTAAAATAAAATAAAAAAGCGCGCACCCCATCCAGAGAAACGCGCGAAAAATCGAAAGTCTCCTTATAGGTTGCTCAGACCTATAAGTGAATGGGGTGCGTAGAGCTAAACGAGACAGCCTCGGCTGCTCATCATAACACTCAGCTTTTTATATTGTCGTATAAATCTTTTTGGTTTTCAAAAAAGAGGGTGCAAAGTTCATTTGATGCGAACAGTACACCCTCCACCGCATTAGTTAAGATTAAACTAATTCAATCACAACTACTGGTGCACCGTCACCACGACGTGGACCAACTTTCATAATGCGAGTATAACCGCCTTGACGGTCAGCGTAGCGTGGAGCTACATCATCAAATAACTTTTGAAGTGCGAAAACAGTTTGTTCGTTACCTTCAGCGTCAGTTGTAGTAGCTAACTCACGACGGATAAATGCTGCAGCTTGACGACGAGCGTGTAAGTCACCGCGTTTACCTAGAGTAATCATTTTTTCAACTACTGAACGTAATTCTTTTGCACGAGTTTCTGTTGTTTGGATGCGTTCGTTTACGATTAAGTCTGTTGCTAAATCGCGAAGCATCGCTTTACGTTGAGAACTTGTACGGCCAAGTTTTCTGTAACCCATGGATATTTCCCTCCTTTGTTCAATTACTGATCGTAAAATTTATATTATTTAAAAAGTGTGCTTAGTCTTCTTCACGTAACCCTAAACCAAGCTCTTCTAACTTCGCTTTTACTTCTTCTAATGATTTACGTCCTAAATTACGTACTTTCATCATATCATCTTCAGACTTGTTAGCAAGTTCAAGAACGGTATTGATGCCTGCGCGTTTTAGACAGTTGTAAGAACGAACAGAAAGATCTAATTCTTCGATAGTCATCTCAAGAACTTTTTCTTTTTGGTCTTCTTCTTTTTCAACCATGATTTCAGCAGTTTGTGCTTCATCAGTTAAACCAACGAAGATGTTTAAGTGCTCGGTTAAGATTTTTGCTCCGAGCGAAATCGCCTCTTTAGGACCGATGCTGCCATCTGTCCATACATCAAGTGAAAGTTTATCGAAGTCAGTCGATTGACCAACACGAGTGTTTTCCACTGTGAAGTTGACGCGTGATACTGGAGTGTAAATAGAGTCGATCGGGATAACGCCGATAGGAAGATCCTCGCGTTTGTTTTGATCAGCTGGAGTGTATCCACGTCCACGTTGTGCATACATACGCATGCGAAGATGACCATTATTAGCAATAGTTGCAATGTATAGATCTGGGTTTAAAATTTCTACGTCACTGTCGTGAGTAATATCAGCGGCAGTGATTACTCCTGAGCCTTTGAAATCAATTTCAATGACTTTTTCTTCATCAGAGTAAATTTTTAAAGCTAGCTTTTTAAGATTCAAAATAATTGAAGCAACATCTTCTACAACGCCCTCAATAGTAGAGAACTCGTGTAGTACGCCGTCAATTTGAATTGATGTAACAGCAGCTCCTGGTAAAGAAGACAGAAGGATACGACGTAGTGAATTTCCCAAAGTAGTTCCATAACCACGTTCAAGTGGTTCTACAACAAACTTGCCGTATTTTAAATCATCACTGATCTCAACGGTTTCAATCTTTGGTTTTTCAATTTCGATCATTCAATTTACCCTCCTTAATAAAACATCGAATGTATGGTATCAATCCATCATTTGTTTGTTAAATCGAATGTCAATCAAATAAGATTGTCCTAATACAAAGTTAGTGCATATGATAGTTTAACTTAATTCAAGATTAAGTTGCAACTATTAATTACACACGACGACGTTTTGGTGGGCGGCAACCATTGTGAGGTACTGGAGTTACGTCTTTGATAGCTGTAACTTCTAGACCAGCTGATTGAAGCGCACGAATTGCAGCTTCACGGCCAGCACCAGGACCTTTAACAGTTACTTCGATAGTTTTTAAGCCATGTTCCATTGCAGTTTTAGCAGCAGTTTCTGAAGCCATTTGAGAAGCGAATGGAGTAGATTTACGTGAACCACGGAAACCTAGAGCACCAGCTGATGACCATGAAATTGCGTTACCTTGTACATCTGTAATAGTAACAATTGTGTTGTTGAAAGTAGAACGGATGTGAGCAATACCAGCTTCGATATTTTTTTTCACACGACGTTTACGAGATTGTTGTTTACGTGCCATTGTTATGCGTGACCTCCTTTACTTAATTATTTTTTCTTGTTCGCTACAGTTTTACGAGGACCTTTACGAGTACGAGCATTGTTCTTCGTATGTTGACCACGAACAGGTAAACCGCGACGGTGGCGGATACCACGTAATGAACCGATTTCCATTAGACGTTTAATATTAAGAGAGATTTCGCGACGTAAGTCACCTTCTACTTTATATGTGTCTAATTGTTCACGGATTTTGTTTAATTGATCTTCAGTTAGATCTTTAACACGGATATTTTCGTCAACGCCAGCACCAGCTAATACTTGTTTAGCTGTAGCGTTACCGATACCGTAGATGTAAGTTAATGAAATTACAACGCGTTTTTCGCGTGGAATATCAACACCAGCAATACGTGCCATGTACGATGTGCACCTCCTTTATTATTATCCTTGTTTTTGTTTGTGTTTAGGATTTTCACAGATTACCATTACTTTACCACGTCGGCGAATAACTTTACATTTTTCGCAGATTGGTTTCACAGATGGTCTTACTTTCATCTTACCTAACCTCCTTAGTGGTCCGGAGTGCAAAAGATTATTTAAAACGGTATGTGATACGACCGCGAGTTAAGTCATATGGAGATAATTCAATCGTAACTTTATCTCCAGGAAGAATACGGATAAAGTGCATACGAATTTTGCCACTTACGTGAGCAAGAACTGTATGTCCATTTTCTAATTCTACCTTAAACATCGCGTTTGGCAAAGTTTCAAGAACTGTGCCTTCGATTTCAATTACATCGTCTTTCGCCATCGAGCCTGTCTCCCTTCTATATGCAATGCAGGTTCCCATCGTTAAATTCAAACGAATTCAGCCAAGTGTTCTTGTAAAATACTCGTCTAACATATGTTTGGATTATATGAGAGATGTTCGAAAGACGTCTTGGGTCCGATCTCACATCCCTGGAAAAAATCCCAGAATCAGTATCCATAATGTCAACGCGATCACTTGGAATGTATTATCCTTGGATGAGATCTGTGCATACCTGTAATCTACAGATACTTTACACGAAACCCATTATACCCTTTCAGAATTAATATTGCATCAAGGACAAAGGGAATCCTTCGAACGATACAATAATTCATCAGTGCATAGACCGGGCACAATATGCTTTTGCAGCTCTCGAAATTTAAATTCCGTTTTGCTACCGCAGCACGTTTCCTTGCCGAGGCAGAATTTCCTGCGCCCGAGACTCGGGTATTAGTTGCGGCTGTTCTCTAAAAGAGCGTCAACATCAGCAAAGACATCATTAATATCTTTCTGACCGTCAATATCTGTTAAAACTTGTTTATTGTTGTAAAAATCAAGCAATGGTTGAGATTGTTTGATATTTACTTCTAGACGATTAGAAACCGTTTCTAGATTATCGTCTGCGCGTTGATAAAGTTCTCCTCCATCTTTGTCACATACACCTTCAACTTTTGATGGGTTGAATACTAAGTGATAAGAAGAGCCACATACTTTACAAATGCGACGACCTGTTAAGCGTTTAACCAATTCATCTTCTTCTACTTTGATGTTAATCACGTGTTCAACTTTACGTCCAAGATCTGCTAAGATTTGATCTAAAGCTTCAGCTTGTTCAATTGTACGCGGGAAACCATCAAGTAGGAATCCTTGATTGCAATCAGGTTCAGCTAAGCGTTCACGAACGATACCGATCGTAACTTCATCGGGTACTAAAGCACCTTTATCGATGTAAGATTTCGCTTCTAAGCCTAGTTCTGTGCCATTTTTCATAGCAGCACGGAACATGTCGCCTGTAGAAATATGAGGAATGTCGTACTTTTCAATAATTTTGTCTGCTTGAGTACCTTTACCGGCACCAGGTAGACCCATTAAAACGATATTCATACGGTAAATCCTCCAATATATAATTTATGGTTGTATCAGGAACATCAGAAGATGCCCCCAAGCCAACCAAAGTTATTTCATAAAACCTTTATAGTGTCGTTTAGTTAATTGTGATTCAAGTTGAGTCATTGTTTGAAGGGCTACGCCGACAACGATAATCAAACTTGTACCACCAATTTGTGCTGATTGTGGAAGTCCACCAATGTTCACGAATAAAATCGGCATCACAGCAACAATTGATAAATAAATTGACCCTACAAATGTTAAGCGATATAACACACTTGTAAGATAAGATTCTGTATTCTTCCCTGGACGAATCCCCGGAATATAAGCACCTTGGTTCTTCAAGTTATCTGCTACTTTCTCAGGATTTACTTGTACGAATGCATAGAAATATGCGAATGCAATAATCAATGCAACGTAGATTATCATACCAACAGGTTTTGAATAATCAAAAGTATTCTGGATGAAAGTAGCAACCTCATTATCACCAAAGAAAGATGCGATTGTTCTAGGTGTTACGATAAACGCAACAGCAAAGATCACAGGGATAACCCCAGCTGCATTTACTTTAAGTGGTAAATGGGATTTTTGTGCTCCACGCATATTACCGCCAGAACCTTTAGAGTATTGAATTGGAATTTTACGACTTGCGCGTTCGAAGTAGATAACTCCAACAACAATAGCTAAAACTACTAAAGCAATAAGCACGAATTTTACGATGTTAAGGAATAATTGATCCCCTGCATTTTCAAATTCTTGAGCGTAAATTTGATTAACTGTATTTGGTAATGCTGAAACGATCCCCGCGAAGATGATAATGGAAATACCATTTCCCACACCTTTTTCAGTAATCTGTTCGCCTAACCACAATAAAAATGCTGTTCCAGCAGTTAACACGATTGCAATTGTAAAGTAGGTTAAAATACCTTCTTCATTAATTAACATACCGCCATACATACGGTTGAAACCATATGACATAGCGATAGATTGAATAAATGCTAGGACAATTGCGAAGTAACGTGTAAATCGAGCGCTTTTCTTACGACCGACCTCACCTTGTTTTGACCACTCGGTGAACTTTTTCACAACATCCATTTGTAACAGTTGAACGATGATTGATGCCGTAATATAAGGCATAATTCCCATCGCGAAAATAGAGAAGTTCTGTAAAGCTCCTCCGCCAAACATATTAAGGAAACCGACTAAACTTTGTTCATCGGTTTGTTTTAATACATCTGCATCCACATTTGGTACCGGGATAAATGTTCCTATACGGAAAATCACCAACATCAAAAGTGTGAAAATGATCTTATTTCGGATATCTCTAACGCGGAATAGGTTAGCGATAGTCTGAAACATTAGATCACCTCAATGTTTCCGCCGGCAGCTTCGATAGCTTCTTTAGCAGAAGCAGAGAACTTGTGAGCTTTTACAGTAAGTTTAGTTGTAACAGAACCGTTACCTAAAACTTTAATGCCTGATTTCTCATTGCTCACAACGCCAGTTTCAACAAGTAAAGCTGGTGTTACTTCTGTGCCATCTTCAAAACGATTTAAAGCGTCAAGATTCACGATAGCGAATTCTTTACGGTTAATGTTTGTGAAACCGCGTTTTGGTAAACGACGGAATAATGGGTTTTGACCACCTTCGAAGCCAGGGCGTACGCCACCGCCTGAACGGGCTTTTTGACCTTTGTGACCGCGACCAGCAGTTTTACCGTTACCTGTTGCGATACCACGACCTACGCGGTTACGTACTTTACGTGAACCAGCAGATGGTTGTAATTCATGAAGTTTCATTAGAGGCACCTCCTTATTGTAAGATAAAAGATTAATTTTCAGTAACAGTTACTAAGTGTGCTACTTTTGCAATTTGACCGCGAACAGCTACGTTGTCAGCATGTTCAACAGTTTGTTGCATTTTACGTAAACCTAGAGCTTCAAGAGTTTTCTTTTGGCCAGGTTTAGAACCGATTGGGCTTTTAGTAAGGGTAATCGCTAATTTGTTTGCCATTGTCAATTTCCCTCCCTTAACCTAAAAGTTCTTCTACTGATTTACCACGAAGTTTTGCAACTTCTTCAGCTTGTTTTAATTCAGATAAACCTTGGATTGTAGCACGAACCATGTTGATTGGTGTGTTAGATCCTAAAGATTTAGATAAGATATCTGTAATACCAGCAAGTTCTAGTACGGCACGTACTGGACCACCAGCGATAACCCCTGTACCAGGAGCAGCAGGTTTAATCATGATGTTACCTGCACCGAATTTACCCATCACTAAGTGAGGAGTAGTCCCACCTACACGTGGAACTTCGATTAAGTTTTTCTTCGCATCTTCTACAGCTTTGCGAATAGCATCAGGTACTTCTTGTGCTTTACCTGTACCAAAACCTACATGGCCATTGCGATCTCCGACAACAACTAATGCAGTAAAGCGGAAACGACGTCCACCTTTAACAACTTTAGCAACGCGGTTGATAGTAACTACGCGTTCTTCAAGTTCAAGACTGTTTGCGTCAATAATGTGACCCATTGAATGTGAACCTCCTTCTTATTAAAATTCTAAACCATTTTCACGTGCAGCTTCAGCTAAAGCTTGTACGCGTCCGTGATATAAGTAACCGCCACGGTCGAATACAACCGCTTTGATGTTTTTGTCAGCAGCTTTTTTAGCGATAGCTTCGCCAACTTTTGCAGCAGCTTCAGTGTTGCCTGTAACGCCTTCAAAACCATTTTCCATAGTTGAAGCAGATACGATTGTAACACCTTGAATATCGTCAATAAGTTGAGCGTAGATGTGTTTGTTTGAACGGTAAACGTTTAAACGTGGACGTTGAGTAGTACCAGAAACTTTAGCACGTACGCGAGCATGACGTTTTTTACGAACTTGATTTTTATCTTGTTTCGTAATCACTAAAGGTCACTCCTTTCTAATGCTTAGGCAGCATTATTTACCTGTTTTACCTTCTTTACGACGAACATATTCGCCTTCATAACGAATCCCTTTACCTTTATAAGGTTCTGGAGGACGTACGTCACGGATGTTAGATGCTAATGCACCAACTTGTTCTTTAGAAATACCTTTAACGATAATTTTTGTGTTAGCAGGTACTTCGATTTCGATATCTTGACCAGGAGTAAATTCTACTGGGTGAGAATAACCAACGTTAAGAACTAATTTCTTGCCTTGCAGTTGAGCACGGTAACCTACACCAACAAGTTCTAAAGTTTTTTCGAAACCAGCAGAAACACCAGTTACCATGTTAGCTAAAAGAGCACGAGTTGTACCATGATTTGTACGGTGTTCTTTTGAGTCAGAAGGACGTACTACAGTGATTACGTTACCTTCTTGCTCGATTTTCATATCTTTGTGGAAAGCACGAACTAATTCGCCTTTCGGACCTTTAACAGTTGCTACGTTATCAGCATCTACTGTAACTGTAACGCCTGCAGGCACCTCGATGATTTTTTTACCAATACGAGACATTTCTTATTGCACCTCCATTCTTTTGTTGCTAATTACCAAACGTAAGCTAGAACTTCGCCGCCAACTTTTTTAGCGCGAGCTTCTTTATCTGTAACTAAGCCTTGTGATGTTGAAACTAGAGCGATACCTAAGCCGTTAAGAACTTTTGGCACTTCTTCAGTTTTAGCATAAACACGTAGACCTGGTTTAGAGATACGTTTTAAACCTGTGATAACACGTTCGTTATTTTGACCGTATTTTAAGAAGATACGGATAATACCTTGTTTATCATCTTCGATATACTCAACGTCACGTACGAAACCTTCACGTTTAAGAATCTCAGCGATTTCTTTTTTGATGTTAGAAGCTGGAAGCTCTAATTTTTCGTGACGTACCATGTTCGCATTACGGATGCGAGTAAGCATATCTGCAATTGGATCTGTCATAGTCATTACATTTTACCTCCTTCCCAATTTGGGGGATTACCAGCTGGCTTTTTTCACGCCAGGAATTTGTCCCTTGTAAGCAAGTTCACGGAAACAAATACGGCAAAGTTTAAATTTACGGTATACAGAGTGCGGACGACCACAGCGTTCGCAACGTGTGTATTCTTGAACATTGAATTTTTTAGCACGTTGTTGTTTAACAACCATTGATTTTTTAGCCACGTTCTAGCCCTCCTATCTTATTTTTGGAATGGCATACCGAATTGAGTTAACAACTCGCGAGCTTCTTCGTCAGAGTTCGCAGTAGTTACGATAACGATATCCATACCGCGTACTTTAGAAACTTTATCGAAATCGATTTCCGGGAAAATTAATTGTTCTTTAACACCTAAAGTGTAGTTACCGCGACCATCGAATGCTTTTTTAGAAACACCGCGGAAGTCACGTACACGTGGAAGTGAAATAGAGATTAATTTATCTAGGAAATCGTACATACGGTCACCACGAAGTGTAACTTTAGTACCGATTGGCATACCTTCACGAAGGCGGAAACCAGCGATAGATTTCTTAGCTTTAGTAACAACCGGTTTTTGACCAGCGATTAATGTTAATTCTTCAACTGCTGCATCTAGTACTTTAGAGTTTTGAACAGCGTCACCAACACCCATGTTGATTACGATTTTATCTACTTTAGGTACTTGCATAGCAGAAGTGTATTCAAATTTGCTCATTAGAGCAGATGAAACTTCATTTACATATTTTTCTTTTAGGCGGCTCATGTGTGTACCTCCCTTCTATTTTAAAAATTAGTCGATCACATTACCTGATTTTTTTGCTACACGAACTTTTTTGCCATCTTCAACTTTAAAACCTACGCGAGTCGGCTCGCCAGTTTTAGGGTCGATTAGCATTACGTTCGATACGTGGATCGCTGCTTCTTGAGAAACGATACCACCTTGTGGATTAAGTTGGTTTGGTTTCACGTGTTTTTTAACGATGTTAACACCTTCAACTAACACGCGATCTTTTTTAGGGAACGCAGATAAGATAACACCTGTTTTACCTTTATCTTTACCTGAGATAACCATTACTTTATCGCCTTTTTTAACGTGCATTATGTCGCACCTCCTTGTTGGCACTTCCTTGAAATTAAAGAACTTCCGGAGCTAATGAAACGATTTTCATGAAGTTGTCATCACGTAATTCACGTGCAACAGGTCCGAAAATACGAGTTCCGCGTGGTGATTTATCATCACGGATGATTACACATGCGTTTTCGTCAAATTTGATGTAAGTACCGTCTTTACGACGTACGCCTGATTTAGTACGTACGATAACAGCTTTTACTACTTCGCCTTTCTTGACAACGCCACCTGGTGTTGCTTTCTTAACAGTACAAACGATAACATCACCAATGTTAGCAGTTTTACGGCCAGAACCACCTAGTACTTTGATAGTTAATACTTCTTTAGCACCTGAGTTGTCGGCAACTTTTAAACGACTTTCTTGTTGAATCACTTAGGTTACCTCCCTTCGGATCTTTACTGAATAAATACCGAAATTTATTAGATAATAACCGCTTCTTCTACAACTTCAACTAAACGGAAACGTTTAGTAGCTGATAGCGGACGAGTTTCCATAATACGTACGATGTCTCCAACTTTTGCTGTGTTGTTTTCATCATGCGCTTTGAACTTTTTAGAGTATTTTACACGTTTACCGTAAAGTGAGTGTTTCTTGTATGTTTCAACTACTACTGTAATAGTTTTGTCCATTTTGTCAGAAACTACGCGGCCTGTGTAAACTTTGCGTTGATTACGCTCAGTCATGCTTGCAAACCTCCTTTATCAGTTTAATTTGCACTGATTTCTCTTTCACGAATAACAGTTTTCATACGCGCGATAGCTTTACGAACTTCGCGGATACGAGCTGTGTTTTCTAATTGACCAGTCGCTAATTGGAAGCGAAGGTTGAAAAGCTCTTCTTTCAGTGATTTTACTTTGTCTTCAATTTCAACAGTTGCAAGTTCACGGATTTCATTAGCCTTCATTAGATTCACCACCAATTTCTTCACGTTTAACAATCTTACATTTTACTGGTAATTTGTGAGCTGCTAAACGTAGTGCTTCACGAGCTACTTCTTCAGTAACGCCGCCGATTTCGAACATTACACGACCTGGTTTAACTACTGCTACCCAACCTTCAGGAGCACCTTTACCAGAACCCATACGTACTTCTAGAGGCTTTTTAGTGTAAGGTTTGTGTGGGAAAATGTTAATCCATACTTTACCGCCACGTTTTGTATAACGAGTCATAGCAATACGTGCAGCCTCAATTTGACGGTTAGTGATCCAGCTAGCTGTTTGAGCTTGTAGACCATATTCACCGAATGTTACTGTTGTGCCGCCTTTTGCTTGACCACGCATTTTGCCACGGTGTACACGACGGTATTTAACGCGTTTTGGCAATAACATAATTATTTGCCTCCTTCCACAGAGTTCTTTTTAGTTGGAAGGACTTCACCACGGTAGATCCATACTTTAACACCTAATTTACCATAAGTAGTGTCAGCTTCAGCGTGAGCATAATCAATGTCAGCGCGAAGAGTATGAAGTGGAACAGTACCTTCACTATAGTGTTCCGCACGAGCGATATCAGCGCCACCTAGACGACCAGATACTTGAGTTTTGATACCTTTAGCACCTGCACGCATAGTGCGTTGAATAGTTTGTTTTTGTGCACGACGGAATGATACACGGTTTTCTAATTGACGAGCGATATTTTCTGCTACTAAGCGAGCATCAAGATCAGCGCGTTTGATTTCAACAATGTTGATGTGTACGCGTTTGCCAGTCATGTTGTTAAGAGTTTTACGAAGTGATTCTACTTCTTGACCGCCCTTACCAATTACCATACCTGGTTTAGCTGTACTAATTGTAATATTAATACGGTTTGCAGCGCGTTCAATTTCTACTTTAGAAACTGAAGCTTCTTTTAAAGTTTCTTCGATGAATTTACGTACTTTGATATCTTCGTGAAGTAATGTTGCGTAATCTTTTTCAGCGTACCAACGAGATTCCCAATCACGAATGACACCTACACGTAAACCAATTGGATGTACTTTTTGACCCACGTATTATCCCTCCTTCTTCTCAGATACCACGATTGTAATGTGGCTTGTACGTTTGTTAATTGCGCTAGCACGTCCTTGTGCGCGTGGACGGAAGCGTTTTAATGTTGCACCTTCGTCAACAAATACTTTAGAAATAACTAGGTTGTTTACATCTAAATCATAGTTGTGCTCTGCGTTAGCGATTGCTGAGTTTAAAACTTTTTCTACTACTGGAGATGCAGCTTTAGGTGTGTGTTTTAAAATAGCGATGGCTTCACCGACTTCTTTACCTCGGATTAAGTCTACTACTAGACGTACTTTACGAGGAGCAATGCGAACTGTGCGAGCGATAGCTTTAGCTTCTTGTTGCATTAGTGTTTACCTCCTCTCTTAATTAGCGTACTTTAGTTGATTTATCGTCTCCGCCGTGACCTTTGAATGTACGTGTTGGAGCGAACTCACCTAACTTGTGTCCTACCATATCTTCAGTTACGTATACAGGAACATGTTTACGTCCGTCATACACAGCGATTGTTTCGCCGATGAAGTTCGGGAAGATTGTAGAGCGACGAGACCAAGTTTTAATAACTTGTTTCTTTTCAGAATTGTTTGATGCTTCAACCTTTTTCATAAGGTGGTCATCAATGAATGGTCCTTTTTTCAAGCTACGAGCCATTTCGGAACCTCCCTCCATGATTCAGCCACGACTCGATTGAATCGCAGCTTAATCACATTATTTTTTACGAGAACGAATGATAAATTTATTAGATTGTGCTTTTTTGTTACGAGTTTTGTAACCAAGTGCTGGTTTACCCCATGGAGTCATTGGTGATTTACGACCAACTGGAGCTTTACCTTCACCACCACCGTGTGGGTGATCGTTAGGGTTCATTACAGAACCACGAACTGTAGGACGTTTACCCATCCAACGTTTACGACCTGCTTTACCAATATGGATAAGTTCGTGTTGTTCGTTACCAACTTCACCGATTGTAGCGCGGCAAGCTGCTAAGATCATACGTACTTCACCAGATTGTAAGCGTACGATTACGTATTTATCTTCTTTACCAAGTACTTGTGCAGAAGTACCTGCAGAACGTACAAGTTGTCCACCTTTACCAGGTTTTAACTCGATGTTATGGATTGTAGTACCCATTGGAATGTTAGCAAGTGGTAATGTGTTACCTACTTTGATATCCGCACCTTCACCAGATACGATAGTCATGCCAACTACTAGACCTTTCGGAGCTAGGATGTAGCGTTTTTCACCATCAGCATAGTTAATTAATGCGATGTTTGCAGATCGGTTAGGATCGTATTCGATAGTAGCTACTTTACCTACGATACCATCTTTATTACGTTTGAAATCGATAATACGGTATTGTTTCTTGTGGCCACCACCGTTATGACGAACAGTGATTTTACCCTGGTTGTTACGACCAGCTTTGCGTTTTTTAGCAGCTAATAAAGATTTCTCTGGTTTATTAGTTGTGATTTCAGCAAAGTCAGATGACGTCATGTTACGACGGCCATTTGTGGTTGCTTTATACTTTTTAATCGCCATGTGTATTCCCTCCTTTATTAATTAAGAATGCAATCTATATTACATTTCGAATAATTCAATTTCGCCTTCAGCTAAAGTTACGATAGCTTTACGACGTTTGTTAGTTAAGCCAGTGTAACGGCCAACGCGTTTCTTTTTACCTTTGTAGTTCATGATGTTTACTTTCTCAACTTTAACACCAAAGATAGTTTCAACAGCGTCTTTAACTTCTGTTTTGTTGGCACGAGTGTCAACTTCAAATGTGTATTTTTGTTCTGCCATTTGTTCTGAAGAGCGCTCAGTGATGACAGGACGTTTTAGTACTTCACGTGCTTCCATTAACCAAGCACCTCCTCAATTTTAGCTACAGCATCTTTAGTGATAACAACTTTGTTTGCAGATACTAGATCTAGAACGTTGATACCTTCAGCTGTTAGAACAGTTACGCCTGGAATGTTACGAGCAGATAATGCTACGTTTTCATTCATATCAGCAGTAACGATAAGTGATTTAGTTGCTACTGATAAATCAGCAAGAACTTTCACGAAATCTTTAGTTTTTGGTGCATCTAAAGTTAGAGCATCAACAACTACGAAGTTTGTTTCAGCAACTTTGTTAGAAAGAGCTGATTTAAGTGCTAAGCGACGAACTTTTTTAGGAAGTTTGTATGCATAGCTACGTGGAGTTGGACCGAATACGATACCACCACCGCGCCATTGTGGAGAGCGGATAGAACCTTGACGGGCACGACCAGTACCTTTTTGACGCCATGGTTTACGACCACCACCAGAAACTTCTGAGCGACCTTTAGTTTTGTGATTACCTTGACGTAGAGAAGCGCGTTGAGCGATTACTGCGTCGAAAAGTACAGCTTCATTTGGTTCAATTCCGAAGATAGCATCGTTTAATTCGATTTCACCTACAGAAGAACCTGTTTGACTAAGTACGTTTACTTTTGTCATTCCTGTTTCCTCCTTTCTTCGGAAAATTAGTTAGCTTTAATACCAGACTTAACTGTGATTAACGCTTTTTTAGAACCAGGAACATTACCTTTAACTAATAATAAGTTGCGTTCTGCATCAACTTTTACGATTTCTAAGTTTTGGATAGTTACAACGTTGCCACCCATTTGACCAGGTAAATTCTTTTGTTTGAATACGCGGTTTGGAGCAACTGGACCCATTGAACCAGGGCGACGGTGGTAACGAGAACCGTGGGACATAGGACCACGTGATTGACCATGGCGTTTAATAACACCTTGGAAACCTTTACCTTTAGTAACACCTGTTACATCTACTACATCGCCTTCTGCGAAAATTTCAACTTTGACTTCTTGACCAATCTCGTACTCAGCTAAGTCAGCATTGCGAATTTCGCGAATGAAGCGCTTAGGAGCAGTGTTTGCTTTAGCTACGTGTCCTTTTGAAGGTTTGTTAGATAACTTTTCACGTTTATCTTCGAAACCGATTTGGATAGCTTCGTAACCATCTGTATCAACTGTTTTCTTTTGAAGAACTACGTTTGGAGTAGCTTCGATAACAGTTACAGGGATTAAATCACCGTTCTCAGCGAAGACTTGCGTCATACCGATTTTTCTACCTAAGATTCCTTTGGTCATGTGTCACACCTCCTGAGGATATTTAAAAATTATTTTTATTTTTTACCATGCATTATAGTTTGATTTCGATATCAACGCCTGATGGTAAATCTAATTTCATTAACGCGTCAACAGTTTGTGGTGTTGGGTTAACGATATCGATTAGACGTTTATGCGTACGCATTTCGAATTGCTCACGTGAATCTTTATATTTGTGGACTGCACGTAAGATTGTGTAAACTGACTTTTCAGTTGGTAGTGGAATCGGACCTGATACACCAGCACCTGAACGTTTTGCAGTTTCTACGATTTTTTCAGCAGATTGATCTAAAATACGGTGATCATATGCTTTTAAACGAATACGAATCTTTTGTTTTGCCATTATTTTCCCTCCTTTTCGCCTATTTCCTAGACAATTCTCCACGGAAATTTTCCAACCACGCGCCATGGCAATGCGGCCGGGTGTGTCGGTAACCTCCCGTTTCATCGCAGTCAAAGACCAACATTTATATTATACATAATCTACGTATTCAACGCAACAACTTTCTTTAAAAAAATTATTTGCGCTATTCTATGTGGTTCTTTTCTAAATTTTTAATTTACGTCTGCTTTTTTTAACGTTTCCTAGTATATAAAAAATTAACCAATAAGGCAACCCATTCCCCTTCAAAAATAAGAAAAACCATTTTTCTGTCAACTTACGTACAAAAAAATGGCCTTTCTTCTATAAATAATACATTTCATTATGAAAAGAACATAATCGCTACCCAACCAGAAATTAATAAGGGGATATTGAAAATGAATAGTGTTGGTATACATGTATCACGAATATGATCATGTTGCCCATCAACATTTAATCCAGCTGTAGGTCCCAATGTTGAATCAGAAGCAGGTGAACCTGCGTCACCTAATGCTCCAGCAGTTCCTATTAATGTAATAATTGCTGCGGCACTTAGACCAAAGCTTTCAGCAATTGGCACAAAAATGGATGCAATAATAGGAATCGTTGCAAAAGATGAGCCAATTCCCATATCGATAAAGAAACCTATCAACAACATAATTAAAACAGCTAACGCTTTATTATCACCAAGCATTTTTTCTGCTGCAGACACTAAGCCATCTACATCTCCAGTTGCTGTAACCACCGCAGCAAAACCGCTTGATGCAATCATAACCATACCGATAAACGCCATTAAACGCATACCATTCGTTAAAATACTGTCGGCTTCTTTCCATTTAATTGCTCCCGTAATATACAAAATCAACACACCTGTTAATGCGCCTAAAAACATTTGTCCTGATTCTAAGGGTACAAGTGCTGGAATTTGAACAAGCACTGTAGCAATTAACGCAATTATTGTTGAAATGATATTTTTCTTACTTACTTGAACGACAAGTTCACTTTTCACATTGATTTCTTGATATTTACGCGGCTTACGAAACACAAAAAATGCAATTGTTAAACCAATTAACATTCCTACTGCGGGAATCAGCATTGGTCCATATACATCAGAACGAGAAATTTCTACTCCTGCTGATGAAATATTCTCTGCTACGATACCTTGATAAACAAGTCCAAAACCGAATGGCAAACTCATATACGGTGTGATTAAACCAAATGCTAAAATACATGCAATCAAACGTCGATCAATTTCCAATATATTTAAAATCTTAATAATTGGTGGAATCAGCAAAGGAATGAATGCAATATGAATTGGGATAATATTTTGTGAAGATACCGCCATTAATACCAACACAATGAAAATAAGCGCTTTTACTAATGCAGTATTTTGTGAATCTCCTCCGCGCTTTACCAATTTTAAAATTGTTGATACTAACAATTCAGAAATACCCGTTTTTGAAATAGCGACAGCCAGACCTCCAAGCATTGCATAACTCAATGCCACTTCTGCTCCATCACCTAAACCTCCAATAAATGCCTCTAACGTTTTACTTAGTGACATCCCTGAAGTTAAACCTCCAACAAGTGCTCCAATCGCTAATGAAAAGTAAGCCCGAAATATAAAAAAACGCGCACCTTAACGGTACGCACAGCAAATAGCCGATTAGTCGAATGATTTTTGACTAAGTCGGCTATTTATTTTCTACAAGTGGCCTGAATATCTTCGGACCATGGTAGATAACGCTCTAAAATTTCTGGTTGCTGCTGAAAAGGCAGGTTCGGTAAATCTGTCATCAATTTCACCAAGTATTGATAGAAATCAATGCCATTGGCTTTAGCAGTTTCAGCAAGACTTAAACAAATGGCATTTGAATGAGCGCCTGCTTCACTGACAGAAAACAGCCAATTTTTTCGACCAATCACATTTGGACGAATCGCATTTTCTGCAGCGTTATTATCAATGGCTATATAGCCATTATCAAGGAATCGTTTTAATGCAACTTTACGATTCAATGTGTAGTCAGCAGCTTTAGCAAGTGCATTTTTTCCGAAGAACGGCGAACGATCCACCCATTCAAAAAATTCATCTACAATCGGTTTGGATTCTTGCTGACGAATTTTCACACGTTCTTCCGGTGAAAGATGCTTGATCTTACGCTCAATATGAAATAACTGATCGCAATATTGCACGCCTTTTCGACCATTGTTACTATCAGCCTTTAACCAATAGCGGCGGACATGGGCCCAACAGTTAGCGAACTGAACATCAGGCAAATGATTATAAGCTGAATAGCCATCACAAATGACGGTGCCCTTGAACCCTTGAATGAAATCTTCTAAGGTCGCACGACCACGAGACAATGCACTCTTAAACAAAATAATCACTGGGCCTTCACTTTGAACACTGCGAGCTACCCAGTTATAAGCATTTGATTGTGCTGGTCTTCCATCGGAACGCTTAAGAATTTGCGCAAAGGTTTCATCAATATGTAAAACGGATTTTGCTATTAAACGCTTTTTCATCAATTCGTACACTGGTTGCAGCCAATCTGTTGCTACACGTATTACCCAATTGGATAAATTTTTATCGTTTGTTAATAAGCCATGTCTTGACCATTCATTTACTTGACGGTAAAGTGGCAAATATTGCGCAAACTTATCATAAATAAGCTTTGCCAAAACAGTAGGCCCTGCAATACTTCTTTGAATTGCACCTTTTGGTGCTTGGCCGCGTTTAATTTGAGATTTTTTCAAAGAATCATTTTTACATAATCGACACTCATAGACATGCTCAAAGTACTGTACACGTTTTAGTGTAGCTGGTATAAATTTTGCTTCTTCTCTAACTAAGACAGAGCTAAATTCGACCATTGGTTCATGACAACAATCGCAAGATGAATCATTTGGATGATAATGAACTTCTTCAATTTCTATATGCTCTCCAAATGAATCATTACGTTTTTTATTTGTCTTTTTACGATTAACCGTATAACTAATTGTTTCGGTGCTTTTTTCTTCTGTCTGCTCAGATTCGTTAAAAGACGGATCATCCTCAAATAAAGAACCTTGCCCATCGGGCACTTGGTACTTTGATTTTTCTGATTTGGAACCGTATAAAGCTTTTGTTAATTGACGGACTTGTTCAGTCAACGCTTCAATTTGTTTAAACGATTGATCTAATTTCTGTGTTAATTCTTCATTCTGTCTGTTCGAGTGCGCTAGTTGAGTTTCTAAAAGTTGTATAATCCGTTCATTGTTCATAGAAGCGTTTTCCAAATCATTCACCACATTTCGTTCGGTATGTTGTGGATAATTATACCATTTTATACAAAGTAATTAAAAGACACCTTTTAAAGATTTTGTAATCGCCTTTGGCTGTTGTATAGATAACCCCTCTAATAGCCAGCGCAATTCTTGCTGCGAAAGGTTACGGACTTGTTGCTCATTTTTCGGCCATTGCAGACGACCTTGATCTAACCGCTTGTACAGTAAAGCAAAACCATCGCCATCAAAATAAAGACATTTATAGCGATCTTTGCTTGTACCCGAAAATAAAAAAATAGCATCGCTATATGGATCCAATTCGAATGAATCCTGAACTAAGGCCGCCAGGCCATCAATTCCTTTCCGCATATCCGTTCTGCCACAGACAATATAAATATTTTTTACCTTTGTGAAATCTGTTTTCATTTCAACACCAATCCTTTCAATACGGTTTGGACAAGGTGTGCATCTACGCCATTGAAGAAAGAGATTTCAACTGCTGCTGTTTTAATCACACAGGTTGGCTCGATTTTTTGTTGAGGCGAGGATCCCGGAGGGAGTTCTAAAGGGAGAGGATCTAAATGAACGGGGACGATAATTGGTTTGTTCGTAGACATAATAAAAGCACCTCCATTGATTGATACATTTATCGTATCGGAGATGCCTACAAGATTATATGCGTTATTTGATTACGGGCTTACAATGAAAAAACAACATTAATGCGTAAAACACTCAATACTAGCATGACTAGTACAGCAATGATTACTGCATTCATCGCTGTCACCCACTTTCTAAATTTTTAACACAATTGCATAAAAAAAACGTATGTAGCGTGCACGCTACATACGTTTTTATAAGAAAGCTTGTTAAATCAATCTAGTTAAAGAGAGAATTAAGCTTTTTCGATGTTAGAAACAACACCTGAACCAACTGTACGGCCGCCTTCACGGATTGAGAAACGAGTACCGTCTTCAATAGCGATTGGGTGGATAAGTTCGATGTTCATTTTAGTGTTATCGCCAGGCATTACCATTTCAGTACCTTCTGGTAACGTGATTACACCAGTTACGTCAGTAGTACGGAAGTAGAATTGTGGACGGTAGTTAGAGAAGAATGGCGTATGACGGCCACCCTCTTCTTTTGATAACACGTAAACTTCAGCAGAGAATTTAGTGTGAGGTGTGATTGTACCTGGTTTAGCTAATACTTGACCACGTTGGATATCTTCACGAGCAACACCACGTAATAAAGCACCGATGTTATCGCCAGCTTCAGCGTAATCTAATAATTTACGGAACATTTCAACACCTGTTACAGTTGTTTGAGCAGTTTCTTCAGTAATACCAACGATATCAACAACATCGCCGACTTTAACTTGACCACGTTCAACACGGCCAGTTGCTACTGTACCACGACCAGTGATAGAGAATACATCCTCTACTGGCATCATGAATGGTTTGTCAGTTTGACGTTCTGGAGTTGGAATGTAAGAATCTACAGCGTCCATTAATTCAACGATTGCATTTTCCCATTTTTCTTCGCCTTCTAAAGCTTTAAGAGCAGAACCTTTGATTACAGGAACATCATCGCCAGGGAAGTCGTATTCTGATAATAAGTCACGTACTTCCATTTCAACTAATTCAAGTAATTCTTCATCGTCTACCATATCACATTTGTTTAAGAAAACAACGATGTAAGGTACACCTACGTTACGAGATAAAAGGATGTGTTCACGAGTTTGTGGCATTGGACCATCAGCAGCAGATACTACTAAGATAGCGCCGTCCATTTGTGCAGCACCAGTGATCATGTTTTTAACGTAATCGGCGTGTCCTGGGCAGTCAACGTGAGCGTAGTGACGAGTGTCAGTTTCATATTCGATATGAGAAGTGTTGATAGTGATACCGCGTTCTTTTTCTTCTGGAGCGTTATCGATATCAGCGTATGATTTTGCAGTACCGCCTTGTTTTTTAGCAAGAACTGTAGCGATTGCAGCAGTTAGAGTTGTTTTACCATGGTCAACGTGTCCGATTGTACCAATGTTAGCATGCGTTTTAGAACGGTCGAATTTTTCTTTAGCCATTTTAAATGTGCCTCCTAGGGTTTAAAAAGTTTTATTAGTAATAAGTTTTATTAGATATATCTTTTAGAAGAACGGGCCCTGTTCTTCTGCCAAGACATAGCTTACATGTTATTTATACTTGATATACCAAGAAATTTCAATTAAAAATTATTTAATTTAAAATTAACCTTGGTGTTTTTTAATGATTTCTTCTGAAACTGATTTCGGAACTTCTTCATAGTGATCAAACACCATCGAGAATGTACCGCGACCTTGGGTAGATGAACGTAAAGTTGTTGCATACCCAAACATTTCAGCAAGTGGAACCATTGCACGAACAACTTGAGCGTTACCGCGAGCTTCCATACCTTCTACACGTCCACGACGAGCAGTGATGTTACCCATGATATCACCAAGATATTCTTCTGGCATTACTACTTCTACTTTCATAACTGGTTCTAAAAGAACTGGGTTACAAGCAGAAGCAGCTTTTTTCACTGCTAGAGATGCAGCTACTTTGAACGCCATTTCATTTGAATCGACATCGTGATAAGAACCATCGACTAATGTAGCTTTAACATCGATTAGAGGGAACCCTGCTAATACTCCGTTTGCTAATGAATCTTTAAGTCCGGCTTCTACAGCTGGAATGTATTCACGAGGAACTACACCACCAACGATAGCGTTGACGAACTCAAAGCCTTTTCCTTCTTCGTTTGGTTCGAATTCGATATGAACGTCACCATATTGACCACGACCACCAGATTGGCGAGCGAATTTACCTTGAACTTTAGCCGCTTGGCGGAAAGTTTCACGGTAAGATACTTGAGGAGCACCTACGTTAGCTTCAACGTGGAATTCACGTTTCATACGGTCAACTAAGATATCTAAGTGAAGTTCACCCATACCTGAGATGATAGTTTCACCAGTTTCAACGTCAGTGTGAGCGCGGAAAGTTGGATCTTCTTCTTGAAGTTTTTGTAGTGCTTGACCCATTTTATCTTGGTCAGCTTTTGATTTAGGCTCAACAGATAGAGAAATAACTGGTTCTGGGAATTCCATTGATTCAAGGATAACTAAGCTATCTTCTGCACAAAGAGTATCACCAGTAGTTGTAGCTTTAAGACCTACTGCAGCAGCAATGTCGCCAGCGTAAACTTCAGAGATTTCTTCACGGCTGTTAGCGTGCATTTGTAGGATACGACCTACACGTTCACGTTTGCCTTTAGAAGAGTTTTGTACGTAAGAACCTGATTGAAGAACACCAGAGTACACACGGAAGAAAGTTAATTTACCAACATAAGGGTCAGTCATAACTTTGAACGCAAGTGCAGCAAATGGTTCATCATCAGAAGAGTGACGTACGATTTCTTCTTCACCATCAATAGATGTACCTTTAATAGATTCAACATCTGTTGGAGCTGGTAGGTAATCAACTACTGCATCAAGCATTAATTGAACACCTTTGTTTTTGAACGCAGTACCACATACTACTGGGTAGAATTCTACTGATAAAGTAGCTTTACGGATAGCAGCTTTTAATTCGTCTGTAGTGATTTCTTCACCAGCGAAGTATTTTTCCATTAGATCTTCATCTAATTCTGCAACTGCTTCGATAAGTTTTTCGCGGTATTCGTCTGCTTGTTCTTTGTATTCAGCAGGAATTTCTTTAATTTCTGCATTTGAACCATCATCGCCTTCTTTGTAGAAAGTAGCTTGCATTTCTACTAAGTCGATAATAGCGTGGAACTCATCTTCAGCACCGATTGGTAATTGAATTGGATGAGCGTTTGCTTGTAAACGTTCATGTAAAGTTCCTACAGAATATAAGAAGTTCGCACCGATTTTATCCATTTTGTTAATGAATACGATACGTGGTACGCCGTAAGTTGTAGCTTGACGCCATACTGTTTCAGTTTGTGGTTCTACACCTGATTGAGCATCAAGTACAGTAACAGCACCATCAAGTACACGAAGAGAACGTTCAACTTCTACAGTGAAGTCTACGTGTCCTGGTGTATCAATGATATTTACACGGTGGCCTTTCCATTGAGCTGTTGTCGCAGCAGAAGTGATAGTGATACCACGTTCTTGCTCTTGCTCCATCCAGTCCATTTGAGAAGCACCTTCGTGAGTTTCACCGATTTTGTGAATCTTACCAGTGTAATAAAGGATACGCTCAGTTGTTGTTGTTTTACCAGCATCGATGTGAGCCATGATTCCGATATTACGAGTGTTCTCAAGTGAGAATTCTCTAGTCATGCGGAATTTCTCCTTCCATAATGGATATATAGTTTAGTTTGAATATTACCAGCGGTAGTGAGCGAATGCTTTGTTAGCTTCAGCCATTTTGTGCATATCTTCACGTTTTTTAACTGACGCACCAGTGTTATTAGAAGCGTCTAAGATTTCGTTAGCAAGACGTTCTTCCATAGTTTTTTCGCCGCGAAGACGAGAGTAGTTTACTAGGTAACGAAGACCTAAAGTAGTACGGCGTTCTGGACGCACTTCTACTGGTACTTGATAGTTAGCACCACCGACACGGCGAGCACGTACTTCAAGAACTGGCATTACGTTTTCTAATGCAGCTTCGAATACTTCTAAAGCGTCTTTACCAGAGCGTTCTTTAACTAAATCGAAAGCTCCGTATAAGATTTTTTGAGAAGTACCTTTTTTACCATCTACCATTAATTTGTTGACTAAACGAGTTACAAGTTTTGAATTATAAAGTGGATCTGGTAACACGTCACGTTTGGAAACAGGACCTTTACGAGGCATGTGTTTTCCTCCTTTCAAGTATAGCTACTTATTATATTACATTATTTTTTTTCTTTAGGTTTTTTAGCACCGTATAATGAACGTGATTGCATACGTCCTTGTACAGCTGCAGTATCAAGAGCACCACGAACTACGTGATAACGTACCCCTGGTAAATCTTTTACACGTCCGCCACGGATAAGAACAACACTGTGTTCTTGTAAGTTATGGCCTTCACCAGGAATATAAGCGTTAACTTCGATTTGGTTAGTTAAACGCACACGAGCGTATTTACGTAACGCTGAGTTTGGTTTTTTAGGTGTCATTGTACCAACACGAGTACAAACACCACGTTTTTGTGGTGAGTTGACATCAGTTAAGCTTTTTGCAAAGCTGTTGTAGCCTTTGTTTAAAGCTGGTGAATTAGATTTCTTACTTTTGGATTGACGAGGCTTACGTACTAATTGGTTAATTGTAGGCATCGATATGTCCTCCTCTCATTGCTTTCTTTAAATCCACACATCCAGGTGGTTCATTTTAAGTTAAAAACAAAAGCCTTTACGTGATCAGCGTAAAAACTACTAACGCAGTACTTCAAGTTATGCTGGCGTTTCGTATCAACGTCATCATCTCTACCAAGAGTCTGCCTGGTTATTTAATGCAACGGGAACTCCAAAATTTGTGCCGTCGCACCGCATGCGTGGTTATTCACCTGTTACATCTTAGAGTAACAATGTTTTGCTCCACGACCAACAATGCTTGTCGCTACTGTTTGTTAATAACATGTATTGTTTTAATTTTTCCCTTAGACAATTATGTCCATGAAATGATAGACAATGAACTATCAACCTAAAATATATTATCATCCTATAAGTTCGTTGTCAACTAAATATAAAAAATCCCAACGAAAATTCGTTGGGATTTGATATAAAACTAATTATTCAGCTGAAGTTGTGCTTTCTGTAGCTGCAGCACCAGCAATTTCAATTTGGCGGTAGCGTTGCATACCTGTACCAGCTGGCACAAGTTTACCAAGAATAACATTTTCTTTCAGACCTAATAATTCATCACGTTTACCTTTGATTGCTGCATCCGTTAACACACGAGTTGTTTCTTGGAATGAAGCCGCAGATAAGAATGATTCAGTTTCAAGAGAAGCTTTTGTAATACCAAGGATCACTGGGCGACATGTAGCTGGCGCTTTGTTACCTGACACTAAAATATTTCGGTTTGCTTCAGTGAATTGGTGAATATCAACTAACGAACCTGGTAGTAATTCAGTGTCACCAGCTTCGATAATACGAACCTTACGTAACATTTGACGTACCATAACTTCGATATGTTTATCGCCAATTTCTACACCTTGCATACGATATACTTTTTGAACTTCTTTTAATAAATACTCTTCTACAGTAGATACGTCAGTAACTTTGATTAATTGTTTTGGATCAATTGAACCTTCAGTTAATGTTTGGCCATGAGCAACTTGATCGCCTTCTTGGACTTTTAGACGTGCATTGTATGGAGCAGTATATTTACGAGATTCAATTGGGCTTTGAATAGTAATTTCTTTTAAGCCTTCACGAATTTCTTCGATTTCAACAACAGTACCTGAAATCTCAGTAATTAATGCTTGACCTTTTGGATTACGAGATTCAAAAATCTCTTGGATACGAGGTAAACCTTGTGTGATATCGGCACCGGCAACCCCACCAGTATGGAATGTACGCATTGTTAACTGTGTACCTGGTTCACCGATAGATTGAGCAGCGATGATACCTACTGCTTCACCTACTTCAACTTCGTCACCTGTAGCTAAGTTCATACCATAACATTTTTTACATACACCATGTTTTGTGTTACATGTGAACGCAGAACGGATTGTAACTGTTTCGATATTTGCTTCTGTAATTTTACGAGCTAATTCAGCTGTGATTAATTCATCTGGGCTAACGATAACTTCGTTTGTTTCCGGGTGACGAATTGTTTTCTTAGCGTAACGACCAAGAACACGTTCTTCAAGGGCTTCGATTAATTCGTTACCTTCTTTAAGAGCTGAAATTTCAAGACCTTTATCAGTACCACAATCATCTTCACGAATGATGACATCTTGAGCAACATCAACAAGACGACGAGTAAGGTAACCTGAATCGGCTGTTTTAAGGGCTGTATCGGCAAGACCTTTACGAGCACCATGGGTAGAGATGAAGTACTCTAATACCGTTAAACCCTCACGGAATGAAGATTTGATTGGTAATTCGATAATACGGCCAGCTGGGTTGGCCATCAGACCACGCATACCTGCCAATTGAGTGAAGTTAGATGCGTTACCACGGGCACCAGAGTCACTCATCATAAAGATTGGGTTCGTAGCTGGAAGAGATTTCATCAGTTTGGATTGGATAACATCTTTTGCGTCACTCCAGAATGAAATTACGCGATCATAACGTTCGTCTTCAGTAATTAAACCGCGACGGAATTGTTTTTGAACTTTATCAACTTTAATTTGAGCTTCATGTAAAATTTCTTGTTTATCTGGTAATACGATGATATCTGAGATACCAATTGAGATACCGGCTTTAGTTGAGTATTTGAAACCAAGGTTTTTCAACTCATCAAGCATTTTAGAAGTCTCAGTAATATGGTAGCGGTCGAATACTTCTGCAATGACTTTACCAAGATATTTTTTAGTGAATGGTTTAGCAGGTTCTTGTTCTACTAAATATTCTTTAATATTTGTGGTAGTCGGAACGAAATATTTATCTGGCGTACCCACTTGTAAATTATCAGTAGTTGGTTCATTAATGTATGGGAAATCAGCGTACAAGATTTCATTGAACATTACTTTACCAACAGATGTAATTAACAATTTTTTGTTTTGTTCTTCAGTGAACGTATTGTTATTTAAAGAAGCTGCGCGAATCGCAATACGAGAGTGTAAATGTACCTCATTATTCGCATAAGCAACATTTAACTCTTCTGGATCTGAGAAGACAGTACCTTCACCTACAGCACCTTTACGCTCAAGAGTTAGGTAGTAGTTACCTAAAACCATATCTTGAGATGGTGTAACGACTGGTTTACCATCTTTAGGGTTCAGGATATTTTGTGCTGCAAGCATTAATAAACGTGCTTCAGCTTGTGCTTCTGCAGAAAGAGGAACATGGACGGCCATTTGGTCACCATCGAAGTCAGCATTATATGCAGTACATACTAATGGGTGTAAGCGGATTGCTTTACCTTCGATAAGTGTTGGCTCAAACGCTTGGATACCAAGACGGTGAAGAGTTGGTGCGCGGTTTAGTAATACTGGGTGTTCACGCATGATGTCTTCTAAAACATCCCATACTTCTTCATGTTGACGTTCGATTTTACGTTTAGCTGATTTAATATTGTGAGCTAACCCACGTTCAACTAATTCTTTCATTAAGAAAGGTTTGAATAGTTCGATTGCCATACCTTTTGGCAGACCACATTGGTACATTTTTAAAGATGGACCAACTACGATTACAGAACGACCAGAGTAATCGACACGTTTACCAAGTAAGTTTTGACGGAAACGACCTTGTTTACCTTTTAACATATGAGAAAGAGATTTCAATGGACGGTTACCAGGCCCTGTAACAGGACGGCCACGACGACCATTATCGATTAACGCGTCAACTGCTTCTTGTAACATACGTTTTTCGTTTTGAACGATGATGCCAGGAGCACCAAGGTCTAATAAACGTTTTAAACGGTTGTTACGGTTGATAACACGACGGTATAAATCATTTAAGTCAGATGTTGCAAAGCGACCACCATCTAGTTGTACCATTGGGCGTAATTCTGGTGGAATTACAGGAAGTACATCTAAAATCATCCATTCAGGACGGTTACCTGAGTGGTGGAATGACTCAACAACTTCTAAACGTTTAATTGCACGTGTACGGCGTTGGCCTTGTGCAGTTTTAAGCTCTTCTTTAAGCTCGATTGATTCTTTGTCTAAATCGATTTCTTTCAATAAGTCTTTGATTGCTTCTGCACCCATAGATGCCTTGAAAGTGCTACCGAATTTTTCACGATATGCGCGATATTCTTTTTCTGAAAGAAGTTGTTTCTTTTCTAAAGGAGTATCGCCCGATTCGATTACAACGTAAGAAGCAAAATAAATTACTTCTTCAAGTGCACGTGGAGACATATCTAAAATGAGACCCATGCGGCTTGGAATCCCTTTGAAGTACCAAATATGAGATACAGGAGCAGCTAGCTCAATGTGTCCCATTCGCTCACGACGTACTTTTGCACGTGTTACTTCAACACCACAACGATCACAAACTACGCCTTTATATCGTACGCGTTTGTATTTACCACAATGACATTCCCAGTCTTTTGTTGGACCAAAGATGCGTTCACAGAATAAACCATCTTTCTCTGGTTTTAATGTACGGTAGTTGATAGTTTCTGGTTTTTTAACCTCACCGTATGACCAAGAACGGATTTTATCTGGTGAAGCAAGACCAATTTTCATATATTCAAAATTATTAACGTCTATCAAGGAGCCTACCTCCCTCTATTAATGAAGTCTTTTCGACTTATAAATAATTAGCTCGACGATTGATTATTAGTAAATAAACGGGAATTAGGACAAGCCCCTAAGAGGGCCTGTCCATGTCCCGAAAAAATTACAACTTAGTTTTCAGAAGTTACTTCATTAGTCTCTTCTTTTTTAGAAGCGATATTTAACGCGTCAGCTGACGGAACATCATCATCTTCGTCATCGCGTAGTTCTACTTCTTCATCATTAATATTTAACATTTTCACGTCTAAACCTAATGATTGAAGTTCTTTGATTAATACTTTGAATGATTCTGGTACGCCTGGTTCTGGAACAGATTCACCTTTAACAATTGCTTCGTATGTTTTCACACGACCTACAACGTCATCAGATTTCACTGTTAAGATTTCTTGAAGTGTGTGCGCTGCACCATAAGCTTCAAGAGCCCAAACTTCCATCTCACCGAAACGTTGTCCACCAAATTGAGCTTTACCACCCAATGGTTGTTGTGTAACAAGTGAGTAAGGACCAGTTGAACGAGCGTGAAGTTTATCATCAACCATGTGCGCAAGTTTGATCATGTACATAACCCCAACAGATACGCGGTTGTCGAATGGTTCACCTGAACGTCCATCATAAAGAGTTGTTTTACCGTCACGGTTCATTCCTGCTTCTTCCATTGTACGCCATACGTCTTCATCTGAAGCACCATCGAATACAGGAGTAGCCATGTGCACGCCTAAGTAACGAGCAGCCATACCTAAGTGTAATTCAAGTACTTGTCCGATGTTCATACGGGATGGTACACCTAATGGGTTAAGCATGATGTCAACTGGAGTACCATCTGGTAAGAATGGCATATCCTCTTCTGGTAAGATACGAGAGATAACCCCTTTGTTACCATGACGGCCGGCCATTTTATCACCAACGCGGATTTTACGTTTTTGAACGATGTAAACACGTACCATTTGGTTTACACCTGGAGATAATTCATCGCCGTCTTCGCGATGGAATACTTTAACGTCAAGTACAATACCACCAGAGCCATGAGGAACACGTAATGATGTATCGCGTACTTCACGTGCTTTTTCACCAAAGATTGCATGTAATAGACGTTCTTCTGCAGTCAGCTCTGTTACACCTTTAGGAGTAACTTTACCTACTAAGATATCACCATCATTTACTTCTGCACCAATACGGATAATACCACGTTCGTCTAAGTTGCGAAGTGCTTCTTCACCAACGTTTGGAATATCACGAGTGATTTCTTCAGGTCCAAGTTTTGTATCACGTGCTTCTGATTCATATTCTTCAATGTGAACAGAAGTGTATACGTCATTTTTAACTAAACGTTCATTCATAATTACAGCATCTTCATAGTTGTAACCATTCCAAGTCATGAATGCCACGACTACGTTACGACCAAGTGCAAGTTCACCATTTTCCATTGATGGACCATCAGCAAGGATTTCACGTGGTTGCACGCGGTCTCCTTCTTTTACTAATGGACGTTGGTTAATAGATGTACCATGGTTAGAACGAGTGAATTTTTGTAATTTGTAACGAACTAAATCACCTTTCACCTCTTTACCATCTACTTCTTCGATTGTACGAACTGAGATGTAACGAGCTTCAACATGCTCAACAATACCATGGTATTTCGCTACGATTGCAGCACCAGAGTCACGAGCGTTGACATGTTCCATACCAGTACCTACGAATGGGGCCTCTGGGTTTAGAAGTGGAACAGCTTGACGTTGCATGTTGGCACCCATAAGAGCACGGTTAGAGTCATCATTTTCTAAGAATGGGATACATGCTGTCGCAGCAGATACTACTTGTTTAGGAGATACGTCCATGTAGTCGATAGTGTCGCGTTTGAACACTGAGTTATCGCCACGGAAACGTCCTACTACTTCTTCCTCGGTGAACGTACCATCTGCATTTAGTGGTGAGTTCGCTTGAGCAACAACATAGTTATCTTCTTCGTCTGCTGTTAGGTAATCAATATGTTCAGTAATTTTACCAGTTTCAGGACTCACACGACGGTACGGTGTTTCGATGAAACCAAATTTATTTACTTTTGCATATGATGATAGAGAGTTGATTAAACCAATGTTTGGACCCTCTGGAGTTTCGATTGGACACATACGGCCATAGTGAGAGTAGTGAACGTCACGTACTTCGAAGCCAGCACGTTCACGAGTTAAACCACCAGGTCCTAATGCAGATAGGCGACGTTTGTGCGTTAATTCTGCAAGAGGGTTTGTTTGGTCCATGAATTGTGATAATTGAGAGCTACCAAAGAATTCTTTAATAGCTGCAATTACCGGGCGGATATTGATCAATTGTTGTGGAACAATTGCATCAGTATCATTAATAGACATACGTTCACGTACAACACGTTCCATACGAGATAAACCAATACGGAATTGATTTTGTAGTAATTCACCTACTGAACGTAGACGACGGTTACCTAGGTGATCGATATCATCAGTATCGCCCACACCATGTAATAAGTTGAAGAAATAAGAAACAGAGGCTACAACATCAGCTGGAGTAAGATGTTTTACTTCATCATCGATGTAAGCATTGCTGATTACTTTGATTTCTTTTTGTGACTCATCATTTGGTGCAAAGATTTTAACTTCTTGTACAAGGATATCGCCTTCGATGATGCCGCTAACTTTTGAAAGTGTTTTGAAGTTTACGCCTTCTTCTAAGAATGGTGTAATGCGGTCTAATACACGACGGTCAATCACTGTACCGCTTTCTGCTAAGATTTCACCTGTATTAGGGTCTACTAGCGTTTCAGCCAATGTTTGGTTGAATAAACGGTTCTTGATATGAAGTTTTTTATTCATTTTATAACGACCTACAGCCGCTAAATCATAGCGTTTTGGGTCGAAGAAACGAGAATATAGTAAGTTTTTAGCTGACTCTACTGTAGGTGGTTCACCCGGACGTAGACGTTCATAGATTTCTAATAACGCTTTTTCAGTGCTATCAGTATTATCTTTTTCTAAAGTATTACGTAAATATTCATTATCACCGATAAGATCGATAATTTCTTGGTCAGATGCAAAGCCTAATGCACGTAGTAATACCGTGGCAGGTAGTTTACGTGTACGGTCGATACGAACGTAGACAACATCTTTTGCGTCTGTTTCATATTCTAACCATGCGCCGCGGTTTGGAATAACTGTTGCGCCAAAGCCTTTTTTACCATTTTTATCTGTTTTATCGTGATAGTATACACTTGGTGATCGAACTAATTGGGAAACGATAACGCGTTCTGCGCCGTTGATAACAAAAGTCCCGGTTTCTGTCATAAGTGGGAAATCACCCATGAATACTTCTTGTTCTTTTACTTCTTCAGTTTCCTTATTATGAAGACGTACTTTTACGCGTAATGGTGCTGCGTAAGTAACGTCACGTTGTTTACATTCATCGACATCATATTTTGGTTCTCCAAGACTGTAGTCGACGAATTCTAGTGAAAGATTTCCTGTGAAGTCTTCGATTGGTGAAATGTCGTGGAACATTTCACGTAAGCCTTCCTCTAAAAACCACTCGTTAGAAGCAGTTTGAATCTCGATAAGATTCGGAAGTTCTAGCACCTCTTTAATACGCGCGAAGCTTCTACGCTGGCGGTGTTGTCCGTACTGAACTAGTTGACCTGTCAACTCATTCACCCCTCAATAAAGCGATATTAGGTCTTATGAAATTGCAATTTTTCAAAAGACAAAAAAGAAAACGAGCAATAAATCTCATTTTCGATTATTCAAACATAATTTTATACCGAAAGCTATTGACATTTTCATAAAATAGGCAGACGGCTTCAAATTAATATTTTTGCATTTTCTTATAATATCACAGCGTTTTTGTCAAGTCAATCTATAAATATTGACAATTATTTTTCAGAAAATAGTATAAATTATTTTATTGCTTTAATAATCCAATAACCCTTTTCTTTATCAACAACTGTGACATCTTTAAACTGTATTTCTAAATGATCTACTGTAGATGGTGCTCCTTGTTTCTTTTGGATGACAATCCACAGTTCTCCGCCTTCAGATAAAATATCATAGGCTTGATTGTAAATGCGGAAGATGGTTTGTTTACCGGCACGAATAGGAGGATTTGTCAGAACAACAGCGACTTTGTCTGTTTGCACAGATGAAAGCGCATCACTCTCATAAATTCGTACATTTTGAACCCCGTTAACTTCAGCGTTTTTGCGTGCTAAATTTAACGCACGATCATTTACATCCATCATGTGAACAGTACGTTCTGGGTAACTTTTTGCGATTGATAAACCAATTGGACCATATCCACAACCCACATCCAAAATATTCCCTTCAACTGACGGCAGTTCAAAACGATCGATTAATACACGGGAACCAAAATCTACTTCGCTTTTACTAAAAACACCTGCGTCGGTTTCAAACGTGAAGGAAAATCCTCGAAGTCTAAAACTCCATCTACGTGGTTTACTCTCAACCTCAGGGTTTTTTGAATAATAATGATCTGACATTAGCATGCCCTCCATCACGTAAAATGAAGAAAAAGCTCGTCAAAAATTGACGAGCTTTTTCAATAGGTTAGCAGAAATTATTTAACTTCTACAGATGCGCCAACTTCTTCAAGTTTAGCTTTGATTTCTTCAGCTTCAGCTGCAGCTACGCCTTCTTTAATAGCTTTAGGAGCGTTGTCTACTACTTCTTTAGCTTCTTTAAGACCTAAGCCTGTGATTTCGCGTACTACTTTGATTACTTTGATTTTAGAATCACCAGCAGATGCTAATACTACGTCGAATTCTGTTTTTTCTTCAGCAGCGCCAGCTACAGCACCAGCTGCAGCTACAGGAGCAGCAGCAGTTACGCCGAATTCTTCTTCGATTGCTTTTACTAAGTCATTTAATTCTAAAACTGTCATCTCTTTAATTGCAGCTAAGATTTGTTCTTGGTTCATTATGAGTTCCTCCTATTATGGAATCTAATTTTTTATTTTTGGTGCACCCTAAGATGCGATGAAGTTTAAGCAGCTATTAAGCGCCTTGTTCTTCTTTTTGTTCTGCAACAGCTTTTGTTGCAAGCGCGAAGTTGCGCATTGGTGCTTGTAGCACTGATAAAAGCATTGATAGTAAACCTTCGCGTGATGGAAGTTCTGCTAATGCTTTTACTTCTTCTAAAGTTGCGAAGTTGCCTTCGATTAAACCTGCTTTAATTTCTAAAGCTTCGTTTTCTTTAGCGAAGTTATTGATAATACGAGCTGGAGCAACTACGTCTTCGTTAGAGAACGCGATTGCGTTTGGACCAGTAAGTACATCATTGATTTCAGCGTGACCAACTTCTTCAGCAGCACGACGAACTAAAGTATTTTTGTATACTTTGAATTCAACGCCAGCTTCACGTAATTGTTTACGTAATTCAGTTACTTGTTGAACTGTTAAGCCGCGGTAGTCTACTACTACTACTGACGCTGCAGCTTTGAACTTGTCAGCGATTTCTTGAACAACAGTTTGTTTTGCTTCTACTGCTTTGCTCATTATTGACACCTCCTATAAGAATGAGTCATTTATACCGACAAAAGAAAAGCCTCTTATCAAAGACAGACAAGAGGCAGAAATTCATCATCTAAATAGAGAATGATTCCTTTGCCCTCGGCAGGATTATTAAGCGGTACAATGCCGCCCCTACTGTCTATGGTACAAATGGATAATTCACAACAAAACTCATCTTATCAGATGAGTTTTTTTTTGTCAATTATTAAATTATTTTGCAAATGCTAGAGTATCAAGTTTGATTGATGGACCCATAGTAGTTGTAACGTGTACTGATTTTAAGTAAACGCCTTTTGCTGTAGCTGGTTTAGCTTTAACGATAACATCTACTAAAGTTTGGATGTTTTCAGCTAATTTGTCAGCGTCAAATGATGCTTTACCTACTGGTGCGTGTACGATACCTGCTTTATCAGCACGGTATTCAACTTTACCAGCTTTGATTTCGTTAACTGCTTTAGTTACATCGAAAGTAACTGTGCCAGTTTTAGGGTTTGGCATTAAGCCTTTTGGACCTAATACGCGACCAAGTTGACCAACTTGACCCATCATGTCTGGTGTAGCAACGATAACGTCGAAATCGAACCAGCCATCTTTAATTTTTTGGATGTATTCAGCATCGCCTGCGTAGTCTGCACCAGCAGCTTCAGCTTCTTTAAGTTTTTCACCTTTAGCGAATACTAAAACTTTTTGAGTTTTACCAGTACCGTTTGGAAGCACGATTGCACCACGGATTTGTTGGTCGTTTTTACGAGTATCGATGTTTAGGTTGAAAGCTACTTCTACAGTTGCGTCGAAGTTTACTTTACTTGTATTTTTAGCTAATTCAGCAGCTTCAGCTACAGAATAAACGTTAGTTTTGTCTACTAATTTAGCGGCATCTTGTAATTTTTTACCTTGTTTAGCCATTTTGAATTTCCTCCTTGATTGTGGTTATAGCGGGATTTCCCTCCCACGAATAAAGGTTGCGGTGTTTCAAATATCGCTATAAGAAACATTCGCAACCTCCAAAAACAATACTTTTATCAAGTAATGGGATTAGTCTTCTACGACAATACCCATGCTACGTGCAGTACCTTCTACCATTAACATAGCAGCTTCTACAGAACCTGCGTTTAAGTCTGGCATTTTAGTTTCAGCGATTTCGCGAACTTTGTCACGTTTCACTGTAGCTACTTTATTCTTGTTAGGTTCACCAGAACCAGATTTGATACCTGCTGCTACTTTAAGTAATACTGCAGCTGGTGGAGTTTTTGTAATGAAAGTGAATGAACGATCTTCAAATACAGAAATCTCAACTGGAATAATTAAACCTGCTTGGTCTTGTGTACGAGCATTGAATTCTTTACAGAATCCCATGATGTTAACACCTGCTTGACCTAGTGCAGGACCTACTGGTGGCGCTGGGTTTGCTTTACCAGCTTGAATTTGAAGTTTTACAACTTTAACAACTTTTTTAGCCACGAGACACACCTCCTTAAGTCCGTGATGTGGTCATAGGGTTGCCCCTCCCACTCAAATATCTGTCTGTCGGCTTATTTCCGATAACATTAAAAATTACTGTTAGTCGACTATAACTTAGTCACAGTCTGACCTAAAAAATAATAACACTTTTAATTATGCAAGGCAAGCATAATTAAATCAAATTAAACTTTTAATACTTTATCAAAAGCTAATTCCATTGTTGTTTCACGGCCGAACATATCGACTGTAACTTTAATTTTTTCGTCAGCAGCAAAGATTTCTTCGACTTTCCCTTGGAAATGAGCGAATGGTCCTTCTAATACTTCAACAAGATCACCTACAGCGAAATCAAGATCAACACTTTGTTCGTTTTCAGCCATTTTGTTTAAAATATGATCCACTTCTTCAGGTAATAATGGAGTTGGTTTTACCCCACCACCTGAAGAACCAATGAAACCTGTAACGCCTGGTGTGTTACGTACAACGTACCAAGCATCATCTGTCATGATTAATTCAACTAAAACATAACCAGGGAATGTTTTACGCATATATGTTTTTTTACGGCCATCTTTTACTTCTGTTTCTTGTTCTTCAGGAACGATGACACGGAAAATTTTATCTTGCATACCCATCGTTTCAATACGTTTTTCTAGGTTTAACTTTACTTTGTTTTCATAACCAGAGTAAGTATGAACGACATACCAATTTTTTTCCATAATTATTAGGACTAAATTGTCCTTTCCCTCCTTTTTTTAAAGGCAAATGAAAAAACCCGTTTCTACGGGCTCCTTCAAAAATATTAACATTTTTTCACTTATAAATCCAAGTACATGCGGAATAAATTTGATATTCCTAAGTCAACTAGCATAAAGAACACTGCCATAAAGAGTAATGTAGAAAGTACAACTAGTGTGTATTTGCTAAGCTCTTTACGTTTAGGCCAGCTAGTTTTACGCATTTCAGAAAACACATTACTGAAAAATGTTTTAAGCTTTCCCATCCAACCTAACCTCCGAATAAAAATAAAAATCTTGTATGATTAACGAAATTTATCTTGTTTGTTTGTGTAATGTACGTTCATTACAGTGCGAACAATATTTCTTTAATTCCATTCTTTTTGAGCTATCCTTTGGGGCCGGTAAATTATAATTACGGGCGCCGCATTTTTCGCAGCATAGCACAACTTTGTTTGCCATAATAAAAATCACCTTTCAGGCATTTGTCCTTATACAGACTATCATCTAATGCCATAAGCTGTCAATAAAGCTCAATGTGTCAGTTTGCTGTCAATTGTTGTTCAAGTTTACGTTTAATTCGTTGCAATGCATTGTCAATAGACTTCACATGGCGCTCTAATTGTTCGGCAATTTCTTGGTAGCTACAGCCGTCGATATAGCGTGCTAAAACTTTTTGCTCAAACGGACTAAGCAAGTCATTTATACGTGATTCCATATCAAGAAATTGTTCGCGATGCACTACAAAATTTGCTGGATCTTCGCTTGCATCTGTTTGCAATAAATCCATCAATGTACTAGCTTGTTCATCATCACCTACAGGTTTATCAAGCGACACATAAGAGTTTAGAGGGATATGCTTTTGTCGAGTAGCTGTTTTAATTGCTGTAATAATTTGGCGCGTAATGCATAGCTCTGCAAAGGCTTTAAACGACGCTTGATGTACGTCACTAAAATCTCGCACTGCTTTAAATAAGCCAATCATTCCTTCTTGAATGATATCTTCTTTATCTGCACCAATTAAAAAATATGATTTTACTTTAATCCGTACGAGTGGCTTATATTTTGTAATCAAAAAATCAAGCGCCTCGCTGTCGCCTTGCCTAGTGAATTCGACGAGTTGCTCGTCGGTCATACTACTATACTGGTGCTGCAATTTACTTGTTATCACAAAATCACCCCAACTATTAATCTATTTCAGGCCTCGACGCATATTTTCCAACTTATTTTTCGTTTCGGCATCTACTTGAACTCGGTTTGAAAATTTTCGTTGACGCGCATAGTCCTTGTTGACCGTTTGTGTAATTTGACGCTGTGATTCACGCACTTCCATCAACAATTCAGAAGCTGGCATACGCAAAGCACCATTCCCAAAAATAACGCTTTGCTCTGCCATATCAGATGTAGCAACTGTAATGCGCGTTAAACGGCCATATTTTTGAATCTTATCCATCGTCAACGATTCAATACATTCATCTGCCGTTTCTTTCACACGCGTATAAATAATTTCAATATCATGTTGTTTTTCTTTTGTAGCGACGCCTGGAACCTGATACGCATCAAATACAACAATAATCTTATAATGTGAATACGCTTGATATTCAGCTAATAATTCAATTAAACGATCACGCGCGTCAATTAATTGATGTTTGTCTTTCAATAGCTTCAATTCATCCCAGTCACCAATCATGTTATAGCCATCTACGATCAAAATATCCTTCATGAGCAGCCCTCACTTATAGCTCGTGACGTTTACGATACACTTCATACATTAGAAGCGATGCTGCTACTGATGCATTTAACGATGTAACGTGTCCAACCATTGGTAGATTGTAAAGGAAGTCACATTTTTCTTTTAGAATGCGGCTCATGCCTTTTCCTTCACTACCAATAATTACAGCAAGTGGTAATGTAGCATCCATGCGACGATAGTCTTGTGAACCTTTCGCATCGGTACCAGCAATCCAAACACCACGCTCTTTTAGTTCATCAACCGTTTGCGATAAATTGTTGACGCGTACAGTTGGAATGTATTCAATCGCGCCTGTTGATGCTTTAGCAACAACAGCTGTAAGTGATACAGACCGACGACGTGGAATGATAATACCATGTGCGCCAACTGCATCTGCAGTACGCATAATAGAACCTAGATTATGTGGGTCTTCTAGTTCATCTAAAATCATGATAAATGGATCTTCACCACGTTCTTCAGCCAATTTGAAAACGTCATCTAATTCTGCATAGTTATATGCGGCAACTGATGCGACAATTCCTTGATGATTTTCTGATGATAAATTATCAATTTTTTGTTTTGGTACAAATTGCACTACAATGCGACGTTCGCTCGCCATATCTAATAATTCTTTAATGCCATTCTTTTTCACGCCTTCAGCGATCCAAATTTTATTAATATCGCGCGTTGAACGAAGCGCTTCTAGTACAGGGTTTTTCCCTGCAATCATCTCTTTTGAGTGATCGACTTCTTGCTCTACTTCCGGTGCACGTTCAGGTTTACGGTCGCGTGCTGGGCGACGGTCGCGATCCTGTTTACGTCCCGATTTATAATCTCGTTCATATTTCATTATTTTGACACCTCATTTTTATCTTCAACTGTATCGATGGCGTATTGAATAATACCATCTACGCGCTCTTTTTGACCTAATAAATATAAATAACCGATAACTGCCTCAAAAGCCGAGCTATAGTTATATGTTTGAACATCCGTATTTTTTGGCACAGAACCTGATTTTGCATTACGCCCACGTCGTAGTACCGCTAGTTCTTCTTCTGTGAAATAATTTTCATCCATCATTTTACGAACGACCATTGCTTGTGCTTTTGCAGACACATAATGCGTTGCCTCACGGTGTAATACTTTCGGTTTCACTCGACCTGAGCGTAATAAGTGCTCACGAATCGCGATTTCTAAAACCGCATCTCCCATATAAGCTAAAGCTAGCGCATTTACTTGTTTAACATCTGCATCTCGAAGTTCTTCCACTTCTCTTAACCTCGTTTCCATCTTACGCCTTGGCGTGTGTCTTCTAAGATAATATTCATATCTTTTAATTGGTCACGAATCTCATCAGCACGTGCGAAGTTGCGATCCTTACGCGCTTGTTGACGTTCTTCGATTAACGCATCGATTTCTTCGTCTAATAATTCTTCTTTTACATTTAAGATAATACCTAATACGCCAGATAATTCATCTAACACATCGAGTAATGCTTGTAATGTTTCTGCATTTGTATTATCTTCGTTCAAATATTTGTTTGCTAACGTAGATAATGCAAATAATGTTGCAATCGCATTTGCTGTATTAAAATCATCGTCCATTGCTGTAGTGAAATTTTGGCGTTCTGTTTCAATTGCTTCAAATACCGCTTCATCTTTTTCCGCTAAGTTTGCTGTGCTTTCTAGGCGGTGCACTAAATTTTTGCGTGACGTGCGTAGACGGTCTAAACCATTTTGAGCAGCCTCCACTAAATCTTGTGCAAAGTTAATTGGATGGCGATAGTGTACAGATAACATGAAGAAGCGCAGTACTTGTGGATCGATTTGTTGAATAATATCATGCACAAGGATGAAGTTCCCTAGTGATTTTGACATTTTTTCATTATCGATATTGATGTAGCCATTGTGCATCCAGTAGTTTGCAAATTGCTTATCTGTGTAGGCTTCTGATTGTGCAATTTCATTTTCATGGTGAGGGAATGTTAAATCTTGACCACCTGCATGAATATCGATTGTATCACCAAAATGTTCGTGAACCATAACAGAGCATTCAATATGCCAACCTGGACGACCTTCACCCCATGGACTTTGCCAGAAAATTTCGCCTGGTTTCGCCGCTTTCCATAATGCAAAATCTAATGCATCTTCTTTTTTCTCTCCAGCTTCAATACGGGCGCCGATTTTTAAATCATCTACTGATTGATGCGATAATTTACCATAACCTTTGAATTTGCGTGTACGGTAGTAAACGTCACCTTGAGATTCATACGCAAAGCCTTTTTCGATTAATACTGCAATGAAATTAATGATGGCATCCATATGCTCAGTTACGCGAGGATGCGAATCAGCTTTTTGGCAACCTAATGCTGTAATATCTTCAAAATATGCATTAATGAAACGTTCCGTTAGCTCCGGTACTTCTTCACCTAATTCATTGGCCGCTTTAATGATTTTATCATCAACGTCGGTGAAGTTTGAAACGTAGTCTACTTCAAAACCACGATATGTTAAATAACGTCGAACTGTATCGTATACGATAACAGGACGGGCATTCCCGATATGAATGTAATTGTAAACAGTCGGTCCACATACATACATGCGCACCTTACCTTCTTCAATTGGCACAAAGTTTTCTTTTTCACGTGTCAGTGAGTTAAAAATTTGGATAGCCATTAGCGATCATCTCTCCTTTAATGAACATCGTTACTATAAGTTGATCCAGCGATAATCGTATTGTTCTCATTCCCTTACGATTAAAACATAATCACGAAAAAAAGCGCCCCTATCTACTAACTAGACAGAGACGCTGTATGCGCGGTTCCACTCTGATTGGAAAAATAATTCCCACTCGAAGTCTATTAACGGTGACGAACCGGTCATGCCTACTTACATTTCAACATGACACTCAGAGGTGCATTTCTGCGCAGCCTAGACTCAAATCATTTTCAGCCAATGATGATTCTCTCTTTAGAGCGTGCGGCGCATACTTCTCCTCTTCAACGTTTTGAACTGGATAGATTCATTGTACAATGAAACCTCACTTTTGAAAACTAAAACAAAAAAAGAAGAGAGCGCCACGTGCGGCGTCCCCTCTTTTTCTTAAAAACGATTAGCCTAGTTGAGCATCTAAACGTTTTACAACTGTATCTTTACCTAAAATTTCAATTGCATCTGCAAGTTCTGGTCCATGCATTTCGCCAGTAGTTGCTACGCGGATTGGCATGAATAGGTTTTTACCTTTATGGCCTGTTTCTTTTTGAACAGCTTTGATTGCTTTTTTGATTGCTGGAGCTTCAAAAGCTTCTAGTTCAAGAAGGTTTTTCTTGAATGTCGCAAGTACTTCAGAAACTTGTTCACCAGCTAATACTTCTTTTTCATCATCGTTTAATTCTACATGATCTTGGAAGAACATTTCAGAAAGCTCAACAATTTCAGCACCGAAGCTCATTTGTTCATGATAAAGACCGATTAATTTGTCTGCCCATTCAGCTTCTTCAGCTGTTGGATTTTCGGCGATACGACCTGCTTTTTGTAAGAATGGCAGGCAAAGTGCCACAACTTCTTCATGCGTTAATTTCTTCATGTATTGGTTGTTCATCCATTTTAACTTTGTCATATCGTACATAGATGGTGATTTTGTTAAACGTTTTTCATCGAATTGCTCAATCAATTCGTCCATAGAGAAAATTTCTTCTTCACCTTCTGGAGACCAACCAAGTAATGCAAGGAAATTGACCATTGCAGCTGGTAAATAACCAAGGTCTTTATATTGAGAGATGAATTGGATAATTGATTCATCACGTTTTGATAATTTTTTATGGTTTTCATTGATGATTAACGTCATATGACCGAAACGTGGTGCTTCCCAGCCAAATGCTTTGTAAATCATTAATTGTTTTGGTGTGTTAGATAAATGTTCTTCACCGCGGAATACATGTGTCATTTCCATTAGATGGTCGTCTAATACTACTGCGAAGTTATATGTTGGGATACCATTTGCTTTAACGATTACCCAATCACCAATATCTTTTGATTCGAATGTTACTTCATTGCGAATTAAATCATCTACTACATATGTTTCATTTTCTGGAACTTTGAAGCGGATTGTATAAGGTGCGCCTGACGCTTCTTTTTCTGCTACTTCTTCAGCTGATAAATGACGGCAAGTACCTTTATACATTGGAGCTGCTACACCAGCTTCGCGTTGTGCTTCACGTTCAGCTTCTAATTCTTCTGATGTACAGAAACATTTGTAAGCCATACCCATATCAATTAATTTTTCAGCAGCATCTTTATATGTGTCTAAACGCTCCATTTGACGATATGGTGCGAATGGGCCACCGATTGCTGGTGATTCAACAGGGTCAATCCCCATCCAAGCTAGGTTATGAAGTTGTGATTCTTCGCCACCCTCGATGTTACGTGCGATATCTGTATCTTCAATACGGAAGATAAAATCTCCGTCGTAATGTTTTGCGTATAAGTAATTGAATAGTGCAGTACGAGCACCACCGATGTGTAAGTGTCCAGTTGGACTTGGTGCATAACGTACACGAACTTTTTTAGTCATGATTAAAATCCTCCTATTTTGTCGAGAAAAAATTCAACTTTGTTAATTCTACCACTCGCGATATGAAATTTAAAGCGGCCTTACTTTTTAATTAAAAGAATTGTCGCCATTGAGGCAATTCCTTCTTTACGACCAACGAAGCCTAGTTTTTCAGTTGTTGTTGCTTTCACATTTACTTGCGATGGCTCTGCATTTAATAATTCTGCAATACGATTGCGCATTTGCTCAATGTATGGAGCCATTTTTGGTGCTTGTGCCATGATTGTACAATCGACATTTCCTAATGTGTAACCTTTTGCTTCGACCTTTTCCCAAATAAATGATAAAAGTTTTGCAGAATCTGCACCTTCCCATTCCGGATCTGTATCCGGGAAATGATGACCGATATCCCCTTCACCAATTGCGCCTAATGCAGCATCTGTTACTGTATGTAGCAGTACATCTGCATCCGAATGACCTATTAAACCTCTGTCACTTGGAATTTCAATACCGCCAATAATTAATGGGCGGCCTTCTGCAAATTCATGTACATCAAAACCTTGTCCTACGCGAAACATATAATTATCCTCCAATACGTTGGTTTAAGATGGCCTCACCAAAAACCAAATCTTCTTTTGTTGTTATTTTAACATTTTCATAGCTACTCTCAACCATATACACTGATTCGCCTTCACGTTCTACTAGCATCGATTCATCAGTACCTAAAAAATTATCTCGCTCCGCATGGTTTTCTGCTTGTTGTAATAGCTCGAAACGAAATGCTTGTGGTGTTTGAATCATCCACAATGTCGAACGATCCACAGTTTCTTGAATAATACCTTCTTCAACACGCTTCATCGTATCTTTCGCACGTACTCCAACAATTGCTGCACCTTTCTCATATGCCGCTTCTGCTAATTCGTGAATTGTTGGCTCTACAATAAATGGACGAGCTGCATCATGCACAAGTACAATTTCGCCACTTCCAATCGCCTTCATACATGACTGTACGCTATGTTGACGTTCATCGCCACCAGTTGGCATCGCACGTACTTTTGTAATGTTGTATTGCACAAGTAAGCTTTGAATAAAATCTCGCTCACTATCTTTCACCGCTAAATAAATACCTCGACACCAATTATCACGCTCAAATACTTCTAATGTATGAATTAAAATTGGCTTTCCTTTTAATTCAAGGAACAATTTATTTTTACCAGCACCCATGCGTTTACCGCTACCAGCTGCTGGCAAAATAACATCGTAGTTCATGTAATACACTCCCCCAACAATCTACTGTCTCTTATTGTATTAAAAAATGGTTGAAGCGCATAGCTCCAACCATCATCATTTATTTTTTTGGTTTGGCAAAAATCATACGACCAGCAGATGTTTGAAGCACGCTCGTTACAATAACGGTAATCGCTTCCCCGATATACGATTTACCATCCTCGACAACAATCATCGTTCCATCGTCTAAGTAGGCAACACCTTGATTGTGTTCCTTCCCTTCTTTGATGACGACAACATACATTTCTTCGCCGGGAATAACGACCGGCTTCACAGCATTCGCTAACTCGTTAATATTTAACACTTGGACGTTGTGCAATTCACAGACTTTATTCAAATTGAAATCATTCGTCACAATTTGACCGCCACCCATTTTTTTCGCTAAGCGTACTAATTTTAGATCAACTTCAGGCACATCGTCAAAATCGACTTCGGTCAATAATACCGTTGTGGCAGGTTCATCTTGAAGTGCTTTTAAAATATCAAGACCTCTACGACCTTTTGTACGTTTTAGCGTATCCGATGAATCAGCAATATGTTGAAGCTCCGTTAAAACAAACTGCGGGATAACGAGCGTACCTTCTACAAAGCCTGTACGACAAATGTCTGCGATACGGCCATCGATAATCACACTCGTATCTAATAATTTGTATGAAGCTGGCGGCTCAAGTAACTCATCTTTCGTGTCATCATTCTTTTTCTTAGCTGAACGGGATGTAAAGACACTCATTAATTCTTCACGCCGCTTAAATCCAACTTGAAAACCTAAATAGCCTAATACAATTGATAATAAAATCGGCAATACTGTTGTGATGATGGGAATGCGAATACTATTAAGTGCAAAACCAATCAAATACGCCACAATCAATCCGATAATCAAACCTAACGTCCCGAACAATAAATCCCCACTCGGCTCTTTTAATAATTTTTCTTCAAGCCAACGAATAAACTGCACAAAATAATCAGCAATGAAGAACGACACAACAAACAAAATAATCGCACCAATTAAAACAGAAACATATGGGTTATTAATCCATGGGTTATTGGATAAATGAAGAACTTTGTATAAAGGCGGTAACAGGACTAACCCTAGCGTTCCCCCAATTAATAGGAATACGATTTGAATAATTCGTTTTAACATACATGCACCTCCCCTTTAATTGACTATTATACAGATTATCCCTAAATTCCGCTTCATTCAGCCCTGTTCTAACAACAATAAAATAATTGGCACTACAGTTCGCAAAACGCTTGCTTCAATGCTTGATCAACGCGCTCTACACCAATGATTTCAATGCCGTCCGGGAAATCCCAACCCCCAATATTTGATGCTGGAATAAAAATACGTTTAAATCCTAATTTTGCAGCTTCATTCACACGTTGTTCAATACGTGTCACACGGCGAACTTCTCCTGTTAATCCGACTTCACCTGCAAAGCAATCTGTTGGATTCGCCGACAAATCCTTAAAACTTGAAACGATGCTAACAAGTACTGCTAAATCAATTGCTGGTTCATCAAGTTTTACACCGCCGGCTACTTTTATAAAGGCATCTTGCGCCTGTAGCATAAATCCCATACGTTTTTCTAACACAGCCATTAATAACGACACGCGATTTTGGTCAAGTCCTGTTGCCATACGTTTCGGATAATTGAAACTAGACGGTGAAACCAAAGCTTGAATTTCCACGAGAATTGGGCGCGTCCCTTCCATCGAAGCTACGATTGTCGACCCTGGTGCACCTTGCGAACGTTCTTCAAGAAACATTTCAGATGGATTTAATACTTCTTTTAAACCACCATGTACCATTTCAAAAATAGCGATTTCATTCGTTGAACCAAAGCGGTTTTTTTGACTGCGCAAAATACGATGATTATGATGACGCTCACCTTCAAAATACAATACGGTATCTACCATATGTTCTAAAATACGCGGACCGGCAATCTGACCTTCTTTTGTGACATGGCCAACAAGGAAAATCGCAATATTTTTTGTTTTGGCGATGCGCATTAATTCACCTGTACATTCACGCACTTGAGATACACTGCCTGGTGCGGATGTTACCTCTGGATGATGCACTGTTTGAATGGAGTCAATGATGACAAATTTCGGTTGCGTTTGCTCGATTGTTTCACTAATCATTTCTAAATTAGTTTCTGCATAAATATAAAGTTCAGGTGATTGTACGCCCAAACGTTCAGCGCGTAATTTTGTTTGGCGAATGGATTCCTCACCTGATACATATAACACGCGATGATTTTGATTTGATAATAATGCCGATACTTGTAAGAGTAACGTTGATTTTCCAATCCCAGGATCCCCACCAATTAAAATAAGAGACCCTGGCACAATACCTCCACCAAGGACACGATTGAATTCTGTTAATTCCGTTGGTACACGCTGTTCTTCTTGTGTCTCAACAGAAATAATTGGCGTAGCTTTTGCCGAAACCATTTCAGAATGTTTAAATGCACCGCGCGGCCTCTTCGCTACTACCTCAACTTCCTCTACCATCGTATTCCATTGCCCACAACCTGGACAACGCCCCATCCATTTAGCTGTTTCATAACCACATTCATTACATACAAATTTTGATTTCTTCTTTGCCATAATACCCTCCTATAAAACATTTATACGTTTATGATAAAACAAAAAAGGAACGTCTTATATAGTACAGACGTTCCCATTTCTGAAAATCTTTTATTTTTCAGCAGTTGCTGGTTCAGGCTCTTTTGTTGAAACGGTAAATTTACTATCTGCATCAACATCGAATACAACTACTTGACCTGTGAGTACTTCACCTTTTAGAATTTCTTCTGATAGGCGGTCCTCTACGTGTTTTTGTAATGCACGTCGGATAGGGCGTGCTCCGTATTCTGGGTCGTAGCCTTCCTCTGCAATTTTATCAAGTGCGGCTGGTGTAAGCTCAAGCTCGATATGTTGTTCAGCAAGGCGTTTTGTAAGCTGTTCAGCCATTTTGCCAACGATTTCAGCAAGCTCATCTTTCTTAAGCGTATGGAATACAATTGTTTCGTCGATACGGTTTAAGAATTCTGGACGGAATGCCTTTTTCAATTCTTCAAGCATAACATCCTTCGCAGTCGCCTCTGTTTTCGCTGTTTCTTGTGCACCGAAACCGACTGATTTACGGTATTTCAATGCTTCTGCACCGATATTTGATGTCATGATGACTACTGTATTACGGAAATCAACAACGCGTCCTTTTGAATCTGTTAAACGGCCATCATCTAATACTTGTAGTAAGATATTGAACACATCTGGATGCGCTTTTTCGATTTCATCTAATAACACAACTGAGTATGGTTTACGACGAACTTTTTCAGTCAATTGTCCGCCTTCTTCGTAACCTACATAACCTGGAGGTGAACCTACAAGACGTGAAGTTGAATGTTTTTCCATGTACTCAGACATATCAATACGAATCATTGAATCTTCATCACCAAACATTACTTCCGCTAATGCGCGACCAAGTTCTGTTTTACCAACACCTGTTGGACCAAGGAAAATGAATGAACCGATTGGGCGTTTTGGATCTTTTAATCCAGCTCGTGCACGACGGATAGCACGAGAAATTGCTTCTACTGCTTCACTTTGACCAACTACACGTTTGTGTAATTCTTCTTCTAAATTCAATAGTTTTTCAGATTCTTCTTGAGCGATTTTCGCTACTGGAATACCCGTCCACATCGCCACAACTTCCGCAATGTCATTAACGGTTACTTCTGATTCAGAACGACCTTGTTTTTCTTTCCATTCTTTTTTCGTTGCTTCTAATTCATCTTTTAACTTTTGTTCAGAGTCGCGTAAATTCGCTGCTTTTTCAAATTCTTGGCTTTGAACAGCTGCATTTTTCTCTGCTTTTACACTTTCTAATTTTTGTTCTAATTCTTTTAAATTAGGCGGTGTTGTATAAGAACGTAGACGTACTTTTGAACCCGCTTCATCCATTAAATCGATTGCTTTATCCGGAAGGAAGCGATCTGAAATGTAGCGATTACTTAATTGTACCGCTGCTTCTACAGCTTCATCGGTAATTTTTACGCGGTGATGTGCTTCATAACGATCGCGCAGACCACGAATAATTAATACCGCTTCTTCAGGTGTAGGTTCATCTACTTGAATTGGTTGGAATCGACGTTCAAGCGCTGCATCTTTTTCAATATATTTACGATATTCATCAAGCGTTGTAGCACCAATACATTGTAGTTCACCGCGCGCTAATGATGGTTTTAAAATATTCGATGCATCAATCGCACCTTCCGCACCACCTGCACCAATTAACGTGTGTAACTCATCAATGAATAGAATAACATTGCCTGCTTGGCGAATCTCATCCATTACTTTTTTCAAACGATCCTCAAACTCACCACGATATTTCGTACCCGCGACAACCGTACCCATATCTAATGTCATAACGCGTTTGTCGCGTAAGATTTCCGGTACTTCGTTGTTAACAATTTGTTGTGCTAACCCTTCTGCAATCGCTGTTTTACCAACACCTGGTTCGCCGATTAAAACAGGGTTATTTTTTGTACGTCGTGATAATACTTCAATGACGCGTGTAATTTCTTTGCTACGGCCGATTACTGGGTCTAAACTGCCTTCACGTGCAATTTGCGTTAAATCACGCGCCAAGCTATCTAATGTTGGCGTATTTGCTGTTGGTGCCGCAGAAGCGTTACCTGCTGCATTCGTATCATGGTTACCAAGCAATTGTAATACTTGCTGACGCGCTTTATTTAAACTAACTCCTGCGTTATTTAATACGCGAGCTGCCACGCCTTCACCTTCACGAATTAATGCTAATAAAATATGCTCTGTGCCGATGTATGTGTGGCCAAGTTTACGCGATTCATCGACGGATAATTCGATCACTTTTTTCGCACGTGGCGTATAGTGAACGACAGGGCCCACATCTTTTGTACCGACACCAACAAGCTTCTCAATACCTTCCTCAATCACTTCAGGCGTCACTTCAATTGCTTCTAATGCCTTTGCTGCAATGCCGCCGCCTTCACGAATAAGGCCAAGTAAAATATGCTCTGTGCCAATCGCATCATGCTTCATGCGAATTGCTTCCTCTTGCGCTAATTGTAAAACTTTTTGAGCTCGTTGAGTAAAGTGGTTAAACATCATATGAATCGTCTCCTTTTTCACGCTGTCTCACATTATTTAATATCTCTCGTAATAATGTGGCACGATAAACATCTCGTTCGTTTGGCTTTAATGTAGTGCCAACATATTGTTGTAAAAATCCTGGTTGAATGACCAGCATGCATTTATTTAAAACCTTCGTAGGAATGTTTTCGATTAGTCCTAAATCTATACCCAATCGCACGTTAGATAAACAATTTGCCGCCTCGTCAGACGCTAAAATACGGGCATAATGTAATGTACCTAATGATCGATTTACCCGGTCATTCATAATAGTTGCCGCATGGGCTAATAGGGCTTTTCGAGACTCTGCTTCTCGTTGTACGATTTGTTCCGCTAATGATTGTAAGTCAGTTAAAATTTCTTCTTCTGATTTTCCAAGCGTCACTTGATTTGAGATTTGATAATAGTTGCCTACAGCTTCTGTTCCTTCGCCGTAAATTCCGCGAACGACCATGCCAAGCCGAGGCATCATGCTAATAATTTGTTCCATTTGATCGGTCATCGTTAGCGCTGGTAAATGCATCATAACTGAAGCACGCATGCCGGTTCCCGTATTCGTTGGGCAACTTGTCAAATAGCCAAATTCCTCATCAAATGCATACGGGACATGCTCTTCTAAATAACGATCAAGCGTGTCCGCATTGAAGTAAGCTTTTTCTAAATCAAGCCCTGGCTCCATGCATTGGATACGCAAATGATCCTCTTCATTAATCATGACACTAACTGATTCATCATCTGAAATAACAACAGATGCCGAACGCTCTTTATGCGCTAACTGCGGACTAATCAAATGTTTTTCGACGAGCACCTTCTTTTGAAGAATCGGCGTCGTCGATATATCGATATATGTGAAGTTCTGGTCAAGCGTTTCTGCATCGAGCAGTACATTCGAAATGGTTTGGTCTAATTTAAATGCTTCATCGTCTGAGAAAGCTCGTGGGAAGCGGTAATCTTTTAGATTGCGAGCAAGGCGAATACGTGTACTCATGACAATATCACCATACTCTGCATCGCCCTCCATCCACTTCACATCGGTCACATTAAAAAACATGTCCTTTTTATCCATTCGAATCACCACCTTGCAATTGCTGTTCAAGTGCTCTTGCTTCATCACGAAATGCTGCAGCATCTTCAAACCGTTCTTCTTCCACGGCCTTTTTCATGTCGTTGCGCAAACCTTCAATTTGCTGTTTCAATTCATAGGTTGCATTGACTGCTCCAGGCATTTTCCCTACATGTTTTATGGCACCATTATGGAGGCGCTTCATCACCTGCGGGAGTTCATCACGAAATGCATCGTAACACGTTGGACAATTGAATTTGCCAGCGTGTAAAAACTGCTTATAGGTCATACCACAGTTAGGGCAACTTGTATGCTCTTCCTGCCGCTGACTTTTCGGTGCATTTGCTGACCATGTTGGAATCCCAAACCAGTCTGCAAAAAGTTGTTGCAATGGCACATGCTCATCCAAAGAATGGTCATGCTGATGTAATTGTTGGCTACAAACCTCGCAATAATGTTTCGTGATTTGCTGGCCATTTTTCACCTGCGTTAATGTTATAGTGGCAGGGCGTTGCTTACAATTCTCGCAGATCACTTCACACACCTCTTATCTTTTAGGAATATCATATTTCAATGTCGTAAGCATTGCGCGTAAAATTCGTGCACGAACTTCATCACGCAATGGCAAGTTGAGTGCTAATATATGACGATCGACAGCTGCTAGCATCATCTTCGCTTCTCTTTTAGAAATAACTTCTTCATTAATAAGTCGAAAAATGATATCTTCCGCAACTTGCTGTGGTGCAGAAATTCCAAGCTGTCGAACCGTTTCATCAATCAAATCAGCACTCGAAGTTACTTGAACACGTACGATGCGAATATAACCACCACCGCCACGTTTACTTTCTACTTGATATCCACGTTCTTCTGTAAAGCGCGTATTAATCACATAGTTAATTTGCGATGGTACACATTGAAATTTATCAGCGATTTCGCTACGTTTAATTTCAACTAAGCCGTTTCCCTCTAATTCAATAACTTCTTTCAAATATCCTTCAATGATGTCCGAAATATTTCTCATTTGCTGTCCTCACCTCGCTTGCCTCACTGACTTTGACTATCTTTGACTATATTATATTCAATCCAAAATTCGATTACAAATTATTTGGCTCAAAACGTGTAAAACCTATTCTCTTATTTCCATACAAAAAAAACCACACCGCAGCGTAGTTTTAATTTCGGATGTTATAGAAATTAGAAGAAACGTTTAATAATTGGGTATTCCCAATGTCGTCCTTGCAATGCATTCACAATGCCAACAATTGGAACGATAATTGTCATGGCAACAAATACGATTAGGAATGGAATGCCGATGATAATTGCTGAAAAGAACGCAGAGATTGCAATTAAAATCCCCATTACTAGTTGAAATAGCACAGCTTGCAATGATAATCGTTTAATTTCTTTTTCATCATTTAAAAAATAAAACAATAGCGGCACGATAATCAAAACAAAAAATGAAGAGAAAAAACCACTAGCATGAACAATAACTTTTAACCATTTGCTATCAGATAATGTTTGTGTACTCATGTAAACTACTCCCTTCTATCATTTAATTATTCTACGTACTCTAGCATAAAATAGTTTCAACGTTGTCATAATAATTTGGAAACATTTTTTAATAATATGCGTCCTTCCTAATATCACATGATGAAAGGGATGTTTCTCTTGAAGAAAGCATTGCTTACAGCAGGAATTACTATTTTAGGTCTCGCTGTTTTAATCGTTATGCCCTACTGCCTTTTAAAGAGTTCATTTGACTCAAATGACTCTGTTGACCATAAAAATATACAATCAATTTCAAATGGACATGGCGGCGAAAAAATAGCCGTCTGGTTGTCTAGTGAACATTAAAGCCGCTTAATATGCGGTTTTTTATTTTGTTATTTTCTTCTTTTACGTTTATCGACAACAGGGTATGGATATGGGACAATAATAACAACTACGGAGAAAAAGAGGCGTTACGATGATTCGAACTTTAGGTTTTACAAAAGATAACGATGTAATAGCCGATTTTCCATTGGATGAGCTACATAATTTTGATTTTGATTGGTATTGGATAGATTTCGATCAGCCTATACCAGCTGAAAACACTTATTTAGATACAGTGTTTCATTTTCACCCATTGGCAATCGAAGACTCTTTAATGCGCTTACAACGTCCAAAAATCGACTATTATGACGACTGCCATTTCCTTGTCGTACATAAAATGAATTCTATCGAATTAGAAGCAGAAGAAGTAAATATTTTTATCGCTAGTAACTTTATTGTGACGTATCATAAAACCCCTGTCCCAGAAATTGAAACAGCACGAAAGCGTGTGCTCAATCAACCCGGTGATTGGGAACGCGGCTCATATTATGCGATGTATCAAGTTGTAGATAAACTCGTTGATAGCTATTTTCCAATGGTTTATAACATTGAAGACCGCTTAAATGAAATTGAGGACCAATTAAATTATCAGCGTAATGCAAAAGCAATGTCTGATGTATTTGATTTGCGTAGTGATTTGCTACATATCCGCCGCATCGTACTACCGATGCGCGATTTATTATATCGCGTCATGAACTCTGGGCGCCTTGGATTAATTGGGACGGAGCGCGCTTACTTTGGCGATATCCATGACCATCTCGTAAAACTTACAGAAATGATTGAATCCAATCGTGAATTAACGGCAGACATGCGCGACAGCCATATGTCGATGAATGCTGTGCGCATGAATAGTATTATGATGATTTTAACGATTGTATCTACAATTTTCATCCCACTAACCTTTGTTGCAGGTGTCTACGGCATGAATTTTGATAACATGCCTGAATTGCACTGGCATTGGGGCTATTTCATCGTTCTTGGCGTCATGTTCTTTATCGCCGTTTCAATGATTGCTTGGTTTAAACATAAAGGGTGGCTCGACTTTTTTAAGCTATAATCTTTTTTCAGAACTGTCGATGCGGCAGTTCTTTTTTAATAAGCTCAGCTGCAGCAAGCCTTTCTTTTAAAAACGATTGTCGATTTAATTTTGTAAATTCTAAAGTTTTTTTATGGTGGATAGATTAAAATAAAAACTACAGCCGATATAACTAATGAAAATATACTTTTTTAAAGATTTAATACAAAATTATCAATATTATTTTGAAGATATAGATAGGAGCCAACACCGTGAGTATTTGGAATTTTTCAAAGCCAAAACAGCCCCCATCACCATTTCATTTAGATGAAGCAATAAAAGATGTGGAGCTGGATTTATCAACATTTCCTGGCTTATCAAAACAAGTAGAGCTATTGGACTTAACAAAAGAGGACTTAGCGATTATTTCTCATTTTAAACAATATACACATGAACTTGTACCAATGATGGTTGATGAGTTCTACAAAACGATTAGTAAAGCGAATGAGCTGACATCAATCATTAATCACAACTCATCAATTGATCGTTTAAAAGTCACCTTAACACGCCATATTACAGCGATTTTCAATGGCCATATCAATCATACGTATGTCGTTGATCGCCAGCGTATTGCACATATCCATGTAGTCATTGGTTTGCCATCAAAATGGTATTTAAATTCATTCCAAACACTTAATAATACGTTTATGACCTATTGTGTAAACTTAGAGCTACCGGTTGATGATTTCAAACGTGCGGCCAATGCTTTTGCAAAAGTTATCAACTTTGAGCAGCAAATCGTTATTGAAGCGTATGATGAAGAACAAGCTGAAATCCAGCAACATCACATCGACGAAAAAGCAGAAATTATGGTTTCTGTACAAAGTACGGCAGAAGAGCTAAGCGCTATTAGTGAAGAAACGACCGCCTCAATCCAATCACTTGTAACACAGGCTGAAGATATTTCAGACGCAACAAAAAAAGGCTTAACATTCGTCAATGAAACAGAACAAAAATCTGAAGATGGCACGCGTCTCCTTGTACAACAAAATGATTTGATGGCGCGCATGTCATCATCTGTAAAGCAGCTCGATTCAACGATGGGTCATCTACGCATTTCATCACAAAAAATTTCTGAAATTGTACGCCTTGTAACAGATATCGCCGACCAAACAAATTTACTCGCGCTCAATGCCTCGATTGAAGCAGCACGTGCAGGTGAACATGGAAAAGGCTTTGCGGTCGTTGCTGATGAAGTACGCAAATTAGCGGAAGAAACGAAGAGCGCTGTACAAAACGTTTCTGCGCTCATTCATGAAACAGAGTCAAACATCTCAAATATGTCCTCATCTGTAAAGGAAGTGGATACACAAATTTTATCTGGCGTTGAAATGCAGAAAGAATTATCTGATTCGTTCCAAACAATCGCTCGTGCTGTATCTGGGATTAAAACAAACCACACAGCTACAACAGAAGATGTTTCAAGCATCACTTTGATTTTAGATGAAATTTCAAATGCCACATTCCAGGTAGCCGACTCAGCAGAACGTTTACTTGAAGTAGCAACTGAATTAACAGAGTAGTATGTGAGGGCCCTATTAAAGGGTCCTTTTTTAATTGCTTTGACATTCTAAATAGAATCTTCTATACTTGGTGGGATTTCACTTGAAAGGAAGGATGACATGGTAACGCTATACATTACGCGCCATGGGCAAACAGAATGGAACGTCCAAGAACGAATACAAGGATGGTTTGATTCACCGTTGACTAATTACGGCAAGGACCAAGCACAAGCTCTCTGTAAACGCCTTAGCAATACACCATTCATCGCTGCTTACTCAAGTCCGAGCGGTCGAGCTTTAAAAACAGCTCATCTTATTTTAGACGGACATCAAACCCCGTTATTTATTAAACATGAATTAAAAGAAATTAACGTAGCGGAATGGCAAGGGATGCAGATTGAAAAAATCAAACAAGAATTCCCGACTTCCTACGATAATTACTTCCACCATGCAGAGCGCTTTGAATCGCTAGAAGGTGAAAATTTCTTTGACGTCCTTGAGCGCGCAAAAAAAATTATCGATAAAATTGAAGGCAAGTACGACCAACATGATAATGTTCTAATTGTTACACATAGTATCGTTAAAAAGGTGCTTATCAATTACTTCCTTGGCCGACCGATGGAGCAACTATCAGAATCACCATACATTGATGGTACAAGCCTCACAATCGTTCATTTAGAAAACGGCAAAGCTACTATTGAAACCGTTGGATGTATCAATCATATGCCTGAAAAAAAGAAATATATACATTAAAAAAAGGCCTCGACATCTATCAATTGATGTGCGAGGCTCTTTTTTTAAAAGAATGAATGAGGCATTTCACGTTTTGCTTTACGATGTGCACGACGAGCTGGGCCTGATTCGAATAAACGACGTTCTTCATTCGTTTCGGGATAAACGGGTGCTACTTCTTGTGGTTTTCCATGTTCATCAACTGCAACCATCGTTACAAAAGATTCCGTTGTTAAACGTGTTTCATGTGTTTCAATATCTCGTGATTGTACACGAATATAAATTTCCATTGAGGAGCGGCCTGTATTGCTAACGACCGCGTCTAACTCTAAAATTTCTCCTGAACGTACCGGTGCAAAAAAATCAACGGAGTCAAATGACGCTGTCACTGTTTGCATTTTTGCGTGTTTCATAGATGTAATAGCTGCAATTTCATCAATATAGGCTAAAACTTTTCCACCGAAAATTGTATTCATATGATTTGTATCTGGTGGTAATACAAGATTTGTTTGTATTGTTCTTGATTGTCTCATTGGTACTGCTTCTAACATTACAACCGCTCCCCTCCTGAACCATCTGTACTCATAATAAAATAAAATCTGTATCATTTCAAATAAATAAGCTTATTAAATAGACATAAAACTGTATTTATTTTAAATCAAAAATTAATATAACAAAAAAAGCAGTGGATTAACCCACTGCTTTTTCATTGGCAATTATTTTCTTTACTTCCTCATATTCTTCGTCGGTAAACACACGCGCGCGAATAAGGAAACTTTTATTTTCAATAGATTCAATTGAAAATCCGCTGCCGAAACTATCTACAACATCTAAAACATGCTGTGTATGTTTTGAATAATTGTAGAGATTTTCATGCATGTAAAATGGGACATCTCCATCTACATAACCAAGCAGCACATCAATTTGCCCTACTTTAAACTCATCTTCCAAAAAGCAAAGTGGTTTGGAACCTTCACAACAGCCACCTGATTGATGAAAGGCAAGTCCTTTGCCATACTTATTTTTCAAAAAATGAATCAGTTCAATTGCTTTATCCGTTGCAACAACACGTTCTACCATGTTGCTCTCTCCTTTCGGTTTAGAAGAAACCTTGAGGCTTACGGTTGTAGCTAACTAATAAGTTTTTCGTTTGTTGGTAATGATCTAACATCATTTTGTGGTTTTCGCGGCCGATACCTGACAGTTTATAACCACCGAATGCTGCGCCTGCTGGATATTGATGATATGTGTTTGTCCATACGCGACCTGCTTGAATAGCGCGGCCCGCACGATATGCGATATCACCTGAACGAGACCATACACCAGCACCTAAGCCGTACTCTGTATCATTCGCAATTTCAATTGCTTCATCATAATCTTTGAACGTTGTAAGCGATAATACAGGACCAAAGATTTCCTCTTGGAAAATACGCATTTTATTATGCCCTTTAAAGATTGTAGGTTGGATATAGAAACCATCTTCTAAACCATCTAACTTATTCGCTTCACCACCAACTAACACTTCGGCACCTTCATCTTTACCAATTTGTAAATATGATTTAATTTTTTCTTGTTGTTCATTTGAATTTTGTGCCCCCATCATGACATCTGTATCTAACGGGTTACCAATTTTAATTGATTTGACACGCTCAATGGCACGCTCAATAAATTTATCGTAAATAGATTCTTGAATAATTGCACGTGAAGGACAAGTACAAATTTCACCTGAGTTCAATGCAAACATTACAAGACCTTCAATTGCTTTGTCTAAGAATTCATCATCTTCATCCATAACATCTTCGAAGAATACGTTTGGTGATTTACCACCTAACTCTAATGTTACAGGGATGATATTTTCAGTTGCATATTGCATGATTAAACGACCAACTGCTGTTGATCCAGTAAACGCAACTTTTGAGATTTTTTTGTTTGTCGCTAACGCTTTACCTACTGTTGCACCAAAACCATTAACGATGTTAACAACACCTGGTGGTAGTAAGTCTTCGATTAACTCCATAACAACTAAAATCGATACTGGTGTTTGTTCTGCCGGTTTTAACACGACACAGTTACCAGCTGCTAAGGCAGGAGCGAGTTTCCATACTGCCATTAAAATAGGGAAGTTCCATGGAATAATTTGACCTACAACGCCTAGTGGCTCTTGGAAATGATAAGCTACTGTGTCGTCATCTATTTGCGTAATGCTGCCTTCTTGTGCGCGAATTGCTGAAGCAAAATAACGGAAGTGGTCTACCGCTAATGGAATATCGGCATTTAATGTTTCACGAACTGCCTTACCGTTGTCCCAGGTTTCTGCAACGGCAATCAATTCTAAATTTTCTTCAATGCGATCAGCAATTTTATTTAAAATATTTGCACGTTGTGTTGCGGAAGTTTTTGCCCAAGCATCTTTTGCTTTATTTGCAGCATCAAGCGCTAATTCAATATCTTCGGCAGTTGATTTTGCAGCTTTTGTAAAGACTTCACCTGTTACTGGCGTTACATTATCAAAATACTCGCCTTTTACTGGTGCTACCCATTGGCCACCAATATAGTTTTCGTATTTCTCTTTAAAGTTAATTACTGCACCTTCAGTATTCGGATTTGCATAGATCATTACACTACCCGCTCCCTTACGATTTTTTAAAACAGTCAATACCAAAATTTTCTGTTTTGTACATATATTATCTATCATAAACATTTATTTTTCAAATAATAGCTCAATGGATTTTTGCTAATTCTTTTTCCTCATCTTTCGTAAATGGGCGACTGCGCGTTAAAAAAGCTTTTCCTAATTCCGACTCAATTGAAAATCCGCCCATCCCATTTGTCACATCAACAATAATTTGTGTGTGTTTCATATATTCGTATAAACTTTCATGCATATAAAATGGGATATCTCCATCTAATGTTCCAAGCAATAAATCCACGCTACCTTCTTTAAATTCTCCTTGCTCATAACACATTGGCGCAGTCCCATCACAACACCCACCCGACAAATGAAATACTAATGGCCCATGACTTGCTTTTAATTCTTGAATGACATTTAATGCTTTTTCAGTTGTTGTTACACGTTCTACCATTTTCATCAACCCCTTTTCTTATCTTTACCCGCATTAAAAAAGAGCAAGCATTTGCTCGCCCTTTTTTATGTCTATAAACCGCCAAGATAAGCAGCTCTTACTTCATCACTTTCTTGAAGCTCTTTCGCGTCGCCTGATAACACAACTTTTCCCGTTTCAATTACATAAGCTCGTTGTGCAATCGACAGCGCCATATGTGCATTTTGTTCAACTAATAAAACCGTTGTCCCTGCCTCATTAATTTCTTTAATAATCCTAAAAATGGTTTGGACCATTAACGGCGCTAATCCCATCGATGGTTCGTCTAATAATAGTAATTTAGGCTTTGCCATAATCGCGCGCCCCATAGCGAGCATTTGCTGCTCACCACCAGATAGCGTGCCCGCTGACTGATTTTTTCGTTCAAGCAAGCGAGGAAACAACTCATACACACGTTCCATATCTTTTTTGATGCCATCGCGATCTTTTCGTAAATAAGCTCCTAAATCTAAGTTTTCCTCTACGCTCATATTCGCAAAAACGCGGCGGCCTTCAGGTACTTGTGAAATGCCACTCTTTACAATTCCTTGCGCTGCTTTTCCAGCAATCGATTTACCAAGGTATTCAATCGTTCCTTTTTTCGGCTTTAATAGCCCTGATAAAGTTTTTAGTAATGTCGTCTTGCCCGCGCCATTCGCTCCAATTAATGTGACGATTTCACCTTCATTTACTTCGAGCGACACTTCACGTAATGCCTGAATATTACCGTAATAGACGTCGATATTTTCAACTTTTAGCATTAAATCGTCACCTCCTCGCCTAAATACGCTTCGATTACTTTTTTATTACTACGGATTTCTTCCGGAGTGCCTGATGCGATGAGTTGGCCATGGTCTAGCACATAAATACGTTCACAAATCCCCATTACAAGCCCCATGTCATGCTCGATTAATAAAATCGTCAAATCGAATTTTTTACGAATCAATGCAATTAAATCCATCAATGCACGCGTCTCCTGTGGATTCATCCCTGCTGCTGGTTCATCAAGCAATAATAACTTTGGTCCAGCTGCTAATGCACGCGCAATTTCAAGACGACGTTGCATACCATATGGTAAATTCTTTGCCAACTCGTCTTTATATTTATCTAACTCAAAAATTTTTAGAAATTCAATTGATTGTTGTTCCATTTTTGCTTCGCCTTTAAAATGTGCTGGCAAGCGTAGCACAGAGCTCATCAATGAATGATTAGCTAAAGAATGGTTGGCCACCTTTACATTATCAAGCACTGTTAATTCCTTAAACAATCGAATATTTTGGAATGTACGACTCACACCGCTTTTCGTTACTTGGTGCGGCGACATTTTATTCGTTACTTTTCCATCGAATGTAATCTGACCTTCAGTTGGTTTATATACGCCTGTAAGCATATTGAAGCTTGTCGTTTTCCCAGCGCCATTCGGGCCAATTAAACCGACTAGTTCCCCTTCAAATAATTCCATATCAAAACCTTGCACTGCTTTTAAACCACCAAATTGGATGCCGACGTTTTCTACTTTTAACAGTGGATTATTCATGAACGTCGCCTCCCTTGCGTTTACGTTTGAATAAGTCTGTAATTTCTTTCGTTCCCATTAAACCAACCGGACGATACAGCATGACTAAAATTAATACTAAACTGTAAATAATCATACGTGTTTCCGGGAAGTCTTGTAAGTAGAGTGAAATAATCGTTAATGCTACCGCGGCGATAACCGCTCCCGATAAACTACCAAGACCGCCGAGTACAACATAAATTAAAATATCAAATGATTTTAAAAATCCAAATTGCGCTGGTTGAATGATAAAGAAGTTATGCGAAAATAATCCACCCGCAAGTCCGGCAAATAACGAACCAATAGCAAAAGCTAATACTTTATAGTACGTAATATTAATTCCCATTGCATCCGCTGCAATTTCATCTTCGCGAATGGCAATACAAGCACGACCGTGACGAGATCGCGTAAAGTTTGAGATAACAATAATCGTAATCAACATACCAAAGAATGCGTATGTCCACGTTGTTTGTTGCATTACTTGCATCCCTGCTGCTCCGCCAACATAATCCCAGTTTAAAAAAATGATACGGATAATTTCAGCAAAACCGAGTGTTGCGATTGCTAAGTAGTCTCCGCGTAAGCGAAGCGTTGGAATCCCAACAATCAATCCAGCAATGGCTGCAACAACGGCGCCTACAATAAGCCCTACAATGAATGGCAGCTGAAGTTGCATCGTACAAATCGCCGAAATATACGCACCAACAGCTAAAAACCCAGCATGCCCAATCGAGAACTGACCGGTAATTCCAATGACTAAATGAAGACTTACCGCTAACATGACATTAATCGCCATCGTAATAAATAAATTAGAGTAATACATATCAAGTTGTCCACTTGAAATCATCACTTGAACAATCACATAGCCAATAATCGCTATCATCGTGTAGATCCAAAATGGTTTTGAAATTTTCATATTGACCACCTACACTTTCTCGCGAGTATTTTTACCGAAGATACCCGCTGGCTTAAAGATTAAAATTAAAATTAAAATAATAAATGCTGCTGCATCACGCCACATCGAGAAACCGACCGCGCTAACAATTGTTTCAACAATTCCAAGTACCATACCACCTGTCATGGCTCCCGGAATACTACCAATACCACCGAGCACGGCAGCAATAAATGCTTTCACACCTGGAATAATCCCCATTAGTGGATCGATTTTCGTATAGTACAGGCCAAAGACAACACCGGCAGCACCTGCTAATGCTGAACCAATCGCAAAGGTTGCCGAAATCGTATTGTTGACGTTAATACCCATTAGGCGCGCTGCTTCCATATCATGAGATACGGCGCGCATTGCCTTACCAATTTTCGTTTTGTGAACGATAAATTGTAACAACACCATAAGAATAATCGTTGTTGCTAAAATGATGATTGATTCCGAACTAATTTGCGTACCAAAAATCGTAAATGTTTTTGAAATAACTGCATCATCTGGATAGGCTTCAGGCTGAGCACCACGGAAGAAAATCGTCGTATATTCAATCAGTAGTGACATCCCGATAGCTGTAATTAACGCAGCTATACGCGTTGCATTACGCAAACGTTTGTAAGCAAGACGCTCGATAACAACCCCTAAAATAGAACAAATAATCATCGCAGCAAGCAGTGATGGAATAAAGCCAATATGCCAATGTGTTAAACCGTAAAAACCAACGAATGCGCCAATCATAAAGATATCCCCATGCGCGAAGTTAATCAATTTAATGATGCCATATACCATCGTATATCCTAGAGCTATAAGCGCATAAATACTCCCAATTGATATCCCGTTTACGAGTTGTTGAAGCCACTCCATAATTTTCACTCCTTTTTCGTCAATTTAAAAAAAGGAGGACAAGTGCCCCCCTTCATAAAAGACTCGTTGCTTAAGGTTCCACTTTTGTTTTGAACACTTGTTTACCGTCTTTAAATTCAAGAACTGTTGCCGATTTGATTGTGTTATGTTCTTTATCCACAGAGAATGTACCTGTCACAAGACTTAAATCTTTTGTATCTGCTAATGCTTTTTGAATATCCTCACCCTTTGTAGAACCTGCGCGCTCAATAGCGTCTTTTAACCAATAAACAGAGTCATAACCAAGTGCATTGAACGCATCCGGTGATTTATCATCATTTGCTGCTTTAAATGCTTTTACGAATTTTTGAATTTTTTCATCTGGATCTTCAGCAGAGTAATGGTTTGTGAAGTACGTGTTATTTAATGCATCAGCACCTGCTAATTCAACGATTTTTGGAGAATCCCAACCATCGCCACCCATCATTGGTGCTTCAATGCCGATTGCACGCGCTTGTTTTACAATTAATCCAACTTCTTCGTAATAGCCTGGTACATAAATAAAGTCAGGATTTTTTGATTTCAAACGTGTTAAAGTCGATTTGAAATCTGTATCTTTTGCTACATACGATTCTTCTGCTACTACTTTTCCACCATTTGCTTCAATTTGCTTTTTGAATGCTTCTGCTAAACCTTTAGCATAGTCGCTTGAGCTATCCGAGAAAATAGCAACGTTTTTAGCTTTCAAATCATTTGATGCAAAGTTCGCGGCAATCTTTCCTTGGAATGGGTCAATGAAGCATGTGCGGAATGCATATTCATTTACTGAACCATCATCATTTACCGTAACTGTTGGTGATGTTCCTGATGGCGAAATGATTGGCATTTTATTTTGATTTGCCACTTGTACAGCCGCCACTGTATTCCCTGAAGTTGCTGAACCAATTTGTGCCACTACTTTTTCTTGTGTTGCTAGCTTCATCGCTGCCGATGTCGCCTCAGAGTTTTCTGATTTGTTATCAATCTTTACCGTCTCAATTTTCTTACCGTCGATTCCACCGGCATCATTAATTTCTTTAATTGCTAATTCTGCACCTTTAGCAATCCCTGTACCATATGATGCTACGTTACCTGACAATTCTAAATTTAGACCAACTTTAATCGTATCCCCACCTGATGATGCACCACTATTTGAGCTTTCATCTTTTGCACCGCAAGCTGTTAATGTTCCTAACAACAATGCAGATGATACGATTAGCGCACCATACTTTTTCAAATTGTTATTCTTCATTAAATCCATCCCCCTTACGCTTGATTTATTGAATAATTCTGAAAATTGATAACATAACTGTAAAATATGTTTTCTAATTCCATATTTTATATTCTAAAAACAAATAAGTAAACAAAATTTTCTATTAATTCTAAAAATTTAAAAAATAATATATTAATGTTTTTTAGAGAATAAAAACGTTTTTTAGAGTATTTATAGAACGAATGATTTATTGCTATAATGAAAGAAAGGAGGTTTCACAATGACAAAAGCATTGATATGGTTCCGCTATGATTTACGATTACATGATAATTTAGCGTTGCTTGCAGCAAGTAATTTCGATGAAGTAATTCCCATTTTTATTTATGAACCTAATGTTTCGGAAGCATCAGCGTCCGATTGGTGGCTCCATCATTCATTAAAAGAACTCGCAATAGCAATAGAAAAGCATGGTGGCTCACTTATTATCCGCCAAGGTGATCCACAAATCATACTCGATGAATTAATACAGGCGCAGCAAATTGATGCGTTATTTTTTAATCGTAGCATGCTTCCTAATGATACCTTAATCGAGCAAAGTCTCATCGAAAAATATTCTTCTAAAACAATATATGTGAAGTGTTTTGATGATCGATTACTATTTTATCATCATAAGCTAGTGACAAAGAAACATACCCCCTATAAAGTATTCTCGTCTTATTGGAAAATCGCAAAGTTGCAATATATTACTTTTCCACAAAATAAAATTAACCATTATTCAACGACAACTATTCCTTCGATGGCGATTGATGACTTAAATTTATTACAGGGGCATCAATGGATGAAAAAATTTGAAGATTATTGGCATCCTGGCGAACAACAGGCCATTCAAAAATTTGAAGATTTTGTTGAACAAAATTTAAGCTCCTATGATGCCTTACGTGATTTCCCTGGAAAATATAGTACTTCTGATATGTCGCCATACTTGGCATGGGGAAATATTAGCGTGCGCTCTATGTGGTACCGTGTAAAGCGTTTCGCAAACGAATACCCTGAGCATGCTAGTGCCGCTGAATCGTATTTGCGACAACTTGCATGGCGCGACTTTGCGTATGAACAGCTTGCACATTTTCCAGCGCTCACTCATGAGCCTGTGCGCACAGCTTTTAATAACTATCCGTGGGATTTCAATGAAGATTTATTTCTAGCATGGAAAAAAGGGCAAACAGGTTATCCACTTGTCGACGCTGGTATGCGCGAACTTTATGAGACAGGATTTATGCACAACCGTGTACGCATGGTTGCCGCTTCATTTCTTGTAAAGCACCTCCGTATCCCTTGGCAATATGGCTATGAATGGTTTAAAGAAACGCTTGTGGATTTCGATATGGCGAACAATGCGATGGGCTGGCAGTGGGTTACTGGTAGTGGCATCGATGCCGCACCGTACTTCCGCGTCTTTAACCCTACAGGCCAAGCAGAAAAATTTGACCGTGGCGCACAGTATATTAAACGTTGGGTACCAGAGCTTCGCGAGGTTCCGCTTGATGTTATCCACAGCCCTGCAAAATACGTTGCAGCGCATCAACTAAGTTATCCACAACCTATCGTTGATCATGCTACTGCCAGACAGCTAGCACTTGACGGTTTTGAACAAATTAAAAAACATTAAAAAAAGAGGCTGGATTTCTCCAACCTCTTTTCTTTATTTTTCATTACGTTTAATAGCTGCTGTGAGGAGTTTATCTTGAATATTAACATATTGTTCGATTTCTTCGTCTGTCAGTGCATCGAATAATTCTGTTTGAAACTCGCGACCAAATTCTTGAGCTTCTTTGAATACCATCAAGCCTTCTTCCGTAATATCGAGCAATACATGGCGGCGATCATCGTCGTTATATTTACGAACAGCGTAACCCGCTTTCACAAGTTTATTCGAAATATTCGTCATTGCTCCCGGCGTACATCCAATTTTATCGGCTAATACCGTTTGCTTTTGCGCGCCACTATTTTTCAATTCAGCTAATACAAGGACAGGTGTGACACCAATTTTATGCGGAAATCGTTTCATAAAGTAGACGATGTTCGAATTATTAATGATTTCTGTCGCATGAATAAGTTGAAAGATATTTTTGTTTTTCAAAACTATGCCTCCTTCTCGCATAACTATCGAAGCATAATTGAACCGCCATCCGTCATGATTGTTTGGCCAGTAATGTATTGAGAATCTTCAGAAGCTAAGAATACAGCTACGCGACCGATATCTTGTTCAACATCGCCAAAACGACCTAATGGAATTTTGTTTTTCACTGCTTCATAGTATTCAGGTTGTGCTTTAGACCATGCTTCAACGCCTGGTGAGTAAGCAATTGGGCTAATCATGTTAACGTTGATGCCGAATTGGCCCCACTCGTTTGCTGCTACACGAGAGATACCGCGAATTGCTTCTTTTGCTGCTGCGTATGCGCCTTGAGTTGGGTCACCTTTTAAACCTGCACCTGATGCGAAGTTAATAATATTACCTTTTGATTCTTTTAAGTAAGGGAATGCTGCTTGCATTAAATAAAATGTTGGATAGAAACCTGTACCGAATGAAAGATCGATATCTTCTTGTGTAGTTTCCATTAACGGCTTTTGTCGTGAAGCATGTGCATTATTTACTAAGACATCTAGTTTACCATATTTTTTAACAACTGTTTCAACGATGTTGCCTAAGTTTGCGCGGTCCATTAAGTTTGCTTGTAAAAACATTGATTCTGGAGAGTATTGTTGCAGTTCTTTCTCCATTGCTTGACCAGTTTCTTCATTTAAATCTACGATTACTGCGATAGCGCCTTCTTTAACCATTGCTTTAGCCATACCGCTACCGATACCGCCTGCGCCACCTGTGATGATTGCTACTTTATTATCTAATTTACCCATTAGTGAACACTCCTTAATGTTTAATTGATTATATTTTAGCATTAAAATATTTAAATTCAAACTAAAAAGCTTGACGTTCATAAATTAATAATCTGTCATTTGGCGACAAGATCAGTTGAGGGGGCATTAAAATTTCCGTAATAAATTGAAATGGTGACCAGTCTAGCAACTCTATATATTCAAACATCGGAAAATAGACAATAATTTTCATGTGGCGTGGGTGCTTGTCATACGAAGCATTAATATTTTTTAAAACGGTTTCAAAAATAGCTGGGCTAAATGGATTGAAGAAGAAAAAAATAGAATCTGTCTGCTTTATGCGATAATTTTGCGCTAGCGTGTGGTGAAAAGTAATGTCTTTTTCACCATGCTTCTTACAATATAAATAGCGATTCATATTGGCCACTTCGACATAAAGCGCATCATATTCTACACCGGTCACCGGAATACCCCAGCGATAGTTTGCATAAATGGCGACTCGTCCCTTTCCACTACCAAAATCAACAAAGTAATCCTGCTGTTGTATCTCTACCTCATTTGCAAGCAATTCTAACACGCTATAAGCAGTTGGTTCATATGAATGATTGTCTACAAGGTGCATTGTTGCTGGCTCATCAACGATTGTTTGAATGCCTAATTTTTTTTCAAATTGATAATCGTCCATAGTTTCACCTACCTTTTTCCAATGATTATATACGAAAAAAACCATCTATACATCGGTGTGCTATCCAATGTAAGATGATTTTTTTAAGCGTAAATATAAATTGGGTGGGTTATTCCTGCTTACTAGCAGTTATGAAAAAATAGGTTACTCATTGGCATCGATGACGAGTCGAATTCATTGAGCAAACTTACTAAAGTGTGTGGACATACAATTAGTAAGTTGGACAAATAAAGGATAAAGTGTGCGGAAGTCATGCTTAGTGGACATTAAGCAGACTAATTTAGCCTTTATTTAATTGGATAGAAAGAAATATGGCTTCTTCAAGGCTCAGGAGTGAGCCTTCATATTTCTACAACCATTATATTGCAAAGCATAGAGTCTATAAGAGTGGACAGTCCTATAAACTGTACGCTTTCGCTAAGCAAGAAACCTTGTTGTTTCAACACTTTTATACATAATGATTTAGTTCTATCGTAAAGGGCGACACTACTCTTTGTAGCAGGCACTACGTAGATACTAGCAGTCGCCCAGGTAATTATTGTTCTTCAGTTGTTGCTGTTGATAACGTATTATCAATTTCATAATCTTTTTCTAAATCTGCTAACCATGTTGCATAGTTTGCGTTCATTTGTTCATTAACATATGCTGCGCGAACTTCTTTTTTCACATCTTCATACGTTGCATCTTTAGCTTCTTTAATGCCCGTTACTTTAATAATGTGATAACCATATGAAGATTTTACAGGTTTACTAATTTCATCTTCCTTCATAGAGAATGCAGCATTAGCAAAGTCTTCATCCATTGTTGTTTTATCGAAATAGCCTAAGTTACCACCCTCAGAAGAATTGCTTGTATCTGTAGAGTATTTCTTCGCTAATTTATCCCAACCTTCGCCATCAGCAAGTAATGCTTCAACTTTTTCGGCTGTCTTTTTATCTTCAACTAAAATGTGGCTTGCTTTCACTTGCTTCTCTGTATCATATGAAGTTTTATTTTCTTTAAAGTATGCTTTTAGTTTTTCATCTGTAATGTCTAATGTCGGTTCCATTAGTTTTTGTGTTAATAAATAGGTTTTAACGCTTGCTTTAAAATCAGCCATTTCCATGTTGCTTGATTTTAATGCTGATTCTAACGCCGCTGTGCCGCCGTATTGCGCTGCTTGAGCTTTTACTTCAGCATCAATTTCTTTATCTGATACACTGACATTTTGTTTTTTCGCTTCTTGCTCAATAACATTGTCAATGATTAGTGCTTGAACAACTGTTGGGCCATATTGTTTTTGCATCGCTTCATTTAATTCATCTTGTGTAATTTTTGTATCGCCTACTTTTGCAACATAATTGCTACTGTTTCCTACTAACAAGTACACAACTAAGCCAATCACTGCAATCGCAACGATAACGCCGGTAATAATGAGGCCCTTTTTCTTTTTGGGCTGCTTATCCATATAGTAGAACTCCCTTTCTTTCTCTCGATACATTTATTATATAGAGCGAATGTGTCAGCTAAATGTCAGCACACAAGAATTAAAAAAGAGATTAACAAATGATTTGTTGATCTCTTTTTTACATTATTCACTTGTTTGTTCGACTGCTTTTGGCAATGTAATTTTAAAGACTGTGCCGTTTGTCGTACTCTCTAAAAGCTGTAAATCTCCTTTTAAAGATTGCGCCATCATTTTACTTAAAGCTAATCCTAAACCTAAACCACGTACAGCATATTTTTTATTTTCACCTCGATAGAAGCGCTCAAAAACAAAGGCTTGTTCTTCTTGCGGAATTCCTTTTCCAGTATCAGCAATAAAAATCGCAACATTATCGTTCTCCTCTTGCAGCGTCAATTGAATATGACCATGTCCATCCATCGCTTGTTTAGCGTTCGTTAACAGATTCGTTAAAATTTGTTGAAAGCGCACACCATCTAATTGTAGTATCTGCTCCTCTGGCAAAATTTCAACAGCTACTTTTACCCCGTCATCTTGTTGCGACATCACCCATTGCATGACGGATTCTTGTACATAATGATTAATAGCATACGGTTGGATATGAACCGGTATGGCATTGACAGAAAATGAGTTAAACGCCAATAAATCTCCGACCATCGTTTTGAGTTTTGTCGTTTCATTAAGTGCCATTTTAACAAATTCTTTTTCATCATCACCTGTGACAACACCATCTTTGACTGCTTGTAGCAAGCCACTAATCGATGTGACCGGCGTTTTTAGTTCATGTGTAACACCTGCTAATAATTCCGTTCGCGTTGCTTCAAGTTGTTTGAGCCGATTCGCCATCTCACGAAATGATTCGATTAATTCATATACTTCTTGTTCCTTCACATCATTTGCGAGCGCTACATTATAATCCCCATTTTGAATTTGTTGGGCTGCTTGCGCGACATCTTTAATTGGTTTTGATAAACGTCGTGACAATAAATGAATGGCAACCGTTCCAATCAACGCAAGTGCAATAATTATCGCCGCAAGTTGCGTATACTCTTGATCTACATGTGCAATATTTTTCTTGGATTCTAGTAAAACGATATAGCCAACTACGTTATCTTCATTATTGGTAATCGCCTTTTTCACAGCATAATAAGTCGTATTATTTTTTTTCAAATGAAAGTTCACAATATCTTTTTTACTTTCTATCACTTTCATTGGTAATGTTGTCGTAAAAAGAGCGTCTGGTGGCTTTGGTAAATCCGGTTGTGCTTCATTCGCCTTTTGAGGTATTTCTTTTGGTTCATTACTCGAAATAATGCCCCCTGTGCTATTCGTTAAATAAATTTTAGGATTGATGCCTAAATTTGAAAGCGGTGTCCGTTCTCTGAATAAACTAGGGTCCGCTTCCTTATTTGTAATGCTTTCTGTAATGCGACTCGACATTTCATCTGCTACAACTTCCAACATATCAATGCGATTCGTCATCGTATTGTGACGCAGCCATGTAATCGATAAGATTGAGACAATTAATAAGCCAATAATAAGTGCTGCTAAATAACGTAGCGTCCAATAACGTGCCAGTGGAACACGCCGCATTTCTTTATTTTTTGACACTGAATTGATATCCTAAACCACGCAATGTTTTAATCTCACCTTGTTCTTCAGGCCAATCTTGTAACGCTTTACGCAAACGCTTCACCGCTAAATCCACTGCGCGGTCACTGCCGTCATATTCCCAGCCCCAAACCTTTTCAATTAATTGCTCACGTGTAAATGTTTGATTAGGATTTTCCGCTAAAAAAATCAGCACTGACAAGTCACGTGGCGTCAACTCCACTTTATAACCATGTAACGTCACATCATGTGACTGCAAATTAATTTCAAGTGCTCCAAATTGTCTTGTTTGCCCACTATTTGCCGTTGTTCGGCGTAATACAGCTTTTATACGAGCGACGACTTCCTCTGCTTCAAATGGCTTTGCAATATAATCATCTGCCCCGCCATTTAATCCATCTAGTCGATAATTCACATCGCCGAGTGCCGTCAACATAATAACCGGGCATTTGCTGACTTGACGAATTTCTTCGAGAATTTCCCAACCATTTTTTTCTGGCAACATGACATCTAGCAATACTAAATCAGGCTCCCACGAATGAAATTTTTGAATAGCTTCTGTCCCTGTGTATGCTTGCTCTGTTAAAAATTGTGCCTTCATCAAGTAGACTTTCAATACTTGGCTGATGGCAAACTCATCTTCAACAATTAAGATTTTCTCCATCTATAACCCCACCTTTTTAATCGTGCATTTATTCTAGCATCTTTTTAAGTCTAGTATATGTCAATGAATTGCTAAAAAAAGAGGCCGGGACAAAACATTTCATTTTCTTTTTTAGCGTTCGCAACAAAAAACCGGAACCGCGCCACAGCGCGATTCCGGTTTTTCTTATGCTTATATGAGATGGTGTTTTTACACTCATGTCCCAGCCTTTTGAAGTTGCTTATTAGTGTTTTGCTTGCTGTTTAGCCGCTATTTCAGCTGCTTCATTTTCAAAGTAGTTATTATACTTATCCATATCAAGACGGCCTTCCCATTTCGCCATAACGAATGCTGCTAATGTGTTACCACAAACGTTAACTACTGTACGCATCATATCTAGTAAACGGTCAATCCCAAGAATGAAAGCTAAACCTTCTAATGGAATACCTACAGCGCCAAGCGTTGAAAGAAGTACTACAAATGATACCCCTGGAACGCCTGCAATCCCTTTAGATGTAACCATTAATGTTAAGACTAAGATGATTTGTTCTGTTAATGATAAATCAATATTGTACATTTGTGCAATGAACAATGCTGCGATTGCCTGATAGAGCGTAGAACCATCAAGGTTAAATGAATAACCTGTTGGAATTACGAATGAACCGATATCTTTCGGTACACCAGCTTTTTCAGTTTTAATCATAATACGTGGTAATACTGTTTCAGAACTTGCTGTTGAGTAAGCTAAGATTAATTCATCTTTTAGTATTTTAATAATACGGAAGATGCTGACGCCCACAATTTTTGCTGTAATCCCCAATACGACAACAATGAAGAAAATCATTGCGAAGTATACTAAAATCATTAATTTTCCTAATGGAATTAATGAAGATAAGCCGAATGTTGCAACTGTATTTGCGATTAACGCGAAAACCCCGATTGGAGCGAATTTCATGATTGTGTTTGTTACCCAGAACATTGCATCTGCAACACCCTGTGCAAATGCAATAACTGGTTTCCCTTTTTCACCAATTGCTGCTACCCCTAAACCAAATAGAACAGAGAAGAAAATGATCGGAAGCATATCGCCTGCCGCCATTGAAGCAACGATATTTGTTGGTACGATACTCGTAATCGTATCCATAATCGTATGCCCTTCTTTTGCTAAGTCTTCAGAAGAGTGCACATATGAAGAAATATCACCTTTAGATAATTTCGACATATCTACGCCTTCACCGAATTTTGTAATATCAGCTAAGAAGATACCTAAAATAATTGCGATAGTTGTAATAATTTCGAAGTAAACTAATGTTTTTACACCTAATTTACCGACTTGTTGTAAACTACCTTGACCTGCAACACCGATAATCAGCGTTGAAACGATAATTGGAACAACGATCATTTTGATCATGTTCATGAAGATAGTACCTAGCGGCGCAACGTATTTTGTAATGTTCTCATTACCATAAAAAACTGCCCCTACGATGATACCTAGGATAAGACCGATTAAAATCTGCCATGCGAGACTGATTTTTTTACGTGGTTTCTTCTCCATCTATGAAGCCCCCTTAAGAGTATATTATGATTTTTCATACCTACATAAAAAACTATAATCTTATTCTATAGTTGACTTATAAAATCCGACATCATCCGACAATTTTATTAAATAAAATTTTCAAAAAAATTATTCCTTCATAGTTTTTCTTGATGATAACTAGGGCTTAAATCTGTTTTCGAGATGAAATGAACATCATTTAGATGATTTCCTCCTAAATTTATCCATAGAATCCACAAAAAGAACTTGCATAAACTTTTTAATGTTCACTTTCACTTTTTTCGGCATGGAACCGCTTTCTTGTATTTCTTTCATGCTCGAACGAATTTCTGAGAAATCAAAATAACGAGGGGCATAGTACTCAAACTCAGGGTTTGTGTAATCTACAACACCGAGTGTCGCAATATTATTCATCGCTGCCAAAATCGTACGGCGCATGCGCTGCTCAATCGCTTTGCTTTCTTTCGCAATTTCCGGTCCACTAAAACGCGTTTGCGAAGCGATGTCTTCGTAGAGTCCTTTTAATGAAGGAACTTGCATCGTGGCTTCTTCACGTTCCGATAATAATAAAATAATTCGTACGATATCATCGCTACCGACTTCGCCGACAATTCCCATCTCACTTAAAATGGATAATACAACATCCTTCATCGTTAAATACGTCTCTTCCTTTGTTTCTTCCTCGAAATGAAGAATCGATTTCCGAATGTTCATTAGTGATTTCTTCAATATAAAGCGCTCACTCGTCTTGCGTAAAATACTTTGCACTTCCACGCGATTAATTGGTTTATGAATGAAAAATTCAACATCTTTTTCATAAGCTTCGCCGACCATCTCTTTATTAACTACTTGTGAAATCATAATAAAATGGCCTTTAAATCCTTGTCTGCGAAGTTGGTCAATCGTTTCAATGCCATCTAAATCTGGCATTAATAAATCGATTAATACGAAATCTGGATCACTTGCTAAAATTGGCTCTAGCGCATGTTCCCCACTATCCGCTTCTCCTAGCACAACACCCATATCCCCTTCTAAAATAATTTGCTTCAACATGCGTCGACTTGCTGCATCATCATCAACAATAAAATAGCGCATCTTACTTTTCCCCCTTTTGCAAAATCATTTGCATCGGAATATCGACAATGAAAATAGTGCCCTGTTGTGGCAGCTCTACTTTGATATGACCTTGCAATGTTTGAATAACTTCAAGCACATGCGACAGTCCAATACCTGTAGCAGCTACCCCTTGTTCATTATATTTTGTCGTAAATCCTGGTTCAAAAATAATATCTAAATCTTCTTGTGGAATCCCTTTACCATCATCTTGAATAATAAAATAAACGTTGTGATCTTTTTCAAAAATAGTGAGCTCAATTGTGCCCTGTCCTTCTAATGCTTCAATGCCATTAGCAACGATATTATTCAGCACCGCAAGCAGTGGAATATGTTGATTTGTATAGAAATCAACCGATTGTTCCACATGAAACATTACGTTGCGCCCAAGCATAGCCCCGTACTTTTCATTGGCTACTTCGACAAGATTTATAACGTCTGAAAGCTTATAATACTCACCTGTTTTATGCATTGTCATATCCGAAATACTCGAGAATATTCGCTGTGAATCTTTTTTCACTTCATGAATTTCTTGTGCAATATGAAGTGCTTTTACACTCAGCTTTCGATTGTCAGTTTTTTTCAATTCTCGATACATTTCATAACTCTCTGCCATAATTTGCTCAATGTGATTCATTGATTTTTGTAAATACAACGCTTCCACATATAAATCAGACCCCATCGTTAATTGTTCTTGAAGATGCTTTCGTTGTTCAGATAAAATAACTGTACTATAAATCCCCACAACAAAAAAGCTACGGAAAATCGCCACACATGCTACTAATACAAAATCAAAAAAACTTAACGATATGTCTGGTATTAATAAAAAGCGCAACACATGCTCTGCACTATTACTAATAAATTCAATAAGCGCCGAGAAAAAGCCTAATAATAGTGGCTGATTAATATACGCACGCAAATTAAAAAACTGAAAACCACATGCAAAAACAACATAATAGAAGAAAGCCGGGTAATTGTTAATAAATATATCTGGTGAATAGCCTTCATTTATTAAGGCTAAGCTAATACGAAATAAAATCGTCACAATCCCTGTCATAAACCCAACAACGATAACGGACTTTACCGGCCTTACTAATAACAGTAATAAAAAGACAATACTCCCTAGCGCAAAGCGAAAGTTTTCGGTGTTACTAAACGGTAATAATTTAATTTCTCCGAGTAGCGTAGTCACTACTGCAACAATTAAAATCCAAAGCCATTCTGCTTTTAAAAAACTATATTTTGTTTGAATCATCGTTACGCCCATCCCCTTTAATCTATCTTATCTCACTATGAACGGATGTCACGAAATTATTAGATATGACGGGTGTTCTGCTTAAAAGTATAAAATATTTATGTCCTTTTGCATACAAAAAGCAGGGATTGTTACACTTACAATCCCCGCTTCTATTTAATATGAGCTTAACTTATTTTGCTGCTACTGCTGGATAATGTTCATACTTCACTTCATAGATTCCTACATCGTTCCCTAGCATTGGTGAATCTTCTTCTTTTGCGACGCGTTTATGTGTATTGACCGCTTCTTCTGATGTGAACCATGCATTGAAATCTGCTTTTGTATCCCAATTTGTACAAATTTTCACTTCATCATATTTATGATTTTTTTCATTAAGCAATACTTCCATGCGAAGAAAACCTTGTGCTACTGCGATTGATTTTGGCGTAGCAAAGCGCTCCGCTACAGCCTCCCCAAATCCTTTTTTTGTACGAATCGTATTCACTAATTTTACTGACATTGAAATTTCTCCCTCTCTAATAATTGATTTAAGTATTCAAGCACTGGCTCCGCTTCAAAACCTCCACGCTCTGCATGGCGAATAAGTGTGATGCCATGTGCACCTTTGGCATGTAATAAGGCTGGATTATCTTCTAGTGCCATTTCAACAAAGTTTAAATCGCCTAACATTGCTTGTGAGAACAATGTTTTTTGGGCACCTTTAGCAAGCAACAATTCGGCGATTTGCCTACTTCCGGTATGAGCCGCTGCATTTATGCCACTTTCAATATCCCCCGCGCCCCAATCCATTTCAATAAAAGCAAGTGACGGTTCAATGGTTAAAAGATGATCGACCATGTCATAGTCACCATGCGCTGCAATAATAAATGGTCGAATTAGCTCCTTCATTTATCCGTTCCTCCTTCTTCTCAGTGGCGTAAAATAAACGCCGTCGTGATTGTTGTGCACCTCGGCATCAATGTTAAAAATCGTTTGAAACATTTCCTTACAAAGAACACACTGTGGAATACCATCGTAACGAATTTGTCCTGCCTTCATCACAATAAGGCGGTCGCTGTACGTTGCTGCTTGATTTATATCATGTAACACCATAATAATCGTAATCCCAAACTCCTCATTCAAATATTTTACGAGTTCAAGCACTTCCATTTGGTGTGCAATATCTAAATACGTCGTTGGTTCATCGAGCAACAATACTTTTGAGCGCTGCGCAACAGCCATCGCAATCCAAGCACGTTGGCGTTCACCGCCCGATAAGCCCGGTAATAAACGATTGCGCATATGCGTCAATCCGGTCACCTCTAATGCCCATTCGACGATTTCTTGATTTTCGACTGATAATCGGCCGATACCTCGCTGAAATGGTGCGCGCCCAAATTCGACGAGCTCACCTACTGTTAAATCCAACATGTGGTCATTCATCTGCGGCAACATGGCGAGATTTTTTGGAAAATCTTTTTTTGCTATCGTTTTGAGGTTTTGTCCATCGATGATGATGTGTCCTTGTTCTGGTTTTAATAAATTGGCTATGACACGTAGCAGCGTTGATTTCCCTGAACCATTAGGGCCGATTAAGCTAATCACTTCGCCCTTTTTGATATTCAATTGAATGTCTTTTAATGAAAATGCCGGATTGCGTACAAATTGAATATTTTCTGCTTTAAGCACGTGCATCGCCCTTTCTATTACGCTGAATTAAATACAAGAAAAATGGCCCACCAAGAAACGCTAGCAAAATGCCGACTGGTAACTCGATTGGATCGAATACGGTACGAGCAATCATATCTGCAAAAACAACGATAAAGGCGCCACCAATTGCAGAAGCGGGTACTAAAAAGCGGTCGTCACTACCGATAATAAGACGTAAAATATGTGGTATTACTAAGCCAACAAAACCAATTAATCCTGAAACGCTTACGGCAATACCTGCAAGTAAAGCACTTAAGACGATTAGGAAAAAACGTACGACTTCTACGCGCTGCCCTAATAACTTCGCAACGTCATCGCCTAAACGTAGCATACGAATATATTTCACTGAGAACATCGAAATCATAATCGCACCGACCGCATAGTATACAATCATTTGAACATGAGACCAACCAACGCCGGCAAGTCCTCCTGAAAGCCACGGCAATGCTGCTTGCACGCGGTCGCTATACAGCAGCATGAGCGCATTCGTTCCAGCACCAACAATCGCATTGACTGCTACACCGACGAGTACGATTTTGACTGGTGTTGCGCCACCCTTCCATGCAAGAAAATAAATTAACAACGCCGTCATAAGCGCTCCTAAAAATGCTGCGAGTGGTAACAGCGTAATATACGCCGGAAAAATAATCATAATCGCTATCGCCGCAATACCAGCACCAGAAGATACGCCAATAATACCGGGGTCTGCAAGCGGGTTACGCATAATTGCTTGCAAAATAGCCCCCGCAACAGCTAAGCAAGCTCCGACTAATACTCCGACCAACACACGTGGAAATCGTAACTCCCAAATGATTCTACGTTCTAGTGAATGGTCTGCAACCGTTAAGCCATGCCAAATTTCTGCGAGTGAAAAACGTACCGGGCCAATCATCAAACTTGCCACAGATGCCACAATGAGCAGCATAACTAATAAAAAAAAAGTCCAACGACGCTTTTTCGCAAGTGGATGCGTTGGTGTTGTCGCTTGTTGTTGCACAGCTACCATTAGCGCACCTCATCGAGTTGTTTTGTCATTTCATCTAGTGCTTCGGTAATTTTTGTACCTGGATTTTGTCCAAATAGTTCCGCTGATAATACAACAACTCGTTTTTCTTTCACTGCGTCTAAATTTTTCCACGCTGCATTTTGATTCATTTCTTTCTCGAACGCTTTCTTTACAGCAGCGGGATCGCTATGCGTAATCAGCATAACGATTTCTGGATTTGCTTCCACAATCTTTTCTGTGCTCATGCTTGCATAGTTTGGATATTGGTCTGCTTTCGGAAACGCTGCAGCAATATTTTCGCCGCCAGCTTTTTCTAAAATATCTCCCGATAACGATGATGGCAGCGCTGCTAAAAATGTGCCTGGTGCACCGTATACTAACAGCGCACGCACCTTGTCAGTATTTTTCTCAATCGTTTCTATATGCTCGCTAATCTCTTCATTCAACTCTGTTGCTTGCTGCTCTTTTTCAAGCACATCGCCAAATAACGTAATGTTTTCTTGAATATCCTCAATCGAGTCTGCCTTCGTATAAACAACCTTTGAGCTTTGATTTTCAAGTGTATTCGCATACTGTTTAAATGATTCCTGAGCAAAAAAAACAGTTGGATGTACTTGTGCAATTTGCTCCAATGACGGCGAATGTGGGTTACCAATTTCCTGAATCCCTTCAAAACTAGCTGGCTTCTTACCGGTCATTGTCGGAACGCCGACTACATTCGCATCAAGTTCCATTAAAGTTTCTGCATCTCCAGGACTTAAAGCTGCGACAGATGTCGGTGGTTCCGTAAGCTCTACTTTATTTCCAAGGCGGTCTGTTGTTGAAATTTGGACTTTCCCAGCTGTTGTGCTAGCATCACTTGACGAGTTGCCACTGCAAGCTGCTAGGCTGAGTGACAAGCAAGCTACGATAGAAAGTCCTATGTATTTGCGCATTTTTATTCCCTCCCACCAGCGATAATTGATAAGCATTATCATTTGAGTTATCTTGAATTTCATCATAAAGTTAATGAGAATCATTGTCAATTAAACTTTTAGAAAAAAGAAAAAAGCGATGGATTTTTGCTAAATACGCTTAAAACCCTCACTTTTTCTCGTTAATATCATTTTTTTGTCACGACTATGCCGTCAAGACCTATTTTAATAGTGTATTTTTAATGAATCGGCTCAATAACAATTGCTCGCCATGCTTTCCCTTTATATGCGTTATATCCTTGCGACACACTAAAAGCAATTAGCTCATTTCGCTCAAGTTGGTACCCACTTCTTTCTAGTCCTTGAATGGATTTTTGCACAACTTGATAATTCGCTAAATCTTTTTTTAAAATATCCGAAGCTTCTTTTGAAGCAATCACAAGCCCTTCTTTGTTGATTATATAGAGTGAGGAATCTTGACCAATATTCGCACGCTCAACAATCTCCATGACATATTGCCAATTAAAACGCGTCGACATAACACCGATTATTTGCCCAGCATCATTATGAATTGGACTCGAATAATTCATTGTATGTGCTCGAATTGTATCCGAGTAATACAGGTCCGTCACATAAGGTTGATTTGTTTTTATCACTTGCTCGAACCATTCATGTCTAGACATATCTTGCCCGATTAATTGATGATTTTTTGCGGTTGAAACAATTTGACCATTTAAATCAATGACTAATAACTCAAAATATACTTCGTAAATTTTTAATGTATGCGCTAAAAATTGATTGGCTACTCGCTGATTTTCAGTTGAAGGCTCCTGTACGACATTTTTTACAGCTGAAAATGTTGCCCAAGCCTGTACGTCACAATTACGCTCAAATAAATTACGTTCGATTTTGTCCATCGTATCGTATGCTACATCGACGGTACGTACCGCGATAATTTCATTGGCTTTATGATGCATCCGTTGAATGATTTCCTCGCTAGCCTTGCTCGCTTCCATACTTGATGTTGCGAATTTGTCAATTTCTTTGGCGACAACCGCAAATCCTCTTCCAGCTTCCCCTGCTCTCGCTGCTTCAATCCCAGAATTCAGTGACAAAATTTTAGACTGCATCGAAATGCTCTGGATTTTTTTCATAACCTTTTGCATTTCATGATTATCCTCTTTTAAGTTTTCAATCAGTGCTGAAATATTTAATTCTGTAGTTTCTGACATAATAGCCCCTCCTTTCCCTCTATTATAATCAGATTAATATAAAAATTGTGACTTTTTATCGTTATTTCATATACATCTTCTATTACTTATCTCATACAAAGAATAAAAAAAGAGAAAATACATAAATATGTACTTCCTCTTTTTTCATCGATTAATCTTCTAAATAAAGTTCTTCAAAGATTAATTCGCCTGTATTGCTTTCTACTTTTTCAAGCGTTGATTTACCACCATTGAAGATGATTTCATAGACTAATGTATAAATTGGGAAATCATCATTACTTTCAATCGCGCGTGTTAAGCGTAGCTCTAATGCAGCGATATAGCGTTGATTCGCTTCTTCTAATGACACGATTGCTTGGTCGATTGAGAAGTTTTCAACAATTGCTTCATTGACACGCGTCACTGTGCAATCTTTAATATTCCCTGTGTAAATACCGACATCCACGTGAATGTTGTATTCATCAACAGGAATTCCTTGTACTGTGCGTAAGAATGAGAATGTGCGGAATGGTTCAAAATCATTGTCCTCTTCGTCATCAAACTCATCATCGAATTCGTCATCGTCATCTTCTTCCATTGCACGGAAATACGCCAATTCTTCTTCTGTTAGTTCTGGTTCATCTTCTTCAAGCTGTTCCTCAAGCTCAAATTTTGTATGCACCTCTCCAACGACTAATTCTAAAAATTGCTTCGCATTATCTTCTAATTCTGTAATCGGGCGCTCTTGCTGTGATTCATCCCAAGGCTTCACAGATTCATACATTGTCTCATAAGCATCGCTACGATCAATGCGCACATAAACGCTCTCATCTGCTGGCGATGTCCATGTTTGCACGTCATCTGAATCATCTAATACCATATCTGGCTCGATTCCTAACAACTCAGGCAATGATTTTGTTACAGTAACCGCGTCAATTGCTTTTTTCGAAAGCTCTTCCTCTGCATCTGGGTCAAATATCGTTGTTAATTGACCATCTACACCAACTGCCATGAAACGATTTTTAGGCACGTAGACAATATGTAATTTGTCTGGTGTCTCTTCGATTTCACGTTTTAGTAGCATTTCATTTGCTAATACTACTTTAGCTTGATCTGCTGTCACTTTCACTTCTGGATAAGTTAGTTGATAATACGTCTGGTTAAGTGTTGCAGAAACGATAAAGCCTTGTCGATTAATTTCAACTTGTGCACCGGAGTTTGGTAAGGATAAGTTTAATTCGTGATCAAACTGTTCAAATGTTACTAGAATCGTATCGCCAATCCAGTGTTGCGCATTAACATAACGTAAATCGCCTGAACAAAATTCTTCCGCAAATTCTTCTGCCATTTCTTTTAAATCATCGAGCCCAAGTTCTTCATATTCATCTAACGAAATATCATTATTGTCTGTAATTTCTTCCATATCAATCATGACATTCGTTAATTTTCCTTCGTCTGACACTTCAATCTGACCGTAAACAATACCACGGTTTGCATCGACGATTTCGCCCATAAAATCTTCTTCTTCACGTTCAATTTTAATCGCTGGGCGGCCAAGCATGTACTCTCTAATTGCCATTTCTAATTCCATCATTATGCTTAATCCTCTCAATACATGTTTCTATAGATTTGATACTATCATATCATGATTTTTCATGATTTTTGCATATGTAATGAAATTGAAAAGAGGAAAGCTTTCGCCTCCCTCTTCTACTATTTTGCGACTACACCGCTCTCATACAAACGCTCTTCATAAAGTTCAATATCTTCTAATGAAAAAGCATGCCAAATACAAACAAAAGTTGATGGATATCTACCGTCAACAGCATCGCCGTCATAATAGCTAAGCGGGAGCAATACGCCTTGTGCCACATAATCGGCCATTAAATTATAAAAGGCTGTGTTGTGCTCAGCATCAATCGCATCATACGTGTAAAATTTCATGCATTGATGATTCAATGGCTCAGCATACATCAACATCGATGTCGAACCGTTAAGTCGGAAATTTAAGTCGATTGCTTTAACGTCTTTATCTTCCGTCCATAATAAATCGAAACCCGCAATGCCTATATACCCTTTATCAACACCTGCCTGCATAATTTCACAGCCCGCTTTTATTACTTCTTCGGGCACATTGTCGACCATCACATTTCCAGCATAAACACCTTCATCATCAGTGATTTGTACCGATGTTCCTAAATATTGTAGGCCAACGTTTTCGCTGTAGGCATACTGACATGAATAATTTTCAATTTCTTCAACATATTTTTCAATAATGACGTGGTCGGCACCTTCTTGCGTAAAGAGCTTTTTCGCTTCGGTTAACTGCTCCTCAGTATGACAAATTTGGACGCCATACCCACCTGCAGTTGGTGTTTCATCGCCTGGTTTTAGCACGAATGGTAATTCCCAATTCAGCAATGCTCGGTCAAGATCTTTACTATCAATCACCTCGCGCTCTGGTACATATTTTTCGGGTACAATTTCGCGCAAATACGCTTTGCTATTTAAATAATTTAATAGTTTAGCATCCATCCAATACGCATCACGATCAACTGTTTTTTTGCTATGAATGTATTGCAATACAACTTCTTTTTTGTCCTTACTCCACTGCTTTAAAATGTCGTCATATTCTTTTTTTGAGTTGTATACATACGGCTGTTTCGGAAAAGGAATGCTTGCTAATTCAAACAGTTTTCGCGCTTTCTCTGTTTGTGTTGCTGCATGGACGAGTACAGGTACATCGGCGATCAACGTTTCGCGTGCTGATAAGGCATTCAATTTTTCATCACTTGGCATCCATGGATTTACTTCATGTGCTGGTCGCGCCGAAAAAACGACATCGCCATAAATATCTCGCATCGTATATTTTGGTTTTAACATATTAAATACTCCAATCTGTAAAGGTTTGTTGTTCCACTACATCTTTATGGGTTGCTTTAATACTGTCTAATAATTCTGGGTCCTCTATTACTGTTAATGCAGTAAGCGCGAGTGCTTTCGCTGACAGCAATAACGCCTCATCTGCTTTTGCTGACGCCGCAGCTTCGCAAAAAGCTTGCGTATGGCCAATCAATGTAGAAGAACCAATTTTTATATGTGGATGAATAGTAGGTACTACTTGACTAACATTCCCCGTATCGGTTGCACCGAATCCAAAATCATCATCAGAAAACTGCTCGCCTAAACTTTCAGCGGCTTCTCGGAACGTTGCATCAAGCTTTTTGTTAATGAAAAAATCGTCCACACCATTTTGAATAAAGCTAAACTCCATGCGAGCTCCGGTCTGTAATGCTGCGCCTTCTGCAATCGCTTTGACGCGACGTGTTAAAGAATTTAAACGTCGTCTACTACGCGCGCGCGTGAAAAAACGTGCCTTCGTATATTCTGGAATAATATTAGGCGCTTGACCTCCTTCCAAAATAACACCATGCACGCGATCTGTATCGAGCATTTGCTGACGATAAGCATTGATGCCGTTATAAAATTGCAGCATAGCATCGAGTGCATTAATACCATCATGCGGGTTTTCAGAAGCGTGCGCAGGTTTACCAAAAAACTCCACTTCAAAAACATCTACCGCAAGCGTTGGTATCGTGTCGTAGGAATCTGGTCCTGGATGTACCATGAGCGCGACATCAACATCTGCAAAACGTCCATCCTTTACATAGGCTGCCTTCGCGCTACCATTCACACCACCTTCTTCTGCGGGTGTGCCGTAAACGCGAACTGTTCCACCTGCCTTATCAATCACTTGCTTTAGCGCAATACCAGCGGCGCACGAAGTCGTACCAATAACGTTGTGGCCACATGCGTGACCGAGTCCTGGAAGCGCATCATATTCTGCTAAATAAGCAATTGTTGGGCCTTCTTTTTCAGCCTTATAACTCGCAATAAAACCTGTATCGTAGCTCGAAATATGTTTCTCCACTTCAAAGCCAAAATCTTCAAGTAAGTCGATTAATGTACGCGATGCGAAAAATTCTTCGTTGCCGATTTCTGGTCGCGCATGTATTTGATGACTAATATCTAGTAAACGGTCGGATAATCGGTCCACCGTTTTTTCTATTTGTATACGTTGTTGTGCTGTAACTGCCATGTCTAATCCCCCTTATTACATAAATTGTAATTAGTATATGTATTTGCCACAAATGATAGCTACGTAAACATCATAAAAAAGTGAATATTTCGTTAATTTAACAGAAAATGATTAATTTCTACAGAAAAAAGAAGATAGCTTTCTAAATGCGGGTTGGCCCTCAAACAATCATTCAAGCTATCTCTCAAAAATGCTTGCTGAACATCCGTTATTGTAAAAAACAACTGTTACACAGTAATTTTCAAGCACCAAATGACATAAAGTGTCACAAGCTGATTTCATAATTTGTGATATTTTTTTGCTTTTTAATACAATTTATATAGCTGACGTTAATTTTTTTAAAAATGTCAGTAAAAAGGTTTGACAGCGCTATCAAAATATTGTAAATTACCAAAGGACGAACGTTTTAAATAAAACAAAAAATAATATTCGCTTTTAGGAGTGTTTTTAAATGGATAACGTATTTGACTATGAAGATATTCAATTAATTCCGGCAAAATGTATCGTGAACAGCCGCTCAGAATGTGATACATCAGTAGAATTAGGTGGGCATAAATTCCGTCTACCAGTTGTACCTGCAAATATGCAAACAATTATCGATGAATCAATCGCAACAAAATTAGCTGAAGGCGGCTATTTCTATATCATGCACCGCTTCAACCCTGAAAAACGTATTGGCTTCATTAAAGAAATGCAACGTAAAGGTTTAATCGCTTCTATTAGCGTTGGCGTTAAACAAGAAGAATACGATTTCGTTGAAGAGTTAGCAAACGAAGGCTTAACTCCTGAATTTATTACAATCGACATTGCACACGGTCACTCAAATGCCGTTATTTCAATGATTCAACATATTAAAAAATTAGTTCCTAACGCTTTTGTCATCGCTGGTAATGTTGGTACACCAGAAGCTGTGCGTGAACTTGAAAACGCTGGTGCTGACGCTACAAAAGTGGGTATCGGACCTGGTAAAGTATGTATCACAAAAATCAAAACTGGTTTCGGTACTGGTGGCTGGCAATTAGCGGCTCTTCGTTGGTGCTCAAAAGCAGCTACGAAACCAATCATCGCTGATGGTGGTATTCGTACAAACGGCGATATCGCTAAATCTGTACGTTTCGGCGCATCAATGGTTATGATCGGCTCTCTATTTGCAGGTCACGAAGAATCTCCAGGTGAAACAATCGAAGTTGAAGGTAAAAAAGTAAAAGAATACTTCGGTTCAGCATCTGAATTCCAAAAAGGCGAAAAGAAAAACGTTGAAGGTAAAAAAATGTTTGTAGAACATAAAGGTTCTTTAAAAGATACACTTGTTGAAATGGAACAAGATTTACAATCATCTATTTCATATGCTGGTGGTACAAAATTAGAATCAATCCGCAACGTAGATTATGTAATTGTTAAAAACTCAATCTTTAACGGTGACAAAGTTTACTAAGATATCTAGAAAGAGGCTGGGACAAAATAGTTCATTTTCCTTTTCTAGCGTTCGCAACAAAAAACCGGAATCGCGCTGTGGCGCGGTTCCGGTTTTTCTTATGCTCATCTGAGAGGGTGTTTTTACACGTATGTTCCAGCCTCTTTTTATTACGATTTATAAATACATATATTTTTCTAAAACTTTTAACAATTAATAGCTTTTATGATACGATTGTTTACGAACTTTAAGACTACAACAAGGAGATTTACAATGGCTAAAAGCACTAAACTAAGGAATAAAATGTTAATATTTTTGCTACCACTTATTATTATTCCTATTTTATTGAGTAGCGTATTTTGGTACAACTCAAGTAAGCAACAAATTGAAGAAGAGCAGCTCACAGCAGCCACTTCTAATATGGCCCTTTTAAATGACAGCATTGATAGTTTAATTGAGCCAAAAATACATGACGTATCGTATTTGGCAACACGACTAACATCGGATGATTTATCGCTCGCTAAAGATAGCAACGTGCGTAATGTACTTGACCAATATGTGCGTGAGCATCCAGAAGTGGCGATGGCGTACGTTGGAAGTGCAAAGGGCGACATGATTCGTATGCCATACTTCCTTTACAAAAAAGATGAGTATGATCCACGCGAACGTCCATGGTATAAACAAGCGATGAGCATCGATATTGCTATTACAGATCCCTATATTGCTAAATCAAGTGGCGATTTAGTCGTGACGATTTCAAAAAAATTGGCCGATGGTAGTGGCGTTGTCGGCATTGATATGTCGATTTCAAAACTCTCAGATATCGCAGGTGGCGTTAAAATCGGCGATCATGGCTATACATCAATTATCGATTTAGCGAACCATTATATTGCTGATAAAAAAATCGATAGTGGTGAAGCAGTATCGAGTGATATTACTTCGAAGTTGACGAAAATGAAAGGGCAATTTGACCACGGCGATACGATTTTACTCTATGACACGAATGCGACGACGGGCTGGAAAGTGATGAGCACGCTTTATAAAGATGAAGCTGCCGCTGCCGCAAAAGATATCGCAGTAGCGAATATTGTCTTTGCGCTTTGTATTGTACTCATTAGCATCGCAATTATTTTATGGCTCGTACGCTCGATTACGCGTCCATTGCAAACGATGGCTCAAAAGGCTGAGCTTATTCGCGATGGCGATTTAACAGTCGATATTGCTATTGAACGCCGTGATGAAGTTGGTCAATTAGCAACGACATTAAATGCGATGAAAGAAAACTTAGCAACGCTCGTACGCGATGTCGGAAATAACACGCAGCAAGTAACGCATTCTAGTAACGAAATGGATCAGCATATCGCACAAAATATGTTGAGTACGCAAGACGTTACGACAGCTATTACACAAGTAAGTGAAACGACCGAGCGCCAAGCGAATGATTTACAAGCAGCTTCCTATGCAATCAATGATGTCGCAACAGGTGTTACGACAATTGCAGAAAGCATTACCGATGTTGCTGAATTTTCGACTACCTCACTCGAACATGCACACTCTGGGCAACAAGCAATTTATGAAGCGGTGACAACGATGGAAGGTATTAAGCAATCGGTAGCAACATCGAATGAGCAAATTCATTCCTTGCATACACACACCGCTGAAATTGGTAAAATGCTTGAGATGATTAAAGAAATTGCTGATCAAACGAATCTGTTAGCACTTAACGCCTCGATTGAAGCGGCGCGTGCCGGCGAGCATGGCAAAGGCTTTGCAGTCGTAGCTGATGAAGTACGCAAACTCGCTGAAAGCTCGCAACGCTCAGCGAATCAAATCGCCTCTCTTGTGACGACGATTCAAACAAGCACGAAACAATCAGTTGAACAAATGGCCGCAACGCTTCAAAAAGTAGATGAAGGCGTTGTTGTCACAAATACAGCTGAACAACGCTTTGCGAATATTATGTCGCAAATCAAAAGCATGACGCCGAAACTTGAAGGTGTTTCTGCAACGACTGAAGAAATCGCTTCAGTGACAGACCAGTTAGCAAACAGTATCGATAGCGTCTCAAGTCACGCACAAACAACAAATGCGATGACCGAGGAAGTAACAGCTTCGGCTCAAAATACGCTTCACTCGATGAATGATATGCAAGCTGAAATGCATCGCCTTGCTGAACTCGCAACATCACTTGAACAGTCGATTGCACAATTTAAAATTTAACGAACAAAAGAGGCTCGGAATATTCCAAGCCTCTTTTTCTCTATTAATAAACGGAACCGGGGGGCACCATTTTTATTAACGCGCAACACGTAAACGGTCGCGGCGATATAAATCGTAATTCACAATAATGTACATATACTCACTAATATCTTGCACTTCAAGCCCTTGTTTTTCAAGGAGTGTCCATAACTTTTCATCAAGCGCATAAGGATGCGTATGTTGCAGTAATTCCACGTCATTTTTTGACAGCGCAACGCGGAATTTTTGCTTGCCATTCGTGACTGACAACGTATACGTTCTCCACGTTTCCACTTCTACACGGTAAGCATCATCCCACTGACGTAATTGCGCTTCAATATCTGTTGCAACGTTTTTAAAAAATTTGCGTACTGTAAATGTATTGGCTTTTGTTGTGCGGAAAAATGTATTCGTATTCATGTCAATCGCTCCCTTTTCGTTAATACCAAGTTATCTTATAAGAATTATAACACTTTAAATTCAAAAGTCAAAATCTTTCTACAAAATTAAAAACGCTTACAACATCACTATACTTTGCACATTCTATTTCAGTATGTGAAAATTACTTTAACGATAATGAAAGTGAGGCGAAATTTATGAAAAATATGGAATTTAAAGTTGTATTCCCAAAGGTATTGCAATGGATTTTAAATATTTCCTTAGTTGGGTTATCAGCATTTCTCGTATTCTCAATGATAAAAGAGCTATTTATTTTCGCAGATATTTTATTGTTTGACCATGACTCAAAGTATACGCACGAAGAATTTCTCGCGAATGTATTAGCTTTTTTCCTCTACTTTGAGTTCATCACGATGATCGTAAAATATTTCAAAGAGGACTACCACTTCCCGCTTCGTTATTTTATTTATATCGGCATTACAGCGATGATTCGTTTAATTATTATTGACCATTCAAGCGCTATCAATATGCTCTTATATGGTGCGGTCGTACTGCTGCTAATCATCGGCTACTTTATTATTAATATTACGCCGCTTGAACGACCAAAAAAAGCGCGCTACGAAAGTAAAAATGCCAAAGTTGATGATGAACCATCATATAATGAACGTAGAGGTGATTAGATGACAACAACAATTTATACGAACAATGAACAAGTTTTAATGGGCATCTCGCTACAAGATGATACACGGCCCGAAAAAAACAATATGGCTCTTCACGTTTGTGAAAATCCAGAAACGATTATTCAAAATCGCGAACATTTAGCTGCTTCAATTGGCCATTCTTTACAAGATTTTGTTTGTGCCAATCAAACCCATAGTGCCACATATTATAAAGTCACAGCGGCAGATAAAGGACGTGGGACATTACGCGCTGATGATGCGATTCCAGCAACTGATGCGCTTTATACGTTTGAGCCAAATATTGTGCTCAGCTCGTTTACAGCAGATTGCGTACCGGTATTATTTTATGCGACAGACTCTACGTTAATCGGAGCCATTCACTCTGGTTGGCAAGGTACGGTGAAGGAAATTTCACTGAAAACTTTTACACATTTAAAAGAACATGAGCATGTTGATTTAACAAATGTGCGCGTGCAAATTGGGACGGCACTAAGCCAAGAAAAATTTGAAGTCGATGAAGATGTTTATACGAAATTTAAAACGTTAGGTTATGCGAATGACTGGATGTATTTCAAAGACGCCACGCAAAAATACCATATCGACAATCAGCAAACGGTGAAAAAGCAATGCGAGCTTGCTGGTATTCCAGCTGAAAATATTACGATTGAAAATGTTTGCACATTTAAAAGCGATAGCGGCTTCTCGTATCGTCAGCACAAACAAGCTGGTCGCCATTTAAGCTTTATCGTGCGAAAGTAAAAAAAGAGGCTTTGACAAAACAGTTCATGTTCCTTTTTTAGCGTTCGCAACAAAAAACCGGGACCGCGCCACAGCGCGATTCCGGTTTTTCTTATGCTCATCTGAGAGGATGTTTTTACACGTGTGTCCCAGCCTCTTTTTTAATGCATTTCTTCATAAATGGTCACGCGATTGCGGCCATGCTCTTTTGAATAATATAATGCTTCATCTGCACGCTGAATCAACGATTGCTCGTCATCATGTTCAGTGAAGTTAGCCATGCCAACGCTCACTGTCAGCTTGTGAATATGCGGCCATTCTTTTGCCGCTGCACGTTTATTAATGTCGTCTGCAACTTGTTGCGAATGTCCAATTAAAATAATCGTAAACTCCTCGCCACCAAAGCGACAAACAACGCCCTGCTCGCCAACGACTTCTTTCAAAAGTTGCGCGAGCTGTTCAAGTACAATATCGCCAACCTGATGCCCATACGTGTCATTGACATTTTTAAAATGGTCAATGTCGATTATAAGTAATGAAAACTGCACATGTTCCATGTCAAAGGCGCGTATAAACTCGCTCATTTTTTGGCTAAAATAGCGACGATTATACAATCCTGTTAACTTATCGGTATTCGATAATTCAATCAACCCTAAGTTAATGGCCATTAATTCATTTTGCTTTTGCTCAATCTCCGCATAGATTTGTTCAAGATGATCAAAGGCTTGTGATTTTTTTTCATATGCTTCCTCAGCTTGAATTTTTAATGATTGTACTTCGCGTTCATATTCTAAGCGGTGCTGCATTTTCATTAATATGTAGTCAATGACTTCCTCACCATCGCGCATATAACGTTTAGCATTCATTAAAAATGGCACGCTCTTTTTATTACTGTCGCGCATTGACAGGAAAAATTCCTCAACGATATTTTTTAATTGAATCGTTGGGTAAAAATAAGAATGAAACATTAATTTATTCGTTGGACTTAGTAACATTTCAACATGTTGCCCTAGCAACTGTTGCTCCGTATAACTAATCCAGCGTAAAAATGTTTCATTCACTTCGACGATTTTTCCTTCATCATTCGTACTTAAAAAGCCACATGGAGCTTTTCTCAAACGAATATCCATTGCTATCCCTCTTTCACATAATGTTTCAGACGTTCAATGGTCACTTCTGGATGACTGATATGTGGATAATGCCCTTTCACATCTAATACTTCAAAAGAGCTGTGTGGTAAATGTTCATGTAAATAATGACCAACATGACCTGGTACAATGCTATCTTCAGCGCATTGTAAAATTACTGATGGCACAGTCATTTCCGCCAGACGATTACGACAATCTAAATGGAAAGTCATATCTGCAAATTCGCGGGCAATACGTGGATTTTGTGATACAAATACATTCTCTAAGCTTTGTACAGTTGATGATTCCGGATCTTGGCTTAGTGCAAATGGCGCCATATAGCTTGCCCAGCCAGTAAAGTTCATTTCCATCGTTTGTAGTAGCTCTTGAATATCTTCTTCATCAAAGCCGCCTTGATAGTCTCCGTCATTTAAATAGCAAGGAGATGGCCCAATCATAATCACTTTTTTAAATGCTTCCGGGCGCTCAATTGCTGCAAGCATTCCAATCATTGAACTAACGGAATGACCGACAAAAATAACGTCTTTCAGTGCCAACTCATCGATAATATTTAACACATCTTGTACATAGCCATCCGCTGAGCGATACGTTGCATTGTAGGCGTTTAAATCTGACTGACCTGCTCCTACATAATCGAACAATACCATTTTATATGTTGATTCGAACGCAGGTGTAATATACTGCCACATTGTTTGCTCGCACCCAAATCCGTGCGCAAACATCAGCGTTTGATTCCCTTGACCTAATACCTTAACATTATTGCGTGAACAAATGACACCCATTAGTTCCACTCCTCACTACTTTTTCTCTATTATATGCTTTTTCAGAAGGATATACAGCTAAATATTAGAAGATTCAGCTCACAAAAATGAGGACTTGCTTAATAGTACAAGTCCTCATCATGATTCTATTATTTACCAAAAATTTTTGTTAAACATTGCTGTGCTTGTATTGGTAGCATTTTGTAGCCAATTCCTTTTTGTTGAATATCTAGCACTGCTGCTATTCCAACGATAAATCCTAAAAACTTCATCTAAAAAGCCTCCTAAGTATTCTTATTTTAACCTACTCTCATTTTTCATGTAAATGAGCTATTTTGCAACGCTTTTTTAACAAAAAAAGAAGCACCGACAAATTTGTCGCTACTTCTTAAATTCGTTATTTCACGTTGCGTGGATCGAGTGCATCTCGAAGTGCATCACCAATATAGTTAATCGATAATACCGTCAGCAAAATGAAAATGCCCGGCGGAATCCATAACCACGGTTGGTCGGTCAAAATCGTAATCGATTGTGCACTCGATAGCATATTCCCCCAACTAGCATCAGGTGGCTGTACACCAAGCCCTAAGAAACTAAGTGCCGCTTCATCTAAAATAGCACCGGCAACGCCTGATGTGGCATAAATTAAAATCGGCGCAATCGTATTTGGTAAGATGTGTTTGAATAAAATACGCGGCGTACTATAGCCAAGCGCAATCCCCGCCTTCACATAATCCGATTGTTTAATCGCAAGCACATTCCCGCGTACAAGACGCGCAATCCCCGGCCAGCCGAGCACGCCAAGAATGATAATAATATTCGTTAAGCCAGGGCCTACGATACTTGCGACAACAAGGATAAACATGATGTATGGGAACGACATAAATACATCGGTAATACGCATAATAATGCCATCGATAATGCCGCCAAAGTAACCGGCAATTAAACCAAGTACCGCACCAATTGCCGCCGCAATCGCCACGGCACCAACACCAACAGATAGCGATACACGCGCCGCATATAATACGCGACTCAAAATATCGCGCCCAATATCATCGGTCCCAAGCCAGTGAGCCATCGATGGTCCTTCACCAAATGCATCGGTAATTTCATTCGGATTGTACGGCGCAAGTAACGGCGCAAAAATCGCACATAGTAAAATAATCGCTAAGTAGAAAAAGCCGATTACTGCAAGCTTATGCCTTTTAAACCGCTTTAAAAATAAGCCCTTTGATGGCATATCTTCCGACCATGTCACTGTATGCTCTGCATCATATTTCTTTTTATTAAAATAACGCTTAAACAGACTCACTACTTCGCACCCCCAACGTAGCTTTTTCGAATGCGTGGGTCAACAAAGGCATAAACAATATCCGTCAAAATATTTGCCGCAATTACGACAAAGGCGGCTACTAAGTTTAAGCCCATTAATGTTGAGTAGTCACGATTCATAATCGAAGAGAGTGTTAATTGACCAATACCTGGCCATGAGAAAATTTGCTCGATAACAACGGCGCCACCGAATAAAATCGGAATTTCTAAGCCGATAATCGTAACGATTGGAATCAACGCATTGCGCAGTGCGTGGCGATTGACGACAAATAATTCCTTCAAGCCTTTCGCACGCGCCGTACGCAAGTAATCTTGTCCTAAAATTTCAAGCATACTCGAACGCACATAACGAATGTTACGCCCTGCAACATTCGCAACTAGCACAATAATCGGTAAAATCATATGCACAAGCAATGTCCCAAAACCACCATCGCCGCCCACTTCTTTCATGCCGCCAGATGGTAGCCAGCTTAGTTGTACCGCAAAAACATAAACAAGGATTAATCCTAAGAAGAAGTTTGGAATTGAAATCCCTAAAAATGACCCTGTCACAAAGATGTAGTCAAGCTTTGAATATTGTTTTGTCGCACTTAAAATACCAAGCGGAATCGCAATAAGCAAGCCTAGCACAAGCGCTGTCCCCATTAAAATTAATGTAGGCCCCATGCGCTCTAAAATCATCGAGACGACCGGCTCTGATGTGTACATCGAATAACCGAGGTCGCCATGCATCACTAAGTTTTTCAGCCAGTTCCAATACTGCAAATAAACTGGGTCATTCAAGCCAAGCTCGATTGCCTTGGCCTCACGCGCCGCATCTGGGAGCTTCGGACTGACAAGCATATCAATCGGATTTCCCGGTGCCATACGCATAATAATAAAGTTAATAACCGTTACCCCAAATAGGACGGGGATTGCGATGAGTAACCGTCGTAAAATGTAACCGAACATGCAACTGCCCCTCCTATTGTTGTGTTAAAATACTCCGCTTTGTTGGATCTGGAATCGGATAAGCACCGAGTAATTTTTTCGTATACTCATGCTGTGGATTTTTGAAAATTTGTTCGGCAGTACCCATTTCAACAATTTTCCCAGCGTACATCACCGCGATACGATCCGAAATATATTTTACAGCGCCAAGGCCGTGTGCGATAAATAAATACGTTAAGCCAAGTTCGCGTTGTAATTGTTTGAACAAATTCATAATTTGCGCCTGAATGGACACATCAAGTGCCGATACGGGCTCGTCACAAATGATTAAACGCGGACGAAGTGCGAGTGCACGCGCGATGCCAATACGCTGACGTTGACCACCTGAGAATTCATGCGGATAGCGTGCTTTTGCTGTTTCTGATAAGCCAACGAGCTGTAGTAAACGCGTCACTTCTTGCTGAATTTCATTGCGTGGTACGATGTTGTGCACCGTCAGCGGTTCCGCTAATAAATCGCCAATCGTCAGACGTGGATTCAATGAAGAATACGGATCTTGGAAGACGATTTGAATTTGTTTGCTTAAGCTCACGCGGTCCGTACGGAAATTCATCGGCTTGCCGTCGAATAAAATCTCACCGTCTGTCAGTGGCTCGAGGCCGATAATCGTGCGCCCTAGCGTCGATTTACCACAGCCCGATTCACCGACTAAACCAAGTGTCTCGCCTTCATAAATTTCAAATGATACGTCATCAACTGCACGCACATAACTTGTTTGTAAGTTCATAAAGCCTGTTTTCACAGGGTAATATGTTTTGACGTTTTTCACTGTTAGCAATGGCGTATCCATTATGCATTGCCCCCTTGCTGAAGCTGGCGCCATTCAAAGCAGCGCGTTAAATGCCCGCTTCCTGTATCCGTTAGCTCCGGCTTATTTGTTTTACAATGCTCGGTTGCGAGTGGACAACGATTCGCAAAACGACAGCCAGGAAGCTGATTATAATTTGCTGGAATACTTCCCGGAATCGCCTGTAATTCTTTATTGTCAAAATCCATTGATGGAATCGAGTTGAGTAGACCTACTGTATATGGATGAAGCGGCTGTTCAAACAGCGTATATACATCGGTCGTTTCGACAACTTGCCCTGCATACATAACAACGACGCGGTCTGCCATTTCCGCAACAACACCTAGGTCATGCGTAATCAGCATAACAGCTGTCCCGTACTCCTGACATAATGAATGCAGCAGGCGAATAATTTGTGCCTGTACGGTCACATCAAGTGCTGTTGTCGGCTCATCGGCAATAAGTAGTTTGGGCTTACAAACAAGTGCCATCGCAATCATCACACGTTGGCGCATCCCACCTGACAACGCAAACGGGAATTGTTTAATCACGCGCTCCGCCTGTGGAATCCCAACCTTATCAAGCATCTCTATCGCGAGCTTTTTCGCCGCTTTTTTCTCGAGTGGTATATGCAGGCGAATCGCTTCAACAAGTTGATAGCCTATCGTTAACACCGGATTCAGCGCGGTCATCGGCTCTTGGAAAATCATCGAGACATCATTACCACGCAATTTTTGCATCTCATGATCCGATACTTGTGCTAAATCAATCCCATTTAATAAAATCTCGCCTTCTTCAACATGACCGTTTTTTCCTAGCAGACGCATGATGGAAAGTGCCGTAACGCTTTTACCACTACCCGACTCGCCTACGATTGCGAGCGTTTCACCATGCTTCACATCAAAGCTGACATCCGAAGTACTGATGACTTTTCCATGCTCCGTATCAAAAGCCGTCGTTACATGCTTTACACTTAGTAAGCTTTCCATTGTTATACCGCCTATCTTAATTATTTAACTGTCCATTCGTTTACGTTAATGAACATACCGAAATCGCTAGGTGTTGCACGTTGAACGCGTTTGTTTACCGCACCTAAAGCTTTCGTTGCGTAAATGGATGGCATTGGTACTTCTTGTTGTGTAATTTGTTGTAACTCGCTGTATAATTTTTCGATTTTTGCTTCGTCCACTTCTGTTGATAAAGCAGCTAAAATTTCATTGACGCGTTTGTTGTTATAGCCATTTGGATTGCCTTCACCGATAAAGTACGCGATGTCTGGTAATGGGTTAACTGGTGTAATCGATACCGTTAATACTGCTAAGTCATAGTCTTTTTTGACGATATCATCGAGTAGTGTACTTAAATCCGTCATTTGGATTTGTGTTTCGATACCTGCTGCACGTAAGTTTTCAGCGATAATATTCGCCGCTTTTTCAAGCGTCGCATCCCCTGAAAGAACAGCTAATTTTAATTTTTTCGATTTATCCCATTTTGAGTCGTCTACTAATGCTTGTGCTTTCGCAGCGTCATACGCAACCGGTTTGATTGTTTTATCTAAATACGGGCTCATGCTTGTGAAGAAACCATCTGTTACTTCGCCAGCACCTTTTAATAAATTATCAACGATTTGCTGACGATTCATCGCATAAGAAATCGCTTGGCGTGTTTTCACATCACTTACGACCTCTTCATTGATGTACATAAATTGTGTTGCAAGTGGCTGACCGTAGTTTGTTGTTAATGTGTCTAAGCCTTTCACCGTATCAAAATCAGATACTGGAATCATTCCTGCAGATGGAATGTTCATATCGATTTCGCCGCTTTTCAGTTGTGCTGCGATTTGATTTCCTTGTAAGACTTTGAAGTTTAATTGCTCTAATTTAGAAGCGCCTTTGAAGTACTCTTTGTTTGGCACCATTTCTACATAATGATCCGTATCAATTTTCGATAATTTAAATGGACCTGATGTCACGGTTGGATTTTTCATGAAATCACTTTTATTAATTTCTGCAACGTCGATTTTTTCAAGCTCTGATTTTGGAAGTGTTAATAAGTAACGACCTACTGTATCTTCAAAAATTGTTAATGTTGTTGGATTTTTTGTTGTCACTTCGACTGTTTTATCATCGACTTTTTTCACGCCTTTGATGGACTCTTTCCCTTTTGGAAGGAACCCTGCGTCATCTAAACCGTCAACAATCGCAAACATATACGCGTAGTTTGAAGCAACCGTTGGATTCGCCATTAATTCCATTGTGAACACAACATCATCTGCTGTAATGTCTTTGCCATTTGTCCATTTAGCTTCTTTGTTTAAGTTGATTGTGAATGTTTTATTATCTTTCGTTTCGATTGAGTCTGCTAACATCGGTTGATACGTTAACTCTGAATCTAAATCAACAAGTGGTAAGAATAATAAATTGGAAACGTACGTTGATACTAACCCGACTGGTTGTAGCGGATTGATATTACTTGGCGCATACGTCACACCAATATTAATGACGTTTTTATCACTACTTTTCCCTTGTTGCTGTTCTTCATCTTTGCCGCCGCACGCAGCTAGAACGACAACGATTACCATAACGGTCATCATAAGCCATAATTTTTTGAACATATCTTTCACTCCTTTTTAATTGTCTCAAAGCGAAAAAGAGGTATTATTTGTTATTTCAAAGGATTTCATACTACTTCCCTTAAGCTCCAATTCATACTAATCTAATATACATTATTTGAATTCAAAAATTAACCTTATTTTACTGATTGCCATAGGACATTTTTTTCGCCAGCTGATATTGCTGTTTTCAAGCGATTTGAAAACGGCGGCATCGGACAATTAAAATGTGGTGAAAAAGCGCATGGTGGTAAAAAGGCATAGTTGAAATCTAACTTCACATGGCCAGCTACATCTGGCTCAATTACGAGCATACGCCCCGTACCATATGTGTCAGCGCCACTCGTACTATCACGAAAAACAATAATCGAGTAAGCACCGGCTGCAAATGGACGCAAACGATATGTCTCGCCTGCAATGTCGACGACTATTTCACCAATCGATGCGTGCTCGCGTGTACCTGCCTGATCACTCGTATGTGTAAATGAAAAAGTTTGCTCTGCATGTTGAACAAGCTGCCCTTCAAATACCGCCGCTTCATTGTACATATACGTGTCAATCGCTACATAATTTTTTCGCGCTTCACAACTTGTATCCCAAACTGCTAATAAATGATTCGATTCCGGCTGATTTGTTGCCATCATCGTACGACCATCTGCTGCTTCTACTACGGTCATATAGGCGATTACGTCATAGCTGCCGTCTACTAGCTGACCATTTATTTTCAAACCATCTGCTGCGGTTGCACGCACGGTTAAACCCGGCGCATCAGTTGTCGGTGTCCACGTACCTGGCACTTCTGGCACGATCATCGCTTCTTTAATAGCATGCATCGCAATAAGTGACGCGTCGCCTTGTGGTGCTAGCATATCTTGTTGACGAGTGGCTTTCCATTGTTCAAATGCCTGCATTATTTTGTACCTGCTAATAAGAATTTACGTACGACTTCTAGGAAATGTGTATGTTCTTCAATAAATGGTTGATGTCCTGATTTTTCAAAGATGACAAGCTTTGAGTCTTGAATTAAGCGATGCATTTCTTCAGCTTGTGTCACCGGTGTAATCCAATCATGGCGACCTACTGTAATGAGTGTCGGAATGTCTAGTTTTGTGATAGCCTCGCGCACATCATAATGCGGCATTAAATGCTTGAAGGTGTAGTTACACACATCGAGTGAGCCAATTGGACGCGCCCCGGTATCGTTACCAATTTCTTCTTTGAAGTCATACCAATATAAATCCCAGCACACTGTCCACCATTCTTCTAGATGTTCATCATCGCGAATATTACCTTCGAATAGCTCAGGAATTTTTACATATTGCTCTGGTGTTGCGGTATTTTTTGCAAAAGCTAATGCTTCGTTGTAAAATTCATAGCTTGGTGCCGTATCAATCAATAATAATTTTTCGACGGACGCCGGATAGCGCGTCGCATATTCTTGCGCAATCATGCCACCGAATGAATGTCCTAGCACAGTAATTTTTTCTAATCCTAAATAATTGCGCAGTGCCTCAATATCAGCTGCTAATTGGTCGTACGTACAAGTAGCTGGATCTACGCGTTCTGACTGACCATTTGAACGTTGGTCTAAATAAACAATCTGATAATCCTCTGTTAAAGGAGTCAACCACGGCTTAAAATCTGAATGGTCACTTCCTGGACCTCCATGCACCGCAAAAAGAACAGGTTTTTTCACCATACGAGGGCCATCTGGGATATATCCTGAACCTTCAACGTCAAAATATATCTTCGTGCCATTAATTGCTGCGAACATACTATTACCTCCATTATAAAAAATAAGCTATTGCTCTAATCCTAATAATACAACGTGTGGCTTTAGACAGAAACAGTGTTTTGTTATTATTAAAAATTTTTATCCTTTATATACATTTAATAGTATTTTTAATAAAATACAGAAAAAACCCCTCGCTTTTGTACGAGGGGTTTTGAAACGCTTAATTAATCATGTAATTTAAGAGATTTATTTGAAGCATCATGTAATTCTTTGAATAATTCTGGGTTGTCGATTAGTTTTTGACCGTATGAAGGAATCATTTCTTTGATTTTCGGTTCCCATTCTGGCATTTGTTCTGGGAAACATTTGTTCATAACGTCAAGCATAACTTTAACAGCTGTAGAAGCACCTGGAGATGCACCTAATAAGGCTGCAACTGAACCGCCCGCACCAGTGATTACTTCTGTACCGAATTGAAGCGTACCTTTACCGCCTTTTTCAGTATCTTTAATTACTTGTACACGTTGACCGGCAACTACGATTTCCCATTCAGAATCTTTTGCTTCTGGAACGAATTTACGTAATTCTTCAACGCGTTGTTCTTTATTTAACATAACTTGTTGTACTAAATATTTCGTTAAGCCCATTTCTTTAGCGCCACAAGCAAGTAAAGTTAATAAGTTGTTTGGTTTAACAGAGTTGATTAAGTCCATGTTAGAACCTGTTTTTAAGAACTTAGGTGAGAAGCCACCGAAAGGTCCGAATAATAATGATTTTTTACCGTCGATATAACGAGTGTCTAAGTGAGGTACTGACATTGGAGGAGCACCTACTTCAGCTGTACTGTAAACTTTACCATGATGTTGATCTACAACTTCTTGGTTGTTACATACTAACCAAAGACCACTTACAGGGAATCCACCAACATGTTTGCTTTCAGGGATACCTGTTTTTTGTAATAGATGTAAGCTACCGCCACCAGCGCCTAAGAATACGAATTTAGATGTCACATATTCTAATTTACCGTCTGCAGTTTTCACTTTAACTTCCCAAAGACCATCAGCCGTTTGTTTCACGTCTTGAACTGAAGCGTTGTAAGTAGCTTCAACGCCTGGTTGTTGTTCAAAGCTATCCATTAAAATACGAGTTAATGAACCGAAGTTTACGTCAGTACCCGATTCGATGCGCGTTGCAGCGATTGGGCTTTGGCTAGTACGGCCATTCATAATTAATGGGAACCATTCTTTTAATGTTTCTGGGTCTTCAGAGTACTCCATACCTTCAAATAGGTGGTTGTCTTTAAGAGCCGCGAAACGTTTTTTCAAGAATTCAACTTTGTCAGTGCCTTGTACCATACTGATGTGTGGAATTGGCATGATGAATTCTGAAGGATCTGCAATGCGACCTTGATCTACTAAATAAGACCAGAATTGACGAGAAAGTTGGAATTGTTCGTTTACATTGATTGCTTTTGTTGTGTCAATTACACCGTCTTTTTCAGGAGTGTAGTTAAGTTCACATAAAGCAGAGTGACCAGTACCTGCGTTGTTCCATTCATTAGAACTTTCAAGACCTGGTTTGTCTAATTTTTCAAATACTTTAATTTTCCAATCGGGTGCTAATTCTTTTAGGAGTGTCCCCAATGTCGCACTCATGATACCAGCACCAACTAAGATAACGTCTGTTGTAGTTTGTTTATTACTCATGTTTACCTTCCTTATACCATAAGATTTGCAGAAAGGATGTCGGCGAGCCATCTATTTTACCGCAACAAGCCAGCCAAAGCGCGACCTAGTCACACACCATTTCTGTATCAATAATTTACCTTATTACAGTGTATCATACTTATTTATCGAATAAAATAAATACTGCGATACCCGGTTTATACACTATTTAACCTAGCAAAAAGTGAAAAATTCGTGCATTTTTATGTACATTTCACAAATCACTAAATTCGCAATTAGTACATTTTCTACCTATTAAATGACAAAATCCACTAACCTACTACTTACCAATGTATTGAACGCCATATCCCCTCTTCGATAAAGAATCCCCCTCGTTCGCTCTTTAAATTCACTAAAAAATTGAAATTAAAGCGCTTTCTCTCTATTATAGCCCATCTGCTACATGAAGTGGCGGAAAAAATTTAGTGTTTGCTTACTGCACGCTCATTAAAAAAACGGACCTGTTAAAAGTCCGTTTGAATGCGCTCTAAAAAGTACTTTAAAATGCGCGCTGTCAGTCCCCAAATGACATAATCATTGTATTCAAAAAACCATTCATCGATCGCACGTGCACGCCACTCATAGTCCTCACCATTCATAATTTTATCAAACGGGAAGCCATCTGCTGGCGTTGGTTTCATAAATACGTGATGTAGGTCCGGGTCACAATCTAACAGCCATTGCAGTGGTACTGTAAACACTTCGGCAACCTCATCGCGGTTTAATGTATTCACTTCGCGCATATCCACTTTCGCCACGAATGGATAAATGACAAATGTCGGCGAAATAATAAGTGGGCTAAGCTCTGATAACACATCGACCGATGATGGTGGTACGCTTAATTCTTCATACAACTCGCGGAGCGCTGCAGCTTGTGGATTCGCATCCGTTGGGTCGATTTTGCCACCCGGAAAACTAATATCGCCAGGTTGTTTACGCATCGTCAGTGAACGCACTTCAAATAACACATGCAACTCGTCATTGATGTCAACAAGCGGCACCACAACCGCTGAACGAAATGCCGACTCTTCCCCAATAAACGACGGCTGCGCATGTTGAAGCTGCTCCTTAATCTTCGTCAAATTCATACATGTCCCTCTTCTCAATATCATCATTGTACTTATCATAACATCAAGATATTGAACATGTTACTTTTTAAGTAGCGTCTGCAGCTCGGTATAGCCTTTTTCATTCGCATAATCAAGCGCCGTTTTGCCATTATTGTCACGCAGTTTTGTGTCGGCATGATGTTTCAATAATTCTTTCGCGATGTCCTGATATACTTTTGAGCCATCCGTTAGCGCCACCGCTTCGATCAACGCGGTATAGCCAAAACTATTTTGATGATTTATACCAGCGCGGCCATCTTCAAGTAGTAACTTCACGTTGTCTAAATGCCCCTTCTCTGCCGCTGGAATTAACGCATTGCCTCCGTAGCGATTGACGATTGTTTGGTCGGGTTCATGATGTGCTAGCATGTACGCTAAAATCTCCGTTTTCCCTTGCGCTCCGGCATATAAGTACGCACTATCTTCAATAGCATCTTGCTTGTTAATATCGGCCCCGGCATCAATAAGCATTTTAGCGATGGCGATATCATTTTGATGCGTCGCAATAAGGAGCGCTGTTTCGCCTTTCTCATTTTGTGCATCGATGTCGACTGATTGTGCTAAAAGCGCTTTGACTTGCGGTTCATTTTGTTGCTGCACTGCTTCGATAAGTGACATGGATTTGTCCTCCTTCTCTTGTTGGCACGCGACTAAACAAACGACGATGATAAGCAATCCTATTTTCATCATTATCTATACCCGTTTTGACAAAAAAAGAGCCAGCCGAAGCTGACCCCAAAACGATTATTTATTTAAATCTTGATATTGAGTTTGGTAATTACCGCCGTCTGACACTTGTGAATGATAAAGTGCTTTAACTGCAAGATGACGCTCTAATCCCATATCTTTCATCAATGATTTTAATTCTTTTTGTAATTCAGGATGTTTCTTTAGTAATTGATTCATCTGATGTGCATCGTATTTCATGCTCGCAAACCTCCTTGGTTGAACAACTCTAGCGTACACTTATTTTAGAAATTCATCAATCTAGTGTTGTTAGTTGGATTCTGTTCAATTTAAACATTGGGGTGGAGATGTGCTATACATTGAAGCGGATTCGTTGTATGAAGATGAAAGCAAAAGGAGGATTCGCTGCTGGCGAACCCTCCTTTTTAACGTTCCCAAATCAATGTCATATGCTTGATTTGTTCTTCTCTTTTCATAAATTCTTTCGCATCAAATTCACCGTAGTACACCGCATCAATTTTTTCACTTTCAGATAATGTAAAGTGATCCCCTTCACTCGCTACATCTGTTCGTAAATTCGTGCGCGTAGGTGAGTTCGCAAAACTTTGTTCATAGAACACAAAACTGACATTTTTCTCTTCACCATTGATGTTCATCTTAACCGGGTGCATGAAATTAGAACCTGCATGGCTATCACCGTAATAATTCATCATAAGCGTGCCATCTGATTGTTGCTCCACCTTAAATAATTCAGGTGTATAGGCAATTGGTTTTGTATAATGAAAGGTCAAGCTAAATAATGCTACTGACATCATCGCTACAATTAGTGTGGAACTTAAAATAAGAAGCCACTTCTTTTGATTCCAGCGCTTTTGCACATGCTCAAACATCGATGTGTCATGCTCAATCGGCACATATAAAATCCCTTTCATTTGCTCATATTCTTGTCGACAACACTCACATGTTTTGAGATGTGCTTCTACAAGTTCTTTTGTATCGTCACTCACCACTTCATCGACATATAGTGGCAGTAAATCTTCTATTACCGAACACTTAATTTCCGTCATATTGTTCCTCCATATACGTCATTATTTTTTTCTTAGCGCGATAATACGTCACCCTCGCCCATCCAGCGCTTTTTCCAAATAGTTGCCCGATCGTTTCAAACGACAGCTCCCCAAATGTCCGAAGCGAGAAAATTTCCTTATATGGCTCCTCCATCGCATGCAAAAACTGGTGAATTCTTAGCGCCTTTTCTTCATCGACCAAATAATCAACAAGCTGCACATTTTGCTGAGGCTCTGTTTCGATGACACGCTGTTGTTTTTTGTAGTGCGTAAAGTATGTATTTTTTGCAATCGTAAACAGCCACGCGCGAATATCTTTCTTATGATCAAACTGATGCAACGATTTCAATGCTTTAAAAAAGGTTTCTTGCGTAATTTCCTCTGCCAGCTCCTTATCTGCCATAAGCGACAATGTGTAGAAATAGACATCTTGAAAATATGCGCGATAAATTTCCTCAAAATCCAAAAGCTCCCCTCCTTTACTGAACTAACTTGCGAAGTACAAAAACGTTACAGAATCTTTTATAATGAGAACAAGGTGGTGACGGTTATGCTAGATAAACAAATAACGCAGCAACTCATTGACCATTTGAACGAAGAACTTCAACCAGCTTTTATTTTATTGTTTGGGTCGCACGCAAAAGGAACAGCGCCTTTCCTTTAGATTGGAAGGAAGTTTTAATATGTCTGATATTTATGCTACTTTAGGTTACTCCATGGTTGGATTAATTATTTTAATTCCTACTATTTATCATTTTTTAAAGAAAAAACGTTCTCACAAAGAGTTTTATTTCGTAGTAATTTCATGCTTCGCTTTCTTTTTCTTAGTATTATATTTATTTAAATGAGTTTAATATTTTAAAAATTACAGTACCTAGAGCTTTGAGACAACAAAAACCTGTATCTGTAAATGAAAATCCATACATTGGAACATATCGAAGAAACTTTGAAGGCGACTATCGCTGCTCTAAAGAAGAAGTTGATAATATGATTGCAGAATCTTCTAATATTACGAGAGATAGTATAGTTTTAGATAAATATTCATTCGACGATCTTGATAAAGACTCATTCAAAAGATATAGACAACGTTTTGCTGTCAGAAATCCTTCTCATATTTGGAATGAGTTAGATGATATTGATTTTTTAAGAAGAATTGGTGGTTGGGACAAAGATAGAGAAAAAAAAGTAGAAGGTTTAACAGCAGCAGGGCTATTAGTTTTTGGACAAGAAATGAATATAACCAGCTATTTTCATAATTATTTTCTAGATTATAGAGAACACGTGAACGAATATGAAGATCAGCGTTGGTCAAATCGATTTACTTCACAGAATGGCGAATGGTCAGGTAACTTATATGATTTTTATAATAAAGTTATCGCTAGAATTAATGAAGATTTAAAAGTACCATTTAAAATTGACGAGACAGATTTAGGGCGTGTATCAGATACTGATTTACATAAAGCTTTAAGAGAAGCTCTTTTAAATACAATTATTCATGCTGATTATTTTACAAAAGGGAATATTATAGTTGAGAAAAATAAAAATGAATACAAATTTATTAATCCAGGTCTCTTACGCATACCTCTAGAAAAAGCTATTGGAGGTGGTACTAGTGATGCCCGGAACAAAAATATTTTTAAAATATTTTCACTTTTAGGTTTAGGTGAACGATCTGGGTTTGGATTAGAAAATATTCATAATACATGGAAAAAATATCAATGGGAATTACCTTCTTTAGAAGAATCATTTAAGCCTGAAAATATTACGCTATTGTTGAAAACTACACCTATAATTGATAGTGATATTTCAAAAGAATTAAAGGAAATATTCTCCACTGAATACGATTCCTTAAACCCTTACGAATTAAAATTAATCGGTTTCCTGTGTTTTGCAATAAAAAAGTGCAGAGAATTGCAACGAAAAATACAGAATGTTGCCACCCGATATTTTCCTTATTTTCTCGACAATGCGTTTGTTAAACGGAAGCTTTGGCCCGTGTACGAAATAATATGGGCATGGTGAATCAAACGATCCACCAGAGCTGCCGTTAAACGTGAATCCGAGAAAATACGGTTCCACTGACTAAACTCTAAATTTGATGTGATAATCAGACTCTTTTGTTCATAGAATTCTGAAATAATTTGAAATAGTAATTCTGCTCCTTCTTTGCCAAAAGGCAAATAACCCATTTCATCTAAAATCATTAAATCCACTTTTTCTAATTTATTTCTAAATTGCTTCATTTTCCCCGTATGCAAGGCTTGCTCTAGTTCCTCAACTAAATGTGAAACGCGATAAAAACGGACTTCAAACCCATACTCACAAGCCTTTCGGCCAAGGGCTGAGGCTAAATGTGTCTTACCTGTGCCGGGTGCGCCAACTAAAATAACATTCTCTTTTCTCTGAATAAAATCCAGCTGCTCTAATTCTTCTTTTGTTAAATGACTAGGTAAACAAATGTCTTTATGCCACTGATAGGTTTCAAGCGTCTTCGTATCGATAAAACGTGCCTGTTTCAAGTTGCGTGCTATTTTGGCTTGTTCTCTGCCTACTTGCTCTTTTAATAAGATTTGATAAATATATTCTTCTGGTTCGGTAAAAGGGACTTCTTTAATCGCTTCTGCTACGTGTGCTAATCTCAATTGCTTACAGAGTGTTAAAATCGCTTCATTCATGATTCGACGCCTCCGTTCCTTTTGGTGATAATGCATCATATTCTGTCCAATTCACACCGTAAGGGTGTTCTAGTTCCTCAGACTCACGTCCAATATAATCATAGAAATTTTGATCAATGTCATTCATATCATGTGTGAGTAAAAGCGTCAGTAATTCATTGATTCGCTGTTTTCTCAATACTAGTGAAGGGACCGTTAAATATTCCTTAATGCGTGTTGGTAAATAGTTTGCGTAACGGGAATGCCCCACAACACGTGGTTTTTTCAACCAATCCTTTAAGATTTCTTTCCACGGAATAAAACGACGTTTTCTCATATAAGGACGTGCATCAGATAATAAAATTTCGCCGTCATTTGTAATGACTTTAAACGAGTCCCAATAGGTCACGCAAGAAAGTTGAACGTAATTCCTTGCCCTTGGCACATGAATTAAATGCCCATCAAGTTTGAACTCGTTATATTTATTAAATTTGATTAGGAATTGCTTAAATACTGGATACGATTCTTCTGGTAATTTGATTAACTGCTTTTGCTCTTGCTGCCATAGCTCATCAATCAGCACTTCTTTTTTATAATGTATCCGTTGGCGATCATTGATTAATTGTTGTTCTAATTGATTTGTTAAATCCTCCAGATCCTTTATGACTGGTGGTAAGCTAAAGAAGTTATAACGAACATAACCTACTTTACCTTCTACATGACCTTTTTCATTTCCTTTGCGTGGGTTGCACACTTGCACTTTGAACCCATAATATTGCTGGAAATGTCGAAAGGCTTCTGTTAGTTCTGCTTCTGAATCGCCTTTTCTCACCTTTTTCACCGCAGGTGTTAAGTTATCAATTCGAATGCTCAAAGGAACGCCTCCAGCCTGTTTAAATAACTCTTGAAGTCCTCCTAAAAAGCACTCTAAATTTTCGCTTGGCATTGGTACGGAAAATGCTGTATTACTTGCTGGAAATGACATGATTAATGCGTGAACATCCAATATTTCACCATCTTGAACTGCCTCCATGATACCGAAGTCTACTTGAGCTTCTCCTTCTGGATGTGCTAAGCGTTCGTGGCCTTTGTCTGCTTCTTCTTCCTGTGCCACCTTCCATTCTTGAATAAAATTACAAACCGTTCTGTAAGAACCTTGGAAACCCTCTTTTACTAGATCCTCAAATATTTTTTTGTTTTTTCGTCGTAACTTTTTCTTGAGCTTTAAATCTTCTTCTAACCAATCAACTACGATTTCTCCCCATTTTTCATCGTACATCATGCCTTTTTTTAAATGAGTTTTCTCTTGAGGGAGCTGATCCCCGTCACCATATTTTTTAGCAGTACGCCAATTGACTTGCATTGTTTTTGCGATTTCAGTAATCGATAATCCTTTTTCGTTTCGTAATGTTTTGATACAATTAACTTCAGACATTGCTAGCATCCTTTCTTACCTCCCTGTTTTGGCTTCGACACCTTAAACAGTAGAGGGACTTGGGGTGGCTGGCAAGTCTTTTTTTATGCACAAAAATAGTGCAGGACTCTGTACAAATTCTTTGCACAAGTCTGCACTTTTATTTTGCAATAAACAGGTTTCCTTTACGAGCAAGAAAGCCTCACGCTATTAGAAGCTCAAACTATACTTAACCAAAAATCAACTTTTATAAATAAAATATTTATGAAATTAGAACAAAAAAAAATTATCAAAAAAAATTATGATAATGGTGAATTAACTTATATTCTTTTTAGTTCTAATGAAGCTGATAAAGTTTTATTGACTACTTTACGTTCGAAAGTAATTCATATTGCTGAGAGTAAAAGAACAAAACCACAACAACTTAAGGATGCTGTACTAACCATCTGTGAAGGACGATTTTTAACTCTTCAAGAAATTGCAGAAATCTTAAATCGTAATGAAACTCATTTAAGAAAAACTATTATTACTCCTTTGGTAGAGAGTCAAGAACTAATTTTAAAGCATCCTGATAAACCTACTCATATGAATCAAGCTTATAAAACTTATAATTTATTTATTTAACTATCTAAGCCCTCCGGAGGTTGTTTTTACCTTAGGAGGTTGTTTTTATACCTCCGGAGGTTGTTTTTACCTTAGGAGGTTATTTTTATACCTCCGGAGATTGCTTTTACCTTAAGAGGTTGTTTTTATACCTCCGGAGGTTGCATTTCTTATCTTTAAAGTCTAACTCTTATTTCTCAATTAAAATTAAAGCGTCAATTGCAAAACATAAGTTTAGTGTTAAATTTCCTTTAACTACAGTACAGCTCGTTTCAAATACTAATCAATGGGAACTGATTAAAACTACTAGTAACGAGCCATACATATTGCTATGCAATAATGAGACACATCAATTTTACAGGATTCAATCATCTTTGAGTGATGAAGATATTGAGATGTTATCATTAGCACTAAGCAATTAATATTCTAATAAATTCTAAAATAGATTCAATAGAATCCAAAAATTTATTAAAAAAAGAAAGAGGCTGGGACAAAAGATTTTCAGCGAACGAAAAAAAAGCGAACTATATGATGATTTTTCACTCCGAATCTTCATAATAGTTCGCTTTTTGTTACTATTTATAGCTTAGTCTTTAAAAAATGATTCGTTTTTTAGAAACCTTACTTTAGTTCTGTCCCAATCTCTTTTTCTTTTTATTATCTTTAGGAGTAATTAGTCTTTTAGAAATATCTAATCATTATTCACCAGAACAGAAATTATCTGCTTTTCTAAGGAGATGTTACACTCAATAGGAAATCCACACTTACTTATGGTACGGTTCATTCTTCATAATTCTAAAACTACGATACACTTGCTCAACTAATACGAGCTTCATCAACTGATGGGGCAGCGTCATTTTCCCAAATGATAGCAGGTCGTTTGCGCGGCTTACTACATCGTCATGGAGGCCAAGTGAGCCACCGATAACAAAGACGATTTTGCTGTGGCCATATGTCATGCAGTTTTCAATGTCTTTTGCGAGTTGTTCAGATGAGCGCATTTTGCCGTTGATTGCTAGTGCGATGACATAGGCATCGTGAGGAATCTTCGCCATGATGCGTTCGCCTTCTTTTTTCTTCACAATTTCCATTTCTGCGTCGCTTAATTGTTCTGGGGCTTTTTCGTCTGGTACTTCGATTAAATCGATTTTTGTGTAGCCATTTAGGCGTTTCACATACTCTTCAATCCCCATTTTTAAATACTTCTCTTTTAATTTCCCAACCGAAATAATCGTCACGCTCAATGCGATTTCCTCCTTAAATTTACAAAGCCGTTTTATGAGTTATCCACAGAATTCTGAAAGTTATCCACAGGCTATACTAGATATTGTGTGGGCTCATTTGTTCGCCACAATATATGTTGCTTTGGCGTCACAATACGCACATTTTTGCGTTTCTTCGGCGCTTTCTTTGAGTTTATCCATAATTGGAAAATCTTTCTCATTCGCTACAAACATGTCAAGCGCGTGCCCTACGTGGTCCTCGCAGCTATAAATTTTCATTTGATGACTTCCCTTCAAGTTTATCTATTGTCCAGTTCATTTTAGCAAACAAAAAGTGGATAGAACAGCAATGCGCTACTTTTCTATCCACTGAGTTATCCACACCTTGTGGATTACTTACTTTCGCTCAAAGAACCTGTAAGTGTTAATGTTTTATTAATTATTTCCCCGTTGCGATATGCTTTCACTTTCATTTCATCGCCGACTTTTTTATCGTTGTATAAAATTTTGCGAAGGCTGATTGCATCATCGACTTTTTGACCGTCAATTTCAACAATCACATCATATTTTTCTAAGCCTGCTTTATCAGCAGCAGAACCATTTTGAACACCTGAGATAACGACACCTTTTGTGATGTCTGCTGGAAGTTTTAATTGATTTTGTTGGTAATAAGACGGCACATCTGAAAGGTCAGCTAATGTAATTCCCATTGATGGACGCTCTACTTTACCGTTTTGCTCAAGCTCATTGATGATTGGTACAGCAGTGTCACTTGGAATCGCAAAGCCAATCCCTTCAACAGCATCTTGTGTATTCGAGATTTTCATTGAGTTAATCCCGATGACTTGACCAGCCATATTGATTAACGCACCACCTGAGTTCCCTGGGTTGATAGCAGTGTCCGTTTGAAGAACTTCTGCGTTCCAGTCCGCAGTACCATCTCCGTTTAAATCAACCGGTACAGAGCGATTTAAGCCTGAAATAACGCCTGTTGTAACCGAACCATAGTAATCGAGACCAAGCGGGTTCCCAATCGCGATAACGGACTCACCTTTTTTCAGTTTTGATGAATCGCCGAACGTTGCGACTGCTTTAACATCTTTACTTGGAATCGAAATAACCGCTAAGTCTGTCCAAATGTCGGTACCGACCAGTTTCGCATCTACTTTCGTACCGTCTGCTAATTTTACTTCTAGCTTATCTGCACCGTCTACAACGTGGTTATTCGTTACGACATACGCTATTTTGCCGTCTTTTTTATAAATAACACCTGAACCTGTGCCTGCTTCTTCAGTAATCGCAGTATCTTTATTCTCTTGTGTCGTACCGCCTTGTTGGCCAAAGTCGAATGGTGATGTACCCCATAAGTCTTGCTGCGTTTTTTGTAAATTGACGACGCCGACAACTGCGCTATCAACATCGGCTACGACTTTTGTTATGTCGGTTGAAATGTCCGTTGATAGTTGTACTGGGTCTGTCGTTTGAACTTGTGACGCTGAATTACCGGCAATATTAGATGTGTTCATAACGTTTGGAATGATAAGCCATACAAGTAGCGCACCAATGATGACACCTATAAGACCTGTAAAAAAGTAGCCTGCTTTACTGCCGCCCTTATTACTGCGCTTTGGCGTTTGATTTGGATCTTGATCGTAATATCCCATAACTTTGTTCCCTCCTGTTTTGTTGTTACTTATAGTTTACCGGGCAAACATGAAAATTAGATTAAAATCACTTAAAAATCTCTTCAAAATTTAATGTGCCCTTTTTCAACAAAAAAAAACCTCCATCTCTGGAGGCTTTGAATTAAACGAGCACAAGTGGCGTTGCTTTCTCCGCATCGGTATCATGCAGATGCAAGTATTCTCCTGCGCGAATACCACATGATTCTAACGTTTGAGAAACGCTCATACGCGCGAGCTCTTTCATATTGTTGTCTTTACTCAGATGCGCTAAATAAATTTGTGTTTCTTTTTCAGCAACGACTTCACTCATCGCCACAGCCGCGTCCTCATTGCTGACGTGACCGACGTCGCTTAAAATGCGTCGTTTAATGTTCCAAGGGTATGGCCCCATTTGCAGCATACTGACATCATGATTGCTTTCAAAGACGTAAGCATCCGCTGTTGAAATAAAGCCTTTCATCCGATCGCTGACATAGCCTGTATCGGTCATGACAACGAGTTTGCGGCCATCTTCATGGAATGTATAGAACATGGGCTCTGCCGCGTCATGAGACACCGCAAACGACTGGATATCAAGTCCACCGAATGTTTTTAGTTCATCGGTTTTCCATTCGAAGCGTTGGTCGAGTGGAATCGTACCGACCGATGCACTCATCGCGTCCCATGTTTTAGCATTCGCGAATACAGGGATATGGTGTTTGCGCGCTAACACGCCCACGCCTTTAATATGATCGGAATGTTCATGCGTCACGAGAATACCGCTTAGCTTTTTCGCATCGCGGTCAATTTGCGCAAGCAGTGCCTCCATCTTTTTGCCGGTTAGCCCCGCATCGACGATAAACGCGTGCTGTTCATTCTCCACATAAATAGAGTTTCCTGTACTCCCACTTGCTAAAACACTAAACTTCATCGCTAAAACCCCTTAATTTGATTCGATTGATTCTTTGTTTTCTTCCATATCGATGACTTGTCCGTCAACCGCATTGGCATTCACAAAGAAATCGGCTTCTCTCATTGTACCATCATTCTCTTTTAGTTCTACATGAATGCGCCAAGTTGGCGATAATACACGTGTCTCCGTTAATGGCACAAGCGTTGAATAGCCAAGCTCGGCCGATTTAACGCGCGCATATTCTGGTAAATAGCCTTTTTCAAACAATGTTTTTACTGCTTGATTGGCACCGATTAACGCATTTTTCTCACCGAATGTTTTTAAGTTTTTAAATGCCGTTTGCTCATAGCCCGTAATCGCATTGTCTTCATTCCATGCGACTTTAATATACGCACTTTCATTATAGAAAATCGTATGGTTTTGAATTGTTTGGAAGAAAATTGCGATACGTTTTTCTTTGTCGATTGAAAATAGCTTATACTCATCGCCCAATGGGACATATGTTTTAACGAAAGCATTTAGCGCTTCTTCATTAAATTCCTTCACCAGGTACGGCGTTAATAACGCACTATGCAGTGTTAAGCCAGACGTGCTAATGACAAACTTTTGTTCATTTTTATATGGTGCTAAATCCGCTTCTTCAAATGTTTTCGTCTTGCCGGAAATATAAGCAATTTTCTTCACATCTGTTGGCAGCTGGTCGATTTTAATATGCGATGCTTTTAACTCATCATCCACATTGATTTGCCCAAGCGTTTCAAGTTTCTTCGCTTCGTTATAGCTGTTGACATACATCGAATAAAGAAAGACATTCAAAATGGAAAAGACGATAATAAAAATCGTTTTCGTTTTATTCCAATCCATCATTGTCACCCCTTACAGTCGCTTTTTCTGGCGCAATCGTAATCCAGTCATCATGCGATTTATAAAACCATGTAGGCTCTAACGTAAAGACGACTGCACCATTGTCGCGCTCTTTAAACGACATACTGTAGCCAAGGCGTAAATCTTCAATGTCTTTGCTTTTCACATTTTCGGTTGTCGTCAACATACGATACACTTGACGGCCCGTTTTGAGTGTCGTTAAGTTGTTGCTTTCATCATCTGGAATCGTTTCTAGCTGGTAATACGGACGCGCATAACGCGAAACGACACCATTGCTAATTTTCACTTCGATTTCCGTTGATGTTGTTTGCGTCGATGGCTCAACAGGTAAATCAGACATAAATAGCTGATACAATACTTTTTGTTCGCCATAATGAACGCTTTCATAACGGTAATCGTTCGTGAAGCCGCCATGCTCATTAACGAAGCTCAGCGTATTATCGATTAAATGCGATTTTGAAATGCGGTCGTCACTTTCACCTAGCATACTCGCAAAGTTCAGCATGTATTGGCTGTTGTACACCGTCATGACAGAACGGTCATCGGAATATTTATCAATGTTTGTCATAGAATCTTGGCTCGTTTTCACGATTTTCGGATTCGTAAACAACGCATTTTTAAACTCCTCTATTTTACTGCTAACATTGCGTGCAAAATATTGCTGTTTCGCAAATTCTAGTTTACCGTCTAGCACATACAGCATGCGACCATTCGATGTTTCAATGACGGAGTATTTATCGTATTTAGGCATGTTTTTTAGTTGCTGTGCAACGAACTCTTCCGATTTTTTAATATGCAGCTTGGCGCTGTACAGTTCATGCGTATCGGACGATGCAAAATAAACATCTAATTCATTATCATTAATACGATTTTCAGGTTTTTTCAGCGAAATCATCATTTGTGAAAACTCAATGCCCGATACTTTTTTGTTCACAGTCGGCAAAATACTTTGGAAAATGGACATCGGTACTTCATCTGAAAACATTAATGAAATACTATCATTCGCGGTCATGAGCGCATACATTTTCTCATATGATAGCTTTTCGCTAATCATCGATAAATCCGATAGTTGCGAGTCTTTTAAGACATTGTAAACGCCATCAATATGTTCCGTTTTCACCGTACCGCGGAATGTATCATCATGTTGTACGACCATTTCATACGGTTTGACAACTTGCGAGATGGTTTTCTTTTTATCGATGACTACATTCATCGGCTCTGTTTTTTCGATTGTTTGATAATTTGGACTGTATGACCAAATTGAAAACGTGAGCGTAACACTCAGTAGTACAAGGACGATTAATACAAATGTTTTGATTGGTTCAATATATTTCATCAATCCCATTCATCCTCCTCATCTACGAGGTCATATGGCAACGTAAAGAATACCGACGTGCCTTGACCTTCGATACTTTCCGCCCAAATCTTACCGTTATGCGCCATGATCATTTCACGAGAGATGGCAAGGCCAAGCCCGGTGCCACCCATCGAACGAGCACGTGCGCGGTCAACGCGGTAAAAGCGGTCAAAGATGCGGTCCACTTGCTCTTTTGGAATCCCCATCCCTGTATCTTTGATTTCGACGAGGAGCTCGCCGTCATTTGCAGTCACCGTAAAGCGGATGCTACCGCCATCTGGTGAATATTTTTGTGCATTCGAAATAATATTATCGATTACTTGCGTCACTTTATCGGTGTCAATTTCAACGTATAGCGGCATCGCCGGAAGCTCGCGAATAAACGTGATTTCTTTTGATTTCGCCATTTCAAAGCGGTCGATAATACGGTTAAAGAACTTCACGAAATCGACGAAGTCCGTATTCAGCTCATACTCACGGCTATCCATACGCGACAGTTGCAACAGGTCGGTTACTAAGCGAATCATGCGCTCTGTCTCCGTCTGTGCTACGCCAAGGAATTGCTGCGCAAGCTCTGGCTCATGTAGCGCACCGTCTGATAGCGCTTCTAAATAGCTACGCATCGTCGTAAGTGGTGTACGCAACTCATGCGATACATTCGACACGAAGTCGCGGCGTTCCATTTCGATTTTTTCTTGTTCGGTAATATCATGTAACACAGTAATCAAGCCGTTGACAAAGCCCGTTTCCTTTTGAATAACTGAAAAGGTAGCGCGCCAAATATACGGCTGTTCAAACGTACTAAAGTCGAGGTTCACCGATTCTTGCATATGGATTAAATCCTCGAATGTATATTCCTCATCAAGTCCGAGCACCGCCGTTAGTGAACGTCCCATTAACTCGTTTTGTTCACTTTTTAACAGCTTTTGTGCCGGGGCATTGATGAGCATAATTTTCCCTTTACGGTCGGTCGCAATAACGCCATCGGTCATATTTGTTAATACTGATGCGAGCTTACGTTTTTCCCCTTCCGTCGTCGATTGCGCCTCTTGCAGTCGATTCGTCAAATGGTTGAAGGCTACTGCAAGCTGACCAATTTCATCGTCCCCATACACTTTTACTTTGCGTGAATAGTTCCCTTTCGCCATCGCCTGTGCTTGGCGACGCATATCTGAAATTGGCTTCGTAATCGTTTTTGAAATGAAGATTCCGAGCACCATCGTAATTAATAGTGCGAGTGCTGTACCACCAGCAAGGATTTTATTGATCATATTCATCTGGTCAAATACCGATTCGATATTCGCCTTTACATACAACACGCCAATGACCTTGCCACCCGATTGAATCGGTTTGGCGACAACCCAAATACGCTTTGAAGAATCATCAAGTGCGATGTTTTCCATTTGCGTAGCTGAGTTGAGCGCCGATTGTACGATGGCCTCACTTGAGCGTTGACCTACCCTCTTTTGGTTGTTTTCATCGCTCGTCGCTAAAATCCGCGAATGTGAGCTGATGATTTGTACTTCTGTAATATCACCCGATGACAGCCCGTTAATAATCGTTGAGAGATTATCTTCAAGCTGTGTTCCATCTTCGTTCTGCGTTTTATTCATCTCTTCCTTGACGCTAAACTCTACAATTTTTAAGCGTTCTAAAATCGACGTCTCAAAATTTGTTTTTAATGTCGCTTCAAGCTTATTGGCAAAGTAGAGACCCATAATTTGCATCGCAATGATGATTAAAAGCATATAAATCAGTACAAGTTTCATTTGTACTGATTTATAGAATCTCACTTTTTGCATTGGCTCCTACTCCTGTTCAGGGTTTCTTAAATAGTAACCGACACCGCGACGTGTCACGATCCACGCTGGGTGACTTGGGTTATCCTCGATTTTCTCACGCAGGCGACGAATGGTTACGTCTACTGTACGCACATCACCAAAGTAATCATAACCCCATACTGTTTGCAGCAAGTGCTCACGCGTCATCACTTGGCCAATATGGCGTGCTAAGTAATGTAGTAATTCAAATTCGCGATGTGTTAATTCGATCGTTTCGTCACGTTTTAATACTAAATAAGCATCCGGTTGAATCGTTAATGAACCAACAACGATATCATTGCTTTCTTCGACTTCTTCTTCCGGTTGTGCAACGGCTTGGTGACGGCGCATATTCGCTTTAACACGCGCGATTAATTCACGTGTACTGAACGGTTTTGTGACATAGTCATCGGCACCTAACTCAAGGCCTAATACTTTATCGATTTCAGAGTCTTTTGCCGTTAGCATGATGATTGGAATATCGTATTTTTTACGCACTTCACGACATACTTCCATGCCATCGCGCTTTGGTAACATAATATCAAGCAACATTAAATCCGGCTGAACTTCTTCCACTTTCGCTAAAGCTTCCTCGCCATCATAAGCGCAAACTACTTTATAGCCCTCTTTAATTAAGTTAAATTGTAAAATATCTGCAATCGGTTTTTCATCGTCTACAACTAAAATTGTTTTTTCCAAACTGTTTCTTCCTCTCAAAATATAATCTATATCAATACGTTTTTGACGTTATTTATAAGGAATGTCTAAAGATTCCCATTCCCCTATTTTAACGTATCATAAAAGAACTAGCTAGTTTACTGATTTTACACAGTTGTAACGAACTTGAAAAATATGCGTCCTTTTAAAGACAAACATTACAGTTTTCCGTTAAAATAAAGAACAGTTGTTTATTTTTTTATTAGGAGGAAGCATATGGAAAATTCGCTTAAAACTGCGCAGCCTCTCTCAAAACCTTTGCCAAAGTCTCGGGTCTTCATGCGTATCATCATGGTCATTATCGGCTCCATTATTATGGCGATTGGCCTTGAACAATTTCTCGTACCAAACAAAATCTTAGATGGTGGTATCGTCGGCATTTCGATTATTTCCTCACATCTATTTGGCATTCCCCTGGGCATCTTTATTTTTATTTTAAACATTCCCTTTTTCTTTATTGGTTACAAACAAATCGGTAAAACATTTGCGCTTTCAACGGCGCTTGGCATTACGGTGCTGTCGATTGCGACTATTTTTTTACATCCTATCGCTGCATTTACCGATGACCTGCTCCTTAGTACGGTTTTTGGCGGCGTCATCCTCGGTACAGGTGTCGGCATCGTCATCCGCTATGGCGGCTCACTCGACGGTACAGAGATTATGGCGATTTTATTTAACCGAAAGTTGCCGTTTTCAGTCGGTGAAATCATTATGTTTTTCAATATTATTATTTTTACGGTTGCTGGCTTCGTCTTTAATTGGGAGCAGACGATGTATTCGCTACTCGCTTACTTTATCGCCTACAAAACAATCGACATTGTCATTGAAGGGCTTGAAGAATCAAAAGTGATTTACATTATTAGTGAAGAGCATGAAGAAATCGGTGCTGCCATTATGAATCGTCTTGGTCGTGGCGTGACGTACTTACATGGCTCTGGTGGTTATACCGGGGATGCTAAAAATGTCATCTTTACGGTTGTCACACGTTTAGAGGAGTCAAAGCTTATCACAATTGTTGAAGAGAAAGACCCGACCGCATTCCTCGCAATCGGTAATATCGCCGAAGTACGCGGTGGCCGTTTTAAAAAGAAAAATATCCATTAATCAATACTTGAAAGAGGCTGAGACAAAACATTTCATGTTCCTTTTTTAGCGTTCGCAACGAAAAACCGGAACCGTGCCACAGCGCGATTCCGGTTTTTCTTATGCTCATATAAGATGAGGTTTTTTCACGTATGTCCCAGCCTCTTTTTTAACATGTGAAAATTAATTAATTCGATGCCGCGGCGCACAACGACTTGCTGACGTACAACTTCATAGCCATGATGCTCGAAAAATGGTTTTGCGGTGATGCTCGCATATGTTGTAATGTCTTGTGCGCCTGTTGCTTGCTCTATACGCTTTAACAGGGCAGTCGCAATGCCGCGGCGCTGATAATCTTTATGCACGTAAAGGCGGTCTAAATAGCCATCTGCTGCAACATCACTAAAGCCAACAATGCGGTCGCAACAAACGTGTCATGCTGCATGAGTGAGTGCTGCCACTGCGCAAGTTGTTTAGCGTCTAATGACGGTGCCCATACATCAAGCTGCGCCGGCGTATAATGTGCAGCATTCACGTGATGAACAGTGTCGTAAAATAAGGCCAAAATCGCGGCGGTATCGTTCTCTGTAAAACGGCGAATCGTGAGCATCTGCATTCCCTCCAAAAAATAAAAAGACACCCACCTTTGCCGAGTGGATGTCTTTTCTGCAATTATTTTGTACGTTATTGAAACGCTTCACTATCTAAAAAGATAGGGAGCAATAGTACCGTATTTCATTTCTTACTTATACTTCGATAATAGAGGAAATTTTAAACAATTGCAATATTTAAATGTCTAGTTATCCCAAACGTCTACTAATACATTTGTTTGGTCACGGTCTGGACCTACAGAGAATGTCGCAATGCTAATACCCGTTAATTCGCTTACGCGTTTCACGTAGTTTTGTGCGTTTTCTGGAAGGTCTTCTAAACGACGGATGCCTGTAATATCTTCTTCCCAACCAGGAAGCTCTTCGTAGATTGGTTTACAATCTTCGATGATGTGGTTGTTTGCTGGATATTCCGTAATGCGTTCGCCATTGTAATCATATGCTACACAGATTTTTACTGTATCTAAACCTGTTAATACGTCAATTGAGTTAAGCGCTAAATCTGTAATACCAGATACGCGGCGAGAGTGACGTACAACTACTGAGTCAAACCAACCTACACGGCGTGGACGACCTGTAGTAGTACCGTATTCACGACCTACTTCACGGATTTGGTGACCTACTTCATCAAATAATTCGGTAGGGAATGGACCGTCACCTACACGAGAAGTGTAAGCTTTTGAAACGCCGATTACGCGCGTTACAGCAGATGGGCCAATACCAACACCAGTTGTAACACCACCCGCTACTGGGTTAGAAGATGTTACGTATGGATACGTACCGTGGTCAACGTCTAATAATACGCCTTGTGCGCCTTCAAATAATACTTTACCTTCTGAATCGATTACGTCGTTTAATACTTTAGAAGTATCTGTTACGTATTGAGCGATTTCTTGGCCATATGCGTAGAATTGTTCGAACATATCGTCGAAGTTTAATGGTTCTACTTCATAGAATTTTGTGAATAAACGGTTTTTCATTTCTAAGTTAGAGCGAAGTTTTTGTTCAAATACTTCTTTATCTAAAAGATCTGCTACACGGATACCCATACGTTGTACTTTGTCTGTGTAACATGGTCCGATACCTTTACAAGTCGTACCAATTTTAGCGTCGCCGCGTGATTCTTCATCCACTTTATCTTGGTAAACGTGGTAAGGAAGGATTACGTGAGCACGGTTAGAGATACGTAAGTTAGAAGTATCGATACCGCGGTCTTGAAGACCTTTCAATTCTTTAACTAAAGATTGTGGGTTGATAACCATACCATTACCCATTACTGAAGTTTTGTCGCTGTAGAAAATACCTGATGGGATCAAGTGTAATTTATACGTTTCGCCTTCGAATTGAATTGTATGTCCAGCGTTGTCGCCACCTGAGTAACGTGCAATCGCGTCTGCTTGTTTAGATAGGAAGTCAGTAATTTTACCTTTACCTTCGTCTCCCCATTGTGTTCCTACTACTACAACTGATGTCATTTAATCAGCACCTCCGTCAGGCAATTTATGTATGCCCTGATTCAAACAGACCTATTGTACCAACCATAGATCTAATAGTCAACCAAAAGCATAAAAAAACACGAACATGATGTCATGGTCAGACATCATTGTTCGTGTTTCGTGACAATTAATAGCTTGAAGGTGGCATTTGTTGTGACCAATCCACGCTAACAAACTTATTGTATTCTTTTTTGAAGGCTAATTTCACCGTATCAGTCGGACCGTTACGTTGTTTTGCTACAATAATTTCAATCGTATTGGCGTCTTCCGTTTCTTTATCGTAATAATCTTCACGATATAAGAATGCGACGATATCGGCATCTTGCTCAATCGAACCAGATTCACGTAAATCACTCATCATCGGACGTTTATCTTGGCGTTGTTCAACACCACGAGATAGTTGCGATAACGCGATTACAGGTACTTCTAGTTCACGCGCAAGACCTTTTAACGAACGCGAAATATCCGATACTTCTTGTTGACGGTTTTGGCCCGCTTTCCCTGGGCCTTGAATTAATTGAAGATAATCAATCAAAATCATACCAAGGCCATGCTCTTGTTTCAGGCGACGACATTTTGCTCGTATATCATTTATACGAATGCCCGCCGCATCATCGATGTAAATACCGGCGCGCGATAGTGCCCCCATCGCTAGCGTCAATTTACCCCAATCCTCGGTCGTCAATGCGCCTGTACGTAGCACTTGCGCGTCAATATTCCCTTCCGCACAAAGCATACGCATGACAAGTTGTTCAGCGCCCATCTCTAGCGAGAAAATCGCGACATTTTCATCGGTTTTCGTACCGACCGCCTGCGCCACATTTAGCGCAAACGCCGTTTTACCTACCGACGGACGTGCCGCAACGATGATTAAATCACCGCGCTGAAATCCGGCCGTTAATTTATCTAAATCTCGGAAGCCTGTTGGAATCCCAGTGATATCGCCTTGGCGGTTTTGGAGCTGCTCGACATGGTCATACGTTTCAACGAGCACACCTTTAATGTGCTTGAAGTCACTTGAGTTTTTACGACTCGCCACTTCCATGATTTGCTTCTCCGCTTCGCCTAAAAGCTCAGCGACTTCATCTTCGCGCGTATAGCCATCTTCAACGATTTTCGTAGCAGTACGGATTAAGCGGCGTAGCACCGATTTTTCAGCGACAATGCTAGCATAAAATGCCACGTTTGCCGCAGTTGGTACAGCGCTTGCTACTTCCGTAATGTACGTGATACCACCGACATCATCGAGCAAATTTTTGTTTGATAGCTCTTCCGCTATCGTCACGATATCAATTGCTGTACGTTGGTCGTTCAATGTGAGCATCGTTTCAAAGATGAGCTTATGTGCAGCATTATAGAAATCCTCTGGCACCAATACCTCCGATGCAGTCACAAGTGCTTGTGGCTCTAAGAAAATAGCACCGATAACAGATTGCTCAGCCTCTTGGTTGTGAGGCATGACGCGGTCCATTTCGTTCATACGCGTCTCCCTTTCTTACGCTTCTTCTGCAACATGTACTTTCAGAACCGCCATTACTTCATGGTGTAATTTTACGTTGACGTTTGTTACACCTAATGTACGGATTGCCTCTTTTAAATCCATTTTACGTTTGTCGATTTTGATGCCATGATCTTTTTGCAGTTGTTCAGCAATTTGTTTTGATGTAATTGAACCGAATAAGCGACCATCTTTACCTAACTTCGCCGTTAGCTCAACCGTTAATTTTTCTAATGTTGCTTTTAATTGTTTTGCATCTTCAAGCTCTTGCGCTGCATTTTCTTCAGCACGTTTATTGTTTGCGCGTAATTTAGCCATTTCAGCAGCAGTTGCTTCCACCGCTTTCTTTTGTTTAAGTAAAACGTTACGTGCGTATCCATCCGATACTTCTTTCACTTCACCTTTTTTACCTTTACCTTTTACGTCTTCTAAGAAAATAACTTTCATTATTCCGAGCTCCCCTCTATTACATGATCGATTGCGACTTTTAAACGTTCCATTGTTTCGTCAATGGTATCCGCCTCAAGCTGACACGCCGCGTTCGTCAAATGGCCGCCCCCGCCCAGCTCTTCCATCACGAGCTGAACGTTGATGTCTCCTAGTGAACGCGCCGACACCCCGATGCGACCATCTGCGCGATGAGCCACAACGAATGATGCGGAAATCCCTTGCATCGACAATAAAATATCGGCTGTTTGTGCAATCAATACTGAATTATATACTTTTGTTCCTTCCCCACGAGCAATCGCAATCGTCTTATGATAAATCTCTGACGTTTCGACGATTTTAGAGCGCATAATATACGTGTCGATGTCTTCCTTCAACAAGTTTTGTACGAGCACCGTATCGGCCCCGTTAATGCGCAAGTAAGACGCCGCCTCAAATGTCCGCGCCCCCGTACGAAGCGTAAAGCTTTTCGTATCGACGATGATTCCTGCAAGGAGGGATGTTGCTTCCAACATAGTTAGTTTATCATTTTTTGGCTGATATTCGAGTAATTCGGTTACAAGTTCTGCTGTTGATGAAGCATATGGCTCCATATAAACGAGCATTGGACTCGTCACAAATTCCTCACCGCGACGGTGGTGGTCAATAACGACAACCTTATCAGTAAGCTCTAATAAGCGCTCATCAATCGTCATCGACGGCTTATGCGTATCAACGATAACAAGTAGGGATTTCTCGGTCATACGCTCTCTCGCCTGCTCTGGCGTCAAGAATTTATCGAATAAATCCGACTTGTCTTTAATGACGCGCATAAGTCGCGTGATGCTATTATCGATATTATCAAAATCAATGACGACATAGCCATTAATATTGTTCATATCGGCCATCTTGCGCACGCCGATTGACGCACCAATCGCATCCATATCCGGCATCTTATGCCCCATGACAAACACTTGATCACTATCTTGAATTAAATCACGTAGCGCATGTGAAATGACGCGAGCACGCACGCGCGTACGCTTTTCGACAGGGTTTGTTTTCCCACCATAAAACTTCACCTTACCATCTGGTTGTTTAATCGCCACCTGGTCCCCACCGCGGCCAAGTACTAAATCTAAACTCGACTGCGCGAGTTCACCAAGCTCGGTTAACGACGGCGAGCCTGCGCCAATCCCGATACTGAGCGTTAGCGGCAAACTTTGTTGCGCCGTTTCCTCGCGAATATCATCCAAAATAGCAAATTTCTTTTTCTCGAGCTTTTGCAAAATCGACTCATTCATAATCGCAATAAAGCGGTCGGTCGACACACGTTTAATGAAAATATCGTGTGCATTTCCCCAGCGATTGACGAGCGATGTCACGAGCGCATTCGTTTGACTCTTATGTTGATCGTCCATATTTTCAGTAATATCATCGTAGTTGTCGATAAATAAAATGCCAATAACAGTACGGTCATCATAATACAATTCTTCAATTTCTACTTGTTCGGTAATATCAAAGAAATATAAGAGTTTTTCGTTGCGCTTATAAAGCGTTTGGTACTGACGGTCCTTAATCGTAACCGTCGTTTCGTTCAAATCATCATGCTTTACAAGTGCCTGCAGTTCCTCGGAAATCTCGAATAAATCCGTTCCTACAAGCGTCTCTACTTGCATGACGCGTTTCATAAATGGGTTTGCCCATTCCACTTGCTGTATGTCATTGATTAACAACACACCAAGCGGCATTTCTAACAGTGCCTCTTCTCCAACTTCCTTTAGTCTGTAGGATAAAAGTTCGATATGCTTTTCTGTTTGCTCATACGCCTCGCGTTCAGCTTTGAACGCAATCGCTAGCACAATAATAATGACCACACCATAAATTGTCCCAATGATTGGCGACTTCATGACGATGGCGACAATACTAATGACAGCGAGCAATGACAAGATGATTAGCGGATATCGAACAGGCCTTTTTCTAAATAGAGTATCCAAAAAATCAACTCCTATTTCTTTGTCTTACCAGTAATAAATCCACGAACATTAAACCCTAAATCAATTAAGCCAATGAGTGATACAAACTGCAGCATCGGAATTGCAACAATCGTTGCGATGACTGCCACACCTTTTGGCATTCCTTTTTCATGGATGAAGAAGTGAATTAATGACAAGCCTTGTAACGCAAGTAATGTCGACAAGACGAGCGATAAGTTTAAGATTGCCACATAAAGATATGTACCCTCTTCTGGTCTTACAAACAGCGATAACGTTAACGTAATCAAGTAATACCATAGGATGGAACGTGGTAACTGCATATAACGAAACGGTTTAAATTTTGGCACCTCTACGTTTAAACGCTTTAGTAGTGGCAAGTTAATTGATAGCACGATAAAAGCAACGGTAATGACGCAAAATACGACGACTGAAGGCATCGTATACCCTACCGTTTTCTCCATCAAATCCATTCGGTTTTCAAACTGCGTCATCTGTTGGGCAGACAATTGCGCCTGCTCCATCATTTTTCGCGAAAGCTCCATTGATTGTGTAAATCCATCGAGCGCGATTTTTAATACATCGATGCCGAGCAGTTTAACAAATGCGCTATACACGATGGCAAACGTCACCAGTGATGCACCACTTGTTGCTATAAACATCACAACTTTGCTTTTTTTCAGGCGAATCATCGTCCCGATTACGAGGCCGATAATCGCAAAAATAAAGGCTGCTGGAAGTGAGGTTAGCCCACCACCAACGATAAACGACAACAAAATCGCAACGATTGTTGCAGCAATCGATGAGCCGGTATTATACTTTGCGCTATACCACGCAAGCGGTAATGGTAGTACCCAAATCGCAATGAGATAAAATAGCGGAATATAGGTTGAAGCCGCTAATAATACCGTAAAAATGGCTACCATCATCGCTCCATGTGTAAGGCGACGCGTACTATTTTCTGGCATGTTGTACCTTCCTTTTTTAAGAGAAACTTTTAATATTTCATCTTCTCATTGTACCATGTTTCATAGTACCTAACAAAAAATCGATAGGGGTAAATATGCGCTAAAAATGTGCTGTGCCTTACGTTTCGGCTAAAAAAAAGCAAAAGAAAAGAGACTAAGCAGATGCCTAGTCCCTCTAAGAACAAAGTCTTATTTTTCTTCGCCTACGAATGGAAGTAATGCCATTACGCGTGATGTTTTGATAGCTAGAGTTAATTTACGTTGGTATTTAGCGCTAGTACCCGTTACGCGACGTGGTAAGATTTTTCCTCGTTCAGAGATGAATTTTTTTAATAAATCAACATCTTTATAATCGATGTGTTTGATATTATTAGATGTGAAGTAACAAACTTTACGGCGTTTGCGGCCTCCTCGACGTGGTGCCATGTTCAATTTCCCTCCTTTTTAAAATTAGAATGGAAGATCGTCCTCAGAAACATCAACTTTCGAATTGTCAGTTGGTGTTGCAAAAGGATCTTCATTCATGTTTGTATAGTTTTGATTAGTTGGCTGATTCTGTTGATAAGATGGTTGTTGATAACCGCCTTGTTGAGAATTACCGAACTGGTTGCCGCCAAATTGGTTTTGGTTGCCGCCATTATAAGGCTGTTGTTGGTATCCACCTTGTTGTTGGAAACCGCCTTGACCTTGTTGATAATTGCTGTTAGCGTTTTTCGGTTCTAGGAACTGAACGTTATCAGCGATCACCTCTGTCGTGTAGACGCGTTTCCCGTCTTGGCCTTCATAGCTACCTGTTTGGATACGTCCTTGAACGCCCGCAAGGCTTCCTTTGTGCAAGAATTGTGCACAGTTTTCAGCTTGTTTGCGCCAAACAACGATTGAAATGAAATCCGCTTGCTTTTCACCATTTTGGCTAGAGAAAGGACGGTTTACAGCAAGTGTAAAACGCGCTACAGCAACACCAGATTGTGTCTGGCGAAGTTCAGGGTCTTTTGTTAAGCGACCGACTAATACGACATTGTTAATCATCAGAATACAACCTCCTTACTTTATATGTTATAACTGATTATTTTTCTTCTTCACGTACAGCGATGTGACGGATGATATCCTCGCTGATGTTAGCTAGACGAGTGTATTCGTTGATTGCTTCAGTTGGAGCATTAACTTTCATGATTTGGTAGAAACCTTCACGGAAGTCATTGATTTCGTAAGCAAGACGACGTTTGCCCCAATCCTTAGATTCAACTAGTTCAGCACCGTTAGAAGTTAAGATTTCGTTGAAACGTTCAACTAAAGCTTTTTTACCTTCTTCTTCGATGTTTGGACGAATGATGTACATTAATTCGTATTTGCGCATTTGTATTTGCACCTCCTTATGGTCTTTGGCCTACCTACCATAGATAGGCAAGGAGAGTTAGTATCGTGTACTACTCACATCTTTAAATATTACCATATTAGACTTTTGTTCGCAACGATTATTATTCGCTATTTTATGAACGATTTGCGATACTACAAGGCAGGAGGTGCGTTGATGCGAGAACTAGTGAAATTTGCCGTTATCGAGCTTGATATGCTCAAAGTCGGCAAGCAAAATCTATGGGCGACAGTCGGCGGCTCGATTTTTTTGTTAGGGCTGTACGCGCTCATATACGATATCTCATTCGACTTTTTTTCATGGACATTTTTCATGCAATTGATTCTCTTTTTCGTACTCTATATGGTGCTCATTGTACTGCACGAAGTTTGTCATCTTATTGGCTTTATATTGTTCGGTCGCGTACCACGTTCATCACTACGCTATGGCCTCAATTTAAAAATGGGTGTCGCCTACGCTACGACGACCGAGCTGTTACCAAACACCGTTATGCGCAAAGCTTTGCTGTTGCCATTTTGGGTGACCGGCGTCGTGCCTGTGCTACTCGGCTTCTTTTTTGAGAGCCCGATGCTTGTGTTACTTGGCGCTTGGCTCATTGCCGGGGCGGTTGGCGACTTTGCGATGTATGCCGGGTTACTAAAATACCCAAAAAACTGCCTCGTAAAAGATGACGAACAGTTTCCGCGACTCCATCTCTATACGATGCACCCAGTCGAAAAAAAAGAGGACCCTGCCTAATGCAGCGTCCTTTTTTTGATTATACGTTAAATAAGAATTCCATTACGTCGCCATCTTGTACAACGTATTCTTTCCCTTCAAGACGAAGGCGACCCGCTTCTTTTGCCGCAGGTTTTGAACCGTATTCTACTAAATCTTCGTACGATACTGTTTCTGCACGGATGAAGCCGCGTTCAAAATCAGAGTGGATAACGCCGGCACATTGCGGTGCTTTCATGCCTTTACGGAATGTCCACGCGCGCACTTCTTGTACACCAGCAGTGAAGTACGTAGCTAAGCCTAGTAAGCTGTATGCCGCTTTGATTAGTTTGTCTAAACCTGATTCTTCGATGCCAAGCTCTTCTAAGAACATTGCTTTTTCATCGTCATCTAATTGCGCGATTTCTTCTTCGATTTTCGCACAAACAACGATTACTTCAGCGCCTTCTTTTGCCGCATAGTCGCGTACTTGTTGCACGTATTCATTATTGTCAGCGTCCGCTACTTCATCTTCCGCAACGTTTGCTACGTATAGCGCTGGTTTTAATGTTAAAAGACTTAAACCTTTGATGATTTTTTTCTCTTCATCACTTAAATCAACTGAGCGCGCTGGCATTTCATTTGCGAATGCTTCTTTTACTTTTTCAAGTACAGCTGCTTCTTCCATTGATTCTTTATCTTTTTGTTTCGCTAATTTACTTACTTTTGCATAGCGTTTATCAACTGATTCTAAATCGGCAAGAATTAGCTCTAAGTTGATGACTTCGATGTCGCTAAGAGGGTCTACTTTCCCATCAACGTGTGTAATGTTTTCGTCTTCAAAGCAACGTACAACTTGTGTAATCGCATCTACTTCACGAATGTGTGATAAGAATTTATTGCCTAGACCTTCACCTTGGCTCGCACCTTTTACGATACCCGCGATATCTGTAAATTCAAATGAAGTTGGTACAGTTTTCTTTGGTTCTACTAATTCTGTTAATTTATCTAAACGAGCATCTGGTACTTCTACGATCCCTACGTTCGGGTCGATTGTTGCGAAGGGATAGTTCGCCGCAAGCGCACCTGCTTTTGTAATTGCGTTAAATAATGTCGATTTACCAACGTTAGGTAAACCTACGATACCGGCTGTTAAAGCCATGTTCATCCACAACCTTTCAAATTGTTCAATACGTGTTTAACCTGTTCATTATAATTTTTAAGCACGTAAAAGTCTATTATTGTTCTGGCGCCTCAATAAGCACCTTTTTTAATTTCTTTTCAAATTCACGACGAGTAATCAGCACACTATGCTGGCAACCCGTACATTTAATGCGGATGTCTGCACCTAAGCGAATGATTTTCCATGCATTTGTACCACATGGATGTTGCTTTTTCATTTCGACGACATCATTTAACTTATAAGTTTTAGCTTCCACTACTCTTCGCCCTCCTCTGAAATTGCTGTAGCCTCGCGTTCATATACCATCATTTTTGGATATGGAATTTCAATGCCATTATCATCGAATAATTTCTTCAAATCACGTCGAATCATCCGTGACACACCAAAGTGTTGCATCGGCAATGTTTCGACTGAAATGCGCAAAATCACTTCTGCCCCGACGACACTTTGCACACCTAATAGAGTCGGTTCGCCAACAATATTTTCATCCTTTTGAGGTATTGTGCGTAAATAATCTATGATTAGTTCCTCCGCTTTATTAATGTCTGAGCTATACGCTATGCTAACATCGATAATCGCAGTTGAATTATTAATCGAATAGTTGATGACTTCGGTAATCGAACCATTTGGCACGATATTAATTTCACCACCCGCTCCTTTAATTTTCGTCGTGCGCAGCCCAATTTCAAGTACGGTACCTTCAATATTCGTCAAACGAATGTAGTCACCAACGCCAAATTGGTCCTCGAAAATAATGAAAAAGCCGGTAATGACATCCTTTACTAAGCTTTGCGCACCAAAACCAATTGCTAAACCAACAACCCCAGCCCCCGCAATCAAGCCGGTCACATTAATACCGATGATTGATAAACAGGCGATACCTGCAATAAAGTATACGACGTAGCCAACTATGCTTTTTAATAGACGCAGTACAGTACGATAACGACGGTCTGCATTGTATGTCTTATAACCGCCCGTTTGCAATTTACTCGTCAAACTAACACGCATCGTAAACGTTTTTGTAATCGCAGCGCGCGCAATCCGGACGATAATCATAGCACCTAAAATGATGCAGACGATTTTCAGCGAGCCCATGCCAAGTGCCATCCACTTATCTTCGTTCATGATATCATTCATAAACTTATCGTAGGCATTTTGCAAAATACACCGTCTCCTCTTCTTCATATTGAAAACAGCCATCTACGATACGTAAATAGCTGTTTAGTCTACCTCTCATTATAGTAAAAATACGCCGCAATTTCGATTGATTTTATGCGGAATTTAGAGAACGTACATAATTGCGACAATAATCGCCACAACCGGAATCGCCGGCAACGTATTCGCTACGCGGATTTTCGTTAAGCCCAGCATATTCAAGCCGATTGCCGCAATCATAATGCCGCCAGTCGCCGTTAAATATTTTAAAAACAACTCCAGTGCCTCCTGCGGAACAAATGCGCTAATCAGGCCTGCAAAAAGCGCAATCAGGCCCTCATAAAGCACAGTTGGTACCGCCGCTAAAATGACACCCACACCCATCGTAGACGCCAATATCATCGCCGTAAAGCCGTCGATAATCCCCTTTGTAATTAATACCGAATGGTCGTTGCGTAACCCACCATCAAGCGCCCCGATAATACTCATTGAGCCAATAACAAAAATCAATGTGCCGGTCACAAAACCTTGTGCAAGACTCCCTTTATTGGCCTCTTTATTCGACAACTTACCACCATCGAGCTTACTTTCCATCCATTGTCCAAAACGATTGAGCATGCCGTCAATATCGATCAGCTCCCCGATAATCGTCCCGAATACAAGGCTAATCATAATCACAATAAAATTGTCACTTTGAATGCCCATCTGCACGCCTAATACGACAATCGCCAGCGCAATAACGAGCATAACCGTTTCTTTCACACGCTCTGGAATGTTTTGCAACAAACGACCGACAAAGCCCCCAACTAAAATGAGGGCACCATTAATTAATGAACCTAGTAAAATCACTCTCTATCCCCGCGTTCTTGTAATAAATTGATAATACGCTCCAAATCTTCATCTGAGAAAAAGTCGATTTCAATTTTCCCTTTGTTTTTCGATGACTTAATCGACACGCTCGTACCAAGATGGTCACGAAGCGCTGCTGCCGCTTCATCCAAATATAAATTTTTCACCGATTTCTTTTTCGTTACACGTGAAACATCTTTGTTCAGCGCATGCACATAGCTCTCGAGCTGGCGCACATTCATCTGCTGTTCGACCACTTTTTTTGCCGCAATCGGAATAATATTTTTTCGCTTAATACCAATCAATGCACGACCATGTCCCATCGATAATTCTCCACGGTCCACCATCTTCTGCACATCTTCTGGCAGCGTTAATAGGCGCACATGATTCGCAATATACGACCGACTCTTGCCAAGTCGCTCCGCAAGCATTTCCTGCGTCAAATTAAGCGCGTCCATCAGCTTGCGATAAGATTCGGCTTCTTCAATTGGCGTCAAATCTTCACGCTGTAAATTTTCGAGCGTTGCAAGCTCCATCATTTCACGATCATTATAATTACGCACAACCGCTGGGATTTCAGGAATCAATGCTTTCTTCGTTGCACGGAAGCGTCGTTCCCCTGCAACGATTTCATAAAAGTTGCCTGTTTTACGCAAAATAATAGGCTGTAAGATGCCATGCTCTTTAATCGACTGTGCTAATTCTTCGAGCGCCTCCTCGTTAAAAATGCGGCGTGGCTGAAATGGATTCGGTCGAATTTTTCGCACCGCAATATTTTCAACGATGTCACCATCTACCACATCAATAAACGTTTCTTCCACAACGATTCCCCCTTTAAATTATTTCTTTAAGTGTAACAGATATCCTAAAAATTCACGTTTGAGAATACAAAAAATATCACGAAATGGGCGTTCAGAAATCGCTCATGAGCCCAAGTAGCGTGTTTTGGATACAACATATTTTTGAATATGTGACACGTCTATGTGAATCAGCTTACAAAAATAGTAACAATATGTTCAACATGCGTGTTATCGTAAATTTTTAGTACATGAATGGCGATACTTACGATTCTTTTGTAACCGTACACGTTCAAAATGGGACAAAAAAAGCCCGTTAGAAACGAATTATGGAGCGTTTTGACGTTTTAATAGGGCATTTCCACACACGCGCTAGCTGAAAAACTTGGCAGCGTGTCGCATTTTGTACATTGTTGAATAAATGACAGCTACAAATGAAATGATGATTTTTTTGTGTTGAAAATGCCCTTTAGAGAAGCTCTAAGGGGCATTTTAGGGCTATTTTAGGCTAAAATGGGACAAAATCATTTCTTAAAAATAATAACGATACGCGATTTTTTAGCAAATAAAAATTTTCGTTGACAGCTTTATGCATGATGTTTATTAAAGCGCAATTTTTTCATGCGCGAATCGTCGTATTTTGTCACTTATTTTCAACTATGTCGTATCCAAAACACGCTACTTGGGCTCATGAGCGATTTCTGAGCGCTCTCACGCAAAAAAAAGACTGTGATAAACTACTCCTCAGTTTCACAGCCTTTTCGTTATTTGGATTTCTTTTTCGCGATGCGTACGGTCACTTGGAAGTAATCGTCATTCTCTTCCTCTTTCGTATCGATGGCAATCCCATTGTCATGAATGACCGATACCGATTCACGAATCGTGTTGAGTGCAATGCGCACGTCCTTATTAACGATGCGGCGCACGCGTTTTTTCTTCGGCTTTTTATCGGCCTGCGTCAGCTGTTCAATACGTTGCTCCAACTGGCGGACATTGTAGTCGCGTTCTAGCGTTTCATGGAAAAGTAGTAATCGCAGTTCTTCATTCTTCACTGGAATAAGCGCACGCGCATGACGCTCAGAAATTTGGCGATGTAAAATCGCTTCTTGAATTTCTTGCGGCAATTTTAACAGGCGCAATTTATTCGCAATCGTTGATTGACCTTTTCCTAATTTTTCTGCTAGCGCCCCTTGTGTTAATTTATGCATTTCAAGCAATGACTGATAGGCATGTGCCTCCTCAATCGCTGTCAGTTCCTCGCGTTGTAAGTTTTCAATCAACGCAATCGATGCCGTTTCATGCTCGCTCATTTCACGAATAATTGCGGGTGCTGCCGTCCAATTTAAAGATTGCATCGCACGATAACGACGCTCTCCTGCGATAATTTCAAAAATCCCATCCTCTACCTCACGTACGACAATCGGTTGAATCACGCCATGTGACTCGATTGTTTGAGCAAGTTCTGCTAGCTTGCCACTATCAAAGATTGTGCGCGGCTGATAGCGGTTTGGTTGAATTTTATCCATTGGAAGTTTTACTACTGTTTCATGATTTTTGGTCGCGGTCGGTTCGCTAGTACCAAAAAATCGTGAAAGAGCACTTCTCATTTACGAGCACCACCTTTTCGATATTTGCTACTTACTATTATAGTAAATTTCCTTCAAAAATACATGGCTAAGTACGGAAAAAAAGAAAGTCCTTCGAGCATCCATGCGTTTTTTTGCTTAGTGTACAAAAAAAGAATCGCACAATTGTACGATTCTTTTTTGGCATTATTGAATTGGTGATTTGTTTGGCATACCCGGTTTACGAGGGTATTTTTTCGGCGTTGCTTTCACTTTATCGAACGTGAAAATAACGCGATCACTTTCCTCAACTGGCAATAAGAAATGATGTTCTTCATCTAGTTTGACACCTAATGTAGCCAATGCTTTTTTCGCATCTTTTAGTTCATCCTCACCGCTTGCTGCTTTCATCGCAACAAACTGACCACCTTCTTTTACGAGTGGCACGCAAAGCTCTGATAGGACAGACATACGCGCAACGGCACGTGCTGTCACTAAATCAAATTGCTCGCGATATTGTGGATTGCGTCCGAAATCTTCGGCGCGCGAATGTACAAAATTCATATGAGATAAGCCTAGCTCTGTGCTTAAATGATTTAAAAATTGGATACGTTTATTTAATGAATCCACAATTGTAATCTGAAGATGTGGGAAGCAAATTTTAATTGGGATACTCGGAAATCCAGCACCGGCGCCAACGTCACAAAGCGTCGTCACTTTTGTGAAGTCCACATAAAATGCCGCACTGATTGAATCGTAGAAGTGTTTTAAATACACAGATTCTAAATCAGTGATTGCAGTTAAGTTCATTTTTTCGTTCCATTCAACTAATGTTTCGAAATATGTTTTGAACTGTGCTAGTTGTTCTGTGGATAACTCAATGCCTTTTTCTTTTAATGCGTCGAAAAATTGCTGTTCGTTCATTTTTTTCTCCTTTTATGCCCAACTTAATCCACAGCTTGTGGATTAAATTGGGTGATTAATGAATTTTCGCGATTTTACCTTGCTCGATATACACAAGTAAAATGGAAATATCGGCAGGGTTGACACCTGAAATACGAGATGCTTGTGCAACAGATAATGGGCGCACTTCTTTTAATTTTTCTTTTGCTTCTGAAGCAATACCGCTAATAGCATCGTAGTCAATGTCATCTGGAATACGTTTTGTTTCCATCTTTTTCATCTTCTCTACTTGTTGCATCGCTTTTTCGATATAGCCTTCATATTTCACTTGAATTTCAACTTGTTCTTTTACTTCTTCAGTAAGTTCCGGTGCATCGGTTACTGTTGCAACAAAGCGATAATCAAGCTCAGGGCGTTTTAATAAATCCGTTCCATGAATGCCATCTTTTAACGGGCTACTGCCTAGTGCTGTCAGTTGTTCATTGACAAGACGTGGCTTAATACCAAACTCACGTAAACGTTTTACTTCGGCGTCAACTTGTTGTTTTTTCGCTTCGAATGCTTCAAAGCGTTCTTGTGAGACAAGTCCTGCGTTATATCCTTTTTCCGTTAAACGCATATCGGCATTATCATGACGTAATAATAGGCGATATTCAGCACGTGACGTCAGCAGGCGATAAGGTTCATTTGTGCCTTTTGTCACAAGGTCATCGATTAATACACCGATGTACGCTTCCGAACGATCTAAAATAATTTCCTCTTTACCTAAGGCGCGCGCTGCAGCGTTAATCCCAGCCATCATCCCTTGACCAGCCGCTTCCTCATAGCCTGAAGTACCATTGATTTGTCCAGCTGTGTATAAGTTTTGAATGCGTTTTGTTTCAAGTGTCGGCCATAGTTGCGTCGGTACAATCGCATCGTACTCAATCGCGTAACCGGCACGCATCATTTCTGCTTTTTCTAAGCCCGGAATCGTTTCAAGCATTTTACGTTGAATATGTTCTGGTAAGCTCGTTGATAAGCCTTGCACGTAAACTTCCTCCGTGTTGCGACCTTCTGGCTCAAGGAATAATTGGTGGCGCGGCTTGTCCGCAAAGCGCACGATTTTCGTTTCAATTGATGGACAGTAACGCGGACCTGTACCAACGATGACCCCTGTGTACATTGGCGATTGCTCTAGGTTGTCGTTAATGATTTGGTGCGTTGCTTCACTTGTATACGTTAACCAGCATGGGATTTGATCCATAATAAACTCTGTTGTTTCAAAGCTGAATGCGCGTGGTTCCGGGTCCCCTGGTTGAATTTCTGTTTTTGAATAATCAATCGTTTTACTGTTGACGCGCGGTGGAGTACCTGTTTTAAAGCGCACTAAGTCAAAGCCTAATTTTTTTAAGTTGTCGGCTAATTTGATCGATGGCTGTTGGTTGTTTGGACCTGAAGAATATTTTAAGTCACCGATGATGATTTCACCGCGTAGGAATGTACCTGTCGTAATAATGACTGTAGCTGCGCGGTAAATGTCACCTGTTTGCGTAATGACGCCGTGGACTTTGTTGTCTTCAATGATTAATTCTTCGACCATTCCTTGGCGAATCAGTAAATCTTGTTGTTGTTCAAGAAGTTGCTTCATCGCGTGTTGGTATTGGAATTTATCTGCTTGCGCGCGCAGTGCACGTACAGCAGGGCCTTTACCGGTGTTTAACATACGCATTTGAATATGCGTTTTGTCGATAATTTTACCCATCGCACCGCCCATAGCATCGATTTCACGTACGACGATGCCTTTTGCCGGACCTCCAATTGATGGATTACATGGCATAAAGGCAATCATATCTAAGTTAATTGTTAACATTAATGTTTTTGCGCCCATACGTGCTGCAGCGTAGGCAGATTCTACACCTGCGTGGCCAGCACCGACGACGATAACATCAAACGTTCCTGCTTCATGAGTTTGCATGACTCATATACTTCCTCTCTATTTTCGAATTTCTTATTTACCTAAACAGAATTGAGAGAACAGCTGATTAATTAGCTCATCTTGTACTGTTTCTCCAATAATTTCACCGAGAATTTCCCAAGAGTGTGTTAAATCCATTTGAATCATATCCACAGGAACACCTGCTTCAGCAGCATTGATGGCATCACGAATGCGGTCCTTTGCTTGGTGAAGTAGGGCGATGTGGCGCGCATTTGACACATAAGTTGGGTCTTCCGCTTCCACTTGGCCAGTGAAGAATAGACGCGCGATGGCTTCTTCTAATTGCTCGATACCCTCGTCTTGTAAAATCGACGTCGTAATGACTTCATGACCAGCCGCAAGTTCTTTAATACGGTCTAAATCAATGTGCTGCTCAAGGTCTGTTTTGTTCACGACAACAATATAATTCATCTCTTGTACCGTTTCAAATAGGCGCTCATCTTCCGGCGATAACACTTCATTGTAATTGACAAGCAGTAGTGTTAAATCGGCATCGCGCAAAGCTTCACGCGAGCGTTCAACACCGATGCGCTCAACGATATCTTCCGTTTCACGAATCCCTGCCGTATCAACAAGACGAAGCGGCACGCCGCGCACATTGACGTATTCTTCAATAATATCACGAGTCGTCCCCGCAATATCTGTGACAATCGCTTTATTTTCTTGTACTAAGTTATTTAAAAGTGACGATTTACCGACGTTCGGGCGGCCTAAAATGACCGTTGATAAACCTTCACGTAAAATTTTACCTTGTGAAGATGTCTTTAAAAGTTTCGCAATTTCCGTTTCAACCCAACCGCAGTTCTCAAGCATTAGCGGAATCGTTACTTCTTCGACATCATCGTATTCTGGGTAGTCGATATTTACTTCTACTTGTGCTAAAACTTCTAAAATCTTTTGGCGGAGTGATTTCACTAAGCGTGATAATTTACCGTCCATTTGACCAAGTGCGACATTCATCGCGCGGTCTGTTTTGGCACGAATTAAATCCATGACAGCCTCCGCTTGAGAAAGGTCGATACGGCCATTTAAAAAGGCGCGCTTCGTAAATTCTCCCGGCTCTGCCATGCGCGCACCGTTGCGAAGGACTAACTGCAGCACGCGGTTCACTGTAACAAGACCGCCATGACAGTTAATTTCGACAACATCCTCACGCGTAAATGTTTTCGGACCTTTCATTAATGACAACATGACCTCTTCGACAATTTCTCCGGTGTCGACTTCTTTCAAGTGTCCGTAATGAATTGTATGCGATGGTTGGTCCACTAATTTTTTGCCACTTGGTGAATGAAAGATTTTGTCGGCAATTGCGACTGCCTCATCACCACTTAAGCGCACGATAGCAATCGCGCCTTCGCCCATAGGGGTAGAAATCGCAGCAATTGTATCAAACTCCATAAAAGATTCCCTCCTAAATAGTTATCCACATGTGAATAAGTAATTTCCTAACTGTTGATTTTAACATATTCTGTGCTCACGTTATAGCGAGCTGTTTGAAGGAAAAATTTTCCTGCAAACAATAATAAAAGCCCTTCTCAAAAAATATGAGAAGGACTCTTTCACAATCCTTATTTAAACGTTATAAAACTGGTTCGATCACTAAGTGACGGCGATTGTTTTCGCCTTCAGAAAATGTATCAACGTCCAAGCGTTTCGATAGCGCATGATGGACGACTTTTCGCTCCGCCGATGGCATCGGTTCAAGCACGACTGCCTTGCGCGTGCGCACTGCTTTGTCCGCCATATTGTTTGCGAAATCGACAAGCGATTCTTCGCGGCGTTCGCGATAATTTTCCACATCCAATTCTACCATAAGAAAATGATTTGTGTGTTTATAAATGAGTAATTGCGTTAATTGTTGTAAAGAATTTAATGTTTGTCCACGCTTGCCAATTAATAGAGCAGCTTTATCGCTTTTCAAATTAATGAGCAACAGTTTGCCTTTCTTTTCTTCCACATCCATCGTTAAATCATCGATACCCATACCAGATGCAATTGCGCGCAAATAGTCTTCTGCTGCTGCAATAGCATCAGAATTGTCGCGGCGTTTTTTCGCTGGTGCGACAATTTCTGGCTCTGGCTGTGAGTTATCCACCGAGTTATCCACTGGCTGTGGAAAACTTTCAGACTTTTCTGAAGTGTTATCCACATTATCCACACTATCTGTGGATATGTCGGGTGATTCATCCACACTATCCACAACATCCTGTGGTTTATCCACAATTGGGGTAGGGGACAGTTCTTTTTCAGTGACAAGTACGCGCGCTTTTTTCGCGCCAATTCCTAAAAAACCTTTTTTCGGTTGTTGCAGGATGGAGATATCCACTTGTGCATAACTTAAATTTAATTGTTTAAGCGCTAAGTCGATTGCTTCATCCACAGTCTTGCCGATTTGAGTTGCTTGTTTCATGTTAAAGCCCCCCTAAATTCCAGGTCATCATCCAGTTATCCACAAAGTTATGCACTTTGTGGGAAAATCTTAATTTATTTTAGCATGGTTTGCGTGCTTCGCTCTACCCGATCTTTTTAAAACTTTCGCAACTTTCAATACATGTTCGAGACTTTTTTTCGTGTCAAAAAAGTCCATAGTGGCCGCCGGTTTTCTGGCGATAATGACATAATCCATTGGCTGAACCAGTTCTTGGTCCAGCTCATGGAACGCTTGACGAATATGGCGTTTGATTTGGTTACGCGTTACGGCATTGCCTAGCTTTTTGTTCACTGACAGCCCGATGCGAAATTCTGTTTGCTGCGGTTTTTCCAAACAGTAAACAACAAATTGACGGTTTGCGAACGATTTCCCTTTTTTAAACACTTTTTGGAAATCGACGTTTTTCTTCACTCTGCGTTCTTTTTTCATTCCTTGCACCTGCTTTATCCTCTATTAGTATATAGAAGAAATTTGTCCTAATAGTACGGAAAGACGTTCCCATTCAGACCATTGGGAACGCCTTTCATCTTCTTCCTCTTTTTCACTTGTTCGATCAAGCTCTTTAAAGAAAAAAGACCACTGAATTGGTCAGTGGACTTATGCTGATAAAACTTTACGGCCTTTACGACGGCGAGCTGCTAATACGCGGCGACCGTTTTTAGTAGCCATACGCGCGCGGAATCCGTGCACTTTGCTATGTTTACGTGTTTTTGGTTGGTATGTGCGTTTCATTATATACACCTCCTACTACATGAAAGTCTATTAAAAAAATATTCATTACAGACAGTCCTTGCTATTATAGTGGTTTGACCTATCTATTGTCAAGTTTGTTTCGAAAAATCTTTCGAAAAATAGGGGTGTTCAAAGCATTATTTTCTGTGGTAAAGTTAGTCACATTCCGCTCTGTTTATCCACAGAGATTGTGGATAACTCTGTGGATAAATATTTTCCGAAAAAAAGTTATGCACAGCACTTATCCACAGGTTATCCACAAATCCACAGGGTGTGGATAACTACCCTGTGGATAAATATACATTCTGTGGATAAGTGCCTTGAACTATTGATTTAATCATGATTTATTGATATGCTATCTGTGTATAACCCTGTGGATAACTTTTTACATACAAAAGTTATCCACATTATCCACAGGCTGTGGATAACTTTCATCCACAGGCTGTGGATAATTTTTTTTATGGCTGTGGATATTGTGGATAACTATCATACCAACATACTTCTATTGACTTGAATTTTCTCAAGCAATATTTTTTTTGAGAAAGGGAGACACCAGCTTGGATCATTTAGATGAACTATGGGAAAAGGTTTTATCTGAAGCGAAAGAAAAAATCTCCAAACCGAGCTTTGAAACTTGGCTTAAATCCACAAAATTACTTGCTTATACAGGCGATGCTGTCACTGTAGTAGCCCCTAACTCATTCGGACGTGAATGGTTAGAGAATCACTATGTGACGCTCATTTCATCTATATTAGAGGAACTAACAGGCGAATCATTACAAATTCGTTTTATCGTGCAGCAAGATGCGGATTTTGAAGATTTTGAATCGAAACCAATTAAACCAAAACCTAAAGAGAAAAAAGAGGAACAAGAACCGATATTCGACCAAGCAACGATGTTAAATACGAAAAATACGTTTGATACATTCGTTATTGGTTCAGGGAATCGCTTCGCACACGCTGCATCGCTCGCTGTAGCAGAAGCACCCGCAAAGGCCTACAATCCACTATTCATTTACGGCGGCGTTGGACTTGGAAAAACGCATTTAATGCATGCAATCGGGCATTATGTGCTAGAACATAATCCAAGTGCAAAGGTCGTTTATTTATCTTCTGAAAAATTCACGAATGAGTTTATTAACTCGATTCGCGATAATAAAACGGAGGAATTCCGCAACAAATACCGCAAAGTAGACGTGCTGTTAATTGACGATATTCAATTTTTAGCAGGTAAAGAGTCTACACAGGAAGAGTTTTTCCATACATTTAATACCTTGCACGAAGAATCGAAACAAATTGTCATTTCGAGTGATCGACAACCAAAGGAAATTCCAACATTAGAAGATCGCCTGCGCTCGCGCTTTGAATGGGGCTTGATTACTGATATCGCGCCACCTGACTTGGAGACGCGTATTGCGATTTTGCGTAAAAAAGCGATTGCCGATAAACTCACAGTGCCAAACGAGGTCATGTTGTATATTGCGAATCAAATCGATTCGAATATCCGTGAATTAGAGGGCGCTTTAACGCGTGTTGTGGCGTATTCTTCATTAGTAGGGGAGACGATTACGCCTGACTTGGCGGCCCGTGCGCTAAAAAGCATTATTCAAGAGGGCGCACCTAGCTCGCTAAACATTGGCGATATTAAACGCTCAGTTGCTGAGCATTATCATATTGAAATCGAGGAATTTGCATCGAAGAAACGTACAAAAACGATTGCATTCCCTCGCCAAGTTGCAATGTATTTATCGCGTGAATTGACCGATAATTCATTGCCGAAAATCGGTGATGAATTTGGCGGACGAGATCATACGACGGTGATACACGCACATGAAAAAATTGGTTCGTTATTAAAAGAAGATATCCTTTTACAAGAGGATGTTAAACAGATTAAGATTACGTTAGGCCAATCATAAGCTATTATTAACCTGTGGATAAGTCCCGAAGTTATCCACAGAGTTATCCACAGCTTATCCACAGGTGGAATGTTGATGTACCAGTACTTGAAGGCACTTATCCACAGTATCCACAGGCCCTACTATTATTTCTATTTAAATAATAAATATATATATAATATAAGAGAGGTATTATTTCATGAAATTTGATATCCAACGTGACCATTTATTGAATGGTGTAAATGACGTTTTAAAAGCGATAAGTTCAAAAACAACGATTCCCATTTTGACAGGGATTAAATTAGATGCTTCAAAAGATGGACTTGTTTTAACAGGTAGTGATGCCGACATTACAATCCAAGCATTTATTCCAACTGAAAAAGATGGTGAAGAATTAATCAACGTAACAGAATCGGGTTCTATTGTGTTACAAGCGCGTATGTTTAATGAAATCGTGCGTAAGTTACCGACAAATGACGTTGAAATTGAAGTAGTAGATAGCTATGAAACACGCATTCGTTCAGGGAAGTCGGATTTCCACTTAATCGGCTTAGATGCTTCTGAATATCCAATGGCTCCAGATGTAACGAATGATAGCCAATTTACGTTAGCAGCGGATTTATTAAAACAAATTATTCGCGAAACGGTATTTGCGGTATCAGCAAGCGAATCACGTCCGGTATTAACAGGTGTGAACTGGCAAGTGAAAGATGAAGGCTTAGTTTGCGTTGCAACAGATAGCCACCGTCTTGCTCGCCGTAAAGTAGCGCTTGATAATTTACCAACAAATATGACAAGTGTTGCGATTCCTGGTAAAAGCTTAAATGAATTAAGCAAAGTATTACCGGACGATCAAACGTCTGTAGATATTTATTTAAATGCGCAACAAGTCGTATTTAAAACAAATGACGTCGTATTCTATTCTCGTCTACTAGAAGGCAACTACCCGGATACATCACGTTTAATTCCAGAAGAATACCAAACAACGATTAAATTAAACGGCAAAGAATTGCTACAAGCAATCGACCGCGCTTCACTTTTAGCACGCGGCGACCGTAACAATGTCGTGCGCCTATCAATTGTTGATAACGAAACAATCGAAATTTCTTCAAATTCACCTGAAGTTGGTAAAGTAGAAGAACAAATTCCTGTTGCGTCATTTACAGGCGACGATTTACGCATTTCATTTAGCGCGAAATTTATGATGGATGCTTTAAAAGCGATTGATGGCCAAGAAGTAGTTATTCAATTTACCGGTGCAATGCGCCCATTCATCTTGCGTTCTGTGCATGACGATGCGATTTTACAATTAATCTTACCAGTCCGTACTTATTAACAACGTTATCCACATCATGTGGATAACGTTTACAAAACGAGGACTCCCCTTCCGTACATTTTAACGGCGGGTGGTGTGCTCGTTTTTTCATATGGAAAATAAGAAGCTGTAGATTCCTTCCGCTTCTTTTACTTCTCGTCGAAATTTCGGTACAATGTAGTAATAATGAGCAAAATGAAGAGGATGAAAAAAGTGAACCAAATTAAAATTAGAGATGAGTTTGTAACGCTAGGTCAATTTTTAAAATTAGCGGATATTATTGGCTCTGGTGGTCAGGCAAAATGGTTTTTACAAGAGTATGAAGTATATGTCAATGAGGAACTTGAAGACCGTCGAGGACGTAAATTATATATCGGTGATGAAGTCGATATTCCTGGAGAAGGTCGCTTCGAAATCGTTACTGGAGAATAGCCCATGTACATTGAACGTCTGAAGTTAACGAATTATCGCAACTACGATACAGAAGAATTTACATTTTCTCCAGAAATCAATGTTTTCATCGGACAAAATGCGCAAGGCAAAACGAATGTCATGGAAGCAATCTATGTGCTAGCAATGGCGAAATCGCACCGAACGTCAAACGAGAAAGAATTAATACGGTGGGAGTCAGACTATGGTAAAATAGAAGGTGACATTCAAAAGAAATATGGTCGCCTTCCGCTCGAATTTATCATCTCGAAAAAAGGTAAAAAAGCGAAGGTCAATCACTTAGAGCAAAGTCGTCTAAGTGACTACATCGGACAAATGAATGTTGTCATGTTTGCACCTGAAGATTTAACGGTCGTAAAAGGCAGTCCACAAGTTAGAAGACGTTTTTTAGATATGGAGATTGGGCAAATTTCTCCGGTCTATTTACATGATCTTGTAACGTTTCAAAAACTATTAAAGCAGCGCAATCATCTATTGAAAGATAGCCGTGGCAAAAAGCTTGATACGACGCTGCTGTCGATTTATACGGAGCAGTATGTGCAAGCGGCCGTGAAAGTGATTCGCAAACGCTTTGAGTTTATGGAGCTTCTGCAACGCTGGGCAGATCCGATTCATTTTGGGATATCACGAGAATTAGAAAAGCTTGAGATTAAATATCGCCCGGTTAGCGGATTGGAGCGAGATTTCACAGAGCAGCAAATGTGCGAACATTTATTGCAAAAGTTAGACGAACAACAACAACGAGAACTTGAACGCGGTGTGACGTTAGTTGGCCCTCATCGTGATGACTTAGCATTTTTCGTAAATGGCTATGATGTACAAACGTACGGTTCACAAGGGCAACAGCGCACAACTGCTTTATCATTGAAACTTGCAGAAATTGAATTAATTCAGCAAGAGACTGGCGAAGCGCCGATTTTACTGCTCGATGATGTCTTGTCTGAGCTAGACGACTATCGCCAATCGCATTTATTAAACACAATTCGTGGGAAAGTACAGACGTTTGTGACGACTACAAGCGTTGATGGTATTGAGCACGACACAATACGTGAAGCAAAGATGTTTCATGTGAAACAAGGTTCTGTAGACGCGGAATAAGCCTCGCGTTTTCAGAGCCTTGTCAGGTTCGACAACAAAAATGGAACGCCATGAAAGAGTAGGTGGAGTAATAATGGCAGAAGAAACAAAGCCGGCTGCATATGATGCCGATCAGATACAAGTATTAGAAGGTTTAGAAGCTGTCCGAAAACGTCCAGGGATGTATATCGGCACAACAAGCTCTAAAGGCCTTCACCATTTAGTATGGGAAATCGTCGATAACAGTATCGATGAAGCATTAGCAGGTTATGCGACTGATATCGTTGTAGCCATCGAGCAAGACAACTGGATTCGCGTTGAAGATAACGGTCGTGGTATTCCTGTTGATACACAAGAAAAAGTAGGGAAACCAGCCGTAGAAGTTATTATGACGGTGTTACACGCCGGCGGTAAATTCGGCGGTGGCGGTTATAAAGTATCAGGCGGCTTGCATGGTGTAGGGGCATCGGTTGTTAACGCATTATCAACAACAACGATCGTTCAAGTACACCGCGATGGTCATATCCACGAAATTATTTTCGAACGCGGTCAAACGGTACAACCATTAAAAATTATTGGCGATACGGACCACAATGGTACGACAACACGCTTTAAAGCGGACCCTGAAATCTTTAAAGAAACAACGGAATATGAATATGACATTTTAGCGCACCGTGTTCGTGAGCTTGCTTACTTAAACCGTGGCATTCGTATTTCAATCGTTGATGAGCGCGAAGGTCAAGAGCGCCGCAGCGATTATCATTATGAGGGCGGTATCAAATCATATGTTGAACATATCAACGAGAAAAAAGAGCCGCTTCATGAAGCAATCGATTTAAAAGGTGAAAAAGATGGCATTTCGATTGAGATTGCGATGCAATACAATTCTGGGTTCGCCTCAAACATCTTCTCGTTTGCGAACAATATCAACACGTATGAAGGTGGTACGCATGAGTCTGGTTTCAAAACTGCACTCACACGTGTCATCAATGATTACGCACGCAAAAACAATCTACTAAAATCAGCCGACGCCAACCTATCAGGTGAAGATGTTCGTGAAGGTTTAGTCGCGATTGTCTCAATTAAGCACCCAGACCCGCAATTTGAAGGTCAAACAAAAACAAAATTAGGAAACTCAGAAGTGAGCACGATTACAAACTCGTTGTTCTCTGAGCACTTTGAACGTTTCTTATTAGAAAATCCAACGACGGCACGCACGATCGTTGATAAAGGGTTAGTTGCTTCTCGCGCACGTGTTGCTGCGAAAAAAGCACGTGAAATGACACGTCGTAAATCGGCGCTTGAAGTTTCAAGCTTACCTGGTAAATTAGCAGACTGTTCTTCTCGTCATCCTGAAGAATGCGAAATCTACATCGTAGAAGGTGACTCTGCAGGTGGTTCGGCAAAATCTGGTCGTGATCGTCACTTCCAAGCAATCTTGCCACTGCGCGGTAAAATCTTAAACGTTGAAAAAGCGCGTTTAGACCGCATTTTATCAAATGCAGAGATTCGCATGATGATTACAGCAATCGGTACAGGTATCGGTGAAGAATTTAACTTAGAAAAAGCGCGTTACCACAAAATCGTTATCATGACCGATGCCGATGTCGATGGTGCGCATATTCGTACACTATTATTAACATTCTTCTTCCGCTTCATGCGTCCACTAATCGAAGCTGGCTATGTGTACATTGCACAGCCACCACTTTACCAAGTGAAACAAGGGAAGCATATCGAATATTGCTACTCAGATGCAGAGCTACAAGAAATTTTGGCACGTCTTCCACAACAGCCAAAACCACTTGTACAACGCTATAAAGGTTTAGGGGAAATGAACGCTGACCAATTATGGGATACAACAATGGACCCTGCGCACCGCGTACTATTACAAGTAGAGTTAGATGATGCGCTTGAAGCAGACCGCGCATTTGAAGATTTAATGGGTGATGATGTAGAACCTCGTCGTCAATTCATTCACGAAAATGCAGTATACGTTGAAAACTTAGATATTTAGGTGAGCGAAGGGAGGTCACATACGTTGACTGAAGCAAATAACTCCGGTGTAAAGGGAGTAAATATTACAAAGACAATTAAAACGGCATTCTTAGATTATGCGATGAGTGTTATCGTATCGCGTGCCCTACCAGACGTACGTGACGGCTTAAAGCCAGTACAACGTCGTATTTTATACGGAATGCAAGAACTAGGTAGTACATCTGATAAGCCATACAAAAAATCAGCACGTATCGTCGGGGACGTAATGGGTAAGTATCACCCTCATGGTGACTCTTCTATTTACGAAGCGATGGTCCGCATGGCGCAAGACTTCAGCTACCGCTATATGCTTGTTGATGGTCATGGTAACTTCGGTTCTGTCGATGGTGACGGTGCCGCTGCGATGCGTTATACGGAATCTCGTATGTCAAAAATCGCGATGGAAATGCTACGTGACATTAACAAAAATACAATTGATTATAAAGACAACTATGACGGCAATGAAAAGGAACCTGCTGTACTACCAGCGCGTTACCCGAATCTTCTAGTGAATGGTGCCTCTGGTATCGCAGTAGGGATGGCAACAAATATTCCGCCGCACCAACTAGGCGAAATCATTAACGGTGTATTAGCGGTTTCTGAAAATCCAGCAATTACAACCGAAGAGCTTATGGAAATTATTCCAGGTCCTGATTTCCCAACTGGCGGTATTATTTTAGGTCGTAGCGGTATTCGTCAAGCATACGAAACAGGCCGCGGTTCAATCATTATCCGTGCAAAAGTTGAAATCGAAGAAAAAGCGAGCGGCAAAGAAGTTATCGTCATCAACGAACTTCCTTACCAAGTCAATAAAGCAAAATTAATCGAAAAAATTGCCGAGCTTGTACGCGACAAAAAAATCGATGGTATCACGAGCCTACGCGATGAATCTGACCGTAACGGCATGCGTGTGACAATCGATGTGCGTAAAGATGCCAATGCAAACGTCGTATTAAACAACCTTTACAAACAAACAGCGATGCAATCAAGCTTCGGTATTAATACACTTGCTTTAGTCAATGGTCAACCGCAAACATTAAGCTTAAAAGAATGTTTATACCATTACTTAGAGCACCAAAAAGAGGTCATTCGTCGTCGTACAGAGTTTGAGCTTAAAAAAGCAGAAGACCGCGCGCACATCTTAGAAGGTTTACGCATTGCATTAGACCATATCGATGCAATTATCGCATTAATCCGTAGTTCTCAAACGTCTGACATTGCGAAACGTGGCTTAGTGGACGAGTTCCATTTATCAGAACGCCAAGCACAAGCGATTTTAGATATGCGTCTTCAACGTTTAACAGGTTTAGAACGCGATAAAATCGAAGCGGAATACAATGAGCTTCAAGCATTGATTCATAAATTACGCGACATTTTAGCAGATGAGGCGAAGATTATCGACATTATTCATACCGAGCTAAATGAAATTCGCGAACGCTTCAATGATGCACGCCGCACAGAAATCATTGCTGGTGGTGCTGGGATGATCGAGGATGAAGATTTAATCCCTCGCGAAAATTCCGTATTAACATTAACGCATAACGGCTACATCAAACGTTTACCTGCAAACACCTATCGTAGCCAACGCCGTGGTGGTCGCGGTGTTCAAGGGATGAACACGCATGAGGACGACTTTGTAGAACATTTATTGTATACATCTACGCATGATACGATTCTGTTCTTCACATCAAAAGGGAAAGCCTTCAAAGCGAAAGGTTATGAAATCCCTGAATACGGCCGTACTGCAAAAGGCTTACCAATCGTCAACTTATTAAATGTTGATAAGGGTGAGTATGTCACAGCGATGATTCGCGTCCCTTCTTATGAAGAAGATGCGTACTTCATGTTTACAACGCGCACAGGTGTAACAAAACGTACATCACTGTCGCAATTCGCAAACATTCGTACAAACGGCTTAATCGCCATTTCATTACGTGAAGATGATGAATTAATTTCAGTGCGTCTCACAGATGGTAAGAAAGAAATCGTCATCGGTACGCATAACGGGATGCTTGTTCGTTTCAATGAACAAGATATCCGCCCAATGGGACGTACTGCTGGTGGTGTGCGTGGTGTGCGCCTGAAAAACGATGACTTCGTAGTCGGCATGGAAATTTTAGAGCCTGGCCAAGAAGTATTAGTTGTTACGGCGAATGGTTACGGGAAACGTACGCCAGAAGATGAATACCGCCTGCAAACGCGTGGCGGTGTCGGTATTAAAACAATTCAAATCACCGATAAAAATGGTCCAATGGCTGCTGTGAAAACAGTAACTGGTGAAGAGGATATTATGTTAATTACCGATAATGGGATGCTGATCCGTATGGACGTAGCGGATATTTCTGTTATTGGCCGTAGCACGCAGGGTGTTCGTTTGATTCGTCTATCAGATGGCGAGCATGTTGCAACGGTAGCAAAAGTAGAAAAAGAAGCACCAGAAGAAGAATTAGAAGCTGACGAGGAAGTTGAGTCAGAAGAATAATCGCATAGTAAAAGAGGCTGGGATAAATTCCTAGCCTCTTTTTTAATAAAATAAATCATGTTCAACATATTTAAAATATGATAAGATACTATTGACCTATTTAAATTAGCTAAAAGACTTATGTTTTTTGAGTTAAAAATAAAATATTGTAACATTTGATTCATAATTGGGTGAAAACAGAAAAGAGGGTGTTCATGTGGAAGGGGTATTAACAAAAATACCAGAAGTTCGCTTAGGCAGTGTTGTGTGCGAAGATATAATGGGGAATACGCAATCGCCACTTGTGAAAAAAGGAACGAAGGTAACGCGCGAGTTACTACAAGTATTTAACGTATTTCAAATTACAAAAGCATATGTAACCGGGCCAGCAGTTCCTTCTGAAGCATTGGATATCCAAAAGGCGGAGCACGTTCCAGTAACAACGCTTGATTCGTTTGCAGCAGTTACACCATTTAAAAAGCGTTACCGTAGTGCTGTCATGCAATTTAAAAATGAGTTTTTTAGTTGGGAAGCTGGCGCGAAAATTTCAATTCCAACGCTACGCGAAATCATGTTACCTCTTATTAATGATGTATTGCATCACCGCGTGCGTATCTTTACGTTAAATGAATATTCGAATCCACTTGAGTATATTTACAATCACGCGATTTCAACAGCGCTGATTACAGCCGTTATCGCGCAAAAGATGAATTATTCAAAAGGTGAAGTCATTCAACTAGCGCTAGCGTCGATGATTGCTGATAGCGGTATGGCGAAGATTCCGAAAAAAGTACGCGAGAAAGCAGCGGCGTTAACGCAGCAAGAGTTTCAAATGATTAAAGAGCATCCCCGCGATAGTCTATTGATGGTAAAAGACTTACCACTTGTAAAAACAGAAATGAAAATTGCTATTTTCCAACATCATGAGCGATTAGATGGCAGTGGGTACCCTTGTAACTCCAGCGGCAATACGATTACTGTACTAGCGCATATTTTAGCTGTAGCCGATATTTTTCATGCGATGACGTGCGAACGAGTTTATAAAAAAGCAGCATCTCCATTTAACGTAATTGAAATGATTCAAAAAGAGAAGTTCGGTAAATTCCATATCGAACCTGTGCAGGCATTACTAGACTGCGTGATTGATGTAAGCTTAGGGGCAAGTGTTATATTATCAAATCACTCAATTGGTCAGATTGTCTTTACGAATAAAAATAATCCAACACGTCCAGTAGTGAAAATTGCAGGTTTTGATGAAACAATTGATTTATCCAAAAGCAAAGATCTTTATATAGAGAAAATTTTAGTGAAAGACTAATATAGAAGAAAACCTACAGTAGCGTATGTAATTGTATGTAATGTACATATAATTAGCGCTTATGTAGGTTTTTTTGTTTAAATGATTCTCTTTAAAATTATTTCACAAAAATTGTTGACTTCATCAAATAATCTATATATAATAAATCATGTTGAATCGCTTAACACGTGCTCAACAAAAACATAATAAAATTTCTTTTAAAAAGTTGTTGACAACTTACGAAAGAACATGATATTATATATGAGTCGCTAAGAGATATTGCGACAACGACATGAACCTTGAAAACTGAACAAGCAAGATGTAATCACAATAAATTCGGTTCAATTAAGAATCGAAACAAAATGTTATCAAGCAAGATAATGCTAGCAAAGCAAATGAGCTTTCAAACACTTTTTATGGAGAGTTTGATCCTGGCTCAGGACGAACGCTGGCGGCGTGCCTAATACATGCAAGTCGAGCGAGGTTGTTTGGGATGCTTGCATTTCAAACAACCTAGCGGCGGACGGGTGAGTAACACGTGGGCAACCTGCCCTGTAGACTGGGATAACTTCGGGAAACCGGAGCTAATACCGGATAACTCTTTTAGCCTCATGGCTTTAAGCTAAAAGGCGCTTCGGCGTCACTACAGGATGGGCCCGCGGTGCATTAGCTAGTTGGTAGGGTAACGGCCTACCAAGGCAACGATGCATAGCCGACCTGAGAGGGTGATCGGCCACATTGGGACTGAGACACGGCCCAAACTCCTACGGGAGGCAGCAGTAGGGAATCTTCCACAATGGACGAAAGTCTGATGGAGCAACGCCGCGTGAGTGATGAAGGTTTTCGGATCGTAAAACTCTGTTGTAAGGGAAGAACAAGTGCGTTAGGTAATGAACGCGCCTTGACGGTACCTTATTAGAAAGCCACGGCTAACTACGTGCCAGCAGCCGCGGTAATACGTAGGTGGCAAGCGTTGTCCGGATTTATTGGGCGTAAAGCGCGCGCAGGTGGTTTCTTAAGTCTGATGTGAAAGCCCACGGCTCAACCGTGGAGGGTCATTGGAAACTGGGGAACTTGAGTGCAGAAGAGGATAGTGGAATTCCAAGTGTAGCGGTGAAATGCGTAGAGATTTGGAGGAACACCAGTGGCGAAGGCGACTGTCTGGTCTGTAACTGACACTGAGGCGCGAAAGCGTGGGGAGCAAACAGGATTAGATACCCTGGTAGTCCACGCCGTAAACGATGAGTGCTAAGTGTTAGGGGGTTTCCGCCCCTTAGTGCTGCAGCTAACGCATTAAGCACTCCGCCTGGGGAGTACGACCGCAAGGTTGAAACTCAAAGGAATTGACGGGGGCCCGCACAAGCGGTGGAGCATGTGGTTTAATTCGAAGCAACGCGAAGAACCTTACCAGGTCTTGACATCCCAATGACCGTCTTAGAGATAAGACTTTCCCTTCGGGGACATTGGTGACAGGTGGTGCATGGTTGTCGTCAGCTCGTGTCGTGAGATGTTGGGTTAAGTCCCGCAACGAGCGCAACCCTTATTCTTAGTTGCCATCATTTAGTTGGGCACTCTAAGGAGACTGCCGGTGACAAACCGGAGGAAGGTGGGGATGACGTCAAATCATCATGCCCCTTATGACCTGGGCTACACACGTGCTACAATGGACGGTACAGAGAGCTGCAAGCCCGCGAGGGTTAGCCAATCTCATAAAACCGTTCTCAGTTCGGATTGTAGTCTGCAACTCGACTACATGAAGCCGGAATCGCTAGTAATCGCGGATCAGCATGCCGCGGTGAATACGTTCCCGGGCCTTGTACACACCGCCCGTCACACCACGAGAGTTTGTAACACCCGAAGCCGGTGGGGTAACCATTTATGGAGCCAGCCGTCTAAGGTGGGATAGATGATTGGGGTGAAGTCGTAACAAGGTAGCCGTATCGGAAGGTGCGGCTGGATCACCTCCTTTCTAAGGATTATTACGGAATAGATGACTCGGTC
>NZ_AYTB01000017.1 GCF_000505545.1 Kurthia huakuii LAM0618
GGGGGTTTCCCCCTGCGAGAGTAGGACGTTGCTAGGCACACAAAGACGGACGGAATGTTCGTCTTTTTTTATTTTTAAATAACCATTTTGACAACTCTATCAAAGGTTCTACATTGATAAAAAATGTTAGTATAGTCATAAAAAAATATATGAAAAATATTGCTATATAGTAAATAGCTTGTTATAATATTTTTTGTGAATATTCTTTGGTCCGGTAGTTCAGCTGGTTAGAATGCCTGCCTGTCACGCAGGAGGTCGCGGGTTCGAGTCCCGTCCGGACCGCCATTTTTTATTTATGTAAACACAGCAATGGCGCTGTGTTATTTTTTTTGCCTAGAAATCGAATTCATACACTTTGAACAATTAACGTGAATTCGTTACACTATAGATATGCATTTTTGGAGAGGACGAGAAACATGACGATTGAATGGACTGTACAGTCTTTAGAAGATACACAAGCTCTTGCCATGAAGCTCGCTGAGTTATTACAACCACAAGATACGATTACGTTAGAAGGCGATTTAGGCGCAGGAAAAACGACATTTACGCAAGCACTCGCGAAAGGTTTAGGTGTGAAACGTACTGTCAATAGTCCAACGTTTACGATTATGAAGCAATATGAAGGTCGCCTGCCGTTAAATCATTTAGATGTTTACCGTCTAGCTGATAGCGATGAGGATCTTGGGTGGGATGAAATCTTTTTCGGCGATGCAGTGTCGGTTGTAGAATGGGCGCATTTAATTGAGCCAGACCTACCGACAGAACGCCTTGCGATTCGCATTGAACGTGTTAATGACAACGCAAGACGATTTTTACTAAAGCCAACTGGAACACGTTATGAACAGTTGTGTGAGGAGTTAACGAAATGATTTGGTTAGGTATTGATACAGCAAATACGCCACTTGCCGTTGCGTTAGTAAAAGACGGTCAAGTGCTTGCGAATGAAGTAACAAATATTAAATTGAACCACTCTGGTGGCGCGATGCTGGCGATTGAGCGTTTATTAACACGCGTAAAGTTAACAGCACAACAGATTGATGCGATTGCGGTGAGTGAAGGGCCCGGATCTTATACAGGAATCCGAATTGGCGTGACGCTTGCCAAAACACTTGCATGGACGCTTAAAAAGCCACTTGTTGGCGTATCTAGCTTAAAAATGTTAGCGGCAAATGCGGCCATGTATAATGGCATTGTTTGTACGCTGATTGATGCGCGTCGCCAAAACGTCTACGCCGGTGCTTTTGATGCAGCAGCAAACTTTGAAAATGTTGTCGAAGACCATCACTATAGCATTGCGGATTTAATTGAAAAATTAGATGCGTTGAATGTGCCCGTATTATTCGTTGGCCATGATGTCGATAATTTTTGGGAAGCAATTGTTGAAACATTAGGTGACCGTGCGATTCGTGCGCCTTATACAATCGATTTACCAGACGCTGCGCAATTGATTTATTTAGCAGAAAAAATGCCGCAGTTAACGGGTGATGCCGTGCATAATTTTGTGCCACAATATCGCCGTTTAGCAGAAGCAGAAGCCAATTGGATGAAAGAACAAAAAAATAAGTAGGTGAACAATGTGGTAACCTATCGTTTAATGACGCTTGAGGATGCGGCAGCTGTTCACCATATTGAAGAGGCTGTATTCCCGACGCCATGGACATTAGAGTCATTTGAAATGGAAATGACGAAAAATACACAAGCGACATATGTCGTTGCAATTGATGACGATGAAATAATCGGATTTTGCGGTATGTGGATTGTCTTTGATGAAAGTCAGATTACAAATGTTGCCGTTATGCCGGCAGGTCGCGGTAAGGGAATGGGCGAACAATTAATGCGTGAAGCGATGCGCATTGCTAAAGAACGAGGCTGTGTTGTTATGAGCCTTGAAGTGCGCGTTTCAAATGACGTGGCACAAAATCTTTATCGTAAGCTCGGATTTCAGGCAGGTGGTATTCGTAAAGGATACTATACAGATAATCAAGAGGATGCTCTTGTCATGTGGGTGAATTTATAATGGAAAAAGATCTTTATATATTAGGTATTGAAAGTAGCTGTGATGAAACGGCCGCATCGATTGTCAAAAATGGTACGGAGATCGTGTCAAATGTCGTTGCATCACAAATTGAAAGTCATAAACGTTTTGGTGGCGTCGTGCCAGAAATTGCCTCACGTCATCATGTTGAAAACGTGACAATGGTCATTGAGGAAGCGTTAAAGCAAGCGGATATGGAGCCAGCTAATTTAGATGCAGTCTGTGTGACAGAAGGTCCAGGGCTTGTCGGCGCCTTATTAATCGGCATTAATGCAGCAAAGGCTTTTGCATTTGCGCATAACTTACCGCTTGTTGGGACGCATCATATTGCAGGGCATATTTATGCGAATAACTTAATGCAGCCAATGGAATTTCCGTTGCTTGCATTAGTTGTCTCAGGCGGTCATACGGAGCTTGTGTTGATGGATGAGCATGGTTCATTTGAATTGATTGGAGAAACGCGTGATGACGCAGCAGGTGAGGCTTACGACAAAGTAGCGCGCGTGCTCGACATTCCGTATCCAGGTGGTCCACGCATTGATAAAATGGCGCACGAGAGCGATGAAGCCATCGAGTTTCCTCGCGTATGGCTAGAAAAAGACTCGTATGATTTCAGCTTTAGTGGCTTGAAATCGGCGGTCATTAATTATCAGCATAATGCGAAACAGCGCGGCGGCGATATTAATCCGTACCATATCGCAAAAGGATTCCAAGATAGTGTAGTAGAAGTGCTATCAACGAAAACATTGCGCGCAGCACGTGAATTTGGCGTCAAACAAGTCATTGCGGCTGGTGGTGTCTCAGCGAATAAAGGCTTGCGCGCGGAATTAGAGAAAATTTTCGCTGAAGAGGGCATCCCATTCTTCGTACCACCACTTAAATTGTGTACCGACAATGCAGCGATGATTGCAGCTGCAGGAACTGAAATGTTCAAAGCCGGCAAACGTAGCGGTTGGGACTTGAATGGTCGCCCAGGTATGGAATTACTTTCTTGGAATGACTAACATAAAAGGAAAATAAAGTTATACACATGTGGATAACTTTTTGAAACAGTCTGACAATTTTAATGTCAGGCTGTTTTTTAAGTAAAGATGTGGATAACGAAAAAAGAGGCTGGGACATACGTGTAACAACATCCTCTCAGATGAGCATAAAAAAACCGGAATTGCGCTGTGGCGCGGTTCCGGTTTTGTGTGGCGAACGCTAAAAAAGGAAAATGACATGTTTTATAAAAGCCTTTTCGTAATATTATAGCGCTTCAAGCTCTTCATTTAATTCGAGCCATTCCATTTCAAGCGTATCTTTTTGCTCCTTCGCATCATCCAATTCAGATTGAATCGTAAATGTTTTTTCATGATCTGAATAAACGGCTGGGTCACAAAGTTGCGCCTCGTAGTCGGCAATTTGCGTATCAAACGTTGCCATATCCGTTTCAAGTGCCTCGATTTTGCGGCGAATACTACGTTCTTTTTTCTTCGCTTCCTTATCAATAGAGTTGTTCGTTGCCTTTTTCTCTTTGACTGGCGCAGGCTTTTTCGCTTGTTGTTCCGCCGCTTTTTCAAGGGCGATTTCTTCAAGCTCTAGTTTTTTCTCGACGTAATAATCGTAGTCACCTAAATATTCGAATGTGCCATCATTTGCTAACTCGATAACTTTTGTAGCGATACGATTAATAAAGTAGCGGTCATGCGACACGAATAATAACGTGCCTTGATAATCAATCAACGCATTTTCAAGCACTTCTTTACTATCTAAATCTAAGTGGTTGGTCGGTTCATCGAGCACAAGGAAGTTATTTTTCTCAAGCATGAGTTTCGCCAGGGCTAGTCGCGCTTTTTCACCGCCGGATAAGTCGCTGACGATTTTTTCAACGTCATCACCAGAGAATAAGAAGCGACCGAGTACCGAGCGCACATCTTTTTCATTCATTAGTGGCCACTCGTCCCAAATTTCTTTGATGACCGTGCGATTGCTCGTCAGTTTCGCAAGCTCTTGGTCATAGTAACCGATTTGGACGTTCGTGCCGAAGCGAATGTCACCAGCGAGTTTTTGTTGCTCACCAATAATCGTTTTTAATAGCGTCGATTTCCCAACGCCATTTGGGCCGACAAGTGCGATGCGGTCCTCGCGGTATTCACGTAAATTAATATTGTTAGAAATAAGCTTGTCATCATAGCCAATTGCTAAGTTATCGACCGACAAGACGTCATTACCGCTTTGGCGCTCGATTTCAAATGTCAGTGTCGCTGATTTTTCATCGCCAAGTGGAGAGTCCATCCATTCGCGGCGCTCTAACATTTTACGACGGCTTTGTGCCATTTTTGTTGATGAGGCGCGCGCAATATTTTTTTCGACGAATTGCTCAAGTTTGGCTTTTTCAGATTGCTCTTTTTCATAGCGTTTCATGTCTAATTCATAGTTTTTCGCTTTTTCATCTAAATAATTTGAATAGTTTCCTGTGAATTTTGTGACATGATGACGAGAAACTTCGTAGACAATTGATACAACTTGGTCCAAGAAATAGCGGTCATGTGATACGATAAGAATGGCTCCATCGTAGTTCTTTAAATAGCTCTCTAACCAACTTAGCGTTTCGATGTCTAAGTGATTTGTTGGCTCATCGAGAATGAGTAGCTCTGGCTTGCTCAGGAGTAATTTTGCTAGCGCAAGTCTTGTACGCTGACCGCCGGATAACGCATTAATCGGTTGGTCAAACATGTCCTTAGAAAACTGCATCCCATGAAGAACACCGCGCGTATCGGCTTCATATTGATAGCCACCGCGCGCTTTGAAGTCATGTTGGAGCTGGTCATAATCAGCCATGATTTTGGCATATTGTTCAGCATCGTTGTAGACGTCTGGGTTAGCCATCTGTTGTTCGAGCGAGCGCATCGTTTTTTCAAGCGCTTTTAGCGGCTCGAATATCGTCATCATTTCGTCCCACACGCTGAGGTCCGAATCAAGACCCGCATGTTGATCAAGATAGCCAAGACGGATATCTTTTGGCATAATAATATCGCCGGAGTCATACGAAAGTTGCCCAGCGATTATTTTTAATAATGTGGATTTGCCGGCACCATTACGGCCGACAAGTGCGACGCGGTCTCGATGTTGTACTTCGAGCTTGACGCCGCTTAAAATTTCATCTGCAATATAAGATTTATATAATTGATTGACTTGTAATACAATCATGAAGTACACCTCAGTTCTCATTTTAGTTTATCGAAATGCGTGCGGTGGTGCAATGTAAAAGAAGTTAAAGTTAATTCAGGAGGGGACAACCGCATTGAAAGAAAATTATAAAATTCCGCAAGCCACGACGAAAAGATTACCTCTCTATTATCGTTTTATTCAAAATTTTGCGGAAGCAGGACTAGAACGCATTTCTTCAAAAGAATTGAGTGAGGCGATGCAAATAGATTCTGCTACGATTCGACGAGACTTTTCACATTTCGGAGCACTTGGTCGTAAAGGCTATGGCTATGATGTACAGCGCTTGCTCGTATTTTTTAGAGATGTTTTAGATGATAATGAACGTATGAATGTCGCCGTTATCGGGATTGGTAACCTAGGTCATGCGTTACTAAAATATAATTTCCAAAAGAATCAAAATATGAAAATCGTCGTTGCATTCGATACGAACTATCCACTTGATGGGAAATTAGTCAATGGCGTACCGGTTTTTCATCCAGATGTCATGGAAGAAAAATTTAAAGAATTTCACGCGGAGCTACCCATTTTAACGGTACCAGCGCGCTCGGCACAGCTAATGACAGACCGCCTCGTTGCGATGAATGTTAAAGGTGTGCTGAATTTTACACCTGTACGCCTACAAGTACCGGACACATTCCGCGTACATACAATTGATTTATCGATTGAATTACAAACGCTAAGCTACTTCATGCGCAATGTTGGAAAATGATTCAATAGTCCATTGAGAATTTTGTGGCTAATTGAGAATCATTGCGTTACAATATAGGCATCTTAATGTAGGAGGTGCCTGTAATGGGAGGAGTTAGTTTTGGCAGCATTGTTATCATTGCTGTTGTTGCTCTACTTATTTTTGGTCCGAAGAAGCTGCCTGAGCTTGGAAAAGCAATGGGCTCCACTCTCCGCGAATTCAAGAATGCCACTAAAGGTTTAGTGGATGACGATGATGAAAAAACAAAAGACAAAGTTGAACCTAAATAGTTAGGGAGTTATTGCAATGGAAAATAATGAACTAACGCTTGAACAACATATAAATGAACTTCGAAAACGGTTAATGACAGTAACCGTTTTCTTTGTCATTAATGTCATCATAGGGCTTTTTATTGCGAAGCCGCTCATTCATTTTTTACAGTATAGCGAGCATGCAAAAGCATTGCAGCTACACGCGTTTAATGTGACGGACCCGCTGAAAATTTTTTTCCAAGCGGATTTTATTATCGCGCTTGTACTCACGATGCCGGTCATGATGTATCAGCTCTGGACCTATGTAAGTCCGGGGTTATATGCGTATGAACGCAAGGCGACGCTGCGTTATATTCCATATGTCGTTTTATTATTTGTTGTCGGTGTGTTGTTTTCATACAATATTTTATTCCCATATATTATGAAGTTTATGATGGAATGGTCACAACAGATGAATGTCCAGCAAACGATTGGTATTAATGAATATTTCCAATTTTTATTTAAGATTACGATTCCATTCGGCTTTGTATTCCAATTACCGGTCATTATGCACTTTGTGGCACGTATCGGGCTTGTGACGCCGATGTGGATGGCACGCGTGCGAAAGTATGCATACTTTTCATTGCTCGTCATCGCCGCAATTATCGCACCGCCAGAAGTCGTATCGCATTTGATGATTACGATTCCACTATGTATTTTATATGAGATTAGTATTTGGATTGCGCGACTTGGCTATCGCAAATATGTGCGTTCAGAGCGTAAGCGCTTGACGGAATTAGGCATGGAAAAAGACACGATTGATGACATGTTAAAAGGAAATTAAAAAAAGAGGCTTGGGATTTCCCAAAGCCTCTTTTATTATTGAATAAACGTGACAAATGCATTCAGTAAAATATGCGCGATCATCGGCGCTAATAGGCGTCCTGTTTTATGATAAAGGAACGCGAGTACAAAGCCGGTAATCGCATACAGTAATAAATGCGTGAAATCATTGTGCAGCAGCGCAAAAAATAGTGCACTGACAAGCGCTGATAGCCAGAAGCTCGTCACCTGCTTAAGCGAGCCAAAAATAACGCGGCGGAATACGAGCTCCTCTAAAATCGGACCAAAAACGACGAGCGCAAAAATGGCAACGGGCGCAGCGGCCGCAATACCAAGTAGCGACATCGTGTTGTCAGAGCCAGCGTCGATACCGAGAAGGGATTCGATCATGCCACCGAGCATTTGTCCGCCAAGTACCATGACAAACCCAACGAGCCCCCAAAGAATCGTTTGTGCGAGTGGCATTTTTTGTTCGTAGTTATCGAAAAATTGTTTGTCGCGCGCGATAAATAGTAGCGATACAATAAGCGCCACGAGCATGCTGAGGAATAAAAACCAGCCTTGCGTATAAAGCGCTAATTTTTCGGTTGACCATGTCGGATGTTGACCTGCATAAAAGTTATACAGCGGTCGCAATAAAAACGCGCCACAGAGCTGCATAACAATATACGTGATTAGTATATAAAGTGCTGTCTTTTTAGTTTTCACAATGGCAATCCTTTCTAGTTCAATAGCTGTCTGTCTTTATTGTAGAGGAATCCCTCGTAATTTCAAAATTTTTACGCGTAATACTTGCATGTTCACTTAGAATTTATTAATATAATAAGTGTGTTAGCACTCAAAGGGAAAGAGTGCTAATAAATTAAGATATATTATTAGGAGGTTGTTTCATTTGTTAAAACCATTAGGCAATCGCATTATTATTGAGGTCGTAGAAGTAGAAGAAAAATCTGCGTTCGGCATCGTACTACCAGACTCTGCAAAGGAGAAACCTCAACAAGGTAAAGTATTAGCTACTGGTTCAGGCGTTACTTTCGACGTGAAAGAAGGCGACGATGTAGTGTTCGCTAAATACGCTGGCACAGAAGTTACTTACGGCGATACTGCTTACTTAGTACTTTCAGAAGAAGATATTTTAGCGGTAATCGAATAGTCCTTTCATATCTTATTTTATTAACTTACAAAATTTCAGGAGGTTTTTAAACATGGCAAAAGATATTAAATTCAGCGAAGAAGCACGTAGCTTAATGCTACAAGGTGTTGATAAATTAGCGAATACTGTAAAAGTGACATTAGGTCCAAAAGGTCGTAACGTCGTTTTACAAAAATCATTTGGTACACCACTAATTACAAACGATGGTGTGACAATCGCTAAAGAAATCGATTTAGAAGACCCATACGAAAACATGGGTGCAAAACTTGTATCTGAAGTCGCTTCTAAAACGAATGAAATCGCTGGTGACGGTACAACAACTGCAACGGTTCTTGCACAAGCAATGATTACAGAAGGTCTTAAAAACGTTACTGCTGGTGCAAACCCTGTCGGCATCCGTAAAGGAATCGACAAAGCCGTTGCAACAGCTGTGACAGAATTACAAGCAATCTCTCAAACAGTTGATTCAAAAGAAGCCATTGCACAAGTTGCGGCAATCTCTGCAGCTGACGAAGAAGTGGGCGAATTAATCGCAGAAGCAATGGAACGCGTTGGGAATGAAGGCGTTATTACATTAGAAGAATCTCGCGGCTTCACAACGGAACTTGAAGTTGTAGAAGGTATGCAATTTGACCGCGGTTACCTTTCTCACTACATGGTGACAGACAACGATAAAATGGAAGCTGTTTTAGACAATCCATACGTGTTAATCACCGACAAAAAAATTACAAACATCCAAGAAATCTTACCAGTGCTTGAGCAAGTCGTACAACAAAGCCGTCCACTATTAATCATCGCTGAAGATATCGAAGGCGAAGCACTTGCAACAATCGTTGTCAACAAATTACGTGGTACATTTAACGTTGTAGCAGTTAAAGCACCTGGTTTCGGTGACCGCCGTAAAGCAATGCTTGAAGATATCGCCGTATTAACTGGTGGTACGGTCATCACAGAAGATATCGGTTTAGATTTAAAACAAACGACAATCGATATGCTTGGCCACACTGGTAAAGTCGTTGTGACAAAAGACCATACAACAATCGTTGAAGGCTCTGGTTCACAATCAGCAATCGAATCTCGCGTTGAAAACATCCGTAAATTACACGATCAATCAACTTCAGAATTCGATAAAGAAAAATTACAAGAACGCCTTGCAAAACTTGCTGGCGGTGTTGCAGTAATCAAAGTTGGTGCTGCAACTGAAACAGAATTAAAAGAACGTAAATTACGCATTGAAGATGCATTAAACTCTACACGCGCAGCTGTACAAGAAGGTATCGTAGCGGGTGGTGGTGTGGCACTTGTATCTATCTATAAAAAAGTAGCAGAACTAGCTGACATAAATGATGGCGACGTTTCTACAGGTGTACGCATCGTGTTACGTGCATTAGAAGAACCAATCCGTCAAATCGCAAACAACGCGGGTCTTGAAGGTTCAGTTATCGTGGACCGCCTAAAACGCGAAGAAGCGGGCATTGGTTTCAATGCTGCTACTGGCGAATGGGTAAACATGATCGACGCTGGTATCGTTGACCCAACAAAAGTGACACGTTCAGCACTTCAAAACGCTGCATCAGTAGCTTCTTTATTCTTAACAACAGAAGCAGTTGTAGCCGATATTCCAGAACCAGCTGCTCCTGCAATGCCTGACATGGGCGGCATGGGCGGTATGATGTAATACCACGTTAGGACTTTATCTACCCTAGCGCTTAGCACACATTTACAAAAGAGTCTGGGATATACGTGTAACAACATCCTCTCAGATGAGCATAAGAAAAACCGGAATCGTGCTGTGGCGCGGTTCCGGTTTTTTGTGGCGAACGCTAAAAAAGGAACATGAACTGTTTTGTCCCAGTCTCTTTTTTTAAGAATTTCTTGCTTACAATGAACATGATTGAAATGGAAGGGATAAGCAATATATCAAAAAATGAGCACCTCGTCGAATTTGTGTGTAGACATGCTATTAAAAAAAGGAATCGCATTGGCGATTCCTTTTTCATTATTCGTAAATTTTATCGATCATAAAGTAGTTTTTCATACCCCATTTTGTAGCTACAATGGCACGCGTACCATCACTAGAGCGGTCAATGTAGGCATAAAAGCGCCCAGCTTTGTATAAATTCGTTTTTGATTTACTAACGTATGTATCATAAGCTGGTTGATATGCAAGCGGCTTTAACTGTTTACGAATCGAGGCTTTTGTATATTTTGAATTGAAATTAGATTCAATTGCCTTTGTCGATTGGCTAAAGTAAATAAAATCACTTTTTTGGTGCTCATAATAATACGTATCATATTCCGTGCTATATCCCATAAAGCTTTCTGTTGTATACACTTCACCAGGTAATTTCTTATAAATTGTCCCGAATTTTGTACCAACTTTCCCAACTGTACCTGGTAATGTACCATTTTTTAAATCAGTTGCAAATGACTTGGGAAATGATTTAGCATCTGCTTGAATTTTAGAAGGTCCAGCAAATAATACAATGAAGAGTCCAAAAATTAAAAGATAACGCATCCATTTCATCATGTAAATCCCCTTTTAAAATTATTTTTTTGCAGTACTAAATAATGTTAAAATACCATCGCGCCATTCTCCAATTTGCTCCATTTCTTGATGTTTTGGCTTTTGATAAAGTGGGCCGCTAAATTTATAATCGAGGCCTAAATAACGATAGTATCCATTATCTACATACTCAAAAATAGGCTTTTGTGATGAAGTACCTTTATTAATACGGTTGTAGCAATAATCAGACGGAATAATGCTACTTTCTAATGTACCGTATTGTTCATTTACTATACGTTTAATTTCCGTGGCTGTTAGTAGTTGCCCTGTAAAAGGCGCACAGGCAGCGATAAGTTGTTCGTAAATCGTCATGCAAAATCTCCTTTATGTTATAAGAAAATAGTTCTTATTTGTTATATTTTTAGTTAATTATAACTAAAAATATAAATAAAATCAATGATAAAACTTTTTCTTTCCGTTGCACGTCTATATAATCGAATACAAAAAAATGAATCGCAAAATAATGATTCGGCTTTTCTGTGCTAATTAACGGACAGTACGTGTTATTTTTTTTACTGAAAAGGGAAAGTGATGAAAAAAGGAGGGGTTTTGATGCGAGCATTGATCATTGTGAATCCATCAGCAGGGAAGGAACAGGCCGTTCATTATAAAGCGCAATTAAAGCAGGAGCTATTAAAAAAATATGATGATGTAGACGTTTGTGAAACGAAGCGCGAAGGCGATGCGACAACGTTTGCGCGCAACTGTGCAGCGACGACAGATTTAGTAGTTGCGATGGGTGGTGATGGCACATTGAGTGAAGTCGTCAATGGCATTGCGCCGCTAGATAAGCGACCAGCTTTAGCATTTATTCCTCTAGGAACGGTTAATGAATTTGCGCGCGCACTAGGTATGTCACTTGAACCAACGAAAGTCATCGCTGACATTTTAACGTATATACCACGTCAAATTGATTTAGGCCATATTGGTGCGCACTACTTTACAAACAGTGTGACGATCGGCACGATTCCAAAGGCGATGCATGAAGTGCCATCGGATGCGAAGACGATGTTTGGCTCGTTTGCGTTTTTTATGAAGGGCGTGCAAACACTCGCAAAAAACGAAAATTATCACTTTGAACTAACACTCGATGGAAAACGTTGGCAAGGCGAAGCGGCAATTGTTATGATTGGGCTAACAAGTTATATCGCTGGCTTGGAGCATTTTTTCCCAAATGCGAAACCAGATGATGGTCTGATGCATGTCATGATTGTGCCAGAGCTAGGCTTTAGTGAAGTGCTGAAAATGGCGCCTCATTTATGGAAAGGTAAGATTATGGAGTCGGAGCATGTCGAGATGTTTACGTGCCAAGAACTAACGGTTGACGCACAGGAAAAGCTTGTGACGAACGTTAACGGTGATAAAGGACCAGCATTGCCAGTCGAAATTGTCGTCAAACCACAATTTTTAACGGTACTCGCACCGCATTAACAAAACAAAAAAACCGCACATTTCGCGCGGTTTTCTTGTTTTTATCGATTAGTCAAAGTAATTAATAACACCTTTAACAATACCTTGAGCTGCATATTTACGGTAGCTGTCTTTATCGATTTTTTCCAGTTCACTTGGCGTTGACATATAGCCGTATTCAACAAGTGTACCGATGTATGGGTTTTCACGTAGTACGTGTAAGTTTTGGTAGCGGTAGCCTTCGTACGGTACCGTTGTTTTCGTTGATAGTACGCTCTTCATACCGCTATAAACTGATTTGGTAAATGCCTTTTCTTTACTCTTTGTATACAATGCTAAATAACCTTTATCGGTTTTATTACCGGTTTTACTCGCATTGTGATGCAAGCTAATATAGGCATCGGGTTTTGTTTTTTTCGAGATATTCACGCGACCTGGAAGTGATAATGTTTTGTCACTAGAGCGTGTCATAATAACGTTGGCACCTTCATACTCTAGTTGTTTCTTTAATTCTTTTGCTGCTTTTAAGTTGACACTTTTTTCGCTTGTGTTGTAGTAATAAGCACCATCGTCTGAACCGCCATGACCTGCGTCTACAACGATTGTAAAGTTATCTAATGGGAATGTTGCTCCCTTTACAGCAACTTTACGAAGGTATTTCGTTGATACCCAACCTGTGTCGCCTTTATATGTAATTTTAGACCAACTACCTGATACTTTTGTGCGGGTAACGACTGTATTATAGTTTAATTTACGGATTGTAGAATATTTTACACCCGGTCCTTTACGCATGTTCAATTTGTCTGTGTTTGGTGCAGTAACTTTCATTTTTACGCTCGCAGCATGCGCATTTGTTGTTGCGATGAATGTAAGCGCGGTAGCTGAGATTGTAAAGATTGAAAGAGCTGCAATTAATTTTAAAATAGTTTTTCGCATGATGTTCCTCCTTAACTTGTTCTATCATAAGCGTTTTTTTAAAGAAACGCTCTTGATTTCATTATCTGTGACAAAATTGTATTATTTGTAATTTCGATGCAATAGACAACATAGGTAAAAAGTTTGGAGCTGGCGTTTGACTAATGGAAAAATGTTTTTTAAACTTTGTAAGTATAAATCGAACTAAGGATTTGAGGAGTTTTTTTAGTAGGAGGATTTACAATGCCACAACCTGTCAAAAAAAATCATCGGTACATAAGTGGGTTAGATGGATTACGCGCAATTTCCGTGTTAGCCGTTATTTTATATCACCTCCATTTTCCATGGATTAATGGGGGCTATCTAGGCGTTACCGTATTCTTTGTCTTATCCGGGTATTTGATTACCGATTTATTAATTAATGAGTACCAAAAAACCGGTACAATCGATTTTAAAAGTTTCTGGGTGCGTCGTTTAAGACGGTTAATCCCTGCGCTGTTTGTGATGTTAATTTTAATTACCGTCTGGATTACATTGTTCCAACGGGATTATTTAGCTGGTTTACGCGGTGAAATTGGAGCCGCGTTTGTCTACATTAGCAACTGGTATTACGTTTGGCAAGAGCATTCCTATTTCACGCAATTTGCACCGCCATCACCGCTACAACATATGTGGTCACTTGCCGTTGAAGAACAATTTTATATTATTTGGCCGATTGTGATGTTAATCGCGTTAAAATTTGCGAAATCAACAGGGAAGCTCGCATTTCTTGTCATGCTGCTATCTGTTGTGTCAGCAGAATTAATGGCATTTATGTTTACACCAGGAACAGACCCGAGCCGCGTGTACTATGGTACCGATACGCGCGCCTTTTCATTACTAATTGGTGCAGCACTTGCGATTATCTGGCCGAGCCGCCGCCTGAAACCGAATGTTACGCTTGAGATGAAGCGTGCGCTGAACATTACCGGTGGCGTTGCCTTTTTTATTATGATGTTATTTATTATTTTTATGCGAGAAGATGGCACATTCCTTTATTATGGTGGAATGTATTTAGCATCAGCGGTCGTTGCCGTATTAATTGCGGTCATCGTACACCCTGCAAGCATCGTTGGTGATATTTTAAGTTGGAAACCGCTGCTGTGGGTTGGTGTGCGCTCGTATGGTATTTATATTTGGCATTTCCCAATTCTCGTCCTTCTCGGTTTAGGTGTCGATACCGGGGATTTAAGCATCTGGCGTATTTTATTAGCGCTTGCCTTAACACTCGTATTGTCGGCGCTATCGTGGAAGTTCGTTGAGGATCCAATTCGTAAAGGTGAATGGAAAATATGGGCGAAGCATATGCATCCGCGCAATTGGTCATTTAATATTCGCCACTGGAAAATGCGTACGCGTGTGACGAATAGTTTGCTCGCGGTGTTACTTGTTATTTTTACCGTAGGGTTGATGATTGAACCATCGCCAAAAGCGAGCGGTAATAAGGCGCTTGAGTTGCATTTGCAAGATCAACAACAAAATCTGCAAAAAGAAATGACGCCTGAAGAAAAAAAAGAGGCAGAACGCAAAGCGCGTGAAGAAGAGAAAAAAGCTGCACGAGAAGCTGCAAAACGTCAAAGTGAACAAGAGCGCAAAGAAGCCGCGAAGTTTAAAAAAGATGTTAAACAAGCAAAGGCAAAACTTGCAAACACGCCAATTACCGCAATTGGAGACTCCGTTATGTTGAGTGCTGCAACGAATCTTCAAAGTAATATGCCGAAGATGACCGTTGATGCGACAGTTGGGCGCCAAGTAAAAGATGCGATTGAGCTACTTGAAAAGATGAATAAAAAAGAGACCATTGCCAATACCGTTGTGTTAGGACTTGGCTCCAACGGGACATTTACTGAAAAACAATTTAATGAAATTTATCAGATTTTAGGTAAGGACCGTCATATTTATTTAATTAATGTGCGTGTACCGCGCAGTTGGCAAGATAGCGTGAATGAGACGCTTGCCAATGTCGATAAAAAATATCGCAACGTTGCCGTAATTGATTGGTACGATAAATCCGCGAAGAAAAAAGACATTTTCTACGATGATAAAATTCATCCAAATGTAGAAGGTGGCAAATATTATGCGGGTTTAGTGACACTTGAAGTTGCCAAACAATTTACCGAAAAATAATAAAAGACCTTTCTCCACAAGCTAGTGGGGAAAGGTCTTTTTTTAATCAACATATTCGTAGAGCGACACACTTTCAATATAGTTGACGAAGCGGCGTAATTCTTTTTCTTGCTCGCGCGAAATTTTTCCTTCTTCGTACATATGATGAATTTCCCCGCGCTGCACTTCCATTACTTGCAAATGTAGTTCTTCACGAATTTCTTCTTCACGTGCCGAATCAACGGTTTCTACTTTGCGCAGCTTCTCATACGCTTTCTCATACTCATAAATGACGATAACATATAGCGGTCGTTTGCGTGGTTCGACGGTGTCGCGTTCCTCTTTTAAAAAATGGAGTGCCTTTAAATAACATTGGCGTCGAATGTCTTGACGCATTCGAATATACGAATAAAATTGCGTTTTATCAGTATCATTTTTACGCGTCATAATCCACATGCGCATGACTTGCCGCAGCGTAATAAAGAAGCTCATCAACATATTCGTTTCTTGCCGGTTTAAGCGATCTTCAATCGTTGATAACAAGTTCGTGTACAAGTCATCATCAAGTTGTTGTTCGTTGTACAGTGCTTCGATATGTTTACGTTCGATTGTAATCGCACGTTCACGCAATTTGCTAAGCTCTTGTTTTTGCTTGTCAGATTGCTCCGCATTCGCTTCTAGTTGAAGTTGCCTAAACATTTGCTGCAACTCATCAATAAGTTCATATGTGATGCGACGATTTTCATCATTCATTGATGTGCGCAATGATTTTACAGATTTTAAAAGTACTTGCATCTTGGCACGATTGAATGAATATTGTCCTTGCGCAAGCTCAACACGTTCATCTTTATCCGTTAAAATGGGTAAGAAAATAGTTGCGGTAATGAGTGTAAAAAGAATCACTGCAGATGCTAAAAAAATGATAAGCGAACGTTCTGGAAATGGTTCCGTACCATCTTGAATAAAGTACGGTAACGATAAAATACCGGCCATTGTGACAGCACCACGTACGCCAACGAGGCTACTAATTAAGCTCGTTTTCAACGTTGGGTGAATTTGGCCACGCCCCAGACGAAATTGAAATAAAGCGAATGTGTATGACCAAATAAAACGGACCCCTAAGATGACAAAGCCGATTGCGACTGCATCAAAAATCAAAATCCAATTGTTCGTATGACGGTCTGATAACGAGTTGACCATGGAATCGGGAATGTTTAAGCCAAGTAATAAAAATACTAGCCCATTTAAAATAAACAGCACAATCGACCAGGTGTTTTCAGTTAGCATTTGTTCTTCGGCAAGCATCGGCTCTGTTTTTGCGTTCATTAATGAATGGACAATGCCGCCGATAACAACGGCGATAACACCAGATGCATGAAATAAATCTTCGGCGATTAAGTAAATAATAAACGGCGACACAAGCTGAAATAGCGTATGGAACACCGTATCGCGAATACCCGAACGGCGTAGCCAAAAGCGGATTTGACTAAGCACAATACTAACGGCTAGTCCGAGTATCGCCCCTAAAATAAACGTATAGGAAAATTCCAGTACGGCAGATTTTAATGAAAAATAACCGGACACGGCAGCAGCGACTGCAAATTTGAATGCGACAAGTCCAGAAGCATCGTTAATTAACGATTCGCCGCGTACGACACTTAAAATACGTTCAGGAATTTGCCCGCGCTTAGCAATACCGTTGACAGCTACCGGGTCTGTTGGCGATAAAATGGCAGCGAGCGCAAAGGCAGCTGCATAGGGAATAGATGGGATGAGCCAATGAATAAATAAGCCACCAAGAAGCGTCGTAATAATAACGAGCACAATCGCATTGCTTAAAATAAAGCCGCGCATATTCCACAACTCTTCACGCGGGAAATTACGGCCGTCATTGTAAAGGAGTGGCGCGACGAATAGCAGTAAAAACCATTCAGATTCAAGTTGAATATTAAAGCTTGGGACTAAAATTGCTAAAATAATGCCAAAGCCAACTTGGACAAGTGCCATCGGAATAAACGGCAAATAATGCCCAAGTATGTTCGATAATAATAAGGACAGCATTAATAAAATAATTAAAATAAGTAAATTCAATCGACTAGACGCTCCTTTCATTCAATTATGGACAATTCATGGAATTGGGTAAAACCGCTAGCGGTGCCATCTCGCAAACGAGTATACTAAAAGGCGAAGAACTTAAAGGAGGCCAAAACTCATGGCTCAGTTTACGAAAACAATCGTCGTCGTTGGCGGCGGCATTACCGGATTATCAGCGATGCACTACTTGACGCGAGACTTAAAACAGACTGATGTACGCTTTATTTTAGTAGAAAAAGAGGCCCAACTTGGCGGCAAAATGGCGACGCATTATGAGCAAGATTTTGTTATGGAACTTGGTGCAGACTCGATCGTTACGCGCCATAAAAGCGTCATGCCGTTAATTGAAGAGTTAGGACTACAACAGCGCGTTGTCTATAATGGCACCGGCATCTCTTATATTTATACCCACAATGAGCTGCATGCTATCCCTATGAATAGTATGTACGGAATTCCGATGAATGAGGAAGCATTGCAACAAAGCACCCTTATTTCAGAAGCAGGGAAAAAGGCTGCGTTAAATGATTTAACATTGCCAAATGAACGCTTCACAAAAAAATCATCAATTGGTGAATTTCTCGAATATTTCTTTGGTGAAGAGCTTGTGAAAAAACAAATTGCACCGGTATTATCGGGCATTTATTCAGGAGATTTATATTCATTAACACTCGCATCGACCATTCCGTATTTAATCGATTATAAAAATCAATATGGCAGTATTTTAAAAGGCTATGCGGCGAATAAAGAGAAGTTTATAAACCTATCTCATAATAAATTTTTATCGTTTGAAAATGGCTTGCGCGAGCTATTTGACCGCTTTGAAGAAGTGCTAAATAATGTGGAATTCTTAAAAAATACAGCGGTAACGTCGCTTGAAACAGTTGGCGATAAAACAATCGTTCATCTCGACAATCATGACGCGATTGAAGCGGATCATGTCGTACTCGCAACGCCGCATAAGGTCGCACAGCACGCATTAAATGATGCGCGTTTAACGAAAGCATTTGATGCACTAAAAACGAGTTCGATTATTACGGTGTACTTAGGTTACGATGTGGGCAATGACGTGCTCCCAGCAGAAGGTACCGGTTTTATTGTAGCGAATAGTGATACCGTACAGTGTGACGCTTGCACGTGGACGAGTGCAAAATGGCCAAACACGTCAAAAAATGGCAAGCTACTTCTCCGCGTCTTTTATAAGAAAACCAACCCGAAGTTTGCGGAGCTGATCGATTTAAATGAACAGCAATTAGCAGCGATGGCGATGCGAGATGTTGCACAGTCTTTAAATATTGAAGCAGAACCAGTGACAATTAAAGTATCGAAATGGACGCAACAAATGCCTGTTTACAATTTGGAACATGCAGCCGCAGTGGAAAATTTAGAGCAGCACATGCATGATTATTATCCGGCGATTACGTTAGCAGGTTGTTCGTATTATGGCGTTGGGATTGGCCTTTGTATTGCGAACGGCAAAGAGGTGGCATCGCGCATTGCATCGCAACTAACGATGGTTTAATTCATGCTAAAAAAGGTATAACATGATAACGAAGTTTAGATGAAAGGAAGTAACGCGATGGCAGAGAAGACGTCGAAAAAAGGCGGTAATAAATGGCTGACGACAATCGGTATTTTATTATTAGTCGCGGGGTTGATTCTCGTGTTCAATAAACCGATTATGGGCTTTGTTGTCAATCAGATGACCGATTCGACATTACAGCATAAGGCAGGTAATAATTACGATGATAGTATCGCGGTAGCGAAAGAGTCTAGTGATGTAACATTTGATTTTGAGCAAGTAAAGGACATTAGCCTCGGTGAAGTATTGAAGGCGCAAATGGATTCAAAAAAACCCGATTCAATCGGTATGGTGAGTGTACCGGATGTTAATATGCAACTACCGATTTTATATGGTATTTCAAACAAAAACTTAGCAATTGGTGCCGGTACAATGAAAGAAGATATGCCGATGGGGACGGGCAATTATGCGCTCGCAGGGCACAATGTACGCAATGAACGTTCATTATTTAGTCCGCTAACACTTGCGAAAACGGGCATGAAAGCATATGTGACCGATTATGAAAAAGTGTATATTTATGAAATTGATAAAGTTTATAATGTCGAGGCAACGGCAGTAGAAGTCATTAATGACCAGCCGAATAAAAAAGAGCTGACACTTGTGACCTGTAGCTTTAATGGCTCGAAACGTCAAATTACACATGCGAAATTTGTACGTGCTATTAATATTGATGAAGCGCCAAAAGAAGCATTTCATGAAGAAAAATAAAAACAGAGAAATCATCGCACAAGGTGATTTCTTTTTTTGGTTAAATTTAGTTCTTTGTTACATTGTTTGTCTATTTTTGCATGAAAATCATGAAAAAAAGACAGAACTATTGACGTTCTTTCACGTTAGCGGTATCATTCATGTAATATTCTAAAAATTAAATCAATTTCTTATCAAGAGAAGCGGAGGGACTGGCCCGATGAAGCTTCAGCAACCAGCCGAAAGGTCAGGTGCTAATTCCAGAAGGTAGCGACCTTAAAAGATAAGAAGGACTATGCACATATCCCTTCTTATTCTGACGATTAAGAGGGGTTTTTTATTGGGGAGATTGATAAATAGAAGGGAAGTTCATAGATGGGATTGCTGAATGATTTACAAACGAAAGTATTAACGGCGGACGGTGCAATGGGCACGCTGCTTTATTCATATGGAATTGACTATTGTTATGAAGAGTTAAACGTTTCAAAGCCAGAAATTATCGAGGATATTCATAAACGTTATATCGATTCGGGCGCAGATATTATTCAAACGAATACATATACAGCAAACGCTATTAAATTAGCGCGTTACGGTATTGAAGATCAAGTGCAAGCCATCAATGAAGGAGCTGTAGCAATTGCTAAGCGCGCTGCAGCACCTGGTGGACAATACGTGTTAGGAACAATTGGCGGTATTCGAGGCATTCGTAAAGCAGATGAATCACTAGCGGAAATTTTAGAGGCTTTACTTGCGCAAGCAGATATTTTAATTGCAGGTGACGTTGATGGCCTACTGCTTGAAACATTTTATGACTTTGAAGAAATTTCAGCGCTCGTAAAAGCATTGCGTGCACGCACGGAGCTGCCGATTATCGCACAAGTGTCAATGCATGAGCCAGGTGTATTGCAAAATGGTTTAGCGCTAAATGATGCGCTGCATACATTGGAGTCACTTGGCGCCAATATCGTCGGTGTGAACTGCCGCTTAGGCCCGCATCATACGATTCAAGCGTTTGAAAACGTGGAGCTTCCAGAGACTGCTTTCTTATCAGCTTATCCAAATGCGAGCTTGCTTGATGTTGAAGATGGCAAGATTGTTTATGAATCAGAAGCGGATTATTTTGGTCGCGCTGCGGTATTATTACGCGATGAAGGTGTGCGCTTAATTGGTGGGTGCTGTGGTACGACACCAGCGCATATTGCTGAAGTGAAAAAACGTTTAGCAGACCTTCCACCAATCAAAGCAAAAATCGTTGAAAAGAAAAAGTCAGCGATTATTAAAGATGCCGATGCTGCGGTGCATGAACCACTGCATGTACAAGCAAAAAAACAGCGTACGATTATCGTGGAACTAGATACGCCACGTCATTTAGAAACGGATGCGTTCGTTGAAGGCGCACGTATTTTACAAGATGCTGGAGCTGATGCGGTGACGATGGCTGACAACTCGCTTGCATCACCACGCGTTAGTAATATGGCGATGGGCGCACGTTTAAAATATGAGAAAAACGTGCGTGCACTCGCACATATCACATGCCGCGACCGCAACTTAATTGGCTTACAGTCGCATTTAATGGGGCTTGATGCACTAGGCATTACCGATATTTTAGCAGTGACAGGTGACCCGACAAAAGTGGGCGATTTCCCAGGCGCGACGAGTGTTTATGACGTTTCAAGTATCGAGCTACTAGAGCTTATTAAAAAATTAAACGACGGCATTTCATTCTCAGGAAAGCCGCTTCGTAAAAAAGCCAACTTCTCAGTAGCGGGTGCTTTCAATCCAAACGTGCGTAATGTTGAGCGTGCAGTACCGCGTTTAGAAAAGAAAATCGCCGCTGGTGCCGATTACTTTATTTCACAGCCTGTCTATACGAAGGAAAAAATTATCGAAGTGTACGAGGCGACGAAGCATATTGAAGAACCAATTTTCTTAGGGATTATGCCACTAACGAGCCTACGCAACTCAGAATTTTTACACAATGAAGTACCTGGCATTAAGTTATCGGAAGAAGTTTTAGCACGTATGAAAGATTGCGGAGAAGATAAAGACCGCGCGCGTGCAGAAGGTCTGGCGATTGCGAAAGAATTAATCGACGTCGCAGCACCATTATTTAAAGGAATTTATTTAATTACACCGTTTATGCGCTATGACATGACGGTCGAGTTAATTGATTATATTAAGCAACTAGATGTACAAACCAAGGGGGAACAAGCAAATGTCGAAGCAACGCATTGAGGACCGCATTCAAGATCATATTTTAATTTTAGATGGTGCGATGGGAACGATGCTACAAAACGCCGATCTAACAGCCGATGATTTTGGTGGCGAAGATTTAGATGGCTGTAATGAAAATCTGAATTTAACACGTCCAGATGTTGTCCGCGACATTCACCGCGCTTATTTTGAAGCGGGTGCAGATATCGTTACAACGAATACATTCGGTGGTACACCACTCGTATTAAATGAATATGGTTTAGGAGACAAAGCATACGAAATTAATAAACGTGCTGTTGAGCTTGCAGTAGAAGCTGCCAATGAACTTTCGACACCGGAATGGCCACGTTATGTTGCCGGTGGTTTAGGGCCGACAACGAAAACATTATCGGTAACAGGTGGTACGACATTTGATGCACTAACGCATGATTTTTACGTGCAGGCAAAAGGTTTAATTGATGGCGGCGCGGATGTTTTATTAATGGAAACATCACAAGATATGCTGAATGTAAAAGCAGGTACGTTAGGGATTAAGCAAGCATTTGAAGAGCTTGGTAAAGAATTGCCAATCATGATTTCGGGTACGATTGAGCCAATGGGGACAACGCTTGCTGGTCAAACAATCGATGCATTCTACATTTCAATTGAGCATATTAAACCGCTATCTGTCGGCCTAAACTGTGCGACAGGACCAGAGTTTATGACCGATCATATCCGTACATTATCAGAAGTGGCAACGAGCTACGTTAGTTGTTATCCAAACGCCGGTTTGCCAGATGAAGAAGGCCATTATCACGAAACACCAGAATCATTATCGAAAAAGCTCGCGGGCTTTGCTGATAAAGGATGGTTAAATGTTATCGGTGGATGCTGTGGTACGACACCCGCACATATTCGTGCGATTCGCGAGGCGGTAAAAGATAAAGCGCCGCGCCCACGCCCTGGCCATGACCACCCGCATATGGTCTCAGGTATTGAGCCGTTAATGTACGATGATTCAATGCGTCCACTATTCGTTGGGGAACGTACAAACGTTATCGGTTCACGTAAATTCAAACGTTTAATCGTTGAAGGAAAGTTTGAGGAAGCGGCAGAAATCGCTCGTGCGCAAGTGAAAAACGGTGCGCACGTACTAGATGTTTGTTTAGCGAACCCCGACCGCGATGAGCTTGAAGATATTCGCAATTATATGGAAGAAGTTGTGAAAAAAGTAAAAGTACCATTCGTCATTGACTCGACTGACGAAAAAGTAATTGAAGAAGCGCTGAAATATTCACAAGGGAAGGCCATTATTAACTCAATCAACTTAGAAGATGGCGAGGAACGCTTTGATGCGGTACTACCACTTGTGAAAAAATATGGTGCCTCTATTGTTATCGGTACAATCGATGAAAAAGGGATGGCTGTTGACCGCCACCGCAAACTTGAAATTGCCGAGCGCGAATATGATTTACTCGTTAATAAATGGGATATTGCGCCGGAAGATATTATTTTTGACCCACTTGTATTCCCGGTTGGGACAGGGGATGAGCAATACATCGGCTCAGCGGTTGAAACAATTGAAGGAATTCGTTTAATTAAAGAAAAATTACCACGCGCATTAACGATCCTTGGCGTTTCGAATGTGTCATTCGGTTTACCGCCAGTTGGTCGTGAAATTTTAAATGCAGTGTATTTATATAACTGTACACAAGCCGGACTTGACTATGCGATTGTCAATACTGAAAAATTAGAGCGTTACGCATCCATTCCAGAACAAGAAATCAAGCTCGCAAATGATTTATTATTTAATACAACAGATGAAACATTAGCGGTATTTACGGATTTCTATCGCGATAAAAAGAAAGAAAAAACTGAAGATGATATTCCAAAAACAGTGCCAGAGCGTCTTGCATACTATATTTTAGAAGGTACGAAAGAAGGCTTAATTGATGATTTAGAGGCAGCGCGTGAAATATACGATGCGCCACTTGATATTATTAATGGACCACTGATGCAAGGTATGGCGACAGTAGGTAAGCTATTTAATGAAAACCAATTAATCGTAGCGGAAGTATTACAATCTGCTGGTGTCATGAAGGCAGCGGTAGCACACTTAGAGCAATACATGGAAAAAAGCGCCGATGACGTTGGGAAAGGGAAAATGCTCATTGCGACCGTAAAAGGTGACGTGCATGATATCGGTAAAAATTTAGTCGATATTATTATGAGTAACAATGGTTATACTGTTGTTGACCTTGGTATTAAAGTAACGCCGCAAACGTTAATCGAAGCGATTCGTAAAGAAAATCCAGATATCGTTGGTCTTTCAGGGCTACTTGTAAAATCAGCACAGCAAATGGTTGTGACCGCACAGGACTTTAAAGAAGCGGGCATTGATACACCGATTATCGTTGGTGGTGCGGCGCTATCTCGTCGTTTCACGGATACGAAAATTGCTGCTAACTACGATGGTCCGGTCATGTATGCCAAAGATGCGATGCAAGGTCTTGAAACGATCAATCGCCTGATGAGCGATGATCGCGAAGGCTTATTAACAGAAATTTTAGAAGCACAAGAAAAACGTAAAGTACAAGATGCGAATCGCGCAGAACGCCCAGCTGTAGCAGTAAAAGCTCGTCCCGCCAAAACGGTGCGTAGTGATGTGCCGGTTTATGTGCCAAATGATTTGGATCGTCACGTACTGCGCGACTACACACCAGCGTATTTATATCCATATGTCAATCTTCGTACATTAATTGGCCATCATTTAGGCTTAAAAGGCTTCAAAGAAGATATGATTAAAGATGGCGACAAACGTGCAGTTGAGCTATATGAATTAGTACGTGGCTACTTACAATCGGATTTACTGCATCCAAAAGCGATGTATCAATTCTTTAAAGCACAAGCAGACGGCGATGATGTTATCATTTACGATAAAGACGGCGTCACTGAAATCGAGCGCTTCACATTCCCTCGTCAAGAGAAGGCGCCATTCCTATGTTTAGCGGATTTCTTGAAAACAAAAGAGAGTGGCGAAATGGACTATGTTGGTTTCCTACAAGTAACAGCTGGTAAAGGCATTCGCGAGAAAGCACAGCAATTAAAAGAGCAAGGGAAATTCCTTGAAATGCATGCGCTACAAGCAACTGCACTTGAGCTTGCGGAAGGTTTAGCGGAGCGTGTGCACCAAGAAATGCGTGACCATGCTGGTTATCCAGATGGCGTGGACTTTACGATGCGCGACCGTTTCGCGGCGAAGTATCAAGGGCAGCGCTTCTCATATGGCTACCCTGCTTGTCCAAACTTAGAAGACCAAAAGAAATTATTTGGCTTGATTCATCCTGAAGATATCGGTGTGAATTTAACGGAAGAATTTATGATGGATCCAGAGGCATCAGTTTCAGCGATGATGTTCTCACATCCAGATGCACGTTACTTCAACGTTTAATTTGAAAGAGAGGAAGGTATGACTTCTTCTCTTTTTTATTTTTTTTAAATGAGGTGCTAATCGACAAATTAACGTTTTTTGTCGCTTAACTAGTGATGAATGTCATAAGTTATGTGTGACATCCACCTATGTGACCTAGTACTAATTTGTTTTATACTATGGAGAATAAATTAGTTGGAGGCAAAAAAATGACGGATCGCGAAAAAATTAAAGAACTTAAAAAAGCTGTTGCGCCGTTTTCGAAATCTGAGATGGGCATGAGTATTCGCCAATTGATCAATACACTCGTACCGCTACTGTTATTATGGGGAGCAGGTTACGGCTTATTTCATATATCACCTATCATTTCAATCGTCTGTGCAGTAATTGCGAGCGGCTTTGTCGTACGTACATTTATTATTTTCCACGATTGCACACATGGCTCGTTTTTCAAAAACAAAAAGTTAAATGCGTTAGTAGGTAATATCACAGGCGTTTTAACAACATTTCCATATGAACAATGGAAACGTGAGCATTTAATCCACCACGCATCAAGCTCAAATTTAGATGAGCGCGGTGTTGGTGACATTTGGATGATGACGACAGAGGAATATAATGAAGCATCAAAATGGCAACGTTTTTGCTACCGTTCGTATCGAAATCCACTAATCATGTTCGGCATTGGACCACTTTATTTAATTTTAGTATCAAATCGCATGAACGCTAAAAATGCGAAGAAAAAAGAACGTCTTAACACGTATTACACAACGATTGCGCTTGTCGTTATGCTTGTCGTTATGAGCCTATTATTCGGCTGGCAAGCAATGTTACTCGTACAAGGTATTTCAATGTATGTGGCAGCAGTACTTGGCATTTGGTTGTTCTATATTCAGCATACATTCGAAGATTCTTATTTCGAAAATGAGAACGAATGGGACTATGTTAAAGCGGCCGTAGAAGGAAGCTCGTATTACCAATTACCAAAAGTATTACAATGGATTTCTGGTAACATCGGTTATCACCACGTACATCACTTAGCGCCACGTATTCCAAACTATGAATTAGAAGAAGCGCATGAAAAAACACCACCACTACAACGGGTGACGACGATTACATTAAAAACAAGCTTTGAATCATTACGCTACAAATTGTATGATGCTTCAAACAAACGCTTTATTACATTCAAAGAGTATGCGGCATTAAAGAGCGCTTCTAATAGAGGTTTGCTATAATAAGCATATAAAATAGGGCGTAAGGAAGTGAGTCTCACATGATTAAAATCGTGTTAGCGGAGGACCAAGGGATGTTGCTTGGTGCGATGCAGGCATTAATTAATATGGAAGATGACATGGAAGTAGTGGCGGCAGCACGCAATGGCGTTGAGGCGTTAGAAGCAATTCGCCTCTATCAACCAGATATCATCATTATGGATATTGAAATGCCTGAAAAAACCGGTCTTGATGTAGCTGAGGAAATTAAGGGTCAAGATTTTAAAGTCGTCATCTTAACGACATTTGCAAGACCTGGTTATTTTGAGCGCGCAAAGAAAGCTGGCGTGCGTGGCTATTTATTAAAAGACAGCCCGATTGAAGAGCTTGTGAATGCGATTCGTGTCATTATGGATGGGCGTCGCATGTATGCACCAGAGCTAATTGATATTGTTTACGAAGAAACGGTTGAAAACCCATTGACCGAACGTGAAACGGAAGTGCTCGGTCTTGTAGCAGAAGGTAAAACAACGAAAGAAATTGCGAAGGAGCTGTTTCTATCACCGGGAACGGTGCGCAATTATATTTCGACAATTTTGGACAAGCTCGAAGTCAGCAACCGCATCGAAGCAATTGTGCGTTATAAAGAAAAAGGTTGGAATAAATAATGACCATTCAATATCGTAAAATATTAAAATGACCGGCTCAAATTGGACGAATATTGACGTTAGGCAGAAAAATTGAATATGCTAATTTTAGAGTATATACTCAAGATGTGTAGTACATTTCTTTGCCAAGAAGTTCCAAATGCGTTCACTTATGTATAGATTTCAATGGTATATGCGGTAAATGGCTCGTTTCTGACCAATTTTAAAGCGATTCGTTACTTGCTATTGAATTGTTTCTATAAAATAGGTAACGTTGAGTACGGTACACAGTAATATTATGACAAAAAAGTCGCCTTCCCTACATGGAATAGGGAAGGCGATTTTTATTGTCCGGTAAATTTTTCTGGAATTATTTGCAGTTTCTGATTAAATAAAGTGCGGTAGCTGAGGAAGCCAAGCAATACGCTTGATACGGAAGCGGTCGTTAGTAGCATAAACTGAACGAGCAATTGAAACATCACCGCTTGCATTGGATCGGCACCGGCAATAATTTGACCGCTCATCATCCCGGGGAGTTGTACGAGGCCAATCGTTTTTTGGCTTTCAATTGTTGGCAACATACTCGCTTTAATCGAGGCGATGAGCTGTCGATGAATCGCTTGTTTAGGCGTACCACCAAGCGATAAAATAAGCTCGACTTCTTGTTCATGTGCTTCAATTTCTACTGTGAAGCGGTTGAGAAATAAAATACTCATGACCATCGAGTTGCCGATTGCCATACCGCTTAATGGAATAATATACTGCGCTGTCGCAGGGACGATATGAAAGCCGAGTAGCACGCCCATAACGATGCCTTCAATCGCACATAAACTTAGCGCCAATTTCCACGTAATACCGTCGATTTGGGCGCCTTTTTTACGTGCATTTAACGTCGCGACAAGAATCATAATCGCCACCATTAAAAAGCTATACAGAACATTTTGTTGATTGAAAATAAGCTGTAATACATAGCCAATTGCGAGCAGTTGAACAATCGCTCGAATCGTCGCAATCGTAACGTCGGCACCGAGTTTTAAATTGAGTGCTTTTGATAAGACGAGTGGAATACAAACAAACGCGAGTGTAATAGCAAGTGCTGTATACGTCATACGAGTTCACCTCGCATAAACTGTTGTACGCGCTCATTGTTTGATGTTTCGAGTAACTCAATTGGCCCGCTCTCAATCAATTCGCCGCGTTGCATAAGCCACATATAATCACCAATGCGCTGTGCTTGCGCCAAATTATGCGTAATCCAAATAATCGTCACACCGCGGTTTTTCATGTCGATAATTAGTTGTTCGATTTCACTGACCGCATATGGATCAAGAGCCGATGTGATTTCATCTAATAATAAAACGTCCGTTGGATTAATGAGCGTGCGTGCAATCGATAATTTTTGGCGCTGACCACCAGAGAGGTCATGCGCCTTTTTATGTATCATTTTTGCGTCTAAACCGACCTGTGTAAGCGCGACAATGGCATCTGCTTCAAGCAATTTGTCACCTTGCAATTGCTTCGGTAACTTCAAATTGTCATAGACGCTTCCTTTAATCATCGGAGCACCTTGAAGGGCCATGCCAACGCAGCGCCGCAACGCAATCGGATCGTAGCTTGTCAGCGGTTGGCCATTATACATAATAGCACCTGACGTGGCTGACAAGAGCCCGTTGCACAATTTTAAAATGGTCGTTTTCCCAGCACCTGATGGACCGATTAATGTTGTGATTTTCCCTTTTGGAAACAAACCTGAAACATCGTGAATAATTTGTGTGCCTTGAATTGTGACACAAACATCGTTGAATGTTATCGCTGCAGTCATGCACAACACCTCCTTACTAATTAGCGTATCATAGGTTTCGCTAAAAATTATTAAATTATTGCGCGTATAGTACGAAAAATTCGATTCACTAAAAAACTGCTATATAATGAAAGAAAAGGAGGTGCACCTCTAGTGATGAAATGCGGAACGATGCCAACGGATGAGGAATGGTTAGCCATCACTACAAATGATGTGACGTATAATGAGCGTTTTGTATATGCGGTGCGCTCGACAAAAATATGCTGTAAGCCAAGCTGCACGTCACGGCTCCCACATCGCGATAAGGTGTGCATTTTCAGCTCGCTCGAATTGGCGATGGAACAGGGCTTTCGACCGTGTAAGCGTTGTCGCCCGGCAAATTTAAAATTACCAAATGAAGAATGGGTATCGCTTATTAACGATTATTTAGAAACACATTATATGTATGAATTAACGCTTGATATGTTAGCTGAGCGCTTTCATGGAAGCAAGTTTCATCTGCATCGTATTTATAAAGAAATCATGGGCGTGACGCCGGCAAAATATATGCAGCAGTTGCGATTAATTGAAGCAAAACGTTTATTAGAAGAAACAACATTAACGATAAATGACATCGCTGAGCGCGTTGGCTTCCATAGTAGTGCTTATTTTATTGCGGTGTTTAAGGCGCAAGAACAGCTGACACCAAAACAATATCAGTTGAAAGTGAGGAACGACCGATGAATTATACAACATTAAAAGTACCACATGACGTACTGTATTTAGCAGCGACTGCGGAAGGCTTATGTTATGTCGGAAATGACGAACAGAGGCTTTATGATTTTGCAGCGAAGCGGCGCGCAACACTTGTGGAAAACGATGGCGCAATGGCGGCGTATCGTGCGCAGTTTGCTGCTTATTTTGACGGGGAATTACAGCGCTTTGATGTGACATTAGATGTCGCTGGTACCGAGCTTCAACAAAACGTTTGGAAAATGCTGATGACGATTCCATATGGTGAGGTATGGACGTATTCAGATGTTGCCGAAGCGATTGGTCGACCGTCTGCGGTACGTGCAGTAGCAAATGCAATTGGACGTAATCCCGTGCTTGTCGCGATTCCTTGTCATCGCGTAATCGGTAAAAATGGTAAGCTGACAGGATTCAGTAGCGGCATGCCGATGAAGAAAATGTTGTTGCGTATCGAAGGAATTACAGCGTATAAAGAATAAGGTGTACGAGGCTAGCAATGAATGCGGGCCTCTTTTTTTATCGTAGCGACTGCTGACAAGTCAGTGTGCTTTTAATTTCAACTGAAAAGGCTATAATAGACCTATGTAAAGACAACGAGGCGAAGGTTGTAGATGACGCAAAGCGCTTAGTTTGTTACGATGTATCATGCTTATACATAGGTTTCTTAGAAGTAGAAACGAATTTGCATATTAAAAGGTATTTTGGGGAACGTAATTAAGAAGTGTAAAGCGTTCTTAAATTAACTTTTGGAAGAAGGGACTAATTATGATGAAATCAATCTATCCAGATGATAGCTTAGCGTTACATACAGACCTTTATCAAATCAATATGGCTGAAACGTATTGGGCGGACGGCATTCATAATCGCAAGGCAATTTTTGAACTTTATTTTAGAAAACTGCCATTTGATAATGGCTATGCGGTATTTGCAGGATTAGAGCGTATGCTTGAGTATTTACGCAATTTTAAATTTAGTGAGACAGACTTAGCTTACTTACAACAAGAAGTAGGATACAAAGAGGACTTTATCGACTATTTACGTGGCATCCGCTTTACCGGTGAGATGTATTCGATGATTGAAGGGGAGCTCGTGTTTGGCAACGAACCAATCGTGCGTATTGAAGCATCGTTAGTGGAAGCACAATTAATCGAGACTGCGCTTCTTAATATCGTCAATTATCAAACGCTAATCGCTACAAAAGCAAGTCGTATTAAACACGTCGCTGGCGAAGAAACCGTCATGGAATTTGGTACGCGCCGAGCACAGGAAATGGACGCTGCTATTTGGGGGACGCGTGCAGCCATTATCGGCGGCTTTGATTCGACAAGTAACGTGCGTGCAGGGAAACTCTTTGATTTACCTGTTGCGGGTACGCATGCACATTCACTTGTACAATCATACCGTAGCGATTATGAGGCATTCCATGCGTATGCACGCCGCCATAAAGATTGCGTATTTTTAGTCGACACATACGATACATTAAAATCAGGTGTACCGATGGCGATTAAAGTAGCGAAAGAACTTGGCGATAAAATTAATTTTATTGGTGTGCGCTTAGATAGCGGCGATATTGCGTTCTTATCAAAAGAAGCGCGCCGTATGTTAGACGAAGCGGGCTTCTCAGACGCAAAAATTGTCGTGTCAAATGATTTAGATGAATATACAATGTTGAATTTGCGTGCTCAAAATGCGCGTGTTGATTTATGGGGAATCGGCACGAAAATCATTACAGCATATGATCAACCAGCACTCGGCGCAGTTTATAAAATTGTGTCGATTGAAGATGAACATGGCGTGATGCAAGATACGATTAAAATTTCAGCGAATGCTGAAAAAGTAACGACACCAGGGCATAAAAAAGTGTACCGTATTATCGACCGCGAAAACGGCAAAGCAGAGGGCGACTACATTTGTATGCATGATGAAGACCCAAGTACGGAGGAACGTTTAAAAATGTTCCACCCTGTTCACACGTTTATTTCAAAATTTGTGACAAACTTTGAAGCGAAAAACTTACATGAAAAAGTCATCGAAAAAGGTGAAGTGATTTACACATCTCCATCTGTAGAGGACATGAAACAATACGCTTTTGCAAATCTCGGACAATTATGGGATGAGTATAAACGTTCATTAAACCCAGAAGCATACCCAGTTGATTTAAGTCAAAAATGCTGGGACAATAAAATGCGCAATATCGAGGAAGTAAAGGAAATGGTCCAACGTACTGTTGACGAAATCGAGGGGGCATAAAGATGACGTTGCAACAACAAATTATTGAAGAACTGCGCGTACTACCAGTCATTGACACACAGCAGGAAATACGTCGTACGATTGATTTCTTAAAAGGTTATGCACAAAAACATAGCTTCGTAAAAGGCTTTGTATTAGGGATTTCAGGCGGTCAAGATTCGACGCTGGCAGGGAAACTAACGCAACTAGCGGTGAATGAACTAAACGCTGAAGCAGGCGAAGAAAACTATTCATTTTGGGCAGTACGTCTACCGTATGGCATTCAAGCGGACGAAGCGGATTGTGACGATGCACTAGCATTTATTGAACCGACAAAAACGTATACCGTTAATGTGAAACCAGCCGTTGATGCAGGTGTCAGCGCATTGCACGATGCCGGTATTGAACTAAGTGATTTTGTGAAGGGCAATGAAAAAGCCCGCGAACGTATGAAAGTACAGTTTGCGATTGCAGCAGCAAATGGCGGTGTTGTCATTGGTACCGATCATGCGGCTGAAGCAATTACCGGTTTCTACACGAAGTTTGGTGACGGGGCGGCCGATTTAACGCCGATTTGGCGCTTAAATAAACGTCAAGGGAAAGCATTGTTACAAGCGCTTGATTGCCCTGTGCATTTATATGAAAAAACGCCGACTGCTGATTTAGAGGAAAATCGTCCAGGCATTGCAGATGAAGAGGCACTCGGTGTGACATATGAACAAATCGATGACTACTTAGAAGGTAAAAAAATCGATGAAGCGGCCCAAAAAATTTTAGAAGGTCACTACTTAAAAACAAAACATAAACGTCATTTACCAATTACGGTGTATGATGATTTTTGGAAATAGCAAACGAGAGGTTGGGGATTTTTCCTAGCCTCTTTTTTTGCTGTGTCGAAACCGTCAAATTGATTTCCATCTTATTTCACAATTGCTCGTTACAATAAAAGATAGGTAATATTTTGAAGGGAGTTTTGTTGACGTGAAATACAAATTAGGTGCAACGATGATGGTTGCGGGACTATTGTTAGCAGGCTGTGGCTCGGACGATGAAAAGGCGGCTCCGGCTCCAGCGCAAACAGAAACAACGACAGCGGGGGACAAAGCAGTAGCAACACCAGTTGACGACCGCTTAAAAGAACCTGCAAAAGATGAAAAGTGTGCATTTTGTAATATGAAGGTATACCATAAGGACAATAAAATGGGTGCCTTTACTGCACAAGCAATCGATGAAAAAGGCAAAAACTTATTTTTTGATGATGCAGGTTGTATGCTAAATTATGAACGCGATCATAAAGTGACGCTTGAAAAATTTGTACGCGACTATGATTCGAAAGATTGGGTTAAACTTGATGATGCGACAATCGTAGCTGGTGATATTAAAACGCCAATGAACTATGGCTTTGCATACTTCACACAAAAAACAGCAGCTGAAAAATTCGTTGCTGACAACGATGGCTCAAAAATCGTAGCTGTAAGTGATATTGATGATAAAGCACATGAAAAAATGAAAATGAAGATGGAAATGAACAGCGAGCATTCTGATTCAGAACAATCGCAAGGGCATTAATAATAATGAAGGCTGTTCAAAATGAGCAGCCTTTTTCTAACGAATGGAGGGCAAGTCTGTGAAAGGACCGCGCTTTTTGATGGCCTTTTTCGTCAGTCTATTGTTTTTCGCATTGCCTGCAAGCGCAGATACATTGCAGCAGCAAATCGATAAAACACCAGAAGGCGGCACATTAAAACTATTTGACCGCGACTACATGGAAACGGCGGTCATTAATAAACCGATTACGATTACCGGTGGCGATGAGACGTTGTTAATGTCTGATAGCGACAAGCCGGTATTTACGATTAAGGATGCAACAGATGTTACGCTAAAAGGACTTCGATTTTTACAATCGGGGTCTGCCGTAGTTGTGAAAAATTCTTCACATGTCAAACTAGACGGCCTAGAAATGATTCAAATGTTTAGCGGAGTCCAAGTGTATGATTCAAGTGATGTGACGATTAAAGGTTTAACATTAAAAGGAATCGATGGCCAGTTTGCCTCAAAAGGGTATGGCTTAGCTGTATTTAAAAGTAATGACATTGAACTATCCCATAATAATGTGACATCGGTACAAGATGCGTATTATTTAGAGCATACGAAAAATGTGACGGTCACCGATAACGTCGCAACCGATAGCCGCTATGGGCTGCATTTTATGTATGCGGACGGCATTAAGGCAGAACGCAATACGTTAACGCGCAACGTCACGGGTATTATGTTGATGCTCGCAAAAAATGCGGAGCTGCGTCATAACAAGATTAGCATTCAGTGGGATTGGAATTCATCAGGGTTCACGCTCTACAATGCAGAAAATATTGTTGTGGAGCAAAATACATTTTCGGGCAACCGTACCGGAATTTTGAGTCAAACATTAACAAATGCGCAAATTCGTAATAATGTCTTTTCATCTAATCAGACAGCAATCGAATTTACGGCAGCCGATAAAAATAATACGGTAGAAGGCAATGATTTTGTCGGCAATATTTTAAACATTCGTTCAGATGGTAGCGATAGCATCATCGATAAAAACTATTACGATGATTATGGTGGCAACGATATTGACGAAAACGGCGTTGGCGACACGCAATATGTCGCGCTACAAAGTTTTGGGCAGTGGATGGTACGCGAACCAGCGTATCAATATTTTATCGAGTCACCAGCTGTTGTTATGCTCAATCAAATGGACAAACAAACGAATCGTGTCGAGAAAAATCAGCTAGTAGATAGCACGCCGATGATGGAACCAACGAGCGACTTTAAAAAGGAGCAGTCATTCCATATATGGGCATTATTATTTGGCGTTATCATGCTTGGTGGCGCAATTTTCCTTTGGAGAAAGGGTGTTAAACAATGATGAAGAAAAAAATGTGGCTTGCAGGTGCAATGGCTGCGTCATTACTATTAGGTGCTTGCGGAGATAAAGAACTCGAAGCGCGCGATATTAATCCAGCAACCGATATTTGCAAGATTTGTAATATGAGTGTCGCTGCTGAAAAATATGCTGGTCAAGTAGCGCTCGCAAATGGCGATTATGAAACATTCGATGATATCGGCTGTTTGATGGAATACTATAATAAAACGGATAAAAAAGACATTGGTGAAGCGTTCGTCAAAGACTTTAGCGGTGAAGCATGGGTTGAAGTCGATCAAGCAATTTATGTATCCGATAAAGAGATTTCAACACCGATGAGCTATGGCGTCATCGCCTTTAAAACAACAGATGAGGCACAAAAATTTATTGATTCAGAAGGCAAAGGGAAAATCGTGACATTTGAAGATGTCAAAGCGATGGACTGGAGTGGGCATGCATAATGGGTTTATTCATTAAACTAGAATGGAAGCAAATGCTACGCAGTCGCTGGATGCAACTTGTCGCCGTACTGTTTGTCGTTATTTTTGCGGCGATTTCACTCATTCAGCAAATGGCCATGCCGGTCGAAGGTTTTACACGCCAAATTGCGAGCTTCCTCAACTTACTATTGTTTTTACTACCATTATTTACACTAACGATTGGTAGTATGAGCGTTGCGAGCGATATTGAATCGGGTTGGTATTCATTACTCAAAACGTATCCGATGAGCATTTTTGGCTATCTATGGAGTAAATATGTCGCAATCGTGTTGTCGTTCTTTTTAATTTTACTATTGGCGTTTGGTATTGTCTTAACGATGTCGGGTATTACCGGACAAATGCAACTACCGCCAGTGTTTATTTTCTTATCCATTTTTATGGTGCTTATTTTCGCGGCAATTGCTGTGTTTTGTGGTGTTCTTGCGAAAAACCGCTTGCACGCCTTATCGCTATCACTCGTTGTTTGGGCGGTAAGTTTATTACTGTTCTCATACATTTTAATGGCGCTTGGGACAATCGTGTCTGGTACGATGCTTAAATGGTTAACGATTATTATGATTCATTTAAATCCGGCAGAGTGGCTACGTTTCGGTTACTTTATGTTCTCTGGTCAAACGACTGTTCTTGGACCAGCATTTTATGAATTTACGGAGTTTTATACATCATTCTTTGGCTACTTCTTATTCATTATGTTAAGTGCCTTATGGGTGATTATACCGCTTGGGTTAGCCAACTGGATTTTAAGCAAAAAAGGACGTGAAGTATAATGGCAGTAATTGTTGAAGGGAAAGCTATTACACGTGAATATTCAAATAATCAAGGGCTTCATGGCATTGATTTCGCGTTTAATGAAGGGCGGATTATCGCACTTGCGGGTGGTAACGGAGCGGGGAAATCGACATTGATTCGCCTGCTGATTGAGGAAGAAGAGGTTGATGCAGGTGAGTTTGTTTGGGCTGATGAGAAATCGATTCGTTATATGCCAGATGACGTCAATTTTCCGCTTGCCCTCACCGCACAGGAAATTATTCAACTGCTCGCAAATATGAAACAATTGCCGAAAGAGCGCTGTCAGGAAGTGCTAGAACGTGTTGGTTTGTGGGAGCATAGAAAGCAACGTGTACGTCAATACTCACGAGGGATGCGCCAGCGTCTAAACTTAGCGCAGAGCTTGCTTGGTGAAGAGCAGTTGCTTATTTTAGATGAGCCGACAAATGGTTTGGATCTATTATGGATTGCAGAACTAAAGCAAATTTTACGCGAGGAGAAAGAAGCGGGAAAAACGATTTTATTTTCAACGCATTTATTATCATTTGCTGAAGAACTAGCAGATGATGTCTTATTGTTACATGATGGTCAGGTGCTTATGACTGGTGCGCTACAAGATGTCTTGCAGCAAGGACAAGCGACACATTTAGAGGAACTTTTTATGCGTGAAATTGGTTCTATAAGAAATAAGTAATAGAAAAGAGCTGCCGATAGGCGGTTCTTTTTTTGTTAAGTCTTTTTAACAAATACTTTCGGAGCAAAAGAAAATGTAGGTACATGGTATAATTGATAATCATTAACACTTGGAGGATGAAGTATGGATACACAGGTAAAGCTACAAGCAATCATTGATAATATTGAGAAAGTAATGATCGGGAAACGTCATATCGCGGAATTAAGCGTTGTGGCATTGCTTGCACAAGGTCACGTACTATTAGAAGACGTACCCGGTGTCGGTAAAACAATGATGGTACGTTCACTCGCAAAATCGATTGGTGCAACATTTAAGCGTATTCAATTTACGCCGGATTTACTACCATCTGATGTGCTCGGCGTGTCGATTTACAATCCGAAAGATATGGAGTTTGAATTTCGACCAGGACCGCTAATGGGGAATATTGTCTTAGCCGATGAAATTAACCGTACTTCGCCAAAAACACAAGCAGCATTGCTTGAAGGGATGGAGGAAGCTGCGGTCACTGTTGATGGGGAAACGATTGAAATACCAAAACCATTTTTCGTCATGGCGACACAAAACCCAATTGAATATGAAGGCACGTACCCATTGCCAGAAGCACAGCTTGACCGCTTCTTATTAAAATTAAAAATGGGTTATCCCGATATTTTAGATGAAATTGAAGTGCTGCGCCGCGCAGAGTCAACGAAGCCAATTGAAACGCTAGCATCAGTTGTGACATTAGAAGAGCTTATTCACTTACAGCAAGAAGTGAAGCAAATTCACGTCGATGATTTAGTAAAACAATATATCGTCACATTGGCACAAGCGACGCGTGAGCATCCATATGTTTACTTAGGCGCAAGTCCACGTGGCTCGATTGCGTTAATGAAAGCCGCGCAAGCCTATACATTATTAAAAGGACGCACGTTTGTGACACCAGACGATATTCAATATTTAGCGCCGTTTGTGTTCTCGCATCGTCTGATTTTAAAACCAGAAGCGCGTTATGACAACGTGAGTGCAGAAGATATCGTTGGTCGTATCGTTCTTAATACGGCCGTACCAACACGAAAGTCTGAAGCCTTATGAAAAAGCAATACACGCGTTTGAGTTCATCAGCCCTCTTTAGGCTAGTGTTCGTCATCGTGTTATTAATCGTAGCTTTTTGCTACGCCTTATTACAAGGTGGTTTTACGAGTTGGTTTATTTTTTATATGCTCGTACCGCCATTCGTGTATTCCATCGTGCTATGGTTTATGCCCATTAGTCAGTTTGACGTCAGGCGCTCGACCGAAAATAGAAGACTAGAACAGCATGATACGCTAACGATGACTGTCACGCTTACGCGAAACAATCGCCTACCACTTCTTTATGTAATCGTTGAAGAAGTGTTGCCAAAAGGTGTATTCGATACAGTCGAACAACAAGAAACGCGCCGCCTCGTTGCGGTAGGTTTCCGCAAAGAAGTGACGTGGACGTATGCGATTCAAGATGTGCCACGTGGTGAGCATCAACTTGTCGGCGTTTATGTGACCGTGACGGACTTTTTTGGCTGGGTAAAGAAAACAAAGTTTATTGAAGGGAAGCGGACTGTTATCGTATTCCCAAAAATTCAGCCAGTCGTTTATAAAAAGCTACTGCGCTACAAAACACCAGGTAGCGCGCAAGCCTTGCAAAGTCGTTTAAAAGATACGAATGTCGTTGCAGGGATTCGTGATTATGAAGCGGGCGACCGCATGAGTTGGATTCATTGGAAAAGCTTTGCGAAAACCGGCAAGTTACAGACGAAGGAATTTGAACCGTACCGCGATGACAGTACGTGGATTGTGCTCGACACATTGCCAAACGATTATTTTGAAGTACAAGTGGCATTTGCGGCATCGGTACTTGCTTCGGCACAAAAACAGCATGAGTCACTTAGCTATATGACGGCAGGCACACGTCCATACGTAGCTCAAAATTTACAGACAAATGAACAGCTTCAAAATTTGATGGTGCATTTAGCAGGTGTACAGCCCAATACATTTGATGCGCAAAAAATCTATTCGTACAACGAAGATTTGCGACAAGCAGCTCTTATACATTTTATTACAGCAACGCTTACACATGAATGGGTCGAAGCACTGTCAAATACCGCGGCTACACCGAAAAATTGCGTCATTTTTGTGCTCGTTAATCCAAAAGAAGTCCACGTTGCAACAGCGGTTGAAAAACGCGCTGCAACACGAGGAATGCGCATCGTTTATGTACCAGCGAATCACTTTGCGGCTGCATTTTTGGAAGGGGGTAAGGCATAATGAAAAAATCACCTACCCTCCACTGGGCGAGTTTACTTGTGTTGTACACGCTCGTATTTTTGATGTTGTATGAATGGTTAGAACCAATTAGTGAGTTAACCGGAACGGGGCATCTCCCATTAATTGTGGCGTTCGTTATATTATGTTTTGCGACGAATTTGATTACGATTTGGCCGGCATGGTGCAATACGGTTCTGAAAATAGGTTTTATTGGTTTTATCGTCTTTTACATTCATGGCAATTTAGATCCGGCTGCCATTCCAAAAATCTTCGATGAATTTGTGTCGAGTGCAAAGGCATTGCTGACACTTCATGTTGATAATATAGCGGATAGCGTGCGGACGTTTATTTTCCTTGTGCTTTTATGGATGACGATTTATTTAATCCATCATTGGCTCACAGTGCGCTACTCGATTTTCTTATTTTTCTTTATGACGATTTTCTTTTTAGCATCGATTGATACATTTACCGAATATGATGCGACCTATCCACTTATTCGCGTAATGTGTGTCGGTTTCTTCTTAGTTGGTATGCTGTTTATTGAGAAAGTATTCGTCAATCATCATATGCAGCCAACATTGCTACGTTACATTAAGCTTATGGTACCGCTATTACTAATGATTGTTGTGAGCAGTGCGTTTGCTTACGTTATGCCAAAAAGTGAACCAGCAGTTGACCTTCCAGCACCGATTGCGGCCATTAATGATTGGGTTAATAAACAGCTAACACCAACCGGCAAAATTGGTTATGTAGAAGATGATACGCAGCTTGGTGGTAGCTTTGAGTTAGATGATACACCGGTGTTTGATGTTTGGGCGAAAGAACCACAATATTTACGTGTTGATACGAAATATATTTATACCGGCAAAGGGTGGGAACGTAAAAATGGCGATATTTATGTGCGTTCATTTGATTACGATGAGCGTGTGCCATTGTCGATTAAGCCAGGACCAACTACGAATAATGATACAATGACGATTGAAATGCATAAGCAATATCAATTTTTAGCACAGCCATACGGACTGCGTAAAATTGAGTCAGATGATTTTGACAATAATCGTTTTTATGTAGAACTTGATACGGAAAAGATTCGTCCAACAAATGCTGAACAACGTACAACACTCGAAAACTATAGTATGCGCTATAGTACGCCTGTGTATAAATTAAGCGATTTAAATAAAACATCGATGCATGAGCTAGAAAGCTTAGGCGACGAGTTCGATAAATATTTACAACTTCCACAATCATTGCCACGACGAGTTCGTGCATTAGCACATGAGATTACGAAAGATGAAACGAGCGTGTATGATAAAACGACGGCAATCGAATCGTATTTTAGTGTCAATGGCTTCCGTTACTCACGCGATGAAGTTGATTATCCAGAGGAAGGGCAAGATTATGTTGACCAATTTTTATTTGATACGAAGGTTGGTTACTGCGATAATTTCTCAACAGCTATGGTTGTAATGCTGCGCACACAAGGTATTCCAGCGCGCTGGGTGAAAGGCTTTTCTGAAGGAGATGTAGTCGATAGTACACGTGATACGACACATTTTGAAGTGACAAATAACAATGCACATTCATGGGTAGAAGCGTATATGCCTGGTGTTGGTTGGATGCAGTTTGAGCCGACAATTGGCTTTAGTGGCTTTGACCAAGTCGAAGATGATACGCGGCCAGACAATGCGGCAGACGCATCTGCAGATGAAGAAGCACCGAAGGCAGAAGAAGAGAAAAAACCAACGCCACAACAACAAGAACAGCAACAGCAAGAACAAGAAAAACAAGCACAAACAGACACAGCAACAACAAAAGGCATCACATGGTGGCCTTGGCTTGTAGCGCTAGTGCTTCTTGTGGTAGCTTATATTTTATGGCGCACACGTATAAAATGGATTCCACGCTATATTGAAACGCGTTACGCGACAAAATCGGACGTCTCACTCGAACAAGCATACAATGACTTATTAAAAGTTCTTGCGATGCATGGGTTGAAAAAAGCAGATGGCGAAACGTTGCAACAATTTGCGAAGCGCGTTGATGCACAGCTTGGCGAACATCATATGAAAGAATTTGTGGCGCATTATGAGCGTTATATTTACGACCCAAGCGTGGAAACAATGCAATGGGATAAATTAAAAGAAAGTTGGCAATATTTAATCAATAAAGTAAGAGGTTGATTTTAGGCCAGTCAAATTGTACACTTAGCTCAAAGAGTTATAATTGAATTACCCTCATATATGTTCGATAATATGGATCGGATGTTTCTACCAAGTTGCCGTAAATGACTTGACTATGAAGGTGAGTGCACGAAGTCCCTTACTGTAAGGCATTTTCGTCTATTCACCTATCAGTTGAGAGGACGTGTAGAAAATGTTTATTTTCGCGCGTCCTTTTTTTAGAGATTGGGTCATCAATTATAGACAAAATACATTGAAGAGGTGGAAATAAGTTGTCAGCTAGCACACAACTAAAAGATCAAGAAAAAATCATCGTTCTTGATTTCGGTAGTCAATACAATCAATTAATCACACGTCGTATTCGTGAATTCGGTGTTTACAGTGAATTACACGCACATACAATTACTGCGCAAGAATTAAAAGACTTAAACGCAACAGGTATCATTTTCTCAGGTGGTCCAAACTCAGTTTATGACGACAATGCTTTCAAAATCGATGAAGCAATCTTTGAACTTGGTTTACCTATCTTAGGTATTTGCTATGGTATGCAATTAATGTCTCACACTTTAGGCGGTAAAGTAGAAAAAGCTGCTCACCGTGAATATGGTAAAGCTGAAATCAAAGTGTTAGCAGAAAACGCATTATTCGCTGATACGCCAGAAGAACAAGTTGTATGGATGAGCCATGGTGACTTAGTAACAGAAACACCAGAAGGTTTCACGACAATCGCAACAAGCGCTTCTTGCCCGATTGCTGCGATGGCAAACCCAGAACGCAAATTCTACGCTGTACAATTCCACCCAGAAGTACGTCACTCTGTATACGGTAACGATTTACTTCGTCACTTCGCAATGGACATCTGTGGTTGTAAAGGCGACTGGTCAATGGCGAACTTCATCGAAATCGAAATCGAAAAAATCCGCGCACAAGTTGGCGATAAACAAGTTCTTTGTGCACTTTCAGGCGGCGTTGACTCATCTGTTGTAGCGGTATTGATCCACAAAGCCATTGGTGACCAATTAACTTGTATGTTCGTAGACCACAACTTAAACCGTAAAGGTGAAGTAGAACAAGTTATGAAAACTTTCACAGAAGACTTCGATATGAAATTAATCAAAATCGATGCACGTGAACGTTTCATGAACAAACTTAAAGGCGTTTCTGACCCAGAACAAAAACGTAAAATTATCGGTAACGAATTCATTTACGTGTTCGATGAAGAATCTGCGAAGCTTAAAGATATGGACTTCTTAGCACAAGGTACACTTTACACAGATATTATCGAATCAGGTACAGCAACTGCACAAACAATCAAATCTCACCACAACGTTGGCGGTCTTCCTGAAGACATGAAATTTGAATTAATCGAACCACTTAACACATTATTCAAAGACGAAGTGCGCGCACTAGGTCTTGAATTAGGTCTTCCAGAAGCTGTTGTATGGCGTCAACCATTCCCAGGTCCTGGTCTAGGTATTCGTGTACTTGGTGAAGTAACAGAAGATAAATTAGAAATCGTACGTGACGCTGACTTCATCTTACGTGACGAAATCAAAAAAGCCGGCCTTGAACGCGACATTTGGCAATACTTCTGCGTATTACCAGACATCCGTTCAGTTGGTGTTATGGGCGATGGCCGTACGTACGACTACGCAATCGGTATCCGCGGCGTAACATCTATCGACGGTATGACATCTGACTGGGCTCGTATTCCTTACGACGTACTTGAAAAAATCTCTGTACGTATCGTAAACGAAGTCGACCACGTTAACCGCGTACTGTATGATATTACATCGAAGCCACCAGCAACGATTGAGTGGGAATAAGATAAAAAGATAAGACTCTCGCATCATGCGAGAGTCTTTTTTTTCGTATGCTATTGACACCTGCTCCTAATATTTATACACTTAATTCATCTACAAACGCAGTACGCATTTGTAAAAAACGGAAACGTAACACCAATTAGAATCTAAACAGTTGTGAGGGAAAAGGCATGCGAAATGATAACATCAATAAAATTATGTTCGATAAAATTGAATTTGTCATGACACGTATTTCAGGCGAAGTCGAACGAGCAATGCGTGTACAAGAAGATATTACTTCTAAGCCACCTACAACAACTGAATGGAAATAGTCTAATTGAAGTGAATCTAGCGCAGCATCATCGCTCGTTGCACGTTTTTTTGTCGTTGGCAAAATTTGCGTCAATTAGGTTGATCCGCATCGCGCTCGTTCAGGCAAAAAGCCATCCATTCAAATTCAATTGATTATTTCTGCAATCCACTCTTATTTAGCAATGAAAATATGAGTGGATTTTTTGTGTTCTCCAGTTGGTTTAGAAGGCCAAAAAACATCATTTCATTGGCGAAAGTGAAATGAATGAGGGGGAAACAGCATGGTAACATACATACCATCAAAATTTAACGCATTAACAAAAACAGAAGATGGCGGCATAGTTGTTTACAACAGCTACACAGGAGCTATCGTGAACTTCGAAGCAGATGAACGCGAGGAAGTCATGACTGCACTAAAACGCCAAGGTTCACCGGCACTTGATACCGAAGTAAAGCAGGCACTATTTGATAGCGGCTTTATCGTCAAAGATACCATTGATGAAATGAAACGCGCTGATTTACTGCACCAATCGATGCATCGCACAGATATGCTGCATTTAATTTTAATGACAACGGAGCAATGTAACTTCCGTTGTCGTTATTGCTACGAGTCATTCGCAAAAGGCCGCATGACAGATGACACAAAAGCTGGCGTCAAAGCGTTAGTAGCTGAGCGTGCAGGTACATTAAATGATTTACACATTAGCTGGTTTGGCGGCGAGCCATTACTAGAGCTTGGGATTATCGAAGAATTATCAAAAGAATATATGACAATCGCTGAGAAACATAATATTCATTATTCTGCGGACGTTGTAACGAATGGCTACTTCTTAAACCGTGAAACATTTGAAAAATTATTGTCTTGGAATGTTTCGCAGTACATGGTAACAATCGATGGTGTACAAGCAGTCCATGATGCACGTCGTCACATGATTGGTGGACAAGGTACATTTGAGCGTATTGTGGATAATTTAAAAACATTACGTGATGTTGAGGGCGACTTCAATATGACCATCCGTATCAACTTTGATGAGGACAATTTACGTGAGACGGAGCATTTAATCGACTTTTTAAAAGAACATTTTGCAGATGATAAACGTTTTGGTGTATTTTTCCGTCCAGTTGGTCGCTGGGGTGGTCCAAATGACGAAGAAATTCCGACGTGCACACATATTACCGCAAATAAAAAAATTTGGGAATTTACAGAGACAGCAATCGATAAAGGGCTTGCGATGAGTAATATGGTCGAGGGTGCACTAAATCCAACAGCTGCTGTCTGTTACGCCGCAAAACCTAATGCGATGGTCATTGGTTCTGATGGACAGCTCTACAAATGTACGACAGTGCTTGATGAAGAAGTGAATAAAGTAGGGCATCTCAATGCCGATGGTACGATGGATTTAGATTATGACAAAATTGCTTCATGGTTATTATCAGGAGAAGAAACAGATACCGTTTGTCAGTCTTGCTTCTTCCGTCCATCTTGCCAAGGTAATCATTGCCCGTGGTACCGTGTTGTCTCGGGCGAACGTCCATGTCCTTCAGAGAAAAAGAACATTAAAAAAGTGTTGAATCTCGTATGGAAAAACAGCTTACAACAAGCATAATAATGAATGTTTTTGAAGGGAGGTGACACTATGCGCGTATTACGTCCGGCAACGACACCAGTGAAGAAAGTAAACTCTGGTCGCATCATGAAAACGGTACCAGGTAACTTAAACTAATAAAAAATGAGCCATGCAAAGTGCATGGCTCATTTTTTATTTGATAACGCGCAATAGTCCTTGTTGTAATTGCTCACCACCATGAAATCGCTCGTACTGAGCAATCGCAGTAATGTGTGCATCAACAATACGTTCACCATACATAATAAGTGGAATCCCTGGTGGATAGGGCGTCACCATTTCAGCACTAATCCGACCAACTGCTTCTATTAATGGGACAAACTCTGTTGTTGCAGTGTGCAGTTGTGTATAACTCATCGCCAGCATCGTTGTATGCGGTGGTGTATAGTGTACAGTTGGCATTGTTTCGGGTATGAGCTGAGAAAAAGCATATGCCATTTTTTGTAGCACCTCTGTATAATCCGTTACAGCAAGTGGCAGTATGAGCAAGACATTGTACGGATCCGCAAGTTCTGGATAAATGCCAACCGCTTCTAATGCAACTTGGAGCGCATAGCCACTAACATGGTTTGTCGATTGGATTGTTACTTTAAGCGGATCGAGTTCGCAATACACTGGTGCTTCTAGTACGCGAATACCATCAATTGTATGAAGCGCATGTTTAAACGTTTCAATCGAGTCGATTAATGGAGTTTCTTCTATATAACTTGCTAAATAAAATCTCGCAATATCTAGCGAGCCCATAATTGGATAAGACGGGCTACTAGATTGGAGCATTTGTAAATAATATTCAATGCGCGAACGTGCTACGCGCGCGCTTCCGATATGCAAATACGAGCCCATTGTCATCGCCGGCAATGTTTTATGTGCCGAGTGGATGACGACATCTGCACCATGTTGAAGCGCACTTTCTGGAAACTGCTGCAATGTAAAATGAGCACCGTGCGCTTCATCTACTAAAACGACTGCATCATGTGCATGGGCAATAGCAATAATGTCACGAATGTTTTGTTGGGCGAGCCCGTAGTAATTTGGATACGTTACAAGCAATGCTTTTGCCTGTGGAAAATCAGCAAAAGCTTGCGCGACACTTTCCGTTGATAAGCTCGTACCAAGTTGCCAATCAGCATCATAAGTAGGCGCAATAAAAATCGGTTGTGCGCCAGCAAGCTCAAGCCCATGTAAAATCGACTTGTGACAATTGCGTTGTACGAGCACCGCATCATGTGGCTGTATCGTTGCTAAAATCATTGCCAAGTTGCCGACAGTGGAGCCATTCACTAAAAAATAGCTTGCTTGTGATTGATAATGCGCCTGCAATAATTGTTGTGCTTCTAAAATCGCCTCTTCTGGTGCATGCAAATCATCAAGCCCTGTAATTTCAGTGGCATCGATTTGCAAAAGAGGTTGAAAATAAGTCGCTGCCTGCTCAGGAAAGACCGTACCGTTTTTATGACCAGGAACATGAAAGGTCGTTTTATTTGAAGCATAGCGCTGTAGCATATCAAAAAGCGGTGTTCGTTGTTGATTCATGATACAACCCCTACTTCATTTTACGAATCGTATCGTTTAATTTTTGGCGAGGTTTATCTTTCCACGTTTCCACATCTTCGATAAGCCCATCACAGAACGTAGCGACATCATCGCCCGTTAAGTCAGTAACTTTTCGTTGTTCAGCAGCACCTTCTTCAAATAAATCGAGTAAGCTATTGTAAATACGTTTGCTATCTTGCCAATCTGTCGCCCCATCTGTTGACCACATATACTTTTGAATAGCTTTAAAGGCATTAGCGTAATCATTTGGCAACGCTTTTGCGCGTGCCTCAATTGCGCGCCATTCTTTTTTCTCATCAAAGCTTCCAACAATTTTTTCGAAAAAGCTCATGTTTTACACCTCATTTAATTTTAGTTTATTAATTTTCGTTGAAATAAAATCCCATTTTGCCCAAAAAAGTTTAAGTTGCTGTTCACCAGCCTCATTAAGTGTATAAAATTTTCTCGGTGGACCAATCGTAGAAGGTTTTTTTTCAATCGTTACATAATTATTTTTTTCAAGGCGCATCGTAATTGTATAAACCGTACCCTCTACAATATCAGAGAAACCAGCCTGCCTAAGTGTCTCTGTGATTTCGTAACCGTATGTTTCACCGCGACTAATAATTTCGAGTACGCATCCTTCCAATACACCTTTTAGCATCTCCGTTGTGTTTTCCATAAATTACACCTCACATTTCAAGCTATTAAGTACTACTTACTACTAACTATATAGTAACACGTAGTAGTGTGATGTAAAGGAATTGAACCGTTAATTATCACTCTTTTTTATTTTTTAAGTCATTTTACTTATTAAAAAATAAAAAAGAATAAAAAATAAAAAAAAATTAAGTCTATATAGATTAAAAAAGAAAAGTCTTTTATGAAAAAAATCCCTTATTTAACCTTTAAAAGAAGAAAAATCTAGTTAAAACAGTCGAAAAATAAAAAAATAGCAGAAATTCGATTTTTTTATTTTTTTTTAAAACTTTTTTAAATAGCCATAAAACGTCATTTTTTATTGAATAACAATAAAAAATAGTAGAAAAACGACATTAATAATCTGAATTTTCTATATAAATTACTACGATTTGTAATAAAACGCATCTCTCTTAATCTTTTTGTAATATTTCCGTATTCTATGTCAAAGTTTAGCGTGGTAATCTTATGTCAGCTTAAAAAAAGCGAGCGCAAACGAAGCGCAGAAAAATATAAGCGTGCAAGACAAGACGTGAAAGTGACAAAACTTAAAAAAAGGTGGAAAATTATTTAATATGAAATCAATCAAAGCTTTAGTAGCCGGAACAACATTAGCCGTAGGATTAGCAGCATTTGCAGGAGCTTCAAATGCGAGCGCACAAACAGCATATACAGTTCAGTCAGGAGACACTTTAGCAAAGATTTCTCAAAAATATGTTGGTGACTTCTCTCTAGTAAACAGTATTGCTTCAGCAAATGGAATTTCTAACCCTAACATGATTTATGTTGGTACGCGTTTAACAATTCCTTCAAAAGGACAAGCTGTGACAAAGACTTCACAAGCCACAACAACTTACAGTGCACCTAAAACACAAACAACTTATAAAAAACCAGCATATAATACGCAAAAATCTTATACACAAAAATCAACTTATAAAAAACCAGCTACTCAATCATATAAACGTACAGCTTCAGCAGGATCTAGCTCAGCTAAAGAATGGATTGCAGGAAAAGAATCAGGTGGTTCATACTCAGCACGTAGCGCAACTGGTAAATACATCGGTCGTTACCAATTAGATAAATCATACTTAAACGGTGATTACTCTGCAGCTAACCAAGAACGTGTTGCAAACAACTACGTTAAACAACGTTACGGTTCATGGGAAGCAGCTAAATCTTTCTGGGTTAAAAACGGTTGGTACTAGGAAGTAGTCTAGTAATTTAAAGAGACTGGGACATACGTGTAAAAATACCAACTCAGATGAGCATAAGAAAAACCGGAATCGTGCTGTGGCGCGGTTCCGGTTTTTTGTTGCGAACCTTAAAAAAGGAAAATGAACTGTTTTGTCCCAGCCTCTTTTTTGTGTCGTTTATCGTTATTTTCAACGGGTATTAAATAGGTAAATGTCTAGATAAAGGGTGAAGTATGCATGGAATTTCAAATGAATTATTTTGTGACGAGTGACCACGCAACACTTTCTTATTTTGATATCGGCGAAGGACAGCCGGTTGTGTTAATTGCAGGATACGGCGGTAATGCAAAATCTTGGTTTAATCAAGTAGAAGCGCTACTTGCATATGGCGGTTTTCGCATCATTGGTTTTGACCGACGTAATCATGGTGCCTCACAAAATGTAAGCTATGGGCAGCATATTGCGCGTCACGGGGAAGATTTACATCATTTATTAGAGTTACTCGAGCTAAGGAAACCTATTTTGATAGGGCATTCGCAAGGAATGTCTACTATATATGCTTATATCATGCTCCATAGTGTGAAAAATGTGCGCGCCATCATGTCTGTTGACCAAACACCAAAAATGATTAATGATAAAACGTGGAAGTATGGTATGTATGATGTGACATATGATAATTTTAACGAGACATTAACACGTGATTTACCGGAAACGACATTCAAAGATATTGATATTGTTATTCGCGAAAAGCTGGCACATTATAAAAAGCAAGATCATCAATTCGATTACATCGCTACAAAGCCATTATTGTTTAATCACTTCTTTGAAAATTGGCTAGATATGTTGCCGCGTATTACGGTACCGATATTATTTGTTGGCTGTGAGCATAGTGCGTATTGGTCGCATCAACATGCTGAAGAATGTGCAAAGTATGTGCAAACGGGGCATTTCTATATATTTGAAACATCAGGACATCTGCCGCATTTAGAAGATCCTGTCGAATTTAATAAAATGTTGCTGGCATTTGTTGATCAGTATGCCAGCGCATAAAAAAAGAGGTCCCCTTCATATGAGGAGGCCTCTTTTTTAATATTTAATTGTGACACCGAGTGGAGGAAGAAGACTGGCTGCTTGGTCAAAACGGATTGTCAGGCCACGCAATGCATCAGCGTCAATTTGAATATGCTCAAATTCACATGTAGAAAGGTCGATTCCTTTAAACGATGTTTCTGCAAAATCACTGTCATGTAACTCACAATAGTTAAAGAGCACATCACCTAGCGTCACATAACGGAACAGTGTTTCCTTTAATTCGCATTTGCTAAATTGACATTCTTTAAATTTACTGTCGGAAAATTGCCCATAGTTGATAATCGAATCAAAGAAGCCAACATGTTTCATCGTCGTTTGTAAAAATTCAGTACCAAGTAGCTTAGCTTGATAAAATTCAGTGCGATACAAAATCGCGCTATGAAATAAAACATTTGATAAATCACATTTCTTAAATACGACATCAAGCACCTCAAAGTTTGAAAAATCACATTCTTGGAACTGACAGTTTTCAAAGAGCACATCGTGTAGTTGGTTTGTTGAGTCGTCCCACATAATGACGCATTCAATAAAGTGTGTAGGCTCGATAATATCACTTAACCAAATGCGCTTGTCTGAAATTATTTGTGTATATTTTGCTGATGGTGCAGTGTAATGCATATAAACTTCCTCCTTCTAAACTATTTTCTTTAATTAGTACTAATTTTGCTCAAAAAATGCAAGAGATAATCACTTTATCGTTTAGGTAATTAGAAAATATTAGTAATTCACGAACTATAATATTAAAAAAATAATAAATGTTCGTGAAATGTATTGAAAGGACATAAAAGTCGTGTTATATTAGCACTGTAATCAAATAACGTCGTCGTATAAAATCGAGAATAAGGCTCGAAAGTTTCTACCAAATCACCGTAAATGATTTGACTACGATTGAAGGAACAACGCGTTTCTTCTCTCTGCACTTGCAGAAATCGTTGAGGTATACGGCAAAAACTGTCGCATACCTCTTTTCTTTTTTTCCAAAGACGACATCGGAGGAATTAAGTATCATGAAAAAATATTTCCAATTTGATGAGCTTGGCACAACGTATGGCCGAGAAATCATTGGGGGTGTCACAACATTCTTAGCAATGGCGTATATTTTAGCGGTTAACCCACTAATTTTAGCTGATGCGGGGATGGATAAAGGCGCTGTATTCGTAGCAACTGCTCTTGCAGCCATCGTAGGTTCGTTAATTATGGGGGTTCTTGCGAAATTCCCAATCGCACTTGCACCAGGTATGGGCTTAAATGCTTTCTTTGCTTATACTGTTGTATTAACATACGGTATCCCATGGCAAACTGGTTTAACAGGCGTATTCTTCTCAGGTATTATTTTTATTCTTTTATCATTAACAGGTGTTCGTGAAACAATTATTAATGCGATTCCACAACAATTAAAATACGCGGTATCAGCAGGTATCGGTTTGTTTATTACATTCGTTGGTTTAAAAGGTGCCGGTATTATTGTTGCTGATGAGGCAACATTAGTAACATTAGGCGACTTTACAGAAGGAAGCGTATTATTAGCAGTCTTTGGTATCGTTCTAGCGGTTGTTTTCTTAACGAAAAAAGTAAGTGGCGGTATTTTCTTCACAATTGTTATTACGGCAATCGTTGGTATGGTAACGGGTGTTGTTAAAACACCAGATGCAATCGTTTCAGCTGTACCGAGTGTTTCTTCAACATTTGGTGTAGCGCTTGATCCAATCATTAACGATTTTGGTTCACTATTAAACACACAATTTTTAATCGTTGTGTTAACATTCTTATTCGTTGATTTCTTTGATACAGCTGGCACGTTAATGGCTGTAGCAGATAAAGCAGGCTTAATTCGTAAAGATGGTACAATGCCACGCGCAGGTCGTGCATTAATGGCCGATGCACTTGGTACAACAATCGGTTCATTATTTGGTACATCAACTACGACTGCTTATGTTGAATCAACTTCAGGCGTAGCAGCAGGTGCACGTTCAGGTTTCTCTTCTGTAGTCGTAGCTATTTTGTTTGCGCTATCGTTATTCTTCTTCCCGTTATTAGATGTTTTAACAAGCGCAGTAACTGCACCAGCATTAGTAATGGTCGGTGTACTGATGGTGTCATCATTACGCTTAATTGAATGGAATGACTTTGAAATCGCTGTTCCGGCATTTTTAACAATGTTTATGATGCCACTAGGCTACAGTATTGCGACTGGTATCGCAGTAGGTTTCATTTTCTACCCAATCACAATGATTTTAGCAGGTCGTCGTAAAGAAGTTCATCCATTAATGTATGCAATGTTCTTTGTGTTCTTGGCTTACTTTATCTGGGTACGATAAGAGGGAAAATAAAAATCAGGAAGCGCAGTAAAATGTGCTTCCTGATTTTTTTGTTTAATTGATAGAAGAAAAAATGTTGAAATAGATAATGAAGTTTGTGATGTAGTGAACAAATCATTATATTCTATAGAAGAAAGAGAAAAGGAAAAGAAAATTGTTGACAGGTTATAAAACAGGTAGTATAGTAGAAAACGTTGATTGGCAAGCAGTGTTATAAAAAATGATTGACAAGCCTGGAAACAATTGTTATTATATAAAATTTGTGTAAACAACAAAACATCATAAAAAAACTTTTTTAAAAAAGTTGTTGACTTCTGAAAAGTTATGATGATATAATAAATGAGTCGTTAAGATAACGGCGAACGACATGAACCTTGAAAACTGAACAAGCAAGATGTAATCACAATAAATTCGGTTCAATAAGAATCGAAAAAAATGTTATCAAGCAAGATAACGCTAGCAAAGCAAATGAGCTTTCAAACACTTTTTATGGAGAGTTTGATCCTGGCTCAGGACGAACGCTGGCGGCGTGCCTAATACATGCAAGTCGAGCGAGGTTGTTTGGAATGCTTGCATTTCAAACAACCTAGCGGCGGACGGGTGAGTAACACGTGGGCAACCTGCCCTGTAGACTGGGATAACTTCGGGAAACCGGAGCTAATACCGGATAACTCTTTTAGCCTCATGGCTTTAAGCTAAAAGGCGCTTCGGCGTCACTACAGGATGGGCCCGCGGTGCATTAGCTAGTTGGTAGGGTAACGGCCTACCAAGGCAACGATGCATAGCCGACCTGAGAGGGTGATCGGCCACATTGGGACTGAGACACGGCCCAAACTCCTACGGGAGGCAGCAGTAGGGAATCTTCCACAATGGACGAAAGTCTGATGGAGCAACGCCGCGTGAGTGATGAAGGTTTTCGGATCGTAAAACTCTGTTGTAAGGGAAGAACAAGTGCGTTAGGTAATGAACGCGCCTTGACGGTACCTTATTAGAAAGCCACGGCTAACTACGTGCCAGCAGCCGCGGTAATACGTAGGTGGCAAGCGTTGTCCGGATTTATTGGGCGTAAAGCGCGCGCAGGTGGTTTCTTAAGTCTGATGTGAAAGCCCACGGCTCAACCGTGGAGGGTCATTGGAAACTGGGGAACTTGAGTGCAGAAGAGGATAGTGGAATTCCAAGTGTAGCGGTGAAATGCGTAGAGATTTGGAGGAACACCAGTGGCGAAGGCGACTGTCTGGTCTGTAACTGACACTGAGGCGCGAAAGCGTGGGGAGCAAACAGGATTAGATACCCTGGTAGTCCACGCCGTAAACGATGAGTGCTAAGTGTTAGGGGGTTTCCGCCCCTTAGTGCTGCAGCTAACGCATTAAGCACTCCGCCTGGGGAGTACGACCGCAAGGTTGAAACTCAAAGGAATTGACGGGGGCCCGCACAAGCGGTGGAGCATGTGGTTTAATTCGAAGCAACGCGAAGAACCTTACCAGGTCTTGACATCCCAATGACCGTCTTAGAGATAAGACTTTCCCTTCGGGGACATTGGTGACAGGTGGTGCATGGTTGTCGTCAGCTCGTGTCGTGAGATGTTGGGTTAAGTCCCGCAACGAGCGCAACCCTTATTCTTAGTTGCCATCATTTAGTTGGGCACTCTAAGGAGACTGCCGGTGACAAACCGGAGGAAGGTGGGGATGACGTCAAATCATCATGCCCCTTATGACCTGGGCTACACACGTGCTACAATGGACGGTACAGAGAGCTGCAAGCCCGCGAGGGTTAGCCAATCTCATAAAACCGTTCTCAGTTCGGATTGTAGTCTGCAACTCGACTACATGAAGCCGGAATCGCTAGTAATCGCGGATCAGCATGCCGCGGTGAATACGTTCCCGGGCCTTGTACACACCGCCCGTCACACCACGAGAGTTTGTAACACCCGAAGCCGGTGGGGTAACCATTTATGGAGCCAGCCGTCTAAGGTGGGATAGATGATTGGGGTGAAGTCGTAACAAGGTAGCCGTATCGGAAGGTGCGGCTGGATCACCTCCTTTCTAAGGATTATTACGGAATAGATGACTCGGTCATCTACGATTACACTTGCTGTTCAGTTTTGAAGGTTTATGAATCTTCTAAAACTTGTTCTTTGAAAACTGGATAAAACGACATTGAAAGTAACAAACAAATTTCTATTATAGATTTTTTTATTATTAAGTTTTAATTTTTAGGCTTAATAACTTATATAGGTTAAGTTATTAAGGGCGCATGGCGGATGCCTTGGCACTAGAAGCCGATGAAGGACGGCACTAACACCGATATGCTTCGGGGAGCTGTAAGTGAGCTTTGATCCGGAGATTTCCGAATGGGGGAACCCACTGTTTTTAATAGGACAGTATCTACACGTGAATTCATAGCGTGATGATGGCAGACTCAGGGAACTGAAACATCTAAGTACCTGAAGGAAGAGAAAGAAAATTCGATTCCCTTAGTAGCGGCGAGCGAAACGGGAAGAGCCCAAACCAAGGAGCTTGCTCCTTGGGGTTGTAGGACACTCTATACGGAGTTACAAAGGAATGAGTTAAGCGAAGCGGCATGGAAAGGCCCACCAAAGAAGGTAACAGTCCTGTAGTTGAAAGTTCATTCCCTCCAGAGTGGATCCTGAGTACGGCGGAACACGTGAAATTCCGTCGGAATCTGGGAGGACCATCTCCCAAGGCTAAATACTCTCTAGTGACCGATAGTGAACCAGTACCGTGAGGGAAAGGTGAAAAGCACCCCGGAAGGGGAGTGAAAGAGATCCTGAAACCATGTGCCTACAAGTAGTTAGAGCCCGTTAATGGGTGATAGCGTGCCTTTTGTAGAATGAACCGGCGAGTTACGATCCCATGCAAGGTTAAGCTGATAAGGCGGAGCCGTAGCGAAAGCGAGTCTGAATAGGGCGAATGAGTATGTGGTTGTAGACCCGAAACCAGGTGATCTACCCATGTCCAGGGTGAAGGTAAGGTAACACTTACTGGAGGCCCGAACCCACGTACGTTGAAAAGTGCGGGGATGAGGTGTGGGTAGCGGAGAAATTCCAATCGAACCTGGAAATAGCTGGTTCTCTCCGAAATAGCTTTAGGGCTAGCCTCGCGGCTAAGAATCTTGGAGGTAGAGCACTGTTTGGACTAGGGGTCCATCCCGGATTACCGAATTCAGACAAACTCCGAATGCCAATGATTTATACGCGGGAGTCAGACTGCGAGTGATAAGATCCGTAGTCAAAAGGGAAACAGCCCAGACCACCAGCTAAGGTCCCCAAGTAATCGTTAAGTGGAAAAGGATGTGACGTTGCTTAGACAACCAGGATGTTGGCTCAGAAGCAGCCATCATTTAAAGAGTGCGTAATAGCTCACTGGTCGAGTGACGCTGCGCCGAAAATGTATCGGGGCTAAACGATTCACCGAAGCTGTGGATGGACATCTCAGATGTCCGTGGTAGGAGAGCGTTCTAATCGCTGTGAAGTCAGATCGTAAGGACTGGTGGAGCGCTTAGAAGTGAGAATGCCGGTATGAGTAGCGAAAGATGGGTGAGAATCCCATCCACCGAATGACTAAGGTTTCCTGAGGAAGGCTCGTCCGCTCAGGGTTAGTCGGGACCTAAGCCGAGGCCGATAGGCGTAGGCGATGGATAACAGGTTGATATTCCTGTACCACCTCCTCACCATTTGAGTAATGGGGGGACGCAGTAGGATAGGGTAAGCGCGCTGTTGGTTATGCGCGTCTAAGCAGTGAGGTGTGAGTGTAGGCAAATCCGCACTCTTTAACATTGAGCTGTGATAGCGAAGCTCTTAGAGCGAAGTTCCTGATTTCACACTGCCAAGAAAAGCCTCTAGCGAGGTGAGAGGTGCCCGTACCGCAAACCGACACAGGTAGTCGAGGAGAGAATCCTAAGGTGAGCGAGAGAACTCTCGTTAAGGAACTCGGCAAAATGACCCCGTAACTTAGGGATAAGGGGTGCTCTGGTAGGGTGCAAGCCCGAGAGAGCCGCAGTGAATAGGCCCAAGCGACTGTTTATCAAAAACACAGGTCTCTGCTAAACCGTAAGGTGATGTATAGGGGCTGACGCCTGCCCGGTGCTGGAAGGTTAAGAGGATTGGTTAGCGCAAGCGAAGCTGAGAATTGAAGCCCCAGTAAACGGCGGCCGTAACTATAACGGTCCTAAGGTAGCGAAATTCCTTGTCGGGTAAGTTCCGACCCGCACGAAAGGCGTAACGATTTGGGCACTGTCTCAACGAGAGACTCGGTGAAATTATAGTACCTGTGAAGATGCAGGTTACCCGCGACAGGACGGAAAGACCCCATGGAGCTTTACTGTAGCTTGATATTGAATTTTGATACATTTTGTACAGGATAGGTAGGAGCCTGAGAGACCGGAACGCCAGTTTCGGTGGAGGCGTTGTTGGGATACTACCCTAAATGTATTGAACTTCTAACCCGCACCCCTTATCGGGGTGGGAGACAGTGTCAGGCAGACAGTTTGACTGGGGCGGTCGCCTCCTAAAAGGTAACGGAGGCGCCCAAAGGTTCCCTCAGAATGGTTGGAAATCATTCGCAGAGTGTAAAGGCACAAGGGAGCTTGACTGCGAGACCTACAAGTCGAGCAGGGTCGAAAGACGGGCTTAGTGATCCGGTGGTTCCGCATGGAAGGGCCATCGCTCAACGGATAAAAGCTACCCTGGGGATAACAGGCTTATCTCCCCCAAGAGTCCACATCGACGGGGAGGTTTGGCACCTCGATGTCGGCTCATCGCATCCTGGGGCTGTAGTCGGTCCCAAGGGTTGGGCTGTTCGCCCATTAAAGCGGTACGCGAGCTGGGTTCAGAACGTCGTGAGACAGTTCGGTCCCTATCCGTCGTGGGCGTAGGAAATTTGAGAGGAGCTGTCCTTAGTACGAGAGGACCGGGATGGACACACCGCTGGTGTACCAGTTGTCTTGCCAAAGGCATCGCTGGGTAGCTATGTGTGGACGGGATAAGTGCTGAAAGCATCTAAGCATGAAGCCCCCCTCAAGATGAGATTTCCCATTACGCAAGTAAGTAAGACCCCTGAAAGACGATCAGGTAGATAGGTTCGAGATGGAAGTATGGCGACATACGGAGTTGACGAATACTAATAGGTCGAGGACTTAACCAAATATACTTTCATGTCACATTTTATCCAGTTTTGAAAGAACAATTCTTTCAAGGAACTTACGCTAAGTTCACAACGTCCATGTTGTAACGCGTAAGTCAGTACATCCTTGTACGTAAGTCTAGTGATGATGGCAAAGAGGTCACACCTGTTCCCATGCCGAACACAGTAGTTAAGCTCTTTAGCGCCGATGGTAGTTGGGGGTTTCCCCCTGCGAGAGTAGGACGTTGCTAGGCACACGAAGTACCGATTTTTATCGGTGCTTTTTTTGTGCGTTAAAAAAATATTTTTTACTTTTTTCTATGAGCTACTATTATTAGAAAATTTTGACTTCCTTCTATTATATAGCGAAAATGTGCGTTTTTTCACATGAACCTTAAAATATCAGAAAATTGAAATAAGTGGTATTGACAGTGAAAACATCCTCTCGTAATATATGGAGCTATCAACGGAAAATGAAAAATTGGAATGAGGGATGAACATGAAGGAAGCGTTGAAGAGAGAAGCATTAACATTGCATGAAAAGTTTAGAGGGAAACTAACGGTAGAGGCGAGTGTTCCCGTAGAGAGTGTAAAAGAGTTGAGTTTAGTCTATTCACCTGGAGTAGCGGCGCCATGTTTAGAAATCCAACAAGACGTGACAAAAGCGTATACGTATACGATGAAAGGCAATTTCGTCGGCGTTGTGTCAGATGGTACAGCGGTGCTTGGATTAGGAGACATTGGTCCCGAAGCTGCAATGCCGGTAATGGAAGGAAAAGCGCTCCTTTTAAAACAGTTTGCAGGAATTGATGCGGTGCCAATTTGTTTAGATACGAAGGACACGGATGAAATTGTCCAAATTGTACGTGCATTAGCTCCTACATTTGGAGCGATTAATTTAGAAGATATTTCGGCACCACGTTGCTTTGAAATTGAAGCTCGTCTGCAGGATCTGGGTATTCCGGTGTTTCATGATGATCAGCATGGTACAGCGATTGTTGTTGGTGCAGGACTGATCAATGCATTAAAAATTGTCGGCAAGCAGAAGGAGCAAGTGCGAGTTGTTATTAACGGCGCAGGTGCGGCAGGTGTTGCGATTTTAAAAATGTTATTGTCATTAGGTTATCAAGGTTCTAATATTGTTGTTTGCGATTCAAAAGGAATTATATATGAAGGGCGTAAAGAGGGGATGAATTCGGAGAAGGAATATGTAGCATTGTGGAGTAATACAAATAACTTACAAGGCTCTCTTGAAGAAGCTGTAGTCAATGCGGATATTTTTATCGGCGTGTCGGCACCAAATGTATTGACAGAAAAAATGATTGCGACGATGAATGTCGATCCAATTGTTTTTGCGCTAGCAAACCCAGATCCTGAAGTAACATATGAAAATGCGGTTGCTTGGGGAACGAAAGTGATTGCGACGGGGCGCTCGGATTATCCAAACCAAATTAACAATATGCTCGCATTCCCTGGTATTTTCCGTGGGGCACTAGATGTTCAAGCGACGGCGATTACCGAGGGGATGAAACTTGCAGCGATTGAAGCGATTGCAAATCTCGTAACGAGTGAGCAATTAGCGGCTGGAACAGTTGTACCGAATGTTTTTGAAACGGACGTAACGGAGGCAGTAGCGCATGCAGTTAGACATTGTGCCTATGCAACAGGTATCGCAAAAGCGAAAATTCCGGTATTTGCAAAATAATAAATGGTTTTGTTAAAAAGAGCGTCAGTTATGTGAAACCGGCGCTCTTTTAGTTGTTTTTCGGTACAATAAACGGTAAGGTAATGGCAAAGAGTTATAAGGAAGTGTACAAGTTTGGCAAAGAAAACCGTATGGTATGAAGTAGAAGAAAATGAAACAATTAGCGAATGTTTGGATAGAATGCAGAAAGATGGTTATATGCCAGCAGCGCGTAAAGAAGAGCCATTGTTTGAGATGATTGACGGCAATCCTGTTCCGGTTCGCCAATTGATTAAATTCAAAGGTGTTTTAGTTGAAAGTGATTAAAAATAGATAAAAAATACGAACGATTAAAAAAATTAAAATTTAATTGTTCGTTTTTTATTGACTTCTTTCCGTAGCGTTGTTAGAATGGCAATGAAAACAATATATCCCACATATATGCTAGAGGATTGGCTCTAGTGTCTCTACCCGACACCGTAAATGTTGGACTATGCGGGAAAGCAAGCACTTAGGAATATTGCGCTGAGTTCACAGAGGTGAGCTTACTGCTTTCGTTGATCCTTGAGTAACTGGCTTTTCCACATATGTGTGTAGAGCTTAGGTTATTTGGGGATTTTTTATTTGTCCAAAGGAGCGTATATAAGATGAATCCGAAAATTGGTGTCATTATGGGAAGTTCTAGCGATTGGGAAACGATGAAGCATGCATGCGACATTTTAGATGAGCTAGCAATTCCTTATGAAAAACGAGTAGTATCCGCACATCGTACTCCTGATTTAATGTTTGAATATGCTGAGGGAGCTCGTGAACGTGGAATCGAAGTAATCATTGCAGGTGCAGGTGGCGCAGCGCATTTACCAGGTATGGTTGCTGCGAAAACAACATTACCGGTTATTGGTGTGCCGGTTCAGTCTCGCGCATTAAATGGTTTAGATTCATTACTTTCAATTGTCCAAATGCCTGGTGGTGTACCAGTAGCAACAGTGGCGATTGGTAAAGCTGGCGCAACAAACGCTGGTTTACTAGCAGCACAAATTTTATCAACGACAGACAAAGCGATTACAGATAAATTAGAAGCACGTCGTTTAGAAATGAAAGCAAAAGCGATGGAAAGCACAGGTGACTTACAGTGACAGCAACGATCTATCCAGGACAAACAATCGGTATTATCGGTGGAGGTCAGCTAGGGCGCATGATGGCACTAGCGGCGAAAGAAGCAGGCTTTAAAATCGCTGTACTTGAACCTTCAATGGATTCACCATGTGGCCAAGTAGCAGATATTCGCATCGTCGCACCTTACGATGATGAGGCAGCGCTTGAAGAATTAGCAGAAGTAAGTGATGTGATCACATATGAATTTGAAAACATTGATTATGACGGCTTAAAACGCTTAACTGAAATTGCCTATGTTCCTCAAGGTGCAGAGCTTGTTCGCACGACGCAAGATCGTATTTTAGAAAAAGCAGCGATTACAGAAGCAGGTAGTCCTGTTGCACCGTATATCGTTGCCAATGACTATCAAGAGCTATTAGCAAAAGTCCAAGAGATTGGTTACCCATGTGTTGTAAAAACAGCGCGTGGCGGCTATGACGGCAAAGGGCAGCTAACATTGAAATCAGCAGCGGATCTTGTTGGAGCAGAGCGCTTATTCGAACACTCAGCTTGTGTTGCAGAAGCATTTGTACCGTTTGTTATGGAAGTATCGGTTATTGTACAACGTAACCCACAAGGCGAAACATACTGCTTACCGATGGGTGAGAATGTGCACGTCAACCATATCTTACACGAAACGATCGTACCGGCGCGTGTCGGTGCAGCAACACTAAAACAAGCAGAAGAGGAAGCAATCAAAATTGCTGATGCGCTAAACTTAGTTGGTACGCTTGCTGTTGAGATGTTTGTATTAGAAGATGGCTCAATCGTTATCAATGAATTAGCACCACGTCCTCACAACTCAGGGCACTATTCAATTGAAGCTTGCAACATTTCACAATTCCATCAACATATTCGCGCGGTATGCGGCTGGCCTCTTCGTAAGCCGAAGCTGCACACACCATCAATTATGGTCAATGTGTTAGGGCAACATGTCGTACCGGTGATTAATTCGATTGGCAAATATCCTGATTGGTCGATTCATTTATACGGAAAATCAGAAGCAAAGAACAATCGTAAAATGGGACATGTTACAATAATGACGGATGATATTAATCATACCTTAGAAGAAATTAATCAATCTGCTATTTGGGCAGAATAAAAGGAGAACATTATACAATGATCGCACGTTATACTCGTCCTGAAATGGGCGCCATCTGGACAGAACAAAACCGTTACCAAGCATGGCTTGAAGTTGAAATCTTAGCTTGTGAAGCATGGTCAGAACTAGGAGTTATTCCGAAAGAGGACGTTCAAAAATTACGCGAAAATGCTTCATTTGATATTGACCGCATTTTAGAAATTGAAAAAGAAACACGTCATGATGTTGTAGCATTCACTCGTGCCGTTTCTGAAACACTTGGCGACGAACGTAAATGGGTACACTACGGCTTAACTTCTACAGACGTAGTAGACACTGCACTTTCTTACCAAATCAAACAAGCGAATGAAATCATCCGCAAAGACATCCAAAACTTCATCGACATCATTACTGAAAAAGCAAAAGAACATAAGATGACCGTTTGCATGGGTCGTACACACGGCGTTCACGCAGAACCAACAACTTTCGGTTTAAAACTTGCACTATGGCGCGAAGAAATGCTTCGTAACCAAGCTCGTTTTGAAGCAGCTGCTAAAACAATCGAAGCGGGTAAAATTTCAGGTGCGGTAGGTACATACGCAAATATCGATCCATTCGTTGAAAAATATGTATGTGAAAAACTAGGCTTAACAGCTGCACCAATTTCTACACAAACACTTCAACGTGATCGTCACGCTGAATACTTCTCAGTATTAGCTTTAATCGCAACATCAATCGAAAAATTCGCTACTGAGGTTCGTGGTTTACAAAAATCAGAAACTCGTGAAGTAGAAGAAGGCTTCGCTAAAGGTCAAAAAGGTTCTTCAGCAATGCCACATAAACGTAACCCAATCGGTTCTGAAAACATGGTTGGTATGGCTCGCCTAGTACGCGGTCACATGCTTACTGCTTACGAAAACGTTCCATTATGGCACGAACGTGATATTTCTCACTCTTCAGCAGAGCGCGTAATCGTTCCAGACACAACGATTGCTATTAACTACATTTTAAACCGTTTCGGTAGCATCGTGAAAAACTTAAGCGTGTTCCCAGAAAACATGAAACGCAACATGACGCGTACATTTGGTTTAATCTACTCTCAACGTGTATTACTTGCACTAATCGAAAAAGGTCTTTCTCGTGAAGAAGCTTACGATACAGTACAACCACTTACTGCACGTTCTTGGGATGAGCAAATCCAATTCCGTCCATTAGTAGAAGGCAACGAAAAAATCTCTTCTCTACTTTCTGCAGAAGAAATTGAAGATTGCTTCGATTACAACTATCACTTAAAAAATGTTGATATGATTTTTGAACGTCTTGGTCTTAACGATTAATAAATAGCTTTAAATTGCCAGCACACCGTCAGTGCGCTGGCACTCTATTTTCAAAATTTCGATTATTCAATAAACTAATTATCCTACGGGGGAATTCAAAGTGGAAAAAGGTCAACTTTTATACGAAGGTAAAGCAAAACGCTTATATGCAACAGATACAGAGGACGTATTATACGTTGAGTACAAAGATAGCGCGACAGCATTCAACGGCGAAAAGAAAGCTGAAATCGCTGGTAAAGGTGTGCTAAACAACAGCATTACATCATTGATTTTCGACAAATTAAAAGCAGCTGGTATCGAGTCTCACTTTATCGAGAAACTAAACGATAACGATCAATTAGTTAAAAAAGTCGACATTATTCCAATTGAAGTCGTAGTACGTAATATTGCAGCAGGTAGCTTAGCAAATCGTCTTGGCATGGAAGAAGGCACAGTACTTCCACGTACAATCGTTGAGTATTACTACAAAGATGATGATCTAGGTGATCCAATCATCAATAATGAGCATATCGACATTTTAGGAATTGCTACAAAAGAAGAAGTACAAGCGCTTTATGAAAAAGCACTACAAGTTAACGATGTCATGGCACCATTCTTCAAGGAAATTGGCGTAACGTTAGTTGATTTCAAATTAGAATTTGGTCGCGATGCACAAGGCAACGTATTATTAGCAGATGAAATCTCACCTGACACTTGCCGTCTTTGGGATGTAGAAACAAACCAGCACTTAGATAAAGACGTATTCCGCCGTGGTTTAGGTGATTTAACAGAGGTTTACAAAATTATTCTTTCTCGTCTAGGAGGACAAGCATAACATGAAAAAAGTCAAAGTATACGTAACATTACGCGAAAGTGTTTTAGATCCACAAGGCTCAGCAGTAATGGGCTCACTACACAACATGGGATACGATGAAGTACAAGACGTACGCATCGGTAAATTCTTAGAATTACAACTAGCTGACGCAGAGCGCGATATCGATACTGCAGTCAAAGAAATGTGTGAAAAATTACTAACGAACACAGTCATCGAAGACTACCGTTATGAAGTCGAGGAGGCTAACTAACATGAAATTCGCAGTACTCGTATTCCCTGGGTCGAACTGTGATTTAGACATGTATCACGCAATCAAGGACGAACTTGGCGAAGAAGCAGAATATGTTTGGCATGACGAAACAGATTTAAGTGCATACGACGGTATTTTAGTACCGGGTGGTTTCTCTTACGGTGATTACTTACGTTGTGGCGCAATGGCAAACCAATCAAACGTTATGAAAGAAGTAAAAAAAGCAGCTGAAGCTGGCAAACCAGTATTAGGCGTATGTAATGGCTTCCAAATCTTAACGGAAGCGGGCCTATTACCAGGAGCACTTCTTCGTAACCGCGACTTAAAATTCATTTGTAACACAGTGGAATTAAAAGTTGAAAACAACAACACATTATTCACAAATGGCTATGATAAAGGTGAAGTTATCAATATTCCAATCGCACACGGTGAAGGTAACTACTACTGTGACGATGCGACATTAAAGCAATTACAAGACAATAATCAAATTGTTTTCACATACAATGGCGAAAACCCGAATGGTAGTTTAGAAAACATCGCAGGTATCGTAAACGAACGCGGTAATGTACTTGGCATGATGCCTCACCCAGAGCGCGCAGTAAACGATCTTATCGGCGGTGCAGATGGTCTTAATTTATTCAAATCAATTGTAAAACAGTGGAGGGAATCAAATGTCAACTAAGCTTGAGCCAACAGCGGAGCAAATTAAAGAACAACGAATGTATGCAGATTTAGGTATGAGCGATAGCGAGTTTGCCCTTGTTGAAAGTATTTTAGGACGCTTACCAAACTGGACAGAACTTGGTCTGTTTTCAGTAATGTGGTCAGAACACTGCTCTTACAAAAACTCTAAGCCTGTTCTTCGCAAATTCCCAACAGAAGGTCCACAAGTATTACAAGGCCCTGGTGAAGGTGCTGGGATCGTTGATATCGGTGATAACCAAGCGGTTGTATTCAAAATGGAATCGCATAACCACCCATCAGCAATCGAGCCTTACCAAGGTGCTGCAACAGGCGTTGGCGGCATTATCCGTGACGTATTCTCAATGGGGGCGCGTCCAGTAGCGATGTTAAACTCATTACGTTTTGGTGAACTAGACGCATCAAAACGCGTGAAATATTTATTTGAAGAAGTAGTCGCTGGTATCGCAGGCTACGGTAACTGTATCGGTATTCCAACGGTAGGTGGCGAAATTCAATTTGACCCTTGCTACGAAGGAAATCCATTAGTAAACGCAATGTGTGTTGGTTTAATCAACCACGAAGATATCCAAAAAGGTATCGCAGCAGGCGTAGGTAATACAGTTATGTACGTTGGTGCTAAAACAGGCCGCGACGGTATCCACGGTGCTACATTCGCATCAGAAGAATTAACAGAAACATCAGATGAAAATCGCCCAGCAGTACAAGTTGGTGACCCATTCATGGAAAAACTTCTACTAGAAGCTTGCCTAGAATTAGTGAAACTTGATAGCTTAGTTGGGATTCAAGATATGGGTGCGGCTGGTCTTACATCTTCAGCATCAGAAATGGCTTCAAAAGCTGGTTCTGGTATCGAAATGAACTTAGACTTAGTACCACAACGTGAAACAGGCATGACAGCTTACGAAATGATGCTTTCAGAGTCTCAAGAGCGTATGCTTGTTGTCGTGAAAAAAGGCGAAGAGCAACCAATCGTTGATTTATTCGCAAAATATGGCTTAGATGCTGTATCAGTTGGTGTCGTAACAGACGATAAACAATTCCGCTTATTACACCACGGTGAAGTTGTAGCAGATGTACCCGTTGATGCGTTAGCAGAAGATGCGCCTGTCTACCACAAACCATCGGCTGTACCAGCTTACTTCGAAGAGTTCCAACAAATGAAAAACGAAGAACCACAAGTAGCGGATCATAAAGAAACATTACTTGCGTTATTACAACAACCAACAATCGCTTCAAAAGAGTGGGTTTACGGTCAATACGATTATCAAGTGCGTACGTCAACAGTTGTTGCACCAGGTAGTGATGCAGCTGTTATCCGCGTACGTGGCACGAATAAAGGTTTAGCGATGACAACAGACTGTAACTCTCGCTACATCTACTTAGACCCAGAAGTGGGCGGTAAAATCGCAGTTGCAGAAGCAGCGCGTAATATTATCGCTTCAGGTGGTCAACCACTTGCTATTACAGACTGCTTAAACTTCGGTAACCCAGAAAAACCTGAAATCTTCTGGCAAATCGAAAAATCAGCAGATGGTATTTCAGATGCTTGTCGCGTATTAAACGCACCAGTTATCGGTGGTAACGTATCACTTTACAACGAACGCAGCTCAGAAGCTATCTACCCAACACCAACAATTGGTATGGTCGGTTTAGTAGAAGATCTTGCTCATGTGACAACACAAGAAGCAAAACAAGCTGGTGACGTGATTTATGTAATTGGTGAAACAGCAACTGAATTTGGTGGTTCTGAACTTCAAAAATTAACAAACGGTGGCAAAGTGTTCGGCTTAGCTCCAGCGATTGATTTAGAAGTAGAAAATGCTCACCAACAATCATTACTACAAGCGATTAAAGCAGGCATTGTTCAATCTGCACATGACGTTTCTGAAGGTGGTCTTGCAGTAGCATTCGCTGAAACCGTATTCGGTACAGAATTTGGTGCTGAAGTAGAACTTACAGGTTCTGCAACAACAGCATTATTCTCTGAATCACAATCTCGCTTTATTGTAACAGTCGCGCAAGAAAATGCAGCACAATTTGAAGAAATCGTTCCTGCTGCAAACAAAGTTGGTATCGTTACACCAAACGCTAACCTTGTTATTAAAGGAACAGATGGTACTACTTATGTAGAGGGCGCCGTAGCAGAATTCCATGACGCTTGGAGAGGAGCTATCACATGCTTGCTGAACTCAGAGGCTTAAACGAAGAATGTGGCGTGTTTGGGATTTGGAACAATGCAAACCCAGCACAATTAAGTTACTATGGGCTACATGCTTTACAACATCGCGGACAAGAGGGTGCTGGTATTGTCGTATCAGACCGCGTACGTCTACGTGCTGTAAAGGGTGAAGGTTTAGTTAACGATGTTTTTGACGAAGAAAAGTTACGTGCTGTTGAAGGTACAGCGGCCATCGCACACGTGCGTTATACAACGGCTGGTGGCGGCGGCATTGAAAATGTACAACCGTTATTATTCCACTCTTCGACAGGTAGTTTGTCGATTGCTCATAATGGGAACTTAGTCAACGCGAATCGTTTGAAAAAGCATCTTGAGCGTCAAGGTAGCATTTTCCACTCTAGTTCAGATACAGAAGTTGTCGCGCATTTAATTAAGCGTTCGACTTTATTACCATTCAAAGAAAAAGTGAAGAGCGCGCTGAATTTATTAATCGGCGCTTACTCTTTCTTAATTATGACAAAAGACGAAATGATCGTGGCGCGTGACCCACAAGGTTTACGTCCACTTGCGCTAGGTAAACTAGGCGAAGGTTATGTTGTCGCATCTGAAACATGCGCATTCGATTTAATCGGTGCAGAATATGTTCGCGATGTAGAGCCAGGTGAATTGTTAATTATTAACGATGACGGCGTTACATCTGAACGCTTTGCGGTCGAAACAAAACGTGCGATGTGTGCGATGGAATATGTGTACTTAGCACGACCAGACTCAGACATCGATGGCATTAACGTGCATATGGCTCGTAAACGTATGGGGCGTCAATTAGCACGCGAATGTGCGCATATCGACGCAGATGTTGTGACAGGTGTTCCAGATTCAAGTATTTCAGCTGCAATCGGCTTTGCCGAAGAAAGTGGCTTACCATATGAACTAGGTTTAATCAAAAACCGCTATGTTGGTCGTACATTTATTCAACCAACACAAGAACTACGCGAACGTGGCGTAAAAATGAAATTATCACCAGTTGTTCAAGTTGTGAAAGGCAAACGTGTTGTCATGGTCGATGACTCGATCGTACGTGGTACTACTTCTCGCCGTATCGTAACGATGCTAAAAGAAGCTGGCGCTGCAGAAGTACATGTTGTTATTAGCTCACCACCGATGTCTAATCCTTGCTACTATGGCATTGATACATCGACAAGTGAAGAGTTAATCGCCTCTACAAAATCAGTCGAAGAAATTCGCGATACAATTGGCGCTGACTCATTAACGTTCTTATCTCCTGAAGGCATGATTGAAGCAACAGAGCGCCCATTCGATGAAGAGAATCGCGGCCTTTGCTTAGCATGTTTCACAGGACAATATCCAACGCAAATTTTTTCAGATACCGTACTACCACACGAAAAAGAGTTACAAAACTAAGGAGGAACTTATTGTGTCAAAAGCATATGAACAAGCTGGCGTAAATATCGAAGCTGGTTATGAAGCAGTACAACGTATGAAATCACATGTAGCCCGCACAGAACGTAAAGGCATTATGGGAACATTTGGGGGCTTCGGAGGTATGTTCGATTTATCTTCGCTAAACTTAAAAGAACCTGTATTAATTTCAGGTACTGACGGTGTTGGTACAAAATTAAAACTTGCATTTATGGTCGATAAACATGACACAATCGGCGTTGACGCTGTTGCGATGTGCGTTAATGATATCGTAGCACAAGGTGCAGAGCCTCTTTATTTCTTAGACTATGTAGCGGTAGGGAAAGCTGTTCCAGCAAAAATCGAACAAATCGTAAAAGGTGTAGCAGATGGTTGTGTACAATCTGGCGCTGCATTAATCGGTGGCGAAACGGCTGAAATGCCAGGCTTATACGAAGAAGATGAGTATGATCTAGCTGGATTTGCAGTAGGTGCTTGTGAGAAAAAAGATATCGTAACAGGTGAACGCATTGCTGCAGGTGACGTTTTAGTAGGGATTGCTTCAAGCGGTGTGCACTCAAATGGTTACTCATTAGTACGTAAAATCGTTTTCGCTGATAAAGGCTATACGCCAGACCAAATCGTCGAAGGTTACGAAGATCTTGGCCCAATCGGTGAAGCGTTATTAACACCAACAAAAATTTATGCTAAACCCGTTCTTGATATGTTAAAAGAAGCGGATGTACATGGTATGGCGCACGTTACAGGCGGCGGCTTCTACGAAAACCTTCCACGCATGATGCCAGAAGGTCTTGCAACAGAAGTAGAGCTAGGTTCATGGCCAGTACTACCAATCTTTGATTTCTTAGCTGACCAAGGTGAGCTACAACAAAAAGACTTATTCAACGTATTTAATATGGGGATTGGCTACGTGTTAGCTGTTCCTGCAGCAGATGTTGAAAAAGTGATTGCCGTTGCAGAACGTCATGGTGAAAAAGCATATAAAATTGGTCAAGTGGTTGCTGGTGAAGGTGTTATCTTTAACGGTGAGCATGATGGGAGTCTTGCATAATGAAGAGCATCGCAGTTTTTGCATCAGGTAGCGGCTCAAACTTTCAAGCAATTCAGGAAGCAATTGAGCGTGGCGACATCAATGCAACGATTAAACTCGTTGTTACCGATAAGCCCGGTGCCTATGTAACGGAGCGAGCGGCAGCGAAAAATATTCCGGTATTAGCGCTTAGTCCAAAAACATTTGACTCGAAGGACGCTTACGAACAAGCAATTTTAGCAGAACTTCGTAAAAATGATGTGGAATTTCTTGTGCTAGCTGGTTATATGCGACTGGTCGGTTCGACGTTACTCGAAGCGTATCCGAGTCATATCATCAATATTCATCCATCACTACTGCCATCATTCCCAGGGAAAGATGCGATTGGGCAAGCGATGGCGCATGGTGTCAAAGTAACAGGTGTTACGGTGCATTATGTCGATGAAGGAATGGATACCGGCAGCATCATTATGCAACGTGCAGTTGATGTTGTAGACGGAAACCGCGAAGAAACAGAAGCAAACATTCATGCTGTAGAACATGGTTTATATACAGATGTATTAAAACAGTTGTTCAATTAGCAGTTGACTTGTGTAAGATAAAATCATAAAAATGAATAATTTAGTTAACTGAAGTGTCTGCATAAATAGGCACTTCAAACAACTAAATTTGCTGTACATAATCTAAGGAGGAACTTATTGTGACGAAAAGAGCATTAATCAGTGTTTCTGATAAAACGGGCATTTTAGAATTTGCGAAGGAATTAGAAACATTAGGCTATGAAATTTTATCAACTGGTGGTACGAAAAAACATTTACAAGAAAATGGTGTAGCTGTAACAGCTGTAGACGAAGTAACAAACTTCCCAGAAATTCTTGGCGGTCGCGTGAAAACGTTAAATCCATTAATCCACGGCGGTCTTCTTGCGAAATTTGATGACCCAGAACATAAAGCACAAATGGAAGAGCATGGCATTGCGCCAATCGAGATCGTTTGTGTAAACCTTTACCCATTCGTTGAAACGATTTCAAAACCAAACGTAGAGCTTGCTGATGCAATCGAAAACATCGATATCGGCGGTCCTACAATGCTACGCTCAGCAGCGAAAAACCAAAAATACGTGTCAGTAATCGTTGATGCTAACGACTACGCGGCAGTATTAGAAGAATTAAAAGCAGATGGTCAAACAACGCTTGCAACACGCCGTCGCTTAGCTGCAAAAGTATTCCGTCACACAGCGGCTTACGATTCATACATCTCGAACTACTTAACAGATTACGTAGGCGAAGAGTTCCCAGATCAATTAACATTAACATACGAATTAAAACAACCATTACGCTACGGTGAAAACCCTCACCAAAAAGCAGCATTCTACCAAAAACGTTTAGCTTCTGATTTCTCAGTAGCATACGCAGAACAATTACATGGTAAAGAACTTTCGTACAACAATATTCAAGATGCAAATGCAGCACTGCAAATTGTGAAAGAATTTAAACAACCAGCAGCAGTAGCTGTTAAACATATGAACCCATGTGGCGTAGGTGTAGGTGCAACAATTGCAGAAGCATTTAACGAAGCATACGAAGCAGATTCTACATCAATATTCGGTGGTATCGTAGCTCTTAACCGCGAAGTAGATGCACAAACAGCTGAACAACTTGCGGGTATCTTCTTAGAAATTATCATTGCTCCTTCATTCTCAAAAGAAGCACTTGAAAAATTAACAGTGAAGAAAAACATTCGCCTACTAACGATTTCATTCGAACAAAACACAAAAGACAAATTCAACACTGTATCAGTTGAAGGCGGCTTACTTGTTCAAGAACCAGACCGTAACGGCTTTGACGAAGCAGACATTCAAGTAGTAACAGACCGCGAACCAACAGAAGCGGAATGGAATGCTTTAAAACTTGGCTGGTCAGTTGTAAAACACGTAAAATCGAATGCCATCGTTGTAACAGATGACAAAATGACATTAGGTGTAGGTGCTGGTCAAATGAACCGCGTAGGCTCTGCGAAAATCGCTTTAGAGCAAGCAGGCGACAAAGCAAAAGGTGCAGCATTAGCATCTGACGCATTCTTCCCAATGCCTGACACAGTAGAAGAAGCAATCAAAGCAGGTATTACAGCAATTATCCACCCAGGTGGCTCTAAGCGCGACCAAGATTCAATCGACGTAGCAAACGCAGCGGGTATCACAATGGTAACGACTGGCGTACGTCACTTCAAACACTAAGCTTAAACAGCATGTAAGCATTACACAAAAAGGGAACTGCGCAGTTGCACGGTTTCCTTTTTGTTCATCATTTATTTTTAGGAGGAACGAATCCGTGAAAGTTCTTGTAATCGGAAGCGGCGGTCGTGAACACGCCATCGCGAAACAATTTAATGAAGCTCCATCAGTAGAAGAAGTATTTGTAGCACCAGGTAATGATGGTATGACAAACGATGCGACGCTTGTAGCTATCGCACAAAATGATTTTAAAGCACTTATTGAATTTGTAAAAACAAACGATGTTGCATTAACATTTGTCGGTCCTGAACAACCACTTGCAGAGGGAATCGTCGATGCATTCCAAGCAGAAGGATTACGCATCTTTGGTCCAACGCAAGCAGCGGCACAAATCGAAGGCTCAAAATCATTCGCGAAAGAATTAATGGCGAAATATAATATTCCAACAGCAGCTTATGCAACATTTACAGACGCAGAGGAAGCGGCACTATACATTCAAAAACAAGGTGCGCCAATCGTTGTGAAAGCAGATGGCCTTGCAGCAGGTAAAGGTGTTATTGTCGCAATGACAGAACGTGAAGCAATCGAAGCAGTACGTGACATGATCGGCAACCAACGTTTTGGTGAATCATCATCACGCGTTGTCATCGAAGAATTTTTAGATGGCGAAGAATTTTCATACATGTCATTTGTACATGATGGTCAAATTTATCCAATGGTTATCGCACAAGATCATAAACGTGCCTATGATGGTGATAAAGGTCCAAACACAGGTGGTATGGGTGCTTACTCTCCGGTACCACAAATTTCAGAGGAAATCGTAAAACGCGCCTATGATGAAGTCGTTGTGCCAACAGTTGCTGCAATGGAACAAGAAGGCAAATCATTTACAGGTATTTTATATGCCGGCCTTATTTTAACGGCACAAGGTCCGAAAGTAATTGAATTCAATGCACGTTTTGGCGACCCAGAAACACAAGTTGTGTTGCCACGTATGACTTCTGATTTTGGCGACTTCATGATGGCATTACTTGATAAAAAGCCATTTGATTTACAATGGTCTGATAAGGCGATGTTAGGTGTTGTTATCGCATCTGAAGGCTACCCAGGTACAGTTGAAAAGGGCAATGCGCTTCCTGATTTAACAGCGCTATCAGCAAACCACCACGTATTCCATGCGGGTACAAAACTAGAGAACGAACAATTTGTTGGCAACGGCGGACGTGTTCTTTTAGTAGCGGCACAAGCAGATAATTTAAAAGAAGCACAACAACAAGTGTATGCGGCGATTAACGAAACGAAATGGCCACATTTCTTCTATCGTCATGATATTGGCTGGCGTACATTTCAGTAATGTAAATATTTAAGCTATCCGAGCAATTGGATAGCTTTTTTTAATAGGCATATGGCATAATTATACCTATTAATGAGAACGCTTACATTAAATCCCTTACTTTGTGAACACCTTGTTAATTAACCGCTGTAAGCATTCTTAATTGTTAGGTCGTATGTTACGATAATCAATATGATGTTTAAAAAGTATGAATGAATAGAAACCTATGCATAAAAATAATAATGAAAGAGGTGGGAGAAATGCTTGAACCAACTTGGAAACTACAAGATTTACACCAGCAGGCAGATGTATTAGATGGCAAAAAAGGTCCATCTATGTTGTTAAAGAACGCACGCTACCTGCATAGCACATTAAAGCAATGGCTACACGGCAACATTTGGATTGAGGGCGAACGCATCGTTTATGCCGGGCCGGATATGCCAACGAATATCGAGGGCACTGAAATTGTAGATGTGGCGGGAAAGACGCTTGTGCCGGGCTATATTGAGCCGCACGTACATCCATTTCAGTTATACAATGCCGTAACATTTGCTGATTTTGCAGCACAGACAGGGACGACGACAATGCTCTGTGATAATTTGACGCTTTATTTAAATATGAAAAACAACAAGGCATTTCACCTACTAGATGAGTTAAAGAAATTACCGTTTACGTTTTATTGGTGGGTACGACTTGATTCTCAAACACAAATGATCCGTGAGCATAATTTATTTTCAGGGCACGCATTAAAGGAATGGGGCAAGCGTCCAGATGTCTTAATGGCTGGTGAGTTAACATCGTGGCCACGTTTACTAGATGGCGATGACCAACTGTTGTATTGGCTACAATTAGCGAGTGCTTACGGTAAAAAAATCGAAGGGCATTTACCAGGCTCTTCGACAAAAACATTAGCGAAAATGAAATTGTTTGGCATTGATGGCGACCATGAAGCCATGACGATAGACGAGGTGAAGAACCGTTTATTGCATGGTTATGATGTGACACTTCGTTACTCATCGATTCGCCCGGATTTACCAGAAATGTTACGCGATATGGTAGCTGAAAATTGGCATACGTATGACCATTTAATGATGACGACAGATGGCTCGATGCCGCACTTCCATGTCGATGGTTTAATGGATAAATGTATTCGTGTAGCACTCGATGCGGGTGTGCCGCCAATTGAAGCGTATCAAATGGCATCGTACAATACAGCGCGCTATTATAATCTTGATAAATATCAAGGATTTATTGCGACCGGTCGCGTAGCTAATATTAACGTGCTAGAAGATGAGTTCCATCCGACACCGATTAGCGTGCTATCAAAAGGACAATGGCTCAAGCGCGACCATAAGCAAGTGCAGTCATTAGACTATGCATTACATGATTATCATAAGCCATTAACACTCGACTTTGATTTAACAGAAGATGACTTCCAATTCTCGATGCCGTTTGGAATTGAGATGGTCAATGATGTGATTACAAAACCGTACAGCATTAATCTGCATGTTAATGAAGGAGACCTTGCGAAGGACCATGATGAATGTTTCCTTGTGCTTGTTGACCGTCACGGGAAATGGCGTGTGAATACGATGCTAAAAGGTTTCGCAACGCATTTAGACGGCTTTGCATCGAGTTATTCCATTACCGGCGACATTATTTTGATTGGTAAAAGCATGAAGTCGATGATGCGCGCATTCCGTGAAGTACGTGAGATGCAAGGTGGTATCGTCGTTGTTGACGGTGAAGAAATCGTTGAAAAAATGGCGTTAACACTTGATGGTATTATGTCTGATAAACCAATGGAGGATTTGATTGTAGAAGAGGCGCGTATCGTAAGTGCGGTGAAAAAGCGTGGCTACAAGCATGGCGATTTAATTTACACGCTGCTATTTTTACAAGCGACACATTTACCGTACATTCGCATTACACAACGCGGTATTTTTGATGTCATGAAAAAACAAGTACTATTCCCGTCGGTCATGCGCTAAAATTTTCCTTTCACACGTTAAAGTGCGACACTTTCACGAGTGAAAGTATTTTTACTTTTCTCTTATGCTTTAACGTGCTAAAATAAAGAGGAATAATAGTAAAAATCTTGCCCGAACTGTGGGAGGAGGATGATGGTGTCCCATGCAAATCGAAAAAATTCGTGGTCATCAAACTGAACAATTATTTAAAGCAATTTTAGAGTTAAAAGATATTGAAGAATGCTATCAATTCTTTGATGACTTATGTACGATTAGTGAAATTCAATCACTAGCACAACGTTTTGAAGTAGCACACTTATTACGTTTGAAAAAAACATACGAAGCGATTAAAAATGAAACCGGTGCATCTACTGCAACGATTTCACGCGTACGACGCTGCTTCGATTACGGAAATGACACGTACGACGAAATGTTGGGTCGTCTTTATCCAGACGAAAAAAGCTACGCAGAAGCAACGCGAAAATAACCAACGTAAAAGGCCTATCCTACACGAATGCGAAAGTAGGATAAGGCCTTTTTCTATTCGCCGTACAACGTTAGACAATGTATACTAAGAGGATAGAAAATTGATAAAGGTGGAGAACAATGGAATTTCAACATTGGAAGCATGTCTTTAAGTTGGATCCTGCAAAGGACATCGACGATGAAGCATTAGAGAAGTTATGTGAATCAGGAACAGACGCCATTTTAGTTGGTGGCACTGATAATATTACAATAGATGGTGTACTCGACTTATTAGCTCGCGTGCGCCGTTTTTCTGTGCCGGTCGTATTAGAGGTTTCTGATTTAGAATCAATCACACCTGGCTACGATTTTTATTTTATTCCGACCGTGCTAAATAGTACGAACACGACGTTTGTAAAAGACTTGCATCATGCGGCCATTAAAGAGTACGGCATGATGATGAATTGGGATGAAATTGTTGCAGAAGGTTACTGCGTATTAAATCCCGATTGTAAAGTGGCGGAATTAACTGCGGCGAATACCGATTTAGATGATGATGATGTCGTGGCATACGCGCAAATGGCCGAGGAGTTATTCCATTTACCGATTTTTTATATGGAATATAGCGGCACATATGGCGACCCGGATCTTGTGTATGAAGTGAGCCGCGTATTGAACAAGACGAAGCTTATTTACGGCGGTGGGATTACGTCGGTTGAACAAGCAACAGCGATGGCTGCGTACGCAGATATCGTCGTTGTTGGTAACGTGATTTATGACGATTTAAAAACCGCATTGAAAACAGTGAAGGCTGTACAGGAAATGTGTTAGAATAAGAACAAACGTTTGTATAAAGGAAGGTGCACAATGGATCAACTAACGAAAAATTTATTGAATGGTATGAATCCAGAACAGGCAAAAGCAGTCCAAGCGACGGAAGGCCCACTGCTTATTATGGCGGGTGCTGGTTCTGGTAAAACGCGCGTGCTGACACACCGCATCGCGTATTTAGTTATTGAAAAAATGGTTAATCCATGGAATATTTTAGCGATTACGTTTACGAATAAAGCCGCGCGTGAGATGCGCGACCGTATTGATGCCTTGCTTGGAAATGGCACAGGTCAACAAATGTGGGTATCGACATTCCACTCGATGTGCGTGCGTATTTTACGCCGTGATATTGATCGCATCGGTTTTAGCAAAAACTTTACGATTTTAGATACGACCGACCAACTGACGGTTATCAAAAATGTATTAAAAGAACAAAATATCGACTCAAAACAGCATGACCCACGCGCGCTATTAAATGCGATTAGCTCATCGAAAAATGAATGCATTTCGGCACGTCAATTTAAAGAGACAGCCAATGACAACAATCCGCATGAAAAAACAGTTGCGAATGTTTATGAAGCGTATCAACGTCGCCTTGAGAAAAACCAAAGTCTCGATTTCGACGATTTAATTATGACGACGATTCGTTTATTTGAAGAAGTGCCAGAAGTGTTAGATTTTTATCAAAATAAATTCCAATATATTCACGTCGATGAGTATCAAGATAGTGCGACACGTTGCTAATTGAAAAGATTAGCCACTAGCCCTCGGCTAGGAGAACTGACAATCTGATAGGTCGAATGAAAGGGTAACGCCTTGAAAGGCCTAATCTAATACTCCGAATAGCGATTATTATGCTACTAAGAAATCGTTATAAGCTCGGTGAAGTCAGCTGAATATCACCCTAATCAGAAATGAAGGAATAAGGGATAGAGGTATCTCTCGTGATAGATAGGCTGGGATTCTATAAGATTACAAATGGTCAGTATGGTAGACGATAAAAGGTCTATCTGACGAAGTTCTGAATGTACGGCTCTAAAGGTATAGGTGTTCGAAAGGACATTAACAACTGTAAGTTGGGTTAGTGAGGTAAAGTAAGATTTGTCTTTATGAAATACCTTATGATGTTACAGGCATCATCAAGCTAACAGGGCTAGAGGAACGACCTAAAAGTAATGAATGTAAAGATAGGATTGTTGGAACGTGGTAAGCTGACCACATGGAGATGTAGCAGTCGAAGAAGTGGTATTAAGGAAAACGGAAGTATAACTTAATTTAAGGTCAGTGAAAGTGGTGGCACAGTACCTATGAAGTCATGATAATAAGTGATGGAGGGATAGCCACTAGTCAATGTTAACGACTAAAAACATAATTTATTATATACACAGGTTCTCGTATGACTAAAAGAAATGTGAAAACTAATCAAATATGGTTGGTGAATAATATTGACTGTGTCAGTTAAAACTCTTAAACGCTTAATAATTTAAGAATAAAAGCTGAAAATAATGAATTAATTTTATAGGTTAACAATGATGGAACGCCGTATGAGTTGAAAAACTCACGTACGGTGTGAATGGGGGGAAAAGCTGGAGATAATATCAAAGGTTTACCTATCCATATCAAACCATTCACAATATAAATTAGTGAAAATGATGGCATCGAAATTCCAAAATATTTGTGTTGTAGGCGACTCGGATCAATCGATTTATCGTTGGCGCGGGGCCGATATTACGAATATTTTATCATTTGAAAAAGATTATCCAGCAGCTCAAACAATTATGCTGGAGCAAAATTATCGTTCGACAAAAACGATTTTAGCGGCAGCGAATAGCGTCATTAAAAACAATGCGAGTCGTTTCCCAAAAGAATTGCGTACCGATAATGATGCAGGTGCTAAAATTACGCTGAATCGTTCATATGATGAAAAGGCAGAGGCGCAGTTTGTTGTGAAAACAATTCAAGAATTAATGCGTGATGGCTACAATGAACAGGATTTTGCGATTCTTTATCGTACGAACGCCCAGTCGCGTGTCATCGAGGAAATGCTTGTGAAGTCAAATATGACGTACACGATTGTTGGCGGCACGAAGTTCTATGACCGCAAAGAAATTAAAGATTTATTAGCGTACTTGCGCTTGATTGCTAATAACGATGACGACCTTGCACTAGCTCGTATTATTAATGAACCGAAACGAAGCATTGGTGCGACATCATTTGAGCGCATGATGCAATTTGCATTTGAACAAGACCGTTCGATTTTTGACTCATTACGTGAAGTTGATTTTATGGGCTTATCGATGCGTGCGACAAATTCAGCAATTGGTTTCCGCGCAATGATTGAACGCTTTACGCAAATGCAAGATTATATGTCGGTAACGGAGCTTGTCGAAGAAGTGCTAGATAAATCAGGCTACCGCGAGATGTTGAAAGCTGAAAAAACGATCGAAGCGGAAAGTCGTTTAGAAAATATTAATGAATTTCTATCGGTAACGAAAACATTTGAAGAACAGAGCGATGATAAAACATTGATTGCGTTCTTAACGGATTTAGCACTCGTGGCCGATATTGACCAGCTTGGTAAAGAGGAAGAAGAGCAAAAAACGGGTGGCGTTGTGTTGATGACGATGCACTCGGCGAAAGGGCTTGAATTCCCGGTTGTCTTTATCATCGGTATGGAAGAAAATATTTTCCCTCATGCGCGTTCGTTGATGGATAATGACGAGATGGAAGAAGAGCGTCGTTTGGCGTATGGTACGAAACGTTTACCAGAAATCGCATAATAGCGAAGGATTGGTAGGGCTATCAAAATAATTGATAGCAACAACTGATATTACGACACCACGGCGGAGTACCCTAATAAACTCCGTGACTAGATGGAAGCTAATACTCCCACATGCATCTTGGTAACAAGGTGTCTGAAGCTGGGTAAAGTCGCGCTAAGTAGCCCTAACAAGCATTGCTTGAGGAAAAGTTTAAACATAACTGTGAACATGGTGCGGGCTGGGAAGCTGTATATGGTTAGAATTTAGATAACTAATGACGAACCACTGAATGTACGTCTCGTAGAGCGGGCAATAGAAATGTTGTCTAATGAACTATATTCCAAATACCCTATCGTATGGGGGTTAGATGGATAGAACTAATGGGTTGTTCTACTTAATAGATATAGTCGGGATAAAGGTGGAACCTAAGTACAGTTATATACCTAGTAATATCGGAACGTTTGAGACCCCTGACGTTTAGTAATCGCTTGGGGATTGCGTAAGCATGAAAGAGCATGAACAGGGGAGTCAGTAGGGGCATAGTACCGTAGAAGCTTCGTAATGGAAGTGGAGGGAAGGCCCCAAGTCTAACATCAATAGTAATCGCTATCCCTTGTGGAACGAAGGCGATATAGATGAAAGTTAAAGAAAAAGATATTTGGCGATATGGTATTAATGATATCGAACAAATATTATTTGAAAAAGCATTAACAAAAACACGATTTAACCACTTATGGCAATATGTCATTGATGAACAAAACATTATGTGTTCAATTAAAATAATAGGCAGTAATAAAGGCAAGAAAACAGCAGGTCCAGATGGCATGACCTTTAATGACATGATGAAATTAGATATTGAGGATGTTATAAAGGAAATCAAAAATCGATTATTTGGTTCAAAACAAGGTAAAGCAAGACGTGTAATGATACCGAAAAGCAATGGAAAAATGCGACCGTTGGGCATAACGAATTTATATGATAGGATAGCACAACAATGTGTAAGAAATATCCTTGAACCAATTCTTGAAGCACAATTTAATCCTGAAAGCTTTGGATTTAGAAAAAATCGGAATGCACAAGAATGTATGTCCTATATCGCAACTACTCTGCAATACAACAATGAAGGACACATATACGACTGTGACTTGAAAGAATACTTTGATACGGTACAAATTGACAAAGTGTTAGATAAGTTAAAGTTAAACCATAATATACATGATTTAGCATTTCTGAAATGTATAAAACGGTTAATGTGGATTGACTTGATACAACCAAAAGAAAAATATAAAGGAATTGGATTAAGACAAGGTACAATTTTAGGTCCGATACTCGCCAATGTGATGTTTCATGATTTCGAACTTCGACTTCATGAAATAAATGATTTCAAACGAGATAACGGGCGCCAAATTATCCAAAATCCTAATATTCATAAAAACCATGGCAAGAATTATAAACGTGGTCGAAAATTTTACTTCAATTGGTTACAAGAACGTAGAGTAGTAAAAATAATTCGATACGCAGATGACTTTGTTTTTATAAGCAAAGGGAAATATGATATATACGACGCAATCATGATGTTTGAAGATTGGTGTAAAGAAAATGGATTAGAAATAAACGAGGATAAAACCAAGTTAATACCCATCCACGGAGACGCTGAACTAGAATTTCTAGGCTTTAAATATCGTAAAACGAATAGTACCAAACCAAACTCATTCATTATTTCGGTGAAAGACCAAAAGAAACTTTGGAAAGAAACGAAAAGTCGACTTGAATGGTGTCTTTGGAAAGGTAATTTAGATTACTTTATCGTATATGTGAGAGGTATATTCAATTACTATACAATCTGCACGAATCTAACATGGCTTATAAGTAGAATACACATATTGTTATTGAAGAAAATGTGTCGACGTAGAGGCGATGTTAAAATCGACATAGTTCGTAACCCACATGTGAGTTTTATGGTCAATGGACAATTACTTGACCTATGGGAGATGCGGCAACATAGTGTGAAAAGTACAACGGACTATATGTATGAAATACACAAACTATGGGAGCCGAATCAAACAAGATATAAGGCACTTGAATGGGTAAATTATTTCTTTGAAAACCGAACTAGAACAGGGAAAAATAGTAGTAACATAATTTATATCCCAAGTCTACTGAACCAGCAAAAGAAAGAGCCGATTTTAGATACAGAATACCTATGTATGGACCCGCAAGAAATTCATATACATCATAAAATCCCGCTGAGTAAGGGTGGTACGGACAGTTATAGTAATCTCATAATGTTGAGTAAAACGTCTCATAAATTCGTACATGATGTGAACTTGAAGTTGAAAGATTTACCAGCCTATATTAACTTAAAACAATTGAACAAATATAGAAAATTATGTGGTTATGAAGTACTAAAATAATGCGAAATTAACTATTGATGATTAGATGGAGCGCCGTGTGCGGTGAAAGCCGCACGCACGGTGTGGGGTGGGGGAAAACCTGGAGATAGCATCAAAGGGTTACCTATCACCATTCGGCATTACGCGCGCCGAAAAACAATTGTATTTAAGCTGCGCGCAAATGCGTACGTTATATGGTCGTTCAAGTTTCAATACACCATCGCGTTTCTTAAATGAAATTGATTCGGAGTTAATCGAAGAAACGATGACAAAGCGTTCTTCACAAAGCGGTGCTTATAGCGCACCACGCCGCCAATCAGGCTATCGTCAATCGACTGCACAAACGCGTGGCAAAGCGCTCGCATCGAAATCGGCATTAAAAGATACCGGTGGCAGCAAGTTGTCGTGGACTGTCGGCGACAAAGCGGCGCACGGTAAATGGGGTGTGGGTACAGTCGTATCTGTGCGCGGAGAAGGCGATGGCATGGAGCTTGATATCGCATTTCCAGCACCAACAGGTATCAAACGTTTAATGGCGAAATTTGCGCCAATTACGAAGCAATAAGGAGGGTTTTTTGTGGAAAAACTACAGCTAGAGCAACGCGCGACTGAATTGAATAAAGTGTTAACGCAATACGGTCACGAATACTATGATTTGGATACGCCAACGGTTTCGGATGCGGTTTATGACCAATTAATGAAGGAACTGATTGATATCGAAGAGCAATATCCAGATTTACGTTTCCCGGATTCTCCAACGCAACGTGTCGGCGGTCAAATATTAACGGCGTTTGAAAAAGTAGCACATGATCATCCGATGCTAAGTCTTGGCGATACATTTAACGAAGAGGATGTGCGTGCTTTTGATGAACGTGTCCGTCAAAATATTGGCGAAAAGTTTCGTTATGTGTGCGAATTAAAAATCGATGGCTTAGCGATTTCACTTAAATATGTTGATGGTGTGTTTGTGCAAGGTGCGACGCGAGGGAACGGCACAATCGGCGAAAATATTACCGAAAACTTAAAAACGGTGCGCTCGGTGCCACTACGTTTAACAAAACCTGTGACGATTGAGGCACGCGGCGAGTGTTATATGCCAAAGCGCTCATTTAACAATTTAAATAAAGAACGTGCAGAACGTGATGAAAATTTGTTTGCAAATCCGCGTAATGCGGCAGCGGGTTCATTGCGCCAGCTTGACCCAAAAATCGCTGCAAGTCGTAATCTTGCTACATTTATGTATGCGCTCGGTACAAATGGCGAAGAATTTGGCTTGACTTGTCATAGTGATGCACTCGATTTTTTAGAAGAATTAGGTTTCCGTTCTAATCATGAGCGCCGCATTTGTACGTCATTAGAAGAGGTTTTTGCATACATTGATGAATGGACAGAAAAGCGCCCGACATTACCGTATGAAATCGATGGCATTGTCATTAAGGTTGATGATTATGACCAACAGCAAGAGCTTGGCAACACTGTAAAAGTTCCTCGCTGGTCGATTGCGTACAAATTCCCAGCAGAAGAAGTTGTCACGACGGTACTCGATATCGATTTAACGATTGGGCGTACTGGCGTTGTGACACCAACGGCCGTGCTTGAACCGGTACTCGTTGCCGGAACGACCGTGCAGCGTGCGTCGCTACACAATGAAGATATTATTCGTGAAAAAGATATTCGCATTGGCGACCACGTTATTATACGTAAAGCCGGCGATATTATTCCAGAAGTGAAGCAAGTGTTATTTGACCAACGTGCAGATGATGCAGAGCCATATGCGATGCCAACGCATTGCCCAGCGTGTGATAGTGAGCTTGTGCGTTTAGAACATGAAGTCGCGCTTCGTTGTGTCAATCCACAATGCTTTGCGCAAATTGCAGAAGGTCTTGCGCATTTTGTCTCGCGTAATGCGATGAATATTGACGGCTGTGGCGAAAAGGTTGTTGCGCAGCTATTACGCGAAGGCTTAGTGAAAGATGTCTCGGACTTATACCATTTAAATATGGAAGAACTTGTGCAACTTGAGCGTATGGGTGAAAAATCGGCAACGAAATTAATCGATGCGGTTGAGGCGTCAAAAACGAATTCACTAGAACAGCTATTGTTTGGCTTAGGCATACGTCATGTTGGTTCAAAGGCTGCGAAACTGTTAGCAGAGCATTTTGACACGATGGACGCCTTAATGATCGCGACAGAAGAACAACTGATAGAAGTGTTTGAAATCGGTGAGAAAATGGCCGCATCACTTGTGACGTATTTTGCGAACGAAGAGGTTCAAGCATTGCTTGCGCGACTACGAGAGGCTGGCGTCAATATGACGTATACAGGTAAAAAAGTGGATACGACTGCAATCGATAGCAACTTTAATAACAAAACAATCGTCCTAACAGGGAAACTTGAACGATTGACACGTTCAGAAGCAAAGGCGAAAATAGAAGCATTAGGTGGAAACGTCACAGGGAGCGTCAGCAAAAAGACAGATCTTGTCATCGCTGGAGCTGAAGCTGGTTCAAAACTCGATAAAGCCGAACAACTTGGCATTGAAGTTTGGGACGAAGAGCGCCTAATCGAAGAATTATCAGAGTAAAGGAGCTCGCATATATATGAAACGACATCTTCGCTGGATTCCGGCGATGGTTGCGACGGCCTTATTAGCAGGTTGTAGTCTACCTTCGTTTAATAAAAACTCCGAAGTAACGACGACTGAAACAACTTCTAAAAGTTCAGAATCCACAATCATTCCGAGCATGCAAATTGATGACCAATATTACCGCACGCTACTCCCATATAAAGAAAGTGCAGCGCGTGGCTTAATCGTATCGAATATTTATTCGCGCTACGATATTCAAGAAGCGGAAACGGGTTTAATGCGCTTGTCATTGAATCAATTCCCAACCGATAAATATTATTTCCAAGAAGGTCAATATTTAGACGCTAAGACAGTAAGAAGCTGGCTTGCGCGTAGCAACCAAGATAAACTAGGCTTAAACCCAAGCGATAAAGGTTTATCACCGGTACAGCGCGCAGAAGAAGCACCAATTTACGTGGCACATATTATTGAACAAAACTACTTAACAAAAACAGGCGACAAAAAAGTGAAGCTTGGTGGCATCTCGATAGGGCTTGCGCTAAACTCAATTTATTATTATCAAAAAGAAGAGTATGGTGCGACATATGAGCAAGAAATTCCACCTGCACAGCTTTTAGAAAATGGTCAAAAAATCGCACAAAAAGTCGTGAAACGTCTGCGTAATATGGATGGACTTGGCAATGTACCGATTACGGTCGGTTTATACAAACAATTGAGCCATAAAGATATCGTACCGGGGACTTATATCGCATCGGCGACAGCTGGCGAAGGGTCATCAACGCTTCAAAAATGGGAGACGATAGATGAAGAATATGTACGCTTCCCAACGGATAGCACCGATGATAAGTACAGCGAAACAAACGATAACTTTAAAAAATTTAAAGATGACATCGATACGTACTTTACAAACGGAACAAACGTGATTGGCCGCGGCTTTTATAGCGATGGTAAAATCCAACGTTTATCTATTGAAATTCCGATTAAATTTAATGGGACAGGCGAAATGATTGGCTTTGTGCAATACGTTTCAAGCGCTGTAACATCACAATTTAAAAAGGATTTACAAGTTGAGATTAGCATCACATCATCTAATAAACCAGAAGCACTAGTTATAAAAGAGGCTGGAGAAGCAGAGCCGTATGTGCATATTTACAACGATTAATTGTTGACATGAGGGCGAGAATTGCGAAAATGCGATTCTCGTTTTTTTTTGAAAGCGACTAGACAAGTTTTCATCAAACTGCAACAATCGTACATGAAAACAATGCTTTTTTTCAGACAATTCTAATGTATAATTTGAGAGTGCTGTTTAAAGTAATTGGCATAAAAAGGTTTGAAGCCTTTATTTACAACGGTTGAACGGCGCTTTAGTGAATGACAGTGCCTTGATTAAACAATCATAGAAATGATATTATTATCGGTATGGTTATCGAATTTGGAGGTGTATAACATGGCAAAACTTTCAGTAGAGGAAGTAAAACACGTAGCGAAATTAGCTCGTCTTGCGATTACAGACGAAGAGGCAGAAAAGTTTGCGACGCAATTAGGCGCAATCACTGACTTTGCTAATGAATTACAAGAATTAGATACAACAGACGTCGTACCAACTACGCACGTTCTACCTGTTCACAACGTATTCCGCGAAGACATTCCTGCTAAAGGTCTTGATCGCGATTTAATGATGAAAAACGTTAAAGAACAACAAGATGGTTTAGTTAAAGTACCACCAATCATCGCTCAATAATTTTACAAGGAGGGACAATGATGTCATTGTTTGATAAAACATCAGCTGAATTACAACAAGCTCTTTTAAACAAAGAGATTACAATCGCTGATTTAACAAAAGAAGCATATGCACGCATCGACGCTTTAGACGGCGAAGTAGGCGCATTTTTAGCTTTAAACAAAGCAGCAGCAGAACAAGAAGCTGCTGAAAAAGATCAAGTACCATTCGAAGAACGTGGACCACTATTTGGTTTACCTATCGGTGTGAAAGATAATATCGTGACTGAAGGCATTGAAACAACATGTGCTTCAAAAATTTTAGAAGGCTTCAACCCAATCTATAGCGCAACAGTTGTAGAAAAATTACGTAAAGCAGGCATGGTTACAGTTGGTAAAGTAAACATGGATGAATTTGCGATGGGTTCTGCTAACGAAAACTCAGCAATCAAAAAAGTTCACAACCCTTGGGACTTTGACCGCGCTCCTGGTGGTTCTTCAGGTGGTTCTGCAGCAGCAGTAGCAGCTGGCGAAGTTCCATTCACATTAGGTTCTGATACAGGTGGTTCTATCCGTCAACCAGCAGCATTTTGTGGTGTAGTCGGTATGAAACCAACTTACGGTCGCGTATCTCGTTACGGTTTAGTAGCGTTCGCGTCATCATTAGACCAAATCGGGCCAATCACACGCAACGTACGCGACAACGCTTTATTACTTGAAGCAATCGCTGGTGTGGATGAGCACGATTCAACTTCAGCAAACGTAGCAGTACCTAGCTATGTTGAAGAATTAACTGGCGACATCAAAGGTCTTAAAGTTGCTGTACCGCAAGAATACTTAGCAGAAGGTGTATCAGAAGGCGTGAAAGCGCAAGTTCTTGCTGCAATTGAAAAATTAAAAGAACTTGGTGCAACAGTTGATACGGTATCACTTCCACACTCTAAATACGCATTAGCTGCTTACTATATCATTTCTTCTTCTGAAGCATCATCTAACCTTTCTCGTTTTGACGGTATCCGTTACGGTTTCCGTGCTGAGGCAGATAACTTAGAAGATTTATACTTACAAACTCGTGCACAAGGCTTTGGTGATGAAGTAAAACGTCGTATCATGCTTGGTACGTATTCATTATCAGCTGGTACGTATGATGCATACTACAAAAAAGCACAACAAGTTCGTACGTTAATCAAACAAGATTTCGATAAAGTATTCGAAGAGTATGATGTAATCGTTGGTCCAACAACACCAACAACTGCATTCAAATTAGGCGAAAACTTAGACGATCCAATGACTGTCTATGCAAACGATATCTTAACTGTTCCAATTAACTTAGCTGGCGTTCCTGCTATCTCAATCCCATGTGGTTTTGATAACGACATGCCTGTAGGTTTACAAATCATCGGTAAATACTTCGAAGAAGGCACAATTTACCGCGTAGCAGATGCGTTCGAGAAAGCTACTGACTTCCACAACGCAAAACCTCAAACTTGGGAGGTAAAATAATCATGGCATCAACTAATTACGAAACAGTCGTTGGTTTAGAAGTACACGTTGAGTTAAAAACGAAATCTAAAATTTTCTCTCCATCTCCTAACCAATTCGGCTCTGAACCAAATACAAACACATCTGTAATCGACTTAGGTTACCCAGGTGTTTTACCGGTTGTAAACAAAGAAGTAGTAAACTATGCAATGCGCGCAGCACTAGCTCTTAACATGGACATCAACCAACATACAAAATTTGACCGTAAAAACTATTTCTACCCTGATAATCCGAAAGCTTACCAAATTTCACAATTTGATAAACCAATCGGTGAAAATGGCTGGTTAGAAATCGAAGTAAACGGTGAGAAAAAACGTATCGGTATCACACGTATCCACATGGAAGAAGATGCTGGTAAATTAACGCACGGTGCAAACGCATCATTAGTCGATTACAACCGTCAAGGTACGCCTTTAGTTGAAATCGTATCTGAGCCAGATATCCGTACAGCGGACGAAGCGTATGCATACCTTGAAAAACTAAAAGCAATCATCCAATACACAGGCGTTTCAGACGTACGTATGGAAGAGGGTTCTCTACGTTGTGATGCCAACATCTCAATCCGTCCTTACGGTCAAGATGAATTCGGTACACGTACAGAACTTAAAAACTTAAACTCATTCAACTTTGTTCGTAAAGGAATTGAGTATGAAGCACAACGTCAAGAAGCGGTATTAAACGCTGGTGGCGAAATCAAGCAAGAAACTCGTCGTTTCGATGAGAAAACAGGTAAAACAATTCTTATGCGTGTCAAAGAAGGTACGGACGATTACCGTTACTTCCCAGAACCTGACTTAGTAGACATCGTCATCGATGATGCATGGTTAGAACAAGAACGCGCTATGATTCCTGAATTACCAGATGCTCGTCAAGCACGTTACGTTGCAGAAATGGGCTTACCAGCTTACGATGCAGGCGTTTTAACACTTTCTAAAGAAATGGCTGACTTCTTTGAAGGCACAGTTTCTGAAGGTGCAGATGCGAAACTTGCTTCTAACTGGTTAATGGGTGAAGTAAGTGCATACCTAAATGCAGAACAACAAGAATTACATGATACGGCATTAACACCAGCTGGCCTTGCTAGCATGATTAAATTAATTTCTGATGGTACAATTTCTTCTAAAATTGCGAAAAAAGTATTTAAAGAATTAATTGAAAACGGTGGCGATGCGAAGAAAATCGTTGAAGAAAAAGGCTTAGTACAAATCTCTGATGCAGGCGCGCTTGTACCAATGATTACGGAAATCCTTGATAACAACGAACAATCAATCATCGACTTCAAAAACGGTAAAGACCGTGCGATTGGCTTCTTAGTTGGTCAAATTATGAAAGCTACTCGCGGTAAAGCCAACCCACAAATGGTTAATAAAATTTTATTAGAAGAAATCCAAAAACGATAGACTACTCGGGATGAGTAGTCGGCAAGCGTTGCTGTCAGGACGACAGCGAACGTAGCTTGACTTCCTTGTAAGTGTTGAACACACTTGTTTAGCACTGAAGGGCATTTTGATTTCCTGACAAGTGACGTTTTTAGTCACGTCGGAAGGAAAGAAATGACCCGAAGTGCTAGTGTGTGAAACCGGGTAGACTACTCAGGACGAGTAGTCGGCAAGCGTCGTCCGAATAATGACCCGCTTGTTTTTTGAAAAATTACTTACATGCAACAGGACCATCTATCCTTATTACTGTATGTAGGGAATGATTTCTCTAATACCAGATGGCCGGAATTTTACCATCAAAATGCGTCTAAAAAGCCCACAATCTCAAAAGAGGTTGTGGGCTTTTTTCTGTTTAAGCAACTTTACGATGACGCATCACGAGTACCGCACCGTAAAGAGCGGCAACGAATGAGATAGCCGCAATGACATAATAAAATGCCGAGCCGCCGAAATTGTTGTACATAATCCCGCCGACATACGATGAAATAATACCGGAGACACCGAAGAACAAGAGCGCGAGTACCGTTTGGCCGGTTGCGCGCCATTCACGCGGCATAATGCGGTATAAATATTGAATCGCAGCTGTATAATAAACTGGGAATGTCAGCATTTGAAGCGCTTGAATCATCACAATCATCATCGGGTCATCAATGAATCCTGTTAGGAAGAAGCGCAGCGCATAGAAGAAAATAGCTAGCGTAATAAGCTGTAATTCCTTGCCTTGTTTAAGCCACATATAACTAAGCGCAAAAACGACAATTTCACTGGCACCTGAAATAAAGAAGGCGATTCCAACTAAGCTATTCTCGCCACCAAGCGTCGTAATGTGGATACCTAAAAATGTATCATTCATACGCGCAGGAACAGAGCTAATAAAAATAAGAATGAGGAATAAAATCATTTCCTTGTTAGCGAGTACTTTTTTCAAGCTATCGATTGTTACGGGTGTAGACGATGACGGTACATCGGGAATATTCCACACAATCGCAAAGCAAATAATGCCAATGACGACGAATGATAAACCGATAGCGCCCATGCCAAACCAATCGGTTAAATAGCCGATGACGAGTGATAAAATTGCATAACCGAGCGAACCGTATGTGCGGACGGAACCATAACTGATGCCATTCGTCTCAGTTGTAGTGAACGTTAGCGATTCTGATAATGGATCTAGTGGCATTAAGAAGAAGTAGACGAACATTGCGAGTAATACAAGCAATAAAAAACTGTCTACTTGGTAAAGAAAATAGCCAAAAATGGCGGTCATGGCAACAAGAATTAACATGATCTTGCGCAATGTTTTGAGCTTGTCACTAATCATGCCCCACAGTGGTTGTGCGATGACGGTTACGACACCACCAAGCGCAATAATCAAGCCGACTTCACTTGTGTTTAGGCCAGTTGATTGTAGGTAGACTGGTAAAAATGGAATGAACATTGCCAGCATACCAAAAAATAAAAAGTTATAGCTTTTTAAGAGGACAGTTGTTTTTTTCAAGCACGTCACCTTACCCTTTCAACGAACCATTTTACCGAACAAATTACGTCATGTATACAGCATGGTTATATGCAGTGTTAAAATTTGCTATAATGAATAAAATGATTGGGGGGCTTCATATGCCAAAAGAACAACAGTATTTTGAGCACGGCATCGACCTTGCAACGTATATGAGCAATATGTCGACATTGAAAAATGATAGCTATCGCGTTTACAATGCATTTGACTTACCACAAGACCCTGAATTTATCGAAGCAATAAAACGAGCAAACATACATATTTTAGTCATCACAGAAGATTGGTGCGGCGATGCGATGATGAGCAATGGGATTTTACGCAATATTGCAGATGCCGCCGACATCGATGTGCGCTGCGTTATACGTGACCAACATATCGAACTAATCGATGCCTATTTAACGAATGGTAGTCGCTCGATTCCGCTCTATTTATTTTTAAATGAAGCGGGAGAGGTTATCGGAAAATGGGGTCCGCGCGCACCAGAGCTACAAGCATTTGTCATGGCTAAGTGGGCGCTATTACCACCAAAAACGCATGATGATTTTTCAATGCGACAACGCGAACTTTTTATGACGCTCAGTGAGGAGTATGCGTCGAATGAACAATTTTGGCAATATGTTTATGATGATTTGCGCACTGCGTTAATGAAAGTATTGTGAATGGACGTAGTAGATTTGCAGAAACAAAACATTTAGGTATAGAATGATAAAGATTGTTAAAAGGTCAGGCTGACTCTTTTTTGTGCATGAGGCAAGAATTTGGGGGCCTGTTTTCGTGATTTTGGACAGAATTTTTAGAAGCAGGAAGGTATAGTTATGAAAAGAGCACGCATCATTTATAACCCAACATCAGGTCGAGAGTTATTTAAAAAGCATTTGCCCGAAGTTTTAGAAAAGCTTGAAGTTGCAGGCTATGAAACATCTTGTCACGCGACAACTTGCGAAGGAGATGCCACAGTTGCCGCAAAAAGCGCCGTTGAACGCGGTTTTGACATTATTATTGCTGTCGGTGGCGATGGCACATTAAATGAAGTGGTGGCGGGTGTTAGTGAATTTGAAGAGCGCCCAAAACTTGGTCTTATTCCAATGGGCACGACAAATGACTTTGCACGTGCTGTGCATATTCCACGCGACATTAATGCCGCTGTAGATATTATTATTCAAGGAGATTCGATTCCGGTCGATGTCGGTTTAGCGAATGATCGTTATTTCATTAACATCGCCGCTGGGGGTCGTATTACCGAGCTGACATATGAGGTGCCAAGCAAGCTAAAAACGATGCTTGGGCAGCTTGCTTACTATTTAAAAGGTATTGAAATGCTGCCGTCTGTTAAGGCTACAAAAATGCGCATTGAATACAATGATGAAGTATTCGACGACGATGCGATGATGTTCCTAATCGGTTTAACGAATTCAGTCGGCGGTTTTGAAAAGCTTGCGCCCGATGCCAGTATCAATGATGGGCAATTTACGGTATTTATTTTGAAAAAATGTAATATTGCTGAGTTTGTGCGTCTTGTCACGCTAGCAGTACGCGGAGAGCATTTAAAAGATCCGCATGTCATTTATACGAAGGCTGACCGTGTCAAAGTGTCGTCGGATGATCGCGTCTTAATCAATTTAGACGGTGAGTATGGTGGCGATGCACCGACGGAATTTAAAAACTTAAAACGTCATGTTGAGCTATTTGTGCCAATCAATGAAATCCGCGAACAAGACCGTACATTTGCGATAGAAGAATAAACGTAAGGAGGTATTCCGCACGATTTGGATACCTCCTTTTTCAATGGCATTCGTGATACAATAGAGAAATTGAAATGGAGGAACGAATTGAATGACTGCACCAGCGAAAAAGAATGATCGATTAACGGTTTATATAGAAGATTTAACACATGACGGGGCGGGTGTTGCGAAGGTGGATGGCTATCCGCTATTTATCCAAGGCGCGCTACCAGGCGAAACATGTGACGTTCATGTTATGAAAACGTTGAAAAACTACGGCTTTGCGAAAGTACTTGAAATTACTACACCGTCGTCCAATCGTGTAGAGCCACCTTGTCCGGTATTTCACATGTGTGGCGGCTGTCAGCTTCAACATTTATCATATGAAGGCCAACTTGAATGGAAACGTAAAATGGTCAGCAATGTCATGCAGCGTATTGCGAAAATCGATGTGCCTGTGCACCCAACGAAGGGCATGAGCGAGCCGTGGCATTACCGCAATAAAGCGCAAATTCCGTTTGGCATGAATGGCGATGTGCCGGTTGCTGGATTTTACCGCACGAAGTCACATACGATTGTTGATACGGATCGTTGCTTGATTCAAACAGCCGAAGCGGATGCGATATTAGAAGGCTTAAAACCACAACTTTGGGCACTTGGTTTAACGCCATATAATGAAGACACGAAGCAAGGGCAACTGCGTCATGTCGTCGTGCGTAAAGCGCGCGCAACGGACGAAGTGATGGTCGTACTCGTAACGAAAAAACGTAAATTCAAGCAACAAGAGGTGGTCGTTGAGGCGATTCGTAAATTGATTCCAAACGTAAAATCAATTATGCAAAACATCAATGCGAATAATACGAATGTGATTTTCGGCGATGAGACGCTTTGCTTATGGGGTGCGTCAACGATCGAGGACCATATTGGCGATGTACGCTTTGAAATTTCAGCGCGTTCATTCTATCAAGTGAACCCAATCCAAACGGAAGTATTGTACAAGCAAGCACTCGATTATGCGGCGCTAACAGGCGAGGAAACGGTCATTGATGCGTACTGTGGTATCGGGACTATCTCGCTGTTTTTAGCGAAAAATGCCAAGCATGTTATGGGTGTTGAAATCGTGCCACAGGCGATTGAAGATGCGAAGCGTAATGCCGAGCTAAATGGCTTTACGAACACATACTTTGAAGCAGGCCCAGCAGAGGACGTTATCCCGCGCTGGTTTAAAGAAGGCAAAAAGGCGGACGTCTTAATGGTCGACCCACCACGTAAAGGCTGCGACAACGCGTTACTCGACACGATTTTAAGCGAACGTCCAAAACGTATCGTGTACGTGTCATGTAACCCGGCAACACTAGCGCGTGACTTGCGTGTACTAGAGGACGGCGGCTACAAAACACAAGAAGTACAACCGGTAGATATGTTCCCGCATACGGCGCATTGTGAAGCAGTGGCGTGGCTAGAATTAGCGTGATTTTTTAAACCCTCAGCGGGCACTGAGGGTTTTTTCATGTTTACCACTTTCAATATCAAGGTATGGAATATGAATACTTATAGAAAAGAGGTTTTCAGAATGGATGTTAAGTTTCCGATTGGAGAATTGCAAGTTCCTGAGCACATTACAACGAATGACGTAAAGAATTGGGTAGGTGATATTGCGACTTATACGACGCGGTTGCGTGAGGTAGTGGACGGTTTGAGCGATGAGGAATTAACGAAAACATATCGCGACGGCGCATGGAATGTACGCCAGCTCGTGCATCATATTGCGGATTCGCAGCTCAATATGTATCAACGCCTCAAACTCGCATTGACTGCTGACAATCCGACGGTGCCGCCGTTTGACCAAGACAAATGGGCCGTAGCACCGGACACCGAGCTACCGATTGAAAACTCGATTAACATGTTAGAAGGCATCAATGCGCGTATTGTCGCAGTCGGCAATTCATTGACTGATGAGCAGCTAAAGCGCATCTTTACACATGCTGAAAACGGTGAAATTTCGGTCGGAAAAAAGATGGCGAAGCTTTGTTGGCATGAAAATCATCACCTAGCGCATATTCGTCTTGCATTAGAAAATTAACTACTTCTGCACGTTTAAAATATCGAATTTTCAGTAAAATGAATTGAAATAGTGTGTGAAATAGCTATTTTAAAATAAAACAAGGAATAGTTGAGCTGTAGTCGAATAATCGCTAATGAACTAGCATTATTTGTTTACAGTGCTATTGAAATGCCAAAATTCAATTCGACAAAATAAGACAAATTTCGTATACTAGAAACCGATTAAACGATAAGTAAAACTTATGTGAGTATAACAAAAAGGAGTAGTAGGTATGATTGTTGTAGACAAACCAAAATATAAAATGTCGATTGATGAAGAAAAGTGTGAGATTCTCATACAACTTAATGGTATTATCAGACAGCATGTAGCGTCGGAGTATTTTGAAGACCTTGATGATGTAGCTGATAAAGTAGTTGTTGAACACTACACATTAATCGTCGATGCAACGCTACAATCCGCCCTTGCCTCAGACGTTGTGACAGTATTAATACCTGCACTCCTCTACTACCAAACATTTGGATTTAAAGAAGTAGTGGTTGTTATGCCTATTTCAAAAATTTCAAATGCTCAAGTAAAAGAGGCATTAAAGGCGGTTGATTTTACAGGTACCGTTGTTGCCCCCAATCTTCCTAAAAATTAAATATATGGTCAAGCAGGCATTGAATAGATGTCTGTTTTTCTTTCGGCAGCAATGCATACGGGGAATATGGTACAATGGGCTAGTTATGTCAAAAATAATCCTTATAAAGGAGATTCATCATATGGTAGCAAATGATTTATTAATTCGCCTACGCTATGCGTTAAATATTAAAAATAGCGATGTGGCTGCAATGTTTAAACTTGGTGGTGTATCACTTACAGCACTCGATGTTTCAAACATGCTTCAAAAAGTGAATGACGATGAGCCGCGCCCAGAAAATTATAAAGCGTGTTCAAATGATATGTTTGAGGCATTTTTAAATGGCTTAATTACGACAAAACGCGGGCCACAAGAGAAGAAGCCAGGGCAAGCGCCGGCGAAACCTCAAAAAGAACCAGCGAATAATATGTTAATTAAAAAAGTGAAAATTGCGCTTCAACTAACAACAGAAGATGTGCTTGATGTGTTTTATGATGGTGGCATTAATGTAACGAAGGGGGAGCTTGGGGCGATTTTACGCAACCCAAGTCACCGTAACTATAAAGAATGTGGCGATAAATTTGCGCGTAAGTTTTTAAAAGGCTTAACGGTGCGATATCGCGACTAAAAAAGAGGCTAGTACAAAACAGTTCCTGTTCCTTTTTTAGCGTTCGCCACAAAAAACCGGAACCGCGCCACCGCGCGATTCCGGTTTTTTTTTATGCTCATCTGAGATGGTGTTTTTACACGCATGTCCCAGCCTCTTTTTTTATTTTTGGATAAATACTTCATTTAATTTGTTGAACAGTACGAGCATTTGCCCCTTGCTGTTAAATAATAAACCTTCTGGTTCGCGGTTTGTACCGAGCTGGACCGTTTTTTGGTTGCTACCATCGTGTTTAAAGCTCGTATATTCACCATTCGATAAAATGTAGTAGCGGTCCTTCGTGCGGTCAAACCCTTGAATTTCCTTACCTTTTGTCGTACCAACGAGCCCGTTAATGCGCAGTTTCTCGCGCGGATTACGGATTGTATAATTAAAATCTTCACCGATATGTAGGCGATTTAACTCATAGCCTGCGCCAAGCGGATTTGACGCACTCGTTTTTGAAACGACAATCGCGGTTGTATCACTTTCCATCGCGATGACATTCGGATGGATTTCTGCTGGGATCGTCCATTTTTTCACGACTTTTAATGTGTTAGCATCAATGCGCTGCAACACATAATTTTTAGAGCCGACAATATCAACGATTTGATAAAGATAACCTTTATGATAATCCATTGCTTGGCCGTGGCCGACTTTTAATTTTTTACTCACTTTTACGAGTTTAAATTTTTTGTTGTATTTGTAAATGTAGCCATACGTTGTTTTATCGCCGAGTGCGTACATTAAATAGTAGTTGCCTTTTTTGTCAATCGTCATACCTTGTAAAGAACGTTCTGTGCCCTTTTTAACATGTGCCTTATCTCGATAGGGGAAAAACAGTGTTGAAACTTTTGTACCATCGCTAAATGTCAGTGTTTTAGGTTGTTCTTTAGCACTAACGCTAGAGAAATACGCGCTTGTAGACGCGCTGATTAACAACAAAACACTCATTATCCATACTGCTCGTATAATAACTTTCATGGGTACACCTCTATTTTTATAGTTTTTATAACTTATTAATTATATAATAATTATGTATAAAAAGTATCATTTTTTAAGTCTGTTATCATTATTTAAGTCCATTATCATTAATGGATTATAAAAAAATTATGATGTGAGGAGGAAATGTCATGTTTTTTAAAACAAAAAACAAAAGCCCTAATGAACAATATGAGTATTTTAATGAAGTAGCGGAATCAGACATTATTGTTAGTGAACGTTTCCAGGGGAAGTTAGACTTTCTAGGTTTTAATAAAGTGCGCCGAGAGTATGTTCATGAATTGCTAGAGCTTTATTTGGAAAAAAACGTTGAACTATTAGACCAATTTTATGTTCATTTAATGTCGATCGATGACTTTAGAACGGTGATTGAAGAACATTCGACAGTCGATCATCTAAAAAAAGTGTTCGATGCACATTTTCGTAGCCTTTTTGAAGAGGAATTATCATTAGAGTATGTTTTCAAGCGTCGAAAAATTGCTTATACACATGCGCGTATTGGTGTCTTACCGAACTGGATGATTTCTGCTTACACATTAATGAATCAATTAATCATTCCATTAATTGCAGATAAATATAGCCGCAATCGTAAAAAAATGCTCGATGTACTGCTAGCTTACGATAGTTTAGTAACAATTGACCAGCAAATTATCGTCGAAACGTATATTGAAATTCAAGCGGGCTCGATTGTTAATGGCTTAGGTGGCATTATTAAATACAATACGCAGCTCGATCAAATTAAAAATTTAATTCAGTTCCAAGATACGCAGCAGCAGGCAGTACTTGCGGCGAATGCTTCGATGGACCAATTAGAATCGTCGATTGATGAAGTGTCGGAATCGGTTGTCGATGTCGCAAAGGATACGCAAACATCGCTGCAAAAATTAAATGCCGATATTTCAGCGCTTGAACATATTACGTCTTCACTACATACGACAGACCAGGAGCAAGTGACAGTGCAGCAACACGTCGGAGAATTAGTCGAACGTGTTGAATCGGTCAATGAATTGATGCGCTTTATCGAGGATATTGCTGAGCAGACGAATTTATTGGCGCTCAATGCGTCAATTGAAGCGGCGCGTGCTGGTGAAGCAGGGAAAGGCTTTGCGGTCGTCGCAGAAGAAGTGCGCAAGCTAGCGGACAATACGAAGCAGTCGATTCAACAAATTCAAGGCGATATAAACCACCTATTATCGATTACATCAAATATTAACGACTTAACGAAAAAATCAGCGACTGATTTGCATGAAACGGTCAATGATACGTCGAGTATTACGAAAGCACTTGTCGAGCTTAATACGACCTTACAGCAACAAGGTGCTAGTTTTGAGACGATTGCTTCGACAACGCAGCAACAGGCGCAAGACGCACAAACTATTACAGCGAGCAATCGCAATATTGCGCGTAGCACTGAGGAGAGCAAGGAAATCGTCAATCAAACGGGTGAAGCAATTTACCAATTAAGTAAGATGATTGATAATTACCGTGTTCAGACGATTTCGAAAAACTTTATTATTAGTCAGGAAGATATTATCGAGCTGGCAATTACGGACCATTTATTATGGAGATGGCGTATTTACAACTTATTACTTGGCTTTGAAAAAATACAGGAATCTGAAATCCAATCGACGCGTGAAACACGTTTAGGCGAGTGGTATTATGGACAAGGGCGTGAAATTTTAGGAAATCATGCGGCATTTAAAGCGCTTGAAAAACCATTTACGCGTGTTCATGAAGTCGCGAAGCTTGCGGTACGTGCGTATTATAATGATGATAAAGCACAAGCCGAACGTTATTTAAAGGAAGTAGAGCAAAATTCAAATGAAGTCATTCAGTATTTAAATGTGCTGAAAAACGAGATTGTATCGCGTAAAAAACCGTTTGAACATCAATAGAAAAAATGATAGATAACTGCATATCTATAGAAAATGGGCATAGATAATATGTCCGTTTTTTGTATTGTTTTTCCAATCGTTTCACTCTAAAATGAAGGGGACAACGGAACTTACTAACGGCGTTTGCGTCCTAGTTTGTGACGAGTGCGAAAAAGATTTTTAAATAAAACAGGCGTTTTGTGGTTAATTTATTTGGAAAATGGGAATAAAACTAACAGGAACATTAACTGTTTTAAGGGGAAATTAAATATGAAACAATTACAACAACAAAATCAAGAATCTAAAAAAAATCACTTAGTCGAGCGTTTATTAGATTTAGGTATTTTTAAAATTAATGGTAAACAATTATATCAAGCAACATTACAAGAATTAGTTCAAGCGTATCAACAATATGCGCTGAAACCGGTTCATGTCTAATAAAAGTTTATGACAAAGCAGGAAGTGTGTGATAGCGCGCTTCTTGCTTTTTTTAATGCAAGCACCAATAGAAAGAATTATGTCATCGCGTCTTTTTTTTGTATAATAGAAAGATATGTAGAAAGTACGAACATAGAAGGAGACAAATATGTCAGTAATTAATTTATTAAATGAAGATTTACAATCAAAATGGAAGTTTAACGTGGCAACGCCGATTCAGGAGCAAATGATTCCCGCAATGCTAGAAGGTAATGATGTTGTCGCAGAATCACCAACGGGAACTGGGAAGACACTCGCGTATTTATTACCGATTTTAGAACGCGTTGATGGCACGAAAAAAAATACACAAGCGCTAATTGTCGCACCGTCACAAGAGCTTTGTATGCAAATTACCGAAGTCGCGCGTCAATGGATTGCCGGTACCGATATTACCGTTGTGCCGTTAATTGGTGGCGCCAACCCACAACGTCAAATTGAAAAATTAAAGAAAAAGCCAACGATTGCGATTGGAACGCCGGGTCGTTTAAATGAGTTAGTGCGTGCCAAAAAATTAAAATTGCATGAATTACATCACATCGTACTTGATGAAGGTGACCAATTATTAGGCCGCGAATCACGTGTCATTGTGAAACAATTTATCGATGGCGCGAATCATGACCGCCAAGTCGTTGTTGTATCGGCAACGATTACCGATGAAATTAAATTAGTAGCGGAGCGTTTAATGAACGAGCCAAAACGTTTTAAAGTACGCTTAGAAGATATGCCAGACCAAGGTATTATTACGCATTCATTTGTGAAAATGCAAGAGCGTGACAAAACGGATATGCTGCGCCGTTTATCGAATCAATCGGGCTTACGCGCAATCGCATTCGTCAACAACTTAGACCAATTATTAATGAAAGAAACAAAATTAAATTATCGCCAAGCACCCATTGTGACACTGCATGCCGATATGAAAAAAGAAGAGCGTAAAGCGGCGCTTGATGCATTCCGTAAAGGCGAGGCACGCGTCTTAATCGCAACCGATGTCGCAGCGCGTGGGCTTGATGTAGAAGGTTTAACACATGTAATTCATGTTGATGTTCCGATGTCACTTGAGCAATATACACACCGTTCTGGCCGTACAGGTCGTGCAGGAAAAAGCGGCGAAGTGTTAACGTTATTAACTGGTCCTGCTGAAAAACAATACAAGCAAATCACACGCACGTTAGATGACAAGCCAACTGAAAAAGTTTGGGAAGATGGCGGTCTTGTAAAAGGGAAAGGATTCTACTCAAATAGCGGCCCTGTGAAAAAAGGCGGAAACTCTGACAATTCGAAAAAGAAAGACTATAATAAACAGTATGGCAATCGCTCAGAACGTAAATATGACGATAAACCGTACAAAAAACGTTATAATGACGATAAATCTCAGAGTGGCGAAGGCAACCGTTCATTCAAACGCAATGATAGCACGAGCTCATACAAAAAGAATGACGGTAGCAAACGCCCATATAAAAAACGCTAAGGGGTCGATACATGATGACATTCGAAGAAAAATTAGCTCAATTCGCTGAACTTGCGGTGAACGTGGGTACAAACATTCAACAAGGGCAAACGCTATTAATTAATACGACGGTAGACACAATCGACTTTACACGTTTAGTTGTCAAAGAAGCATATAAAGCTGGCGCAGCACGCGTTACAGTAAACTATGCAGATGACGTAGTGGCGCGTGAATTGTTTGAAAATGCACCGGTAGAAGAGTTTGAAAAATTCCCACGCTGGATTACAGCACAGCGCGATGAATTAATCGAACGAGGAGGAGCACTTCTTTGGATTGATGCAGCAGACCCAGATTTAATGGCCGGTATTCCTGTTGAAAAAATTTCTGCTAATCAAAAAGCATCTGGTAAAGCATTAGAAAATTATCGCGATGCGGTCATGAATGACAAAATTGCTTGGTCAATTATCGCCATTCCATCGAAAAAATGGGCAGCGAAAGTATTCCCTGAATTACCAGAAGCAGAGCAAGTTCCGGCAATGTGGGAAGCGATTTTTAAAACTGTACACATCGGTGAAGGTAGCGCCGTAGAAAACTGGCAAGCACACTTGAAAAACTTACATGCGCGCGGTGACTTAATGAACGAAAAACATTTCGCAAAATTACATTACAAAGCGCCAGGGACAGATTTAATCGTTGGCTTACCAGACAAACATATTTGGGCAACAGGCTCTAGCAAAACGCCACAAGGCACGGAATTTGTCGCGAATATGCCAACTGAAGAAGTCTTCACATTGCCATCTAAATATGATGTGAATGGCTACGTATCTTCAACAAAACCACTTGTCTACCAAGGCAATATTATCGACAACTTCAAATTAACGTTTGAAAATGGTGTCATTGTGAAAGCTGAAGCAGCACAAGGTGAAGAGCTATTAAACGAGTTAATTAAAGCAGATGAAGGCTCTAAATACATCGGTGAAATTGCGCTTGTACCGCATGAATCACCAATCTCAGCTTCAGGTCTCCTTTACTACAACACATTATTTGATGAGAATGCATCCAATCATATTGCGATTGGTGCCGCTTACCCAACGTGCTATGAAGGTGGCAGTGAGCTATCTGAAGAGGAAATGGATCAAGCAGGTATTAACACATCGATTACGCATGAGGACTTTATGGTCGGTAGTGCGGACATGGATATTGATGGTATTCACGCGGACGGCACGGTAGAAGCTGTCTTCCGCAAAGGTGCTTGGGCATTTTAAGTAATGAAAAAGAGGCTGGGACATACGTGTAACACCCCCCTCTCAGATGAGCATAAGAAAAACCGGAATCGCGCTGTGGCGCGGTTCCGGTTTTTTGTTGCGAACGCTAAAAAAGGAACATGAACTGTTTTGTAAAAGCTTCTTTTTTGTATTAGCGGCGTTTTGTTGATTGCGATGCCGCTTTTTTATTATTTAATACTTTTTTAACGATTGGATAGACAACAGGTGCTAATTTCACTGCTGTGCTAATTACTTTTTTAAGATTCATTATGCATAACCTCACTTTTTAGTAGTTATTCTTACTATTACCGTAGCGGTGTTTCTTTAAACGCGCAGTACTTTAATCCCTTGTACAATGTTCCAAATCATTAACACAAATGACAGTACAATGAACAACAACATGCCACCTAGCACGATCAGACCTTGAAGTTCAGGGGTAGCGTTAGCGGTTGTTGTCATATTAAAGGCTACAAGTAAGCCTATAAAAAATAAAATAATGCCGGGAATGACGATAAGATGTGAGATAAATGCGCGTTTTGCATGGTATTTTTCGAACGGATTTTGCGATATGAGCCAGACAATCAACGGGAAAACAAAGCCAGCAAAGAAAATACTAAAGTAGCTAAGCGCTGCAAGTATACGGTTGAATGTCGCTTCTTCTGTTACATGTTGGTCGTTCATAATCATCACCTCACTTTATTTACGCATGAACAGGTAAAAAGTTTCAAAAAGCTTGAAAGCACTACTGATTTTCCGTACAATAGGGGATGTTCAATAAACGAGATGTAACAACCACAAGGGGAGCTATTAAAATAGCTGAGAGTGAAGTGAGACTTCTAACCCTTAGAACCTGTAAGTTAATGCTTGCGAAGGAATGTGGATAGACAGCTGATGCTACGCGATGTCAGGGATCTTTCCCTAGCATCGCTTTTTTCATATCCATCTAATCCAAATGGTTTGATTTGTACATCAACATTGGAGGTTGAAGAGATTGAACAATAAAAAATTGTTAATGATGGTCGAAATTGCGATTTTTGCGGCTATCGGTATTATTTTAGATAAACTAACATTTAGTTTATGGCCACAAGGCGGCTCAATTAGCTTAGTGATGGTGCCAATCGTCATTATGGCATTCCGCTGGGGCACGCTTGCTGGGCTTGTGACAGGTCTGTTAATCGGTACGATGAATGCGATGTTTGGCGGGTTTATTTTAACGCCACTGCAAGGTTTTATCGATTACTTCTTTGCATTTACAGTAGTAGGTCTAGCAGGTTTACTGCGCCCAATCGTCATACGTGCGAAAACGGCTGCTGAAAAAGCGCTGTACATTACAATCGGTACAATTATCGGTGGTTTACTGCGCTACGTGGCTCACGCTTTAGCGGGATACATATTCTTCTCTGAATATGCCGGAGACCAAAATCCAATTATTTATACGATTGTTTATAACGGTTCGTATATGATTCCGGCAATTATTTTAACGGCCGCGATTGTTAGTTTATTAATGGCGAAAGCGCCGAAGTTATTAGAACCAAAAAAACGATAATTTCCGAGGAACCGAATTCATTCGGTTCCTTTTTCGTCATTAAAAAAATATGATATAGTAGAAGAAGATTTAATATAAAGGAGATCTTGAACGATGATTGTTAAAACGCAAGAAGAATTTGATGCGTTAATGAAAGCAGGCCGCGCAATGGCTGAAATTCGTGACGCGCTTAAAGAAGCGACAAAACCAGGCGTAACAACGAAAGAATTAGACGACTTAGCTGGTAAATTATTCGAAGAAAAAGGCGCTATTTCAGGTCCTAAAGCGGAATATGATTTCCCAGGGTACACTTGTATTAGCGTCAACGAATGTGTAGCACATGGTATTCCAGACAACCGCAAACTACAAGAAGGCGATATGATCAACATTGACGTATCAGGCCATGTAGACGGTTTTTATGCTGACACAGGTATCTCATTCGTTGTTGGTGATGTTGAAAAACCAGAACTTCAAATCCTTTGTGACGTAGCTCAAAGCTCATTTGACCGCGCGATGGCAAAAATCAAACCAGGTGCGCGCTTAAACCAAATTGGTAAAGCAGTAGAACGCGAAGCACATGACAATGATTTAAAAGTAATTATGAACTTAACAGGGCATGGTGTAGGTCACTCATTACACGAAGAACCGCAATACGTGCTAAACTATTACGATGCATGGGATGCAACAATGATGAAAGAAGGCATGGTTTTCGCTGTAGAACCATTCATCTCGCAAGCTGCTGAAAACATCGTTGAAGGTACCGATGGTTGGGCATTTTTAACGCCAGATAAATCATTCGTAGCACAATTAGAACATACCGTAATCGTAACGAAAAATGGGCCTGTCTTAACGACTAAAATCGATTAATCAAACGCCATAAAAAAAGACTGTAGCGGAAGAGTTCTTCTGCTACAGTCTTTTTTCATGTGTGTCAGATGGCAACCGTTTACGGATAAATACAATGCCAACAATCAATACACCGCTTAAAAAGAGTGCTGCTGTTGTGACGAGCAATTCGTTGAAATTATTCGCTACAGCAACGCCGATTAAAAACCACATGAAAATGGCTGCAAACGCTGGGTCGTAGCGATGGAAGCGCATAGCTAAGGCAAGTGCTGCTGCGCACGTTAAAAACACAACGGCCCATAGCTGACGACTAAGACCAAAATCAGCTAAGTTGTTGTAAACGAAAACGAAGCCTAGATTTAAAAAGGCTAAGAATGCGACTGAGGCAAGCGTAATTGAAATTGGTAGGCGACCATGAAGATGATTCGCAGCTTTAGGATACGTTACATAAAGTGCGAACAAGCAGAGCGTTGCAAGCATCAGTGCAACGAGCGCGAGCGTGAATTGCTCGTAGTGCCAAAGGTTGACCCAGACAATTAAGACAATGGCACTTGCAGCAAATAAAATGGCTTGCATAAGCGTCAATGCTTCAGCAGTATGGCGCTTTTTCCATTGTGCAAAAACCCAATAAGCGAGGAACACATATACGCCTGGCAGGAGCCAATAAACGTATAGAGCTGGAAACATTAATATTTTATAACTGTAGGCCAGTTCAAGTGCCGTATGATTGTTGAGTGGCAGTGCATAAGCAGATAAGTTGGCAACGAGTGATGCTAGTAGCGCCAACAGGACAATTAAAAATCTGCCCAATGACAACCCCTCCTAAAAATAAATATATACGTATTAGTATACCTCATGAACAGCCTCGAACAATTTTCATTTCTGTGAACATTATTTGAATATGCACATACATTGCGCTTTAGTACTAGATAGCTGTAAAATATATGTAATCTTTTAAGATAGGGAGAGATAAAGTTGGTACAAACAATTGAAAAGCTAGATTTAACGAAAAAATTGGATGAGCATGTGTCATACAAAAAAGAATTAAAGAAATTACAATATGAGATGCTAAACATCCAGCAATTTTTATTCACGCATGATATTGGGCTTATTTTAGGGTTTGAAGGCATGGACGCAGCTGGTAAAGGTGGCGCCATCAAACGGCTAACAGAGCGCATTGACCCACGTGGTTATGTCGTGCATCCAATCGCCGCGCCAACGCCAGATGAGTTAAAATACAATCATTTGCAACGCTTTTGGAATTGTTTACCGGCGCGTGGTCGCATCGGTATTTTTGACCGTACGTGGTATGGCCGTATGCTTGTTGAGCGCATCGAAGGTTTTGCGACAAAAAAAGAGTGGAAGCGTGCTTACGAAGAAATCAACAACTTTGAAAAATTGTTGACCGATGATAACTACATCATCGTGAAATTCTGGGTACATATTTCAGAAGAAGAGCAATTACAACGTTTCAAAAATCGTAAGGAAGATCCATACAAACAATGGAAATTAACAGATGAAGATTGGCGCAACCGTGAAAAATGGCCGTTATATGTAGAAGCGGCAAATGAAATCTTTGAAAAAACGGATAAAAAACATGCACCGTGGGTATTAATAGAAGGTAATGATAAAAAATATGCGCGTATTGAAGTATTGAAACAAGTCATTAAGCATGTCACAGAGGAATGTGAAAGACGTGGTCTGCAAATTACAGACCCTGCTGAAGCGGTTTCAAAAGAAGTTTAGCTTAACACGCAGTAGACAAAGAGAAGGTGTAGCGATGGTATTTTTAAACGGAGAACAATGTTTTTTACGAACGTTGCAGGAGGAAGATGTACGTCAAATGACCGAGCTTGTACGCCGTAATAAAGCGTACTGGTCTATTTATGAGCCGCTGCATCCTTCTGAATATTACACTGAAAAAATTCAGTTGCGTAAAATTCAAGAATCGATTCGTCAAATGCAAATGCGGAGGGAATATAGCTTTGGCATTTTCTTGCGTGAGTCGCAGCAGTTGATTGGCCATATTTCCATTTATTCCATCAAACGTTTGCCGTTTTCAAGCGCATTTGTCGGCTATTCATTAGACGAACAGCAAGCTGGAAAAGGTATTGCGACCGAGGCAGTAGAGTTGATTTGTCGCTTTGCGTTTGAGGAAATTGGCATTCACCGTTTAGAAGCCTATGTGTCACCAAAAAATGTAGGGTCGGTGCGCGTCCTAGAAAAAGCAAAGTTTGAGCAAGAAGGTTTGCTGAAACAGTTGCTGTATGTCAACGGTACGTGGGAAGACCATTATATGTACGCGCTCCTAGAGGATGTTTATTGAAAAGGCAAGGCCACTTGGAGACGCTGGTGGAAACGCTATATGGCACTTTTAAGGCAATAAAAAGAAAGAGGTTCGGGATTCCCGAACCTCTTTTTATGTGAGTCTAGCTCAATAAAATTATAAATTAGTCTTCGTAGCCGCTGTGTACAAGATCAAGTTTACCTGTTTCAGGGTCGATTACTAAACCGTGAACAGGGATTTCTTTTGATACTAATGGGTGGTTACGGATAACGTCGACACTATGTTCAACGTTTTTCGTTACATCGCCAAAGCCTTTTAACCATTGATTTAAGTCAACACCAGAGTATTGAACGTTTTTGATTGTTTCTTCAGAGATGCCACGTTGTTGCATGTTTTCAATCACAACTTTTGGATCTACAGCACTCATACCGCAATCGTAGTGACCAACAACGAAGATTTCATCTGCTTGTAGAGCGTAGATGGCAACAAGTAGACTACGCATAATACCACCGAATGGGTGACTTACTGTTGCGCCAGCACTTTTTACCATTTTGACATCCCCATTATGAATGTTCATTGCTTTTGGTAAAAGCTCGACAAGGCGAGTATCCATACAAGTTAAGATTACATAGTGCTTATCTGGATACTTGCTTGTGATGAAAGGTTCATATTGCTTTTCTTCTACGAACGAGCCGTTAAATTCTAAAATATCATCTAAAACTGCCATTATGATATTTCCCCCTTATATGTCAGAAAAAATCTGAATTTGTGTTAGTACACATAACTTATTGTATCGAAAATTAACGCGGAAATGTATTGAATTGACACAAATTAGACAATGTTGTCGTCAGACTATAAAATATTGTATCTTTATCAGAAAGTTTGAACAATGGGTTGCTATATAACAGCAACAAAAAAATCGCGCCGTAGCACGATTTTTTGCCAAGCTATTTGATTTTTGATTTTGATACTAAATCAAGCGAGTCGATTGAGCGACCTGTCCCAATGGCAACGGACTCTAACGGAGACGGTGCAAGGTGGACTGGCACTAATAAAACATCGCGTAGCCATTCGGTCATGCCCTTTAATAATGAGCCACCGCCTGTTAGGACAACGCCTTCTTCGACGATATCACCCGCAAGCTCTGGTGGACAATTTTCTAATGAGCGACGAATCATTTCTAAAATTGATAACATCGATTCATTTAAACATTGTTGGATTTCAGTTGATGAAATCGTAACCGCATGTGGTAAACCGCGTACGATATCGCGACCACTCACCGTTAACTCTTCTGGCGTGTGCTCGATTGGTGCGTAGCCAATTTCTTTTTTTAAGCGTTCTGCAGTCGGTAGGCCGATTAGCACGCTATATTTTTGACGCACGAAATGAACGATTTCTTCATTGAAGCGGTCGCCACCAATTTTTAACGTGTTAGATGTGACGATACCACCAAATGAAATAATACCGACTTCCGTTGTACCGCCGCCGATATCAACGATGACACTAGCGATTGGTTCTTGAATTGGTAAGTCTGCCCCGATTGCTGCTGCGACAGGCTCGTCAATTAAAAAGACGTCCTTTGCACCGCACTGTACAGCGGCATCTTTAATTGCTAAACGCTCTACCGAAGTCGCGCCAGATGGAGCACAAATGACCACGTTTGGTTTACGGAATGACGCGCCGTTTTTAATGGCACGTTCTAACACCGTTTTTAACATGGCCACGGTCATATCGAAGTCTGCGATGACCCCATCACGTAGTGGACGAGACACGATGATTGCTGGTGGCGTTTTGCCGATCATTGCTTGGGCTTCTTTGCCGATTGCAATAACTTCTTTTGTGTATTTATCTATTGCTATAACTGAAGGCTCATTCATAATGATGCCGTTACTTTTCGTATAAACGAGCGTGTTTGCTGTTCCTAAATCGATGCCGATTGCTGTGTTGGAAAACATGATTAAACCCCTCCTAAGGCAATACAAAGCCATTGTAGACTAAAGTATAAAACATAACCGACTATTTTTATATATGTCAATCTTCATAGAACGTATTTTACTAGTCGGATAATAGGTATTAAATACCTTAATTTGTCTTATTGTGCATACTTTTAACCTTGAAAGTGTTTAATTGATACTAAAATGTAATACAAACTTAAAAAAGGTCATGAAAAAAGGAGCAACAGCCCGAAAAGCTATTGCTCCTTTGTCTTTGCTTCTATTTAAAATGCCCAGTTGCCGCTACGGAATACGGGCTCGGTTGTACCATCTTCTAACACGCCATCAATGTCCATATCTGCGCAGCCAATCATAAAGTCAACGTGCACAAGGCTACGGTTTAAGCCATGTTCTTTTAATTGTTGTTGTGTCATCGTTGTACCGCCTTCGATACAAAACGCATATGCGCTACCGATCGCGATATGGTTTGACGCATTTTCATCAAATAATGTGTTGTAGAATAAAATACCTGAGTTTGAAATCGGCGAATTATGTGGCACAAGCGCAACTTCACCTAAATAATGTGAGCCTTCATCAGTCGCCACTAAATTTTTCAGAATGTCTTCTCCTTGCTCAGCTTTGACATCAACGATACGACCTTTTTCAAATGTTACCGTAAAGTTGTCGATTAAGTTACCGCTATAGTTCAGCGGTTTTTTTGCCGTCACATAGCCGTTGACACCATCCCATTGAGGTGCAGTGAACACTTCTTCTGTTGGAATGTTTGCCATAAAATCAAAGCCTTGTTCATTCACGGCACCGCCACCGCTCCACACATGTGTTTTCGGAAGCTCGATTGTTAAATCGGTGCCAGGCGCTGTGTAGTGAAGTGCTTTGTAATGCTTGTCGTTTAAAAATGCTACTTTTTCAGACAATGTCGCATCATGCGCTTTCCATGCAGCAACCGGATCTGCTAAGTCCGCACGCGTCGCTTTAAACATCGCATCCCATAGCGCATCTACTTGTTCATCGGCCGCAAGCTCAGGAAATACTTTTGCTGCCCAAGCCGCAGTAGGAGCTGCCATAACAGTCCAGCTAATTTTATTGGCTTGTGAATATTCGCGGTACTTGCTAAGCGCTTGACCTGCTGCTTTGTTCGCGCGTGCCACGTAATCTGGATTCACACCTTGTAATAAATCAGGGCTTTGCGATTTTACGGTAATAAATGCCGCACCGTGCTCAGCTAACCATTCTTTTTCAGCCGCTTGCCATTCGGGGAAGAAATCAAATGAATCTTCCGGTGCATAATCGTAGCGCATACGTGTGATGGCATCATCGTAATAGCTAACGAAAACGTGTTTTGCACCCGCTTCATAAGCTTTTTTTGTTAGCGCGTGTGCAAGTAGCACGTTCTCAACAGAGATATTTAAAAATAAATATTGATTGTTCTGTAAATTTGCGCCGATTTTAATGCCTAATTCAGCATAACTTTCAAGTTTTTGTTGAAAATCGTTCATGCAAAATCATCCTCTTCATATATAATTGAGTTACAGCCTTATTGTAACAATTTCGGGTAACGAATTAAAGAATGTTCGCAATTTATGTCGATTTATGAAATAAATTGGAAAATAAATAGGTATAATGATAAAATTCATTTGTGTAAGCTGAAACTTTCTTAATATCTAACGTTAGTTACCGAAATAAACAAAAGAACGAGAATTTGGAGGTACGGTTATGGACATATCATCAGTAGTTGGGCTTATACTTGGCTTTGTTGCCTTACTTGTTGGGATGACATTGAAAGGTGTAACACCAGATGCCTTAATAAACCCAGCAGCGATTTTGATCATTCTAGTAGGTACTGCAGCAACGGTTATTATTGCGTTCCCAATGAATGAATTAAAACGCATCCCGAAACTATTTAAAATCATTTTCACAAACAATAAATTAGCAGACGATGTGGAGCTAATTAAAATGTTTTCTAGCTGGGCAGACTTAGCGCGTCGCGAAGGTCTACTAGCACTTGAAGGTAAAACGAATGAAATTGACGACCCATTTTTGAAAAATGGCTTAACATTAGCCATCGATGGTCAAAATGCGGACTACATTCGCGACGTATTAACAGAAGAAGTAGAAGCAATGGAAGAGCGCCACCACGCAGGGGCTCACATTTTTACGCAAGCTGGTACATATGCGCCGACTCTAGGGGTACTTGGGGCTGTAGTAGGTTTAGTTGCCGCGCTGAAAGATATGACTGATATTGAAAAGTTAGGTCATGCGATTTCAGCAGCCTTTATCGCAACGTTACTAGGGATTTTTACTGGTTACGTGTTATGGCACCCATTCGCAAACAAATTAAAACGTAAATCAGCAATTGAAGCAAAACAAAAAAATATGATGATTGAAGGCATTCTGTCAGTGTTAGAAGGGGAGGCTCCTCGCGTCATCGAACAAAAATTAGCGTCATTCTTAACGAAAGATGAGCGTGCTAAAATCATGGATGAAAGCGAGGCGGGTGGCCTTGGCAAAGAAGAGTAAGAAGAAAAAACAAGAAGAAGAAATTCCAGAGGCATGGCTCTTACCGTACTCTGACTTATTAACATTATTACTCGCGCTGTTTATCGTGTTATTTGCGATGAGTTCAATTGATGCCCAAAAAATGGCGGCTTTATCGAGCGTCTTTAATGAAGTATTCGATGGCGGGCAAGGCGTGATGGATAATCCATCGCCAACGGAAACGATGACACCAAAAAGTACAGAAATGACTCAACAAATGCAAGCTTATATGAAAGACCAAGCGGAGTTAAGTGGTATTCAAGATGATGTGGAAAACTATATCGCGGTCAGTGAGCTTGAAAATCAATTCTCGACGAAAATGACCGAAGATGGGCTGCTCATTACAATTCGTGATAGCGTGCTATTTGAATCAGGTGCCGCTGAAATTGGCACGAAAAATAGGAAAGTAGCGAAAGATTTATCGAAGCTCTTAGTATTTGATGAGCAGCGCCCAGTAATGGTAACCGGCTATACCGATAATATTCCGGCACAGGGCGGAATTTATGATAGTAACTGGGAGCTAAGTGTTATGCGTGCGGTTAATTTCCTAAGCGTGTTAATCGATTCGAATGACAAACTAGATCCAAAATATTTTAGCGCAAAAGGTTATGGTGAAAACAATCCGATTGCTTCAAACAACACCGAAGCAGGTCGTAAGAAAAACCGCCGCGTTGAAGTGTTAATTCAACCATTAGTTGAAAAAGATGGCACGAAAAAAGACGTGAATATCGAACAAGATGTAATGCAATAACAGAAAAGGCAGCAAGTGCGAATCAAGCGCTTGCTGCCTTTTATTATTTAAAGGTAATGGGTGCTAGCTGTGCTAAAATAGCTTCTTTAGGCATTTCTACTTGCAGCAATGTCGCTGCGCCGTAGCTTCCTTCAACAAGCGGCGCATCAACGATTGTTATATCTTTTGTGCTCATGTCGTTTGCCATATCTAAATTCATCTTGGCACTCCCTAAATCATAAAACGCGAGGAGTTCGTCTGCGCTATTTGTTTCAATGGCCGCTAAAATAGCTTCAAAGCTTGTGCCAATGCCGTCTGACGTGCCCCCAGCGAACGTTATCGGCACATCTGGCGCTACTTGTGCAAGGAGCTGAGGGATGCCGCGTGCGATATCGGCACTATGCGATACGATCACTAAACCAATCATGCGCTCACTTCCTTTAATAAGGCGTCAAAGAATAAGGCAGAGGAAGCGGCTCCGGGGTCAACTTCACCGATAGAACGGTCGCCAACAAATGACGCGCGGCCCTTTGTTGCACGCATCGCTGTCGTCGCCTCATCTGCTTGTTTAAGTTGTCGTGCATCGAGTTGTGCAGCTACCGGAATCCACACATCAAGCATCGTTTTTTCACCGGCAACGGCTTTACCACGTTTTTGAATGCCCGCAATGCCGGCGTTAAGTAATGCGGTTACGGCCGCTTCGTCTAGCTCCGTCTTTGTATCGGCAACTTTTGCCATTTCCATAAAGGCCGTACCATAGAGAGGACCGGATGCGCCACCAACCTTACTAATCCATGTCATAGCCGCCGTTTTAAATGCTTCACCAATCGTTGCTGGCGGTGCGTCTTCTAACGCTTGTTTCAACTGCACCGCACCACGCGCCATATTGTTGCCATGGTCACCATCGCCGATAATGCGGTCATATTCACTTAATGCCGCCTTGTCACGAATGAGTGCCTCGCAAAAATTGTTTAGCCAATTAATCGTATTGTTTACTGTTAACATAAAAAAACCTCCTTACCATGCAGGGGCATCGGTGTCTGCTTGTAAATAATCGAGCCACTGTGCATCTGCTAATTCAAATAATGTAAGCGACATACCAGCCATATCAATGGCCGTCATATAGTTGCCGAGCTTTTTATACAAGACTTCATAGCCGCGCTGTTGTAAAATGGCCAACACATCATTGGCAAAAACATATTGTTCCATGAGTGGTGTCGCGCCCATGCCATTAAAGAGTACCGCGACTTTTTTAGATGCCCACGCCGTTTCTTCTTCCAATTTATCAACGAGCTCGCGCGCAATGTCACGCGATGATTTTAGCTCTTCGCGGCGATAACCGGGCTCACCGTGAATGCCAATACCAAATTCCATTTCCGTCGCACTAAGTTCAAATCCAGGCTTGCCAACTTCCGGTACCGTAGCAGGAGAAATCGCAAACCCAACGGAGGCTAGATGTGTCACCACGTTGTCAGCGAGCGCTTTAATGTCGGCAAGTGAAGCGTGTTGTGCCGCGGCCGCACCAAGTACTTTATGCATAAAGAGCGTACCGGCAACACCACGACGCCCTTCTGTAAAGCTACTATCAAAGACCGCAACATCATCATTGACGATGACAAAGTCGACATCGATGCCTTCCATGTCAGCTAAATCCTTTGCCATTTCAAAGTTCATACAGTCGCCGCTATAGTTTTTAATGACAAGAAATACACCGGCACCTGTATGGACGGCTTTAATGGCTGCTAAAATCTGGTCAGGCGTTGGCGATGTAAATACTTGGCCACAAACCGCCGCATCGAGCATACCTTCTCCGACAAAGCCGGCATGGGCAGGTTCATGACCGCTACCACCACCGGAAATAATCGCTACCTTACCGTTTTGAGGCGTACTGCGCGCGATGACTTGTGTTTCTGGCAAGAGTTGTACATGTTCATGGAGCTGCACGAAACCCGCTAACATTTCCGTTACGACATCACTTGGATTGTTCAAAATCTTCTTCATCATTTAAACCTCCTAAAATTTGTCTTACTATTATAGTATGCGCTCCGGCGTTGCGATGCAAAAATTAACGATAACAAAAAGAGGCCCCCCTAATTTCTAGATGCCTCTTTTTACATGCATATCGTCAATAATTATTTGCGTAATGAGCCTAGTTCTGAAACGATGGCGTGCATTTCGCTTAAGCTAAATGATTCACGTTTCATTACTAAGTTGTATAAATCTAATAAATCTTCATAGTTTGAGGCATCAAAGCTTTCAGCACGCATTGCATCGGCGTTAACCATGCGTAATTTGTCTTTTAATGCTTCAATAATATGATGGATATTTTCCACTGATGGTTCGTTTAAATTCACTCGAATCTCATCCTTTCATTTTAACTATACGTATCATTTCACGCTCGAAAAAGAATGTCAACGTCTTAAGACAAATCTTTCTTCTAGGAAATATGACTTTCAGGGGACAGAGCAGGCGTTTTATTGGTAAAGTAGAAGGGTAAACTACTACATAGTAGAATATTTTGGAAAAGTTTGGAGGAAGCAATTATGGCGAATAAACTCGTAGCAGGAATTGCATTAGGGGCAGTAGCAGGAGCAGTAATCAGCTTACTGGACCGTCAAACAAGACAAGAAACTACACAGAAGCTGAAAAGCGCTTCAGCAAATGTTCAATATTACGCTGCAAATCGTGATGAACTGAAAGACAATCTTTTAGCGAAGGTCGAAGCGATTCAAACAGCTTACAACCGCATCGCTGAAGATAAAGACTATTACTTAGAAAAACTTGAAGAAGTGAAAGCACTAACACCGCAAGTAAAGGCGTTCGTTTCGGACACGAAGGAAGCCTTTGCTGAAGAGGAAGCGCACACAACTTCAGACGATACAGCGAAATAATGTAGCGGATAATGCGATTCACCTGTCATTCTGAACAAAGGAGGAGTGCTGGTGGGGGAGAATAAGAAACCAAAAAAGCGTAATGGGCCTTCATCTGAAGTATTTGATAAAGTAAAGATGCTGCAGATTGAAAAGAAGCATATAAACGATGTGCACAAACCGCAATATGATTTAGACACATGGAAAGGCTTTGGAAAAGGCTTTATGCAAAAAGTAACGCAAGCTGATCTGTCAGGTATGGGTGCACAGCTTGCATACTTTTTCCTATTATCGCTCTTTCCATTATTAATTTTCGTCATGACGCTCGTACCATTTTTGAATTTACCGCAAGAACAAGTGTATGCGATGCTGCAAGATATTTTACCAGAGCAAGTGTATTCACTCGTTGGCGATACATTAAAAGATGTGCTACAAAACCGTAATGGTGGCTTATTATCAATCGGTATTTTAGCGACATTATGGTCAGCTTCAAATGGTGTAAATGCATTAATTAAATCGCTCAATCAATCATATGGCAAAGTGGAAACGCGCCCATTTATTATCGCGCGTTCGATGTCGGTTATTTTTACACTCGTACTTATTTTATTAGTAGTTGTCGCATTAGTGTTGCCGGTATTTGGCGCACAAATTGGTCATTTCCTTGCGAATACAATCGGCCTTGGTGAGCCATTTGCGGCTGTTTTTGCGAAGTTCCGTATTTTATTACCGCCACTTGTTATTTTCTGTGGCCTTATTTTTATGTATTGGCTAGGGCCAAACGTCAAAATGTATTTACGAAACGCCATTCCAGGGGCAGCTGTTGCGACAGTTTGTTGGTTAGTGATTTCGTATGTCTTCTCGATTTACATTAACAACTTCTCAAATTATTCTGCAACGTATGGCAGTATCGGAGGGATTATTATCCTCATGTTATGGCTCTACATTACCGGCATGGTTTTAATGGTCGGTGGTCTTGTGAATGCGATTATGCAGGAACGTAAAGAACAGGTGGATACGCGCAAGCGTCGATTATCATCACAATAACTAAAAAAAGAGCTGAGGGCATAAAGCCTTCAGCTCTTTTTTATAATTATAAGCGTAGCATACGCAACCCGTTTAAAATAACGAGAATGGTACTTCCTTCGTGTCCAATCACACCAAGTGGTAGATCCACGATTTGCAAGAAGTTTGACGCGATTAATAACACGATAACACTAATGGCAAAAATGATATTTTGTTTCACGATACGTTGCATTTTACGCGCGACTTTTACCGCATACGAAATTTTTGATAAATCATTTTTCATTAATACAACATCGGCTGTTTCAAGTGCTACGTCTGTCCCTTCACCCATCGCAATGCCTGTTGTGGCTGTTGCAAGGGCAGGGGCATCATTAATGCCATCGCCAACCATACCGACAAATTTATATTGCGCTAGTAAATCTTTAATATGCGCTACTTTTGTTTCAGGTAAACATTCGGCGATATAGCTTTCAACGCCGGCTTCGCTAGCAATCGCTTTCGCTGTTTTTTCATTATCACCTGTGAGCATAATCGTATGAATGCCAAGTGCTTTTAACTGCGCAATCGCTTGTTTTGCTTCCTCACGTACCGTATCTTTCATCGCCGCCATCGCAACGATACCACTATCGTCGGCCATGAAAATAACGGTTTTCCCTTCTTCTGCAAGGGTAGGAGCGGCACCATCAGCAAAGTGTAGTGCTGCGTCGCGACCGACAAAGTCCATTTTGCCGACTTTATAAAATGTCCCATCAATCGTCGCTTCAAGGCCGTACCCTGGAATATCTGTAATTGCTGCTTGTGCAAATGTGGCTTGCTGTTCGCTCGCATACGTTGTAATCGCCACCGCGAGTGGATGATTGGAATTGTGCTCAATACCTGCAAGCATGCCAAGTGTATGCTGCTCGTCCAGGCCATCGCGCACGATAAAGTCTGTTACGACCGGTTTCCCTTGTGTTAATGTACCGGTTTTATCAAATGCGACTGCTTGTAACACACTTAAATGCTCGATGTGTAAACCACCTTTGAATAACACACCGTTACGTGCACCGTTTGAAATCGCAGAGAGCGTCGCTGGCATAATTGCCGCGACAAGTGCACAAGGAGAGGCGACAACAAGTAACACCATCGCGCGGTAGAACGTCGTCGTCCAGTCCCAACCTAAAACGAAGTGGGGCACAAATAGCATGAAGCCAACTGTAAGTAAGACGACTTTGACATATGTGCCTTCAAAGCGTTCGATAAATTGTTGAGAGGGTGATTTTTCACTTTGAGCTGATTGTACAAGGTCGATAATTTTTTGGAATAACGATTCTGAACTTGGTTTTGTCATCGTCATTTTAACGGCACCAGTCATGTTAACGGTACCCGCAAATACTTCGTCACCGGCAAATTTTGATACTGGAATCGATTCGCCGGTAATCGCGGCTTCATCAATCGATGTTGCACCGTCTGCAATGACGCCGTCTGTCGGAACGCGCTCACCAGGTTTGATCATGATGACATCGCCGACTTGCAATGTATCGACTTTGACGCGTTCGAGTGAGCCATCTGCTTGTACGAGCCAAGCTTCCTCAGGTTGCATATCCATTAATGCGGAAATTTCTTTATGCGATTTATTCATCGCATACGTTTCAAGTGCACCACTTAATGCGAAGATGAAAATTAAAATGGCACCCTCTGTCCAGTAGCCAATAATCGCTGAGCCAATCGCTGCAAGAATCATGAGAAATTCGACGTTCAATTCCTTATTGGCAATCGTTTCTTCAACGCCTTCTTTTGCTTTTGCAAAGCCGCCAATAACGAATGCTAATAAGTAAAGCGCAACACCAATACCTGACATTTCTTCACGCGTGATAAACCAAGCGATGAAAATAAGAATCCCTGCTGTAATGGCAGCAACTAATTCAATATGTTCTTTTAGTTTCTCAATTAAATGATTACTATTCTCGTTTGTATTGTTCATTTACATTCCCTCCTGATAATGAAAATCGCTATCAATTACGGTATATAAACCTTTATTTGAAAGGGTTTATTCACTTTTTTTATTTCTTATTTAGAATTATTCTAAACTTGTAATTAGTATAGCATAGTGAATTTATGAATGGAAGGTCTATTACAGAAATTTTCATAAAAAATGTACGCAATTGTGAACGTTGCAATTGGTTATCATTTACAATTAGCGAGCATAAAAAAAGAAGCTAGCAGAGACAGGCTCGACTAGCTTCTTTCTATATAAATAGCTTAGAATACTTTTTCAGCGTATTGGGCTAATTTTTCAACAGATGATTTTTGAACGTCTGCGTGTAATGAATTACCGTGAGAGTCCATTGTAACAACGGCTGTGAAATCTTCAACGCCTAAATGCCACATTGCTTCTGGAATACCGAATTCCATTAAGTCTACGCCATCAACTGATTTGATACAGTCAGCATAGTATTGTGCTGCGCCACCGATTGCATTTAAGTAAACGCCGCCATGCTCTTCAAGTGCTTTTAATGTTTTCGGACCCATACCGCCTTTACCGATAACAGCGCGGATACCGAATTTTTTCATAATGTCGCCTTGGTATGGTTCTTCACGAATAGACGTTGTTGGACCAGCAGCTTTTACTGTCCAGTTGTCGTTGTCGTCTTTTGCCATTACAGGACCACAGTGGTAAATGATTTGACCGTTTAAATCAACCGGCGCATCGTGGCTCATTAAGTGGTGGTGGATAGCGTCACGACCAGTGTACATACGGCCGCTAATTTTCACAACATCCCCAACTTGTAGTGAACGGATTTTTTCTTCTGTGATTGGTGCAACAAGCTCAACCATTTTGTTGTCCGGCTTATCATTTGATTTTGCAGCAGCAGCAGCTTCTGCGAAATCAATTTTTTCGCCTTCTTGGTAGTGCCAGTTTAAAATTTCGCCAGTTTCAGGGCTGATATCGATTGCCATGCGGCGGAATGCCCAACAGTTGTATGCTACAGAAACGTAGAATGATGCTGGAATACGGTGCATAACGCCGATTTTACAACCTAGTAATGTCGCTTCACCGCCGAAGCCCATCGTACCAATACCTAATGTATTCGCTTTTTCAACGATGTAGTCTTCTAATTTTGCTAAGTCTTCATTCGCGTTTGTATCATCTAATGAACGGAATAATTGTTCTTTTGCAAGATCATAACCAGAAGCGCGGTCGCCACCGATACCAACACCGATGAAACCAGCTGAACAGCCTTGACCTTGTGCTTGGTATACCGAGTGCAGGATACATTTACGGATACCATCTAAGTCACGACCAGCGCGGCCTAAGCCTTCAAGTTCGGTTGGTAGGCTATATTGAATGTTTTTGTTTTCACAGCCGCCACCTTTAAGAATTAGCTTCATTTCAATATAATCTTTTTCCCATTGTTCAAATTTCACAACAGGTAAACCATCGCCAAGGTTGTCGCCAGAGTTTTTCCCAGTTAAAGAATCTACTGCGTTTGGACGTAATTTTGCATCGCCAGTTGTACGTGCAATCGCATCTTTAATGATTTTTTTGATTTCGATTTGGTTAACGCCAACAGGAGTTTTTACTTTGAATGTTGGTAGGCCTGTATCTTGGCAGATTGGTGATACATTATCGTCTGCCATGAAGATATTGTTTGCGATTGTGTCTAAACTCATCGCTGCACGAGTGCCAGCATTTTCAGCTTCTTTTGCACGCTTTACGGCACGGCGTACGTCTTTTGGTAAGTTTGTCGACGTCTCGGTAATTAAATCGTAGACGCTTTGTTCTAAAGTTTCTAAGTTCATTAAAAATCCCCCTCAAAAATAAAGTGACATAGTCTCCTTCATTATATAGGACAAAACAGAAAGATAGAATAGCGATACAGAAAAATGTGCGTAGAAACAGAAAATGACTTAAAAAAAACTACCTATATAAGGTAGTTTTTAAGTAGCTAGCGGGATTTAAATTGATCCATTTTTTCTTCTAAATCATCGACCATTGAAATTAAACGATCAATATCGGCTAATTCAGTGTTTTCAGGGTCAATTGAATCTAATACTTCAACGAACATTTGCAAACGATCCTTCAAGTATTTCACTTGTTGATCTTTATCTGAGATTGGTTTCATGAGGCACCTCCGTTAGTTAGCTTTAGCATAACGGAAAAGTTGCGACAATACAATGTCGAACATAGGAACGTAGGACAAAATAAGGATTTTAATAAACTGACTATTTGGAATGTTTACAAAATTAACATCTTGTGATATTATACGGTTAACGATGAAGGGAAGGAGGGTGTAGACGATAGAAAACATGATAGATGGATGCCCTTTTCTAGGTGACATGGCGTAGCATTGTAAGACCTGAACAAGGAAACCTCTTCCAAGTATCCAATAACCGTTCAATTAGCACACTACGCGATGACTCAGCTGGCTCCCAGTATTGACAGATTGTAAAATAAAGGAGGTACATTAAACCGTTGTCGGTAAAAACACATTTATTTTTATCCATTTGCCGGGGACTACGTTTAATACAAATGAATATGATAAAAAGTTAACAAGACTCAGAACTCCTACGTTGTAGATGTATCTGAGTCTTTTTCTATGCCTTAAATTTTGTTATAGTAGGTTGAATTCATATTTTGAAAGGGGAACTACGTCGTGCAACAAGATACATATGCAAAAAGACGGTTTTGGGTGCTCGTTGCAATCGTGTCGATTTCAGGCTTTTCACAAGGCATGCTGCTCCCGCTTATTTCCATTATTTTTGAACGCGATGGCGTATCATCAGCGCTAAATGGTTTAAATGCGACAGGCTTGTATATCGGCACATTGCTTATTTCGCCATTTATCGAAAAACCGTTACGCAAATTTGGCTACAAACCGGTCATTTTAACAGGCGGCGCAATCGTCCTCATTTCACTGATGCTATTTCCGTTGTGGAAGAGCTTGTTATTTTGGTTTATTTTACGTTTATTTATCGGTATCGGCGACAATGCGCTACATTTTGCGTCGCAAACGTGGATTACGAGTACAGCACACCATGAAACGCTCGGCAAAAGCATCGCCATTTACGGTCTATCATTTGGTGTTGGTTTTGCGGTAGGGCCGTTGATGGTGCCACTTGTGAACATTTCTGAAGCATTACCATTTATCGTGTCAACGCTGCTTTGTCTCGTTTCATGGGCACTCGTATTTACATTGAAAAATGAACGACCTGAGCCAATTGATGTGGCGAGCGCTAACTCAAATGTGTGGCATCGTTATAAAAAAACGCTTAGCTATGCGTGGATTGCTTTTTTACCACCACTTGTTTATGGTTTTTTAGAATCATCGCTTAATGCTATTTTCCCAGTCTATGCGCTACGCCGCGAATTTGATGTCGCGGTGGTCGCACTTATTTTATCAGCCTTTTCAATTGGTGGCATCATAACGCAAGTTCCAATGGGCACGCTTGGCGATCGTATCGGGCGTTACAAGGTCATCACATTTGGCTTAGTTGGTGGCGGTACGATGTTTTTAATCGGGAGCTTTGTAGAGTCGCATCAATGGTTTGTGTTCGTGGCCTTTTTACTAGCAGGCATGTGTTGTGGCTCGATGTTTTCGCTCGGCATTTCATTTATGACCGACCTAACACCAAGAGAGCTGCTGCCAACAGGCAATTTAATGTGCAGTATTTTCTTTAGTATCGGTAGTTTAACAGGACCATTTTTAGGAGGCGCCTTCGTTGAATATGCGACGATGAGCTATTTATTATTAGTAGCGCTATTATTGTTTGCTGTATTTGCGATTATTACAATGGGTGGTCGTAAAAAAAACATTGCTAGACAGCAAGGCATTTAAGTACTGGCAATCATTCAAGTCCAATGACACATGACGAAAAACAGGGTCGCCGTTGCTGCGCGTGCCCTGTTTTTTTGTTGTGCGATTTTTAAATGGCTTGCCAGAAATCGCTCATGAGCTCGAGTAGCGTGTTTCGGGTACAACATATTTTTAACTATGCGACAGCACTAAGTGAATAAGCCTAAGATATTAATAATGATTTGCTTGTTGAGGGAATTATCCATGAAAATTACTAACATGTTGGCGATAGTTACTAAAAGCTAGTAATGTAGGCTGTGAAAAACGGGACAAAAAATGCCCGTTAGAGCGCCTGTTTCGTCCTTTTTTGTTGTTGTATCGGCTTTTTTGTGTTGTGCTCGTCATAGCGACAGCGAAGAATTGTCGCATTTTGTCTCAAGTTGAATAAATGACAGTGGCGGCTGTTGCGCGCCAATTTTTGTGTTAAAAGTGCCCGTTAGAGTCGCAAAATGGGCTGTTTTTCGACGATTCCGGGCAAAAATAAGCCCGCTGGAGTGCTCGGAAATGATAACAATCTCTGTTATAAGTAGTAAATAAAAATTTTTGTTGACAGCTTTTGCACGATGTCTATTACAAGGCGTAAAAAGTGCCCGTCTATTGTCGCGTTTTGTCACTTATTTTCAACTATGTCGTATCGAAAACACGCTTCTTGGGCTTTTCGCTCATTTCTGATAAGTGTTTAAAAAAAGAGGAGGCCATCAAGTGATGGCCTCCCGCGTGCTAGCTATTTTTTTAATGTGAGTAATGTAACGCTCTCAACGTGAGCTGTTTGTGGGAACATATCTACTGGTTGAATATATTCCACATTGTATAGCTCCATTAGCTGCGCTAAATCTTTTGCGAGTGTTGATGGATTACACGATGTGTAGACGATACGCTCTGGGCGAATAACGAGCATCGTATCAATAAAGCTATTATCTAAACCGGTACGTGGTGGATCGACGGTTACGACATCCGGCACATAACCATCTAGACGCCATTGTTCTAACCAATGCTCGGCCGTACCTTGTACATAAGTCGCATTTTCGACGCCGTATTTTTTCGCGTTTTTCTTCGCATCCACGATTGATTCTGGAATAATGTCCATCCCACGAATTTCTTTCGCACCTTTTGATAACCATAGACCAATGGTACCAACGCCGCAGTACGCATCAACGATTGATTCGTTGCCAGTGAGTTTCGCGGCTTTTTTAATTTGATTGTATAAATGAACCGTTTGTGTCGGATTCAATTGGAAGAAGGCGCGTGCAGATAAATCAAATGCATATTCGCCAAGCTCTTCACGAATCGTTTCCTTGCCATCTAAGACGATTGTTTTGTCGCCGAAAATAAGCGGCGAACTATCTTCCTTGATGTTTTGTACGATTGACACAATTTTTGAATCCAATGCTTTGACGCGTTCGACAAGCTCATCCTTATGGTCAAAGTTTTTCGTCGTTGTGACAAAGACGATTTGTGTTTCGCCTGTGTTGACGCCTGTACGCACAACGATTGTCCGCACGATGCCGCGATTTGTTTTTTCATTAAACGCAGGGATTTCTAAATCTTGAATAATGCGTTTTACTTTTGTCGTCATTTTAGACGTCATCGGATGTTGTACAGCACAGTCCTCGATGTCGAGTAGCTTATGACTGTTTTCAGCGTAAAGACCGGCTAACACTTTATTGCCAGATTGTCGTACTTGGAATGCGCTCTTATTGCGATAATCCCAAGGGTCGTCCATGCCGATTGTTGGGCGTAGGTCGATTTTTTTGGCATCTGCTTGTACGTATTTTGCAAGAGCTTGCGCGACAATATCGCGTTTCGCTTTTAACTGCATATCGTATTTCATATGTTGAAGTTGGCAGCCACCGCATTCATCATAGACCGGGCATGGTGGTGCTGTACGATGTTTCGAACGTTTTTGCACTTTTAAAATTTTACCTTCTGAATAACCGCGCGCGACTTTTGTCAGTTCGATATACACTTCTTCGCCTGTAATAGCACCAGGAACGAATACGATGTTACGTTTGTAGTAACCAATCCCTTCGCCGTTAATCCCTAGTTTTTTAATGTTCAGCGGAATGCGTTTGCCGACTGACATAATGGTTTGTTGTTGCAACATAGACACGTCCTTTTCTAAATTCATTTCTCCATTATAACGAAACGCCGTCTTGAATAAAAGAAAAGCTTCTGCCGCTACAGTGAAGTTTTAACGTAGTAGCTGTTGCAATGCTTTTGTAATCGTTGGATAGTTAAATTCAAATCCATGCGTATTTAGCACGGTAGGAAGTACTTTTTGGCCTTCTAAAATGAGCTGACTTTTTTCACCGAGTGCTAATTTTAACGCTACTTCTGGGACAGCTAGCCAATTTGGTTTATGCAATGCTTCGGCAATAAAGTCGCCAATTTGTTTCATGCGAATAGGATAAGGGGATGTGACGTTGACGACGCCTTCAATCTCATCATTCATTAAGCTAAACGCAATGGCGCGTGCCACATCTTCAACATGCACCCATGAAACCCATTGCTTGCCATCGCCAAGTTTGCCGCCAATATTGTATTTATACGGTGCCGCGAGTAGCGGGAAAGCACCGGCTTCCTTGTCAAAAATCACACCGAAGCGCGTTTTGACGACACGCACGCCTTCTTTTACTGCTTGATCTGCAAGACCTTCCCACATGTTGACGGTTTTGCCGAGGAAATCATGCGCCTGTTCATCAGAAGTTTCAGTGTATTCAGCGTTTAATGAGGTTGGATAAATACCGACAGCACTCGCGTTAATGAGCACTTTGGGTGTGTCATCTAAGACGTGAATTAAGCGTAGCACTTCCGTTGTCGCTTGTTCGCGGCTATTATAAATGGCTGCCTTGCGCTCATCGGTCCAGCGGCCATCGTTTAGGGATACGCCAGCTAAGTTGACTATCGCATCAATATTTTCTAAATAAAGCTCTGGTTGTGCATCATCAACGAGCCATTGTACATAATCAATGGCATCTTTTGAATCGTTTGAGCCGCGCGTTAAAATGACAATATCATGTCCGTGTGCTTGTAAAATTTTTGTTAAGGCTGAACCGACAAGGCCCGTCCCTCCTGTAATCGCAATCTTCATGAAAATTCCTCCTTTTAATGTTTCAGTTACTTCCTTCTATTATTAAGTGTATGCCCGTGAAGTTTCAACTGAAAACAGGTATACTATCAAAAGAAAGGGGTTGCTACGTATGTCGAAAGTCATCACGAAGATTACGCGACAAAAGCGCAATGACGAGCGCTACAATATTTACTTAAATGAGCAGTATTCATTTAGTGTGGATGAATCGATTCTCGTGCAGTACGGCCTCACAAAAGGAAAGGTGCTTGATGAATGGACGCTTGGTGATATTGCGTTTGATGATGAAATGTCGCGTGCGTTCAATCGAGGGTTATCTTATTTAACGTATCAAATGCGCAGCGAAGAGGAAGTGCGCAAAAAGTTACTAGCGGCTGAATTTGGCGAAGCGGTCATTCAAGAGGCCATCCAAAAATTAATTCGCCTCGGCTTTTTAAACGATGCCGAATATTCGCGTGCCTTTGTCGAAACGAAAAAAAATACGATGAAAAAAGGGCCGCGTGCGATTCAGCAGGAATTAAAGCGCAAAGGAATTGATGAACAAACGCAGCAACAAGCGCTCGGAAATTTTGATGAAGCGGAGCAACTTCAGTTAGCGTCTGAACTTGCCGAGAAGAAGCAACGCCAAGAAGCGCGTAAAACGCCGATGCAGCAAAAGCAAAAGATTCAAGATTTCCTCTTGCGTAAAGGGTATAGCTTTGCGATTATTGAACAAGCGCTTGCCAAACTTGATTTTACGACCGATGAGGAAGATTGGTCAGCGATGCTTGACGGGCAAGGGGACAAAGCGTGGCGCAAATATGCGGCGAAATTTACCGGCTATGATTTGCGTATGAAAGTGAAACAAGCGCTCTATCAAAAAGGCTTTCCCGGCGATATTATAGATAAATTTATCGAACAGAAGGAGCAAGAACATGAAGAAATATAGCGAAATGACCGAAGCGGAACTACGCTCAGAAATCGGTGTATTAAAAGAAAAAGCACGTAAAGCGGAGCAATTAGGCATCATTAATGAGTTTGCTGTTTATGAACGTAAAGCGATTTTAGCAAGCTCATTTTTATTGGATCCAGCTGATTTTAAAAAAGATGAAATTTACCGTATTGAAGGGGACCCAGGCGTGTTCTTCAAAATTGATTATTTAAAAGGTGTTTACGCATGGGGTTACCGTTTAGGTGGTACTGTTGAAGCAGAGGCGATTCCGATTGCGATGCTAGTGCCGGCTGGGGAGATGTTCTAACATGAAGGAAATCGAACAAAAAATAGCGGAGCTAACGGCTGAGTTAGTTGATGCAAGTCAGCTGTCAGAAGCGAAGGCGCGTGTTTGGATTGAATTATTGTGGAGCGATTTTGAATCGACTTATGCAAAAGCAGGCTATGATTATAAGGGTATGGAAATGACTGAGCGTATTATCCGTCAGTGGATTCAAAGCTATGGTCGCGACATTCATGCGTTTGCAGGGCGCAATCCGAAGTATGCCCATTTATTAGATGAAGTTGAATAATAGAGGCTGGCGCTAAGGAGCAATTCTTGGCACCAAGCCTTTTTTTGAGGCATGAAAAAAACGAGCCATCTTGGAGGTGGCTCGTTGGAGTGATGAAATAATATGAAGATGCCGTTCGAAGTTGAGCGAGCGCTGTCATCACTTATTAGGCTAATTTACTTTGTAATTTTTCTTCACTAAAAATCCAACCGGTGTAGGACTGCACGATATTGTAATTAGCATCAACATGCGCAACCGCCACAAATGGATAACGATTGTTACTGCGGTAACGCAAATCAATGAGGCGCACTTCTTGAATATCATTTTTTAGTGTACGCATTTCCCAGCGATAAATGGGTGAAAAGGACACGAATGATTTAAAGTTTTCATCTTGCAAGACGGCCGCAAATAGCGGTGTTTGTGGCAGTGGTTCAATTTCAAATTTATCATAAATTGTAATGGACCGGCCGTATGCGCGCCCTACATAGTGATGTGTTTTGGAGTTTGCCGCGACGCGATATTGTAAAAAGTAGCGCGTCGGGGATAAAATCACTTCTTCGGCGTCGGGTACTGTATTTTTAACGGCTGTAATAACGGCTTGATGTAGCCAAATGCGTACGATATAGTAACCGATGAGTACGACATAAAGCGTCGCCATCGTTGGCACGGGTGGTGCACCAAATGCCCACGCTAAAATCGCCACGACATGTAAGCCGAATATAATCGGGTCAAACGTGTTAATAATGCCGAGTGCAACCCATTTTTTTGAAAATGGCCGCACTGCTTGTGTGCCGTATGCATTAAAGATGTCTACAAAGACATGGAGCCCAACTGCACCGAATGACCAGAGCCAGACGTGCAACGTATCCGCGGTTGGAAACAGCAAATGCAAGACGAGCGTAATAAGCAATGGCCAAATAATAACGGCTGGAATCGAATGCGTAATGCCACGGTGATGGCGAATATAGACGGCGTTATTGCGCAATTTCAAAATCGTGTCGATATCGGGTGCTTGCGAGCCAAGAATAATGCCCGTTGCAACGGCCGCAAATGTCATCGGATGCGATGCAACAACAGGGTCTGCAAGCGCAAGGCCACTGATGGCGACACTCATAACTAAGTGTGTACCTGTATCCAAAAAATCAGCTCCTTAGTGCCAATTTCAATCATTATGTTATAGTTCTATTTTACAATATTTTACTCGTTTCTACGAGCAATAAATAAGGAGGAAACGATTTGTATCGTTATACGAAACAATTTCAAAAAGCACTTGTCGAATGGTTCAACCGCGAAAAACGCGACTTGCCGTGGCGCCATACAACCGACCCATATAAAATCTGGGTGTCGGAAGTGATGCTCCAGCAAACGCGTGTGGATACGGTCATTCCATACTACGAAAATTTCTTAGAAAAGTTCCCGACCGCACAAGCACTAGCAGATGCCAATGAGGAGTTTTTATTAAAACAATGGGAAGGGCTTGGCTACTACTCACGCGTGCGTAATTTGCAGGCGGGTGTGCGCGAGGTCGTTGAAAATTACGGCGGCGTTGTGCCAAAGACGCGCGAGGAAATTTCGACATTAAAAGGGGTCGGACCTTATACGGCCGGTGCGGTACTGAGCATTGCATATGGCGTGCCGGAACATGCCGTAGATGGCAATGTGATGCGAGTTCTTAGCCGCGTATTATTAATTGAGGAAGATATTGCGTTACCGAAAACGAAAAAAATATTCGAGCGCGCGGTCATGGAGTTAATCGATTACGACAATCCATCGGCATTTAACCAAGGATTGATGGAGCTAGGTGCGATGGTTTGTACACCGACATCGCCAAGCTGTCTATTATGCCCAGTGCGTGATTATTGTACGGCTTTCCATGACGGAGAGCCGGAGAAATTACCGGTGAAAACGAAAAAAATAAAAACGAAAAAAATCCCGTATGATGTCTTTATTGTCGAGGATGAAGCGGGTCGTATTTTAATGGAACAACGCGCAGAAACGGGCTTACTCGCGAATATGTGGCAGTTCCCGATGGTCGAAGTGAAAAAAGATGTGGTGACCGATAGCGTTGTCGCAGAAAATTATCATTTTGAGCTAGCCGGAAAAGAACATTTGATGCCGCTAAAACATGTGTTTTCACATCTCGTTTGGCAGATGAATGGTTACGTGTTACGCGCGGCGAATGTAGGAGCACCACGAGAGCGCGCTACGTGGCTAACGTTAGAGGAAGTTGAAAATTTACCATTGCCGGTATCGATGCAGAAATTTTTAGCACAATATCGTATCGAACGTCAAAAAATGTAAAAAATTCAATGGATTTTTGGGATAATCGCAGTTTTTAACTACACCTTTGTTTATAGGATTGTTATAATGTTACAAAAGCACTTTTTTAGTAGTGCTTACAAAGGTGGGGCTTGTAATGGCGATTCCAGCAGTAGGGGAAATCGTACAAATACATAGTTATAAGCACAATGGCCGCATTCACCGCGTATGGCAAGAAACGATGGTACTAAAGAGCACAAATAAAGTGATCATCGGAGCAAATGAACGCACGCTCGTTACGGAGTCGGACGGCCGAACGTGGCTAACGAGAGAGCCTTCAATTACGTATTTTCATTCGGAATTGTGGTATAACATTATTTGTATGCTAAGAGAAGATGGCGTGTATTATTATTGTAATATGAGCTCGCCATTTGTATTCGATCACAACGCAATAAAATATATTGATTATGATTTAGATTTAAAAGTGTTTCCAGATATGTCGTACACACTTCTTGATGAGGATGAGTACGAAGACCATCGTCAACTGATGAATTACCCACCAGTTATCGATAGTATTTTAAAAGCAAACTTACAAAAATTGATTCATTGGGTGGAGCAGCGTCGTGGACCGTTTGCGCCAGATTTTATTGAAGCCTGGACAAATCGCTATAAGTTCCAACGCCAATTAAATGATGAAAAAAATCAACAACATGAATGACACCATCTAGCATAACGGTGGAAGAAAGGAACTGTCTCACGCCAGTGGGGCCGTTCCTTTTTTGTTTTTTAAGTCGCTTTAGTAAAAAAACGACTGGATATATGCTACAATGAACAACGCATTTTTGACGAAAGGATCTGAAGCGCATGGGCAGTATGAAGCGTTACATGCAATTTGTTAGGCCATATAAATGGGATATCGTCATTACGTTTTTAATCGGCGTAGTGAAATTTTTAATTCCGATGGCGACGCCGTTTATCATGAAAATTGTCATCGATGATATTATTGGCGCCGAAGAGCTAACGAAAGCACAACAAATGGAAGGACTCGCATGGTGCATTGGCATTGTTGCCATTTTATTTTTTGTTATCCGCCCGCCCGTCGAGTTTTTCCGCCAATATTTTGCGCAGCGTGTCAGCAACCGGATTTTATACGACATTCGGACACAGCTATATGAACACCTGCAAAAACTTGGCTTGAAGTTTTACTCAAATAACCGCGTTGGCGATGTCATTTCTCGTACGATTAATGATGTCGAACAAACGAAGGAATTCGTTATGACCGGTTTAATGAATATTTGGATTGACCTTGTAACGGTTGTCATCGCAATCGGCATTATGATGATGCTCGATGTGAAATTGACGCTGATTACATTGATTGCACTACCATTTTATATGATTAGTGTGAAATATTTCTTTACGAAACTACGCAGCTTAACGCGCGAACGCTCAAAAGCATTGGCAGGTGTACAAAGCTACTTGCATGAACGTGTGCAAGGCATGAACATTATTAAAAGTTTTACACTTGAAAAGCATGAACAAGGCATTTTTGCTGAAACGAACGGCAACTTTTTAAACAAAGCACTCGCACAAACGCGCTGGAATGCCTATACATTTGCGGTCGTCAATACGATTACCGGTTTAGCGCCGGTCGCAGTACTTGGCTACGCAGGGTATCATGTTATTCAAGGGAATATTACAATCGGGACGATGGCGGCATTTATCGGCTATATCGATATGCTCTACAATCCACTGCGCCGTCTTGTCAATTCATCGACAACGCTGACACAATCGGTGGCGTCGATGGACCGTATGTTTGATTTATTCGATGAAAAATACGATATCGAAAACAAAGACGGTGCGTTAGCATTACCAGCTGTGAAGGGGCAAGTAGACTTTAATGATGTGTCATTCCGCTACAATGATAACGGGCGCAATGTGTTACAGGACATTAATTTTTCTATTCGACCTGGACAAACGGCAGCCTTTGTCGGCATGAGTGGTGGCGGTAAATCAACGATTATTAGTTTGATTCCGCGCTTTTACGATGTGCTTGAAGGCAGCATTGAAATTGATGGTCATGATGTCCGCGATGTCACGCTTGAATCATTACGCGGGCAAGTCGGCATCGTACAACAGGAAAATATTTTATTTAGCGACTCGGTTCGTGAAAATATTTTGATGGGGAATCCGAATGCCAGCGATGAAGACATGATTGCGGCGGCAAAAGCAGCAAACGCGCATGACTTTATTATGGGCTTACCAGAAGGCTACGATACGCCGGTCGGGGAGCGCGGTGTGAAATTATCAGGTGGTCAAAAACAACGTGTGGCGATTGCGCGCGTATTCTTGAAAAATCCACCTATTTTAATTTTAGATGAAGCAACGTCTGCACTTGATTTAGAGAGTGAAGCATTGATTCAAGAATCACTCGACCGCCTTGCGCATAATCGTACAACGCTAATTGTCGCACACCGACTATCAACGATTACACATGCCGACCAAATTATCGTCATCGACCACGGCGAATTAAAAGAACGTGGTACGCATAAAGAACTGATGACTAAGCAAGGGATTTACCACGATTTATTTACGGTTCAAAAATTAGATTAAAAAAAGAGGCTGGGACAAAACAGTTCATGTTCCTTTTTTAGCGTTCGCCACAAAAAACCGGAACCGCGCCACAGCGCGATTCCGGTTTTTCTTATGCTCATCTGAGATGGTGTTTTTACACGTATGTCCTAGCCTCTTTTTGTTATAAAATATTGTCTTCATCACGTTCGGTGAGTAACTCGCTTGCGTGATAATTTTGATAGGCAGAAATGAGCGTATCAAGATGCTCTAAATTTTCTTCATAATCTAAAATCCGCGACAAAATATGCAACAAGTGATAGCTCGAAAATTCTTCATCACCTTCACGCTCATGCTGCTCGATAACGTAATCGGCGAAAATATCCATAATTTCATTGCGCTGTAAAAATTCATCTTGGCCAATCCACGTCGTATGATGCAGCTTTAATTTGCCGGTATATTTTAAAAACAGCTGCTCATGATACGTCGATAAAAAATCAAGGCGTTCTTGAATCATAATATGGAAACGCTCCGGCATATTTGCCAGTTCATTTTCATGAATAAATAAACGGTTTAATGTTTCTAAACTTTTATTCGTTGTCGTCAGCATTTGACGGTAAATAACGAGTTTACGCTGCTTTGCAAAAAGCGCCTTCTTTGTATACGTGCGCTCCTCTTTATAAAGCTCATAAATTTGCTCAAGCTTTTTCTGATGGCTACGAAGTGTACGCACCGATTGCTTCGTTGAGGTGTGTTCCGATGCTTGGCGTACTGCAAGACGAATCCAACGCGTAATATCGTCTTGTAAATACTTAATCGAGGCAAACAGGCGCGTTTCATATTTCGGTGGTAAAAAGACTAAGTTGACAATAAAGGCAGCAAGCACACCGATCATAACTGTTGCAAAGCGGATAACCGCAAATAATAAAAATTCATTGAAATGGTCGAAGTTTTGACCTTCCATAATGACGATAACGGTTACGAGCGCGAGCGAAATGCTACTCGTTAAATTTAATTTCATCATAATAAGCAATGTCACAATAACGGCAAAGCCAGCAACGACAGGTTCGACACCAAAAATCGATGCAAAAACAATGGCGCTGAGGGCTCCGATGACATTTCCTTGGATTTGCTCGATAATCGTTTTATACGAACGATAAATCGATGGCTGAATCGCAAAAATTGCAGCGATTCCAGCGAAAATTGGCGATGGCAACTGCAACCATTCAGCTAAATAAAAGGCGAAGACAATCGCAACGCCAGTTTTTAATATACGGGCACCTAATTTCATTGTAGAAATGGCAACCTCTCTTTCATTCAATATAGTCGTACTTTAACATGTTTCAAGCATTGCTGAAAAGAACTTGTTACAATATAAAAAAGGGGGTTTTTTAACGTGACAAACTTAGTTGGCCAAAAAGCGCCAAGCTTTACATTACCAAATGAACGAGGCGAAAGCATCTCTTTGAGCGATTTTGCAGGAAAAAAGGTGATTCTTTACTTTTATCCAAAAGATATGACGCCAGGCTGTACAACGGAGGCATGTGATTTCCGCGATGCCCACACTGATTTTTCGGATTTGAATGCGGTCGTCGTTGGTGTGAGCCCAGACCCAGCAGCGCGTCATACGAAATTTATCGACAAGTATGAGCTACCATTTTCATTGTTAGCTGATGAGGACCATGCAGTGGCCGAGGCATATGGTGTGTGGCAGCTAAAGAAAAACTTTGGCAAAGAATATATGGGCATCGTGCGCTCGACATTTTTAATCGATGAACATGGACAAGTCGTGAGTGAATGGCGCAATGTTCGTGTGAAAGACCATATTAACACGGTACTGACAACATTACGCGAGGGAGCGAACTAAATGATTTATTTCACATTTGATCCACGACCGGATTTAAAAGAAGATGTTGTAAAAAGTTTTCCGAATGAAGAATTCGTTTTTTCAAGAACGGTAGACGATGCGGATTTAGCGCGCGCCGAGATTATCGTGACATACGGTGAAGATTTAACAGCAGCACATATTGAGACTGCTGAAAACTTACAGTGGATTATGGTGGCATCTGCGGGTATTGAAAAAATGCCAAACGCGGCCATTGCAGCTCGCGGTATTCCGGTGACGAATGTGCGTGGTATTCACAAAGTACCAATGGCTGAATCTGTACTGATGCATATTTTAGCCTATTACCATTCATTGCCACAAATTTATCATTATGAAACAAAACATGAGTGGAAACGTAATTTAAAACAGCGCGAATTGTTTGGCTCAACGGCGCTTATTCTTGGTCCGGGCGCGATTGGCGGCGAAATCGGGCGTCTATTAAAAGGATTCCATGTGACGACAATTGGTTGCAATCGCTCAGGTCGCGATGCGGCGTATATGGACCGCATGGTAAGTTTTGCTGACTTAACATCGGCCTTGCCGGAAGCGGATATTGTCATATCGGTATTGCCGGACACAGCGGCAACAAAACATTTAATGACAGCAGCGCATTTTGAAGCGATGAAAGAAAGCGCGTTATTCTTAAACTTTGGTCGCGGCTCACTTGTTGAAACATCGGTATTAACTGATGCACTTGTATCGAAACAAATCGCCGCTGCCGTGTGTGATGTTTTTGAAACAGAGCCATTACCGGACGATTCACCGCTATGGGATTTACCGAATATGACGGTATCACCACATGTTTCGAGTCACTCATCACGTTATTTAGAGCGCAGTTTTGCGATTTTTAAACCGAACTTAGTGAAGTGGCGAAATGGCGAACAAGCGCAATTGGAGAACTTTGTTGACTTGACACTTGGCTACTAATTGAGAATGAGTGGAAGCTAATTGAAAATTCAAACGTTTTGAATCTAGGACTATTGGTCGTTTTAATCAATAAAGTTGACAGTATTGCCATGTGACAGTTAAACTTATTAATAACAATTATAAATTAATAATTTGTATGAAAGAGGTGCATGGCGATGTCTGAACTGCAATTGAAAAATGCACTCGACACGCTAAAGACAACGGGCGTACGTATTACTCCGCAACGTCATGCGATTTTAGAATATCTAATTGAAACAATGACGCATCCAACAGCGGATGATATTTATAAAGCATTAGCATCAAAATTTCCAAATATGAGTGTAGCGACTGTATATAACAATTTACGCGTATTCCGCGAAGCGGGTCTCGTAAAAGAGTTAACATATGGTGATAACGCTAGTCGCTTTGATTTCATCACATCGAAACACTATCATGTTATTTGCGAATCATGTGGTAAAATCGTTGACTTCCATTATCCTGGACTAGACGAGGTTGAGCATGTAGCCGCACAGGTAACGAATTTTGAAATCAATTCACACCGTATGGAAATTTACGGTACATGCCCAGAGTGTCAAGCGAAGAGTGAAAAAGTAAAAACGGCATTATAAATTAGCTAACAACAGGACGGCGTGCAAGCGCAGCTCCTGTTGTTCTTTTTTTTCGGTGAAATGTGTCGAACGATAGCGACAATTCATTTTTCAAGTTATAATCAAAACGGATACAATTGTTTAGGAGGAGAGTTTAATGGATTTACATTTACGCCCAATCTATCAAGAACGTGCAAGCGATTCAAATACACTAGGTGTCATTCTCGTTGAAAAAATTGATTCTGTGAGCCCGATTACCGACAATTTCGATACGGTGCTATTTATTATTACAAAGGATAGCGACAAACCAGTATTTACGAAACATTACGCTTTTGAACAGAAGAAAGCCGTCATGCATATTATTACGGAAAAACAAATTCAAAAGTGGTTAATTGTTGGCTATAATAAAAAAATCGTCGACTGGCTTTTTTACGGGAAAGTGTTATTTGATCGCAATGAATATGTAGAGACATTAAAGAAAAACCTAAAAGATTATCCATTTGAAGGACGTCAAGTAAAGCTCGGCGTTGAATTTGCGAAGATGATTCGTCGTTATGAAGAGAGTAAAGTGTCATTTGATGCGCGCGATTATTTTGATGCGTACAATCATATGATAGAGGTATTACATCATTTGGCACGCCAAGCAATTATTCAACAAGGGCGTTATCCAGAAGTAACCGTATGGAATCAATTGAAAGGTTACAATGTGGAAGTATACAACCTATATGAAAAGTTCATTACGAGCCATAAAGAGATTAAAGCACGCCTAATTGATATTTTTGAGCTTGTGAAACTCTTAATAGAAGAAAGCATTGACGAAAGTGCACAGCATCTATTAGAAGTAATCGCACAACAACCACGCTGGAGTGTGCAACAACTGCATGAACATGAGGAACTAAACATCTATTCGGTTAACTTAGAATTTTTCGTTGAGTTTCTAGTGGAGAAAGGCTATATTGAGATAGACCGTATTGAGACGAAGAGTCCGGGTGTCTACCATCGCTATTACACAGTAGAAAAAAAGTGATAAAAAATGCTTGACGTTTATAAATAACTATTGTATTATATTACTTGTCCTTGAAAAACAGGGCGCTAACAACATAACAAAACGAATGAAAAAAACTTTTTAAAAAGTTGTTGACTTCTGAAAAGTTATGATGATATAATAAATGAGTCGTTAAGATAACGGCGAACGACATGAACCTTGAAAACTGAACAAGCAAGATGTAATCACAATAAATTCGGTTCAATTAAGAATCGAAACAAAATGTTATCAAGCAAGATAACGCTAGCAAAGCAAATGAGCTTTCAAACACTTTTTATGGAGAGTTTGATCCTGGCTCAGGACGAACGCTGGCGGCGTGCCTAATACATGCAAGTCGAGCGAGGTTGTTTGGAATGCTTGCATTTCAAACAACCTAGCGGCGGACGGGTGAGTAACACGTGGGCAACCTGCCCTGTAGACTGGGATAACTTCGGGAAACCGGAGCTAATACCGGATAACTCTTTTAGCCTCATGGCTTTAAGCTAAAAGGCGCTTCGGCGTCACTACAGGATGGGCCCGCGGTGCATTAGCTAGTTGGTAGGGTAACGGCCTACCAAGGCAACGATGCATAGCCGACCTGAGAGGGTGATCGGCCACATTGGGACTGAGACACGGCCCAAACTCCTACGGGAGGCAGCAGTAGGGAATCTTCCACAATGGACGAAAGTCTGATGGAGCAACGCCGCGTGAGTGATGAAGGTTTTCGGATCGTAAAACTCTGTTGTAAGGGAAGAACAAGTGCGTTAGGTAATGAACGCGCCTTGACGGTACCTTATTAGAAAGCCACGGCTAACTACGTGCCAGCAGCCGCGGTAATACGTAGGTGGCAAGCGTTGTCCGGATTTATTGGGCGTAAAGCGCGCGCAGGTGGTTTCTTAAGTCTGATGTGAAAGCCCACGGCTCAACCGTGGAGGGTCATTGGAAACTGGGGAACTTGAGTGCAGAAGAGGATAGTGGAATTCCAAGTGTAGCGGTGAAATGCGTAGAGATTTGGAGGAACACCAGTGGCGAAGGCGACTGTCTGGTCTGTAACTGACACTGAGGCGCGAAAGCGTGGGGAGCAAACAGGATTAGATACCCTGGTAGTCCACGCCGTAAACGATGAGTGCTAAGTGTTAGGGGGTTTCCGCCCCTTAGTGCTGCAGCTAACGCATTAAGCACTCCGCCTGGGGAGTACGACCGCAAGGTTGAAACTCAAAGGAATTGACGGGGGCCCGCACAAGCGGTGGAGCATGTGGTTTAATTCGAAGCAACGCGAAGAACCTTACCAGGTCTTGACATCCCAATGACCGTCTTAGAGATAAGACTTTCCCTTCGGGGACATTGGTGACAGGTGGTGCATGGTTGTCGTCAGCTCGTGTCGTGAGATGTTGGGTTAAGTCCCGCAACGAGCGCAACCCTTATTCTTAGTTGCCATCATTTAGTTGGGCACTCTAAGGAGACTGCCGGTGACAAACCGGAGGAAGGTGGGGATGACGTCAAATCATCATGCCCCTTATGACCTGGGCTACACACGTGCTACAATGGACGGTACAGAGAGCTGCAAGCCCGCGAGGGTTAGCCAATCTCATAAAACCGTTCTCAGTTCGGATTGTAGTCTGCAACTCGACTACATGAAGCCGGAATCGCTAGTAATCGCGGATCAGCATGCCGCGGTGAATACGTTCCCGGGCCTTGTACACACCGCCCGTCACACCACGAGAGTTTGTAACACCCGAAGCCGGTGGGGTAACCATTTATGGAGCCAGCCGTCTAAGGTGGGATAGATGATTGGGGTGAAGTCGTAACAAGGTAGCCGTATCGGAAGGTGCGGCTGGATCACCTCCTTTCTAAGGATTATTACGGAATAGATGACTCGGTCATCTACGATTACACTTGCTGTTCAGTTTTGAAGGTTTATGAATCTTCTAAAACTTGTTCTTTGAAAACTGGATAAAACGACATTGAAAGTAACAAACAAATTTCTATTATAGATTTTTTATTATTAAGTTTTAATTTTTAGGCTTAATAACTTATATAGGTTAAGTTATTAAGGGCGCATGGCGGATGCCTTGGCACTAGAAGCCGATGAAGGACGGCACTAACACCGATATGCTTCGGGGAGCTGTAAGTGAGCTTTGATCCGGAGATTTCCGAATGGGGGAACCCACTGTTTTTAATAGGACAGTATCTACACGTGAATTCATAGCGTGATGATGGCAGACTCAGGGAACTGAAACATCTAAGTACCTGAAGGAAGAGAAAGAAAATTCGATTCCCTTAGTAGCGGCGAGCGAAACGGGAAGAGCCCAAACCAAGGAGCTTGCTCCTTGGGGTTGTAGGACACTCTATACGGAGTTACAAAGGAATGAGTTAAGCGAAGCGGCATGGAAAGGCCCACCAAAGAAGGTAACAGTCCTGTAGTTGAAAGTTCATTCCCTCCAGAGTGGATCCTGAGTACGGCGGAACACGTGAAATTCCGTCGGAATCTGGGAGGACCATCTCCCAAGGCTAAATACTCTCTAGTGACCGATAGTGAACCAGTACCGTGAGGGAAAGGTGAAAAGCACCCCGGAAGGGGAGTGAAAGAGATCCTGAAACCATGTGCCTACAAGTAGTTAGAGCCCGTTAATGGGTGATAGCGTGCCTTTTGTAGAATGAACCGGCGAGTTACGATCCCATGCAAGGTTAAGCTGATAAGGCGGAGCCGTAGCGAAAGCGAGTCTGAATAGGGCGAATGAGTATGTGGTTGTAGACCCGAAACCAGGTGATCTACCCATGTCCAGGGTGAAGGTAAGGTAACACTTACTGGAGGCCCGAACCCACGTACGTTGAAAAGTGCGGGGATGAGGTGTGGGTAGCGGAGAAATTCCAATCGAACCTGGAAATAGCTGGTTCTCTCCGAAATAGCTTTAGGGCTAGCCTCGCGGCTAAGAATCTTGGAGGTAGAGCACTGTTTGGACTAGGGGTCCATCCCGGATTACCGAATTCAGACAAACTCCGAATGCCAATGATTTATACGCGGGAGTCAGACTGCGAGTGATAAGATCCGTAGTCAAAAGGGAAACAGCCCAGACCACCAGCTAAGGTCCCCAAGTAATCGTTAAGTGGAAAAGGATGTGACGTTGCTTAGACAACCAGGATGTTGGCTCAGAAGCAGCCATCATTTAAAGAGTGCGTAATAGCTCACTGGTCGAGTGACGCTGCGCCGAAAATGTATCGGGGCTAAACGATTCACCGAAGCTGTGGATGGACATCTCAGATGTCCGTGGTAGGAGAGCGTTCTAATCGCTGTGAAGTCAGATCGTAAGGACTGGTGGAGCGCTTAGAAGTGAGAATGCCGGTATGAGTAGCGAAAGATGGGTGAGAATCCCATCCACCGAATGACTAAGGTTTCCTGAGGAAGGCTCGTCCGCTCAGGGTTAGTCGGGACCTAAGCCGAGGCCGATAGGCGTAGGCGATGGATAACAGGTTGATATTCCTGTACCACCTCCTCACCATTTGAGTAATGGGGGGACGCAGTAGGATAGGGTAAGCGCGCTGTTGGTTATGCGCGTCTAAGCAGTGAGGTGTGAGTGTAGGCAAATCCGCACTCTTTAACATTGAGCTGTGATAGCGAAGCTCTTAGAGCGAAGTTCCTGATTTCACACTGCCAAGAAAAGCCTCTAGCGAGGTGAGAGGTGCCCGTACCGCAAACCGACACAGGTAGTCGAGGAGAGAATCCTAAGGTGAGCGAGAGAACTCTCGTTAAGGAACTCGGCAAAATGACCCCGTAACTTAGGGATAAGGGGTGCTCTGGTAGGGTGCAAGCCCGAGAGAGCCGCAGTGAATAGGCCCAAGCGACTGTTTATCAAAAACACAGGTCTCTGCTAAACCGTAAGGTGATGTATAGGGGCTGACGCCTGCCCGGTGCTGGAAGGTTAAGAGGATTGGTTAGCGCAAGCGAAGCTGAGAATTGAAGCCCCAGTAAACGGCGGCCGTAACTATAACGGTCCTAAGGTAGCGAAATTCCTTGTCGGGTAAGTTCCGACCCGCACGAAAGGCGTAACGATTTGGGCACTGTCTCAACGAGAGACTCGGTGAAATTATAGTACCTGTGAAGATGCAGGTTACCCGCGACAGGACGGAAAGACCCCATGGAGCTTTACTGTAGCTTGATATTGAATTTTGATACATTTTGTACAGGATAGGTAGGAGCCTGAGAGACCGGAACGCCAGTTTCGGTGGAGGCGTTGTTGGGATACTACCCTAAATGTATTGAACTTCTAACCCGCACCCCTTATCGGGGTGGGAGACAGTGTCAGGCAGACAGTTTGACTGGGGCGGTCGCCTCCTAAAAGGTAACGGAGGCGCCCAAAGGTTCCCTCAGAATGGTTGGAAATCATTCGCAGAGTGTAAAGGCACAAGGGAGCTTGACTGCGAGACCTACAAGTCGAGCAGGGTCGAAAGACGGGCTTAGTGATCCGGTGGTTCCGCATGGAAGGGCCATCGCTCAACGGATAAAAGCTACCCTGGGGATAACAGGCTTATCTCCCCCAAGAGTCCACATCGACGGGGAGGTTTGGCACCTCGATGTCGGCTCATCGCATCCTGGGGCTGTAGTCGGTCCCAAGGGTTGGGCTGTTCGCCCATTAAAGCGGTACGCGAGCTGGGTTCAGAACGTCGTGAGACAGTTCGGTCCCTATCCGTCGTGGGCGTAGGAAATTTGAGAGGAGCTGTCCTTAGTACGAGAGGACCGGGATGGACACACCGCTGGTGTACCAGTTGTCTTGCCAAAGGCATCGCTGGGTAGCTATGTGTGGACGGGATAAGTGCTGAAAGCATCTAAGCATGAAGCCCCCCTCAAGATGAGATTTCCCATTACGCAAGTAAGTAAGACCCCTGAAAGACGATCAGGTAGATAGGTTCGAGATGGAAGTATGGCGACATACGGAGTTGACGAATACTAATAGGTCGAGGACTTAACCAAATATACTTTCATGTCACATTTTATCCAGTTTTGAAAGAACAATTATTTTATCATAATAAAAAGCATTGACTTTTTACAAGAAGATGATATAATTATTGTTGTCATTAAGAAAATAGTCTAGTGATGATGGCAAAGAGGTCACACCTGTTCCCATGCCGAACACAGTAGTTAAGCTCTTTAGCGCCGATGGTAGTTGGGGGATTCCCCCTGTGAGAGTAGGACGTTGCTAGGCTGTAATTCTTATTTTATTATTCCGCTGTAGCTCAGTTGGTAGCAGCATCTGACTGTTAATCAGAGGGTCACAGGTTCGAGTCCTGTCAGCGGAGCCATTTTTTTGATATCTCGGAGAGTTGTCCGAGTGGCCGAAGGAGCACGATTGGAAATCGTGTAGGCAGGTAACCCTGTCTCAAGGGTTCAAATCCCTTACTCTCCGCCATTGTTCTTCACGACACTCAGAACTTATTTATATAAATAGAAATTTTAAAAATTTCTCTGATGGCCCCTTGGTCAAGCGGTTAAGACACCGCCCTTTCACGGCGGTAACACGGGTTCGAATCCCGTAGGGGTCACCATTTTGGAGGATTAGCTCAGCTGGGAGAGCACCTGCCTTACAAGCAGGGGGTCGGCGGTTCGATCCCGTCATCCTCCACCATTTAATTCAATACTATTATCGCGGGGTGGAGCAGTTCGGTAGCTCGTCGGGCTCATAACCCGAAGGTCGCAGGTTCAAATCCTGTCCCCGCAACCAATGGTCCGGTAGTTCAGCTGGTTAGAATGCCTGCCTGTCACGCAGGAGGTCGCGGGTTCGAGTCCCGTCCGGACCGCCATTTTTTAAAAATTTAATTGTGGGTTTGTAGCTCAGTTGGTAGAGCATTAGATTGAAGCTCTAAGTGTCGGCGGTTCGATTCCGTCCAAACCCACCATTTGCCGGTGTAGCTCAGTTGGTAGAGCAACTGACTTGTAATCAGTAGGTCGAGGGTTCGACTCCTTTCGCCGGCATATATTTTGGAGGGGTAGCGAAGAGGCTAAACGCGGCGGACTGTAAATCCGCTCCTTCGGGTTCGGCAGTTCGAATCTGCCCCCCTCCACCATTTTTACAGGGGCATAGTTCAACGGTAGAATAGAGGTCTCCAAAACCTTTGGTGTGGGTTCGATTCCTACTGCCCCTGCCAATGTAATTAAACTTATAATGTTCAGGTGATTACTTTTTAATCACCAGACAAACATAATAATGTAATGGCGATTGTGGTGAAGTGGTTAACACACCGGATTGTGGTTCCGGCATTCGTGGGTTCGATCCCCATCAGTCGCCCCATTATTGGGGTATAGCCAAGCGGTAAGGCAACGGATTTTGATTCCGTCATGCCCAGGTTCGAATCCTGGTACCCCAGCCATATGCGGAAGTAGTTCAGTGGTAGAACATCACCTTGCCAAGGTGGGGGTCGCGAGTTCGAACCTCGTCTTCCGCTCCAATTTTTAAAATTTTATATTTTTTAATGATGGCGGCATAGCCAAGTGGTAAGGCACAGGTCTGCAACACCTCTACCACCGGTTCAAATCCGGTTGCCGCCTCCATTTTTTTATTTACTTTAACTTTTATATTATGCCGGTGTGGCGGAATTGGCAGACGCGCACGACTCAAAATCGTGTTCCGTAAGGAGTGTCGGTTCGATCCCGACCACCGGTATCAAGGTTTATATAGACTCTAATCCATTGCGATTAGAGTCTTTTTTTATGAAATTTAACATTTTCCTTATTATGTAAAAATGCTATATTTGAAGAAATATTCTAACATAGTGTATAGTCCAAGTACAAGATTAATAAGTTGAGCAATTTCATGTAAAGGAGCGTTTCATGGAAAAATTATTTACACGAGCACAGCAACAACAGCAGTTTGAGTTAGCACAACAAGCTTTTGAGCGTGGGGATTATGATGCAGCTGAGCCACTTTTTCGTCTTGTTATCGAAAGTTCATTTCAGCACAATGACTTAGATACGTATGTGTCGGCGATAGTGTGGCTTGAACGTATTTTAGTAAATACGAGTCGCATTGCAGAGTTACATCAGTATATTATTTTAGTGAATCCATTGATTGATCGGTATGGTTATGAAGAAATTAAGGAACGTCACGAGTTAAATAAAATTATTTTTAATATATACAATCGTATTGGCAAACCAGTAGAAGCTTATGAAAAGTTGCTAGCGGACCTCTCAACAAAAAATTATACAGATTTAAAGTGTGCCGTTGCCAATAATTTAATGTACTATTTTGTAGATACAAAAAAATATGACGAAGGGCTGCGCCTCCATTATCAAATACGTGCACTTTATGAAAAAAATACAGATGTCGGTCAAATGGCGCGTTATATGTTTTGGATTTATTCATTTGAGTTATTTTATTTGAATAAAGATTATGCGGAATGTCGTGCGATTTTAATGCTATTGCAACAGCAAGATATGATTGTCGAAAGTTTTCATTTTATGTACCCGATTTGTCAGGGGCTATTAGAGAGTCAAATAGGTTCGCTTGAGAAGGCATTCAGTTATTTTGATATGAGGCAAAAGTCAATCGTGGGCAAGTCGTAATTAAAACGATGTAAAAAAAAGAGAGGAGCTCCTCTCTTTTTTTAATGGTGACAAGCCTCAACAAAAGCGTGAAACAATTGGCTAGATGCTTCGTCGTGCAATTCTTCTGGATGCCACTGTACACCAACGCAAAATGGCTCGTCGGGGTGTTCAATCGCTTCAATGACGCCATCACTCGTTGTTGCACTGACGATGAGCGCGGGTGCGACGTCTTTAACAGACTGATGATGGAATGAATTTGTCATGATCGAGTCACTATGAACAATGGCAGCAAGTTTTGTTTGTGCCACAACATGAACTGTATGAATGTGTGTTGCACGGCTAGAAGCTTGTTTATGCTGGATGGTTTGTGGCAATTGACTCGGAATATCTTGATAAACGGAACCGCCAAGTGCGACGTTTAAAACTTGTGCCCCGCGGCAAATTGCTAGCAGCGGCATTTGTTGTGAGAGCGCTGCATTAATTGCTGCAATGTCGCTTTCATCACGCGTTATATCGACATAACCAAGCGCGCGATGCGGCTCTTCATCAAAAAACTTCGGGTGAATATCATCGCCGCCGATAACGAGCAGGCCATCAAGACGTGAAATAATGGCCCCGATTGGCGTAGTATTTGGGATGCATAGCGGTACGCCACCTGCTGCTAAAATGGATTCGATATAGCGCTGGTTAAGCTGCTGTGCCCCTTTTACAGGTTGCATGGTGATACCGATAATTGGTTTCATGAACATTCCTCCATTTCCTTTTTTTAACTATAACTGATTTCAACAATGAAAAAAAGTGTCAGCAAGTCGCTTTTTTGATACAGTTAAAGAGGAAGTAAACGATAAAAGGAGTTTTCATCAATGAGAACAAGACCAGCACATTTACAACAGGGCGATTTAGTCGGTATCGTCGCTTTATCAACACCGCCAAATATGGACAATGTCACGCGCGGCTTGCGTTATTTAGAAGAGCTTGGCTTGCGTTATGTATTGGGCGATAGCATTCAAAAGCATGTGCATTATTTTGCCGGCTCAGACCGTGACCGTGCGCGTGATTTTGAAGCGATGGTAGAAAATCCTGAAATTAAGGCTATTTTCTGTGCGAGTGGCGGCTACGGAGCAGCGCGTGTAGCCGATAAAATCGATTATATGCTATTAGAAGAAAATCCGAAAATTTTCTGGGGTTTTTCAGATTTAACATTTTTACACACTGCGATTGGACAACTAAGCAACTTAGTAACATTTCATGGACCGACCATTTCAAGTATCGGCCATGATGATGTGCCAGAACGTACAAAAATGATGTTTAAGCAGTTGTTCGCACCAGCGGAGATTTACTATGATAAAAACATTTCGAAGCTAACAACGATTCATGAAGGGCGCGTGCGTGGACAACTCGTTGGTGGTAACTTAACGCGTATCGTCAACAGCATCGGCACAAAATTTGAGTTAGATACGACAAACAAAGTGTTATTGATTGAAGATATCGGCTTAGAGCCAGCGCAAATTGATGAATTGCTCAATCAATTAAAGCAGTCGCGTAAATTAGAGCAAGCGTCGGGTATTGTTATCGGTGATTTTACATTGGCGGAGCCACGCGACTATACAGATTCACCGTCGCTTGATGCGCTGTTTGATGAATATTTTGCCCATATTAATAAACCGGTCGTTAGTGGCTTTAAAATTGGTCACGAACGCTTAAATGTTGCATTGCCGCTAGGCGTCGATGTTATTTTAGATGCTGATGAAAAATATTTAGCTGTTTTACCGGGCGTAGAATAGTGATTAGGGCTTGCTTATGCAAGTCTTTTTCTATGCAGTGAATTTGTAAAATTGCGAAAATTACGATACGCTTAAAGAAAGAGTAGGGAGATGAGCGCATGATTATTCAACAAATTAACACGACAAAAAAAGCCGTACCACTCGTTAAACCGTTTAAAACGGCGTTGCGTACGGTCACGGTAGCAGAAGCAATCTATGTGGAAATCACGCTTGATAATGGCTTGAAAGGCTATGGCGAAGCACCACCAACACATGTCGTGACCGGAGACTCGGTGGCGAGTATTCAATTTGCGATTGAAGAAGTGTTTGCGCCGCAATTAATTGGTCAAGATTTACGTTATAGCGATCATGTTTTTCATCTTTTACATAACGCGATGGTGCGTAACACAAGTGCAAAAGCGGCGCTTGATATGGCGCTCTATGATTTATTAGCGCAAGCTGCCAATATGCCACTCTATCAATTTTTAGGTGGCGCACGTCAAGAGCTTAAAACCGATTTTACGGTAAGTGTTAATGAGCCAGCAGAAATGGCCGCCGATGCACAGCGTTACGTTGAAAGCGGTTTTGATGTCTTAAAAATTAAAGTCGGTATCGGTAGCCCCGAAGATGATATTCGCCGCATTCAAGCGATTCGACAAGCTGTCACAGATGATGTTGTACTGCGCTTAGACGCCAATCAAGGCTGGTCAGCGAAAGATGCGGTGCGTATTATTGGCCGCATGGAAGACTTGGATTTAGGAATCGAATTTATTGAGCAACCTGTGCCAGCGCATGATATTGATGGCTTGGCCTATGTCACAAATCATACGCTACTACCGATTATGGCCGATGAAAGTGTCTTTTCGTTATATGATGCACGTCGCATTATTGAAGGGCGCGCCGCAGATATGTTTAACATTAAGCTGATGAAAGCAGGCGGTATTTACGAAGCGCTAAAAATCAATGCGCTCGCACAAAGCTATGATATGACTTGTATGGTCGGCAGTATGATTGAAACGAAGCTTGGCGTCACAGCAGCAGCGCATTTTGCTGCAAGTCAATCGAATATTTTATATTACGATTTTGATGCGCCGCTCATGCTAAACGAAGAGACGATTGAGGGCGGGATACAGTATGATGGTAGCCGCATCACGTTTACCGATGCACGAGGACTAGGAATTGGGGGAATGAAGTAATGTCAACATTAGCAATTGTTAACGTACCGGTCGCAACACTATGGACGTCACCAGAAAAAGCACGTGATATAGATGCCGCAGCTTTAACGAATCCACAAACGTTGAATAAATGGCTCGAACAACTACCGAAACCTGAGCGCCTTGATTTATGTGATAACAATCGCATTCAGTCGCAAGTACTATACGGGGAATATGTACTAATCGATGAACAGCAAGACGGCTGGGCAAAAGTATGTGTCGTTCATCAAAAGAGTAAAAAAGATGAACGTGGCTATCCAGGTTATATCCCAACAGCGCAACTGCAAGAAGCAACGGTACAAACGAGCGAGCGTTATGTGATTGTCACAGCTCCGCGCGCGCAACTTTGGCAGCATGGCAAGCCAACGATTGTCGTATCATTTAATACGATGTTGCCGTATATTGTCGAGGATGATAAACATTTCACCGTAGAAACACCACACGGGACGCAGCAAATCTTAAAGGCGCAAGCAACGGTTACTGCATCAAATGCTGTTGGTAATCCAGGCACGATGGCACAAGCTGTACAGCATGGTCTGGCGTTTTTAGATTTACCTTATTTATGGGGTGGCATGAGCTCGTATGGTTACGATTGTTCAGGATTCACGTATCAAATGGCGCGTTCGGTCGGCATTTTAATGTCGCGTGATGCCGATGAACAGGCAACCGAGGGCAAGGAAGTCAATCATCTAGACCGCTCGACATGGCAAGTTGGCGATGTCATATTCTTCTCGGATGAACCTGGCGTGAAGCCGGTGCGTCATGTCGGTTTTTATTTTGGCGATGGCCAAATTCTTCATTCGCATTCAACGGGTTTACCTGTCGAGATTTTGCCGCTTGAAGGGTCGAAATTAGATAACGAAGTGTGCGCAGTGCGTCGCTTCTAACTAAAAAAGGATGGTTACTCCAAAGCGGAGCACCATCCTTTTTTCATTGGACTGCTTTTTTAAGACTACACAAATTGGATACATGGCCATGTCCTTGGTTGGTAAGTGGTCATTGGTCACGTTGTAACTGGGAAAGAGTTATTGGTTTGCATATACCTAGAAAGGTTTTTAAAGCAGCGACAATGCCTCGATAAGGACTCTCATCTTATCGAAGGTTAGAAATATTTATCCTCATCAAAATCAAGCTCGATTTGATAGTTTTTCGCGTTGACGGCATTTGAAAGTTTATGTGCATGGCGTTCAAATGTTAACGCCTCAACGCGATAGTGTTCTGGATCAAATAATGCGACTGTATAAATGGGTAGCTCATCATTCATATAATCAAGCTCGCGTTTTTCAGCATGTGATAAGTTTTTATAAATGTCGGCGTGTGCACGGAACTGCGTCGCAAGCTCAATGGCTTCGACAAGTTTGAGCGCCTTGCCATCAAAATTGATCGTATGGTGGCTGTTTGCTTCGTAAATTAAACGATCTAGCGTGCGGCTATCTGCGCGCACATCTAATAGCTCCGCATCGACGACTTCAAGAGCGCGTGTTGGTTTTTCAGGTGTAGCATCGCCTTCCACTTTCGTATAAGCAACGCGATAAATTTCCATCTCTAACTCTTGAATACGTTTGCGTAAAATGCTTTTTAATTTGACGGCTCCTGCCAATGTAATGTTTGCCATGTGTTTTGCCTCCTACATAGTAGTAGATGCATAGTCCGCATCTAAAACGGTCTTTTCATATTCCCCGCCATTAATTTGTGTAAACATATGGCCGGCTGCCGCTAACAATTTATCAGCTTCGGCGCGCGTCATCGATGGACGTAAATAAAAGATTTGCAGTACATCACGAGCGTGTTCTGTGACAGCCGTACGCGTCGAATCAACATATGGGCTACCAAAAGCGCCGGTCGCATCTTTTGCGTAAGCAATCCCATCAAGTGTAATAACGCGGCCATTGAGCGCCTCGTAACTAGTTTCCTTTGTGCCAAGTGCTAGCGTGATTGTACCATCAACATGTGCGGCATCGTAGCTGCCAACAGGGATTTCATATTGCAATGAGAAAAAATTGTTCAAATCAACTGCGGAATTAACGGGTTGTAAATAATCAGCTTTTGCAATGCGCCGTAGCATCGCTTCTGTTGAATGACGGTAGCGGCTAGGGTTTGAGCCAAGCTGTCTCCAGACGTCGCGCCATTCGTTAATGCCAGCACGTTCTGTGACAGCGCCGTCTTGCAAATCGAAATATAAGCTTTCTTGATACAAACGTGTGCGCCCTTGAATCATTTGAGGCGATTCTCCAACGGTAATTTTGGTATAATGTATAATGCCGATTTTAAAATCGGGGATACGTGTTGTTAACGATGAATCTAATTGAATATGCATCGGATCACCTTTTTTTGAAGTATTTAATGAAATTGTAACATAGAGGGAGTACAGTAGAAAATGAATGTACTTACATTGCAGCAAGAGCTACGCGATTTTGCGGCGTCGATTGGCGTCGATAAAATCGGTTTTACGACGGCGGCTCCGTTCGTTGATTTAAAACATTTGCTGAAGCAACAACAGGAGCTCAACTATCAATCAGGATTTGAAGAAGAAAATATTGCGTTGCGTACAGAACCTACATTGCTACTAGAAGAAGCGGCGAGTATTGTGGCGATTGCGGTCGCGTATCCATCGCGTATGGAAAACGCGCCAACAGGAAAAAAAGGCGCACGCCGCGGGATTTTTTGCCGCGCCTCATGGGGAACGGATTATCATACAGTATTACGCGAAAAGTTATGCGCTATTGAAACGTTTTTAGCCGAAAAGGTACCAGGTGTTAAATTCCGTTCAATGGTTGATACCGGAGAACTTGTCGACCGAGCTGTTGCCGAGCGCGCCGGCATTGGTTGGAGTGCGAAAAATTGTTCGATTATTACGCCGGAGTTTGGCTCGTATGTCTATCTTGGTGAAATGATTACGAATATTCCATTCGTCGCAGATACGGCGATTGAAGATGCGTGTGGCGATTGTACGTTATGCATTGACGTCTGTCCAACTGGTGCTATCGTACAGGGCGGTCAGCTTGATTCAAATCGCTGTGTCGCGTTCCAAACGCAAACGAAAGGCTTTTTACCAGATGAATTCCGCGAGAAAATTGGCAATCGAATTTATGGGTGTGATACGTGTCAGACAGTGTGCCCGAAAAATAAAGGGAAGAAAAACTGGCTGCACGAAGCATTTCAGCCAGAGCCAGAGCTTGTGAAGCCGCTACTTGCGCCATTATTGTCGATGACAAATAAGGAGTTTAAGACGCAGTTTGGGCATATGTCTGGCTCATGGCGTGGTAAAAAACCGATTCAGCGCAACGCGATTATTGCGCTCGCGCATTTTAAAGAAATAGATGCGATGCCACAACTCATCGCACTTTTAGAACAGGATGAACGTCCAATGATTCGCGGTACAGCGGCGTGGGCCATCGGGAAAATCGCTGCCTCGCAAGCGGAGGAAGTGTTGTTAGCGGCAAAGAAACGCGAACAAGATAGCGATGTATTACATGAAATCGACAAAGGCTTAACTTTGTTAAAAAACTAGAAGGAAGTTAGAAATATGTCTTTAAATATCGTTTTATATCAACCAGAAATCCCTGCAAACACAGGCAATATTGCGCGTACATGTGCAGCGACAAATGTCAGTTTACATTTGATTCGTCCATTAGGTTTTTCGACCGACGATAAAATGTTAAAACGTGCTGGCCTTGATTATTGGTCAAGTGTCGACATTACGTATTATGATAATGTCGAACAATTTTTTGAAAAAACAGCAAATGGTACGCATTACTTTATCGAAACATTTGGTACAAAATTGTATTCAGAGTTTGATTATTCAAACGTAGATGAAGATGTTTATTTTATGTTCGGTAAAGAAACGACCGGCATTCCTCGCGAGTTAATCGCCGAGCGCACGGATATGTGCTTACGCATTCCACAAAGTGAAAATGTGCGTTCAATGAACTTATCCAATACGGCAGCCATCGTTATTTTTGAGGCGCTCCGCCAACGTGATTTTCCGAATATGATTAAATAATATTACGATAGCCTCGCATTTGCGGGGCTTTTTTTGTGCGAATTTGGGTATAGAATAGTAAACCGTTATGAGGGGGAATGTCCAATGAAAGAGCGTGAAAGTGGCAATATGGCGAATGACATGGAAGAAGTTGAAGAACTAGGAAAACAAATGGAACAGGTGAGTGAGCAGGCGGAGGAAGCACGCGAGGAAGGCTTGCAGCAAGATCCTGCACAATAAAAAGGGAGACGCCCGGATATGGGTGCCTCCTTTTTTTATGGTTTAAGTGCGGTGATTAAAGCCTCACAAGTCGTTTGGTCAATTTCATAATATGTATCAGGGTCACTGCCAATACTAAGGTAGCCCTCTTTATAAACAGTAACTAATTCAGAGCCACCAGAGCCACCAAGTTTAAAGGATGTACCAGATGTTACATCCGGGTTGCGTAATACTTTCTTTGCTTCTACCATTTTTAAGAGCGTAAGAATGGTATCCGACTGCTTTGTAGATACCGTATTGATTTTATCGTCATCTGTTAGCACATGAGAGACCTTCACTTTTGAAAAATTGACATCTGATAAAATATCTTTTTCAAAGGAGATGGTTTTTGGCATAAACACGCTATAGGCAATCGCCGCAATTAAAATGACCGCTAGTAGCAGTATAATTTTCTTCATTACTACACCTCCTTTATTTTCCATATTACCATAAAAAAGAAGGATTCCTGTTTTTGTAATAGGAATCCTTCTTTAAATGTTTAATATCTTATAAAAATACTAATTGGACAATGAATAATATAGCGAATAAGTAAAGCAGTGGGTGAACTTTTTTCCATTCACCTTTTGCGATTTTTAAGATTGGGTAGGCAATGAAACCAAATGCAATACCTGTAGAAATACTAGATGTTAAAGGCATGATTAACATTACTAGGAATACTGGTAATGTTTCGTCCATTGATGACCAATCAACATCTTTAATTGAGCTAATCATTAATGCGCCAACGATAACTAATACAGGAGACGTAATAGCAGCAACGCCTGAAACAGCACCTACTAATGGTCCGAAGAGTGAGGCAACGATGAATAAAACAGCAACGGTTACAGCTGTAAGACCCGTACGGCCACCAGCAGCAACACCAGCAGAAGATTCAACGAACGCAGCATTTGGGCTTGTACCAAACATTGCACCAACTGTTGTAGCGATTGAGTCACCTAATAATGCTTTACGCGCACGAGGCAACTTGCCATCTTCTTTTAATAAGCCCGCTTGTTTGGCGACGCCGACCATCGTCCCTGTTGTATCGAATAATGTCACTAAAATAAATGAGAATACAACGCCATATAAGCTATATTCAATAATTTCAGCGAAAGCATCAATCGGATTCCACATTAAAATGCCTTCTGGTAAATGTGGGGCCGCAACAAGATGTTTTGGCATATCCAGCATACCGGTGAAGTACGCGATAATACCGGTCACGAGCATACCGATGAAAATCGCACCGGGCACGCGGCGTACCATTAACACAACGGTAAAGATTAAGCCGAAGAATGTTAACAAGGCGCTAGCAGACGTTAAGTCACCTAATGTGATTAAGTTTGCGTCGTCACTTGCGACGATAATGCCCGATGAACGCAAACCTAAGAAGGCGATAAATAAGCCAATACCTGCTGTAATGGAATACTTTAAGTTGTTTGGAATCGCACTAATTAATTTTTCACGGAACGGTGTTAACGATAAAATGACGAAAATAATCCCTGCGACGAATACCGACGCAAATGCCGTCATATAACTAATTTCACCTTTTGATGCCAGGACAACAGAGAATGTAAAGAAGGCATTCAGCCCCATCCCTGGTGCAATGGCGATTGGATAGTTTGCTACTAAGCCCATCCACAATGTACCGACAACAGTTGAAATGATTGTCGCAATAAATACTTGATCACTCGGGACACCTGCTTGTGCTAAAATTGCAGGGTTTAAAATGATAATATATACCATCGTTAAGAACGTTGTAATGCCGGCGAGCACTTCACGCTTAACAGTCGTGTTATGTTTTTCTAATTGAAACACAGGAAACTCCCTTTCTAAATACGAACATTAAAAATGACAAGTATAATAATATTCGTTTATGACATAAAAAGCAATGGCATTCATTGTAATTTAAGTTTTCAGGCAATAGCAAGCAATCGTTCTTGAAAGTTCGTTATAATAAAGAAAAGGAGTGTGGTTGATTTGTTAATAATTGATTCAACAAAAACATTAGCTAATGGCGTTGAAATGCCACGTTTTGGCTTAGGCGTCTATAAAATGACTAATAAGGAAGAGGCAGTGGAGGCGATGGTGACAGCATTACAAGCTGGCTACCGCGCGATTGATACGGCATCTTTTTATGATAATGAAGTAGAAGTCGGCGAAGCGGTGCACCAGGCAGGTGTTTTGCGCGAGGATATTTTTATTACATCAAAAGTGTGGAATAACGACCAGGGCTATGATGAAACTTTGCGTGCCTTTGAAGTGTCGTTAAAAAACTTAAACATGGATTATATGGATTTATATTTAACGCATTGGCCAAAGCCCGATACATTTAAAGAAACGTATCGAGCGATTGAGCGCCTTTATGACGAAAAATTAATTCGTGCAACGGGTGTGTCGAATCACGAACCACATCATTTAGAAGCGTTACTATCGACGGCGAATGTGCAGCCGATGGTTAATCAGATTGAATGCCATCCATACTTATCGCAGCAAGCGTTAAAGGAATTTTGTACGGCCCATCAAATTGCGGTGACAGCATGGTCGCCACTTGGCCGTGGACGTGCCTTAAACGATGCGACGATTTTAAAATTAGCCGAGCACTATGGCAAAACGGCGGCACAAATCGTCATTCGTTGGCATTTACAAAACGATACGATTGTCATTCCAAAATCGGTAACGCCGAGTCGTATTCGTAGCAATGCGGACGTATTTGATTTTGCATTAACAGCTGAACATATGGCGATAATCGATGCGCTTAATAAAGATGCGCGCACCGGCAATCACCCAGATTTATTCCCATACGACGATCCTAAATATAATCGTTAATAACAAGAGGGTGCCGCAGCTATTGCGACACCCTCTTTTGTTAGAAGAAATGTTTGAAGATGAAAAAAAGTGGTGGTACGAGTAATGCCGGTAACATATTGAGCGATTTAAAGCTCTTAATGCCAAGAATACTAAGACCGGACGCTAAAATTAAAATACCGCCAATAATTGAAATCTCGGTCAATAAATGTGCCGACATAAAATCGTTTAAATAAATGGCTAATAAATAAAAAGAGCCTTGCCACACAAAAAGTACAACGGCGGCAAAGGCAATGCCAATGCCGAACGTAGAGGCTAACACAATCGACGTCACAAAATCTAAAATCGCGTTTGTAAATAAATATGTATAATCTTGATATAGCGCGCTATTGATCGGGCCTAAAATCGATAGTGTACCGATACAAAATAATAAAATCGCTGTTGATAAGCCTTTTGCAAGATCACTTTTGGAGAAGCGCCCAACGACTTTATTAAATTGTGTCTCAATATCAATCATTTCACCGACAAGTCCACCTAGTGCAAGGCTGACGATAAAGAGCACCGGAAAATCGCTTTGTGGCATAGATTGCACGATGGCGTTAATCCCAAGTGCGACTGCCGCAAAACCCATCGCCTGCATTAAAATATCTTGATAGCGGTCTTTAATGCCTTTTTTCAGTAAGCTACCGATGAAGCTGCCGACAATAATCGTTATACAGTTAAAAATCGTTCCAATCATCAAATCCCTCCAATTTGTTTAGTATAACAAAAAAGAGACTAGGATTGACCTAGCCTCTCGCCATTAGCTTATGAGTTTGTCATCGTTTTGAAAAATTCTTTGAATGCCTCAGCAGTTTGCTCGCCAATCACGCGCCCAACTTCTTTACCGTCTTTGAAATAAATAAGTGTTGGTGTCGCATTGATCGCATAATCATCCCAGCCTTGCTCAAACTCTAACATATTGTATTGATAAATATGCACATCCGCCTTGTCTGCTGCGGGCATTAAAATCGGTGTTGTTGCCACGCAGTGTGAGCACGTTGGACTGAAGAAGTAGGCATAGGTTTCTTCACCTGCATCAATTTTTTTCTGTAAATCATCCGGTAAAATAATGTTTTGATAGTTTTTGTCACCTAGTTGATCGATTGTTGCTTGTGCTTTTGGTTTGTAGTCACCATATAAGCCATGTGTGTCGGTATTACCTGCAGCTTTTTCACTTGTTTTTTGGTCTGAAGCACTCGTTGAGTTATCAATTTTCGCTTCATTTTGGGATTTATTAATAAAATAAATTGCTGTGAAGCCAAGCACGACAACAATCGCAACGGTTAATAAAATCGTCAGGCGATTGTCTTTTTTCTTGGTAGCTGCTTTTTTAGCCATGAATTAATTATCTCCTTTTTTCAGTTGTTTCATCATATAAAAGCTTGTAATCGCAATTAACATAAATGCGGTTAACGATAGAAATGGAATCGTAATGAAGCCAAACCAGTTAATGTATTGCCCCGTACAAGGCACAAGACCGCAAGAGGCAGCATTATCTTGCAAGTACGGGATTTTTTGAATGCCATAGTGATAAAGTGCGATGCCAGCGCCAATAATAGCGAAGACGGCACTTGTGACAGCGATTTTTACATTGCGTTGTATGTATGCGATGCCTAAAATCAATACAAGTGGATACATTAAAATTCGTTGGAACCAGCAAAATTTACAAGGTTCATATAGCTGTACTTCAGAGAAATATAGCGAACCGAGCATTGCAATTAATGAAATGGTCCACATAAATAACAAGGCATTTTCGAGTTTTCGTTGCATGAAAATTCTCCTAAATTTAGTCTATTTCTTACTCGATTATAGTAGGAACTGCGTCATAAGTAAAATAATTTTTCCGTTTTGTTTTAGAGTAGTAGAATAAGGGTACGCCTTGATTATGAAAGGGGACTAACCATGTCAGAACAATTAGACGTATCGCAATTTGAAAAAAACCTAGTCATTCGCAAAATGAAGCGCACTGACTTTGATGAAATTTTAGAAATCCAACGTAAATCATTCCCAGGAATGGACCCGTGGGAGCTGGCACATTTAAATAGCCACTTAGATATTTTCCCAGAAGGTCAAATCGTTGCAGAGTTAGATGGCAAAGTCATTGCCTCTTGCTCAAGTTTAATTATTAACTTCGATGAATATGATGACCGCGCTACATGGTCCGATGTGACCGACGATGGTTATATTACAAACCACAATCCAAATGGCTACAATTTATACGGTATTGAGGTCATGGTCGACCCAGCCTACCGCCGTATGAAAATTGGTCAACGCTTATACGATGCCCGTAAAGATTTGGCACGTGAGCACAACTTAAAATCGATTATTATTGGTGGCCGCATTCCAAACTACCATAAACATATCAATGAAATGACACCGCGTGAGTATGTCGATGCGGTATCGCGTCATAAAGTATATGACCCGGTGTTAACATTCCAAATTAAAAATGGTTTTACGTTAATGCGCGTTAATCCAAACTACTTACCAGATGATGTCGCTTCTGCAAAATATGCGACATTAATGGAATGGAACAATGTCGATTACTTACCACGCACAAAGCGTCACTACAAAACAAGCTATCCTGTGCGTATTTGTGCCGTCCAATATATGATGCGTAAAATTTCTAACTTTGAAGAATTCGCGCACCAATGTGAATACTTTGTCGATGTAGCAAGTGATGCTAGTTCAGACTTCGTCGTGTTCCCTGAAATTTTCACAACACAACTTATGAGCTTTATGAATGAAAAATCACCAAGCTTAGCGGTCCGCCGTCTAACGGAATATACCGAGCAATATTTAGAGCTGTTTACAAATTTAGCGATCCGCTACAACGTGAACATTATTGGTGGTTCGCATTTCGTCAAAGAAGAGGACGATGAAATTTACAACATCGCGTATTTATTCCGCCGCGATGGCACGATTGAAAAGCAATATAAAGTGCATATTACACCAAATGAACGTAAATGGTGGGGCATTTCAAGTGGTGATAAAGTGCGCGTCTTTGATACAGACTGCGGTAAAATTGCTATCCAAATTTGCTACGATATTGAATTCCCAGAAATGGCTCGTATCGCCACAGATAAAGGGGCCAATATTATCTTTGCACCGTTTTGTACCGATGATCGCCAAGGCTATTTACGCGTGCGTTATTGTGCACAAGCACGCGCCATCGAAAATCAAATTTATACGGTTATCGCTGGGACGGTCGGCAACTTACCACAAACAGAAAATATGGACATTCAGTATGCGCAATCAGGTATTTTTGCGCCGTCTGATTTTGAGTTTGCACGCGATGGGATTGTCGGCGAAACTAGTCCAAACTTAGAAATGGTTTTAATTGGTGATGTCGATTTAGAAATTCTGCGCCGTAAACGCCAAGATGGGACGGTGGCACATTTAAAAGACCGTCGTCATGATGTTTATTCACTGAACTATACAAAAGAAGACTAAGTAAGGAAGCGGCTTTGACAACACATGTCATGTTCCTTTTTTAGCATTCGCAACAAAAAACCGGAACCGCGTCACCGCGCGATTCCGGTTTTCTTATGCTCATCTGAGACGGTGTTTTTACATGTCTGTCCCAGCCTCTTTTTCATTCAAAAGTATGAGGAGAAACCATTGTCAATAAACGGTACAATAGAAGTAAGCAAAACGATTGAGGGGGCCAACTATGCAGCCAACAGATCATTCAAACATTGGTTTATTAAAAGAAATTGCAGAATTATTAAATGAGGAGACAGAGTTACAGCCGATGTTACAAGGTGCACTGCGCAAGTTGTTAGCAGGTACACGCTTTGAAACAGGTTGGATTTTCTTTATTAATGGGCGCGGTAAACATGAGATGATTGCGCATGAAAATTTACCACAAGCATTAGAGCATGATCATTGCCGCTATTTATGCAAGGGCGGTTGCTGGTGTTTATCAAAGTTTCGCAATAACGAGTTAGAAAAGGCATCGAACATTATTGAGTGTCAGCGCATTGAAAGTGCTAATGAAGCCGATGTCGGCGATAATGCGGGTATTACACATCATGCGACTGTCCCACTACAATCTGGACAGGAACGCTTTGGCTTACTCAATGTCGCATCGCCAAATACGGTGCGATTTTCAGATGATGATTTAGCCTTATTAGAATCGGTTGCTTTTCAAATTGGTTCGTCAATCAAGCGTATTATGTTGACGAAGCAGGAACAAGAAATGGCGCTTGTACAGGAACGCAATCGTTTAGCGCGCGACCTACATGATTCTGTTAACCAGCTATTATTCTCTGTGACACTGACATCGCGCGCCGGTGTAGAGATGAGCGATGAGCCGCTCGTAAAAGAAACGTTTAAAGAAATTCAAGATTTAACGCAAGAAGCTTTAACAGAAATGCGTGCGCTTATTTGGCAGTTGCGACCAAGAGGTTTAGAGAGCGGCATTTTAGAAGCGATTAAAGGCTATGCCGATATGCTTGGTATTCAGCTAAAAATAAATGTTATCGGCGTCGTGCAATTACCATCAAAGGTTGAGGAAGCGCTATTTCGTTTGGCGCAAGAGGCGCTGAATAACGTGCGCAAGCATTCAGGTGTCAAAGAAGTAGAGCTATATATTACGCTGACGTCAACCGATGTCTTGCTCGTTATTAAAGATGAAGGGCGCGGCTTTCAACTGCCGGACCGCGTGCAGTTACCGTCACTTGGACTTCAAAGTATGCGCGACCGTACAACAGCGCTCGGGGGCACAATTGATTGGGTAAGTGATATTGGAAAGGGTACGGAAATTTTAATCCGTATGCCATATTAGAGGAGGGATTTGTCATGATTCGTGTATTAATAGCAGATGACCATCACGTTGTCCGTCGTGGCTTATTATTCTTTTTAAAAACGCAAAAAGATTTCGAAGTTGTTGGCGAAGCGGCAAATGGGAAAGAAGCAGTCGCATTAACTGCTGAACTCCATCCAGATATTGTCTTGATGGACTTAGTGATGCCTGAAATGGACGGCATTCAAGCAACAAAAAAAATTAAGGCGCAGTTTCCAAAGGTCCATGTGCTGATGTTGACAAGTTTTTCAGACCGCGACCATGTCGTACCAGCGATTGAAGCGGGAGCGGCAGGTTACCAGCTGAAAGATATTGAGCCAGATGAATTAGTCGAAACGATTCGTAAAATTATTGCGGGCGAAAGCATTTTACATCCAGAGGCGTGCGAGCAACTAGAAGAAGCGGAAAAAGAAGAGGAAAATAGCCCTCATGTGAAGCATCCATTGACGCCGCGTGAGCGCGATGTGTTAGCAGAGCTTACAAAGGGCAAAAGCAATCGTGAAATTGCATCGTCTTTATTCGTAACCGAAAAAACAGTGAAAACCCATATTTCAAATATTTTTGCGAAGCTAGAAGTACAAGACCGCACACAAGCCGCACTTTATGCGGTCAAACATAATTTAACAGAGCCAAGTGGCAAGCTATAAAAAAGAGTTGGGACAAAACAGTTCCTTTTCCTTTTTTAGCGTTCGTCACAAAAAACCGGAACCGCGCCATAGCGCGATTCCGGTTTTTTTATGCTCATCTGAGAGGGTGTTTTTACACGTCTGTCCCAGCCTCTTTTATGCTATTTAGCTGTTTCCATATCGACATCAACGGGTTTCTCCGGTGCGAGTTTGCGAACTTCAAGATATAAAATATGATGACCTTCTAGCTCTTTCACCACAAATTCATAACCTTGTTCGACAATTTTTTCACCTTTGACGGCGTCGAAGTTTTTCGTCATGACCCAGCCACCGATTGTATCGATATCATCTTCTTCAATTTCAATGCCAAGAAAGTCATTAACACTTTCTAATAGCATTTTCGCATCGATAATATAATGTCCCTCTTTTACTTTACGCACTTCAGGAATTTCATCGTTGTCGAATTCATCGCGAATATCGCCAACGATTTCTTCGATAATATCTTCGATTGTTACTAAACCAGACGTACCACCGTATTCGTCCATTAAGATGGCCATATGAATACGTTCACGTTGGATTTTTAGTAGTAAATCGCCAATCGGTGTTGTTTCAAAGACGCGAATAATTGGTCGCATATACGTTGTAACAGATTTTGGTCCGTTGACTTCTGGATTTTTAATGTAGGCTGTTAATAATGATTTCATATTAACAAGACCGAGCACATGGTCTTTATCGCCGTCGATAACGGGATAACGTGTGTATTGTTCTACACCAATTACTTCAAAAACCTCTTTCAATGTAAGGTCTTTATCAATACCGACGATTTCTGTACGAGGTACCATGACTTCTTTGGCAAGACGATCATCAAATTCGAAAATACTATTTACATAGCGATATTCAGATTGATTAATCTCGCCGCCCTTTAGACTATCCGATAATGTTAAGCGAAGCTCTTCCTCAGACATCGCGCCCTCAGATTCGCCCATCCCTTTTAAGCCAAACATCGCCGCAACACCACGTGCTGAAACGTTTAATAACTTAATGAATGGAAACATAACATTGTGGAAAATGATTAATGGTTTGGCTGTTGCAAGTGCAACGGTTTCTGCTTTTTGAATGGCTAATGTTTTCGGTGCAAGTTCACCCATTACAACGTGAAGATAAGTCACGATTGAGAATGAAATGATGAATGAGATTAATGATAACACCGCGCCATTTTCTAAGCCGATTAAGTGGAAGATAGGTGCGATAACAGACGCTATCGCATCTGCCCCTAACCAACCAATACCTAATGATGTAATCGTAATACCTAATTGGCAGGCTGATAAATATTCATCTAAATTATCGACTACTTTTTTAGCGTTTAACGCTCGTTTATTTCCTTCAGCTACTAGCTGATTTACTCGAGTAGCTCGCGCTCGTACGATAGCAAACTCAGTTGCTACGAAGAACGCGGAGATCGCGATTAAGACAGCAACCGCTGTCAACCGTATGGCTATGTCCAAAGACTTCCTTTGTCCTTAAAGCCCAAATGAGGGGAAGGACAAAGTGTACACCTCCTATAATAAAAAAATTAGTTAATAAAAATAATATAGACCAGTTAGGCTGATTTTTCAAATGTTCTCAACTAAATGAGCAAATTGGTTATTATATAATTGAAATAATTTATTTATACTGAAAATTAAAAAAATATTGATAATTTAAAGGAATCGGCGTAGCATGGAAAGCAATTAATGAAAAGGAGGTATGTATGATGAACAACATCGGATTGCGTTTACACGACAACTCAATGACAACACATATCTCCGCACAACATGTATCGTAAGTTGAATTTTTAAGTGTGCAGATATTTTCTGTACACTTCTATGTCTAGGCGCGCGCTCTAATTAGGAGTGCGCGCCTTTTTGTGTTTGCGGAGAAAAAAGAAAGGAGCATGCTGCAAGATGTTCGATATATTTAAAAAGCTCGATTGGTTTTTTAAAGCGCAATGGAAACGCTATGCGGTAGCGATTGTGCTGCTGGCAATTAACGCTTGTGGCGATTTTGCCGCTACCGTTTTTAGCGTATGCAATGGATGTATTAAAGCGTGGTCGGACGACATTTATTATAGCGTATCGACTTTCTACTATTAAAAATGCCAACTTGATTTTAGTCCTAGATGCCGGTCGTATTGTCGAACGAGGGACTCATGAGGCGTTACTAGCAAAACAAGGCAAATATTATCAAATGTATCGTTTGCAGTCAGGTATGCAAACAAAGTAATTGAAATTTTGCTAGAAGGAGCGTAGCATTTAAAAGCGTGAAATTGAAGAAAGTAGGTGGGCATTACGAATTGGTGGAGAGAATGGACGCATCAACTGAATTCATTCAATCGCAATGTGAAGTTGTTTATGTTTGGGAACGCCTTAATCCAAATTGGTATGGGGATTTTTGGCGTTATGTACAATTTATATATTCGCGAGCTAGGTCTCGCTGGCGAAGTAAGCGGACACGTCATTGCGATGACGGCGCTTGCTACGGCTATTATACTCGTACCAGCAGGGTTGCTTAGTGACCGCGTTGGACGTAAATGGATGATTATTATTGGTGCTGGTCTTACTGCGCTCACATTAGTTGTGCGCAGTGTGACGGTGACCGAGCAAACGATGCTAATCAGTGCCTTTTTAACCGGGCTTGTGTGGGCACTTCCACAAGTGGCGAGCGTGCCATTTTTAGCGGAAAACTCGAAGCCAAAAGAGCGCATGCAGTTATTTAGCGTGCATTTTTCACTTGTGACGATTGCTGGTGTGGCAGGGAATTTATTTGGTGGTGTCATCGCAGATGGTGCGAGTGAGGTATTTCATATTAGCGCAGCGGCCGGCATTCGCGTCGCACTCTTAATTGGTGCAAGTTTCTTTATTATCGGCTTACTACCAATGCTCATCATGAAAAAAGCAACACCATTAGATGACGGTAAACCGAAAGCGCCACGCCTTGCGCAAGATCATCATGCTTCAGATTTTAAAAGCAATTTGAAAATTATTGTGATGTTTGGCATTGCACAACTTGTGATAGGAACAGGCTCTGGGCTTGTCATTCCATATTTAAATCTTTATTTCGCCAATCGGTTTGATGCTTCAAACTCATACATTGGCTTTATTTTAGCGATTGGTTCGGCGATGACAGCGGTCGCGCAACTTATTGGACCAATTGTCGTCAAAAAAGTAGGCGAAGTGAAAGCGATTATTTTTTTCCAATATGCGTCGATTCCTTTCCTATTATTAACGGCATTTACAACGAACTTATGGGTCGCATCAATCGGCTTTTTATTCCGACAAGCACTCATGAATGCCGCATCGCCAATTCAAAGTGCTGTTGCGATGGATATTGTCCATGACAAATATAAAGGCCTCGCCAACTCGGTCAACCAAATGGTGTTCCAAGTCGGCTGGGCCTCAATGGGGATTCCAGCAACGTATTTAGTAACCGCCTTTGGTAGTTACTATGGCTATGTATATACGTTCGTTATAACGTCTGTCCTTTATTTAGCAGCATCAACGTATTTTTACTTCACATTCGGCAAACGTTTCGAACGATTAAAAACTCAATCGTAAACGTGGAACGCCATCAATGCTTGAATTTCCTGAGCTAATTGTTCATCAAGCACCGCATTCGTTGGCGTGATGCATGTTAATGAGCCATCTGCATTATAGATGACCTCGTAGTATGTGCGCGCGTTGTAAAAATTTAGTTGCCAACCCGGCAGCTGAGCGTTGTATAATGGTTTAAATTTAAAATGTTGAATCATCGTATATCACTCCTTTGTCTATTTGTAATAGTTTACCTATTTTTCTAACTTTTTGCGAACAAAGGATTTTGATATGCGATTTTTTTTGCCTCTGCTATAATGTGAACAGGCAATGATATTCGTAAAGAAGGGTGACAGCTACATGCTAGATTTATTATGGAAAATTGTCATAATGGCTGTAATAGGTTCGGTTATTGGTGGATTCACGAATCATATCGCCATTAAAATGTTGTTCCGTCCGCTAGAGGCGAAATATCTTTTTGGCTGGCGACTGCCATTTACGCCGGGGATTATTCCAAAACGACGTGGCGCCATTGCTGAGCAACTTGGGAAAACGGTCGTCAATTATTTATTAACACCAGAAATGTTCCGCAAAAAATTCTTTAATGCTGACAACCAACAAAAGGTTGAAGCAAAGGCTAATGAACTTATTCAACAATATATTTTTGCGGACGACAAAACATTAAATGATTGGTTAAAGCAAGCGGGCGTTGCCGATGCACCACAATTGATTGAGCAAAAAGTCGATATGGTCATTGAGCAACAAGTAAGTCATTTCAAAAACGTACTGTCAACGGATGCGATTGAAACGCTACTACCAGCAAGTTGGAATGCCAAAGTTGATGCGAAAATCCCTGAAGTTTCAAGTTATATTTTGACACGTGGGGATGATTACTTTGCATCGAGTCAAGGTTATTTAACGATTAAAGGCTTGATTGACAATTTCCTTGAATCAAAAGGAACGCTCGGTGGCATGGTACAAATGTTTTTAGGTGACAGCGATTCTATCGTGTTGAAAGTGCAAAAGGAAATTCATAACTTCCTTGTATCACCAGGCACATTCCAAATGGTCAACAATATTTTAACGACTGAGTGGGAAAAGCTACGCGTCCAAACAGTGCCACAAATTTTAGGTGACCTTGATTTCACAAGCGTAACGACAAACATTCAAACGTATGCGAAAAAAGAGTTAGCTATTGCCACACATTTAGACAAGCCACTTGTACACTATTGGCCAACGGGTGCACAGCACTTAGCCGATCATGTCGTGCCACAAGTTGTCGCAACAAGCTTTGAAAAATTAGAAGCTAACTTAGAAGCGATGATTGGTCGCCTAGATATTGAGGAGCTTGTACGCGAGCAAGTCGATACGTTCCCATTAGAAGTGCTTGAAAAATTAGTGCTAGGCATCACAGGTCGCGAACTAAAAATGATTACCGTACTTGGTTTTGTACTCGGTGCTTTCATCGGGGTATTCCAAGGAATTATTTCATATTTTATGTAGGGGGAATTACAGATGATTAATATTTATGACGATTTAAACAAATTAGAAGGCACATTCCGTCAAACGGAACAATTTAGCGCCTTAAAAACAGCAATTGAAGAAGTAAAACAAAATGATGAAGCAGTTGCGTTATTTGCGAAATTCCGCGAGCTACAAATGACGTTACAAGAAAAGCAAATGAAGGGTGAAGAAATCGGTGAAGATGAGCTACAATACGCGCAAAAAACAGCGCAACTAGCTCAACAAAATGAAGCGATTTCAAAAATGCTAATGGCTGAAATGGCATTAAGCGAGTTAGTACAAGAAATCAATCGCGTATTAACAAAACCAATTCAAGCAATGTACGACGGCATTCAATAATATGCAAGTGATAAAAAAGAGCACTTTCAAAGGGCGCAAATCCTTGAAAGTGCTCTTTTTTTCGTTACGTACATTGTGCGACTAAATCAACCGAGGCATGATGAATGCGATTTGTATTTTCCTCGATGCCAGTAATCGTTGTATTTAAATAGTCAACATTACGCACTAACGTATGACTACTCTGGCGTAACTCTTCCATGCGCGTTGAAATGGCCGAAAACGAGAGTGCTGTGACATGAATATTATGATTAGACGTTGTCACAAGCGTATCAAGTGACAATGATGTTTCAGCGATATGCTGTGTTTTTGCTAAGCTTTTGGCAACGATATCATTAACGGTTGCAACTGCTTTTGTCGTATTTTCTGATAGCTTGCGTACTTCACTTGCAACAATCGCAAAACCTTTGCCGTGTTCACCAGCGCGTGCAGCTTCAATCGAGGCATTGAGTGATAGTAAATTTGTTTCACTCGCAATGTCAGCAATAAGGCTCGCGATATCGGTAATCTGATTATTTAAGTCGTGAAGTTCCGCGATGTCGTGCTTAACTAGTTGCATCGTCTCATGAAGTTCGGTACTATTTTCTTCAGTGGCAAATAAGCGTTGCTGCTCTTCATGTGCAGAATGGGCAACTTCATCTGATAATGTATTGTTAAGTACAGATATTTTTTTCAAATCATCAAGCACATTAACAATAGATGAAATCGAATCATTCGTTTCAGCAGCGACGTTGCTAAGTGCAGAAGAGTTTGAGCGCACCGATGCGACAATTGCTAAATTGGCATCATTTTTTTGCATGAGCGTCTGCTCGTAATCCGTTGCATACAATTCCAGTACGATTTGCTGCTCTAAATTTAAAATTTTCGAAACGGCTTTTAAAATTTCGAAACGTTCTGCTGTTTCATAACGTGTATTTTCGACAATCATAAAAAAGCCATTTAATAAATCTTGGAAAGCACACATATACCACTTTGGCGCTAAACCAATTCGCGCGTGAACCGAGGCGATGCGCTGGCGTTTACGAACAAATTGCTCATCAATGACACCGTCAAATAATTCACCAAGATGATGGGACAATGCTTTTTTTAGTCGCTCAAACGTGCTATTATGTTGAATAATTTGTTGGAGCGATGGTTCCTTTTGAAGATTTATATAAAAATTTTCAACAAGAGATGTTAAATTATCCTTTAAAACAGGGCGCATTAATCGCAAAATAGCTAAATCACGCGTCGTTAAATGAATCATATCAAGTTGCGTATAAATATCGCCACGTAAATTTGCTGCGATATGTACGTTAGGCAATTCCACCTCTAACGCATGTTCAATAGATAAGACAGAAGATGTTCTTTTCCGCATATTGAAAAACATGATAAAAACCCCCGTTTTTTAGTAATTTTATTTACTTATACCTAAAAAAATGTTTATTTAAACTAAATTTGAAAGAAGTTGAACAAAACAAATGAAATTCATTTCATTAAATAAGCCGTATCCACAAGATTGGATACGCCAAATCACACATATCGCTAATTTATTTTTTGAAGACTCAAAAGTAGTAAAAAAAGAGCAAGAAGTAGATTTAAGCGTTCATTTTACCGCTCAATTAGATGAAGATTATACAGCTCATGCAACATGTGAATTAGAAGATGTTGCAAGCGGCGCAAAATTTTATACGGCATTCAATCAATCGTATGAAACAGAAGGCACCGATCGCGAACAAAATATTCGATTAAAACGTGCTGTATCGTATGTATTATTAGAAGCATTAGAACAATTAACGGATATGCATCAAAAATGGGGGATTTTAACGGGCATTCGTCCAACGAAGCTTTATCATAAATTCCGCAAAGAAGGCTATTCAAGCGAAGCGATTCGTGAAAAACTTGTCGCCGAGTTCCGCTTATCACATGAAAAAATTGATTTACTCGAACGTATCGTTGCAATTCAATTAAAAACGATTCCAGACATCGATACGATTGGCGATGAAGTAAGTATTTATATCGGTATTCCATTTTGTCCAACAAAATGTGCTTACTGTACATTCCCAGCATATGCGATTCAAAGTAACCGCAAGCAAGGGCGCGTCAATACATTTTTAGATGGGCTGCATATCGAACTAGAACGTATGGGACAATGGCTAACGGACAATGATATGAAAATTACATCGGTTTATTGGGGTGGCGGCACACCAACATCGATTGAGGCAGATGAAATGGATGCGCTCTACGATACGATGTACAAACATTTCCCGCACCCAGAAACGATTCGTGAAGTAACCGTTGAAGCGGGACGACCAGATACAATCACATCAGAAAAATTAGCGGTATTGCGCAAATGGGGCATTGACCGTATTAGCGTCAACCCACAATCGTATACAGATGAAACGTTAAAAGCAATTGGCCGGCATCATACCGTACAAGAAACAATTGATAAGTTTTGGCTTGCGCGCGAAGAAGGTATGAACAATATCAATATGGATTTAATTATTGGCTTGCCAAACGAAGGAATTGAAGAGTTCGAGCATTCATTAGCTGAGTCTGAAAAAATGATGCCAGAATCACTAACAGTGCACACACTATCATTTAAACGTGCATCTGAAATGACACATAACCGCGACAAGTATCAAGTAGCGGATCGTAAAACGGCTGAAGCAATGATGCACCGTGCACACGAATGGAGTGATGCACACGACTATGCGCCGTATTATTTATACCGCCAAAAAAATATTTTAGGTAACTTAGAAAATGTTGGTTATTCAAAAGCTGGTGAAGAGAGTATCTATAATATTGTCATTATGGAAGAAGTACAAACAATTATCGGCATTGGTTGTGGTGCTTCAAGTAAATTTGTTGATGCTAAGACAGGGCGCATTACACAACATCACAATCCGAAAGAGCCAGCTGCCTACATTTTGACGTATGAAGATGCCATTGAAAAGAAAATTGAAATTTTAAATGAACTTTATGGTAAAAAAGTGCAAAAATAAGGGAATAAAGACGGTAACGACGGAATTTTCGTTGTGACTGTCTTTTTCTTTTTGATGTGGATAGCCTTTGAGTGAACATACTCGAGTTTGCTACAATAGGCTTAATGAACAGAGCATAGAACGGGGTTGAAAAAAATGACCATTACAATGGAACGATTACAACAATTAATCGATGAAAATGTGACATTACACCACATGAATGATCAAGAATTGAGTGAAGATATTTTACCGACATTAGCAACGTTACAACAATCGTTGCGAATACAACTACTAACATTATTAGAACGTTTTGCACACAACGAACAAGTCGATTTCGCACGAAAAGAGCGCGTCATGCTGGAGCTCATTAGCGATGATTATTTATTTTATAATCAAGGCATGCTCGATAGCAAAGATGTCTACAAGCGTGCATACAGCATGAAAACATTAAGTTATTTCATTGATGCTCATAACAATGAACCTTTTATAGAAGATGCAGCTTATGAGCAGTTATACCGCGCCGTGATGCTATATATTCAGTTAGAGGAAGATGTGCGTAGCTATGGAAAAGAAGGTGGGCTTGTCCAACCTGTAGCATATGCGGTTGATGCGCTTGAAAAATTAATGCATGATGAACGTTTTCCGAAAGAGCAAAGTGCCAATCTTTTCCGCGTATTAGCAAATAAAATTGCTTGTTCATCTGTACTTTATATCGGCGATGAAAAAGAGGTTCTATCAAAAGCAATCATGAATTTATTAAAAATTCATTTGGATGAAAAAGTGATTGAAGATTTCTTTGTTCGTGTACCTAAATTTATCACACGACAACAAGACAAGCTTCGTTCAGAGGAACAATTGTACTTATATAAAAATGTCACAGGCTTTTTATATGTCTTTCATTTGTATGTTTACCGCAAAAACGTCCATAATTCGCTACTGAAAAGTATCAATCATTGTTTAGAAAAATTAACATTACAAATGAAATAGGGGAGTACAAAGTATCGAAAAGGCTGCGTATAACGTAGTCTTTTTTATATGTTTAATAGCTTATTAAATATATTAATATAGTAAAATGAAGATTATCGCTAGAAATACTAAAATATGACATCTGATAACGAGAAAATTATCGTAAAATTCAGAAAAAATATTATTATAATAGCATTAATTAAGAATATTTATAGATAAAATTACAGCATTTTTTGTTCCAAAATGTCAAAAGACATAAAAAAAGTGATTATATAAAAAATGGTATAAATTGGTTTGCTAAATCATTATTGCATTCAGTTTATTCAGAAAACTATAAAAATGCAATAAAATTAATAAAAATAACGTTTAAACAATGTATAATAAGTAATTTTTAATAAAAATACATTTACTGTGTAAATTGAAACAGAAAAATAAACTGTTCCAAATTGAACAAATTGTTTCGGATTTAAAAATTTTCGGAATACTTCTTTCTTTCTATTTATTTGTTTGATATAGTATTAATACGTTATAAATATAACGCAAATTTTATATGTATTAGAGGGGAACAACATGAAAAAAAACTTTTTATGGGTAGCAATCCTCGCAGCTCTTACATTAGTGCTTGGTGCATGCGGCTTTGGCGGCGGAGATGAAAAGTCTGAAGATTCAAAATCAGAAGGCAAAACATTGAACCTATCAATCGCTTCAGAACCACCTAGCTTACATCCGCAATTAGCAACGGATACACAATCTGGATCAATCTTAAACGGGGTATTTGAAGGTTTAACTCGTGTAGATGATAAAGGTAATGTTGAAAATGCGATGGCAGAAGATGTAAAAGTTAGCGATGATAAACTTACTTATACGTTCACATTACGTGACGACGCAAAATGGTCAAACGGTGACCAAGTAACAGCAGGCGATTTTGAATACGCTTGGAAATGGGCTTTAGAACCTAAAAATGCAGCTCAATACTCTTACATTTTCTACGCTATTAAAGGCGCAGAAGCTTACAACATGGGTAAAGGTAAAGCTGAAGATGTTGGTGTGAAAGCGACTGATGATAAAACATTAGAAGTAACACTTAACAATCCAACACCGTACTTCTTAGAATTAACTGCATTCTATTCTTACATGCCAATTAACAAAAAAGTGGCTGAGAAAAATGACAAATGGTACGCAGACGCTGGTGAAGACTACGTAACAAACGGACCATACGCATTAAAAGAATGGAAACATAATGACTCAGTAACATTAGCAAAATCTGATAACTACTGGGATAAAGGCAACGTAGATGTAGACACAATCAATGTAGCAATGGTTGAATCAGCAGCAACAGCTGACCGCTTATTCCAAAATGGAGACCTAGATTTCTTAGGTGCGCCATTCCAAACGGTATCTCTTGATAAAATTGATACATACAAAAAAGATAAATCATTACAAATCACAGATACTGCGTCTGTATACTTATACAAATTCAATACAAAAGATGACGTAATGAAAAATGAAAACATTCGTAAAGCATTAACATTAGCAATCGACCGTCAAGGTTTAATTGACAATGTAACAAAAGGTGAACAAAAACCTGCTAACGGTATCGTACCAATGGCTATCAATGGTTGGGATTCACAACAAACATTCTTTAAAGATAATGACATGAAAGGTGCAAAAGAAGCACTTGCTCAAGGTATGAAAGAACTTGGCATTAAAAATGCTTCTGACATCGACATTAAATTATCAATCAACACAGATGAAGCGCACGCAGCAATCGCACAATATGTTCAAGAAGGCTGGCACAAAAACTTAGGTATTAATGTAACAATTGATAACTCTGAATGGCAAGTTTACTTAGACAAAGTTGATAACGGTGATTTCCAAGTAGCGCGTATGGGTTGGACAGCTGACTACAACGATGCTACTTCATTCTTAGATCTTTACACAACAGCTGACACAGGTAATAACCAAACTGGTTGGGAAAGCAAAGAATATCAAGCATTAATGGCAAAAGCTCAAAAAGAAACAGATGTTGAAAAACGTCTAGCACTTTTACAAGAAGCAGAAGCTGTATTTATGGCTGATTATCCAGCTGCACCAATCTATGATTACACTTCATTATTCGTAGTGAAAGATGGCATCACAGGTATGGAGCCAGATGTATTAGGTAACATCAACCTTAAAGGTGTAAAAATCGCGAAATAATTCGCCTATTAGATTTACTTATGGACTGCAGGCTAAGCCTAGCAGTCCTCTTATTCTATTATTAAGAGGTTAAGGAGGCTGAAAGAATGATTAAATTTATTTTAAAACGTTTAATGTACATTGTTGCTGCGTTATTCGTCATTGTAACACTAACATTCTTCTTAATGAGAATTGCCCCTGGTAGCCCGTTTGCTTCTGAAAAAAGCTTACCGCCAGAAATTGAAGCAGCGCTACAAGAAGAATATGGTTTAGACAATCCTTGGTATATCCAATATAAGGACTATTTAGTATCAACAGCACAATTTGATTTTGGTGAATCAATGAAATACAAAGGTCGCTCAACAAACGATATGATTGCCGAGAGTTTCCCGATTTCGTTAACACTTGGTATTGAAGCGATGATTTTAGCAGTCGGACTCGGCGTTTTAGTCGGTGTTGTGACAGCGTTGTATCATAATAAATTCCCGGATTATCTCGGTACGACAATCGCCGTACTCGGCATATCCGTCCCTTCCTTTATTTTAGCAGGTCTCTTGCAATACTTCGTAGGTCTGAAATGGCAGCTTCTCCCAATTAGTGGGTGGAACGGTTTCATCTATAGTATTATGCCGGCCTTTGCTATTGCCGTCACACATATGGGCTTCATCGCCAAACTTGTTCGTTCATCAATGCTTGAACAAAACAGTAGTGAATATGTGAAGATGGCACGTGCGAAAGGTCTTGGTAAATGGACGACCGTCTTCAAACATACCCTTCGAAATGCCCTTCTACCGGTAGTTACTTACTTAGGACCACTATTTGCTGGGGTTATCACAGGTAGTTTCATCGTCGAACAAATCTTCGCGATTCCTGGTTTAGGTAAGTACTTCGTAACAAGTATTACAAACCGTGACTATACGGTTATTATGGGTACGACAGTGTTCTACTCAATTATCTTATTATTCGCAGTATTAATCGTCGATATTATTTATGGCTTCATCGATCCACGAATTAATCTGAAGGGAGGAAAAAAATAATGACTCAATCAAATGAAAATTTACCGAAAATTTCAAAAGATAAATTTACAATTGTCGGTGGTAAACATGATAAAACAGATCAATTAGCTGAAAAATCGGTATCATTTTGGAAAGAAGTGCGCCTACGTTTTATGCACAATAAATTAGCGATTGTTGGGTTCTTTATTTTAATCATCGTGGCGTTAATGGCTATTTTCGTCCCATGGTTATCTCCGTATAGCTATCGTGAACAACTAGGTGTTTACAATGCACCTCCTTCAGCAGCACACTGGTTCGGTACAGATGACCTTGGTCGTGATATTTTCGTACGTGTATGGTTCGGTGCTCGAATTTCATTATTTATTGGTTTATCAGCAGCCGTTATTGATTTAATTATCGGTGTTGCATGGGGCTCTATTGCTGGTCTTGCAGGTGGTCGTGTTGATGATATTATGATGCGTATTGCCGACGTGTTAACGGCAGTTCCGTACCTTTTAGTTGTAATTATTCTTTTAGTTGTATTACAACCAGGTTTATTACCAATGATCATCGCGCTTTCTATTACAGGTTGGGTAAATATGGCCCGTATCGTACGTGGTGAAGTTCTTTCTATTAAGAGTCGAGAATATGTATTAGCAGCGCGTACATTAGGTGCCAATACAACACATATTATTATGAAACATTTAGTTCCAAATGCATTAGGTGCTATTTTAGTAACAATGACATTAACAATTCCAAGTGCTATCTTCACAGAGTCATTCTTAAGTTATTTAGGCTTAGGTGTACCACAACCAATGGCTTCTTGGGGTACGATGGCATCAGACGGGAACAACGCTTTAGATACTGCGCCGTGGCGTCTAATCTTCCCAGCGATTTTAATTTCGGTGACAATCTTTGCATTTAACGCAGTAGGCGATGGTTTACGCGATGCGTTAGATCCAAAACTTCGTAAATAAACAATAAAGTAGGTGAGAAAATGAGTGAAAATTTATTAGAAGTTAAAAACTTAAAAATCAACTTCAAAACATATGCTGGTATCGTACAAGCCGTACGTGGCGTAAACTTTGAAGTGAAACAAGGCGAAACACTTTGTATCGTAGGTGAATCAGGTTCAGGGAAATCTGTAACAAGTAATGCGTTAATGAAACTCATTCCTCAGCCACCTGGTATCTATGAAGAAGGCCAGATTTTATTTGATGGTCGTGACCTCGTGCCAATGACTGAAAAAGAAATGACAAAAATTCGCGGTAATGAAATTGCGATGATTTTCCAAGATCCAATGACAGCACTCAATCCAACGATGCGCATCGGGAAACAAATCATGGAAGTTATTTTAAAGCATAATAAAAATGTTTCAAAAGCAGATGCAAAAAAACGTGCGATTGAATTGATTGACCAAGTGGGTATTCCATTCCCAGAGCAACGATTCAAGCAATATCCACATGAATTTTCAGGTGGTATGCGCCAACGTATCGTTATTGCCATTGCACTTGCAGCAGAACCAAAACTACTAATTGCCGATGAACCAACAACGGCGCTTGATGTAACAATCCAAGCGCAAATCATCGAATTAATGAAGGAAATTCAACGTACCAGTAATACGGCGATTATTTTTATTACGCATGACCTTGGTGTTGTAGCTAATATTGCAGACCGCGTAGCTGTTATGTATGCGGGGCAAATTGTCGAGTATGGTACAGCGAATGAAATTTTCTACAATCCAAAACATCCATATACGTGGGGTTTACTTGGCTCAATGCCAGACCTTGATAACGATGCAGATCAATTATTACGCACGATTCCAGGTTCGCCGCCGGATTTAATTCACCCGCCAAAAGGGGACGCATTTGCGGCGCGTAATGAATACGCAATGCAAATCGATTATGAACAAGACCCACCAATGTTTGAAGTTAGCGCGACACATTTCGCAAAAACATGGTTATTACATCCTGATGCGCCAAATGTGCCGGTGCCAGAAGCGGTACGCAAACGTATTGAAGGATATATTCAAAAAAATAAAGAAGCAGGTATCGATTTAGGAAAGGTTGGTGAATAGAATGGCAGAAAAGATTTTAGAAGTTAAAAATTTAAAACAGCATTTCGGTTCAATCAAAGCCGTAGATGGTATCAGCTTCGATGTTTATGAAGGTGAAACACTCGGTCTTGTAGGAGAATCTGGCTGTGGTAAATCGACAACTGGTCGTTCAATTATTCGCCTGTATGATATTACAGATGGGGAGATTACATTCCAAGGGAAAAATATCCACGGAAAAAAATCAAAAAAAGAGTTAAAGCAATTTAACAAAGAGATGCAAATGATTTTCCAAGATCCATATGCGTCATTAAACCCTCGTATGACTGCTGGTGAAATCATTGCAGAAGGATTTGATATTCATGGGATGTATAAAAATAAAAAAGAACGTAAAGAAAAAATCGGTACGTTGTTGGAATCAGTAGGGTTAAATCGTGAGCACGCAAATCGCTATGCACATGAATTCTCAGGTGGTCAACGTCAGCGTATTGGAATTGCACGTGCATTAAGCTTGGACCCATCATTTATTATTGCCGATGAGCCGATTTCGGCACTTGATGTATCGATTCAAGCGCAAGTTGTCAATTTATTACGCCAACTGCAAAAAGAACGTGGTTTAACGTACTTATTTATTGCGCATGATTTATCAATGGTAAAATATATCTCAGACCGTATTGCCGTAATGCGCCGTGGTAAAATTGTTGAACTAGGTACTGCTGAAGATATTTACAATTATCCGGTACATCCGTATACAAAATCGTTATTATCAGCGATTCCATTACCGGATCCGATTTCAGAGGCAACACGCACACGTATTCCATATGAGCATGAAGAAGTCGGTGATGATGCGAAAAGCCATGAAGTATTCCCGGGACATTTTGTATTTGGTACGGATGCACAAGTGAAAGAATGGTATACACATTAATTTTTACTAGAAAATAAAGTATTCATTTAATAGTCAAAAAAAGCGTTCTAACAATTGTTGGAACGCTTTTTTAATACAATTTTATGTATAAATATTACGGAATTCATAATATTCTTAAATAATGTTGAAATGAATGAAAGAGCTTCAAATGGTTTAAATTAAGATAATTTTCGGAAAAGTTTATATATTTGTTTTTTTCTGAAAAGAATTTTGGTATAGTATAGGTAGTTACTGATTAAGGTGGTAACGGAAAAATGTGTGAAATAGATAAGGGGGATAACAATGAAGAAAAAGTTCTCATTACTTGTTTTATTAGCATCATTAATGCTTGTTCTTGCAGCTTGTGGTTTTGGTGGCAGCGATGACAAGTCAGATGGCGACAAATCATCAGGTGGCGATAATTCAGCTGACAAAACGTTGAATTTATCAATCGCTACAGAACCACCATCATTAAACCCGCAAAAGGCGACAGATAGTACTTCAGGTTCTATCATCCGAAATACGTTTGAAGGTTTAACACGCGTGGACAATAAAGGGGAAATTCAAAACGCAGCAGCAGAAGAGGTAAAAGTTAGCGACGATAAATTAACTTATACATTCAAACTTCGTGATGCAAAATGGACAAATGGTGATCCTGTAGTAGCAGGCGATTTCGCTTACGCTTGGAAATGGGCATTAGATCCAAAAAATGCCTCTGAGTATGCATCAATCTTATACCCAATCAAAGGCGCTCAAGTGTACAATGAAGGTAAAGGTAAAGTAGAAGATTTAGGCATTAAAGTAGTAGATGATAAAACGTTAGAAGTAACACTTGAAAACCCAACACCATACTTCTTAGAATTAACGGCATTCTACACGTACATGCCTGTAAATGAAAAAGTAGTTAAAGACAATAAAAACTGGTTCTCTGAAGCAGGCGATAAATATGTAACAAACGGTCCATTTACATTAGATGAATGGAAACATAACGACTCAATTACTTTAAAGAAAAACGAAGATTACTGGGATAAAGACAATGTAGCGTTATCAACAGTAAATGTAAAAATGATTGAATCATCAGCAACAGCAAACCGTGAGTTTGATAGCGGAAACTTAGATTATCTAGGCTCTCCGTACAACGTTATATCTTTAGATAAAATGAACACGTACAAAGACCAAGGTGTTTTAAAATCTCAACCATACGCAGCTGTGTATGAGTACAAATTAAACACAACTGAAGGTCCAACGAAAAACGTTAACATTCGTAAAGCGTTAGCGATGTCAATCGACCGCGAAGCGTTAATTAAAAACGTGTTAAAAGGTAGTCAAACACCAGCAATGGCGGATGTTCCTGTAGCTATCGCAGGATTTGAAAATGATAACAACTTATTCGAAGGTAACAACACAGCAGAAGCGAAAAAATACCTTGAAAAGGGTCTTAAAGAATTAGGTCTTAAAGATGCTTCTGAATTAAAAATCGCGATTTCAATCAACACAGATGAAGGCCACGCTTCAATTGCGCAATTCATTCAAGAAGGGTGGAAGAAAAACTTACGTATCGAAACAACAATCGATAATGCTGAGTGGCAAGTGTATTTAGATAAAGTTTCGGCTCTAGATTACCAAGTTGGTCGTATGGGTTGGATTGCTGACTACAACGATGCTTACTCATTCTTAGAGCGTTATGACACAGCTAAAAACGGTAACAACGATACTGGCTGGGAAAACAAAGAATACAAAGATTTAATGACTAAAGCTGTAAAAGAAACAGATGAAGAAAAACGTATGGAATATTTAAAAGACGGTCAAAAAATCCTGATGGATGAAATGCCTGTTATTCCAATTTACTTCTATTCTAACGAATACGTAGCAAAAGATTACGTGAAAAACATGGCACCAGATAAACTTGGTAACATTAGCTTGAAAGAAGTAGATATTGAAAAATAAGATTATGAGTAACACATAATCACACTGACAAAGCTGTTTATAATCATTGATTATGAGCAGCTTTTATTATTTCTAAAATAGGACATGAAATCTATAGATTTGTGGTATAGATTGTCGAAGTAGTTGTCGCACTAGCCAACGGGAACCGGTCATTGAATAGACAATGGCTGACGTACAATAGAATGGAGGGTTTTTATGCTTAAGTATATTCTGAAGCGGTTTGTGTATATATTTATCGCACTGTTTCTCATTATTACGATTACATTCTTCCTCATGCGTTTAGCTCCTGGTAGTCCATTTGCATCCGAGAAAAGCTTCCCACCAGAAATTGAGGCACAATTAAATGCAGAGTATGGGCTCGATAATCCATGGTATATACAATATAAGGATTATTTAATATCAACAGCTCAATTAGATTTTGGTGAGTCGATGAAATATAAAGGGCGCTCAACAAATGACATGATTGCAGAAAGTTTCCCAATATCGTTGACACTTGGCGTTGAAGCGATGATTTTAGCAGTCGGACTCGGCGTATTGTTTGGCTCAGTTGCAGCTCTGTATCACAATCGGGGTGTCGATTATGTCGTCACGACGATAGCAGTCCTCGGTATATCTGTTCCATCGTTTATTTTAGCTGGGCTTTTGCAATATTTCCTTGGACTAAAATTACAGCTATTCCCAATAAGTGGATGGAATGGCTTTATATATAGTATTTTGCCAGCGACGGCTATTGCGGTGACGCATATGGGCTTTATTGCAAAACTTGTACGTTCGTCAATGCTTGAACAAAACAATAGTGAATATGTCAAAATGGCACGTTCAAAAGGATTATCAAAGTGGGGCGTGTTATTCAAACACTCATTGCGTAATGCCTTACTACCGGTTGTCACATATTTAGCACCATTATTTGCCGGTGTTATTACGGGGAGTTTCATTGTCGAGCAAATCTTTGCTATCCCCGGACTAGGGAAGTACTTTGTTACGAGTATTACGAACCGCGACTACACCGTTATTATGGGTACGACGGTATTCTACTCAATCATTCTGCTACTTGCGGTGCTAATTGTTGATATTTTATACGGATTTATTGATCCACGCATCAAGCTCAGAGGAGGCAAAAAAGCATGACACAACAAATCCCAAAAGAGAAGTTTAATATTGTTGGCGGAAATCATGCGGCAACTGATCAGCTCGCTGCAAAATCCGTATCATTTTGGAAGGAAGTGTGGCTACGCTTTGGTCACAATAAGCTTGCTATCGTAGGCATTATTATTTTAATTATTGTTGCAATAATGGCAATTTTTGTGCCGATATTTTCACCGTACACGTATAGTCAACAACTGGGTGTTTACAACGGTCCGCCATCTGCAAAAAACTGGTTTGGTACAGATGACCTCGGTCGAGATGTTTTTACACGCGTATGGTATGGCGCTAGAATTTCTCTATTTATTGGTATTACAGCAGCTGTCATTGATTTAATTATCGGTGTATTATGGGGTTCGGTTTCAGGGCTTGTTGGTGGTCGTGTTGATGATATTATGATGCGTATTGCCGATGTGTTAACAGCTGTGCCATATCTTTTAGTAGTTATTATTTTGCTAGTTGTGTTAAAACCAGGTTTAGTGCCCATCATTATCGCATTATCGATTACCGGTTGGGTCAACATGGCGCGTATTGTACGTGGTGAAGTATTATCAATCAAAAATCAAGAATATGTCTTAGCAGCACGTACACTTGGAGCTTCGACAGCTCATATCATTTCGAAGCATTTAATTCCGAATGCATTAGGTGCTATTTTAGTAACGATGACATTAACGATTCCAAGCGCTATTTTTACCGAAGCCTTTTTAAGCTTCTTAGGTTTAGGGGTGCCACAACCAATGGCTTCTTGGGGTACAATGGCATCAGATGGTAACAATGCGATTGATACAGCGCCGTGGCGTTTGATTTTCCCGGCAGTTTTGATTTCCATAACAATTTTTGCATTTAATGCAGTCGGCGATGGCCTTCGTGATGCGCTCGATCCAAAACTACGAAAATAGAGGTGACGACAATGGGTGAAACGATTTTAGAAGTCAATAATTTAAAAATAAACTTTAAAACGTATGCGGGCCTTGTCCAAGCCGTACGCGGGGTTAATTTTTCGCTTGAAAAAGGAAAAACGCTTGCAATCGTAGGTGAATCAGGTTCGGGAAAGTCGGTAACAAGTAATGCCATTATGAAATTGATACCGCAGCCGCCAGCCATTTATGCAGAAGGTGAAATCTTATTTAATGGTAAAAATTTAGTCACAGCAACGGAAAAGGAAATGACGAAAATTCGTGGTAATGATATCGCGATGATTTTCCAAGATCCGATGACGGCGCTTAATCCGACGATGCGTGTTGGGAAGCAAATTATGGAAGTTATTTTAAAGCATAATAAAAAAGCTTCAAAGGCAGAGGCAAAAAAACGCGCAATTGAATTACTTACTGAAGTAGGAATTCCATTTCCCGAACAGCGTTTTAAGCAACATCCACATGAATTTTCAGGTGGGATGCGCCAGCGTGTTGTAATTGCGATTGCGCTTGCAGCAGAGCCTAAAATTTTAATCGCCGATGAGCCGACAACAGCACTTGATGTCACGATTCAAGCACAGATTTTAGAGTTGATGAAGCAAATTCAGCGCACGAGTGAGACGTCGATTATTTTTATTACGCATGATTTGGGCGTTGTAGCAAATGTGGCTGATACCGTAGCGGTTATGTATGCAGGACAAATTGTTGAATATGGCACCGCCAATGAAATTTTCTACAATCCTAAACACCCTTATACATGGGGGCTATTAGGTTCGATGCCAGATCTCGATAACGAGGCCGATGAATTGTTGCGTACGATTCCAGGCTCACCGCCGGATTTAATTCATCCACCAAAAGGGGATGCGTTTGCGGCGCGCAATGAATTTGCACTCGCAATTGATTATGAGCAGGAGCCACCAATGTTTCAAGTGAGTGAAACGCATTTTGCAAAAACGTGGTTATTGCATCCTGATGCACCGCATGTACCAATACCAGAGGCAGTGCGCAAGCGAATCGAAGGCTATTTAGAGAAAAATGATGAAGTAGGCAGCGAACTTGGAAAGGGTGGCGACTAGTATGGCGGAAAAGATTTTAGAAGTGAAAGATTTGAAGCAACACTTCGGTTCGATTAAGGCAGTTGATGGTATTAGCTTTGATGTTTACAAAGGAGAAACATTGGGTCTTGTTGGAGAATCTGGTTCAGGTAAATCAACAACAGGGCGTTCGATTATTCGTTTGTATAATATTACAGGTGGGGAGATTACATTTAATGGTCGCAATGTCCAAGATAAAATGTCTGCCAAAGAACTGCGTAGCTTTAATAAGGAAATGCAAATGATTTTCCAAGATCCCTATGCATCGCTCAATCCACGTATGACAGCTGGCGAGATTATTTCTGAAGGCTTTGAAATTCATGGCATGTATAAAAATAAAAAAGAGCGTCGTGAGCGTGTCGGTATGCTACTAGAAGCGGTTGGGCTAAATCGCGAACATGCGAACCGCTATGCGCATGAGTTTTCAGGTGGGCAACGTCAGCGGATTGGCATTGCACGTGCGCTAAGTTTAGAACCATCGTTTATTATTGCCGATGAACCGATTTCGGCGCTAGATGTATCGATTCAAGCACAGGTCGTTAATTTATTAAAGCAGCTACAAAAGGAACGTAATTTAACGTATTTATTTATCGCGCATGATTTGTCGATGGTGAAATACATTTCAGATCGTATTGCGGTGATGCATCATGGAAAGCTTGTTGAAATTGGTACTTCGGAGGATATTTACAATTATCCGGTACATCCATATACGAAGTCATTATTATCAGCCATTCCATTACCGGATCCATTATCAGAAGCAACGCGCCAACGTATTCCGTATAAAGATGAAGAAGTAGGTGGTGAGCCAACTGTTCATGAAGTGTTTGAAGGACACTTTGTTTATGGCACAGATGAACAGATTAGTCGTTGGTACACCGGTAAAAAAGTTAAATTACAATAACTTTAAAGGGACATCAACCTGTGCATTTTGCATAGGTTGATTTTTTTGAATAGAAATAAGTATATGGGCCCCTGTTATTAGATGAATAAATGAATCGAAAATCAGTATATTGCAGAACTAGATATTTATGGTAAAATACTTTTAGGGTTATAATTTTTTAGAAAATTAACTATTTTCTAAAAACAAAGGGGATGACAACATGAAGAAACGCTTATTACCTTTATTATTGCTAGTCCTTATTATGAGTGTCTTAGCTGCTTGTAATTTTGGTGGAGATTCAAAAGAAGATTCTAGTAAAAAGGAAAGTGGAGAAAAAGCACAAGAACTAAACGTATCAATCATGTCTGAGCCACCAACATTAAATCCACAAATGGCGACAGATGCAACATCAGGAACAGTCATTAAAAACGTATTTGAAGGTTTAACACGTGTTGGGAAAGACGGTAAACCAGAAAATGCGGCAGCAGAAGATGTACAAGTAAGTGATGATAAACTTACATATACATTCAAATTACGCGATGCGAAATGGTCAAATGGTGATGCAGTCGTTGCAGAAGATTTCGCATATGCATGGAAATGGGCATTGGATCCAAAAAATGCCTCAGAGTATTCATCTATTTTATATGCAATTAGAGGGGCGCAAGATTTCAACGAAGGTAAAGGGAAAGTGGAAGATGTCGGAATCGAAGTTGTTGACGATAAAACGTTAAAAGTAACATTAACAAACCCAACACCTTACTTCTTAGAATTAACAGCATTCTACACATATATGCCGGTAAATCATAAAGTCGTTGAGAAAAACGATAAATGGTTTGCGGATGCAAGTGCTGATTTTGTAACAAACGGTGCGTTTGAACTTTCTGAGTGGAAACATAACGACAAAATCGTTTTAGCGAAAAGTGATAGCTATTGGGATAAAGACAATGTTTCTTTAGACAATGTCAATATTCAAATGATTGAATCACAAGCAACAGCAAATCGTATGTTTACAAACGGAGACATCGATTTCATCGGTGGCGACTTCCAAGCGATTCCACTTGATGCAATCGAAGGTTACAAAAAGGATAAGTCATTACAAGTAAAAGACTTTGCAGCAGAATATTGGTACAAAGTAAATACGACAGCAAAATATGTTGATAATGCCAATATTCGTAAAGCATTAGCGCTATCGATCAACCGTCAAGGCCTAATTGATAACGTGTTAAAGGCAGACCAAAAACCAGCATTAGGTATGGTGCCACCAGCGATTCAAAATTATGACGAAAAAGCATACTTTAAAGATAACGATATTGAAGGCGCGAAAAAAGCATTAGCTGAAGGTATGAAAGAATTAGGCATTAAAGATGCAAAAGACATTAAAATTGGTATCTCAATCAATACGTCTGAAGCGCATGCTGCAATTGCTCAATACATTCAAGAAGGCTGGCACAAAAACTTAGGTATCGAAGTAGCTATCGATAACTCTGAATGGCAAGTGTACTTAGACAAACTAAGTGCAAAAGAATATGACCTTGGTCGTCAAGGTTGGATTGCCGATTTCAATGATCCGTACACATTCTTAGAGATGTTTACATCAGCTGATAATGGCAATAATGATACAGGTTGGGAAGACCCGGAATACAAAAAATTAATGGGTAAAATCGTCAAAGAAACAGATACGGAAAAACGCTTAGCATATTTACAACAAGCGGAGGATATTGCGATGAAACAATTCCCAGTTATCCCTGTATACTACTACACAACAACGTATGTGAAAAAAGACTATGTGAAAAATATGGATCCTAATTTAATGGGCTTCATCGATTTAAAATGGGTTTCAGTAGAGAAATAAACACAACCGAGCATGCTATAACAGCATGCTCTTTTTTATGTACAGAATTTTAGCATTCTTTGAAATTTCAGACTTCTACATGTGGAATTGTGGTACGATAAAGATATACATAATGCTTAAAGGAGCTGGCTTTAATGGCAATTAAAACCGTAATTTTTGACTTAGACGACACGCTTTTATGGGATAAAAAAAGTATCGCAGATGCCTTTGCGAAAACGTGTGCACAAGCAGCACAAAAATATCCTCAGATTGAATCGGCAACATTAGAAGAGTATGTTCGTAACGCAGCACGCGCACTTTATGAAGGCTATGAAACATATGATTATACGGTGCAAATTGGTATCAACCCATTTGAAGGTTTATGGGGACATTTTGATGATCCAACAGAGGATTTCCAAAAAATGAAGGCAATCGTACCAACGTATCGCGCAGACTCATGGACAGCAGGCCTAAAAGAATATGGCATTGATGATGCTGCTTTCGGTCAAGAGCTAGGTGAAAAATTTGTGGAAAATCGTATTGCAAGCCCGTGCTTATATGACGAAACATATCAAGTATTAGATGATTTAAAAGAACGCTATCAATTAATTCTTTTAACAAATGGTGCGCCAAGTTTGCAAAATAAAAAATTAGAAATTACACCTGAGTTAGTTCCATATTTTGATAAAATCATTATTTCTGGTGATTTTGGAATTGGGAAACCAGACGCTTCAATCTTTGAACATGTGTTAACATTTGCAGATGGTAATGAAGAAGAATGTATCATGGTCGGCGATAACTTAATGACTGATATTTTAGGGTCATCTCGTGTCAACATGCGCAACGTATGGATTAATCGTGAAGATAAAGCACCAAGCGATGTTGTAGCACCAACATATGAAATTGATACTTTAACAAAATTAAAACCACTAATCGAATCACTATAATGAACCTAGTGCCTACTTTGAACGTTCTAAACGAATAGAAAAGGAGTGGGAGCGATGCCTAACAAGAAAAACAAAAAAGCATCTACTGCTATTATTGCTATGTTGTTAACAATCGCGATTGTAGTTTATCGATTATTCTATAGTTAGTTTCGAGTGAGCGCATTTTACAAATGCGCTCTTTTATAATTTAAGACACAAAAAAGAGGCTAGGAATCATTTCCTAGCCTCTTTTGAAATCTTATAAATTAATTTCTTTTGCGTCGAATACGCCTTCTGTTGCGATAACGAAGTCTAAGCTTTCAACACTGTTGTCGATTGCTAACATCATGATTGCATCGCCGCCTTCATCAGCACGACCAACTTGCATTGTTGCAATGTTGACGTTTTGCTCAGCTAATGAAGTACCTACGCGACCAATTACACCTGGTTTATCTGTGTGTTTGATGAATAGTAAGTTACCTTCAGGAACAACGTCTACTACATATTGGTCAACTTGTACGATACGAGCGCCAAGACCGTTTAGTAATGTACCTTTTACAGAGTGTTTTTCATTTTCAGTGACAACTTCTACTGTAATTGAGCTTAAGAATGCACGTGCTTGCGTAGATTTTTGTTCGCTAATTTTGATGCCGTTACGATCAGCAAGGTAGCGAGCATTTACGTTATTTACGTGGTTGCCTAAGTTGCGAGTAAGTACACCTTTTACTGTGTTGTTTGTTAATGGACGCACATCGTAGTTTGCAACATCGCCAGAGTAGTAGATGTTGATTTCAGTAACAGCTTCGTCTGTTAAGTTCATAGCGAATGCACCGATTTTTTCACCTAGTTCGAAGAATGGTTCAACTTTTGCAACAACATCTTTAGGAACTGATGGCATGTTTACAGGGTTTTGAACTGTACCAACATTGAAGTAAGAAAGGATATCGTTACTTACGTCTACGGCTACAGATTCTTGTGCTTCCACTGTAGATGCACCTAGGTGAGGTGTTGCGATAACTTGTGGAAGGTCTAATAGGCGATTGCCTACGAATGGTTCTTCTTCCATAACATCTAATGCAGCGCCCGCTACTTTACCAGATTCGATTGCATTGTATAGTGCTTCCTCATCGATGATACCACCACGTGCACAGTTAGCGATGCGTACGCCGTCTTTCATTACGTTGAAAATATCTTCGTTAATCATATGACGAGTAGAGTCAAGTAATGGTGTGTGGACAGTAATAAAGTCTGCAACTTTTGCAACGTCTTCTACTGAACCGTAATCTACGCCTGCTTTTTCAGCTTTTTCAGCAGTTAAGAATGGGTCGTATGCGATAACGTTCATGCGGTTACCTTTTGCACGGTGTGCCACTTCTTGACCGATACGACCAAAGCCGATAACGCCAAGTGTTTTGTTTTTAAGCTCAACACCGACGAATTTTTTACGATCCCAGCGACCTTCTTTTAAAGAAACGAACGCTTGTGGAATGTGGCGAGCAAGTGCGAAAATCATCGCTGTTGTATGCTCAGCAGCAGAGTTTGTATTACCATCCGGTGCGTTGACAACGATAATCCCTTTTTCAGTTGCAGCTTCAAGGTCAATGTTATCTACACCAACACCAGCGCGTCCGATAAGTTTTAAGTTGTCAGCAGCTTCGATAATATCACGCGTTACTTTTGTTTGAGAACGTACTAATAATACATCGTAGTTAGCAATAATTGCTTTTAATTCTTCTGGTTGAAGGCCAGTTTTAATGTCAATGTTTAAATCTAATTCTTTCTCTTGACGTAGTGGGTAAATACCATCTTCGCTTAGTGGGTCACTGATTAAAATGTTAATAGCCATCGTTAATTCTCTCCTTATTGTGTCACAGTTGTTGTAGTTTTTTGTAAGTAAATTTTTTGAGCGGCGCGAGTACCGGCGCCAAGCTCGATTGTTTTTCCAACTTTCGTTAAGGCAATTTCAAATGCACTAATATATTGAAGTACATCAGCAGGTGAGCAGTAGCCCATGTGACCGATACGGAAAATGGTATCGGTCATTTTATCAAGCCCGCTTGCGACATCGATATTGAAATCTTCTTTCAGCACTTTGCGGAAGGCTTGTGCATCAAAGTCTGTTGGGGCAACCGCCGTCACAGAAGGGGATGCATAAGCATCTTCAACGAGTAAGTTCACGTCGAGTGCCTTTAGTGCTGCACGTGTCATATCACGCATTAGCGTGTGACGAGCGTATACTTCTTCAACGCCTTCGTCTTCTAATTGATCGAGTACTGCATCAAGTCCATGGAATAGGCCAAGTGCAGGTGTAAAAGGGGTGTTACCTTTGTCGAGGGCATCGCGATGTTTTGTTAAGTCTAAGTAGTAGCCCTTCGTATCATTTTGTTCTATTACTTTCCAAGCACGGTCGCTTACGGCGATAAATGCCAGACCAGTTGGAAGCATAAAGCCTTTTTGAGAGCCTGTTACGACAATGTCGAGGCCCCATTCGTCCATCTTTGTTTCAGCACAAGCGATGGCTGAAACGCCGTCTGCAATGACGATGATGTCATCATTGATAGCGTGGACTGCTTGAGCAAGCTCACCAACAGGGTTCAGCACACCTGTTGATGTTTCGCAAAATGTTGAGAACACTGCTTTAATATCAGGATGTTGTTTGACGTGAGCGATGACTTCATCGAGTGGGAAAGCGTGTCCCCACGGACTTGTGAACTCATGTACGTCTAATTCATAGCTTTCGCAAATCTCTGTAAAACGATGGCCAAATACACCTGTAGAAAGTACAAGCACTTTATCGCCCTTCGTCGTTACATTGACGACTGCAGCTTCAAGACTGGATGTGCCACTACCTGCAATCATTAAAACATCTTGCGCTGTACCGAAATACTTTTTCAGTCTAGGCTTAATATTTTGAATAATTTGATAGGTTTGCGGCGCATGGTGACCAGACATCGACTGTGTCATTGCGCGGTTCACACGTGGTGGAACTGGAGTTGGACCTGGAATACGTAACACTTGATAATCTTGTAACATAAACAAAAGCTCCTCTCAAAGTTAAAAATAAAAGCCTTTCATCCCATACAATCGCAGACGAGTGTCTATGACTGTAGGGGCGAAAGGCTAAATTAACAATTTAGTAACGCGGTACCACCCTAATTTTCCCGTTCAAAAATAAGAACTAGGCTTTGCTGTATGCGTAACGTGCATGCGACGAATCTCCTTACTTTGGAATTTTCGGGAGATCTACTCGAGAGTGGAACTTATAATTGAAACCGCTGATTTGCACCGACCACCAGCTCGCTGTGAGGCTTTCATAAGTATAAGCATGTCTCTTTCAACGTATTTTTGCGTGATTTGAATTTAACACAATATTAAAGCGATTATTAAGTAATGTCAATATTTATTTCAAATTTTTTTTTAAATCAACTAGAAACAGGCTAGTGGAAAAGCTAAAAAACGAACAAAATAAAGTAAAATAGTAATCAATGTTCGTCCTTTCAGAAAGGACATAAATTAAACTTTTTTCTTAAAAATAAAAACAATCGTACTAGACAACTTAAAAATCTTGTACAATAGATAACGGTTATTTTTAAATTGATTAAAAAGATTGAAGAGTCGAAAAATTAAACAGACATTAAAGGAATTTCTCGCTTATGTAGCGAATATAGTAGAAGAAGTGAATGACTATTCATAAAGGAGTGTTAGCATGAATTACGAAACAATCTTATGTGAAATGAATGAGCGCGTAGCAACGGTAACATTAAATCGCCCACAAGCCATGAATACATTAAATGAACAAATGGCGATTGATTTAGCAGAATGTTTTGAAGCGTTATATGAGCAAAATGTTCAGGTTGTTGTGCTACAAGGGGCCGAAAAAGTGTTTTCAGCAGGTGGCGATATTAAAGAAATGCTGAAAGGTTCAGCAAGAGGTGCGGATACAAAGCAAATAATGACGTATCTAACACGTGCGATTAAAGCGTTGTATATGCTACCAGCTGTCACTGTAGCAGCTGTACACGGAGCAGCTGCTGGTTTTGGACTAAGCTTAGCATTAGCATGTGATTACGTGATTGTTGAGCATGATGCAAAACTTGCTATGAATTTCATTGGCATTGGACTGATTCCAGATGGAGGAGGCCATTTCTTTATGAAAGAACGCGTTGGCGCTGTGAAAGCGAAGCAAATCATTTGGGAAGGGCGTGTCATGGATGGTGATGAAGCTGTTGAATGGGATTTAGCAGATATCGTTGTTGAAAATGGTATGGTAAAAGAAGTTGCAAAGCAATTTGTTGAAGGGCAGCTTCAAACACCGCTATTAGCGAAAATAGAAACAAAGCTATTATTAAACGGCTCACAAGCTGATAAACTAGATCGATACTTAGCGCAAGAAGCAGAAATGCAACCACGTATGCGCGCTACAAAAGACCATTTAGAAGGTATTGAAGCATTTGTAGAAAAACGTCAGCCGGTATTTAACGGGGAATAGAAAAGAGGACGCTCATTATAAGCGTCCTCTTTTAATTACACGTGAAAAACAATTAGTTTTCCTTTGTTATTTACTAAGCGATGCGTTTTTTCAGCAAGGCCTAGTTCTTCAATTTTTTGTGCCCCTTGTTCTTTAGCGATAGCATCTGTTTCGAACTCCCAGTCTTCATCAAATAGTGACTCACCTGAGCTTTCAAATGCTGTAAAACGGTATGTTGTCATTTTCCCCACCCCTAATTGTTTAAAATTGTAAATGAATCTATATTCATTGTACAAAAAAATGGAAAATAATTCATCAAAAAACAATCGGTTTCAGTATTTTAATGTTACTCAAACGGGCAAAATGGTACAATGAACAATGTAAATAAATGAAGTGAAGCCGAACTATTTGGCAAGCTGAAAATGAAGGGGGACGGACTCCACATGAACGGTATTGCAACGTTAAAAGTAGGAGATTCAGTCGATCAATATTTATTGATTAAACAATCAACAAAAGGTGTTACAACAATGGGGAAACCATTTATGACACTTATTTTACAAGATAAAAGCGGTAGCGTTGAAGCGAAACTTTGGGATGCTGGTGATGAACAAGTACGTTTGTATCCAGCCGGTGTTGTCGTTCATATCGGCGGCGAAATTCAAGATTATCGTGGTAAATTGCAACTGCGCATTAAACAAATTCGTCCATTACATCCCGACGAGGCGATTGGTGTTGAAGATTTAATTCAATCATCAGAAACGCCAAAAGAACAATTGTATGAAGAATTTAGTCAATATTTCTTTGAAATTAAAAATCCAAATATTTCACGTATTACGCGCCATGTTGTGCGTAAATTCCAAGAACAATTGATGACGTTCCCAGCAGCAACAAAAAATCATCATGAATATGCTTCAGGATTATTAGAACATGAAACATCGATGTTACGCTTAGCAAAGTCTATTTGTGATTTATATCCAACGCTAAATCGCGACTTACTGTACGCTGGCGTTATTTTACATGATATTGGTAAAGTTATTGAGCTATCAGGTCCAATTTCAACGATGTATACAGCAAAAGGGAATTTGCTTGGTCATATTAACATCATGGTATCTGAAATCGAAAAAGCAGCAGCGGAGCTTGAAATCGATAGCGAAGAAGTTATGTTACTTGAGCATATGGTGTTATCTCATCATGGTAAGGAAGAATATGGTAGTCCGAAAAAACCAATGCTACAAGAAGCGGAAATGCTGTTCTATATCGATAATATCGATGCGAAAATGAATATGTTAAAACGTGCGCTTAGCAAAACAGAACCGGGCGAGTTTACAGAACGTTTATTTGCGTTAGACAACCGTTCGTTCTACAAACCAACAATTGATTAATCGTTGCTATATACAAAAAAGGCTAGATTCCAATAGAATCTAGCCTTTTCTTTATTGTATTATTTGCTTGAAGTTGATGAACCTAGGAAACTAGCTAATGCGTCTTTTAAATCTTCATCTTCGATTTTAACATCAGCATCTTTCATTAGTTTCGAAATTTTTTCTTGAAGTTTTGTGTTATTAGGATCTTCTTCTTTTGCTTTCGCTAATTGAAGTTTTGCTTTGATTTCATCTTTTTTCTCTTCTAAAGTACCATCAACTTTTTTCTCTTTAGTATCTTCAAGTTTGATGATGTGGTAGCCATAATCAGATTTTACAGGGTCAGAAATTTCACCTTTTTTCATTGAGTAAGCAGCATCTGTGAATGCACCAACCATTTGATCAGGACCAAACCAACCTAGTTCCCCACCATTAGCGCCAGTGCCTGTATCTGTTGAATTTTTCTTCGCTAATTTAGCAAAGTCAGCACCATCGTCTAATTGTTTTTTCAATTTTTTCGCTGTTTTTTCATCAGCTACTAAAATATGGCTTGCTTTTACTTCTTTACCTAAACGATCGTAGTATGTTTTGATTTCTTCATCAGAAACCTTGATACCATCGCGTTGAGCAGCTTCTTGTAATAAAGAAAGTTTTGCATAACGTTTGAATGTATCTTCTGTCATACCTTGTGATTGTAAGTATGTTTTGAAATCAGTACCTTGAGCTTCAACTTGTTTCTTTTGCTCATCTACTTTTGCTGTAACTTCTTTATCTGTCACTTTATATTTATCTTCTAATACTTTTTCAAGCATGATTAATTGAAGTGCTTGGCTACCCGCTGTAGTTTTCATTTCTTGATACAGTTGTTCAACAGTAACGTCGCCAACCTTAGAAGTTACTACTTTCTCATCCATGCCGCCATTACCACATGCTGCAAGAGTAAGTACAGATGTAGCTAATGTTGCTGCTAAAATACCTTTTTTGATGTTCATAATAATCGTTTTCTCTCCCAACTTTTGCTTCAGAATATATCTACTTTTGTAACTATAACATAAACGTTTTAAAAAAGGAAAAGGTTGCCTATATTATGATTGTAATCTAATTTAACTATGATAAAAGTCTGTATGAAAAGCCATAAAAAAAGAAGAAAATATGTATATATACATATTTTCTTCTTTTTAGTTTATACAGCCATCGTCACTTCAATATAGAAAGAAACGAGCAGGATCGTGATTAAAATATTAATCGTTTTGTAGACTTTAGGCTGTTTTTCTTCAGGTATTTCGCGGCGTGCACATAAAGTCGCTGTCATCTTATTAATTTGGAATAAATAAAAGACAGAAAATAAAATAACGAATAATACGATCATGTCCATTCCCCCTCTCTCGTACTATTTACTAAGCATATCAAATGACAGGGTAACAGCACAACATTAATGCAATAGGATTAAGATTTGAAATCCTTTGTCATTTTCTTCAACTAATGATTTTTTAGGGGCCTTTAGTAAATGTTTCACGTATAACAGGTCAATTAAACATAAACCACTATGAAAAGCGAGTAACAACGTAAAATAATGGCGGAATGAAGGGAGTATCAATGCGCCAATAATTAAACTAACGTTAAGTACGATAAAAGGAATTAATAGCGACGCGATATAGCGCGATTTAAAAACGGGCTCTGTGACATATAATTTTAATGTTGGTACGATTTTAAAATAATACTTTATATGAAAACGAACATGTTTTTTAACTTTAATTAGTGGCAAGAAATGTAGTAGCTTGTGCACCGGATAAATCATCAATAAGACGACGACGAACAAAGGAAACAATTGGTCTGAAACCGGTCCGCGACGAAAGACATTCAATGCGATATAAAAAACAGAAAACACAGCGAGCATACTCATGATAGACATTAATAAAATGCGATCATGTCCATACAGTTTTTGTACATTAATGGTTTTCCAGCAATGCAAGTTAGGCATCTCCATTCATTTAAAATTCTCGATACATAACCTTAATCTTTTTCATAGCGAAAAGCAAGCTTTTTAATGCCTAAAATTAAGAAATAACCCCACTAAATACATCTAGTAGGGTTATGTTAAAAGAAGCTTATTTTAGCTGTTGTCTGTGTCTTTAAATGATTTTTCAAAAATATCCATGAAATCATCGCCGTAAATATTACGAATTACAGCCAATAGTTCTAAATACTGCGGGAATTTACCGTACATTTCCTTTAAAGGAAGCGAACCTTCTAATACAGCGTGGTTAGTAGAATTGAAGCTATCATCGATTTCTTTCAATAAAGCTTGACCCTTCTCTGTAATCTCCACATATGTATTTCGTTTATCATCATCACGTTTTGAAAATGATAGCAATCCGCGTTCCTCTAAATTTTTAGAAAAATTGAACGCCGTCGAAACATGCATTACGCCAAACTTTGCAATATCCGAAATCGAAGCCCCTTGTAAGTTTGCTGCGATGCTTAGGACATGATGCTCGTTAATATTCAAATCGAATGGTTTAATCCACGCTTGCCAATCTTTTTCGACCGCTTTCCATAGCGCCTTTGAAAGATGAGCGATGCGTTGAGTATACAACATGGCTTCCTGTGCCGCGTTTACTTCTTCAGACATAGCTATCACCACTTTCGCAATTTTCTTTATATTATAACATTATTTCCCAAAAGTATACAAGTTGCTTTCAATAAAAATACGAATAATTCTAAAAATTTATGGTTCATGACATAGATAGGTTAGTATGGCTACGTCATGAAGTGCTTATATTATGCTTTTGGCTGTTTTTTAAATGTTAATCGATTTACTAATTTTTCTACTTCTGTCGACATTTCGCTCGCTGCTTGACCTAATTCATTTGCAGATTGGCTTACGGCTTCAATATTACCTTTTAAACGATTTTGAATTGGTGCTGTGTCTTGTTGGAATATTTGTACAGAAGTTTTTACATCAGAAATCACAGTAGGTACTGTCGTTTGTATTTCTGACTTAATCATATTCACAGCATCCTTTATACTAGAAAAACGTTGTTGTAGTTCATTACCAACTTCTTGGCTAGCATCTTTTGTCGATTTAAGCGATTGGCGGACGTCTTTACCTGATTGGGGCGTTGATAGTAGCATAGCTGTAGCTCCTCCAACGATTCCGACTGCTAGACCTAAAAGTGATGATTTGATATTCATATGTTACGACCCCTTTCAAACATATTATTGCCTTGATTTACTCTATTAAAACATATTATTACAATATAAAGCTATGGTTTGCCTTGAAATGAGCGTTACAGCGCTATTTCAACGCAAAAAAAAGATTTGAAAAAGGGAGCTTTCATTATTTGAGCATAAAAAAAGAACCTTTATGTTTAAAAATAAAGGTTCCTTACTGCACTTACGCGTGTGAAGCAGCAGTGTCAAAGTTTGAACGTTTGACTAAGCCTGTGATAATCGGATAAATAATCACAAAAGCTATGATGTTAATAACGATTGCTGGCAACACAACAGAAACAAGTAATGCTGTGAATGGAATGTCTGCACCAACGACTAAAATAGCTGATCCTAAAAAGACACTGCCTGAGATAGCTGTACCAATACCGACAAGAACAGCAGACACCGCAATTTTTTGTGATACTTTTTTCAGTACGACAATTAATGCGAAGAAAATAAAAGCTGTGACGAACTTATCGATAATATTTGGTACAAAACCTGCAGGGAATGTAGAAAATAGACCAGATAGAATACCCGTTGTTAACGCTAGTAAAAAGACATCACGCGTATTTGGGAATAATAGAATACCCACGAACATCATCGTTAACATAAAGTCCGGTTTCATTCCGCCCATAATGCCAGGGATTACTAGATACAATGCGCATCCAACCCCAACCAACAGTGCCATTAACACTAAATTTTTCGTTTTCATAATCTCATCTCTCCTAAGCTATGCTTTTGTTTGTCTCCTAATGTCTCCTGTGAGCATTAGCGAAACTTACTATGATTCTACATTCTGAATTCTTTAAAAGCAAGATGGGTAACTGCTAAAAGCGTGAACATTTTGAAAAATGCTACGTCAAAATAAAAACCCCGCAAGAGGCGAGGTTACGTACTACATTATAGATTAGCTTTAATTTTTTCTGATAGCTCAGCTAAAATGGCTGGTGTAAATTCATCTTGCTTTGTATTCCATGTAGCTTTGAAGCCATCTGTTTCATCGTATCGTGGGATGAAGTGTAAGTGGAAGTGGAATACACTTTGACCTGCAGCTTCGCCGTTGTTATTTAATAAGTTCATGCCAACGGGCTTGAATGTTTCGTTGATAGCATTCGCAATTTTTGGTGCTACTGAAAATAAGTGACTCGCTACTTCCTCTGACATTTCAAAAACATTTGCTGCATGTTCTTTTGGAATAAGTAATGTATGACCTTTTGTTAATGGACCAATATCCATAAATGCAAATACATGCTCATCCTCGTAAATTTTTGTGCTTGGAATGTCTCCAGCAATGATTTTACAAAATAGGCAATCTGACATGTAAATCCACACCTTTCAATTATTTGTTTCTATTCTACCATATGACAACTGCGTGATAGGACGATTTTTGCTAAACTAATGGCAGTAGCTTGCAAAGCATGACTCGAATGGAGTGACAGGAATGACAGTTTTAGAAGTAAAAGATTTAACAGGAGGTTATACGCGTAAGCCAGTTATTCATAATTTGTATTTTGCGTTAGAACCTGGAGAGCTCGTAGGCCTGATTGGTTTAAATGGAGCTGGTAAAAGTACGACAATCAAACATATCATTGGAATGATGCAACCACAAAAAGGTGAAATTCGCATCAATGGAAAAACGATGCAAGAAAATATGGATATTTATCGAACATCATTTTCATATATTCCAGAAACACCAGTGCTCTATGATGAATTAACATTGCGTGAGCATTTAGAAATGACGGCAATGGCCTACAATATTCCGTTAAACGTCATGGAGGAACGGGTAGCGCCATTATTGAAAGAATTTCGTATGGAAAAACGACTTAATTGGTTCCCGTCGCATTTCTCAAAAGGGATGCGCCAAAAGGTAATGATTATGTGTGCCTTTTTAGTTAATCCATCATTGTACATTATTGACGAACCATTTCTTGGTCTAGATCCACTTGCTATTAGCCTATTGCTTGAACAAATGGATGAAAAGAAAAAAGATGGGGCAGCAATTTTAATGTCAACACATGTTCTTGCAACAGCTGAACAGCATTGCGATAAGATTTTATTAATTCATGAAGGTCGTGTGCGCGCGTTTGGGACGATGAATGATTTGCGCCAATCATTCCATATGCCTGATGCATCACTCGATGACTTGTATATTCAAATGACAAAGGAACAAAACGATGCGTAATTTAGAAGACGTTTGGCGTAAACGTTCGGCGCATTATACTGGAGAACTTCAAAAATATATGCGCTATATTTTTACAGGGCATATGGCAATTGTCATTGTCTTTTTAATGGGAGCGGGCGGTTATCAATACAGTCACTGGCTTGATGCGAACCATGGGAATACCGCTACACCATCGCTTGAGATTGCTACAATCATCGTAGCATTTTTCTTAATGTTGAGCCGACCAGTAACATTGCTGAAAAAACCTGATGAAGTGTATTTACTGCCACTAGAAACGAAGCTTGGCTCATATTTTAAACGTGCTTTAAACTTCACGTTTACAACGCAGGCAGTTATTGTAGCGCTTGTGTATATTGTCGTGTGGCCGATGCTGCGTCAAGTGACCGAACTAGAAGTGTCTCAAATCGTCGCGGGCTTAATTGTAACGATTGTTTTGAAGTGGCTTAACATACAAGCTGAATTTGCGTATCGCTGGAATAAAGTCGGAGAGCGCGTATGGTTGAATCGAATTATACGTTATGTACTCAATGCAGCAGCGCTTTGGGGGATTTTGACGGGCCTTTATTTAGTATTAACTGTAGCGCTTGTGTTGTTTATTGCGTTGTGGTTTGCTGATAAAAAGAATATTATGAAGCAACCATTCCCGTACGAGCATTTTGTGTCATTAGAAGAAAATCGTATGATGGGAATTTATCGCTTTGCAAATTATTTTACCGATGTCCCACAAGTTCATGGCAGTATTAAACGCCGTCCATATTTTGACTTCCTATATAATATGGTGCCGAAAAAGCATGCAACAACATTTGAGTACTATTTGTTCCGCAGTGTGATTCGTACAGATGATCATTTTTATTTATGGTTACGATTAGTTGTCATTAATGCACTAGTAGTAGCTTTTGTTGATATTACGATTGCGGGTGCAATTATTTCAGCAGCGCTTGCATTTGCAGTTTCAATACAATTGAAGCAGGCAATTGCGTCAACACATGAGTTTACAATGAGTATGCTTTATCCATTGCCGCAAGGTTCACGCCAAAAAGCAGCTGTGAAAATTGTGCGTCACTTCATTGTTGCGCAGGCGTTAGTTGTATTAGTAGCAAGTATTACGCAACCATATTTTTATTTATATGCCATTATCGTCCTTGTCGTAGGTGAAGTGACATTGCGTTTATCGAAATAATAAAAGGAGGCTTCGCAACGCCGCGAAGCCTCCTTTTATTAGGTTTCTTGATATTTTAATACGGTACCAAGCATAGTTTGTGCGCCAGCAATCATCGCTTCTTCATCAAAATCAAATTTACCATGATGGTGTGGGTAGGCAATACCGCTTTTTGGCTTTGCTCCAGTGAAGAAAAACGCACCAGGTACTTGCTCTAAATAGTAGGCGAAATCTTCACCAATCATTAATGGTTCAATAAAGTGGCTGTCAACAACGGCTGGTACTGAGTAAGCAAAATCATGTAAAAATTGTGCGCAGCGATCATCGTTAATAACAGGAGGGTATCCTTCGATAATATCAAGTTCGTACGAAGCACCCGCACTTAAACATAAACCTTTTAAAATACGCGACATCTCATCATAAATTTCTGTGCGGGTAGCAATGTCAAAGACGCGTACAGTGCCTTTTAAAATTGCTTTTTCGGCGATAATATTAAATGTTTCACCAGCTTCTAAAGCGCCAATTGACAGCACTGCTGGAGATAGTGGATTAAGTCGGCGCGAAATAATTTGCTGCAATTGTTGAATAACGGTAGCCGTTAGAGCAATGGCATCGACGGATGTTTGCGGCGCACCACCATGCCCGCCTTTCCCAATTAACGTAATTTTAAAATTTGATGCAGCAGCCATAAGCGGACCTTGTGCTGTATACACATGACCACTGTCAAATAGCGACCATAAATGAGTCCCGAAAATGGCATCGACACCGTTTAAACAACCCGCATTAATCATATCTTTCGCGCCACCAGGTGGGTGTTCTTCAGCTGGCTGATGAATGAAGACATAATTCCCGGTTAGTTCGTGTTCATGTTTCTTGAGAACGCGCGCGACAGTTAAGAGCATCGCCGTATGTCCATCATGCCCACAAGCATGGCTAACATTTGGTGTTTGTGAGCGATATGGTACTTCTTTTTGATCTTGAATGGGCAATGCATCAAAATCGGCACGCAGCGCAATCGTTTTCCCGGGTTTTGCCCCTTTTATGCGAGCAACAAGACCATAACCACCACCAAAATTTGGCTCATAGGATATGCCCATCGCGTCATATTGAGCAGCAATAAACGCAGCGGTTTTGGATTCTTGAAATGACAATTCAGGGTACATATGTAAAAAACGTCGCGTTTGGCGCATTTCTTCGAAAGCATTTGAAATTTCTCGATAAAACTCCACAGAATCCCCACTTTCTTTTTGTATATTGAAAAAGTTGATGGCATTGGCCAGCGTATTAGTTAGCGGCGCTCGTCTTCTTCATCAGGGAAGTCGACATCATCAAGGTTTGTTGTATATGTTTTCGTGAACAATATTGGTTCAAATGATTGACTGTTCATATTAAGCGTCCCAACTTCTTGGTAGCTTGCAATTGCTTCTTGATAGTCATTTGTTAATTTCCACGCTTCAAATGAGCCAGCGCCTGTCCATTCTGTTAAGACAACATAATCGGTATCATTTAAAGGGCGTAATAAGCGAAATGCCACGAATCCTGGTTCTTGGCTGATGCCATGTTGGCGTTGCTTGAAACGATCCTCAAATACTTGATGTTGCTCTTGCATAAGTGATACATAGATAAGCGCAAAATAACCATGTTGTTCTAGTTGGCCTTCTGATGCTACAATGTTGTATTTTTTTGGCGCTGCAAATTTCGTTTTTTTGTCTGTTTCATGGAGCAAAATCGAATTGACATCGTTATGCGCTAAAATCATTTGTTCCTTTTTGTATTTTCCTTGAAGTGTTTGCATGAAGTCGGCTGTACCGATTGCAATATATAAATTTGTCATAGCAATACCCCTTTAATTAGTGATGTAGTTATTATATTACCTTTTAGACAATAGGCGAAACGAAACCGACAAAATTCTGTCACGTTTTAAGAATTTTGTATGACAAATTGAGCTGGAAACTATACATCGCAGCAGTGAAAGATTATAGTGAAGATTGGATACAAATGTCGGATTTTATATGTAAAATTAGAAATGAGAGAAGGGAAGAAACAGAAACATGACAGCTTTTAATGATACTTTATTACGTGCAGCTCGCGGTGAGCGCACAGAACATACACCAGTTTGGTATATGCGCCAAGCAGGTCGCTCACAACCTGAATACCGTAAAATTAAAGAAAAATATTCATTAGAGGAAATTACACATCAACCAGAGTTATGTGCGTATGTCACGCATTTGCCTGTACAAAACTATAATGTTGATGCCGCTATTTTATACAAGGATATCGTAACGCCACTTCCCGGAATGGGCGTAGACGTGAAAATCCAAGCGGGTGTAGGTCCCGTTATTTCAAATCCAATTCGTTCTGAAAAGGATATCGATAATTTACGCGAGTTCAATCCAGAGGAACACGTACCTTTTGTATTAGATACGATTAAGCTTTTAACAGAAGAACAATTGACTGTTCCACTAATCGGTTTTGCAGGAGCACCGTTTACATTAGCAAGTTATATGATTGAGGGCGGTCCATCGAAGAACTATGCAAAAACAAAGTCATTTATGGTATCTGAACCTCAAGCTTGGTTCAAATTAATGGATAAGCTTGGAGACATGATTGTTATCGATTTAAAAGCGCAAATCAAAGCTGGTGCAAAAGCTTTCCAAATTTTTGATTCATGGGCTGGCGCGTTAAGTCACGAAGATTATGTGATTTTCATTAAACCGGTGATGACACGTATCTTCAATGAATTAAAAGATGAAAGTGTGCCAATGATTATGTTCGGTGTTGGCACAAGCCATCTTGTGCTTGATTGGCAGGAGCTTCCGCTTGATGTCGTGGGCCTTGATTGGCGTTTGCCAATTAAACAAGCCCGTCAAATGGGTCTTAAAAAACCTGTTCAAGGAAACTTAGACCCAACACTTTTATTAGCAGATTGGGACGTTCTTGAAGCACGTACAAAGGCTATTATCGACCAAGGACTAGAAATGCCAGGCCATATTTTCAACTTAGGTCATGGCGTATTCCCGTCAGTTGACCCAGATGTCTTAAAACGTTTAACGACACTAATTCATGAATATAGCCGCGAACAAATCGCAAAGAAATAATTTTTGAGGTGACAACAATAATGAAAAAGCAAATTGGTTTATTAGTGATGGCATATGGCACACCACAAAAAGATGAAGATTTAATTCCGTATTACACACATATTCGTCGTGGGCATCGTCCAACAGATGAACAAATTGAAGACTTGCGTAGCCGTTATCAAGCAATTGGTGGTATTTCACCACTAGCAGCAACAACTGAAAAACAAGCATATGCATTAGGTGCACGTTTAAATGCAATCCAAGATGCTGTTGAATATAAAGTGTATATTGGCTTAAAACATATTTCACCATTTATTGAGGATGCCGTTGAGCAAATGATTCAAGATGGTATTAAAGAAGCGGTAGGGATTGTATTAGCACCCCATTTCTCTTCGTTCTCAACGAAAGCGTATCATACACGCGCATTTGAAAAAGCACAAACAATCGATACAGACTTTAAGTTCACAGGGATTGATAGCTGGTATAAGGAAGAAAAATTCCTCCAATACTGGACTGAAAAGATTAATGTAGAATTTGCTGGAATGTCAGAAGAAGAACGCGAAACAGCATGTTTAGTCGTTTGTGCGCATTCGCTGCCGGAGAAAATTATTGCGATGGGCGATCCATATGCTGAACAATTATTTGAAACAAAAGATTTATTACAACAACGTACAGGTGTGAAAAATGTAGCGTTTGGCTGGCAATCAGCAGGTCAAACAAAAGATCCTTGGTTAGGACCAGATGTACAAGATTTAACACGTGATTTATACAATAATAAAGGGTATCGCTCATTTACTTATATACCGGTTGGATTCGTCGCAGAACATTTAGAAGTACTGTATGATAATGACTACGAATGTAAAACAGTATGTGAAGAATTAGGTGCTAACTATCATCGACCAGCAATGCCTAATGATGATGCACTATTCATCGATGCGATGGCAGATGCCGTTCAAAAGGTCAACGTGAAATAATAGAGAAAGTGATGATACATGTGACTGACAATAAGCGAAGGGTCGCCATAATCGGTGGGGGAATCACCGGTTTATCGGCAGCGTTCTATTTGCAGGAACAGGCGAAATTACATCACTATCCATTAGAAATCGTATTATTAGAAGGTTCTCATCGCTTAGGTGGAAAACTTCAAACGTTGCGCAAGGATGGTTTTATAATTGAACGCGGGCCAGATTCTTTTGTTGATCGCAATCATATTGTTTTAGATTTAGCGACGAAACTAGGTATTGATCATGATTTAGTGAAGACGAAAAAAGCAAAAACATATATCGCAGTAAACAACAAAGAATTACAGCCAGTCCCAAAGAACACTATTTTAGGGATTCCAACACAAATCAAACCATTTATGGCATCAAGCTTGGTGTCGTGGAGCGGAAAAGTACGAGCTACAGCAGATTTGATGCTGCCACCGAGTCGGATTGATGGGGATCAATCTCTCGGTAAATTTATGCGTCGCCGTTTCGGAGAAGAATTTGTACAAAACTTAATTGAGCCTTTTCTATCGGGCGTGTTTTCCGGCGACATTGATGAGCTTAGCCTTCAAGCAACGTTACCAATACTTTTACAGTATGAGCAAGAGGCGGGAAGTGTCATGCGTGGTATGCGTCGCGAACTGACATCGATGGATCCACGGACGTTTACAGAAGAGCATAACGCTTTTTCGGTGCAAACGTTTGCGGACGGTATGGATACATTGGTTGATTCACTCGCTGACGCATTTGATGGTCAATTGATGAAAGGTGTGCGCGTTCAATCAATTATGCAGTCGAATGAGCAACTGTGTTTAGAGCTTAACAATAAATCAATGTTAACAGTTGATGGCGTCATTATTGCGACACCACATCAGGCTGCGCAAAAGCTTTTTGAAAAGCAAGAGCTATTACAAGATTTAAAATCGATTCCATCTAATACGGTTGCATCAGTATCAATGATTTTTGATGAAAAGACGCTAGCTTCATTTGATGGAACGGATATTTATATGTCGCGCAATAGCGATTATTCATTAACATCTGTAACGAATGAAACGAAAAAATGGCCACATATTGCACCAGAAGGTTATGCCTTATTGAATTGTTATATTGGGCGTACTGGCGATGCAGCAATCGTTGAGTTATCAGATAGTGAAATTGAAAAAACAGTTATTGAAGATTTACAGCAATTATCAGGTATTACAGAACAGCCTTTTAAAACCGTTGTCTCTCGTTGGAAAGATTCAATGCCTCAATATACAATTGGTCATGTTGACCGTATTAAGTGTGCTAAAGAGAAGTTGTATGAGACGTTTCCAACAGTGCGTCTTGCTGGTAATTCGTATGAAGGAATTTCTTTACCGAAGTGTATTGAACAAGGGATGAACAACGCAGAAGAATTATTAAAAGAGCTATTCAAATAGACTAGATGAAGGGGCATGCATGTAGCAAGCCTCTTTTGTTTTGACTTAAATAGTTCACAAACATTTCACAACGATTCGGTACAATTACACTAATGAAGGAGGAATGATTGTGCGATTAAAATTACTTGGGATGATGCTTCTTGCAAGTTTACTTGCGGCGTGCAATCATTCAACATACCCAGAGATTGAACAACAAACAGACTTTATTGCGTCAGTCAACATTCAAGAACCATCGCTTGATTTTATAGATAAAAATGGTAAGCAACTTGCAATATGGCCACTTTCAGAAGCATATAGTGGTGCGACGTTAATTGACGATGATCGAATTTTATTGTATGGACATGAGCTTGACCATGCCGATCTTATTCAACTAAGTACAGGAGAACGCATAGCAGAAATTAATACGGGTGAAGGTACGACAAACGCCCTCTATGATGCTGATACAAAATTAGTGTATTTAGCGAATAGTTGGACGAATACTATAACAGCTTATGACATAGATGGCAATGAGCATGCAAAGCAAAAAACAGGAAAATATCCAATGTCGATGCTACGATATGAACAGCAATTATTTGTTGTGAATTTCAAAGACACAACATTAAGTGTACTCGATGCGAAAACATTACAAAAACGTGCAGATTGGAAAATTCCAGCTTCTTCGAATGGATTGTTAGCTGTACGTGATGAATTGTGGATTGGTGGGCATGGCTCAGGGAGTACGCCAAATGATGCGGTCGTACGACTTGATATTCATAGTGGAAAAATGTTAGAAAAATTCAAATTACCAATGATGCCAATTGCATTTTTAGAACAACATGATGAGATTTATGTACTGAGCCATGGTGAAAATATTCTACATAAATTAGATGTACATGGTAAGGAAATTTCGAGCGAAGAAGTAGGAGCAAATCCATTTGCACTTGCAAGTTTTGCAGGACATATTGTTGTTGCGGGCTATGACGATCATAAAATTTATTGGACGGATGGGACGAGTGTAGAGCGTAGTCAAACAGTAGGCGCTGGCCCATTCCAATTGTTAGTGAGGGAGAAATAGATGACGACGATTTTAATTGTAGATGACGAGCAACAAATGCGCGAACTAGTGCGCATTATGTTGCAGCAAGATCAAATTAAAACATATGAGGCTTCAAATGGACAGGAGGCACTCGATTTATTAGCGCAACTTGATATTGATCTTGTGCTACTCGATGTCATGATGCCAGGTAAAGATGGCTTTGATGTGTGTGCTGAAATTCGCGAAACATCTAATGTGCCGGTTATTTTTTTAACAGCGAAAGATGCGGATGAAGATAAGGTATATGGCTTACGCCTAGGTGGCGATGATTACATTGTGAAACCATTTAGCGGCGATGAATTATTAGCGCGTATTGAAGCTGTGTTGCGACGTACGGGGGCGACACAACCGGTATCGGTAAATATTTTACATTATGAAAGATTATTCCTTGATGAGGTAGCACGCAAAGTGACGTTTAATAATAAACGTGTCCCGTTAACGATGAAAGAATTTGATTTACTACATTTATTTATGAAACATCCTAATATTGTATATACGCGCGAACAATTGCTGACACAAGTATGGTCACATGATTATGAAGGCGGGACTCGCACGGTAGATACACACATTAAAACGTTACGTCTAAAGCTTGGAAAAGAAGCTAGCCATTACATTCAAACCGTGTGGGGCATCGGGTATCGCTTTGGGTGTGATCAATAATGAAAAAGCTATCGACGAAGATTTGGTTATTAGTCGTCGCTTTTTTAGCATTTACTGTACTGTTTATGTATGCATTGACAAACTTTTTATATGAGCGTTTATATGTGCAAGATACGGAAGATGCGATGATTGAAGTCGGTACGAAACTTGCAAATATGTATGAAGGCGGCAAGGTGAACGATGAATTTGTGGCAGACATCGATCGCTATAATATATATTCTAATATGAATGTCTTTGCGGTACGTAATCCGCGTGAGTTAAGCGCCTGCGTACCGTTTGATATCGATTATGATACACTTATCGGTCCTGAAGAACGTAAACAACTCGTAAAAGGCGAGTTCATTATCAAGCAAGGGTATGAAAAGCGCTTTGACCGGCAGTTGATCTCTGTTGTCGTACCACTTGTCGATGGCGAACGATTAGAAGGGATTTTATATTTATATTTCCCACTCGAAAAAATTACTGAATTAGCATCGAAAGATATCACATTGATTGCCGTTGCAGCATTTATTTTTTTAGCATTTATGACGTTTATGACCATGAAGGGAATTGGCTTTATTATGAAGCCATTAAAACGATTACAGGTTGCAGCGCATGATATGGCGCACGGGGACTATACGACGAGAGTTGATGTGACGTCGAAAGATGAGATTGGTCAACTATCCGAGACATTTAATGAAATGGCTGCGGCAATTCAGCAAAGTGATGAACAACAAAAAGAATTTTTAGCCAATGTATCACATGAATTGCGAACACCAATTAGCTATGTAAAAGGTTATAGTGAAGCACTTGCAAAAGGATTGATTCCACAAAATGAATGTGAAGCAAAGCTACAACTTATTGCGCGAGAAGCTGAACGTATGGAAAAATTAACGACAGAATTGTTGCAGTTGTCGCGAGCTGAACGTGTTGAAAAGTTAGAATTAATGCCACTTGCGTTAGCGGAATCATTACGCGAAGCGCTTATACTTGCGGACCAACGAGCACATGCAAAAGAGATGACGTTGACGTTAGAAGCAGATGAAACACTTATTGTCGAAGCGGATGATGAAAAACTCAAACAAATTGTCGTTAACTTAATTGAAAACGCTATCCGCTATTCAGAACCAGGTACTAATGTTACGGTGCGTGCATGTAAAGTTGGTGCGATGGCAAAGATAGAAATTGAGGACCATGGTATGGGTATTCCAGTTGAAGATTTGCCACATGTAGCAGAACGTTTTTACCGGGTAAATAAGGCGCGAAGTCGAAGTGATGGTGGTAGTGGGCTTGGTTTATCTATTGTTAATCAGTTGATGAAGGCACACAATGGCTCATGGACGATTGAAAGTACTGTTGGTACAGGAACGATTGTGACGTTATGCTTACCATTATATGAATTTGAAGAAGAGTAAAGAGCTGTGTTAAGCAGCTCTTTTTTGTATGACGAAAAAAGAGGACACGTTGGGGGCGTGTCCTCTTTTGATTAAGCGATTTAATTATAGATTCATAAAGTTTAAAACGACAGATTTATGAATGAAAGTATTAATAGCTATTGGGGTAGCCATTAATCCAGTAATACTCAGTTTTTAAGGTTTATAGAGAATTGCATTTTTCGCAAGTGTTAGAGTAGCACTCACTTTGTTCCTCAATTTTTTCACCACATTCTGCACAATTCTTTGCTGGTAAGTTCTTGAAAAATTCTACTACGTTTTCTAACATGTTACTTCTCCTCCTTCAATCTGTTATATTACTGATTTGTTGTAACTAATTGTATTATAACAGAAGATTAAAAGTCAATACAAAAAATCAAATTTAAGTTAAAATATTTATAGAACGAAAAAGGGAGGATTTATTCCATGTTATTTATTGATAATAAGGGCATTCATGACCCACGCATTAATTTAGCCATTGAGGAGTATGCATTAAACAATTTAAATGTTGATGAAGGCTTGTTACTTTTCTATATTAATCAACCATCTATTATCATTGGCCGTAATCAAAATACGGTTGAAGAAATTAATACAGACTATGTTGATGAAAAAGGTATTATCGTTGTACGTCGTTTATCAGGTGGTGGCGCTGTGTACCACGACTTAGGAAATTTAAATTTCAGCTTTTTAACAGTTGATGACGGTGACAACTTCCAAAACTTTAAAAAATTCACACAGCCGGTAGTAGATGCACTAAAAAATATGGGCATTGATTCAGAGTTATCAGGCCGTAATGATATTTTAGCGAATGGTCGTAAAATTTCAGGAAATGCGATGTTTTCAAAAAATGGTCGTATGTTTAGTCATGGAACATTGATGTTTGATGCGGATATTAATGAAGTTGTAAATGCGCTACGCCCGAAAAAAGAAAAAATCGAATCAAAAGGGATTAAATCTGTACGTTCACGTGTAACAAATGTGAAAGAGTTATTAGAAGATCAATCGATGGTAGTTGAAGATTTCCGTTTAGAAATTTTAAAATCTATTTTTGATGGGCTAGATAACGTGAAATATTATGATTTAACAGACGACGATTGGGCTGCAATTCATAAAATTTCAGAAGAACGCTACCAAAAATGGGAATGGAACTATGGCAAATCGCCAAAATTCAACATTCAACGTTCGAAAAAATTTGCATCCGGTTTTATTGATTTGCGCTTAACCGTGAACAAAGGGATCATGCAAAACGTCCATATCTTTGGTGACTTTTTTGGCATCGGGGATATGAATGACCTTGAAGAAGCATTAGTTGGAAAACGCTATGAAAAAGAAGCGATTATTGAAGCGTTAAAAGATATTGATGTGCCACGCTATTTTGGTGGAACTTCATTAGAAGATTTTGTGGAGTTAATGTATTAATTATTAGAAATGGAGGGGAAATTGATGACTACCCACCGGATTTTAATCGTAGAAGACGATATGAAAATCGCAAATATGCTTGCGGATACGCTTCGCAAGTACCACTACGAAGTGAAAACAGTGGAAATGTTCGATCAAATTATAGAAGAATTTAAAGCGTTCGCCCCCCATCTCGTATTGCTTGATATAAATTTACCATCCTATGATGGATTTTATTGGTGCCGTCAATTACGTCAGTTTACGACGGTACCAATTATTTATATCTCGGCTCGTTCAGGTGAGATGGATCAAATTTTTGCGCTTGAAAATGGTGGCGATGATTTTATTACAAAACCATTCCATTATGAGATTGTATTAGCGAAAATTAAAAGTCAGTTACGTCGTACATATGGTGAATATGCGACAAAACAAGAAGAGCGCACAATTAAATTAGGGCAATTGACGCTTTATTTAGAACGTATGGAATTGCATACAAAAATGGATCAAATTGCATTGCAAAAAAAAGAAAGTGTCATTTTAGAATTGTTAATGGGTGAATCACCAAAAGTAGTATCACGTGAACGTTTACTTGAAGAATTATGGGATGATCAAGCATTTGTTGATGAAAATACATTGAATGTTAATATGACGCGTGTGCGTAAAAAATTAGCAGATTACAATATATTGTCGACTATTGAAACTGTGCGTGGTGCAGGATATCGTTTTGTATTGAATAGTCAGGAAGTGTAGTCATGCAACTGATGTGGTTATTCTTGCGTGAGCATGTGTCGATTATTGTATTCGAAGTTTTTCTTGTCGGCTTTATTTTAGTGTTGTATTGGTTAGATGGCTTCCGCGATATGAATACAGCGATTTATTCGATTTTAATTACGTTGATGCTGACAGGCACTTTTTTAGCAGCACGTTACATTATTCGTAAGCGTTATTATGAAAAAATTTTACAAGTACCTAAAACGATGGAAGATGCCTTGCAATCTACTGGGAAAACAGCTGAACAAGTACAGAGTGAAGAGTATTTGCACGAGCTTTATCGTATTTACCAGCTAGAGGTACAAGAGCTTTATGCAACGCAAAATCGTCATCTACAATTTATGAATCAATGGGTGCATCAAATGAAAACACCACTTGCCGTTTTAGAGCTTATGCTACAAGATCCTGATGCGCTTGATAAAAAAGGTGTGCAGGAAGAAGTAGAACGCCTAAAGCATGGACTTGAAATGGTTTTAATGAATGCGCGATTGGATACATTTGAAGAAGATATGCATATTGAGAAAGTTGATTTGAAACATCTTGTTATGGAAGTCGTCAATCAAAACAAACGTTTATTTATTACGAATCGTGTTTTTCCGAGTGTCGAAATTGAAGGAGATATTTTTGTGATGACCGATTCGAAATGGATGAAATTTATTATTGGACAATTTATTACAAATGCTGTGAAGTATACATTTAAGGATGGTAAAAAAGTTTATATTACAACGGAAGCAACGACAAATGAATTGAAGCTAAGCGTGCGCGATGAGGGAATCGGGATTCCATCAACGGATTTGAAACGTGTTACAAAAGCATTCTTTACCGGTGAAAATGGTCGTAAGTCAGGTGAATCGACAGGAATGGGCTTGTATTTAGCAGATGAAATTTGTCGGAAGCTCGGACATACACTAACAATTGATTCAACAGTTAATGTAGGCACGACCGTAACTGTGACGTTCAATTTGTCATAAGTGGGAGGACTTTCAATGACGATTTTAACAATTAATGATGTGACAAAAGTATATGAAGGTAAGGTGACGCATCGTGCGATTAACCAACTGAGTTTTGAAGTAGAGAAGGGTGAGTTCATTGCTGTTATGGGACCATCAGGTAGTGGGAAAACGACACTACTGAATATGATTTCAACAGTTGATCGCCCAACAGCCGGAGAAATTTTAGTCAATGGAGTAAACCCACATACATTGAAGAAAAATGAGCTAGCCTTTTTCCGCCGTCGCGAACTAGGCTTTATTTTTCAAGATTTTAATCTGTTGCAAACGTTAAATGTTGAAGAAAATATGGTGTTACCATTGACGCTCGATAATATGAATGTGAATGAAATGGAAGTGCGTGTTGCAGAGCTTGCACAACATTTAGGTATGGAAGATATTTTGCATCGTTTGCCTAATGAAATTTCAGGTGGTCAGGCACAAAAAACAGCGATTGGTCGCGCACTTATTCATAAACCAACGCTTATTTTGGCGGATGAACCAACGGGGAATTTAGATTCTAATTCATCAAAGGATGTACTGGAATTACTTGGGAAAATTAACAAACGCGATCATACAACGATTGTTATGGTGACACATGATCCAATTGCAGCGAGTTATTGTGACCGCGTGCTCTTTATTAAAGATGGTGAGTATTTTAACGAAATTTATCGTGAAGACCATCGCCAAACGTTCTTCCAACGCATTTTAAATGTGTTGAGCCTATTAGGAGGTCATGTCGGTGACTTTTCGTCAGTTCGCTTATCGTAACGTTGTACGAAACCACCGTATTTATGCCGCCTTTTTCTTAGCTAGTGTGTCGTCGGTAATAGTATTCTTTATTTACTCAATGCTTATGTATCATCCAAAAGTAGAAAATGAATTTATGATCGACATTGCCTTTCGAGGTATGTATCTTGCACAAATTATTTTAGTGCTGTTTATGTTATTTTTCCTGTTTTATTCCATGCGTGCCTTTTTAGAAGCACGCTCGAAAGAATTTGGTATTCTTATGCAGCTTGGGATGGAAAAACAACAACTCAATAAACTTGTGACGCTTGAAACGATGCTCATTGGTTTTGCTTCGATTGTTGTCGGGATTATATTTGGTTTTGCATTCTCGAAATTTTTCTTTATGGTCATTCGCGAGATTTTACAAATTTCAGCGCTACCAATCTATTTTTCGTGGAAGCCATTTATGTTAACGATTATGACATTTACGACACTCTTTATTGTTGTATCACATTTGAGTGTGCTAACGATTAAAGATCAGGAGCTTATCTATTTATTACGAGGCACTGAAAAGGATATCCAAGCACAACATTATTCAAAAATGGGTGCAATTACAGGGTTTTTATTACTCGGTTTAACGTACTATATTATGTTAAATGTTGATAAAAGTAATTTGTTGTTTTTAGCACTTGTTGTACCACCTATTATGATGATTGGTACGTACTTTTTTTTTAGTGATTCTACGTTGTTAATCATCGATATTTTGCGTAAGTTCAAAAGGCTGTACTGGCGAAAGTATCGATTACTTGCATGGTCAGAGTATGCAAAGATGCTAAAAGTAAATTCGCGTATGTTTTTCATTTCATCAATCGTATCAACGTTATCGTTTTTAGCGATTGGTACATTGAGTTCGATGTCTGCATTTACACATCAATATCATCAACTTAATCCGATCAGCATGCTCTATATAAGTAAGCTAGATAATCCGTATGAATATCAACATCTAGTTAGTTTAGAAGATGAGTTAAACGCACGAAATTTAGCGTATCAGTTATCGATACTTGAAGTGAAACCACAAACATCATCTGAGACCGGAAAGGCTATACAAGTCGTCAATGAGGAACAATTCAATCAACTTGCAAAAGTACTTGATGAACCAACTGTTGATTTGAAACGTGGTCATGCGATGTTTATTCCATATTCGGAGGAAGCTTATAAAACGTTGAATACAGTTGATGTGAAAACCACACTCGTTGAAAATAATGTCGGTGTACGAATTCAAGGTTCGTATCCGATTAGCTTCTTTTCAAAAGATCAATTAGGAGTCAATGCAATTATTGTTGATAAAAATGATTATGCACGGCTTTATAATTTGAAAGAAGGTTATCATACAGGCAGCCGTATTGATAAGATTTTTGCGTTTACGGTAGAGGATTGGACTGCCACACAATTTGTTGGACATGCGCTTGATAATATTATGACTGAAGCCACTATAACGAACAGTGAAGGAACCACACCGTTTTATTATAAAAATAATGGAATTGATTATGAGATTTTGCGCTCGACCTTTGCGCTCATTCTCTTTATCGGTATTTTGGCATCAGCGGTATTTTTCCTTGCAGCTGGCAGTTTTATTTACTTTAAATTGTACGCGAATTTAGATCGTGACCAAATGCAGTATACGACATTGCGACGTATGGGTGTAACGGACCGAGAAATTCGTAAACTCGTTAACCGACAGCTTATACCACAATTTTTCTTACCTTGGGGTGTAGCTGTTGTTAATAGTAGCTTTGCATTTATTGGCCTCCAAGTATTTTGGGAAGGAATCGCTGATTTATCAATTGCTAAGACGCTTATTACGGTTGTTGGTGTCATGACGAGTTTACAACTATTGTACTTTTATTTGATTCGATGGCGTTACTTAGCACATCTAAAATAAGCTTGGGGAATCGTCCTGTTTCAGGTGCGATTCCTTTTTTGTATAATGAAATATAAAGAGGTGATGTATGTTGAATCTACTACAGCAGTTAGCAAGTCAACCATGTGAGAAAGTAGCATTGGTATTCGAACAACAAACGCTTGATTATCGTGCGTTATGTGAACGTATAGAAGGGATTGCCACACATTTACGTGCACAAGGTGTGGTAGAAGGACAACATGTTGCTCTGTTGATGCATAATCACTCAGCATTTGTTGAAAGTTTATATGCTATTTGGACGTTGGGAGCAGTAGCGGTGCCGTTGAATCCAGATTATACTGCTACTGAACTAACGTATATTTTAAATGACGGCGATGTAACGTATGCGATTGTTGAGTCATCTGAAAAAATAGGTACGCTCGCACATACAACAATCGAAGAGTTATCACGCGTAAAAAGTTGTACACCGGGCAATTGGCATGTCGTCGATGAAAATCTAGCGCTTATTTTATATACATCAGGTACAACAGGAAAGCCTAAAGGTACGATGCTGACACATCATAATTTGTATAGCAATGCGCGCGATGTAGCTCAGTTTTTTCACTATGAAAATACAGATACAGTGATCGTGACGTTACCGTTATTTCATGTTTTTGCGTTAACAGTTGTATTGAATGCACCGTTATTTGTTGGCGCAAAATTAATCATTTTACCACGCTTTAGCCCTGTAGTTGTACTTGAAACGATTGCACGCGAGCAAGCAACACTCTTTGCGGGTGTACCATTGATGTACAATTATATGGTACAGACTGCTAGCACACATGATTTGAGTAGTTTACGCCTTGCAATTTCTGGTGGCTCGCCATTACCACGTGCTATTCATGAAAAATTTGCTGAAGCGTTTCACGTATCGATTGCAGAGGGATACGGATTGTCAGAAGCATCGCCAGTGACGTGTTTTAATCCAATAGGACGCGCTAAAATTGGAACAGTCGGAACAGCAATTCCACATGTTGATATTAAAATTATTGATGAAGGGTTTACGGAAGTAGCTAAAGGACATATTGGAGAGTTAGCAGTACGTGGTCCTAATGTGATGGTTGGTTATTACAAAAATCAAGAGGAAACGGCGAAAGCGTTCGCAAATGATTATTTACGCACCGGAGATCTAGCTTTTGTCGATCATGAAGGTTATGTTACGATTATTGATCGTAAAAAAGATTTGATTTTGGTTGGAGGTTATAATGTTTATCCAAAAGAAGTCGAAGAAGTGCTTTACAGTCATGAAAAAATAAAAGAAGTAGCAGTCGTTGGAAAGCGTAGTGCGCAGCTAGATGAAGAAGTTGTCGCATTTGTTGTGAGCGATGAAGCATTAGATGAAGAGGCGTTAAAAGCTTATTGCAAGGAGCGCTTAGTCCGGTATAAATGTCCAGCTCATATTCGACAAATTCCGATGTTACCGAAAAATAGTACGGGGAAAATTTTAAAATATGAATTATAAAAAAGAAGTGCTGCCTAGTTAGGAAGCACTTCTTTTTATGCGGCTTTTTTGCGTAATGCAAAGTAGACTGTCAAAATATTAAGTGTTACGGCAATGATGCCTAATGAAAATGTAACTTCATCACCTTTTAACTCAAACTCTTCAACGATGATTCCTTCTGTAAAGAATAGCAGCACGATGAGAATAAGGTTGCTAATACTAAATAATAGTTGATAAAAACGTGAACGATATTTTGGTATAATCGCGAGCACTAGCATAATGAGTGACATCGCTAAAATAAAGTAGAATACTGGTTCAAATAATGTAAATGTATCTTGCATAAAAATTCCCTCCCATAAAAAATAAACCACAGCGCATGATGTTTTGTCCATTATGCGCTGTGGTTGTATGAATGATTATTGAATCATTTTATTTTTGTAATAACCGAAGTACAGAACTAATAGGAAAATCATCCAGATTGGGCCAACGATTAATGCGATGCGAGTTCCTTCGTTGAATGCCATCAGAATGACTACAAATAAGAAGAATACAATTGAGATGTATGATATATATGGATACAAGAACATCTTAAATGATAGTTTGTTGACTTGTTCTGTTGATAATGTTTGACGATATTTAATTTGTGTCACCAAAATCATAATCCACGTAAAAACAGCACCAAATGTTGAAACGCTTGTGATATATGTAAATACTTTTTCGTCAACAAAGTAGTTGAGTGCTACACCGATTAATAAAACGATTGCTGACATATAGATGGCATTTGTTGGTACACCTGTTTTCCCAACTTTTCCGAAAATTTTAGGTGCTTGTTTTTGGTGGCTTAAATTAAATAACATACGACCTGTACTAAAAATACCAGAGTTACAGCTTGAAAGTGCAGCTGTTAATACAACGAAGTTAATAATACCAGTTGCATAGCGAATGCCGACATTTTCAAACATCATCACAAATGGGCTATTGCCATCTGTAATTTGATTCCATGGATAAATGGCCATGATGACAGTTAAAGCGCCTATGTAGAAAATTAAAATACGGATTAACACCGTATTGATAGCGCGAGGAATTACCTTTTTAGGGTTTTTTGCCTCACCGGCTGTAACACCAATCATTTCAACACCTAAATAGGCGAACATAACAATTGGTAAAGCTGCAATGACGCCACTAAAACCATTTGGCATAAAGCCACCATGTGACCATAAATTGCTAAAGCCAAGTGCTACGCCATCATTACCAAAGCCAAATAAAATCAATGCAAGACCAAGAACAATCATAAAGATAATAGCCACAATTTTAATCATCGCAAACCAAAATTCCATTTCACCAAATGCTTTGGCAGCGATTAAGTTAATAGCCGTCATCAAGATAAGCGCAAACAATGCCCACATCCATTTTGGAGAATCTGGGAACCACAGTTGCATATAAATTCCTGCAGCTGTAATTTCGGCCATACATGTGACAATCCATAAGAACCAATAGTTCCAACCAGTTAAGAAACCGGCAAGTGGACCTAGTAGTTCTTGTGCGTATCGGCTAAATGAACCCGCAACAGGATGGTCTGTTGCGATTTCGCCAAGTGCGCGCATCATGAAGAAAATGAAAATACCGCCAAGTGCGTAAGTTAGTAAGACGGCAGGTCCTGCCAACTTAATTGCTCCTGCAGATCCTAAAAATAGACCGACCCCTATAGCGGCACCAAGAGACATTAACGTAATGTGTCTCGCCTCCAGCCCTCGCTGAAGTTCGGGTTGCTGTTTTGCCATAAAAACGCCTCCGATGCTATAAAATTGCACTATCAATGGTATCATAAAACAGTGACAAATACATGACAAAAACAAGAGCTTTTACATAAATTTTCTGAACATAGTAGAAAACTTAGATAATTTTATTCGTATGGTAAGATGTTTTATACGATGAATTTCGAGGGAGAGTTTGAAATGACACGTTTGATAGAAGAAAAAGATTTATACCAGTTACACTCCATTACAAGTCCAATATTATCGCCAAATGGTAAAGAAGCTATTTTTGTGCGTACGGAAATGAATGATCGAGACAACACGTATTACGGCTACTTATATCACATTAATTTAGAAACGAAAGAAATTACACAATGGACGCATTTAAAAGAGCGTATTTTAAATATTAAATGGTCACCAGATGCGCGTTATGTTAGCTTTTTAGCGACTCGTTCTAAAAAGAATCAACTGTATATCTTGCCAACTCGTGGCGGGGAAGCACAATGCTTAACGAACTTTATGTACGGTCTAACAAATTATGCGTGGTCACCAGATGCCACATCTATTTGGTTTAGTGCCAATGTTGAAGAAGGAAAAGATTTTACGGATATGGCGACGAAAATTAATCCGAAGCGCCCTGATGCGTATGAAGTTAGCGGTATGCGTTACAAGTTGAATGGCATGGGGTTACTTGCAAAAGATCGACATAGTCAGATTGGTTTATTAGATATCCTAACACAACGTGTAACACGTTTTACAGATGATGCATTTGATTATCATTTTACAGCGTTATCACATGATGGGAAAAAAATTGTTTATGCGGTTAATCGTGCAGCGGAATCTATACGCGATTACGATTTTAGCTCACCACTTTATATTGCAGATATAGAAACAAAAGAAGAAACGCTTATTACTGATATGCAAGGCTATTTTGGCGAAGCTTATTTTTCACTCGATAATCGTTATGTCGCATTTGTTGGTTCTGCACTAGAGCCATTTAAAAATGCAGCACATACAGAGCTCTATATTTATGATATTGAAGAACAAACTTATTTTAGCTTAACTGCAGCAATGGATTTACCAGTAGGGGATTATCAAACAGCGGATGTTCAGCAAGGTGCAGTTGCGCCGGGTGTCGTATGGTGCGATGATAATGCACTTTACTTCCAAATGTCATCAATGGGGGATACACGTTTATATTATGCAACGCTAAATGGCGCTATTTATCCAGCGACACCAGAAAATGAGCATGTGTATGGCTATGATATTAATCGCGATGCCATTCATGCAATTGCCACCATTAGTGACCCAACACATGTCGGGGAACTGTTTGCACTTAATATTTCAACGGGTGAGCGGGAACAACTGACACGTTTTAATCAACAATTTGAAAATCAAGTGACGATAGTTGAACCAGAAGCGTTTAATTTTACAAACGATGCTGGCGAGCTAGTATTTGGTTGGATTATGAAACCTGCAATGTACGAAGAGGGCCAAAAATATCCATTAGTATTAAATATTCACGGTGGTCCACATATGATGTATGGCAATACATTTATCCATGAAATGCAATTGTTTGCAGCGAAAGGTTATGGTGTAGTTTATGTGAATCCTCGAGGTAGTCATGGTTATAGCCAAACGTTTGTTAATGGTTGTCGTAATGATTATGGCCGCGGAGACTATCAAGATTTAATGCAGGCTGTGGATGCTGTCATAGATGAAAATTCTTGGATTGATCAAGAGCGTTTAGCGGTAACAGGTGGCAGTTATGGTGGATTCATGACAAATTGGATTGTTGGTCATACAAATCGTTTTAAGGTAGCGGCAACACAGCGTTCGATTTCGAATTGGATGAGCTTTTACGGCGTGTCAGATATTGGTTATTATTTTACTGAATGGCAAATTGGTGGCGATATGACAAATGTTGCAAAGCTTTGGGAACATTCACCGTTAAAATATGCTGAAAAAGTTGAGACACCGCTACTAATTTTACATAGCGAACAAGATTATCGTTGTCCAATTGAGCAAGCTGAGCAGTTATATATTACGCTAAAATCAATGGGCAAAGATACGAAATTTGTCCGCTTCCCACGTGCAAATCACGATTTATCACGTACAGGGTTACCTAATTTACGCCAAGAACGCTTACGTCAGCTAGCTGATTGGTTTGCAGAGTATTTGTAAAGTTTTTGTAAATACGCAACTTTGAATTGCGTAAAACGTTGCTTGTAGGTAGCAATAGGCGTATGATACATTACGTATTTTGAAAGATTGTGAGTGACAAAAATGGATATTATTAAATTTTTATTCGACTTTATTATGCATATTGATGAGCATCTAGTAGAATTAACAAAGGATTTTGGCGGTTGGACATATGGATTTATGTTCTTGATCGTGTTTGTTGAAACAGGAGTTGTCATTTTTCCGTTTTTACCAGGAGATTCATTATTATTTGCAAGTGGTGCGCTCGCGGCAATAGGTGGTTTAAAGTTACCCCTTGTACTAGCAACGTTCTTTATTGCTGCAGTGCTTGGCGATAGTTTGAATTTTGAAATCGGGAAACGAGTTGGAACAACAATTCGACCAGGGAGTTTTTTAGGACGTTTTATTAGCCAAGAAAATGTAGATAAGGCACAAGTGTTTTTTAACAAACATGGCGGTAAAACAGTTGTCATTGCACGCTTCATGCCGTTTATTCGTACCTTTATTCCATTTGTAGCAGGGGCAAGTCGAATGCAATATGGTTATTTCCTTCTATACAATATTATTGGTGGGGCATTATGGACAGCTGTTTGTGTGTTAGCTGGTTATTTCTTTGGGAATATTTCCTTTGTAAAAGACAATTTCTCAATCGTTGTATTAGCAATTATTTTCATTTCGGTATTACCGGCGATTATTGCTGCGCTAAAGGCGAAATTTTCAATGAAATAAGCATATTTTTAAAGGCTGTAGGGAATACGTTCACTACAGCTTTTTTTGTGTGAGATAATATAAAAAGTTTGATGTAGAGTAATATAGAAGGGAGAGGGCTGTTTTTGGAAACTTATATTGGAAGGCAACCTATATTTGATGAGCTAGAGCAAGTGTATGCTTACGAACTATTGTATCGTAACAATGAAAAAAACTATTTTGAAATGCCAGATGCAGATGTTGCGACATACGATGTCATCGCCAAAACTTTTGTATCTTTTGGCGTAGATGAGTTGTCGCAAGGACGACCTTGTTTTATTAACTTTACAGAAAATCTTTTAATGAGTTCGATTTTTGAACAACTATCTGCACAGTTTGTAGTTGTTGAATTGTTAGAAGATATTATAATTACAGAAGATATTATTGAACGGGTTCAAGAATTAAAAAAATTAGGTTACCGTATTGCTCTCGATGATTTTTTATTAGCAGACGATTTATTAACTTCAAAAATTTTTAAGTATGTGGATATTATCAAAGTCGATTTTTTATTGGCTTCAGAGGATGAGCGCTTAAAGATTGAGTACTTAGTAAGCAAGTATTATCCGCATATTACATTGTTAGCAGAAAAAGTAGAAACACTTGAAGAATACAAATGGGCTCGCTTGCATGGATATAAATTGTTTCAAGGTTATTTTTTTAAACGTCCCCAAATTATCGTAACAAAAGACATTCCAGCGAATATTTTACAATACTATCGTGTCATTGCATTGCTACGTGAATCTGCTCCAAATATTAATCATTTGGCGGAAACAATTGAACGCGATATGTCACTGTCATATAAACTTTTAAAGCTTATTAATGGTTCGCCAAAACGACGCCTTAACAAAGTACGTTCAATTAAAGAGGCTATTCTATCTTTAGGATTACGGGATTTACAACAGTGGCTTCATATTTTAACGTATCGTGAAATGCGTGCTACGAAAGTCTCTGAGCGTCTACAAGAAGTTATGAAAGCATCGCTCGTGCGTGCAAAAATGTGTGAGTCATTGGCGCGCTATAATGGTGAGAAATCTCCTTCAGAATATTTTTTAGTCGGTATGTTTTCGCTTGTGGATGTTATTTTAGGTCGCCCACTCTATCAAATTTTACAACAGCTCCCATTATCTGAAGATGTTGTAACGACAATTTCAGGCGATAATACATCGCTGCAACCATATTTACAACTCGCCATTTCACTTGAAAATATGGAAGTGGAGCATGTTCGTCAATTGGCGCGTCAAATCGAAGTTCCTGCAACAACTCTTTTACGCATGCATTACGAAGCAAATGAATGGGCCGGTCAAGTTCAGTAAAGCATTTCCATGCTATACTGATAAAGAGTGCAAGGGTTAATAAGTGAGGAGGAGATAAACGTTGAAAAAAGTATTTTTTGGCGTCGTTCTGGGAGCAACTATGTTGTTAGCAGCATGTGGTGGTAGCGATGAGGCAGGGAAAAATAGTGGTACAACTGCAGAACCAGATGCAGCGCAATTAGCAGAGCAAAAATGCATGGGCTGTCACGGTAAAAATTTAGAGGGTGGCTCAGCACCAGCTCTTGATAAAATTGGCGCTGATAAAACTGAAGAAGAGATTGCGACGATTATTAAAGAAGGGACAAAAGGTGGTATGCCAGCAGGTCTCGTTAAAGATGATGAAGCAGAGCAGTTAGCTAAATGGTTAGCTGAAAAAAAATAATGTCGATGAAACTGTTTCTTACGCTAAAGTACGCGTTTGGAACAGTTTCTTTTTATGCCTTAGGTTGCTAAAATAAGAAGGTATGAGAGGAGTGTGCATGAAGTGGATCAAGTTAGTACAAAAGATGTCATTGAAATGTTTGACCTGAAGCTAGAAAGTGGCGAAGAAGGTATTGGACGTCACATTTTAACGAGTGATATTTCACGTCCGGGACTAGAGATGGCAGGTTATTTCAATCATTATCCAGCCGAACGTGTGCAATTATTAGGAAAATCAGAGCTATCATTTTTTAATACGTTATCAGTTGAAGAAAAACGCAACCGTATGAATAAACTATGTGCTGCAAATACACCAGCTATTATTATTTCGCATAATATGGAAGTACCACAAGAGCTTATCGAAGCATCTGAAACAAACCATGTACCTGTGTTAATGACAAAATTAAAAACGACACGATTTTCTAGTATGTTAACCAATTATTTAGAAAGTCGTTTAGCACCAATGACTGCTGTGCATGGTGTATTAGTCGATATTTATGGTATCGGTGTTCTATTAACTGGTAAAAGTGGCGTAGGGAAAAGTGAAACCGCACTGGAACTTGTAAAAAAAGGTCACCGTTTAGTAGCTGATGACTGCGTTGAAATTCGTCAAGAATCAGAAAATATGCTTGTCGGAAATGCACCTAAATTAATTGACCATATGTTAGAAATTCGTGGAATTGGATTAATTAATATTATGACGATGTTTGGTGCGAGTGCTGTGCGCCGTAATAAGCGCATTTCACTTGTCATTGATTTAGAATTATGGGATGCTGAAAAAACATATGACCGTCTTGGCTTAGAATCGCAAACGATGAAAGTCCTTGATACTGAATTAACGAAACTAACGATTCCCGTACGTCCTGGTCGAAACTTAGCCGTTATTATCGAAGTAGCAGCGATGAACTATCGTTTGAAAAATCTAGGTATCAATTCGGCTGAAGAATTTACACAACGTCTTGAAAGTGTCATTCAAGAAAAATCAGATATGTAGCGTTGTGAAAGGAGAAAATAATGGATTTAGCTTTAATGGCGATTGATCCGGTAGCCTTTTCAATTGGGGCACTTGAAGTTCGCTGGTATGGAGTTATTATTGCCAGTGGGATTTTACTGGGATATTTCGTTGCACAACATGAAATGAAAAAGCGTGGATTTGGTGAAGATTTCTTAACAGACTTATTAATTTGGACTGTGCCAATCGCAATTATTTGCGCACGTATTTACTATGTTATTTTTGAATGGTCGTACTACAGTCAACATCCTGGTGACATCATTCAAATTTGGAACGGTGGTATTGCCATCCACGGAGCATTAATTGGTGGTGGGATTACTGTTTATGTATTTTGTAAGAAACGTGGTGTTAACTTCTGGCAAGTAGCTGATATTATGGCACCATCCATTTTAATCGGTCAAATTTTAGGTCGATGGGGTAACTTTATTAATCAAGAAGCACATGGTGGTCCAGTAACGCAATCGTTTTTAGAAAATTTAATGATTCCAGATTGGATTATTAACCAAATGAATATTGATGGCATTTATTATCATCCAACATTCTTATATGAATCATTATGGAATGTAGTTGGCCTAATTGTGCTGTTATTACTGCGCAAAGTCAATCTTCGCCGCGGTGAAATTTTCTTAACTTATGTTATTTGGTATTCATTCGGTCGCTTCTTCATTGAAGGACTTCGTACAGATAGTTTATTAATCATGGGCTTCCGTACAGCGCAGCTTGTATCGTTAGCTGCCTTAGTCATTGCGGTCATTATTTTTATTTACCGCCGCATCAAAATGAAGCCAGTACGTTATAAAGATTAAGTTAGAAGAGTGTTGCAGATAACGCAGCACTCTTTTTTTCGTTATAATAGAAGAAAGAAGAGAGAGGTGCAGTGGTATGAATTTTGAGGCATTGTTATTTGATTTTGATGGAACATTATTAAACACGAATGATTTAATTATTGAAACATTTGCTCATGTGGTGGATCCAAAATTTCCGGGTCGCTATCAACGCAGCGATTATTTGAAATTTATCGGACCAACCTTGTTAGAATCTTTTACAGAAGTGGATGCATTGAATGCAGAAGCGTTAGTTGCAGAGTATCGTGTATGGAATCAACAGCATCATGATGAACTTGTGACGGAGTTTCCAAATGTGAAAGAAGTATTATTTAATTTACATGAAGCTGGTGTACGCTTAGCTGTTGTTTCAACAAAACGTGGAGATACATTGCGCAAGGGTTTAGATTTGATGGGTATTACAGCGTTATTTGACGTGCTGATTTCACAAGATGATGTAGTGCATACGAAACCGCATCCAGAGCCTGTTGAAAAGGCAGTTATATTACTTGGTGTTGAAAAGTCTAAAGCGCTAATGATTGGTGATAATTCACATGATATTTTAGGAGGGCATAATGCAGGTGTGCAAGCAGCAGGTGTAGCATGGTCATACAAAGGAATAGACTATTTGAAACAGTTTAATCCAGACTATATGTTACATGATATGGCCGATTTATATGATATCGTAGGAATTAAAAGTCATGCGTAAAACAGAGCGCTATCCGGTAGAAGGCTCAACATCGCTATGGCAGATTTACAAAACGGTCTCATTTTGGAAAGTAGCGAAATGTTTTATTGTGATTGAAATTGCGCGTATTACGCCATTCTTATCATGGAAAAACTGGATGTACCGAACATTGTTACGGATGGATGTTGGAAAACGAACGGCTTTCGCGTTAAAAGTAACACCGGATACGATGTTCCCCGAACGTATTTCAGTTGGCGATGATACCATTATCGGTTTTAATACAACAATATTAGCGCATGAGTATTTAGTTGATGAGTATCGACTTGGCGATGTCAAGATTGGTAGTAGCGTGATGATTGGTGCTAATTCAACGATTCTACCAGGTGTGACAATCGGGGACGGCGCTGTTGTGTCAGCGATGACGCTTGTCAATAAAGATGTGCCTGCTGGAGCGATGGCTGGAGGCAACCCCATGCGCATTATTTATACGAAAGAGGAACGCGAAGCGAGAGGGAAATAACCTCGCTTCCCTGTTAAATAATCTGTTTATTCAATCAAATCTGAAATAAGGTTGACGATTTAACATGATTGCGTTAAAATAGCTTCAACATATTAGTTCTCTAATACTCTAGTGTATTAAAGTATTCGGATAAGGAAGTGTCAACATGTCATCAATTCGTAAGTTTGAAAAACCATTAGGAATGCGAGATACATTCCCAAAAATCTTTGAAAAGCAAGAAGCCATTCGCAGTAAAGGGCGCGAATTTTTACAGTTACGTGGGTATGAGTTTTTAAAAACACCTACATTAGAATATTATGATACGGTCGGTAAAGCATCGGCTATCGTAGAGTCATCGTTATTTAAATTGGTTGATACACAAGGAAATACATTAGTATTACGCCCAGATATGACGACGCCAATTGCGCGTGTAGCATCATCGAAATTATTAAAAGAGAAGATTCCATTACGCCTTGCTTATTTTGCGAATGTATTCCGCGCGCAAGAGCATGAAGGTGGTCGCCCAGCGGAGTTTAGCCAAATGGGCATTGAAATTATCGGAGATTCTTCTGTTTATGCTGATGCAGAAGTAATTTTAACAGCAATCGATTTTTTAAACCAACTCGGTGTTGAAGATTTCAAAATTACGATTGGGAACGCAGGTATTTTAGATGCGATCATTCGTAAAAATGTTGAAACGGATGAGCAATTTGCGGAATTACATCAGCTACTTGTTCAGAAAAATCTTGTAGGTTTTGAAGAAGCTGTTGCTCGTTTCCGCCTGCCTCGCACTGAAGAAGAAACATTACTGAATTTCTTAGAGGAAGCGACAGAGCTTACAAGCATCCGTCAAATTTCAAAATATTTATCAGGAAAACAAGCATTGCTTTATATGGAGCAGTTAGCATCGATTTTAGAAATTGCCGATGTTGCAAAATACATCGCATTTGATTTTACATTAGCAAGTCACATGAACTATTACACAGGAATGTTGTTTGAAGTATTTGCAGCTGGTTCAGGTTTCTCATTAGGAAATGGCGGCCGCTATGATGGCTTATTAAGCGACTTTGGGAAAGATGTGGGTGCTATCGGATTTGGTATGCGTATCGATTATTTAGTCGAAGTGATGCCACAGCAAGAAGTACCAAAAGATGATGTGCTCGTATTATTTGTATCAATGCAATTACAAGAAGCATTAAAAACAGCAGAAACATTACGTGCACAAGGGAAACGCACGACACTACAAGCTATCGAAGGGTTAGAGGATGTGGCGACATTTGAGGCGCAGTTTAGTGATGTCGTACGCATTGGTCAAGGAGGAATTTCATTATGAGTAATACAGCATTAACAATCGCCATGCCAAAAGGTCGTATTTTTGAAGAAGCATATGATATGTTGATTGAGGCAGGATTCAATTTACCTGAAAACGTTGAAATGTCACGTAAATTAATGATTGAAATTCCTGAAGAAAATATTCGTTTTATTTTAGCGAAACCAATGGATGTGCCAACATATGTCGAACATGGTGTAGCTGACATCGGAATTGCTGGCAAGGATGTTTTATTAGAAGAGCGTCGTAATGTGCATGAGTTACTTGATTTAAATATTTCAAAATGTCATGTCGCATCAGCTGGTTTACCTAATACAGGATTAAATGAAATTGCACCACGTATTGCGACAAAGTATCCAAATATTGCTTCAGACTACTATCGTGAAAAAGGCGAGCAAGTCGAAATTATTGGCTTAAACGGTTCTATCGAATTAGCACCAATGATTGGCTTAGCAGATCGCATTGTCGATATCGTATCAACAGGCCAAACATTAAAAGAAAATGGTTTAGTTGAATATGAATTTGTTGTCGATGTCTCATCTCGCCTTATTGCAAACCAAGCAAGTTATCGTATGAAAAATGCTCGTATTCAAGACCTTGTGAAACGGCTGAAAAAATGTGTGAGAGAAGGATAAAATGATGAAAATTCAACAACTAACAGCAGACATTTCATTAAAACGTCAATTAGAAGGTGGCAATGAGCAGCAACTTCGCACTGTACGTGAAGTATTAGCAAATGTTAAAGTGAACGGTGATACGGCTGTAAAAGAATATAGTGCTAAATGGGACGGGGTGCTACTTGATAACTTGCGTGTGTCAACCGAAGAAATTCAACAAGCTGTTGCATCAATGGAACCTCAAATCGTTGCAGATTTAACAGAAGCGGCGGCGAATATTCGTTATTACCATGAACAACAAAAACGTGATGGTTATAAGCTACCACTAGAAGATGGCTCGTGGTTGGCGCAGCGTATTACGGCAATTGCATCTGTGGGGCTTTATGTACCGGGTGGTTCAGCAGCCTATCCGTCATCTGTATTGATGAATGTAATTCCTGCACAAGTAGCGGGCGTGGAACGTATTGTCATCGCAACACCATGTGATAAAGAAGGTAAACTTCCAGCAGCAGTGTTAACGGCAGCTTCTATTTTAGGCATAACAGAAATTTATAAAATGGGTGGTGCACAGGCAATTGCGGCACTTGCATATGGTACGGAAACAATCACTGGAGTCGATAAAATTACCGGTCCGGGAAATATTTTCGTTGCACTCGCAAAACGTGAAGTATTTGGTGAAGTGGCGATTGATATGATTGCTGGTCCAAGTGAAATTGCGGTAATTGCAGATGAAACAGCTCATGCAGATGAAGTGGCAGCTGATTTATTATCGCAAGCAGAACATGATCCGATGGCATGCGCAGTTCTTGTGACGACAAGTGAAGCAGTAGCAAAACAAGTGTCAGATGAAGTAGAAAAGCAACTTCAAACATTACCACGTGAAGCGATTGCGCGTAAAGCAATTGAAAATTACGGTGCAATTTATGTTGGTGAATCAATGACACAAGTAGTTGCTGCGATTAATACATTAGCACCAGAACACTTAGAAATCGTGACGAAAAATCCAGAAGCGGTGATGGAGCAAGTGAAAAATGCTGGTGCTATCTTCTTAGGACGCTATAGCTCAGAACCTGTTGGAGATTATTTTGCGGGTACAAATCACGTCTTACCAACGAATTCAACAGCATGTTTTGCATCGGGTTTAAATGTCGATGATTTTATTAAACGCACAAGCGTTGTTTATTATTCAGAACAAACATGGCAAGACAATGCGCCAAAAATTGCGCGACTTGCACGACTTGAAGGTTTAGAAGCACATGCACGCGCAGTAGAATCTCGCGGCTGGAATAAGGAGGACTAATGATGGTACGTTCAGCAAAAATTGCTCGTAAAACAAATGAAACACAAATCGAAATTGAATTAAATTTAGATGGTGAAGGCAAAGCGACCGTTGATACCGGCGTACCATTTATGGACCATATGCTTGATTTATTTTTGAAGCATGGCTTATACGATGGGGTCATTAAAGCGAATGGTGATACACATATCGATGATCATCATACAACAGAAGATTTAGGCATTGTGTTAGGGCAGGTTATACGCGAAGCACTTGGTGATAAAAAAGGAATCCGTCGCTACGGCCATGCGTTTGTGCCGATGGATGACGCCCTTGCTCAAGTGTTTGTTGATTGCTCGGATCGTCCGCATTTAGAGTTCCGTGCGGAGTTACCACAAGAAAAGGTGGGGACATTTGATACAGAATTAGTACATGAGTTTTTCTGGAAGTTCGCGCTTGAAGCACGTATTAATTTACACATTATCGTTCCTTATGGTCACAATACACACCACATTATCGAAGCAATGTTTAAAGCAACAGCACGCGCACTAGACGACGCAGTACAAATCGATCCACGTGTGAAAGGTGTACCGTCAACAAAAGGCTTGTTGGGCTAGGGGGAAACAACATGAAAATTGGTATTATCGATTATGGTATGGGCAATTTATTTAGCGTAGAGCAAGCAGTAAAACGTCTTGGCGCAGAAGTACTAATCTCAGCAGATAAAGAAGAATTGTTAACAGCTGATGCATTAATTTTGCCAGGTGTAGGCGCATTTCCAGATGCGATGGCTCGTTTAGAAGAAACAAATCTTGTATCGTTATTTGATGATGTGGTAGCGACAAAAAAACCACTGTTAGGCATTTGCTTAGGGATGCAGCTACTTTTTGAAGAAAGTATTGAAAAAGGCGATAATAAAGGTCTTGGTTTATTCAAAGGGAGCATTGCAGAGTTTAGTGGAGAAGATGCAGAAGGTAAGACATATCGTGTGCCACATATGGGCTGGAATAATCTACAATTCAAACGTTATCCAACGTGGCTTTCAAAAGAAGCGTTAGATAATGATTATGTTTATTTTGTACATTCGTTTTATGCCACAGATGTAGAAGAACTTGATTTAGTTGCGTATGCAGATTATGGTGGTGAAATCGTACCGGGAATCGTTCAAAAAGGTTCGATTACAGGGATGCAGTTCCACCCAGAAAAATCAGGTAGTTGTGGGGTTACGTTATTAACATCATGGTTACAAGGTATTGAAAAGGGAGAGGTCTAACAGATGACAGGTATTCAAATTTATCCAGCAATCGACATGCGAGGCGGTAAATGCGTGCGTTTATATAAAGGGGATTATGCGCAAGAAACAGTCTATGCAGACTCTCCATTCGACATGGCTAAGCAATTTAGTGATGCAGGAGCTACATATGTGCATATGGTTGACTTAGATGGTGCGAAGGACGGCGAGCGCGTACATGCTAATGATGTTATTCGCGTAGCGCAAGAGCTTCCAGTGAAAGTGCAAATTGGCGGCGGTATTCGTTCTGTTGAAGATGTGCGCTTTTATTTAGAAAGTGGCGTAGACCGTGTCATTATCGGTTCACTAGCTATTCGTGAGCCAGAGCTTGTGGCAACATTTATTGAAGAGTTTGGTGCAGAGCGCATCGTCATCGGATTAGATGCGAAAGATGGCATGGTTGCAACGCATGGTTGGATTGAAACATCGGATCAAAAAGCAACAGATGTAGCAAAATATTTTGTTGAACGCGGTGCGAAGCATTTTATTTTCACTGATATTGCGACAGATGGTACGTTGCAGGGGCCAAATATCGTTGCAAACAAAGAACTGTCAGCTGCTACAGGTGCTGAAATTATTGTCAGCGGTGGTATGAGCTCACTTGTTGATATTGAAGCGGTAAAAGCAGCAGCGAAAGATTCGACAATTGGCGGCGTCATTATCGGGAAAGCACTTTACACGGGGCGCTTTACGCTAGAAGAGGCACTTGAGGAGGCCAAGTAATGCTAACAAAACGTATTATTCCATGCCTTGATGTCAAGGAAGGGCGCGTCGTAAAAGGCGTGCAATTCGTCTCATTACGAGATGCTGGAGATCCGGTTGAACTTGCGAAATTTTACAATGAACAAGGTGCAGATGAATTAGTGTTTTTAGATATTTCAGCTACACATGAAGGGCGCGAAACGATGGTCGATGTTGTGCGTGAAACAGCGTCAGCTTTATCGATTCCCTTTACTGTTGGCGGCGGTATTCGCACGCTTGAAGATATGAAACGTATGCTTCGTGCTGGTGCTGATAAAGTTTCCGTGAACTCAGCGGCATTACAAAATCCACAGCTTATTAAAGAAGGGTCTGACTATTTTGGGGCACAATGTATTGTTGTAGCAATTGATGCGAAGTGGAGTGAAGAAGACGGCACATGGATGATTTATACACATGGTGGTCGTAATAAACTCCAAAAAGAAGCAATTGCTTGGGCAAAAGAAGCAGTTGCGCTAGGTGCCGGCGAATTACTTGTGACAAGTATGGACAAAGATGGCGAAAAATCAGGTTTTGATAATGCTTTATTAAAAGAAATTCGTGCAGCAGTTAATGTGCCGGTGATAGCGAGTGGTGGCGCGGGAAATGCAGAGCACTTCTATGAAACATTAACAGAAGCGGATGCAGACGCAGCACTTGCTGCATCTATTTTCCATTACAAAGAAACGTCTGTTGCTGAAGTGAAAAATTATTTGCGTAACAAAGGGGTTGCGGTGCGATGAAATTAAAATTTGATGATAAAGGGTTAATTACGGCTGTTGTGCAACATGCGCAAACGAAGGAAATATTGACTGTTGCGTATATGAACGAACAATCTTATCAGAAAACGCTTGAAACGGGCGAGACATGGTTTTACTCACGTTCACGCCAAGAACTATGGCATAAAGGGGCAACGAGTGGCCATACACAAAAGGTCGTAGCAATGCGTGCAGATTGCGACCAAGATGCACTTGTAGTAGAAGTATTGCCAGCAGGACCTGCGTGTCATACGGGAGCTGAGTCGTGCTTCCATAATACAATTGTTGAAAAGCCAACTGAAATCGGGTCACTCGACATTTTAGATACGCTAAAGCGTGTGATTGAAACACGTGCTGTTGAAATGCCGGAGGGGGCATATACGACATATTTATTTAATGAAGGTGTCGATAAAATTTGTAAAAAGGTCGGCGAAGAGGCGACGGAGTCTGTTATTGCGGCGAAAAATCGCGATGCAGAAGAATTAAAATGGGAAGTGGCGGATTTAATTTACCACTTGCTCGTGTTACTTAAAGAGCAAAATGTCGATTTATATGATGTGCTAGGCGTTCTTGAAAAACGTCACGAATCACATGAATAACGACTCGAAGAAGTTTGGCATAAGCTAAGCTTCTTTTTTTCTGCAGTAAACATTGCTATAATCGTAGGTATGCTATAATTAAAAGAATTAAAATGCGGGAGCGTGACGGCGTTCCTTTATGCTTTTCGGAGGAAAATTTCTTGGAGAAAAATCATACAACGATGGAATCTATTGTGAATAATGTTGTGTCGTTCATCCCAACAGGTGATTTTTATTATCATAAGGCGATGAAGGCACTGGAATATAACCATTTTGACCAAGCAAAAAAATATTTAAAACGCGCGCTAGAATTGAGTCCTGATGATACAAAGATTCTTGTGCAGACGGCTTATTTGAAAATGGAAGAAGAATCTTTTTTAGAGGCGCTTGAACTGTTGCGCCATGCGAATAATATTGAGCCGAATGATCCTGAAACGGTGCTGTTTTTAGCAGAAGTTTCAGCGAATATGGGTCTCGCAGAAGATGCCATCAATTTTGCGACACATTATTTAGAAATTGAGCCAGCAGGTGAATATCGCGAAGAGGCTGAGGAAATTATCGATATTGTGACGGATATTTTGAAAGAAGCTCCACTTGAAGATCACCAAGGCTCAGCTGAAAAAAATTATGAGCAGGAGCGCGCACGCCATTTAATGGAGACCGGTGATTTCGAATCTGCAATTGAAATTTTAGAAAATTTAATTGCGGAATACCCAGATTTTTGGGCGGCATATAACAATTTAGCGCTCGCTTATTTTTATAAGGGGGAGCACGAACAGGCGCGTGCGTTGCTACATGAAGTGCTCATTGGTAACTACGGTAATATTCATGCGCTCTGCAACTTAACCGTTATGTCTTACTATGAACAAGATGATGCTGATGAATTAAAATTGTTAACGGATACATTGTTAAAATTACAGCCGTATTTTGTGGAACACCGCTATAAATTGGGCGCAACGCTTGCGTTAATCGGCCAATATGAGCAGGCGTATAAATGGCTGCATAGTTTGAAAAAACGCGGTTATATTGGCGATGCAGGCTATTACTTCTGGTTATCTCACTCAGCGTATTTTGCAGGACATGACCAAGAATCACGTACAGTGTGGGACGAATTGATGCTAATTGACCCGTCCAAAGAAGGTTTAGAGCCATGGGCCAATGTTGTTAAGGTGCCAGATAGCGATGATATTTTAAGTGACCGTGAGTACTTAATAGGTCGCTTAGAGCACGAAATCTTGCAGGAACGTTTATTAGGATTGTTTTTACTTAATAAATCGCCATTTAAGCAAGAATTACTTGCACATCCAACATTAATTGATATCGATAGTTATTCAACGATTGAGAAGTTGATGTTAGCGTATGCGATGAATCATGATTTTAGCGAAGATGTAGCATTAGCTAGTTTTTATCGTGCTATGGAAGTGCTTGAAAAACTTTATGTGCAGCATGAGCCAATAACAATTGATACGACATTTTTATTGCAGTTGTGGCTCGTATTATTTGAAAAAGGCTTACATGCAGAATATGATTTTAAAAATCCAACTGCATTAGCTGCAGCTACAGAATATATGTTTTATGCTGTACGCGAAAAGGTGACTAAAAAGGAAATTGCTGAATGGTACGGTACAACAACGAAAACATTAACGAAATATGTAGATGAACTGATGCAATTCTTGCCGATTTATGACTAGGCAGATTTGTTGTGAAAATAGAACAGATACTATACTATCTAGGGTATAGAAGATATATATATTAGGAGGAATTTGAAATGTCAGAAGAAAAAATTTATGATGTTGTCATTATCGGTGCAGGTCCTGCAGGTATGACAGCTGCTGTTTATACATCACGTGCAAACCTTTCAACATTAATGATCGAGCGTGGGATTCCAGGCGGTCAAATGGCGAATACAGAAGAGGTTGAAAACTACCCAGGATTTGAAACAATCTTAGGTCCTGACCTTTCAACAAAAATGTTCGACCATGCGAAAAAGTTTGGTGCTGAATATGCGTACGGTGACGTTACTTCAATCACAGATGGCAAAGAATATAAAACAATCGTTGCTGGTCAAAAAGAATATAAAACACGCACAATTATCATCGCAACAGGTGCTGAATACAAAAAAATGGGTGTGCCAGGTGAATCAGAACTTGGCGGCCGCGGCGTAAGTTACTGTGCTGTATGTGATGGTGCATTCTTCCGTAATAAAAACTTAATCGTTGTTGGTGGCGGTGACTCTGCAGTAGAAGAAGGTATTTACTTAACACGCTTCGCTGATAAAGTAACAATCGTTCATCGTCGCGATAAATTACGTGCACAAAAAATCATTCAAGACCGTGCATTTGCAAACGATAAAATTGATTTCATTTGGAATAATACAGTAAAAGAAATCAACGAAAAAGATGGTAAAGTAGGTAGCGTAACATTAACAAATACAGTTGACGGTGCAGAATCAACTGTAGACGCAAATGGTGTATTCATCTACATCGGTATGAACCCATTAACAAAACCATTCGCCGAATTAGGCATCACGAATGAAATTGGCTATATTCCAACGAATACGCAAATGGAAACATCTGTGCCAGGTATTTATGCTGCAGGTGACGTACGTGAAAAAACGCTTCGTCAAATTGTTACAGCAACAGGCGATGGTAGTATTGCAGCACAAGCAGCACAAGCATACATTGAAAACCTTATCGAAGAATTAGCAGTAAAATAGACTTTTGCAACAAAAATGAAATAGTTGCAATAAAATTCAAATATGTGCGTAACAGCGTTGTTACAAGCATCGGTTATAGTAGTAACTGTAATAACCCCTTTGAGTTTTAGAATATTGGTAAAGCCCCTTCTCGACCGCACGCGAGAAGGGGTCTTTTTTTGCGTTTAGCCATCTTTTTGCGACAAATTATGCCACTACAGCAATCCGAAAGATATACGTTTTTACACATCCATTGTATAATGTAGGATAGAACAATAGAGAAATGAGGTGTCGTGTTGTGCAACGTATTGCAAACTTATTAGTAAAGAAGGATGGAAAAGTTCTTCTATTAAAAAAACCACGACGCGGCTGGTATGTAGCACCAGGAGGCAAAATGGAAGATGGTGAGTCGATTTTTGAGGCTGCCACACGAGAATACCATGAAGAGACCGGCACAACAGCACTTGATGTGCATCTCAAAGGTGTTTTCACGATGGTTATTAAGCGCGGTGATAAAGTAATCAACGAGTGGATGCTTTACACATTTTTAGCGTATGACTTAGAAGGCACGCCATACGGAGAAACACGTGAAGGCGTTTTAGAATGGCGCGACGCCGAAGATTTAAAAACATTGCCGATGAATGAAGGCGACCGAATCGATTTATTATTTGCCGTAAATGAACCAGGAATTCAATACGGTACATTCACATATACGGAAGAATATGAATTATTAAATAGTACAGTTCAGATGTCTGTCGAAAGGAATGGAAATTAACATGGCAACCCCACAATCGAACGAGTTAATTATTATTACAGGAATGTCAGGTGCAGGAAAGTCAGTAGCCGTACGCAGCTTTGAAGACTTAGGTTTTTATTGCATTGACAACTTACCGCCGGCATTACTCCCTACTTTTGTCAATCTCATGAAAGAATCAACAAAAGATATTACTCGAATGGTTGCGGTCATGGATTTACGTGGAGGTGATTTCTTCTCGTCATTAATTGATGCGATTGATCAAATCGCAAATGAGGATATCGTTGAAACGAAGATTTTATTCCTAGATGCAGATGATGAGGTGCTCGTACGCCGCTTTAAAGAAACACGCCGTTCACATCCATTGGCAGCAACAGGCCGACCATTGGAAGGAATTCGTCACGAGCGCGAGCTATTAACAGAAGTAAAAGAGCGTTCTCAATACATTTATAACACATCAAGTATGAAACCAAAGCAACTGCGTGAACGTATTATTACAGAATTCTCTGCGCAGACGTCAAAAAGTTTTAATGTCAATGTAATGTCATTTGGCTTTAAGCATGGGATGCCAATCGATGCGGATCTCGTATTTGATGTGCGTTTTTTACCGAATCCATATTATATTGAGGCGTTACGCCCAATGACCGGCTTAGACGAAGAAGTATCGTCATATGTATTAAAAATGGATGACACGCAAACGTTAATTAATAAGCTAACAGATCTATTTGAGTTTATGCTGCCGCGCTATCAAGAAGAAGGTAAGAGTCAGCTAGTAATCGCGTTTGGTTGTACAGGTGGTCAACACCGTTCCGTGACATTAGCTGAATATTTTGGAAGAATTCTTGGAGAAGAAACACCGACAGTTATTACTCACCGAGATGTCGAGAAAAGAAAGGGCTAATGCTGATGGAAACTAAGAAGCGTGCTGTTATTATTGGTGGAGGAACAGGTTTGTCTACATTAATTCGTGGATTAAAGCAGTACCCGCTTGAATTGACAGCGATTGTCACTGTAGCTGATGATGGAGGAAGCTCTGGACGTCTTCGAGATGACTATGACATCCCTCCACCGGGCGATGTCCGTAATGTCATTGCTGCGATGTCAGAGGTAGAGCCACTTGTTGAAGAAATGTTCCAATATCGTTTTCAAGGGAAAGAAGCTTTAAAAGGACACTCACTTGGTAATTTGATGCTCACAGCATTAACAGAAATTACCGGTGATTTTTCGCATGCTATTCGTGAACTGAGCCGTGTTTTAAATGTGCATGGGCGCGTGATTCCTGTCGTCAATGAAAGTATGACATTGTTAGCTGAATTTACAGATGGCTCCATTATTGAAGGAGAATCTGTTATTCCAAAGCAGCATAAGAAAATTAAACAAGTATTTTTAAAGCAAGAAAATTTGCGTCCCTTACCAGATGCGATTGAAGCGATTGAAGAGGCAGATTTGATTATCGTTGGCCCTGGTAGCTTATATACGAGCATTATTCCGAACTTTCTCGTAAAAGAAATTCGCGATGCAGTGATTGCGGCAAGTGGCCGAAAAGTGTATATTTGTAATCTCATGACACAAGATGGGGAAACGTCGCATTATACAGCAGCTGACCATGTGCAAGCGATTTATGATCATGTAGGGACACCGTTTATTGAAACAATTTTATTAAATAATCATTCTGAAATGCCCGGCGATATTGAAGAAAGTTATAAAGAAGAGCGTGCAGAGCCAGTAATATTTGATATAGCTCGTTTAGAAGCACTTGGGCTTGAAGTGATTCAAGCAAATATTGCGACTGTCAAAAATGGGACAGTGCGTCATAAAGCGATACGCGTGGCTGAGTGGCTATACAACTATACGAATGAAAAACGAGTTTAAGAACGAGAGGGGGAATCGATATGTCATTTGCTTCAGAAATGAAAAAAGAGTTAACGCAAATTGAAGCGGACGACGCAAGTTGCAAGGCAGAGCTATCCGCACTCATTCAGATGAATGGCTCATTATCATTTGCTAATCGCCAATTAAGCCTAGATGTGCAAACAGAAAATGCAGCCATTGCTCGTCGCATGTATACAATTTTAAAACGCTTATATGACTATCCAATTGAACTATTAGTGCGAAAAAAAATGCGTTTGAAAAAAAATAATGTCTACATTTGCCGCGTGCGTGAAGGTGCGAAAGAGCTGCTTGAAAGCCTTGAAATTTTATCGGGTAATTTCCTCTTTAATCATGAAATATCACATGATTTAATCGATACAATAGATAAGCAACGTGCGTATTTACGCGGCGCTTTTTTAGCGGGTGGTTCTGTCAATAATCCAGAAACATCTGCGTATCATTTAGAAATTTATTCGTTATATCGTGAGCATGGAGAAGCTCTAGCTGCGTTGATGAATGGATTTTCATTAAATGCCAAAACAATTGAACGTAAAAAAGGTTTTGTAACGTATTTAAAAGAAGCAGAAAAAATTTCTGATTTCTTAAGCCTAGTTGGCTCACATTCTGCTATGATGAAATTCGAGGATGTCCGTATCCTACGCGATATGCGTAATAGCGTCAATCGTCTTGTAAATTGTGAGACAGCAAACTTAAATAAAACGATTGGTGCATCACTTCGCCAAGTCGAAAATATTAAGTTTATTGATAAGATGATAGGTATTGAGCAGTTGCCAGATAAGTTACGTGAGATAGCTCGTCTTCGTGTAGAGCATCAAGAGGTGACGCTAAAGGAACTTGGGGAAATGGTGTCTACAGGCACTGTTAGTAAATCGGGCGTCAATCATCGTCTACGCAAAATCGATTCGATTGCAGATACATTAAGAGCAGGACAGAAAGTTAATTTAAAATAACTATAGGGAGTGGAAGTAAGAAATGATTCAACAACAATTAACAGTCGAGCTAGAAGCCGGCTTACAAGCGCGCCAAGCCGCAAGCTTTGTACAAGAAGCAAACCGCTTTGCGAGTGATGTGTTTATCGAGAAAGATTCAAAACATATTAATGCAAAAAGTATTATGGGTGTTATGAGCTTGGCGATTTCATCTGGTGAAGACATTACACTAACAACATCTGGTGAAGATGAGCAGCAAGCACTTGAAAAATTATGTGATTTTTTAATGAATAAATAAAAAATATACGAAAAAGTCGTACAAGTTGTACGGCTTTTTTGTTTTGTTAAAAAGATACAAAAAAAGAATCTTTAGACCTATAAAAAATTCGTTAAATCGACTGTTTAAGAAATAAAATAATGAGAGCGTAAAATATTTTGTGTAAATGAAAAAAATCCATAAAAAAGAAGACCCAATTCTTGGTAGAATAAAGTCACGACAACCAATTCTAGAAAGAGGGTCTTCCTATGGATAAGTTTACGACAGAAATCATTCAAACGCTAGCGCAAAATGGTAATATCAGTGAAATTTTTCGCAGTCATCTTGAAAAAGCGGTCAATACGCTGTTAGCGCAGGAGTTAACGGCGTTTTTGGACTATGAAAAATACGACCGTATCGGCTTTAACTCTGGGAATTCACGAAATGGTGTGTACGAACGCACGTTGCACACTGAGTATGGCGACTTAAAGCTCGAAATTCCGCGTGATCGCAATGGCGATTTTCGTCAACAGACCATCGCACCGTATAAACGCTCGAACGATACGCTTGAAAACACGGTCATTCACTTGTTTCAAAAAGGCATTACGATGACGGAGATTGCCCACCTCATTGAACGAATGTACGGGCATCACTACTCACCGCAGACGGTTTCGAATATGACGCAGGCGATGAATGATGAAGTTGAAGCGTATCACAATCGCCAGCTGTCGAACCGTTATTCATGCGTCTATTTAGATGCGACGTATATTCCAATCAAACGTGATATGGTAGCGAAAGAAGCCGTTTATTTAGCGATTGGTATTCGTTTGGACGGCTCAAAAGAAGTGCTCGGTTATACGATTGCACCGACAGAGTCTGTTCATGTATGGCGTGAGCTATTGGAAAACTTCCGTGAACGTGGAATGGAAGAGGTCCTTCTGTTTATTTCAGATGGCTTAAAAGGCATGGAATCGATGCTTTCTGAAGTATATCCGCACGCGCATTATCAAACGTGTCTCGTTCATGTGCAGCGCAACTTGAGTCATAAAGTGCGGACGAAAGATCGGGCAGAGGTGTGTGACGACTTTAAACAAGTATATCGTGCTGAAACGGTAGAAGAAGCGATTCAAGCACGCGAACGCTTTATCAAGAAGTGGCAGACTGCCTATCCGAAGCTCGTGCCAATGGTCAAAGGCGATGCCATTTTAACGTTCTACGCTTTTCCACAGTCAATCCGTCGTAGTATTTACTCAACGAATTTGATTGAATCGGTGAATAAACAGCTGAAAAAATATACGAAACGTAAGGAACAGTTTCCAAACGAAGCATCCCTTGAACGCTTCCTCGTTTCACAATTAAATGACTACAACACACGCTTTCTCGCACGTTGTCATCTTGGATTTGACCAAGCACGTGCCGAATTAGAAGTGATGTTCGATCGCTAAATGTGACGATCTGCCAAGTTTGGGTTGAGCCATTTACACAAAATTATTGACGGTGCCAAAATAATAAATATCCATAAAAAGAATGTATTAGAAAGGTTTTAAATGAACTGAACCCCGAATAGTGGACACTTTAAAAAAAGTGAACCTATTCGGGGTTTTTCTATTTTCATCACTAGAAATCCCCGTTATACTGACTTTACGATTTAAGAACAGGAGAACATCATGAGTAAAATAATTTTTAATGAACATCAGCGTAGACAAATTGAAGCGAATCCATATGTCGTTTCAGTATCTGATCGATCAATTCAATATACAGTCGATTTTAAATTAAAGGCCGTACAAGATAATCTTAAAGGAAAAGGTCCTTCTGAAATTTTTAAAGCTGCCGGTTTTGACATTGAAATAATTGGGCTTTCTAAAATACAAAGTGCCATTCATCGTTGGAAAAAAATCTATCAAATTCACGGTGAAAAGGGATTTACCGAAGAACGTCGTGGAAAAGGCAGCACAGGTCGGCCTCCCATGTCACGACGAGGGAATTGTCTAGATAATGCGCCAATGGAATCGTTCTTTGGGCATTTCAAAGATGAAGTAGATTATAAAGAGGCTGAAAGCTTAGCGGATTTACATACACTTGTATTAGAGTATATGAATCATTACAACCATACAAGAAAGCAATGGACATTAAAAAAGATGACTCCGGCAAGTTACCGAAGTCATCTCATTGTATTATGCAAGATAAAATTCCTTCAAAATGCAAACTAA
>NZ_AYTB01000018.1 GCF_000505545.1 Kurthia huakuii LAM0618
TGCAAATTCGCATAAGGGTGCATTATCGGTATTAGCGAAAATACTTTAAATATCCTATATTTAATTAAATTAATATATAAAGTTATCTTAAATTAACTAGGTTAACTATCAATTAAATAAAGGGGTTTACTGAAAAAATAACAAAAAGAGAATGTGCAAACAAAACATGTTGTAGGAGTCTGGCCTCGCACTGTAAAATTTTTAAAAATTTCTATACAATATTACAAACTTTTTACAATTTAGCTACGTCTAATTAGAAGAACGACAAGAAGTTGGGTAAAATACGCAACGAGATTATTACAGGAGGAATCAAAAATGCAATGGCTTCCTAAGACAAAATTAGGAAAAATCAATTTAGTGTTACTTACTGTTTTGACGCTTTGTGTTGGCATGTTTTTAGGGTTGCTTGGATATAACAAAACCGAGCACCATTCAGCAGGTGCAACGCAAGAGGATTTGGACAATGACTCTATTCTAGTGAAGGAAAAATCGCCCTTTGAAGGGATTTCGTATATAAAGGAACAATCCGATACGAAATATTATAAACTCGTTTATCCGATGACTGGAGAAGCGGCTGTTGATAAAGTGATTCAAGATGCGGTTTATGCGAAGCGCGATGCTTTTGTAGCGTCTGAAGCAACTCGTTTAGACAGTTCTATTTCAGCAACTACATCGGGAAATTACATTAGTTTTGTCATTAAAAATAACGAAGATGCGATTACAAAATCCGTACAGACGTTTACATATGATCGCCAACATAAAAAATTAGTAACGATTGAGCAGTTTATCGATACAGAAGCGCGACTTAATCGCTTGTCGAAGGAAGTGCGGACAGAAATCCAACGACAAAATGAACAGCTTCAGCTGAGTGCGCAGCAAATCGATCAATTAACGGATGCGACATGGAAAACGTTTGAGATGTTTGCGGTAGATGGTGAAAATTTCAAAGTATTTTATGCGCCAAATACACTAAAAAATCGCTTATCTTCCATCAGCATTCCGCTTGTGAATATTGATAAAAAACTTGATACACCGGTATTTCGTTTGAATACAAATGACAAAAAATATGTCGCACTAACATTTGATGATGGCCCTAGTGAGGCGGTGACACCGCGCATTTTAAATACGCTGAAACAGCATCAGGTGAAGGCTACATTTTATATGCTCGGTAGCTCTGTTGAAAAAGCCCCACAACTAGCACAACAAGTTTTAGCGGACGGTCATGAAATCGGCAATCATTCTTATGGACATGAGAATTTATCAAAAATGACCGGTGCAGAGGCTGAAGCCAACATTAATAAAGCCAATGAATTGATTAAAAATGCGACAGGTCGCGAACCGTTGACGATTCGTCCACCATATGGGGCTCGCAATAGCGAACTAGAACAGCTCTCTTCACAGCCTACGATTTTATGGGGCGTCGATACACTTGATTGGAAAACGCGTAATGCCGCTTCTACATTTCAAGAGGTGCAGCAGCATATTTATCCTGGTGCGATTATCCTGATGCACGATATTCATCCAACGACAGCAGATGCATTGGATTCGATTTTGACGTATTTAGAACAACAAGGTTATCAATGTGTGACGATTTCACAGCTAGAAGGATTACAATAAATAATAAAAATTCCTCATTGTTGAACAGTGGGGAATTTTTAAATTGATTAAAAAGCACTGCTTTGGAATGTTTTAACCTCGTTTTAACCTTGCATACTTATACTAAGCAGTATCATTGAATGATTGCAATTAACTTAATTATTAGGAGGATTATTTTATGAAAAAATCTCTATTTTTAACAATGGCTTTAGCAGGAAGTATGGCATTCCCTACCCTATCTCATGCCGAAGTCACACAAGTGTCATTTAAAACAACAACAATGTATACGAGCCAAGGTGTTTATGCTCGTAATGCCCCAAGTGTAGATTCTGATATTGTGACAACTATTCCAAAAAACACGGCGATTAAAGTAATAGGCATAGCACAAAAATCGTGGTATCGAGTTTTACTCAACAATGAAATCGTCTACGTTTACAAGGAATATGTCACTGCGAAAAAACCACTTCCAGCTGTAGTGAAAAAAGGATATGTGAAAAATACAGATGGCGTGGCATTAGCCGTCAGAGCAGGCGCTTCTAGTAAAACGAAAAAAATTGGTTCATTAAAAGAAGGTGCGAGCGTTCAACTAACAAAAAACTATACGGCTTCGTCAAAAGATGCTTTTTTTCAAATTATTTATAAAAATCAACTAGCCTATGTGTCTTCTAAATATATTAGCTTCGCTGCAATTCCTGTACAAACAACAAAAATTGGTATGGTGCGTAATAATAGCGATGTCCCATTAAAAATTCGTCAAAAACCTACGACACAAAGTAAAATTTTAGGGACTCTTAAAAATGGGGACAGCGTGACTTTCGCAAAACCTTATAAGAAAGGTGCCACAGATGGCTGGTATAAAATCAAATACAAAGGAAAAACAGCTTATGTCGCATCGCAGTATATTGTGCTAATGTTTCCTTAAATGAAAATAAACATCATCTATTGTTAGGTGAAGAAGTCAATGGACAAATTTTAATGTTCGCCACAAAAAACCGGAACCGCGCCACAGCGCGATTCCGGTTTTTCTTATTTATCATTTTTTCGCAGAAGACACCCTCCTCAACGAGTACAGCGAGTAGGTGGGTGATGAATGCGGTGCTTAAAAGTGGGTAACGAACGTTTGTTTGCGTTAAACTAGATGACAAACAAGGAGGTGTGGCATACAGCCTATAAAGAAGAAGGAAAAGGGTTGAATCGTTCTACCATGTCTAAAATGTTAACCAAGATGAAAAAACAAGACGACACAGCCTGGTTGCGCAACGTAGATAGTGTGGCCCTACAAACCTCCTGTGAACATTTGATCGATGCATTCGGTCGTTTTTTCAAGAAACAAAACCGTTATCCCCGTTTCAAAAGCAAGAAAAACCCCGTACAAAGCTATACAACCAAAAATACGAATCACAATATCGCGATTGTCGGTAACAAAATCAAGTTACCCAAATTAGGACTCGTCAAATTCAAACAAAGTCGCGCGTTTACGTGAAAAAGTCGTGTTTCAGCGCGAGGATTTTTTACACAAGTTGACGACGGCATTCATTCGTCAGCACGATGTCATTTGTATCGAAGATTTAAACACTAAAGGCATGCTAAAAAATCATAAACTAGCAAAAGCAATCAGCGATGTGTCGTGGTCCTCGTTTGTGCAAAAACGGATGTACAAAGCGAAGTGGTATGGCCGAACAATCGTGAAAACCAATCGCTTCTTCCCATCAAGCCAACTGTGCCATGTATGTGGGCACCGTGATGGCAAGAAATCCTTAGAAATCCGCGAATGGGTCTGCCCAGCCTGCCACGCGATACTCGACCGCGATGTCAATGCGAGTCGCACTATTTTAGCAGAAGGATTACGTCTTTTTGAAACAACCCAACCGTAGGGACTACGGGGCTCGCCTACTAAAAAAGTGAAGCCGCTGTTTCGAGCAAGGAGGAACAAGCATGCACTGTTCGTAGGAATCCACCATTTCAAGTGCGTTCATCAGAACGGCTAAGTGGGGGTAGTTCAAGTTAAATGAAATAGTTTTAATATCGCTTTTGTAAAGTCATCATATGAAAAGGAACTTTTTCGTTGTTGGTTATACCAGCGTCGAATGGTTTCGACTAGCCAGAGAGGCACAGAATTTCCATCGATTAAATGATAGTATTGCTCATAGCCTTTTTTCAAGTGTTCCCATCGTAAATCATTGCCAGGTAGCGCATATTCAGAGACATCAATAATTTTGGCTTTTCCATTTTGGAGTATAATATTTTTCAAATGAATATCTCGCGGATTAAGACCTTTGCTACGGATATATGCTCTTGCTTCTTCTACATCATCTATAACTGTTTTAGGAATGTGAATCCCTTGTAATATACAATCAAACAGCGTTAGCCCTTTTTCATAACTTAAAACAAGGTACTTGTCAGTTGAAGCGAAACAAGTTGGGAAGAACGTCGAATCCCCTAATGTTTCATAGACGTGTGCCTCCACGTTTATTTTATCTCGTTTATCGTAGGCATACACTTTAAAGGCATAACCCGGGGCAGCGATATGTTGAAAAACGGCTGCATCTGTTCCAACACCAATACACTTTAACTCATCCGTGATACCACGAATCGTTACAGGATCGTTATTTGGATGAGAAAAAACGTTGATGTTAGAAAGGGCATTTATCGCGATATCCCAATTATTGTCCATATTAAATCTCCATTCATTAGCTATTGAAGAAGTCGACCTCTTCCTATAGTTAGTGTAACGTATCGGGGCATCAACTTGAAATCATAGCATTCTGATACTAAAAATAAATTAATTAAATACTAGTAGAATATTTTTCGAGTTGCTTTGCTTTTTGACCGGCTAGCCCTGTTTTAGTCAGTTGCTTAAGCTGTTCTTTGTCCAAAACGTTTGATAATTGCTTCATCAACAGTTCGGTAGCAATATCTTTTATCTCGCCACTATGTTGTTCATGCTCTTGCGATTTAGGTAACTTTGTTTCTTTAACGATTATTTTTTCGCCATTAACTTTCGTGACATAATGACGAATATAGCCATGTTCTTTTTTAATTTCATAGCTTGCCTTCGTTTTTTTCTTTTTTCCTAAAAATAAATCATCTGTTAAACGATTCATACCTTCTTTTTTAATGTCAGTTAAGTAATGATTACTTGCTAATTGAATAGTCATTGAATCCTCCATTTATGTAACATATTTCCTTTTATATCGTCTGATGCAGAGTTATTTAAAGGTGCATTTCTTAACGTTTTGGGGATCGGACTAATCAATAATGCAGCAAGGCTATACAACGGGACAAACAAAGATGATGAACACATGGCACGAGATGTTAATATTAAATTTGAAAAATGGTTTTGACATTATGCGCATGTATACAGATGCGAAAGGTCGGCACAGAATTGTTCTTGAAAAAAAGTTACGTTGATGGAAATAGCGCGTTCAGAAATTAGCGATGACGTCGAAAAGCGTGTTTTGGGTACAACATAATTTTAAATATGCGTCAGCACTAGGTGAATAAGCCTACAAAAAAGATAATCATTTGCTTCAAATTTTCAGATGTAACATAGTTATTAAAGATGTAGCGATAGTTACGATAGTTTTGTAACAAAGGCTGCCGAAAAGCGGACAAAAAATGCCCGTTACGATTCAATTTTGCTCCTTTTTACGGCGATAATGAGCTATTTCCACACACGCTAGTTGAAGGATCTAACGTAGCGTGTCGCATTTTGTCTGTTTTTGAATAAATGACATTCTTCATTTAACCGTCGTATTTTTTGTGTTGAAATGACCCGTCAGAGACACAAAACGACCCCTTTTTTGCTCATTCCGGGTGAAAATGGGCTAAAATCATTTCTTGAAAATAATAATGATATGCTTTTTAATAATAAATAAAAATTTTCATTGACAGCTTTGTGCATGATGCTTACTAAAAGCGCTATTTTCTATGCGTTTATTGACCTTGTTTGACACTTATTTTCAACTATGTTGTATCCAAAACACGCTTCTTGGGCTCACGAGCGATTTGGTGTGACCGCTTCGAATTTTTAACATATGTTGACACAAGCGCTTATGAGAAATCGTATTTGTTCGCTAATCGTTGTGCAAACGATGCCGAAGCACTTGCAAACAGCCAAATGAAAAGAGGACGCCATCTAGGAGCCCTCCTTTTTTAAATGCCTTTTGTATTCATAAGCACGATACGCCAACCATCTGGATCTGCAATCGTCGCACCTTTTTCTTGCCAATAAGCATTTTCCGGTGGTACAGCTAGATACCCCATTGCTGCTAGGCGTGTTTCGATGATGTCGATTTGTTTTTTGTCAGGTATGTAAAAGACAAGTAAGTTATCGTCGGTCGGTGCTGGGCAGGGGCTGCCGTCAATATGCTGCGTGAATTCTAAATGATAGCTCGCATCCGGTACGCCAATCATAATACCTGTATAACCTCTGTGACCGGTGAAATCGCCAATTTTTGAAAGGCCTAGTCCATTACAGTAGAATTGTTCAAGTAATGCCAAGTTATCTGTCGGTCGTGCAATACGAAATTGTACAAATGATTCCATTTATGTCATCTCCTTTCCTTCTGTTTTTATTTTACAAAGAAAAGTGCGAAAAATCCTTACGACGTTGGAATGATTTTTCACACTTACTAGCTAAAATCCATGAAAAATATTGCCCATCGCTGGCTTGTTCAGTAAGCTGTTCTATAGATACGAAAACAAAATGATAAGAGGGTGTGTACTGTGAAAAAACGATTACTCTTATTCGTGCTGATGCTTGTGATTGTGGTAAGCGTATATGTACTGAATCAACGAGCAGTGTTGTATGTAGCACCAAATGGCAATGATGCGGCTACAGGGACAAAATTAACGCCGCTTCGTACGCTACAAAAAGCAGCAGATCAGGCAACACCAGGAACGACAATATGGATTCGCGGCGGCACGTATGATGAGCCGCTATATGTGACGACAAGTGATGTCCATTTCAAGGCGTATAAACAAGAAGCGGTCTATTTAGATGGTCGCAACGCAAAAAGTATTGATGGCAATAAGGCGATGATTACGATTCATAATCAACAGGATGTGACAATCGAAGGTTTGACGGTACAAAATGTGACGACAACATCGCCTAACGATACGGTGATGGGCATGTATATTAGTGGTACGGCGCGCAATATTACGCTAAAAAACAACCATGTGCGTGCTATCAAAACAGCTGGAAACGGCCATGGCATCGCTTTTTATGGTACGGGTGCTATGAAAAATATCGAGGTGGTGCACAATGTGCTAGAAGATTTAGAGCTTGGTGCAAGCGAGGCGCTAGTACTTAATGGAAATATTGAGCATTTCACGATTGCAAATAATACAATTCGGCGGAGTAATAATGTAGGAATTGATGTGATTGGTTATGAAGGCGTAGCGCAAACGAAGCATGCTGATTTTGTACGTGAAGGAACGATTGCAAATAATACGATTTACGCGATTTCATCGTATGGCAATCCGGCATATGGCAATGAATATAGCGCAGGTGGTATTTATGTAGATGGCGCAAAAAATATTACGATTGCCCATAATCATATTGCGCACAGTGATATAGGAATCGAAGCGACTTCGGAACATCGTGGTCGCAACGCCGATAATATACGTATTCTTCATAATGAAGTACGCGACAATTATTATACGGGGATTGCGATTGGCGGATATGATGCAGCACGCGGAGGTACAAAAAACACCATTATTGCGCATAATAAACTTGTCAATAATGATACGAAAAATTTAGAGGGTGGACAGTTATTAATTCAACATCATACGCAGGCGAACCGTATCGACAATAATGATTTTACAGCGAGTGATTCCGGTCTATACATTGCGAATGTTGCTCGGACAAATCGTGACACGATTGTGAAAGACAATCATTTCGATGCTGAGAGAGGGTTGTGGATTTGGAAAAAGCAAGAATATGGTACACTTGCAGCTTTTAATAAGGCAGTGAACGATTAAAAGCAGAAGAAATTCCTTCTGCTTTTACATTGTCGAAAAACGATTTAATCAAGAGATAAAATTTGAGTAGTAATTTTCTTGGCTAAATGAAACATTTTTTCTTTTGTTCCATCCGCTTCTTTTTAGTGTGTCCTATATTTAGCTACCAAAGTTTATCACAACTATCTTTAGGTGTAGCGAATAATTGATTTTGAGTTTTCACAACCGGTAAGAAGTCATCCAAATATTCTAGGGATTTACAGTCCTTACTCTTTTTTAATTTTGCATTCCTAAAATAAGTCCTGCAATATACGGGATTAACCAAAATAACCAAACAACTAAACTGAACTTATGGAAATTTTGCTTTGCTTGTGGTGTGCCTTTTACTAGTACATAGATAGCCCAAATTAAATGCAGTGCCATTAAAATAATGGCGGCCATACCTGTAATTTGGTGAAGTGGTAATCCTTGTTCTGCCACAGCGGGTTTTGAAGCGGCAATTGCTGCCATAAACTTTGTTCCAGCTGCATCAAATAATAAGCCGAGCGCAAAAAACGCCACATGTTTCCCTTTTAAATCTCCTGCACGACGCTCTGCGAAGACACCTATCTTATAAGTGTAATCGTAATAATCGCTAAAATAAGTCTTGAATCCATCTTTCTAACTCTTTTCCTTTAAGTGGGAATACTTGCGGTGTTATTGTATCATAATTACTTAATTGTTTGTTGCATTAAATAGTCATCGCCTTCTTGTGGTGTGCCGCGTCCATCACGATTATTCGTAATGAAATAAAGCGTGTTATCGACTAACATGACGTCGCGAATGCGTCCGACATCACTCACAATTGTTCGTTGCTTTTTCGTTTTCAAATCGAATTCAATAATGGCGGTACCGCGCAGGGCTGCAACATAAAGCTTGCTGCCGGAAGCGGCCATGCCAGACGGTGCCCACGTCGTATCTGCTCCTGATGTGAAGAGCGGTGTTTCCATCATTGGCTTTGTAGCGGTTCCTTCAATAATCGGCCAACCATAGTTGTGCCCTGGTTCAATGCGATTGATTTCATCATGCGCGCTATTGCCATGCTCACTCGCATACATCGTACGCCCAAGCCATACAATACCTTGTGGATTACGATGTCCATAGCTATAGACGTATGAATGACTTGAAGGGTTATCATGTGGAATGGAGCCATCTAAATTTAAGCGTAAAATCTTCCCAGCGAGCGAGGTCCTCTGTTGTGCTAAATTAGGATCTGATGCATCGCCTACTGTGGCATAAAGTTTATGATCGGGACCGATTTTCAAACGACCACCATGATGATAAGTACCGCTTGGAATGTGATCGAGTAAAATTTTTTCTTCTTGCCACATACTTTCATCGTAACGTAGTTCAACAATGCGATTAAACTGCCCTTTTGTGCTTTCATACGTGTAATATGCAAAAGCGCGATTCGACGTTGTAAAATCTGGTGCCAATACAAAACCAAGCAGTCCTGCCTCAGCAGCAGTTGCGAGTGGAGCGCTCAATGTGATGTTTTGTCGTTTCATATCACCATGCTGCACCTTCACAATATGACCTGGTCGTTCTGTAATATAAAATGTATTATCGCTGCGTTCAATTGCCCATGGTGTATCGAGATTATGAGCAACTATTTGCTCAGCGCTTTTTTTGGGCGCAACTGCATCCTGTGTAGCGCAGCCAGCGAGCGCAAAACTAGCCAAGCCGATTAACAATCGTTTCATTGGAATCCCTCCTTTGCAACCTGTTCCCGATTTTACAAAAAAAGAACCCCGCTATAAGCGAGGTCCTTTTGTATTGCTAAGTATTATTTTACTGCGTCTTTTAAGCCTTTACCTGGTTTGAAGGCAGGCACTTTGCTTGCTGGAATTTGAATATCTTTACCAGTTTGAGGGTTGCGTCCTGTGCGAGCTGCACGATCACGTACTTCAAATGTACCGAAGCCGATTAATGATAATTTATCACCTTGTGCAAGGGCATTTTGGATTGTATCAAATACAGCATCCACCGCTTTGCTTGCATCTTTTTTTGATAATTCAGTTGCTTCTGCTACTTGGTTGACTAATTCAGTTTTGTTCATTCGAAAAACCTCCTAATTGACTATTCTCTGTACATCATACAGATTTTTGAACTATACTTCAAATAATAACCTAAAATTGGAAAGCTTAAACCCCTCTTTTGTTTGCCCACACAAGTGCATGGAGCTGTGGCAGCGGTTTTGCATTATTCATAGACGGCGTGGCGATGACTTTGTTCCATAACCATTCAAGTTTTGTGAGTAAGCGCCCCGCAATCTCGCCCGCTTCCTGTGAATGACCATTGCCAACAGATAAATAGAGCTCTTGTGGTGTATAACGCTTATTTACCTCAATCGCGTAATCGAAATCCGCATCATCAAAAATGACCACTTTTAATGAATAGGTAGGAAGTCGCTCAATAATTGAATCAAGCATGGTCCAGTCTGTCACCATTTTAGAACTAGGAGGCTTAGGGGAAATCGTTAAATCATCGACTGCTAAAAACCAATCTTGCCAGCGGGAGCCTTGCGTTTCAAGGCCGATTTGAACACCATGTGCATGTGCACACGCAATTAATGCGGCAATCGGCTCATCGTATAGTGCCGGATTGCCTCCTGTAATCGTAATATGATTGAAATTAAGGATGCCATCTCTGGTGCCGATGTCGACTAACCGCGCCCAAATTGCTTCACCGGTCATTAATTGACCACGTTCGCTACCATCCCATGTAAATGCCGAATCACACCAAACACACGAATAATCGCAGCCAGCCGTGCGTACAAACATTGTTTTACGTCCCGTCACGATGCCTTCTCCTTGAATGGTTGGTCCAAAAATCTCCATAATCGGTACTTTTTTGGCCATGTTACGCCTCCCCTTTCGGACGGTACATGACGTATGATGTTGGCGTTTCGCGAACGAGCACTTGTAAGCAATGTGGGCGATTTTGCGTTGTGCTTAAATGGGCTTCGATACGTTGCCAAATCGTCTGTGCCATCACTTCTGTTGTTGGAAAATGTTCCGCCGAAAACTCTTCTAAATCGTTTAAAATGCGGTGGTCGTAGCGTTTATGCACAAGTTCTTTCAACGTTTGAAAGTTCACTAAAAACCCCGTGTCATCGAGTTCATCGCCGGCAATCGTAACATTGACGATATACGTGTGTCCATGCATATTGGCACAGTTTCCGGCAGTAACATCTGGAATAAAGTGCGCAGCTGAAAAATTCATATCTTTGTTTAATTCATACGCGTAGTTGTGTTGAGGATGTGGATAATATTGTGTGAGCATGTGTCATCACGAACCTTTCTTTTTTTGATGGGTACAACTAAAAGTGGCCATAAAAAAAGCCGTACCCTATGCGGATACGGACAGATCGTCATATTCCCATAGTTTTTTATAGAGGGTTGTTGCTATGAACCTCTTTTTTTACAGTATGTGTTAGTTGCGAGCCAAGTATAGCATAGATTGAAAATCTTTACCATTTTGATTTTTTAATGTGGGGGTAGTTCAAGTAAAGGATTTTAACTACTTCATATAGTCTCGTAAAAATAATAATGTTTCATCCAACGCTTGCTGTGCTTCTTTTAAATGATAACTAAATTGATACTCATGATAAATGTCGCCATGATCCTTATCAAAAAATAACCCTTCGACCGGCACATGTTTAGCCTTTAATGCACGCTCAAGTGCCTTCCCCTGCTCTGGAAATGAAAAGGTATTACCATCTGTTATATACGTTGGTGGAAAATCCGCTGTAACATGCTGTGCAATCGATGCCTCGTCAACTGCCGGATGTTGCTTCCACTCTTTATCGCCAATTAAATCCCATGCGACTGTTCGCGCAAAAAACTTCATAAATAAGTTCGTTGCGGGTAATGTTTTGAGCTGCTGTAAATCGACTGGTCCACTGTACGAAATGAATGCTTTTAAACGGTCCATTGGCACAGTGGCTGGCATATTCATTTGCTTAGCATAGGCTGGATTTGTTTGAATTAGCACGAATTGTCCGGCAATTTGCGCCCCTGCCGAGTCACCGCCAAATGCCACTTTTGTAAAATCTATATAAGGATACTTTTTCGCATTCTCTGTCACATACCGATAAACATCCTCAAGCTGCTGCACTTGTCCTGGGTATTGCAACTCTGGCGCTAATTCATAATTTGCTGAAATCACCGCGATGTGCTCTTTTGTGGCTACATAATGTGCAAACTCATTGACAAGTGATTTATCACCAGCGAGATAGCCGCCACCATGCAGCCAAAAAATAACGGGCACTTGATCATGCTTCTTTAAATTTTTCGGATAGTAAATATCAAATGTATTTTGCGCATATTTTGAATCATAGCGCTCATTTTTTACGACATTGACCGTTTCCTTCGCTTGCGCAAAATGACCGGCATCACGAATCGGTACTTCGCGATTAAACGCAAATTGAATTAATTTTGTACCCGGCTTTGGTGACACTTCAAAGGCAATCACAACTGTTATGACTGCGATTAGCAACATACCACCGAGCCATTTCAACCATGTTTTTATTCGCATACTTCGTGCCCCTCATCTTATTTAGTACGCGTATCATAGCACATTGAGAAATCTTTTTCATTTTGCTATGATTATGACACAAAAGGAGTGATTTGATGCGAAAAATTAAGTTATTTATCGCTACGACATTGGATGGCTATATTGCGACATTAGATGATAGCCTAGACTGGTTGATGAGCGTTGAAGGCGAAGGTGACAATGGTTACGGCGAGTTTATGGCAGACATCGATACCGTTATTATGGGCCGCACGACGTATGATTGGGTTATGAATGAAATGAACGGCGATTATCCGTATAGTGAGCAGACAAGCTATGTCTATACACACCAACAGCGTGAAAATACAGCACATGTCACGTATACAGCAGAGCCTGTTGCGATTCTTGGTGAACGTTTAAAGGCAGCTCCTGGTAAAGACATTTGGATTGTTGGTGGTGGTCAGCTTATTTGTGATTTCTTGGCGGCTGGTTTAGTCGATGAAATGATTTTGACGCTAACACCTGTGCTATTAGGTAAAGGCATTCGTTTATTCCCTGAAGGGGATTATGCGTCGGAATGGCAACTCGTAAAAACGGAGACATTTAATCAATTTGTTAATGTGCATTATGTTAAAAAGTAAGAGTGAAGGAGTACGTGCATTATGATGCGAGTGCTCTTTTTTATATAGACTATCGAGTTATCAAACGATTCATTCCCGATATTGTACTCTTATGTATCTTTCATTTATAATTAGAAAAAAATGGATTTTGTAAAGGGGATTTTTAGATGATTGATGTAACGCTTCAACACCATGTCGCTACGGTAATAATGAACCGCTCCGCAGCGAAAAATGCCATTGATTTAGAAACGGCAAAACGCTTATTAGATGTGGCGCTTGAATGTGCCGAAAATGATGATATTCGTGCTGTCGTGCTAACAAGTAGTGATACTGTTTTTTCAGTAGGCGGTGATTTGAAAAGTTTTGCGAGCGCAGATGAAGCGATTAATACACATTTAAAACGTGTTACCGGTTATTTGCACCAAGCGATTTCTCATTTTGCACGCATGGAAAAGCCTGTTATTGCAGCCGTAAATGGCGTTGCAGCGGGCGCTGGCATGAGTTTAGTATGTGCTTGTGATATTGTCTATGCTTCAGATAAGGCGAAATTTGTTGCGGCTTATAATAAAATTGGTGTCACACCAGATGGCTCACTTAGCTACTTTTTACCACGCATCGTCGGCATTAGACGCGCGCTTGAATTACTTTACACAAATCGCTTATTAACCGCGGCTGAAGCGCACGATTGGGGCCTTGTTAATGCTGTCATAGCTCCTGAACAGCTGCAATCTACGGTTCAACAACTTGCCGAACAATTGGCACAAGGTCCTACAAATGCTTTCGGTGCAACGAAAACACTATTTTACCATTCATTCGAAGAAACACTCGAATCCCAAATGCAAAAAGAATCGTTATCGATTGCGAAAAAAATTGCTGATGCAGAAGGTCAAGAAGGATTGCATGCCTTTTTAGAAAAACGCGAACCAAAATTTTTATAACAAAAAGCAGAGATTCTTTAGTAGAATCTCTGCTTTTTTACGTTTAATTTTTAGCGGAACGTGCAAAAATTAAACTATAGATCAATAACATACCGAGCATTAATGCGGCTGAAACCATATAAATCGCACTGTAACCAATTGAAACCGCTACAATCCCAAGCACATATGACCCTACCGCAATGCCTAAGTCAAACAATGTAAAGTATGTTGCTGTCGCGTAACTTGTACGTTCGGGTGCAGTTGCTTGCACACATAACGATTGAAAACTCGTTGTTAATGTGCCGTACCCCATACCGAGGAAAATCGCCGATGTTAGTAACAGTGCCGGATTATCGGCATTTCCTAATAACACAAGTCCAATCGCAAATAACATAAATGATGGAATAATAACATATTTTGCACCATATGTATCGTAAATGCGTCCTGTAAATGGGCGAACCCCGATCATCGCCACGGCAAGCACCGCATAAAAGTAGCTAGCGGCACCTAGTAAATCTTGCTGTTCTGCATACAATGATAAAAACGATAAAATACTTGAATAAGCAAAGGCAATGACCGAGGCAACGATAGCTAATGGCAAAGCCTTTTTCTCAAATAAATCGTTAAACGTTAAACGGAATTTTTGCTGTTGTTTCGGTTGTACAAGGTCGCGCGTATTTAACGTCAGCGCAAGCACCGAACCAATAGCTACAACTACGGCCAATACGAGAAATAACGCATCAAAACTCGCATATTGAATGACGAGCAGCCCGATAAATGGACCAATTACAATCGCTAAATTAGTAGACATTGTAAAGTAGCCTAGCCCTGTCCCTTTGCGTTTGTTAGGGATAATGTCAGCCGCTAATGCTCCGGCCGCTGTCGTTGCAATGCTAAACCAAATCCCTTGGAAAAAGCGCAAGCCTAGCAGCACCGTAAATTCTTTAAAAACGACGTATAAAATCGTGCAAGCTAAATAAATAAGCAAACTAATGAGTAGTAAGCGTTTTTTGCCGTATAAATCTAATAATTTTCCACTGAATGGGCGCATTAAAATCGCCGATACTAAAAATGCCGTCACAAGAAGACCCGCTTCATCATCCGTTCTGTCTAATATCCCACTCGCATACAGTGGCAACGTCGTAATTAAACTATAAAACACTAAGAAAATAGATAAGTTTGTAAAAAATAAACTAATAAAGCGTTTCGTAAAAATTTGATTGTCGTTTTCCATCATCTCAGCCTTTCATTTTTTGTAATAAATGAAGAAGTTGCTGTTGTTCGTCTGCACACAGATGTTGACTAATACGCATTTCATATTGTTTGACCGCTGCTGCAACAGCAGGTAGTTTTTCATCTGCCCATGCCGTTAGTGCAATAATTTTTGCGCGCTGGTCGGCTCCTTGCCGGCGCTCAACCCAGCCAAGTACTTCAAGGCGATTGACGGTACGTGTCACAGTCGGTGCCTCGACATGAAGTTGTTGCCAAATATCAGTGAGTGTCATTGCACCTTGGCGCTGTAATAAATATAAAATGGTCCATTGTGAATGGAATAATTCAAATGGCTTTAACACCTCATTTAATTGCTGACTAATTGAGCGGTTTGTTTGAAACAATTGTAAAACTAATGGATTCATAACAGACTCCTTCTAATTTATTTACCTAGTTAAATAAATAACTTTTTCATCATACGCATTTATGTTCAGAAAGTAAAGAATTTCTCAAAAAAAAAGCAGAAGTAGCAACCTCTGCTTTTAGATTATGAAGTCATTTTTGGACGACTAACAAAGAGTGATAACACGAAGCCAATGACTGCTAACATCACGATAAAGAAGAAAGCATGCTCTGTCCCAGCGGCAATCAATGTTTCGACGCCTGCTTTCGGATGCGCCGCCGCATAACTTACTTGCCCTGTTGTCATCAATGTAATCGAAATGGCCGTCCCTGCAGCGCCTGCAATTTGTTGGAATGTATTCAATACTGCTGAGCCGTGCGAATACAATTTTTTTGGTAATTCATTTAGCGAATTCGTTTGAGCTGGCATAATAATCATTGAAGCCCCTATAAAGAAAATCATATATGCAACGATAACAATCCAAAGTGGTGTTGAAGCGCTAACAACGACAAATAATAGCACCGCTGCAACAACGAAGAACAAATAGCCAGCTGTCAAATAAATTTTTGCACCTACGCGGTCAAATGTATTCCCAACGACTGGTGCTAAAATCGCGTTAATCAAATTCCCAACGAGCATCGCTAAACCAGCGCTCGTTGCAGTTAATAACAAACTGCCCTTTAAATACAGTGGCATTAAAATCGCCATTGCTAAAATTAACGCAAAGGCAATAAACAGTAATAATGAGCCAATTGTGAAATTACGATATTTAAATACGTGCAAATCAATCATTGGCTCGTCGCTTGTAAATTGGCGCCATACAAATAATAGCAAGGCAATCATTCCGACAACTAAAATCGTTGTTGAAACGACGGATCCTTCCGAAAATGTACTTAAGCCGTAAATAATACCGCCAAATGCGACTGTTGATAAAAGAATCGAAACATAGTCGATTTTCGGTTTTGTTAATGTTGTGACATTGAATACTTTTGGCAGTAATGTAGCAATTAAAATCATGTATAATACAACGCTTACCCAGAAAATATAATGCCAGCTTGAAACATCCACAATAAAACCAGCGAGTGTTGGGCCAATCGCTGGTGCTAGTGTGATGACCATACCCATTAAACCCATCGTAGCTCCGCGTTTAGTGATTGGGACTACAATTAAAATAACATTAATTAGAAGCGGTAATATAAGACCGGTCCCGACAGCTTGTATTACGCGTGCAAATAGTAACATGGCAAATGTTGGTGCTATGGCGCCAACAGCCGAGCCGACAATCGAGAAAATAAATGACGCGATAATAATACTGCGCGTTGAAATCCATTGAATAATTAATGCTGAAATGGGTACTAAAATCCCTAATACTAATAAATAACCTGTTGTTAACCATTGTGCTGTACCAGCGTTGACGTGGAAATCATTCATGACATTGGTCATTGCCATGTTCATCGCTGTTTCTCCAAATAAACCGATAAATGCGGCAATCATTAATAACGCAATCATCGGTTTTGGATTTCTTTGTTGTTCTTTTGTACTCATACGAACTCCCTTTTCTAGACCAGTCTATATAATTTATTTGCAAAAAATTAGACTAGTCTATATATATTTAATTAAAAAACAATTACGAGGTTCTTATGCAAAGAATCCTGGAATTGTTTTTCGTAACATATTAATCGGCTCATTCGATTTTTTTGTAATCGATAGCATCAATACTCCTTCAATCGCAGCACAAATCGATACTGCTAAGGCATGTGCTTGTAGTTGAGCAATCCCTGAATTAACAATCTTATGATAATAAAGCTGCTCCACTTGCTCGTAATTTTCTTGACATACAAGGCGAATTTCTTCATTCGCAAATGCTGATTCTAATGAAATTAACGAAAATGGCGGCATATCGAGTGCATCAGGTGTATCAAGCTGTTCAAAGCGTTCACTCATTTTATCTAAATAATTTTGAATCGCTACTACTGGATTCGGATGCGAGTCCAAATAAGCTTTAATATCTTCAACTAATCGATTTGATGAAGATTGCACAACCTCTTTGACAAGCTGGTCCTTACCATCTGGAAAATAATGATAGAGTGACCCTTTCGGCGTCCCAGATTCTTTCAAAATCTGATTGAGCCCTGTTGCGTGATAACCTTGTGAATGAAAAAGTTTCGTCGCAACCTCTAACAAATGATCGCGCGTCGTATTATTTTTCATAAAATGGGCCTCCTAAAAATTATAACGATTGGTCTACTCGATACATGTTACACCGTTTAATTTTGAAAGTCAAGATTGGATTTTTCTGCTAAATTTTATTATTTTACACGAATTGCAAATGAATACGCGGCATCCCCTTCTTGCCATGTGGTCCAAATAATATAAAAATACGTCCCCGCTTTTGTTGGGGCTATCAGTTGATTGTTTTTAAACATGACATTTTTATAATTATTTTCAGCTAACCATCTGGACATCGTTATTTTCATTGGTCCCAGTCGCGTTGTAAATTTTACCGTAATCGTTGCTCCTGGTTCAACATCAGTTGGCGCAATCCCCTTTAGTAATGTTGATGCAGAGTCAATTTTATCTACGCAGCCGCGCTCCCAACAATACGTGCCAAGTGCAGCTGTGATTTGCGTAGCTGCTACTTCGATTTTCGGCATTGTGTAGCGCAGGGTTTCCAAATAACCCGTTGACCGCCTTAATGCACATTGAAAATTTTTCACCAATACGAAAAACATGCTGTCGTTATTATCAAACAGCTGCTAAAACACATTGTACAATTTGTCCTCTCAACAACATAAAATGAATTTACAATAATTAACATAATATTTAATTCATGTTGATACGTGATTAATAATGGACTGAAATCATTAACAAAAATTTACTTTTATGAAAGAAAACAATGAATTTTGTCGAAATTATAACGGTCATATTACCGGGATATTTGGGTTATGTAAAGAGAATGTAAATAGCATTTACATCCGGCTGACTTATTGGCATGATAGACATGAAATAAGTAATGAGGGGAATTAATTCATGGATATTAATGTACAAGAGATGATTTTTCAATTTTTAGGCGGGCTCGGCTTATTCCTATTCGCCATTAAATTTATGGGTGATGGATTACAAAAAGCTGCTGGAGATCGTTTACGCGACATTCTCGATCGCTTTACGACAAACCCGTTTATGGGTGTACTTGTTGGTATGCTCGTAACGGTATTAATTCAATCTAGTTCTGGAACAACCGTTATTACAGTAGGTCTAGTTAGCGCCGGCTTTATGACGTTACGCCAAGCAATCGGCGTTATTATGGGTGCTAACATCGGAACAACCGTAACTGCCTTTATTATCGGGATTGATGTTGGGGAATATGCTTACCCAATTATGGCGGTAGGTGCCGTATTATTATTCTTCTTCAAAAAGACATCGATTCAAAATGTGGGACAAGTTATCTTTGGCTTCGCCGGTTTATTCATCGGTCTTGAAATGATGAGTAATGGGATGAAACCATTACGCGACTTCCAACCATTTATTGATTTAACGGTACAAATGTCTGACTTACCAATTCTAGGTGTTGTTGTTGGTACGATTTTCACATTAATCGTACAATCATCTTCTGCTACAGTAGGTATTTTACAAGGTCTTTATGCAGAAAACTTAATTCCGCTTCATGGCGCACTTCCTGTTTTATTTGGTGACAATATCGGGACGACCATCACAGCTGTTTTAGCTGCATTAGGTGCAAGTGTTGCCGCGCGTCGTGCTGCTGCTACTCACGTACTATTTAACTTAATTGGGTCAATTATCTTCCTGATTTTATTAACGCCATTTACGATGTATGTTGAATGGATTTCAGGTGTACTAGACTTAGAAAACAAAATGCAAATTGCGTTTGCACACGGAACGTTCAATATTTTAAATACATTAATCCAATTACCATTTATCGGGTTACTTGCATGGATTGTGACAAAACTCATTCCGGGTGAAGACACAGCAATTGAACATAAACCAAAATTCTTAGATGAAAATCTTTTAACACAGTCTCCCTCTGTCGCACTTGGTCAAGCGAAAAAAGAAGTGTTACGCATGGGTGATTATAGCGTACAAAGTTTAACAGAAGCTTTACGCGTATTAGACAATAAAGATATGAAAGCCATTCAAAATGTAGAACAGCTCGAAATGGCAATCAATAATCTAGACCGCAAAACAACGGCCTATTTAGTAGAATTGTCGAAACAATCTCTATCAGGTAATGACTCCGATTTACAACATAATTTATTTGAAAATATTCGCGACATCGAACGTATCGGTGACCATGTCGAAAATATTGTCGAACTGCTTCAATTTAAAGATAATAACAAAGTATGGTTAAGTGATGAAGCGTACGAAGAGCTTGTGACGATGTATAAATTAACAATGCAATCGGTTAAAAATGCTTTACAAGCACTCGATACACAAGATGCCGCGCTCATTCAAACGGTTTATGATGATGAAGAGCGTATCGATAATATGGAGCGCACATTGCGTAAACGCCATATTCGCCGTCTAAATGAAGGGCTTTGCTCTCCTACGGCGGGAATCGTGTTTGCCGATATTATTAACAATCTAGAGCGCATCGGCGACCATGCGAAAAACTTAGCCGATACAGTCGCAACAAAAGAGCAACAATTAGCAAATCAAACAATGTCATAATAGACATAAAAAATGAGGTTGGGAATGATCCCAACCTCATTTTTTTGTTTCTGGTGCATACCAAATCAAATCAAAAAAGTGAATTTTTTTATAGTCATTCGTTGCTAAAAGTGCTTGTCCACGTTGTTTTAATGCATTCGCAAGAGCATCATTCTTTTTCATCGTCGCATATTGACTAGCTAACGCATACACCGCCGCAGACTGAACGCCATCCCCTTTTTTTGATTGGCGATTATAGTTGCCCGATAACTTATCTTGCGTTTGCCATTCTTGCTCCAACCACTGCCAAAATTGATGCGTTGATTCGCCAGCTTGTTCGCTATTCATCGCAATCAACAATTGATCGACCATATGAACCTTATTTAGCGTTGTAAATTTCTTCGTCTTGACCATATAATACTCGGGGAAAAATGGCGCGCCTTGTTTAACTGCTTTGCTATACACTTGCTTTAATGCTGGCATATCGCCACCATAGCTAAGTACGACCCGTTTACTAGCTTTTTTTTGCTGCCAATCGTAAAAATCCATCACGAGATTTCCCACCATTTGTGTCTGTTCAATCGTTGCTAGTAATCGCTGTTTTTCAGTCGATGTAGTAGGCAGTTGTTCAATTATTCGCCGGTCATCAATCCATGATGTTGAGGTTGCTTTTTCAGTATTTTCTATGCGCCAGCTCAAAAATAATTGTTGCTGCTTCTGATGCGCAAATTGTGAAAAAATCGCTTGCTCTATCTTTTGTGCTTTTTGTTGTTCGCCTACTTTTACAAGCCACGCATAATAAAGTCCCATAGATTCTAACAAATATTCCTCATTATCTGTTGTTCCATACGTGCGGATCGTGCCCGTTTTATCATTTATATAATGCTGCTCCACAATATCGATAAACTGTTGTTTTGTCCAAGTCCTTTCATCAACTTTCGATGTACAACTGCTTAAGAAAAGAGGCACCATAATAACGAGCAACCATGCTTTTTTCATCTATTTACCCCTTTGCGTGTTGTAGATTCTTTTTGAAGCGATTCGTTTTATCCCAATTAATTGCTTCACGTTTTACAAAACGTTTCCAAAAATAAATGACTAGACTTCGTGTCAACAATACTAAAAATAGTTGTGCATACGTAAAATACATGACCATGCCAACAACTATTTTAATTGGTGTAATTTTCCCATCGACGACAATGGCACTAAATAGCTGTGCGGTATATACAACATAGCTCATAAACCAAATAAACAACACAGGCGCTGTATATTTTGGCTCAAACCAGTCAAAAAAACTACCTATCAGAAAAATATGTGAAAATAACAATAACACGACAAATAATAAATATACTAAAATATGCTGTAGCGATAAATGAAATGCTTTCTTCTTCCAAAATGACCATGACGTCACTAATTTTTCAAGCAAGTAAATATTCCCAATGAGCCAACGTGTACGCTGTTTAATAAATGTCTTCAAATTTTCTGGCTCCTGCTCCCATGTACGCGCTTCTGCAACAACAGGAATAACATAGCCCGCTGTCGTCAAGCGAATCGTTAGCTCGGCATCTTCAGCGAGTGCAAATTCATCATACCCGCCCATTTCAAGTACAATGTTCTTTTGTAACAGCATATTTGTGCCAGCCAATGAGCCTAACTTAAACAACTGCCAACGCCCGCATTGCAGCACCAATTTATAATTAAAAGACTATTTTCACCTCATATGGGAATAGAATAGAAAGCACAATTATGAGGTAATGACAATGCTACCAACATTAGAAACACCTCGACTCAGGTTGCGCCAAGTTACAGCAGCAGACTTTAAAGGGATCCAACAATTTGCGACAGATGATGACGTAACGACGTTTTTAGTGTGGGATACGCATCAATCGTTAAATGAGACAGAGGCATTTTTAAACGAATTACTTAAAAAATATGAGCACGGGAGTCTTATCTGGGGCATTATGGTCAAGGAAAATGACAGATTAGTTGGCATTATTGAGTTTAGTGAATATCGACGCGATGAAAAAATTGCGGAGATGAGCTGTGTCATTGCAAAATCTTATTGGAAAAATGACTATGCGAGCGAGGCAACGCAGGCGCTCATTCGCTATGGTTTTTCAGAATTAAAACTAGAGCGTATCCAAGCAAGCTATTTTTCTGAGAATATTAGTTCTGAGCGCGTTCTTCAGAAAGCAGGACTGTTTTATGAGGGTACACAGCGGCGTGGAAAATTTGTGAAAGGTCGTTATCATGATGTGAAACTTTACGCGATTTTGCGCAGTGACTTAGGGTATTAAAAAGGAGGTCCATTGTTTTGGACCTCCTTTTACTATTATGTGAGTAGCGCCACTACAATAAAAATAAACACTGCAAAAGCGAAACTCCCCGCTACTTTCTGTCCTTTTTTAAAGGCTTCAATAGCTATTACAAGCATTAACAACCCTAAGAAAAAGATCATATAAGCTTGATAGCTAAAATCTTCCGTAATGAGGCCGTACACCGCAAAGCTTGCAATAATAAGCGCTAAAACAACACGTACAATGAGTAATATCAAGATTTTCGCCCCTTTGCTCAATTACGTTAAGCATAATGAAAACTAGAAATATTTTCAATTATTACCATTATGATTACAGACAGTATCACAATACAACCAAACAGCATACTAATAATATACTGCTGTTTTAACCAAAGCTGAAAAGTGACTATTAATACAGTTAATAGTTAAAAAATCATCATCAATTGTCGGAGCATAACTTGTTCGGTAAAAAACCATATCCCTGCAAAAATAGCTGCAATAGTAAAACAACTTTCTCGAATAATTTTTAAAGCCATGCCTCTATCCCTTTTCTTCAACAACATCATTTTTTTTAATTGGCTCTCCTGCCTCGATAAAAGCCTTATTACGAATGAAAATCATACCTAGTATGAACATCAGCGTCCCTGTAAGAATTAAAAGCCATTCGATTTTTACAATATCGGCGATTGGACCAAAAACAAGCATCCCAATTGGCATCATGGACGATGAAATCATACTAAAAATACCAAAGACACGCCCTAAATAATTCGGATCCACACGCTCTTGTAGCATCGTCATTGATGGGGTGTTGAAATAAGGCATGACTAAGCCACTGATAGACATAAATACGAGATAGAGCACAAAGTTCGGCACTAATCCAAGCGCAACTGTCCCAAGCGCAATAATGAAACAGGCTCCAAGCATTGTTTTAATACGATTACGAAAACCTGCCCAGAGCGCAATTAAACCGCCACCAAGCACCATGCCACCCATAAAGGCTAATTCAATTGCTGTCAGGCGCCATACTTCATCACCGAAAGAACGTACAGTTTGAAGCGGCGTTAAAAAAGCGATTGGTGCAACGAGGAAAAAGATAATCGCAAAAAATAAAAAGAAGGGCTTTAAATATTTTTGATTGCTAATATAATGAAACCCTTGCTTCAAATCATCGATATAGCGTAATTTTTCCTGTGTCGCTTTCTCATGGGTTTTAACATGAATAAATGCTAACAACGTCCCAACCCCTATCGCGGCCGTCACAACATCGATGAAGAAAATACTTTGCAAATTTGCAAAAGTTAACAACGATGCACTGGCAATAGGGGCAATTAACATCGTCGCTGCTTGAATGCTCCCATTAATACCATTAACGCGCACAAGCTCATCCTCTGGCACCATTTGCGGTAAAATCGCGCTTACTGCTGGCACTTGAATGGCTGCTCCACAAGCTCGGATAGCGACTGCTAAAAACAATAGCCACATCTCTTGATAGCCCATCATAAATGTAATCGCCAAAATAAGTGTTGTCACAGCGATGACGCTATCTGACAGGGCAATCAGTTTTTTGCGATTGAACTGATCTACCCAAACCCCAGCGAATGGCGACAAAATAAAAGTTGGAATAAAGCCAAATAAAATATACAGCGTCATAATCATACCGGACTTTGTTTCTAACGTGACATACCACATAATGGCATATTGCACGAGTGCTGAACCAAATAAAGAAATTGTTTGACTTGTCAAAAATAAAATAATCGTCCGTTTCCAATTTTCCATTGGTTTATCCTCCATTAGAACATTTGTTCCTTTTATTATAGCGCGAATTATCAGATAATTCAACCAAAAAAGCCACGTAAGCAACTACGTGACTCTTTTTTTAATTATTTGTAACTGGTGCTGGGTAGTCAAAACCTTTCGTATCGACTTCCACTTTTTTCATTACTTGAGGACTATTCGGTTTGTCTGCACCATCACGTGGTACTTGCACAATAGCATCAACCGTTTCCATGCCACTTGTCACTTTACCAAATGATGCATATTTACCATCAAGCGATTCGTTTTTCTTTACCATAATGAAAAATTGTGAACCTGCTGAATCTGGATCGTTTGAACGCGCCATTGACACAACGCCGCGATCATGCGCTAAATCATTTGTAAAATGATTGTCGCTAAACTCACCATCAATTTCATAACCAGGGCCACCTGTACCATTTCCTGATGGGTCGCCGCCTTGAATCATAAAGTCAGGAATGACACGATGGAATATTAACCCATCATATTTGCCCGCTTCTGCTAATGCAATAAAGTTTGCTACCGTATTTGGCGCTACTTTGGGATAAAGCTCGATGACGATTTTTTCATCATTTTCCATCGTGATTGTCACAATAGGATTTTCTTTTACATCTTTTTCATATCCCGCATTCACTGTTTCTTTTTCTTTGTTTTCGTCGCTCGTATTGCCACATGCTGCAAGAATCGCTACAAATGCCAATAGAAACACGATTGACCACTTTTTCATATCCTTCTCTCCAATCTACAGACAATTAGTTTCATTATAACGATTGCTCAACAGACTTCCAATGAAAAAGCTAACATTAAACAGTCAACGCATAATAAAGTCTGAAACTAACCATATGTAAAAGAAGTAAGATGCTTACTACAAGCGGTACGTTGAACATGATGTTACTTTCCAACCTCCTGCTAGCGATTGTGGTGACATCATCACTCGATGTTGTCATCCGTAAAGAAGCTCTGCTAATCCACACCATGCCAAGTATATTTATTCCGCTTCCGTCAAAAATTAAAAACTCGCACTCCATGTAATGATTTGCCAACAAAAAAAGAGACCCTCCACATTAACATAAGGTCTCTTGCTTAATCCATAATAGGCGTTTCAATAGGATGCTTTGTAAAAGCTGCCAATAATGGACTTGGTTTTTTTTCATTAATTTTCCTGATATCTCGTTGCAACAACTGGCGATGGAAAACAGTCATCGGCTGTAACTTTTTATAATATTCGGCAATTAATGACGCATTCAATGGCTGATCGTCTAATAAATAATCTAATAAATGGCGCATGAGCTGTGACATGACAAACATGTATGGTTTTTCATCAATCACGCTAACCGTTCGAATTTCCTCCAATAATTGACGCGCTGTGCGCCATTTTCCCAATTGCATGTAAGCACCAGCAAGATGTGCATGAATATACAAATACAGTGCAGGATTTTGATTATACAACGTTTCAATTGTATGATTCTCGATTTGGTTATACAATTTAACCGCTTCCAAAAAACGTTTTTCATCAATGAAATACAAAATTTTATAATAAATCATCGCTGCATACGTGTAAAGCGCCTCTTCTTTGTCCACTAAAGAGGGTAAAAGTTCAATAAATTTTTTCAAATACGCATTCGCTTGCTGTTCTTGCTTCATATAAAATAAATAAAGAATTTGAACATGTAAATAAAGTACTTCTTCCTCGATTGTACGATGTTGTTTCACTTCATTCATAAAACGTTTATAGTAGGAACTTGCTGCCTCTTTATTACTTAAATTTCGAGCGCAAACAAGACAAAGCTGTAAAAGACGGGGTTTTTCTTCCGTTGCTGTTGGTAAATACGTTTCACCTAAAACTAACGCTTCTTCAAAACGGGCTCGTGACACGAGAATTTTCATTTTTTCGATTGTCATTAGTTATCACCGCATCTTCCCATATAGTTCTTTAAGTATATTATACTATGAAACACAAATAATTATCTAAATAATCAATTATTTTTTCTGTGGCTTACTCTTTTTTTGACGTTTATCCCGCTATTCGCCTCGTTTTTTCGTGCTCAAATACACTTTTCAATAATGCTCATTTAGAATATCTTTCAAAAAATTGCGTACTTTTGATTATTTAACACACCATTTTCATTGTAGCTATGCCTAGATAAAATGATATTTTTTTGTTATTAATGCGATAAAAGAACGAAAATACATTAGTAATATGTACGCTTGTAAGAAAAAGAGCGTAGTATTAGAATAAATCAATGGAGAGATTACCCTCTCTCCTAATCCTTATGAAGCTGGTCATCGCCTATGACCAGCTTTTTTCTTTGCTGTTATTTGTACAGTTTCATCGTTTTGCTTCCTCTTTTTTATGCAGTTACGTCATCGATATAGCTTTGCTAGCAAGAATTTCGTAACATGAACATGATTATTACAAGGAGGACATTCCGTTGAAAAAAACATTCCCTTTAGTTCTTACAAGTTTCTGTTTATTCATTTTAGCGGGCTGCCAATCTGCGGCTCCTGAAATTCAACAATACATTGAAATTAAACAATACGATAGCGCCAGTGAGGATTATAAAACATTGGCAACAGAGACACGCGCAACAGACACGCGCAATTTTTTAAGCACCCTTGATTGGCAAGAGGCGAATATCGCCAAAGTGCATGCCCCTGACTATACATTCCAATTTTCAAATTCGGCAACCGACGTCAAATCAGCGACTTATCGTGTATGGTTAAATCCATCAAAGGATAAAGCGGAAATTTTTGTTGAAGGCGAACAAAAACATGTACAACTTGACCGACAAACATCAGCCGAGTTGTTCGATAAACTTGTTGGGCAGCCATTAACAGCTGTTAATTGAACTACCCCCACTTAGCCGTTCTGATGAACTCACTTGAAGTGGGGGATTCCTACGAACAGTGCGTGCTTGTTCCTACTTGCTCGAAACAGCTGCTTCACTTTTTTGATGCCCACATACATGGCACAGTTGGCTTGATGGGAAGAAGCGATTGATTTTCCTTTTTTAGCGTTCGCAACAAAAAACCGGAACCGCGCCACAGCGCGATTCCGGTTTTTCTTATGCTCATCTGAGAGGCTATTTTTATTTTTCCTTCTTAACTGCTTCTTGTTTATAACCATATGGCAACAAGCTAATTTCTTTGTCTTTTTTGTTAATGAACAATGTACCTTCATATACAGTGACACCACTTGCACTAACTACTTCCGTTGTAGCCTTCATTTTTAAGGCCGCATCCTCTTGATCAGCCGCAGTCAACTTCAAGTAAAAGTTACCGCTATATTCACTATAGCCTTTCACATAAAAGTCATCGTTAATTTTCGTTTGGTACAATTTGACCGTTTCAATCTTTGTTTTCTTATCAATCATTGGTGTGTTGCCTAAATAGCGATACGATGTATAATTTTGTGTATACTCCATCATATCGTACTCCTGCTGAATTTGTACCGTCTCCGTTGCTTGATAATAACTATAGCCTACAGAAATCGCTAGCAATAGATTTACTAAAAACAATACTTTACTCGTACCACTAATACGTTTGTAAAATGGCTCGCGCTTCGCTTCTTCTAACTCTTCGCGAATTGCCTCTTTTTCTTCATCGGTTAATGGCTTCCCAACACGAATTTCTGCACCTTTACTTAGATGATCAATCGCCGTTTGATTCGCTTCTTCAAGGCGGCGCTCCTTCATCTTATAGACATATTTATCCCAAAATAGCGTAAAGACATTAATCAGCGTGACAATCACTAAAAGAACAATATTTATTATCATATTTCTGACCTACTTTTTTTAATAATCTCGTTGCCTATTATAGAACAAAAAAAGAGCTCAGGTCAAAAATTCGCTATGTTTTTGTTACTATCTCATTAAAAAAAGAGGCTCTGCAAATTAAGCAGAGCCTCTTCCGTTATTTTACAGTTACTTTTTTTGCTGTACACCATAATCCGAAAATATTTTTCTTGTTAAATGTTTGATATGGTTTCACACGCACATAATACGTTTGACCTTTTTTTAACCCATTGATTGTTTTCGCTAATGTTTTTGATGAACGCAACGTTACCGTCTTTCCATCTTTAAATGATTTACTCGTTGCATACTGTAATTTGTAGCCACTTGCAGTTGTACTTTTGCGCCACGTTGCTTTAAAACTTGTTTGATTTACTACTTTTAAACTCATAACATTGGACGTTGCAGGTGCAGTAATTGTCGATATCGTTTCGCTATAATCACTTAGCATCGTTTTACCAGGAAGTTTTAAATAAGCAAGCACTTTCACACGATAGTTTGTACCTGGTGGTAATTTATCGAGAATAACATCTGCTTCTGCTGTGTTTACTGTACGTATCAGCTTTCCTTTTGCATCATAAAGTTTTACCTTGTATGCCGTAACGCCTTTTTGATCTGCCCATTTCATATAAAGTGAAGTTGGGTTACTTGTCACCACCAACGCTTGAACCCTTGATGGAATCACATAAATTACGCGTGTAAAGGTTGTCGTGTTATTGTTTGAATCTGTAACAGAATAATGTACCTCATATCGGCCAGGTGACTTGATAGTCGGTATAGAAATTCTTGTCTGTTGTAGCAAATCGCCATCTTCTTCATCACTTACTGTAATATTTTGACGTACATATAGCTTATCGCCTAAGTGTATCGTTTGTATAGCTTCTCCAGAAATGACTGGCTTCGCATTTCGTGTCACATAAAACGTACGAGATTTTACCGATGTATACCCCGTACTTGTTGTCACTTGATAATGCACAGTATAACTGCCAATTTTTGTTGTATCGACTGTACCTAATACAGTTGTACGCGTTGTAATATCGCCATCTTCTTCATCCTCTACTTGAATTACTTTTAGGGGATCAAATGTTGAATTGACAGGAATATAAGGGTAGGTTAAATGCTCAAAACGTGCCAGATGATGCCACTTCACATAAAGTATCACACCTAATTGTTGTCCATCCCATAGCTTTGTTTTCGCTGCATCAGTATAAATCTCTTTTATGCTTCGATAAAAGTGATTTTCCGTTTCTGAATTCGTCGTAGCATTCCCTAAAATAGTTGGTGCTACAGCTGTTAATGATACTGGCAATGCCAATTCATCAATCAAATTTTGCGCAAAAGCAAATTCCTTTATTATTTGTACATTTGCTGGAAGTGTCACTGCCGTAAGATTATTTTTACGGAAAGCATTCGCACCAATTGTTTGAAGCTTCGTGTTCCAATTAATTTGTTCGATATCGTTTTTTTGGAATGCATCGTCACCAATCGCTTCAACAGCTGATGGTAATGTAACAACTTTCAATCCGTTTTCCTCAAATGCTGCCTTGCCAATTTCTTTCACATCACTTGGCAAAATCAATGTTCGAATACTATTGCGTTGGAATGCACCTGCTGGAATGACGGGCATACTTGCAGGTAATATTAAACTTTCAATCCCATTGTTCTCAAATGCAGACACGCCGAGTTCCGTTAAAGTATTTGGAAGTATCAGTGTACTCAGTAAATTATCTTTAAACGCACGTGCATGGATTGCTGTCACATGCTTCGGTAATGTCAGCGCCGTAAGCGTATTATATTCAAACGCCGATTCACCAATCATCGTTACACTATCTGGAAGTGTTATCGTTTTAATTTGATTATTTTTAAATGCGCTCTTTGCAATCAAAGGGACACCTTCCCCGATTGTCACATCGTTCAATTGATTGTTCGCAAAGGCACTTTCCCCCATTATTTGAAGGGTTCCTGGAATCGCGATGGATGTTAAATTAGATTTATAAAAAGCAGCGTCGCCAATTTCTGTTAACTGTTTCGGTAGCGTTACCTTTTCAATCGGCAATTCATAAAAGGCTTTTGCACCAATTTTTTTCAATGATTGTGGAAGTGAAATGGTTGTTAAACTCGAAACTTTCATAAAAGCTTGACTGCCAATTTCCTTAACCCCTTCTGGTAATGTTAGTGCTGTCAATTTCGTTTTATAGAATGCCTTTTTACCAATCGTTGTGTTCGCTGAACGCGTAAAGTGAATATTTTCGAGTAATGTTTCACTAAATGCTTCATCGCCAATTAGTTCAATTGTTTTCGGGAACGTAACATTCGTCAACTTTGTTTTATAAAATGCTCGTTTCTCGATTGTTTCAAGCGCTGATGATAGCTTTATGGTTGTTAATGGCGTATTCCCGAATCCTAACTCGCCAATCGATACGACCGTATCTGGTATTGTAACCGTTGTTAATTTCGTTCCTTCAAATGCTTTTGCACCAATGACTGTAACCCCCGGCTCAATCGTTATATCTGTAAGTGCATTGTATGCAAAAGCACCTCTTCCAATTTCTCGTACTGTACTTGGAATTGTTACACTTTTAATTTGGTTAAAACCAAACGCTGAAAAGCTAATAGTTGTTAAGCCTTTCGGTATTGTTACTGCGGTAACACCAGCACTCGAAAAACTCATCTCCCCAATTTCTTTAAGTGTTGAAGGTAATTTGAGTTCTCCAATATCCGTTGTACGATAAAAGGCTTTCGCTCCAATGGATATAAGACCTTCCGGCAAAGTTACACTTTTAATACTTTTTGATTCAAATACTGAATCTCCAATACGCGTGACTGGTTTCCCATCAATTGTTTTTGGTACAACCACATCAATTGTATAATTTGAAAGGTATTTCGTAATTTCAACTTCTCCATCTACTATTTTGTAACGAAATAAATCCGTTTGAAATGTATCCTCTGCCTGAGCATGTAGAGGTACAAGACAGCCAATGATAGTGAAAAGAAATATTGCTAAAAATCGTTTCATTACAACTCTCCTCATAATAAAAAATGCAAACCTTAAAGAGTTTACCATTTCGTATTCTAAAAAGAATGAACCTTTTGATTGAGAGTCTATATAACTATGCCATACTTGAAGCTGAACTGACTTGTAGTAGGCGAACCCCGTCTGTTGGCTCGAAAGTCGTAATCCTTCCGCTAAAATATTGCAGTTGGCATTGATATCGCGGTCGAGGGTCGTATGGCAAGTTGGGCATATTTTGCGAAGAAATAATAAAAAAACCTCTCTAATTTTCACATTAGAGAGGTAACAAACGAATTATGCCATCGCCTTTAAACCAATTAACCCGACAATAATCGCCGCCATACTGACTAAACGCATTTTATTTTTTGCTTCACCAAAAAATAAAATATTGACGACTACTGCTCCAACGGTTCCTATGCCAATCCAAATCACGTAGGCAATACTTAACTGTAAATAATTAAACGATTGATAAAGGAAGAAAAACGATAAGCCAAATCCCCCCATATACATCGCAAGCTGCCACATTTTTTTCGATTGGCTATATAAGCGTAGACCAACGACACCACCAATTTCACAGGAAGCAGCTACTAATACAAAGAGCCAGCCCATATTATGCCTCCTCCTTTTTACCATCGCTTAATTTTAAACCAATAATACCCGCTACTAAAATAAGCATAAATGCGCTTGTCATTAGATCAAACGGTTTATTAAAAATGACTAAATCAATTAATACCGTACCAAACGTACCAACACCAGCAAAAATCGCATACACGGTACCGGTTGGTAAGTTTTCACAGGCTTTCGCTAAAAAGTGGAAATCCAGTACAATCAATGCGACAATCAATACCCATTGCCACCAAGCCGTTGCAAATGAAAATCCTAAAAGCCATAAAATTTCGCAGAGACTGGTCAATGCCACGTATATCCAGTCTTTTTTCATGAATAACAATCCTCCAACTAGTAATGACTGACTAGGAGTCATTTTTAAAATAAAAGAAAAGCATTCAGTATTTTACTGAATACCAAGGGCACGACGAACGAACACTTTTAACGTGCGAATTTGTTGTGCAGCAAATGCTTCATCGACCATTTTATCGAATAAATAAAGTTGCTCTGCTGTCGATTCAATCGTCCCTATTAAAATACGTGCCGTACTAAAAGCGTCCAAGTCACTGTACATCGTCTGCTCTTGCTGGCCGCGCACGATCAATTGTGTTACCCAATCATAAAACGGAGAATAAATTTCTTCCCATTCGCCGATGTACTCACTTTTTGCAAGTCCAGCATATAAAAGCTGTAACCGATCCTTTTGTTCCAGGTTAAAGCGCATCATCGCGTCAATCATGTCATTGAGCTGTTCCTCTGCTGATGTCGATTGCTTTGTTTCTTGTTGTAAATACGCCAGAATTTCAACAATTACTTGTTTCGCAATTTCAGGCATAACAGCGGCCTTTGTTGGGAAATACAAATAAAATGTTCCTTGAGCAATACCTGCAAGTTTTACAATGTCAGATACTTTCGTTTTGTCAATTCCTTGCGCTAAAAATACTTGTTGTGCTGCAGCGATAATACGCTCCTTCTTGTTTGCCATGTATGCGCCCCCCTTCTGTTACTTCTATCGTAACGGAAAACGTGAATGACTGTCAATCAGTATCTTTTGTGACAGCCATGTGAATTTGTAAAACCATTTACACATTCCGCATCATTTATGGACATTTATTCACAATTTACTCATGATTTTCTTGTACAATAGATGATGGATTAATAGCTTAATTAAAAGGAGACGGTAACAACATGATGAAACGTTTCATTCCCGTTGCAGCAGCAGCTATTGTGACAACAACAATGAGCTTACCTGCCTTTGCACATTCAGAATTAACAGACTCGACACCAACAGATGGTGCGGTCGTAAAAGAACAGCTTGATGAAGTATCGATTACATTTAGCGGAAAAATCGAAAAAGGTAGCGATATTACCGTTACAGATTCAGAAGGCGACAAAATGGATGCAAAAGAACTGACAATTGACAATACAAAAATGACGGTTACATTTGACGAGCCTTTAGATAACGACACATACAATGTCGATTGGAACGTATTAAGTGGCGATGGTCACCCAGTAGAAGGCACGTACTCATTTTCTGTCGATGCAAAAGAAGTAGCTGAAGAGAAAGAAGATGTAGTAGAAGAAAAAGAAGAAGCTACTGAAGAAAAAGTGGAAAAAGAAGCGGACACGCCAAAGGCAGATACGAGCGATGAAGTAACAAGTCCATCAATGGGCATGCTTGCAGCTGTATTTGGTGGCCTCGTTGTCGTAATTGGCGGCGGTTTATTCTTCTTATTGCGTAAAAAATAATGCTCGAAATTTCGCAAGCATTACTTTATATTTGTTTAGCGATTTTAACAGGAACCTTTGTGCTTTATAGCGTGCCTGCACAAAAACGTCCTGATATCGCTGTGCCCCAAAAATGGCTCTTGACGAGTGCAAGCGCGATTCCGATTCTAGCTTTTGTCGCCGTAATTGAAGTCATCGCAAATTTAGGTGCGCGTCTTGGTTATGTCGATGCGACGATTCTCGTCCTGACATCAACAACGGTCGGACTTGCGTGGGTCATGACGCTCGCCTTTTCAATCATGCTCATTATTTTAGTGGCGCGCGGTATGTTTGCGCGTTTTGGGCTCCTGATTATGGTCATTTTAATGATGACACTCGCGTGGGCAAGCCATGCGACATCGATGGACTTTGCGACCGGCATCATTAGTGATTTTCTTCATACACTGGCGATGAGTTTATGGGTAGGTACATTGTTTGTTGTGAGCTTTTTTGCAAAAAACACGACAAATTGGCTCGCTTTTTTAAAGTGGTTTTCAATTATGGCGGCAGCCAGCCTATTTACAATCGTCATTAGCGGTCTGTTGTTAATGGGTGTACTTGTACCTAGCTATATGACATCGTGGCTAACAACTTATGGACAAGGCTTATTCTTTAAGCATGTTTTCTTAATACCAATCGTTTTGTTAGCCTTTGCGAATACAGCGGTGGCACGCTTTATGATTAAACGCGAGCTTCCATTTAACCCGCTTCCATGGGTGCGCGTAGAAAGCAGTTTTTTAGTCATTATTTTAGTGATTACAGCTATTTTCACGCAACAACAGCCGCCTGTACACGAATTGACACAATCGATGGTTTCGCCGGTATTCCAGTGGCTACATGGCGGCGCCGTTATCGACGGTGATACCGTAATGAACTTTGCCTTTTCGGGTGTCGCTGTAGCATTTTTAGCTACCGCGACGATTGGAATTTGCGTCTTTTTAGCGACATTTTTACTACCAAGAGTGCCAGCATATGTAACATTTGTGTTTGGCATCATTGCTGCAGTTTCAACTTATTTATTTGTTATGAAAAGTATTATTTTATTATAAACACTAGCGGAAGAGGGGCTAAATTTAAGCGCTTCTTCTTTTTTTGTCTCAATCTTGTATAGTTTAAAAGGTATTTACTCACTTCATCCATCTTTATAGTCTTTTAGTTTACACTGTATATAATTAGAACTAGAATATACAAAGAAAAGAGGTTATTTTAATGAGCATTTATAATTATTTGGTGCAAAAACCTAATAATGAAATTTTATCGATGCAAACGTATCGTGACCAAGTGATGCTTATTGTGAATACAGCAAGTCAGTGCCAATTTACGTACCAATACGAAGATTTACAAAAACTTTATACACGTTATCAACATCAAGGTTTGACGGTATTGTCATTCCCTTGCAATCAATTTGGCGAACAAAATCCCGAAGATGGGCAAACAAGTGCCGCACAATGCAAACTGCAATATGGTGTGTCTTACCCTGTATTTGAAAAAGTAGATGTTAATGGCGCTACAGCGCATCCATTATTTAATTATTTAAAACATGAAGTACCTTGCGCAGATATGGAGCGCGAGACAATGCAACAAAAAATGCTACATGCACACATTCAAGAGCATTATCCAGACTATTTATTAACCCCCAATATTCGTTGGAACTTTACGAAGTTTTTAGTGGACCGACAAGGGCGCGTTGTTCAGCGCTTTGAACCTGATACTTCATTGCTTGATATCGAACAAGCAATTGAAGCATTACTTTAAATTTGAGGAGGAAATTTTGTGAGTGTTGGCAAAAAATTAAATATGGCCTTTATATCGATTTTGATTGTTATGTTTATTTCAATTTCGATAGCAGTAGTTAATATTGTCGCAATTAATAGCAAGGTCGAAGAAGCATTTCATAGTCGCGTAGTACAAGTGCAGTTAATTGATGAAATCATGATTGATATGTATCAGCAAGGGCTATATGCGCGTGCGATTATTATTGATGATACACAAAGCAATCGCGATTTATTAGCTGCGAGTGCAAAAGGTGTCGATGATTCAATTGCTGAGTTAAAAAACTTTTTAGTAAGTGCAAAAATGAAAGAACAATGGGCAGAAATGGAGCAATACAATCAATCATTTAACGAGCAAATAGAGCAATTTAGAGCAGCTGTAAACGATAATGATTTGAAAGAAGCAAAACGAATTATTGTTGAAGAAATTGCCGATTCAAATGGCCATTTAGTACAAATTGCCGATGAGATGCGCACATACCAAAATCAGAAAATGGAAGACATCGCTGACGAAACAACGTCGTTAATTGACTTAACAAAATGGATTTCAATTATTGCATTAATTGTTAGCGTAGCCATTACTTTATTCTTTATTGTCTATATTCGCCGTCATATCGTTAATCCATTAACTACTATGACGAATATGGTCAATATTGTTGCTGAGGGTGATTTGACACAACATGATATTCCTGTACATTCAAAAGATGAAATTGGTCAGCTTGCAGTAAGCGTCAATACAATGAAAAACAATTTACATCACCTTGTGCAAAACTTACAAGTAAATGCTGAACAACTATCTGCTGCTGCAGAGGAATTATCAGCAAGCACCGAGGAAGTGAGCGCGGCAAGTCAAGAAGTAACCGCGCAAATTGAAATGACGGCCGACCAAGCAGTTGCTTCTGCTTCCGCTTCAAATGAAAGTGCCTATGCAATGGATGAAACCGCACAAGGTGTCCAACGTATTGCAGAGTCTGCACAAACGTTAAATGAAGCAGCAAATGATACAAGTATGCAAGCAACACAAGGTGTGACAACGGTTAATGAAGCGAGTACGCAAATGACTTCTATTAATAGCTCAACAGATTTAGTAAGTGAACTCGTAGCGAAACTAGCAACGCAAACGGCCGAAATCGCATCGATAACAAATATTATTACCGACATCACCGATCAAACGAATTTATTAGCGCTTAATGCCTCAATTGAAGCGGCGCGTGCGGGTGAGCATGGCAAAGGTTTTGCTGTCGTTGCAGCCGAAGTTGGGAAATTAGCGGAGCAATCGAAAAAATCAGCAAACTCGATTAAACAATTAACCGATGAAATTCAGCTAGATACTGCTAACGTCGAAAAAGCTGTTGCAGAGTCACTCGTATCGGTGCAGCAAGGTGTCACTATCATTCAACATGCACGTCAATCATTCGATACGATTTCCGCATCGGTTTCTACAATGACTGCACAAATTGAGGACGTATCGGCAACATCTGAACAATTATCTGCTGGTGCAGAGCAAGTATCCGCTTCGATTCAAGATATTTCAAATGGTTCTTCACAAACATCTGAGAGCATTCGCATTATCGTCGATTCGATGGAAGAACAAAAAGCAACAATGGAACAAATTAGTGTCGTCGCAACCGAATTAAGCATAAATGCACAACAATTGAACGAAGAAGTTCGCGCATTTAAAGTGTAATATCAACTTAAAAGAGGAATCATATTCGCTATGATTCTTCTTTTTTTTTACAAAAATCGCGTTATTTCTTCTGTTTTCGGGAATATTATTTGTAATGGAGGGATCCCTAGATGGATGCCAAACGTTTAATGAAAATTGAGTAGCAGCCAGGCTCAAAATAGATATCGAAAGAGAGGTGAAAACTGCTACTACAACAGCCGATTTATCGGGTACAAACCTTGAGCGAATAGTTATCCTATGACTCGCTTAGTACTTTAGAATGGAGCGGCCGGCGCGAGCACGTTCCTGTTTGAGCACTTCAATCTAACGCTAGAGGTATATGTTTTAGTAGCAGGTCTTTCCATGATTGCGTTAGAAAATAATCGTTTAAAACTCGTACAACCTGACTTACAATATGTAGACGCGATGTATCGAATTCACGCGGATCCAACGACCAATCTCTACCATTCAGGAGAGCTGCACGAATCGAAAGATGAAACGCGTGCCATGCTACAGCAATGGATACAAGATTGGGAGCGTGACAAGATCGGCTTCTTTATCATTATTGAAAAGGCGTCCAATGAAGTTATTGGCATGTGCGGTGTACGCTACCGAGACTGGCAAAACGGCCGTATTTTTAATCTTGCCTACCGACTAGATACTGCCTACACACGCAAAGGCTACACAAAAGAAGCCAATCAGCTTGTCTTGCAGTTTATTCACGATACAATCGACACCAACCCAAAAATTGTCGCCCGTACAAAATACAATAATATCCCTTCAATCAAGACAGCAGAAGCACTCGGACTAGCACTTAATCCTCGCTTCGATAATTTTGAGGAACCTGGAGATGTGTATTTGTTTAATAAAGGGTGTTTTGCATAATTAAACACTAAAAAGCCGGATTTCATCGTGAATCCGGCTTTTTATTAGCTTTCAGAAATGCCCATTCCTAATAAAGTTAAATAAAGGAAGCTTGTCGTTACAACAAACGCTAAAACATTCATCAACATACTCACGATTTTCACAAAGCGATTGTTTGTTTTCCACGCTAAAATAAATGCATAAATAAAGCCAATATCCATTACAATACCAAGCACAATAAATAGCATGATATCTGAACCCTGACCAGCTATAGCGAAGAGGCTTAAAGCAATAATAATTAAGACAATAGGAATAAGTAAGGGTGTAAAATCTTTTTGTGATGTCACTAAACCACCTCCATATTTTACCATAACATAAAAACCGCACCTTTTCTAACGAATTGAAACTTTTTAAGCTACTCATCCGTAGTTCTAGTAGGGAGGTCATCGTATGAAAATTATTTGGTGGATTTTAAATGTATGTTGGATTGCCCTGTTTTCCGCATTAGCAACTGTTATTTATACCCGTCATGCCGATGCTCGCGGTGTTATACAAACACCTGAACTACGCCTAACTTCGCTCATGATCGTTGGCATTCTTGCAGTCATTATTTTCATCGGTCAACTTATTTTTCTGCATATTATTAATAAGTCCGCACATACATAGTTAAAAAGAGGCTTTTACAAAACAGCTCCTGTTTCTTTTTTAGCGTTCGCCACAAAAAACCGGAACCGCGCCACAGCGCGATTCTGGTTTTTTTATGCTCATCTGAGAGGAGGGTTTTACACGTATGTCCCATCCTCTTTTTTTTAATGCAACGGCACGTGACAGTCGCCGGTAATTTCTAGTTGCGCTTGCCCTACTCGCTCAGCAAGTGCTGCCGGTAATGTTACTATGATTGGTTGCGTAGCCTGTAGTGGCTTTTTATTCGCCGTCAAAGAAATTTGCAGTGAATCCAAACATAAAATATCGACGGCTACTTGCTTATAGCCATCTCTCAGCAGCAATTCTAAGCCATCATCACTATGAAAACGTAGCGGTTGTGCCTTCCCTTTATAACTTCCAAACCAGCTACCACCAAAACCCGCTAGTGGGACATCTAGGGCCTCTAGTTGTGCTGTTTCTTCTCGCGCCTGTTCAAAATGCAGCGGCTCCCCGTCACGAAACGACACTTCTAGCGCGCCGAGTGTCCGTTTAATGCTCACGACTTCTCGCGTCTCGACACAACTAATAGCGCCCGCTTCGAGCTTATATAACTGACGCGCGCAATCGACATGACAAAAATAGAGCGCATCGTCAAAAGCGGTACAAAACTGCACGCGAGCGTCAAGCAACACCGTTGTTTGACGCGTATTAACATTCATCTGCATAAGCTGTGCCGACGTTGGATGCGGAAAATAAAGCGCATCACCTATATACGTCACATCATAAAAATTCGACATGCCTTTATACATTTCGCTCAAGCACTGCGGATAATGCGCGGGATTCCAATGATGATCGCGCTTCATAAAGTCATCCGAGCGTAAAAAATAACGATAGCGAATCTCGTGATTTTTCATCTTCGAACCTAAATCATTCCACGTCGCGTCGATATGGTACCACTCGCCGCCAAGCTGCACCATATTCCACGCATGCCCCAAATCACTCTCACCATCTGCCTTACCGATGACGTAATAGCACGGAATGCCAAGCTCCTCCATCATCTTTTCAAATAATAACGCATAGGCCATACAAACGCCTTGCTTCTCATGCATAAACGTAAACACCGTAAACGGCGAGCCCGTCGTATTCATCTCATAGTGATGATTGCGCACAATATAGTCATGGACAGCCACCACTTTTTGAATAGTGCTCATGTCGTCTGTAATCAACCGCGCTAAAATACGCTGAATCTCATCCGTCACCCATTTGTGCTGCTCACGCGACATGCGGTACTTCATCGAAAAGTCGATTTTAATACGATTTTTGGACACGCTAATATATTTGCTGTCTTGACGCGCGCAATGCTGTGTATGAAACGGCTTTTGCAAATGCGAAATCGTAAATGCCTCCTGCAACAGTTCACCAAGCGGCTTTGGTAGTCGCCCATTAATGTAGAGTGAAAATTTCCGGTCCCCGCGCTGAATATGCGTCACAAGCGCCGGTAGTAGTTGCCGTGCTGTAATCGTTGATTGTTTCAAACCGCCATTCGCCTGAAACGCCTGTAATGATTCAAAATAAATTGCCATGTCATTCCCTACAATCTGTTCATAATGCCTTTATTATAACAAAAAAGAAGCCCAGCGGAACCGGGCCTCTACCTGTTATTTCATCATATATTTTGCTGGGATCGATACGGTCATCATACCAGCTGCATACGGTGCTACTTCATACGGATCAAACGTTACTTTAATGCCGCCAGAAGCTACCCAATAATACGGGTGACCAGCAATTGTTGTGTGGTTATCGGCAAATGGATATTTTCCAGGATGCGCTAACATTTTTTCTTTCGCATACTGTTTCGCTTGTAAATAGGCCGCTTCTGATTTAAACGCGCCTTTTAGCGATAGTTGTTTGCCTTTATACACATTGTAGCTTTCATAATACGAATTACCGTGCGCCCCACCATTATAAATATACGTTTGGGTTAAAATACTAATTTTCGTTGAAGTTTTATATTTTACAATCGGTGTCAATCCAATCACATAGTCAATACCATCTGGAATGCTACCATTTTCCCGGTCCTCTTTCAGCTGCTTATCTAAGTCCTTTTGCGTTGCATACGCTTCTTTTGCTTGTTGATACATCTTCGCATTCACTGCTTTATACTTGTCCCCATGAATAACCGCATATTGAATTTGCTCTGTCTTATACGACTTAACCGAAATCTTTGGCGCTGCTGCCTGTGCACCTAAACTTTGAAGCGGTAACATCACGAAAAACAACAGCATAATGACGACCGTCCATAACTTTTTCAACGAAATCACTCCCTTTAAGAGATGAGGTTTTTCTCTTTATTATAATACAAAATGGAAAGGAATGGGTAGTTTAAAGACTTATTTTTTGAAAATTAAATTATTTACCTAGTTGACTTCCGTAACTACGCCATTGTTGCCACCGTTCTTAAAATGTCGACTTTAAAACCCAAGCAAGCGCTTATCCGGTGTCTCTTTAAAGATAATATGTTCCACTTTCCGCATCGCGCGCGACATCATTTTTTTGTCATACATCGGTGGTATGAAGCGATCTCGTTCGCGGTACCCGGTCAACAGGCGCTGGCCACTCAAATTCGTCGTAATAATCGTCGGCTTATGCTGACGGCTATTTAATATGCTCCGCAGCACATTACTCGTATACTCACTCGCCCGTTTATCGCTGTAAATATCCCCCGTCTCGGCCCCTAAATCATCGAGCACGAGCACATCCGCCTTACTCGCAAGCGTCACGAAATAATTTTGCGTATACATGCTCTCTCGATTGCCAATACTGTCACGCATTAACTCCATCGTCCGTCCAAAATCTAAAAAAAGCGTTTGACGATTTTGCGGCGCAGCTTCGTTGACATACTGTAAGATGCTCATCGCTAAATGACTTTTACCGCACCCGGTCTCTGGAGATTGGATCCACACACTAAACACGTCCCCAGCTACAAAACGCTCAGCAGCTCGTATAGCCAGCGCTTTATTGAGTTGCTCCTCTTCCGTCTCAGCTAAAAAGTTTTCAAAGCGCGCATGCCGAATCGTCTCATCTTGAATAATCGAATGCCTTGCTAGTGTGCGGTAGCGCGCCAATCGCTCAATATCCAAACAGCGCTGCTGCTCCGCTTCTTCGATTTGCTGCTGCAATGCCTCCGTTCCGCAAAATGGGCATTGAGATACTTGATAAGTCGGGGGTAAATAAACAAAATCACTGTCATGCCGCATGCAGTAGTTGGACTTGTCCCACTGCAACGCACTTAAGACATCTCGTATGTTTTTCATACTCAGCACTCCTCTGTTTTAAAATGGAATTTGTGTGCCACCAAATGACGTTGACGACCAGGCATTTTTCAGTAAATAATCGGCGTAAAAAAGTAGCGGCTTCTTTTTGGCGTGGGCTTCCCTTAACGCTTCCATGATCGCTGACACATCTTGATACGTTGTGAGCAATGCCGTTAATTGAGCAGGTGCCTGTTCACCGGTGAGCTCTTCATAAAATTCTGTGAGCTGCTGTATTTTTAACTTGTTATTATTAAGACTGTTATTATTAAACCTGTTACTTATAGTGGCCACATGTTGTTCCGCTACAGATTGTTCGGTTACGCCCTGTACCGCTACCATTTCGTGTGGCAACGATTTGTTACTATAACAAACCGACTGCTTCAGCACGTAGATATTATTTGAAAAACCATTGTCTGTACGCTGCCGTTTAATGTCCAAATAACCTCGTTCGACTAACTGTTTCCTGTGCGCCAATAAGCGTTTTTTTGAAATAGTTAAATCATGACATATCAGCTCAACACTAGGATATGCCTCAAAACGATTGCCCGCAAACGCTGCTAAATACGCATAAATCGCCTTCGCTTCAATTGACAACTTTTCATCACGCATAACGATTTTAGGAATGATGCCATAACCTTCTGCTAGGATTGAATTCATATAATGGAGCCTCCTTTAATTTTTTGCTATGGATACGATTTGTACCCTAACAAAATGTGCACTTATTACACTTAAAATCATTTAAAGTGCTGTTATTACACAAATTATAAGGTTATTATCGTATCACGTCAATTTATTTGTGTATTTTTTGCACAAATAATACTTCAAGACTCTCTTTCGCCTATAATTAAGAGAAAAGAGGAGGTTGTCGCATGAAGTATGGAGCCATTTTCAAATCACTACGCACAGAAAAAAAATTATCGCAGCAAGAACTAGCAGATTATATGCAAATCAATCGCTCTACCTATGCGCGGTACGAAACCTCTCAGACCCAACCAGACTTTGACACATTATTCAAACTTGCAACATTTTATGACGTCTCGATTGATTATTTATTAGGGTATTCTGACGAAAAAAATACATACGCAAACATAACACCAACTCAAAAAACGATCCTCGATTTCTTCGAAAATAGCCCCTCCCTTTCATTTGATGAAGGGGAAGCGGAGACCTTGCAAAAAGTGCTGCAGGACGTGGAAACATATTATGAGTTTTTAAAATTTAAGGCACAAAAAAACCCCTAGTGATTGGAAGTCACTAGGGTTTTTAGATTAAACTTTAGTATGTATACGATAGCCCAATCTTTTTTCAATATATTTTTTTCGATTTTTCATTTGGTCCATCATCAAGTTATTCGTGTTGGGCGAAATTTTATTAAACGATTTTTGACAGCGCTCCGCATAGCTAATAAAATTCCCATATTTTTTAACACCTAATTTTATTTCAGTATTATATTCTTCAGGAAATGCCCCTAAATCTGTAAAGTAGCGATAAATTTTCCTGCGATATGGTAACTTTTTTAAATCTTTCTGCCTTTTTACATAATGCGCTTTTCGAATTAACTTATATGCATTTCTATAAAATTTATAAGAACTTTTATTTCGCATTCTCACGTTTTGCCCATCAAATGTAAACCCTAAATAATCTAAATGAAAATGATCTACCTTATCGATATTAATAATTTTTTTTTGTTCATATAGATAGCTTTTTGTTTTCTCTTTTTGTAATTCGATTTTATTCTCCTTAGATAGCTTAATAATTTCATTACGCATATGTATAAAATCTGTTAACGTTAAATTCCCTTTAGGTATTACTAAAATAAAATCATCCGAATAACGACGATAAATACCTTGATACTTACTTGCTAATTCTTTCGCTTTTTTATCAAAATCTATAGCATACACATTTGCTAATACGGCACTAATTGCAGATCCCTGTGGAATTCCATAATTATTTTTATTCGATTTACAAGGTATTCTTCTACTAAATTTTCGATAGTCACTTAGTTTTTTAAAATACGAATACTGCCTATTATTTTTTAGATCCTTATCAGTTCCTTTTTCTCGAATTAAAATTTCTTTGTCATAAAATCCATACCTTGTAATTGAATTAAATACATTAAACCAGTCTGCTGGCAACCTGTTCTCACCTAATACTACCTTTACACGCTCTTTTAGTAATTTATGATCTAAACTCCCGAAAAAGTTAGTGAAGTCTCCAATTAGAATATAAGCTTCGTTATAACTTACTATTTTATTAATAACCTCTGCAGCAGATGTAATGTTAGAAAAATTTTCCTCACTATTTCCTTTATTTCTATATGCTATAGAGCATTCATCAATTTTTTGCTTCTGCACCCATTCATTATATTTATTGTTTAATTTAATAGAATAATGTTTATAAATAAAATTATCTAAGTGCCCTGCATACATAATTTCACGTTTTTTCACTTTAACCGGCCTATTATTTTTTTCTATATTTTTCTCTTTTGAAAATTTTTCAAAAATAATTGGAAAATAAATAAATGGTAAAAAGCTATGTTTTGCAATCTTATCGGGATTACTAACATAGCTCTTTACCTGTTTATATTCTTTTCTATGATCAAAGTGTATATATCGTTTCTTTTGATAAATTTCATCTTCATTTTTCACCATATATACCACCCTATTATTTGGATCAGGAAGAACTAAAGCCCTGATTACTTTTCTAAAAAATTAGACGTTCAACCTGGACACTGGGGCTACACCCTACACCTTTGCCCTCTTTTATTAACTATGTAGTCGATCAGCTTTTATTACATGATAGGATAATTTCTTATCTTGTAATATCTTTTCTTTCATGCAAGTATGTTACGATGTAGCTGTATCAATGGCTCTCACTTATCTGGAAGGAGTACTTATGAAGACAACGACTAACTTGACTAACAATTCGCTAGTTAACTTATTATTAAGAAGCTGCTTGTTGATAATAAGTTCAGAAACTAACCTCGAATTGCTTGACAGTCTGATACATCATTTACTACTATCAGTTTCATAGTAGGCATTGTAATAAGAATTTCTACTACAAGAACTATTATATATAAAGAACTATTTTTTTACAATATAAAACAATTTAAAAGTTAAATTCGCTTTATATAAAATTAGTTATTTTAGGTTCTGTCTAAAAACTATTTCCACCCCATGATACAATGGTGTAAATCAGAAAATGGGGTGGATGAAATGGCGCCAAGTCGTTACGAATTAACAGATGAACAGTGGAAACAAATTGAAGGGTTCTTCCCACCGTACACAACCGGTCGTCCTTCGAAACGAAGTAACCGTGAGATGTTCAATGCGATGCTGTGGGTTGCGCGTAGTGGCGCACCTTGGCGTGATCTGCCAGAACGCTATGGCTTTTGGAAAACGGCATATGCGCGCTTTTGTAAATGGCGCAATGACGGGACACTCATTTTGATTTTTCAGGCGCTTCAAATCGAACCTGATTTTGAAAACGTAAGCATCGATTCAACAAGCGTTCGCGCTCACCAACATAGTGCGGGGGCAAAAAAAACGCCATCGATACCGAAGTTGCCCAACACATCGGTGTAAGTCGTGGCGGAAAAACAACGAAAATCCATGCCATTGTGGATGCGTTAGGCAACCCATTGTTATTTCAACTAACAGCTGGAAACGTGCATGATAGCCAACCTGCTTGTGATATGTTCGACCAACTTCCAATCGCGGGCAGTAACGTATTAGGTGATAAAGCGTACGGTACAAAGGCGATTCGCGACAAACTGACAAGTAAAGGCGCACATTATACGATTCCACCACGTACGAACGCCAAAGAACCGTGGTCTGTCGATTGGTATCTCTACAAAGAGCGTCACGTAGTCGAATGCTTTTTCAATAAAATCAAACACTTTCGCCGAGTGGCAACCCGTTACGACAAATTAGCCACTTCTTTTTTGGCATTCGTTTATATCGCTGCGATTTTCAAGTTGACGCAATAAGGTAGAGTTTTTAGACACGTCCTAGTAAAATCGCTCTATAAATTATTAAGAACACAAAATAAAAGTAAGCCCGAAATATAAAAAAACGCGCACCTTAACGGTACGCACAGCAAATAGCCGATTAGTCGAATGATTTTTGACTAAGTCGGCTATTTATTTTCTACAAGTGGCCTGAATATCTTCGGACCATGGTAGATAACGCTCTAAAATTTCTGGTTGCTGCTGAAAAGGCAGGTTCGGTAAATCTGTCATCAATTTCACCAAGTATTGATAGAAATCAATGCCATTGGCTTTAGCAGTTTCAGCAAGACTTAAACAAATGGCATTTGAATGAGCGCCTGCTTCACTGACAGAAAACAGCCAATTTTTTCGACCAATCACATTTGGACGAATCGCATTTTCTGCAGCGTTATTATCAATGGCTATATAGCCATTATCAAGGAATCGTTTTAATGCAACTTTACGATTCAATGTGTAGTCAGCAGCTTTAGCAAGTGCATTTTTTCCGAAGAACGGCGAACGATCCACCCATTCAAAAAATTCATCTACAATCGGTTTGGATTCTTGCTGACGAATTTTCACACGTTCTTCCGGTGAAAGATGCTTGATCTTACGCTCAATATGAAATAACTGATCGCAATATTGCACGCCTTTTCGACCATTGTTACTATCAGCCTTTAACCAATAGCGGCGGACATGGGCCCAACAGTTAGCGAACTGAACATCAGGCAAATGATTATAAGCTGAATAGCCATCACAAATGACGGTGCCCTTGAACCCTTGAATGAAATCTTCTAAGGTCGCACGACCACGAGACAATGCACTCTTAAACAAAATAATCACTGGGCCTTCACTTTGAACACTGCGAGCTACCCAGTTATAAGCATTTGATTGTGCTGGTCTTCCATCGGAACGCTTAAGAATTTGCGCAAAGGTTTCATCAATATGTAAAACGGATTTTGCTATTAAACGCTTTTTCATCAATTCGTACACTGGTTGCAGCCAATCTGTTGCTACACGTATTACCCAATTGGATAAATTTTTATCGTTTGTTAATAAGCCATGTCTTGACCATTCATTTACTTGACGGTAAAGTGGCAAATATTGCGCAAACTTATCATAAATAAGCTTTGCCAAAACAGTAGGCCCTGCAATACTTCTTTGAATTGCACCTTTTGGTGCTTGGCCGCGTTTAATTTGAGATTTTTTCAAAGAATCATTTTTACATAATCGACACTCATAGACATGCTCAAAGTACTGTACACGTTTTAGTGTAGCTGGTATAAATTTTGCTTCTTCTCTAACTAAGACAGAGCTAAATTCGACCATTGGTTCATGACAACAATCGCAAGATGAATCATTTGGATGATAATGAACTTCTTCAATTTCTATATGCTCTCCAAATGAATCATTACGTTTTTTATTTGTCTTTTTACGATTAACCGTATAACTAATTGTTTCGGTGCTTTTTTCTTCTGTCTGCTCAGATTCGTTAAAAGACGGATCATCCTCAAATAAAGAACCTTGCCCATCGGGCACTTGGTACTTTGATTTTTCTGATTTGGAACCGTATAAAGCTTTTGTTAATTGACGGACTTGTTCAGTCAACGCTTCAATTTGTTTAAACGATTGATCTAATTTCTGTGTTAATTCTTCATTCTGTCTGTTCGAGTGCGCTAGTTGAGTTTCTAAAAGTTGTATAATCCGTTCATTGTTCATAGAAGCGTTTTCCAAATCATTCACCACATTTCGTTCGGTATGTTGTGGATAATTATACCATTTTATACAAAGTAATTAAAAGACACCTTTTAAAGATTTTGTAATCGCCTTTGGCTGTTGTATAGATAACCCCTCTAATAGCCAGCGCAATTCTTGCTGCGAAAGGTTACGGACTTGTTGCTCATTTTTCGGCCATTGCAGACGACCTTGATCTAACCGCTTGTACAGTAAAGCAAAACCATCGCCATCAAAATAAAGACATTTATAGCGATCTTTGCTTGTACCCGAAAATAAAAAAATAGCATCGCTATATGGATCCAATTCGAATGAATCCTGAACTAAGGCCGCCAGGCCATCAATTCCTTTCCGCATATCCGTTCTGCCACAGACAATATAAATATTTTTTACCTTTGTGAAATCTGTTTTCATTTCAACACCAATCCTTTCAATACGGTTTGGACAAGGTGTGCATCTACGCCATTGAAGAAAGAGATTTCAACTGCTGCTGTTTTAATCACACAGGTTGGCTCGATTTTTTGTTGAGGCGAGGATCCCGGAGGGAGTTCTAAAGGGAGAGGATCTAAATGAACGGGGACGATAATTGGTTTGTTCGTAGACATAATAAAAGCACCTCCATTGATTGATACATTTATCGTATCGGAGATGCCTACAAGATTATATGCGTTATTTGATTACGGGCTTACAAATAAAACATTATTTTTTTATATTTAGGATGAACGAAACTAATAATGGGTACAAATTAAAAAGACTGAATTTTCTTCAGCCTTTTAAAACTTCTTATCCTATATTTTACGTCTAAAATTAGTTAAGTTAAAAAGCACTCTTAATAAAGGTAATCACTTTCTATTAAATCATCTGCACTTTGTGGTTCTTTTTGTATATTTTGTTCAATTATAAATTGATATGCATTAGCTAAATAATCTTCTTTCGTAATTCCTTCTTTAGCAAGTTTTTCATATAAAACTTCTATACCACCAAATACATAAGAATCAAAAATTTTCATATTCTCTGCATGTAACTCATTTAATTCTTGCGAAGAATCATGTTTAAAAGCTCTTTTAGTTCGTTCTTCTAAACTTAAAATATCTTGTTCATGTAATAACATAATCAAGCGATAAATAAAAGTTAAGTTTGAACTTTCCTTTAAGACTTGTTCAGCAAAGATGCTTTTCTTTTGATTCTTATAAATTCCACTTTTATCAACCTTACTCCTCCGATTATATCTGAAACCAACTACCGCTGCACACATATAAATGTCAATAATTCTTCCAAAAAAACTTTGATTATCAAGTTCTTCTAAAAACGTTGCATGTTTACCTTCTATTATTATATTTTTATCAAACATGTTTATCTCACCTCTTTAATTAACGTGTGGACTTCTGTTTGCTTATCTAATAAATATTCTTTTCCTATTTTTGAACTCAATGATTTCTTAGCATAATTCCAGTCTTTTGCCATTACAATTAAAATTAATTGATTGGCAACTTTCGGTAAAATATTAGATATGTTTTCTACATGTTTTTCATCTGCATTAGAAAATGGTGCATCTAAGATTAATGGGTATTCTTCTGCATCTTTTTCTATAGAATTAACTAATTTTTCTTTTGCTAAATCAACTAATCCAGCAATAAAAGCAAAATTTTTCACAGTTCCTAAACCTTGAGATTCATCTGTTTGAATTTCTATTTTTAAATCTGTTGTAATTAGTTTCACTTCAAATTTGTCTGTAATTTCTAACCTTCTTGAACCATGGTACATTTGTTGGAAATATTCATTCACCTTATTTTCAAGTTGAATTTTAATAGCTTCTTCCCTGCTAGTATATTGATTGATAGACCAATTTACAATTTCTTCAGCATACGCTAAATACCTATAAATTTCCTTATTTTTTTCTGAAACGTCTATATTTTTCTCATATTTTTCTTCATTACTTATAATCTCTTTTGTTAGAATACCCAAACGCTGGTTTAGGATACCTAATTGTTGTTCAAAATGAAGAATTTTAGATTCATAAGAAAGCAACTGCTGTTGATGCTCCCCTATATCATCTTGTTGAATCAATTCATCGTTCAGAATTTGAATTTCATCTTCTAAATCGCCAATAGTATTGTCATAACTTACAAGTGATTTATAGGTAGCTTCAAGACCTGTAAAAGATTTTTCCCCTGATTTATAATTATTAACTGCTTCTTTTTTGAAATATTTGATTAATGTACCGATGGATTCAGGTGGCAAATATTGCATTTCTTCTAGTAAATAAGCGTAAGCTGCATTTCCTTTTTCAATTTTGGTTCCACAAACGCAAGTGCCACGTTCAATAATGTCTTCAATCGCATTCACATTCATGTCTCGGATAGCTTTTTGATCCAATTGAGTTTCTTCTAGATTATCTTTAACTCTATTAAATAAAGGCATTCCAAAATATTGCCAGATGTCTTGTTGAAATAATTTTTGAAAAGCGTTTTCGGCATCATACTTTTTTTCCTTTATACTTTCTAAATTTAAAACAGCTTTTTCTTTTTGTTCTTGTGAAAAAGCGCTTGCTGCTAAATCTTTCAAAATATTTTGTTTTTCAGCTATTAACTTACGATAATTTTCTAATTCTTCTGTACCGTTTTGTATTTTTTCTTCTAAGCGCTTTTTTTCTTTTGTATTTTCTGTTAAAATTTCGTATGCTTCGCTAGCCTCTTTTGCTCCTTTTTCGTTTAAGCTAGCATATAATTTTCCAATTACGCTTTTTGAACGCCCTATAGTTCCTAAATGCGCCCTTATATTTTCTAATACCGTAAGACCCAAAATACCTTTTACCGAATTTGCCACATCTGATTTTGTCGCAACAGAGTCAAATCTCTCTGTATCGTACAAAAAGTAAGGCGATAAGTTTTTCGGTAAAATTTCGCTGATCTTATTAGGAATTTTATGTGGAACAATTGATTCCGTTTCCCCATTTATATCTTTATAGGTCATCCTCACTTCACTCGTTTTATTAGGTCTCACACCGTTATCATCAAAATAATAAGTTAATTTACGATGTATTGTATATTCGACCCCTTGATGCTCTAACTCAATTTCTATTTCGACATTTTCTTCTTCATTGCTTTGTAACATTTCTTCAGCTACTTTTGAATTTAGCAACGCTTCTTTTCTTCTGAAGTTTGCTTCACCATAAAACACCCAAAGAAATGCTTGCAAAAGCGTTGTCTTACCACTCGTATTATCTCCTAAAACTAATGTAATATTTTGATTTTTATGTTGAGCAAATTCTATTATGTTTTCTTTATAAAATTGCCGAAAATTTTTTAGTAACATTTTTTTTACAATCATAAGCTGCCTCCTCTAATAATTTCTTTTGGATTCTTCTACTATAATAGTCTTAATTTCAGATATCATAGTGGCTTCATTTTTCTCTTTCGTTTTCAAATTTTGTTTTTCTAATTTCAAAATTCTTATCTTCATTTTTTCAAGTTTTTCATTATCAATTTCAATTTTGTATTCCATCATCGTTTATCTCCTTTCGGTTCAACAAATAGCTGTTGCGAATATTTTCAATCAATCCATCTGCTACTGAAGAATTTACTGCTATTCGCGCAAAATCTTGCATTCTTTCAATCTCACGTTTTGGCAATGATTTCAATTGCAAAATCTCTTCATCTGAAAGTTCATTTAATCTTTCAAATGACATAGGAAGCGTAATAAAATCATAAATTTCAGCGTATTCTTTACCTTTAAACTTTCTTAATACTCTTCCTCGCCTTTGAATATATTCTTTAGGATTAGTACTGCTAGCCAATATGAAAGCCGTTTTAATGCTTGGGATATTTACCCCTTCATCTAAGCACTTAATAGCAACTAAAGCTTGAAGTGGTTCATTATTTTCAAATGACTTTTTTATCAAATGCCGTTCTTGGGCACTCTCTTCAGAAGTAAATTTAGAAACTTTCATCTTTAACTTATTTCCTAATAACCTTGTGACTAATTCAATTTGGCGAACCTCATCTACATCATCTTCAATTTCACTATATCCTGGATCTTGAATCGTGGCTGCTCCACAATACACTAATATATGCGATTTATCTTGATAATCGGCCATAATCTTTTCTAATATATTTAATTTATTTTGGGCACCTGCAATTATTTTTGCTCTTTTTAACAGTAGCATTTGTGCTGATTCACTAAATGTCACTCTGCCAAATTTATCTTTTCTAATCATTTTGGCAATTTGGGATGTTAATTTTTTAAATAAATTTAATTCATTATTTTCAAGAAAAACAGGGATTGGGTAATAATAATATGGCGTTAACATTTCATTCTCAATAGCTTCTTCTAATGTATATTCCAAACAAATAGTTCCAAAATATTCAAATAAACTTTCCGTTCCTATTTCATCATTATGTCGATGTATTGTAGCAGATAAAGCTAGTCTATACGTTGCATTTAGTAACAATTTTTCACGTAAATTAATTGCCCCAAAATTATGTGCTTCATCAACAATTAATAATAAGTTTTTTGAAATAGAATTCAAAATTTTCTGAATATTTTCAGTAGAAAAAGTCGCATTTGTAGTTACTAAACAAAAATGATTGAGAATGCCTAAATTATAAGCCTCTACTTTTTGTTGTAATCTTTTCTTCCAATTTTTTTGACGAGAGGCTGAGTGAGCAATAATCGGGCGCATATTAAATTGTTGAATATCTTCTACCCATTGATTCACCAAATGTTGATATGGACAAACAATAATAATAGCCAGTTTACCGTTTAATATTTTTGCTAAATGTGTTGCTGCTGATAAACCAGTAATTGTTTTTCCTGTTCCTGTCGCCATATCAAATATACCTTTAAAGTCATTTGACTCCCAAGCTTCAATAGCTTCTTCTTGATAATCTCTTAATTTTATATGAGAAGGTTTAAAAGGCCCTTCAATAGACTGAATTTCACTAGGAAGCGTGTCTTCTTGATTTAGTAGATCTAAATCTTTTTCTATCGGTCCATCATCAACCTTGAAAGAATTAATTTTTTCAATAATGGTCTCAGAAAATTCCATAGAAAGAATATTAACCGCTTCGTTATTCCAAATTTTATCGAAACTATTTACCTTTTTTTGCACCCTCTCATTATCATACGTCCAAGATTTAAATACATCGATACTTTCATAGTTATATGAGAGCCCATTAATTGTTTCGTTCATTGAACCTGTAAAGGCTATTATATTCTTTTCTTTATCTTTTAATATGCCCATTTTTTCATGAAACATTCCTATACTATTTGTTTGCTCTATAATAGCTATCTTTATATCTAAAATGCCGTATGCAATTAATTTTGCTAATAGGTTTAAATGTTGTTTTGTTTTTTCATTATGTTCTTCCGATAAATAAGATAGGAAATTTAATTCAATAATCTTACTCCTTTGTTCATACCCCGCTAGAATGGCTTCGATATCTTCTTCCGATAATTTGGGAGAAATAATTAAGCGCATTTTCCCTTCATTTCTTATAAGACCTTTCAAGCCCTTCATCATTTCAATTAAAACCGTAGACGAGAAAAAACCGACAGCTCTATCATATTGCACACTTTCTTTTAAAATGGGGAGATAAAAGCTATCTACAATATTATCTTCAAATGACCTATATTCACTTTGAATATTCAAATTTTTAAAACTCATTTCACACCTCCTCATATTAAAAGTTGCATCTGGTATCATTATTACATAAATTTGATATATTTTTAATATAAAATTCATATTTTTACAAATATTTTAAATTATTTAAAGCTTTTCATTATAAATTGCTTTTAATTCTTTAATTGTCAACGTTTCTTCATGCTTTCTATGAATCATACGATGACAATTAGCACATAAAGGAACTAAATCTTTTACAGGATCTATAAATATCTCTCCCGTTTGGCTAATAGGGACAGCGTGATGAATTTCAATAAAATCTTTCCCTAATTCTCCATAGACTTTTTCAAAGTTAAAACCACATACTATACAGGAAATTCCATGTTCTTGAATTGCTTTTAATCTATTTTGAGCATTGCGTTCATATCGATTTGTTAAAAATCGTTTAGATAATCCTTCTCTTATAAGATTCCCTTCAATTCTTTGAGCATAAACCTCTTCTTCAATTTGTTTTATTTCTTCATCATTTAATACAAAGTTTTCAAAGTCAATACGGTATTCAAATGGTTTACCTGTTTCGTAAAAAAGTAAATATTGCTCTAATTCTTCCGGCAATTTAACAATTATCTTTTTTAGTTTCTGAGTACTTTTCATAGCAAATTCATTTTTTAAGTACCGATAACTTCTTTCAAATTTTTGTTGGAATACTACTCTTAACTCTGGTGATATACTCACTATTTTGTATGAATTATTGGCGCTATCTTTTCGTGCAATATTTTTAATCGCTGCTGAATAAGTTAAACCATAATAATGGAATTTAACTTCTTTCTTTTTTCCAGGCGCTATCTTTTGAGAATTCGCTGCATCAAAATATTTTTGGAAAGCTACTGGTATCCCGGTCTCTCCATTATCCATTAACGATAAATCTACACATTTACGGCCAATAAGTTGTGGCTTGTTAGGTTTTGACCACGAAAAGCTTCTTTCCACTTTTATCCTCTCTCTTCCTTTTAAATCTCTTAACATAATAATAACTTAAATTGGTTTTTCCTACATTTTATAAGGTTCTTATTAACTATTTATCTAAAGTTTAGAAAGCATTGAGCAAAAAATATAGAACTTAAGAAATTCTAGCGTTATACTAATAAGTGAATTAAAATTGAAGGTGGCGTTAACATGAACGTAAATAAAGCAAAAACCAAAAAATCTTCAGAGTCATGTGCTCTCGGTATCCTTCACCCTAGTGAAGTAGAATTCAATACAACCAGAAAACCTGTTCATGTAGCAATGTTTAGCGGAGGAGCATCTTCTGCTTATGTTGCTTATTATATTGTTCAGAAATATGGCAAAGAAAACTGCGCCTTATTTTTTACAGACACTCTCTGGGAAGATGTCGATAATTACCGTTTTATGGAAGAGGTAGCGGAATACATCGGCCTTGATATTACGTATCGAATTGACGGCCGTACACCTGAAGAAGTATTTTTCGACACACATTTCTTAGGAAACTCTCGTATGGCCAAATGTTCAGAGGAATTAAAGGTTCGTCAAACATTAATTTATTTAGAAGAATTGCGAGATGAACATAATTTAGAACCTATTCTTTACTTTGGCATTGGACCACATGAACAGCATCGAGCAGTTAATCTACAAGCATTTTATGAGCACAATCCAATTGAACCTATCGCAACACGATTTCCTATGATTGAAACTTTCACTGGTGATATTGATACAAAAGAAGTCATTCAAAATGAATGGAAAATTAAATTGCCACGCATGTATGATTTAGGTTTCTCTCATGCTAACTGTGCAGGTCGTTGCGTACGTGGTGGACTTGGCCACTACGCGCTACTTTATAAAGTGTGGCCAGAACAATTTAAAGAACAAGAAGAAATGGAAGAAAGATTCCGTGCAAAATTCAATAAAGATGTTTCCATTCTAAAAAGAAATGGTGGCCCATTCCCACTAAAAACATATCGTGAACAATTAGAACGAGATGGTGTTGAAAAATTCTTAAATGAAAAAGATGACACGGTCCCTTGCATTTGTTCATACTCATAAAAAAAAGGAGTCGCAATCGCGATTCCTTTTTTATAATCTATTTCATTTCTTGTAATATTTTATATAAAATATATTTTACTTCATCTGGATTCATTGTACGACCACCAGCAGTTACAATACGTTCTAACTGTTTATAAATCGTTTTTCCTTTTACAGACAGTTCCATCTCTTTAATAGTATCTACTACTTGATTGCCTTCTACAAGTTGAATTATATCTGTGTCATTTGCAATTAATAATTGTTCTAACGTAGAAAAATAGGAATCATATGTTATATCAGACCACTCTTCTAAACGTACACCAACAATTTTTAAAATCAATTCGTCAATAAAATCATCTTCCTCTAATATTTTTGTTACTTCTAATAATTGAGGAGATTTTTTAATTAACTCAATATATTTTTCTTTAATTTCATTTTTTGTTTTCACTTCAAATATCTCTAAAGTTCTTTGGATAATATGAGATTTAAACTCTTCAATAAATACCTCTAAAGTCTCTTTAATTTCTTTTAGTTTCTCAGTAGAGTATTGAAGTTCTAACATTCTTTTGCTTGCTAAGATAGGATCTGATTCACTAGAACGAATGATTTGTTTGAACACATCTAATTCATTTATTTGTTTATTAGTTATTTGCGTAAAACGTGGTAAATTTAACAACCATTTATTTAAGTCTTTAAACAATACATGTGGATGCGCCACACTGCGTCCATCACAATAAACTGTATTTAATTTTTGTAAAACATCTACAACCTCTTGATCTAAATTATAAATTTCATATTCATAAAATGCAGCATCATGTTCAAAAATTTCATACAACATTTCAGCATTCATTTCTGGAATGCTAAAATCCTTTGCATAAAAAGCCATTTGATGCCATTTATCTTTTAATAGAGATATAACTAATAATGGAACTAACGGCGCTCTTACACCAAAAGGTTTATTTAATGCTACATTAAATAATTTTGAAATAGAATTACGATTTTTCTCTTCTAGGACTTCTAACAATGCTTGTCTTAATTTAGAAAAATCTTTATTTTCTTGATTGTCTAAATCATTAAAATTAAAGTTAGAATTTTTAAACGTAGTTGCATAAATTAAATAATCTGGTCCATTTCCATCAATATTAAATTCTCCATGGAAACTTGGATTTAAGATCTGATTTAAAATTTGGATAGCTGATTTCTTCTGAACACCCATTACAGTTGATTTATTAAAACTTTCATTGCGTATTTCCGGTGTATATGGGTAACGTGTAAACATCCATTGATCTAATAATGTTTCAAATTGCGATTTAGTCATATGCTCAAGCTTTTCGCCTTCTAGATAAAAAGTAACCGCTTCTTCAGTTAAGTCTTTGATAGGCATCATAAACTGTTTAATAGTATATTTAGTTGTCTCGATGCGCATTTCTAATTCTTGTTTTAAATTATAATCTTGGTTTAATAATTCTGGCGTTGTTAAAATGCGTTGAAGTAATAAATAATGGTCCACTTCTTTAAACATTTGCATTATATCTAGATTAATTAAACCAAATAAAATATTATTATTTTTATGATTTTCGACTTGATCCATTAATTGCAATTTTTCTTGTTCTGATTGTGCTATTACATAATACAAATCTCCATCATTATTACGTTCTTCTAAAATATGTGTCGGTAATTCAAATGTAAAATGTGATGAAATAAAACGTGTCATACTTTTCGTTGTGTTATAACGAAGTGGAATATAATAAGGTACATCATGAATTATTTCTAAAGCTTCACAACGCTGTTTATCTGATATTGTAAATGTAGCTGCTACTTCTTCTATTAAATTTTCAACTGATAATAAAGTTCCTTCATATAATTCATATGATTTTGTAAATGGATTCATACGAAGAAGTTTTGCCTGTTCTAGTTCTGTAAAAGCAAGATGAGTCTCTTCTTTTGATAGACCCATTGCAAATCCTATAAACTCTTTATTTACAGGGAAAATTGTATTGACCAAATTCAATAATGTAGTAATTTTCACAAGTCTCACTGCATTATTTGAAAGCTTATATTTAAGTGCTAGACGATAATACTTCATAGATTCTAATGTTAACAGCATCGCTTCATCAGGATAAAAATAATCAAATAATTGATCTGCGTAATACCAATCATTTTCTACACTAGCAGCATCAAATTGATTTAAAAACATATATAGTGTGCGATCATTTTGTCCAAGTTGATTTGATATTGCAGGTAACAGCTGAATCGTTAAAGGATGAATTGGTTGGCATCCTAATATAATTGCACCTTCAATTTCTTCTTTTGTCATTCCAGCAAATAAATTATACTTCATAATAAAATAGCTAATATCTTCATAATCTTTTGAGAGGAATAAACTTTTAGTATCGTCCTTTTTATTAATTAGTTTGTGTGCAGAGCGATAAAAAATGGCAGAATCACTCTCTAAACGATGTTCTAAAAAGCGTTTCTCTACACGTTCTAATTCTTCTTTTGATAAATTTTTATTAGCTGCAGAATATTGTTGTAAACCAGTATGTGTAATTAATACTAAACCCATGTTAGATTGACGGTTTGCAAATTCCGCTAAATTTTGAATTTGCTGCATCGTATCATATATTGTTTGATTAGACACCGTTTGTAGAAAGCGACCAAATTCATCAAATACAATAAATAAGCCAATTTTTTTCTTATTTAATTGAGCAAAAATATATTCAATTTGTTCTACAAAAGCTAATTTTTTAGGATTGTAGTATGGTGTACCAAATACAATAAGCGGATAAATTTCTTTAAATAGCTCAACAGCGTTATCTTCACTACCTTTTAATTGTTCAATTAAAATTTGGATAGTAAGTTCTTTATCTTTCAAACATACTTCTAGGCGATCATAAGCTTCCGTAAATGTTTTTTTCCACGTTGATATCAGCTCTAAAATATAATTAGCATCATGTTTCAAAATAATAGAAATATCATGGGCTTTGCATTGTTTTTCAATATTTTCTAAAATGATAGTTTCAAAATCTCCACTTTTACCAGTGATAGTAATAGGGATCCAACGAAATTCTTTTTGCAAAATGGTATCTTTAATGCTTTCTTCAATAGACGGAGCTACAGTTTGTACATCTTTAAAAAACTGTTTAAATTCTTTTTTATTTGTGCGTTGTGTTAACAAAGAAGTAATCATCGTTGCCACTAGTGACTTACCAGCACCATAAGGCCCTACAATAATATTAGAATGTTGTTCAGTCGAAACAAGATTACTTAACACAGTATCCATAATTTCAAGTTGCTTAATGTTTGGTACATATTGTTCAAAGATACCTGGCTTACCTATGTCATACATAATATTAATACTTGGTTGAAAGCTCATTAGCCTAATACCTCTGTTTCGTAAATTTTTCCAATTTCTTCAATCCATGTTATATTTTCTATACGAATGATATCTAAATGGTTTGTACGTGTGAAAGTAACAGGATATTTCTTTTTAATCATGTCCAATTGTTCAATAATTTGATCTCTATTTAGAGTAAATACCTTACCCCAAAGTTCTTCTCCATTTACTAAATCATTTAAACTAATTTCTTTTACATCATGTCTTTCAAAATACTTAACTAATGAACTATATAAAATTGCTGTCAATCGTTCAGATTGAATTGCTTTTTTCATATAAATGGTTTCAGCACCTGTTGTCTTTTTTACTAAACCTAAAGATTCAAATGGACTTCTAATAATATCTTCTGGTGTTTGATTTACATACTCTTTTTCTGTATAAAGAGCTAATAAACAATCGATATCCTTTTTTAAAGAATTTGGCGATATTTTTTTTTCAAAATTATTTGCTACCCATTTGTTTAATTGTTCATTTAATGTTTCTTTTGTAAAAGCGCGTTCATTAAAAACATTAAAAAACCAATACCATGTAGTAGCTATCGATTTTTCTGTGCACAATAAATAATGTAATAGTCCCAATGTATAAGAATCCTTCACATAAAGGTCCTTTTCAAAAACTATTTTCCCTAAATCAGAAAGCACGATTTCTGTTTGTGTAGAGCGTTCTTCCTTTACTAATTCAGTAGCTGTTAACCAATAGCGTATCGATTTGGCCATGTTTTTCCCGACACCTAAAATCTCAAAATGCTCTGGATTATAGAAGAAACGTGAATCATTTCTAGTCTCTATTAATCCCTTTGTTAACCATTGCTGTCTTAAATAAAATGTTTGGTGTTGCCCAAATGCCATGCTAATTCCTCCTGGTATACTTAGCATATGAAAAGCGATGGGAAAGTACCCATCGCTTCATAATTATTCACTAAAGTACTTTAATAATGTTCTCTGCGTACGATCATCTAAAAACGGACTCATACCGCGTTCTATTTTGTTATTATTACCTTTCATTAGGTAATCACCTTTACCTGCCAATAATTCTGCCCCTGATTCATCAAGAACTACATTCGAAGCATTCGCATCAGCTACGCGTAAACATAACCGACCACTTAAATTATTTCGAATACTTGTATCAATAACATCTGCTTTTGGTGTTTGTGTGCAAATAATTAAATGAATTCCTGCTGCGCGAGATTTTTGCCCTAGACGTTTAATAACACTCGTAATACGTTCTGCGACATCTTTATCTTGTAACATAAAATCAGCAAATTCGTCAAATACAACAATTTTTCGAGATAAGCATTCAGCAGCTCTGCCATCTTCTATACATTGTTCATTATAGCTTGTAATGTTTTTGGCAAAAGATTTACTAAACAATGTATAACGATAATCCATATCAATTGCTAGCGACTCTAAATAATCTGCTGTTTCTTCTAAACCTGTGATGACTTTATCTGTATGGCGTGCATTTTGATATATACTAAACTCAACTTGCTTAGGATCGACAAATACGAAACGAAGTTCTTGTGGTGAATATAAACACATCATTGATAAAACGATGGAATTTAAACTTACACTTTTACCACTACCTGTTGTACCAGCTACTAATAAATGGGCAATTGAATCATTTAAGTCCATATACATCACTTCATTAAGTGGATTTAACCCAATTGGGACAACAGCTTTCTCTTTAATTTCTTCTGGAGAAAGTTGTTCTCTCAATAATTGCATAAATTCATTAAAATAAATAGTGTCTGGATCAACGCGTGAAATATCAATAATGATATTTTCAGCAACTGAAACAATTGGCTGCGTTGGAACCTTTAACCACAAGCCCATTTCTTTCGTTTTAGATGTAATAGAGGAGGCTTTTTCAGTACGTGGAATCGTTCCTTGCATTCGAATAACATTGGCTCCTATGATTTCACTGAAAATGCGCAACTGTACATTATTTTCTCTAAATGATTGCTCTAGTAAACGTTTATAGTTTTCAGAAACTAATTCTGCTTTCTTCATACGTTCACTTAATGGCTCTGATTGATGTGGAGCATCCGATAAAGCAATTTCTTCAGGATACAAAGCTTCTTTCACAGTAATAATATTTTGCTTATCTGTCTCAATTTTCACTTCTTCATTATTAGCTGCTAATTTTTCATCTTCTTGCTCTTCAACTACCACAATTTTTTCTGTTTCTTTTAAATAAGTAGGTTGTTCAATTTCTTTCTCTTCGATCTCTTCGACTTCTAATTCAATACCAAATTCAGAAGCAGCCTGTTTGAAATGGGCATTAAAATCTAATAAAATTTCATTTTCAACTTCATTCACTGCTTCTCCTTGATTCACTTTTAACGCATTTAAAATATAACTTCTTGTAAATGTATTAAGTGTTAATCCATTATAATCATCTTTGTAGTAGCCTACATCTACCTGCATTTTATCTGGGAAAGCATTGTCATGTGAATACATATACACATCGGCTTGTTTTTCAAAAATAAAATCTGCAATTTCCCAATCAGAACCAATACGAAGATTTTTCATGTATTGTAATTCATCTGGCGTATATGCTCTATTTTGCATAAGATGTTCAAAGAAAGATTCAAGACCTTGAACTATATCTAATTGATCTGCTTCCCAATCGAATGTTTTCTTTAAGGTTTCTACACCCGCATTTAATTGAATTTGCGCATCTTCACTTTCTGCATTATAAGAATCTCGATTAACTAATTTCAATTCGATGACTCTAAATGTAATCGTAAATACCTTCTCTTCTACATTTGGATGAATAATTAAGTGCAACAAATCTGGACGTTTGGATTTTGTTCGGAACCAAGCTAATTCATCACAAGAAAACCACACATGGATACTTTCATCCTCATCTTGTTGCTGTTGTTCTCGTGATACTGTTAAATAAATTGATAGTAATTCATTTGTAAATTTACCTGGACCTAACGATTTTAAAACAGAGGCACCTGATAATTTTTTTGTTTTTTGAACAATATCCTCTTTAATTTCATCTGACAAATATTTAATACCTAGTAGTGACATTAAGCGATTGGCTAAACGATCATGATAATAGTAATTATCCGTTTCTTTCAATAAGCGATTGACACTTTCAGAAGAAGAAATTAATAGTTTAATATTTTGAGTAGATTTTTGAACAATTGAATACTTAATAATTTCTGCTTGTTTTGTAATTTGTTGAGCAAATAAAGGATCAATATATTTATCATATGCTACTACCCAGTTAAATAGATTATGCATTTCGTCATACAGACGATTTTGTTCATTATCCGCTGGTGTAATTTCAGATTTTAACAGTTGTATATGATTTGTTTTTTCTCGCTTAGTTGCACGATTATTCATATATTGTAATTCATAGAAATCAGCCAACACTTCTGGTAAATTATCTGAAACATAATTAATATGTCGTGAACCACCTTGCGAATTAATATAACCAATTTCTTCAAAAATAGCCCATTGTGGATCAGAGAATTCGCATGGTGTAATTTCTGTTTCAATGTAAGTTAATTGCATAGTAGAATGTGCTGAGTGATTTAAAAAGTTAACAAAAAACGCTAAATCATAATCACTTAAACTAGCTTGAATGCGTTGAAGCATATTTCCATCAGCATCATAAGGAATAATGTTAATTTCAACCTTTGGTAATCCACCTAAATGTTTTAGCGGAATTAAATACTCTTCACGCGTTTGAATCCATTGATTTAGATGTCTATATAAAGTTGAAGCTTGACCTTTGCTATAAACAGAAATATTTAGTTTTTCAACATCCGTATTTTTAAAAATCTTATCGATAGATTGAATGATGTATTGTTCATTTGACACATACATAAACAATACATTTAAGCTATCTTTTGCAAAGGGATAAACTTTTAAATATTCATTCGTTACTCTTTGAACTTCATTAGCAAAAATATCTGCTTTATCACTCGCATTTACATTAGCATCATCTAAACGGTATGTACCTTCTCCTAAGTTATCTGAGTCTAAGAAATACCATCCTTGAGTATTGCTATTCGTAATATATGCAGGCGGTACATCTCCTAATTTTGCTAATAAATATTCTCGATATTTTTTTAAGTCTGTAACTTCCAAAATCCGATTACGATAAAACTGCGTGCTTAGATGTTCTGCAAAAACCTCATTTAAACGAATAAATCTCGACATATATCCTAATAATCGTATTGGATTTAAAACGCTCAATTTATAACTAGAAATCACATTGGGATTATCTAAAAACTGAACAGATGCTATTTGATTCAATAAACCATAAATATCTCTTACAATTTTAATATCTTCGTAGCTATGCTTCAAAAAGTTTTTAACTAATTGTTCGACTTCTTCAAATAAAGTTTTTTCATATTCAGCATTTAATAACTTGTATACAATTTTTTCATAATTTTCTTGGAAATCTCTAAAATATTGAATATGTTGTAATGCTTCGCCATTTCCATTAATTCGAATATTTTTTTCTAACTTATCTAAAGTTGGTTCAAATTGATACAGATTCGACATATTATCAATTACTTCTCTGTACCCTAAGTGTTCCTGATTTTGAATTGCTTTAGCAAACTCGTAAAATGATGTATAGTCTCTATTTAATAGTAAACAATCTAAAGTAAAGCGCGTTTTTTCAACTATATCTACTTCAGCTGCCTTCACATGTAAACTGAGTTCAAACAATAATTTTTCAGGAACTTCATCAGATTCATGATCCATTGTTAAAAGCTGTACATTTAATCGATCGATAAATGTATTTAGTAAATTCAAATGGAAATTCAGCATATCTACGAATTCCTCATTAAAATTGTGTACATTTACGATTTTTAATTCAAACGTTAATTCACCTTTAAAATCTTCGTTTTCAATTTCTTGAAGAAGAGTCAGACTTTCTGTTAAAACAGCTTGAATAAAATCTTTATAAATCGAAGGATTTTCAAGTTTATTTTCTACTCGTTGAATTTTTTTCGTTAAATCCTTAACATTTAATTGATCTTCAAATTTCTCTCTAAACTTTCGAATGGCTTCTAAATCTTTAGCCTCTTCTACTGCTTCAATCCCATTGATAATATCAATATTATCCATCAACTTTTGTTGACTTAAATCTTCTTTTTCTACAGTTGTAGCGGCCTGTTGGATTCGAAGATCATATTCTTCTTGCACAGACTCTTGGAACAACAATAATTTATCTTTTAATTTATGTGATTCTTTAAAATTAAATATTTTTTCCACATCAGCATATTGTATTTGAAGAAGATTTTTATTTTTTCTATATAGAAAATCTTCTACATCTTGTTTAAACATAGCTTCATCATTTTTCTTATAAACGTTCCAAATATTACTCATATACTGATTTTCTCGTTCAGTTTTTAAGAATTTTTCTGCACTAACAATTAGACGATCAATATCAAGTAATTGTGACATTGATTTTCTTAAAGAACTTAAGTTATGATTTTTGCGTAATTTAGTAATAAAACTTGCTTTATTATTCATATTTACTTCTAATTCTTTAAACATACCTAATGCAGGGTAAGCATTCGCAATTCGCACATTAATATCTGAATCACTTGCTTGTATTACTTCTACAATAAAATCGACTAATGTGGACAACTGCATATCAGTTACACTTTGGTAGCATTCTATAAAGCGTGTTAAGGACTCAACTTGAGATATGTCTAAGTAATTTAAGCGATGCAGTAGTTGCTCTAAAACTCGAAAACCGTCCACTGATAATAGGGCAGTTTCATCAACAGCAACAGCATCTTTTAAACTTTGTCCTTCTGGACGTTCTTCGTTCAAGACTAAAATAACAATTTGATTAGGTGCAATATTATTCCGTAACCAAACAATCGTTTCATTTTCTTTTGTTTGTAATGCCTCAAAATCATCTACTGCTTGAATCGTTTTTAAAATAACTTCTAAATTGCCTGGCATCTGTTGCTTATTAAAATCAATTGTTTCAACAATTGATTTTATATATTCTGCAGACATATGTTCAATTTTCAACAGTACTTTTTGCCCCGGCACCATTTTTCTTTGAGCAAAATAGCGAATGTATTCAAATACCCATTCACCCACGATTTTATTACGATTAATCGTAGATAGCTTTTGCATATTGGTTGCCCCCTTGTAACATTTGATACGGATTTTTAATTAATGCTGTGGCATCTGAATATTCTTCTAATAATCCATTTTTGCGTAACTTTGTACGAAGCTGTGTTTCATTTTGTTTAAATGAGCGTAAATTAATTTTTTCTCGTTCATAGATTCCTGAAACTTGTGCTTCATATTCACCAATAACAATATTATAACGGTCATATAAAGCTGATTTAAATTCTTGGAACGGCATTTGTTCTTTACCTCGTAACACTGCAAATACTAAAGCACTCAATAATTCATCACTAAAAATATAACGAGATGGCACACCTCGACTAGCCATCATAAATCCTCCATCGCGGGATAAAACTCTTAAAATGGATAATTGTGTTTTTGCCTGTTCATTACTAGAAATGGACCTCATTGTTTGCTTGATCAATCGATAAGCCTGATCAGTTGTTTTCGCTAACAATGCATCTAATAATTTTTGTTTATTTGCTTTTTGTAATTTACTAAAATTCAGATCTTCATAAAATTTTGTATAACGATCAACTTCATTAGCTTGTTTACCAATTTCACCTAAACTTCTCCAAAATTTAATATTTGAAGCAGCTTTTTTTTGGGGTAATACTTCTTCAATCAACTCATCTGTATAACGGTCAAAACACTCTTTTACAAGTCTTTCACTATCTTTAAATGAGTTTTGAGCGAGTAACTTGATATGACTATTTTGTCCATCTAAACAATCCACAAAAATAGTTGTATCACTCTCCGGAACTTTTAATGCTGCTTGATCAAGCATATACAAATAAATGTGGAAACAAACTAATGATGTTAACATATTCATAATTTCATGAATATCAATATTAGCTGACAACAATGCATTTAAATCTTCTGCCATCATTGCATACATAGTTTTTTCTTTTAATGGCAATGTCGGCTCTTCTCGACTTTTTAATTCAGGATATTTTTTTAGGAAGTCTTCTGTTTTTTGAAGAATTGCACTACCTTTTCGATATTCATCATTTTTTTCAAAACTTGCTTTTTCTTCTAAACATTCACAAATATTTTCCACAATTGATTGAATATTTTTATTGCCATTCATTAACGTTTGCAAGTTATGTTCAATTGATTGGCGTAATTCTAAATTATTTTTTGTTCCATACGTTAACATTAAATAATACAATTCTCCTCCGCGAGCAAAGAAGTTTCGTTCATAATCAATTGTTGAGTTTTTACGTCGCACTTCAAAAAATAGCAACGCTTCATTTAAAGGGAATAAAGTTTCGGCAAACCACGAACGATTAGCTTGTTTACCTTCAGCTGATAAATGCTCAATTTTTAAATTACGGAAAAAAGTTTGAACATCTTCCAAATCTGTTTTAGTCATATTTAATTCATTTTTCAATTTTTCTTTATTTGCTTCAGAAAATTCCACGAAGTTACTAACATCTTTTTTAGATGCTCCGTCTTTTTGGCCTTCAAACACAAACTGTCGGAAATTAACCATTTTTTTTCTTTGATAATATTCTTCATCAAATTTATATCCCGTTCCTGCGACTACATTTAAAAATTCAAGCACATACTCTACACCACGTTGCCCACTTTGAAAACGATGTCCCCAAATGTGTTCAGAAACTGACGAAGAAAATACACCTTTTTTTGTTTTCCCATCCATATTTTCACCTTCTCTAGTCAAAGTCATCCTCATCCCATTCATCTTCGGCGTCATTGTTTAATTCATCTGTTGCTTTTTTAGAAACTTCTATCTCGCGTAATTCATAAGCATCTTTCTTTGCATTAAATTTCAAAATTTGTAACATTGTTGAATCATTTTTCTTATTAATAATTAAATTATTTTTAAAATTGCTTAGTAAAATTTCAACATCATCATTTAGTATATGAGGTAATCCACCATTAGCTAATCGCATCAAATATTCAAATAGGATTAGATTGATTTTTAAAAACACATGATCAATACTTAAATAAATATGGCTCGCTTTATAATCAATCTCTTTATTTGCGGTTTCCACACCCCAGCGCATATCCGATGCTGACACAATACGGTGTACAAATAATTTATCTGAAACAACATATAGACTATTTTCTGGAGAAGATACTAGTTGCTTAGAAAAATAGTAATTCAACCCTCGGATTAAATCTTTTTGGAAGCGTAAATCAACTCTATTTTCTTTTAAAATATGCAAGAAATTTACGCGGTGCTTATAAGCTATCATGCTGTGTTCATTGGCATTCACAATCTTTTTAGATTTCATACCACTTTTTGTTGTATTAATCTCAAAATAATATTTTCTTCGTAATCGAGGTAACCAATATTTAGCGAGATGCTGCCCTGCATTTTCTTGGTTAGAAAGTGAGCGATAGTTTGATAAATCTTGTTGGAAAAATCCATATTCTGTATCAATCGTTTTACCAAAAAGTTCTTTATGCTGTTCACTAGATGCGTCTCCAGACAAATCACCATTCAAAATAAAGTCATCTACTTTAGAATTGGAAAGTAAACCTGGATCATATTTTTGAATTTCTGAAAATGCTGGGATATCTTCGAACAAAGTATCTGGAGCAGAATGTCCAAATAAATTTTCGTAATAAACTTTACGAGCTTGCTCTTGCAATTCTTTATTTTTAGCACTATGAATATCTGTGCAACTTAATCCTCCCAAGTGCAAATAGGTGAGTTGAATTAACAACTCACGAATTGTCATATGTACTTGAGTAGTATCTAATGAGCGATAAATACGATTTAATAACATTCTCACTTCTTTTTGCTTCAATTTTTCATGATTGTGATAAATAATACAATTTCTTTGTTGCTTGCAATTATTGCAAATCATCCAATTATCTTCTTCATTCCATTCTTTAATAATGTTTTGCGCGTAAATGGAACTTGAGCTATGTAGCAAATTATAAACATGAAGTTTTTCATTTTTTTCTCCAGCTGGATCAGTTAACTGCATGACGATAATTTTAAATAATTGTGCCAGTTTTGAATCTTGCAGTAAAGCATGTGTTAATTTACCTTCATTTGCAGCTATTAAATAAAAGACATCTTCTGTTTGCATCGCATTTTTTAAATGATTCAATTCCTTATTAATCACACTATCCTGTAATTCAGATAAGTCTTTTATTATTCTTATTTTTTTCCCATTATAAACAATGTCTTCTATGCCACTTTCATCCCACTGTTCTAATTCTTTTTCCGTAAGCGCTGTATAGACATTTCGACATATACGTGTTTTACCATCTCCTGCGTTCCCAGTAATGATGATAGAAGTAGGGCTAGATTTCATTGTATTTAAAATCGTTTTATTTATTTCGGATTCAATTTCAAATTGAACTTTACTTGTATATTCATCATAAATTTTTGTGTAATCCGCTGTTGTTAAATCATAGTTGCCCATAAATTGAACAAATGGATTCATCATATTCTCCATATACTTTTTCCTCCACTTTAAAATATTCAATATCTGCTAAGTAAATTTTATCATAAAATCATGTCATAATTTGCAGAAAATAGAATTACATTAGAAATTACTATAAATTATATAGGTCATTTGAATTTAAAATTTGAGAGCGTAAAATATTTTGTGTAAATGAAAAAAATCCATAAAAAAAGAAGACCCATTCTTAGGAGAATAAAGTCACAGCAACCAACGTTACTCTTTTTCTTTTCTTCTTTCATCCTAATCCCTCCCCCTATTTTCATACGCTTTTGTACTTAATAAGTTTCATTTTTTAAACAAATTTTACTAAAAACAAAAATCCATCTCGCAAAAGTAAATTGTTCTACTTTTATGAGATGGAAAAAAACTAGACTTTCATATCATCTACAATATGATTACGCTAAAATTCTTGTCGTTATTTATACAAAGTTATACATTCCCACTACAATTTCCGACTATACGCAACCAGTGTCTGTTCCACGCTTATTAATTCATCTGCTAATGCATGTTCATGGATACCTGCTGTTCCTAGTACGGTCATTAAGCGTTCAAATGCCTGAAATGGATCTTTTGAAATCATTGGCTCGATTAATTCAAGCTGATTTTTTACGTTATGTAATGATGTCATATCTTCCTTATGGTAAGTTGAAAAGGCGTCATTTACTTTTTCTGAAAACTGCTCTTGTAAGGCGTCATATTTATGCATCTTTGTTTGTTCCTTATATTGTAGTACGCGCTGCATTTTTTCAATTAAGTGCTGTAAAGCTAATGAAAAAGCAGCTTGTTCTTTTTTTGCGAACATTTTTTTCATATTCAGCGATAATTTGCCGCCTTGCTTCATGCCAATATACGTACCGACGATTGGAAACACGATGCCCCCTGCACCAGGGAGCACCACATTCCCGACTAAACCTAACGCAACTTTACCAATTGCCGCTGTCGTGGCGCGACTTGCGGTGTCAAATGCGACATTTCTCGTTGCTGTACGCAATTTAATGCCGTCTTTATACATGCGTTTGGCATTCGTCAACGAACTCACGCCAAATGTAATCCACGGAATTTCAAAATCCGTTAAATTGTCCGCATGAACAAGTGTCTGTTGCGTCGTTTTAATCACTTCTTCACGCGTTACCGCCGTGCTATAAACCAGTGGATTATTCTCATACATATTCGCCAATTCTTGGTTTACATAGACCGGAATATCGGGATATTTTGCGAAATGTTGCTCGACAATCGCGTTTGAAGCGCCACATTTCACTTGGAAGCGCTCGCCATCAACAAGCATATCCCACCCCACTTGATTTGATGTCTCTGGAAATTCGACATCATGCCCGGCTGCCGTTAGCTGCTGGGCAATCATCCGCTCCGCTACATAGCCTTGCAGCTGTGCCATATTTCCAGTCAAATTGGCTGTATCGATCGTACTCGCAAAATTGGATAACGCGAGTAAATTCGATAAATCCTCACTGCGCGCAAAATCAATGCCTTTAACAGCTGTCGGGTTGATCATGCAATAATCATTTGAACTACCCCCACTTAGCCGTTCTTCGAACGTGCTTGAAGTGGGCGATTCCTACGAACAGTGCTTGCTTGTTTCTATTTACTCGAAACAGCGGCTTCACTTTTTTAGTAGGCTATCCCCGTAGTTCCTACGGTTGTTGCTTTAAAAGTCTTAACCCTTCGATTAAGATATTCTTACTTGCATTAATATCTCGGTCTAGTGTCGTACCACAAGATGAACAAGTCCATACACGAATATCTAATGGTTTCTTGCCATCTCGATGACTGCAAGTATGACAAATTTGGCTCGATGGATAGAATCTGTCGATTTCGACAATTTTTCTATCGAGCCATTTCGCCTTATATTTTAGCTTGGTCACAAATTCAGACCATGACACATCCGCTATCGCTTTTGCCAACTTATGATTTTTCATCATACCTTTGGTATTTAAGTCCTCTAAGCAAATGACGTCATATTGACGAATCAATTCCGTTGATAGCTTGTTTAAAAAATCTTCACGTTGAAAAGCAACACGCTCACGCAAACAAGCTACTTTACGACGTTGTTTTTGATAGTTCATACATTCACGCAAGTCACGACATTCTTTTTTCGCTTGTTCGTAGCGACGTGATAACTTGCGCTGCTCACGTTTTAACTTCTGTTCCATTTTGGCTGTAAAGCGTTGGTTATCCACTTTACGTCCATCGGACAGAACCGCAAAATCGGTGATACCTAAATCAATTCCTACAGTTTCATTTGTTTTAGGCAATGGCTTAAAGTCTGGTACTTCACATAGGACAGACACGTAAAACTTACCACTCGCATTATATTTGATTGTCGCCTTTAAAATACGCCCTTCAATTTCACGCGATTTTACAAACTTTACAAGTCCTAATTTTGGTAGCTTCATTTGATTACCGACAATCGCAATATTGTTATTCGTATTCTTCGTTGTATAACTTTGAACTGGATTCTTTTTACTTTTGAAGCGTGGATATTTATTTTGCTTTTTAAAAAAACGTTTAAAAGCGTCTATTAAATTTTCATAAGAGGCTTGTAATGCCACACTATCTACGTTGCGTAGCCATGCCGTTTCATCTTGTTTTTTCAGCTTTGTGAGCATTTTGGACATAATGGAACGATTCAACCCTTTTCCTTCTTCATAAGAAGTATTCCACAACTCAAGAAAATGGTTATAGACAAAACGACAATGCCCATGTGTTTGATGTATGAACGCTTGCTGGTTTTTATTTGGGTAGATACGGAATTTATACGCTTTATGTGGCATGACAGACGCCTCCTTTTTTCGAATAGTATAACGGGAACAGATGTTCTTTTCAACAAATTAGCACTGGCAGAATCATTGGGTTCGCAGAATACCCCTCCCTCCTCACTACGTTCCTTGAGGGAGGGGTATTCTGCGAAAAAATGATAAATTGCCGCGTTTTTTTTCTTTCTTTTCGATTGAACACTCTAGCGCGGCTTTAAAGTTTCCGTCACGCCAATAGTGCCAAAATGTCTCGTTCGTAATCATTCGCTCTGCCTCACTTTACATCTTTTAAACCGTACCACCGTTTTTGGTGCACTTTTAAATCCTTTTCTTGTGCTGAAATATGCTCCTTTAATTTAACTAACGCCTTTTCAGCTTCCGATATTTTCTTACTGCACTCTTGCTGCTGTTGCTTACAAGATTTTATTTGTGCGTTTATTACTGCGATGGCTTCCCAATATTTTTTTAAACAAGGCGGCTTCATCTCAATTGCTTCATCAACCCGTTGTTTCGCTACGCGTTCATATAACTTGTCGCAGTCACTAATTTTACTTCTAAGGCTTGTATTAGCGACTAAATTTTTAACCGCATTAAACATGCCTTTATTTGCATCATTTAATGCAATCTTTTTTTCTAGCTTAGCTTTATCCAATAAAATAGTTTTCATACCTGACGATAATTCAAGATAGCGTGCAGATTTTTCGTTTTCAGGAATATCTTCTAAAAATTTTGCTATTTGTGCGATTTGTTGTTCTCTATCTTGCTCTTGCTTAATTTCTTCTAAAAATGCTTTATTTTTTAATTCACGATACGTTGACAATTGATGCTCATATTCTTTAGAGCTATCTTTCAATTTATGAATTTCGCGTTGAATCGCTTTTTGTTTTTCATATGGCACCATCCAAGCTTCGATGAAAGCTTCATAATGTCTACCTTCAGGCTCTCCCATCATAATCGGTAGCAGCAGTTGTACAACACCGACAGGCACAAACATTTTACTTACTTTATCATTTTGCTTTTTAAGCATCACACCGCCCCCTGCAGCGATTGCGATTAACCCGATAGGCCCTGTTAATATAGAAAACGCAGATGTTAAAAATATGTACGAACTAAATGACAGTGTAATGCCAAAAAAACCTGTAATGGCGGCAATGGTACTTGTTAACGTCGTGAAAGCCGCAAAACCCATCACCTCAACAATAATTGCAAGCATGGCCGCAGAACCTTGTGTCAGCATAAGATCGCGGATTGTACGACTCGTCAGGTCATTAATATTTAATTTTTCCTTAATTTCTTTTTGCTTATCTAGTGGAAGTGATTGTAAATAATGCTCGACTTGGTCAATAAATTGTTCATTTTCCCCATCATCTAAATCTTGTATCGTCGCATCAAATGACTCAAAAATCTTTTGCATTTGAAAGGTCACAAGCTGCCTCGCTTCTAACTCCTGTTGAGGTTGACCGTGCACAAACTCTCGATATTCTTTATCTTTTTTTAATTGGTGTTGATGTGTTTCGACGACAATGCGCTCACACGCCGTTTCAAAGTCTTTTTTCGTATTGTAATAACTCCCAGGTAATTTCAGTTGTTTTTGAATATGTAAAAACAATTCCAGCTGCAGCTCCGTATCCGAACGTTTTTTTAATCTTTTAATCGCCTCATTTAAGCTCTTTTCAAAGTGATCCACCTCTTTATTAAATACATCTTGTGTCTTGGCCATTATTAAACTCTTTAATTCCGTTTCACATACAAGTGCATAAATTAACCGCAATTCGTCCCCCGTTGCGGCTGTGATTCCCTGTGCTAAATAGTGTCCATTCATAGTTGTCACTCCTCCTATTTATTTTAGCACTTATTACTCAAATTAAAAGAATTTTAAATCCTTAATACCTATAAATGACGATAAATAGAACCTATCTAGCAATTATAATTTCAAAAAAACTGAAACAGGACTCCCTTGTTGCTATTTAACAAAACGTTCGTCGAATTCCTTCCCTATTTTCGTACGTCCAGGCGTTGAATAATGTATAATTCGCCGTATAAAAAATGAGTACGCATGTAAATACGTACTCATTAAAGTTCATCTGAATTGCTGTAAAATGGTTTGTTTCAATTGGCTAGATGAAATATCACCATTCTCATATTTTTTTAATAAATTTTGCGTGAATATTGTAGGTTTTCCACCATCGAGCGCAGCCATACCTATCGCAAATTGAATTTGTTGTTGTCGTTCTAAGCGTGACTTACCTTTCATACGGTCCACTCCTTTAAAATGAAATAGTACGTTTAGTATACCGTATTTTGTGTGTTTTTATGGATGTTGATGGACCTGTTGACATGGATCAAATTGTCAGTGAGATATTTATTTACAATCGTAAATTGGATATATACAGATAAAAGAGGACGAATATTATAGTATACTAATGGATAGGTAACACTTAGTTGGACAGAAATTATAAGGTTTAGAGGGCGATTTCTAATCCACTCAATTAAGAAGCGCTTTATATGGAGCAATGTGCATGATAGCCTTTCTTGGCTAATATAGCTGGATTTCTGTCATAAAAAGTCATGCACAGAGAGGCTCCATGTCAAGCTGATTCTGTGCTCCATAAGCTTTGGAGCACCCCTCATAAAAGTTGTCTAAAAGTGTTGACATACCAACTAAGCGAATCTACTACTTCTCCATTTTTATCGATTATAATACTGTCGGGTTCCTTATTTGCCTCGGTCACAGCCCTATAATAAATAAATATTTTGCAATACCGCCCGATTGTGGAATAATAAATAAGTTTGTGATTAATCTAAACTTAATTCATATTGATAGAATTGTGAATCTCTTATGTAACCATTTTTTTTATATAATTTTTGTGCCTTATGATTATCTAGTGCCGTACTTAGGCTTATATTTTTAGCACCTGTTTCAATTGCATAATCTTTTACTTTTTTTAAAAGCATTTCTCCAATTCCTTGTTTTCTAGCTCTTTCTTCTACATATAGGTCATTCAGTATCCATGCTCGCTTCATAGATAATGATGAAAAAATAGGATAAAGTTGAGTAAACCCTACATACTCTTGATTGTTTTTCACAATAAATATTACAGAATCCTTGTTCTCTAAACGCTCTTTTATATAATCCATAGCCCCTTCTAAATCTGATGCTTTTTGATAAAATTTACGGTACAAATTAAATAAATTTGATACTCCTTCTAAATCTTCCATGGTAGCTTGATATATTTCCATATAAAATCCCCTTCCTCTATCATTGATTTTTTATTCATTACAATTTTATATGGTATATTATTCTAAATACATAAATATTTTAAGGTTTTTTGAAAAATTAACTAATTTTAAACTTTAATTAAATATACATACTTAAATATTTAAGGTGGGAACTAACTTGGACGAAATAGATCAAAGTATTCTTATTCAACTTCAAGAAAATGCTCGAATATCAATGACAGAATTAGGAAAGAAAATTGGACTTTCAACTCCTGCGACAAACGAAAGAGTAAAAAAACTGGAAGATAAAAAAGTTATACAAGGGTATAGAGCTGTCATTGATCCGGAAAAACTTGATAAAAATATAACAGCATTCATTTTATTCGATACAAAACAAGGTGGGAAATTCAAAGATTTTTGCCAAGAGCAATCTGTAGTAGTAGAATGCCATCGTTTAGCTGGTCAGTTTAGTTATTTAGTAAAGGTCGTAACGGAATCAGTCAAAATGCTCGAAGAATTTATTGATGCTACTTTACATTTTGGCGAGCCGACTACCTTATTAAAATTATCTTCTGTCGTGGAATATAAACCAATTACTAAATAGAGTGATAAATACGCGTTTGAGGATGTACAAAAATGCTCATTTAACCATGTTGACATTTATACCCAAACCGGAGCAGGTGCTCGAGGGCGGCGGGGGGAGGGGGATTAGTGTGGAAGTGCGTGGGAAATGAATGGAGGCGATGGTGCAGCGAACGAGAGTGAGCGCTACAACATCGCTTCCTTAGTGTGATTGCAATCGGATAGAGCTGGGCGCGTGTAGGATGGCCGGGATCTGCATGATAGTCCACACGCTAGGAGGCGGCGAGGCGGGGCATGATTTAACAACTATTGCAGTTAGTTTTTTTAGGACCATCTTCAGTAAAAATATGGCTGATATTATAATAGAGTACATAGAATCACGTATATAAAAAGAAAAAAGTCACGATCATTGATACGACAATAATCATGACTTCTTTGTATATTCCCAAACTTTGATTTGGGAACGTTTTTTTATATAAGATAGTATTAAAAATTCATTAATTATATTTTTTTATTTCACTATAAGCGCTGGACATTGTACACGTTTCATCACCTTATGACTTACGCTACCGAGAACCATCTCTTGTAAGCCATTTAACCCTCGGCTACCGATCACCACGATATCTACTTTATTTTCATTGGCATACTTCACGATTTCAGGACCTGGTGTGCCATGTAAGATTGTTAATTTAAAATGCTTGTCAGCTGCTCGTAGCACTTCTTCAACAGGTACTACTTTACGTTTACGTTCTAGCAGTAAACTTTCAGTAGACCCTGCATGTAGCATTTCCTTTTTCGCTTTGTCGAAATCAGCGACATACACCATTTCGATTAACGAATCGTTTGAAGCGATTTTTACCGCCTCTTTTGCAGCACGTACAGCATTTTCCGAACCATCGACTGCTAATAAAATATGTTGATACATCCGTAATCCCCCTTTAATGTGCACTACTTATGCCAAGTAATTGTTTATATAACTTTTCACTTGCCGGATTCATTCCAATGACTTGAACCGTTTTTCCTTGTCCTTCTAGCTTAGTAACAACTTTCACAACAGCCCCTACTGCTGATTCGTCCCATAAATGACTACTTGATAAATCAATCGTTACACTATTCGTTTTTGCTTCTTCAATCGTTTTTACGAAATTTTGTGTTGAAGCGAAGAATAATGGACCCTCAACGATAAATGTGCCGTTATCTTGATGAACACGTACCTTTGAAATCGATGCGACAAAGAATAACGAGCTTAAAATAACTCCTAGTACAACTCCAATTGCTAAGTTGTCTGTATAAACAACAACTGCCACCGTTGCGAGCATCACAAATACATCGCTTTTCGGTGCTTTGACAATGTATTTAAATGACCCCCAATCAAATGTGCCGATACTTACCATAATCATAATCCCGACAAGTACTGGCATTGGGATGTCAATAACGACATTTCCAAGTACCAAGATTAAAAACATTAAAAACACACCAGCAATTAGTGTTGATAAACGGCCTCGTCCACCAGATTTCACGTTAATCATCGACTGACCAATCATTGCACAACCTGCCATACCTCCAAAGAAACCATTCACGATGTTCGCGATTCCTTGGGCACGTGCTTCCATATTTTTATTTGATTTTGTATCCGTCATATCATCCACAATCTGGGCTGTCATCAGCGATTCCATTAAGCCAACTAACGCAAGTGCTAAAGCGTATGGGAAAATAATTGATAATGTTTCAAAGTTAAATGGTACGCCTGGAATAAAGAAGCTTGGTAAACTTTGTGTAATCGCACCTAAATCACCAATTGTTTTCATTTCTAAATTCATCATAATTGCAACAGTTGTTAATAACACAATCGCGATCAAAGGAGCAGGGATCGCTTTAAAATAACGTGGCACGACATAAACAATCACCAATGTGATTGCTATAAAGATATATGTTAGCGTACCTTCTCCTAGAAAATGTGGTACCTGTGCCATAAAAATTAATATAGCTAGTGCATTAACAAAGCCAATCATTACGGCATTTGGAATAAAACGCATTAACTTCGCGATACCAAACACCCCGAATAACATTTGAATAACCCCTGTTAAAATCGTTGCTGCTAATAAATACTGTAATCCGTAATCTGCTACTAAATCGACAATCACGAGTGCCATTGCACCCGTTGCAGCAGAAATCATTCCAGGTCTACCACCAACAAATGCTATAATAACAGCAATAGAAAATGACGCATAAAGACCGACCATTGGATCGACACCAGCGATGATGGAAAAAGCGATTGCTTCTGGTATGAGTGCTAAAGCGACGACAATCCCTGCTAAGATGTCTCCACGCACATTACCGAACCATTGTTGTTTTAAACTTTGCATGATATTCTCCTTCTTACTTAAAATAAATTCTTTGAATATCATAGCACACTTTTCCCAAAATGGAACCTTTATAGGATTAAAATGGAGTGAAATTAAATGATTTACGGTTATCAACGCCCACTATATAACGATAAAGATATGCAATTGCAAACGGCTGCTTTAAAAGACTGTGACCACATTTTTACTGAAAATCACGGGCGTGCGAAGAAACGTATCGCTCTCGAAGATTTACTAATGACGATGAAAAAAGGCGATACCATAAAGGTGCTTCGTTTCTTTAGTATTGCTGATACGACAAGACATTTAGAAGAATTGCTAAAAATCTGTAAACGTGATGAAGTAACAATTCAATTTATAGAGGGAAATATTACATCTATAAAAATCCTCGAAAAATCGTTAGAACAAGTTTTACAATTCTTTTTAACATTCCAAAGTGATATCGTGAAGCAATCTACTACTTTGGGGATGGCTGAAGCAAAAGCAAAAGGAAAATCAATCGGGCGACCTAAAAAATCTGATGACAATATAAAAAAAGCGATTGAAATGTACCAGACTGAAAATTTTACGTTGCTTGATATAAAAAATGAAACAGGCATTAGTAAATCAACACTATACCGTTATTTAGAGTCCATCGAAGCTAAAGAATAGTAAATTAAAGCGCTAATACTAATATCAAAAAACAAGCCTACTTAGATTAATATTGAGCAGGCTTGTTTTTTGACATTATTAAAGATTTTATTCAGTTTTTGATTCCCAAAGCGATGTTTGGGAACTAAATTGCCTGTGACCAAATATAAATCTAATAAAATACTGTTATTTGCTGATAATTGGTTGAAGTTGGTGTAAAGCACCAAGATATTGAGAAGCAGTTATAAAACAAATAAATGCTAATAATTCGTCCTTTTCTTCTTTCGTTAGATAATCATTTAAAACTTCTGTAACTGCAAGAGGTGTCTGTCCTTTTGATTTGAGAAAAGCTTCTGCATATCCAGTACACACTGCCATTTTTTCATCGTATAATCGTGGATTCGGTTTACCTTTAGCTTTGCAATAGAGGCAGCCATTCTCTTGCGCTAAGGTTTTTCGCACTTCTTCTTTCAAATCTGCAGACAAATGATTGTCTTTTTCAAGGACTTCGCTCATCTTTCCCCATAAAGATTGAACAGTTAGGTCAAAACTTAATAATTGTTGAAATGGTGTCATTCTTTCATTACCTCCCTTTATGGTTATTTATTTTATCAATTAAAAAATCATATATACATTCCATATTTAAAGTATTAAACTATATACACTTTAAATATTGGAGGTATTTTTAAAAATGGATTTAATTGATGAAAAGATCATAAAAGAGTTATCCAATGATAGCAGATTATCAATGAGCGAGTTAGGTAGACGCATACATTTAAGTTCCCCAGCAGTAAAGGAAAGAGTTTTACAGTTGGAAGAAAAACAAATTATTAAGAAATACACAATCGAACTAAATCAAAAAAATTATGGATACCCCATTAGTGCTATTATTGAAGCAACGATTAAAAATACAAGATATGATGATTTTAAAGCATATATAAAAAGTGAAGAAAATATCGATTTTTGCTATCGAATCGCTGGTGCTGCTTGCTTTATGCTAAAAGCCAATTTTAAAACATTCGAAGAAGCAGAAGCCTTTATTGACGGAATAATACCATTCGCACATACAAAAACAAACTTTATTTTTTCTAATGTTATAGAATAAAAAGATTGCCAATGTTTTTAAGAATGCACCCATTTTTTGATTCCCAAACCCGTATTTGGAAATATTTCTTACTTAACGTTGTAAAGCAATACTTTTCTGATAAGAACTCAATAAGCGTCCATATGCTTCTGATCAAACCGAATACTTACAGGTCACAGCATGGTTTGAGAAGAAAAGCTGGCACACTGACTTATCTATTTTCATAAATATGGCGCATTATCCCCGTCCTAATGGTTGGTCGAACTACGAGCGTCATGGTCTAGGCTATACGATTGAATTCGCTACAGGTATAGCGCGCCGCAACTTTAGCGAAATGGTACAAGTATCGAAACAGCTTACCGATGACGCTATCATCACCCTATTTAATAAGCAATCAACTTCAAACAGCCATGCAGCCGTTTAAGCGATTGAAACAAGAGGCTGGGACAAAACATTTCATTTCCCTTTTTTAGCGTTCGCAACAAAAAACCGGAACAGCGCCACAGCGCGATTCCGGTTTTTCTTATGCTCATTTGAGAGGACGTTTTTACACTTATGTCCCAGCCTCTTTATTTTTGTTACGACCATTGTGAAACAACCGCTGCAGCGGTTGCAGTAAAGCGTTTGAATAATAAAATCAAAAGGAGCTAACTATCATGGCAATTGCAAAAAGATCAGACATATTTCACTTTTCCAAACTAGACGATGAATCAATTATGTATTACCAAAAGGAAACTATTAAAAATGATAAATGGGTCAAAACAAAAGAAAAATCGATGACATTATCAACATTAGCGATACAACGAAAGAGAAATTCGCGCATATTCTTAGACATCTTGATGATGTATGGCACTTCGACAAAGACCGAAATCCTGTAACATACGACAGTGTGAATGAAGAACGTCCGACCATCAACGGTGAAGAATTCCAAGAAATTGCTGACCTTATTAATACGGAATTTGGTCAACCTGTTTTAGCCATTACCTATGAAGATGAATTTGTCTACGATCGTAATTTCTTTTTCCGATACATTACACGTAAAGAAATCAACAAACTGTCGATTTTGGAACGCTTACAGCTACACCATTTATTAGAACACGTTGGCGCAGAATTTAAACGACTACCCGTCGAGGAAGATTGCAGCATCAATTTCTCCTACTATCACCAATAACACTCAAAAAGAGCATTTAACATGACAGACACAATTAAGGAACGGAATAACAATGTACAAAGAATTTTACTTCACAAAAGCACATGATGGTCATGTGTTATATGAAAGCGAAATCGTCAAACGCGACGAACTAATGGTGATGATTCAACATAATGAAACACTACCAGCAACCGATTTAGACGATTGCGGCCAAAACCTTCGTAGCCTAATGACAAAGGCAACATACACGCCCACAGAGCCTAGTGATAACACCCCTTACTTATCTGTCATCTATGACGATTTAGATTCGGCAAACGAGCAATTTTACTATTTAAACGTTACGGCAGAGGAACTTGATACAATGAATCCGCAGATGGCGCTCGCACTTATTGCCGAGCACACCCCGTTTGAACGTAATTTCACAACGGGCTTATCCGCTAAATACTGAAGCACTCGTACTTTAGCAGCCTGTATGCTTTGCTCCGTTGCTACAGGAGAAAAAGCATTTTCCTGATACATGGCAATTTGCTGAAAGCGTAGAAAGTCCTTTTCCGGTAGCTGGCCTTCTAACGCCCATTTCAACTGCTGTAAAATATCCTTAATTTGCTGGTTATCTGTTGCTGCTTCTAACTGTAAACGTAAGTCCTTCGCTACCACTAATGACTCCCCCAACGTAAATAGAATAAGAAAATCGGGTCTAAAATATAAAGCGTTTGGTCCTTCCATTCAAATACCTTATAAATGTTTTCACGCTCATCAATAATGAGCTGCAATTTCGCAATGGCATCCCGAATCGCCTTTTTATCTGGCTTAGGTCCTGCTGTGATGAAGGAATCGATGCGTTGCTTTAGTTCATCGATTGTCATCCCCATTAAAGGTGGGTCAATGGCAATCGCTTGAATAATTAGCGTATAAAGATCAACATGACCATCCTTCACTTGGAACTGCTTACGCTCCCTGCCTCGCGTAGAAGGGCCGTCCTTTAATACCTTCACGACGTCTCGGTATTCAAAGTTCATTGTTGTAAATTTAAATGCTGTTTCTAATACCTGTTCAGGAATTTTCTTCAGCTCTTTTTCGTCTGCATCCAGTAGCGTACAAATACTTAAACAAATGTACTGCATCAGCTGTGGTGAGGTTAAGCTTTCTACCGCAATTCGTTCAATTAACACTTCATCAATTGGAATACCTAGCTTTTCAAAGCCTAGTCGAGCAATTTCCTCTAGCTCTTGTAATTGCCATGGCTGAATATTAATTAAGCTTAGACGTCCTTGTAAATCAGCATTTTTGCGAATCGCATCATCTGCTCGGTGTGGCAATGAAATGACGATTGCCTTAAAATCTCGGCGAATCGCATCCTTTAATTGCTGGGCAATATACAGTTGGCTGTCCTCTGGTGCAGAGTGAAAATCATCGAGCACAAGCACCTTATTATGCTCCTTAAAATACGCAATGACACGATCCTTATGCAGCATGAAGTTCTCCGTCTTTTGCTGACGTTCCTCTCCAAATTGCTGCTCCTGACTAAACTGACCACTTAACGGTAAGCCTGCCTTAGCCCCAATAATTTGCCAAAAATCAAGGTAGTTGGTAAAGTCAGCACCCGATACCTCAACTAAATGCTCAAAATCGACAACACGCTCGCATAGCACCGACTTCCCCATTTTAGACGGCCCGACAATCGATGTTAAACAGCCTGAAATTTTAAGTGCCTGTCGCAAACGCAACTCATAATTAATTTCAATACCAATATCCGTTGATTTTCGTGATACATACGTATGCTCTGGAAACGCTGCAGGACGAAAGACATTTTCAGCTAACAACTTCACTTTCATCACCTCTGATTACTTTTTATATATTTTAACCTATTTTTAACGGTTTTAAAAAGATTTAATAGGTTTTAATGATTTTTAATAAACTTTATCGGTTTTAATATCCACTCAAATTTTCTTAAATCATGCAACGATGTGCTTTTTAATAGCCGTTTTCATATTGACGTGCCCCTTCTTCATGCTTTACGCTTTAAATCGAAAGGAATTGAGTTACCGATGTTACTTACGATTTGTGAAGACGAGCCCCTGATTGCTCAAAAATTAGAGCATATCATTCACCTGGCATTTCCTTCTCTTAAAACACAATATGTGTCTTCTGGAGAGGCATTATTAGCTTCTGGAAAAGCAAACATTTATTTACTTGATATACGGCTTACCGATTTTAACGGTATACAACTAGCGAAGCAAATTCGAGCAGAACAGCCACATGCACAAATTATTTTTATTACCGCTTATGAGCAATATGTATTTGACGCATTTGATGTAGAGCCACTGCACTATTTAGTCAAACCGATTGATGAACAGAAGCTAAAGAGCGTTGTCCAGCGAGCGATTGTGAAATGCGAGGAAGCACCTGTACAACAAACATTCACCATTCAAGTTGGTCAGGAGACGGCCGTACTGAACATCGCTGACCTTTATTTTGCAGAAGTACAAGGCCGAAACATCACGCTTCATCTTGCTGACCAAATACTTACCTATTCTGGTCGTATGGCGCATTTAGAGCAGCAACTACAAGGGCCATTTTTCCGTAGTCATCGCTCCTACATCGTGCATTTCAAGCATATTCAGCGCTACGATCAAACGACGATTACATTCACGAATGGCAAGATCGCCTATATCGCTAGAAATCGGTACAAGCTGTTTCTTCAAGCCTTTACCGCCTTTTTACATGAGGGCATCACATGAACATCGATGCTGTTTTTGAAATTGTGCCAGAAGTTTATTTCATTATTTATTTGCTTTGTATCACCATACCGTTTTTACTATTTATTCGCCCTCTATTTATAAAAAAATGGACTGTATTTATTGTCGCTATTAGTTATTTTTTTACAATGATTGTGCTTGACCAGATCCCCTACATGCTTTCGAATTTTACGGCTTATTTACTTGGCAATGTGGTTGCATTCATCGTCATGATTACGCTTGAAAAAGGAAACATCGCAGCGAAGTTTCTTTATTCTAGCTTGTTCTTTGCTGTTCGTTGGCTGTTACCGAGTATTTTTAACACGATTGAGATATATACCGTCCTGGACTGGCTACTTACACAAAGTACCCCATACGCTTTAGTAATCGTTTGGACGGTGGAATACGCTTGCCTATTTGGCTGCTTTTTCATCATTTGTAAAACACTCCACCGTTCTTTAACAACGATTCAACTGACGATGCGCAGTGCGTTTATTTTATGTATTCCTGCATGTGTAAGTAGCATGAGCTATTTTTTAGTGAAAACCTGGCAAACAGAACCGCCTACATCTCAGGTAGAGCTTGTCCTTTTCCTGTATTATGTGGCACTCCTTTGCATTCTTCTTGTGTTTGTGCGTATTTATGTGGAACAAGAACGTGCAAAAATCGCGCTCGCACAGCAATCTTCCTTACACACACAGCTGCAAATGACGAAGCAGCATGTGACGTATATTGAAGAGCTGTATGATGAATTAAAAGGGTTAAAGCATGATTTAGGCAACCATTTTGAGGTGCTCGGACAGCTAATGAAGCAAAATGACACGGCAAATGCACAGCACTATATGGCGCATATACAAAAGGAGGCAGCGAACTTAGCCACGCTTTCAACAGGTCATCCTGTTACCGATGTCATTTTACAGCAAAAACGACAACAGGCTGCTCAACACCAAATCGAACTACAATCAAGCTTTTACTTTCCAAAGCAACTGCAAATCGAGCCGTTTGATATGAGTATCGTATTGAACAATTTACTCGACAATGCAATCGAGGCAACGAAGCTTTGTGATGCGAAAACCATCTCAACCCGATGCTCACGCCAGCACGATGTATTTTTAGTTCATATTGAGAATCCCATTTCGACGAAGCTTCAGCTCGATACACGAACGGGTCTTCCACTTTCAACAAAATCGTCTTCTTTACATGGCATTGGCCTGTTAAACGTGCAAGCGACACTTCAAAAATACGGGGGGCATTTGACGTTTAACGAGAAGGACGGATGTTTAATCGTAACAGCCCTTTTTGTTGACCATTCATAACAGGAAATCAACCATTCGTGACCAAACACTCGAACCCCTTCAAATGTGACCGAAACAGCAAGTAGCATCACCTTTAGGAGGAATCGAGATGAACATACAATTTAAGCAACCGATGCAAGCGCTAGCGTTTCATACACCGACTTTAAAAGCACAAGCATTCGTAAAATCAAATGATGGACCAAAAGATACTTTATCGATTGGTCAACAGGCACGTCATTTATTCAATCAGCAATCATCGAACAATTCATTTGTTGAAAATTTAATGAAGCAACGTGAAAATTTACTTGAAATGAAAAATAACCTAACGGAACGCTCACTTGAAAAAGGAGAGAATCCTTCAAGCTTAAAGGAACAAATGAAGCAGTTTGAGCAGCAGCTCGCAGACCTTGACGCACAAATTGCACAGGCACAAAAGGAAAAGCAAACTACATCGAATGAAAAACAAAAAGAGAATAAGCCAAAGACAGTAGAGGAAGCCATTTTTTCACAAGCACGCTTATTAGAGCAAACGAAAACAATCGGGCAAATGGAACGTTCATTAGCACGTGAAAAAGCTTCATTAGAAAGTGAAATGAAGCTTGACGCTACTAGAGGTGTCTATAGTGAATATAAAGCCAATCGGATCACAAAAATTGACGACCAAATGGATTTTGTACAAGCGTCATTGATCGAACAAGTATCTAGCACACCAGCTAAGGAAGCATTTAACGAGGAAGAATCCGAAGAATTGACCATTCAAGAGCAACTGAATGAAAAAGCTGAAGAAGAGCAAGCGTTCGAAATGAATAGACACCAGCAAAATAACCATGCATAGCTCACGTTGAAGAAAGGAAGTGTACATCGCTGCTTTCTTCAATAAAGTTGTACAATTTTTCAATTTCTGCACACATTTTATAGGCGTCCCACCACCAACAAACCGCAAAACATACGCTAAGCAAATTTCGACATGAAAAAAGCCGATTTTCCCTACGCTAAGGAATGATCGACTGTCTATTGTTGGAGTAGAGGGTGTAGTGAGTCTAGGAAAATCAAAAGATGCAGTTGAAAATCGCAGCGATATAAACGAATGCCAAAAAAGAAGTGGCTAATTTGTCGTAACGGGTTGCCACTCGACGAAAGTGTTTGATTTTATTGAAAAAGCATTCGACTACGTGCCGCTCTTTGTAGAGATACCAATCGACAGACCACGGTTCTTTGGCGTTCGTACGTGGTGGAATCGTATAATGTGCGCCTTTACTTGTCAGTTTGTCGCGAATCGCCTTTGTACCGTACGCTTTATCACCTAATACGTTACTGCCCGCGATTGGAAGTTGGTCGAACATATCACAAGCAGGTTGGCTATCATGCACGTTTCCAGCTGTTAGTTGAAATAACAATGGGTTGCCTAACGCATCCACAATGGCATGGATTTTCGTTGTTTTTCCGCCACGACTTACACCGATGTGTTGGGCAACTTCGGTATCGATGGCGTTTTTTTTGCCCCCGCACTATGTTGGTGAGCGCGAACGCTTGTTGAATCGATGCTTACGTTTTCAAAATCAGGTTCGATTTGAAGCGCCTGAAAAATCAAAATGAGTGTCCCGTCATTGCGCCATTTACAAAAGCGCGCATATGCCGTTTTCCAAAAGCCATAGCGTTCTGGCAGATCACGCCAAGGTGCGCCACTACGCGCAACCCACAGCATCGCATTGAACATCTCACGGTTACTTCGTTTTGAAGGACGACCGGTTGTGTACGGTGGGAAGAACCCTTCAATTTGTTTCCACTGTTCATCTGTTAATTCGTAACGACTTGGCGCCATTTCATCCACCCCATTTTCTGATTTACACCATTATATCATGGGGTGGAAATAGTTTTTAGACAGAACCTAGACAAATCGGTTTTCATGCTATATACTTGAATTAATAAGAATATTACAAGAAACAATAAATTCACCTATTTCAAAGAGTATTTCGTTTTTATTAGTACTTTTTGTAATATGTGAATTTTTTCTTTTTGAAAAATCGATCTTATTAATATTATCTATAATGGAGGTCATTTAAATGACACAAGGTACAGTAAAATGGTTTAACGCAGAAAAAGGTTTCGGTTTCATCGAAGTTGAAGGCGGCGCGGACGTATTCGCTCACTTCTCAGCTATCCAAGGTGAAGGTTTCAAATCTTTAGACGAAGGTCAAAAAGTTGAATTCACAATCGAAGACGGCCAACGCGGTCCTCAAGCTGCAAACATCGTAAAACTTTAATTTTTACGACAAAAAGACATCCTCAGGGATGTCTTTTTTTATTTATTTTAAAATGATAAAATAACTGCTAAATCATCGACAATTATTGTGAATCATCGTTAGCTTCTCTTTCACTGATGAAGAATTTTTAATTTTTTTAAGATTGCTATCTGCAAAAAAAGCTCCCAGCTATGAGCTAGGAACTTATAAGGATAATCATTTCGATCATATTATCTAAGCATCTAAAATTGATAATTATTCACGTGTATTTGGAATTGGCGCAAATACGTCTGAAAAAGTTGCTACAATTTCGTTGCCGCATGCTTTTGAGGATTGTGCAACCCCTATAAAGTCACCATTTAATCGACCAACAATAATGCCTGAAATACAAGTTGCTAATGTGTCATTGTTAAAACCAATACCATCAAAATATTTCGTTAGCAATGCTTGTTCAGCAGCAGCTTTTACAGAGCCCGTTACATGTCCTAATAATAAGTCTTTTGCGCTTAACAATGTCTGTTTCTCATACATAGATACTAATGCTTGTTGCGCTACACTTAGTAGTTGATCGTTCTCGATATTGTGACTACTTAATGTGATATTTGGTACAAGGTTATTAGTAAATTCTACAAAATAGGAATTTGGCGTAAAGATAACTTTTTGTCGAATAGTAGTTCTGGTCTCTTCTGAAAACCCTTGGAATTCATACTCGTAATCACTTATTTTTCGTAAGCCTAGTTCCGCTGTTTTTAATTCGTGCTCTGAGTATCTACCTGTATAGTCCTTCCCAACTACACCCCAAATTATGTTTTCTTTCTTTTTATATGTTGAACCACTTGCTTGTAATTTAATTTTAACTTTATTTTTTAGTTTAATTGAATCTTTCGTTTTTTCGATTTTGATATCATCTAACTGAACAATAGATTTTTCTTTTTTTAATACAATGAAAGAAATTTTATTTGTAGCCGTTTGTCCAGCATAGTCTGTTGCTTTGTACGTAATAGTGTAATTTCCTGGCTCTTCATAAGATATGCCACTTACTTTTTTGCCATCTTTTTTAAGTGATGTTTTTACCTTTATTTTACGTCCTAAATTATCTTCAGCGCTAAAATCTGGGTAAAGTGACAGCTTTAAATTCATACCTAAATCTTCATTTAGCGGCACGATATATTTACCGTCTTTTTTAACGTAAAAGGCTTCTTTAGCTTTTACTTCCTTAAACTCCGGTTTCTTTTTCAGTTTAGAATCTTTTACTTTTTTTCCTTTATAATACCAATGACTTTTAAAATGGATTAATTTCGTATATAGTTTACCTGTTTTAGTTACGTAAATTTTGTTTTTTACTACATAATAAGTTGGCTTTTTTGTTACGATACCACCTTTAATATTAGCAGGCAATTCAATCGGACTAAGCTCATCGCCTATCTTTTTATTATTTAATGCAAGCTTACGTAATGCATCGGCTGTGCCATAAATAATATGCGACGAAGATTCATCGCCCTCCACTTCATTTGCATGGATATCTTTAATAACTGCGAGTAGCATATAGTAGTCCCCTACTTTATATACACCAGCATTCGTAGTAGCGATCATTTTTTTAGGTGTAGCAATTGGCTTTCCAAGTGTTTTTGAAATACTCTCTGCAGTAAACATTTTTCGGTAAGCGTCCCATTCAATCGCAACGACTTTATATTTTTTCTTTGCCTCTGTCGATAATTTATCAAAGGCTTTACGTTCTTTACTGCAATAATAATTATTATGTTGACAGTAATAATGTAAGTCCACAGTTTTTTTACCATTACTAATATAAATCACTTCATCCATATGACCAAAATCATTTGCTAAACTCGCCTTGTAAGTAGCACCGATTTTTGTTTTAGTATGCGGCAAACTCTTTTCTTTTATAATTTTCTTCTTTAGCTTTTCACTAAATTCTAACTTTGTATCTGGATTAAAATAGGAAGTCTCCTGATATTTAAAGTCTTCACTTGCATCTGGATAAGCGAACGTTTTATCTACGTTTACGCCTAAAATAATGGCGAAAAACGCCGTGACTGCAACAAGTATTTTCTTCAATTAATCACCTCATTTATTTTTAAAATCATTATACAGAAAAAAATGATCATAAAATCCTTATCCTTCATTTTAAAGAAAAATATTCTATTAATATAAGAAATTAACGTATAGAATATTTTTCACTTTATAAAATACATCCAAAAAGCTTTAGAAAACATTAAATATAAAGTCCCTAGAATCAATAAAAACACATATAATATCGCTATTAATTTACCATTTACTTCAAATTTTTTTAAAATTATTATATAATTATTTTTACGACACCGTAAGGAGGAATATGGATGAAAAAATTAATTTCAAGTTTATTAGTCGGTACGCTAGCGTTTAGCGCTGTTTCTGTAATCGATACGAGCTCATCTAACACCGTGAAAGTAGCAGAAGCGAAAGCAAAAACAAAAGCGCAGATCATGAAGGAAGGAAAAAATAAAGTTAAGAAATATTTATATTCGCGAGGATATAAGAAGAAAAATATTATTTTCAGAGGATCATCACGTGATAAAAATGGTAATCTATATTTCTTAGTATATGAAGATCGTCCAGAGAGGAATTCGGAATTTCGTATTGGAGAATTTAAACTTACGAAGAGCTCTAACTATAAAAAACTATATCAAGTAGATTACACAAATCCAGATGGAAAATATATACTCGTAAAAAAATTTAAATAACGGCTATCAAACCACCTTTTTCCGCTACCGAATTGGAAGAAGGTGGTTTGATTTTTCTCATACACGCTATGACTATCTCAGTCATTATGAAAAGGCAGTTTTCACTAAAACTGTCGTGAAGCTACTATACAACCTACCTAAGTTGTGAAATCCGATTTCACAGTAAATAGTGATTGCGATGCAATTCATACTAAACTCATTGACTTTGTTAAGTAACTCTTTTAAAGTAGCTTACAAATAGTAACTGTTTATTAAATAAACGGCTTACAAAAAAAGGAGTGTTTTGATGAAGCAACAATCAATCGCCATATTAGTATTACGTGTTATGTTAGGGATCTCGTTTTTGACGCACGGTATTTCAAAATTCCAAGGAGGGATTGATCAGACAGCAGCTTGGTTTGATAGTATTGGTATTCCAGGAGCGATGGCGTACATTGTCGCCGTTGTAGAAATTGTCGGTGGCTTGATGATGATTTTCGGTATTGCCGTGAAATATGTAGGTCCTGCATTTGTCGTTGTGATGTTAGGTGCGATTTTTACTGTGAAAAAAGATTTTGGCTTTTTAGGAAATGACAATGGGAGCGGTTATGAGTTAGAGCTTGTGCTCGCTGTCATCTCACTATTTTTCGTACTCATTCCGAAAGAGTTTGCGAAAATCCGTTCTAAAAGCTAAAAATCACGATCGTCTCTATATATCTTCATACAACGCTACACCTTTGTTAAAAATACGTGTAAAATAAGTTAAATGGCTTTGGCCAAATGCGTAAAATAGTTAGGAGTAGACGATTTTGTTACAAAAATATTTAGCACTCATTATATTAGGACGTGTCTAAAAACTCTACCTTATTGCGTCAACTTGAAAATCGCAGCGATATAAACGAATACCAAAAAAGAAGTGGCTAATTTGTCGTAACGGGTTGCCACTCGGCGAAAGTGTTTGATTTTATTGAAAAAGCATTCGACTACGTGCCGCTCTTTGTAGAGATACCAATCGACAGACCACGGTTCTTTGGCGTTCGTACGTGGTGGAATCGTATAATGTGCGCCTTTACTTGTCAGTTTGTCGCGAATCGCCTTTGTACCGTACGCTTTATCACCTAATACGTTACTGCCCGCGATTGGAAGTTGGTCGAACATATCACAAGCAGGTTGGCTATCATGCACGTTTCCAGCTGTTAGTTGAAATAACAATGGGTTGCCTAACGCATCCACAATGGCATGGATTTTCGTTGTTTTTCCGCCACGACTTACACCGATGTGTTGGGCAACTTCGGTATCGATGGCGTTTTTTTTGCCCCCGCACTATGTTGGTGAGCGCGAACGCTTGTTGAATCGATGCTTACGTTTTCAAAATCAGGTTCGATTTGAAGCGCCTGAAAAATCAAAATGAGTGTCCCGTCATTGCGCCATTTACAAAAGCGCGCATATGCCGTTTTCCAAAAGCCATAGCGTTCTGGCAGATCACGCCAAGGTGCGCCACTACGCGCAACCCACAGCATCGCATTGAACATCTCACGGTTACTTCGTTTTGAAGGACGACCGGTTGTGTACGGTGGGAAGAACCCTTCAATTTGTTTCCACTGTTCATCTGTTAATTCGTAACGACTTGGCGCCATTTCATCCACCCCATTTTCTGATTTACACCATTATATCATGGGGTGGAAATAGTTTTTAGACAGAACCTA
>NZ_AYTB01000019.1 GCF_000505545.1 Kurthia huakuii LAM0618
CCACAGATACACCTTTTTTTTGTAAGACCAACAATAACAAGAACAATACCTATCAAAAGCAATATTAACTACCAAAAACCCATAAAACTTCTCCTTTCTTTCTTAAATAAATAGATGATTAAGGTTATAGGATTTTGCAAATATATAAAATAGACCTTTAATCTGGCCCTATTCTTGCACAACTTTGTTCGGTTAATGCACCCAAATGCGCTAATGTGTTAAAAGCAACGACAAGTACACAAGCGAAAAAGCGATTAAAGGATTGGTTAAAACGCGATCAGTTCCACACATGTGGTGTCGTGGCGAAAATCGCCAAAACGGTGATTATACGAGAAGAAGCGATGATTCATACGATCTATTCACCCTTCTCAAACGGCATCATGGAAGGTACAAATAATAAAATCAAACTCATCAAAAGACGTGGATTTGGTTATCGAAACGATGACCATTTTTTCCTTCGATTACGATTGGAAACAGGGCATTGATTTTGTCATCCCCGACTTATGGTGATGAACCTCCCTCAATTTAGACATAAATTGTAATTAAATAGTTCCAAAAAGGCTGTTTTTTTATTTAGGGTATTAACTCATCATTTGTCGATTAAGTAGGGTTAAAAGGCATTTCAGCCACGTTCATCATATGGATCTGTAGATTTTAAACCAATAAAATCTAGTTACGACCAACTTTGCAGCGCAAACTCAATGGAATTACTCGCTCCATATAGCTCATAAATGGACGAATGAATAGGTTATAATGACGAAGCAACGGGGCCTCTCGGACGGGAGGTGGTTTATGGTACTTCTTATTGCGTTACTACTAATTGTTACGCCATTCCTATGTATTCAGATGGAACGTGTAGATGGCAAGCTAAAAGTAACGTCCGTTCACTTCGGTATCAATCGAGATAAAACGGAAAAAGAAAAAGACTCCAATCCGAAAGATTAGAGTCAGAGTCCAAAACCATTTGAGCTGTTACTAGCAGCTTAAGTGTACGACTTCTCACACACTTTATTACTGGAGAGGTACGACACCGAAAGTTGCAACCTTCCAGTGAATACCGTTGTAAAGTCGATGTTAGCGCATCGGCTTTTTCTTATGCCTTCATTATAGCATAGACCCATGACTCTTTCTAATAGGTCGTTTAACACGCGTTCATTTTTATTTTTGCATCATCCAAGCTTCGAACCGCAATTTGTCCCACTTTGCGGCTGTGATTACCTATCCTAAATAGTGTCCATTCATAGTTTTCACTCCCCTTTATTTATTTCAGTACTTATTACTTAAATCAAAATAATTTTAATATAACGCATACAAAAGAGAAATTGGTATTAGTCATACAAAATTGTAGACGTCTACAAAAAGTTGTATAATATATGTAGACGACGGAGGGATAGTATGAAATCAAATGCACAGGTATTAAACCGTATTAAAGGTTTATTGCAGGAACAAGGAAAATCTTATCAAGATTTGAGTAATGATACAGGTATTAGTAAATCTTTGATTGGTCATATGTTATCAGGTGAACGTGTCATGAAGCCAGAGCGTTTAATAACAATTGCAAAAGCTTTGGGTACAGAAGTAAAGGATTTAATCCAAGTGAACGAAACAAATGAACCCTTAGAAATTGTTTTTAGAGGTGAACTAACAAATCGCCAATCGAAGCGCACTTTTGAAGCAGTCCTTTTTGCGATTGAAGATTATGTGACAATGAAGCAGGTGGACTAAATGAATGCACGTGAACAAGCTGAAAAAACTGCTGAAGCCTTTGCTGCTTCTTTTTTAGATGATGTTTATGGTTATGATCTATTTTTAGGTTCTCAAATTGAACGAATTTTAAGTGAAGAAGTGCATTTAGTCTATAAAAATATCGAAGATGGTGCTTTTTTTGGTGCAGCTGTTACACATCAATCAGGCGATAAGTTTGTAGTATTAAATACACATCATCCTTTGCGAACACGCTACTTTACTGCAGCACATGAGCTTTGGCATCTTTCAGAAGCAAGCCAAATGCAAAAAGAAAATTTTGATCATGAACGCGCCGCAGACCGTTTTGCAGCATGTTTAATGTTACCAAAGCCACTTGTAAAGTCTTTATGGAAACGCTTTAAATCAAAGTGGAATGAGGAACAGGCTGTACTTACGATTGCAGATTTATCTGCTGCTCCTTATAAGACAGTTGAGCGTCGAATTATTGAAGTTGGAGAATCAATTAAAGTATCTCATCCCGAGGAAAAGTGGCAACAATTACGAGAACACTATGCTTTACCAGAGTCGCCACTTGATTTAGCGATTCATACTACACAATTTCATGCCTATGAAAAGCAAGTGTTACTACACGTAGAGAATGGTTTAAATCCTTTAACAGCAAGTAATAAACTTGCAAGCTTTGCACCAAATGTTAGCGAAAAACTTCGACAACAGGGTATCACGAATGAATAAACGCCAAGGGAAAGTATTTGTAGACACGAATATTCTTTTACATGCAGATATGTATCAACACGATACTATTTTCGACTGGATTGATGCGCTGTATGAAGAGGTTTATATTCATCAAATGGTATTAGATGAAATCTTAAGTGCCAGTGCACGAAAAAAAGTTTCACAATATATTGATGATGGTCGATGGAAGTTGTTTAATCCAGACGATGAACATTGCTTATCAGATGATTTGTATGCTATTTATGAAGGCTATGTTCATCAGATTAAACAGGCCTTTCGCAAGTTAGATCAGAAAAAGGTGGAACAAGGACGTCATTTAAAAGGAACGAATGATTTAGGGGAAATTCACTGTCTAGCGGCAGCACTTTTATTAAGTGCCACTATTATTTGTAGTAATGATGCAGATATTCAAGAGGTCATTGATGATAATGAACTTGAAGTTTCCTCAGAAGATGAACAATGCAATATAAAATTGACGCAAGACACACTAAAGGACTTTTGTTATTATGTATGTCTACATGAGATTGCTTCAGGTCCAAAAGTACGAAAATTAATGAAAGCTTTTCAAAAAGAAAAATTACATGAATTAGATGCTTTATTAGAAACAATTAACTAGGTTCTGTCTAAAAACTATTTCCACCCCATGATACAATGGTGTAAATCAGAAAATGGGGTGGATGAAATGGCGCCAAGTCGTTACGAATTAACAGATGAACAGTGGAAACAAATTGAAGGGTTCTTCCCACCGTACACAACCGGTCGTCCTTCGAAACGAAGTAACCGTGAGATGTTCAATGCGATGCTGTGGGTTGCGCGTAGTGGCGCACCTTGGCGTGATCTGCCAGAACGCTATGGCTTTTGGAAAACGGCATATGCGCGCTTTTGTAAATGGCGCAATGACGGGACACTCATTTTGATTTTTCAGGCGCTTCAAATCGAACCTGATTTTGAAAACGTAAGCATCGATTCAACAAGCGTTCGCGCTCACCAACATAGTGCGGGGGCAAAAAAAACGCCATCGATACCGAAGTTGCCCAACACATCGGTGTAAGTCGTGGCGGAAAAACAACGAAAATCCATGCCATTGTGGATGCGTTAGGCAACCCATTGTTATTTCAACTAACAGCTGGAAACGTGCATGATAGCCAACCT
>NZ_AYTB01000020.1 GCF_000505545.1 Kurthia huakuii LAM0618
AGGTTGGCTATCATGCACGTTTCCAGCTGTTAGTTGAAATAACAATGGGTTGCCTAACGCATCCACAATGGCATGGATTTTCGTTGTTTTTCCGCCACGACTTACACCGATGTGTTGGGCAACTTCGGTATCGATGGCGTTTTTTTTGCCCCCGCACTATGTTGGTGAGCGCGAACGCTTGTTGAATCGATGCTTACGTTTTCAAAATCAGGTTCGATTTGAAGCGCCTGAAAAATCAAAATGAGTGTCCCGTCATTGCGCCATTTACAAAAGCGCGCATATGCCGTTTTCCAAAAGCCATAGCGTTCTGGCAGATCACGCCAAGGTGCGCCACTACGCGCAACCCACAGCATCGCATTGAACATCTCACGGTTACTTCGTTTTGAAGGACGACCGGTTGTGTACGGTGGGAAGAACCCTTCAATTTGTTTCCACTGTTCATCTGTTAATTCGTAACGACTTGGCGCCATTTCATCCACCCCATTTTCTGATTTACACCATTATATCATGGGGTGGAAATAGTTTTTAGACAGAACCTAGTAAACTCACACTTTAATATCTACACCTGGACTATTGTAAGCTTCTGCTATAATTCCAGTTTTTACAGGTTTACCAAAATTCCAGGAAGGATCCTTTTCTTTGACAAAGTCGACAAGACGTTGCGCTTCATTATGAAAGATCTGATCAAGTGTAAAGCTAGCAGAAGGACGTTCAGTTGCTGGTAGTGAATTTAAATAATTCGTTTTGACTTTATTAAAATTGCTTTTTTCATCTAACATACCGCCATAGTTTTCCATACTATCTCGTGCAACTTCAATTAAATCTTGTTTTACTTTGTCAGAAACAGGTACAATCCTTTTCCAATCCAACCTATTAGTTACATTCATTGGATCATTGTCATATGTGCCAGGATAACGGGGCTCACTTTGTGCTTTAGCGTTTTCCTTCATCTGCGCAAATTTTACTGTTTGTTGTAGGTTACTTATTGTTGCGAAATTAATTTGTGGAAAAGTCGAATTCAGTCTCATTTATATTCTCCTCTCATTAAAGAATGAAAATTTTAACATATATACTATATATCGACCATATCAGCTTTAATTTAAATGAAATGGCCCGATTGTAAAAAATAAATAATCACCAATCCAATTTCAGGAGTTCCGCAATAATTTCAGAACTACCAGGTATCAATAAAACCAATGAAACAACAATGAGTAGGACACCAATAACAAATAACAAAATAACTGCCTTAACGGCCACAGATACACCTTTTTTTTGTAAGACCAACAATAACAAGAACAATACCTATCAAAAGCAATATTAACTACCAAAAACCCATAAAACTTCTCCTTTCTTTCTTAAATAAATAGATGATTAAGGTTATAGGATTTTGCAAATATATAAAATAGACCTTTAATCTGGCCCTATTCTTGCACAACTTTGTTCGGTTAATGCACCCAAATGCGCTAATGTGTTAAAAGCAACGACAAGTACACAAGCGAAAAAGCGATTAAAGGATTGGTTAAAACGCGATCAGTTCCACACATGTGGTGTCGTGGCGAAAATCGCCAAAACGGTGATTATACGAGAAGAAGCGATGATTCATACGATCTATTCACCCTTCTCAAACGGCATCATGGAAGGTACAAATAATAAAATCAAACTCATCAAAAGACGTGGATTTGGTTATCGAAACGATGACCATTTTTTCCTTCGATTACGATTGGAAACAGGGCATTGATTTTGTCATCCCCGACTTATGGTGATGAACCTCCCTCAATTTAGACATAAATTGTAATTAAATAGTTCCAAAAAGGCTGTTTTTTTATTTAGGGTATTAACTCATCATTTGTCGATTAAGTAGGGTTAAAAGGCATTTCAGCCACGTTCATCATATGGATCTGTAGATTTTAAACCAATAAAATCTAGTTACGACCAACTTTGCAGCGCAAACTCAATGGAATTACTCGCTCCATATAGCTCATAAATGGACGAATGAATAGGTTATAATGACGAAGCAACGGGGCCTCTCGGACGGGAGGTGGTTTATGGTACTTCTTATTGCGTTACTACTAATTGTTACGCCATTCCTATGTATTCAGATGGAACGTGTAGATGGCAAGCTAAAAGTAACGTCCGTTCACTTCGGTATCAATCGAGATAAAACGGAAAAAGAAAAAGACTCCAATCCGAAAGATTAGAGTCAGAGTCCAAAACCATTTGAGCTGTTACTAGCAGCTTAAGTGTACGACTTCTCACACACTTTATTACTGGAGAGGTACGACACCGAAAGTTGCAACCTTCCAGTGAATACCGTTGTAAAGTCGATGTTAGCGCATCGGCTTTTTCTTATGCCTTCATTATAGCATAGACCCATGACTCTTTCTAATAGGTCGTTTAACACGCGTTCATTTTTATTTTTGCATCATCCAAGCTTCGAACCGCAATTTGTCCCACTTTGCGGCTGTGATTACCTATCCTAAATAGTGTCCATTCATAGTTTTCACTCCCCTTTATTTATTTCAGTACTTATTACTTAAATCAAAATAATTTTAATATAACGCATACAAAAGAGAAATTGGTATTAGTCATACAAAATTGTAGACGTCTACAAAAAGTTGTATAATATATGTAGACGACGGAGGGATAGTATGAAATCAAATGCACAGGTATTAAACCGTATTAAAGGTTTATTGCAGGAACAAGGAAAATCTTATCAAGATTTGAGTAATGATACAGGTATTAGTAAATCTTTGATTGGTCATATGTTATCAGGTGAACGTGTCATGAAGCCAGAGCGTTTAATAACAATTGCAAAAGCTTTGGGTACAGAAGTAAAGGATTTAATCCAAGTGAACGAAACAAATGAACCCTTAGAAATTGTTTTTAGAGGTGAACTAACAAATCGCCAATCGAAGCGCACTTTTGAAGCAGTCCTTTTTGCGATTGAAGATTATGTGACAATGAAGCAGGTGGACTAAATGAATGCACGTGAACAAGCTGAAAAAACTGCTGAAGCCTTTGCTGCTTCTTTTTTAGATGATGTTTATGGTTATGATCTATTTTTAGGTTCTCAAATTGAACGAATTTTAAGTGAAGAAGTGCATTTAGTCTATAAAAATATCGAAGATGGTGCTTTTTTTGGTGCAGCTGTTACACATCAATCAGGCGATAAGTTTGTAGTATTAAATACACATCATCCTTTGCGAACACGCTACTTTACTGCAGCACATGAGCTTTGGCATCTTTCAGAAGCAAGCCAAATGCAAAAAGAAAATTTTGATCATGAACGCGCCGCAGACCGTTTTGCAGCATGTTTAATGTTACCAAAGCCACTTGTAAAGTCTTTATGGAAACGCTTTAAATCAAAGTGGAATGAGGAACAGGCTGTACTTACGATTGCAGATTTATCTGCTGCTCCTTATAAGACAGTTGAGCGTCGAATTATTGAAGTTGGAGAATCAATTAAAGTATCTCATCCCGAGGAAAAGTGGCAACAATTACGAGAACACTATGCTTTACCAGAGTCGCCACTTGATTTAGCGATTCATACTACACAATTTCATGCCTATGAAAAGCAAGTGTTACTACACGTAGAGAATGGTTTAAATCCTTTAACAGCAAGTAATAAACTTGCAAGCTTTGCACCAAATGTTAGCGAAAAACTTCGACAACAGGGTATCACGAATGAATAAACGCCAAGGGAAAGTATTTGTAGACACGAATATTCTTTTACATGCAGATATGTATCAACACGATACTATTTTCGACTGGATTGATGCGCTGTATGAAGAGGTTTATATTCATCAAATGGTATTAGATGAAATCTTAAGTGCCAGTGCACGAAAAAAAGTTTCACAATATATTGATGATGGTCGATGGAAGTTGTTTAATCCAGACGATGAACATTGCTTATCAGATGATTTGTATGCTATTTATGAAGGCTATGTTCATCAGATTAAACAGGCCTTTCGCAAGTTAGATCAGAAAAAGGTGGAACAAGGACGTCATTTAAAAGGAACGAATGATTTAGGGGAAATTCACTGTCTAGCGGCAGCACTTTTATTAAGTGCCACTATTATTTGTAGTAATGATGCAGATATTCAAGAGGTCATTGATGATAATGAACTTGAAGTTTCCTCAGAAGATGAACAATGCAATATAAAATTGACGCAAGACACACTAAAGGACTTTTGTTATTATGTATGTCTACATGAGATTGCTTCAGGTCCAAAAGTACGAAAATTAATGAAAGCTTTTCAAAAAGAAAAATTACATGAATTAGATGCTTTATTAGAAACAATTAACTAGGTTCTGTCTAAAAACTATTTCCACCCCATGATACAATGGTGTAAATCAGAAAATGGGGTGGATGAAATGGCGCCAAGTCGTTACGAATTAACAGATGAACAGTGGAAACAAATTGAAGGGTTCTTCCCACCGTACACAACCGGTCGTCCTTCAAAACGAAGTAACCGTGAGATGTTCAATGCGATGCTGTGGGTTGCGCGTAGTGGCGCACCTTGGCGTGATCTGCCAGAACGCTATGGCTTTTGGAAAACGGCATATGCGCGCTTTTGTAAATGGCGCAATGACGGGACACTCATTTTGATTTTTCAGGCGCTTCAAATCGAACCTGATTTTGAAAACGTAAGCATCGATTCAACAAGCGTTCGCGCTCACCAACATAGTGCGGGGGCAAAAAAAACGCCATCGATACCGAAGTTGCCCAACACATCGGTGTAAGTCGTGGCGGAAAAACAACGAAAATCCATGCCATTGTGGATGCGTTAGGCAACCCATTGTTATTTCAACTAACAGCTGGAAACGTGCATGATAGCCAACCTGCTTGTGATATGTTCGACCAACTTCCAATCGCGGGCAGTAACGTATTAGGTGATAAAGCGTACGGTACAAAGGCGATTCGCGACAAACTGACAAGTAAAGGCGCACATTATACGATTCCACCACGTACGAACGCCAAAGAACCGTGGTCTGTCGATTGGTATCTCTACAAAGAGCGTCACGTAGTCGAATGCTTTTTCAATAAAATCAAACACTTTCGCCGAGTGGCAACCCGTTACGACAAATTAGCCACTTCTTTTTTGGCATTCGTTTATATCGCTGCGATTTTCAAATTGACGCAATAAGGTAGAGTTTTTAGACACGTCCTAATAGCAACCAAAAGCGAGCCTCCCTAATCAACGGTAAGCTCGCTTTGTTCATGCTATCGATTCTTTAATATGCTTTTCACTTTATCAAAATTAACCATCCACAAAATGCTTGCGCTCACATAATAAAAAACGATGATTGGCAATGAAGATTCTAGTGCGTCCCACCATAAATCTTTTTTCATCGCTGTTTTAAGTAGCGTTAGTAGAAGGAGTGAGAGGAGCGGAATCATAATAAAAAAGACCGCGAATAATTTTTTCTCCATATTTAATTCCCCGTTCTAATTTCTTAAATTTGACCCGGCAATTGCTCGCTTATTTCCCTAATTCCTCAAACACCGTCGTATACACATCCTGAATCGCTTTCTTACTTTCATTATCATTGTATAGACCGTATTGTTTGAGATTGCCTTTAAGATAGTAATACGCATACATCTTATCATCCGGCCCGTTATAATTTGCTAACGGCACGCCCGCTACCGGCGGCACATAGCCTTTTGGCGGGTTAATAAATACGAAGGGCGTGTCACTTTTTTTATACAGCTGCCTATACGTTTTCTCGCCCGCTTCCTCCATCTGATCGCGCATAATAAAAACAGCATCGTAGTCCTCAATCTGTTGCAAATCTGCAAAATTGATCGTTGTAAATTCGATAGTTGTTTCACGAACATCTGGCACGTCGCCAATTACCGCTATATGTAATGCCTTGCCTTCATAAGGTGCTGTTTTGGAACATCCTGCGACAAACAGCACTACCATGAATAAAACCCATACCTTTTTCATATCAACACTCCTGTTTTTGGTAAAAATACTCAATTTTTATCATATCATACATTACATGTCTCTAACTTCATTACTTTTAAGGATGTTTTTATGACTTCCATTTCGCCTTTGCGAAAGTCTCCGAACAGTTTCAGAAAATAAGCTCTTGTTTGTAGACAATCTATCATATATAAAAAAAGATGCGTAGAGGCATCTTTTTTAAATACTTCTGCTATAGTCATCATTTCATGTTAAAGTCCATAATAACACACGACTACATGAGGCAACGTAAGCAATTGTGTGCACGTTAGACATAGACGTAAGCGTTTTAACACATCTTCTTTTTCGAAAAATACTTCTTTAAGCGAGACTAAGTCAGCCGGTGAAACTTGTGCTAATTGTTTTTCAGTAAGGTCAGCTAAAAAAGGATAATAAGTCGCTTCCTCTAAATTTTCTAAACAAGCAATCCATTGAAGAAACATTTTCTCTAACATTGGCATCCCATACTCATTAATTAATGACATCCCACAATAATCAATCCCTTTAAAATTAGGCTTTTGATGGCGACAACGCATATTATCTTCAGGAACTGGTACAGGTGTAATCGTTGGCACCTGATAGTAAAGGTCCTCTTCGGCGTTTAGCTGTTCACCTACCCAATCGATAAAATCATTATGGATGCTAATTTCTTTAATAACTATGTCCCTGTCCTCATCGTAAAACACAAATTCATTATAATTCATTGCGACACTCCCTTTAGACAACTACCTCTAAAATATTGTATCATGTAAACTCAAAGGAGGCGCTTATGCAACTTATCACCTTTCACAATTGGCAACTCGCCATCGATTCAAAAGCAACTGCAGCTTTTTACAGCCGCGATTTAGAACAATGTTATTGCGACGATTGCGACAGATACCGCTTGATGATGCAACATCGGTCAAACCCGCTACAGCCACTGTTTCAGCAGCTAGGAATTGATCCTTTAAAGCCGGCGAATCTCTCTTACTTTGACGACCCAACGGAGCCTTTCTATATAGCGGACTATCATTTTGTCGGCCGTATGGTGGACGGCGCACTGTGCACAGATAGCCATTTCACAACGGAAAACACGATGCAATTAAGTAATGTCACAATCGGCTTCTCAGAAGAGCTGACGATGCTTGAAGATGATTTTCCTTCTCCTGTATTACAGCTCACTGTCGTTGTAGCGGTGCCCAAAACGGTGCGTATTCAGGAAATCTCATCGCCGTTTATTACACTCGATTGACGGGAAAAATTGTTCAACAACGAATAAACTGTTTCGTGAATTTGCCGAAAAATTCTCTTTCCCAAATTACTTCGGAAAAAATTGGGCTGCGTTCAATGAATGTCTAAATGATTTAGAATGGCTAGAGGCCGATGAATATGTTTTAATCATCACGAATTTTGAGCATCTATTAGCAAAAAAGCCCAACGAGCGCGACATTTTTTTAGAGATTCTTAAATCGACAATGTATCAGTGGACGTTTCAAATGGATACTTCCTTCCAAGTCATCGTGCGACATAAAAAATAGGAGCTGCCGTAGCAGCTCCTATTTTTTCATCGCTTCATGCTGTTCGTTCAAATAATTTTCGTAGGCTTGTTCTACTTTATCTTTCTTAACCGCTGGCATCACCTGTTTATGAATCGCGTAAACAGCCATACACGCGCGCAAAATAATGGCAATCATCACAACGGATAAAAGATAAATACCAAACGGGCCGAAAAACACGAGTACACTTAATAAGGAAGCGCACAAAATACATAAAAATAATTTCATAACTAGCCACCCTTGTTCACCTAAATGGAATGATACTCACGGAATCGCATCCTATATACAAGCTTACCTGAAAAGGCAATAAATAACAACACGAAGACCATTGTCATCATTTTTAGTGAACTAGAGGCGAAGAAAGCGAGCGCGAGAGCTAAAAAAACAACGGCGCATATGCCTACTGACATAGCGGAGCGGCTACAAATGAACACGATAACACCAGCGCATAGGAATGCGACTATCATATACAGTGGATTCGTTTTGAGCGAATAGTAAAAGTAATCGGCAACGACAATTTCTTTTCCCGTTTGAATATCGATACCGAGCTGATTCGTTAGCGGTGTCGAGCTCCCCCAAGACAGGGAATCTTCGATAATGCCACTCCCTTCATACCACGAAATGAACAGCATGATGACTAAAATAACCGCCGACGTAGTGACTGTCACAAAGCGGCTCATCCTGTAAAATACCGTCCGATAATTTTTGGAATGCCAAAGACAATTTGTGAAATCGTCAGCGAATTTTCAGCGGTACTAAACAAATCCCATTTGTCGTCCTTCCCCATCGGAAATGGCTTCACAATATCGCCTTGTACGGGCTTTAATTGATACTGAAATTGAATACGAATTGACGTAGCTGTTTCAAAATGCGGGCTATTCATCACTTGGAAATGAATGTGAGGCTCAGAAGAATTTCCAGAGTTCCCGCACTGCGCGAGTACTTGCCCCTCTCGTACTTCATCGCCCTCTTTGACGACAAGTGAGTCCTGCTTCAAATGCGCGATCATACTATACTCTTCATGCCCATGGGCGATAATCACATAATTTCCCGCTGCATTTTGCGCATCCATGTCACCCGGCACATTATCTTGAAAGCCATCAATCGCTTTCACAACTTTCCCGTAAAACGGCGCGACAATTTCTTTTCCAAATGCGAAATAATCCTCATTCAGACGACCCTCTCCGTCGTAAGTGGCATCCTGCTCTGTGCACACTAAATCATACGCATAGCGCTGATTTTCATACGCATAGTGGTAGTTTTCAAGCTCATTTGTGCCACCCCAAAATACGAGCCATTCGTCACAAATCGGCATACGGTAGCGATTTTGCGTCCATTGCTCATCCATATCATCAGTAATATACGGTTTCAACGCAAAACTCGTAATTTGCTTTTGCGCATCATACGCAAGCTGAATCGACTTTTCCTCGCGGTCATCAACCCACATCGCATAGGTTAATCCGCACCACTCTTTTTCAAATAATTTGTTCATTGACGTTATGCCAAGCTGATATGTATAACACCCTTGCTGAAAATCTTCGAAACTGACAAATTGCTGAAACTCATAGGTCGTCGCCTTGTAAATCAGCGCAAAATCCCCCTCAACAAAATGTCTCCCTAATTCATCCAAATTTACTGTCCGCATCTAACATCCTCCTATTTATTTCAATGTACCTATATACTTTACGAATATAACCAAAAAAAGTTTCAAAGAATATGCTAGTAGCAATACCACTCAATTCTTTATTTTCTTTATCTGTATGTCTCGGCACTGAATGATAATCGTTGTTTCTGAAAACAAGTAAATTTCATGCTGCCATGTCTTTTTAGTAAGCGGTAAAATTTCATCATATCCCCAATCAGCAAGACCTCGTTTTCCTCCAAAAACAATCTTTTTAGATTTTCCACCATATGTATTTCGTTTAATATCGTAATCCATGAAAAATTTTCGCACATTCAACCACTCGATTTGATAAGTGCCTCCCTCATATTGCTCAATGACCATCCGAATAGTCGTCGGATCTTTTTTCTTACGGTCGCTATAATTTAAAATTTCTAAGGAACGTACTTCACCATCATGAAAAGAATGCTTACGTAGAAACTTCCTCGTTTTCTTATTAAACTGCGGCAATATCTCTCTCAATTGTTTCGAATACCCTAAAACATCCCAGTGATCATCATCAACAAAATACTTCATCCCATCACTCCTTCTCCCCATATGCAGTCTTTGAACAAACCCCGACAACCTTTTCCATTATCTTCTATATTTATGATATCATATGTAACAAGGAGGTGTCATAATGCGTTTTACATCAAAAAAAGATTGGTGGATGGGTCTTATCATCTGGGCAACGATTCTTTTTTCGGGTTGCGTGATCTACGAAATCATCCTAACAGATTTTAGCTTTATCACCTTCTTGCTACTACTTTTTACGATGATTTTTTGCCTGTTCGTTTGGTTCCATACAACGTATACCATCACTGAAGACACACTTCTCATCTCTTACGGCCCCATCAAACAAAAAATACCCTTACACTCTATGACCTCTATTCGTCAAACAACGGCCATTTTCACAGCACCCGCACTTTCTCGGCACCGCGTCGAAATTAATTATGGTTTTTATGAATCCGTACAAGTGTCACCAAAAGACATGGAGCGCTTTATAGCAGAACTTGAGAAACGTGTGGATGGCATCAGAACGATTAATTTATAGGTATTTTACATTAAAAATTAACTTTATACCTATTTAAGTGTTATGATATCCCTATACATATGGAGGGATGACAATGGGCAACATTAAAAAAATGGGTGGTTTTCTCGGAAAAGCACTTGGCACTGTGACAGGAGAACCGATTAAATTTATTGGTAAGAAGTTTGAAAATGAATACATACAAGAAATTGGCGAAGGGGTGAAACAAGCCTCTAATAGTACCGGGCATCTGGCTGGCAGTTTGGCAGAGGGGGCTTGGAACACTTCTTCTGGCCTAATTAACAAAGACGAAGCGAAGCGCGAGGAAGGTTTACGCGAATTAAAAGGCACCGCTACGCAAACGGCTAAAGGCATTGGTAATACAATTAAACAAACGGCTGTGAATGGGAAAGATGTGCTTGAAGGCGCGGCATTACAAGATAAAAATCAAGTGATGAAGGGTTTAAAAGGCATCGGCAAAACGATTGCGGTAACTACAATCGCAGTTGGTATTGCAGACGGGCTCGACATTATTGGTGATGACGGAGCGCAAGCAGCAACGATTGAAACACGCAATGATGGTTTAGCTGGCGAAACGCATTTAGAGACCGGCGTTCCATTTGAGACCGAAGCAGTGACCTTACCAAATGGTGACGTTGTAGAAGGCGTTTTCCCGCAGTTTGATAGCACTTACAATTTCCAACTGGAGCCTTCTATGTATTTAGAAAGTGATAATGCGCAGTTTACAGCGGCAAACATGGCACTTAATGAACAAGTTTCAGCAGATTCCAGTTTAGCGCAGCAATTTACAGGCGACCAGCTTGCGCAAATTCGCATGGGCGAGACACCTGATGGTTACACATGGCATCATGCGCAGCACCCAGGTGAGTTGCAACTTGTCGACGAGCAAATTCATGCCGATACCGGACATACTGGCGGCCGCGAGCTTTGGGGCGGCGGTAGTGAATATCGATAGGAAAGTTATTAAATGTTCCACTAGGCACTATTTAAATTAGCCATCTTAGTAAATCTTAAAAATTAAGGAGGGTTATCCATGAAAAAACTTTGTATCATCGCAGCAACTACTGCTGCTCTACTATTACCAACAACTACTGCTTCTGCAGCAATCAGCACAAAAGCTTATCAACCGTCAACAAGTTACTCACAATATTTTTATAAGGAATATGATAAAAAAGGCAATCAGCTTCATATTTGGCGTGACAAATTAGTAAAAACCGGTCCAATGAAGGGCGCTTGGCAAGATTTAACGCAAGGTGATATTTACACCGATTATTCTTATGACAAAAAATACGGACTGACAGCAGCGGGTGGCTCCAAACATAATTTCGAATATGGTAGCTTCAAATTTTGGGACCTACTTCCGCCTACTGTTCGTAAAAACCAAACTGGAAAATTACAAGGGAGCGATTTTAGCGAGAATCCGTACAAAATTCTTTCTACAAAAGCAACGGTCAAAACACAAAATGGCACGTATAAAAATGCGATTAAAATTTGGGAGAAGCGATACGGTGAAAATACCATTTCCTACTATGTAAAAAATCGCGGAAAAGTCAAAACACAAACCCTTTATCAAGGTGAATATAAAACAACATATGTACTTTATAAAATCAAAAAATAAGAACCTGCCGCCGTTATGGTGGTAGGTTCTTATTTTTTCGTGCGAAATCATTTTAAAAATTCTACTAGTTAGAACAGGAATAGACTTTATACACTATTCTTTCCATTTGGTGATGCAGCTACTATTCTTCACGACCAATCCACTTGGTAATGTTTTTTTAAAGTTTCCCGCAAAAAAGCCTGTGGGATTACTATTACCATCTCCATCACGATACGTCTTAGAAATATACGTTTTATACTTCGCTGATGCTTCCAACTTGTGACCTGGCACATCTACAAATAGCGCACTCACCCCTACTGCCATTGCTACAGCTAACAACCACTTTTTCATCAAATCACTCCCTATCCATGCGCCCAGCCAGTCTTACAATTAAAGCTGCCAATTCGATACCATGTTCCAGACATTTTTCCGTACACTTCATAATAGCCATCTTTGTTCCACACATGTGATTTTTTAAAATAATATGAATTACCATCCGCATAGTCTTTTGCATATTTAATGGCTTCCTTTTTAATACCTGGTGTCCAGTTGTATGGATTTTTAAATTTCAAATTACCTTGTTTGATATAACCCTTTTTATTTTTGTACGTCACTTTGTAAAATCCAAATTGTTCTGCACTTGATAAATTCTCTTGGTCCCAGCCATACGCCTCGCCACCAATTACTTTCACTGCTTGTCCTTTTGGAATCGTGTATAGCACTTTATACGATGTCCCTGCTTTCTGATAAACCTTCACCTTCTTAAACGTTGTGGCCTTGTCATACGCCGCTGCTGAAGCTTCTTTTGGTAGTAAACTAAGCAGCATGCAGGCCATGACGATCACTGTTAATAATTTCTTCATATCCCTCTCCCCTTTCATACAAAAGAATAATTTACCCACGGAAAATTGTATATCACTTATTTGCTACATCACAAAATGGCGTTGGCGCTCAACAATCGCTCGTGTCATTTTCAAGCCCTTCTCAAAAAATAGCTCTCAGCTTTTAGCTATCACCTCAAGAAGCGTGTTTTGGATACAACATAGTTGAGAATAAGTGCCAAACAAGGACCATGAACGCATGAAAAAATCACCATTTAGTAAACATCGTGCAGGTGCTGTCAACAAAAATTTTTATTTACGACGAAAAAAGCACATCATTACTATTTTTAATATCTTGATTTTGCCCTTTTTCGCCCAAAATGGGACAAAAGCGGTCGATTTTGAAGCTCTGAGGGGCATTTTCCGCACGTAATTTCTCGTCAAAAATCCGCCGTTGTCATTTATTCAAAAAACGACAAGTCGCAGCGAAAGATCAGCGACTTCGTAAAATTTGTGTGTGGAAACGGCCCGTAATCAAAAAAAAATCGCCTAAATCGACGCTCTAACGGGCATTTTTTGTCCGCTTTTTGCACGGTTGCATTACAAAAATAGCGTAACTATCGCCACACATCTAGCACTTATTTGACAAAATGACAGCTAGAAGCAAATGATTAACTTTTTCGCAAGGCTATTTTCTTAGTGCTGGCGCATATTAAAATTTATGTTGTATCCAAAACACGCTGCTAGAGCTTTTGAGCGATTTCTGACAGCATGTTTCAATACGGAACTTCTTAGGCCAATATAAGTCTTATTCATAACGGCATTGATTCAATGTTACTACGTATTACGTTTATTTCTGCGCTCATCGCCACTTCACTGACGGTGTTTACCTCACATGCAAAGCACCAAAGACAGCATGCTTAGTAGCGATTTGCTGCCAAATATAACTTTGTGAAGATCAATGGCTTAACTCGACTGTCTGATACCGGCGAAACGATGTATCATATTGGCGATTGTAACGGTGTTACTCAATATGTACTGTTTGTGAAAAATACAGGACTAGTTTAATGGAAATGGGGAATTACATATGAAACACGCCATTTTTTTTGATATGGACGGCACATTGTTTCAAACAAATACAATTTTAGCGCCTGCACTCGAGGCAACGTTTACACATTTACGAAGCGAGGGACTTTGGAAAGGTGACACACCCCTGCAGCTTTATCGCGACATCATGGGTGTCCCTCTTCCCGTTGTATGGGAAAAACTATGTCCCATGCATTCACTAGAAACGCGCGAAGCAAGCAATACCTTTTTTCAGCAAGCGTTAATTAATGAAATTCAACGTGGCACCGGTACACTTTATGATGGTGTCGAGGAAGCGCTCGTGCTACTAAGTAAAAAATGGCCGCTCTATATTGCGAGTAATGGACAAACTTCCTATTTAAATGCGATTGTCGATCACTTTGCATTGGATCGCTTTATAGAAAAAGTATATAGTATTGACTGTGTTCGCTCTGGCAATAAGTCCGAGCTTATCGCGATTGCACTAAAAGAACAGCGCATTACGTCCGGCTTTGTTGTCGGGGACCGTGCCTCGGATATTAACGCAGCAAGCGACAATGGATTGATATCGATTGGCGTGCGTTTTGACTTTGCACAGGAGCATGAGCTTGAAAAAGCACATTATATTGTGTCACATTTTGACAAAATCATGTCAATCATTTTAAAATAAACAAAAGGCGGTATCATGAACTGTTTTAATAAAGGTTTCTACTGTTCAACGAAACTTTTTTGCGGTACAATCGTCCTTTAATATGTTTTTTCATAATAGTAAATAAAGCAGGTGAAACCGTATGTTGAAAGACAAAAAATTCTCACTAAATCACTTTGCGGGAATTTATTTAGTAGCCGTACTCTTGCTTTGGATTAAAACGTATATTGTCCAAATTACACAATTTAATCTTGAAGTAAAAGGCGTACTACAACATTTCTTATTATTCATTAACCCATTAGGCGCGGTTATGCTGTTGTTAGCAATCTCGTTCCTATTTAAAAAAGACACGCGTAAATTGACTGCTTTGGTTGTCATTTACACATTGCTGACAATCTTATTGTTCGCAAACGCCGTGTATTATCGCTTCTTTAGCGATTTTATTACGCTACCAACTGTTACACAAACACAAAACTTTGGTGATTTAGGTGGCAGTGTCTTATCTCTATTACGTGTCACAGACATTTTATACTTTGTCGACGTAGCATTCTTAATTTACTTACGTGTAAAGAAAAAGGATGTATTAATTGGTAACCAACGTATTTCTACAAGAAAAGGCAGTACATTAGTAACAGCGGCGTTAGCTGTTTCGCTGTTCAACTTAGCGTTAGCAGAAATGGACCGCCCACAATTATTATCGCGTGGTTTCGACCGTTCATATATCGTTAAATACTTAGGTATGTATAACTACACGTTGTATGATTCACTTGAAACCGCACAAGCGTCGTCACAGCGCGCGCTTGCAGATAGTAATGATATTTCGGAAGTACTAAACTATACGCGCTCTAATTACGCAGCACCAAATGAAGATTACTTTGGCGCCGCAAAAGATATGAACGTCGTATACTTACACTTAGAGTCATTCCAAACGTTTTTATTAGACTACAAAATTAACGGTGAAGAAGTAACACCTTTCTTAAACGACTTAACAAAAAATAATGAAACGTTGTTTTTCGATAACTTCTTCCACCAAACAGGTCAAGGTAAAACGTCAGATGCCGAATTTATGTTAGAAAACTCATTATTTGGCTTACCACAAGGTTCTGCATTTATTACAAAAGGCCAAAACACGTACCAAGCAGCACCAAATATTTTAAAAGATAATGGCTACACATCTGCGGTATTCCACGGCAACAACGGTAGTTTCTGGAACCGTAACGTCATTTACAAACAATTTGGTTACGATCATTTCTATGATGCAAGCTACTATGATACGTCGTCATCAAAAGATATGGCAGAATACGGTTTACTTGATAAACCATTCTTCACGCAATCACGTCCGATGTTAAATGACTTACCTGAGCCTTTCTATACGAAGTTAATTACAGTAGGCAACCACTTCCCGTATAAAATGGACCAAGATTTAGTATCGATTGACAAAGAAACAACGGGTGATGCAAGTGTCGATGATTACTTCCAGACAGCTCGTTACCTAGATGAATCAGTAAAACAATTCTTCAAACAGCTTGAAGAAGATGGTCTTGCTGATAACACAATGGTCGTGCTTTACGGAGATCACTATGGTATTTCTAGTAACCATAATAAAGCAATGTCACAAATCATCGATAAAGAAATTACACCATATGAAAATATGGGCTTACAACGTGTGCCATTATTCATCCATGTTCCAGGAATGGAAGGCGGCATAAAACACACGTATGGTGGTCAAATTGACATGCTACCAACAATTCTGCACCTACTTGGTGTTGATACACAAAAATATGTACAATTAGGCACAGACTTATTATCAAAAGACCACGAAGAAGTTGTCCCATTCCGTAATGGTGACTTCGCAAGTCCATCTGTCTTCTCAGTAGATGAAAAAGTTTATGATAATAAAACAGGTGAACAACTAGATCCAACAAATGAAAAGGATTTAGCACGTATTGAAAAAGCGAAAGAAACGAGCGCCGAAGTCAGCAAAGAATTAGGTATCTCTGATAAAATTGTCAACGGTGACTTACTACGCTTCTACACACCACAAGGTTTTAAAGCAGAAGACCCTATTAACATTGATTACACAAATCCAGATCCAAACGCGACTGGAAAATAACGAAAAACCGCCCCTTTTAAGGAGCGGTTTTTTTTATGCACTATCAGTTGGTAAGCCCGAAATATAAAAAAACGCGCACCTTAACGGTACGCACAGCAAATAGCCGATTAGTCGAATGATTTTTGACTAAGTCGGCTATTTATTTTCTACAAGTGGCCTGAATATCTTCGGACCATGGTAGATAACGCTCTAAAATTTCTGGTTGCTGCTGAAAAGGCAGGTTCGGTAAATCTGTCATCAATTTCACCAAGTATTGATAGAAATCAATGCCATTGGCTTTAGCAGTTTCAGCAAGACTTAAACAAATGGCATTTGAATGAGCGCCTGCTTCACTGACAGAAAACAGCCAATTTTTTCGACCAATCACATTTGGACGAATCGCATTTTCTGCAGCGTTATTATCAATGGCTATATAGCCATTATCAAGGAATCGTTTTAATGCAACTTTACGATTCAATGTGTAGTCAGCAGCTTTAGCAAGTGCATTTTTTCCGAAGAACGGCGAACGATCCACCCATTCAAAAAATTCATCTACAATCGGTTTGGATTCTTGCTGACGAATTTTCACACGTTCTTCCGGTGAAAGATGCTTGATCTTACGCTCAATATGAAATAACTGATCGCAATATTGCACGCCTTTTCGACCATTGTTACTATCAGCCTTTAACCAATAGCGGCGGACATGGGCCCAACAGTTAGCGAACTGAACATCAGGCAAATGATTATAAGCTGAATAGCCATCACAAATGACGGTGCCCTTGAACCCTTGAATGAAATCTTCTAAGGTCGCACGACCACGAGACAATGCACTCTTAAACAAAATAATCACTGGGCCTTCACTTTGAACACTGCGAGCTACCCAGTTATAAGCATTTGATTGTGCTGGTCTTCCATCGGAACGCTTAAGAATTTGCGCAAAGGTTTCATCAATATGTAAAACGGATTTTGCTATTAAACGCTTTTTCATCAATTCGTACACTGGTTGCAGCCAATCTGTTGCTACACGTATTACCCAATTGGATAAATTTTTATCGTTTGTTAATAAGCCATGTCTTGACCATTCATTTACTTGACGGTAAAGTGGCAAATATTGCGCAAACTTATCATAAATAAGCTTTGCCAAAACAGTAGGCCCTGCAATACTTCTTTGAATTGCACCTTTTGGTGCTTGGCCGCGTTTAATTTGAGATTTTTTCAAAGAATCATTTTTACATAATCGACACTCATAGACATGCTCAAAGTACTGTACACGTTTTAGTGTAGCTGGTATAAATTTTGCTTCTTCTCTAACTAAGACAGAGCTAAATTCGACCATTGGTTCATGACAACAATCGCAAGATGAATCATTTGGATGATAATGAACTTCTTCAATTTCTATATGCTCTCCAAATGAATCATTACGTTTTTTATTTGTCTTTTTACGATTAACCGTATAACTAATTGTTTCGGTGCTTTTTTCTTCTGTCTGCTCAGATTCGTTAAAAGACGGATCATCCTCAAATAAAGAACCTTGCCCATCGGGCACTTGGTACTTTGATTTTTCTGATTTGGAACCGTATAAAGCTTTTGTTAATTGACGGACTTGTTCAGTCAACGCTTCAATTTGTTTAAACGATTGATCTAATTTCTGTGTTAATTCTTCATTCTGTCTGTTCGAGTGCGCTAGTTGAGTTTCTAAAAGTTGTATAATCCGTTCATTGTTCATAGAAGCGTTTTCCAAATCATTCACCACATTTCGTTCGGTATGTTGTGGATAATTATACCATTTTATACAAAGTAATTAAAAGACACCTTTTAAAGATTTTGTAATCGCCTTTGGCTGTTGTATAGATAACCCCTCTAATAGCCAGCGCAATTCTTGCTGCGAAAGGTTACGGACTTGTTGCTCATTTTTCGGCCATTGCAGACGACCTTGATCTAACCGCTTGTACAGTAAAGCAAAACCATCGCCATCAAAATAAAGACATTTATAGCGATCTTTGCTTGTACCCGAAAATAAAAAAATAGCATCGCTATATGGATCCAATTCGAATGAATCCTGAACTAAGGCCGCCAGGCCATCAATTCCTTTCCGCATATCCGTTCTGCCACAGACAATATAAATATTTTTTACCTTTGTGAAATCTGTTTTCATTTCAACACCAATCCTTTCAATACGGTTTGGACAAGGTGTGCATCTACGCCATTGAAGAAAGAGATTTCAACTGCTGCTGTTTTAATCACACAGGTTGGCTCGATTTTTTGTTGAGGCGAGGATCCCGGAGGGAGTTCTAAAGGGAGAGGATCTAAATGAACGGGGACGATAATTGGTTTGTTCGTAGACATAATAAAAGCACCTCCATTGATTGATACATTTATCGTATCGGAGATGCCTACAAGATTATATGCGTTATTTGATTACGGGCTTACATCAGTTGTAGCATTTTGCTCATCTTCCGTTAATATTTTTCGTCAATAACTTGCTGTAGGCGCCCTTCATAAAACGTATACAAATCTTCATGATCGAGTAGTTTAAAAATATTCAATGCTTTCCGGCTAAGCTCAATTCCTGCTTTATCGCCGTCTAAAACCATTCGTAGCCCTGTATAATATTTAATCATTGTCTGCTCAAAAAATCGATTTTGTTCACTATATAGCTCTTTCGACACCATTAAAAAGATATCGGTTTTTTGATAATCTTTTATTTTAATGCTCTCGCTACTAAGTTTTCCGATAATATCATCGCCGTTTCTTCTGGAAATAAATACAAAAAATTATTGAATAGCACTAATTCATAATAAGACCATTCAATAGATAGTTCATTTGAAATAATTGGAAATAAATAAAATTTGACAAGATAATTATTTTTGTGATAATATTAAAAATTTGATTAAAAAACTAATGGATGTTAAGGTTAAGAAAGTAGTTATTGAATAGGGGTGGATGATTTGTTTAAAGTTGGTCAAAATATTATGTATGCAACACAAGGCGCTGGAATCATTACAGGAATAGAAGAACGAGAGTTTTCTGGTGAAATTCATCGATATTATGTTATTGGTATGGTAGTTAATCGTATGCAATTACTTATACCTGTAGATAAAATGGTAGATGCACCTATAAGGTCGATTACAAACATTAAAGCATTGAGAAGTATACTTGATGCTTTTACGCATGGTCAATCAGATCCCATAACTTCTTGGAAAGAACGTTATAATACAAATACAAATAAAATTAAAACAGGGGATTTAAAAGCCTGTGTAGAAGTTGTACGTGATCTAACTCGTATGAAAGCAAAGAAAAAACTTAATGCCAGTGAAAAAGATATGCTTGCTCAAGCCCAAAAAATTATGATGAGTGAAATCAATCTTATTGAAGGGATTACACCAGAACAACTTGAAAGCTTTTATTAAATTAATCATTTCTATCCATTAGCAGAAAATAGCTTACAACTAAAAAAAGAGTAGAGATGTCCAAGGGAACTGACCTAAAGAATTGAGACAACATAAAAAGAGAAAGACACTTTCAAGGTATAAAAACGTTGGAGGTGTTTTTTGATGGGCAAAAAACAAGTAGATTCGTATGAAACCAAAATAAAAGCGATTGAAATGAAGGGCTATCTCCTGATTGCCTGCTTCATAGCGACCAAGAATCGGTGTATACTTCGCATGAATAGCAGCAAGCGGTCAAAAAAAAGGCGTTATCATGAGCATGTCCCGTAAAGGCACGCCCGCTAATAACGCCATCATTGGAACATTCCACGCCAGCTTAAAGTGTGAAACGTTTTATATTGAAGGGCTTTTAAGAACAACAAATGACGTTGTCGTTCAAACCGTTTAAGCATACATCAACTACTATAATCATACTCGAATTTTGGCAACGTTAAACCACCTTTCTCCAGTTATATACCGAAAAAAGATGGTGAAACAAGAATTTGACGGCGACTCCTAGGGGAAAAGCATGCGCAGAAGACCCCGCAGAGAGCTTGCGAGTGAGGAGGCATCGGCCGTGCCCTAGGAAAGTGTCCGTCAAATTTAGCTAAAAAGAAGTGTCTTTTTCACTGTCCCATTTTTGTGGGTCAATTCCTTTTTAATCTTTGTTTGCCGACGATGAAGTTTTAGTTTATAAATGGTTTTCAAAATGTCCCCAAAAACAATGTATTAAATGTCGCTAATTTTATATTTCGTCTATGTTTTAGAATCGTTGTAATAATAAATTTTGTTAGTACGTTAAAGCCGTCGTCCATTTCCTATGTCGAAGCGGCTTTAATTTATTTATTAATTAGTTAATAAATTAACTAATTAATTATACCGCATTTAAAATAATATGATCCTCGACATCTACTACCTGTTTAATTTCAACATAATATTTTTCTGTACGCTTTAGCTCATGTAAGTCAATTCCTCGATTGCCAGAAATTTTTTGCGCTTTTACAATAATTTGCCCTTGCTCATTTTTCACTCGGACCCACACTGGCTGCTCTGATGCATTGACTAATTCCTTTTTACTAAACAGTAATGGATATTCTAAATACGTCTTACTAGCAATGCCATTTTCAGAAAATGATACCGCTGTCCATGTTTCAGTATTTCCAGCGGCAATGGCAGTTGACATTGGAAAGAAAAAGTCATTGAGCACGCCAACATCTCGAATAACTTGCATAGTTATCATACTTAAAAGACACGTCGTCAGGATTGCGATAATCACTTGCGTATACCGTTTTTTATTAATGCGTTTAAATGGCGCGCGCGCTTTCTTCACATCTATCGGTGCGGGCGCTATGTAATGCTCTGCTGTCATAAACTGCGCGAGCTGCTGGCACTGTTGACACTGTTCTAAATGCCGCATCACTTCTTTCGCTGTTTCCTCATGACACACGTCATCTATATATAATGGTAAAAGATCTTCAATAATTTCACACTTCATACGCCTTCATCCTTTCTGCTAATTTACATTTGGCACGATAATACGTTACCCTCGCCCAATTTTCATTTTTTTCAAAAATCTGCGCAATCTCTCGAAAACTCATTTCTAGTGTAATGCGCAGTAAAAAAACTTCTCGATACGGTTCGCCTAAGCTATCTATTTCTAGTTGAATTTCCTTTGTCGTCTGTTGACGCAAAAAAGTTGTTTCAGGTAACGCCTGCTGTGAATCAAATTCCACACCAAGTTGGGTCAATTGCTCGATACTATCATGTTGGCGATATTTTGCTTTTTTCAAATAATCATAGTAGCAATGTTTCGCAATTTGGCATAGCCAGACCGTCATTTTACATTGACCATTGTAGCGGCGAATCGATTTTACAGCTTGGTAAAACGTTTCCTGCGTTAGCTCTTCTGCTAAATCTTCATTCCTCGTTAAACACATTAAAAATGCTTTGATTTCATTGGCGTAACTTTGATAAATTTCTTGCAAATCGTTCACTTCATTCCCCCTTCACTCTATATATAGAATGAACATTCATTTCGTTACACCATTTAATAAAAAAAGCGTTTCATTTTTAAAAATGAAACGACTTACTTGTTGTTAGCTGCTAATAATTCTGTTCCAATGGCTCCAATAATTGTCACAGCTAACGGTCCAACCATCCAAAAAAGCGAATCCTCGAAAAATGTAAATCGCCAATCTAAAAAGCGGTTGCCGAACGCCGCAAAAATTTTTACGATGAGCATTACCGCCCCGATTAGAAAAAGGATGTTAAAGAAGGCTTTTAATGCTGGCAATTTTGTGGTGTTGTTCATCGTACGCATTCCCCCTAAATTTACTTATTAATTAGTTAATCAATTAACTAATTAATTTTCATAAATGCGACAAACTTTTTCACCTCTTCAGACATAATTTTCGTAATCAACATAGTCTGAGATGTTGGTAAAGAAATATGATTCGCTTCAATAATACATACGGTCTTTTGTGCAAGCTCCTGCTGAATCATCGACTGCGGTAAATAAGCTCGTGCCACTTCAAAACAAGAAGTGACTTTTCATAGTTTGTGCTACAATAAGCGAGTCATTCTAATGAAGGGAGCACCATTTTGATTTCTAGAGAAAAACTTGAACAACAGCAAATTTATCATTATTTTATCGCACTTTTTCTTGGTGCAGCACTTGGCCTATTTTCACCAACTATCGGCGCCACATTCGATAGCATGATTTCGATTACATTAGCTTTTTTAATGTATAGCATGTTTTCACAAATTCCATTCACGTCACTCCAGCAATCCTTTGCCAATAAACGCTTTCTCGCGGCACTGTTAACAACAAATTTTGTTATCGTCCCGATTGTTGTATGGCTCTTAACGCGATTATTACCCGACAATCCAGCGATGTTATTAGGCGTTTTTCTTGTGTTACTCACACCTTGTATTGACTATGTGATTGTTTTTACGGCACTTGGTCGTGGCGATGAAAAGTTAATGCTACTATCAACGCCGATTTTATTTATCGTGCAAATGCTGCTACTATCGTTCTATTTAACATTTTTTATCGGTGAGCATACGGCGGCAATTGTTGAAATTGGACCATTTGTTGAAACTTTTTTAACGATTATCTTATTGCCACTCACCATTTCAATCGTGCTACAACTGTTCGTTACGAAAAGGCATACTGCTGAAAAAATCATTGGCGCATCAGCCTGGTTACCTGTGCCACTCATGGCATTAACCTTGTTCATCATTGTGGCATCACAAATAACAAAAGTCATTGATTATACAGAGGATATTTTAGTCGTTATCCCGATTTACGTATTATTTATGCTTATCATGCCCTGGCTCGCGAAAATAGTCGCCAAGTTGTTCCGATTAAATGTTGCTACGGGGCGCACATTAATTTTTAGTAGCTTCACGCGAAATTCGCTCGTCGTTTTACCGTTAGCACTTGCACTTCCAAGCTCGATTAATACATTGGTGGCTGCGATTATTGTGACGCAAACGATTGTCGAAATTATAATGGAACTCCTCTATATTCGGATCGTTCCTGAAATGATTTTGCGCGATTATTAAAAAAACAGAGCATGTGCCTACTACGACATATGCTCTGTTTTTAATTGTAATTCATGTAGTGCTGTAACCAACTGTTGCTCCTTAAATTCCATTGTTAACTCGTAAAATCTACCGTTATCATATTTCTCCAACTATCATCACCCCAATTTTTTTAAAATAGCTGCTACTACAGGCTGCAATGGCTGTAAAATTCCTCGTTCATTTGCAGCATCGACCATCGATAGCTGCGCAACTGCCGCACATGCTGGTGCATTGTGTAACGCTGCCATTACTACATCGTCATATGCTTCTTTGTTCCCTGCCATCAATAACTCAAACGCCTCACGTATAATAACGATGTCAACAGGTTGCGATACAAATTGCTTTAAGCGTTTCATCGTGCCTTCAACAGTATGCGGATTCGTAAAAAATAATGTAATGGGCGATTGCTGTTTTTGAAGTACTTCAAAAAATGGTACGTCAATTGCCACAACAGGAATCGATACGACTTCATCGATCAACGCAATATAATTTGTACATGTCACAAGCAATACATCGGGTTTTGTTGAGGCAATCCATTCAAGCTGCGCTGCCACATGTTTTTTCGCTACCTCTAGTTGCGATTGTTGCACATGAAACATCACACCCGGATCGACAAAATGTTGTAATTGTACAGACTGCTGTTTAAAAGCTTGTTCGATATAATCAATATTAGAATGATGTGCATGTAAGCATGCAATTGTTTTCATCTATATCCCTCCATAAATTAATCAATTTACAAATTAACTAATTAATTATTATAACGAAAAAAGAAGCTATCGTATACATTACGTGATAGCTTCTGTTAATTTACATATTAATTGATTAATCGTTTAATTAATTAACTAATTAATTTGGCATTTCGGTAGTAGCTTATTCGCGAACCATAACCTTCTCTCCATGAATATCAAGCTCTCCATTAAAGTGGAATCCCAATTTTTCGTATAAATGAATCGCAAATGTATTGTCATCATACACACTTAATTGAACTACCCCCACCTACTCGCTCCACGCGTTGAGGAGGGTGTCTTCTGCGAAAAAATGATAAATTAACTAATTAATTTAAAAAAGCCTACAACACTGAGTCACTCAGCATTGTAGGCTTCATTCACATATTATTTTGTAAAATCAATAACCATACGGCCTGTGATTTTACCTTGTTCCATTTCCTCAAAAATATCATTAATATCTTCAAGTGGACGAAGCGCAACTTTCGGTACAACTTTACCTTCTGCTGCAAATTGGAATGCTTCTTGTAAATCTTGACGTGTACCAACTAATGAACCGACTACTTGGATACCATCTAGTACAAGACGTGGAATATCTAAATCCATTTTATCGACTGGTAAGCCAACTGCTACAACGCGTGCACCAGCTTTTACGACATCGATAGCTTGGTTAAATGGTGTTTTTGCAACTGCTGTAATAACCGTTGCATCTAAACCTTTACCACCTGTTAATTCTTTCGCTTTTTCACTCGGATCTTCATTTAATGAATTGACCGTCGCGTCTGCACCAAGCTCTTTTGCGAAAGCTAATTTTTCGTCGCTAATGTCAAATGCAACAACTTTAGCGCCAAACACGTTTTTCGCATATTGTACGGCTAAGTTTCCTAAGCCCCCGATACCAAATACGCCAATCCATTGACCAGGGCGAATTTGTGATTCTTTTACTGCTTTATATGTTGTAACCCCTGCGCACGTCACTGATGACGCTGCCGCAGGATCTAAATTATCTGGTACTTTTACTGCATAGTCGGCTTTTACAATAACTTCTTCGGCCATTGCACCGTCTACCGTATAACCCGCATTTTTTACATCGCGGCATAATGTTTCGCGACCTGTTGTACAATACTCACAGTGTCCACAACTTTCGAACATCCATGCGACAGATACACGGTCGCCGACTTTTAACGATTCAACACCTTCGCCAACTTCGATTACTTTACCAACGCCTTCGTGTCCAAGTACGACACCTGTTACGTCACCAAAATCTGCATTTTTAACATGTAAATCGGTGTGGCAAACGCCACAATATTCTGTTTTTACAAGTGCTTCTCCATGTTCTAACGGACGTAATTGCTTGTCCTCAATGTTAACTGATTTATCACTCGTTACGATTGCTGCTTTCATCTAAAAATTTCTCCTTTCGTTGTGGGGAATATTTTTTGGTGAAACATAGAACGATAGTTACTATCATTCATGGCTTCATGATACTAAATTTGTAATATTTTAGTCAATCAAAAGATATGTTTTTCATATTTTTTTACGGTAAAAAAGGATAAACGCTTACTTTGATACATTGAGAAAAAAGAATACAAGGGAATTTTGTATGTATATTAAAATTTATTATGAATATTGAACTATTCTACACATTCACAATTTTACAGCCTGCATTAATTAAAAAAAGAGAAATCACATTACATGCGATTTCTCCTTTACATGAAGCTTTCGTTCATTTAACTTATTGAAAACAGATGCTAACACTTGCTGGAACAACATGCCAAATACAACGGGCATTGCCACTTTAGCAGGGAAATACGTCGTAGCAATAATGACACCAACCGCGATATTACGCATACCTGCTGTAAATAAGAAAGTGGTCGCAATCGTGCGGTCTTTCCAAACGATGTAACCGATAATAAACGCAAATAAATAGCCTGAAACCGCCAGGACAAATACCATCGCAATAACATAAGCAAGCTCACTATTTATATTTTTTAAATACGGCGCAATCGCACTACTATTAATCATAATGACCCCGAATAAACAAAGTTTCGACAACGGCGCTAACGTTGCACCAAATCTGTGCTGTACTTCGCCTTTTGATAATTCATTGAGCACCATACCAAGTATCGATGGCAATACAATCATCCAAATTAAATCGGTAATCAGTCCCGCGGTATCGATTTGAATCGTTTCGCCAACAAATACATGTAATAAGGCTGGCATAACAATTGGCGCTAATAACGTATCAATTAAAATAATAGCTAAACAAAGTGGAATATTTCCTCGGCCAATCGTCACCCAAATGACACTTGTCACACCTGTTGGAACGGCAACAGATAAAATGAAACCAATCGTCAATAAATGATCGTCAAAAATCCATTGCGATAAAAAGTACGCCCATAGTGGCATCATAATATGTAAGAATGCAATCGTAAATAAAATCGTTTTTGGATAGTTCACAAAAACTTTCACATCGCGAAAGCTCATTTTCAATCCACTAACAAACGTCATAAATGCAAATAACCATGCTACTAAAAATAATAAATGCTGTCCTACTTCTTCGAACAATACACCAATAATTAAACTAAGCGGTGTTAAAAGAGGCATCCATCGCTGTATAAAGCGATTTAAATTATTTAACATATGTATTCCTTCTTTCATCGAATAACAAAAAACCGCGACAAAGCGCGATTTCATTTCATTTATTCACGAACGACAAAATGGCTATGCACCCAACCATATTCATCAATGCTTGGTACATGGACATAATACCAACCATCTGTTTCATCATAAACTTGCAGCTCCGTACCATTTTCTAGCTCGGCGATTTTCGGGTAAGATTTCTCAGCCCCTTCACGCAGCACAAGCGTATCATTATACACTTCCACATATGCCGTATAAACCTCGTCATATGTTGGTGCAGTTTTCGAAGTAAAAGCACTATTGACCCAACCTTCAACATCCTTGCTAATAACAAACACCTTATACCAATTTCCTTGCTTGCTTGTCACTTTAAGTGCGGTACCATTAGGCAATTCTTTTGGTAGCGCAAGTGGATATTCCGCACCCGGACCTTGTCTTAGATTCAAGCCATCTTTTAAACGTCCCGTACTAACATATAAATTATGCTCTTCCGCAGAAGAACTTTCCGTTGAGTTGCTGAGCATTTTAAAGATTTTTGTGCCCATTTTCGAATTTAAAGCCTTTGCATTTTCTGCTATTTTTTCGTTTAATAAATCCAATTCATCTTCGGATTCTTCTGCAACATTTTCATTATTTTGCTCATCTGCTACATCTAAACGTAATGAATTAATCAACGCTTGATAATAGTTTTCTAGTAGTAACTGTTCAGCCGTACCTTCTTCAAATGCTTCTTTTAAGAAATACGATTTGAAAAGTTGAGAAGCTTTCGCAGCCGGTTCACCTTCTAAATAAGAAGACTTTAAAATATTCACTAACACACGTTTAAATTCTTGATCTTTATCAACAATTGGTGTGCCATATTTTTGTTCGTACTGACTCGCATAATTTAAAATAGTATCCGCTATTTCTAACGTGCGATTATCAGCTAGATTTTCTAATTCTTTCGTAAAGTTTTTTGGAACTTCTGCCTCTTTTGCTGCTATCGTCTTATTAACCGATTCGCTTTCTGCATTATCTGAACTACAAGCAGCTAGCAAGCTCGTTGCTATCATTAGGCAGCTTACTTTGCGAAATGTTTTATTCATGTGTGTACCTCCAAGATTGCTAGTCTTTCTTATTCTAACGGAAAATCGCTAGTATAGGGAGTTTTTTCTGAAAATGGCACGAAAGAATCAAAAAAAACACAATTAATTAGTTAATAAATTAATCATTTAACTAATTAATAAATTAAACTTTAATGATTGTTTCACGTGGAACATTCCTAATCATTTCTTGTACCTATGCTCTAAACTGCTACTTCCTGTTAACTAAAAAAGACGTCATCAAAAGCTACTTGCTTTCTGACAACGTCATCATTGATTCAAGTCAGTAATTGTTTAGTACGGCAAAAGAACCGAACTATGATGCCTTTTTCGCACGACGCGAAATAATATCCAATGCAATTCCTGCTAAACCTACAATTAAAATAATGATCCCAAATAATTTATTACTACCGAATAATGCATGATAAAAGCCAATCCCTGTCATAAAATACAATGGTGCTGTTAATAGAAATTGTTTCATATGTATACCTCCAGTTAAATTAATTAGTTAACAAACTAATTGATTAACTAATTAATTTTAGATTTCATATTTGTGATGTTCCAAGAAAGCGCAAATGAAGCAGAAGCTAGGTATGCAATAATAAAAGCATAATTTACTTTCCTTGTTGGTATTATATTCGACGCAAACAAAAGAATGTCCTTTATTTACGTTCGCAAAAAATGTTTACTGTTTAAATAACTATATTAATTAGTTAACATATTAACCAATTAACTAAGTAATACATTAATTAGTTAATTTAAAAAAACCTACAGCAGATGCTGTAGGTTTTTGCGTTATTTTGATTCTTTGATAATATGCTTTGGTGCTTTGCCATCACGAATTGTTTCTTCATCAAAGTAGAACGTTACATCTTCTTCTTCATCTGGCAGATTGAACATATGTGGCAATAATACTTTTTCTAAGACAGAGCGCAATGAACGGGCACCTGTTTTCTTTTCATAAGCGATTTCAGCAATTGCTTTTACCGCTTCATCTGAAAATTCAATATCCGCACCGTCATAGCTTAATAGCGAGCTGTATTGTTTTAACAGTGCATTTTGTGGCTCTGTTAAAATACGCGTTAATGCATCTACATCTAATTCTTGTAGTGGCACAACGACTGGCAAACGACCAAGCAATTCTGGAATCATGCCAAATTTGCGTAAATCTTCGGCTTCTACTTCAAGAATATAATGGTTAAAATCTTTTTTCTTTTGTTCAGCTTCTGAAACTTCGTCAAAACCAATACGACGACCTTCTTCACCTAAACGCTTTTTAATGATTTCTTCAATTCCTTCAAATGAACCACCTACAACGAATAAAATATTCGATGTATCCATTTCAACATTGTTGCCACCTGGGTGTAAACGATTTGCATCAATTGGAACTTGTGATTTTGTACCTTCTAAAATTTTTAAAATTTGTTGTTGTACAGATTCGCCTGAAACATCGCGTGTAATCGAAGCAGATTCTGATTTACGGCCTAGCTTGTCGATTTCATCGATATAAATAATACCGCGTTGTGCGCGTTCTAAGTCACCATCTGCTGCTTGTAATAATTGGCGTAGCATAATTTCTGGGTCACTACCGACATAACCCGCAGCTGTCATACTTGAAGCATCTGCTACAATCATCGGAATATCAATCAGTTCAGCTACTTTGCGTAATAAATACGTTTTACCTGAACCCGTAGGACCAACCATTAACACATTCGATTTTTCAATTTCTGGTTGACCTTCTTCACGATGTGCATTATGTGCCATACGTTTTAAATGATTATAAATCGCAACCGCTAATACGCGCTTTGCTTCTTCTTGACCGATGACAAAATCATTTAAATAGTCGCGGATCACAGAAGGGCGGACAAAGTTTTCGGCATCTAGCATCGTGTCATCTACTTCATTAGCTTCGTTATATTGAACAGGACCTAATCCTAAAATTTCATATGCTGTTTGAATACAGTCTTCACAAATTGCAACTTTCTCATCTGGACCTTTAATAAAAACCGTACCTTCTAATTCCTGATGACAAATACTGCAATATTTTAATTTTTCGTTCGTCATAATATCCCCCTAGGCGTTGTTGTTCACATACTTTAAACTAGTATGTTTCATTCGTCAATTAAATATACTTTGTTGAATAATTAAATTATACCGCTATCTATTTCTAGCGTACAATAACAAGTCTTAATTATCTTTTATCCATTGAAGCATTTTTTTATCATTGTCTTTATTATGACGTTTAATCTTATGGTTCATGTAGCGTGACAGCGTTGTATGGCTCATGCCCATTTCTTCGGCGGCCTTGCGAATCGAATACCCAAGCTCGTCAATTTTAGCGCGCATCGTTTCAGGTGTTAATACTAACACGGCCACTTCTTCCACTTCTTCCATTTCTTCCTCAAAATCAAACGCCTCTTGTGCCGACTCTACTACTTCTTCAAATACTGCATCAAAGACGTCTTCAACAGGGGCTTCTTCAATAGGTTCATCTAACGTAGGCATTTGTTTACGATTTTCACGCACAACGATATCTGGTGGCAAAATCGTGACGCTTAACTGACTCCAATAATTTTTTATCCAGCCACGCTTACCAACGCGCGCTTCATCGATTAATTCGCTATACGTCCATGCTTTAATAATGTCATCGCGCTGCAAATCATCGAGCACTTCTTCAAATTTATCGCGTAGTTGCACACCATTTAAACGCTCTGGAAAATTCATTTCTTTTAAAAGCGTCGCAATTTTAAACGGCTGATGTAATGTGCCACGCACCACACGAATTTTCCATTGACGGCTCAAATAACGCGTCAGTCGTTTATGTTCACGTTGTGTAAAATAGCTATATTTAAATACTTTTAAATCGAGCACCCCTAATGATGATTTACTGCCATTTAAATACGGCTGCAATAACGACGATGGTTTAATTTCAATCGCATAAATGCCCTTTGGCTTATTCGTTTTCTTATCAAATGCAATGCGGACATTTCCCACTTCAAACATGCGTTTAAAGTCTTGGAACTTATACAATTTTGAATTGATGTCGCGGGAGTTGATAATTTTCAAACGGTCCGGCCCATCATTCAAAGCAACCCAAACACTCGTCAATGCAGCAACACGGCGCATAATATTGAAGCGGTCGCGTTCTTTAAACTTTACGGTATCAGTTGAAGCGCCGTGATGTCCTTGTTGTAATAACAATGCATCATCACTATGAAACTCAATAAAACCGTCGCTCGTATGCTCGCCCGTCATCCACATATACGATACTAAATCAAAAATATCGGCTGTTAATTCATCGAGTGAGCTTAATGTATTTTCCACCGCATCAATTAAATAATCTGCAGGTTCAGCTTCCATTAACGGCGCAGGGCGCAATTCTGCTAAGCCATGCAACTGACCTTGATTATCGACAAGTTCTGATTCAAGGTGACCGCGTCCATTATCGGCGAATCCTTTTTTACTCGTTACAATATTACGCATCAAATAAAATGTCGTGCTCGAATCCGTCATCATATAGTTTTGATTGACAAGCGGTTTTGTAAAATCTAGTTCCACATCACTCATCATTTGAACAAATGGCAACATCGTTTGTGTAATCGTATCTTTATAACTTTCGACGGTATCGCGAATTACTTTTTTCGTCATGCGTTTAAAATTCGTTAACTCTACTGTAATCAAATTAAACAACGCTAAGAAAGCTTCATTTTTTGGTTGCTGGTGCAAACGTTCATCATCAGATGTTTGGTATGCATCTTGATGCCATAATTCTAACAACATTGGTGCATCTTCGAATAATTCCTTCGTTTCTTCATACACCGCAATCTTCGTTTCTTCATACGACAATAAAATTGTTTCCGAAATAGCCGTATAATCCATTGTGCACCACCTCTTTTCTTACTCATTATTATAACAAAATGCACCATCAAACAAAGCCGTATACAATAAACGGCACCATTCTGTAAAACTTGGTGCAGAAACAGTAACCATTTGCACCAAAACATCGCTTGGTGCAAAAGTGCAGACAAAGTTGTGTAGTATAATGTGCACCATTTTCATTAAAACCAGCAATATGCACCACTTTATAGACGGGTTCGCCCGAAAAAAGTAAACGCACCACGACGAATGCAAACTACGAAAAAATCGCCATAAAAACAGCAAAGCTATTTTTTCCAAAAAATGAGTTTATAGACAAAAAATGAACGATTTTGGGACAAACCTGTGTACAAACTTCGGACAAACCCGTGTAGTATTTCGCAAATTATGCACCATTGGGACAAACCCGTGTAGTTGGAAACGTTGCTATTATCGTATTGTTGATTTTTTGGTGCATTTTCGGTGCATATTTTTTTGGTGCATTTCCAAACCCGTGTAGTATTTTTTTTTACGCATGGGGGTATTTTCGGGACAAACCCGTGTACAAACGGTGATGGATAAATTTTACAAACATTGTTAAATCAATGTTTTATACACTTTCCATTGGTGCATTTCAATTTCAGAGGTGGTGCAATATGAAAAAAAGTGGGACAAACCTGTATAACAAAAAAAAATCAAAAAAATTTCAAACCCTTGTGGCAGTAAGGCTGAAGGGCATTTTCAAATTGGTGCATAATCCTCTAGAGAGAGCACTTTCACGTTTTTCCGATTCTTTATAATAGAGGAAACAATCGGAGGAGGTGTATTTCAGCATGCTAAAAACGTTTTATAACATCCTATTACATAATGGAATTGCTACATATCGCTATAAAAATTCACATGCACCAGAACAAAAGCGTCTACAAATGGCACATTTGGAACAACAAACGCGCCAAGGTGTTCTTTTTGCGGTGCGAAACAAAGAAGATTTTTCAAAACATGGCGTCAAAGGCTATATTATTAATTCAAAAGAGCGCTTATTAGAAGATGTGGCACGTTTAAGCCACTTTACACCTAATGTGTATCGCTTTGGTGCATATACCGATACGAAACGCACCATTGTGCACGGGTTTGTCGAAACGAATTTGCAACAAATTAATGCGTTTGTTGTTGATATTGATACGAAAGCTTTTTCGGTGCAAGATATTTTACTAGCATGTCTAGATGACTCCATTGGTGCACCAACTGCGATTGTGGCCTCGCCGCGCGGTTATCAAGTATATTTCGTCTTAAGTGAACCATTATTTATTTCAAATAAAAATGATTTCCAAGGCTTGAAAGTAGCAAAACGTATTGCAGCAAATTTAAAAACGAGTTTACAAGCCGTTCAGGCAGATCCTTATTGTAATGATTTTGGATTTTTCCGTGCACCAACTGAACAAAACCTTGTCTGGGTACAGCTTGAGCAAACGTATAGCATCAAGCAATGGATTGATTGGTCGATGCGTCAACAAGAAGATGCACCATTTTATGCGGTTCGTCCAAACCCGTCTACAAACAATTTAATGCACACCGATTGGTTCCACGCACTTGTCAATTCTGCTCATATTAAAGGAGCAAAAGGGCAAATTGGCCGTAATAATACATTATTCACACTAGCGCTTATTTGTTATAGCGAAGGAAAGTCAGCAAATGAAGCGTTTGATATTATTGATGAATTTAATGCGAATTTGCACCAACCATTAGCGCATCATGAACTAACAACGGTCGTACGTTCTGCTTATTCGGGACGCTACCGCGGTGCATCAAAACAATATATTGAAGAACTATTAGCATTATATGTACCACATCAACAATTTGAATTGCCAACAGGTGGCTGGTACAAATTCAAAAAAGAACGCCATGAACGCAGCCGCAGTCATTATACGGAATGGGAAGCGGACATCATCGCATACATTACGGCCCAAAAATGCACCACTGGACCATTTATTTGGCGTTCGCAAAAACAGTTATGTGAGGCCCTAAATATGCCGCAAAGCTCATTGAATGAAATCATTAAAAAATCAGAGCAATTGGTGCTTATTCGTAAAGGAAAAGGCCGTGGTGCAAAAACCGGCTGGACAACGGTAGCCATTTATATTAATTATGTACGCACGCAAGCGCAAAAGCTGTCACAACAAAAAAGCGCACTGCGTATTTCACTATGGTCATTTATTGCAGAAACTAACTTTATCGCATCAATAGCATGCACAAAGCTTATCGAACAGCTCTATCAAATCATGCCATACAAACTACCGAAACTTGTCGGTAACTCTGGCTAATTAATACTCCACTATGCCAATACATATTTCTAGTTACTGTGGTGCGATTAAAAAAAGACTTACCAATATATTTGATAAGTCTTTAGAAGTTATGTTATTTAAGTGCCTGTTTATAAGATTCTAATTGTTGTATTAATTGATCTTCATCCATCTCTAGTAGTTTATCTACTGCGAAATCAATTACTTCTAACAATTTCATATCATGTTGTGCTGCATTAATTTTAAAGAATTGATGCGCTTTTGCAGACATTAACGTTGTTTTACGTTCTACTTTTTCTTTCTTCTTTGGTTCAGAAGCTATATCTTCATGCATTAAAGCTAAGCCACGTGCCTTTGGTTCAGAGAAAGCAGCTTGATGAGGATTTTCACCTTCAGCACTAAACTTGCTATTCAGTGCATCATTTTCTAATAAGTTTTTACGTCCCATATGCGAGACCTCCTATAAATTCTTTAATTCTTTTAATTGCACAAGAGAACCTTTTGTTTCTGCCCATTGGACAATACGCGGGATAACATAACGTTTTTTCGCTGTTTCAATATCTTTGAAAACATCACGTAACGCTGTTGTTAATTGATTAGCGGTAAATTCTAAACGTTCAAGTACATCATCACGATAAAAGACAGCTTTATCAAAGGCTTCAATGAGCGTATTGTATTCGATATGGTTTAAATCATCGCTAGCAAGCTCTAACAGTTGTTCTAAGCGGATTTTATTCGTATTTATAGGTAACTTGCCAACACGTATTAAAATCTCTTGTGCAAGCGAATCATACATCGCAAATGTGTTTTTATCATGTTGATCAAATTTATTCGGATTGGGTGGCACTAAATCGTAACGTTTTACGCGTTCACGTTCATAAACACGCGAGTAGAAAATATGATCACCATATGTTTGAAGTGCAGATGAAATCACCGTGTAATCGACATTACTACGCTTATTTTCAAGATACATGAGAATACCTAACAGTTTTGCACCATCATAGCCATATTTCGAGTTATGAGCACTCTCAGCCGTTTTGTTCGACTCTTTAAGAAAACTACTCATTTGGCGATAACTTTTCGCCTGCGTCATCATAACGCCGATATAATAGTCACTCGCCACGATAGCATTAATATTTTGAATATTTGAAGTAGGCGGCACATCATACAAAATAAAATCATAATTGGCTTCTACTTGTTGAATGACTAAATCTAAATAAAGACCTGATTCAAACTCTCCAAAAACACCTTTATTAAACAATAATAAATCCAAGCCACTTAACTCTTCCCCAGAAGGAATTAAATCTAAATGATCGTCCAATTTAATAACGGCTTCAGTCGCTGTTTTCGGTGACTTAATCGCCTCAAAAACAGATGTATGATTTGCTAACTCATGTTGTACATTAAATGTGCGGACTAAAAAGTCAGTTGAGTCAGCTTGTGCATCGAAATCGACAACGAGTACTCGTTGATTAAAATGTTTTGCTAAAGAAATCGCGAGGAGACAAGTCGTGGTTGTTTTACCAACGCCACCTTTACTGTTACCTAGCGTAATTTTAATTGCCACAAATTCCACACTCCCTTAATTCTTACAATAGCTATAGTATAGCAAAAAAAATACTAAATTAATATATTAGTTTTTTAATTGATTAAGCTATTAATAAATTAACTAATTAATTGTTTGAAAATATAATAAAAAAGCACCAATTTATACGCGGAAATCGTAAAATTGATGCGTCACTATTCAAATTGGAAAAATCACTTGGAATGAAGCTCCTTTTGAGTCAGCACTTGAAACAATAATTTTTCCCGAATGTTGTTCGACAATTGCTTTTGCTAGAGCAAGACCTAGGCCTGTACCATTTCGTTGGCGAGCAACATCCCCGCGATAAAAACGGTCAAAAATTAACGGTAAATCATGTTCGGGAATCCCAATACCATTATCAGTGACGGTCATTTTTATCGCATTACTTTCTTTAATTAGCGAAAGTGAAATAGGACCCTTTTTAGTATATAACTTCGCATTGTCTAATAAGATATAGAGCAATTCTTGTATTTTTGTTATGTCACCAAAAAATTCAATATTTTCTTCGATTTCGGTAACAAATTGTATTTCAGCAGGCATTATTTTTTGAAATTTAATGGCAATTTTTTTAAGTAAATCAGAAAGAGGAATTACTTCTTGATGTTGAGCCCATTGCTGTTGATCGTGGCGAGCTAAAAATAATAATTTTTCTAAAAGGGCTTCCATTAATTGTGCTTCATCTTTCATATCATGTACTAATTCTTTGCTAAAAGGACTTAGTGTGTGTGCCTCTTCTAACTCCAAAATTTCAAGTGAACTATAAAAAATGCTGAGAGGTGTTCGTAATTCATGAGAAGCATCAGAAACAAACTTTTTTTGCTTATCAAAAGACCATTGAATAGGAACCATAGCTTTTCTGGCCATATAATAACTAAGTAGCCCAATTAAAATTGTTGAGATACACGTTAATAAAATAAGTAGTTGAATTGTTTTTTGGAAAAAATGTTTTTGTAGCGTGATAGATTTCCCTAAAATAATATAGCCAGCAACGTTATGTTTTTCATAAATTGGTTTTTTTAGCAGTAAGAAATAGTGTTCTTGCCATTCGAAATGAACGGAAGAATTTTCTGATATAGGGCTATGTGAATAAAATTGCTCTAATTGTTGCTGCATTCCTTTATACGTTTCATCACCATGAACGAAGTTGTGATCTTTTGTATAGATGTAATAAAAATAATTTTGATCAGGGTCATAGCTTAACCGCTGTTGCTCATGCATATATGCATAAAAATCGTATTTTTGCTTTTCATAATGAGATTCTAGTTCATCTAGCTGCTGGGTATTCATTAAATTTACGAGTGCAAAATAAAAGATAATAAGGAAAAAAGAGAAAAATAAAAAGAATAGTGTTGCATATAATAATGATAATTTTTTCCTCGTTTTATGAAACACAGTGATTCCTCAATTTATAGCCGATGCCTCGTATGTTTTGAATGTATGATTTTTCAGGATTAGTATCAATCTTCTTTCGCACGAGTCTTACAAGTGCATCTAACGAATTGTTAGAAACATCAAAATCATAGCCCCAAATATGTGTACAAATCTGTTCTCTCGTTAGTACTTGCCCTTTATTAATGAATAAATATTCTAATAATAAAAACTCATTTTTTGTTAATTCGACTTCAATGTGATCGCGTAGAACAGTGCGAGAGTCTATACATAATTGTAATTGTTCTACTTGGATAATTTTTTCGATTATTTTTTCTTTTCTCCGTAATGTTGCTCGAATTCTAGCTAAAAGCTCGTCCATTTTAAATGGTTTGATGACATAATCATCTGCTCCAGTGTCTAACCCTTGAATGACATCTGCTGTATCGTCTTTAGCAGTCAACATTAAAATACCACCATTAAATCCATCATTTCGTAATTGCCTGCAAACTTCAATACCACTCAAATAGGGCATCATCCAATCTAAAATAAGTAAATCATATTTTTCAGCTATCGCATTATCGAGTGCGTGTTGGCCATTATCTACTTCAACAACATGATAAAATTCTTTTTTTAAAATATAACTGATATTTTTTCTTAAGCGTACATCATCTTCTGCTAGTAATATTTTCAAAATAAGCCTCCTACTTTATGCCGAAATACAATGTATCTCATAAAAAATGATACCATGTACTTTTTTTACAAACAATTATTGTCAGTATTTTGATTCATTAAGTTTGTGTAAAAAATAAGGTATTCAACGATACAATCGTGAATACCTCTTGTAGAAATTACCTAAATCGTAATGAAAAAGCGCTTGTACCATACAAGGAATACATACACGGTCCAAACATATCGACAGCGGTTTGCTTTTCCTTCATAATGTTCGTCCAAATAGTGAACTAATTGCGTTGTGTCAAAGAATTCCTTTGCAAAGTCAGCTGTAAACATTTCTTTCACTAAATTGTAATATTTTTCTTCGCGTAGCCAGTGACGTAGGGGCACAGGAAAACCGAGTTTTGGTCGTTGTGCCCATTCTTCGGGTAGCTCCTCGTAAGATGCTTGTCGTAGAACATATTTTGTCTCATTATTATTTACACGATATTTCGATGGGATTTTTTTTGCGACTTCCATCACTTCTTTATCTAAAAAGGGGACACGCAATTCAAGCGAATGAGCCATACTCATTTTGTCAGCTTTTAATAAAATATCACCAGGCATCCAAAGATGTAAATCGAGGTATTGCATTTTTGTCACATCATCATCACCTGGGATTTCATCATAAATGCGTTGTGTGATTGACTGAACAGAGGGACCATGTTGATAATCGGATGTTAGCACCTTTATGGCATCATCTTCATCCCAAACAATCGCATGACCAATAAAACGTTCTTCTACCGTTTTCCCACCTTTTACGAGGAAATGCGTATATTGATTTTTCGGTAAACGTTCTGCAACTCCTCGAACCGCTTTACGTACACCAAATGGAACTTTTTCATATTGTTGCATTTTATTTGAGTTTTTATACCAAGAATAGCCGCCAAATATTTCATCTGCACCTTCACCGGAGAGCACGACCGTTACGTCTTTTGCTGCTAATTCAGATAAGAAATAAAGTGGTAACGAGGATAGATTGGATTGCGGTTCATCCATATGCCATTGAATTTTAGGGAGCGCTTCAAAGCATTCTTCAGCAGAAATATATTTTCGTTCATTTTGCACATCGATTGTATCCGAAAGCTCTTTTGCTAAATTGGTTTCATTAAACATCGTTTCATATTCGGAAAAACCGACTGAAAATGATTTATGTGGACGTAGTAATGTTGTAATATAACTTGAATCAATACCACCTGATAAAAAAGAACCTACTTTTACATCGCTAATTTGATGGGCTGCAACAGCATCTTTCATTGTTTTGCGGATTTCCTCTACATAATTTTCGAGCGGTGCTTCTTTGGCATTAAATTTTTTATCCCAATATTGTACGATATTCATCTCACCATTCTGAATAATCATATAGTGAGCAGGTGGTAGTTTGTATACACCTTTAAAAAACGTTTCATCCATTGAATTATATTGGAATGTTAAATAAGGACGGAGGGCATCTTTGTTTAATTCCTTAATGAACGCGGGATGCGGCAAAAATGCTTTAATTTCTGAACCAAAAAGAAAAGTTTGATCATATGTATGATTCGTATAATAAAGTGGTTTAATACCAAAGCCATCACGAGCGATAAATTGTAAGTCTCTTTTTTTGTCCCAAATACAGAATGCGAACATTCCTCGAAGTTGTTTGACAAATTCCACACCATATTCTACATAGCCATAAATGATTACTTCGCTATCAGATTGCGTTTTAAATGTATAACCTTTTGCAATCAATTCCGAGCGTAGTTCTTGAAAGTTAAAAATTTCACCGTTGAAGACAAGTACGATATTCCCATCAGCACTATACATAGGCTGATTAGCTACGTCTGATAAATCAATAATACTTAATCGACGAAAGCCTAGCGTGACTTTTTCATCTGTATAAATTCCACCGCTATCTGGCCCTCGATGAATAATCGTATTCATCATATTTTCAATTGTTTGCTCGTGATCAATTTTAGTTGTTCCATTAATATAACCAATAAATCCACACATGTATGTTCACCTCATAAATTTAATAAATAAAATAATTAGCATTCGCCTATAATTGTGTACAAAAGTACGTTTAAGTTACTATACCTTTCAAAAATGAAATGAAACTGAAAATAAAGAATTTTGTAAAATTTAACTTATTTTTAAACTTTGGGCATTATATTTAGGTAGATAATTAAATTTTGGAGGTTATGAAATGAAAAAAATTACAGTTTCGACAATCGCGGTAGCTGTCGGGTTAACAGTCGTTACACCAATGGCTAGTGAAGCGGCATCATCGGTAAAATTAAACAAAAAGAACGTATTAGTGCATGCTAAGTCAGAGAAAGTAGTAAAAGGCTATAAAGTATATAAGGGGAAACTTTATAAAAATGGTAAATTAAATAAAGGCTATGCAGTTATTGGCTCTGGTTTGAATATGAAGCTTTATCATAATGAAGCATTGAAAAAAGGCTATAAGACAGCGAAAAGCAATCAATATTTATTTAAAAATGGCAAACTAACAACAACATTAGTTGAACATAAAAGTTTATTTTATTATAAAGGGAAGTTAGCAAATGGCACGATTTCAAATACAACATATGTGAATGGTAAAGTAACAATTGATGCGGCTACAAAGCAGTTTGTAACAGATGTAAAAACCGCGCTGACATCAAAGGGTGATGTAGCAGCAATCATCGTTAATTATTTAGAAAAAAATGGGCAAGATATAACGGCTTATCAAAACTTGCAATATGTTGAAAATTTAAATGCGATTTTACCAGCGTTTATTAAAACAGATAGTGCGGACGACATCGTAGCATCTTTCCAAGTAGTAGTTGCAGAAGCAGTAAAAGCTGAGACAGAAATTGTGAAAGTGGATAAGCAATCAAAAGCACTGCTTGCACAATATCAAGAGCTTCAAAAAACGTGGGGTAATGATGAAGCGAGTAAGGCCGCGCACATTGCATTCCTTCGCTCAATGCAAACGGAAATGACAAAGACTTATCTTGAAATGAATAACTTGCCTGATACGACGAAATGGATTTTAACGAGTAAAGAAGTAGGGCTACAATATGATCAAGTGTTAGAAGATATGTGGCTACAAAGCTTAATTAAAATTGCGGATTTACAAGGTTTATCCGAGTATGTTGGTTACGGTAAATTTGCTAAACCAGAACAAGTAACCGTCGAAAATAAAGAGCAAGCAATAGCATTTTTAACTGTTATAAAAAGTTATACAGGTATTGAAAAGCACTTGTTAAGTGCTGGTGTAGCCGAGCGAGCAGGTATGGAATTAGATGCGTATGTGCAACAGTTTGAAGCTGCGATTGTAGTATTAGAAAAGTAATAATGATAGAGAGTGGGCTGGGACAAAACTCGATTTTTAGGAGAAATATAAAATTTGAGGCGTAATTTTCTTGTCTAAATGAATCATTTAATGCGCTTGAAAGCAAAAAAATGTGAGGCGATTTTGAAAATCGCCTCACATTTTTTTGTCCCAGCCTCTTTTTGGGAAATAAATAAAACAATATTACTAAATTAAATATATTTTAAAAGTTACATATTTTTAAGGTAATTGGGTATTTAGTATAATATGTACGTAATTTTAAGGGGGAGAAGAGATGGGGGTAGGCAAGAAATTAAGTTTGGCATTTTATACGATAATTGGGTTGATGGCAGTTTCTGTTATGATTACTTTAGTTAATTTATCATCCATTCAATCAAAATCAGAATTGGCATTAGGGAATCGCATTCAACAATTACAATTAGCAGAACAAATTCATTCAGATGTTTATAAGCAAGAGTTATTTGCACGCGCAATTGTTTCTAATAATAATGAAGCAAGTCAGCAACAATTAGCAGAGAGTGTAAAATCTGCTGAGGAGCATATCATTGCATTAAAACCGTATTTACTTTCGCAAAGTATGAAAGAGTCTTGGAAAGTGATAAATGACCAAAATGCTATTTTTAATGGGCAACTGAACGGTTTACAAAAAGTAGTAGCGAATAAAGAGTTAGATGAAGCACAACGTATTATTAAGGAAGATTTGTCGATTACAAATAGAGAAATATTAGATGAAGCACAAGTAATAATAAACTATCAAAATAAAAAATTAGCGGAAATTAAAGCGGAAACCGCTCGTGCAATTTCATTTACGAAAATGACGGCTATTATAAGTGTAGTTGTTAGTATGATTATAGGCATTTTATTAGTAATAATGGTCAATCGTACAATTACAAAACCACTTCAACAACTTGCAGCAGCTGTTGAAATTGTATCAAAGGGAGATTTGTCGCACGAAAATATCGCTTATAATGCTAACGATGAGATTGGTAGTCTAACAAATGGCATCAATGTTATGAAAGACAACTTACGCCACCTTATTCAAAACGTGCAAATGAATGCAGAACAGCTTTCGGCTACTGCCGAGGAATTATCAGCAAGTACGGAAGAAGTGACTGCAACGAATGAAGATATTACATCACAAGTAACAAATACATCGAAGGTAACAGAAAGTTCGGCAAAGGCTGCCAATGAAAGTGCTCTTGCGATGAACGAAACAGCACAAGGGGTCAACCGTATTGCAGATGCGGTTCAAACGTTAAATCAGGCGTCAGTGGATGCAAGGAATGTTTCTAGTAATGGCGTAGAAATTTTAGGTAAAGCAAAATCTCAAATGGACGTGATTAGCCATTCTACGGCAATGGTCAATCAGCTTGTCGATAAGTTAGCGAAACAAACAGAGGAAATTGAAAAAATTACTGGTGTCATTACTGATATTACCGACCAAACCAATTTACTAGCACTTAATGCGTCGATTGAGGCAGCGCGTGCAGGAGAGCATGGCAAAGGTTTTGCCGTTGTCGCAGAAGAGGTTGGAAAATTAGCTGAGCAGTCGAAGGAATCTGCTAATTTGATTGCCACATTAACACAAGAAATTAAAATGGATACAAAAAATGTCGAGCAAGCAGTTGGAAATTCATTAGTGTCGGTAACAGATGGCGTTCATATTATTGTCGAGGCAGGGACGTCATTTTCAACGATTTCACAAGCGATTAATACGATAACAGCACAAGTTGAAGATGTATCGGCGACGGCAGAACAGTTATCGGCAGGGGCGGAGCAAGTTTCCGCATCGGTGCATGAAATCTCATCAGGCTCAGTACAAGCTGCTGGCAACATTGATGTTATCGTCAATGCGATGAGCGAGCAAGTTGCAACAATGGCACAGGTGAGTGAAGTGGCATATAGCCTAAGCTTAGGTGCGCAGCGTTTACATGAAGAAATTAGTAGCTTTAAAATATAGTTAAATTGACGGAAAAAGGGTATTAATTGGTTGAGGTGATAATCATGAAGTTAGATATGGTCGGATTAATTGTACAGGATATGCAACAAGCGCTCGATTTTTATCAGCTGCTCGAGTTAAAGCCACTTGTTGGAACAGCAGATGACGCCTATATGGAACTTGCCAATGAAGGGGTGCGTATTTCATTAAATCGTTTAGATATGATGAACGACGTACTTGGCTTTGAACCCGAATTTATTGGCGATAAGGTCGAGCTGGCCTTTGCCGCTGATTCGAAAGAGGAAGTCGACCAGCTGTTTCATCGTATTCAACAGCATGGTTACAACATTGTTCGTGAACCTTGGGAGGCACCGTGGGGACAATATTATGCATTAGTACGTGATGCAGACCAAAACATTATTAGTCTATTTTACAACGTTTGACGCTTGTTTAAAAACATGCTACGTTTTGAAGTAGCGACAATAGAGAACGAGGCCGCTTAGATCAAGCGGCCTTTTGTATGGAGGAACGGCTATGCAAACAAAAGAACAAGTTTTTAATGAAATTCAACATATTATGCAACATGATTATGTGGGTTTTTCGGCAGCGTTGCAGCAATCTCAACAGCATCATGTAACAAATCAGATGACTGATGAGCAATTTGTGCGTGTCATCGAAGATTATTTAGCAGACTTTAAAGATGGGAATCTTTATTTAAGCGTCAAAAATAGCGTACGTCCGAATATTGGATTTCGTGTACGCCGTCATGAGAACGTACTCTATATAATAGAAGCTTCTCAAGAAACACGCCTTCACAAGGGCGACCAAATTATCGCTATTGATGGATTGTCAATTGAGGAAGCGAGCAAGAAATTTCATAAACAATTAGGGCATGATAAAGCAGAGCGCCAAAATTGGTCAGAAATATTAATGCGCGCAACATCGGTGACTGTACAACAGCGCAATGTGCCGATAGAACTTATATTAAGTTCATATGCGCGTAAGCACTATAAACCAACACATAAAGCGATGATGATGAATGAACAAACCTTGTATATGAAGTTTACAGATTTTGCGGAAGAATATGCGGTGCGAAAACTCGTCTCCCAATATGAGCATAGGTTAGCGAATATTCAACATGTGATTATTGATGTGCGTGAAAATTATGGTGGCAACGATGCGTTTTATTTTCCGTTGCTTGATTGGCTATTTGAGCGAGATTATACTGTGAAGGAATTACAACGGAATGAGACGATGTTCACAAATTATACGGTGCGTAATTGTGAGTTGATGATTGGGTTATTAGAGCATTATATCGAACCCGATATGAATGCAGCTATTGAACAGATGATTGAACGTGAAATCTTTTTAGTTGAACAACATCGCGGGCAAGGCATGATTGAAGTAACAGAGGACTTAGATGTGACGATTGAGGGGCGCCCAATACCACAAGCAATTTATGTGCTGACGGATACACATTGTGGAAGTTCGGGAGAAACATTTGTTGCCTATGCAAAAAAATCGCCAAAAGTGACCGTTGTTGGTCGTGCAACAATGGGCATTATGGCGACATGTAATGTTGTGACGGCTGATTTTGGTGATATCGCACTCAATTATAGTATGTCAAAAATGAATGAAGAGAGTGAATTGGCCTCAACAGATGGTATTCAGCCACATGTTTATGTGCCGTGGACGCCAGAGCATTTGCATGAGGATGTCGATTTAGCTGTCGTGCAGGCATTGATTAGCCAACAATTATAAGCTTTGGAAAAAAATTTGCCACAGCATTAAAATAATGACGACTGTAATAATAATCGGCAGTAGGCGTTTTATGGTTGATTTAGAAAATGATACGTGGCGTAATGTTGCATCGTGCAACGCAAGCTCATTGTGTGCAGCATCATGGAATTGCACATCGCGTAATACAGCATGATGAAATGTCGTATCATCAAATTGACACTCTTTAAATTGAACGTTGTCAAATGTCGCTCTATCAAATGAAGCATACGAAAAATTAATGTGCTCAAATGTTATATTTTTTAATGTGGCATGCTGAAACTGTGCATACGAAAAATCTGCATCAGAAAAATGCATGTCCTCATAGTTCGCATATTGGAAATTTTGTTGTGTAAAGTCAATTGCGGTTACATGTAAGGTCATTCGAAACATCCTTTCAAAACAAAATAAACTGCTATGAAAAAAAGCCGAAATCGTACATAGATTTCGGCTTTTTACTATGGCTACGACGTCGCGGCGATGATTTCTTTGATTTGTGCTAAATGTCGTTGTTCATGATAGCCGATAAAATCAAGCCATTGGGCGAGTGATAGTGTTCCAAATGCCTGATTTTTTGCAACAACATGCTCTAAATCTTCATCAGAGGCATGTGCTAGTGCGTTGGTGAGTGCTTTCCGGCTTTGTCCTAGGTGAGCGAGCACTTCTTCAAGTGAATAACGGTCGTGTGTTGGATGCCAGCGATCTAATGCTTTAAATTTTTGTGTGCGATCTGCTGTTAAGTGAACAGGTTTTTGCGGCACATCATCGATAAATTTCCGTTTGATGACAGCCTCCTTTAAAAGACCACTCACGTCTTCTTCCATTAACGCTAAATGTTCCGCTACTTGTAGCACGGTCCAAGAGTTTGAGTCAATCGAAGTATTTAAAGAATCCACTGGTAAGGTTGTAAGGTAATCAACAAGTTCTGTGCGTGCTGTCGTTAAAATAGTCAAAAAATCAGCTCCTTTACAAAAGCTATTCCCGATTTTTAAATAGTACAAGCATCAAGTGTTAAATTAAAAATAACAATAAGGATATAAAGATTCCTAGATTATAAACCAAATGTGTATTCAAATACATTTTGTTATAGTACACAATTTAATTTTTTTAAAAAAATTTTATTATTTTAATATATTTTATGGATATGCTGTTTTAATCATTTATTTTCTTTTTAAATACTTTATTAACTACTTTATGTTCGTTTTTTCTTTTTAATAATGAAATATTCTGTCAATTTTGTAAAAACGATTTATGTTGGGCGTGAAATCAGGTTTTTCCGCTTCGTTATTTTTATATTTTTCAAAAGGGGTTATTTTCCATTTTCGGTAAATACGAAGAAAAAAATTTGTTGCTTTTGCATAACAGTCCACATACAATAGGTTTACGGAACATTACTAAAACAGAAAATTTTATCATCTAAGTAGAATTTTCAGCATTGAAGGGGGTTTTATAGATGGCTAATCAAATGGACATTTCAGTTGAAGAACAGCCAAAAACAAAGGTTGGGGAGCCGGCGTTAGCGAATAAAAAAGAGAAAGAACGCCAAGTATATAAAGAAATCGCGCAAATGGATTCTTTTAAGGCGTTAGTGAAAAAGAAAAAGAAATTCTTATTCTCAACAACTATTTTATTTTTAATCGCATATATTATGTTACCTGTTTTAACATCATTCACAACTGTATTAGAACATCGTGTCGTTGGTAAAATTACGTGGGTTTGGATTTATTCATTATCACTATTCGTTATGACAATCGTGTTATGTGAAGTGTACAAATTCCGCGCAAATAAATTTGACAAAGATGTAGAAAAAATTATGAAAGAGTATGAAGACAACAAGTAGTTTCATACATCAAGGGGGATCGGGCTTATGAATATTGTAACGATTAGCTTCTTCTTAGGCATCGTTGGTTTAACGTTAATTGTCACGTACATCGCAGCGAAGAAAACATCTTCGGCAAGCGATTTCTATACTGCTGGTGGGGGCTTAAAAGGCTGGCAGAATGGTTTAGCAATTTCAGGGGATTATTTATCGGCGGCCGCATTTTTAGGGGTATCGGGTGCCATTGCTTTATCAGGATTTGACGGTTTCTTCTTCTCTGTAGGATATGTAGTAGCAAACTTAGTTGTACTGTATATTATCGCAGAACCGCTTCGTAACTTAGGGCGTTACACATTAGCGGATATGATTACAGCTCGTTTTAATGAAAAACGTGTACGTGCTGCAGCAGCACTAAGCACAATTACAATTGTTATTCTTTACATGATTGCACAGCTAGTAGGTGCCGGTGCATTAATTCAATTATTATTTGGTATCGACTACTGGGTTGCTGTACTAATCGTTGGTACGATGATGACAATCTACGTATTATTCGGTGGTATGGGTGCGACAAGTTGGGTGCAAATTATTAAAGCATGTTTATTACTATTCGGTACAGGTTTAATGTCATTCCTTGTACTACGTAACTTTGATTACAGCATTATTACAATGTTTGACGAAGTATCACGCGCAACGGAACATGGTGACAACTTCTTGAACTCAGGTGTAAAATATACAAATGGTTTTGATTCAATTTCAATGTTAATCGCATTAGTACTTGGTACAGGTGGTCTTCCACATATCTTAATGCGTTTCTTCACAGTAAAAGACGCACGTACTGCACGTACATCGATTTCTTGGACAACTTGGATTACAAGTATTTTCTTCACATTAACAATTTTCTTAGGCTTCGGTGCTGCGGCATTCGTTGGCGTTAAAGATATTATGGCAGCGAACGCGGCTGGTAACTTAGCTGCTCCATTATTAGCTGAATACTTAGGCGGCAACGTACTATTATCATTCATTTGTGCGGTAGCGTTTGCGACAATTTTAGCCGTAGTATCTGGTTTAGTATTAACAGGTGCCTCAGCGATTTCACATGATTTATACGGTGAAATCTTTAAAAAAGGTCAATTAACAGAGAAGCAACAAATGCTTGCGGCACGTGTTGGTTCAATTGTGTTAGCCGTATTCTCAATCTTATTAGCATTAGGTGCACAATCATTAAACGTATCATTCTTAGTATCATTTGCATTCTGTATCGCAGCATCAGCGAACTTACCGGTTATTTTATACACAATTTACTGGAAGCGATTCACATCAACAGGTGCAATTGCGGCAACAGTAACCGGTTTAATCAGCTGTTTAGTATTAGGTGCATTAAGCCCGAATGTATGGGGCCCAGAAGGTACAGCAATCTTTGTTGGTGAAGCGTTATTCCCATTAACAAACCCAGCAATCATTACGGTCCCACTTGGTTTCCTAGCAGGTTATCTCGGTTCAATCTTTTCTAAGAAAGAAGAGAATGATGATATCTTTGATGAAATTACAGTAAAAGCGAATACGGGTATGGGTGTATCAGATATCTCGCACTAAGCAATGAAAAAAGGAACTGCGCAAAAAGCGCGGTTCCTTTTTTTATTGCATGATATACCATATAAATAATATTGCAGCAATCATTACAGCTACAATGGTGCTAACGATTCCTTCAATATATTGACGATCTTCCGGTGCGTAGCGATATTCAAAGTACGTATTAACGAGCGTTGATAGACTAATAGCTACAAGTAACACCAGGGCATTTTGAGATGCGCTGAATCCGAGATAGAACATCGTACTAAAAGAAATGAAAAAAATGATAATGCCTTGCTTAGATGCCACGTAACGTTCCTTTCGTTTAGGAACGGCGAAAATTTTTCGCGTCACAAAGGTGAGTAATAGCTCGGCAATAATTAAAATAATAATGATTTTCACGACAAAAGTCCATGAAAATGACGGCACCATTTGTGCTAAGTTATGTGTGTTTTTTGGCAGTTTTCCTTTAAATGTTTCATGTGTCGTTACATCATAGAGTGCATAGTGCTGCTCATCGAATGCGTAAATGCGTAATGCCCGTTCTTTCCCAGTGTCATACTTTACGATGACATCAGCATATGGAAAATCAATATACTCGTCGCCAATACTCGTATCAGCTGGCTGTGCGTTCGAGAGCAATATTTGCATGTACTTTAATTTATCGTCATTTAAGACAAGTGGTGTGCCAAGTGAAAAAGGGGATGTACTCACATAAAATTTTTCATCAGGATTAGCGTTTACATGCATCGATTCAATCGGGATCGCAAGCGGTGGTGTTGCCGTTGATTGCTTTGTTTCTGGAAACATAAGTAGCAAACTAAATAAAATGGTTAGAGCAGTAGCGGCGATGCTTGTAAAAATAACAGGCCAAGCTATTTTTGTTGTTTGTGGTTCAGTGATATGTTGCATGATTCGCTGCTCCATCGCTGGCTGAAAACGTTTGTCTAATCCCATTTCGCGGTCTAGTTGCTGTTTAAAATTGTTCATGCATAAACACCTCCCAATCTTGCGCTTTTAGTTGAGCCTTTAAGTGATTACGCCCACGAATTAAGCGCGTTTTTACAGTGTTTTTGGAGCACTGTAGCCATTCTGCAATCTCACGCGTATTTAGCTCCTCGTAATAATAAAGAATAAGAACTTCGCGGTAGTTTAAAGGAATACGGTGGAGCGCCTCAAGAAGCTGCGTTTGTTCTTCTTCACGCTCAACTAGCCGCTCCGCTGAAGCAGTTGATTTCTCTGGAAGTTCACCAAATGGTAGCCACGGCCAGCGTTTCTTTTTTCGTAAATAATCTTTACTTTTATTGGCAGTGATTTTTAATAAATACGTTTTAATGGAGCTCTCACCACGAAAAACGTCATATTGATTCGCATAGGCTAAAAAAACATCTTGGACAATTTCTTCTGCAGCGTTCCAATCTTTTGTATAGAGATATGCTAGTCGCAAACAACTTTCACCGTATGTAGTCATGGCGTCGCGTAAATGCATCGCACGTCCTCCTTTCCATTGTTATAGTATTGTCGTAAAAAAGGGAGAAATGGGTTCAAGTTTTTGTGGGAATTTTTATTTTTCAGGATATATATAAGTATTTAATAAATCTTATTAACTAATTTATTTTATTTTTAATTCTATTTACCTTATAATTGAATGGTTATAATATATCAAAAATATGATGAAGGTCATAGACATCATTGAGAAAGAAAGGTGAAGATATCGATGATTGCAAAATTTGAAGAAGAATATATGATGCCTCATGTATCAAATGTTTTCCAATCGTTTATTGCAACCTTCTTTTCTATTGTTCATCAACATCTAATAGAAGAAATGCATGATACGCGATTTGAAGATGCATATATTACATTGCAATTGAATAGTTTAACTACAATTGATGAAATTATTACTACATATAATGTACCAACACAACTAAATGATTTAGCGAATGGTGAAGTTCTTTCACGTAGTATCGATGCATATATTGAAATCGCAGAATGTTGTGCGAATTTTCAATTGGAGGCAACAGATTTATTGCATCAATATTTCCCGCAAAAATACCCTAATTATTTTTTGAGTGTTGAACCGCAATTAAAAGCATTGCAACAGCAATTGGTATCTATTCAACGTGAGAAACAAGCAGTTGAGACAAATTACAGTGAAGTATGCGTACAATTGGATCATGCACAAAACTTAGCAATAGAAGAGCGTGCAGAATTTGAGAAGACTGTAACAGAAAAAATAACACAATTACAACAACTAACAGCACAACTCACTGAATTTGAAAAAAATTTAACAGAGCAAAAAATCACATATACTCAGCTGCAATGTGACTATGATGAGTTAAAACAAACAGAACAAGCGCTACAACAAAGCTTAGAGGAAAATAATGTTAAGTTAGCCGATGCTGAACAACAAAATCATACATTGCAAACCACTGTGGCAGAGTTAACGGACACAATTGATATCAATACAAAGGAATATCAACGCCTAACGAAGGATTATGATGTTATTTTACAAGAGAGAAGTGAGTTACAAGCTTCTTATATGGAACATCGTAACGAGCTTCAAGTGCTGCGTGAGCAATATGAGCGTGCGCAGCAAGAGAAAAAAATGTTCGTTCAGCAACAGGAAAATCAACAGCAGCAAGCCAGCATGCTAGAACAACGCTTAAGCGATTTACAGCAAAAAACGTCGAATGTATTAACCGAAAATGAACAGCTCCAGCATAATACAGAGATACAAGAAGAAAACAGTATAAAAATGCGCAAATTATTAAAGAAACAATGGGAAGAACTCGAAACATTAAAACAAGAGCGAGAGAACGCTATACAAGCAAGTCGTGTATCTGAAATAGAATTCGAAAAATTGCAGCAGCAATTGACACATGCAACCGAAGAGATGAAACAGTTAAATGAAAAAGTGGCTTGGGTGCAGACTGCTAATGAGATGCGAACTCAGGAAAATGCGACATTGTTAATGCAGAAACAACAACTTGAAAAAAAAATAACCGATTTTAAACAATCGACTCCTAACTCTCGAGAATCTTCGACACAACAATTTACTGAGCAGCAAAAAGAACAACAACGTTCTATGGATTTGTTAATAGAACATCGCAACTGGCTAGAAAATGAATTAGCAGAATATAAACAAAAAGAGCAACAAGCAAATCAAAAACTTCATGGTGCAGAATTATTGATTCAAAGTTTACAACAGCAACAAATGTCTAACGAAGTAGAAGAGCATTTGCATAAATTGCAAGCCAGTTTAGAAAAAGAAGTGTTGAAAAATACAGACTTAGAGCAAAAGATTGCGTCAATGGAAGGGAATATTGCGTTTTGGAAAGGGCAATATAAAGAGGTTGTAGATTTAGCGAAAAATCACACTAGCTCGAATACTAGGTTCTGTCTAAAAACTATTTCCACCCCATGATATA
>NZ_AYTB01000021.1 GCF_000505545.1 Kurthia huakuii LAM0618
ACATCTTGCTTGTTCAGTTTTCAAGGTTCATGTCGTTGTCGGTAAGTTTCCTTAGCGACTTAATTATTCTAACATAACTTAGTTTTCGTTGTCAAGAACTTTTTTCAAATTCTTTTTTTCGAAGTTTTTATCGTTTTGTTAGCGTCACTTGTTAGCGACTTAAATATTATAACAAGCGGTTTATTTAAAGTCAACAACTTTTTTAAAAATATTTAATTGCTTTATTTCAGCAACTTTATTAGTATACAGCTGCTAGTGAAGTTTTTCAAGTATTAATACTTCGTTTGTGACAAATATTATTCTAATGTAGTTTCGTATTAAATACAAGTCTTAAATCGCCTCATTATTACGCTTATATGAATGACTTTCGCTATTTCAAGTTTCCTCTATGCAAAAAGAAAAGGAGCAAGGTATAAACCTAGCTCCTTTTCTACTATATATAGTTTAGCGTTGGCGCATTAATGGGAATAGTAATACGTCACGGATTGATTGAGCGTTTGTTAATAGCATGATCATACGATCGATACCGATACCTAGACCACCTGTTGGCGGCATACCGTATTCTAATGCTTCTAAGAAGTCCTCATCCATATCATGCGCTTCATCATTACCTTGTTCTTTTTCTACCATTTGCGCTTCGAAACGTTCGCGTTGGTCGATTGGATCATTAAGTTCTGTGAAAGCATTGGCGTGTTCACGACGTACGATGAATAATTCGAAACGGTCTGTGAAACGAGGGTCTTCAGGGTTTTTCTTCGCTAATGGAGAGATTTCCACTGGGTGACCATAAACGAATGTAGGTTGTACTAATGTTTCTTCTACTTTTTGTTCGAAGAATTCATTAATAATGTGACCAACTTCCATTGTATCTTTAATGTCGATGTGGTGTTCTTTCGCAAGAGCTTGTGCTTGTTCTTTCGTCATTTCTTCGAAGAAGTCAATACCTGTAGCTTCTTTAACTGCATCTACCATATGTAGACGTTTCCAACCTTTAGATAAATCGATTACATCGTCGCCATATTGTAATTGAGTTGTACCAATTACTTCTTGTGCTACGTGTACGAATAAATCTTCTGTTAAGTCCATGATATCGTTGTAATCTGCATATGCTTCATATAACTCAAGAAGTGTGAACTCTGGGTTGTGACGCGTCGATACACCTTCGTTACGGAATACGCGGCCGATTTCATATACTTTTTCCATACCACCAACGATTAAACGTTTTAAGTATAGTTCGATTGCGATACGCATGTACATTTGAGCATCTAATGCGTTGTGGTGTGTCACGAATGGACGTGCTGCTGCACCACCAGCTACTGCGTTTAGCATTGGTGTTTCTACTTCTAAGAAACCTTTTGTATTTAAGAATGAACGAATAGCGCCAATGATTTGTGTACGAGTCACAAATGTTTTCATGCTATCGTCGCTTGTGATTAAGTCTAGGTAACGTTGACGGTAACGTTGCTCAACATCTTGTAGACCGTGGAATTTTTCTGGTAATGGGCGTAAACCTTTAGAAAGGAACGTAAATTCAGTTACTTTAACTGTTAACTCACCTACGTGCGTTTTGAATAGGTTCCCTTTAACACCGATAATATCGCCAAGGTCGGCTTTTTTCACGATTTCATAAGGTTCTTCACCGATTGCATCTTTACGTACGTAAATTTGAATTTGTCCACCGAAGTCTTTAATGTTTGCGAAAGTAACTTTACCTTTACGACGTTTTGTCATTACGCGACCTGCTAAAACTACTTCTACAGGGTTTTCTTCTAATTCTTCTTGCGTTGTGTCAGCGTATTGTGTGCGTAAATCACTTGTTAAGTGCGTACGTTCAAAACGGTGACCGAAAGGATCGATGCCTTGTGAACGGATTTCGTCCATTTTATCGCGTCGAACCTGTTGTTGGTCATTGATTTCTTCTGCCACGATTATTTCACTCCTTAGTATTGTTCCAAAAACAGTCCATAATGGATTAATTGTACACAAAAATCCGTACCAATTCATTAGTTCTGCTTAAATTATTTAAAAATCTACCTTTCTATAATAGCAGAAATGTACGAAGTCGCCACTATTCTAAGACAGCTTATGTCCGTTCTAGTTACGACTAACGCGCGCTATCACGCAAAAGCTACGACGTCACACTTTATTTTAAAATGGGCGATAAACGCGTACGCCACCGTCGCCAATTTCTCGAAGATGGTCGCGTACCGTACGTTTTGTCGTCGGCAATGTCGCGTCATCTAGCTCGGCTAATGGCACGAGCACAAATGCACGCTCATGCATACGTGGATGCGGTACGATTAATGTTGCCGTATCGATTGTTTCATCATTGAATAATAAAATATCCAAATCAATCGTCCGAGGACCCCAGCGAACGATACGGACACGCTTTAATTGCTGCTCGATTTGCTGGCATACGTCCAATAGCGGCTGCGGCTTTAGCGTCGTCGTAATTTTCACGACGATATTAAAAAACACATCTTGCTCCTCGTAGCCAACCGGGTCTGTATCATATATAGAAGAAACTGCAATGACATTGATTGCTGCGTGGTCGTTTAATAGCTCAACGGCATGGCGTAATGCCTGTTCCTTATCGCCCATATTCGAGCCGAGCGAAATGTATGCCGTATTCATTAAAAGTCACCTCGCGTAATTTCGACTGCGACCTCACGATAATGGCCTTGAATCGGTGGGTCAGGTTTAATGACTTCAACGCGAATACCCTTCACTGCTGTTGGATATGCCTCGCGCACTGCTGTTGCGATACGCTCCGCTACCGCTTCGATTAATTTATATGGCTTCCCTTCGACGATTTTTTGGCAAATGTCAAAAACATCCGCATAGCTCACCGTATCCGTTAAATCATCGGTTTCTCCAGCGTGCTGTAAATCAACAGCAATTGCGAGCGTCACACGGAAACGCTGACCGAGCACCGTCTCCTGCTCTAGTACGCCGTGGTAGCCGTAAAACGCCATATCTTTAATATGAATATAATCCATGTAGTTCCCTCCTTATTTCAATGCATCCATCATTTTCATCATACGTGCAATCGGCTTCACATCATGCACACGCACCATATGACATCCTTTATCTACACCATAGCAACATGTCGCTGCCGTACCTTCCATACGCTCTTCCTTCGGTAAATCAAGCACGTCGCCAATAACACGTTTGCGCGACGTCGCAAGAAGCACTGGATAGCCCATATCGCATAGCTCCGGCAAACAGCGCATAATTTCTAAATCTTGTGCGCGTGATTTCGCAAAACCAACGCCCGGGTCTAGCCAAATATGTGCATCGGGCACGCCGGCATTTTTGGCAATCGCAATGCTGCGCTCGATATCTGCTTTTGCAGCTGCCCAGAAATCATCGCCGTAATCGTCATTTGTGCGATTATGCATTAAAATAATTGGCACATGAAGCTCAGCTGCCACTTCGGCAATTTTCGGGTCATGCTGTGCACCCCAAATATCATTAATAATATGTACGCCCGCTTCTACCGCAGCGCGCGCCACGTCAGATTTGAACGTATCGACAGACAACAACACATCGACTTCGCGACGAATCGCTTTAATGACCGGTAAAATACGTGCCATTTCCTCCTCAGCAGAAATTGGCGTATGCCCAGGTCGCGTCGATTCACCGCCGATATCGATAATTTTTGCACCATCTGCGACCATTTGCTTCGCATGTGCTACTGCTGTTTCGACCGTATTAAATTGACCACCATCTGAAAATGAATCCGGCGTCACATTTAAAATGCCCATGACGAATGTTTCCTTATGAAAATCGAGTGTATGTCCATCAATCGTTAATGGTTTATAATGCTGTAAGTTCAACGTAAAGACTCCTTTATCGTATCAATATAACGTGCGTGTAGTGCCTGATAAACTGCACCATCGTTCCCGGCGAATGTTTTGTCGCCTAGCGTGCGAATCGGAATCAATTCCTGAATCGACGTCGTAATAAAACATTCATCCGCTGCAAGCAATGCCTCTTTTGTAAATTCACCCTCGACAACATCCGCGAGCTTCATCACTTGCGCACGTGTAATCCCCGGCAGCACACCTGTTGATAGCGCCGGTGTATACATCACGCCATCCGTTACCCAAAAAATATTTGACGTAATGCCTTCTGCGACAAAGCCCGCTTCGTTAACGAAAAAGCCTTCAACAGTCGCAAGCGATGGCACTTCAAAACGCGCGACAATATTATTCGCGTAATGATGTGATTTAAAACGCGTTGCCTGTTCTGGTGAATTACGTACTGTCTCAAGCCAGACCGCATTCTTTTCCGTACCACGCGGCGGAAGCTCAAGCGGCTTGCGGAAGACGATGACAGTCGGCTCATCGTAGCTCGTTTTCGCAAGACCAATGCCCGCCTCTCCAGCAGATACATTGATGCGGAAATAACCATCATCGCCACCGCTACGCACATTTAACTCCATTATAACATCACGTAGTTGCTCTTCTGTGTACGGCAGCGCGATATGATAGGCTGCGAGCGCTTGCTCCATACGCGTAAAATGCTCATGCCATAAAAATGGTACGCCGTCATACGTGCGCAGCGTTTCAAATACGCCAAGTCCATATAAATAGCCGTGGTCAAACGGGGAAATGCGCAAGTCCGCGGCCTTTACATAGTCGCCATTATGAAAACACCACATTTAGACCACCTCCACATACATGTCGATAAAGTTTTGCAAAAGCTGCTTACCACTTTCGGTCATAATCGATTCTGGGTGGAATTGCACGCCCTCAACAGCTAGTTCTTTATGACGCAAACCCATAATTTCGCCTTCCGCTGTCCACGCTGTAATTTCAAGGCATTCTGGTAATGTCTCTCGCGCCACAATCAATGAATGATATCGCGTCGCTGTGTACGGATTGGCCAGCCCTTTATGTACCCCTTTATCGGCATGTAAAATCGGGGATGTTTTGCCGTGCATTAAACGCTCCGCACGCACGACATCGCCGCCAAACACTTGCGCGAGCGCCTGATGCCCTAAGCACACGCCAAAAATCGGAATGCGTCCCGCAAAATGCTTGATGACTTCTAAGCTAATGCCCGCTTCATTTGGCGTACATGGTCCCGGTGATACGACAATCATTTGCGGTGCGAGTGCTTCAATGTCTTGCAGTGTTAGCGCATCATTACGCACAACGCGTAACTCCTGTCCAAGCTCGCCAAAATATTGTACTAAGTTGTATGTGAATGAATCATAATTATCTATCATTAAAATCATTGCGCTACGCCTCCGCCATTTGTTTTGCTTGCCACATTGCTTTTGCTTTATTGAGTGACTCAATATATTCGCGCTCCGGTACCGAATCAATAACGATGCCCGCACCCGCTTGAATATACGCCACTTGTTGTTGAATATACGCTGTACGAATGACAATATTCATATCAAAATCACCATTGAAGCCAAGCCAGCCGATTGAGCCCGTATAAAGACCACGGCGCACCGGCTCTAGCTCCTCAATAATTTCCATCGTGCGAATTTTTGGTGCACCCGTAATCGTGCCGCCTGGGAATACCGCGCGAATCATATCCGCATTCGTTTGATCCTTGCGTGCAGTACCGCGCACATTCGACACGATATGCTGTACGTGTGAATATTTTTCAATGACCATAAATTCATCGACATGCACCGAGCCGTATTCAGCAACGCGTCCTAAATCATTGCGCTCTAAATCAACGAGCATGACGTGTTCTGCGCGCTCTTTTTCATTGTCGATTAATTCCTGCGCAAGCGCTAAATCTTCGGCATCATCAACACCGCGCGGACGCGTCCCTGCAATCGGACGCGTCGATAAACCGTCACCTGATTTTTGAATTAATAATTCAGGTGAGCCCGATGCGACCGCAAATGTTGGCGACGCAATGTAGGACATATACGGCGACGGATTAAATGTACGTAGTGCCTCGTAAACATCAATCGGTGGCATCTCAAGCTTTTCCTCTTGGCGCACCGATAAATTGACTTGGAACACATCCCCTGCCGCGATATAGTCCTGAATACGTGATACAGCCGCTTCAAACTGTGTGCCTGACATCGATTTTAGACGACGGTTGTCCATCTCTACAGCTAACGCGTCCGTTTGATTAAATTTTCGCACAGCAAGTCCCGCTGTTGCGGCTTGTTCGTAAGCGCGTGCTGCTTGCTCGACATCAACATCACTTATTTCAAGCTTCATGACGCGCGCCGTATTCGTTTTGACATCAAAAACCGTCCAGTGGTCAACAATATAAAAGAAAATGTCCGGTACGTGTAAATCATCGACTGCGATATCCGGAATCGCTTCGATTTTTCGTACATAATCATACGTAATAAAGCCCACCGCACCTCCATAAAAATAATCATGTGGACAATCTGTGCGATACGTCGCCACAACATCCTCGGCAAGCTGTAACGCTTCACCTTGACGCTGTTCTACGCGCCCATCACGCCACGTAATCTCAATGCCATCTTCGACTGCTTGAACGATGGCTAATGGATTCCATGCTGCGATGGATTGCTTGCCCCCACGTCCACTTTCTAAAAAAATATGATGTGCTAGATGCGCTGTTTGGTTTTTATATCCGTAAAAAAAGGCATCTGGTGTTAATGAAAATGAGTTCGACTGTATAATTTTCAAGTCTAGCTACCTCCAACATGTTCTCTGTCTTTTTTGTTACCTACGAGCATCATATAACATAAGTTGTGCCTATGAACACTCTTTTCCACAAAAAAAGGAATCGCATAAAAACGCGATTCCTTTGCTTCGAACATTCTATTAAACTAGTCGTCGAAGTGATATAGTGGCGTTGATAAGTAACGTTCGCCGTTAGAAGGAAGAACAGCGACAACATTTTTACCTTTACCTAATTGTTTAGCTGTTTCAACAGCAGCCCAAATCGCAGCACCTGAAGAAATACCACCTAAGATGCCTTCTTCTTTTGCGATTTTACGAGATGTTTCAAATGCATCATCATTTTCAACACCGATTACTGAATCGTAAATAGCTGTATCTAAAGTAGCTGGTACGAAACCTGCGCCAATACCTTGGATTTTGTGAGGGCCTGGTTTACCGCCTTCAAGCACTGGCGAATCTTTTGGTTCAACAGCGATGATTTTAACGTCAGCAAAGTTTTCTTTTAACGCTTTACCAACACCTGAAACCGTACCACCTGTACCAACACCTGCGATAAAGGCATCTACTTGAAGTTCTGCTTCTTTAAATGCTTTCACAAGTTCTTGACCCGTTGTTTCGTAATGCATAACAGCGTTCACTGGGTTTTCGAATTGTTGTGGTAAGAACCAACCTTTTTCTTTAGAAAGCTCTTCCGCTTTTGCGATAGCGCCTTTCATACCATCCGCGCCTGGCGTTAAAATTAATTCAGCACCATAAGCGCGTAATAGGTTACGACGTTCTAAAGACATTGTGTCAGGCATAACGATGACTGATTTGTAGCCTTTTGCTGCAGCGATCATCGCAAGACCGATACCAGTGTTACCTGATGTTGGTTCGATTAATGTGCTGCCTTCTTTTAAAATACCGTCTTGTTCTGCTTTTTCAACCATTGCTAATGCTAAACGGTCTTTTACAGAAGAGCCTGGGTTCATGTATTCTAATTTTACATATACGTTTGCGTCGTTAGGGCCTGTAGCGTGATTTAATTTTACTACTGGTGTGTTACCAACTAAGTCGGCAACTGAATTTGCGATTTGGTATGTCATAATATTTTCCTCTCCTAATTCCTAGTAATTTTATATGGTTTAATTCTACTCTCGCCGTTTCAGAAAGTCAACGAAAAAACACACAATACTTTTTAGAATATTGTGTGTTTTTACATAATTCACTTTTCGTGTAAAAGGATGTCATTAGTCAGCTGGGAACCAACCATTCGGCTCTACCGATAGACGGATGTTGATTTGCTTCACTTCTTGGAACTCTTCAAGGCTATATTTACCTAAGCTACGACCGATACCTGACTGCTTGTAACCGCCCCACGGAGCTTCAACATATGTCGGATGGTAGTCGTTCACCCATGTAATCCCTGCGCGTACTTTTTTAATAACACGCAATGCTTTCGCGCCATCTCCAGAGAATACACCCCCTGCAAGGCCATACTCCGTATCATTGGCTAAGCGAATCGCCTCTTGTTCCGTTGAGAATTTTTGAATCGTCACGACCGGACCAAAAATCTCCTCTCGCACAATACGCATATCCGGCGTACAGTCTGCGAACACCGTCGGCTCGATAAAGAATCCTTTATCAAGACCGTTGTCGACTACGCGCTTCCCGCCTGCTACAAGACGCGCGCCTTCCGATTTCCCAATCTCGATATATTCTAAAATACGATGCAGCTGTTTATCGCTAACGATAGCGCCCATATTCGATGCTGGATCTAAACCAGGTCCTACGTTAATTAATTGAGCGCGTTCTGCAAAACGCTCCACATAGCGATCATAAATACTTTCTTCTACTAGAATGCGGCTCCCTGCAGAGCACACTTGGCCTGAGCCAAAGAAGATACCGAATAGACCGTAATCAACCGCTGTTTCTAAATCTGCATCCGCAAAGACGATATTCGGTGACTTACCACCTAATTCAAGTGAAATCTTTTTCAAGTTGCCAGAAGCGGCCTTCATAATTTCGCGACCTACTGCTGTACTGCCCGTAAACGATACCATATCAACATCATGGCTCTCTGAAATTGTCTGTCCGACCGTTGGACCGTCGCCGACAACCATATTTGCCACGCCATGCGGTACGCCCGCTTCCTCGATGATTTCGAATAAACGCTGTGCATTCATCGGCGTCACTTCTGAAGGTTTATAGACGATTGAATTCCCTGCTGCCAGTGCTGGAGCGATTTTCCATACAGACATCAGAATTGGGAAGTTCCACGGTACAATTAATCCCGCAACCCCAACCGGCTCTTTCACGACCATCGCTTGTACATTGTCCGGTACGTGATACGTTTCGCCATCTGGGTGCATAATAATGCCCGCGTAATAACGGAAGCAAGTGGCCGCATCAGCTACATCAAACTCGGCTTCGGCTAAAATTTTACCATTATCGATTGTCTCTGCTTTTGCTAGCTCATCTGCTTCAGCTTCGATTAAATCAGCAATTTTCAACAGGACAGCTGCGCGCTCATGTGTTGTCGCATCAGCCCATACACCGCTATCAAATGCTTTACGTGCGGCATCAATCGCACGCTCCGTATCTTCTTTCGTTGAAAAAGCAATTTTCCCAATCACTTCACCGTTCGCTGGATTTACTACATCTTCCACACGGTCTGATGAAGGCGCCTGCCATTCACCATTAATATAGTTCTTTAATGTTTTCACTGCTTGCGTTGCTTCCATTATTGTCATCCCCTTTTCATATGAGTCGTTATTTTACTAATGCTGTGTCCAACTTTTCTGCTAATACTTTTTTGAATGTCGCGATTACTTGATCCGCTTCTTCATATGAAATTGTTAGTGGTGGCTCGATACGAATTGTTTTCGAGTTGATTAATGTACCTGCTACAAGCACGCCTTCATCAAACATGCCTTTTGATACTTCATAACCGATTTCATCTGAGTGGAATTCGATACCAATCATTAAACCGATACCACGGATTTCTAACACTTTATTGTCATGCTCAACTGCTGCTTCGCGAAGACCTTTTAACATGTATTCGCCCACTTCAGCGGCGCGTGCCGGTAGTTCGTCCTCGATTAAGACGCTAATTGTCGCAAGCGCTGCAGCACAAGCAAGTGGATTTCCACCAAATGTTGTTGTATGCATGAATGGATTGTCGAATAATACAGAGAATACTTTTTCATTGCCGACAACTGCACCTGCTGGCATAATACCGCCACCGAATGCTTTTGCTAAAGCTAAAAGGTCTGGTGTTACGCCGAATAATTCCGATGCGAACATCGCGCCTGTACGCCCCATACCTGTTTGTACTTCATCAAAGATTAATAATGCGCCGAACTCGTCACATAAATCGCGTACACCTTGTAAATATTCGCGCGTTGGGATGATGATACCACCCTCACCTTGGATTGGCTCTAAAATAACTGCCGCTACATCGTCGCCTGTCGCTTGGCACGCTTCAAATGTTTTACGCATATAATCTAAATCACCATATGGCACGTGGCGGAAGCCTGGGATTAACGGTTGGAATGGCTTACGGAATACGCCTTTTGCCGTACTAGATAATGAACCTAAACTTTTACCGTGGAATGCTTTTGTTGCTGCGATAAATGTTGAACGCTCTGTATGATACATTTTCGCAATTTTCAGCGCACATTCTACTGATTCTGTCCCACTGTTTGTGAAAAATGAGTATTTTAAATCACCCGGTGTAATGTCCGCTAACACTTTACCGAGCATACCGCGTAGTGGATCTAGTAAATCTTGTGAATGTAGTGCTTGGTGTTGCAGTTGGTCTGTTACCGCTTTTACGACTTTCGGGTTACGGTGACCGACGTTGTAAATACCGAAGCCGCCTAAGCAGTCGATATATTCTTTGCCGTTGACATCTTTAAAGTGAGAACCTTCATCTGACCACTCAACTGCGGCGAATTGGTTATCAACGGTTACGGTTTTACGGTACTCTAAAAAACCTGGGTTAATGTTTTCGCGGAAGCCATTGACCGTTTCTTCCGTAATCCACTTTGCATCCTCTGGCGTTAATTCTTTCTTTTCTACTAAGCTTAAAACTTCGTTAATATAATTAGCTACTTGTTGGTTTTTTGTCATGATAATTCGTCTCCTTTTTAGTCGAAATCAACTTTATTATTTAAAGCATATGGATTTTGCTGTTTTTCTTCTGGTGGCTCTTCATCGTCATGTGCATGAATTTCGTCGTAATTGTCGAGCTTCGCAATTTTAATATCGAAGAAACCGAAAATAACGGCAATGATTGGGCTAATGATACAAAGGAAAGCGTAAGGTGCATATTGAATTGTTGCAACGCCAAGTGTAGCCGCCATAAACGCTCCGCACGTATTCCACGGTACGAGTGGGGAGGTCATTGTTCCAGCATCCTCGATTGTTCGGGACAATGCCTTTGGATGTAACCCACGTTTCTTATACGCTGAAAGATACATGCGGCCCGGTAATAAGATTGAAAGATATTGGTCGCAGGCAATGACATTTGCTGAAATACACGTCACTACCGTCGTAGCAATCAAACTACCTGTCGACTTTGCGAACTTCAGCAAGCTCGCCACTAGCGTTTCCAAAATGCCTGTGCTTTCTAAAATCCCGCCCAAGCTCATCGCAAGCATGACAAGGCTTACGGTATACATCATCGCTTCAATGCCACCATTGTTTAGTAAGTTGCTAATGATTTCATTGTTTGACTCTTGCGTATAACCCGATACCATCATCGCCAGCACTTCTTTTATAGAAGCTCCTTGTACGGTAACAGCCATTACAAGACCTAAAATCGAACCGATTAACAAGCCAGGAATTGCTGGCATTTTCAACGCAATTAATACGAGGACAACGACTGGCACGAGCAGTAACCACGGTGAAATGGTAAACAAATTATTTAAATCGTGTTGCAATGTTGCAATCGTATCGGCGCTACCACCTTTACTATTTTGCGTCCATCCTAAGAAGAAGAACAACACAATCGAGATGACCCACGCCGGCAATGTCGTAAACATCATGTTGCGAATGTGATCGAACAATTCAACTCCGGTAATACCCGGAGACATATTTGTCGTTTCAGATAGAGGGGACAATTTATCGCCAAAGTAACAGCCCGAGATAACTGCACCAGCAACCATCGCTGGATTGTAGCCAAATACAGTGCCGATACCCATAACCGCAATACCGATTGTACCGGCCGCTGTCCAAGCATTTCCTGAAGCAACGGCGACAACACTACAAATCACAATGGCAAGCGGTAAAAACAGTCCTTGTGATAAAAATTCAACTCCGTAATAAATCATCGTAGGGACAATTCCAGCTGCTAACCATGTTGAGATTAGCGTCCCTAAGATGATTAAAATGAGCAGCGCTTGTAGAGAAAGTGAAATACCTTTGACAATCCCTTGCTCTAATTCTCTCCAAGAAAAACCTAAGTATAATGCGACCAAACTTGCTACGACCGCACTAATCATAATCGGTATATGCGGGTCAGCTCCATAAACGAAGATTCCTACAAATAACACGATAACCATAGTGATAATGGGTATTAGAGCAATACCCACTGTTGGCTCTCTTTTTTCTCGCATTCCCAAGCGAAGTCCCCTCCTTCAATGTCCTCTTTATTTACGATGTGTTTGATATACAACGAACGCTGTGTCTTAAAACCCCCTTTTGGTAAACCCTGTTTATTTTTCAGAAAAGTAAGATTATGGTATAATGACTCCGAGTCATTTTTAGCGCAAAAAAAATTGCATCAACATTGAAATTGTTTTAAATTCTCGTTAACACCTTTTTCCGCTACAAATAATCTTATTTTTCTAACTATACTGAAATTATGCCGATTTATTCCGCAAAAGAAAAGAACCACTTTTTAAAAAAAATAAGAACCAGTTTCTAAAAGGGAGTTGTGTCGCATGATTCTTCAACATAAAAAATATAAATACCAACTTGTATACGACCGCATCAAAGAACAAATCTTATCAGGAAACTATCAGCCTCATGAAAAACTATTATCAAAGCGTAAAATTTCCGAGCAATTTAATGTCAGCATTAATTCTGTCATCGTCGCACTCGATCAATTAATCGTTGAAGGCTATCTTTATAGCTTGGAACGCAAAGGATATTTTGTTGAAGATATTACACGTTATGACAATGACAAGCAGGAATGGAGCGGACTGCCAGAAGAATTAAAAGAGCACCCAGAAAAACGTAGCCACATCACGTCATTTTCACACATGACAACGAATTTAAAACGGTTCCCATACAATGAATGGGCGAAATGTGAGCAAAAAGCCTTTTATGAATTCCGCGATGACTTGGCACATCTGTCGCATCAACAAGGGCCTTATGCGGTGCGCCAAACGCTGGCGAAGCACTTGAATTTCAAGCGTGGTGTCCGCTGCGAGCCTGAGCAAATTATTTTTCATTCATCGAGCCAAGGTTTGATGAGTCAGTTGCTGACACTTTTTGATGCGGCGACTATTGCACTCGAAAACCCCGGTTATGCGCGCTATCAAACATTAATTGAACAACAGCGCTGGCATATGCTACCGGTGCCACTTGATGAGCACGGCCTCGATATTCATAGTGTAACCGACGATGTAAAGTTGCTCTATACAACGCCGGCACATCAGTTTCCAACGGGCGTCATTATGCCGATATCACGCCGCTTCGAACTACTTAATTGGGTCAATGTGCCACAGGAGCGTTACATTATCGAGGATGATTATGATAGTGAATACAAGTATGAAACGGCGCATATCCCGTCGCTCCAAAGCCTCGACCGTAGCCGTCGTACCGTCTACATGGGGACGTTTTCTAAAACGCTGTTCCCAGGCATTCGCATCAGCTATATGGTGTTGCCGCCAGAGCTCTTAAAACGCTATAAAGAACGGTTTTCACATCTGTTATCATCGTGTAATACGCTCAATTTATATACGTTGCACTATTTTATTAAAGACGGTTATTATCAAAAACATGTCACAACGATGGCTGCGCACTTCGATGAAATCCGCCGAAAACTTATCGCTGAACTACAGCGTGTTTTTTCGAAAAAATTAACGCTTGTCGATGTCCCAGCTGGGCTTCATTTTATTATTCGCTATGAGACGACGGCCACCTATGACGCGATTTTGACGCGTGCAGCGCAGGAAAATCTCGAACTCTTTAGCATCAAACGCTTTTATTTAGCGCCACTTGATGACGACCGGTGCCAATTTATTATCGGCTTTGCGAATTTACAATTGGCCGAAATCCCGCGTGCTGTTCAAAAATTAAAAGTCGTTTTAACCATTTAAAAAAGAGGTTAGGACAAAACATGTCATGTTCCTTTTTTAGCGTTCGCAACAAAAAACCGGAACCGCGTCACAGCGCGATTCCGGTTTTTCTTATGCTCATCTGAGATGGTGTTTTTACACATATGTCCCAGACTCTTTACTTTTTCGTTATTTAGATGCTTTTTGAACGCGAATTTCTTCAATCATTCCTGTAAGCTCATCTTCTGAATATTGGTATTTTTCCATACAGAAGTGACATTGTGCTTCAGCGCCATGATCTTCGTCAATCATCGCTTGTAATTCAACTTCACCAACGCCGATTAATGCGTTAGAGAAACGTTCTTTTGAACAGTTACAAGAGAATGATACAGGTTTTGTCCCTAAAAATTCAACGTTGCCTTCACCAAGTACCGCTTCTAAAATTTGTTCTGGCGTGTAGCCTTTTTCAATCATTTTAGAAACCGGTTCGATATTTGATAATGCTTGTTCGATTTGTGTAATCGTGTCATCATCCACACCTGGCATGACTTGTACAATAAAGCCACCTGCCGCAAGAATTGAATCATCTGGGTTTACAAGTACACCTAAACCTACTGCTGATGGTGTTTGTTCTGATTTTGTGAAGTAATAAGCGAAATCTTCACCTAACTCACCTGAAACTAATTCTACTTGTCCTGTGAAGAAGTCACGTAAGCCTGTATCTTTAACAACAGATAATGAACCTTGCGTACCAACCGCACGACGAACATCTAATTTACCTTGTGCATTTAAATCGAAATGTACGTGAGGGTTTACAGCGTAACCACGTACTTCACCTTTTGCATTCGCATCAACGATAATGCCTTTAATATCGCCATCGCCTTGTACTTTAATTGTTAAAAGGTCATCACCTTTTTGCATTGCCCCCATCATCGCAGCGGCCGTCATCGTACGACCTAATGCTGCTGAAGCTGTTGGCCATGTATCATGGCGACGTTGAGCTTCACCTACTGTGTTTGTTGTGCGTACGGCAAATGCACGAACGCTCCCACCAAAGCCTAAAGCTCGAACTAAATAATCTGACATGCTAAAATTCCTCTTTTCTATAAATGACTTGCGTAAGTTCTGCAAGAATCATAACATAATTTGTTTTGGTTACAAAAGAAACTGTTTGAACCAACAAAAAAGCGGCCAAAGTCAATGCTTCAGCCGCTCGTTTGTGTTAATTAATCTCGTTCTTCTTGAATACCATCATTATTTTTTCCAGGAACATTTTCATCAGGTAGATCTTTTTTTGTTGGATCTGTAGTTTTGCCTAAAGATACTTTATCCTCAGATACTACTTCACCTTCACGTACTTCGCCCTCTAAAGCTTCTTTCTTTTCTTTTGCAGAAAGACCTTCAGAGTTTACTGTATGTGTACTACTGTATGTGCGCTCTGGTAATTTACCGTATTTTTCAAGGTGTTCGATTTGTTCTGCGTCTAATGTCTCTTCAACTAATAAAGTTTGAGCGATTAGTTCTAGCAGCTCGCGTCGTTCAGTTAAGATTTCTTTCGTACGTGTATATTGTTCTTTTACTATACGTTGCATCTCTTCATCAATTTCTTTTGAAATCGCATCAGAGAATGATGAACCGCTGTCCCCACCAAGGAACATGTTGCCGCCACCACTTTGCTTGCTCGTATATTGTAATTGACCAATGCGTTCGCTCATACCATACTCTGTCACCATCGAGCGAATAATGCTCGTTACGCGTTCAAAGTCGTTATGGGCACCTGTAGAGACTTCACCAAATGTGATATCCTCTGAGGCACGACCACCTAGTAAACCAGCTACTTTATCAAGTAGCTCCGGTTTTGTCATGAAGTAACGATCTTCTTTTGGAAGCATTACTGCATAACCACCCGCTTGTCCACGAGGAACAATGGTTACTTTATGCACTTTTTCCGCTTCATCTAACGTTAAGCCGACAACTACGTGCCCTGCTTCATGGTACGCTACGATGTTACGTTCTTTTTCTGAAATAACGCGACCTTTTTTCGCAACACCCGCGATTACGCGGTCTGTCGCTTCATCGATATCACCCATGTCGATTTTGTCCTTATCGCTACGTGCGGCTACAAGCGCTGCCTCGTTTAATAAGTTTTCTAAATCGGCACCTGAGAATCCCGGCGTACGTTGAGCGATTGCTTTTAAGTCGACAGTTTCATCTAAAGGTTTTTTGCGAGCATGTACTTTAAGTACCGCTTCACGACCTTTAACGTCTGGACGACCGACAGTAATTTGACGGTCAAAACGTCCCGGACGAAGTAATGCAGGGTCTAGGATATCTGGGCGGTTTGTTGCAGCGATGATAATAATACCTTCGTTTGCGCCGAAACCATCCATTTCAACAAGTAATTGGTTTAACGTTTGTTCACGTTCATCGTGACCGCCACCAACACCTGCGCCACGTTGACGACCAACTGCATCGATTTCATCAATGAAGATGATACATGGTGCGTTCTTTTTCGCATTCTCGAATAAATCACGAACACGGCTCGCACCAACACCGACGAACATCTCTACGAAGTCAGAACCTGAAATCGAGAAGAATGGTACGCCAGCCTCACCCGCAACTGCACGAGCAAGTAATGTTTTACCAGTACCCGGAGGCCCTACTAATAGGATACCTTTCGGGATACGAGCTCCGATTTTTTCGAATTTCGTATGGTCTTTTAAGAAATCAACAACTTCAACAAGCTCTTGTTTTTCTTCATCTGCACCGGCAACATCTGTGAAACGAACTTTTTTCTTTTGGTCGTCATACAGTTTTGCTTTGCTTTTACCAAAGCTCATCATGCGGTTACCACCGCCTTGAGATTGGTTCATTAAGAAGAAGAATAAAATTAAAATAATCACGAATGGGATAATGCCCGTAAAGAATTGAACGAAACCGTTCGTTTCTGGGGCTTGTTTGAAGTCAAACGCGTTATCTTTCGCAGCAGCTCGAATTTCATTCATAAGCTCTTGGTCATCACGAGGGATGTTTGCTACGAAACTTTCACCTTTGTCGTATCCTTCTAACTTACCTTTAACGACATATACTAGATTATCGGGCTGAATGTCCGCTTCGGTAATTTTACCTTCATCTAGCGCTGTCACAAACTCGTGATATGATAATTCTTTCGTTGGTTTGTTTGCACTATTGAATGTGCCAAAAATCCCAACAATCACAAGGAAAATTAATAAATAAAGTATGGTGTATCGAAATATTCGATTCATCCCTAGCCTCCTCACAAGGTAAACAGAAAAACTTTATTGAACCATTTTCCTACGAACAATGTATACGCAATTCTACCTGTATAAATTGCGCGTTCATTTCTATTAGTAGGCGATCCCCGTAGCTCACGCGGTTCTTTTTTATACTCAGCCGCATGTCCAAACGAGTTTATGTTCAATACAGATAATCCCGATTTTCCTATACAACTAAAGTTGGTCATGTTTTCAACTTTACAATAAATCTTATCATATGCAATTTTCGGCGTACAATAAAAAGCACTAAAAATGACGAACTTTCAAATGATTGTTCGCCATAAGTTTCTCACAAACGTCTAAGACTTAAAATGAGTAGACAGATTTCTTTAATACACCGATGTAAGGAAGGTTACGATAACGTTCTGCGTAATCTAAACCATAACCAACTACGAATGCATCTGGAACGTCAAAACCAACGAAATCAGCTTTTAAATCAACTTTACGGCCTGTTGGTTTGTCTAATAATGTAACGATTTTGATTGATTTTGCTTTACGGTGTTTAAATAGTTCTACTAAGTAGCTTAATGTTAAACCGCTATCGATAATATCTTCGATGATGATAATATCGCGACCTTCAACGCTTGTGTTTAAATCTTTTAAGATTTTTACTTCGCCTGAAGATACAGTCGCGTTACCATAACTAGAAACGTCCATGAAGTCGATTTCTACATATGTGTCAATTCGTTTCATTAAGTCGGTCATAAATGGCATTGCACCTTTTAATACACCAATTAATAATGGGAATTTGTCTTGGTACTCTTCTGTTAATTGAGCACCTAGTTCGTTAATTTTCTCTTGAAGCTGTTCCTCTGAAAGTAGTACTTCTTCGATATCTTTTTGAAGCATTGTAAGTTCCTCCTTGATTGTCCTTCTAGACATTCTAAATTGTTGGCGCAATCATAACAGCGACATCATCAGCCGCACGTTGCGTTTTTGAAAAGTGTGCACTCATTCGTAGCCCTAAAACTGCGAGAACATCGCCACGCTCATTGACGAGCAATGGCCACGTTTGCCTTGCCGTATCTGGTATTTTTGCATCAATAAAAATACGCGCTACTTTTTTCGTACCATCCATGCCAAGAGGTCGCATACGATCCCCGTCCTGTTTTGTACGAATTTGTAGTGTGTGGCCTAAATCCGAACGATTTGCATAATACGTTTGTGCCTCTTCAACAGACAAACGAGTTGAAGCAGCGCAAACAAATACGCGCATATTGTTTGGAAGCGTAAGCCATTTATTAAACTGCACCGTTGCGCAAAAGGCTTCAGGTTGCGCTTTATGGTCCATTTCGATAACTAATTTATCGTAGTGGCGGCGCAAAAGATATCCCCCCGGCAACATAAGCACGTCATTCCCTACATGTGACCTAGCAATGTCGAGCACACGATTCAAAAGCGTATAACTTTGTATAATCGTCCTATCTTTGTAAAGATATTTTAATAGTAGTTGAATGATTCTCCTTTGTAAAGCTACTGGCTGTAGTTGGAATCGTTTTACATCAACTTCTATTAAATTATTTCCATGCACAATGACAATATCGTAATAAAGTTTTTGCGCTACTGTTTGTAAATACGCTTCATCTTGCTGGCGCTGCTCTGTAAAAATACGCACCGCTTCAGCAATATTTGGGTTTTCCGCGCGGAGTAGTGGCACGACATGGTGGCGCATACGATTGCGTACATAGTCATCGCTACTATTCGTCGAATCCTCGCGATGCGGTATATGATGCTTCGCCGCATACGCTTCAATTTGTGCGCGTGTTGATGATAAAAATGGGCGCACGATTTCATGATTTCCTAATGCACGGCGCATTGGCATACCAGCAGTACCTTGTTGCAACCCTTTTGTTAATGCCATAATGACATTTTCAATTTGGTCATCGGCGTGATGTGCGAGTGCGAGCGTTGTAAAATTATGCGTCTGCATCACCTCTTCAAAAAAGCGATAGCGTTCGCGCCTTGCAATCGCTTCAACATTGCCTTGCTCCTCATCTACTAATTGTGGAATCGCAATAGCTGTCGCGAAAAGTTTAATCCCTCGCTCGCGACAATACTGCTCCACAAATGCTGCATCTGCATCTGACTCAGCTCCGCGCAACATATGATTAACATGCACAGCTGCAATAGCAGTTAACTGTAACCGTTGTTGTTGTGCTAACAAATAATCAAGCAATACCATAGAATCGATACCACCTGAACAAGCAACGAGGACTTTCGTTTGCGCTTTATATAATTGAAACTGTTTCATAAAGTCATACGCCTGTTTTTCAAGTTCCAAATGATTTCACCTCGCTATTATTTTAGCATCGTTTTAAAATTCATTCGTCGTTGAGCTTTAATGAAACGCTAAAGTCGCTCGCTACTTTCGTAATACCCTAATATTTGTAAGAACAAGCGCATGCTAAAAAAAATTATGATTTCTGCTAAAAAAATATTGACGTCCTAACGGTTGTCTTGTAATATTAATTTTGTTGTTGCAAATGGCGGCCTAGCTCAGCTGGCTAGAGCGTCCGGTTCATACCCGGGAGGTCGGGGGTTCGATCCCCTCGGCCGCCACCAATAACGGCCCCTTGGTCAAGCGGTTAAGACACCGCCCTTTCACGGCGGTAACACGGGTTCGAATCCCGTAGGGGTCATACTAAAGAAGCACTTACTTGATAAGTGCTTCTTTTTTTATGTGTCGGCACGCGCGAACTTCAATTATTCATGACGAGATATTTTCAAATGTCTCGTTTTTTAAATGCTTATGAAAAATGAGCGCTGACGCCAAATAGCGTGTTTTGAATACAACATATTTCTAATTATGCGACAGCGCTATGCATATAAGCTTACAAAAATAGTAAAGATGCGTTCAAAACATCTTTTATCGCAAATGTTTAGTAAATGAATAGCGATAGTTACGAACATTTCATAACAGCATCCGTTAAAAATGGGACAAAAAATGCCCGTTAGAAACGCATTATTGATCGTTTTGACGCTTTGGCGGGGCATTTCCACACATACTTCAAACGAAAAATTTGCAGCGTGTCGCATTTTGTACGTTATTGAATAAATGACACGCGCACCAAAAACTGTGACTTTTTTGTGTTGAAACGACCCGTTAGAGGCGCAAAATGAACCCGTTTTTGCTTATTTCGGTCAAAAATAGGCAATTGCATTCATCAAAAGTTGTAACGATATGCGATTTTTTAGCAAATAAAAATTTTCATTGACAACATTATGCATGATGTTTAATAACTAGCCATTTTTTCACGCGCAAATCGTCGCAGTTTGGCACTTATTTTCAACTATGTTGTATCCAAAACACGCTACTTGAGCTCTCAGCCAAATTGCCACTAACACATAAAAAAAGAGACTAGAAAAATCTAGTCTCTTTCACCAACTCAGTCAATTGCTGAGATGTATTCACATGAATTAGCCTCGACGAGCGCCGCGACCTCCGCGTTTTGATTCAGTCGCGCGTTTTAATGTAGCTAAACGTTCGTCGCTGTCTTTTAAGAAGCGCGCCATTTTTTGTTCAAAGTTCTCTTGTGGTTGACGAGCTTCGTGACGACCACCTCCACGATTGTTGTTGCGTGGGCGGTGTGGACGTTCTGAACGCTCAGGACGTTGTGGACGTTCTGCTTGACGTTCTGCTTCAGGTTTTGCTTTACGAATAGAAAGACCGATTTTGCCGTCAGCTTCCACATTCATCACTTTTACTTCAACTACGTCACCAACTTTTAAGTGATCGTTGATATCTTTAACATAGTTATCAGCAACCTCACTAATATGCACAAGACCTGTTGATTTGTCCGGAAGTTCTACGAACGCTCCGAAATTTGTAATACCTGTTACTTTACCTTGTACTTTGCTGCCTACTTCGATTGACATAAAAAAAATGCTCCTCCTTAAAATTTAAGCGACTCGTAAGTCAGTCAATATAATCGATTGCGCATAATTCTCGCGCTACTACCTACTTATTATAACTAACAAAAGTATAGTGTCAACAACACTAATTTGACGAGTCATCATTTTTTTGTTTCTTTTCATCTTCTTTTGGAAGTGTGAATAGAACTTCACCTTTTTCAGACAAAAATAGTTTCTCCCTTGCTAGCTGGGCTATATAGTCATCATCGTTCAGTTGTTTAATTTCTACTTTAAGATCTTTTTTCAATTCTTGTTGATCGTTTAATTCCTCTGTTAAAGCCGTACTTTGTTTTTGTTTTTCTAAAAGTGCTTGGCGCTGCTCGTGATAAGTAAATGCTAGACCACCAACAAGGATGAAAAAGACACCAAACATAAGCATAAGGCGATTGCGAGCAACTTTACGCTGTCTCTTTTGGTAATTGGTTTTACGCTGTTGCTGCTTGTTGTACTCCGGGTGCAATTGTGTCGTTTTGTTTTGAGGATTGCTTCTCGCCATATGTACTCCCTCTCTTTCGCACTCATTATAGCGGAATTCCCGATGATTTTTAAGTAGCATCCATGAATTTTCGATAGTTTAGGAAATAACGCTTAATGGAGTGGCAAACATTGGACCTGGTTACTTAAAAATCTATAGTAAATTTTTAAGAAAAAAATGTTTTCTGCATCGTTATATTTTTCCCCAATTCACAAAAAATAAACCCGGCACCATCAATGGCAACCGGGTTTATTTTTAATCTTCGTCGTCAATAAATTGTGGTTCAACTTTTTCTAACTTTTCTTCGCTCAGTACAGTGTACATTAAATGTGCTTCGTCTTTACGCACGATATCTTTTAACATTTCAATGCGCGCTGTGACGATTTTCTGACCGAAACGAATGGCTAACACATCGCCCGCTTTCACTTTCGTGCTTGGTTTGGCGATTTTGTCGTTGATTGTAATACGACCTTGTTCTGATACTTCTTTCGCCAACGTGCGGCGCTTGATTAAACGGGATACTTTTAAAAATTTATCTAAACGCATATTCTCTATCCTTTCGCTTCCGCCCATAATTGCAGTAGTTCATCTACTGAAAATTCTTGCCAATCTTTGCCGCTTGCTTTCACGTGCGCTTCCATTTTACCGAAGCGTTTCGCATATTTCGTATTGGCATGAAGCATTGCTTCTTCCGCAGAAATTTTGTAGTGGCGCCCTAAGTTTACAAAGGCAATTAAGGCGTTACTGTATTGATCCATTTTATTGTCGCTATTCTTTAAAGCATCATCTCTAAAGTCTGAAAGCTCTTCTTTAAAGTTCCACCAATATTGGTCATCTTCAGGCCATTCAAAGCCTAATTTTGCGGCGCGGCGTTGATAATTGTACGCGGTTTGTAGCGATGACATCGCGCGGTATTCACCGTCCATCACTGGCGCATCATCTGCACCGGCTGCTTCATGCTCAGCTTTTTTAATTTTTTCCCAGTTGGCATTAATATCTTCGACGTTTTTAACGACAACATCGCCAAATACGTGTGGGTGGCGGCGCATCATTTTTTCAGCGGCGCCGGCTAATAAGTCTTCTAAATTAAAGAAGCCAGCATCTTCACCGATTTGCGCTTGCATAAAGACAAGCATTAATAAATCGCCAAACTCCTCAATCATATGCTCATCATCTTGTTCATCGATTGCTTGAAGAGCTTCGTGCATTTCTTCAAGCATATAGCGCTTCATCGTTTCATGCGTTTGTGCTTTATCCCATTCACAACCATTTGGACCGCGCATCGTTGACATGATGTCGCGGAATGTCGACCATTCGCGCAGCGCATCTTCACGCTTCGTTACTGGTGGCACGTACACGGTCGTTAAGTTACTAATTTCCGCTACATGGTCTAATTCAAATAATGGCACCGTGACAACAGACTCCTGTTTTGAACCAGCCGCTGTCACAATCGTTACGGGATATTCCGCATCGTATTTTTCCATTAATGTCAGCTTCACTTCAGAGGCGCTAAATTGATCGTACACTTGCGCGATGAGTAAATGATTGTACATATTGACGTGATGAATTGAGAATGTCGCACCATCAACAAGTTGGAAACCATCGATTGGGTCGATTTTTAACGTCGCAAAAACAGCGTCTAAAAAGCTTTGTCCGCCTTCAATTTTCAGCGTCACATTGCCATTTTTTTCTTCGTTGATTAATAATTCGACCGTCATTTCAGCTACGAGTGGATGCCCTGGCACCGCATAGATTACATCGTCATGCGCCGCGTAGTCTTTTAATGTAGCAACGATTTCTTCATAAACGGGTAAAAATTCATCGTGTTTTTCATAAATAGAATCAAAACTTTCGAATTCAACGCCCTCTGTTTTTAATTCATCTAATACAGGATGATCTTCCGTACGAACATAAATTTTTCGAGCGTTTTTTAACGTTTTATAAACGCCCATTGGCAGCTGTTCAAAATCCCCTGCGCCAAGCCCAATTACTGTAATTTGATGCATAATAACTTCACCTATTTCTTTATTTTTTAACGCGATTTACATAAAGTTGGAATGCGGCCACTCGTCGTCCAAGCGGAAGCACCGACCAATCTTCAATAGAAAGCACTTCCCTTTTTGCGGAAACCGTCAAAAATGCGAAGGCTCCTACAAAGACGGCAGTAAGCGCCGTAATCGTAGCAGTGATTCTTGGTGGAATAGCATAAGTGGCGCACATGAATGTGATGCCGACAATCCAAATTTCAACGGCAAATGTCATCGCAAGGGTTGCCAATAATGCGCCGCGTGTAAATGTGGGTGACACGAGCGAAATTGGGTACACCTTTTTCAAAAAGCGAATGAGCAGTAGCGCCGTAAAACCGAGACCGACATTACTTGCAAGTGCAGCGCCTGCAATACCAAACCATTGGATAAAGACATCATTACATAAAAGTTTAACGATTAAACCGCCAATGAGCAATAGCGAGGGATGCTTTGTATAGCCTAGCCCTTGTAAAACAGCCATCATTGGCATAATAATCGACAGCCAAACAATTTGCAGGACGAATAAACGAAGAACGCCAGAAAGCGCATCCGTTTTAAACATCATCTCATTCATATACGGCATGACTAATATTAAGCCGACTGCCGCTGCCACACCGACTAATATGGAAATGCTATACGTTAAACGCATATAGTGCGCGGCGTCTTCTTTATCGTGCTGCTTCATCGCTGTCGTAATGAACGGTACAATCGCCATCGTTAACGAAGAGGCAAGTACGAGCCCTACTTGCACAAGCGGTTGACCACGGTCATAAATCCCCTTTTCAATCATCGCTTCACCGACAGACATACCGCTATCAACAAGTGCTCTAAAAATCGTTAATGAATCAACGAGCTGAAATAAAATAAGTAACAAGCTACTCAAACTAATACCGATACTATAAATTGCCAAGCGCTTCATGAGGTGATGCTGTCGCGCGCGCGGTATTGTTGAACGCTTCAATGACATTCGAACGCCTTTTTTGCGCATTAATATATACAGCAATAACACACCTACGACTTCACCGAGCACCGTCCCAATCGTTGCCACTTCACCTGCAACATAAAGCGACGCTCCTAAACGCATGACAAACCACGTACCCATTAAAATAATCGCCACGCGTACTACTTGCTCAGCTACTTGCGACTTTGCAACGATATTTAAATCACCAACCGCCTGCGCATGGCCTTTATACAACGCTAAAAATGGAATTGTCAGCGCAATATAACTGCCCGCTTTAAGTAGTGGGACAAGTCCCATATCGCCCATAATCGATGCAAAAAATGACGATAAGCTATATAAACCGATAAATAACACGAGCGCAAGCATACATAAATAGCGCAAAATGACGCGCATGAGTTCGTCCCACGGCTCATTCGACTCCGTTAGCACACGAGAAATGGCAATCGCGAGTCCACTTGCCGTCCATGTCACAAATACAGCAACGAACGGATATACTTGCTGGTAAATATAAAATCCTTCATCGCCAACTAAGTTTTGGAAAGGGATGCGATACACCATGCTGAGTACTTTGACAAATAGCATCGCGAGCGTCAAAATCATGACGCCTTGCGCATACTCCTTCATGCCACTGCTTTTGGACATTCGGCAACCTCTTTTCATTTAAAATTTCTACGTCAGTATAGCATACAATTAAGCTCTTAACCTTGTGGCCGATAGGTAGAGAAAAGGGGGTGAATACATGCGTTTATCGAAAATCAATTCGTTTCATAATACAGCTTCCTTTAATCAAGCCGCGTCAAACCGTCAATCTACAAATGTTTTTGCGTCGAATTTACAAGCAGCCGCGCAGTCGCGAATTGTGACTGAAAAAAAAGAGGGTTACATTCGTCGCTACCGCGTACATGCGGACGGTTCGCGTGAATTATTGAGTGAAGAGCTTGATACAGCGCCCGCTGAATTATTGCAACAATTAACTTTTAGACGCTAAAAAGAGGTTGGGGCACCCCAACCTCTTTTTGCTATGCTTCTTTCAGCGCATCTGGTAAGCCACGTACTAATTTTTCGAGTACTTCAAATGGCAACATACCGCTCACTTTACGTTCATCTAACGTTAGCGCTAATTTATTTTCTTCAAATGAGAAGCCGACTGCGCGCCCAAACGCCATCGAGTCCGAGACGATTTTTGCGCCGTCAACCATGCCTGAGCCGGCTTCTGAAAATTGAATACGGACGATCTTATTTTTCTCTTTAATCGATTCCACACCAACTTTCATCGCCGCTGCACGAATTAACGCGATATGCAGCAAGCGCTCGGTTTCAGATGGCATATCGCCAAAGCGGTCGGTCATTTCCTCGATTAATTCATCATGCATATCTTGCCCATCAATCGCTTTAATGCGCTTATACATCTGAATTTTTTGGAAGCCATCAGGAATGTAGTCATCTGGAATATACGCATCATACGGCAACATAATTTCTGGGTCTGGCAAGCGCGGTGCTGTTGTATCTTCACCTTTGGCAACGCGGCGTTCATTGACCGCTTCTTCAAGCATTTGTGAGTACAAATCAAAGCCGACCGAATCAATAAAGCCATGTTGTTGTGCACCGAGTAAATTACCGGCACCACGAATCGATAAATCACGCATCGCAATTTTAAAGCCTGAACCAAGCTCTGTAAACTCTTTAATTGCTTGTAGACGCTGTTCAGATACTTCGGTCAATACTTTTTCCCGTTGATACATAAAATACGCATACGCGACGCGATTTGAACGGCCGACACGACCACGCAGTTGATACAGCTGTGACAAGCCCATATGATCGGCATTGTTGACGATTAACGTGTTAGCGTTTGGCATATCGACACCCGTTTCAATAATCGTTGTCGTCACAAGCACATCATATTCACCTTCAAGGAAGCCATAAATCATCGATGCAAGCTCGGATTCCGTCATCTTCCCGTGCGCATGACCAATACGCGCTTCTGGTACAAGCAGTTGAATTTTTTCGACTTCGCGTGCCATATCTTCCACGCGATTGTGTAAATAAAACACTTGCCCACCACGCGACATTTCGCGCTCAATCGCTTCGCGCACAAGTGCCCCGTTATATTCCATGACATACGTTTGGACCGGGAAGCGGTTTGCTGGCGGTGTCTCGATCACCGATAAATCGCGGACGCCAACCATCGACATATGCAGCGTACGCGGAATCGGTGTTGCGGTTAACGTTAAAACATCGACATTCGTACGCAATGTTTTAATTTTTTCTTTATGTGTCACACCAAATCGCTGCTCTTCATCGACAATTAATAACCCTAAATCGTTATAAATCACATCTTTTGATAACAAGCGATGCGTCCCAACGACAATATCAACCGTCCCGTCTTTCAAGCCTTTAAGCGTTTCATTTTGCTGCTTACGCGTACGGAAACGACTTAACATCCCAACGTTAACCGCCTCGTCTTGGAAACGCTCTTGTAATGTTTCAAAATGTTGCTGTGCTAAAATCGTCGTCGGCACAAGGAATGCTACTTGCTTGCCATCTAATATCGCTTTATACGCTGCACGAATGGCGACTTCCGTTTTGCCGTAACCAACGTCCCCACAAACAAGTCGGTCCATCGGGCGCTCACGTTCCATATCCGCCTTCACTTCACGAATCGTCCGTAGCTGGTCATCTGTTTCCTCATATGGGAAGCCCATTTCAAATGAACGCATCTCATCGCCATCTGGAGAAAAACCATACCCGCGCTCGGCTTCACGTTTTGCATACAATTTAATTAAATCATCAGCAATATCTTGGACGGCCGCTGATACTTTACGTTTCGTTTTTTGCCATTCGGCGCCACCTAATTTATGTAGCTTCGGTGATTTATCTTCCGAGGCAACATATTTTTGGATTAAATCAATTTGGTCGACTGGTACGAATAATTTATCGTCACCGCGATAAATAATATTCAAATAATCTTTATGTTTGCCACCTACTTCAAGCGTTTCAATGCCAATATATTTACCGATCCCATGATGCACATGGACGATATAATCACCCGGTTTAATTTCACTATAGCTTTTAATACGCTCGGCATTCGTCATTTTTTGTGGGCGTGTTTTTTTCTTCGGTTTTTGCTTAAATAATTCCTCTTCAGTCACGACTGCAACGCGTTGTAACGGCAGCTCAAAACCAGCCGATAAATTGCCCGCTAACGCATAAACTCCCGGTCCGTTTGGCTCGCCAAGTTGGACATGAATATTATATTCATCAAACATTGTTTGAATGACCGGCAGTCGTTCTGCATCATCGGTCATAAACAAGACCGTAAACGCGCTATTTAGCCAGCGCTCCATTTCATTTTGAAGCATCGCCATTTGACCATGGAAATGTTGCATCGGTTTGCATGAAAAAGCCTCTGTTTTTTCAAAACGTAGCCCCGCAAAGCTCCGCGCAAACAACGCAAAATACAGCGTTTGCTGCGCCAAGTTGCCCATGATTTCCTTTAAATTAAACGATGGCTTCACCGCATGAACCATTTTACCGGCTTCAACCAGTGATAAAAACCACTCTTGTTCTTCATTTTCCCACGCTTCCATCACTTCTTGTACGCGGCCAAGCTCGTCATAAATCACTAAGCCATCATGCGCAAAATAATCACCTAAAAAGGCCGGTTTGTCATACAATAATGAGCCGTAGCGATTTGTATAGTCCGGTAACTCTGCTTGCTGCAACAACTCAATATCCGCTTGAATGTTTTCGTACAGTAATGTTTTAACGTCATCAGACTGCACTCGTTGCAAGCTATCTGCAAGTGCTTTTTCGAGTCGTTCCGCAAGTTTTTGACGCTGCTCTTTCGTTAGCACAAACTCGGTCGCCGGTAGTAATGTAATATGCTCTAGCTTATCAATCGAACGCTGGTCATCGGCTGAAAACGTCCGAATCGAATCGACTTCCGTATCGAAAAATTCCACGCGCACTGGCGTTTCCATATACGGTGGGTAAACGTCCAAAATCCCACCACGAAGCGCAAACTCACCCGGAGATGTCACCATTTCACCGCGACTATAGCCCATCACGACGAGCTGTTCGAGCACGGTATTGATGTCCATATCCTCCCCTACCGCTACCGGCACGCGCAGCTTTTCCCACTCTTCTTTTGGCTGCATCATCTTGCGCATACCAGCAATCGGTATAACGTATACACCGCGCGCATCATGTAGTAAATGGTCGAGCGTTTCAATACGTGCCGCACGCAGCTCCGGACTCGCAACAGCCATATCCGCTGCGATAAATTCGTCGGCAGGGTAGTAATGCACGACGTCATCGCCGAGCAATTTAGCGAGGTCATCATACATTTTTTGTCCTTGTAATAAGTTTGGCGCCATCATATAAATCGGTTTATTTATTGTTTTAAATATCGTTTCGATAAATGCAGGTCGCGCGCTGCCTGATAGCCCTGTCACAAGCACATTGCTTAAACCTTGCTCAAGCTGCTCGATGAAATGGCTAACGTGTTGGTCCTGCATAAGTAGCTTGCGTAAAGCTTCCATTCGTCTTCCTCCTGTTTTGCGATATAGAAAAGGCCTTGACCTCCGTTTCGGCCAAAGCTCAGTCCTTATTCGCTAAAATGATTATTTTTGATTAAATTTATTCATAACTTCCGCAAATGGCTTCTCGTTAAAGAATGCACACGCATCCGCAGCTTTATCGAATGCTTTTTCCATGTCAGGCCACTCTTCTTTTGAAAAACGCGACAACACGTAATCTGGCACTTTCATTCCTTGTGGTGGGCGGCTAATACCGATGCGTACGCGATTAAAGTTTTGTGTACCTAAATGTTGGATCAATGATTTAATGCCATTGTGACCACCAGCGCTACCTTTTTGGCGTAGGCGAAGTGTCCCTTTATCGATATCCATATCATCGTAAATTACGACAATATCATCGATGTCGATGTCATAATAATCCATTAACGGGCGCACCGCTTCACCAGATAAGTTCATATACGTTAAGGGCTTCATTAACACGACTTTTCCTTCTGGGCGATGTGCCATGCCAAAAACAGCATTAAATTTCGTTTGGTTCATGTCGATGCCCCACTTGTCCGCTAAGGCATCGATCGTATCAAACCCTACATTGTGATGTGTATGTTCATATTGCTTCCCTGGATTTCCAAGGCCAATAAATAATTTCATATGTGAAACCTCTTCCTTTTCAGTTGCTAATTCATCATTCATTTTAACATATCTATTATGAAATAGCCGAAGAGACTCATCGCATACATAAACAAAGGCGGGAATCACGCCCTCGCGCAACTCCCGCCTTTTTATGTGGAATACTTATCCTTCTTCATCAACTGAACCGTTGTCTGCAATAGGCTCTGCTGCTTCAAGATCCGCTTCAAGTTCAGCTTCCGATACTGGTGCGGATACCGTTACTAATACAACGTCATCCTCATTCACAATCGTAAAGTCTACTTTGTCGCGAATGTCAGCTACTGCTAACGTATCACCAATGCCTAGCGCTGTAATATCCACTTCGATATGCTCTGGGATATCCGATGGTTTAACCGTTAATTTTAGCTCACGATTTGGCTGCTGTAGTACGCCGCCTTCTTTTACGCCGACTGATGTACCCGTTGTCACAACTGGCACGTCAACTTCAAGTTCTTGACGCATACTAACAGCTAAGAAATCTAAGTGAATCAATTTACCTTTGATTGGCTCTTTTTGTACTTCTTTTAATACGGCGTTGACCTTTTTGCCATCGACATCTAACGATAAGATAGCGTTACGGCCTTCCGTACGAATTGTTTTTTCCAATTCTTTTTCGTTTACTGCGATTGGGGTAGACTCTGTTTTAAAGCCGTACACGATTGCTGGCACGTACCCCGTCTTACGCAATTCTGTTTTTACTGAACGCTTATGCGCTTCTCGAGCTTTTGCTTTGATTGATGTACTCATAAAAAAAATTTCCCCTTTCTCATCTATCGAAAAAATTTATATTTGTTTGTGTCACATATAATCTCTTCCCAACATGAATAGAAATGAAACATTTTTGCTTAAAAATAGCGGGTTTTCGAGCACTAAAAAATTACGTTAACAGGCATCATTATGCGGCTTACACGCGTTTTTCGAACAAAAAAAGAAGCCCAGAAATAATCTGGACTTCCCTTTATAAACACGTTAATTATTAATCAAATAATTTACTTACTGATTTGTTTTCGTAAATGCGTACGATTGCATCAGCTAATAATTTTGCAACAGAAAGTTGGTGAATCTTTGGTGACTTTTTGTCTTCTGATAATTGAATTGAGTCAGTTACGACTAATTCTTTAATTACAGAGTTTTCGATACGTTCGATTGCTGGACCAGAAAGTACTGGGTGTGTACAGCAAGCGTAAACTTCTTTAGCGCCAGACTCTTTAAGAGCTGCAGCACCGATTGTAATTGTACCAGCAGTATCGATGATGTCATCGATTAAGATACAAGTTTTGCCTTCAACATTACCAACGATGTTCATTACTTCAGCAACGTTTGGTTTTGGACGGCGTTTGTCGATGATAGCGATTGGTGCTTTTAAGCGCTCAGCCATTTTACGAGCGCGTGTTACGCCACCGTGGTCAGGTGATACGATTACTAAATCATTGCCTTCAAAACCTTTTGATTTGAAGTGATCAGATAATAATGGCACGCCTACTAAGTGGTCGATTAAAATATCGAAGAAGCCTTGGATTTGTGGAGCATGTAAATCTAGTAATACTACGCGAGTTGCGCCAGCTGTTTCTAGAAGGTTTGCTACAAGTTTTGCCGTAATTGGTTCACGTGAACGTGCTTTACGATCTTGACGAGCATAGCCGTAATAAGGCATTACTACGTTTACTGTGCGTGCTGAAGCACGTTTCACAGCGTCGATCATGATTAATAACTCCATTAAGTTTTCGTTTACTGGAGCTGAAGTTGACTGCACGATAAATACGTCACAACCACGAATACTTTCCTCAATACTGATTTGAATTTCTCCATCACTGAAGTGTTTTACAGAACTTTTACCTAGCTCTACGCCCATTTCTTCTGCGATTGAAGAAGCAAGGGGTTCATTTGAGCTTAGTGAAAAGATTTTTAAATTTGAGTTAGCATATTGATACGGCATGATGGCCTCCTGTTTGATTATAAATTATTTTAAATTTAAATTACTTCACGTAGTTTTCTTTGTTCTCTTGACGAGAACGGCCGATTGCAAGCCCGTTATCCGGTACATCTTTTGTAACCGTTGTACCGGCTGCAATAAGCGATTTTTCACCTAAAGTGACTGGTGCCATTAAGTTTGCATTACAACCAACGAAAGACTTGTCTTTGATAATTGTTTTAAACTTATTGACGCCGTCGTAGTTCACAGTAATTGTACCACAACCAATGTTAACGTCAGCACCTATTTCAGCATCACCTAGGTAAGTTAAGTGAGAAGCTTTACTACCTTCACCTAGCGTTGTTTTCTTCAATTCAACGAAGTTCCCAACTTTTGCGTGGTTGCCCACATTTGATGCTGGACGAAGATGTGCATATGGTCCGACAGCTACGTCTTGTCCAATAACACTTTCTTCTACAACCGAATTTTTCACGTTTGTACGATTACCAATTTGGCTATCGATAACGTGCGTATTCGGTCCGATAACACAATCCTCACCAATAACTACTTTACCTTCAAGCATTGTGCCCGGTTGTAAAATCGTATCGCGACCGATTGTAACGTCAGTACCGATATAGGTGTTATCTGGGTTGATGATTGTGACACCGTTACGCATATGTTTCTCATTGATGCGAGCGCGCATAAGTGTTTCCGCTTGCGATAAAGCGTAGCGGTCGTTGACACCTAGCGTTTCAGAGAAGTCATCGCAAATTGACGCTGCGACGATTTCGCCTTGCTCTTTTAGAATGCTAATAACGTCTGGTAAGTAGTACTCACCTTGCACGTTGTCGTTGTTTACTGATTTCAGCGCAGTAAATAATGCCTTGTTGTCAAAGCAATATGTGCCTGTGTTGATTTCAGTTACTAAACGTTGTTCTTCTGTTGCATCTTTATGTTCGACAATTGCTTCAACTTGACCATCAGTAGCGCGTAGGATACGACCGTAACCAGTTGGATCCTCTGCGACTGCAGTTAAAATTGTTGCTTTTGCGTTTTGAGATTCGTGATGTTCAATAAGCGCTTTCATTGTTTCTGGACGAATCAATGGCGTATCACCACAAATAACGATTGTTGTACCATCAAGGTCACCTAGTAAAGATTCTGCTTGTTGAACAGCGTGGCCTGTACCAAGCTGTTCGGCTTGTAATACATACTCACTCTTATCACCAAGTTGTTCTTTTACTTTTTCTGCACCATGACCAACAATTGATACTGTACGTGCTACATCAAGCGTTTGAATATGGTCTACCACATGTTCTACCATTGGTTTTCCACATACAGAATGAAGAACTTTATATAATTTAGACTTCATACGTGTGCCTTGGCCAGCAGCCAAAATAACGGCATAAATATTTTTCATGTCACTAAGTCCTCCAATTAGCTGATTTTCTCTTATGACTATATAGCAATTTTCGTTACTTTTCAAGGCTTTAAGACTTGACAAAAAGATGTCATACAACTTAAAATTAAAGCCTTTTGTTTTTTTACAATATCAAAATTCTCTCGAAAGTCGTAGAAATCAACCTTTCAATGTATCATTCTAACAACTTGTCTCGACGATTTACGTCTTAAAAATCATTCAAAAGTTCACAAAGAATTTCGATTTCCTTCATTGTTGTTTGAGGTCCAAATGAAATACGGAAAAATTGGCGCGCCTCATCGACCGACGCCCCCATCGCCAGAATTGTTTTTGTCCCTGCCTCATGCGAGCTATCACAAGCGCTCCCTGTTGAGACCATCACCCCTCGTTCGCTTAGTCGTAACATCACATACTGACCTTCATAGCCATGTACGAGTAAGCCACAAATCCCCGGATACTGCACAGCCGCTTCTAGTAATGTGTATTTATTACCCGTTAAACGCTGTTTTAACACGCGACGAAGCGCTGTAAAATGTGCGATGCGATGCTCGCGTGCACACGCTTCCGCTGCAACGGCAAATGCGCCATTTGCAGCCACATCAACCGTTCCGCCACGTAAGCCACGTTCATGCGTCAGCCCCGGAAAAATTCCTGTGACTTTCACACCCGGCTTAATATAAACTGCCCCGCAGCTTTTCGGCCCCGCTACTTTATGTGCAGAACACGCAAACGAATCAATGTCATCGACAAAGTCGAGTGGCACTTTCGCAAATGACTGCACGCAATCCACATGGAACAATACATCATGACGCCGCGCGATTTCCGCCAATTGCGCAATCGGCTGTACGCCACCGATTTCTGGATTAATATGCTGCAATGCTAATAAGCACGTATCGTCATCAATCGTGCGTTCAACTAATGCACAATCAATCAAGCCATTTTGCTGTAGCGGCAAACGCGTCACACGATAGCCCATGCGTTCAAGCGCATTCATCGCCGCATGTACCGACGTATGCTCGGCCATTGACGTAATAATGTGCCGCTTCTTTGATGCGAGTGCGAGCGACATAATGCCAATTAAATTAGCCTCGGTGCCACTGCCGGTAAAATAAATTCCTCGTGCCTCAACACCCGCAATATGTGCAATCATCGCGCGCGCATTGTCGAGTACTTGCTTTGCCATCCAGCCATCCTCATGCAAGCTAGATGCATTACCATAATATTGTCGTGCAATTTTTTCATACGTTTCAAGCGCTGCCTCACTCATCGGTGATGTGGCCGCATAATCTAAATAAACCATCGCAATCCCCTTTTCTAGCTCTTGTCTTATTGAATATTTTATGTAAATATATGTGACAAGACAACTGTAAAAGAAGGTATGTACACATGCATGTAGACATTATCATCCTCGGTAGCGGCATTGCGGCACTTCAAACGGCACGCCTGCTACCAAAACACAAGCACGTCTTAGTTATTACGAAAGGTGATTTGCGCACGAGTAGCTCCTATATTGCGCAAGGTGGCATTGCGTCTGTCACACAGCCAAAGGATTCATTTGCGAGCCATATCGCAGACACACTTGCTGCTGGTGTCGCGCATAATTACGAGCCACATGTTAACAACCTTGTTACGGATGGCAAGACGGCGCTTGATGCGCTCATCACGCAAGGCTTTGCTATCGATGCGCACGTTGGTTTAGAGGGCGCACATAGTCATCACCGCATCGTTCATGCTGGCGGTGATGCGACCGGGCGACATTTAACCGAGCATTTAATCAACCAGCTTCCTAGCAATGTACACATCCATACACATGAACTTGCCTATGCGCTATTGCACAATACAGCAGGTGACATTATCGGTGTTCGGACAACAACGCAATGTTATTTTGCAGCGCAGACGATTATCGCAACGGGCGGGGCTGGCGCGCTCTACACGTACACATCTAATCAACCTAAAAGTTTCGGTGATGGTATCGCAATGGCCGCACTCGCTGGGGCAGCTGTTGCCGATATGGAATTTATGCAATTTCACCCAAGCTTATTGTATAAAGATGAACGTTGCTTTGGACTTGTATCTGAAGCGGTGCGCGGGGCCGGTGCACGTTTTGTAGACGATACCGGCGATTACTTTATGAATGGACAAGACCTTGCACCTCGTCACATCACAGCACGCGCCGTCTATGAGCGTCGTGCAGCCGGTCATGACGTCTATTTAGACATTTCAGCGATTGCAAATTTTGAACAACATTTTCCGACTGTTAGTGCCATTTGTCAGCGCGCAGACGTTCCACTATCCACGCAGCGTATTCCGATTGCACCGGGTAGCCACTTTTTAATGGGCGGCATTTTAACCGATGATGTTGGGCAAACGTCACTGCGAGGCTTATATGCGGTCGGCGAAGCGGCATGTAGTGGCGTCCACGGGGCTAATCGCCTCGCGAGCAATTCATTATTAGAAGGACTGGCGTTTGGTATGCGCCTTGCAGAGCATTTAGCACAAGCGCCAGCACAAACAAATTGGCACTTGCGGCATGCACCTGTCGCACCAAATACGGCGCTATTGCCGCTTGAACAACTTCAACAACTTATGATGCAGCACGCCGGTATTATGCGAAGCGGACTTACGTTACAACAGCTTAAAAATAAGCTCCCGATTATCGACCAGATTGCGCCGGACCAGGCCGAGCTCGCACTTGCACATGTGACTGCACGATTGATTGTCAGCGGAGCACTTGCACGCCAAGAAACACGCGGGGCGCATATACGCGAAGATTACCCTCAACAAAATGACGCGCTATCAAACCGCTTATTGATACAACAACAGCACACCATCGTTAGGAGGACATGGCATGAATTTATTCAAACTACAGCACATGCTGAAAGAATTTTTTATTGAAGATATTGGCGACAATGATTTATCGAGTACGACGATTTTCCCAGCAGATGAAGCCGGACAATTTTCTTTTTATGCAAAAGAAGACGGTATTTTTTGCGGCACGCCTATTATCGAAACGGGCTTTGCGCTATTGCATCCATCTATTCGCGTCACAATGCACGTAGCAGAAGGTGCGCGCATTGCATACGGCGACAAACTTGCAACGATTGCAGGGCCGATTCAACTCTTATTGTCAGGCGAACGTGTCGTACTAAATCTCGTACAGCGCCTTTGTGCAATTGCTACGATGACACACGCTGCCGCTTCGCAAACAGCCGGCACAACGACAAAAATTTGCGATACGCGTAAAACGACACCGGGGCTACGAATGCTCGAAAAGTATGCCATACGTATCGGCGGTGGCTACAATCATCGCAGCGGCTTATATGACTGCATTATGTTAAAGGACAACCATATCGCGTTTTGCGGTTCGATTACTGAAGCAGTGACGCGCGCACGCCAAGCGATTGGGCACACCGTCAAAATCGAGGTCGAAATCGAAACGCGCGCGCAACTTCAAGAAGCGATCGAGGCGCACGCGGACATTATTATGTTTGATAATCAAACACCTGAAACGATTCGTGAGTGGCAACAGCTCGTACCAGAGACGATTGTCACCGAGGCATCAGGCGGTATTACACTCGACACGATTGCTAGCTACGCACAAAGTGGCGTTCACTATATTTCCCTTGGCTTCCTGACACATTCGGTGAAAGCTTTCGATATTTCTGCACTTGTTGAACTGAAAGGAGCGTTAAACGCATGATGAATCCAACATTATTCGATCAATTATCAAAATTACCTGAACGTTATAAAACGATGTCTACAACGGAAATGGAGGCGCGCGTTCGAGCGATTAAACAACAGCTTGGTGACGAGCTTTTCATCCCAGGTCATCACTATCAGCGCGATGAAGTCATCCAATTTGCCGACGCGGCAGGTGATTCTCTGCAGCTCGCACAAATTTGCGCGAGCAACACGCGCGCGAAACATATCGTTTTTTGCGGCGTGCACTTTATGGCCGAGACTGCCGATATGCTGACAACGGATGAACAAACGGTTTATTTACCGGATATGCGCGCAGGTTGTTCGATGGCCGATATGGCAAATATCGAGCAAACAGAAAGCGCTTGGCAACAACTTCAGCAGTTATTCGGCGATACGATTGTGCCGCTGACATACGTCAATTCGACTGCGAGCATCAAAGCTTTTGTCGGTCGTCACGGCGGGGCATGTGTCACGTCATCAAATGCAAAAACGATGGTCGAATGGGCCTTTCAGCAAAAGTCTCGCCTATTATTTTTACCAGACCAGCATCTTGGACGTAATACCGCATTTGCGCTCGGTGTGCCACTTGAACATATGGCTGTCTGGGACCCGATTCGTGAAAAGCTCGAATATGACGGTGAGCTAGAAGACGTACAGGTAATTTTATGGAAGGGGCATTGTTCGGTCCATGAAGGTTTTAATAAATGGCATATTGACGACATTCGTAAAAATGACCCGGACATGCGCGTTATCGTCCATCCTGAATGTAGTCATGACGTCGTACAGGCGGCCGATGATAACGGGTCGACAAAGTATATTATCGACACGATTGAAAGCGCTCCTACAGGCTCTCGCTGGGCGATTGGCACCGAGATGAATCTCGTGAAGCGCCTGATTACGGAGCACCCTGATAAACACATCATTTCACTCAATACGAATATGTGTCCTTGCCTAACGATGAATCGCATCGACTTGCCACATCTATTATGGGCGCTTGAGACGATTGTAGAAGGCGGTCGCGGCAATGTCATCACCGTTGACGCCGACACAACAGCGCAATCAATTCACGCATTAGAGCGCATGTTACAATTTGCGAAATAAAAAAAGAGGCCTCCCGTCAAACGGAGACCTCTTTTTCTTATGACCTTTTATTTTATACTTGTTCAACAACGCTCTCTTCCTCATTCGTTTCTTCCGCATTTTCATATGCGACTAAAACAGCTTGTTGAATTTTTGTACGCATATCGGAGTTAATCGGATGCGCAATATCTCGAAACTCACCATCCGGCGTACGCTTGCTCGGCATAGCGACAAATAGTCCCGTATTCCCGTCAATAACGCGAATATCATGCACAACAAACTCGTTGTCTAGTGTGATGGAAGCGATCGCACGCATGCGACCATCCGTTTGAACACGGCGTAATCGTACATCAGTTACTTCCATTCTTTTCACCACCTCTCATCTTAGATGCAAAAATTAACTCTTTCCTACTGTACTATTCGGCAAATAAACATTTTTTTCCTTCTTTTCATAAAAATATTTTTTTGAACTTTCTAATAATTTTACGTAAAAAGAAAAACACTATGTTTTAATTCCTCATTTCAGTCCTATTCAAACAAAAAAAGAACCTGTTTTCACAGATTCTTTCATGTATTGAAATTATACGAGTGCGATAACTTCGATTTCTACTTTAACGTCTTTAGGTAAACGCGCTACTTCCACACAACTACGTGCTGGTTTGTGGTCGCCGAAATGACGTGCATATTCTTCATTTAACTCACCGAATTCATTCATATCTGAAATGAATACCATCGTTTTTACGACTTTATCGAGTGAAGAACCCGCTTCAGCTAATACCGCTTTTAAATTTTCGAAAACTTGGTTTGTTTGTTCTGTAATTGATCCTTCTACAAGCTCACCCGCAGCCGTTAATGGGATTTGACCTGAGCTATAGAACATGTTGTTCACAATAACACCTTGCACGTACGGACCGATTGCCGCAGGTGCATTATTCGTTGCTACTACTTTCATTACTTAGTTTCCACCCTTCGAAAAATAATTACCCTCCGTTAACTCAATCGTGCGATCCTTCTCATTGACGTCTTTTAATTTTACTAATGAATAATAATCATCGACTAAGCGTTCGTCGGGATGTTCGGCCTCAACTAGCACAGCGATACCTGCTAGTGTACAGTCGAACTCTTCTAATAAATTTTTCATCCCGTTCATCGTGCCGCCAACTTTCATAAAGTCGTCGGTGATGAGCACGCGCTGACCACTCTTCATGCTACGTTTTGATAGCACCATCGTTTGAATACGACGTGAAGAGCCTGATACATAGTTGATACTTACTGTAGAACCTTCTGTCACCTTATTATCGCGACGTACGACCACAACAGGGACATTCAAGTGGCGTGCAATCGCATGCGCAATTGAAATCCCTTTCGTTGCAACGGTCATAATAACATCTATTTCTTGATCACAAAATGCTGAGGCAAATACTTTACCGACTTTATTGATTAACTCTGGGTTACCAAGTAAGTCCGTCATAAATAAATATCCACCAGGCAACAGGCGATCGGAATGACTTAATTCTGTAATTAACTCTGCTACAACTTTTTTAACTGCTGCTTCAGGAACTTTAGGGATGTATTTCACACCACCTGCCGCACCTGGGACTGTAATTAAATGACCAATCCCTCTTTCTTCAAATGTATCTTTCACAATCGATAAGTCTTCGCTAATTGAGGACTTTGCCGACTGATATGATTCAGCGAAAAATGTAAGGGGGATTAATTGTTGTGGATGCTCCAATAAATAATGCGTCATATCAACAAGACGCTCACTACGCTTCCATTTCATGAAATCCTCTCCTAAATACGAATATTTTATACAAAAAATACCATAATTATACGTGTTTATGCAAGTACTATCGGTCGCCTAATAGACGCACTGCATATACTTCATCACAAAAACCTTTGAGACCATTAACAATACGTGTCGTACGCGCTTCTGTCTGCACGAGCGCAAACACAGTAGGGCCGCTACCACTCATGAGTACACCGTCTGCACCAAAGCGCTTCATTTGCTCTTTAATGCTCGAAACTTCCGGATGCATATCAAGCGTGACACTCTCTAATACATTGCCTAGTGTACCACACATTTTAGCGTAATCGTTCGTCTTAATTGCCTCGACCATACCAGCAGTATCCGGGTGCTCTATACCGTCCAACTTCAAGCCACCATAAACAGCCGCTGTTGATACGCCAATTGTCGGTTTCGCTAAAATAACCCAGCTGCTCGGTGGCGCTGAGATATGCTCAATCTTTTCGCCACGTCCACTAGCAATCGCTGTGCCGCCATAGACGCAAAATGACACGTCTGAGCCAATCTCTGCCCCTAACTCTGCTAAGTCGTCTAATGATAAACCTAAGCTCCATAATTCATTTAAACCTTTTAATGTTGCCGCTGCATCGCTACTACCGCCCGCAAGCCCAGCCGCTACTGGAATTTGCTTATCGATTGTAATCGACACACCCGATGTTACATTAAAACGGTCCTTCAATAATTTTGCCGCCTGATACGCTAAATTACGTTGGTCATCCGGAACAAAATTATTGCTTGAATGAACGAAGATTTCACCATCACGGCGAAGCTCCAATCCAACGCGGTCTGCTAAATCAACGGTCGTCATAATCATCTCTACTTCATGGTATCCATCTGGACGTTTATGTAATACATCCAAAGTTAAATTAATTTTCGCAGGTGCTTTCACGTAAAGCATATGCCTACCTCACTTTCCTATCTGGCCATCATCGCCCTTTGTTACTGTGTATTATTCTAACACATCGCGACTTTTCAATGACGGTTTCAGACATGAAAAAAACCACGCCAAAATTCCGCTGCGTGGCTTACAAAATAAAACACTTATAAAACGGCCCTTCAACGAGAAGGATTGTTTTATAAGTGCCCGAAAAAATATAAATGTTTACTATTCGGCGATAGCCAGTTTCGACTCGCCTTCGAATGTAATCTCTACTGCTTCTGTTAAAATATCTGTGTAACTGTAAGAAACGCGTTCAAATGCGTTTTCATCTTGATCAAGATCAACGACGAATACTGCGCGATATGTTTCACGAAGTACGCCTGCTCGTTCAATAGTTTTCTTGCGGCCACCATTTGCTTTTAATTGCATGCGTTGGCCTAAATGACTGTCTAACGACTTTTTAATGTCGGCTAATGTTTTTGGCATTATGCTTACACCTCACTATAACCTAGTATAACGAGATAGTGCTAGAAAGTCAACTGTAAATTTATATTCTATCAATCTATATTTTCTATGTCAATTATTTTATCACGATTTTTCTATGCTTTTTTTGCATAAACGATATTAGTTAAAATATGGGTGTAATGCATCCGCTAATGCACCGAATTCTGCAATCGATAATGTTTCACCGCGACGCGTTGGTTCGACAGCCGCTTGTTCAAGCGCACGTAAAATATCTTCCTTTTTCGCCTTGCCGTTTGGTAGCTGCGATTGTAAGTTGTTTAACAACGTTTTACGGCGTTGTGCAAATGCTGCGCGCGTTACGCTAAAGAAGAAGTCTTCATCGATAACAGACACTGGTGGCTCGTCGTGACGGATTAACTTTAACACAGCCGAATCGACATTTGGTTGTGGCATAAAGACCGTTTTAGGCACAATCATCGCTACCTCAGCCGTGCAGTAGTATTGTACAGCGATTGATAACGAGCCATATGCTTTTGTACCAGGTTTTGCTGAAATACGATCTGCGACTTCTTTTTGCATCATCACGACAAAGCCACGTAGCGGTAAATTTTCCGTTAATAGCTTCATCAAAATTGGCGTTGTCACGTAATACGGTAAGTTAGCGACTACCATGATGTCTTTAAAGCCTGCAAGCTCCGTATCAATCAAACCTTTAACATCTGCCTTTAAAACGTCTGAATGGACGATTTTAACGTTGTCATAAGGGCTTAGCGTATCTTCTAATACCGGTAATAGGCGTTGGTCTATTTCAAATGACATGACCTTGCCTGCTTGGCGCGCTAAATGCTCTGTTAACGCACCAATCCCTGGTCCTACTTCAATCGCAGCACTGTCCTTTGTTAAATCAGCGTGCCCAACGATATTGCGTAAAATATTTGGATCGATTAAAAAGTTTTGTCCTAAGCTCTTTTTGAATGAAAAACCATATTTCTTTAAAATTTCCTGCGTACGAATCGGTGTTGCGATATCTTTATGCATCCTGTTCCTCCTGATTGATTTGCGCAATTGCTGCGCCAAATTGTTGCTCGGTAATTTGGAACATTTCCAAACGTTTTACGAGCTGCTTGCCGTTTGTAGAACCAATATTTAAAATTTCCCCTAGACGATCACGACGTTTTTTTGCAGACGGGTGACCAAGCAGGTGAGCCATTAGTAAATCATCGCGCGTAATCGTACACGCTGGCGCACCTTCATGTACCGTATAGACATTTTCAAGAGCATAGCGAATATCTTCAGACTTCGCATGTTCGATGCCTAAGCTCTTGCCATTTTTAGCGATTGTTTTCTTCTTCGGTAAAAATGCATGCTTAATACCTTTCACATGCTCCTCAATGATTGCACGAATGCGACGCCCAGGATAATCTGGGTCCGTAAAAACGATAACCCCCCTTACATCTTGTGCGTGTTGAATGCGCTGTAAGCACTCCGCTGAAATCGCTGAGCCGTTCGTTTCAATCGTATCGGCATTTACCGAACGCCTAATCGCTGTCGTATCATCTTTCCCCTCAACAACAATAATCTCTTTTATGTCCACTTGTGTGAATCCTCTTTTCGTTAATTACTACGTTCTAAAAATAAACAATATGCTTATTATAATATGTTCAGCGCAAAATAAAAAGCATCGCGTTTTTACCATAAAAAAAGCAACCTCGCAATAGCGAAGCTGCTAATTTATAATTAATAAACCGTTACCTTTACTGAACGACGGCCCCAGTTTAAAGCTTTTGAATGTGATGACATGAATACATCAATTTTATTGCCTTTAATCGCGCCACCTGTATCGCCTGCTACAGCTAAGCCGTAACCTTCAACGTATACTTTAGAACCTAATGGAATGACGCGTGGATCAACTGCGATAACTTTTTTGTTTGGATTCGCCCGTAGGTTGATACCTGTTGCTGTGCGACCTGAGCAGCCTGAGCAGTAAGCTGTATATGCTGTTGATGACACTGTAAATGTACGAGCGCCAGCACCTGTTTTTGTAATGCCTGATAAGTATTTAGAGTTTACATAACCTTTTGTACCTTTGTATGAAACTTTAACCCAGTCTCCCTTACGGCCACCAACGTATGTAACTTTCTTACCTTTTGGAATTTTGTATTTCACGCGATATTTTACACCAGCGCCAGCACGAGCGTTTAAGTGTGCTGTTGTTTTCACTGTTTTACTTGAAACAGTTGAAATTTCTTCACCAGCGAAGCGGTTCGCATAATCTTGTGATGTTTTATCTTGTTGTTCTGTTTTTTTAACTTCTTTTGTTGCCTGTTCATTAGTTGCAGTACTAAATACTGTAGCTACTACAAACGCAATCATAAGTGTAAGTGCTGTTAACAGCATTACCATTTTTGTATTTTTTAATGATTCCGGGAACAGTTTTTTCATGGAATTGTTTGACATGAAAAATACCTCCTTATTCACTCGTTGGATTATATAGAGTGTCTTTTGTCCCTGTCAACAGCGGACGAATTTTACATAAAACGGTAAACCCTATTGTATCAACGGTTTCGTGAGTTCGGAGGAATTAGTTCCAAAGTCTTATTTTATGTTATAGAAACGATGTGCGTTTTCCGTCGTCACACGCTCGACCTCTTCGACCGCTATACCGCGTAGTTGCGCGATTTCTGCGGCGATTAGAGGGATGTATGACGGCTCGTTCCTTTTACCCCGATTTGGATGCGGTGCAAGGAACGGTGCGTCCGTTTCTAAAATAATTCGTTCAAGCGGGATTTCTGCGGCGACTTGTTTCGGTGTTTTCGCATTTTTAAATGTTACGGGACCACCTAATCCGACGTAGAAATTTAATTTATCGATAATCACTTCTGCGATTTCGACGCTCGCGCTGAAGGAGTGCATGACACCCCCCACTTCTTCTGCATGTTCTTCGATTAACATGCGGACACAATCACCAGTTGCCTCGCGATTATGAATAATAATTGGGAGTTTTACACGCTTCGCAAGCTGAATTTGCTTGCGGAAGATTGTTTCCTGCACATCCTTTGGGGATTTATCCCAATGATAATCCAATCCTGTTTCTCCAATGGCTACGACTTTGCTATGTTCTGTTGCTAATTTTTCAATCCATGCTAGATCTTCGTCTGTACAATCGATTGCATCAACTGGATGCCAGCCAATCGCTGCGTAAATAAAATCGTATTGCTCAGCAAGTTCAAGCGCTCGTACAATTGTTGGTCGGTCAAAACCGATAACAACCATTTCTTTGACGTTGTTTTCAAAGGCGCGCTCAATCACCTGATCTAAATCTTCGTTGTATTGCTCGTTGTTTAAATGGACATGTGTGTCGATAAACATAAACATGCTCCTTTTCTGAGATTTATTGTACTCACTAAAACCATTTCATAAATAACTTCCATATTACATTTATATTACAAATATTATAATTGGTTGTTAAATAACAATCTGTTCACATAAAAAGAAAGTGTAATTTGTCATATAAAGGGATAATAATAAACTATTTTATTACTATTTCCGAGTACTTTTTTGTTAATTTTTAAACTTTGTAATAGAAAAGGACCGCGCTAAAAGCACGATCCTTCACTTCAAAATTCACAGCAATTAACGTACGCGTGCGCCATTTTCTAATGCTGAATCTACTTGTGCAAGTTTTAATGTATCGCCAACACTACCTGCTAAAATCATCCCTTGAGACAATTCGCCACGAAGTTTTACTGGTTTTAAGTTTGCTACAACGATTACTTTTTGTCCCACTAATTCTTCTGGTGTGTAATAAGAAGCGATACCTGACACAACTTGACGTTGTTCATAACCAAGGTCTACTTGGATTTTTAACAACTTGTCAGCTTTTTTCATTTTTTCAGCAGCTACTACTGTACCGACACGAAGCTCTACGTTCATGAAATCATCAATTGTAATTTCTTGTTCGTGTTCGATTTCTTCAGCAACTACTTCAGGTTTTTCTTCTTGAACTGTTTTTACAGAACCACGCATTTGCTCGCGAATATATTCTACTTCTACTTCGTTATCTAAACGAGGGAAAATCGGTTCACCTTTTGTGATAACCGTTGTACCAGCTGGAATAACGTTCGTAGCAGTTAATGTATCCCATGCTAATAATTGTTCTGATAAGCCAAGTTGACGTAAAATCTCTGTTGGTGATTTTGTCATAAATGGTTGAATCATTACCGCAACGCGGCGAAGGTTTTCAGCAAGGTTGTACATAACCGTACCTAGCTTCGGTTTTAATGCTTCATCTTTCGCCAGCACCCAAGGCTCTGTTTCGTCGATATATTTATTTGTGCGAGATACTAACGTCCAAATATCAGCTAGCGCTACGCTAAACTGCATTTTTTCCATATTCGCTTCAAATTTCGTTAATGATTCTTTTGCTGTTGCTTCAAGAGCTGCATCAAAGTCCGTACCTACTAAATCTTCTGTTGGAATCACGCCATCGAAGTATTTGTTCATCATTGACACAGTACGATTTAATAAGTTACCAAGGTCATTGGCAAGGTCAAAGTTTGTACGTTCTACAAATGATTCTGGAGAGAATACACCATCTGAACCAAATGGTAGCTCACGTAATAGGAAGTAACGCGTTGCATCAAGACCGTAGCGTTCGATTAACATTTCAGGATAAACAACATTGCCTTTTGATTTCGACATTTTGCCGTCTTTCATCATAATGAAGCCGTGTGCGAAAACTTTTTTTGGTAATGGTAAATCTAATGCCATTAAGAAAATTGGCCAGTAGATTGTATGGAAACGCACGATATCTTTCCCAACAACATGTACGTTTGCAGGCCAGTATTTTTTAAAGTCTGCATCATTGTCAGTATCATAGCCTAATGTTGTTAAATAGTTTGTTAACGCATCTACCCATACATAAATAACATGCTTTTCATCGCCAGGGACGCGAATACCCCAATCAAATGATGTACGAGATACCGATAAGTCTTCAAGACCCGGTTTAATGAAGTTATTAACCATTTCATTTTTACGAGATTCTGGCTCGATGAAACCTGGGTTTTCTTCATAATATTGTAGTAAGCGATCGGCATACTTCTTCATATTAAAGAAATAAGACTCTTCTTTTACTGTGTGAACAGGACGACCACAGTCTGGGCAGTTCCCATCTACTAATTGTGTTTCTGTAAAGAATGATTCACATGGCGTACAGTACCAGCCTTCATATTCGCCTTTATAAATGTCGCCATTGTCTAAAAAGCGTTTGAAGATTTTTTGTACGGCTGTTGTGTGACGTTGTTCAGTTGTTTGAATAAAATCATCATATGAAATATCCATTTGAGCCCATAATTTTTTCGCCGCGTCTGCAATTTCATCTACATAAACTTTAGGTTCCTTGCCCGCTTCTTCTGATTTTTCTTGAATCTTTTGGCCATGTTCATCCATACCTGTTTGGAATCGTACGTCAAATCCACGTAAGCGTTTGTAGCGTGCCATCGTATCAGCAGCTACAGTTGTGTAGGCCGTGCCGATATGGAATTTACCGCTTGGATAATAGATCGGTGTTGTGATATAAAATGTTTCTTTTTCTTTGTTCACGAAAGCTTCCTCCAGTGTTATACAGTATAGTTACTATTCTATCTAAGTAGACAAATTGAAGCAACGATAGTTTATTTTGTCGATTTTTTGTAGATATTTGTCGAATAATTATCTCGAATTAAAAACACTATTATAAGCGTGAAAATCATCGAAAAACGCATTTTTTGGCTAATTAAATCATTTTTTTACGCAATCCGACCTCTTTATAAACCATATATTTGAAAAAAAGTTTTGAAACTAGGAGAAAAAATAATTGACGATTATGGTATTAGTTGGTATGATTAATTCCAGACAAAGAAATTATGTCGAATTTTGACGAACTAACACATAAATCAACCAATTAATTAGGAGGAGATTCATCATGAAATCTACAGGTATTGTACGTAAAGTTGACGAATTAGGCCGCGTAGTTATTCCAATCGAATTACGTCGCACATTAGGTATTGCAGAGAAAGACGCTTTAGAAATTTACGTGGATGACGACAAAATCATCTTAAAAAAATATATGCCTAACATGACTTGTGCTGTAACAGGTGAAGTATCAGACGATAACTTCCGTCTTGCTGGTGGTAACTTAATCTTAAGCCCAGAAGGCGCACAAATTTTAGTTAAAGAAATCCAATCTAAACTAAACAAATAATTCATTCCCTTCCATCCCTTAAAATAGTTACAAGATATACATTATAACCATTTAACAACCCTTGTTTTTGTATGTGAAATTATATAAATAGAGGCCCCGATGAATTTTCGCCGATTCATCGGGGCTACGTTTTTACTTAAAGTTTTTTCATAACAAAAAAGAGCAGTAGACCTTTGCCGGTCTACTGCTCTTTTTCTTATTCTACATGATACGCTTGATAAACATCGCGTTTTGGTAATTTGCGCTCTTTAGACACTTCTTTGATAGCATCTTTAGAACTTTGACCCTTTTCGATAAGTTGCTCGATATGTTCGACAACCGTAAGTGTCGACCACCATTCAACTGCCTCTTCAACAACGCTGTCATCAGCACCTTCAACGATGACAACGAACTCACCGCGAATCTCACTTGAATTTGCCCATTCTAAAGCTTCATCAATCGTGCCGCGTAAAAACTCTTCAAATTTCTTCGTCAATTCGCGCGCTAATACAATTTTACGCTCACCTAAAATGGCGTTCATATCTTTTAGCGTATCTTTCATGCGATGTGGCGCTTCATAAAAGATAATCGTTTCATGACGTTTCGCTAATCCTTCAAGCGCTTCTTTACGCTCTTTTTTTTGGCGGCTCAAAAAACCATAAAATAAAAATGGCTGTGCTGGTAACCCAGAGCCGACTAATGCCGTTAATGCCGCATTAGCTCCTGGTAATGGCACGACCGCAAAACCTTCCGCCATCGCCTTCATCGCAATATCTTTCCCAGGGTCTGAAATGCATGGCATCCCTGCATCACTCACAAGTGCGACCGTTTTCCCATCGCGCAGCATATGCAGTAATTTTTCGCCGCCCTGCTCCTGATTAAAATCATGATAGCTTGTTAGTGGCGTTTCAATGTCGAAGTAATTGCATAAGCGTTTCGTATTACGCGTATCTTCGGCCGCAATCATATCCGCTTCTTTTAAAATGCGCAATGCACGCATTGTCATATCTTCTAAGTTGCCAATCGGCGTCGGGACTAAATACAAAGCGCCGCGTTCGTGCTCAGCGCTCATTTGTGATTGAATCATCCGTACGACCTCTTTCTTCTATATAATTTAACTTTTGCTGGCGCGTCAAACGCTTGAAATAATATTCTGCGCTCATCGCCTCATGCTTCGTTTCAAATTGTTCATAATAAATGCACGTTACCGGCAAGCGCGCGCGTGTATATTTTGCACCCTTACCGGCATTGTGCGTCGCAATGCGCTTATCGAGATTATTTGTATACCCCGTATAAAGCGTGCCATCACTACATGTCACGACATACATCACGTCTTTATTCGGCGTCGCCATAAAGCATCACGCGCACTTCATCTGTATATTCATTGTCATCACCATATACATAAAGCGGCGGTAAAATTTTCAAACCCGGCTTGCCATCTTTAATCCCTTCAATCAACAACGTATTTGCTTCTTTCCCCATTTTTGGATACACAAGCTGAATACGCTTTGGCTCAATGCGATTTGCGCGCATCGCCATGACAATATCAAGTAGGCGCTCTGGGCGGTGGACAAATGCTGCCTTGCCGCCTTGCTTCAACAGACGCCCCGACGTATAAATCATTTCATCGAGTTTCAAATAAATTTCATGACGTGCAATTTTCACATGCTCTTTCAAATTTTTATCGCTCGCCTCATGTGCCAAAAAATACGGTGGATTGCACGTCACAGCATCGTATTTTTCGACGCCAAGCTCCGCTGAAATCGTGCGCACATCTCCTTGCATAATCGTAATTTGCTGCTCAAGCTCGTTGTACTGTACACTACGCGTTGCCATATCTACTAGACGGTCTTGAAGCTCTACCGCCGTAATATGTGCTTTCGTGCGTGCGCTTAAAAATAATGGAATCGCTCCATTCCCAGCACATAAGTCGACAATCTGCCCCTTATGATGTGGGATATTGACAAAGCGAGACAATAATACGGCATCAAGAGAAAATGAAAATACCGACGGACTTTGTATAATGCGCAACTCCTCCGCTAACAAATAATCCAGCCGTTCATCATCCTTTAACCATTGTTCCATGAATTACCCTCCAACAAACTAAAAGAGGCTTATAGTAGAAGCCCCTTTTTAGTCATTTTGTTTATTTAAAAATGAAAGACAGAATAAGCAATCTTCACCTTTACGCGACGACCCAAAATGTACATTACATACATGATAGCCTTCATGATAAAGACGTGCTAAGTTATCATATCCTTCGCCAACATCGAGTACATCGCGTTTTTCTACTTCAATTTCCGGTAACTGCTCTGGTTGTTGAGACAGTACCTCTTCTAAACGCGTACGCAAATGATGATTTTCCATTTGTAGCGTTTGATGTTCCTCCATCATTAATGCTACAAACTTTTTTAATGCCTCAAACTGAGTTTGCATCGACTCAAGCTGTTGTTCGAACTCCATAACAGTGTCTAAGAAATTATGGTCCTTCACGCAAGCCACCTCATATTCCCCTATTGGACTGAACTTTTTTCAAATTCTACAATTTCATCTAATGTATATTCTAACACACGATTCTCTTCAAATAGTTCTACTTGCAGTAAACGTTCTAAAATGTTCAAACCAACTACCTTCCCTTTACCGTCAGGCGTCGAAATCGTATGACCGATATCTGGCATTTTCGAACGAGCTTCCTCATATTCATCATTTTCATATTTTAAGCAGCACATTAAACGACCGCATAAACCTGAAATTTTTGATGGATTTAATGAAAGGTTTTGATCCTTCGCCATCTTAATCGACACAGGCTCAAAATCACCTAAAAATGTTGAACAACATAGCATACGACCACATGGGCCAATACCACCTAGCATCTTCGCTTCATCGCGCACGCCAATTTGACGTAGTTCAATACGCGTACGGAATACCGAAGCTAAATCTTTTACAAGTTCACGGAAGTCAACACGACCTTCTGCAGTGAAATAAAAGATAATTTTATTACGATCAAATGTATATTCGACATCTACTAATTTCATCTCTAATTTATGCAGAGCAATCTTTTCTGTAGCAAGCTCAAAAGCACGTTTTGAATCGCCAAGATTTTCCGTTACTTGGATACTATCGCGTTCATTCGCTTGGCGAACAACTTGTTTAAGCGGCAAAATAACATCTTCTTCATCCACTTCTTTCGGCGGAACAACAACTTTACCATATTCAATCCCACGAGCTGTCTCAACGATGACATATTCGCCATTTTCGAGTGCAAGTTCACCAGGATCAAAATAATATATTTTACCCGCTTTTTTAAAACGGATTCCTACTACTTTATACAAAGGACTTTCCCTCCTGCAGATTCAGCATTAGCTGTTCCATCAGCAACGTACGATTCATATTACTATGCAGTGTCTTACGCGCATGCAAGACTGCTTGCAACATAGCTGAAAGTTGTTCGTACGTCAGACGCAAGCCAGTCGTCACGAAAAATTCTTTCATGTCCGGGTACGTTAATGTCGCTTCTGGGTTTGCCTTCACTGCTACAATATCTCGATACGCATATAGCAGTAAATCCAATGCTAACTCCATTTGGTTTCTTTCTTTAAAAGTTGGCAACCAATCCTCGTGCACAATCAATAGAGCCTCATGCACATTTTTCGATAGCGTCGCTTCTATTAATTTTAACACTGTTTTTCTCGCCTGTGCAAACTCGTCATCTTCGGTTAATGCAATTGCCTCACTTACGTCGCTAGTTACCATGCTAACCGTTGCCGCAATTGATGTACCAACGCCTTGTTTGCGTAGTTCTTCTAATAATAAATGCTTTGGAATTGGCTGAAATGCGATATGCTGACAACGCGAACAAATCGTCGGCAACATCGCATTAATATTTTGCGTCGTAAAAATCGCAGTCACTTCACCAATTGGTTCTTCTAAAAACTTCAATAATTTATTCGCAGATTGTGCATTCAAACGCTCTGCCTCATGAACAATATACACTTTACGCCCGGCTTCCATACCACGCTTACTCATTTCATCAAGAAGCTGTGATACTGCTGCCACTTTAATAAATTGCCCATCTGGATATACTTGATGAAAGTTAATGTGATTGCCATTTTCAATCCGTTGGCAGCTTCGACAGACGTCACATGGCTCGCCGTCACTTGGTTGTTCACATAATAATAATTTCACGAAAAAATGAGCGACCTCTTCTGTTGCCGTCCCTTTTCTTCCTTCAAATATGTAGGCTTGTCCAATACGATTTTTACGCTCAATTATTTGCAGTTGCTGCATGACAACTGGCTGCAATTGCTTAAGCTGTGCTGTTGTTTTTTCCATTTCCATCACCTTTAAAAAATGAAGCTGTGACAAAAGTACAGCCGATGTGCCGCGCCTAAGCACGCTACCATCACCAGATGTTTTCCCTAATGCCACAGCTCCGTTATGTGTACAGATTAATAAGTAACCCTTTAATCTCTCCGATTTTTGCTAAAATATCGACAGAGTCTTTTTCTTCGTTTAAAATATCTTCCGTTAATTCAATTAGCTTCTCGTCAATTGTATCGACAATCTTTAAACGGCGGCCTTCACCAAAGCGATTCCACGTATGGGATTGTTTCAGCTCCATACCAAACGATACGGATTCTTTCAAAAAGCGTTTGATCAACATTTTAAATTTTGCAAGATCACGCAAATTTCGCGATTTGGTAATACGTTCACCAGCAGTCGAAATATCACCTAGCAAACGCGTTAATTGCTCGGTCTGCATTTTTTGACCTTGCTTTACTACAAGACTACCAAAGTTGTTCGTCGCTTGCTGCTGCACTTGTCGCGTCTGTGCCTGACTTCTCCCTATGTGTATGTCTTGGTTAATTTTCATTATATACGGTCGCCTCCACTCTAGAAATGATGGAATTGTTCAATCGGCAATACAAATACCGTAGCACCGCCAACTTCTACCTCTACAGGATACGGAATATAAGAATCCGCATTGCCTCCCATTGGAGAAATTGGCGCTACCATTTGCTCACGTGAGCGGCAGTTATCACGAATAACGTCAAGCGCTTTCGGAACGAGTGAATCCTCCGTACCAATTAGGAAAGTTGTATTTCCTGATTTCAAGAAACCTCCCGTACTGGCTAATTTCGTTGCTCGAAAATTATTTTTCGTTAAAGCATTTGAAAGACGGTTACTATCCTGATCTTGTACTACTGCAACTACTAATTTCATCGGCATTCACTCCTGATTCTTTTCAACTATTATATCATAAAGTCAAATTTTTCATCATGGCTAAACAAGCGGTGCAATACATTGCCATGCTGATTCTACGACTTCTTCTAGCGACTTGCTCGCATCAATCACTTGAATGCGTTCTGGGAAACGCTCAGCTAAATGTAAATACGCTTCGTGTACGGATTGATGAAATGCTAAGTCTTCTTTATCTAAACGATTCACTTCACGTCCTTCATTTGCATTAATACGTGCTAATCCTACCTCAGGCTCTAAATCAAATAAAATCGTCACATCTGGCATACGATCTCCAATCGCAAATTCGTTGATTGCCTTCACTGCATCAATCCCTAATTTACGTCCAACCCCTTGATAAGTTAATGAAGAATCGATAAAGCGGTCGCATAATACTACTTTACCCTCTTTTAGCGCTGGTTCTACCGTTTCTGCAAAATGTTGACTACGTGCAGCTGCATATAATAATGCCTCTGTACGCGCATCCATTTCTGTATGATTTTTATCTAAAATAATATGACGGATTTTTTCTGCAATTACACTACCACCTGGTTCACGCGTGGCGATAACATCGACACCTTTTTCACGTAAACGTTCAGCAATTTTTTTAAGCACTGTTGTTTTACCGGCGCCTTCTGGACCTTCAAATGTAATAAATGATGTTTTTTTCATTAACTCTTACCTCTTCTATTTCACTTTTTTTGGTTTTGCTACTAAAGTTATTGCAGCTGCAGTCGTTGCAGCAATTAATTTTATCACTGTTAATTTTTTCATAGTTCTGCACCTACCCTCGTATCTCTATTGTAAGTAAGTTGCGCAGAAAATTCACTTCATATGTTGTATGAAAACACAAAAAAAGCACCGATAAAAATCGGTACTTCGTGTGCCTAGCAACGTCCTACTCTCGCAGGGGGAAACCCCCAACTACCATCGGCGCTAAAGAGCTTAACTACTGTGTTCGGCATGGGAACAGGTGTGACCTCTTTGCCATCATCACTAGACTCTTAGTTACGGCTTCTGCTCTGCTTCGTACTACATTGTCAGCTGTTTCATTCACATCCTCACATACTGAAGTATGCTCCGGTGTTCATTCATTGCTTCCTCGTATTACTAGCCTATCAGAACCCTTACGTACAAGGATGTACTGACTTACGTGTTACAACATGGACGTTGTGAACTTAGCGTAAGTTCCTTGAAAGAATTGTTCTTTCAAAACTGGATAAAATGTGACATGAAAGTATATTTGGTTAAGTCCTCGACCTATTAGTATTCGTCAACTCCGTATGTCGCCATACTTCCATCTCGAACCTATCTACCTGATCGTCTTTCAGGGGTCTTACTTACTTGCGTAATGGGAAATCTCATCTTGAGGGGGGCTTCATGCTTAGATGCTTTCAGCACTTATCCCGTCCACACATAGCTACCCAGCGATGCCTTTGGCAAGACAACTGGTACACCAGCGGTGTGTCCATCCCGGTCCTCTCGTACTAAGGACAGCTCCTCTCAAATTTCCTACGCCCACGACGGATAGGGACCGAACTGTCTCACGACGTTCTGAACCCAGCTCGCGTACCGCTTTAATGGGCGAACAGCCCAACCCTTGGGACCGACTACAGCCCCAGGATGCGATGAGCCGACATCGAGGTGCCAAACCTCCCCGTCGATGTGGACTCTTGGGGGAGATAAGCCTGTTATCCCCAGGGTAGCTTTTATCCGTTGAGCGATGGCCCTTCCATGCGGAACCACCGGATCACTAAGCCCGTCTTTCGACCCTGCTCGACTTGTAGGTCTCGCAGTCAAGCTCCCTTGTGCCTTTACACTCTGCGAATGATTTCCAACCATTCTGAGGGAACCTTTGGGCGCCTCCGTTACCTTTTAGGAGGCGACCGCCCCAGTCAAACTGTCTGCCTGACACTGTCTCCCACCCCGATAAGGGGTGCGGGTTAGAAGTTCAATACATTTAGGGTAGTATCCCAACAACGCCTCCACCGAAACTGGCGTTCCGGTCTCTCAGGCTCCTACCTATCCTGTACAAAATGTATCAAAATTCAATATCAAGCTACAGTAAAGCTCCATGGGGTCTTTCCGTCCTGTCGCGGGTAACCTGCATCTTCACAGGTACTATAATTTCACCGAGTCTCTCGTTGAGACAGTGCCCAAATCGTTACGCCTTTCGTGCGGGTCGGAACTTACCCGACAAGGAATTTCGCTACCTTAGGACCGTTATAGTTACGGCCGCCGTTTACTGGGGCTTCAATTCTCAGCTTCGCTTGCGCTAACCAATCCTCTTAACCTTCCAGCACCGGGCAGGCGTCAGCCCCTATACATCACCTTACGGTTTAGCAGAGACCTGTGTTTTTGATAAACAGTCGCTTGGGCCTATTCACTGCGGCTCTCTCGGGCTTGCACCCTACCAGAGCACCCCTTATCCCTAAGTTACGGGGTCATTTTGCCGAGTTCCTTAACGAGAGTTCTCTCGCTCACCTTAGGATTCTCTCCTCGACTACCTGTGTCGGTTTGCGGTACGGGCACCTCTCACCTCGCTAGAGGCTTTTCTTGGCAGTGTGAAATCAGGAACTTCGCTCTAAGAGCTTCGCTATCACAGCTCAATGTTAAAGAGTGCGGATTTGCCTACACTCACACCTCACTGCTTAGACGCGCATAACCAACAGCGCGCTTACCCTATCCTACTGCGTCCCCCCATTACTCAAATGGTGAGGAGGTGGTACAGGAATATCAACCTGTTATCCATCGCCTACGCCTATCGGCCTCGGCTTAGGTCCCGACTAACCCTGAGCGGACGAGCCTTCCTCAGGAAACCTTAGTCATTCGGTGGATGGGATTCTCACCCATCTTTCGCTACTCATACCGGCATTCTCACTTCTAAGCGCTCCACCAGTCCTTACGATCTGACTTCACAGCGATTAGAACGCTCTCCTACCACGGACATCTGAGATGTCCATCCACAGCTTCGGTGAATCGTTTAGCCCCGATACATTTTCGGCGCAGCGTCACTCGACCAGTGAGCTATTACGCACTCTTTAAATGATGGCTGCTTCTGAGCCAACATCCTGGTTGTCTAAGCAACGTCACATCCTTTTCCACTTAACGATTACTTGGGGACCTTAGCTGGTGGTCTGGGCTGTTTCCCTTTTGACTACGGATCTTATCACTCGCAGTCTGACTCCCGCGTATAAATCATTGGCATTCGGAGTTTGTCTGAATTCGGTAATCCGGGATGGACCCCTAGTCCAAACAGTGCTCTACCTCCAAGATTCTTAGCCGCGAGGCTAGCCCTAAAGCTATTTCGGAGAGAACCAGCTATTTCCAGGTTCGATTGGAATTTCTCCGCTACCCACACCTCATCCCCGCACTTTTCAACGTACGTGGGTTCGGGCCTCCAGTAAGTGTTACCTTACCTTCACCCTGGACATGGGTAGATCACCTGGTTTCGGGTCTACAACCACATACTCATTCGCCCTATTCAGACTCGCTTTCGCTACGGCTCCGCCTTATCAGCTTAACCTTGCATGGGATCGTAACTCGCCGGTTCATTCTACAAAAGGCACGCTATCACCCATTAACGGGCTCTAACTACTTGTAGGCACATGGTTTCAGGATCTCTTTCACTCCCCTTCCGGGGTGCTTTTCACCTTTCCCTCACGGTACTGGTTCACTATCGGTCACTAGAGAGTATTTAGCCTTGGGAGATGGTCCTCCCAGATTCCGACGGAATTTCACGTGTTCCGCCGTACTCAGGATCCACTCTGGAGGGAATGAACTTTCAACTACAGGACTGTTACCTTCTTTGGTGGGCCTTTCCATGCCGCTTCGCTTAACTCATTCCTTTGTAACTCCGTATAGAGTGTCCTACAACCCCAAGGAGCAAGCTCCTTGGTTTGGGCTCTTCCCGTTTCGCTCGCCGCTACTAAGGGAATCGAATTTTCTTTCTCTTCCTTCAGGTACTTAGATGTTTCAGTTCCCTGAGTCTGCCATCATCACGCTATGAATTCACGTGTAGATACTGTCCTATTAAAAACAGTGGGTTCCCCCATTCGGAAATCTCCGGATCAAAGCTCACTTACAGCTCCCCGAAGCATATCGGTGTTAGTGCCGTCCTTCATCGGCTTCTAGTGCCAAGGCATCCGCCATGCGCCCTTAATAACTTAACCTATATAAGTTATTAAGCCTAAAAATTAAAACTTAATAATAAAAAATCTATAATAGAAATTTGTTTGTTACTTTCAATGTCGTTTTATCCAGTTTTCAAAGAACAAGTTTTAGAAGATTCATAAACCTTCAAAACTGAACAGCAAGTGTAATCGTAGATGACCGAGTCATCTATTCCGTAATAATCCTTAGAAAGGAGGTGATCCAGCCGCACCTTCCGATACGGCTACCTTGTTACGACTTCACCCCAATCATCTATCCCACCTTAGACGGCTGGCTCCATAAATGGTTACCCCACCGGCTTCGGGTGTTACAAACTCTCGTGGTGTGACGGGCGGTGTGTACAAGGCCCGGGAACGTATTCACCGCGGCATGCTGATCCGCGATTACTAGCGATTCCGGCTTCATGTAGTCGAGTTGCAGACTACAATCCGAACTGAGAACGGTTTTATGAGATTGGCTAACCCTCGCGGGCTTGCAGCTCTCTGTACCGTCCATTGTAGCACGTGTGTAGCCCAGGTCATAAGGGGCATGATGATTTGACGTCATCCCCACCTTCCTCCGGTTTGTCACCGGCAGTCTCCTTAGAGTGCCCAACTAAATGATGGCAACTAAGAATAAGGGTTGCGCTCGTTGCGGGACTTAACCCAACATCTCACGACACGAGCTGACGACAACCATGCACCACCTGTCACCAATGTCCCCGAAGGGAAAGTCTTATCTCTAAGACGGTCATTGGGATGTCAAGACCTGGTAAGGTTCTTCGCGTTGCTTCGAATTAAACCACATGCTCCACCGCTTGTGCGGGCCCCCGTCAATTCCTTTGAGTTTCAACCTTGCGGTCGTACTCCCCAGGCGGAGTGCTTAATGCGTTAGCTGCAGCACTAAGGGGCGGAAACCCCCTAACACTTAGCACTCATCGTTTACGGCGTGGACTACCAGGGTATCTAATCCTGTTTGCTCCCCACGCTTTCGCGCCTCAGTGTCAGTTACAGACCAGACAGTCGCCTTCGCCACTGGTGTTCCTCCAAATCTCTACGCATTTCACCGCTACACTTGGAATTCCACTATCCTCTTCTGCACTCAAGTTCCCCAGTTTCCAATGACCCTCCACGGTTGAGCCGTGGGCTTTCACATCAGACTTAAGAAACCACCTGCGCGCGCTTTACGCCCAATAAATCCGGACAACGCTTGCCACCTACGTATTACCGCGGCTGCTGGCACGTAGTTAGCCGTGGCTTTCTAATAAGGTACCGTCAAGGCGCGTTCATTACCTAACGCACTTGTTCTTCCCTTACAACAGAGTTTTACGATCCGAAAACCTTCATCACTCACGCGGCGTTGCTCCATCAGACTTTCGTCCATTGTGGAAGATTCCCTACTGCTGCCTCCCGTAGGAGTTTGGGCCGTGTCTCAGTCCCAATGTGGCCGATCACCCTCTCAGGTCGGCTATGCATCGTTGCCTTGGTAGGCCGTTACCCTACCAACTAGCTAATGCACCGCGGGCCCATCCTGTAGTGACGCCGAAGCGCCTTTTAGCTTAAAGCCATGAGGCTAAAAGAGTTATCCGGTATTAGCTCCGGTTTCCCGAAGTTATCCCAGTCTACAGGGCAGGTTGCCCACGTGTTACTCACCCGTCCGCCGCTAGGTTGTTTGAAATGCAAGCATTCCAAACAACCTCGCTCGACTTGCATGTATTAGGCACGCCGCCAGCGTTCGTCCTGAGCCAGGATCAAACTCTCCATAAAAAGTGTTTGAAAGCTCATTTGCTTTGCTAGCGTTATCTTGCTTGATAACATTTTGTTTCGATTCTTAATTGAACCGAATTTATTGTGATTACATCTTGCTTGTTCAGTTTTCAAGGTTCATTTCGTTGGCCGTTATCTTAACAACTCATTTATTATATCATTGTGTTTTTTCATTGTCAACAACTTTTTAAAAAGTTTTTTGCGACTTGAAATATTCTAAAAGATATCTCATGAAATGTCAATTGATTTTTTATAAATGTGCTCTCTTCTTGATAACTATTATATAGTAACATGCATTTCAGAGCATTGCAATACATTTTACGTCTTTTTTTAATTTTATTTTAAACTTGCTCATTTCTTTCAAAAAACAACATAGCTATTTTTCATTTTATTGCTGTTTCTTCTTATAGAAATGAATATTATTAAACTCCGATACATTTTGTACAGAACATGGCTATCGATCATGTTGTTTTTTAGAATTTTTGCTCCTATAAAAAAAGAACCGCACTATTTATGCAGTTCTTCTATTCTAACGCTTATTTAATTAACACTTTACGAATGCGTGCTTCTTTAAATAAATAGAAATATTTACTTTCAGCAATTTTCTTTTGAGCGATTGTGCTCAACTCAAAATCATCGGCAATGCCTTCAAGATGCTGTATGTCATCGAGATCTTGCTTTGCTTCTTTAATTAAATCAACAAGTTTCGCATCATATTCCTTGCGAAGTTTTTGTTTTTTACTAAAAAACATATGTGTGACCTCTCTTTACAGTTCTCTACGTCCTTCAAGTGCTTTTGAAAGCGTGACTTCATCCGCATATTCTAAATCGCCACCAACTGGTAAACCATGTGCAATACGCGTCGTTTTAATGCCAGATGGTTTTACGAGGCGAGAAATATACATTGCAGTCGCTTCTCCTTCAATTGTTGGATTTGTTGCCAAAATTAATTCCTGTACTTCATCATCGTGTAAACGTTGAATTAATGACGGGATATTGATATCTTCTGGTCCAATACCATCCATTGGTGAAATGGCCCCTTGTAATACATGGTATAAACCATTGTAATCACGCATTTTTTCCATTGCAATGACATCCTTTGTATCTTGAACAACACAAATCATTGAACGATCGCGCTTAGGGTCTTGGCAAATATGACAAGGATCAATATCCGTAATATGACCACAAATTGAGCAATATGTGAGCTCACGTTTTGCATCAACGAGTGATTTAGCGAAAGTAAGTACGCTATCTTCTTCCATTGTTAGCACGAAAAATGCCAAGCGCGAGGCTGTTTTTGGCCCAATGCCTGGCAATTTCATAAAGCTATCAATTAATCGTGATATTGGTTCAGGATAATGCATATCCATTCCCTCCTAATAGCTCTAAATTATAGACCTGGAATGTTTAAGCCTTTTGTGAATTGACCCATTTTAGAAGATGTTTCTTTATCAACAGCTTCCATTGCATTGTTTACTGCAATAATAATCATATCTTGTAATAATTCAACATCATCTGGATCTACTACTTCTGGGTTGATTTCCACATCTGTGATTTCTTTTTTACCTGATACAGTTACTTTCACTAGACCGTTACTAGCTGTACCTTCGAATGAGCTTTCTTCTAATTCACCTTGAGCTTCCATCATTTTCTTTTGCATTTTTTGCATTTGTTTCATCATTTGGTTCATGTTACCGCCACCGCGCATATTAAATTCCTCCTTGGATATAATTTATTAATCTTCTACTACTTCGACAAAATCTTTGCCAAATAGTTTTACAGCCTCATCTACAATTGGATTCGCTGAGGCTTGTTGTTCTTCAACTAACATTGATTGTACATTTTCTTCAGCTTCTTCGCCACTCGTAGATTTATTTTCTTCGGTAGATTGTTGTGGTGAAGTCTTTTTATAATGTGAGAAAAACTCTTCACGAAGCTTAAGCCAGCGTTGTTCAGGAACAAAGACAATATCATACGTCATCCCTGTCATTCCAGCGATTACTTGTGGGAATTGTTGCATGAATTGCTGATTATCAGAAGCAATCTGACAGTAAATATCTTCTTTAAACTGCAATACAAAAGCATCAGCAGACGATGCTACAGGCTGTGCATCCGTTAATAACGCTGCCTGTGATTTCGGAATTTGTGCTACTGCATTTGGCCAAATATCTTGAATTTTACGCAAGTCATCGCGCGTGGCTCGCTTCATTATTTCTTGAATACGCCCAACCTGTACTTGGTATTCATTGCTACGTTGACGCGAACGACGCGGACTTGGCTCTTTTGGTGCAGGTGCTTGTTGTACAATACCGCCTTTTTGCATTTGTAGTACAAGCTGCTGTAATTCATTTAGTTGCTGTTGAAGTGCAGCGACTTCAGGTGCGCCCGCTGTATTTTCGGCAGTTGTTACACGTGAAACACCACTTTGCACCATTTTTAACAGCGCGGTTTCTAAATACACTTTTGAATGAAGTGAAAAACGCATCTCTTGCTGTGTTTTTGATAAAATATCGATATACGTATACAGCGTATCCATTGAAAAGTTATTCGCCAGCTCCGTAAATTTATCATCTGATGACGCTAACTCTACTAAATCACCTAAATCTGGGGCTGTTTGAATTAATAATAAGTCGCGGAAAAATGTAATTAAATCCTCTGATAAGCGAACGGCATCTTTCCCTTCACTCATTAATTTTTCTAATGTTGCTAATACATTCGCAATATCTTTTGCAACAAGGCTTTGTGCTAATTCATAAAAAACATCTTGGCCGATAGAACCGGTCACAAACAAGGCATCTTCTAACGTCACTTCATTGTCGCTAAACGATACGACCTGATCTAGCATGCTAAGCGAGTCACGCATACCACCAGCTGCCGCTTGGGCAATGACTTTTAATGCACGGTCATCATAATCTAAATCAATATCTTCTAATACAACTTTCATGCGCTCTACTAAATCAGTAGATGATAAACGCTTGAAGTCGAAGCGTTGCGTACGAGAAATAATCGTCGCCGGAATTTTATGTGGTTCCGTTGTCGCTAAAATGAACACGACATGTGCCGGTGGTTCTTCTAATGTTTTTAATAAGGCGTTGAAAGCACTTGTTGAAAGCATGTGCACTTCATCGATAATATAAATTTTATAGCGCATGCCATATGAAGGAGCACGGTCGATAAATTCGAGCATTTCACGCATATCTTCTACGCGAGAATTAGACGCCGCATCGTATTCAAAAACGTCATTGGATTTACCTTCATTAATTTCTTGACAATGCGCACATTCGTTACAAGGCTCGCCTGCAACCGCATGTTCACAGTTTAAAGCTTTCGCAAAAATACGCGCCATACTTGTTTTCCCAGTACCTCGAGGCCCAGAGAATAAATAGGCATGCGTTGTTTTATTTGCTTCAAGCGCATTTTGTAATGTGCGTTTCACGTGCGTCTGTCCCGACACTTCTCGGAATGTTTGTGGACGATATACGCGATAAAAAGCTTGATATGCCAACGTTTTTGTCTCCTTTTCTAGTTGAATCTCTTAATATGATTATACCATTTAGACAAGAAAAAAACTCACCCGATAAATCGGATGAGTTGAATATGCATGTTTATGCCATGCACCTTTCTTCGACTGCCGTACACAAGCGTTACTCTTGTCGCCAGCTCAGATCAGGCTACCCCACGGCACATGAGTTAACCTACTTAATGCTGCTTCCTTCCGGACCTGACATGGTTCGTAAGCGCTCATTGCGCAGGACCCGATCTTCAACACTACGTGCACGAGGCAGACCAAACATACGGACAGCCTCGAAAAGGACTTCAGTCTCGCTAAAGCGGATTGCGAGTTATAGGGCACCGCTACCTCCCCACCTAGCATAGCAATTCCTAGTATATAAATGATTGTCTAAAAAATCAACCTAAAACCATACAAATTCAAAAACTTATCGCAATATATTATTTTTGTTTCAAAAAAAGTTAAAAACCTTCTAGGTGCTGTATTAAAACCAAGTAAAACCATTTGATTTATTAAGTTTTAACGTTTATGATAGAAATAATTCATTTTCTTTAAGAAAGGTTGGTCGTTATGTCAAAGCTTCCATTTATTCCACGCCCATTAGTTCGCGCTAATCAATGGACGATTTTCATTTTTACAATTGCAAGCTGGTTTATTAGTCCGTGGTTGTTAGCCGTTCCTTTGCTAGTTAATTTAAGTGGCCTATTATTTAACTACAATCCAATTATTAAAATCGGGCGCCGCTTCTTAAAGAAAAAACCATCCGACTATATCCCTGAAGATATTACACAGCAAAAATTTAACTCAGTCATTGCGATTACATGCCTTGCACTTGGTTTGATTGGATTCACGACTGGCTTACCTGTCATTGGTTATGTATTTACAATTATGGTAGCCAGCGCATCAAGCCTGGCGCTTTTAGGTTTTTGCGTTGGCTGCTTTATCTTTTTCCAACTCAATCAACTGCGCTACAAATTGAAAAAAAACGAGGTAAAGGTTTAATCCTTGCCTCGTTTTTTATTATAAACTTTGTTGTTTTGCTTCCATTTTCGTCACGACATCTAACGCATCTTGTGGGGTTTCAAGCATATGTAATAACTCCAAATGCTCATGTGGCATAAAACCTTCCTCAACCATTTTATCGAAGTGTGTGCGTAATGGTTCATAAAAATGATTCACATTGTACAAGCAAACCGCCTTATCTTGCTGACCAATTTGAGTCAATGTAAAGACATCGAAAAATTCGTCCATTGTGCCAGCGCCACCTGGTAAGGCAATAAACATATTCGACAGTTGAATCATCAATGCTTTGCGCTCATGCATCGTACTAACATAATGAAGTTCCGTTAATCCTAAGTGCGTTACTTCATTCCATTCTTCAAATGCAGGTGTAACGCCGATTACCTCGCCGCCTTCTGCAAGTGCAGCATCTGCTACTGCACCCATGACGCCATTATTTGCGCCACCATAAACAACACCAATGCCGTTTTCAGCCAGCGTACGACCTAGTTCAATTGCTTTTTCTATATAAATCGGGTTATTTCCTTCTCGTGATCCACAGTAAATTGCGACTCTCATGTTGAACACCTTCCTTTTGCTGCTTAAAAAAAGACTACCACAAAATGCGGTAGTCTCCTACTATTTAGCGACGGCGTAAATGAGAAGTTTGTTCCATGAAATGACTGATGCGCTCTAAAATATGCTCAATTGTTTCAGGGTTTTTCATTAAATCGTAGTCATTGATATCTAAGCGTAGTACCGGGCATGCATTGAAATTATCAATCCACGTATCATAACGGTCATGCATTTCGTGCCAATAAGCTTTATCTGTTTGTTGCTCCATTGGGCGACCACGCTCTTCAATACGCTCAATAATATTGTCGATTGAGCCTTCTATATAAATTAATAAGTCCGGATGTGGGAAGTATGGTGTCATGACCATCGCATCAAAAAGATTCGTATACGTTTCGTAATCGGTCGGTGACATCGTGCCTTTATCGTAATGCATTTTTGCAAAAATACCGGTATCTTCATAAATCGAACGGTCTTGGATAAAGCCGCCACCATATTCAAAAATACGTTTTTGCTCTTTAAAGCGTTCTGCAATGAAATATACTTGTAAATGGAAACTCCATTTTTCAAAGTCATCATAAAATTTGTCTAAGTATGGGTTTGTATCTACTTTTTCAAAAGATGTGCGGAAATTTAGCGCTTCAGCAAGTGCTTTTGTCATCGTTGATTTTCCGACACCAACCGTACCTGCAATCGTAATGACCGCATTTGATGGAATACCATATTTTTCTCGTAAATTCATTTATTTAAAGCTCCTTTGTTGTAACGTTTCATCGATTTTGCGTAAAATTATTTGTAAGTCTCCCTCATGTTGAACGAAATCTAATTCGTCGCCATTCACGCGGATAACCGGAATTTCTGGATGACTTTTTTCGAAGCTTTCAATAAATGTATGATAATCTTCAACAAGTTTCTCCATGTAATCACGCGAAATCATTTTTTCAAACTCGCGACCGCGCTTCGCAATACGTTTCATCAACGTGTCAACCGTCGCTTCTAAATAAATGACGATGTTTGGCTTTGGCATATCAGCTGTTAAAATGCGATAGATATCCTCGTATTTATGATACTCGCTCGGTTGTAACGTACGCTTCGCAAAAATTAAATTTTTAAAAATGTGATAATCCGCGACAACAGGATTATTCTCAGCTAAAATATACTTTTTAATATCTGTTAGTTGTTTATAGCGATTGCATAAGAAAAACATCTCTGTTTGGAAGCTCCATTCATTGATGTCTTCATAAAATTTATTCAAAAATGGATTTTCGTCTACAATCTCTTTTAATAAGTGAAACTCAAATGTTTCCGATACTATTTTAGAGAGCGACGTTTTCCCGACGCCAATCGGTCCTTCAACCGTAATAAATGGTGTAGGCATCAGAAGTCCCCCTTCACTTTTTTTCGTCAATGTAAAATATTTTATCACAGACCGAAACGTTAAGACAGTTATAATGAACTGTCGAAATTTTTGAATTGCCCTAAAGGAGAATGAAAATGGATCAACAAGAGAAAGATGTACGCTTCATGCAAGAAGCGATAAATGAAGCTATGAAAGCCGCCGCAATCGGTGAGGTCCCGATTGGTGCGGTAGTTGTCTACAACGATGAAATTATTGCGCGCGCACATAATTTACGTGAAACGTCACAAAATGCGATAACTCATGCCGAGCTCATGGCCATTCAACATGCTTGTGAAGTTATCGATAGCTGGCGACTTGAAGAAACGACGCTTTATGTCACACTCGAGCCATGTCCAATGTGTGCAGGAGCCATCTTACAATCACGTATTCCGCGCGTCGTTTACGGGGCACGTGACATAAAAGCCGGCTGCGTCGACTCGCTCTATCATCTATTAAATGACTCCCGCTTCAACCATGAATGCGATGTCACAGAAGGTGTGCTCGCTGAAGAAACAGGTGCGCTCTTAACAGACTTTTTCCGCGAATTGCGCGCACGTAAAAAAGAGCAAAAGCGTTTGCGTAAGTTGGGGGAAAAGGAAAATAATACAAATCATTAAAATGTACTATTTCAAAATGCCATAGTGCCCTTTAGTATAAAAGGAACAATGATATTTAGAAGGGGGCACACTATGAAATATTTGATGCTACTAGTATTAAGCGCGACCGTTTTAACAGCTTGTGGCGGTACAACCGTCAACGTCAATCAAGTAAATGAAAATACTGCGGAGCAAGATACGAAAACCGATACGACATCTCAACAGGCAACCGGTGAAACAGCCGTTGTCTCAAAGGAAAGTAATACAACAGATGACGAACAGCCTGTAGAAACGGTAGATGATCGACCAGGTGATACGCAGTTGCAAGATGTTAGCCTAACGTATTATACAGAAGGTGAAATTAAAAATATCGTCGACTATACGATCCGACCAGCATCGCAAAAAATTCAAAATGCGATTAACAATAAACAACTTTCACCAGTAACTGAAAGTGGCATCGTAACAGAATATGAAATTGACAATGTCTTTATTCGCATTGTAGACGATGGGCATTATCGCTCCGAATATACTTATTTAGATAACAAGCTCATTTTCTTGCTGACACTTGAAAATGAGCAAATTACGGGGCGTTATTATTTTTATGACGGTGTCTTTATCCGTTATTTAGATGCCGCGAAAACGGAAATCAATCGTCCTTATTTTACAGAGGCCATTATACAAGAAGCACAAGACCAAATTAGAGGACCTTATAAAGAAAATTATTAAGACATAACAAAAGCAGGAACCGCGCCAAATGCGATTCCTGCTTTTTTCAATTCATTATTTCGCTGTAATTTCAGTTACGCCGCCCATATATGGTACAAGTGCTTCTGGAATTTTGACAGAGCCATCAGCTTGTTGGTAGTTTTCTAAAATAGCTGCGATTGTACGACCAACTGCAAGACCTGAACCGTTTAATGTATGTACGTATTCTGGTTTTGCATTTTTGTCACGACGGAAGCGGATACCTGCGCGGCGTGCTTGGAAGTCTTCAAAGTTTGAACATGAAGAGATTTCGCGGTATTTATCTTGTGCTGGAATCCATACTTCTAAATCGTATTTTTTCGCAGCCGTAAAGCCTAAGTCAGCTGTACACATGCTTAATTTGCGGTATGGTAAGCCTAATAATGTTAATACTTCTTCAGCATGAGACGTTAATAATTCAAGTTGGTCATAAGATTCTTCTGGTTTTACGAAGCGTACTAATTCGACTTTGTTGAATTGGTGTTGGCGGATTAAACCACGTGTATCGCGACCGGCAGAGCCCGCTTCTGAACGGAAGCAAGCAGAGAAAGCTGTGAATGCTTGTGGCAACATATCTACCGGTAAAATTTCATCGCGGTAGAAGTTTGTCACAGGTACTTCAGCTGTTGGGATTAGGAAGTAATCTTCTTGTTCGATTAAGAATGCATCCTCTTCAAATTTTGGAAGTTGACCTGTGCCTGTTAAGCTTGCGCGGTTTGCCATGTATGGTGGTAACATTTCCTCGTAGCCATGTTTATCTGCATGTAAATCCATCATAAAATTCCAAAGAGCACGTTCTAAACGAGCACCTAAGCCACGATAAAATACGAAGCGAGAGCCTGTCACTTTTGCAGCGCGCTCGAAATCGATAATGCCTAGTTCTGTTGCAATATCCCAGTGTGCTTTCGGTTCAAAATCAAATGCTGGTAAGTCGCCACGTGTATATACTTCCACGTTGTCATCCTCTGTATCGCCTACTGGAGCTGATTCATGTGGAATATTTGGTAAACGCATCATCATATCTTGGAATTTTTCTTCGATATCGTTTAATTGTACGTCTAATGTTTTAATTTCAGCGCTTAATTCACGCATGTTTAAGATGTCTGCTTGTGCATCTTCTTTCGCGCGTTTTTTTACAGCGATTACTTCTGTTGCTTTATTGCGCGCTGCTTTTAATTCTTCTGTTTTCGCGATTAAATCACGGCGTTGTTGGTCCCATTCTTCAAAGTGATCAAATGTGCCAAGGTCTTCGTTACGGTGCGCTAATTTTTCTTTTACTTCTGCAAGATTTGCGCGTACGCGTTTAATGTCTAACATATGTTTTCCTCCATTCAGATAATCGATGTAAGAGTACAAAAAAATGCTCCCATCCCCTTGGTAAAGGGACGAGAGCATACCCGCGTTGCCACCCTAATTGAACAGACTGATGCCTGCTCCACTTGTTTCATAACGGCTAGGATGCCGGCCTTATCTACTGCTGGTTTCAATAAGGCAACTCCAGGACGGATTCGCGAGCGTTTTTATCGACTTCCACCAGCCGTCGACTCTCTATAAAAAAACGGATTCGTTACTACTTCCTATCATCGTGTTAAATGTTAAGTTACCCATACTTTACAACACATTTTCATGCGATGCAAGTCTCGCAGACGCACTTTTTTTGACCATTTCGAGAAATAATCCGAAAACATAACGGTTCTCTGTAAGCTCCGGATGAAACGCACAACCGAGTAAATGTCCATCTCGCGCGAGGACAATTCGCCCGTCAAATGTTGCCAGTACTTCAACACCGTCACCTACTGCCGTAATATGTGGTGCACGAATGAAAACCGCTGATACCTTCGTACCTTGAACATCTAAATCCGTAATAAAACTATCGATTTGACGGCCAAATGAATTGCGCGCAACTGTAATATTCATCGCCCCAATATGAGGCGCGTCATTTTCAACATCTCGCGCTAATAAAATCAGCCCAGCACACGTACCAAATACCGGTTTTTGTGCGGCAAATACCTGTAGTGCTTCGAGCATATTCGCTCCTGCAATTAAGCGGCGCATTGCTGTACTTTCACCGCCCGGTAACACAAGCCCATCAAGCGCTTCTAGTTGCGCAGCCGTTTTTACAGCGACCGCTTCGGCTCCAACTGCCTCGATAGCTGCTGCATGCTCGGCAACCGCACCTTGTAATGCTAAAACGCCAATTTTCATTACCAACCACGCTCCTGCATACGTTGTTCAAACGGCATGCTCGTAACGTCGATTCCTTTCATCGGTGCGCCTAATTCTTTTGAAAGTTCTGTGATACGCGCATAGTCTTGGTAGTGTGTCGTCGCTTGCACAATAGCCTTCGCAAATTTCTCTGGGTTTTCTGATTTGAAAATACCAGAACCAACGAAGACGCCATCTGCACCTAACTCCATCATCAATGCCGCATCTGCTGGTGTTGCAACGCCGCCTGCTGCAAAGTTTACGACCGGTAAACGACCTAGCGCTTGAATTTGTAATAATACTTCAAATGGTGCGCCTAAATTTTTAGCGAGTGTCATCAACTCATCTTTTGGCATACTCACAACTTGACGCACTTGCGCATTCACTTGGCGTAAGTGACGTACCGCTTCGACGATATTACCCGTTCCAGGCTCACCTTTTGTACGAAGCATTGCTGCACCTTCACCAATACGACGCGCCGCTTCGCCTAAATCGCGACAGCCACAAACGAATGGCACACTGAAATCACTTTTTAGTAAGTGATACTCTTCATCTGCTGGTGTCAGCACTTCACTTTCATCTATGTAATCGACACCCATTGATTCTAAAACGCGCGCCTCAACGATATGACCAATACGCGCTTTCGCCATAACCGGAATCGATACCGCATTCATAACCTCTTCCATAATGCGTGGGTCCGCCATGCGCGCCACGCCACCTGCTTTACGAATATCTGATGGTACGCGCTCCAATGCCATAACCGCTGTTGCACCAGCCGCTTCAGCGATTTTTGCTTGCTCGGCATTAATGACGTCCATAATGACGCCACCCTTTTGCATTTGTGCCATCCCACGTTTTACTGCATCTACACCTGTTTGAATCATGTTATTTCCCCCTTAACATCTTTGTGCTATCATAGTAAAAGAGTTTTGACTATTTCGAAATATTCAGTTTTCTTATTTTTTATAAGGTCAGAGGAGGAAAAGGCTATGGATATGCTTATGTTTGAACTGGATAAAAATGCCACAGAACCGCTCTATGAACAGCTTTACGACGCTATCAAAAAAGGCATTGTAGACGGCTCTATTCCGGTCGAAAAAAAATTACCATCAAAGCGAAAATTAGCTGATTTTTTAATGATTAGCCAAACGACAATTGAACTTGCCTATGGACAATTGCTTGCAGAAGGGTATATTGTATCCAAGCCACGCATTGGTTTTTTTGTCGAAGACATTGCGACATTACCATACATTGATAAGGCCGTTGTTGTCCCTGAAGAAAAACCATCTGCACCGCGTTATGATATCGATTTTAGTCCTGGTCGCATCGACACCGCATCGTTCCCATTTTCAACGTGGCGACGTTATGCAAAAGATGCTGTTGATGAGCAGCAACAAAATTTATTGTTAGCCGGTTCTGCGCAAGGTGAATACGCACTGCGTAAAGAAATCGCGAGTTATTTATATCAATCGCGCGGCGTCCATTGTCGCCCCGAACAAATTGTCGTTGGCTCAGGTACAGAACAATTGATTCCAATGATTTTGCAAATTCTTGGCGATTACAATGTCTATGCCCTTGAAAATCCCGGTTATCAAATGACACACCATATTATTGGACAGTATGGTCAGCGCAGTTTGCCTATTCGCATTGATGATGACGGGCTCGACGTGACGGAACTTGAAAAAAGTGATGCGAATATCGCCTATGTGACGCCATCGCATCAATTCCCGACTGGCGCGATTTTATCAGCCCCTCGCCGCGCACAACTTTTACAATGGGCGAGCTATCAAGCAAATCGCTATATTATCGAAGATGATTATGATAGTGAATTTCGTTATATCGGCAAGCCAATCCCTTCACTTCAAGGACTAGATCATCAGCAAAAAGTCATTTATTTAAGTACATTTTCAAAATCGCTTATGCCGTCGCTGCGCATTGCCTATTTCGTGCTACCTGAAAAGCTCATGCCACGCTATCACGCGTTATTTACATACTATACGTGTACGGTTCCGCGTTTTGAACAGCATATTTTGGCACAATTTATGCGCGATGGCCATTTTTCAAAGCATTTAAATCGAATGCGTAAAATTTATCGTAAAAAACTCGAAAAATTGACGGAGGCGATTGCGCAGTATGATGCTGTCAATATTTCTGGTGAGCAAGCTGGGATGCATGTTGCATTAACCGTTAAGCATGACCTTACAGCAGCACAATTGAGTACACAAGCTAAAGCGGCGTATATTCGTATTTCACCATTATCTCAATATATGTTAAAAGAAGATGCTCGCTACGATCAACATCTATTGCTAGGATTTGGTGGAATTGATGAACAATGCATTGCTCAAACGATTGAGACATTATTTGCATTGTGGGGATTAAAAAAAGGAGAAATCGCACCGTAGTGTGATTCCTCCTTTTTTATTTTATTAAAATACTTTATTCCAAACATTTTTAAAGAAATCGCCAAGACCGGTAAAGCCTTTTGATAACCAACCACGTTCCGAAGCACTCGTCGTTGTTACAACATCCGACGTTAATTCAGTTGGCGTAATGTAGCCATATTTATCACCGTTAATTTCTACATGGCCAACAACGACGCCTTTTTTAACAGGTGCTGAAATCGATGAATGATCTAAGACAAGTTTCGGCTTCATTGTCTTCGTATCATTTTTATTCACAACCATTTCAATGGGTGTTGTTGCTTGAATTTTAACGGTTTTTTCTTTACCATTTTTCACTTCAATTGTTTGTTGGTTTTTAAATGTCGTATTTTTTGCTAATACGGTTTGTTTTTCAAAATTATCAAAGGCGTAATCTAACAGCACTTTTGTCGCATCGAAACGTGCTTTATACGTACTGTCGCCATTTTTCTCTTTAGCGTCCATCACAATCGCGATAACTCGCATGTCCCCACGTTTTGCTGTGGCAGCGAAACATTGTCCTGCATAATCTGTAGAACCTGTTTTTAAGCCGTCCACGCCGTTATATTCGTATTTACCACCCTTTAGCATGTAATTCCAGTTTTCCATTGGAATCGCATCTTTTGTTCCTTTAGCGAATGTCTTTTTTAACACACTTGCTGTTTCTAGTACTTCAGGGTGTGCCTTTAATAATGCATATGACAGCTTTGCTACTTCTTTAGCAGGCATTTTATTTTCACCTTTTTTTGGTGTGCCTTTTGGATGCATATTTTGAAGCTGTGAATTATTCAAACCTGTCGCATTATAAAATGTATATTTTTCAAGCCCAAGTTCTTCTGCTTTTTTATTCATTAAAGGTAAGAATTTCTTCTCAGAACCTGCCATTACTTCTGTTAATGCAATTGTCGCCGCATTCGCAGAATAAATCGCCATCGCCTCGTATAGCTCGCGTACAGTGTATACACCATCTTCGCGTAGTGCCACATTACTTAATTCTGTATCATGTGAAATTTTATACGCATATTTCGATACATTGTATTTATCATCCCAAGAAATTTCCCCTGCTTTAATTTTGTCGAGCAAAATATATTCCGTCATCATCTTAGACATACTGGCAATACCAAGCGCTTTATTGGCATTTTTCTCATACAAGATTTTACCGCTATCTGCATCAATAATAATTGCTGCTTTTGCTAATACATTCGGCTCATCGCTTTTAGCACTTGCAGAAGTAACACTCATCGTCAACATACTTACAACTAATGCGAACGCCATTAACACGTGCATAGATGCTGCTTTCCACCATTTTTTCAACGCTATACCCTCCATCAATCTTTGTAGTTATATTTCTCATTTTATCATAGATTGAAATAGAACATTGTATCAAATCCGCCATACAAAAAAGCAGGCATCGCGTATTGTTGCGATACCTGCTTTATAAAATTTAATTAGATTGAGTAGTTTGGAGCTTCTTTAGTAATTTGTACGTCATGTGGGTGAGACTCACGTAAACCTGCACCAGTCATGCGAACGAATTGTGAGTGGTCGCGTAGGTGTTGTAAATCAGGAGCACCGCAGTAACCCATACCAGCACGGATACCACCAACAAGTTGGTATACTGTATCAGCTAGAGGTCCTTTGTAAGGAAGACGACCTTCGATACCTTCTGGCACTAATTTTTTTGCATCTTCTTGGAAGTAACGGTCTTTTGAACCTTTTTCCATTGCGCCAAGTGAACCCATACCGCGGTAAACTTTGAAGCGACGACCTTGGAAGATTTCAGTATCCCCAGGTGATTCAGAAGTACCTGCAAGTAATGAACCAAGCATTACTGCATTACCACCAGCTGCAAGAGCTTTTACAACGTCGCCAGAGTACTTGATACCGCCATCAGCGATAATTGCTTTACCGCGTTCACGAGCAACTGTAGCACAGTCATAAACTGCTGTAATTTGAGGTACACCAACACCAGCAACTACACGAGTTGTACAAATAGAACCAGGTCCGATACCAACTTTGACAACGTCTACACCAACATCGAATAATGCGGCAGCACCTTCAGCAGTTGCTACGTTACCAGCGATGATTGCGATTTCTGGGAAACGATCGCGGATAGCTTTTACAGAGTTGATTACGCCTTCTGAATGGCCATGCGCTGTATCGATAACGATAACATCTACTTGGGCTTCCACTAATTTTTCGATACGTTTTACTGCGTCTGCTGTAACACCAACAGCTGCACCAACTAAAAGACGACCAAATTCATCTTTTGCTGCATTTGGATATTCGATTACTTTTTCAATATCTTTGATTGTGATTAAACCTTTTAACATACCTTCTTTATCAACTAAAGGTAATTTTTCGATTTTATGTTGTTGAAGAATTTTTTCAGCTTCTTCTAAAGTTGTACCTACAGGAGCTGTGATTAAGTCTTCTTTCGTCATAACATCTGCAATTTGTAATGAGTAATCTGAAATGTAACGTAAGTCACGGTTTGTAATGATACCAACTAAAGTTAAATCTTCTTCATTGTTTACGATTGGAACACCTGAGATTTTGTATTTGCCCATTAAATGTTCCGCATCGAATACTTGGTGTGAAGGTGTTAAAAAGAATGGATTTGTGATAACGCCATTTTCAGAACGTTTTACGCGTTCAACGTGATCAGCTTGTTCCTCCACTGACATGTTTTTGTGAATGATGCCTAAGCCGCCTTGTCGCGCCATAGCAATCGCCATTGATGCTTCTGTAACTGTATCCATACCCGCACTTACTAAAGGAATGTTTAGTTTAATCTTTGGTGTTAATTGGACACCTAGGTTTACTTCTTTTGGTAATACCTCTGAGTGTGCTGGTACTAATAATACGTCGTCAAATGTTAAGCCTTCTTTGGCAAATTTCGTTTCCCACATGTTTAATAACTCCTCCTGTTTGAAAATATGTTATTTGTAAGGTTATCAAGCAGAGAGGCTATGTGTCAAGATATTAAGAAAAGAAAGAGTATTCAAAGTATTCCTAATTATCATGGCTTTGGAATGGTAACGCTTTATTTAAGCATTCTTTTCATAAAACATAGGGAATCTTATACATGAAGATTATTTATGTCTTTAAAATTAATTATTCTTATATAATTCGATCATCTTTTATAATTATACCGTTAACTGTGAATTTGCACAAAAAAAAGCACCGATAAAAATCGGTACTTCGTGTGCCTAGCAACGTCCTACTCTCGCAGGGGGAAACCCCCAACTACCATCGGCGCTAAAGAGCTTAACTACTGTGTTCGGCATGGGAACAGGTGTGACCTCTTTGCCATCATCACTAGACTTACGTACAAGGATGTACTGACTTACGCGTTACAACATGGACGTTGTGAACTTAGCGTAAGTTCCTTGAAAGAATTGTTCTTTCAAAACTGGATAAAATTGTGACATGAAAGTATATTTGGTTAAGTCCTCGACCTATTAGTATTCGTCAACTCCGTATGTCGCCATACTTCCATCTCGAACCTATCTACCTGATCGTCTTTCAGGGGTCTTACTTACTTGCGTAATGGGAAATCTCATCTTGAGGGGGGCTTCATGCTTAGATGCTTTCAGCACTTATCCCGTCCACACATAGCTACCCAGCGATGCCTTTGGCAAGACAACTGGTACACCAGCGGTGTGTCCATCCCGGTCCTCTCGTACTAAGGACAGCTCCTCTCAAATTTCCTACGCCCACGACGGATAGGGACCGAACTGTCTCACGACGTTCTGAACCCAGCTCGCGTACCGCTTTAATGGGCGAACAGCCCAACCCTTGGGACCGACTACAGCCCCAGGATGCGATGAGCCGACATCGAGGTGCCAAACCTCCCCGTCGATGTGGACTCTTGGGGGAGATAAGCCTGTTATCCCCAGGGTAGCTTTTATCCGTTGAGCGATGGCCCTTCCATGCGGAACCACCGGATCACTAAGCCCGTCTTTCGACCCTGCTCGACTTGTAGGTCTCGCAGTCAAGCTCCCTTGTGCCTTTACACTCTGCGAATGATTTCCAACCATTCTGAGGGAACCTTTGGGCGCCTCCGTTACCTTTTAGGAGGCGACCGCCCCAGTCAAACTGTCTGCCTGACACTGTCTCCCACCCCGATAAGGGGTGCGGGTTAGAAGTTCAATACATTTAGGGTAGTATCCCAACAACGCCTCCACCGAAACTGGCGTTCCGGTCTCTCAGGCTCCTACCTATCCTGTACAAAATGTATCAAAATTCAATATCAAGCTACAGTAAAGCTCCATGGGGTCTTTCCGTCCTGTCGCGGGTAACCTGCATCTTCACAGGTACTATAATTTCACCGAGTCTCTCGTTGAGACAGTGCCCAAATCGTTACGCCTTTCGTGCGGGTCGGAACTTACCCGACAAGGAATTTCGCTACCTTAGGACCGTTATAGTTACGGCCGCCGTTTACTGGGGCTTCAATTCTCAGCTTCGCTTGCGCTAACCAATCCTCTTAACCTTCCAGCACCGGGCAGGCGTCAGCCCCTATACATCACCTTACGGTTTAGCAGAGACCTGTGTTTTTGATAAACAGTCGCTTGGGCCTATTCACTGCGGCTCTCTCGGGCTTGCACCCTACCAGAGCACCCCTTATCCCTAAGTTACGGGGTCATTTTGCCGAGTTCCTTAACGAGAGTTCTCTCGCTCACCTTAGGATTCTCTCCTCGACTACCTGTGTCGGTTTGCGGTACGGGCACCTCTCACCTCGCTAGAGGCTTTTCTTGGCAGTGTGAAATCAGGAACTTCGCTCTAAGAGCTTCGCTATCACAGCTCAATGTTAAAGAGTGCGGATTTGCCTACACTCACACCTCACTGCTTAGACGCGCATAACCAACAGCGCGCTTACCCTATCCTACTGCGTCCCCCC
>NZ_AYTB01000022.1 GCF_000505545.1 Kurthia huakuii LAM0618
CAAATTTCCTACGCCCACGACGGATAGGGACCGAACTGTCTCACGACGTTCTGAACCCAGCTCGCGTACCGCTTTAATGGGCGAACAGCCCAACCCTTGGGACCGACTACAGCCCCAGGATGCGATGAGCCGACATCGAGGTGCCAAACCTCCCCGTCGATGTGGACTCTTGGGGGAGATAAGCCTGTTATCCCCAGGGTAGCTTTTATCCGTTGAGCGATGGCCCTTCCATGCGGAACCACCGGATCACTAAGCCCGTCTTTCGACCCTGCTCGACTTGTAGGTCTCGCAGTCAAGCTCCCTTGTGCCTTTACACTCTGCGAATGATTTCCAACCATTCTGAGGGAACCTTTGGGCGCCTCCGTTACCTTTTAGGAGGCGACCGCCCCAGTCAAACTGTCTGCCTGACACTGTCTCCCACCCCGATAAGGGGTGCGGGTTAGAAGTTCAATACATTTAGGGTAGTATCCCAACAACGCCTCCACCGAAACTGGCGTTCCGGTCTCTCAGGCTCCTACCTATCCTGTACAAAATGTATCAAAATTCAATATCAAGCTACAGTAAAGCTCCATGGGGTCTTTCCGTCCTGTCGCGGGTAACCTGCATCTTCACAGGTACTATAATTTCACCGAGTCTCTCGTTGAGACAGTGCCCAAATCGTTACGCCTTTCGTGCGGGTCGGAACTTACCCGACAAGGAATTTCGCTACCTTAGGACCGTTATAGTTACGGCCGCCGTTTACTGGGGCTTCAATTCTCAGCTTCGCTTGCGCTAACCAATCCTCTTAACCTTCCAGCACCGGGCAGGCGTCAGCCCCTATACATCACCTTACGGTTTAGCAGAGACCTGTGTTTTTGATAAACAGTCGCTTGGGCCTATTCACTGCGGCTCTCTCGGGCTTGCACCCTACCAGAGCACCCCTTATCCCTAAGTTACGGGGTCATTTTGCCGAGTTCCTTAACGAGAGTTCTCTCGCTCACCTTAGGATTCTCTCCTCGACTACCTGTGTCGGTTTGCGGTACGGGCACCTCTCACCTCGCTAGAGGCTTTTCTTGGCAGTGTGAAATCAGGAACTTCGCTCTAAGAGCTTCGCTATCACAGCTCAATGTTAAAGAGTGCGGATTTGCCTACACTCACACCTCACTGCTTAGACGCGCATAACCAACAGCGCGCTTACCCTATCCTACTGCGTCCCCCCATTACTCAAATGGTGAGGAGGTGGTACAGGAATATCAACCTGTTATCCATCGCCTACGCCTATCGGCCTCGGCTTAGGTCCCGACTAACCCTGAGCGGACGAGCCTTCCTCAGGAAACCTTAGTCATTCGGTGGATGGGATTCTCACCCATCTTTCGCTACTCATACCGGCATTCTCACTTCTAAGCGCTCCACCAGTCCTTACGATCTGACTTCACAGCGATTAGAACGCTCTCCTACCACGGACATCTGAGATGTCCATCCACAGCTTCGGTGAATCGTTTAGCCCCGATACATTTTCGGCGCAGCGTCACTCGACCAGTGAGCTATTACGCACTCTTTAAATGATGGCTGCTTCTGAGCCAACATCCTGGTTGTCTAAGCAACGTCACATCCTTTTCCACTTAACGATTACTTGGGGACCTTAGCTGGTGGTCTGGGCTGTTTCCCTTTTGACTACGGATCTTATCACTCGCAGTCTGACTCCCGCGTATAAATCATTGGCATTCGGAGTTTGTCTGAATTCGGTAATCCGGGATGGACCCCTAGTCCAAACAGTGCTCTACCTCCAAGATTCTTAGCCGCGAGGCTAGCCCTAAAGCTATTTCGGAGAGAACCAGCTATTTCCAGGTTCGATTGGAATTTCTCCGCTACCCACACCTCATCCCCGCACTTTTCAACGTACGTGGGTTCGGGCCTCCAGTAAGTGTTACCTTACCTTCACCCTGGACATGGGTAGATCACCTGGTTTCGGGTCTACAACCACATACTCATTCGCCCTATTCAGACTCGCTTTCGCTACGGCTCCGCCTTATCAGCTTAACCTTGCATGGGATCGTAACTCGCCGGTTCATTCTACAAAAGGCACGCTATCACCCATTAACGGGCTCTAACTACTTGTAGGCACATGGTTTCAGGATCTCTTTCACTCCCCTTCCGGGGTGCTTTTCACCTTTCCCTCACGGTACTGGTTCACTATCGGTCACTAGAGAGTATTTAGCCTTGGGAGATGGTCCTCCCAGATTCCGACGGAATTTCACGTGTTCCGCCGTACTCAGGATCCACTCTGGAGGGAATGAACTTTCAACTACAGGACTGTTACCTTCTTTGGTGGGCCTTTCCATGCCGCTTCGCTTAACTCATTCCTTTGTAACTCCGTATAGAGTGTCCTACAACCCCAAGGAGCAAGCTCCTTGGTTTGGGCTCTTCCCGTTTCGCTCGCCGCTACTAAGGGAATCGAATTTTCTTTCTCTTCCTTCAGGTACTTAGATGTTTCAGTTCCCTGAGTCTGCCATCATCACGCTATGAATTCACGTGTAGATACTGTCCTATTAAAAACAGTGGGTTCCCCCATTCGGAAATCTCCGGATCAAAGCTCACTTACAGCTCCCCGAAGCATATCGGTGTTAGTGCCGTCCTTCATCGGCTTCTAGTGCCAAGGCATCCGCCATGCGCCCTTAATAACTTAACCTATATAAGTTATTAAGCCTAAAAATTAAAACTTAATAATAAAAAAATCTATAATAGAAATTTGTTTGTTACTTTCAATGTCGTTTTATCCAGTTTTCAAAGAACAAGTTTTAGAAGATTCATAAACCTTCAAAACTGAACAGCAAGTGTAATCGTAGATGACCGAGTCATCTATTCCGTAATAATCCTTAGAAAGGAGGTGATCCAGCCGCACCTTCCGATACGGCTACCTTGTTACGACTTCACCCCAATCATCTATCCCACCTTAGACGGCTGGCTCCATAAATGGTTACCCCACCGGCTTCGGGTGTTACAAACTCTCGTGGTGTGACGGGCGGTGTGTACAAGGCCCGGGAACGTATTCACCGCGGCATGCTGATCCGCGATTACTAGCGATTCCGGCTTCATGTAGTCGAGTTGCAGACTACAATCCGAACTGAGAACGGTTTTATGAGATTGGCTAACCCTCGCGGGCTTGCAGCTCTCTGTACCGTCCATTGTAGCACGTGTGTAGCCCAGGTCATAAGGGGCATGATGATTTGACGTCATCCCCACCTTCCTCCGGTTTGTCACCGGCAGTCTCCTTAGAGTGCCCAACTAAATGATGGCAACTAAGAATAAGGGTTGCGCTCGTTGCGGGACTTAACCCAACATCTCACGACACGAGCTGACGACAACCATGCACCACCTGTCACCAATGTCCCCGAAGGGAAAGTCTTATCTCTAAGACGGTCATTGGGATGTCAAGACCTGGTAAGGTTCTTCGCGTTGCTTCGAATTAAACCACATGCTCCACCGCTTGTGCGGGCCCCCGTCAATTCCTTTGAGTTTCAACCTTGCGGTCGTACTCCCCAGGCGGAGTGCTTAATGCGTTAGCTGCAGCACTAAGGGGCGGAAACCCCCTAACACTTAGCACTCATCGTTTACGGCGTGGACTACCAGGGTATCTAATCCTGTTTGCTCCCCACGCTTTCGCGCCTCAGTGTCAGTTACAGACCAGACAGTCGCCTTCGCCACTGGTGTTCCTCCAAATCTCTACGCATTTCACCGCTACACTTGGAATTCCACTATCCTCTTCTGCACTCAAGTTCCCCAGTTTCCAATGACCCTCCACGGTTGAGCCGTGGGCTTTCACATCAGACTTAAGAAACCACCTGCGCGCGCTTTACGCCCAATAAATCCGGACAACGCTTGCCACCTACGTATTACCGCGGCTGCTGGCACGTAGTTAGCCGTGGCTTTCTAATAAGGTACCGTCAAGGCGCGTTCATTACCTAACGCACTTGTTCTTCCCTTACAACAGAGTTTTACGATCCGAAAACCTTCATCACTCACGCGGCGTTGCTCCATCAGACTTTCGTCCATTGTGGAAGATTCCCTACTGCTGCCTCCCGTAGGAGTTTGGGCCGTGTCTCAGTCCCAATGTGGCCGATCACCCTCTCAGGTCGGCTATGCATCGTTGCCTTGGTAGGCCGTTACCCTACCAACTAGCTAATGCACCGCGGGCCCATCCTGTAGTGACGCCGAAGCGCCTTTTAGCTTAAAGCCATGAGGCTAAAAGAGTTATCCGGTATTAGCTCCGGTTTCCCGAAGTTATCCCAGTCTACAGGGCAGGTTGCCCACGTGTTACTCACCCGTCCGCCGCTAGGTTGTTTGAAATGCAAGCATTCCAAACAACCTCGCTCGACTTGCATGTATTAGGCACGCCGCCAGCGTTCGTCCTGAGCCAGGATCAAACTCTCCATAAAAAGTGTTTGAAAGCTCATTTGCTTTGCTAGCGTTATCTTGCTTGATAACATTTTTTTCGATTCTTAATTGAACCGAATTTATTGTGATTACATCTTGCTTGTTCAGTTTTCAAGGTTCATTTTGCTATCGTTCTCAGACGACTTAATTATCATAACATTTCTTCTTTAAGTTGTCAACAACTTTTTTAAAGTTTGTTATTTTTGATTAAGTTTTGTATGTCATTTCTTAACGACAAGATACATTATACACCCTACATATAATAATGCAATAGTTTTTCAATATTTTTTTAAACTATTTTATCTATATTACGGATTATTACACCAAGTAAATATATTATACTATTATTTTTTCTATTTTTGTTGTTAAATAGGTATTTATTACCCATAATGGATATATACTCATAGAAAGGGATGGAATTAAATTAATGATTAAGCTATCGATTCAGCACAAAATTCAAGTTTTAATCGTAGCTATTTTAGTATTTGTTTTAATAACAGTTGGTCTAATTAGTAGTTTACAAATCCGATCATCTTTAACAAATGAATATGAACTACGTTTACAACAAAATTTTGAGTTAATAGAAGAAACGCTACAACAACAATACAAAGGAAACTGGTCACTTAAAAATGATATGTTGATGAAAGGGACGACTAATATTGCGCAAGAGACATCTTATATCGATACGTTAGGTGAAAAATCAGGAACGGCTATCACGATTTTTAAAGGAGATACGCGAATCAATACAAATCTTAAACAAGATGGTGTACGTCAAATAGGAACTAAAGTATCACCAGAAGTTGCAACCGCTGTTTTAGATAAAGGGGAATCTTACCATGGCACTGCTACAGTTTTAAATAAATCGTATTTAACTATGTACAAACCATTAAAATCTTCTGATGGACAGATTATAGGAATGTTATTTGCCGGCATTCCTTCTAGTGATATTACAACTGCTATTACAGCCATGCTCATTAAAATTGGTATGACGATTATTTTATTAGCATTCATCGCCTATATCATTAGCGCAATTATTATTTCGCGTATTACGAAGCCGCTAAAAATATTAACAAAAGATATTGCCGCAATTGCTGAAGGTGAAGGTGATTTAACAAAACACGTTACGATTACTACACAAGATGAAATTGGTGAGCTTGGCACGTCATTTAATAAAATGCTCACTACGCTGCGGACGATGATGCAACGTGTTCACGACACGTCTAGCGCGTTAACTGCCGCTTCAGAAGAATTAGCCTCTGCTGCTTCTAGTACATCATCGAATACTGCCCATTTAACAAAAGATCTTCATACATTAGCAACAGGTGCAACAGAGCAAAAAATACATGCGTTAGAAAATACAGAAGCAATGCATGATGTATCTGGCGGTATCGAACAAGTAACACATACAAATGAAAGGATTTCTAATTATTCAATTGATACATTAGAAATGTCGCACGAAGGCATTGAAACAATTAATCATTTAGCACAGCAAATGGACCATTTAACACAGTCAATCGAAACGAGCAATGATGCTGTCACACAATTAGCTACCCATGCTTCTACAATTGATAAAATCGTCGAAGCCATTCGCGATATCGCGGATCAAACTAATTTATTAGCACTTAATGCTTCCATTGAAGCTGCACGCGCTGGTGAACATGGGAAAGGTTTTGCCGTTGTTTCTGAGGAAGTACGAAACTTAGCTGAACAGTCTAAACAAGCAGTAACCGAGATTTCAACAATGGTGCACACGATGCAATCTTTATCTCAAACTGCTCAGCAATATATTAAGGAAAGTCAACATGATTCAAAAGAAACGAGTAAAGTATTTAAATCAACGAATAAAAGTTTTACAGCTATCACAACGAATATTTCTCATGTATCATCTAATATTCAAGAAGTTTCTTCTATTGCTGAAGAATTGTATGCACGTATTGAGCAAGCTAACAGCGCGACTGCTGTTGTAGAAAAAATCGCTTCTACAGCTAAACAGCAAACAGAATCTGCGATGCAATTATCCGATACAAATCTTCATTCCATGCACGAAGTTGAATCGGCTGCCGAAAAACTATCGGAAAATGCCGATATCTTACAGCATTTAATTAGTAAATTTAAATATTAGGTAGCAACAATACAAAAGAGGCTGGGACAAAACAGTTCATTTTCCTTTTTTAGCGTTCGCAACAAAAAACCGGAACCGCGCCACAGCGCGATTCCGGTTTTTCTTATGCTCATCTGAGAAGATATTTTTACACGTATGTCCCAGCCTCTTTTTACTATTAATTTAATTTTGAGCAAACAAAAAAGCGAATGCAATTTGCACTCGCTTAATATGAGTCATGCAGGATTCGAACCAGCGACCCTCTGATTAAAAGTCAGATGCTCTACCAACTGAGCTAATGACTCATGGTGCCGGCGAAAGGAGTCGAACCCTCGACCTACTGATTACAAGTCAGTTGCTCTACCAACTGAGCTACACCGGCATATGAAAATGACCCCTACGGGATTCGAACCCGTGTTACCGCCGTGAAAGGGCGGTGTCTTAACCGCTTGACCAAGGGGCCATGGCTCCGTTGGCAGGACTCGAACCTGCGACCCTCTGATTAACAGTCAGATGCTACTACCAACTGAGCTACAACGGAATAAACATGGAATTATAAATTTAATGGTGGGCCTAAATGGACTCGAACCATCGACCTCACGCTTATCAGGCGTGCGCTCTAACCAGCTGAGCTATAGGCCCATTAAAAAATGGTGGGTTTGGACGGAATCGAACCGCCGACACTTAGAGCTTCAATCTAATGCTCTACCAACTGAGCTACAAACCCACATATAAAAATGGCGGTCCGGACGGGACTCGAACCCGCGACCTCCTGCGTGACAGGCAGGCATTCTAACCAGCTGAACTACCGGACCGTATTAAAAATAAAAATGGAGGAGGTAGAGGGATTCGAACCCCCGCGCGGTTTGACCCGCCTGTTGGTTTTCAAGACCAATCCCTTCAGCCAGACTTGGGTATACCTCCAAAGGATTATGGCGGCCGAGGGGATCGAACCCCCGACCTCCCGGGTATGAACCGGACGCTCTAGCCAGCTGAGCTAGGCCGCCATAATAAATAATATAAAATTGGTGGAGCCTAGCGGGATCGAACCGCTGACCTCCTGCGTGCAAGGCAGGCGCTCTCCCAGCTGAGCTAAGGCCCCATTGCTAAATGGTCGGAATGACAGGATTCGAACCTGCGACCCCTTGGTCCCAAACCAAGTGCTCTACCAAGCTGAGCTACATTCCGATAAATGGTGCGCCCAGCAGAAGTCGAATCCACAACCTTCTGATCCGTAGTCAGACGCTCTATCCAATTGAGCTATGGGCGCAAAAAAATAATATTAAATTTAAATAAAATGGTGCCGAGGGCCGGAATCGAACCGGCACGGTAGTCACCTACCGCAGGATTTTAAGTCCTGTGCGTCTGCCAGTTCCGCCACCCCGGCATAATTGGAGCGGAAGACGAGGTTCGAACTCGCGACCCCCACCTTGGCAAGGTGATGTTCTACCACTGAACTACTTCCGCATTATGCAAAGATTAAAAATTAATCTGGCAATATAAAGTTTTAAAATATAAATGGTGCGGGTGAAGGGAGTCGAACCCCCACGCCTTGCGGCGCTAGATCCTAAGTCTAGTGCGTCTGCCAATTCCGCCACACCCGCATATAAATGGCTGGGGTACCAGGATTCGAACCTGGGCATGACGGAATCAAAATCCGTTGCCTTACCGCTTGGCTATACCCCAATATTAAAATGGTGGAGGGGGGCAGATTCGAACTGCCGAACCCGAAGGAGCGGATTTACAGTCCGCCGCGTTTAGCCTCTTCGCTACCCCTCCAGATAAAAATGGTGGAGGATGACGGGATCGAACCGCCGACCCCCTGCTTGTAAGGCAGGTGCTCTCCCAGCTGAGCTAATCCTCCATATATAACAGCCTAGCAACGTCCTACTCTCGCAGGGGGAAACCCCCAACTACCATCGGCGCTAAAGAGCTTAACTACTGTGTTCGGAATGGGAACAGGTGTGACCTCTTTGCCATCATCACTAGACTTATGTACAAGGATGTACTGACTTACGCGTTACAACATGGACGTTGTGAACTTAGCGTAAGTTCCTTGAAAGAATTGTTCTTTCAAAACTGGATAAAATGTGACATGAAAGTATATTTGGTTAAGTCCTCGACCTATTAGTATTCGTCAACTCCGTATGTCGCCATACTTCCATCTCGAACCTATCTACCTGATCGTCTTTCAGGGGTCTTACTTACTTGCGTAATGGGAAATCTCATCTTGAGGGGGGCTTCATGCTTAGATGCTTTCAGCACTTATCCCGTCCACACATAGCTACCCAGCGATGCCTTTGGCAAGACAACTGGTACACCAGCGGTGTGTCCATCCCGGTCCTCTCGTACTAAGGACAGCTCCTCTCAAATTTCCTACGCCCACGACGGATAGGGACCGAACTGTCTCACGACGTTCTGAACCCAGCTCGCGTACCGCTTTAATGGGCGAACAGCCCAACCCTTGGGACCGACTACAGCCCCAGGATGCGATGAGCCGACATCGAGGTGCCAAACCTCCCCGTCGATGTGGACTCTTGGGGGAGATAAGCCTGTTATCCCCAGGGTAGCTTTTATCCGTTGAGCGATGGCCCTTCCATGCGGAACCACCGGATCACTAAGCCCGTCTTTCGACCCTGCTCGACTTGTAGGTCTCGCAGTCAAGCTCCCTTGTGCCTTTACACTCTGCGAATGATTTCCAACCATTCTGAGGGAACCTTTGGGCGCCTCCGTTACCTTTTAGGAGGCGACCGCCCCAGTCAAACTGTCTGCCTGACACTGTCTCCCACCCCGATAAGGGGTGCGGGTTAGAAGTTCAATACATTTAGGGTAGTATCCCAACAACGCCTCCACCGAAACTGGCGTTCCGGTCTCTCAGGCTCCTACCTATCCTGTACAAAATGTATCAAAATTCAATATCAAGCTACAGTAAAGCTCCATGGGGTCTTTCCGTCCTGTCGCGGGTAACCTGCATCTTCACAGGTACTATAATTTCACCGAGTCTCTCGTTGAGACAGTGCCCAAATCGTTACGCCTTTCGTGCGGGTCGGAACTTACCCGACAAGGAATTTCGCTACCTTAGGACCGTTATAGTTACGGCCGCCGTTTACTGGGGCTTCAATTCTCAGCTTCGCTTGCGCTAACCAATCCTCTTAACCTTCCAGCACCGGGCAGGCGTCAGCCCCTATACATCACCTTACGGTTTAGCAGAGACCTGTGTTTTTGATAAACAGTCGCTTGGGCCTATTCACTGCGGCTCTCTCGGGCTTGCACCCTACCAGAGCACCCCTTATCCCTAAGTTACGGGGTCATTTTGCCGAGTTCCTTAACGAGAGTTCTCTCGCTCACCTTAGGATTCTCTCCTCGACTACCTGTGTCGGTTTGCGGTACGGGCACCTCTCACCTCGCTAGAGGCTTTTCTTGGCAGTGTGAAATCAGGAACTTCGCTCTAAGAGCTTCGCTATCACAGCTCAATGTTAAAGAGTGCGGATTTGCCTACACTCACACCTCACTGCTTAGACGCGCATAACCAACAGCGCGCTTACCCTATCCTACTGCGTCCCCCCATTACTCAAATGGTGAGGAGGTGGTACAGGAATATCAACCTGTTATCCATCGCCTACGCCTATCGGCCTCGGCTTAGGTCCCGACTAACCCTGAGCGGACGAGCCTTCCTCAGGAAACCTTAGTCATTCGGTGGATGGGATTCTCACCCATCTTTCGCTACTCAT
>NZ_AYTB01000023.1 GCF_000505545.1 Kurthia huakuii LAM0618
TCCACAGCTTCGGTGAATCGTTTAGCCCCGATACATTTTCGGCGCAGCGTCACTCGACCAGTGAGCTATTACGCACTCTTTAAATGATGGCTGCTTCTGAGCCAACATCCTGGTTGTCTAAGCAACGTCACATCCTTTTCCACTTAACGATTACTTGGGGACCTTAGCTGGTGGTCTGGGCTGTTTCCCTTTTGACTACGGATCTTATCACTCGCAGTCTGACTCCCGCGTATAAATCATTGGCATTCGGAGTTTGTCTGAATTCGGTAATCCGGGATGGACCCCTAGTCCAAACAGTGCTCTACCTCCAAGATTCTTAGCCGCGAGGCTAGCCCTAAAGCTATTTCGGAGAGAACCAGCTATTTCCAGGTTCGATTGGAATTTCTCCGCTACCCACACCTCATCCCCGCACTTTTCAACGTACGTGGGTTCGGGCCTCCAGTAAGTGTTACCTTACCTTCACCCTGGACATGGGTAGATCACCTGGTTTCGGGTCTACAACCA
>NZ_AYTB01000024.1 GCF_000505545.1 Kurthia huakuii LAM0618
GCTTTTCACCTTTCCCTCACGGTACTGGTTCACTATCGGTCACTAGAGAGTATTTAGCCTTGGGAGATGGTCCTCCCAGATTCCGACGGAATTTCACGTGTTCCGCCGTACTCAGGATCCACTCTGGAGGGAATGAACTTTCAACTACAGGACTGTTACCTTCTTTGGTGGGCCTTTCCATGCCGCTTCGCTTAACTCATTCCTTTGTAACTCCGTATAGAGTGTCCTACAACCCCAAGGAGCAAGCTCCTTGGTTTGGGCTCTTCCCGTTTCGCTCGCCGCTACTAAGGGAATCGAATTTTCTTTCTCTTCCTTCAGGTACTTAGATGTTTCAGTTCCCTGAGTCTGCCATCATCACGCTATGAATTCACGTGTAGATACTGTCCTATTAAAAACAGTGGGTTCCCCCATTCGGAAATCTCCGGATCAAAGCTCACTTACAGCTCCCCGAAGCATATCGGTGTTAGTGCCGTCCTTCATCGGCTTCTAGTGCCAAGGCATCCGCCATGCGCCCTTAATAACTTAACCTATATAAGTTATTAAGCCTAAAAATTAAAACTTAATAATAAAAAAATCTATAATAGAAATTTGTTTGTTACTTTCAATGTCGTTTTATCCAGTTTTCAAAGAACAAGTTTTAGAAGATTCATAAACCTTCAAAACTGAACAGCAAGTGTAATCGTAGATGACCGAGTCATCTATTCCGTAATAATCCTTAGAAAGGAGGTGATCCAGCCGCACCTTCCGATACGGCTACCTTGTTACGACTTCACCCCAATCATCTATCCCACCTTAGACGGCTGGCTCCATAAATGGTTACCCCACCGGCTTCGGGTGTTACAAACTCTCGTGGTGTGACGGGCGGTGTGTACAAGGCCCGGGAACGTATTCACCGCGGCATGCTGATCCGCGATTACTAGCGATTCCGGCTTCATGTAGTCGAGTTGCAGACTACAATCCGAACTGAGAACGGTTTTATGAGATTGGCTAACCCTCGCGGGCTTGCAGCTCTCTGTACCGTCCATTGTAGCACGTGTGTAGCCCAGGTCATAAGGGGCATGATGATTTGACGTCATCCCCACCTTCCTCCGGTTTGTCACCGGCAGTCTCCTTAGAGTGCCCAACTAAATGATGGCAACTAAGAATAAGGGTTGCGCTCGTTGCGGGACTTAACCCAACATCTCACGACACGAGCTGACGACAACCATGCACCACCTGTCACCAATGTCCCCGAAGGGAAAGTCTTATCTCTAAGACGGTCATTGGGATGTCAAGACCTGGTAAGGTTCTTCGCGTTGCTTCGAATTAAACCACATGCTCCACCGCTTGTGCGGGCCCCCGTCAATTCCTTTGAGTTTCAACCTTGCGGTCGTACTCCCCAGGCGGAGTGCTTAATGCGTTAGCTGCAGCACTAAGGGGCGGAAACCCCCTAACACTTAGCACTCATCGTTTACGGCGTGGACTACCAGGGTATCTAATCCTGTTTGCTCCCCACGCTTTCGCGCCTCAGTGTCAGTTACAGACCAGACAGTCGCCTTCGCCACTGGTGTTCCTCCAAATCTCTACGCATTTCACCGCTACACTTGGAATTCCACTATCCTCTTCTGCACTCAAGTTCCCCAGTTTCCAATGACCCTCCACGGTTGAGCCGTGGGCTTTCACATCAGACTTAAGAAACCACCTGCGCGCGCTTTACGCCCAATAAATCCGGACAACGCTTGCCACCTACGTATTACCGCGGCTGCTGGCACGTAGTTAGCCGTGGCTTTCTAATAAGGTACCGTCAAGGCGCGTTCATTACCTAACGCACTTGTTCTTCCCTTACAACAGAGTTTTACGATCCGAAAACCTTCATCACTCACGCGGCGTTGCTCCATCAGACTTTCGTCCATTGTGGAAGATTCCCTACTGCTGCCTCCCGTAGGAGTTTGGGCCGTGTCTCAGTCCCAATGTGGCCGATCACCCTCTCAGGTCGGCTATGCATCGTTGCCTTGGTAGGCCGTTACCCTACCAACTAGCTAATGCACCGCGGGCCCATCCTGTAGTGACGCCGAAGCGCCTTTTAGCTTAAAGCCATGAGGCTAAAAGAGTTATCCGGTATTAGCTCCGGTTTCCCGAAGTTATCCCAGTCTACAGGGCAGGTTGCCCACGTGTTACTCACCCGTCCGCCGCTAGGTTGTTTGAAATGCAAGCATTCCAAACAACCTCGCTCGACTTGCATGTATTAGGCACGCCGCCAGCGTTCGTCCTGAGCCAGGATCAAACTCTCCATAAAAAGTGTTTGAAAGCTCATTTGCTTTGCTAGCGTTATCTTGCTTGATAACATTTTTTTCGATTCTTAATTGAACCGAATTTATTGTGATTACATCTTGCTTGTTCAGTTTTCAAGGTTCATTTTGCTATCGTTCTCAGACGACTTAATTATCATAACATTTCTTCTTTAAGTTGTCAACAACTTTTTTAAAGTTTGTTATTTTTGATTAAGTTTTGTATGTCATTTCTTAACGACAAGATACATTATACACCCTACATATAATAATGCAATAGTTTTTCAATATTTTTTTAAACTATTTTATCTATATTACGGATTATTACACCAAGTAAATATATTATACTATTATTTTTTCTATTTTTGTTGTTAAATAGGTATTTATTACCCATAATGGATATATACTCATAGAAAGGGATGGAATTAAATTAATGATTAAGCTATCGATTCAGCACAAAATTCAAGTTTTAATCGTAGCTATTTTAGTATTTGTTTTAATAACAGTTGGTCTAATTAGTAGTTTACAAATCCGATCATCTTTAACAAATGAATATGAACTACGTTTACAACAAAATTTTGAGTTAATAGAAGAAACGCTACAACAACAATACAAAGGAAACTGGTCACTTAAAAATGATATGTTGATGAAAGGGACGACTAATATTGCGCAAGAGACATCTTATATCGATACGTTAGGTGAAAAATCAGGAACGGCTATCACGATTTTTAAAGGAGATACGCGAATCAATACAAATCTTAAACAAGATGGTGTACGTCAAATAGGAACTAAAGTATCACCAGAAGTTGCAACCGCTGTTTTAGATAAAGGGGAATCTTACCATGGCACTGCTACAGTTTTAAATAAATCGTATTTAACTATGTACAAACCATTAAAATCTTCTGATGGACAGATTATAGGAATGTTATTTGCCGGCATTCCTTCTAGTGATATTACAACTGCTATTACAGCCATGCTCATTAAAATTGGTATGACGATTATTTTATTAGCATTCATCGCCTATATCATTAGCGCAATTATTATTTCGCGTATTACGAAGCCGCTAAAAATATTAACAAAAGATATTGCCGCAATTGCTGAAGGTGAAGGTGATTTAACAAAACACGTTACGATTACTACACAAGATGAAATTGGTGAGCTTGGCACGTCATTTAATAAAATGCTCACTACGCTGCGGACGATGATGCAACGTGTTCACGACACGTCTAGCGCGTTAACTGCCGCTTCAGAAGAATTAGCCTCTGCTGCTTCTAGTACATCATCGAATACTGCCCATTTAACAAAAGATCTTCATACATTAGCAACAGGTGCAACAGAGCAAAAAATACATGCGTTAGAAAATACAGAAGCAATGCATGATGTATCTGGCGGTATCGAACAAGTAACACATACAAATGAAAGGATTTCTAATTATTCAATTGATACATTAGAAATGTCGCACGAAGGCATTGAAACAATTAATCATTTAGCACAGCAAATGGACCATTTAACACAGTCAATCGAAACGAGCAATGATGCTGTCACACAATTAGCTACCCATGCTTCTACAATTGATAAAATCGTCGAAGCCATTCGCGATATCGCGGATCAAACTAATTTATTAGCACTTAATGCTTCCATTGAAGCTGCACGCGCTGGTGAACATGGGAAAGGTTTTGCCGTTGTTTCTGAGGAAGTACGAAACTTAGCTGAACAGTCTAAACAAGCAGTAACCGAGATTTCAACAATGGTGCACACGATGCAATCTTTATCTCAAACTGCTCAGCAATATATTAAGGAAAGTCAACATGATTCAAAAGAAACGAGTAAAGTATTTAAATCAACGAATAAAAGTTTTACAGCTATCACAACGAATATTTCTCATGTATCATCTAATATTCAAGAAGTTTCTTCTATTGCTGAAGAATTGTATGCACGTATTGAGCAAGCTAACAGCGCGACTGCTGTTGTAGAAAAAATCGCTTCTACAGCTAAACAGCAAACAGAATCTGCGATGCAATTATCCGATACAAATCTTCATTCCATGCACGAAGTTGAATCGGCTGCCGAAAAACTATCGGAAAATGCCGATATCTTACAGCATTTAATTAGTAAATTTAAATATTAGGTAGCAACAATACAAAAGAGGCTGGGACAAAACAGTTCATTTTCCTTTTTTAGCGTTCGCAACAAAAAACCGGAACCGCGCCACAGCGCGATTCCGGTTTTTCTTATGCTCATCTGAGAAGATATTTTTACACGTATGTCCCAGCCTCTTTTTACTATTAATTTAATTTTGAGCAAACAAAAAAGCGAATGCAATTTGCACTCGCTTAATATGAGTCATGCAGGATTCGAACCAGCGACCCTCTGATTAAAAGTCAGATGCTCTACCAACTGAGCTAATGACTCATGGTGCCGGCGAAAGGAGTCGAACCCTCGACCTACTGATTACAAGTCAGTTGCTCTACCAACTGAGCTACACCGGCATATGAAAATGACCCCTACGGGATTCGAACCCGTGTTACCGCCGTGAAAGGGCGGTGTCTTAACCGCTTGACCAAGGGGCCATGGCTCCGTTGGCAGGACTCGAACCTGCGACCCTCTGATTAACAGTCAGATGCTACTACCAACTGAGCTACAACGGAATAAACATGGAATTATAAATTTAATGGTGGGCCTAAATGGACTCGAACCATCGACCTCACGCTTATCAGGCGTGCGCTCTAACCAGCTGAGCTATAGGCCCATTAAAAAATGGTGGGTTTGGACGGAATCGAACCGCCGACACTTAGAGCTTCAATCTAATGCTCTACCAACTGAGCTACAAACCCACATATAAAAATGGCGGTCCGGACGGGACTCGAACCCGCGACCTCCTGCGTGACAGGCAGGCATTCTAACCAGCTGAACTACCGGACCGTATTAAAAATAAAAATGGAGGAGGTAGAGGGATTCGAACCCCCGCGCGGTTTGACCCGCCTGTTGGTTTTCAAGACCAATCCCTTCAGCCAGACTTGGGTATACCTCCAAAGGATTATGGCGGCCGAGGGGATCGAACCCCCGACCTCCCGGGTATGAACCGGACGCTCTAGCCAGCTGAGCTAGGCCGCCATAATAAATAATATAAAATTGGTGGAGCCTAGCGGGATCGAACCGCTGACCTCCTGCGTGCAAGGCAGGCGCTCTCCCAGCTGAGCTAAGGCCCCATTGCTAAATGGTCGGAATGACAGGATTCGAACCTGCGACCCCTTGGTCCCAAACCAAGTGCTCTACCAAGCTGAGCTACATTCCGATAAATGGTGCGCCCAGCAGAAGTCGAATCCACAACCTTCTGATCCGTAGTCAGACGCTCTATCCAATTGAGCTATGGGCGCAAAAAAATAATATTAAATTTAAATAAAATGGTGCCGAGGGCCGGAATCGAACCGGCACGG
>NZ_AYTB01000025.1 GCF_000505545.1 Kurthia huakuii LAM0618
TCCGACTTTAGGAGGCGGCTTCGGCTACAAGTTGCAATGACGCACTTTCTGCCTTTCGCAACGAGCATGCTCCGCCAGGTCCTTCCGGCGCTTTGCACCTCGTCAGGACCGGCTCGCACAAAAAATAAGCCCTCTCGATGTCGGTGCTTGCGCACCTTTACAGATCGAGAAGGCTTTTGATATGTTAAAGCGCTAGACACGCCTATATTCAAGTGATTCGTAGCGAGCGCATCCCGCGGAGCTCACGCACCGCAGGGATCCACTCGTTGCCTGGATAGCAAGCCATCTAGATTTTCGGCGCTGTCGCACCTTTTCAAAATCAAGAAGGCTTGGAGTGGTGCTGCCAGATGGATTGTAGGCTCGTTTTGCTGTATTAGAATTCAAAAAACGTAAAATTTTGGTGTTATTTGTGAATATCGATATCTTTTAAATCCTGGATAATTACTTCTGCAATTTCTTTTGCAAGTAATGGAGGAACAGCATTACCAACCTGCTTCATTTGAGAAGATTTGTTTCCAAAGAAAATGAAATCATCAGGAAAAGATTGAATTCTTGCTGCTTCTCGAACAGTTATAGCTCTATCTAAGAATGGGTGGGTAAACCTTCCAGAAGAAGGGGTATCAAATCTAGTTGTGATAGTAACTGACGGGCTATCTTCTAACATTCTTGACCATGTACCGCTATAAATAGATTTTGTAAGATGTTCTTCGGGTAACATTTCTCTACCTTTTCCTGGAGGAATCAATTTTAATCGTTCTAAAGCGATTTGCGAATGTTTTGTAGCTACATGGTTATAAAGTACACTAGAATTTTTTCGCATTAATTTTTGATAATCAGACTGAGGCGATACTTTATAACTTTGTTCTAGTTTACCTTCCCCTGAGTTTAAAAAAGCTAAATCAGAAATGGCATCTTTAACTGTTATATTTTTTTTGTTTTTTTTTGGCAATTCTAATGCCCCATTCAGCTTTCCTAAGATAAATGCTCTTCTTCTATTTTGAGGGACTCCAAAATCAGCAGCATTTAATACATTAGAATCTAACGTATAACCTAATTCTTCAAATAGATTATATATTTCATGCTTAAAAGCTTGGTTGCCTGCAGATAAAATATTTGGAACATTTTCCATTAGAAAATAAGATGGTTTTACAAAAGCAACCACCTTATAGAAATAATTGAAAAGAAAGTTGCGCTCATCATCAAAAAGTTTACGTGCTCCTTTTTGAGAAAAACCTTGGCAAGGAGGGCCACCAACTATTACATCTGTTTGAGACTTATAGGTCTCAAAAATAGTTTCTATATTTAATTTTGTAATATCTTCATTTATCATTCTAATATTAGGATGATTTTTTTTGTAAGATTCTGAGATATCTTTGTCAATTTCATTAGCTAACAATACATTAAAACCTGCTTGCTGAAATCCCAATGAAATGCCACCGACACCTGAAAATAAATCAATAATATTTGGCATTATTTTCCCTCACTAATATTTAAATCTAAAAAGTTCAATTGTGTTGCTGATTGATTAATACGGTTTTTTGCACCTTCGAAGTATTGAGGGTTTATTTCACAACCTATGAATTTTCTACCCATTTTTTTAGTAACTACACCGCTAGTTCCACTTCCCATAAAAGGATCTAATACAGTATCGTTAGGATTAGTAAGTAGCGATACAAAATGTTCGAATAATTTTTCGGGCTTTTGGGTTGGGTGTGCAATATATTGTTTTTCAGATTTTGTAGAACCAGATGTTTCTATAAAATCATGAAAGGCTTTTCCGTTATTATTAAAAGTCCCTGTACGTGCTTCATTAATAAAATATAACCATGCTTCAGTAGAATTTATGAAATGTAGATTCATGTTACGTGGCATAGGATTTGTTTTATGCCAAATACCGGTAGTTTTATAATAGAATTTATGCTTTGAAGCAATTGAAATAATAGATTCCACTTTAATTATAGACATAAACATAATTAAAGAGCCGCGTTTTTTTAAAACGCGGTTTGCTTCTTTAAAAAAGTCATCAATTTGCTTTTTCCATTCATCAAATTCTAAATCGTCCCAACCAGCGTCGCCAAAGAAGTTATCACGCATTTTTTTTAAGTTGGTTTGGCGGTCCCTCATAAAATTTCCTAAGTTATATGGGGGATCTGTTAATATTAAATCAACGCTATCAGATTCTAAATCTTTTAAAACTTCTAAACAATTTGTATTAAATAATAAAATTTCATTAGTCATTTCATTCCACCTAAATTAATTAATAAGTGATTCCACATAGAAGTGAAACCTTTGTTGATTTAATATTTTAGTTAAATCAATACTTTTTATTTCAAGAATAGTTTGATTTGGATTATTGATAAAATTATATTCTCCAGCAATTTTATCATTATTTAATGATTTAGGATAGAATAATACAACTCTTGAGACAGAATCAAAAGTTGTATTATAAACAGACATTTGATAAGCATCGCTTTCTTTTATGAAATTTTTAGTATTTTTCCATTTAGTATCAACAATTGTAATATTGCCACTACCTTTGATAATTATATCTGGAATGAGGCGAATCATGTTCTTATTATTTGATTTTTTCTCTAATAAATATTGTTTATTATATTGAAAGTTAATAGTTTTTTGAGATTTAGATAAAGCTATATATATTACCTTTTCAAATAATTTATTCATGTCGAACAAAAAGAAACTTATATTTTGGTTGCCTGTACTAAGATTTAAAAAATTATTTTCTAAAAACATTTTACACATGTCAATTATCCTTTTATATCGATTATTCAATTTAGTCCATTTAATAGAATTTATATCATGAATTGAAATGTTTTTAGACTCAATTTCTATAAAATAAGCTTGTATTTGTTTAATAGATGAAATGTTTTTAGGCGATTTCACTAAATTCTGTAATAAATTCAATGTGGTTCTAATTGTTTGATTTATTACATTGTTAGTTGAAAGTGAAGAGTAAGTACAATAGAATTTATGCTTATCAACAAAATTTTTATTGATGTGGTCATTAAAATTTATTCTGCCTTTAACTTTTGTTAGATTTTTATTAATCTTTTTATAAGATTGAATTAAACCTTTTCTAAGTTCATTTTGTAATTCTTGCAAAAATATCCCTACAATAGCATCGATAAAGTTTTTTGAATTATTTTTTAATGAGCTGTTAACATTCTGTTTTGAAGTATGTCCAAAGGAATAATTTATCATATTAACAAGAATTTCCTTGGATAATAATTCATCATAAGTTGAATTTATCTTAGGAAGTATTTCAATAGTTAAATTCGATAATTTAATAACGCCAACCCATTGCTGCGGACTTATAAAATTTCTCCCCCATTTAAATATGTTCTTTTGTAGAGAGTATTCTAAATTTTTTAATTCTTCAGCGGTATGCCTATCTATCTTCTTTTCACTAATAGATATACTCTTTCCAATATGAACATGTTCATGTTCCATTATTCTTAGAATCATACTTATAAATCCATATTAGAATAGATTTTTTGATACGAATTTACATTTAACATACTGTTTATTCTATATGATTTAGAAGTGCTTAAATCTATGTTTTCAATGTAACTAAACAATTCTTCAGGGTCATTTTCATGATGAATGTAAATAGCATTAGAATGAAGATTCCCCCCCGAATCAAGATCGTTAAATATTAACTGTATTTTCTCGTAATCTTCATAAAAATATTCTTCTAATAACGGGACGATTTTTTCAGAAAAAACTCTATTTAAATCTTCAATAGAATTAATATTTGTAAAGAAAGCATGCCCTATATGATAATCAGAACTAAGAAGAAAACTAATTCTGCGGTTCATTGTTGATAACATATTAACCAAATCAATGTCGAAGAAGTTATAAACATCTAACCCCTTGCATTCAAAATGAGTTTTTAGAACTGATAAATCTGATTCCCTTTTTATAAAATTAAAACGTCTTCGAAGTGCTACATCTATAAGTGCAATACTTTTATCACTAGAATTCATTGTTCCTATAATATCGATGTTTTGGGGTACACTGAATTCTTTTTTCGAGTAAGGAAGTTCGACCTTAAGCATATTAGGAGAATTCTCACGCTTATCTATTTCTATTAAAGTTATTAATTCTCCAAAAATTTCCGAAATATTCCCTCGATTAATTTCATCTATAAAAATAGCATAATTATTTCCGTAATCTTCTTTGGCTTCTTTACAAATTGATTTAAATATGCCATCTTTTAACTCATAAGATAAATTAGAGTTATTTCGGTTTATAGATGGATCAGGTGAATTTATGTAATCTTCATTATTAAGCAAAATGGGTTTAATACCTTCTACAAAATCTTCATATGAAAATGAAGGATGAAAGGTTACGAATTTAAAACGATTTTTAAGAGAATTATTTAAATTTAAATCTTTAAAGAAATTTTTATAGGATTTTATAAGCTCATTTATATCAACGTACCACTTATTATTAGTTTCAATGAAAATTTTTGGGTATTCTTTTATAGGGAAATCTTTATCTATTTTAACTGAATGATTGGATAAAATTAAAGAAGCATTAGGTAATGTTCCTTTAACTGCAGTGGGGAATTTTAAATTATCCATTTTATCTTGAATTATATTTATAGATAAAGGTATATTATTGTTTTGTAGAATGAGTAGAGAAACTATAACCCAAGGATTTCCGTTAATGTTAAAAGCGTTTTCTATTTGAGTATTTGAAATATCATAGGAAGTATACTTTTCTTTTAATTTTTGTAGAAAATAGGTTTTACCAGTACCTGGTGGGCCATAGTAGATTGTATTTTGAGTCAATATGAACACCTCGTTTTAAATTTATAATAATTTAATCTTTTTAAGTCCAGTTAAAATTTCTGAATCGTTGATTATTTCATAGTCGTCGGTTATATTTATTGTTGCTTTAGCAAATTTTGCTGGAGATATATATCCAATTTCTGTAAGGAATGGTATGTGTTTTATGCGTATTTGATTTTTTCTAGGTTTTCCGCCTTGTTTTCTTTCTCTTGAATAATTAATGTTATAGTCTATTCCTAAAGACTCAAATAATTGACGTAAAAGCTCTCCAACATCTTCTCCTTCAAAATCTAAAGAAATAAATTTTGCGGTTTTATCGTATGCAGATCTACCATCAAATACACCACATAAAAATGCTTTCTTAATTTCTATAGGAGAATTTAAAATAGGTATTTTAATATCTGAAATAAATTTACTAAATTCATAATTTGGTTCAGTTTGTGAAATTGCGCCAATAATACCTTGTTTTCCGGCGTTGAATTTTTGAATTTTTATATCCCGTTGTTTATAGAAATCAACTACATTAAATTGTGTATCCATACCTATTTTTTGTGTTATTTCCCTAATTAAATTTAGATGTGATTCAATTTCGTTTATAGTTGCTTGTTTTGGATTATGCCTAATACTTGCTTGCCAGTAAGTAGTGTTATTATATTGATTGAAGAATTTTTCATTGTTCACAAGTAAACCTAATATGTATCCTGCTGGTTGATTTATTAATGTTGTTCCAATATCTAGTCCAATTGTTAAAGGTTGTAATTCCATAAAATCCCTCCTACCTATACTTATTATAAAATAAAACAATTATTTTAAAAGTATAATATCAATTATTTTGATTATTTGCATATAAGTTAAAATAAAGTATTTTTTGAAATCTAAGTAATTTAAACTTATTATGAATATAGTATTTAAATATTCTAAAACAGAAACGGTGAAACCATGCCACAACTCAAACTTTATTACATAGACTTTCCAGAGCAACAAATGCAGTACGATGTCGGCACCATCCAGATAAATAATGACAACTTAACTTTTCAAAATGCCGAAATTTGTCGAATTTTAAATGCCGAATCTTACGACATTGCCGACTATAGCGATGAAATTTCCATTTTAGTTGATGATGCGGGTTTTTATAAATCTGGGCTACCAATTTGGAAAATCAATACGCCAGACGGTCACACACTAGAGCTTATCGGCAAGCTACTTTTCGTGCGCAATATTGAAACAGAATACAGTACTGATTTTACAGACATTCGCGCAGAAGATGTTTTTAACTTTCGAATTGGAATGGAGATTGAATTGTTGGGGATGAAGAAATGATTGATTGGTATAACGTAAAAACGACCGAGCACCAGTGCTCGGTCGTTTTTCTTACTTCAAGCTCAAAGAAATTTGAGCCATATCATGTGTTTCTGCTGCCTCAATCTCTTTAATGGTTAAGGCCATTTTTTCAATCATTTGTGTCACAAGCGCATTGCCCATACAGAAATAGCGCATACGCTTGCTCATTGTGGCAGTCCAGTTATCGTGGAAGCCATTTAATCGTTCACATTCAATTGGCGTTAAGAAGCGCTTGCGCCCGTTTACTTCGATCACATGTGTACTACGATTCGTCGTACCTTCACTTGTCAGCATCGTACGGCCAGGGAGCTCTAATAGGTCCGTTGGGGACATACCACCCTCTGAGAAAATATATTTATGGCCATCTTTTGACGTCCGTTCAATTTTCTTTGGACCACGTAAATACGCGAATTTCTCAATTTGTGCTTCGTTTAAATAATAGGCTTCATCGACTTCCGCTTCATCTTGTAAAATGTCGCCAAGTGGAATCGCTCGTGGATTTAATGCTTCTGGATGCACCGTATGCACATGACCATCAATCATAATACCGGCTTGGTGATATTCAAATGAAAATTCATCGGAGATTTCAAGAATATCTTGTGGCAGCTCGACTTTTTCGTCGCGACCTTTATAGACTTCATCCTTCACCGGGAATGTCTTCGCAAAAAAGCCATCTTTTAATAGAAGTTCACCTGTCGAATGTTGTAATTGACGCTCTGCATACGCTAATGATTTGTCATAAGCAAAAATAAAAATACGACGGCGACGTTGTGCGGCCCCATATTCTGCTGCGTTAATAATTCGCCATTCGACAATATAGCCAAGATCGCGGAATGTAGCTAGCATGATAGAAAAATCACGCCCGCGTTGTTTAGAAGGGGATTTTAAGAGACGATCGACATTTTCAAGCAACACATATTTGGGATGTGATACTTCAATAATTCGTTTAATCTCCCAGAAAAGGACGCCTTTTTTTCCTTCAATTCCCTTCTCTTTTGAAAGAGAACGTGCGACCGAGTAATCTTGACACGGGAAACCCCCCACAAGTAAATCAATATTCATTTCTTCAAATGTTTTATTTGAAACTTTCGCAATATCATCGTTGCAGTTTTCGCTCGATGGAAAGTGTGTGTTGTAGCAATCAAATGCATCCTGTGCTTTTTTAGAAGGTTCCCATTGGTTCGCCCAAACAGTATCAAATAGCTTTTTATCTGCTTTTTCCAACCCAACACGGAAACCACCTACGCCAGCAAAAAGCTCGACTACATTGAGTGTATTGTTCATTGGTTGACCTTCTTTCTTTTGGTGTTCTCATTATATCGTAAAAAGGTGCTGGGATCAACAATAATCTGCTCACGTTATAAAATGAAAAATAGCGAAATCTAACAAAGAGTTCACTAGATGTGATAAATTATATAAAAGGGCGTGCTCGAACACGCCCTTTCACAGAAATATGCAAGATTTCCAGATCTAGCATATTAGACTATATTTAATTATAGAAAATTTTCTTGAAAGCCTTAATCAATTTGATTAGGGTTTTTTCATTTTTAACATTATAACCAAAAAAATATTTTTTCCCGTTTGTACTTTCCCAACTTACAGAATAAGTAATATTAAAGAGAAAATTAAACAGGAAAAATAAAATCATATAATCTAACAACGTCATATAATAGTATCACCACCTTTCAATGAAGGAGAGTCTTTTTAGTATAAACTATGTTTTAGATTTGATCAATGTTAATTGTTGTATCGGTAAGTTCTGTTGATAATATCATATAATAATCAAAATTATATCAATTATTTCTACAATGTATGTGTTCTCAGTTTGAATCATAAATATAAAAAAGTCTACACTTTAGAAATTGATTTAAATAAAATCAATTTCTTTTAATAAATTAACCATCGTAGATCCTTTAATCCACACATATTGAGAATACATATGTATGCCATTTAATACAAAGTTCTTATGAGTAGAATCTGTACCACTACCTCTTACAAAAACATCATATTCCGCAGACTTAGGGAAATTTAAAGATACCTTTATAGTATTCGTTTTTTTATTAATCTGTGGTGTCCCATCTTTTTTATAGACGATACTTTCAATTAATAAATCTTTCATGACAAGATTACGAACATCTTCCCATAGCTTTTTAATTGTACTATTTATAAAGGATTCATCAAAAGCTAATCGTTTAAAGCCAATGAATTTATTATCGAGTAATTTATCTCCGTCCGTTGACTCTTGGAAAATGATACATAGAAATTGATGTTCTGCAAAATAATTATAAACAAACGATTGCTCAAATGTCATAGGTAACAATTGTCCCGCGTCTGAATCATACTCAGTGCGGGTCCATTCTTCAAAATCAATTTGGAAGAGCTTCATGTCTTCGGTACGCGACCCAGTAGATGTTGTCACAATAGTCTTAGGAATAATACCGGCCTTACTGAATAAGTCAATCTTACTCAGTTTCTTTGCTTTACCGCCAAGCATTTTAACAATAATTTGCTCGGTCACGCCTTTTCCAACATCACCATTTTTATTTAGGGGCGCATTAATATGTAGCATTTCAATTAACTCTCGTACTGTATGTCCCTTATATAAATTCGTTAGCCGATGAAGCTCATTATCTAGCTCTTTGAATGATGAATAAGTTTCGTCTAACTCTTCTAATTTTTGGCCAAAATGCTTTTCAACTATAGTTCCGACCGTAGATTGTTTTAGACGGAAACGAGGCGCATTAGGATATTTAGGTGCTGTATCAATAAGCATCAACTGTTTACGAAGTTCAGACGAAATACGCGGATATTCATTACATGGATCCTCGTAATTAGCTTGTATATCTCGAATGAAATCGCGCACAATCGTCCAGTCATTTTTTAGAATTTCTTTATCCTCATCTGAAAATTGGTGGAATTGATAGCCTTCAATTATAAAATTTGCATACTCTGCAGCAGGAACAGCTTTAGGTGCTGAGTAATTGTAATACACAAGCAGCAAATTTTCTAACTTGTGCCAGAAACGAGAATTCTCAAAATCCTCTTCTGATACAATTTTTTTTATAGAAACCGCAGTAATAGACATTGGTTCCTTTGCTTTGTACTCTTTTTTCGTCTTTCCTTTTGGAATTTTTACACGAATACCTGTTGTTTTTAATTCTGTAGGAACACCATCAACAATCAAGTCTGGCTCACTATCTGAATCAGCTGGATAACCCAATATAGATTGTTCTACAACATCCCCAGCAATTCCCGTAATCTTTGGTTTACCAATCGTTTTGGCAAAAACGTTATTCACGTCTGCTTCTCCAAGCGTTTTCCCGGTTGCTTCACTCAAAATCATATTCAATTCATTAAATGTAAATGGATGTTTTGCCATCATACACAGCTCCCTTAATACTCTTATATCAATAATATATCATGTTAAACTTAACGTAAAAGTAATATTATGGATATATGAAGAGAAAATGAAAATTGGAGAGGAATAAATATGCCATTATATCAATACGCAGCAAATCAATTATTAAACGTAGTTAATAATCAACATGGTAATGATTTTTTTAATTTTTTGAACTATGATGGTTTTGTTTTTGAATATAGAAGAAATTACACAGGATTAATGGCTCAAGTGCAAGAGAAATATATAAACAGCACTAGAGATAAACAGGGATATTTTGATATACGTGGTACTTTTAATGGAAACACTTTTACTCATGTAGATGTTTTACAAGCATTACATGACGCAGGATGTACCCAAGATCAATGTTATGCGATTTGGAGAGGTTGGAATCCACAAAATATAAATGTGGTAAATTATAGACAGAGTATCGCTTTGCTAGCTTTAGCTATGCTATTTTTCGAACAAGAAATCAATTTTGGTAGAGAAGTTTTTCAACAATATTCACATTTTAATAGAACTAGAGATTATTTTATGGGATATGTATTGGCTTTGTTTGATCCAAACCGCAACTTTTTAAATGAAATAGGTAATTATATAAGTTATAACGGACAATTGAAATTTCCTACATATCAAAATGGGATAAAAAACTATTGTGACTTGTTAGCTAATGATGTACAAGCTGTAGCATTAATGAACAATAACTATGCACAAATTGAAGATTTCCGCAGATTAGCTAATCTTGCACCTATTAATCGGCATTTGTATGCGTTGAGAGGTTATTAATGAGCGAAATTTTTAACGATTCAGTGTTATCAATTTCTGCAGGAAAGACACAGGATATTATTAATCAATTTCAAGTTCATTCACATCCAGATACGAGAAATTATCGTTATAGAGATACAGATTATATAACATTCAGACAGTCTGGCGGAGGTGCGATGAATACAGTTTATACGATTTCTAAATTAATTTTGCTGCATATGAATGATTGGGAAAATCAATTAGTACATACTTCAAATTTAAAAGAAATTGAAAAAACTCGTATTAAAGGATACATTGTAAATCGTTATCCAGGTATGGGCTTTGAAAAAGATTTAGTTTATAAATTTTATTTATTAGATATGTATTGCCCATTACCTAATAAACCTCATCCACTAAAAAATAATGCAGGTGGTTGGATTTATAGTTTAGAGGATTTATTACAAGGTGGAATTGTAGAGACGATTAATAAATAGTTTATAAAATCATACTTTAAGGACACCTAATTTTAGGTGTCTTTTTTCGTATCTAAAAGCTATTAAATAATTTTATAAACGTTTAAAATTGATAATATATATTTACAAACGTTTTTAAAGGAGAAATGACTATGACCACAAAAACATTCGGATATATTCGTGTTTCAACTACGGACCAAAACACAGCACGCCAGGAAGCAAAAATGAAAGCGCTCGGTATTGATGAGCGAGATATTTACATCGATCATGCGAGTGGCAAGGATTTTAACCGCCCGCAGTATCAAAATATGAAAAGCCGCCTCCGCGCAGGGGATCTCGTTTATGTCGATGCACTTGATCGCCTCGGCCGCAACTATGAAGCCATCATTTCTGAGTGGAAGGAAATCACGCGCAAAATCAATGCTGATATTGTTGTACTTGAAAACGCGACACTTTTTGATAGTCGGAAATTTAAAGCGATGAACAGCGAGGACAGCCAGCTGGGGTCATTAATGGAGGACCAATTCCTATCGCTACTTTCATATGTCGCCGATCAAGAGCGTAAAAAGATTTTAAAGCGTCAGAAGGAAGGTATTGCAGCTGCACGTAAAGCTGGGAAGCATTTGGGCCGTCCTGCGATAAATTTGGAGACGTTATCAAAAGAACAGCGCGAGATTTTGGAGACTAATTTTGAAAAATGGCGGGCGAAAGAGATTAAGGGCGTGGAGTTTATGGAAATGCTTGGGTTGAAGAAGAATACGTTTTATAAGGTGATAAAGGAATACGTCAAATAATTTTCTTTTATTCTTTTTTTGAAGAAAAAAAGTCACTTCAATATTAGGGATATGTTAAAATTTTAGTTGTAGTCATTCAGCTACGCATTCTTCATGGGAGGAGGTGCAAGGTAATGGCGAAAAAAAGAAAAAAGTCACCGCAAAATCGCGATGACTCTAGCTTCATTTCAGGAAGTTTTGAAGTGAAAATAACAAAAGAATTACTTACCGGTGTTCTATTAGTCTTTTTCATTTTCATTTTTTCCTTTGTGAAATGATGTTCAGCTAAGTGTTATTGAATTGCCGTTCAATAACACTTAGCTTTTTTTCATATAATATCACTTCATATGATTTTATATGATTTAATATCATTTTATATGATTTTATATGATTTATGATAACATTTTCTAATTTTAATTTTAACTATTTTCTAATTTTATTTTAAATTACCATCCCAACGCCACTTTCCGACTCAGCGCTCGCCCCACCGCATACTGCACCGCTGCAGCATCTATACACGCATGTGGCGTCATATCTTCTTTTGAAATTACCAAGCTCCGGCCCTTTTCCTTTAACTGGCCAACTTGAGTTTCTTCTATATAAAAGTCTGTGAAGAAATAGAAGGCATCGCAGTACGGTAGATATTCGGGCCACTTATGATCGCGGTTATAATCTTCATTGCTTGCTTTGACCTCAATAATAATAATTTTGTCGGCGTTATAACCAATGACATCCGCACGATGCATATTTGGCAGTGTGACTTCTGGTGCCGCGATGTAACCGTTGTTGTAGAGCCATTTGAGCGCCAGATTTTGCATTTCGCGGTGTCGTAAAATTTCGCGTTTCGACATTAAGTTGGTCGCTTCGTTTGCTTCTTGAAATGACTGCAAACTCGCTGAACGTGCTTCTTTCAGCTGTTGTTCTGCGTGTTTCATTTCTAATTTTAATTTTTTAATTTGTTGCTCATGCTCTTTTTGTATGGATTCTATGCTATCAAATTCTTCAGTAAATGAGCGGACGTGCGCATAATCCTCAGAGCTTGTAGTACCGTATGGATTACGTTGATACTCGCGGTCCTCGTCCCACTCGATATAATAACCACGTTTCAACCTTTTAGCCATCTGATTGGCGAATGCGTCAAAATCGTTAATCACCCATACATAGTCGATCAACTCAATGATGCCTTTAGTTGCCAAAGCACGCCTGAAACCACTATCTAACCGCCGGCGTAGCGCAAACTGCTCACCATACGGACCTACATAATGAAGTAATTTCTCTTGGACCGCTTCCGGATAATCATCTAAACCTTTCAGCTGCGCTTTTAATTTTTTGCGCACTTTGGCTAATTTAGTTTCAAGCATTGTATTAATCTCTTGTTGTTTTTCAATTTTTATTAAGTATGACTCATAATATTGCTTAAATTCGGCGATGCGTTGCTGCTTTGCTTTAGCTAGCCGACCTAATTGCTCCAAATCTTCGCGCCGCATGTCGGGTGTCGCAACCATTAACACCTCTCCAAAACTATCTGGATCGTCTTTTAACAATGGTAGTAGCACCAGCGCCTTTGTGCCAAGAATAGCTAGTTGTTGCGCGGCCTCGTCATTTAATGAAAGGCGCGTTTTTTGAAGGCCGTTATACAACCGCTTTAGCTTTTTAACCTGATTTAAGGTTACCTCAAAATCTGTCGCAATATCAGCAAGCGCTCTACCTTTTTCAAACTGGTCAAATATTTGAGTACTCATGTTATCAAGACCATTTAGCATACGCAAAGCCCTCCCGTATTTTTAATTATTTTCATTTTAACATAATTTAGAAAAAAGAGTCCGGGGCACTTTTGTAAAATAAAAATAGAAAATGAAAGAAGAAAATTAGACCGCTCCTTTTTTGAAAAAAAGGCGCCCCAAAAAACTACCGCTCGCCACTAGGCAGGTCCAAAAGGGTTTGGACGGGCGTTTAGCGTGGAAGGAATTAGTCGCGTCAATTCTTAAATTCTCACTCCGCTCGCGCTACGTTGCGATTTACATTGACGCTGGGCGTGAATTGACGGACATTTGTGGTGAGAATTGAATAACTGAATAATTTATCGTGTAGATTCGACAAAATTTGAGATTTTTTGGGATTGGCGGAGGATTGGTCCGGGTAGGTGCGCAGCGCCAGGACGAGTCCTCCGCCATTTTGATTAAAAGAAAAAATAAATAGAAATCGCGCACCGTTTTGTATACGAAGATGGCCCGGACAGGCTGCGACAAGGTGCTTGCACCGGCAGATCTGGCGGCGCTGTAATGCTTTGCTAGTATGTGAGCTTGCGCGATTGCTCGCAAGGCGAGTAGCGCATGCGTGATCGAGAAACGCGAGAAAAATAAAATTAGAAATTTTGAGAGAGTAGGCCGCGCTTGGTATGTCGGCAATAGCTTGTTTAGACTGCCAGCTCTTACATGTGAAACCTGAAGGCGAATAAGCGGAGCGTCGCCTGAAGGGCCCCCTCCCCCTGGGAACGTCCCCCAAAATTAAAATCCCGTCCGCTTGAATGGGTGGGGGTGCGCCGTGGGGGGTTGGGGGAGT
>NZ_AYTB01000026.1 GCF_000505545.1 Kurthia huakuii LAM0618
TGGGCATGAAAAAGAGCTGGCAGTCTAGGTTTAGGGATGATGGTGGGGCAAGTGCGGCCGGTGTTGGAGGCGCGGAAGTATTGCATAAGGGATGAAAAAAACACGATCTACGCGGTGGTTGTGCGCGTAGGTCGTGTTTTGTCTTTTTTACTTCAAACAAATCTCTTTATAATTGCACTTATCGCATTTCTCTACAAATTCCGTTTGCGCAAATGCTTCTAACTCATACGGCTCATTCGTTAAAACGTCTGCCTGGAATTGCTTCATATACTGCGTACTTTGTGAAAAAATATAAAGTAAGTTCTCAATATCAAATAGCTCCAGCGTTGTTTCGACATGGTTATTAGCTAACAAATATTCGTTCCTCACTAAAATATCTTCTAGCGGCACATCCATTTTCTCCTGCAGATAATAGGCGTACAGCGCAAGTTGCTGGCGATCCGCTTCCGATGACTTCCCCGTTTTCCAGTCAACGATCACCCACTGCCCTGTTTCAACATCTTGATACAGCAAATCCATCACCAGAAACACTTTAACATCATCAATCATAATAAAGCGAAACTGCTCAGGCGGCTTAATGTCTAGTTGCTGTCCTTTTGTCATCAGCTCCTGGACGGTATGACTATTTAAAAAGTTCTCGAAAATCGAAGCTAGTCGCCCCTGATATACCGATACCGCTTCTTTATCCAGCTCCCCATCATAGTAAATATCAAAAAACATATTATGCTTATTCGGCTTGGCCGCCCAAGTATCGTACTGATATTTTGAAGTGATATAAGCATCGTTTAACATCTTACGCGCACGCTCAACTAAAGAATTTGCGCTTGGTAGCGTATGCGTGTACATGATTTCTTTAATCGTTTCCTCAATCAGTTCATGCACGATTTTTCCGAAAAACATAGATAAATGCTGCAGCTTTTTTAATCGATACGCATGCTGTGCCATCGGCGCTACATTATATTTCAGCCATCCATTATGTGAAACATAGTAATCATAGCCATATTTCCGTTGGCAATCCAACACGACCTTATGACGCGTCAACGACCACGAAAAGTCCGGGAATTCTTTAACTTCAAACATCGCAATCACCCCTCAATATAAATAAAAAGAAGCCAAACTTGGCTCCTTTATTTTATCGTTCGCATGCCCAGCCATCTTTATCGCGGTCCATTTTGGATTGATAAGCTTTATGTCCCTTTTTGACGCCGTTTGGATAATCTTTGCGTAACTCTGTGCAGTTTTTATATGTTTTATTGCTAGCCGGCTTTTTCGTTGTTGTTTCCTTCTTCGTACTATTAAAGCCGTCACTTGTCACATACCCTTTTTTCGACCAGATGCGCAGTTTTTCTTTCTTCGCTTTCGCTTGTGCATTTAAGTATTTCGCTTTGTTCTTTGTGTTTGGCGCATAGATGTACGCTACACGTGCATAGCCCTTACGCACAAGCTGCAGGTTCAAATCTTTGCCATCAACGTATACATACGCCAATTTACGACCGTATTTGTCACCTTTATATCCCGCTTTGTCAAAATCAAGCTGGATTTTTTTCGCATTTTTTAATTTTTTCTTAGTGTAATTACTTGCCTCTTTGCCCCAGGGCTGCACACCTTTTGATGGGTGCTTCGTCTCTGGCGTGTCCACTAGCAAGAAACGAACCTTGATTGTCTCACCTTTGTACTTAAACGATGCTGTGTCTCCGTCTGTAGGACTAACAAGCGTCACAGTGTTAAGCGTTTTAGCCGTTGTTGTCGCAGGCGTAGTGTAATCCGGAGAAGCTACAAAGCCCCCGATTAAAGAAAAGCCCATCACACCAGCAATCAAACTCTTTTTGAATTTAGTAAAATTCATAATCCACCTCCATATTCTTCTTAGTTCTATTTTAACAGAAACGAATGTTCGTTTTAATCTTTATTTTACATAAAATAGAAAAGTGACTATGATTAAGAAAAGATCAAAATATTTTCTTAATTTGTAAAAAAACACATAATAAATTGCTAATTTAATCAGTTATTTTTTTGAATTCGTTATAGACTAATTTTAATTCCTCATCATTCATTGATTTTAAGTCTTCCATAGAAAAAACACTTTCTTCCAATACGCCTTCTGTAAGAGCATCATATGCACTTGTTAATAGGCCTCCAATTGGTATAAATCGTAAAGTACTTTTCATACGATAAATATTTTTAGAAATTCTCCCTGAATTATAGTCTTCAGTATCCATTAATTGAAGTTGAAGTTTAAATTTAAGTTGTTGAAAAGGGTTAGGAATCATAGAGAGGCCAATTAACATCATTCTTTTTTGTTTTCTTGATACGCTAGTTTCTTTAATGTTTTTAATCATATCATCTCTAGTAAGTGTTTATTGCAAAATAAAAGTGCAGACTTGTGCAAAGAATTTGTACAGAGTCCTGCACTATTTTTGTGCATAAAAAAAAAGACTTGCCAGCCACCCCAAGTCCCTCTACTGTTTTAGGTGTCGAAGCCGAAACAGGGAGGTAAGAAAGGATGCTAGCAATGTCTGAAGTTAATTGTATCAAAACATTACGAAATGAAAAAGGATTATCGATTACTGAAATCGCAAAAACCATGCAGGTTAATTGGCGTACCGCCAAGAAATACGGGGATGAGGATCAGCTCCCTCAAGAGAAAATCCATTTGAAAAAAGGCATGATGTACGATGAAAAATGGGGAGAAATCGTAATTGATTGGTTAGAAGAGGATTTAAAGCTCAAGAAAAAGTTGCGCCGTAAAAACAAAAAAATATTTGAGGACCTAGTAAAAGAAGGATTCAAAGGTTCTTACAGAACGGTGTGTAATTTTATACAAGAATGGAAAGTGGCACAAGAAGATGAGGCAGATAAAGGACATGAACGTTTAGAACATCCAGAAGGAGAAGCGCAGGTAGACTTCGGTATAATGGAGGCTGTTCAAGATGGAGAAATACTGGATGTACATGCATTAGTCATGTCGTTTCCAGCAAGTAATACAGCATTTGCGGTACCAATGCCGAGTGAAAATTTAGAATGCTTTTTAGGTGGACTTCAACTTTTATTTAAACAGGCTGGTGGTGTTCCTTTGAGCATTCGAATTGATAACTTAACACCTGCGGTGAAGAAAGTAAGAAAAGGCGATTCAGAAGCAGAATTAACGGAAGCCTTTCGACATTTCCAGCAATATTACGGGTTTAAAGTGCAAGTATGTAATCCACGAAAAGGGAATGAAAAAGGTCATGTAGAAGGTAAAGTCGGTTATGTTCGTTATAACTTTTTTAGCCTACCGCCGGTCATAAAGGACCTTGAGGATTTAACAGCTCAATTAGAACAACAATTAATCAATGATCGCCAACGAATTCATTATAAAAAAGAAGTGCTGATTGATGAGTTATGGCAGCACGAGCAAAAGCAATTAATCAAATTACCTGAAGAATCTTATCCGGCATTTAAGCAATTCCTCATCAAATTTAATAAATATAACGAGTTCAAGCTTGATGGGCATTTGATTCATGTGCCAAGAGCAAGGAACTACGTCCAACTTTCTTGTGTGACCTATTGGGACTCGTTTAAAGTCATTACAAATGACGGCGAAATTTTATTATCTGATGCACGTCCTTATATGAGAAAACGTCGTTTTATTCCGTGGAAAGAAATCTTAAAGGATTGGTTGAAAAAGCCACGTGTTGTGGGGCATTCCCGTTACGCAAACTATTTACCAACACGCATTAAGGAATATTTAACGGTCCCTTCACTTGCGGTAAGAAAGCAACGAATCAATGAATTACTGACACTTTTACTTACACATGATATGAATGACATCGACCAAAATTTCTATGATTATATTGGCCGTGAGGCTGAGGAAGCAGAACACCCTTACGGTGTAAATTGGACAGAATATGACGCCTTATCGCCAAAAGGAACGGAGGCGTTGAATCATGAATGAAGCGATTTTAACACTCTGTAAGCAATTGAGATTGGCACATGTGGCAGAAGCGATTAAAGAAGTACCTTTTACGGAGCCGGAAGAATATATTTATCAAATTTTATTAAAAGAACAGTTAGGCAGAGAGCAAGCCAAAATAGCACGTAATTTGAAACAGGCACGTTTTATTGATACGAAGACGCTTGAAAGCTATCAGTGGCATAAAGACATTTGTCTACCGAACCATTTAACAAAGGAAGAATTAGAACAGCTAGATTTCATTCGGAGAAAAGAGAATGTCATTTTAGTTGGCGCACCTGGCACAGGTAAAACACATTTAGCTTCAGCACTTGGTAGAAAGGCTTGCGAGCGTGGATTTGAAGTCCGTTTTTATCGCGTTTCACATTTAGTTGAGGAATTAGAGCAAGCCCTGCATGCGGGGAAAATGAAGCAGTTTAGAAGTAAATTAGAAAAAGTTGATTTAATGATTTTAGATGAAATGGGTTATTTGCCTTTTGGCAAAGAAGGAGCAGAATTACTGTTTCAAATTATTTCAGAGTTCTATGAACAAAAGAGCTTGATTATCACATCAAATTTAGAATTTAGTCAGTGGAACCGCATTTTCTCGGATTCGCGTTTAACGGCAGCTCTGGTGGATCGTTTGATTCACCATGCCCATATTATTTCGTACACGGGCCAGAGCTTCCGTTTAACAAACGCATTGTCGAGAAAATAGGGGGAATATTGGGTGGCAACACTCTGTATTTTTCGTTGCAATTCTCTGCACTTTTTTATTGCAAAACACAGTAAGTTCCATATATACAGCTCCTAAGTACTATTTTTGTAAAGCAAATATTATTTTATACCTATATTTTGTAAAAAGAAAGAGGAGAATAATAGAGTGTGAAAATTAATGTAAAAAGATAATAAACTAGAAGCATACAAAATAATACAAAGTGTCTATGTATTGTTTAGTATATTAAGAATAAAAATAGTAGAAGATTTTATGATTTTTCTATCATCTATCTATTAAAATGTAGAAACATTTATAAACATATGTAGAAATATGTTATGATGTATAAATGATGTAAAAGGCACTTATTTCGCTATTTTTATTAAAAATATCACATATTAACAAATATAGAAATATTAATAAATATATGTAGAAACATGTTTATACATATGTGGAAACGTGGTAATATAAAGTATATAAACTAGAGAAGTGGAGGATGTTGTATGGCTAAAACGATTGTAATGGGTAACTTTAAAGGTGGCGTTGGTAAGACGAAAGTGTCTGTCATGACGGCGTGGGAGATGGTTCATCAGTTCGGCAAAAAAGTATTATTGATTGATATGGATCCACAAGGCAATGCATCGACTTTGATTGCACGATCGGCTGGCATTACGGAATTACAAAATACAATTTTTACAGGATTCCAAACAGGGGATTTAAAATCGACTATTTTAGAAGTAGAAGAAAATCTGCATCTGATTCCCGCTTCGCTGACATTCAAAAATTTACCTAAATTTTTATACTCGAAATTTGAAGAAGAAATTGAACAAGTATCATATTTAAAGCAATTGCTTGAACCAATCAAAGACGATTACGATTACATCTTAATCGATGTGCCACCGACTATCTCAGATTTTTCGGATAATGCGATGATGGCAGCTGATTACGTTTTGATTATCTTGCAAGCACAAGAATTATCACTGGAAGGTTCGGAAACGTATGTATCGTATTTGCAGTTCATGGCCGATAACTACGATGCTGACATCCAAGTAGCTGGTGTGCTGCCCGTTTTATTACGTCCAGGCAGCCGAGTTGACGAGTCGACAGTCGAGCGCGCAAAAGAATTATTCGGCGACGATAACGTAATGACGCATTATATTAAACACTTAGAGCGCTTAAAGGCGTGGGACGTTACAGGCATTACAGACAAGGATCAACACGACCGTAAAGCGCATAAAGTATTTATCGATGCCACAAAAGAATTAATCCAAAAAGTTGGACACTTTGAGGAGGCTGGAAAATATGAGTAATGAAAAAGGCGGCTTGATTAAAAAGAAACCGCGTAAAATGCAACCAGCTCCAAAAGTTGCCAAGCCGGATCAGTTTAATGCGTTCAGTTATACACCACAATCAGAGGAAGTTAAGACAAAGGAAGAAGTAAAGTCTGAACCAATCACTGAGCCAGAAGTAAAACAAGAAGAAGCAATAACTGAACTTGAAACAAAAGTTGAAGAAACACCTCCCGAACCGGAAGTGAAAACTGAAACTGAAGAAGTAAAAGATGTCGTGATTATCGAACAAGCTCCAAAGTCAGCACGTAGATCGCAAAAACCAACGCTTGAAGATTTGAAAAATAATCTAACCGTTGGCCGAGGTACAAAATCAAAATCTGTGCGAGCACCTGAATTTGTATATGACGAATTAGTACTTTTAAGCTCTTTTGTCGATGAAAATAAAATGTATCAAATTTTGCAAATGCTAATCGATTCATATGTGTCTCATGAATTAACCCCACGTCAACAACGTCAGTTTAATTACATGATGGAACTAAAGTTTTTAAAAGAAGATGATGAACCGAAATAACAATGAACCTCTTTGACAATTTGTTAAAGAGGTTTTATTAATTTTGTTGCATTTATGATAAATAAAAAGAGAAATAAATTATTTTAGATTATTACATAAAATGGTAAAATGTACTTATTCAGAATAATTACACAATACAGTTTTGTGAGACTGATAAATAAAATAATAAATTTTTTTTGGCCGAAAACTTCTATACAAATGTAGAAATGTAGAAACATGTACATAAGTTTGAGTGGATAAACTTCTACGCAGATGTGGAAATGTAGAAACATGTATATAAGTTTGAGTGGATAAACTTCTACGCAGATGTGGAAATGTAGAAACATGTACATAAGTTGGAGTAGGTAAACTTCTACGCAAATGTAGAAATAATAGATGATATTCTTGCTATAGTGGGAATCTGAACGAGTAAACTTCTATACAGATGTGGAAATGTAGAAACACGTATATAAGTTTGAGTGGATAAACTTCTACGCAAATGTGGAAATGTAGAAACACGTATGTAAGTTTGAGTGGATAAACTTCTACGCAAATGTAGAAATGTAGAAACACGTATGTAAGTTTAAGTAGATAAACTTCTACGCAAATGTGGAAATCTATAAAAATATAATTTAAACCGCATTACAACAAGGTTTACAAGGCTTTTAATATATGGTTAGATAATAAATAACGGAAAATAAAAAAACATCTGCAAGTGTCTTTGGCGAGACAAATACAGATGTTTTTAAGCTCTTTGGCGAGAGCTCCGAAAAGATTAATAAAACATTTGGCGAAATCTTTTCACTAAATTTTCAAAACACAACTAAATACTGGAGTCTATCAACTAAGAAAAGAAATGTCATTATAAACGGTTGGCGCCGATTACAAAATTTCATTTTCCGTTGACGGAAGTATAAAGTTCTTGAAACTGATTATAGCAGAGGCTATTCGTAGTTTTCAATGCTTCTAGCTTGATTACTTTATCTTTTAACCAAAACGACTCCAGATGTGTGCTATCTAAACAGAAGGGAGTCTTTTTTTATGTCGTCTTATAATCTTGTAAATGTCATATCATCAATCACACATAACAGTCTCACGACATATCGCAAGCGTAACTCAAAAGTGCCTCATGCTACTTACGCTGACACCGCTGACAAAAAAGGTGCCGTTTTTGTAGTGCGCAAAAAAGAGGATTTTAGTAATGGTCGAGTTAAAGGATACATCGTGACGTCAAAAGAGACATTGGCAGCAGAGGCCAATCGTCTGACGCACTGGACGCCTAACACGTACCAGCGCTTTGGCTATACAGACGATACACGTACATACATAAAAGGATTTGAGGACGCAAATCTGTCTCAAATCAACACTTTCGTTGTCGACATCGACACGAAACAACATAGCGTCAATGATATTATGCTTGCTTGCATTGATAACTCAATCGGAGAGCCATCAATGGTGTTAGAGACGCCAAATGGTTATCAGGTCTACTTTATGCTGACCGAGCCGATGTTTATATCAAATAAAAATAATTATCGTAGTCTAGTAGTGGCTAAGCGCATCGCCAATAACCTCAAATCGAGCTTATCGAGTGTCGATGCCGATATGTACTGCAATGACTTCGGCTTTTTCCGTATGCCAAGCAATCACAATATTATTTGGTATAGCCAAGCACGCTACACACCTAAAGAGTGTATTAATTGGTCAATGCGCCAGGACGATGAGGAGTCCCGGACACTTTTTGTTGTTCCGCATAAAATGACATCGCAAAGCGTTATGGACTCAGAGTGGTTTGCAGCGCTCCTACACGCAACCGATATTAAAGGCAAAAAGGGACAAATAGGCCGTAACAATACGCTATTTACGCTGGCACTTGTATGTTACCAGGAGGGTATGGATAAAGGTCGTGCGTATGATTTATTAGACGAATTCAACTCAAATCTCAACTACCCGTTGAGTGTTTTTGACATGCGCGCAACGCTTAATTCAGCTTACTGCGGAAAATATAACGGGGCGAGCCGATCATACGTAGAAGCGCTACTCGAAACATATGTTGTCGGTGGTAGTGATTTTTCGATAAGCCTCGGTAGTACATATTGGTATAAACACAAAAAAGCACGTAAGGACCGCGTGCGCAGTCACTATGAAGAGTGGGAACAAGACATTATCAACTATTTAACGGCCGAGCAGGGCGCTCTAGAGCCGTTTGTTTGGCATACACAAAAAGAGCTTTGCGCGGCTGTAGGCATCGCGCAGAGCTCTTTAAACGTTGTTATGAAGAAGTCGAAGAAACTATTAAAGACAGTAGTAGGTCGAGGTTGCACCGCTAAAACGGGCTGGACAACAATCGGCTTATTTTTGACGCACATTATGCGTATGCATCGTGCGCAGTCTGCAGCGTTTAAGCAAGGTCTCGACGCGTTGATACATAGTTATGTTGTGCAATTAGCGCCGGTTGCAGGGTATGAGCTATTACGTGTAATTTTGTCACGCCGAGACGGACCGCCAGACGAGCAACTGTCCATGTTTGCTGTCCATGAGGTCGCTAGTTAAGTTAATACTCCAGTCTGCCTAACATAGTTCTTATTACGTTTCCTTTGCGTGTGAAGCTTTGCTGTATGATTTATTTATATATTGTAGTTGTATGCAAGGGAATCTAGTTGTTTTTGTGTTTATTGCAGTTGCTTATAGCTTTATGGTCTTATTAATTGTTTTAAACAACACAAAAAAACCGTAGCTTTTCCAGGGCTACGGCAACATGAATCATACATTAATAATACACTATTTTTAGGTAATAAAAACTAGTAATTTAACTTTTACCGCAAACAACTCCCAAATCAGCAAAACACCCAGCGATTCCATCAACCATCACATCAAATCGTTCATCAAATAAACGATTATCATTACTATTATCAATAAACCCAGCCTCGATTAGTACTGCTGGCGACCGAGTATTACGCAATACATAATAGTTGGCTGTTTTTACGCCACGATCAGTAAAACCGACTCGCACCAGTGCATTTTGTAGCTGTACCGCTAAACCCTTAGCTTTTGCACTTGCCGTTGGGTATGTAAATACCTCTGCGCCGTGTGCTTTTTCGGGGCTATAAGCGTTCCGGTGAAACGATACAAAATAATCGTACCTGGAGGCTTTATCACGTTTTACGCGCGCGCCTAATCCTAATGTCGTATCAGTCGTCCGTGTTTCATCGACAATTACCCCAGCTTGCCTTAAACGCTTCGCAACAGCCCGTCCTAAGCGCAATACATCATCCGCCTCTTTCCGGCCTTTATAATTGGCCCCTGGATCGTTACCACCATGTCCATAATCAAATAATAGTTTCATAAAATTGTTTCCTCCTTCAATAATTTTGGCGCGATATTTGTAAAACTTGAAAATGCATTTTGCGTGTAATGACGCGTCATGTTGAGTGATCGGTGTCCTAACAGCATCTGGATTTGCTCGATTGCAATACCTTGTTCCAACAGGCGCGTCGCAAATGTATGACGCAATACGTGGCAACTAAACGCGATGCCGGTCTTTTGTGCAAAGTTGCATGCATGACGCTGTAACGTCCTCGGACTGCACCTAAAAGCTGACTCCGACGACACCTCTAAATCATTAACGTATTTGGCCACAATCCGGGCAGACTCCGCGCTCATAACCGGGATTAGCCGGTTACTGCCCCATTTCGCGTCCTGGATGTCGATGTACAGAGCACCGTCTATATAACTAAAATCCGATTTTGTCAGATTTGTAATTTCGCTCACGCGTGCCCCGGTTGCGAGCATAAGATGGAATGCTGCATTTGTGTGATCGGGTAGTGTGCTCACATAGCCAATAAAACTATTTAGCTCACTATCGCTCAAACGTCGCTGCGAGTTCGGTGGCACATTGATTCGCATAAGTTTTGAGACAGGATTAAAATGTACTTCTTCTGCCAAAATCATATAGTCAAAGTAATTACGCACGCACGATAAAATGCCATTGACGGTCCTACTTGACTTTTCAGACTCCAACAAATGCTCCTTAAAATCGAGTAAATGGGACGGTTTTAGGTCTCTGAGGGGCATTTTTTGTTGATCTAGCCAAGCCCCGAATGCAATTAAATGATAACGATATGTCTCAATTGTATTAAATGCTTTACCTTCGTACTCTAAGTGCTGCAGATATTTATTAATTGATAGCATTAAAGTCCCCCTTGTGTCGCATATTTAAATATATGTTGTATCAAAAACACGCTTCTCGAGCTCATGAGCGATTTCTGAGAGCCAGAACGTGATTAGTCTTTCTCAAATTGATTCGTCAATTTTGCAATGCTTTCAGTCAGTAGCTCTAACTTTTTTTCCATTCGAACTAGCAAATAGATTGCCAGCAAAAATGAAAATCCGTAGTCGAGATAGTTGAATAGCTCTTCCATCATTTCTCCTCCTATTCTTCTTCAAATGTAAAATCACTTTCGGTGCCGTCCGCCGATACGTTGATCCGCAGCAAATCACCAAAATTTTCACCACATTTTTTGCATAAGTCGATCGTACCCATTAAAAATTTGCCATCCAATGCGTTGTAAATAAACATTTTAAAATAAATATCGCGTACCCGATCGCAACACTCGCACTTTTTATAATTTGTGTGTGCTAACGACATGATTTTAAAACGATTTTTTTTAGCAGTGATAAGCGCCTCCTCCCTTCTTCAATCAATAAAAATAAAAAAAGCCAGGCCAGCGCCTAGCTTTAGGTCCTAGCTAATTACGATACCAAAATCTTTTGTGAGCTTTTCGATCGTGACTGCGCCTTTAATCTCGGGTTTCGAGATTTGTCGAAAAGGTCGTAAGTCAACAAAAGTTTGCATGACCGCTTGTACATCAGCAGCCGTAAGTGTCGGTTTCGGGTTTGAGATGCTTAGCGTGCGATCTTTTTTGTTATCCGCATCGTAAAATTTCATGACCAAAACCTTTGTCAACGTCTCTTTTTGAGTAGCCATATTGGGGACCTCCCTTCTTTATTAAATTAGTTTTTGTTAATGATTGGATAAACTTCTTTCGTGTCTGTCCATTCGCCGTAAAATTCGCCATTTGCCGGGCGTTCGACAATTTTGTCAATTGCTTTTAATAGCTCGGTGATTTCATCTTCCGTTAAATCCAAGCGCAGCGTCGGTAATGTAAAACCTTTTGTGATTGTTTTTTCTTTTACAGTGTCAAAGTAGTTATACTTGTACGTCAAACCATGTGTGCGTGTGTAACCAGAGATCATATTTTTCACCTCC
>NZ_AYTB01000027.1 GCF_000505545.1 Kurthia huakuii LAM0618
AATGCAATTAAATGATAACGATATGTCTCAATTGTATTAAATGCTTTACCTTCGTACTCTAAGTGCTGCAGATATTTATTAATTGATAGCATTAAAGTCCCCCTTGTGTCGCATATTTAAATATATGTTGTATCAAAAACACGCTTCTCGAGCTCATGAGCGATTTCTGAGAGCCAGAACGTGATTAGTCTTTCTCAAATTGATTCGTCAATTTTGCAATGCTTTCAGTCAGTAGCTCTAACTTTTTTTCCATTCGAACTAGCAAATAGATTGCCAGCAAAAATGAAAATCCGTAGTCGAGATAGTTGAATAGCTCTTCCATCATTTCTCCTCCTATTCTTCTTCAAATGTAAAATCACTTTCGGTGCCGTCCGCCGATACGTTGATCCGCAGCAAATCACCAAAATTTTCACCACATTTTTTGCATAAGTCGATCGTACCCATTAAAAATTTGCCATCCAATGCGTTGTAAATAAACATTTTAAAATAAATATCGCGTACCCGATCGCAACACTCGCACTTTTTATAATTTGTGTGTGCTAACGACATGATTTTAAAACGATTTTTTTTAGCAGTGATAAGCGCCTCCTCCCTTCTTCAATCAATAAAAATAAAAAAAGCCAGGCCAGCGCCTAGCTTTAGGTCCTAGCTAATTACGATACCAAAATCTTTTGTGAGCTTTTCGATCGTGACTGCGCCTTTAATCTCGGGTTTCGAGATTTGTCGAAAAGGTCGTAAGTCAACAAAAGTTTGCATGACCGCTTGTACATCAGCAGCCGTAAGTGTCGGTTTCGGGTTTGAGATGCTTAGCGTGCGATCTTTTTTGTTATCCGCATCGTAAAATTTCATGACCAAAACCTTTGTCAACGTCTCTTTTTGAGTAGCCATATTGGGGACCTCCCTTCTTTA
>NZ_AYTB01000028.1 GCF_000505545.1 Kurthia huakuii LAM0618
CGATTCCTTGATAATGGCTATATAGCCATTGATAATAACGTTGCAGAAAATGCGATTCGTCCAAATGTGATTGGTCGAAAAAATTGGCTGTTTTCTGTCAGTGAAGCAGGCGCTCATTCAAATGCCATTTGTTTAAGTCTTGCTGAAACTGCTAAAGCCAATGGCATTGATTTCTATCAATACTTGGTGAAATTGATGACAGATTTACCGAACCTGCCTTTTCAGCAGCAACAAGAAATTTTAGAGCGTTATCTACCATGGTCCGAAGATATTCAGGCCACTTGTAGAAAATAAATAGCCGACTAGTCAAAAATCATTCGACTAATCGGCTATTTGCTGTGCGTACCGTTAAGGTGCGCGTTTTTTTATATTTCGGGCTTACCTTTTACTAATGAATAAAATAAAAAAGACCATAAACGAACTCAAAATTTCTGAGTTGTCTACAGCCTAACCAGCTATTTTACTGGATTTTACTACTTTAGATCATGGACAAATGCTCATCAAGTAGTGTGAATTTATTTTCCTAGGAAGATAAATTTCGTCAATACATATAAGAAATTATTTAAATTTTCTTATTGCATTCTAATTTTAACATATAAATTGTATAATTTGCGTTTTAAAACATAAAATTAATAGAATCAGTTAATATAATTTATAACCACATTTGCTATACCTTCAGCCATTAACGGAGGCACTGCATTTCCTATTTGCATATATGTTTTAGTGAAAGACCCTTTAAAATAATAATCATCTGGATAAGATTGAACACGAGCAGCTTCTCTAGGAGTAAGTCCTCTAGCTTGAGTTGGATGAATATACATATTACAATCAAACTTCATATGGGCAGTAATAGTTTTACAAGGCTGATTATAAACCAATTTGAAATATTTATCTTTAAAAATACCTTCTCTACTCTTATACGGCATTATATCAGCAATCTTTGGATCATCAGATTTATCACCTTGAAATAATCTACTAAAAATTTCAATATCTCTATCATTATTAAAACGGGCTTTATGGTTGTAAATAATATTAGGTATATTTCCATTAAGACGTTGTAAATAAGGATTTTGTTCAGTCTCTTCGTATGAATTTATAATTTTCCCAATCTCATCGTTTTCAATAGAAGTAGCATTCTTTACTCTCGATGCTTGTAATATTGGCAAATCTGCAATAGCTGACTCCAATGTAGTAGATTCAATCAGTGCGTTATTTTCTTTAATTTGAGATATTAATACACTATTATCTATACCTACTCTATTTCCTATGAAAATAATTCTTTTTCTATTTTGAGGTACACCAAAGTCTAAAGCATTAAAAACCTCATATTCTACATCATATCCAGATGCATTAAAATCTTCAATAATTTGCGCAGCAATATTTTTCATACCAATAACATTTTCCATCACAAAAAATCTAGGTCTAACTCTAGAAACTACTTCTACATATTCTCTATATAATCTATTCCTAGGATCATCAATTACTCTTTGTTTATTGGCATTACTGAAGCCTTGACAAGGAGGTCCTCCGATAACAACATCAACATCTATTCCTTCAGTGTAATCTTGGACTGTATGCGCGATATCTTGAATATCCCCTAAAATCACTTTTTCTGGATTAACTTCTGGATGATTATAAAGATATGTTTCTATACAACTTGGTTCAATGTCATTTGCGAAAACAGTTTTAAAACCAGTTCTATTAAATCCTAAAGACATTCCACCAGACCCACAGAATAAATCTACTAAAGTAGGTCTATTATTACGCATAGATTCCTCTAAAATCTGTCTTCTACAAGAATTACATAATTTAGGAATTTCGCATTTCCCTTCATCGTGATTTAATGAAGATATTAAATTTATAAATTTTTCCCAATTATACGTTTTCATTTTTTTATAGAAAAATTTTTTAAACTCCTCTAAATCTTCTTCTTTTTTTATAATCCCTAAATCGATTAGGTTATTTATAGTATATAAAGAAGACTCGCTGTTATTCTCATCTTGTAAAATTTCTAAATGTTTATATATATCGGTAATCCATTCAATAAATTGTTTTTCTTCTTTTTTGTCAAAATGAATATCAAAACTTTTAAACATAATTACTCCCTCTATAAATGTTGATATATCAATGGCTCACGCCATTTTTGAGTGTCAAAAAAATATTTTCCAACACGCATATCTAACTTAATTTTGTATTAATTGATATTTATGTTAATTCATCGAAACGCTACGCTAAAGAAGAGACCATTTAATGGAAATAATTTCTTCTGAATCCAAGTTTATATGATACACTTTTGGATCTCTGCGTAGCTTATGACGACGAACCCTCCCATATCTCTAGGCGTCTAATTGCGCGTACATTCCTTCGTTCGGTCTGTTCATAAGGCAGAGGCTAGCGATGCTCCTTTAGGGACTCATTCATAAAGTGAAAGGTCGAAGGTGATGAATAGTGCTGGCTTCTCCGTGTTATCCTTTTGTTTAGACTTTCAGTCAAATGTAATCAACTAGCTGCTTTGAGAACCGTAAAGTCTGTCATCATCTGATGTTCATCGAACATCACTTTCTTTTTGCATAAGGCATGTAAAATCTTTAACAGTTTCCCACAAAGTACGACAATGGACTGTTTCTTCCGTAAAGGATTTTTCGTCCTTGTCGTATAGTACTCATGAAGCGCTTTGAAAGCAGAATTATGAAGAATTAAAGGCATCATAACGCGGAATAAAAGCGCCCTTAATTTACGCCGACCTCGTTTAGAGATTCTTTTTTGTCCTTTTGATTGGCCAGAAGAGTTTTCACGCAATGTAAGCCCCGCTAGTTTAATTAATTGGCGTGGATGCGCATATTGTGTGAGTGAACCGACTTCTGATAATAAATCGACAATAGTAATATCTCCGATACCAGGAACGGACGCCAAATAATCATAATCCGTCATTTGTTTCGCAAGAGTCGTTAGCTGACAAGTTAGTTCATCGAGTTGTGCCTGCATCATATGGTACTGAGAAAGTAGCGTGGCTATTTCAAAACGTGCCATCACAAGCCCCTCTGTTAATCCAATTGAGTGAGGCGCAATACGGACTAATTGTTTCGCTTTTGGCAGTTGAGGGCTTTTCAGCCCGTCTACTTGACGATAAAGGCAAAGCAGTTCTTCAGTTGTTTTCCCTTGAATATCCATTGGTAGCGGTGTTTTTTCAAGCACTGCATACGCCATTTTTCCAAAGCTTTTGAACACTTGTGTAAACTCTGGGAAAAATCGATCTAGCCAACGGATAATACGATTTTGAAGTGCGTTCAAATCTTCTTGAAGTTTTGAACGTAAGGTCGCACCGTTTCTTAATTCTGCTTCTACGCCTTCTAAAAGGCGTGGATAGCTAAATCGGCCATCACGTATTAAACGTGCGATGACCAGCGCATCCTTTTGATCATTTTTCGTCTGCAGATTATCGTCAAGTTCTTTCGAGCGATTAACGTGCATCGGATTGACCATCACAAACGGAATTCCGTAATGTGTTAAAAAGGCAGCGAGGTTCATCCAATAATGGCCTGTTGGCTCGAAGCCAACTAGAATCTCCTGTTTTTCGTGTTTCTCTTTTAGCGTCATAAGACGCTCATAAAAGTCATCAAATCCAATTTTAGATTGGATAATCGGAAAGGATTTTTGAAGGATACGTCCTCGATCATCAACTGCACAAGCATAGTGTTTACGTTTGGCAATATCGATGCCGATAACGAGTGTATTTTCAGAAACTTGATTTATTTTTTCATTCGTATTAAAATTCATTCGGATGGGTCCTCTCTGTATATTATGCGCGTCAATGCCAGTTGACACTCAAGCATCATACAGGAGGGCTTTTTTGTTTTCAAGTCTCTGAAAATCCTTCTAACAGGAATGCTCCTCTATTAAATCTGGAATTAATTCTATTAATCTATTAGCAATGGCTTCTGCTACATTAACCGTTACAGCATTACCAAATTGTTTGTATGCTTGTGAATCAGAGACAACTATTTCAAAGTCTTCTGGAAAACCTTGCAATCTAGCACATTCTCTAGGTGTCAGTCTTCTAATGTTTGTTTTACCAGCAGCAACAGCATCTTCACTTGGCTGAGTAACATAATTATCCTGGTTAGCTCTATGCATTTTTGCCATAGTCGCCGTTAAGGGGCGTGCAATTTGTAAATCTATCTCTGAGCGAGAATAATAATTTCCTGTTCCATGAGCTAGAATAGTAGGTAATATCCGATGACTTAAGTAGTATTTTGGATTCACATTTTCTTCTAGAATGCTCTGTAAATTATTTATTTCAACATCTATAGGAATTATATTAGGTGTAGTAAATGTCACATCTATATCATTTCGAATGCAAACTAAAAATATTCTGTTTCTAGTTTGAGGTACTCCATAATCTTTACTATCATAAATATCATAATTGACATTATAACCATTTCCCAAACCATTACCTCTAATATTTTCCAAAGTGTTAATAATAGTTGCTAAAGTATTACCATTATCATGTGTTCTTAAATTTCTCACGTTTTCGAGAACAACCACTTTAGGCATGTGATATTGAATAATTTGAGCAACATTAAAAAACAATGTACCTCTGACACCATCTAAGAACCCTCTCTGTTGTCCCATCATCGAAAATGGTTGACAAGGGAATCCCCCTATTAAAATATTGTGTTCAGGTATACTTTCTGGTTGGATTTCTGTTATGTCCCCTAAATGAATATGATTCCCCAAATTATGTCTATAAGATTGCACTGCATATTTGTCAAAATCATTCGCATATACAATATTAAACCCTGCATTTATAAAACCTAAATCTAATCCACCACATCCACTAAATAATGATGCTAAACTCATTTAAAAACCTCTATCTCAATTTTTTTTTATGTACTCTACAATCCATTCTCTGATGACAATAGAACAGTACTTATTCTCTTTCTTTAATAAATCCATAAACTCTTGTTTTATTTCTGGCTCTAACACAACTTCTAATTTTGAAGTTTTCTTTCTACCTGCAGGACGTCCTGGACGACGTTCCTTCATAACATAAACCTCCAATTCAATTTAGACCCTGATATAAATCATAACATATATACTTAATAACGTACACACCTTACTTTTCCCTCACAATAATTAGTGATTTTATAGATTATCAAAAAGAATAATGACCTTGGGATACATTGATACATATTAAAGTTTAAACAGATATGTTTTAAAATCAGTAATTTAAATTTAATTTAATAATATTACCTTGTACAAAATGTGAGCTAGTTGTTTAAATCTACTAACAAGAGGATTTTACTAACGAAAAAAGGATAATCACATATGATCATCCTTTTTTCGTTTATTCATAGAAACTTAAAAGCGTTTCAAAATTTATTTCTATGCCGTATTTTTCGTAGCGGTCAACTCTTTGCGTAAATAAAGCTTTTAGCATTTTCTTTCCTCTACAGACGCTTTTTCTAATCTCATATGGCAATCTGGACACAATGTAATAATGTTATCTGCAAAATCCAATGTATTTTCAAATAAATCTTGCGCATACATTGGAATCAAATAATGTGTTTCCACATACATATTGCCACCTTCAGCAATAAAACTTTCATGTGAATCATCATATTCGCACTTATAATCACTGTTTTCTTTTGATATGTAATTCTCTGCAAGACTACGCGGATAATTACCACCCATTTTTGTCTGACGAGGCGTTGAAAATATAACAAGATTGTTTAAATCTGGTTGCTGACGATATTTGTTAAGTTCAACTAATTTTTCATTTAAAATATATTCTATTGCACATGCTTCACTTTTCATCTTTTCAAATTCAACTTTTCCGTTCAAATTTCCCCCTCCTGTATACTGTTTATTTCTAATATATCACGTCCATTTACAAAAAAATGGGCAATAATAAAATTATCCTCTTCCTTAAACTATTTAACGCTCGAAAATCCAACCATCGTTGTCGCAGTCTATTTTGGCTTAATAAGGTGCCCCTTTTTGACGCTGTTTGGATAGTTTTTAATAAGCTCTGTACAAGTTCTTCTATGTCTTGTTGTTGTCTTCTTAGAAGATGTGTTACCAGACAATTTTGTCATGTAGACAGCTTTTGAACAAATGCGAAGCTTCATTTTTTCGCTTTTCCCTGTGCATTTAAGTACTTAGCCTTTTTCGTTGTATTCGGTGCACAAATGAATGCCTCACGCGTATAGCCTTTGCGCACAATTATTCAAATAAATATAAAAGGCCCGTCATCTTTTATGGTTTTATTAACACCAAATTGGTCAATCCATTAATTACTTCTTCATTCCCAACAATTCTATCTCCATTCCAATGCGGAAATTAAAAATATCTTCTGCGCGAATATCGGTAAAATCAGTACTGTATTCTGTTTCAACATTGCGCACGAAAAGTAGCTTGCCGATAAGCTCTAGTGTGTGACCGTCTGGCGTATTGATTTTCCAAATTGGTAGCCCAGATTTATAAAAACCCGCATCATCAACTAAAATGGAAATTTCATCGCTATAGTCGGCAATGTCGTAAGATTCGGCATTTAAAATTCGACAAATTTCGGCATTTTGAACAGTTAAGTTGTCATTATTTATCTGGATGGTGCCGACATCGTACTGCATTTGTTGCTCTGGAAAGTCTATGTAATAAAGTTTGAGTTGAGGCATGTTTTCACCATTTCTATTTTCTTTTAATGATAGCATAAAGTTAATATATTATTTTTTTCAGTAAATGTATTCTTTGAAGTAGGAGGGGATTACTGTGAAAAAGATTTTATTAGCAATAATATTAATAATTAGTGGGACTTTCATGACTTCAGCATTTTTAAATATGAATTTACAAGCTGAGGCAAAAGAAAAATCTATGAGTAGTAAACTTGCAAAAAATTTGAAGAAGGGTACTTTCCCAGATGCTTATGGAAAAATTGGTTTACTAAAAAAGAATTTGAAATCTCATAATGGCCTTTTAGTTACTCCGTTTATAGAAGATACAATAGGTGACGATTATTACGTATTTAATTCTTCTAATCCAACACCAAATTCAAAAATAATATTAATTGAACGTTCTTATACTTACTTAATTTCTAGTTCTTCTATAAAAAAGAAATTAGGTAAGGAGTTAAAATATTATAGCTTATCAAATTCTGTTCAAGAAAATAGAACATCCTTTTATAAGGCCGGAAAATATTACGTAAGTATTTATAAATTTTCAAGTATTTCAGATACTTACACAATACTTCAGGTAGGAACTAAGAAAGCAATTATGAATTCTTATGATGTGATTTTCTACTAAAACTATACCGCCAACTTCATTCCGCAAGGTGCTTGCACCGAGGAACCAGTTGGCGGTATTTTGGTTCACGAAAAGGTGCGATAGCGCCGGTGAACCAACACGAGCGTCTACATACTATGCGCGTAGATCCGCCAAGTAATCAAACTCATACGATGCAAACACTAAACTGGCCAACAAACATATGGCTGTAGCACAACCAAGCCTTCTTGATTTTGAAAAGGTGCGACAGCGCCGAAAATCTAGATGGCTTGCTAACTATGAACGAGGGCGGCCTGCAGGTGCGTAAGCTCCCAGGGCGGCACTCGCTACGAATCACTTGAATCTAGGCGTGTATAGCGCTTTAACATATCAAAAGCCTTCTCGATCTGCAAAGGTGCGACAGCGCCGACATCGAGAGGGCTTATTTTTTGTGCGAGCCGGTCCTGACAAGGTGCGTAGCGCCGAAAGGACCTGGCGGAGCATGAACTTTGCGAAAGGCGGAAAGCGAGTCATTGCAACTTGTAGCCGAAGCCGCCTCCTAAAGTCGGACTGCACAAAGCGGAGCGGGTGTAGGCCGACATGTCCTCCCCCCAAGAGCGCCTCGAAAATCCTCTCCCTTTTTGACAGGGTGTGGGGGATGCCGGGTGCTCGAGGGCGGCGGGGGGAGGGGGATTAGTGTGGAAGTGCGTGGGAAATGAATGGAGGCGATGGTGAAGCGAACGAGAGTGAGCGCTACAACATCGCTTCCTTAGTGTGATTGCAATCGGATAGAGCTGGGCGCGTGTAGGATGGCCGGGATCTGCATGATAGTCCACACGCTAGGAGGCGGCGAGGCGGGGCATGATTTAACAACTATTGCAGTTAGGCGTACAGACAGCAAAACGGAAAAATTGTACGTTAAGATCAGTAACCTTTATATGACAGCATAAGTGCCAATAATGTTCGTTTATGGCGCGGCATCAAATAACCATTCATATTCTCTAAAACTGGCTCATTTTAGTTCCAAAACTCATTCCTAAAAACAAAGTTCCATAGATTAAGCCTACAACCATTTTTGGGAGTGCCTTAGCGTACAAAATTTCCGAAATGTTGGCGAGACCCCTAGAAGAAAAAGTGCAATCTACTTGCCTTAGTTATTGTGTATCATCAAACAGTTTTTAAAATCGCTCACCCTTGACCCCAAAGTTTTCAGGCCATGTTTTTCGGACGCCGCACACCAAGCGGAAAAATGCACTTGGCGTCCGTTGAAACAGCGTAACATGGCCTTGTTTGGCGTCAAGGGACAAGCTGCACGATATAGTTTTCTAACTTTTTATATCGAATTGTAAAATGGTATCAATAAATCAACAAAATATTCAGATTTTTAATATCTTTATTTGAACGCTTATTATAAAATAAATACCATAATCTTCAGATTGATCGGTGCAAACCCTTCAATTTAGAAAAAGACCGTCTAGTCGCTAGGCGGTCTTTTTTACGTTTAAATAAATGACAATCGGCACGGTCCCGCATTATTAATTATACTTAGATAAAAAATTAGTGATGGAGGTGGGATTTATGTTAGGATTTTACGTTTTTGCTATTGGGGCTTGGATAGTTGCTAACGCTGTAAACAAGCTTGATTTGACGCTTATCCGCAAATAAATGAAAGCGTTTACAATAATATTTGAAAATTATATATTAGTTACAGGAAGGAGGTGAAAAATATGATCTCTGGTTACACACGCACACATGGTTTGACGTACAAGTATAACTACTTTGACACTGTAAAAGAAAAAACAATCACAAAAGGTTTTACATTACCGACGCTGCGCTTGGATTTAACGGAAGATGAAATCACCGAGCTATTAAAAGCAATTGACAAAATTGTCGAACGCCCGGCAAATGGCGAATTTTACGGCGAATGGACAGACACGAAAGAAGTTTATCCAATCATTAACAAAAACTAATTTAATAAAGAAGGGAGGTCCCCAATATGGCTACTCAAAAAGAGACGTTGACAAAGGTTTTGGTCATGAAATTTTACGATGCGGATAACAAAAAAGATCGCACGCTAAGCATCTCAAACCCGAAACCGACACTTACGGCTGCTGATGTACAAGCGGTCATGCAAACTTTTGTTGACTTACGACCTTTTCGACAAATCTCGAAACCTGAAATTAAGGGTGCGGTAACAATCGAAAAGCTCACAAAAGATTTTGGTATCGTAATTAGCTAGGACCTAAAGCTAGGCGCTGGCCTGGCTTTTTTTATTGACCGAAGAAGGGAGGAGGCGCTTATCACTGCTAAAAAAAATCGTTTTAAAATCATGTCGTTAGCCCACACAAATTATAAAAAATGTGAGTGTTGCGATCGGGTACGCGATATTTATTTTAAAATGTTTATTTACAACGCATTGGATGGCAAGTTTTTAATGGGCACAATCGACTTATGCAAAAAATGTGGTGAAAATTTTGGCGATTTGCTGCGGATCAACGTATCGGCGGACGGCACCGAAAGTGATTTTACATTTGACGAAGAATAGGAGGGAATAATGATGGAAGAGCTATTCAATTATTTGGACTACGGATTTTCGTTTTTATTGGCAATCTATTTGCTCGTAAGGATGGAAAAAAAATTAGAGTTATTAACGGAAAGCATTGCAAAATTGACGAATCAATTTGAGAAAGACTAATCACGTTCTGGCTCTCAGAAATCGCTCATGAGCTCGAGAAGCGTGTTTTTGATACAACATATATTTAAATATGCGACACAAGGGGGACTTTAATGCTATCAATTAATAAATATCTGCAGCACTTAGAGTACGAAGGTAAAGCATTTAATACAATTGAGACATATCGTTATCATTTAATTGCATTTGGAAGTTGGCTAGATCAACAAAAAATGCCCCTCAGAGACCTAAAACCGTCCCATTTACTCGATTTTAAGGAGCATTTATTGGAGTCTGAAAAGTCAAGCCGGACTGTCAATGGCATTTTATCGTGTGTGCGTAACTATTTTGATTACATGATTTTGGCCGAGGAGGTGCACTTTAACCCGGTGTCGAAATTGATGAAAATCAAAATACCGCCCAACTCGCAGCGACGTTTGAGCGATAACGAGTTAAACAGTTTTATTGGCTATGTAAGCACGCTGCCGGATCACACGAACGCAGCTTTTCATTTGATGTTGGCAACCGGGGCACGCGTGAGCGAAATTACGAATCTGACCAAATCAGATTTTAGCTATATAGACGGTGCGCTGTATATCGACATCCAGGACGCGAAATGGGGCAGTAACCGGCTAATCCCGGTCATGAGTGCGGAGTCGGCGCGTATTGTGGCCAAATATGTTAACGATCTAGAGGTGTCGTCGGAGTCAGCTTTTAGGTGCAGTCCGAGGACGTTACAGCGTCATGCATGTAACTTTGCACAAAAGACCGGCATCGCGTTTAGTTGCCACGTATTGCGCCATACATTTGCGACAAGATTATTGGAGCAAGGCATTGCAATCGAGCAAATCCAAATGCTGCTGGGGCACCGATCGCTCAACATGACGCGGCATTACACGCAAAATGCATTTTCGAGTTTTACAAATATCGCACCAAAACTTTTAAGGGAGGAAAAAATTTTATGAAACTATTATTTGATTATGGGCATGGTGGGAACGATCCAGGAGCATCTTACAAAGGTCGGAAGGAGGCGGATGATGTGTTACGCTTAGGACGGGCTGTTGCGAAGCGATTAAGGCAAGCTGGGGTGACTGTTGACGAGACGAGAGCTGCTGATACAACATTGGGATTAGGCCCGCGCGTAAAGCGTGACAAAGCCTCCAGATACGACTATTTTGTATCGTTCCACCGTAATGCACATCAGCCAGAAAAAGCACACGGCGCAGAGGTATTTACATACCCAACGGCAAGTGCAAAAGCTAAAGATTTGGCTGTGCAGCTGCAAAATGTGCTAGTACGAGTTGGCTTTGCTGATCGTGGCGTAAAGACAGCCAATTATTATGTATTGCGTAATACACGATCCCCGGCTGTATTAATCGAGGCTGGGTTTATTGATAATAGTGAAGATAATCGGTTGTTTGATGAAAAGTTTGAGGCGATGGTTGATGGGTTGGCGGGGTGCTTTGTTGATTTGAAAGTGGCTTGTGGGAAAATTTAATCAATTGATTACCTGCTTTATAATGTATGATAAGAAGGTATTTCATGTTACCGCAGCTGTGGAAAGGCTGCGGTTTTTTTGTGTTGTTTAAAACAATTAATAAGACCATAAAGCTATAAGCAACTGCAATAAACACAAAAACAACTAGATTCCCTTGCATACAACTACAATATATAAATAAATCATACAGCAAAGCTACAAGGAAAAAGAAAAACGTAATTAGAAATATGTTAGGCAGACTGGAGTATTGGTTCAACTAGCGGCTTCATGCAATGCGAACATGGTCAGTTGTTCGTCTGGTGGTCCATTGCGGCGTGACAAGATAACGCGTAATGACTCGTACCCTGCAACCGGGGCTAATTGCACAACGTAACTATGGATCAACGCGTCGAGCCCTTGCTTAAACGCTGCAGACTGCGCACGATGCATACGCATAATGTGCGTTAAAAATAAGCCGATTGTTGTCCAGCCTGTTTTTGCTGTGCAACCTCGCCCTACTACTGTCTTTAATAATTTGTTAGACTTTTTCATAACCACGTTTAAAGAGCTCTGCGCGATTCCTACTGCTGCGCAAAGCTCTTTTTGTGTATGCCAAACAAACGGCTCTAGAGCGCCCTGCTTGTCCGTTAAATAGTCGATAATATCTTGTTCCCACTCCTCATAGTGGCTGCGTACGCGATCCTTACGTTCTTTTTTATGTTTGTACCAATATGTACTACCGAGACTTACCGTAAAGTCGCTACCCCCAACAACATATGTTTCGAGCAATGCTTCAACATATACACGACTAGCACCATTATACTTACCGCAGTAAGCCGAGTTAAGCGTTGCGCGCATATCAAAAACACTCAACGGATAGCGGAGATTTGAATTAAATTCGTCTAATAAATCATACGCTCTCGTCTTATCCATGCCCTCCTGGTAACATACAAGTGCAAGTGTAAATAACGTGTTGTTCCGACCAATTTGTCCTTTTTGTCCTTTGATATCCGTTGCGTGCAGTAATGCCGCAAACCACTCTGAGTCCATGACGCTTTGCGATGTCATTTTTTTAGGCACCGCAAAAAGTGCCCGGGACTCCTCGTCGTCCTGGCGCATTGACCAATTAATACACTCTTTAGGTGTGTAACGCGCTTGGCTATACCAAATAATATTGCTAGAGTTCGGCATACGGAAAAAGCCGAAGTCATTGCAGTAAATATCAGCATCAACACTCGATAAGCTCGATTTGAGGTTATTGGCGATGCGCTTAGCCACTACAAGGCTGCGGAAATTATTTTTATTTGAGATAAAAATCGGCTCGGTCAACATAAAGTAAACCTGATAACCGTTTGGCGTCTCTAATACCATCGATGGCTCGCCAATCGAGTGATCGATACAAGCAAGCATAATATCATTAACGCTATGTCGTTTCGTGTCGATGTCGACCACAAATGTATTGATTTGAGACAGATTTGCGTCCTCAAATCCTTTTATGTATGTACGTGTATCATCTGTATAGCAAAAGCGCTGGTACGTGTTAGGCGTCCAGTGAGTCAAACGATTGGCCTCTGCTGCCAATGTCTCTTTTGACGTCACGATGTATCCTTTAACTCGACCATTACTAAAATCCTCTTTTTTGCGCACTACAAAAACGGCACCTTTTTTGTCAGCGGTGTCGGCGTAAGCAGCATTTGGCACTTTAGAGTTGCGCTTGCGATATGTCGTGAGACTGTTATGTGTGATTGATGATATGATTTGATGCAAATTAAAAACAGTCATATTAACATTTCCTTTCTGTTTCAGGAAACTATGACTGTAAAAAATGACATCTATAAATAGAATTAAACAACCTTGTTGAAAACAAGATTTTTAACTGCTATAATCTATTCATCTTTACTAGTCTTAGTATCCTTTGTGGTGGATCAGACTTATACGGATAGTCTGTCTGCAAAACAGCTATCCACTACTAAATAGCCTGCAAAGTTATTTAGTAATGAACCGTTTTAGCCTGCCAGCTAAAGCGGTTTTTTTTATTAACGTCATTATATATTTTAAAAATCGTTTACGCAACTGTATTTTGAGCTATATTAATATACGCATATATGCATATATGCGTATATTAATATATGCATATACGTATATATCTATATATGCATATACGTATATATCTATATATGCATATACGTTCTGTAAACCGCGCCATATCAACGTTTTGGATATATGCATATACGTATATATCTATATATGCATATACGTATATATACATATACGTATCCATATATATTTTAGGACGTCGAAAAAAATTTTTTAAACAAAATAAATGGTAGCGCTATCATTTCCATATATTAAAAAACACCAGTAAGTGCTATCGTTTAGCTACCTACTGGTGTCGTCATTTTTAACCGATGACACTATAGTATGCGGCCCAAGACCTTACAAGTTTCATCCGTTACATCTTAATTAAATTATCAAGGATATATAGGTTCATTTCAATAATAAATTTCCATTAAAAGTATAATACTTACCCTCGTTTTTGAATAACTTTCACTAAAATATCAAAAGTTTTCTTTTCATTAGGTGTTAATTGCATTTCAATATAATCGTCAACAATCGCATCAATCAGATCGTCAACGTTCTCCGCGCGTCCCAACTGGATTAACGCGTTCAAGCGTGAGCGCGTTTCTTTTGTGACACGTACACTTGTAATATCCTCATTTATTTTGCGCTTTTTCTTAGTCGTGGGTTTCTTGGGTGCAACTTTCTCTATCACAGCTTCTTCAGCTGTTTTTGCTTCTTCTACCTTTTTAGGTTCTTCTTTTAAATCTTCCAATGAAAAAGTTTCCGCTGGTTTGGCGTTTGGCTTACGTGATAAATTACTTTTTTTTAATAAATTACTCATACTAAACTTCCTCCTGAATAGCCAATTCTTTCGCTAAGCGTTTTTCAAACTCGACCGCAATTTTTTTGTATGTGTGATGTACGCGGCGATCATGCATATCGTCGTCTGTGATTCCTGTAATATCAAAACGTTTTAAACGTTCCATATTTGTAACAACATTTTCAAATAAATTCTCAGCGCCAAAGATTTCGCGCGCACTATCTAATGTCGCCATATCAACTGGTGCGCCATTTTTTAGTAAAACGGGTAAAATCCCAACAATATCTAAATGGGCATCGTAATCATCGATTAGAGATTGCAAATATGTTGTAAATCCTTCTGCACCTTGTAAGCTGCGTTCATGTGTTTGCAGTACAACGACAACAAAATCCGAAGCATATAACGCTGAGTCGGTAATATCTGAAATGGTAGGAGGGACATCGATAAAAATATAGTCAAATTCGCTGCGGAGTGGCTCTAGTAGAGTAGAAAAATATTGCACCCGATCTTTTAATGACGTACCAAATTTGCGCTCTAAAAAACGTGGATAGAGAGCGAAATCGCTGAAACTTGGTAGCAGATACAAATTTTCTTTAATTTCCGTAACGATTTGCGTTAAATCTTCTTCTTTAATTGCGGTCATTAACGTTTTGTTAAATGAATGAAGATCACCACTAATAAGCTCTTTCGTTTTCAAATAAAGTGAAGTCGCATTTGCCTGGGGGTCTTGATCACATAGCAACACTTTCTTACCTTGCGTTGCGAGTTCATATGCTAACAGCGTCGAGTTTGTTGTTTTACCAGTGCCACCTTTAAAATTCCCAAATGTCACTACAATAGCTTTACCATTATTCATAACGCTTTATCCTCCTAAAGTTTTTTGTTTTTGTATATGCATATATTTTAACACTAATTAGGATATAATCAAAGTTATCAAAGCATTACAGCGCCGCCAGATCTGCCGGTGCAAGCACCTTGCCGCAGCCTGTCCCGGCCATCCCCGTATACAAAGTGGTGCGCGATTTGCACCAAACTGTCACTCTATCAAAATGGCGGAGGACTCGTCCTGGCGCTGCGCACCTACCCGGACCAATCCTCCGCCAATCCCAAAAAATCTCAAATTTTGTCGAATCTACACGATAAATTATTCAGTTATTCAATTTTTACCACAAATGTCCGTCAATTCCCGCCCAGCGTCAATGTAAATCGCAACGTAGCGCAGCGGAGTGAGAATTTAAGAATTGACGCGACCAATTCCTTCCACGCTAAACGCCCGTCCAAACCCTTTTGGACCTGCCTAGTGGCGAGCGGTAGTTTTTTGGGGCGCCTTTTTTTCAAAAAAGGAGCGGTCTAATTTTCTTCTTCACTTTTCTATTTTTATTTGACAATCTATCATACATATAACCATCCTTTTATAGACAAATCAAAACGCCACCTCAAATTAACATTGAAGCGGCGTTTTTTTAATGGATTTTGTCTATAAACTCGTCTATAGTTGATATTATATAAAAGGTATGGAAGTAGACAAGTTTAGATGTTAAAATCCAAATCTAAACTACTATCGATAAATTTTCTTATATAACATAGAATTTAAAATTGCAAATTTTGTACCCACATAGACATCTGTTGAATTCAATTTCTTATCTGGTAATACTAAGACATAATATTTTCCAGCTTTATAAACATATGAGTTGACCTTTTTATTGTCCATGTCAATTGCTTTATAAGGTTTGCCAAAATGTTTTTCTACAGAGCTTGAAGAAATCAAATAATCATATGTTCTCATAATAATTGTTACTTTGTGTGAAGGAGCTATTTTTTCATAATCCTTAAAGCCATATAAATCTCTACTTTGACTTTGATCATTTAATTCATAAAAATTGAAGCGATCACTGATAAATGCATGTCCCTTAGGTTCTTTCTGCTTCAACGTCTTGTATTTCATGCCCACCTTCCCATTTAAACGCGGCATTGTTCCTTTTTTCAATGCTTTAGCAAATGCTGGACTCATATCATACGTTTTCGCACTTGCTTCAAGTTGTTGACTTGGCAATGATGTCATAGCAGTACTCACACCTGCTACAAGAACAGCAGCTAATAATAATTTTTTCATCTTCACTTCTCCCAATATAAGCGATAATTTTTATTTAACATTCTATATAAAGTGCTTATTTATATAAATTGTCCACCCAAGTAACACTACATACACCCATTTTTGTTCCAACAATTACTTCTGTACTTTTATAATTTACTTTTACATACGTATAATATTTACCAGTCTTATAGATATAAGTATTAACTTTTTTTCCTCTCTCATCATAACCTTTATAAGCCTTTCCAAAATACTTTTCGACAGAGGATTTTGATATTTTATAATTGTACCAGCGTCCAATAGAATTTACTGTCGCATTTTTTGGAATATAATCCCCTAAATAGTTTGGCGGAAAATCAAAATTGTAACTATCTTCATCTTTAGCTTTATAGTATGCTGGATCTCCCATATTCATATAAGTACCTTTTGCCTTTTTATGTAAAGAACTAAAAGTTTCACCTACTTTTCCTTTCGAATTTGGTAAAGTCCCTTTTTTCAATGCTTGTGCAAAACTTGATTTCATATCATACGATTTAGCACTTGCTTCAAGTTGTTGACTTGGCAATAATGTCATAGCAGTACTCACACCTACTGCAAGAGCAGCAGATAATAATAACTTTTTCATCAAAATCCCTCCCATTTCACCTTAACAATTTATGAAATAATAAGGAATGATAGCTTTAAATCATTATTATTAATTATGTGATATAGTATATTCCTTGACCACTTTATAAAACGTATTCTTCTTCAATCCCAGCATCTCCATAAACTCCACACCTTTAATTTCTTTCGACTGCCATTTTTCAAAATTAGCTTCTAAAATCGCTCGCTGCTCTTTTGACAATGTTTCCAAACTAATAGCAGGGCGGCCTAAGTGCTTCCCGGCTTTGCGTGCAGCAGCAATGCCTTCCTTCTGACGCTTCAGAATCTTTTTACGCTCTTGATCGGCCACATACGAAAGGAGCGATAGGAATTGGTCCTCCATTAATGACCCGAGCTGGCTATCCTCGCTATTCATCGCTTTAAATTTCCGGCTATCAAATAACGTTTCATTTTCAAGCACAATAATGTCTGCTTGAATTTTACGTGTGATTTCCTTCCACTCTGAAATAATCGCTTCATAATTACGACCCAGGCGATCGAGTGCATCGACATAAATCAAATCGCCTTCACGCATACGACTTTTCATATTTTGATACTGCGGGCGGTTAAAATCCTTGCCACTCGCATGATCGATGTAAATATCTCGCTCATCAATACCAAGCGCTTTCATCTTTGCTTCCTGACGTGCTGTGTTTTGGTCTGCAGTTGAAACACGAATGTAACCGAATATTTTTGTACTCATAGTAACCCTCCAAACGTTTGTAAATCTATATAATTAATTATAAACGTTTATAAATTAATTTGATAGCTTTTAGAAACGAAAAAAGACACCTAAAATTAGGTGTCCGTAAAGTATGATTTTATAAACATAACCATTTATAATTCCAAAGATTCTTTAGAAAAATGATAAAAAATTTAATCACATAACCTTATAAGAATTTCATTACTTATCAAGCTAAACTATCAGTAACTTTATTTTCAAATAATCGTTTTAGTGATTCTACTAATTCATGTTCTCCTTGAGGAGTATATAACTTATTTTCTAATGAAATAGTATTTATAAAAACTACGGGCTCTTTATGTTTCTCAAATCTGTACTGATTACTAATATCATTTTGATATTTTGGATACAATAAAAAAATTAATGGTTGATTATATTTGTGATAATATCCGAACATCTGATACAAATCTTTATCACTTACACCATTCCGATGACCGGATGCATTTAATTTTTTATACTTAGTATCAATTATTATTTTGACGTTATTATTATCCAAAATTACTATATCAGGTTTAAGTAAAAAGCGTCCTTTATTACTGTTATCATAAATTAAATGTTCTTTCGAGTATTGAGAGCGTATTGTTAAATTATTGCCGAAAATTTCTGATTTATACTCATTTAAAAGTTCAAAAATATATTCTTGATAAACTATATTCATATCAATATTAAATATAAAATTGTTTAACTGATTATCTGAATTTATATCAAAAGATTGGCCATCTATAAACATTTTCGCAATACCCAGGAGCTTTGAGTATTCCCCTAATAACCTATCTTCTCTAATATAAGAAAATGTTTCTGATGTAATATGCATATCACTCACATCATTAAAAGCATGAATAATGTTATCAGCAAGAATCTGATTTTGTCGCCAATTTGTTATCTTAGACATTAATTTAGTAGTATATTTTAAAACTTGATTAACTAAATTGTCTTCAGTAAATTCGTCAAATTTACAGTATATCTTATTGGGAATGAAATTCTTCCTTATGTTCTCTGCAACAAGTAATCTACCTTTAATATATCTAAGATTTTCTTCTCTAGAAACATATGTTTTATAGGTACCTTTAAATAAGTTTGTATATAACTCTTGTAAAAACATATTTATAAAAAAATCCAAAAATATACTATCTTCGCTATTCCCATAATTAGCAATATCTATATTTCTAATAGAGAGTTTAGAAGATTTATTTATCATATAATTAAGATTCTTATATATATCATTTTTTTCTATAGTTGCTTCATTATCTGAGCCAGCACTATAGATTTTAGGAAGTACCTCAATTAAAAGATCGTCAACTTTAATAATACCTACAAAATTTTTAAATGATATACTACTTAATTTAAAATTAACCATACCTTTGTATTTATCAATAAAAAGATTTTCCAAGCCCTTTATTTTTTCAATAGACTCTAATGATCTGGCATCCTCAAAAATAGAGGTATAGGAAATTTCAGAGTATTCATAGGTGGTTAATATTCTCATATTATTCAAGATCCTTTTTTGAAATATTTTCAATTGTCTCAAGGAACTCATCATTAGAAATTTCATAGTTTATGCCAAATGAAAATCGTTGATTACTATCAAGAACTAACGAATCCAATACGTCTGTAATTGTTTTGGGATTAGTATAATAATACTCTTGTAGTAATGGAAGGATTTGATATAACCAAACATATTTAATTTGTTCATCTAACTCGTTTTCAGTCTTATTTAGAAGACTGAAGAAATAACTATTACCTATAATATGTTCTTTATCTATTGTCTTTTTAATAAGATCGTTAATATTTTTAATTGCTTGAATAGTATTTTTGATTTTATCTTCTGCACTATCAAAGTATGAAAAATCAGGAGTGATTTCGAAGAATGAGAATCTTCTTCTTAATGCAATGTCAATAAGTGCCACAGATCTATCCGAAGTATTCATTGTTCCAATTATATAAAGGTTTTTCGGAACACTAAATTCTTTCTTCGAGTATGGAAGCTTTACTAGTGTCTCTTCTGCAGCATTTTCTCTTTTCGATTTTTCTATTAAAGTAATAAGTTCTCCGAAAATTTTTGAAATATTACCACGATTTATTTCATCGATAAATAATGCAACTTTTTTATTGTTGTCATTTCGTGCATATTCAGAAATATTCTTAAATATCCCTTCTTCTACTTCGTATGTAAGTTGACCAGTGCTTTTTTCAACTTTAGCAGTAATACCTTCAACAAATTGTTCATATGAATATGATTGGTGGAAAGTAATAATTTCGCTATGATCGAAGTAATCTTTTAGTTGATTGATGTAAAAGGTTTTTCCTGTTCCAGGGGGACCATAAAGAATTAAATTGGGATTACGGTCTAAAAGGTCCATAATTTTCTCTATAGACTCATTCTCATATGTAGTTTTTCTTTCACTAATTACCGGTCGATTATTTTGTTCAGCAATACTTACATGGGTTGGTTCAACCGATTGCACGGACAATCCTTTTAAACTATCCAATTCGTATTTAGGGCCATCATTTCCTTTAACACCTATTGCAACATATTTAGGTTGTTTAAAATACTTTAGGAAGATGATATAGTCACCAGTGTATAATTCCTTTCTAAAGTCAACAAAATTTCCATCATCTTCTTCGATGTATGACACTTCAACTTGTTGAGTGTTATCGCCACGTCTGCTTCGAGCAGTTGTAGTTAGACTTTCAATTATTTTAGTCGTTTCTTCTATATCTTTTCCAACCAAATAATTAATATTATTTGTCAATAAAGTGATAGGTAGTTCTAATATAAATCTTCGCTTAAACTTCCTATTAGGATCTGGAGAATCTAAATAAGCATAGTTATGTAAATATGGGAATATATCCATCTCATTACCAGTCAATGCAATATGAGTCTGATTTGTAGAAGCACTATGCGTAATTGTATTACTCTTAGCTAATTTCTTGATAAGGATTGTATCAAAAGAAGTCTTAGGGTCCTTAAGATTAACATTTAAAATTTCTTCACTGATATTTTGGTCTTTAAATAAATTTGAGATTTGTATAAGTACATCTCTAATATTTGCCATAGAAGACACCTCTAATTTCCTAATTATATATGATACTAGGATAGCATAGTGTAATTAGATATCACAGAAATCTTTTCAAATTAAACTTTGTGATAGAAATGATGCAATAAATTCGCTAAATAAAACATGATTTTATTAATATTTCCATTTTTAAGCAACCCTTATTTTCAGAAAATCACATAAGATACTAAATAAATAGGTATAGGAATATGGCGGTTAGGAGCCCAATAATAGAACTTTTACTGTAAGCCCGTAATCAAATAACGCATATAATCTTGTAGGCA
>NZ_AYTB01000029.1 GCF_000505545.1 Kurthia huakuii LAM0618
AAAAGCTAGATGTATACTTTTGTATATGTTTTTAGTAGCAGGTACTGCATGGTTAATTTAGGTAAAATTGAGTTGACGAAAAAAGGTCAGTCGATTAATCTCGACAAAAAGCAGCAGCTTGGACCTATTACAGTCAATTTAAATTGGAATCAGCAAACAGGTAAGTCAGGTGGGTTTTTGAAGTCGCTATTTGGTGGCAATCAAGGGATTGACTTAGATTTAGGTTGTTTAGTCGAATTAACATCAGGTGAAAAAGGCTGTGTACAGGCGCTTGGCGATGCTTTCGGTGTGTATGATCAAAAACCATTTATTCAATTAGACGGCGATGATCGTACAGGTGCCGTATCCGCAGGTGAAAACTTGCGCATTAACGGTGTGAAAGTCGCCGAGATTAAGCGTATTTTAGTCTATGCTTTTATTTATGAAGGCGTTACAAACTGGGCCGAAGCGGATGGTGTTGCCACGCTTAGCTATCCAGGCGGGCAAGACATTGTTGTGCGTTTAGATGAGCATAGTAAAGATAAGCGGATGTGCGCCATCGCGATGATTGAAAATGTACAAAATGAGACATTTAACGTCAAGCGCCTTGTCGAATATTTTGATGGCCATGCCAATTTAGATAAGGCGTATGGCTGGGGTATGAAGTGGCAAGCAGGTAGCAAATAAGATACTTATTACGGAGGGGTTTATTATGGCAATTCAGCTAAGTAAAGGACAACGTATTGATTTAACGAAAGACAATCCAGCATTAAGTAAAATTATTATCGGTCTAGGATGGGATATTAAAAATTATGATGGCGGGCAAGATTATGATTTAGATGCTTCTGCTTTCTTATTGAATAATGCTGGGAAATGTCGTCAAGATTTGGATTTTATTTTCTATAATAATTTACAAAGTACAGATGGCTCTGTGCGTCATACAGGGGATAATCGTACCGGTGAAGGGGAGGGCGATGATGAGCAAATCGCTGTTGATTTATCGGCTGTGCCAGCGGATGTTGATAAAATTGCCTTTACCGTAACGATTCATGATGCAGAAGCGCGCAATCAAAACTTTGGTCAAGTATCGAATGCTTTTGCGCGTCTTGTCGATGAAGATACAGGACAAGAAGTACTGCGCTTTGACTTAGGTGAGGACTTCTCAATCGAAACAGCGGTCGTATTTTGTGAGCTTTATCGTCATAATAGCGACTGGAAATTTAACGCGGTCGGCGCTGGTTTCCAAGGTGGTCTAGCGGCACTTGTTAATGCATACGGCTTATCGGTTTAATGCGGTAACTTTCTATGGAAATAATTAATCAAATTTTATCGACGTATGCGCTATTTTTTGATTGGAACCATTGGGTAGAGGTGCTATCAAACCCGGTCAATTGGGGCTTGATTTTCTCATTAGTCATACTAGAAGGGCTATTATCAGCAGATAATGCGCTCGTATTGGCTGTACTTGTCAAACATTTACCAGAAAAACAACGCAAAAAAGCCTTATTATATGGCTTGTTAGGTGCCTATCTGTTCCGTTTCATTTTTATTGGAATCGGCGTATACTTAGTGAAATTCTGGTTTATTAAAGTGTTAGGTGCGGCGTATTTAATGTGGATTAGTATTGATTATTTCCGCAAAAAAGGCAGCGGTGACAATGAAGCGAAAGAATTCAATAAAAAAGGGCTTCTCGTCAAAATGTTCGGGATGTTTTGGGGAACAGTTGTCGCTGTTGAGTTAATGGACATTGCGTTTTCAGTCGATTCGATTTTAGCAGCCTTTGCGGTTTCAAGCGAAGTATGGGTACTGTTAATTGGTGGGATGCTCGGTATTTTGATGATGCGTACGATTGCCGGTGTCTTTGTCACTTTAATTGATCGCGTACCGGAGCTTGAAACGACTGCCTTTGTGCTCATTTTTATTATCGCTTTGAAAATGTTATTAAGCGTTTTTGATATTCACATTTCACATTACGCATTTTTTGCGATTTTAGTGCTATCGTTTGCAATAACATTTGTCGTTCATAAAATGAATAACAACAAAGAGGGAACTCCTTAAAAAGGGTTCCTTTTTTTTATTTCTTTTATAATATAATATAATATTTCCTTTGATGGCATACGTTTGCGTCAATGAATAACGTACACTTATAATTATGTTGAATTAGCTATTTTGAGTTTGAAATAGCGATGAAATGGCTCTTTTTTTCAGGGAGGGAGGCGCTACAAATGCGATTTCACAATCATTTATCCGAACAGAAGCTTTCGGCGATTTTATCGAAGTTGCCGAAACCGTTTACAAAACATTCAACAAAAGACGAGCTAGCATTATGCTTAGGCGCCGCGATGTATACGCCGGGAACGCGCATGCAATTAGCAGATGAGTTGCTCGATAAAAAATTTCCACAGCTGACAACACTTATTATTGATTTAGAGGATGCAGTCGCGGATATCGATTTAGAGCGCGCACTTGAAAACACGTATAGCACATTAGTAAAAATAGATGCGTTTTTAACGGCTCGAATGGAAGAAGCAGAATTGCCGCTGTTGTTTGTGCGTGTTCGTACACCGAAACATTTTGAAGAAGTTGTCGCAAAACTGCGCCCGGTGCAGCATATTTTAACAGGATATGTTATGCCAAAGTTTGAGCTTGAAAACGGCGCTGCTTTCTTACATATTTTGAAGCGTGAGCGAGCAAAGGGTTATGAACTTTATGGTATGCCAGTTTTTGAAACGGCGAATTTATTATATAAGGAAAATCGGTTAGCACAACTAAAAAATTTACATGAATTATTAGCTGAGCATCGCGATATGATTTTAAATGTCCGCGTTGGTGCGACTGATTTTTTAGGTGTATATGGTATTCGTCGCAAGCGCCATCAAACATTGTATGATGTGATGGTGCTGCGCGATGGCTTGAGTGATATTTTAAATGTTTTTGGACGCCAAGATGACGGCTTTGTTGTATCAGGGGCAGTGTGGGAATATTTTGATGCCCCTAATGAGGAATCACAGTCAGGTGCTGTGGCGACCAAAACGTTGACAGCAGCATTAGCTGGTTTACAGCGTGAGTGTGAGTTCGATCAGTTAAATGGTTTTCAAGGCAAGACGGTCATTCATCCGACGCATGTACAGTTTGTGAATGCGTATTATACGGTGACACATGAAGATTATGAGGATGCATTGGCGATTCTCAATCATACACATGATGCCGGTGTATTAAAAAGTACGTCTGGCAATAAAATGAATGAAATGAAACCACATCAGTATTGGGCGGTTCGCATTATACGCCAAGCGGAAATGTATGGCGTGCTACAATCACAAAAAACATATTTAGATTTACTATAGGAGGCTATAATGGGCATTTTTTCAATTGACCAACGCTTAACAGTTACGACGACGATTCACGACAATCCATATGATTTTGATGAAGCACAATTGTTTGATATGGCGCTACGCATTAATAAAAAACGTCAATTTTTATTCGTTTCAAAGGTGCTCGGCAAACATTTGCATGTGAAACCTTTTGTGCCACTTTATACAGGTTTTTTATTAGCTTGTCGCTTTTTGGCACAGCAGTATGGTCAAATGCATCCAGCAATGAATCAATTCGTCACATCTTTAAAGGAAAATGAACCGACCGTCGAACTTGAGACGCAGCGTGTTGCAGCACCGGAGAAAATTGCGGTCATTGGCTTTGCCGAAACTGCAACGGCACTAGGGCATGCGTTTTTTAATGCTTTTTCAGCCAATGCGACGTATATTCATACGACGCGCGAGCGTATTTGTGAGCGCAGCGCTTCGATTGCCTTTGAAGAGGAACATTCGCATGCAACGAGTCATCGCTTATATGCACCGGTCCATTTTTTTGATGAAGCCACACAAATTGTTCTAGTTGATGATGAAATGTCGACCGGTAAAACAAATTTGAACATTATCGCCGAATTAACGACGCGTTATCCGCATATTACGCGCTATACGGTCGTCTCTATTTTAGATTGGCGCAATGAAGCGGAGCGCGCAGCTTACGAGGCATTTGCCGAGCAACATGGCATTACGCTGCATATCGTGACATTAATGGCTGGAGAAATGGCAGTAGAGGGCGCCTTTTATGAGGAAGAAGTCGTGCCTAATCCGCTAGATAGTCATAAAAGTTGTACAGCGACAATCGATGAACCGCTCGTTGAGGCGCTCGCATTAACGAGTCAAAGTGAAGATGGCTCGTATTGCACACAAGGCTATGCACGTGAGACAGGGCGCTTTGGCTTAACCGCTGAAGAAAACGTCGCATTCCTTCAACAATTAACGGTTCCCACATTGCCGAAGCATGCAAAAACACTCGTTATTGGAACCGGGGAGTGTATGTTTTTACCGATGATGCTCGCACAAATGTTAGATGGCGATGTTTATACGCAATCAACGACACGTAGCCCGATTTTTGTGGACGCACACTCGGTTATTTACGAAAAATATCGTTTTAATAGTCCTGAAAATGCTGGTGTGCCCAACTTTTTATACAGCATTTCAAAAGGACAATTTGACCATATGATTGTTGTTGTAGAGCGCGTGGCAGATCCGCAGGGCTTAGCGTCATTCGTTGGGCAATTACCGGCGCCTGTAACCGTTGTTGAATTAACGAAAGGAGTGTCGCAATATGATGATAAACCCGTTTATGAAAACGAGTTATAGTGCCGATGATGTTCTTTTTTTACTAAAGGACTTGAGCGACGCAGATTTGGAAAAAGATACGTTAATGCGTGAGCAACTAATTCAGCAAGGTGTCCATTATTCAACGATGCTCCCGCAGGAATTTCAACCGAGCGAGGCGTATATTGAACTCTTTCATAGAACGCTTGCGCAATATAGTAAGCGTATCGCTCAAAATATAGCGACTGTAGCCGAGATGATTGTCGCGCATAAAGCAATTGATGAGGTAGTGTTAGTGAGTTTAGCACGTGCTGGGACGCCGATTGGCATTTTAATTAAACGATATTTAGCACAAAAATATAAACGCAACGTACCGCATTATACGGTATCGATTATTCGAGGTCGTGGTATTGATGAAAATGCCATTCGCTATATTACCGCGCAGCATAGAACAGCACAGCTTCAATTTATTGATGGCTGGACCGGCAAAGGCGCTATTACGCGTGAATTGACAGCCTCTTGTGAAAGGTTGCGCACACAAGGTATTGAAATTGATGATACATTAGCGGTACTCGCAGACCCAGGGCATTGCGCCAAGATGTATGGTACACGCGACGATTTTTTAATTCCATCGGCATGTTTAAACTCGACCGTTTCGGGGCTTGTAAGTCGTACTGTGCTCAATGATGACTGGATTCATGACGGGGATTTTCACGGGGCAAAATATTATGCGCATTTAGCCGAGCAAGATGTATCAGCATACTATATTAAGGAAATCGCGCAGCATTTTGCATCGGTCGCATCTGTTGATTTAACGACAGAGCCTGTGACATGGCTTGGTATGAAGTCTGTAGAACGCATTCAACAACAATTTGCGATTCAACATATGAATCATATTAAGCCGGGTGTTGGTGAAACGACGCGTGTATTGTTGCGCCGTATTCCGTGGAAAATTCTCGTAAATCCGGCGCATGATGCCGAGTTACAACATATTTACATGCTTGCAGAAGAACGTGGTGTGCCCGTAGAGGTGTACACGGATATGAGCTATTCTTGCTGCGGCTTGATTAAGGAGCTTGTATAATGAAGATTTTAACGACCGATTTAGATCGGACATTCATTTTTTCAGCACGCACAATTGGCACGTCACTTGAAACGGCGCGCTGTATCGAACGCCGAGATGGCAAGCCGATTTCGTATATTTCACTGAAAACAGAGCAGCTTATGCAGGACGTGGTGGCAAATGGTATCGACATTATTCCGGTGACGACACGCTCGCTTTCACAATATCGGCGCATCGACTTATTTCAGCAACAGGTGCCGCGCTATGCGGTTGCTTGTAATGGCGGTTTTGTGTTGCGCGATGGGGTTGTCGATGAAAAATGGCAGGAGATCGTCGCAAAAAATGTCGCGACGTGTTTAAGTTTTGATGCGTTTCGCGAACGCTTTGTGGCCTGTTGGGATATGGAGATGTTCGAGCGAATTGATGGTGTCGATGACTTGTTTTATGTGTTATTAGTCGATGAACAGAAAAAAGACATCGATACCTTAAAGGCGTTGCATGAACAATTTCAAGCAGCGGATTGGACGACGTATTTACATGGTAGAAAATTTTATGCACTGCCTAAAACATTGTCGAAAGAAGCGGCTGTAAAATATGTGCTAGAAAAATTGCAACCGACTGTTCACTATGCGGCCGGAGATTCCTTTATGGATTTAGGGATGATGCAGCTGACTGAACACCATTTTTCACCGCAGCATGGCGAAATTTATGAGAAGCTAGGCGCTGCGGCACCGATTCGTGTGCTTGAGGCGCGTGGTGCAACATTTACAGAGATGATGTTAGAAGAGATGCTTTTAAATGTGCCATAATTTGCTTGGTTAGACGTTTTATATTGAAATTTTTAACGAAGTCCATTAAAATATACTGAATATTCAGTTTTAGTTATGAGAGGAGCAAGATGAGATGAGTTTAGAAGCAGCAAAAGCAGGTTATTTTGGAGAATTTGGTGGCAGTCAAGTACCGCCAGAATTACAGAACGTCTTAACTATTTTAGAAGATAACTTCAATAAATATAAAGACGATGAAGATTTTAAAAAGGAACTCGACTATTATTTTAGCGAATATGTGGGGCGTAAATCACCGCTTTATTTCGCTGAAAATTTAACGAATCGTTTAGGTGGCGCTAAAATTTATTTGAAGCGTGAAGACTTAAATCATACGGGTTCGCATAAAATCAACAATGTATTAGGCCAAATTCTATTAGCAAAACGCATGGGCGCACACCGTATTATTGCCGAAACAGGTGCCGGCCAGCATGGCGTAGCAACGGCAACGGTTTGTGCGATGTTTAAAATGGATTGTGTCATTTATATGGGTGAGGAAGATATGAAACGCCAGGCGTTGAATGTATTCCGTATGGAGTTACTTGGTGCGACAGTAGTGCCTGTCACAGATGGTCAGGGTCGCTTAAAAGAAGCGGTCGATGCCGCATTTGCCGATTTAGTAGAGAACTATGAAAATTCATTTTATTTATTAGGCTCGGCAGTTGGTCCACACCCATTCCCAACGATGGTGAAGCATTTCCAATCGGTCATTAGCCGCGAAAGTCGCGCGCAAATTTTAGAAAAAGAAGGCAAGCTACCAACTGCTGTGATAGCGTGTGTAGGTGGTGGTAGTAATGCCATTGGTGCATTTGCGGAATATATCGATGATGAAGAAGTACGCCTAATCGGTGTTGAACCGGACAAGGCACCATCATTGACGCAAGGCACGCCGGGTGATTTACATGGTTTCCGCTGTCTTGTGCTACAAGATGAGGCGGGTAACCCACAGCCAACATATTCGATTGCAGCAGGACTTGATTATCCTGGTGCGGGTCCTGAGCACTCACAATTAAAAGTATCAGGGCGCGGTGAATATGTGGCGGTATCAAATGAAGAAGTGTTAGAAGCTTTCATAACACTATCAAAAGAAGAAGGTATTATTCCGGCATTAGAAAGCGCACATGCGGTCGCATACGCAGAGAAATTTGCGCCAACGTTATCGAAAGACGATGTCATTATTATTAACATTTCAGGGCGCGGTGATAAAGATGTTGAGCAAGTATATGCGATGTTAAACAAAGACTAGCTGAATAGGAAAAGGAAAGCGATTGATAGACTTGTGCTATCGGTCGCTTTTTTTAGGTTGTAATAATGAAAAAAGGGAATAACTATGTTTACAGCGCTTCAGCACAAACGATACAAGGCTGCTAAAAATCTCATAGCCAAACAGCCTAAATCAAGCTACACTAAAGTTACTACAATGAAAAGCGAGGGGATTATGATGATTATTCGTCCATATACGGATACAGATGAACAAGGTTGGTTGCGCTGTCGTGTGTTGGCTTTTTTGAATACTGCTTATTTTGATAATGTGCTACAAAAGAAAGCGCATTATGACCGTCCCTCAATCGAGCTAGTGGCGATTGAACAAAATAAAGTTGTGGGCCTAATAGATATTGAATATGAGGAAACACCGCGCACTATTTGTACCGCATATAATACAGTAGGTGGCATGATTTGGCATGTGGCCGTGCATCCAGATTATCAGCATCGCCGCATTGGCGAAAAACTGTTAGAAGCTGCGCTAAAAGAGGCGAAAACCGCAAAGTTAACCTATTTAGAAGCATGGACGCGTGATAATCCACCGATTCCGAGATGGTATGAGAAAATGCGTTTTACGCAAAAATATGCGTATCACCATTTGTATTTTGACGAAACAGCGCTTGAAAAATACGATTTATCAGTACCGGCACAAGTGCATCCAATGACGATGTTTGCCCATTATACCGGCAGTGACCCCGACGTGCTAAATCGTGCATCACGCCGTCATTTATGCATGTGCTATGTGAAGCGTATTATTTAATTTCAGTAAAAGAGCCGCCGTACATGATAATCGTACCGAGGAGCTCATTATAAACCGTCGCATAAATCGTGTAGCATTGACGTTCGTCATCATAGCCATCTTCGACAATCGCCTTTCCTTTAAAAAAGTCCGGTAGGGGCATTAAACCGAGTAGGTGCTGTGCATTTGTACGCGTAATTAAATGCCCATCACGCGTCACATCAAGCAATAAATTCGAGCGCATCATCGTTGGCTTACCGAGTAAATCATAGGCATCATGTTTAATTAAATTAACATGCGTTACCGAATTAAATTGGCGCGTTTTTTCCGGAAAATAAAAATTTCGCTGCCATTCAATATCATAGGTTTCGAGTCCTGTTTTGATACAGCGATGTTCTAAATAAAACGGAATATTATGCCCTTGCTCGGGAAATAAAAAATCCATCTTCGCTGCGGCGTAATAAAAGGGTGCAAGCAATTCACTACCATGTGAGATTTCATGCATAATGCCTTGTGCGCGAAAAATATCGCCTGGATTTGTCGCATAGCGATGTTGTAATTTTGGATGAAGCTGCTGAAATGACGTGCCAAGTAATTGTTGATAAACAGACATTTTAATCATTCCTTTCGAAAAAAATGAGGGTCCGTACATGATGACGGAACCCTCGTTTTTTACTATATACCCTAAAAAATGATTTTTTAACAAAGCGGCTTGTGGAAATCTAGCCTATGCAATTATTATTATTTTTAAAGTGAATGCGCTACTAAACACCATAATTAACCGTAAATTCTAAGTTTCGGGTGATGCTAATCAAATTCGTTGCGTTCTGTAGGGCATTAAGGTATATATGAGGAATAGGAGGGATTCAAATGAATCGTTGGGACGATCGTTATAAACATGAACGTTATTTTTATGGTACGGCACCAAATGAATTTTTAGCACAGCAAGTGGCCGTTTTTGAACATGCTAAGCAGATTGCGTGCTATGCAGAAGGAGAAGGGCGCAATGCGGCATTTCTTGCGACAAAAGGGCATGATGTTGTGGCCTATGACTATGCAGAAGAGGGGCTACGCAAAACCGAAGCACTCGCAAAGCAATTAGGAACGACAGTGACAACAAAGCATGTCGATTTAATTCATGGTGCCGTTGAAAAAGCACAATATGACGGCGCGGTCATGATTTTTGGCCATTTTGCAAAGCAAGACCAATCGACTGTATTACATAAAGTAATGGAATCATTGAAGCCCGGTGGTATTTTCTTAATGGAAGTATATGAGGAAGCACAGCTAGCGTATAAAACAGGTGGCCCACCAGAACTTGATTATTTATATGCTGAGGAAGCATTACGCCAATGGGCAGCGCAGTACGATGTTTTACATTTTGACTGCGTCGAAGTAACGCGTCATGAAGGTGTTGGGCATAAAGGGCTTTGCAAGGTCGTACAAGTTATCGTGAAAAAATAATAGCAAAATAGATGAGCGAGTTCACCATGTGTACTCGTTTTTTTATTTTCTTCGATAAAAAATTATCGATAAACATTAAAAATATATTGAATAAGTTTAAATATTCTGTATAATGGTAATTAGAACAGGGGGAGATAATGATGGAAAAGAAGTTTCAACAATTTTTGCATGTGCTGTATATCGTAGTGACAATTATGTGGATTGGCTTTTGTGTAAGTGCATTTGCCTTAGCAACGACATTTATTGCGATAAGCTTTACATCTGAGGAATCGGTGCAACGTTTCATTCAAATGGGAGATGTACAAGCAGCCATTCATTTCTATGGCATAACTTTGGAGCTAAGCCCACAATTAATTGAGCAGGCTACTTTTAGTAAAGCCGCATTTTTACCGCTTATTGGTATGCTATTTATTTATGTGTTAATTGGTAGTTTTATCGTTTTTTTTGTGCGAAAACTGTTAAAATCATTAAAAGAGGGCGAAATTTTCACCGTAAAAAACAGCCGCTTCATCGAATGGATTGGCTATAGTTTTATCGTGTTAAGCCTCCTATTAAAATCGATTCAGGCACTAATGCTGTATGGTTTCGATCAAATGTTTCAGTTAACAGCCACATTAAAGCATTCAGCTGCAATACAAGGTGTGAGCTATGAATTTTTCGGCGTTCATTGGAGTTTATTATTTGGCGGAATCATTCTCTGGATTATTGGCCGTGTCTTTAAATATGGCGCGTTTCTACAAGAAGAATACGATGCAACGGTATAGGAAGTGATGTCATGATTATTATTCGGCTAGATCGGATGTTAGCAGACCGTAAAATGCAGCTTAGTAAATTAGCTGAGCTTGTCGATGTGTCTGTCGTTAATTTATCGAATTTAAAAACAGGTAAAGTAAAAGCCGTGCGTTTTTCAACACTTAATGCCATTTGTAAGGCACTCGATTGCCAACCAGGCGATATTTTAGAGTATGTAGAAGAGGACGAAGAATAATGCCAAAGCTCGTGCTATGTCATAATAGCACGATTTTTTTTGCGTTTGTTTCGGTAAAAAATGGAGACGAAGCGTAGACTTTTCCTATCAGTTTGATATGATTGAAGAAATTAGGCACGTATGATAAGAACAGAAGGTGTGGGAATTTCATGTTAAATTTTGAATGTGATTATTTAGAAGGTGCGCATCCACGCATTTTAGAAAAATTAATGGCCACGAATATGGAGAAAACGTCTGGTTATGGACAAGATCCGTATACAGCGAGCGCGGCGCAAAAAATATTGACGGCTTGTAATTGTCCAGACGGTGAGGTTCGATTTTTACTAGGTGGGACGCAAACAAATGCGACCGTTATCAATGCAATGTTACATACATCTGAGGGCGTCATTGCCGCAGATACCGGTCATATTAGTACACATGAAGCCGGAGCGATTGAAGCGGGCGGCCATAAAGTGTTAACGATTCCACAAGTTGATGGCAAATTAACCGCAGCTGGCATTACGCATTATATGCAAAATTTTTTACAAGATGCGAGTCATACACATATGCCGCAGCCGGGCATGGTGTATGTTTCACATCCAACAGAATACGGTACGTTGTATTCAAAGGCAGAGCTAGAGGCAATTCGTGCAGTATGCCGCGAATATGCGTTGCCGCTTTTCTTAGATGGCGCGCGCTTAGGATACGGCTTAGCAGCGGTAAATACCGATGTGACGCTACCGGTAATTGCTGAAAACTGTGATGTCTTTTATATTGGCGGTACGAAGGTCGGCGCGATGTTTGGGGAAGCGGTCGTTGTGACGAAAGCCAATAGCATTAAGCACTTCTTTACGACTATTAAACAAAATGGTGCATTACTTGCGAAAGGGCGTATGCTTGGCATTCAATTTGATGTATTATTTACGGACAATTTGTATGTCGACATTTCTGCACATGCTATTCGTTTAGCAGAAAAATTAAAAGCGAATCTTCGCGCCAAAGGCTATCCATTTTTCTTTGAATCACCAACGAATCAACAATTTGTAATTTTAGAAAATACGGCTATGGCCGCATTAGCAGAAAAAGCGCAATTTAGCGTATGGGAGCCGTATGACGACACACATACAGTCGTGCGTTTTGCGACGAGCTGGGCAACGAATGAACAAGATTTAGATTCATTACTCGCATTACTATAAGAAAAAGACCGACAATTGCCGGTCTTTAAATGGGAGACCACGTTAGTTGTGGTCTTTTTTTAGTTGTGCTTTAAAGGCTTGCGGGTCATCGGTTTTAATCGCAATATAATCGTAATGTTTTTCAAGTCCCATCGCGAGCGTGACCTTTTGCGGAGTGGCCATTTTTAATAGGATATCTGGATACACTTTTTCAAAATCACGCGCCATAAATTCGATTGTATCTTTCGTTTTTTTGCGCTGTAACATCTCAGGGTCTTCAATGATTTCGGCAATATTACTCACATCGATTGTTGCACGCTTCATTAAACCGACTGAAATGTATAACGTATTATTTTTCATCACACTAGGTGTGAGGCGCATCACTTGTAAATCCGCAATGAAAAATAGCACCGAATAAATATTAAATACGAGCAGTAGGAGCGACACAACAGGTGCTTTGTCATGTAGCCAATAATGAATGCCAATCGTTTCGATGACAATGGCATGAATCATCATTATTTGAAACGCCACAAAGCTCGTTTTTTTATGCAGTGTAATGCCTTGTGGAATCGGCTTTTTAAAGCTCAAAAAGGCATAGTAAAGCATTAATAACTCAGAGCATAACACATGAATTAATGGATGGTTGCGCACGTGAAGTGTTAGTCCATCGCTAAACGCAAATAATGTTGGTAAGGAACTTTGTTGTGTATAGGCACGAATTTTTGGCAAATAGCGCACAAAGCTGACGATAATAAACAACTCTACTAGTACAAGCGCACCTTCGATAGCGAGGCCAAACCATGTTACCGCTACAAAAGGTGTTAACAAGTGAGCAGGGATAATAAAGCGCACAGCAATACAGCCTGCCGCCGCAAAAACGATGACCTGCTTAAAAGAAAAACGATTACGATAAAGCATGAGCATGAGTGGCGCGACAATAATTAAATCAATCAACGAACCGAGCACGACACCTTGTGACTCAGTAGGGATAATGCTAGTGCCTAGTTGGTATAGCAAGATATTACTTAAAACGATGACAAGTAGTAGTCCGAGCCATAATGGTTTTGTTTTTTCAATCCAAACGATGATCATCACCTCTAATAAATTTTTATATATTCCAATTATTTCATATAGTACGATAGTTGGTCTATAGTAAAAATGGTGCTGCACAAAAAAAGAGCAGTCGTATATGGCTGCTCTGTTGTGTTTATAAACGACGGAATTTTTTCATTGCTTGCATATTAATGATAAAGAGTACAGCTAGGAAGCCCAACAAGCCAGCTAAATATGGCCAAATGTCGGCAAAACCATCCCCGTAAACCATAATCCCTTTAATCGCGGCTGCCCCGTAAAAAATCGGCATAATATAACATAAATTGCCGAGGTGATACGGAATCAAATCAAGCGGAATAAGCCCTGAGAAAAACACTTGTGGAATAATCGTAAATGGAATGAGCTGGACGACTTGTAGCTCTGAGCGCGCAAAGACGGAAATCATCGCACCAAATGATACGGCGACGATGGCGAGTAAAAGCATCGTCACGAAAATCCAGCCGATATGCCCTGCGGAACTTAAATCGAGCACATAAACCGAGTACAGCACAATCAAGATGGCTTGTGCAATCGCAAACACACTGTAGCCAAGTGTATAGCCTAAAATGACCTCACTGCGTTTAATTGGTGTCATTAACAAGCGCTCGAGTGTACCGCCGCTTCGTTCGCGGACAAGTGCCATGCCTGAAATAATAAAAATAAGGAAAAATGAAAATAACGCTAAAAAGACATAGCCGAGTGAATCAAAAAGCGTTTGATCGGAATCGCCATATACATAAGAAATGTCTAGTTTCGCTGCTGGGTTCACATCGGCAAGCGCATTTTGGATTTCAGTCATTGCTTTAGCACCTTTTGTTGATGATTCAAATAACGTAATCGCGACGCTAGTACCATTCATTGAAAAGATGGCATCAACAGCTTCATGATTTTTTAAATAGTCTTTAGGCTCGTCCATGTCGGCAGCGGATAATTCTTTGACGGTGATGTGCTGGTCGTTCAATGCTGTCACAAGTGGCTCAGGTAGTGCCCCTTTTTCAATGCCAACAGTCGGCTTATAATTGGAATCCCCTAATAAAAAGTAGACGAGTGTTAAAATAAGCAGTGGCGCCACTAAAATCATCATAACACTGCGCTTATCATTCAACGTTTGTTTGATTACGCGCTTGGCTAAATGCATCATAAGGCAGCACCTTCTTGTTCGTTTGCCATAATAAACAACTCTTCTACCTTGCCAGATTTTGTACTGGCTAACAATGTCTGTACGGTATCGTAAGCAATTAAACGGCCATTATAAAGAAGAGCCGCTTTATCGCATTCGGTTACTTCATCCATCACATGTGTGGACACAATTATGGTCGTACCTGCTCGCTTTAGCTCTTGAAACTGATTCCAAATCGAGCGCTTTAGCACCGGATCAATGCCAACGGTCGGTTCATCTAAAAATAACACTTTCGGCGAATGTAATATACTTGCAGCAAGCGACAATCGTTTTTTCATCCCGCCAGAAAAGTCACGTACGTGTTTTTTACGATGCGCTGTCAATTCAACAAGCGCTAAAACGTCCGTAATACGCGTTTTTAGTTGTGCCTTTTTCATTTGCTGTAGGCCGCCAAAAAAGCGTAAATTATCTTCTGCAGACAAATCATCGTATAGCGCATCATTTTGCGGCATAAAGCCAATGTCATGGAGGAGCGCTAAATTTGGCATGGTCACATCATCAAACTGTACCGAGCCTTTATCAGCAGCAATTGCACCAATCATTAAACGAAGGAGCGTCGTTTTACCGGAACCAGATGGGCCAAGCAAACAGCAAATTTCACTTGATGGAATGTTCATGGAAATCCCTTGAATGACCGCATGTTTGCCGAAGCTTTTGTGAAGATTTTTAACTATAATCATCGTAAAACCCCCTTTGTTACCGTTATTTTACCCCATACTAAAAGCGAAATCACTCATTCATTAAAAATGACGTTGTAAACGAGAACATTTACAATAGAAAGATAAGGGGGAATTAATATGAAAATAGGATTTATCGGTGCCGGTCATGTCGGCACATCATTAGGGCGTTATTTCATTGAGCAAGGGGAAACGGTTGTTGGCTATGCAAGTAGAACAGTTGAACAGGCGAAGGACAGTGCGGAACTGACAGGAACGCGCGCTTTTACGTCTAATCAGGAGCTCGTGGCAGCGTGTGATTGGCTATTTTTGACGGTATCCGATACGGCGATTCCAGCTGTATTTCATGATATTGAAGCGATGCTACGACCAGGTATGCGTGTATTTCATTGCTCTGGTGCTGCGTCAGCGCATTTATTGGCGGCAAATGCTAAACGTACATATGCGGTGCTATCTTTGCATCCTATTTTAGCCTTTCCATCAAAAACAACGCCGCTTGATTCGTCAACAATTTTTACGTTAGAAGGCGATGCAGAGGCGCTCGTGGCAGTACAAGCGACGGTACAGCGATGGGGCAATGAGGCACCGATTATTAAAGCAGAACAAAAAGCACTGTATCATGCGGCTTGTGTGACTTGTAGTAACTTAGTGAACGGTCTTGTGCATACGAGTCAGCAGCTTTTTGCTGAAGCAGGCTTGTCAGGAGAGGTGGCGGAACAAGCTTTTCGTCAGCTATTTTTACAAAATGCACAAAATATTTATGCGCATGGTCCAGTTGCCGCGCTGACCGGTCCGATTGAACGCGGTGACGCTGCGACGGTGGCGAAGCACGTAGCAGTTATCCCTACAGCGTATCAACAAACGTATCGCGTCATGTCGCAAGCGGTTGTGGAAGTTGCTAAAATAAAGCATCCATCGAGAAATTACGCAGAAATTGATAAACAATTAAACATTACTCGATAGTCTATATAAAATAAAAAAATAAAGAGGTAAGGACAACACGTCCTACCTCTTTATTTAGTATAAGCGCCGCATCCACAAGCAACATAACACTACAGGAAGCAATAACAACGCCGTTGCAGCAATACCATCTGCTACCGATGCGTAGAGCGCAAGCAGTCCAATAATCGGACCACCCGCAATTTGTCCCAGTGCATCGACTTGCCCAAACATTGATAATGTGGTTGCACGCCCCTTAGATGACAGCCGTTGATTAATCATAACCGCAAGTACCGGTTCATTCGTTTCACGCAATGCAGAGATTACCCAATAGAAAGCGACCGCGACGAAAAATTGGTCGCTATATGCAAACGTGATAAGGGCAATCATTAACAGCGCGTTTAACAGGAATAACACTGTTGCGTAGCTCTTTGTGACATGGCGCTCTATCCAGCGTAGTAGCAAAATATTAAGAATGTACGCAATCGCAAACAGTGCGCCAAACCAATAAACTGCGTGTTCCTCATTTAACTCGAAACCTTCGATAATATGAGCGCCCCATAAGCGATCAAACCCTTCGCTCGCTAGTCCAATGAAAAGTGTCACCCACGCGATATAGCGTAGCATACGGTGACGTTTAATTTGTGATAAGCCAAGTGTTAACGCGTGTTTCATTTGAGCAAAAGGGGCAGCAGTAGCGTGCGAAAGACGAATAAATTTTGTTTCAGGAACGATAATATTCGACACAAGCGCAATTAACACGAGTATACCTCCAGCAACAATAATCGCGATTTGTACCGAAAAGACAAGCGCAAGTAGCACACTCATTAAAATGCCTAAAAAACTGCCGATTGAGCTCCACTGTGCACCCTTTAAAAAGACGTGCTCAATGCCTCGATTTTCTAGTTCATCGGCAATCCACGCTTGCTCCGAGCCGCTAATAAATGTCCAGCCGATGCCCCATAGTGCGGATGCGAGCGCAATGGCCCAAAATTCAGGAATACTGCCCTCTAAGACATGTGCCGAGCCAATGATGAGCGTGCCGAGTATAAACGATTTTTTGCGGCCAAAGAAGTCAGCAAACAGCCCTGTCGGAATTTCACAAATAAAGACAGTGAGCTCTAAAATGGTGCCGATTAACACAAGCTCTAACGCATTGAGTTGCGCAGTTGACACGTAGTAAATGGCGCTAATCGTAAAGACAATATGAATGCTAAACGCGCGCGAAGAAGTTAAAAAATAATAGATCGATGTTAAAGTCATGAAAGACGCCTCCGATTTTACGGAGGGCGGTCACACCATTATGCGCAGCTACCCTCCAATTGATGGTTGAGTTTCTGGTCGTATTGCTGCATATCATCACTCCTCAAAAAATAGTTCTTTTCACTATACAGGAAATGAATGGAAATAGGAAGGTTAATTTTAAGCGGAAAAGGAAATAGAACACTAGCGAGCACATGCTATACTTATAGTAATAATCAAGCGTGCCACTAAGAAGGGATGAGAATAAATGCCAACGATTACTCTAGAGAAATTAAAAGTAGCGATTCAACAAAAATTACAGCAGGCGGATGTCTTGGCTGAACACGCCGCCATTGTAGCCGATGTGTTAACGTTTGCAGAAATGCGTGGTGTGCAGTCGCATGGTGTCATTCGATTACCACTGTATTTACGTCGCATTGCACAGGGGCATATTACTATTCGTCCGGACATTCAAGTGACGTATTTAAATGATGCTGTTTGTAAAATTAATGGGGATTTTGCATTTGGGCATGTCGTGGCGAAAAAAGCGACCGATGAAGCGGTGGCGCTCGCAAAAAAATCGGGTATTGGTTTAGCGATTGTATCGAATTCGACCCATTGCGGGGCTGTTGGTTATTATGCGCACCAGGCAGCAAAAGAAGGGATGATTAGCTTATTATTGACGCAGGCAGATGCACTTGTCGCACCATTCGGGGGTCGCGATGCCTATTTAGGTGTTAATCCAATTACATATGGGGTCCCGAATGCCGATGCTGAGCCGATTGTGTTAGATATGTCGACGAGTAATGCGGCATTTGGTAAAGTAATGGTCGCGCGCGAGCAGAATACAGAAATTCCGCCGACATGGGGCCTTGATGCGGATGGGAATCCGACGACGAACCCACATGAAGTCAAAGCCTTACAAGCAATTGCCGGCGCAAAAGGTTCTGGACTCGCATTATTTATTGATGTAGTCGCTGGTCTGTTACCGGGTGGCAATGACACAATGTATAATGATTTGTCACAACATCGTCATTTAGGGCAATTTATTATTGCGATTAATCCAGCGCTCTTTATGCAGCCTGAAATGTTTGCAAAGGGTGTGCAAAATATGGTGGCTGGCTTGCATGAAGCGGTGCCGGCACCAGGATTTAAGCAAGTACAACTGCCTGGAGAGCGCTCCGCTGAAAAAGCACAAAAGGCGCAACAACTCGGTGTCCGTATTTCAGAGAGTGCCTATGATTTGTTGAAGGAGGAACTAGAATAAATGTATGAACAAACTGCTTTAATAGAAGCAAAGCGTCAAATTGATTCGACCGTGCATAAATTACGTGAAACGGTTAAAACATTAGAAGGGAAGAACAATCCAACGCGCTATAAATCGCAAATTACGTTGGCAAAGCGCCGTATTGAAGCTTTTACGATTGCTGTTGAATTAATTGAACAACAATTAAAAGATTGAAATTTGAATCAATAAGCCTAGTTTTCGTTATTTTATATTTATTGAAATAAGGGAATAATATCGCAAAGGAGGGATCATCGATCATCGTGCGTAAACATACAATAACTGCAATAACCTTAACGATGGTTGTCATGGGTCTTGGAATAAGTGAACCAACGATTGCTGAAGCCGCTACGTATAAGTTGAAAAATGGGGTATTACTAAATAATACTACAGGAAAAGCAGCATCTGGCTATGTGCTCTATAAAGGGCGTTTATACAAAAATGGCAAGCTAAATAAAGGGTACGTTGTCTTTCATGGAAAACTTTATCGTAATAGTGTACTGAATACCGGTTATGAAATTATCGGCAAGGGCCAAAATATGAAATTGTATTACAATGCTACCTTGAAAAAGGGCAATAAAACGGCACGCAATAAAACGCTATTATTTAAAAATGGTGTACTCGCAAAAGGGTATGTTCAGACGCGTGATAAAGAACGACTTTATCACAATGGCTATTTAGCAAAAGGAACAACGATGTATCCACAGCGTGACGTTGCCACATCGAAAAAACTCTATTTATATCACAATGGCTATTTAGCTAAAGGGTTAAAGCGTTATCGTTATCTAGACAAGTACACGTATTTGTTTGACAACGGAAAGCTCGACACACATAAGTATCGTGTGCACGATAACATATTGTTTCATGAAGGACGAAAATACCTTCCTCCGACCCTTTACAGCGGAAACTATTACAACCGTGGTATACGAACAACCGGTTATTATAAAGATTTATTTTATATTAAAGGGGTATTGGCGAATGGAACGTATCATGACAGTGAATATAAGGATGGAAAACTACAATTTACGGTCACTAAAGTAGAAGTAGTTGATCGGACAACGATTATCGTTTATGGCACCGGACTAAGTGGTTTAAGAAAAGAGGACCTAACTGTAAATAATGAGCCGATAAAAGACCGTTTTTATCCAGAAAAAAATCAAATGCGTGTGCAATTAAAAACACCGCTGTCCTCTAATAAAACGGCGACGCTAAAAATAAATGATCAAATGTTTGATATCGCCTATGTAACAAAGTTAGAGGACATCGCGCTCTGGGAAGACACATTTGCCGAAAATGAAGCGGCGATGCTAGCATTTGATGTAGATGGGAAGATGGCCACAGCAGAGGGATTAAAAGCGGAAGGTATAAACGTAACTTTCCGCGCAGATACACCTATTTTTGAAGAGGGGACGACTTCTGCTACTGGAAAATTACGTGCTGGAACAGGACAACATCCAGTCAAGGTGACAATAGAAACAGCAGAGGAAACGAAGGAAAAAATGATGCGTGTGACATTCGCTGAGCTTATCGCTGCTGAAAAAGAGTCCCCTTACACATTAGCTGTACGTAAAGAACGTACGGACGTGGATGAAGGAAATGGCTATAAGAGGATACAAAGCAATACATTAGTCATCGGTGAGCGAGCGTATGTTCAATCTGCTGTTTTTGGGAAAGGTTCTGGCCGTATTAATGGGTTTGGACTCATCTTAACATCTTCAAATCCTGATGTAGTTGCGGTTGAACAACACCCTATCACCGAAGGACGTCTACCAACGGATCAACTCGTAGCGAAAAAAGCAGGGGCAACAACGATTACCGTCGCAACGACAAATGGGTATAGCCAACAATTTGATGTGACAGTGAGGAATGAAAAGCGTCAACTGACGACTGTAAAAGCGCCAGAAATGTATGAAGCAATTGCTAACAATACACGAACAGAAAAAATAGCAGTCGCATTGCTAGACCAATATGGCGATAACCTTGAATTAGCGCAACCTGTGCGTGTTGTATATCTGGAAATTCTTGGCATGCCAGCGGAAGGTAAGCTCTACAGTAGTTACAGTCCACTCCAATTTAATGTAAAAGAGGCAGGGAAGTCTGGTACTATTTTATACAAAGATAGCGGAGGCAAAATTTTAGCTAAAACCGTTGTAAACACGATAGGTCTTGCAACGAAAGAGCGTCTCGCAGTAGACCGCGACGTCGCCCAACGTCAGGATATGAACATGAGTCTACAAGTACCGTTGATTTATGAAGATAACGAAGAGAACTATGCCGGCGCTGCGAGTGTAGAAGACTTGAAGGGGTATCATGTATCCTTTAATCCAGCTATGGTGACGATAAACGAAGATACAGACGGCGACTATACCTTTACAGGGGAGGAGCGTATGCCTGCACTTAATTTAAGAGCAAACCATGAAGGGAATACAACGATTACTATATACGACCCAACAATGAAAAAAGTCCTTTCAAAAACATGGCAATTTTATGATTTCCAGCCGTCCATTACGTCTTTAAAAACAAAAGACCTTACTACGCTCACTGCACCGACAACACTCAGTTTCCGCGATGTATTATATACGAAAAAAGAAGCAGGCAAAGATGATATCGTCGAGCAAGTGACCTTATCGCGTGATCATGACTATGCAGTACGTAGCTCAATGGAAAAACGTAGCTGGTCAGGGTATGCAGAAGAAGCTGATACGCCTTTTGTCAATTATGGCGACCTTTATGTAGATTATGACAACGATGGCCACTTTTCACCGTCTGATGCACGTCTTACGTCTCTAAAAACGACAGATGAAAAAAAATATGCGACAACGGGTCGTGCGGTCCTCAAAAAAGAGCCCATTACTGTTGAATATGAAAACGTTATCAAGAAAGTCATTGATGTACAATAATAAAAGCCGAGCTCGTTCCATTTGTGGAGGTGCTCGGCTTTTATTATTTTTTTAACGATGCTTCAATGGTTAAGTTACGACCAGCGCCTGAAGCAACGGTCAAAATGAGCACAGAAATGACAATTAACATCGCTAGTGAGAGTGTCCATGTTCCGGTCCATTCATGGAGTAGACCAAAAAATAGTGGCCCGATTGCTGCGAATAAGTAACCGACAGCTTGTGCCATGCCCGACAGTTTTGTGGCGGTTAATGTGCTTTCTGTTCGTAGTGTAAATAACGTGTTCACTAAGCCAAAAGCACAGCCACTCGCAATGCCTAATGTGATGATGGCGAAGAGAATCAGAGAAGCGGGCAGTAGGGCCAGTCCAACTGTACTAAGTGTAAATAATGTCCCTGTTAACAGGAGCAGTCCAACTTGATTTTTTCGCTTTGCGGCAATAATTGGCATAATAAATGTAAAAGGCAAAATGGCAATTTGTAACACGAGTAAATAGAACCCTGATTGTGATGTGTCGATGCCTTTTTGAAGTAGCATTTCCGGTAGCCAGTTGATTAATACGTAAAAAATAAATGACTGCCCACCCATGAGGAGCGTGATTTGCCATGCTAGGGGCGACTTCCAAATCGGCACCGCCGTTTTGTCAGCTACTCGCATTTTTGTCGAGTGTTTCCGCAGCTGTAATGCTAAAATGATGATCGTCCCAGCGGTAACGATGCCAATGATGCCAAGCGCGACCGGATACGAATGACGCGCAATCAGGGGGGCTGTTAAATAGGACGATAAGCCCCCAAAAATGTTCATAACAACGGTATAATATCCGGTGACAACGCCAACGCGTGAAGCAAAATGTGCTTTAATCATAGACGGCGCGAGGACGTTCCCAAAAGCAATTCCGATACCAATAAGAATCGTACCGATAAATAATGCAGGAATCGTTGTAAGCGAACGAATAATAATGCCGATTAATAAGAGGATGAGCGCAAAAAATAATGTTTTTTCAAGCCCAACGTAGCTACTAATTTTAGCGACATATAACGACACAACCGCAAAAGCAATTAACGGGAGAATGGTTAATAAGCTGACTTCATTAATCGATAATTGTAGGGCATCTTTTATTGTTGGGAGAGCAACACCAACAGATGTAATCGGGGCACGTAAATTCGCCGCAATGCATAAAACGGTTAAAAATAAAAACCAATTGAACGAGTTCGTGCGCTGTAAAGAAGGCATATGACAGGACTCCATTTCATGTTGTTTGATATAATGTACTAAATGAACACGATAACGTATATCCTTTATATTGTACATTATGTTCTTTATATTGAAAAGAGGGTGTAAGAAATGAAACAGATTCACGAAGTAGTCGCGCAAAATTTAGCCGCATATCGTGCAAAACAACATATGAGTTTGGATAAAGTATCAAAATTAACAGGAGTCAGTAAAACGATGTTGAGTCAAATTGAAAAAGCTGAATCAAATCCGACGATTACTGTGCTTTGGAAAATTTCTTCAGGGCTACGGATTCCCTTATCAGCATTAACTTCTGAAGTAGAAACAAAGGTCGACCATATTCGTCGTGAATATTTAACGCCAATTGACACAGGCAATGAAGCGATTACGATTTATCCATATTTTCCATTTGATACGAAACGTGGTTTTGAATTATTTGTGATGGAATTTGATGGAAAAGCGACTTTTTTATCAGAAGGACATTACCAACAATCTGAAGAATATATTTTAGTAAACGAAGGCGAGTTACAATTGTTAATTGATCGCGAGTGGCATGTGATAAGAGAAGGCGAAGCAATTCGTTTTCAAAGTGATGCAGCGCACACCTATAAAAACGCCACAAATACGAGATTATCGTTAACTGTTACAGTATTTTATCAAGAGAAAAATGATTAATTAATAAGTTAATTATTTTATTTATTAATTAGTTAATTTATGGTTATAAAATGTTGAAAGCGTCGATCCTTGAATGAACAAGAGTCGACGCTTTCATTATGGCTAATTTATAATGGTGAAAATAGTATCCGTTTTGGCGCGAGGTTCATACTCTCGTTCTGTTTCTCCTGCGTTACTATTTGTGAGAAATAATGATAGCAGGAAGCTGAGCGTAAAAATAGTAATTGATTTTTTCATGTGGCGACTCCTTTTTCTTTCAATCTAGCACAAACAAATGCTAAGGGGGCAGGCGAAGAAAAGCTTATTCGATTATAACAGAATGAGAATTTAGTAAGCACCATTAATCGATAACAACCCACATACAATACAAATAAATAATAATAACGTTCCGATTGTTAAAAAAAGCGCATATAAGCCATACTTCCGCGATGTTTTTTGTGTTAGCGCTAAAATTGCGAATAGCACACTTAAAACAGGCACATACCAGATGCCATTAAAAGTAATATGCGTGAATAACATTAGATTTAACAAAAATAATGTTAACAAACTAAAGCCTACTGCTATGAGGCCAATATTAAAAAAGACGGTAGATTTTGTCATGTTATAACTCCTCTCTAAGTATCACAAAATTACGGATGAGATGGTCGTCTAGTAACTGATTTAATGTTTCACCTGATAACGATAATGTGGCGCCATAAATTGAAATACCGTATTTTTTAACATAAGCTAATCGCTTCTTAGCGCCGATATCATAAGGCTGCGTTGGGAGTTCTGTTAATAATTCTAGTTGTTTCAGAAAAGCACTTTCAGTATTTCTTTCCATAACAACTCCTGTAGTCGGATAACCGATTAAAGGATAGGTTTCTTTTGTTGACGTTAAAATTTGTTTTTCAACACCTGTATTCACTGCATTCCACATAACCAAAGCATTGCGACGTAAAAAGATATCTAATTCATTGACAGTGTAATTTTTGTCAAAAAGAGCAAATACCGTTACTTGTTGGTCGGGCTGTATCGTTTTTGTGCCATGCTGGAAATCTGTATTCGTAAAATATTTTGGGAATTTTTCATCTGTTGGAGTAGGAGCCCTCATATCAATTTGTTCACTTGTTTTTTGCATAAATCCATAGGTTGCTTCATAGCTTCCTACAGTATAATTTTCGCCAGCATATTGTTCTTGAAGAGCAGCTTCAAATGTTAAATTAAAAAGCGGTGAAATCTTTGTTTTTACAAATGTAGAATCCATTTTAATTGCTGGGTCTGTCAGTGCGTACAATGCAGTAGTGCGTGCAATGGCTTCATTGGCGCGGTCATTCGTCGCATAGTAAGTAACTGATAATGTATAAAATATTGGGGTAACACTTAAAATAATCGTTAACAATATGATGATGGTATTCCACTTAGCACGTTGCTTCGCTTGTAGAATCATTTTTTGTGTATCCATTAGCATCACCTTTCAACATGTTTTTTTAATTCATTGCGAATACGAAAAATAGTACTTTTACAGGCAGCAACCGACATATGCATCATTTCAGCACATTCATCGTAGCTAAAATGATGGACTACCTTCAGCATAAAAAGCTTCTGTTGCTTCTTTGGGAAAGTAGCTAAATAGCTAAAGACTTCTTGTAGCGCCATGTTTGTGAAAAATCGTTCCTCTAATTGGAAATCTTCAGCAATCGATGAAAAAAATTGTTCATCTGTTACAACTAATCTTTTTTGCTTCCGAAAGTAATCCATACTGGCATGACGCGCAATTGTAAAAAGCCATGGACGAATATTTGTCCCTTCATACGAATCAAGCGCAATATAAGCTTTGTAAAATGTTTCTTGCAACACATCCTCGGCCTGCAGTGGATCTTTAATAATACTCGTAATATAATGCAAAAGATCCTGCGAGTACGTGATAAATAATTCATCAATTGATTCCATCGCATCAGTCGTCCTTTCAAGTAATCAACGCATCAACTGGAAAAACGTTTCAAAAATTGTTTTTCTTGCATAAAAAAAGAATCGTGCAACACACGATTCTCTCAGCTTTTATTTTGTTTTTTTCTGCACAATGACCCGCACAATTTCTAAGATGACAAGCAATGCAAATCCAATGACATAATAAATGATTAGTTCGTCATGACCACTTTCATAAGTAACCCAACCAAGTGCTGCAATAACGAGTGTAATGATTACTAAAAAGAGGATTCGAGTTTTTGACATAGTAAACATCAGCTTTCTATTAATTAATTTTAGTTTATTATAACATGAAATTTGTGGAAAATAATATATTTACAAATTGTTCTATATCCGCTATTATTTTAATTATCAGAAAATTCTTTAATTTATGTCGAGGAGGATACATATGAAAGTTTTGGAAACGATTAGTCAGTTCGCCGGAAAATATTTTGCGGTTCTTGTGCTGCTTATTGCAATTATTGCCTATTTAACACCATCAACGTTTGTTGGTTTTGCGCCCTATATTACATTATTACTAGGTATTGTCATGTTTGGCATGGGTTTAACGTTAAAGGGTGCCGATTTCAAATTAATTTTGACGAATCCAAAGCCCGTTATTATTGGGTTAATTGCGCAGTTTACAGTCATGCCATTAACAGCTGTAGCAATCGCCTATGCATTAAACTTACCACCTGATTTAGCAGCAGGACTTGTATTATTAGGCTCTGTGCCAGGTGGAACCGCTTCAAATGTTATGGTGTACTTAGCAAAAGGGAATGTACCGCTGTCGATTACGATGACGTCATGCTCTACGATTTTAGCACCGATTATGACGCCCGTACTATTATATTTACTAGCGGGTCAATGGATGCCAGTTGATCCGATTGCGATGTTCAAATCAATTATTTTAGTAATTATCGTACCAATTATACTTGGTATTATCGTGCAAAAATTAATGCCAACTGTCGTAGAAAAAAGTATTTCAGTAGTACCGTTAATCTCCGTTGTTGCGATTATTATTATCGTGTCAGCTGTCGTTGGTGGAAACCAACAAAACATTGCATCAGCAGGGCTACTTGTCTTTTTAGCGGTATTCTTACACAATGGTGTTGGTTTATTGTTCGGTTATTTTGTTGCGAAGTCATTAAAATTAAGCGTACAAGACCGCCGTGCTATTAGTATCGAAGTAGGCATGCAAAACTCAGGCCTTGGTGTCTCGCTCGCAAAAGCTCATTTTGCAGCAGAGCCGATGACGGCATTACCTAGTGCATTTGCGGCTGTATGGCATAATATTTCAGGGCCAATTATCGCTACAATTTGGTCAAATCGCTCATCAAAAAAATAATCGAAAGCCAGGCATTGGACGATGCTTGGCTTTTTTTTGCATAATGAATAGATGAAGGAGTGATTTTTTTTGGAAACATGGGACATCTACGATAAGCATCGGGTGAAAAAGCAAAAACAACTTTGTCGCGGTGAAGCGATGGATAGTGAGGACTATCATTTAGTCGTTCATGTATGCATTTTTAATAAAAAAGGCGATATGCTTATTCAGAAGCGACAATCGTTTAAGGAAGGCTGGCCAAATTTGTGGGATTTGACAAGTGGTGGGAGTGCCATTGAATGCGAAATGAGTCAGCAGGCGATGAAGCGTGAACTTTTTGAAGAAATTGGGCTTGTTTATAATTTTGAAGCAATGCGCCCACATATTACCATTAATTTTGAGCGCGGCTTTGATGATTATTACTTACTAGAGTTAGAAGTAGATACAAAGCAGCTCGTGCTACAACAAGAGGAAGTACAGGCTGTTAAATGGGCAAGTCATGCAGAAATCAAAGACATGATGGCAAATCAGCAATTTGTACCGTATTACGAAGAGATACTCGATTACTTATTTGAAGGGCGTCACGCATTTGGCTGTATTCGCGTATAAATGTAACTATTTGACAGTGATGGTTCATTGATGTAAATTTTTGAATAGAACAACAACATGTTACGAGGAAAGAAAGGACCGCACAGAATAATCATAATGCCGCCTTTTTGAAAAGCATCTAGTATCTTTAAGTTGAGCGAACGATTCATTTTTTACGATAATGATAGAGGTGATGATATGATTTTAGTAACAGGGTTAACTGGGAATACCGGTCACGCATTTTTAAAACATTGTCCACACAAGTCGATTGTAACGGTGAGTAGAAAACAGCAAAACTTTTCATCTAATATTATATGTGAACAAGGCGACTTAGCGGATGAAGTATTCGTAGAATCATTGTTTCAGCGCTACGAATTCAGTGAAATCATTCATATTGCGAATATTCGTTATACAGAATTGCTCGTATCATTAGCAGAAAAATATCATGTACCGCGAATTATCGCCGTTCATACGACAGGCATTTATTCACGGTATCGTACATGTAATGCGCTTTATCAAGAAATTGAACAGCGGCTCTATAACAAACCGTTAAAACATACGAGTTATGTTATTTTGCGCCCGACAATGATTTATGGGAATGAACGCGATCATAATATGCAAAAGCTCATTCGTTTTTTGAATCAATCACCCGTGTTCCCGCTTTTTGGTAATGGTCAGTCGTTGATGCAACTTGTACATGTAGATGACTTAGCACACGCAATCTATACTATTCACCAGCGCCCTGATATTCAAAATGATCACTTTGATTTGTCTGGCGGTAGCATTTTAACCTATGAAGCAGTCGTACGTTTTATTACGCAGGAGCTTCATCGTCGTGTACAAATTGTCCGTATGCCGTTTCATGCCGCTCTGTCGCTTATTCAGCTTTATAATTTGATACCTAAGCCGATGATTAAAACGGAACAAGTATTGCGGTTACAAGAGCATAAAGCTTACTCCCATGCCAAAGCCGCGCGTAAATTCAATTATGCGCCGCGGTCATTAGAGGAAGGCTTGCGCGAAGAAGTTAAGATTTTAAAACAAAAAGGCATTATTAAAATGTGATGAAAAGGAATCGCGATGGCGGTTCCTTTTTTTATGTTCGCGTCAAAAATGACATTCAAATATTACAATGTTAAAAAGACATGTCTTTTTTAGCAAAATATTAAAAAAATTTAATTGAATTGTAATTTCAGCATACTTTTAAATCCTATACAATTAGTATTAGATGTAAAGTTATTTTATTACATATATGAGTTTTGTTTTGATATAACAAAAATTAATACTATAAAGGAGTTGGCGTATTTACTTGTTGCGACAAGTGAATTATCAATGATGAAGAGTATAATAAAGAAAAAAGTAATCTTTAGTATAATGGGAAGTCTCGCTTTGATAACAGCTATTTTTACGGCTGTGCAAATAAATGAGGAGCCTCAAGAAGTACAACAAGCATCAAGTCCTAGCGTTAAACAACGAGCGTCTCATGACACAGCGGTTGAAAAAGAGGATGCTATTTCAAAAACGGCGGCGAAAATTAGTTCTCCTGAAAAAAAGGAAGTTTATTCTGCACATGCAGTTGAAAATAAATTAACACGCGCGGCACAATCTTATGCAAAAACACAAGATGCTAAGACGTATTATACACCAGAACAAATTGTGCTTTTGTTAAAGCAATATCATCAAGATGTAACGGAAAATGTTAATACGTATCCAGAAGCGGTCGATGGTTCACTTCAAGTAGTCGAAAATGTCTTAACAAGTGGCGATTTAACGGCGGTGCAAGCAAAGTTTTTACAACATTATCACGCGACATTAACAGTTATGAATGATAAATTAGGTCATGAAAAAAACTGGGAACAACGTGAGGCTACGTATCAAGAAATTAGTGTATATGGTGATGAAATGAAAAAAATCCGTACAAAGGCGGAAAAAAGCATCGGCAATTTTGAGTTGTTTACACAGTATGAGCACCATGAATTATTTTCATAATGAAAACAGAGATTTCCCGAAAAGGAAGTCTCTGTTTTGGTTATATGGAATGAAGAAATTAACGATTATCTAAAAAAATCGTCACAGTTGTCCCTTGGCTGGATACACTATCAACAGTGATTTTTCCACGATGTAATTTTATCAGTTGTTCAGTTATCGCCATGCCTAATCCTGTACCTTCTATATTTTCGGTCGTTGCTGTACCTCGGTAATAGCGATTGAAGAGTTGGTCTATCGTTTCTTGGTCCATGCCAATACCATTGTCGCGTACAATAATAATTTGTTGCTGGTTGAGTTTATGTGTTTCTAGCTGAATCAATGTGCCTGGCGGGTTATGTTTTAAAGCATTGATTAATAAGTTATCAATCACACGTTGGAATAATATCGGGTCGATGTTCACATAAACCTTTTCTTGTTCAGGAATAAAATCAAACGTATAATCCTTTGCTTGTGCAGTATTCATAATTTGAATCAATGAGCGGCGAAGCCATTCTGTTAATTCAATATTTTGCAGATGTAACGGTAGCCGTTCGTTTTTAAGGCGATAGGTTAACGTCAAATCATCAATCAACTCTTCCATGTAATGCGCTTTATTGTCCATAACTTCTAAAAATTGTTGCTGTTCCTCAGTAGTCCAATTATGAGAAGAACGTAGCATTTTTGTGTACCCAATGACTGTAGATAAAGGTGTTTTTAAATCATGAGATAAGCCGCTAATCCATTCTTCACGCATTTTCTCCATTTGCGAACGCTGCTGTTCATATTGTGAAAGTTCAGAAGTCATATATTCCATTGTTTCAATCATATCTTTATACAATCGATAACGTCGACGAACACGCCCTTTTTTCGTTCTAAAAATTGATTTGCCGCGCTTATTGTGTGGTACTTGATAGTTTTTTTGCCCAATTTGTCGAATCCAGGTCATAAAGTGGAGCATCGGGTTAGCAAATTTTCGCGTGTAGAAATAAATGAATAAGCCAAAAATCATCATCACGACGATAAGAAGGGCAATTAGAAATGGAACAAGTCGTTCCCAAATCGGCATAAATGAATCTTCAAAAAGTTCATTTGCGACAATAAGTTGTTTACCACTTTTTGAATCTGTAAAACGGAGGATTTCATAATTATACGTTTCATATAGTTTTTCAATCGCTTTTCTAGGATGTTTATCATTTGTTGAATCAAGTAATGTGCCATCTGAATCTATGTAATAAATCGGATTTTTGGAGTTGATTGTTGGCAGTTTTTTCGTCTGCCAATTTACGTGTTTTTTTAAATAATTCATATCCGCTTTTCCTTGATTGAGTTGCCCTAATACGACTGTATAGCTTTTCTGTTCTAATTCTAGTGGCACTACATTATAATCAATTTGCTCGTTTTTAAATAATTTTGAGTAAGCTGTCGGTGCTTTCTTTGGTACATTATTTTTAAACTTTAGTTTTTTATTTTTATCGTAGACGAGTAACCATACTTGCTGTTTTTTTAGTTTGTGTAAGAGTGTTTCATCTATGTTATCAATAGTTTTAATACTGTATTCTAGGTCTGTCACCGTCATTAAATCGGTATTTGTTGCTTGTTCTTCTTTTAATTGCGCATAGCCTAGAAAAAACAATAAGGTAAAAACAATCACAATGAATAAAATAATAAAGGTGAGCGTCTGTGTTAAAAATTGTAACGCGAAGCGGCGCTGAAGATTCATAGTTGAGCTCCAGGCATAAATTTATAACCTAATCCGCGAACAGTGACGATTCTTTTGGGGTTACTCGGATCACATTCGATTTTTTGACGTAGTTTTCGTATATGGACCATTACTGTATTATCTTCGCCTAAATAGGCATCTTGCCAGACATTTTCATACAATTGACTTTTTGTGAACAACTGATTTGGGTGTTTCGCAAAAAATAAGAGCAGTTGATATACTTGGGCAGATAATTCAATTGCTTCCCCTTTAAAGTACACTTCCCCTGATGTCGTATAGATTGTTAAGTTTGGAAATTGAAGTGTCGTTTGCATTTCAGTTGGTAGTTGAAGTCGACGTAACTGTGCTTTTATACGGGCAACAACTTCAAGTGGATTAAATGGTTTAGTAATATAGTCATCGCCACCTAACGCAAACCCTGATAATTTGTCCAAATCCGATGTGCGCGCTGTAACAAAAAAGATAGGTGCATTTGTTAGGCGTCTAATTTGCGGGCAAATATCAAAGCCACTTTGTCCAGGCAACATAACATCAAGCAAAATTAGATCATAAGACTGCTGTCCACAATAATGCAACGCTACTTCGGCTGTTGTCGCCGTATCTATTTTTGTAAATCCTTCTTTTATTAAAATGGTTTGAAGCATCGTTAAAATAGCTAGTTCATCATCTACAAGTAATAATTTTCCATATTCCATCGTCATTCACCTCTCATTTAGTTTAGCATGTTCTTTTCCAATGATACCAAAATTAAGGAAATGTTAAGGTAGCATTTCATTTAACGAAAGATTCATACGTTATGATTGTTTCAGATAACTTAAGGGAGAGATTGAACTATGCTACCTATTGCAACAAAAGAATTTTGGCAATTAACAAAAAATATCAAATCCATTGTAATGGTACTTATTTTACTCGCATCATCGTATTATTTTTCAAAAAATGGGCGCGTTTTTGCGGCATTTTTAGGCTATGATAGCGACAATGATGCAGGGATTTATGCTACAGGGTTACTCATTATTATCGTGTTTTTTGGATCATTATTTACAATGGCATTATCACATGATGTGATCAATCGCGAAGTTTCTAACCGTACAATCCGTTTTTTATTAACGCGTACTTCAAGTGAGCAAATTATTTGGGGGAAATTTTTAGGGACCGTCGCATTTTGGTTTGCATGCATTTTACTTGCTGTGGTCATTATTGCTATGACATCGCAAACATTTAGCGGCATTATTTTGGCAAGTGTTTTATGCTTGATTACGATTGAAATTGCATTTGCATTTGTTTTATCGATTCTTATTTCAAAGCCACGAATGACGATGTTTTTAGGAATTGTTTTCGGAACTGCGCTGCCAATTATGTCCCAAGTAGTAGAGTATAGCGATAAATGGTGGGGAAAGCTACGTTATATTAGCCCGATTCATTATATTGAACAAGAAGATTGGCAAATGATTTTATTACCGATTGCTGCTCTTTTATTAATTTTTTCATGCATTCAAGTGTTTAAACGAGGTGAATATTAATGTTATGTGTTAAACAATTAACAAAAAATTACGGCAAGAAAGAAGTACTTAAATCCATTGATTTAACCATTTATGAAGGGGAGGTATTCGGATTTTTAGGTCGTAATGGTGCTGGTAAATCAACATTTATTAATATTTTAACAGGGCTTGCACAACCTACTGCAGGTTCTGTGACATTTTTCAATAATGAAAAATTGTCGAATAATGTTAAGAAACGTATTGGTGTCTTGCCGGACTACTCAACGTTTTATAATCACTTAAATGCGATTGAACACCTCCGTTATTTTGCGGCGATTAGCGGAAAAAAAGTGTCAAAAAATGAAGCGCAAGCAGTACTTACAAAAGTGGGATTAAAAGAAGATTGTTACATTAAAGTCGGAAAATATTCATTTGGCATGAAGAAGAAATTAGGCTTTGCACAAGCTGTTATCCATGATCCAGATTTTATTTTTTTGGATGAACCAACATCTGGTGTAGATGCGGAGTCAGCCATTGTCTTGCAAAATTTTATTCGAGAGCTTCAAAAAAAGGGGAAAACGATTTTTTTAACATCACATAATTTGACTGAAATTGAAAAGCTTTGTACGCGCATTGCGATTTTAAAAGAGGGTCGTATTGCTAAAATAGGTACGATTCGTGAGTTGAAAACGGACAATACGAATGAACTTCATGTGCGTATTAAACATGGTACTATTGGTCAAAGCGCAGAAGCATCTTGGTATGAACAATTAAAAGCTTTTGTGCCTATTATTGAACGGACGGCGCAATATACAACTGTTCAAATTCATGATGAACAACAAAATGCAGAAATATTACGCTGCTTCCATCGCTTTAATATACCGGTTTACCGCTTTGATATTGAAGAAAAAAGTTTAGAGGATGTCTTTATAGACAATCAAAAAGCGTAAGCATGAAACCATCTTTTCCACGATTCTTTTTTTATTCCAAAATTTTGAAACTAATTTACAATTATGCTCGTATAGTATGTATAGAAGGGGAGGGATTGTATGTTTTTTGAAGACATGATATTTTCTTTTGTACCTATTTTCATTGCGATTATTGGCATTTTTGTTTTTGGTACGATTATTTTCATTCTTTTTTCATCTATTAAAAAAGGTATAAAAAATAATAACTCACCAAGGCTGACTGTACCTGCAGAAGTGATTTCAAAGAGGACACATGTACAAGGCGATCATTCATATACAACCTATTATGTGACGTTTGAAGTACAAAGTGGAGATCGTCTGGAGCTTCAATTGAATGGTAGTGATTTTGGTATGCTTGCGGAAAAGGATATTGGCATTTTGTCATTCCAGGGAACGCGTTATGTATCATTTGAGCGACAATAATAAAAAGGCGTAACTGTTTAGAAGCAGTTACGTTTTTTTAAATAGTCTTAAAAAATGAATTTTCAATGCATTATGATATGTAATGCGACAAGACATTGAATAATGTAGACGATGCCCTATTTTGAAGAATCACAATAGAAGTGATTCTTTTTTTGTTAAATATATACTCTATTTTTACTATTTAACTCCATCTAAATCATTTAAATGTTAAAAAATGATTTAAAAAGGTTATAGAGTTAAATGAGGGGAATTGGGGGAGATAAGAATGCACAATAAAATAATAAGCTATAGTATGCTTTTTTTAGCAGCATTATTAATCTCTATCATGGCACATCTTGGGATGATTTGGCGTACAGTAGAAGGGAATTTATTTATCGGTTTTGGTGATGGAATTTCACAAATGTTGACATTTAAACAATATATATTTGAAAAATATCAGCAGGGGAATTGGGCATATTCGCAAGACTTTGGATTTGGTGGCGGTATTTTTGCTACGCTAAACTATTATTATACGACGAACATTTTTATGTTGTTATGGTTTTTAGCTTTTGTTGTTTTTTCAATTGAACCAACAATTGAAACATGGATTCATTTATTAATTCCAATAAGTATTGTAAAGCAAATGCTCCTATTTACAGCAGCCTTTTATTATTTAAAGTTACTTATTCCTGAAAAAAGAGGCGCTTTTATTGGAGCTATTATATATATGTTAAGTCCGTTTTTCTTTAAAAATCAAATTAATACCGACATTTTAGTTGATGTTGCATTATATTTACCATTTTTATTAGTTGGTATTGAACAGATTATTCGCAAACGCTCTCCAATGTTCTTTATCGTGATATTGACGTTACTATTGATCAATAATTTTTATATCGCTTTTATTGTTTGTTTATTAGGTCTGCTCTATATTGTATTACGTTTCGTTATACGCTTTAATAAAGACGAAAAATCGAGATTATCGCAACTAAAAACTTACGTTTGGACGAGTTTGCTTTCTTTTGGTATGAGCAGTTTTATTTTCATTCCAGCTACGATTGGTTATTTGAGTAATGAACGGCCAGCATATACAGAGCCAATTCCTTGGTTTGAGTGGAATGATAATTTACTGATAAATGACTCTCGCGAATTATGGTTACCGGCCATTGTTTTAGTGGCAATAGCGATTAAACCAATTTATAAACATAAAATTTTTATTTTCTTTGGCATGATTGCGGTATTAGGGACGGTTGGCTATTATAGTCCGATGATTGGGAGTATTTTTAATGGTTTCTCTGCGCCTAACGAACGGTGGGTTCCAATCGTTACATTGAGTTATGGAGGTCTTGTTGCGGTCATGTTTGCGCATTCCAAGGAAATCCATCGAAGAGATTGGCTTGTCTCAACGAGTTTTGCAGCTATCGTTATTACGATTGTAAGTGCAATTCAACAAGATTTTTTCCATCCACTCACATTGTTAGCGTATGCATGGCTTGCCATTACGCTAATAGTTGTTTTTTATCGCTTCCGAGCATTGGCAGTTAGTTTAATCATTATGACGGCATTGCTAATCTATTCGAATTATTTTTTAATCGATTTTTCAAAAACAGCGAATATGACTGGTTCTACGACTGAATACGTACAAGGGAGTGCACTTGGAGTTTCTGATGACATACAACGCGCGGCTGCTTATATGAACAAGAACGGCCTAGATAAAAATGCACGCCAAGATTGGTCTGAAATATTACGCGAAAATACACCACCTTTAGTTGGATTGGATGGCTTTAGCACCTATTCTAGTATTTCGAATGGTAATTTGATGTACATGTATTGGAGAGATTTGCAAATAGATTCTGGTCGAGAAAGTTTGAGTCGCTATCGAACATTAGGGGACCGAACAAATTTGATGGCGCTATTTCAGGCACAGTATTATATGAGAGAAAAAAAACATCGAAATATTCCATATGGTGTTGAAAAAGTAGGGGAGTATGGCAAATATCGTTTATATGAAAATCCATATAAGGTTCCAGCCTTTAGAGTTACCAACGATTTTTATAATCGACATCACTTAGCGACGATGCCTGTCTTATCGCGAGAACATGCGATGCTTGAGGGAGTTATTACGGAAGATGGTCATGCTAAAATTTCTGCACCGACTTCATTACCATATAAGATGACGATAAAAAATGCGAAGTTAGAGGGCAAAATATTAACCGTTCCTAAACGAAAGAAACCAGCAAAAATTACTTTTAAACTTTCAACTATTCCAAAAGCCACAAAGTCGATATATATGCAGTTTTATTTGCGCGCAAATCAGGTGAGAAGCACGTTTAACATTCATATAAATGAGTTAACTACTCGGCGTAAGAAAGGAGATGCAAAGTACGCAACAAGTTTTGATGCGTTGACATTGGTGATTCCTGTTAAGAAAAAAATTACGTTAACGATACCAAAAGGGCAGTATACATTTAAAGATGTACAGCTATTTCCTGAATCGTACAAAACATTAAATAAAGCGTTGAACAAAAATAAAACGAATGATTTTGTGTGGCATGACGATAATGCAAAGGGGCAAGTAACGGTGAAAAATTCAAATAGTATGCTTGTCACGCCGATTCCGTTTGAAAAAGGATGGAAGGCAACTGTCAATGGTCAGAAAGTAGACATACAAAAGGTGAACTATGCATTTATAGGGCTACCACTTGAACAAGGAAAAAATCAAGTCAATTTACACTATGAACCTCCTTATTGGCGTAGCGTTGTCAGCTTATCGATAGTGTCCTTGCTCCTGACAATTTTTATTTTTTACCGAAGAAGAAAACTTTTAAAGAATCGCACATATTGTAAGTATTGTCATTTTGTCCTCTTTTTTATTGCTTAATATTACTTGGTTTACTTTCATAAACATAAAATACAAACCATATGAAAAAATTGTACCATTGACAGAGCAATATGGAGCACCTGTTCATTATAGAGTAGATATTAAAAACTCTAATGTACAATATGGATTTGACTATCCAAATTATTTACGATTTGAATCAAATTTATTTTACCGAGAGGAATTTCCGGAGAAGAAAATTTCTTATTCATTTATGATTTGGCCAAAATTTTTCTCTACTCCGAAATACGGGGTTATTATTCGAAAGGATAAGGAAGAATACCAAATTGAATTGAATGAGAATATGAAAGTCGACGGAAAAGATAAAGGGAATCAATATGCAACGCAGATTATTAAAGAACATGAAGAACAATTAACAATTATTTTCAGAGAGATGAAAGAAACATTTCATTTAAATGAATAAGTAAGGATAGTATTATAGAGTTGCGGATGAGTACCAACTGTTTTAGATAGAACCTAATCATGTATACCGAATACACGCAAAAAAGGTTCGAAAATGAAAGTTTGAAAAAATATAAAAGAGCGATAAACGTTGGTATATCAGCGTTTATCGCTCTTTTTTTAAAAAGGATTATGTGAGAATTTATACATTTTATAGAAAAGAATGTGTTTATCATGGATCTGTTTAATCGAGAAATTTACTTTAATATTTTCAAATCGTATGAGTAAACTTTTTTATATTTTGGTTCATTGATGATGGCATCAAGACCCTTGATATCAAAGGAATCGGTTACAGTTCCCTTATCTAATGAATACGATTCCAAATAATAGTGTTCTTTTTTATAAGGGCTATATCGCAATACATATAAATTGCCTTCTTTAAAGTAGGTTTCTTCATTGTGTCGAACTTTTGATTTACTAACATTATTCAGACTAAAAGCTTTTGACACAGCTGTTGATTTTAAATCGAAAGAGTATATTTCACCTAGTCCGTTAGCGTAATATAATTTGTTGTTATAGAGTGTTGCAGAATTTTTATAATTATAAGGAATTGTAGCGGTTAAATCGACTTTTTTGTAGTCAATAAAGTCGAATCTTTCTTGTCTCAATGTTTTTTTGTTAATTCTATAAATAGATACTTTTTCATGAGTATCATTGATAATTTTAGATAAGATTAGGTAATAATTGTTTTCATCCGATAAAATTGGTGCTAGAACTTGCATATTTTCGGTAGATTCGGATTGGATTGTCGTTAGGTCATTAATTTTAAGTTTTTCATCAAACGTTACTTCCCTTAAGTCAAATCTATTTTTAGCAAAATCTTGTGTGAGTATAGGAACCATGTTTTCAGTGATTCCAGATGCAACGATATAATAAGGAATACTATCTACATTGAAATCCTTTGAATCGCCATATCGAACATCTGAACTGTATCCATCTTCTACAAAACCACTGTTATAAATACTGAAAAATAATTCTTTTTCTGGTAGATACCCCGTCCTCTCACCTGTGTATTGTGGCGTATCCATTTTAAATTGTTTCGTATTGTCACTTATAATGTTTATGTTGTTTTTATCTTCTAATAAGACCTGGTTCTTGCCTATAGCGACGCTTCCAAGTTCAAGTCCTTTCATGGCAAGTGCTTGAACGGAATGATCATCTTGTACAAAAACTCCATAACTTACGCCTTTATTATCCATATCTTGGTCAGCCGTGGTTGATAAATAAATAATTGCTTTCGTATTTTTTAATAGCTCTTTTTCTAAAACCTCATCTGTTGACAGAATCGGAGTGTCCGTTTTAAATTTGTCTTTTGTTAAACTAATAATTAAAATAATAGCAGTCGCTAATAAGATTGCGCCGATTAATCTAGTTTTCTTCATCATTAAGTACCTCCATAACTTATTTAAGATGTGCGAGTCAATGACTGTTGACACTCAAGCATCATATAGGAAAGCTTTTTTGTTTTCAAGTCCTTGAAAATCCCTCAAACAGAAATGTTCCTACCTAGAATTATAGATAAATGAAATTTTATAGATTGTTTTTTTCTTAAATGAAGCGAAATCTAATAATAGATCATCTTTAATAATTAATAATTGTGAAAAAACATATTTAAGGAATGAAAATGTAAACTTTATGAAAAAAATTCATAATTTAGATATGTTAGTTTATAATTAAGTATGTATAAAGATTGAATAAGCAGCACCTAAAATATTTAAAAAGTCGTTTATTATTTAATATGGTATGGCAACACTTTTAGACAACTTTTATGAGGGGTGCT
>NZ_AYTB01000030.1 GCF_000505545.1 Kurthia huakuii LAM0618
TAAGTGAGCGCTTATGTACATAGATTAGTTGACATTTATAATTCATAGTTTTTTTTCTTTTTAAAAGGTAATATGGTTTAAAAGTAAATGTAGTTTTGTTAGTTAAATATTCTATTAAATTATTATGACAAGATAGATTTGTTGTTTGTGAAGTAATACATTTTTTATGTCTAAGGTCTAACGTTAACGAGATTTTGCCACTATTAATTTTTTCTTCATTATTTTTCACAATATCCAGCTCATAATATATAAATTCGAAATTTAAATTTATTGTTAGAAACGATGGATCATAGCTACTATCTATCAATTTATATTCAAAATTTTCATACCTTCTATTTCCTTTAAATAGTTTTTGGATTTCTCTAGTACATTTTTCTAGGGTAGCATTATTTGTTTGCAACTCATATATATAGAGAGGATTAATTGTAGAATAACTATAATGTTCTAAAATGTAATATAATTCTTCTAATATAACCCCTTCATTATCTTCATTATCTTTGATATACTCTACAATCTGCTTTAGAGCTTCGCTTTCATCTTTAAAATCGATAATTTGATTTGTATGTTCTCTGAAATAGGCTGAGAGATTTTTTAATTTTTGATTTTTAGTTAAATTATTTTTCATTTTATTAGAGAAAAAAGTTGAAAAGTTTACAATATCCATTTGACACCCCGTTGAAATACTTTTATTTTTATAATATCAAATTATAGGTACTAAGCATATTATTTGTTATATTTACATGACTTTTCTATCATACCATTAAATCTCGATACGAGTTAAAAAAGACTTTTTTCACAATATATCAAAAACACTCTTTAAAATTTTTCTTATTCTTATTTCAGAAATAAGAATCTATACGTTTTTTTAATTTTGTTTCATCTATGCGTAATTTTTTCCTTTTTTCCATACTTAACTTGGTCTTTCATACCTCTGATTCCTAAATGAACCCTATTAGAATATTCAAATATTTGGAATTCACCATCTACACATATTTTTATACTTTCATCATTCCTTAAAACATAATAATTTAGTAAATTAATTTTTGACTATGCCTGAATACAATCTATTAAATTTAAATTTTAAAAACCACCAAAATCCTCTTATAAAGGATTTTGGTGGTCTTTTTTTGAAACCGTATGATTTCGTCTTATGGAGACGGCGGGAGTCGAACCCGCGTCCAGAAACTCCAGTACTTAAGCCACTACGTGTGTAGTCTATCTACTTACGTTTCGCGCTGCATTATGCCGACAGACAGGCGTCTTGAGCGCTAACCTACTAATCTCTTCTTACAGACTCAGGTTGCACCTGTAAGCGTATCCCACTAAAGTTGGGCCTCAGTCACTACTACATGGGCGATAGAGCGGTGAGGCAGTTGCAGAACTAAGCTGCAGCTAATTGATTGTTTGTTTTGCCAGTTATTATATAACTTCCGTTGGTAACGAAGCCGAGGCCTCCGACACGCGACTTAAGCCCAGACATCCCTGTCGAATCCGTAACGTCCCCCTATTCACTGTGACAAAGAGCATAGAGCCATATGAGCTCGTACTAGCTGCCTGAATTGGGTAAGTTCGGAAATCGCGCGGTGGCGATAAACGAGACTGGCTTAAATCTAATACCATTATAGCGCAATACTGTACGTGTCGCAACAAAAAAGCACTACTCGTCGTGAGTAGTACTTTCTTCATTAATGCTGGCGATCCTTCATGGCACGTGCCATATCGCGCTTCGCATCTTTTTTCTTCAAGTCTTGGCGTTTATCGTAATTTTTCTTACCTTTACCAAGGCCAATTAGCAGTTTTGCGTAACCATCTTTAATGTACATTTTAAGCGGTACAATTGTGTAACCATCGCGCTTAATGTCGTAATTCAACTGCTGGATTTGGCGCTTATGCAACAATAACTTACGCGTACGAATCGGATCATGGTTGAAGATGTTCCCTTGTTCATACGGGCTAATGTGCATATTTGATACCCACGCCTCTCCATTACGAATTTGAATGTACGAGTCTTTCAACTGTACTTTCCCTTTACGAATTGATTTGATTTCCGTACCGTTTAGTACTAAACCCGCTTCAATCGTATCTTCGATAAAGTAGTCATGGCCTGCTTTTTTATTTTGTGCGATTGCATTACCTTTTCCCTTTGGCATGTGGCGTCACCTCAATAATTTCTTATTTTCGTTTGCCGTGGTCTTTCTTTTGAGAAGCTTTTGCCATTGCATCGTAGAAGCTGCCGCCTTTACGTGGCTTAGAACCGCCGCCCTCACCGCTGCGTTTGCGGTCTTGTTTACGTGTACGACCATTTACTTTTGGGCCGCTTAGCGTACGTTTGCTACCGTCTTTACCACCGCGTTTGAATTCTTTATCTTTGTCTTTCCCTTTGATGACACGTGGACCTGTTGGACGACGACGTGGTTGTGGTTCTGGCATATCTGTAATGATAAAGTCAACTGCCGCTTCGTCTACGTTAACGTTAAACACTTTGATTTTCACGCGGTCTCCGATGCGGAACTGACGTGCAGTACGTTCGCCGCGCATCGTCATTGAGCTTTCATCAAAGTTGTAGTAGTCATCTGTTAAGTTGCTGATGTGTACAAGACCTTCAATTGTATTATCAAGCTCGATAAACATACCGAAGTTTGTTACTGAACCTACGATACCTTCAAATTCTTGTCCCACTTTATCAGACATATATTGTGCTTTCTTGATTGCTTCTGTATCACGTTCTGCATCGATAGCACGACGTTCGCGAGAAGATGTATGCGTTGCGATTTCGTCCATATGTGCGCCCCAATAAGACGTTGTTTTTGGCGATTTATCACCATTGATTAAATACGTGCGGATTAAGCGGTGCACGATTAAGTCAGGGTAACGACGGATTGGCGACGTAAAGTGCGTGTAGTACGGCGCTGCTAAACCGAAGTGACCAAGACATTCTGGGTTATATTTCGCTTGTTGCATTGAACGTAACATCATCGTTGAAATTACTGGATATTCCGGTTGACCTTCAACTGATTTTAAAATACCTTGTAGTGCGCTTGGGTCAATTGAATCTGTCGCACCTTTTACAGTAATACCGAAGTTTGTAATAAACTCGAAGAAACGTTGTAAACGCTCTGGAGATGGGTCTTCGTGAATACGGTAAATGAATGGTAATTCCATTTTGCATACGTGCTCTGCAACAGTTTCATTCGCCGCAAGCATGAAGTCCTCAATCATTTTTTCAGCGATCGTACGTTCACGAACAACGATATCTACTGGCCAGCCGTTTTCATCAACAACAACTTGTGACTCTTTTAAGTCAAAGTCTACTGCACCACGCGCGTCACGACGATTACGAAGAACAGTTGATAATTCTTTCATCGTTTCAAACATTGGTACAAGCTCTTTGTAGCGCTCGATTAATGCCGCATCTTTATGTTCTAAAATTTTGTAAACGTCTGAGTATGTCATACGTTCGTTTGTGCTAATAACACTTTGGAAAATATCGTGGTCGATCACTTTACCTTCTTGGTTAATGACCATTTCACAAGATAACACAAGACGATCTACTTGTGGGTTCAATGAACAAATACCATTTGATAAACGGTGTGGAATCATTGGAATTACGCGGTCTGTTAAGTACACAGATGTCGCGCGCTCATATGCTTCCTTGTCTAAAACAGAATCTAGCGTTACATAGTAGCTTACGTCTGCAATGTGGACCGTTAATTTGTAGTTACCATTGTCTAATCTTACAACGCCAACTGCATCATCTAAGTCTTTTGCAGATTCGCCATCAATCGTTACGACAACATCTTCGCGGCAATCGCGACGGCCTACGCGGTCTTCATCTGAAATTTCTTCTGGCACTTGTTGTGCAGCTTCGATTACTTCTTCTGGGAAGTCTACATCGATATTATGTTTATGAATGATTGATAAAATATCAACACCCGGATCATTTTTATGACCTAAAATTTGTGTAATCATACCTGATGCAGAGCGTTTTTCATCTGGCCATTTTGTAATTTCAACAACCACTTTATGTCCGTCAACAGCACCTAAAGTATGCCCTTGACCGATGAAAATATCCGTACCGAAACGTTTATCATCCGGTAGTACGAAACCAAAGTTTTTATTCGCTTGGAATTCCCCAACGATACGTGATGTACCGCGTTCTACAACTTCGATGATTTGACCTTCGCGGCGTTCGCCCGTAGAACCAGCAGATACTGTCACGATAACCGTATCACCGTTTAAAGCGCCACCTTTCATTGTTGGTGGAATAAAGACATCATCCATGCCTGCTTCTTCCGGTGCTACGAAGCCAAAACCTTTTGCATGGCCGATAAAACGACCTTTAAATGTGTTCATGCGTTTAGGTGTACCGTATTTGTCATTGCTGCCACGTACGATTGTACCCGCTTCTTCTAATTTCACTAATACTTTCACTAGCTCTTTGAAGTCGTCTGCCTCTGTTAAGCCTAGTTGTTCTTCTATTTCCGCCACCGTTAGCGGTTTTATTTCTGGTTCTGTGAGTAACGCAAGTGTGCGTTGTTCTAAATTACTCAAATGTTTTCCTCCTACGTTTTCTGACGATTATTCCTGCCAATCTAATGTCTTTAGAAACGCTAAAATATCCTCATTTAATTGTTTTTTTTCTTTATCTAACGTAATGACATGACCCGATTCTTCATACCATTTAATGTGTTTGTCAATTGACTCTACTGTATCATAAATAATGTGTGCTGACTGCGGATTTATAACATCGTCTAGTCGTCCTTGCACAACAAAAATGGGGGCATACACTTCATCTACGTGACTGCGCACATCTTGAATCAGTTCAGGAAGTTTTGGCAATGAGGGCATTCCGGTGCGCTTAATTTCTTGTTGTAGCGCTACTCGTTGCTCTTCAGTATATCCAAATGCACGACTAAAATCGTTTGCATACTTTAAAATACCGCTAAACATCGTATCGGTTGTACGCATCGTCATTGGTGCGCACATCGTTACGATGCCTTTTAGCGGCTTTGTATAACCTAAACGAAGAGAAAAGACGCCGCCAAGTGACAGACCGATTACGGCAATTTCATTGTAACCCGCCTCTACTAGCTCGTCATACGCCTTTTCAACATCTTGCCACCAATCTTCTGGTCCAGTCTCGATAAGCTCTTTAGGTGATACAGCGTGCCCTTTATAATGCGGCGCTTTCACGGTGTATCCTTGCTTCTCTAGGAAGCGACCTAAAATATGCACATCCGCTGAACTCCCTGTAAATCCGTGTAGTAATAATACTGCTCGTTTTCCAGCCTTAAAAAAGAATGGCTCTGGCAAAGATACCTTCACTTCAAAAACCTCCTGATGTGTCACTCGTTGATAAATGATGTCTTTCTCTATTATATCCTTAATAAATACAAAATGCCTAACCTTTTGGTGGTTAGGCATCAATCGTTTATTAGAATTTTGCAATTAAAATTGCTACCACGAAAAATAATACTGAAAGGATCAATGTTACGCGGTGTAAAATAAGTTCTACGCCACGAGCTTTTGATTTACCAAATAACTGTTCGGCACCACCTGAAATGGCTCCTGAAAGACCAGCACTCTTCGGTTCTTGCATTAATACTGTCGCAATAATTAACACTGATAAAACGATTAATGAGATTAGTAAAAATGTATGCATCATGCCACCTCCTGCTCATCTACATCACAACTTTGCCTATGCTACCACAGACTAAGCAAGCGATGCATAACTTAAACGTAATCATACATAATGCCATTTTAACATGAAAGTGTACAACTATATAGCAAAATACGGCATTTTTTTTAAAGCACCTGTTGAAATACAAAAAAGGAATTGCGCCTCAGCACAATTCCTCTTTTAGTTATCTACTATTTATTTAAGTTGTAGAAAGATTGAATACCTTCGTATTTTGAAACGCTTTCTAATTCGTCTTCGATACGTAGTAATTGGTTGTATTTTGCAACACGGTCTGTACGAGAAGGTGCACCCGTTTTGATTTGGCCAGCGTTTGTCGCAACTGCGATATCTGCAATTGTTACGTCTTCTGATTCACCAGAACGGTGAGAGATAACTGCAGTGTAACCTGCGCGTTTTGCCATTTCAATCGCGTCTAACGTTTCAGTTAATGTACCGATTTGGTTTACTTTAACTAAAATTGAGTTACCAACGCCTTCTTCGATACCGCGTGATAATTTTTCTGTGTTTGTTACGAATAAATCGTCGCCTACTAATTGTACGCGGTCGCCGATTTTTTCAGTTAATAATTTGTGACCAGCCCAGTCGTTTTCATCAAGACCGTCTTCGATTGAGATGATTGGGTATTTAGATGTTAACTCTTCGTACCAAGCAACCATTTCCTCAGAAGTTTTCGCAACGCCTTCACCATCTAAGTGGTATAGCTTGTCTGCGTCATTGTAAAGTTCAGAAGATGCAACGTCCATTGCAAGCATTACTTCTTCGCCCGGTTTGTAGCCAGCGCGTTCAATTGCAGTGACAATTGTTGATAATGCTTCTTCGTTTGATGTTAAGTTAGGAGCGAAACCACCTTCATCACCTACAGCAGTGTTGTGTCCTGATTCTTTTAATACCGCTTTTAATGAGTGGAAGATTTCAGTACCCATGCGTAATGCGTGGCGGAAGTTTTCAGCGCCTACAGGCATTACCATGAATTCTTGGATGTCGACGTTGTTATCCGCGTGTTCGCCACCGTTTAAGATGTTCATCATTGGTACAGGTAATTGTTTTGCGTTTACGCCACCGATATATTGGTAAAGTGGTAAACCTAAGTAGTTAGCACCTGCGTGAGCTACTGCTAAAGATACGCCTAGGATTGCGTTTGCACCTAGAGCACCTTTGTTTGCAGTGCCATCAAGTTCGATCATTTTTTTGTCGATTGCTACTTGATCTAATACTGAAAATTCACCGATTAATGCAGGAGCAATAATGCTGTTCACGTTATCAACGGCTTTTAATACACCTTTACCTAAGTAGCGAGATTTATCACCATCGCGTAATTCTACAGCTTCATATTCACCTGTTGATGCACCTGATGGTACGATTGCACGGCCATAAGCACCTGCTTCTGTGAATACTTCTACTTCGACTGTTGGGTTACCGCGTGAATCTAATACTTCGCGAGCTAATACGTTTGTAATAATTGACATTGTTTGAATTCTCCTCGGTTTATGAATTAATTTCATTCGATTAATCGAATAATGGTTTACCTGTCATTTCGGCAGGTTGTGCAACACCTAACAATTTAAGCATTGTTGGCGCTAAGTCAGCTAAAATACCATCATGCATAGTGATGTCATCTTTTGTGACGATTACTGGTACTGGATTTGTTGTATGTGCTGTCATCGGGTTACCTTCAAGCGTTACGACTTCATCAGAGTTACCATGGTCAGCTGTAATAATCGCATGACCACCTTTTGCTAAAATCGCATCAACAACATCGCCTAAACATTCATCAACTGCTTCGATTGCCTTAATTGTTGGCTCTAACATACCGCTATGACCAACCATGTCCGGATTTGCGAAGTTTAAGATAATTGCGTCTACTTTGTCGCCATTAATTTCTGCAACTAATGCGTCGCGCACTTCGTAGGCACTCATCTCAGGTTGTAAATCGTACGTCGCAACTTTTGGTGAGTTGATTAAAATACGATTTTCACCGTCGAATTTATCCTCACGCCCACCACTCATAAAGAATGTTACGTGTGGGTATTTTTCTGTTTCTGCAATGCGTAATTGACGTAACTGTGCATCAGATAACACTTCGCCGATTGTATTTTTTAAATCGTCGTCGTAAAACGCGATATCACCGATTACAGTTTCACTATATTTCTTAAAGCAAACAAATTCAAGGTTTTTCGGTTGAATTTCTGAAATTTCAAAACCATCAAATGCAGGATTTGTAATTGCTGTTGATAATTGGATTGCTCGGTCTGGACGGAAATTGAAGAAAATAATCGCATCGTTATCGTCGATTTTCGCCACTGGTTGTCCTTGTTCTTCGATAACAAATGGCTTCACAAATTCATCTGTGACACCTTCTGCATATGAAGCTTCAAGACCCGCTTCAGCTGACTGCTGCATCGGTGCTTTGCCTTGTACAACAGCATCAAATGCTAATTGCACACGATCCCAACGTTTATCGCGGTCCATCGCATAGTAACGTCCGCTGACAGAAGCGATTTTACCAATGCCGATATCGTTCATTTGTTTGTTTGTTTCTTCAAGATATTGTGGTGCTGTTTTTGGACCAACATCACGGCCGTCTAAAAATGCGTGAAGATACACGTCATCAAGACCTTGTTGTTTCGCTAGCTTTAACAAAGCAAATAAATGCTCATAATGACTGTGTACACCGCCATCTGAAAGTAACCCTAAGAAATGTAACTTTGAATTATGTTCTTTCACATGGTTGATTGCTTTTAGAAGCACGTCATTTTCAAAGAAATCGCCATCTTTAATCGACTTGTCGATACGCGTTAAACTTTGATACACGATACGACCCGCGCCGATATTTAAATGACCTACTTCGGAGTTCCCCATTTGACCTGCTGGTAGACCCACTTCCTCGCCTGACGCAAGTAATTGCGCATGTGGGAATTGTTTGAAGTAGCGATCAAAATTTGGTTTATTTGCTTGCGCTACTGCATTACCGAAAACTTCTTTACGACAGCCGAAGCCATCTAAAATGATTAGTGCTACTGGTGTATTAGGCATTTGCCCCCGCCTCCAATAATTTTAAGTATGAATCTACTTCTAAGCTTGCACCACCAACTAGAGCGCCGTCAATATGTTCCATCGATAAAAGTTCGTCAACATTTGTTGGTTTCACTGAACCACCGTATTGAATACGTGTTTTATCAGCGACATCTGCACCGATTTCTTCAGCGATTGCTTTGCGCACTTCGCCACATACTTCGTTTGCATCTGCTGCTGTTGCCGTTTTACCTGTACCGATAGCCCAAATAGGCTCATACGCGATAACTGCTTGTGCTACTTGCGCTGCTGATAAATCTTTAATCGCAGCTTTTACTTGCGTTGCAACCTTTGATACGGTTTGGCCTGCTTCGCGTTCTTCTAATGTTTCACCCACGCAAATGATTGGCACTAAATGATGTGCAAATGCTGCATGTGCTTTTTTATTAACCGCTTCATCTGTTTCGTTAAAATATTCACGACGCTCAGAATGACCTAACACAACGTATTGCACGTGAATATCTGCTAGTTGCGTCGGGCTGATTTCGCCAGTAAATGCACCTTCAGTTTCAAAATGCATATTTTGTGCGCCGATTGCTAAATCCGTACCCTTCGCAGCTTCAACTAACGACGGTAAAAATAGTGCCGGTGAACAAACAACAGCTTCTACTTTATCGTTCGCAGGGACTTGTGACTTGACTTGCTCGACAAAATCTACAGCCTCAGAAAGTGTTTTGTACATTTTCCAGTTGCCAGCAATAATTGGTTTACGCATGTTTCAATCATCCTCCAATAAGTTATTATTTATCGTTTAATGCGACTACGCCTGGTAGGTCTTTCCCTTCCATGAATTCAAGAGAAGCACCGCCACCTGTTGAGATGTGTGACATCGTTGATGCAACTTCAAATTTTTCAACTGCTGCAGCTGAGTCACCGCCGCCGATAATTGTATAGCCCGCTGTTTCTGCCATTGCATTTGCTACTGATTTTGTACCGTTTGCAAAAGCATCCATTTCAAATACACCCATTGGGCCATTCCAAATGATTAATTTTGAGTTTTTAATAACGTCCGCATAGATTGCCGCTGTTTTTGGACCGATATCTAAGCCCATGTAATCTGCAGGAATTTCGTTAATGTCGACTACTTGTGTGTGCGCATCTTTTGAAAATTCATCTGCAACAACCGCATCGATAGGTGTGTATAATTTTACGCCTTTTTCTTCTGCTTTTTTGATAAATGATTTTGCTAAGTCGATTTTATCTTCTTCAAGAAGCGACTTACCAACTTCGTAACCTTCTGCCTTTGTGAATGTGTAAGACAGACCGCCGCCGATAATTAAGTTATCGACTTTTTCTAAAAGGTGGTTAATAACCTCGATTTTGTCTTTGACTTTCGCACCACCGATGATTGCTGTAAATGGTCGCTCCGGTTGTGCTAATGCTTTACCTAATACGTCTAATTCTTTTTGCATTAAGAAACCTGATACAGCTGGTAATAATGCTGCGATACCTGCTGTCGTTGCATGTGCACGGTGAGCCGCACCAAATGCATCGTTCACGTATACATCTGCAAATTCTGCAAATTGTTGTGCAAGCGCTGGGTCATTTTTTTCTTCACCAGCGTGGAAGCGTACGTTTTCAAGCAATACAACATCGCCTTCTTGCATATCTGCTACTACCGCTTTGACTTGTTCGCCGACAGATTCGTCTAATTTTTTGACAGGTTTGCCAAGCAATTCAGCTAAGCACTCACCTGCTGCTGTTAAACGAAGTTCTTCTTTCACTTCACCTTTTGGACGGCCTAAGTGACTTGATAAAATCACTTTCGCACCTTCAGCGACTAAATATTGGATTGTTGGTAATGCTGCGCGAATACGTGTGTCGTCTGTCACTTTTCCATCTTCCATTGGCACGTTAAAGTCGACACGTACAAATACGCGTTTACCTTTCACATCAATATCTTTTACCGATTTCTTCTCATTCATCTACAGAATGCCTCCCTTTAGCGCTTGTAAAACGCTTACTTGCTATCAATAAAAAAGGAGAAGTAACCGTCTCGCTCTTCTCCTCTTTTTTCAAACCCATTATATACGCTAACAACTTAAAAGGCTAATTATTTTTTTGAAATAAAGTTGCCTTTTTTGTCTCAACGCCGACTATTCAATTGTTAGAATCCTTGTTTTGCAACGTATTCAGCAAGGTCGACTACGCGAGTAGAATAACCTGTTTCGTTATCGTACCACGCAAGTACTTTCACCATGTTGTCTTCAAGAACCATTGTTGATAAAGCGTCGACTGTTGAAGAAGAAGTATTGCCATTGTAATCGATTGATACGAGTGGTTCTTCAGAGTACGAAAGTTTCCCTGCAAGTGAGCCTTCTTCAGTTGCTGCTTTAAATGCCGCATTCAATTCTTCAACTGTTACGTTTTTATCTAGTTCTGCTACTAAGTCAACAAGTGACACATTTGGTGTTGGTACGCGGATGGCCATACCATCAAGTTTCCCTTCAAGTTGCGGTAATACTTTTGCGACTGCTGATGCGGCACCCGTTGTTGTTGGGATGCTAGACATTGCAGCGGCACGTGCACGTCGGTAATCTTTATGTGGGAGGTCTAAGATTTTTTGGTCATTTGTGTATGAGTGAACAGTCGTCATCATACCACGTTTAATACCAAATTTTTCGTCTAATACTTTTACAACTGGCGCTAAGCAGTTTGTTGTACAAGAAGCGTTAGAAAATACGATATCTTCGTCTTTATTATAATTGTTTTCGTTTACACCCATGACGAATGTTGGCATATTTTGACCTGGAGCTGACACAATAACTTTTTTAGCACCTGCATCAACGTGCTTTTTCGCATCGTTGTAGTTTGTGAAACGACCAGTTGATTCGACAACAATATCAACATCTAAGTCACCCCAAGGTAATTTCGCTGGATCTGTTTCAGCGTACACACGTACTTTTTTGCCGTTAACAACTAAATTTTCACCTTCAGAAGTTACATCAGCATCTAGTTTGCCATGTACTGAGTCGTATTTTAAAAGATGTGCTAGCATAGCTGCGTCTGTTAAGTCATTCACTGCGACAATTTCGATATCCTCACGTTGTAATGCTGTGCGGAATACTAATCGTCCAATACGTCCAAATCCGTTGATTGCTAATTTAAAAGTCATGTCTAGTTCCTCCAATATGATAATTCATTAAGTTTCTTCTCGAATAATTTTCAACATTTCCTGTGCAGCCGATAAATCGGTGATGAAGTTTGTTTGTTCAGGTGCATTTGTAAAGTAAGCTAAAATCGCTTTTGCTTTTGATGCACCACCTGCTAGGGCAATTACAGTGGGACATTTTTTGACCTGTTCTAATTGCAGACCAACCGTGCGAATCCGCTGTACGGCCTTCCCTGTCTCATCAAAATAATAACCAAATGCCTCTCCAATAGCTCCGTGCTTTCGTAATGCATCTACCTCATCAGATGTAGAATTACGACGCCAAGCCATTTCGTCAGCAGAACCGACACCATGAACAACGATATCTGTGTGATCATAAAAATCAAGCATTTCCTTTACAATTGGTTCGTGAATCATCGCATTGTACGCTGCCTCACTCAAATGTTCCGGTAAATACAACGTACGATACTCATTGCCGGTATTACTTGCAAACTCTGCGGCAATCGTATTCGCTTGCATTGTCACATCAACACCCATGCCCCCACGCGCCGCGATAAATGTCGCACCGCGTATTTTCGAAGCTGTCGACAGTTGCTCTCCAACTGCTGCAACCGTACTACCACCCGTTACAGCAATAATATCTCCTTGTTTCGCTTCACGTTTTAAAATGTTTGCGGCCTCTACGCCCATCATCGCCTTTACAGACGGTTCCTGGTCAACGTTCCCATCAACAATTGTCATACGTTTCACTCGCAGATGTTTTTGTAGCTGTCGTTCCAAATCCGTAATACCTGACCATTCATATACAAGTGGCTTCAGCACCTCTAAAATTTGAATTCCTGCTTCTGAAATCGACATCCCCGTACGATTCGCAACGATTAATCCTTGCTCACGCATCAAGTCCGTCTCCTTCCTCACTTCTCGCTCTGCTAGGGAGAGGCTATCTGATAAAGCACGGCGACCGATTGGCCCAAGCATTTGGACCATATTCAAAATACGATAGCGTACTTGTAACAGCCCTGACATTTCTGGTAGCATTTTTAACTGCGCTTCCGTTAATGACAGCATGTACTCCCTCCTCTTAGTGGGTTTATTATTATCCCATATAGTCATTTTTTATCCCACTTACTCTAAAAAAATATTTCTTTCATTTCCTAGGTATATTATAGCAGGTTAAAATATGCTTTGCAAACATGGTCTAAATATGTCCCACCAAAAGCTACTACATGAATGTTTCCATTTAAATTACATTCCCATTCCTCAAATTTTAAAACATCTTTTTTTCAAAAAAAATAAAGAATTGCGCTAAGCAATTCTTTATTCGTTAAAGTGCCTGTTCAAATGATGAATCCGGCTGTTCGATTACCGCTTCGATAATTGTCTCATAATCTAAAATGCCATATTGAATCATTTCGCCATCTTTTTCGAGAACCGGAATCATCATCATGTACCTCTCGTGTAGGTCTTCGTCTTGTTCGATATCTACTGTCGCAAATTCAAACGGGACTTCCTGCTGAACGAGGCGCATCATGTTCATTCCTTCCTCACAAAGACGACAATTGGGTCGACTGTAAAAAGTGAGCATGTAGACACTCCTTTGCTGTTTTGTAATAGTTCTATATATTATAGAAGAAACTCAATTAAAATGGTAGCGTTTACTTCTGCGTTTATATACAAAAAAAGCAGCTAGGCTACTCACTGCCTCACTGCTTTTCCCGTGTTTCTTCCTATATAAAAGAATATTATTTATTGATTTTCATAGGTTCTACTGTGACGCGTTTTAAGAATAATGATAAGATAAGCGCTACAATTGTCACGATCATTGCGATGAAGAATGAGAAGTTAATCCCTTCAACCATTGCTTTGTTGGCCATTGTTGTTGCGAGCTCTTTACCATATTTCGCTAGTTGAACCTCTGTCATTTGCTCACCATTTTGAGCAGCTTCCATTGCTTTTTCTTTCACTTTTTCAGCAACAGTTGCTTTAATATCCATATCTTCTGCTTCTGAAGTTGTACGATTTGTCATGATTGTAATCATTACCGCTGAACCAATAGCACCTGCAACTTGTTGAAGTGTGTTGTTGATTGCTGTACCATGTGGATTTAAACGCATTGGCAATTGATTTAAACCATTTGTCATAATTGGCATCATCACCATAGACATACCAAACATACGAATTGTATAAGCAACGATTAAATACGTGTACGATGTATCTAATGTTAATTTAGATAAGTAGTATGTTGATACCGTAACGATTGATAAACCAACGATTGCTAGCGGACGAGGCCCTACGCGGTCAAATAATTTACCGGTAATCGGCGACATAATCCCCATCAATAATGCCCCTGGTAACATCATTAAACCAGCATCTATTGGTGAAATACCACGAACATTTTGCACGTATAATGGTGTTAAAATCATACCAGAGAACATCGCCATCGCGATAACTGCTGAAATGACACTACCCATTGCATACATTGGGTATTTATATACTTCTAAACTTAGAAGTGGTTTTTCTAATTTCAATTGACGAAGGACAAACAGAATAAGTGCAACAGCACCTACAACGACTGTTCCCCAAACTTCGATGGCACCCCAACCTGCTGATGAAGCAGTTGAGAAACCATATAACAAACCACCAAAACCAATTGTTGATAAGATAAGTGAAAAGACATCTAATGTCACTGGTTTTGTTTCCATGATGTTATCAAATTTAAAGATTGCTAATAATAATGAAATAATCGCAAACGGTAAGATAACAATAAATAAGTAATGCCATGAGAAGTTTTCAACTAAGTAACCTGATAATGTAGGTCCAATAGCTGGAGCCATGATCATAACAAGACCAAAGATACCCATTGCCGCACCACGTTTTTCAACTGGGAAGCTGACTAACATAATGTTCATAAGTAATGGACCCATTACAGAAGCACCTACTGCTTGAGTCATACGTGCTGCTAATAATACACCAAAGTTTGGTGAGATAATTGCTAATGCTGTACCAATGGTGAAAATCGCCATTGATGTGATAAATAATGTTTTGTTTTTAAAACGTGTAATTAAAAAAGCACTGGCCGGTACAAGTACACCAGTTACTAACATATAGCCTGTTGCTAACCATTGAACAGTTGATGCGTCAACATCAAAGTCTTTCATGATTGATGGCAATGCTACGTTTAATAGCGTGTTGTTTAAGAACGCTACGAATGCCCCGACGAATAAAATGGCAAGCATTAAATATGGGGGCTTTTTAAGTGGTTGATCCATTGTTCAATTCCCTCTTTGCCTATTTTTATATTTACTTCGATTTCAAAGTTTACTTGATTTATTTTATACTCGCAGTCCAATTTTTGCAAGAAAAATATTTCAAGTTAGTGAAAACCGCCATTTAAAGCGCTTTCTTTATTATAATACGAGTCCAATTCACTTGAAAAGAATTCAAACTATGATTAAAATTATACTGCTAGTCCAAAACATAATAAAAAAAGGTGACTAAATGAACAATCGCAAAAGACAAATTATTCAAGCTTGCGTCAAGCTTTTTTCTGAAAAAGGCTTCATCGAAACGTCCATTCAAGAAATTATAGAAGAAGCACAAATTTCAAAAGGAACATTTTATAATTATTTTCCATCAAAAAAAGACTGCCTCATCGCGATATTAGATATCGGGCGAAAAGAAACGACAGTCCGTAAAGTAAAAGCGATTACTGGCAAAGAAAAAAACGACAAGTCTGTGCTTGCCGTTCAACTTATCGCCTCGATGCAGGTCAATCATGAACATAATCTGCTACCGATTTTTGAATCCATTCTGCACTCTGGTGATAAAGATTTAAAGCGTCTCGTCGATCAAACACTCCTGCAAGAGATTGATTGGACTGCACGCCGCTTATTAGACGTGTACGGCGTAAAATTGGTTCCCTATCATGTTGATGCATCCATTTTATTATTTGGTATGATGCACCAATATTTTCATATCGGCAAAATCATCAACTACCCACGTGGCAATGCGATGGATTTCGTTACATTTGCGCTCGACCAACTCGACGCAATTACACCTTCGCTCATTGCGAAACAAAAAACGATGCTCGGCCCAAATTTTGAAGATTTTATGCACGAACATATTGAAGCGCGCGACATTAATAAGGGTGAGCTCATTAAACAATTGAATGGCTTCAAATCATATTTAAAAGATTTAACAACACAACAAGAAGAATATATTACGTATCTACTCGAAGAACTAGAACGCGACGAACCGCGCTACCACGTCACAAGTGCCGTTGCTTTCCAATTCCATAATAGCTTTCGCGACACACCACACGCACCTGAAGCCATTGAAATTACAAATCAAATTTGGCAGCTCGCAAAAGAAAGTCAGCGCCATTAAAAAAACGAGGTCAGGTTTTTTCTGACCTCGTTTTTGTATACTATTTTTTATTACCGCGTATTTTTGCTACTTTATCTGCTAGACCAAGCGTTGCTTTGACCGCTTTACGATTTAGCGTATTTTCTTGGAATTTCACTTTTTTATTTAAGCGTTCAATTTCCTTTTTGTAGCTAGCAATTTTAGCGCCATCGCCTTTTTTCGCCGTTAATTCGCGTTTTACACGACGTTCTGTGCGCGCATTTTCTGCATCGTTAAATGCTTGCCAGCGGCGCACTTGCTCATCAACTGGTGCGTTAACAAACGGTGTTACAACTTCCGGCACTTTAATGCCTTTTAATTGTCTATCTAATGGTGTTGTTTTTGGATATTTTGTTTCTTTATACGCATGGTCTAAACCATTTTTATCTAAAAAGTCGATAAAACGGTCAAAGTTTTCATTCGCCACTTTTTCTGGCTTGTGGAAGTCACTTTGTTCGATAATATCCCAAATTTTCGTGTCATCGGTAATATTTGGACCCCAATAAGAATTCAATTGGTGATAATCTGTTAATTCACGCATACGACCATCTTTTGGCAAGATGATACTTGGCGTTCCTGCGATTGTCGCCGCAATATTCCCATGTAGACGCGCACCAAAGCTCAAATCAGCCTCTTGTAATAATTCCATCCACGTTGGAATATTGACCGGGTAGCGTACATGGTCGCCGACGTAATATTCATCTAATACCGTTTCAGGATATGTTTTATCTTGATGTGGTAAATCAGGTCCACCCAAGTACGTCATTTTCAATTCTTTTAACCATTGTGGAATATAGTAGTAGTTCGCAAATTCATGGCGGCTACGATCAATAAATTTCAACACATTTTCTGGTGATAAACGGGAGTTGTTAATTGATACTAACGAATCTTTCGTAATATTCGTATCACGAATTTTCAAATCACGACCAAAACTATACATCGACGGGCAGCCAATCGGCATATGGTCTACGCCTTCTTGGAAGCCAAGTCCTGTTAAGTAGTCAGACGTGATTTGGCCACGTACACCAATCATCGCTGATTTGTTTAATACAGCTTTCACGAATTTTTTCGTTGCATCGTCAAATTCGTATTTTGCACCTTTTTGTGCATCAAACGGCGTACGCGCACCAACACCGATAACATACACAGGAATCGTCAATTTATTAATCAATTCTGCATAGCGCTCTAAGTCACCGATAAAGTCTGGACGGAAGGCATCTGCAAGCGGAATAATGTAGCCATCATAATTGGCATTAATTTTATCCGCGTCTTTCGGGTTGATTTTATAATAATCCGGCACGATCATGACATCCTCTGTCGTCAATGTGCGGTAAATACCGTAAGCATATACTAAGTTTCCTACATTCCCTCCGATCGAGTTTGTAGAAGCGATATGTGCTGGGTCAAAATTTTTCAGCGGAGACATACCAGATCGCATTAAGATTTTTTTCATGCTTTTTCTCCTTTCAATTACAATTACTTTATTAGTTGTCCGTACAAGAACTCTATTACATAGTAGTTAATTTACATATGAAATGTCAATGAAATTACATGCTTCCATCTGAATGTCCTAAACGAAGAAAAAAACCGTACAAACGCACGGTTTTTTCAAACAAAATCATGTTTCAATTTTACTATAATAAGGTATTAACAAATGGATGCCCCTGGAGGGAATCGAACCCCCAGCCTAAGAACCGGAATCTTATGTTTTATCCATTAAACTACAGAGGCATAGCAATATAACGACCTTACTATTATACTAGTAAAAAGCCACATTATCAACTTTCTGTTAAATGATTCATTTCATTTGACCTTTACTGACCAAAAAAGTATGATAAATGTACAAGGCAACGAAACAGTGCCAATTTTATGGACATATAAGGAGGAAATACTTATGAACTTAATTCCTACAGTCATCGAAACAACAAACCGCGGCGAACGCGCATATGACATTTACTCTCGTCTTTTAAAAGACCGTATTATCATGTTAGGTAGCGCAATCGATGATAACGTAGCAAACGCTATCGTATCTCAACTGCTATTTTTAGAAGCAGAAGATCCAGAAAAAGATATCTACCTATACATCAACTCTCCAGGTGGTTCTGTAACAGCTGGTATGGCAATCTACGATACGATGCAATTCATCAAACCAGATGTACAAACAATCTGCATCGGTATGGCTGCATCAATGGGTTCATTCCTATTGACAGCCGGTACAAAAGGTAAACGTTTTGCATTACCAAATGCAGAAATTATGATTCACCAACCACTAGGTGGCGCGCAAGGTCAAGCGACTGAAATCGAAATCGCTGCAAAACATATTTTAAAAACACGCGAAAAATTAAACCGCATTTTATCTGAACGCACTGGTCAACCTATCGAAGTCATCGAAAAAGACACAGACCGCGACAACTACATGTCAGCTGAACGCGCTTTAGAATACGGCATCATTGATAAAATCATGGAACGTAACGAAACAAAATAATGTAGCGCTTAAACACTAAGCAATCAATTGATTGTTTAGTGTTTTTTTATGTACTTTTCACCGTTTTGTTATTCATTTGTTACAAAGGCACGGTATGATAGAGTTAACTGCTTAAGGGAGGTTTTTCTATCTATGTCACGCTTCACAAAAATTTTAGCTATTTGTCTGAGCATAAGCCTCATGTTCCCAGTCATTGCTTCTGCTGATACAAATACCGCATCTTGGCTAAATTGGAAATATACAAAATTAAGCGCTCATCGCGGTGCACAAGTCATCGCACCCGAAAACTCACTCGCTGGTGTAAAAGGCGCTCATAAATTGGGCTATGCCTTTATCGAAATCGATGTACGGCAAACGCAAGATAAGCACTATATCCTGATGCACGACCCAAATATCGATCGCACGACATCAGGTTATGGTTTCGTGGCCGATCAAACACTTGCGCAACTGCGTGTACCACATCTGCTAAACAATAAGCATAAACTGACAACCGAGCAAATTCCATTATTAAAAGATGTCCTTGCTACTGCAAAAAAATACAATGTCGGCATTAACATCGATGGTACAAAAGGTGACTGGAGCGACGATAAATTTGTCAGCGGCATCGTTACGCTCGTCAAAAAAGCGAATATGTACAATAAAACCTTTTTTATCATTCCAAACAGTAAAGATCGCGCCAAATTCCATAAAAAATATCCAAACGCGACAATCTCATTTATCGGTAACCCAAAAAAACGCGTAAAAAGCGATATTAAAGCGCTGAAAAAATACAAATACCGCATTTATACAACGCATATTAAAAATATCGATGCTAAATCAGCAAAAGCGATTCGCGCAAGTGGCATCCGCATCCACATTTACGGCGTCAATACGCAAAAAGATTACAAGCGCGCCAAAAGCTATAAACCACTGTTGATTGAAACCGATAAAATTAAACCGTAAAAAAAGAGAGCCCCATATCGGAGCTCTCTTTTTGTGTGCTACTTAGCATCACGTTCTGTAACAACAAGAAATGACCTAAAAACGTGCATTTAGACTTTTTCTTACTACCACAAAATAATTATTCTACAACGTTGTGTAATTGGTTTAATTCGTAATAGAAGTCGCCTGATTTACTACCAACGTTACCAGCGCGTAATGCTGTTGTGTAATGTACAGTCGTTGTTACTTCTTTACCGTTAAATGTAGATTTCGTAGTTAGGTGATTCATATCCGCGCCATCTGTAATTTCTGGACGTTGAACATTTGTGTGACCTAATCCTTCTAAAAGTTCTACTGCTTTGTTTTCGCGACCAATGTGGAACTCAATTAATTCAGGGATTTTTAAGTCGACGATTTGTTCTTCTTGACCTTCAGTTTTGATATGTGCAATGTACGTAATATCTAATTCCATGATGAAAAATCCTCCATCCAAATATATAAGTTTTATTTATATTCATTCTAACATTTAATTTCATTGCTTCACACATTCAAAACTCGATTTGCACCTTAAAGAGTATCTCGAAAAAGCACAATTCCGATTCAAAGAGCGTTTTCGAATTTTGATATAGTAAAAAAGCACAAAAAAAAGAAGGAACCACCATTATGAACTGAACCCTATTTTGTAGACAGTTTAATAAAAAACGATGTAGCTAGTTCTTAGGCTGCGATGAGATGATGTTTAGTGCAAAATAAAAAGGAAGCATTATGCAAATGAAA
>NZ_AYTB01000032.1 GCF_000505545.1 Kurthia huakuii LAM0618
GTGATCGGCCACATTGGGACTGAGACACGGCCCAAACTCCTACGGGAGGCAGCAGTAGGGAATCTTCCACAATGGACGAAAGTCTGATGGAGCAACGCCGCGTGAGTGATGAAGGTTTTCGGATCGTAAAACTCTGTTGTAAGGGAAGAACAAGTGCGTTAGGTAATGAACGCGCCTTGACGGTACCTTATTAGAAAGCCACGGCTAACTACGTGCCAGCAGCCGCGGTAATACGTAGGTGGCAAGCGTTGTCCGGATTTATTGGGCGTAAAGCGCGCGCAGGTGGTTTCTTAAGTCTGATGTGAAAGCCCACGGCTCAACCGTGGAGGGTCATTGGAAACTGGGGAACTTGAGTGCAGAAGAGGATAGTGGAATTCCAAGTGTAGCGGTGAAATGCGTAGAGATTTGGAGGAACACCAGTGGCGAAGGCGACTGTCTGGTCTGTAACTGACACTGAGGCGCGAAAGCGTGGGGAGCAAACAGGATTAGATACCCTGGTAGTCCACGCCGTAAACGATGAGTGCTAAGTGTTAGGGGGTTTCCGCCCCTTAGTGCTGCAGCTAACGCATTAAGCACTCCGCCTGGGGAGTACGACCGCAAGGTTGAAACTCAAAGGAATTG
>NZ_AYTB01000034.1 GCF_000505545.1 Kurthia huakuii LAM0618
ACGGCCCAAACTCCTACGGGAGGCAGCAGTAGGGAATCTTCCACAATGGACGAAAGTCTGATGGAGCAACGCCGCGTGAGTGATGAAGGTTTTCGGATCGTAAAACTCTGTTGTAAGGGAAGAACAAGTGCGTTAGGTAATGAACGCGCCTTGACGGTACCTTATTAGAAAGCCACGGCTAACTACGTGCCAGCAGCCGCGGTAATACGTAGGTGGCAAGCGTTGTCCGGATTTATTGGGCGTAAAGCGCGCGCAGGTGGTTTCTTAAGTCTGATGTGAAAGCCCACGGCTCAACCGTGGAGGGTCATTGGAAACTGGGGAACTTGAGTGCAGAAGAGGATAGTGGAATTCCAAGTGTAGCGGTGAAATGCGTAGAGATTTGGAGGAACACCAGTGGCGAAGGCGACTGTCTGGTCTGTAACTGACACTGAGGCGCGAAAGCGTGGGGAGCAAACAGGATTAGATACCCTGGTAGTCCACGCCGTAAACGATGAGTGCTAAGTGTTAGGGGGTTTCCGCCCCTTAGTGCTGCAGCTAACGCATTAAGCACTCCGCCTGGGGAGTACGACCGCAAGGTTGAAACTCAAAGGAATTG
>NZ_AYTB01000035.1 GCF_000505545.1 Kurthia huakuii LAM0618
ATGCTGGCTTAAGCCCCGCAACGAGCGCAACCCTTATTCTTAGTTGCCATCATTTAGTTGGGCACTCTAAGGAGACTGCCGGTGACAAACCGGAGGAAGGTGGGGATGACGTCAAATCATCATGCCCCTTATGACCTGGGCTACACACGTGCTACAATGGACGGTACAGAGAGCTGCAAGCCCGCGAGGGTTAGCCAATCTCATAAAACCGTTCTCAGTTCGGATTGTAGTCTGCAACTCGACTACATGAAGCCGGAATCGCTAGTAATCGCGGATCAGCATGCCGCGGTGAATACGTTCCCGGGCCTTGTACACACCGCCCGTCACACCACGAGAGTTTGTAACACCCGAAGCCGGTGGGGTAACCATTTATGGAGCCAGCCGTCTAAGGTGGGATAGATGATTGGGGTGAAGTCGTAACAAGGTAGCCGTATCGGAAGGTGCGGCTGGATCACCTCCTTTCTAAGGATTATTACGGAATAGATGACTCGGTC
>NZ_AYTB01000039.1 GCF_000505545.1 Kurthia huakuii LAM0618
AAGTTGACGCAATAAGGTAGAGTTTTTAGACACGTCCTAGTTATAAAGGGGATTACACAAATTGGTGGTCATTTCTTATAACAGCGCGCTTAGAAACCGTACCTTTTCAAAAGAAAATAATCTTAAACTTTAAAACATCAATTAGACGATGGAGTCATAAAATAAGGAAATACGGGTCCAAAGATAGTACTTATGCACAGTTATCGTACAATCCTTCTCTTTTTTCAGGAAATACTTATTCAAAAGAAGTCGTTGTAGCGTTGCCAAATAATAAAGGGTGGTCAAAACCATTGCAAGCTATTCTCACTAAATTTGGGTTTGATAAATGGCCTGATGTTCCGGAAATTGAAAGGAATTATGAAGAATTTTTACAAAAAGCAGCGTTGCGTGTGCGAATTATATATGATCAAACCACACATGGCTATTCACACCTTGTAAATTCCGGGGCAGGTTGGTTGGACCGCTATAAACCTTTTGAACAGCTGAGTAATAGTTTAATTGAACAGCCTATTGCAGGCATTGAATTTTTACCGGTTTCTTTATGCCAACCAAAATTGGAAATGAAAAGATTAAAAAAAGGATTGTTTATTCCAAGAGATTTAGAAATTGATGTTTTTTATATGAATAAAGACGTGTTAGAAGAAGCACGCGCAGTTTTGGGGCGCCTATTTGAAGAGGAAGCATTAAATGAAACGACATCAAAATATGAGGTTTCAGGTAAATATATTACGTTAACAGGAATTCCGATGATTGAGCAATTTGGTGGCAATGTTTATGATTTTCATGATAAAAATGAGTATGTAGGTTTTCAACAAAAGTTGGAAAAAATTTTAACGAAGCATTCATCTGTTGGATTGGCACTTATTGAACTTTATGATAAAGAACATTTCAACAACCGAGTTGATCCGAAAGCATTGTTACGAGAGACATTTTACGAGAATGGTTATATATCACAATTTTTAGTACCTCGTACAGAAAAGAGCATACCAAAAGAAGAAATAGCAGAAAACTTTAATATCCGTGTGCAAAAAGCACTTTATGATTTGTTGAGCCGCTCAGGGGTGCAGTATATAGACACCGAGCATATAACGAAAATATCATTGCATACAAAAAAACAAGTGCAAGTGATTGGTGCAAAAACATATAAGTATCGCGAACCTAAGAATAGAAAATTGCATTCTTTTTTACTATTAACCAAATTATCGGGGAATAAATTAGAGGCATTTATTGAGGGGGTAACGTCTGAATGGGTATCGTATGATGAAGCGCTTATAACATTGAAAAAACGAAAAAATACATTACCTTACTCAGAGAACATGAAAGAAACATTATTTGATGTGTTACAAAAACTCGAAGAAAAAAATCCCGAAGATCTACTAGTGGTATTATTAGAACGTGCGAATTTTAGTAATGATGTAACATTAGGCCATTTAATCCAAACCACTAGCGTCGCATTAAAATAATGCAACACGATTAACTAAACTGAATTTTCTGTAATATAATCCAAGCACAAAAAAATCCTTTATAATGGTTGGGTGGTAGTAAACCATCCAAATCCAAAACAAAGGACATAAGCATGGATAAGTTTACACGAAAAACATCATTTGAACAATGGTTTTTACCGATATCCTCGACAAAATTAGAGGAATTGGTAGAATCCCATCAATTAAATTACTATACAAAGAAGCTCCACATCGCTTCCTTCCTGAAATTACTGCTGTTTGCGCAGCTGAATGAAACCGAAAGCTTACGTGCAGTCAGTGAGACTTTGTTTTCAGACGACCTACAAAAAGCGACGGACTTACAATCGATTAGCTTTTCACAACTCGGACGCCGGTTAAATCAAGTACCGACTGAAGTGTTTCAACAAGTATTTCTCGATTTAGTCGCTCAAATTCATGAAAAGTCGCACTATGAACAGCGCCGAAAAATGACAACACCACTGAAAATCATTGATTCGAGCACGCTTCCTTTAAACCTAAACAATCACAAATGGGCTGAATTCCGCAAAACAAAGTCGGGCATCAAGCTCCATTTGCGCCTTGTATACGCAGAGAAAGGGTGTTCGTATCCAGACAAAGCGGTGCTGACGAACGCGAAAGAACATGATCGTGGCCAACTAGAAGTACTCGTTGATGACAAAGAATGCATGTACGTTTTTGACCGTGGTTACTTGGATTACGAGCGATTTGACCGCATGACAGATGACGGCTATTTCTTTGTCTCACGCTTACGAAAAAACGCTGTCACTCGAGTTATCGAGCCGTTTGAACTACCAAATGATTCAACTGTATTATCTGATGAGATGATGTTGATTGGCACAACACAAAATCGGGCTGAAAACGTCTTCCGTCTCATCAAAGTGTTGGATTCAAAAGGAAACGAGTTGCATCTGATCACGAATCGGTTTGATGTAAGTGCTGATGAAATCGCCGAATTATACAAATCACGCTGGGCGATTGAGTTGTTTTTCAAATGGCTGAAGCAGCACTTGAACATTAAAAAGTTCTACGCGCAAAGTGAACAAGGCGTGCACAATCAAGTGTACATCGCTATGATTGTATATTGCCTGCATGTGTTGGTGCAGTTGAACACGAACAGTTCTAAAACGTATTTAAACATCAGCCGCTTATTAAAAGCAGCCCCTTGGAAATCGGCTCATCTGTGGCTTCGAAAAATCGCAGGAAAAGCCGTGCCATAAGGTTTAAACTACTATTGTCGCACTCGTCACAGGTTATAGTAAAAAAATGGATGTTTACTACTTCTGCTTCAGTGTCTTCGTTTTTCATCTGAATCAAAAAATAAGAAAACAGAATATTGCGTCAATATTTATGCGACGCTAGTGAATCCAAACAAATAAAATAAAATGAAATTAAATCCACCATTAGGATTTAAAAATACAAACTTTATTCAATTGAAATATGGTGAAGAAGTGTCTGATTATTTTACGATTGATGAAGAAACAGGCGCGCATTTACCACATATTTCAACAAATGGGGTATACAAAATTGATAACTTTAATTATTTGAATATTTCGACCAAAACAAATTCAATCCCTACAAATTACAGTAAGTATCAATCGAAAACAAATTTTGAAGGTGAAAAAATAGCGAAACCGAGCGCTTCAATGATGACACCTTTTGTCTATACCTCAGATATCAAAACAGATTATTTATGTACAATGTTGCATAAATTAGCGTACATTCATTTAGGTTCGGCTTTGTATGATTTTAAAAAGAAAATGCTTGATAATAAGGCGACTCTAACAAAGCCATATCCACTTTATCATTTTTTCGCAGAAGACACCCTCCTCAACGCGTGGAGCGAGTAGGTGGGGGATGAATGCGGTGCTTAAAAGTAGAAATGGAACGTTTGTTTGTGTTAAACTAGAAGGCAAACAAGGAGGTGTTCGCCATGATCTACAAAGCATACCCATTTCGTCTCTATCCGAACAAAGACCAACAAGCGTTGATTCATCAAACGCACGGTCATTGTCGTTTTGTCTATAACCATTTTCTTTCATTATGGAATACAGCATACAAAGAAGAAGGAAAAGGCTTAAATCGCTCCAGTATGTCTAAACTGCTGACAAAACTGAAAAAACAGGACGAGACAGCCTGGTTACGCAACGTAGATAGTGTGGCCTTACAAACCTCCTGTGAACAGCTCGTGGATGCATTCGGGCGTTTTTTCAAGAAACAAAACAACTATCCGCGTTTCAAAAGCAAGAAAAACGCCGTGCAAAGCTATACGACCAAAAATACGAATCACAATATTGCGATTGTCGGCAACAAAATCAAGTTACCCAAACTAGGACTCGTCAAATTCAAACAAACTCGCGCGCTCGAAGGTCGAATTATGCGTGCAACGATTCATTACCATGCGAGTGGGCGTTTTTCGGTGTCCATTACGTGCGAAGTCCCCGAATTTCAGCCCCTACCAAAAACCCATCAAGC
>NZ_AYTB01000040.1 GCF_000505545.1 Kurthia huakuii LAM0618
TTGAAAAATCACAAACTAGCAAAAGCCATTAGCGATGTATCCTGGTCTTCGTTTGTGCAAAAACTGATGTACAAAGCGAAGTGGTATGGCCGAGAGCTCGTGAAAACCAATCGCTTCTTCCCATCAAGCCAACTATGCCATGTATGTGGGCATCATGATGGCAAGAAAGCCTTAGAAATCCGCGAATGGACTTGTCCATCCTGCCACACGACCCTCGACCGCGACATCAATGCGAGTCGCAACATTTTAGCAGAAGGATTACGTCTTTTTGAAACAACCCAACCGTAGGGACTACGGGGCTCGCCTACTAATAGAAGTGAAGCCGCTGTTTCGAGCAAGGAGGAACAAGCAGGCACTGTTCGTAGGAATCCCCCACTTCAAGCGAGATCGTGAAAACGCTAAGTGGGGGTAGTTCAAATGGTTCAAAAATTAAGCAATGTATTAAGAGATAAAGAATAATAGAACAAATAGCTATGCGTATCCTAGTGTATTTTAAAAACGAACTATTAATACACAAATTTATATATTGCCTTGCCGAAGAAATCATGCATCAAATTTTAAGTGATAAAGCTTATTTGGCGGAAAATGTCATTATGCCATTTGACACGTCAGGCATTCAAGAAAAAGTGAAGCAAACAATTGAAAAACAACAAACACTGATAAATTAACAAAAAACTCGAAGCTGAAAGGGAGCTTCGAGTTTTTTAATAGAAAAGAACATTTGTTTGTGTTAAGGTAATAAAAAGGGGTGTCAGTATGGAATGGTCAGTAGAAGGTTATAAAGAAATGTTACACGAACGTTTTTCGCATTATACATCAGTCGTTGTGAAAGGTTTTTGCGATATTCAGCAATCGTCGTTTTCTGAAGAGGTAAAAATGTTAATGTTGGAAGCATTTATTGGCGAGCCAACCATTGATGTGCAACTCTTTTTCATGGAGGATTTATTCGATGAAGCCGATGTTGAATCAGTGGAATTTTTAGAAGCTGCTTTAGTTGATAATTGGTGGGAGCAGTATGGTGATTCGGATGAATTTGAAGAATTTTATGAAGAGCATGAACTAGAAGATGTACTGATAACTGAATTGGGCATTTGGATGAAGGCTTGTTTCGATAAAGCAAATGGTGCGGCAATAAAGTATCCACTATACTTTGGCGTGCATGATGGTATGGCAGTGCTTGATTTACATACGAATGACTGGATAGATCCAGATGAATTAGAAGAATAGTTTGATGAGCAGTCTGAGGCAGGCTGCTTTTTTGATAGGCTAGAATGAGGTGCATAGATGAAATTAACGAGATTGTTATCGATTTTACTGTATTTACTGCAACATAAAAAAGTATCAGCTGAAGAATTGGCACAGCGATTTGAAGTGAGTACACGCACGATTTATCGGGATATGGATGCGCTTGGGGAAGCAGGAATTCCGATTTTTTCTTTTTTAGGAAAACAAGGTGGTTTTTCATTAATGGAGACCTTTCGACTGGATCAGTTTACATTTGATAATGTCGAAAAACAGCAATTGTTAGAAGCATTAATCATTCAAAAGCAGCTTATGGAGCCGCAACAAACAGTCGTGCAGCAAAAGCTAGAATTACTATATGCACAGCCACATAAACCGGTCATTTCTGTGCAGTCTTCTACATTACATCGTGAAGAAATAGAACAGTTAACAAAAAATAAAATCGGGCATATTTTACGTGTGATTGAGCAGAAGTATAAACTACAGATTGCCTACATATCTGCAGAAGCGATATCTACAGAGCGTATAATTTATCCGAGATTTCTGCATTTTCAGCAGGGTAGTTGGTATGTAGAAGCTTTTTGTGAAATGCGGCAGGCACAGCGTTTCTTTAAGTTAACAAGAATTAAAAAATGGACGGTTATTCCAGAAATAGCGGCACCAATTATTCCAACAGATAGTAGTGTAGAAGTTGAACAACAACAAATTAAATTGCGCTTTGCAGCAAGTGAATTGGGCAAACTGCATGATTTTTTTACCGAAGATGAATGGCATGTAGCGGCAGATGGTTCGATTGATGTGACGTTTTCAGTAGCTGTATCAAAGGATTTAGTGCCGTTTTTATTGATGTTTGGCAGTCGTGTGACCATTTTATCACCAGCGAATTTGCAGCAAGCTTATCAAAAAGAACTACAAAAAATGATGCAAAGCTGACAGACTGTTGTCATACTATGTTTGCTAAACTGTTATCGAAAGCGAGGGAATACATGATGACAACTATTTTTGGAAAGCAAATTCGGACGACCAATGCACAACCAGATGAGCTTATTTCGTTATGGGCAGCAATGAATCCAGCGCAGTTAAGTGGAGATATTTACGCTGTCTATTCCAATTATGAATCAGACTTTAATGGAGCATATGATTTTTTAATTGGGACAACAACTACTACAGGCGACCATTGTATAACTATTCCGCCACAGCAATATGAAGTGATTGATGTGGAACCAGCAACGCCGGAAGCAGTATATCAAGCTTGGCAAAAAATTTGGGCGAGTGACCGTACGCGTGCCTATGCGGTAGATTTTGAATTGTATGAGGCAAATGGGGCAATTAAAATTTTCCTATCGATTTAAAAACGAAACTTTTCTCATGTTTTTTCGTAGAATAGACTAGAAATGAGGTGAGAATGTGTTGCTATACGAATTGATGATGTGGGTACCATTACTTGATTTCTCGATGCAATTAATGCTACTAATGGCCTTAACGCTTGCGCTATCGATGGCGGTAATCTTTTTTTCAACAAACTTAACACCGACCACAAATCTAGTCGTTTTGACGACAATGATTGCGTCATTATATGTACCACAAATCGCGATTCGTACGTGGTTTGTGCGGCGATTTAGACGAGTAGCGCAGCATGACGACGAAGATATGATAGCCATTCAGTTTTTATAATCGAAAATGAATGGAGGAATTTCTTTGCAGCGCATTTCTTTTTTAATTAGTACGACGATTTTTTTAACGGGTTGTTCGCAGCAAGTAACCGAGCCTTTTACATGGTCACTGTCACAACTTGCTACAACGTTTCAAGGGAGCTATGGTTTGGCGATTATTGCGTTAACACTTATAATTCGTTTTCTGTTGTTGCCGCTAACGGTGCGGCAGTGGCAGTCATCTAAGAAGTTTACTGAAAAGATGGCGATTATGAAGCCAGAAATGGATGAAATTACAGAAAAATATCGCGCTAAAGAACAACCAGTAGCAATGCAACAAGAGCTACAAGCTGTCTATACGAAGCATGACACATCACTATTTGCAACACTTAGTGGTTGTTTACTAGCATTACTTCAGATGCCCATTTTCCTTGCATTGTATTATGCTATTCGCGAGGATTCACTAATTGCTCAGGCATCCTTTTTAGGAATATCATTAGGTCAAGCGAGTATATGGATTGCGTTAATCGTACTGTTTTTTTACGGTGTGCAAGCATACATTCAGTCGAAATCTATGACGCAAATGCGTCTATTTGCTTATGTGACACCTATTGTGATGGGTTTTGTAGCAATGACTGTACCTGCAGCGCTATCATTGTATTGGGCGGTCAGTGGCATTTTTCTAGTCCTACAAACAATGATTTTTCAATTACTAAAATAACGAAAGCAGGAAACGCATTTATCTGCGCTTCCTGCTTTTTAATCGTTTTAGTGAAAGATGATGCGTTTGTTGTAAGCAACATAGCCAGCTAAAAGTCGGTACGTAAAACGTGTTAATTTTTGCGTCCATGGTATGATTAATACGGCGATAGTAAAAAGTAAAAAGCTTGTTATTACATTGTATAGTTGAAATTCTTGTAGGTGCAGTTGAATTACAATAAACAGTAAAATGGGCGATAGTAAAAAGCTTGCCACAGTAATCCACAAAGACGCTACTAGGCTGATGATCGCAATGATTGCACCTAGTCCAATAATGATATTAAAACAAATAACACCAAAAAGCGCTGCATAATTCATAATTAGTCCTCCTTTTTCAATGATTATCCATTTATTATACAATATGGATTTTTAATTAAATCAGCCCCTAGACTTAGTTCAAAAAGGGAATACGTATGTTAAGGGGGGATGCGCATGTTTTTAGTAGCGCTTAGTATAGGTATGATCATGGCGATTCAGTCGGCAATTAATGCACAGCTTCGAAGCTATGTTGGCTCGCCGTATGTGACATCGTGGATTTCATTTACGGTCGCATTACCTTTTCTTATCGTGATGACTTATGTGACAGGTGCATCACTCGGTTTTTCAACGGCGCTTTTTCATCATGAGCCGCTTTATATTTGGATTGGTGGTTTTTGCGGAGTTGTCGCTTTGACGTCAAATATTGTGCTATTTCCGATTTTAGGGAGCGTTCAAACAGCGATTTTGCCGGTGCTCGGTCTGACATTTATGGGAATGCTGATTGATCACTTTGCCTTGTTTCAGGCGCCACATTATGCGTTTGGCTGGCATCGCCTGATTGGCATTTTATTTGTATTAATTGGTGTGATATTCGTTGTTTATCAGCCAAAAAAATTGAAGATGACAACGAAGCAGTGGCCGTGGCGTATGCTTGGGATTGCCGCAGGAATGCTATTAGCTGTGCAAGTAGCGGTCAATGGTCGCTTAACAATAGTGTTACATTCAGCTCCTCATGCAGCATGGATTTCATTTACGGTTGGCATGATGACGCTTGCCTGTGTTGTCGGTGTGACAGAATATTCTTTTAAAAAGGTGCGCGAGCCTTTTCGTAAACGAGCCCCTTGGTGGGTATGGCTTGGTGGGATATTAGGCGGAACCTTTGTCTTGACGAATGCATATTTAGCAGGCAAAATCGGCACAGGTCAAACGGTTGTGTTCGCTCTATTTGGACAAATGGTAGCGAGCGTTGCCATTCAACAATTTGGCTTCTTTCGTTCGAAAAAGCAACAGGTGCGGCTGCTGCAAGTGTTTGGGCTTGTATGTGTCATAATAGGTGTTGTCATTATTCGGTTATAGTAAGCTCTTTTAAGCGTTTTGAACCCCAAAATCGCATGGCATCAAGAGCCGACATCACTTGCTTAAGTATTAGAGATGTTAGTTCATTAATTAAAAAACAACGAAAGCTTCTTTACGTCGCAGTTTTCGTTGTTTTTTAGTAGATAATAGGGAATGATTATAATCATACAGAGTTGGCTTAATGATGTTTGCTGTTCTTTTTCAAAAAGACTTCTCGAATACCGTAAACAACAACAGAACCTAGTAATACGGAAAAATAAATAATTATAATCCAGTTAGGTATGTCACGTGAATTTTGAATTGAAAAATACAGTAGTGAAAAGAAGAATAGTGTTGTTCCGGTTAACGTAAGTGATGTCCACGAACGATAAAGTGAAAACAACTTATTGGCTATATTTTCATCATAGTTAGCCAAATAGCCATCATATTTAATTCGGTATAGCGCTCGCATACCATAGAATAATCCAACTGAAACAATCGGCAATAGCAGTAAATTATATTTGGAGCCAAAGCCGTCGGGTATACCTGCTAAATTAAAATGAGTCGGGACTTCATTAGAAATTGAAGGCCACTTAATTAATAGGAAGATAATTTGTGCGACAATGATTAGGCAGGATAAAGAATTTAGCACGATTTCATGACGTGTTTTTACCATTGATAGAATCCTTTCAGTGAGTTTGTTAAGGATAGCGATGAATATAATATATTAGTGTTGCTTGGGCACCAAGATTTGATGAAAGCATTAAAAAAATAGGAGGTAGACAACTAAAAGCAAGAATCGCCATCTGTGGCAACTCTTGCTTCTTAGGACGAGGACTTAATCAAAAACGGCGGATTTTACAGGATTTTCTAAAAATGAAAACATCAATGCAAGTTGTTCGCGTGTTGTATCACCTGGAGCTAATGCGCTAGGTAATTCATCTACGCTAAAAAATTGACTCTGTGCCGGTAACGTTTCGCCGCGCCAATTACATTCGATAAATGCTTTGTATGTTTCATCGTGGTGCAGTAACGCGAGTAATTTTCGCGACTGGACCACAATATTCACTTCTTCTGATATGCATTGAACAATATAGTCTGCTAATGATAGACTTTGATCGCACACCCCGCCTGGAAGCGACCAAGTTTTCGTTAAAGGATTATGTAGCAATAATATTTTTCTGTTGTGGAAAATAACGCCGCGCACGTCCATCTTCGGCGTAAAGCATTCTTTCTGCTGCGCACACATCATTGCACTGATGTTGCGCATTTCTTCATAACGTTGTTTCTGGACTTCATCGCGTGCATCGCCCAGGCCAACCTGTGCCAATGCTTGCAGGCGATGCGCCCATTCTAAACATGGTTGTAGCATAATAGATCCCTCCTCAATAAATGGGACGTTTCACGTTTGTTAAAGTTGCTTGTTTCGAGTGTTTTTTTGTTAAATATGGTAATTTTATTACATGAGCGGTTTGCGCATCGTAACAGTAGTAATGTTGCCACCATTCGCTTTTAGTATTAATTTTTCGTCGGTGATTAAAAACCCTAGCTTGGTATAAAGTTTGATATTAGCTGGTTCGCTTTTTCGCACATGGCATTCTAAGTATGGAAGCTGTAACGAATGCGCCAAGTGTTCAAGCGCTTGTATAATCGCTTGCGCAAAGCCTTGACGCTGATATGCAGGAAGGACAGACAGTCGCGAAAAATAAATAGCTTCTTCTTTTAAAAGATATTTTGTCACCGCAACGAGCTGCTCCTTGTATTCATAACCTAGAAAGTGTGTGCCAGCTGCTTGCTCTTGTTCTAATGAAGCAACGGTTTCTTGTAATGCACTAGATGGGTGTGCATCCTGTTTATAACGTTCAAAAGCTGCTAACATAACGCGTAACATCGTAGTAGCTTCTACATTTTTTTGAATCATTTAATCCACCCCTTTTATACATTAAAATACTATAAAGTGTATAAAAATACAACTATAAGGAGGTTCACGATGAAAAAATGTGCGAACTGCGCACGCGAAAATCAATCATTATCCTGGTTAGATGAGGCCACGCCTTATTTTGGCCGTAAGTTATGTGCACCCTGTCGCATCGAAAAGCTATTACAAAAATCATCGCTTCCGACCGCACATGTCACAGGTCTTTATTTTGCGTTACTAACGCTATTAGAGCAGCCTGCATTAATAACACGTATATCGCAACAAATAAAGCGCAAAATGCTACCATTTGTTGTTTTCCTATACGAGGATACGGCGCTTGAAAGCTTTCAAGAATTTTGTCAGCAATTTAAAAAGCCGCAAAATACAGCGTTACAGCTGTTCATTGATGAACCGCTACGTGTGCTTGAATGGTATGAAACAGAAGGAGTCGCATTAATGCGCACGGTGCCAAGTGCTGCTGAACGAGCACTATTAAGCAACTGGTTGACGGCTTTTCATGTGGATGTCGCACTCGTTGAGCAAATGGTGCAGCAGGAAGCGGAGCCGCAAGTGATTTCAGAAGTGACGACAGCGGAGGTAGTGGACGTGCCAGCGCATTTGTATGGCATACCTTGTGCCTATTGTGGGGAGCAGGCGGAGAGTATTGATCATATTGTACCGCGTGCCTTTGGAGGGCCGGACCACGAAAGTAATTATGTCGCTGCGTGCCTTTACTGCAATCGTTTAAAGGGGCATGATACGTTGCAGCAATTTTTAACGTTCCGTATTCACTTTGATTTGGCACAATGGCGCCAATTTAAACGTCATAATTGGACAAAGCAAGAAATTGCCGCCTATATGGCGAAATAGCCTTTTTGGTAGTATTGCCCTTGTCATTTATTGTAAAATAGAGATAGCTTCATACAAGGAGTAATAAAACAGTAGACAAATGGGTATATATGTATAAGATGATATCTCGTTAAAATCAGGTGAAAGGATGCTAAGAAATGAAGCGGGCTTATAAGCTGGAAATAAAACCAACTGACCGGCAACGTGAAAAACTCATCAGAACCTTTGGCGTTTGTCGTTATGTCTACAACATGTATATTGCAACGAATCGTGTTAATTATGAGGAAGACAGAAAATTCATGAGTGGTTATGACTTCTCGAAATGGTTAAATACTGTTCATACGAAACAAAACCAACAAGACTTATGGATTAAAACGGTATCGAGCAAGGCGGTTAAGCAATCCATCATGAATGCAGAACGTGCTTACAAAAACTTTTTCAAAGGGGGAAGTAAGCACCCTCGCTTCAAGAAGAAAGCTAGACAAGATGTGAAAGCTTATTTCCCTAAGAATGGGAAAGGTGATTTTTCGCTAAAACGCCACCAAATTAAGATTCCTACAATTGGGTGGGTAACACTAAAAGAGTTTAATTATTTGCCTCAAGACGCAATTATCAAAAGCGGTACAGTGTCACAAAAATCTAACAGGTTCTATGTTTCAGTATTATGTGAAGTTCCTGACTGCATAAAACAAACGCCTGAATCAGAAGGTATCGGTATTGATTTAGGTATCAAAG
>NZ_AYTB01000041.1 GCF_000505545.1 Kurthia huakuii LAM0618
CATCAGAACCTTTGGCGTTTGTCGTTATGTCTACAACATGTATATTGCAACGAATCGTGTCAATTATGAGGAAGACAGAAAATTCATGAGTGGTTATGACTTCTCGAAATGGTTAAATAATGTTCATACGAAACAAAACCAACAAGACTTATGGATTAAAACGGTATCGAGCAAGGCGGTTAAGCAATCCATCATGAATGCAGAACGTGCCTATAAAAACTTCTTTAAAGGATTAAGTAAGCACCCTCGCTTCAAGAAGAAAGCTAGACAAGATGTGAAAGCGTATTTCCCTAAGAATGGGAAAGGTGATTTTTCGCTAAAACGCCACCAAATTAAGATTCCTACAATTGGGTGGGTAACACTAAAAGAGTTTAATTATTTGCCTCAAGACGCAATTATCAAAAGCGGTACAGTGTCACAAAAAGCAGATAGATTCTATATCTCGGTCTTATGTGAAGTGCCCGACTGCATAAAACAATCGCCTGAATCAGAAGGTATCGGTATTGATTTAGGTATCAAAGATTTTGCGATGATGAGCAACGGAGACGTTTACGAAAATATGAATAAAACAGATAAGGTAAGAAAACTTGAAAAACGGCTAAAACAAGCTCAACGGAAATTGAGCAGAAGTTATGAACAAAACAAAAAGGTAGGTGAAAACTGTTACTTTAACAATCGACAAAAACAAATTTGTCGTGTACAAAAGTTACATCAGCGTCTAGCGAATATTCGAGAAAACTACCAGAAGAACATTGTGAGTGAATTGGTAAAAACCAAACCAGCATTCATTACATTAGAAGAGTTAAATGTTCGAGGTATGATGAAAAACAGACATTTATCAAAAGCGATTGCAAAACAAGGATTCTTCCATTTTAGAACAAAATTACAGATGAAGTGCGAAGCATATGGCATTGAATTGCGCCTTGTAAATCGCTTTTATCCGAGTTCTAAATTGTGTAGCGCCTGTGGTCATAAGAAAGTAGATTTAACATTGAAAGATAGGGTTTATGAATGTGTAAATTGTCATCAAGTGTTAGACCGAGATTTAAACGCCGCTATGAATTTAAAACAAGCTACAGAATATGAGTTGTTAGTGTCCGTTTAAATGAATAGAGTACGGTGGGCTACATCGGAATTGAAGCCTGTGGAGAGTGATACGAAACGTTAGTAGGGATACGTGCCGAGGACGCATTCTAAGAAGCAGGAAAAAGCTAGATGTATACTTTTGTATATGTTTTTAGTAGCAGATTAAATGAAAGACTTTTCTAATGCGTCATCGTCCACTTTAAAGTTTTCAAACTTAGATAATAATTCCATCCACAAATTAATGGCAGCTTTTAATGAATCGGTCATTGTGGCT
>NZ_AYTB01000042.1 GCF_000505545.1 Kurthia huakuii LAM0618
TAGACAAATGGGTATATATGTATAAGATGATATCTCGTTAAAATCAGGTGAAAGGATGCTAAGAAATGAAGCGGGCTTATAAGCTGGAAATAAAACCAACTGACCGGCAACGTGAAAAACTCATCAGAACCTTTGACGTTTGTCGTTATGTCTACAACATGTATATTGCAACGAATCGTGTTAATTATGAGGAAGACAGAAAATTCATGAGTGGTTATGACTTCTCGAAATGGTTAAATACTGTTCATACGAAACAAAACCAACAAGACTTATGGATTAAAACGGTATCGAGCAAGGCGGTTAAGCAATCCATCATGAATGCAGAACGTGCCTATAAAAACTTCTTTAAAGGATTAAGTAAGCACCCTCGCTTCAAGAAGAAAGCTAGACAAGATGTGAAAGCGTATTTCCCTAAGAATGGGAAAGGTGATTTTTCGCTAAAACGCCACCAAATTAAGATTCCTACAATTGGGTGGGTAACACTAAAAGAGTTTAATTATTTGCCTCAAGACGCAATTATCAAAAGCGGTACAGTATCACAAAAAGCAGATAGATTCTATATCTCGGTCTTATGTGAAGTGCCCGACTGCATAAAACAATCGCCTGAATCAGAAGGTATCGGTATTGATTTAGGTATCAAAGATTTTGCGATGATGAGCAACGGAGACGTTTACGAAAATATGAATAAAACAGATAAGGTAAGAAAACTTGAAAAACGGCTAAAACAAGCTCAACGGAAATTGAGCAGAAGTTATGAACAAAACAAAAAGGTAGGTGAAAACTGTTACTTTAACAATCGACAAAAACAAATTTGTCGTGTACAAAAGTTACATCAGCGTCTAGCGAATATTCGAGAAAACTACCAGAAGAACATTGTGAGTGAATTGGTAAAA
>NZ_AYTB01000043.1 GCF_000505545.1 Kurthia huakuii LAM0618
AGTTGACGCAATAAGGTAGAGTTTTTAGACACGTCCTAGTGAAAACTTAATTGAAAAAATTCGAACTAAAGCAAAAGAAGAGACACAACTGTTAAAACAAGCATTGCAGCGAAGTGGACAAAAAGAACGTGAATTGAAACAACAAGTAAAAGATTTACAAGATGAAATAAATAAGGAATAAAGGATGACAGTTAATGTATCGGTTGAAAAATAACGGCTTACAAAATCAAGTGTCATTACAAATTCAGCATGCTTCTGAAAAATGGGTAGGCCAAGAGGTAATGTTCCGCATTTGTGATAATACGATTCATGGCTATATTGCGGGTGAATTTATTGGCGCGCTTCATGATAGAAAGGAGCTGCGTCTTGTGCAATATTTACTAGAACAGCAGCATGTTTTTTATGCATGGGTAGAATCCATCTACAAACGAAATATTGTCGTCGCGATTGCACGACCAACAGAATTGATCCGAGAATTGGAAACAGTCTCAATTAACTTGGGCGTTAAAGCAGGCGTGGTTCAAGATTTACAGCGATATACGCCATTGCATGATTACCCGTTTAGCTTCCAGTATGGTGCCTTGTATATTGCACGGGAAGAATCAAGTGGGTTGTATTATTTATTTAGTAACGAGCAACCAAAGCAACAAGAAAATCGCGTGCTTGTCTTACGTTGGAAGCAAGATCAATTATTTGTAGAAGAAGAGCGTCGCTTAAATTATAAAGCTTTAAGCCATCAGCGTCTTTTAGCACAAGCAAAAGTTTTTGATGCGCAGCTCACTTTTTATGAAACAAATGAGCAGCGCCCACTTAACGAACAAGTGCGTTTTCCATATTATTTTGAAAAATCGACGCAGTATTTAGCATCTTGGAATGAATATTTACGATTTGAACAGCAGTTATTAGAGCAAAAAGCAACTCGTTGTGGAATGTTGGCATATGAACGCTATGAAATGATTTATGGAAAACTTATTTTTCATTTAAAAGGACAGCATGATTTAAGCCCTTGGTATGAAGAAGTAGGCAATGTACAGGTTGAGTTAAAAGGAGAGTCAGCGAGTTTTTCTTTTGGAACACTGCGCCGTGTTACAAATAAAACGGTCGAAGTGGATTGTTTTTATGATGATTCATTGGAGCAAATGGTTATCCCAAATCATGGTGAGTTAATCGTTAGTAAAAGTATGGGACAAACGATGATGAAGCGCCGACAATCTGCATTAGATAAAACGTTGAGTGGCCTAGCTGTATTGCCAGATTTAGGTCAAATTTTAAGCGACCCAACCTGTGTGGAAAATCATTATCGCGTCGATCATCGATTTCCAATGCCAACTGTACCGAGGCTCTTAAATAATCAACTGGCGGACTTATATCAAGAACAAGCGCTTAATGCAGCACTTAATACCGATAATATTATGCTTATTCAAGGACCTCCAGGCACAGGAAAAACAGCGGTTATTCAAACGTTAATGAAATGCTTTATTGAAATTGGTCAACAAGAGATTTTATTGACATCGTACCAACATTTAGCTGTAGATAATGCGATGGAAGGGTTAGCGACAAGCGGTATGTTAGCACATCGATTTGGTGGAGATACGCATATGGACCAAATGCTAAATAGCTATAAAAAAATTGTTCAAATGATTGTAACACCATTGAAAAACAATGATGCGCTCTATACCATATTAGAAGATGAGCACTATAGTCAAACCATCGCGACAATGAGTCAAAGTTTAATGCCTTATATTGAAGGACTAGATTATCAAAAAGTACAGCAACTGGCACAATTAATGGCTAATTTAGCTGATGAAGAGGCACTTTCTGTACAAGCCTACTTGGCACTTTTCCCGTTACAGCAAGCTGTTGAAGAAGCACAGCAAGGCACAATGGATGCTATGCCGCTGAATGCTACATTGTATGAAGAATATGCAACTCTTCAAAAACAGGCGCAACAATTAACGAGTGCAGATGTGAAGAAGTGGAAAAGTTTCTTGGAAAAATTGCAACCTGTTATGAATGCTAATCAACTAACACAAAGTATGCAAACATTTAAGCAAGTAAAGCGGGCACGACAAGATCTCGTGATGATAAAAAATGATAATGCCTTACAGCAACACTTCATGGAACAACTCGCCATGTTAGATGAGCAATGCAAAATAATTGTCGAAAGACCATCGGCAGCTAATGTACATACATATGAACCTTTAGAAAAAATTGTGAAAGAAGTTATTATTGAATTGCAAACACTAGAGTCACAAAGTGAGGCAGAGAAGTTAACAGAAGAGCAAAAAATTATTAAAGATTATACACAACAACTTGAAAATGACCCTTTAAATTTAGCTAAATTAGTAGGACGATATGCACAAGTAAAAGGTGTCACTTGTCAGCAAGCTGTTGCATATAGACATGGATTATACGATACCATTTTTGATGTCGTCATTATCGATGAAGCAGCGCGGGCTAACCCACTTGATTTGTTAATCCCAATGGCTTTAGGTAAAAAAATTATTTTAGTCGGAGATCATAAACAACTACCGCATATTTTAGAGCCAGCATTTGAACAAGAGCATGAATTAGTCGATCATTCGTTTGAAGAGATTTATAAAAAATCATTATTTGAGCGATTATATCAACAATTACCAATAACAAAAAAAGTAATGTTAACAAAACAATTTCGGATGACACCTGTAATTGGTGAATTGGTCAGCCGACTGTTTTATGATGGACATTTAGAGCATGGCTTAACAAGTGAACAACTAGTAAATGATACAGGAATGTATAATGAACGCGCGATTGCATGGTTGGATATTCCATACCATGTTGGTGGAGAACAAGGTCGCTATATCAATAGGGAAGAAGCACAACGAATTATTACAGAAGTACGTCAATTATTAGAAAAAGCACCGCAATACGATGGGCGGATTGGCGTTATTACGTTTTATAAAGAGCAACAGCAACTGCTTGAAACAATGCTTGAAAGTGCAGGACTGCAAAAACGCGTGCAATGTGGGACAGTAGATGCTTTTCAAGGAAAAGAGTGTGATGTAATTTATCTCTCAACCGTGCGAAGTAATCAGCATAAAAAAGTATATCGTGCACTTGGATTTTTACGTTCACGCAATCGATTTAATGTTGCGTTGTCACGTGCACGGCGCTTAGTCGTTATTGTTGGAGACGCTGCAACATTGCGTCAGGAGCAAATGTTTGCAGATGTTTATACGTATATAGAGGAGCATGGTTATATTGGAAACGATTATTAATTTTAGGCAAGGAGAGCAACAGCTTAATCAAATCACGCGCGATTATACACAAATTGCTTATTATCCAATTGCGGCGGTGCCGATTAAATTATGGGTTGTACAAAATCCTAATTTATCAATTTTAGCTGAGACGCTCGTAAAGTTAATTCATGTCTGTGGCCCGATTGCTTTTGAACCTTTAATGATGAAAATGAATATCCCGACGACTTGGTATGACATGATGCATTATGAAATGGCGGACCTTCTTATAAAGGGTTTAATTGAAGAAGAGCAAGGACAGTATAGCGCACGGCAATCAGAAGAATTAACAACGTATCAATATGAACAAGGTTATATGATTTTTGACGCGATTCAAGGGAAGTTTTTCAATTATATTCATATAGGTAATTTATATACAACGGGTGAAGAGATTACACAATTCCAACTTGAAGAAAATGTTGCGATGAACCGTACTTATTATGATAGTCCGCGCTGTGATGAATTAATGCATTTAGCTGTTCATGAATTTAATGAAGCACAAAAACATGAAATTTTTACCGGAGATCGTGCAGCAGATATTATGACAGATGACACGGCAGTTCCAGCTGAAATAGCTAATGTACGTTTTGAAAAACAACCGTATTCCTTTGTGAAAAAAGGATTTATGCCGATTCGCGTGTTTGTACCAGAGGAACAACGTAAAAATATAAATTGGAAAGAGCAACTTCAACAACAAATGGTCACTGTGATGTCTCCATTCTCTAATAAAGAATCGAGTTATTTGCGAGAAGTGCTTCGTCATCAAAAAGAAGGACAATTTTGTATTGAATATGTACTCGATGAATGTGAGCAAACGATGTATGATTTTGAATTTGATGATGAAGAAACGGTAGAAGCATCAATTATTCAAGCGTTAGCACAAGCAAAAGTATCTAAGGGCATTTACCCATATTTATATAGCGCTGAGAAGAAGTGGCTCGATGTTACGCAGTCAAAAAAATGTTCAATTGCGACATTAGCAGAAGGTATTAATGGATTTAATGTTGTAATTGAAGGGGTTTTAAAAGAAGTGCTAGCGACATTTAACATAAAACATGTGACGATTCCTACAGCTTGGAAATCAACACATGACAAAGACTTTAGTAAAAACGTTACAAAAGCGCAGTTTTTATCAATTTATGAACAATTGCCACGTGCATTGAAAAGTAATTTACATAAACTGGTCCATGAAGTAATCGAACGAAATCATATTGAAAAAACGTATGACCGGTTAAGTGGTAATCGAGATTTAGTAGCCTTTTTGTTAATTGTTGATTTACTTCATGAAAAAAAATGGCTTCAAAAAATTGAACAACGCGTAGCGATTTTATCAGAATTAGATGAAATTGTGTCATTAAGAAATAAATATAGTAGCCATTTTAATGAGGAGTCTCAGTATATGACATCACAGCAATGCGAGGAGAAATTGACATATGTGCGCTTGCATACATATGAACTTATTCGCTTTTGGGAGGTAGAAGAAGATGAAGTTATTTGAACAAAATACAGAATCAGAAGATAAACTAACACTGTTGCGACAAAATTATCAATTACTTGAAGAGAAGTATCGCGACCATCGAAAAAACACAGTAGAAGCAAAAAATGAACTTCAAGCACTCAAAAATCAATATGAAAGCGTTTCAGAAGATTTGGCTGAAACGACGCGCCAACTCATGAATGAGCGACAACAGCAAGAGCGTTTGGTCGAAAAAAATACGAAATTAAAAGAGCAATTAAGACAACAGCAACAAGTCATTCAAGAATTTCAAGATGAACGCGAAGATATACAAGAGTTGCGTCAGGAATTAGACGAAGAAAGTATGGAACTCGTTGCACAGCAAAAAAGATTGGCCGAGCACCAACAAAAACAGGCAGCATTTAATGATGCAAAAAATAATAAATTAATGGCACTAATTGAAAAAATCGAGTTTGAAAAACAAGAGCTGCAATCTCAAGCACGCGAATCACAACGACTTGAAACAAAGGTGAATTATTTAGAGCAGTCGATGCAACAACAAGAAGCGGTAATTGCATCGTATATTAAAGCAAATATTCAGTGGGAGCATTTACATCATATTCAAACGCAGCATGATGAGATGACGCGCAAAGCAGCTTATTTAGAAGAAGAAAATCAACGTTTAAAATCAACACTTGCAACAGCACAAGAATTTATGGAACAAACGACGCAGGAGGCTGAGCGTGCTCAAACAGCAGAACGGCAAATGACTTTCTATAAGGTACGTATGCAAAATTTAGAACGAGAAATTATGCGCTATCAAAAACGTGAGCAAGAGGCAGTTTCAGATGAAAGTCGCATCTTTGAAAGCTTCCAACTTTTAATTGAACAGCATCAAAAAACAGAAGATACGTTGCTAAAATATCCCGGGGACTCCGCTGTTGTGAAGCGCATTATGAACGTTGCAGCACAAGGGAATTACGAATTTTCAGAAGAAATTATTCAAGCATTTATTGCGGCAATGCGCAGTACGCGTTTTATGATTTTAAAAGGACTTTCCGGTACAGGGAAAACAAGTTTACCTAAAATTGTAGCGCATGCACTTGGTGGTGTGTGTGAAACAATCGCGGTACAACCAACTTGGAAAAGTAAAACGGATTTGATTGGTTTTTATAATCATTTCAATGATCGATTTATGGCGACACAATTTACCGAAGAATTATTTAAAGCGCAACTACCTGAAAATCGCGACCGTTTTTATTTCATTGTATTGGATGAAATGAACTTAGCGCGTGTCGAATATTATTTTTCTGATTTCAACTCAAAGCTAGAGCTTGAGCAAAGTAAACAAGTAATCGAATTATTCGATACAATGGGGCGCACAACAGGTACGCTAGCAGAGTATATTGTCGATGGCAATAAATTAAGAATTCCACCCAATGTATTTTTTATTGGAACAATCAATGAAGATGATTCAACGTATACATTAAGCGATAAAATTTATGACCGTGCACAAGTATTGGATTTCCAAGCAGCATTAAGTCATAAAGTAGGGAATATGGAAGCAGTAGACTCGGAAGCAAGCGTACGTTTTAGCGATTTCCAAGCTCAAAATATGGCGTTACAAAAACAAGATGTTTCGGCAATGATGCAACCAATTAATGAAGTGATGAAAGTACTGAGTGAGGATTTATTTTTAGAAATAGGGAATCGTCCCCGCCGTCATATGCGTACATTTTTACAAACGTATGCACAAAATAATTGGCCAAAAGTACATGCTAGAGACTTACAAATCGTTTCAAAAATTGTACCTAAAATTATGCCAAGTTATGATGAAGAATTTGAAATTGCTATGGATAAAATTATCGCCATCATACAACGTGATTTACCAAATTCACAAACAGCTAAAGCAATAAGTAAGGTGAAGCGTAATGCAAGATAAGATTATGCTTTATGTTCGTAATAGATGGCAACAGGAAGAATTTCGACCATATGATGAGCGTCAAACGATGAATTTATATGAAATGGATTTTTATTTGCAATTTTCCAATTGTAGACCGCATAAATTAAAATTAAACGACGCGTTATTTCATACATTTGATGAAAAAGAAGACATTTATTATTTTACGCTTGCTACAAGCAAAGCGGCAACATTAGTAGTGGAGTATGAAGAAGATGGTACATTGTATCACTGGCAATGTAGCTTAAATATAGCACGTGGATTGCAACCAACGGCTTATTGCCTAGAACAAATTCAACAACAATATTTGACGTGGAAAAATAGTTTTTTAGATACAGCTACCATTTTACAAGTTGATAAAGTTGAATTAGCAGATTTTTATGATAATCGTAGTTGGGAGGGCATGTTTCAAAAGCTACAGGAAAGTTTTGAAAATCCTGAAAATACCGACATGTGGTTTTATCATTATCGTCAGGAAATCACACGCCATCTACAACGTATTTTACGCAACCCTAAAAAGCGCTTAGATACCGAAGAAATGCTCGTTAGTGCGGCTGAAATTGATAAAATTACGCCGCGTACGATGCAACATTTTATGCAAGATACTACGACGTGGGCGAAATCTACAGTCAACCGTCCCGTTCCTCAAAGGTTGATGAAGGAATTTAATGAAGAATCCATAGATGTGCTTGAAAATCGTTTTGTTTTAACATTTGCTTATCGTTTAGAAAGAAAAATTCGAAAAACATTAAAGCAATTACAGGATGATTTACATACAATTGAACTAAATCTTTTAAATAGCCATACACAATTAGAATTGGATATTTTGCGAGCGATGGCAGAAGAAGAAACGTATCGCTTAACGAACTATAAGGAATTTTTTACGCAAGTGGAACTTCAATTACGAACATTATATAAATTAACGAGACAAACCATTCGACAGTTTAGTCAATTGCGTATACTACATGGCTATATTCAACCGAATCAAGTGCTTTTATACAACAAAGATTATAAAATATTGTATCAATTGTACAATCAACACTTATTACAGCAAGAAAAAGTGCAACGGTTACATGATTGTATTGATTATCAAACGTATTATACAGATCAAGTTTTTTTACATATGCTTCATTTTTTACAGAGCATGAAGTTTGTTGAAACAACGCCAATTGTTTTTAATATGAGTGCTAACTTAGAGGACTATATTTTTACACGTGAAGATATGACATTTTCGTTGCAAAAAGATACGATATTGATTGACATCACACGCCGCCACCGTAGTTGTGAAATTGATTTGCAAATGACGCGTTTAGATACGGAGCAGCAACAACAAGTACGATTTATTCCAACAGTTGTACAATTCAGTGAAGCTACGACCATGTCGCAAATTGATCAATTATATACGCATCAAGAACAAGTAGATACGTTTATTGTCTACCCTACAAATTCACAAGCCGATTATGAACGACATATGCCATATGAACAATTGCATAAAGTGTTTACATTGGGAACAAATTTTATTGATTCAACAATGTTTCAAAAATATGGTGCTATGAAATATGGAGTATTTCCTTTTACACAAAATGATTTATCAAAACGTGTATTTGAACGTTTCATTCGCCTGCAATTATTTAAATTGGGTATTCGAAGCCATTGTTTCATGTGCGGTTCACGAGGACAGTTGCAGCGAAAGAAGGGTGACGAAGAAGAGTATATTTGTGAAAACTATGATTGTCGTTGCGAATGGGGAATGCGCCGTTGTTCATGTGGCTCACCCATTTATAAAATGCAAAAAGCAATGAAAAAAGAACGTTGGCTATCGCCTGAGGAAGAAGAAAGTGCACGCTCAAAGTCAGATGTTGATTGGTTATTTGAGCAGGAGAGTAAACAAGCAAGAATGGCACTTGCCAATTTATGTGAAAATGCACATCGAGGAAATAGTTTTTTTGCAGTATGTCCTAATTGTGGAGATTGTCAAGATGAATCAAGCCAAGGAAGAATCTGCAAGCGTTGTGATGCGAAAAATCGCTGTTTAACGATGAAATAAATTAGACGAGGGCCCCTAGAATCATCTAGGAGCCCTCTGTTTGTTGCTAATTTTCTATGTTGTATCGATCCCATCTTCGGGAGAATATTATTTTAAAAAATTATAGACCGCGGTAATTTTCATTGGATTATTTTCTAACTTAAGCAACACGAACCCTACCTGCTTTCGCGTCCTTGCAACTCCGTGGTTGCGCCAGAATGAATAAGTATGTTCAAAAATACTCATAAAATGCCATACAAAATCAGCAAGAAACTAATTATCTCATAAATGGAGAATGAAATCAATGGGTGACAGCTTTTCGTTCGAAAATAATTTCTCCATTTAACATCGTCATCGCTACTTTTGTTGTTAAAATGTCTTTTGGAGCAATAGTAAATAAGTTTTGGTCAAAGGCGATAATATCGGCGTATTTTCCTGCTTCAATCGTACCGCCCTTGTCTTCATTAAAACAGCCATATGCTGGCACTTGTGTATAGGCACGCAGCGTTTCAGCCATCGTCATTTTTTCATCAGGTCCCCATGGTTGGCGATACGTATTATCCATACGTGTTATTGCATGGTAGATTTCGCGCATTGGATCAATACTGACAACAGGGAAATCGCTACCAAATGCCACGTTTGCACCGGAATTTAATAGTGTTTTTGCAAAATAAGTGCGCGCAAAGCGTTCTTCGCCTAAGCGTTCTAAATAAACTTTTTGCTCTAATGCTGCAATATGATAAGGCTGCACAGAAGCAATTACATCTAATTTTTCAAAACGTCTAATGTCCTCGGGCTGAATGCACTCAATATGCTCAATTGTATGACGTGTGCCCATATGACCATTGACGCGGCGCGCTTCCTCAAAGGCATCTAATGAGAATTTCACAGCACCATCACCAATCGCATGTAATCGCACGCTAAAGCCTTCTTTATCGGCATCGACAATCCATTGTTTCATCGCTTGTAAGTCATATGTCGTTGTGCCAGCGTGATTGGCATCTGCAGAAGGCTCCACCATATACGCAGTATGACTTGTAATGACGCCATCAACAAATTGCTTGAGACCATTCATTTTAATTTTTGGATGCTTGTAGAGCTGTTTAAAATGATGTGCTTCCGCTAAGTCGCCATCCATACGTGGTTGTAAATAGACGCGCGCTTTGAGTTGTTGCTCTTTTTCTAATTGCAGAAGCAGTGAAAAATCATCTAAAAACTCCGAGAATGGGGCATACATATCATTAATCGACGTAATACCGGAACGCGCTGTTAAATCAAAGAATGTATGCAGCATCTCGATTTTCTCTTCGTCACTAAACGAATAGGCAATTTTTTGCACTAAATCTTGTGCTTTTTCAATTAAAATACCCGTTGCTTCACCAACATCGTTACGCACGATCTCACCAAATTCGGGATTGCTCGTTGTCTCGGTAATTTCTGCGATTTCAAGCGCCGCACTATTGACCCAGCAATAGTGACATTCCAAATGATTTAAAAGCACTGGGCGATTTGGAAAATGTTCATCTAGCAATTCTTTTGTTGGTAGTGCATCATCTTCCCAGCCACCATGATCCCAACCAAAGCCAATAATCCATGGCTTCGTATGATTTGCTGCATAATTTTTCACCTTTTGAATAACTTCATCAACCGATTTTGTATCATGGAGATCGACGCATACTAGTTGCAGAGCTCCGGTAAATAAATGCACATGAAAGTCATGTAAACCTGGCGTAATCAATTGTTCGCCTAAATCAACGATCGTTTCATTTCCTATTAATGCCAATTCATCGACGGAAACAGCAACTTGTTTAATCAGAGAATCTTCTATAGAAATCTAAAGCGAAAGTATGACTGTTATGATGTGGCAAGAATAATAGTGGAAGTTAGAATTTCAAGCTGTGATGATGTATAGCTAGTGTACTTGAAAAATAAAAAGCTGAAAATATTCAATAAATGAGAAATCGGCTATGAAAAGGTGTCGATTTTTAAAAAATGAGCTATTTTCCGGTGGGTTTTGTTGTCATAAATAAAAAATCGTATATTGAGCCTTTTTTCATGAAGTGCCATACTAAACGCACATAGCTAAAGGAGGTTTGAGTCATGCACAAACATCAAATTGATTTTCATTCAATGACACCACATCAATTAGGGGACACGTATCGGATAGAAGCATTACCTTATATTTATAGCTATTTAGACTCAGGAACGGATCAAGAAAGAAAAGCAGCGGCACTTGCTATTAAAAAATTTCGCTGGAAAGGGTACGAATGTCACGAAGCATTATCATTTTTAATTGCTAATTTAAAAAATAGCGTTGCCCAGACACGTTATCATACACTCAAAACATTATTATCATGGAAAAATTTATCGCGATATGAGGACCGTATTATGGAAGCAGCTATGGTTGAGCAAAAAGAATACAATAAAAAATTATTTACAAAAGTGATGAAACAAACACAAAATCAAGATTATATTGATTTGTGGCAAGAGGCGCTCAATCGAGAATCAGATGGCTTTGTGTGGCAACGCCCAGATGCTGCAACAAAATTAGTCGTCTTAAAATTATGCAGAATGCGCCATGATGAAGGCGTGCAGCCGCATTTATTGTTAGATTTAATTGAAGATGAATTGCTTGCTTCGTTTCCAGCAATTGAAAAAAGAACACCTCAAAAAAGAGCTCTTTTCTAATAGATCATCCCACTGCTTAATCAATTGTTCCCTGTGCATGCTATCGTAGATTCATTGTATAATGAATTTGTAATGTAAAGAAATGGTGGGGAATTAAATGAAGAAACAGTACGATGTTTTATTGTTTGATTTAGATGATACGATTTTTGATTTTCAACAATCGGAGAAAAGAGCATTTACGCAAGTTTTTGAAGCATATAATTTAAATGCTTTAGATTATTTAACGGATTATCAAGAAATCAGTAGTAAGCTCTGGTCACGATTAGAACAGCAGCAATTAACTTTAAGCGATTTAGGGACTGAGCGTTTTCAACAATTGTTTGATAAGCATCATCTAACATTGGATGCCAAAGCGTTTAATGATACTTATTTACATTTTTTAGGTATGCAACCATTTTTAATAACGGGTGCAGAAAATTTATTTCAACCATTGCACCATGTACGTATAGCTGCCATATCCAATGGTTTTGAACGTGTTCAAACGGCAAGAATTGCACTTTGTTCTTTCTCGGAAAAGTTTGAAGCACTCATTATTTCTGAAACAGTAGGTCATCAAAAACCGAGCCAGGAAATTTTTGATTATGCTTTTGAAAAACTACAGTTAAAGGATAAAAGTTCTGTATTAATGATTGGAGACTCGCTAACCTCAGATATTAAAGGCGGTCAAAATTATGGTATTGATACGTGTTGGTTCAACCCAACAGCGAAAGTAAATATTTCAGAAGTTCAACCAACGTATGAAATTCGACGGTTGAACGAGTTGTTAGCGTATGTTAAACCGCTGCCGATTTTGTAAATAAAAGCTTTATGCCAAAACCAATTAAAACGATGCCGGTTGTGCGCTCCATCCAAAGTTGAACCGTTGGAGATAATAACCATTCGCGAATATAATACAGACAAATAACATAAAGAGAAAACCAAATAATTGTACAAATAGCATAAGTGCTACCCTTTAATAGAAAATCACGTGTTGCATGACTTGAATCTGTCCTAAATTGTGATAAAAATGTTAAGAAAAAAACAATGACTTTTGGATTTAAAACATTTGATAAAAAAGCTTCTAAAAAGGCACCATGTTTCTTTTTAATGAGGGAGGCGGTTTCTGTACGCACTACTTTTTTTGCAAATAATGCTTTCATACCTAAATAAATTAAATTTAACAATAATTAGAAAAAAGATAAAAGTACTTCAGAAGGAATAATATTTATCCCTTCAGTCAGAATATTTTCTAACAAAAAGAAATTCATGTAGATAGCATGAGTTTCTTTTTTTTGTTTAAATCGTATACGTGTTGACAGAACAAAATTCACATGGTACTATATCTTTAAATTAAGATATTAAAAATAAAGATGTTTAAAAACAGGAGGAATAAACGATGAAAAACTTAAAAGGTATGCACCACGTAACAGCAATCACAAGCAATGCAGAAAAAAACTATGAATTTTTCACTTATACATTAGGAATGCGTCTTGTGAAAAAAACGGTCAATCAAGATGATATTCAAACGTACCACTTATTCTTTGCAGATGATGAAGGGAATGCAGGAACAGATATGACATTCTTTGATTTCCCTGGAATTCCAAAAGGCAGACATGGTACAAATGAAATCCACCGCACATCATTCCGCGTTCCGAGTGACGCTGCGCTAGAATATTGGGTAAAACGTTTTGATCGTTTAGGTGTGAAACATACAGGAATTGAACAACAATTTGATGTGAAAGTAGTAGCATTTGAAGATTTTGATGAACAACAATATCAATTCGTTTCAGATGAAACAAATGAAGGGCGACCATCAGGTAAACCTTGGGCAAACGGTCCTGTGCCAAAGGAATTTGCTATTACAGGTTTAGGTCCAGTTGTGATTCGTATTGCGGACATTGATTACTTCTCAGCTGTATTAACAGAAGCAATGGGCTACAAAAAAATTGCACAACAAGATGATGTTCACTTATTTGAAGTAGGTGAAGGTGGGAACGGTGCGCGTGTTATCGTCGAATTTAATGATCAATTATCACCAGGTATGCAAGGCTTTGGTACAGTGCACCATGCAGCATTTTGTGTTCGTGATAAAGAAGAACTTTTACAATGGCAACAACGTTTAGAAACAATTGGTTTCCGTACGTCAGGTTATGTAGATCGCTTCTTCTTTGAATCATTATATGTACGTGTAGCGAATGGGATATTATTCGAGTTTGCTACGGAAGGTCCTGGTTTCCAAGGCGATGAACCCTACGAAACGTTAGGCGAGAAATTATCATTACCACCATTCTTTGAACATAAACGTGAAGAAATTGAAGCGTTAGTACGCCCAATTGATACGGTTCGTAGTACAAAATCATTTGAAAAAGAATATGAATAATTGTTTGAAGGGAGCCCAATGTGGCTTCTTTTTTATTATGTAAATTAATTAGTTAATTTATAAAAATATTAATTGTTTAATTAATTTATTTATAAAGATGAGTTGCAATCAATCATTTCATCATCTTGTATATAGTGAATCAAACGAGCGATTCATTTCATAGCTACAAGGAATTTTGATGAGTACGAAATGCCGAAAGCAGATGATTATGTTCTTATGAAAATGTACAGTGCGCAAGAGGTATTAAATGCTAGTGTATTTATTTTGCAATGCTGACAGAAACGAATTTGTCGGCATTCAATTGCTTTTCATTGGCTTATCAGTTGTGTTGGGAGTTGCTGCTGCGTATTTAGTAATATAGCGAAAATATTTTACGAAATCGATGACTTAATTTTTGAAAGAAGTCGCAAAAAGCGGCTTCTTTTTTTTAATTTTCTAAAACAAAATGAGCTATCAGAAATCGCTCATGAGCTCAAGTAGCGTGTTTTGGATACGACATATTTAAGAATAAGTGACAAAGAATGTCTATTCGCGCATGGAAAAATCTTTTTTTAACAAATATCCTGTATATTTTGTCAATAAAAAAATTTATTTAGTAATAAAAATCAAATAATTATCAATTTTACGCAATGTATTCTCCCCATTTTGGCTAAAAATAGCGAAAAAGTATCCCGTAGAGCGTCTCTAACGGGCAGTTTCAACACAAAAAAGCTGTGTAGTTATTTTGAGTATGTCATTTATTTAAAAAAGATAAAATGCGACAACTAACTTGGATCGAAGCAAAGCGCGTGTGTGGAAATAACCATTTGACAGCTTGAAATAAGCTAAAAAACGGTTCTAACGGGCTTTTTTTGTTCGTTTTAAAAATTTTTGTTACGAACTTTTATCAATTATCGACAATTAATATGTTAACTATTTTTGATAAATCGATTTTTTAAAAAATCTTTAGTAAAGAAATAGGTTTATTTACATAGTACTGACACTTATTTATTGATATGTTGTATCGAAAACACGCTTTTTGAGGTCATAGCCAAATCTGATGAGTAATTTTGCGAAAATGAATTAATTATTAAAAATAATGGAGAAAAATAATAATTAGCAGGTGGCAATTTCACAGAAACCCTAAGTATGATAAAAAATAAATTTTAGGAGGAGTTATCATGGAGATAGAGGAAATTTTATTGCTTGTGCGTAAGAAGGCTCAGCAGTTCCACAAGCAGTACACACCAACAAAAGAGCAGGTGAAAAAGAATCGTTTATTAAAAAAATGCGGATATAGTATAGGAAATGTCAAAAGGGGGAGCTATCATAATCGTTTTCAATATTACTTAGCTGCATATGCTGCAGCATTTAATGCTGTAGGTGTATTAGAGTATGAGGTGTTGAATGGGCGTATAGATGTTATGTGGCAGTTTTATAATGGTGAAAATTTTGTTGCGTTTGAAATAGATACTAGCAACAAATTGAAATCAGTTCAAAAGTTGTTAGATGTAGATGCTATGCATCGCGTTTGGATTTGTTCAGCTCCGGTTGTAAAACGAGAGAAATTTGAGGTTTTTGGTGAAGTGACGATGAGCGAAATACGTAGAGGTAATCGAGTCGTGCGATGTATTTATATTTGATTAATTTTTTTATTTTTTTAAAAATTTACTTTTCAGAAAATTTAGATTATTATTACTCCTAATAAAACTTATACAAAAAAATATATAAGTTTAGGAGGTGCGCAGCTAATGAAGTATATGTCTATAGGTGAAGTAGCAGAATTATTGAATGTTACTTCTTCAACATTACGCCGTTGGGAAAAAGAAGGAAAATTAGTACCGACTATTAGGACAGCGGGTAGCCATCGGAAATATCAAATTGACGAGGTAAGATGTTTTTTAGAAAATAGCATAAAGGAAAAACAAAACCGTTTTGTAAAAGAAAATAAAGAAAATGTTTTACGAGCAATCAACCAGTTAGCCGATGGAATTGTAACTTTACATGATAGACAGTTAAAAGATGGGATAAAACATTTGCCGAAAAATTGGCATGACGCAACGAGTTTTTTATTTCATTACAGTAATCAGTCAAAAAGTGAAGTTGTTTTCCCCACGGATTTGACTAGGTTCTGTCTAAAAACTATTTCCACCCCATGATATAA
>NZ_AYTB01000044.1 GCF_000505545.1 Kurthia huakuii LAM0618
CGCTAATACCGATAATGCACCCTTATGCGAATTTGCATATTATGTTACTTTGTGTAAACCAAATTATAACGATAGATGAAAATGAGGAAGTAAGCTTTATTTTTCATCGGCTAAATACTGGCATTGCGACTAGGAGACATGCAAGCTTTTCTAAATTAGGCAGCAATAACAAAAAACATGAAGTACCTTAAATTCAGGTGCTTCATGTTTTTTAATCGTTAATACTGACCGATAATTCGGTGATGATCGTCCGAAATTTTGTACACTTCAATATGATCAAATGCGACATGTTTACGAAAATCAGCCATGCCTGCCGCGCCACCGATAGAGCGTAGTGCAAGGTTTTCTCGCTCAATCAGTAGGCTACCTTCATTAGCAAGGAGATTACGTTTTCCGACAGAAACATCACGCAACAATTGATGGCTATACGGCGCGACACTAATGCGCCATTTTTCGCCTTCTACACTAAGCGCTCCTTCTGTTCCAAATGACTTTTCTTGTTGTGGCGTCATTGGAATATGCGCGCGACTAGCTAAATGCTTAAATTCAGCATATGCTTAAGATGTATGAATAATCATTTGAGCGTGTTGGCAACAATATTTTACAAATTGATATTAAGCGTTTTTAATAATTTATCTACAATTTCTGCACTACCGTCTTGGAACATAAACAAAGAGAGCGCGATCATACAAGCACCTAACAACACCATCATCGATTTAGTGCTTTTTTTTGAGCGTTTTATCATTGCCGTAATGACTAGAAAAACACCTATACATAATACGAGAAAATACCAGAATCCCATAACATCAACCTCATCTCTAATTTATTTTCTTCAGTATTAGGAACGAATTCAATAACGAGGAAGTTTCGGAAATATCAGATAATTGTTCGGATACAACTTGAATCTCTTAGCATCTCGCAACATGTAATCGTATGAACAACTTAAATGTAGCGGGGCTTATTATATGTACCGATTGGGATTTTTATCGCGGACAATCATTTCGTCTGGCAGCCAGCGATACTCATCGCCTCGGTTGTTGGCTTTCTATGCGATAAATGGAAACGTAATTTTTTGTTAAGTTTTCTTCTAGCGATGAGCATTACGTGTATGGCATCGTTTTTCTAAATAGGACATTGTTTACTCATAATGCTCTGTATAGTTCCCTTTTCTAAAAATCTCAGTTGGACTTAGTGCTGTCCATTCCTCCGGTGTTTTCTCTGGATACTGCTTCAAATAAGCTTGCACTATTTTAAAACCCTCACTGTATCCATATAATGCCGGTAAGTCGTTCCCCCCATTTATAATGGCTAATGAGCGATTAAAATCAATGCTATTTAAATCCTTCTCTATTTTTGACCAATTATCTTTATTGTACGTTGGCTCAATGGGAATCGTTGAAATCTCTGGATAGACTAGCTGCTCAAACATAACAGCTTTTCCTTCAAAAACTAAATTATCAAGTATGGTAAAAGTCTCGTTATGCACATTATGTTCAGCCCATGTACTATGATGGTATTCATGGGCTATACTTACCTTTAAAAACGCATCATCGATAAATTCGTTGTATGGGATAATAATTTTCCCAGCTCCTGTCGTAAATAAACGTATTCCTGAACTCGTAGCAGGAACAAGACACACTGTTACATCCTTGTCACTCGGTAATAATTTAGCAGATTTCAACAAAGCCTCTTCGATTAGTTGATTGAGCTCCTGTTGGCGCACTTTCATCAATTCAGTATTATTTTTTAAATTACTAAGATTAGTAGGTGCTGTATGAAGAATTTCGTCTGCCATATAAAGAAATTCTCCATCTTTAAAACAATCGTCATATATAGGCTGAATTACTTCGTTGTTGTACATTTCAAAATTTGCCTCAGCGCCTTTTTCTATATATTTCTCAAATAAGAACGCCGTATTAATAATATGAAACATTTGTTCTTTATCTGGATTTTCAACTGTATAATCAGATTTATCGCAAGCTGACAGTACAATAAGCAATACACCACTTAGTATAATTCGATAAAAGACACGCATTAAATCCATTCCTTCACATATGCGATTAGACCAATAACGGCGCCAACCCCCGCTCCGATAAAAATATATGGCTTACGCGATCCAGCTATTGCTTTTTCAATTGATTTCATTATTTTCTCCTCTCAACCCGTACATTTTAACAACAAACTTATTTTTATCGTCTAGCTACTAATTATTGAAGCTACACAATGTTAAATTATACCATAAAAGCAATAAAATTTTAAAACTTCCCTATTTGCTAGAGTGACAAAATGTTAAAAATATAAAAAGAAATTTAACCTTAGTTTAACTTGCATTTGTTATTTTAATGGTAGTAGAAATTTCAATGGTTACGTCGGATTTTGGAATCAAATATCATGACAAAGGCTAGGTGAACTTATGAAAAGAATTACGTTGTACAAAGCAGAGCATTGTATCATCGTGCGGCACTCGCATTATCCAGCCACAAAAATATATCGTCAATCTCCATTTTCTGTCTATCACATCCAACAACTTTTAGCATATCAACATGCGTTTGATTTAACAGATATGTTTCGGGAGCCGCCATTTGAAAAAATTAATTATTGCTAATTCAAAAAAAAGCCGACCAAAGCATTGTTATGATGCTTTGGTCGGCTTTACTAATTATGTATTATTGTACTAAATTAACAAGGTCGCGATAAGCGTCATCTACCGCACGTTTATCTGCGTTTAAATAACTATTTAAACGCAGATTTTCTTTACTATCATACCCCATATAATAATCTTTCAATAAATCTGTATAACGTTTACTGAAATTGTACATCACTTTAGAGTCAATTTGTTCAGCATAATTTGTGACTAATTGCGCCGCATAAATTTTCGATAATTCATTCGTCTGGTCATCTACTTTTCGATAATTTTCGGCCTCATAATCTTCGCGCAATTGTTGGAATAGGCATCGATAGACTTCCTTTGTATAAGTCTCCTTATGTTCTTTCGCAATGCCTTCCATATAATCGCTTTGCTGTTCTAAATCTTTCGGATATTTTTTCAGGATATACGCTGCCTTTTTCTCAACCGTTCGCCCCTTCAAAGCTTTTGCTTCCTTTTGAAAAGTACTGGCGACATTGTCATCAGCAGATGCTGTGGTCACAACGTTTGGCTTATCAACTTTTGCTACATTATTTTGCTGCTCTTCTAAAGATGGACTTTTTTCCACTTCCTTTGTGTCATTTTCGCATCCTAACAAAAATGTTGTTAACGAAAGTACGGATACGCTTAATTTTAATGTTTTCAATTCCCTAAAACCTCCGACATTCTATCATTACTATATAAGATAATTTTATCACTATTTCGATATTTTTTATTATTAAAATCAAAAAAGTAATATTTATGTGCCTTTGAAAGAAAATTAGCATCTCTTGTTCTTTTATATTAAAATAGGACAGGATGTATTTTTAACTATTAACAGCGATGAAAGGAACAACTCAACATGAAAAAACTCAAAAAATCGCTTATGGGTGTTGCTAGTTTACTGCTTGCAACAACTGTATTAGCCGCTTGCGATGTCAACGATGTATTAGATGCCGCAACAGAAATTCTCGGCGATTCTTCTACAACTACGAGCACAAGTCACGACGATCTTTTAAAATACAATATGGAAACGGATAAATACAATGAAAATGTCGTTGTACTCGATAGTGATCGCACATTAACAGACGAGCAGCAACAATTTGTTGATGACACAAATGGCAGTCCAACCTATGAAGTAGATAGCGAGGGAAAACCAACAGAAGCTACGATGATTGTCACATATGAAGGGGTGCGCGCGCATGCATCAGATGTCATCAAACGCCCTGCTTTCGCATCATCTACGCATATTGCAGGTGAATATGCGGATGGCGTATACAATCCAGAAAAAGGCGTATGGTATAGCCCATCGAAAGCAAAGTTAAACAATAAAATTTTACAACTCGATGGCTATCGAGGCTATTTGTACAATAAAAGTCACTTACTCGCATGGTCATTAGGCGGCGATATGGAAGCGCATAACTTAATTTTAGGCACGCGTTCACAAAATGTTGGCACAAACAAATCAAAAGAAGCGGGCGGTATGTCTTATCTGGAAACAAAGGTGCGCAAAGCCATTTATGCTAACCATAATGTAGAAGTGTTTTATCAGGCGACACCTATTTACAAAGCGAATGAAATCATCCCTCGCGGCGTGTTAGTAAGAGCCTATTCGATTAATGATGATGGGAAAACATTGAATGAAACAGCTTATACGATTAATACACAAAGCGGTGTGACCGTTGATTATACAAATGGTACCTTTACAACGAATTAGAAATGAAGCACCTATATACCACACTATAAAAAACAGGAATCGCATGAACGATTCCTGTTTTTTTATCTATCAATTCCATTATATACATAATTTGTTATTCAGTCACTTCATCCATCCCTAAAATTTCCATTTCGAATAATAACTTGTTTGTTTATATGCTGGGAAAGCTGAAATTTCCTTCAAAGAACCAGTGAATTTTTTATTTTTGTCATACATGTAGCCTTTTTTTAGTTTCAAGTTTTTATACGTAAAAATAAAATAAGCACTTTCTTAATCAATAACCGTCTTCCATTAGAGTACCATGTAAGATTCACTCGAACACTTGTATAAAATTTTAGTTATTAAGTAATTTTTTTATTTTTTTCCTTTTCATAGGAGATACATTACAAATATGTCCATTTTTCATTTTAATAATACCATTAATAGAATCAAAATATTCTATATAGTCAATATTTATAATAAAACTTCGGTGACATCGGAAAAATTGACTTGTTTCGCTTAACAATTCAGACTCAATTTCTTTCAAATTACCATAAAATGTGTATACACCGTTCACTTCACTAAGTACCACTCTATGAGGTTGAGTTGAAGTTTCGAAATAATAAATATTTTCATATTTTATTTTTTTTATAAGCCCGCCAATTTTTAAAGTATAACTTTTAGTATTCTCTTTAAAATTAATTTGATGATACTTATCATAAGCTGAATTCAACGCTTCTATTATTTTTCCTTCTAAATTCTCTTCGTTTTTTACGATAAAATCTAGAGCAACTATTTTATATGTAAAAGTTAATTTCAATTTTTCAGCAAATGTTGTGATAAATATTATATTAGCTAAAGGATCTTCATTACGGATTTTTTTAGCTAATTCTAAGCCGCTAATATCCGAATTGAGTTCGATATCCAATAAATAACAATCTGCTTTTTGGAAAGAAGTATAGTTTAAAACTTCTTCTGGTTTGGATGCACTTAATATTAATTCAACATCTTTTTTGGTAGACATTATATATTTCATTATGAGCAATTGCATTTTTTTTCTTTGTTGCGGATCATCTTCACATAATATTATTTTCATTTCTATTAACCTTTCTTTAGTTTAATATCTGTATTTCTTGAATAAAATAATTTTTTTCTATACGTGTATTGCAGATAACATTATTATACTTATATAATATGTTCCTTGCATTGTGCAAACCCAGCCCTCGATTAGTGCCTTTAGTAGAATATCCTTTTTTAAATAGCATATCTATATTTAAAATATCTTGACTTACTTTATTCTCGATAATAATCAATACTTCTTTTTGAGATAAATTTAAAAAAGCTATGTTAATTTGGGGATTCTCAGTTAATTTTCCTTCTTCAATTGCATTATCCAAATATATCCCTAGAACTCTGACAAAATCTAAAATATCTATATTTAAATCAATAATTTCTTCCGGTATTTCAATATTTACAGGTATTAAATTACTTTCTGCATATAATATCTTAGAAGCAATTATTCCTTTTAATTCAGTAGATTTTAAATTTTCAATTGTGCCAAATATTTTATTTTTAAAAGCTCTTTCCTGTTCACTAGGTAAAATATTCTTATAAAAATAATTTCTTAATCCTTCTAAATTTTCTTCCTCTATAAATGCTCTAATTGATAAAAGGATATTCATATAATCATGTTGATATTTGCGCATATCTTCATTCATTTTGGCTAGCGCAGTAATATATTCATAAAATTGTTCTTGGACTATTTCTTTTTGATGTAACACTTTTTCTTTATTTTTAGCCTTTAATAATAAAGAAATAAACAAAGTTATTAGAGTCAAATAAATAACTTGAACTAGAAAATTTATTTTCACTAAACTTTCAGAATCGAGAACAAAAATATTAATATATAAAACCAACATAGTTAAAAAAAGTAATAACATCATTAAATATTGATGTTTCACATTCAATGTAACCATCAGTATTTTATGACGAAAAAGTTTATATACAATTAAAAGATTTACAGATACTAGAGTAAATATAATTATTCTAAAAATCATAAGTGTACTAGAAAAAAAATTTAGAATAAATTGAGTACTGTTATCAGAAAAAATACCTACTATTAATATTACGCAAATATCCAAAAAAATAATTTTCTTTTTCGTAATGAAAAACATCAGAAGTACTAACGTTAAAAACATCACTACAATCCCTAATATAGGATTAAAAAATAGATAAACACTAAATGTACTAAATGTAGTAATTACTACAATTACAGCTTTTTGTAAATGAGTTAATATTTTATTATATAAAAAGAAAATAGCACTAAATATCCAAATAATTTCGAAAATCCCTACAATTATCATAATTAACTTTTCTAGACTCGATTATCTTTAGTATAGAACCTATTTGCTTTTTTTAAACTATTATCGATTTCTTCTTCATGAAAAAAGAATGTGCGTCCTTTCGGAACGATAACTCCACATAAAGCAATTAGTATTAAGCTGATCTTCTTTAGTACGTAATTTTGTATTCTTATAATCACTATATTTCTCTCCTTTACTTGCATAAACTGGAATGGCAACTGGATAGGTAACACTTAGTTGGACAGAAATTATAAGGTTTA
>NZ_AYTB01000045.1 GCF_000505545.1 Kurthia huakuii LAM0618
CTATTTTCGTTGTTAGCTTGATGGGTATGTGGCGAGACCCCAAGAAGCACTCGAACAAATGCAGAAACAAGCATTCTTTGTTGTTAGAAAACCGAAAGAGAACGGTAAAAAAGGCTTTGAATATAAAAACATTATTCCGATACCGTCTGTTTCATGGAATGATTACGATGATAATGTGAAAATACGGTTTGACATTGATATTATGCCGTACCTCATTAATTTAAAATCGAATTTCACAAAATATGCAATACTTGATGTCATGGATTTCAAGAGCAAATATAGCGTTCCAATCTATAAACTACTCAACATGACTTACAACCAGTATGAGCATTATGCAGAAACAAAACTTCGTACAAAAAAACAATTAGACAAGTATCAAAATCCTATTTTTCCTCTTGATGAATTGCGACATGTTACAGATACAGAAGAAGGATACAGCGATTTTAGAAACTTTGAAAAGCGAGTGTTGCGTACAGCGGTTGATGAAATCAATGAGCATACCCACTTCAATATTTCATACGAAAAGATTAAAGAGGGACGTTCAATTGGGTACATTCAGTTCTTCATTACAAAAAAGCAAGTTGCAAAGAATGAGTTTTACAAAGAGGAAAAACAAGACAAACCGTATGTTGAGCAACAACAGCAAGATGAAGCAGATTTTCTTTTAGCAATGCGTCACCCATATACTGCTAAATTAGTTGAATATAAGCTACTTGAATTCAATCAGGTAGTTAACGATAAAAAGACAATGTTGATTCTTTATCGAGCAGTTTACGATAAGTATAGTGAGCTTGAATTAGACCGGAAATTAGACCAACATTTGTCGTATGTTAAAGCTCACATGGAACCATATTCAAGACCTAACATTGCAGAATATCTGCGTGTATCTGTAGAGCAATACATTGCAGATTTAAAGTAGTTATATGTATTTCATGGAGTGATTCAGTGAGTACATATTTTTGGTGCAAGGAAGTACATAGATCGGGTACATGCTGTACCCCGTCTATGTACTTTTTTTATTTAATAAAAGGTACATGCTACAGTACGTTTTTTGTACTGCTACGTGTACCGGAAGGGCACTTTTCAATTTGGTATTTGGGGTTTTTGCTCTCTCGAAATTTTAGTGCGTAACAGCACAATTTCGAGTGTTCAGAATGAACACTTTCGCTAACTTCATGCGCCCTTCATGCATAATATCAAACTCTAGTATTTCACAAAGCCCTTTTCTTTCTCTTTCAATTCATCCATTTTCAAAGAAACATATTGTTCAGCACCTACACCACGTTTTGCAAGCGTTAGAAGGCGCATATAATCCTTCTTAGGGAGTTTCACTTGTTCTTCCTCTTCTTTACCCCCTAAAAGCCTTTTTACGCTCTTGTGAGGACTTACACGGCTTTTTATGTACTTCAAATCATCTGAAAGCTTCAAACGGCTCTCGAACGTCTTAGAAAGGCTCTCAAGTCCTTTTGATTTCTTTTCGAGCTCCTCTTTTGTTGCTTTTAGCTGGCTACTTGCTTCAGCAAGTTCATTTCTTAATCGCTCTTTTTCCTGTTGCAACCCCGCAATTTCACGCTGCACCTCTTTGTATTCATGAATATCCTTGATGTTTTGTTCTTTGCTTCGTCCTTTTCCACGTTCCACATCAAATCCTCGTTCTCGCAAGAACTTTGGTAACTCATCATGAATGTGATTGATCTTCGCTTTATTCATTTTCTCTGGATCAATCAAAACTAAAAATAATAAACGTAACTTACTTTTTAAGGTAAATATGTTACCATAAATATAAATTAGTAATAGAAAGGAAGATTTTGATGAAAAAGAATTTATATTCATTTTTAGGTTTTGTTGCTTTATTTTGTGCAGTATTTTTTGTTTTTTCTCCTTCAGAAAAAGCATCAGCAGAGGAATCAGTTCCAGAAGGATTAAATGAATTAGTAGATAAGTATAATCTGGAAAATGTAGAATTCACAGATTATGATGCTAACAAATCTACTTTAAACTTTGATACAGTTGAAGAATTTGAAGCTTTTTTAAAAAATGAGGAAAAAGAAAGTATTGAAACACCTTTTATGGAAAATCCCGCAGAATTACCAGGGGCACCATTAATTACAACTTTTGCAGCTAGTACAACAAAAACTTATACATACAAAGAATATACTGGTGTATCAACTATTACAGCTTATGCAAAAGTAACTCGAAGCAGCAAAGGTATAGTTACTAAAGTCATAGTATGGAGTGATCAAGAAGGAGTTGCTTTCCCTATTGCTTATACTCATATTGCTAGTGATTATAACTTGAATTCAACCAAAAAGGGCGGTAAAGGATATGCTTACGGAACGAAATCATACGGTGTAACTGTTGGAGGACAAGGTATTGCCTACAAAAAGAGCGTAACATATACAGTACCTTTCTAAATGGTATAATTAAGCTGAGTAAGAAAGGAGTAATATATGAATATTAATTATTTTGATATTTTCTTTACTCTATCATTTTTCGTTGTTTTATTTTTTGCTATAGTTTTTATAGTACGTATTGTTAAGTTGAAGAAAAAATAAAGAAAAGAGGAGCTTAATGCTTCTCTTTTTTCTTTTTTAGGATATTATGCTTTTTTCTTTTTTCTTAAATTTTCACTGGTACTCTCTCAAAAATTGCTCTGACTCTTTTATATCGTTTTCCTGTATTTTCTAATTCCTTTCGAAAAACTTCTGATACCAAAAAAGGTTGATTATTTGCTTTTCCGACAGCAACAATATCACCTGGTTGAATGTTTAATTCACGTAAATATTTAGGAATATGCCACGTATATTTTTTGGGATATAGTTTCAACGGATCGCCCTTTTTGCTTCTGATATGAAATCCTGAAAGTGTATTATTCTCCATCAATATCCTCTCCAATCATCAACTTTATCAATTTTCCTAATGTATGAAATAATTCTGTGCTTTCCAGTTCCACCGAGCAACAATCGAATACGCTTTTTCCTCAATATCTGAATCCTCATCATCTACGCGAATTAAATCACCTTCTTCAACATCATCTAAATTCAATTGCTTATGTACTTTTTTCAATAAACCACCGTATGCAATCCTTCGCTTCCGGTATAAACCTTCTTCTAAATCATTTTCTAGCTTACCAGTCAAATAGTCTGCATCTTTCACCGAATATTTGGCGGTTTCTTGCACAGCTGCTTGAATGGCAGTGACCTCTTTTTTCTTGTTCCGTTTTTTATTTTTCACTGCCTCTATTATGTACAATTGGCATATAATCTAGTTTCATCGCCTTTTTCCAAAGACTTGTCCAATCTTCTTGCGACAAATAATTATCACTATTTTTAAAATAAGTTCTTTCAACACATAGCAAAACATGCATGTGCTGATTGTATGAACCGTCTGTTTTATTGACCGTAACTTCTGTCGATCGCATGAAACCAATCATATTTTGAGCCACTTTTTTATATTTCATTAAACGATTAAAACCTTGCGCCATTGCTTTTAAGCTTTTATCCAACGCTTTACCGCCAAATACATTCTTGACTGATAGGGTTAAGAAAAGCCATCTTGCTTTTGGTTTTTGACGAATCACTTCTTCTACAATTTTAGTTGTTTGTATACTTCGTTTCATCGTTTTCCTCCAATTGCACATCGGACATAACAGTGACTTACAAAACCATGCAACAGCCTCGCAGAGCGTTATAATTTTGCACACGAAGTGTCAAAATATAGATAACGTTACTTTGTCAAAGTAACAAACTTCTATGGTATAATGTAGTTAGTCTATTTAAAGGAGTTGGATATTAATATGGGGATGTCGGCGTCAGCTAATAAATCGACTAAACGTACGAATATTGAGCATAACAATAGAGATATGAACGAGAAAGATAAAGCGAAAAATACACATATTGATTATGCGAAATCGGACGAAAATAAATATTTTGTGAAGAAAGATATTCGAGAATTATATCGTGAAGAATTTAATGGTCCTTTGGAAAAATATAATGCAAAGCAGAAACGAAAAGATAGAAAAATTGATGATTATTATAAGCATATACAACGAGGAAAAAAAACAGCACCTCAACAAGAAATGATAATTCAAGTTGGTAATCGAGATGACTTTGAAGATAACGAAGAAAATAAAGAAAAAGTGAACTATGTTTTGGAAAAATGGTTTGAAGGATTTCAAGAAAGAAATCCGCAACTGAAAGTTTATAATGCGGTCATTCACAATGATGAAGCAAGTCCTCATTTGCATTTAAATTTCGTGCCAGTGGCGACTGGATATAAAAATGGTTTAGAGAAACAAGTAGCGTTTGATAGAGCGTTAATTAATCAAAATTCCGACTTGGATAAGTTTAATCCGTTTACTGAATGGCGAGAAAGCGAACTTGCAGAAGTTGAAAAGTTGATGAATGAAGTGGGGATCGAGCGCAAGCTCGTCGGCACGAATGACTATAAAGATGTGAATGAGTACAAAGAAAAACAAGCTGAGAAAGCTAAACTGGAGCAACTGACGAAAGAAGTAGACGAACAAAAAGAAAAGTATGAGCGCAAAGCTGAAAGTTACAAAGAGCCACTCGACGAATTTGAGTACCTTGAATCGACTGTAAAAGATCATAAGCCGATGTTTGGAAAAAAAGGTAAGTTAGTGCCCGAAGAAACATATGAAATGCTGACACAAGGCTATGTGAAAGGTGTTGTGAAAGAAGAAGATTCGGAGAAAGTTAAGCAGTTTGATAATTTGGAACGTGAGTTAGAGTTAGCTAATCAAATGCTTGAAGCTAGTCAACAAAGGATACAAGAGGAGCAGCTTAAACAACTTGCTGAAAAGAAACAGCATGAAAAAGAAATGGAACAAGAAAAAGCGCGACATGAAGCTGAATTAAAAAATAGTGCTGCTGAATACGAGCGTAAACTTGCTGAATTGGAAACGAAGAATAATGAGTTACAACAAGATAATAGCAAGTGGCGTAATCTGATTAGCAAAGAAAGGAACGATTCTAAGGCTGTTAGAGAGCGTTTAGAGACGTTTGAAAGGAAATACGATAAGAACGTTGCAGAACGTACAGAAAACGAGATACAGGCTTTCAAAGGGGCTTATGACACGAAGAACGCGATTGGTTATGTATTGAAACATAGTGATAACTTATATGCTTGGCAAACAGACGTGTTACAAGCTGTTGGTAAACGTGCTGTAGCAAGCGTTGATAGATTCCCTCGACATGTTGTCCCTCAACCTGATGGCAGAACTATTAGCTTGGAACATATAGAATATTTATCTCAAGGTACAGGAGCCATTGCGAACGTTCCTAGTGGCGTTAAAAGTTACATGCAGAATGTGAAAATGTTAGCTAGTGTGAAACAACATGGTACTAACAAGTCAGCCAACACTGGCAGAAGTTTGTAGCTATGTTTATTTCTGTACCAAATTAGTTGATTGGGTCATGGCGGTTTTCCCATGATCCAATCAAGCTAATTGAACAACTGGAGTGAAACGGAAGGCGTTAGGTTCTTGAATTTGCTCTTGAACTTAAAAAAAAGCGTTAAAAACGCTATGTATTATATATATTTATTAATAGATAATAGATATTTTAAAACCTTTTGATCTTTTGGGACGCGAAAAAGTCAGTGTTTGCAAGGGTTTGCGGAATTATATGAGTACAGTAAACTATGTTGATGTGTACAGTAAACTATGTTTACCCAGTACAGTAAACTATGTCGATGTGTACAAGTTCTTTTTATTGTACACATTTAAAGTGTACAATAAAAAACAGTAAGTACCGGACTCTCACATCAAGGTACCTACTGCTGAGAAAAACCACCACTAAGGGGCGATTTATTGTGCCATTCAGTATAGCAAAAAATGAACGAAGAAACGAGTTGGCTAGTTTGAAAAATGTAAAAGTTGTGCAAGCAAATGATTTAATTACAAGTGTGGCGAAGATGGATAAGATACCACTTAAAATTTTTGAATTAGCTGTTTCACAAATTGACATTGAAAACCCACCAGAAGATAACAGCATTGTACTTTCAAAGAAACAGTTATTCGCTTTTTTTAATGCGACAGACGGAAATAAACACACACGCTTTAAAGAAGGCGTACAGACAGCAAAACGGAAAAATTGTACGTTAAGAT
>NZ_AYTB01000046.1 GCF_000505545.1 Kurthia huakuii LAM0618
GGCTTGTTAAGTGTTGTTGTCATTCTTTATCCGGATTTACATACTATTTCGTCAGGTTTTATGATTGGTATTGTTTTAGCGGTAGTTGGTACTATTGTTACATCAATCGGTGATGTGTTTTCATACTACAATAATAAGAAAAATATCGACCCGATAATGGCCAATACAATCGGAATGTTTTCAGCTACTATTTTAATATTAATATTTACGATTGCTTCAGCAAAAAGCTTTGTTGTGCCTACTTCTCTTCATTACTGGGTAGGGTTACTCTATTTAGCGGTTCTAGCTTCATTTGTAGCCTGGTTATTGTATTTATTGTTAATCAAAAATCTAGGAGCTTCGGAAAGTAGCTATATGGTTGCCCTATTCCCAGCTATCGGTGGTTTTGCTAGTGTGATCATTGGTGAAACACAAATTTCAATTAACTTAGTTGTCGGCATTATATTAGCTGTCGTAGGTGCTTACATTGCAGTGGCTAAAAGGAAAAAGACTGTAATTTAATTATGATTTGTTTAAACGAAATAAAAAGCGAACGCATATACAACAAGTGCGTTCGCTTTTTCATTCCCAAAGTGTCATTTGGGAACTTTACTTATTGGGCTTAATTCAAATAAGTTTAAAATAACCATTTAATAACTCGCATAATTTGACGTGGTAGAAAGAATATTACATCAATTGCTAAATTAAATCGATCATACCGTTTATACTCGGCTTTACTCATCAAATTACCCCTCCTTTCTAGTCCTATAAAATCATAATATGGATGTTTATTTTTTTATTGTACCATTGATAAAAACAACTTATTCTGTAACTACCGATAACACCCCTTTATGCGAATTGCCTACACAATTTAGACGTTAAATAAGTACGATTTACTTTCTTTAATTATTGTAACATAAACAGTTTTAAAGTTTCGCTCACCCTTGACTCCAAAGTTTTCAGGCCACGTTTTCTGGACGCAGCACACCAAGCGAAAAAAATAAGCTTGGCGTCCTAATGAACAGCGTAACATGGCCTTGTTTGGCGTCAAGGGACGAGCTGCATGACGCAGTTTTCTAACTTTTTATATCGAAATGAAAAGTTGTATCAATAAATCAACAAAATGTTCAGAAAATTAATATCTTTAATGCGATACTTACTATAAAATAACAACATAATCTTCAAATTGTCAGACTCAAAACCTTTCAATTTGGAAAAAGACCGTCTAGTCGCTAGGCGGTCTTTTTTACGTTTTAAATAAATGACAAACGGCACGGTCCCGCATTATTAATTATACTTAGATAAAAAATTAGTGATGGAGGTGGGATTTATGTTAGGATTTTATGTTTTTGCTGTTGGGGCTTGGATAGTTGCTAACGCTGTAAACAAGCTTGATTTGACGCTTATCCGCAAATAAATGAAAGCGTTTACAATAATATTTGAAAATTATATATTAGTTACAGGAAGGAGCATTCCTGTTAGAAGGATTTTCAGAGACTTGAAAACAAAAAAGCCCTCCTGTATGATGCTTGAGTGTCAACTGGCATTGACGCGCATAATATACAGAGAGGACCCATCCGAATGAATTTTAATACGAATGAAAAAATAAATCAAGTTTCTGAAAATACACTCGTTATCGGCATCGATATTGCCAAACGTAAACACTATGCTTGTGCAGTTGATGATCGAGGACGTATCCTTCAAAAATCCTTTCCGATTATCCAATCTAAAATTGGATTTGATGACTTTTATGAGCGTCTTATGACGCTAAAAGAGAAACACGAAAAACAGGAGATTCTAGTTGGCTTCGAGCCAACAGGCCATTATTGGATGAACCTCGCTGCCTTTTTAACACATTACGGAATTCCGTTTGTGATGGTCAATCCGATGCACGTTAATCGCTCGAAAGAACTTGACGATAATCTGCAGACGAAAAATGATCAAAAGGATGCGCTGGTCATCGCACGTTTAATACGTGATGGCCGATTTAGCTATCCACGCCTTTTAGAAGGCGTAGAAGCAGAATTAAGAAACGGTGCGACCTTACGTTCAAAACTTCAAGAAGATTTGAACGCACTTCAAAATCGTATTATCCGTTGGCTAGATCGATTTTTCCCAGAGTTTACACAAGTGTTCAAAAGCTTTGGAAAAATGGCGTATGCAGTGCTTGAAAAAACACCGCTACCAATGGATATTCAAGGGAAAACAACTGAAGAACTGCTTTGCCTTTATCGTCAAGTAGACGGGCTGAAAAGCCCTCAACTGCCAAAAGCGAAACAATTAGTCCGTATTGCGCCTCACTCAATTGGATTAACAGAGGGGCTTGTGATGGCACGTTTTGAAATAGCCACGCTACTTTCTCAGTACCATATGATGCAGGCACAACTCGATGAACTAACTTGTCAGCTAACGACTCTTGCGAAACAAATGACGGATTATGATTATTTGGCGTCCGTTCCTGGTATCGGAGATATTACTATTGTCGATTTATTATCAGAAGTCGGTTCACTCACACAATATGCGCATCCACGCCAATTAATTAAACTAGCGGGGCTTACATTGCGTGAAAACTCTTCTGGCCAATCAAAAGGACAAAAAAGAATCTCTAAACGAGGTCGGCGTAAATTAAGGGCGCTTTTATTCCGCGTTATGATGCCTTTAATTCTTCATAATTCTGCTTTCAAAGCGCTTCATGAGTACTATACGACAAGGACGAAAAATCCTTTACGGAAGAAACAGTCCATTGTCGTACTTTGTGGGAAACTGTTAAAGATTTTACATGCCTTATGCAAAAAGAAAGTGATGTTCGATGAACATCAGATGATGACAGACTTTACGGTTCTCAAAGCAGCTAGTTGATTACATTTGACTGAAAGTCTAAACAAAAGGATAACACGGAGAAGCCAGCACTATTCATCACCTTCGACCTTTCACTTTATGAATGAGTCCCTAAAGGAGCATCGCTAGCCTCTGCCTTATGAACAGACCGAACGAAGGAATGTACGCGCAATTAGACGCCTAGAGATATGGGAGGGTTCGTCGTCATAAGCTACGCAGAGATCCAAAAGTGTATCATATAAACTTGGATTCAGAAGAAATTATTTCCATTAAATGGTCTCTTCTTTAGCGTAGCGTTTCGATGAATTAACATAAATATCAATTAATACAAAATTAAGTTAGATATGCGTGTTGGAAAATATTTTTTTGACACTCAAAAATGGCGTGAGCCATTGATATATCAACATTTATAGAGGGAG
>NZ_AYTB01000047.1 GCF_000505545.1 Kurthia huakuii LAM0618
AACCGTATTAATCAATCAGCAACACAATTGAACTTTTTAGATTTAAATATTAGTGAGGGAAAATAATGCCAAATATTATTGATTTATTTTCAGGTGTCGGTGGCATTTCATTGGGATTTCAGCAAGCAGGTTTTAATGTATTGTTAGCTAATGAAATTGACAAAGATATCTCAGAATCTTACAAAAAAAATCATCCTAATATTAGAATGATAAATGAAGATATTACAAAATTAAATATAGAAACTATTTTTGAGACCTATAAGTCTCAAACAGATGTAATAGTTGGTGGCCCTCCTTGCCAAGGTTTTTCTCAAAAAGGAGCACGTAAACTTTTTGATGATGAGCGCAACTTTCTTTTCAATTATTTCTATAAGGTGGTTGCTTTTGTAAAACCATCTTATTTTCTAATGGAAAATGTTCCAAATATTTTATCTGCAGGCAACCAAGCTTTTAAGCATGAAATATATAATCTATTTGAAGAATTAGGTTATACGTTAGATTCTAATGTATTAAATGCTGCTGATTTTGGAGTCCCTCAAAATAGAAGAAGAGCATTTATCTTAGGAAAGCTGAATGGGGCATTAGAATTGCCAAAAAAAAACAAAAAAAATATAACAGTTAAAGATGCCATTTCTGATTTAGCTTTTTTAAACTCAGGGGAAGGTAAACTAGAACAAAGTTATAAAGTATCGCCTCAGTCTGATTATCAAAAATTAATGCGAAAAAATTCTAGTGTACTTTATAACCATGTAGCTACAAAACATTCGCAAATCGCTTTAGAACGATTAAAATTGATTCCTCCAGGAAAAGGTAGAGAAATGTTACCCGAAGAACATCTTACAAAATCTATTTATAGCGGTACATGGTCAAGAATGTTAGAAGATAGCCCGTCAGTTACTATCACAACTAGATTTGATACCCCTTCTTCTGGAAGGTTTACCCACCCATTCTTAGATAGAGCTATAACTGTTCGAGAAGCAGCAAGAATTCAATCTTTTCCTGATGATTTCATTTTCTTTGGAAACAAATCTTCTCAAATGAAGCAGGTTGGTAATGCTGTTCCTCCATTACTTGCAAAAGAAATTGCAGAAGTAATTATCCAGGATTTAAAAGATATCGATATTCACAAATAACACCAAAATTTTACGTTTTTTGAATTCTAATACAGCAAAACGAGCCTACAATCCATCTGGCAGCACCACTCCAAGCCTTCTTGATTTTGAAAAGGTGCGACAGCGCCGAAAATCTAGATGGCTTGCTATCCAGGCAACGAGTGGATCCCTGCGGTGCGTGAGCTCCGCGGGATGCGCTCGCTACGAATCACTTGAATATAGGCGTGTCTAGCGCTTTAACATATCAAAAGCCTTCTCGATCTGTAAAGGTGCGCAAGCACCGACATCGAGAGGGCTTATTTTTTGTGCGAGCCGGTCCTGACGAGGTGCAAAGCGCCGGAAGGACCTGGCGGAGCATGCTCGTTGCGAAAGGCAGAAAGTGCGTCATTGCAACTTGTAGCCGAAGCCGCCTCCTAAAGTCGGACTGCACAAAGCGGAGCGGGTGCGGGCCGACATGTCCTCCCCCCAAGAGCGCCTCGAAAATCCTCTCCCTTTTTGACAGGGTGTGGGGGATGCCGGGTGCTCGAGGGCGGCGGGGGGAGGGGGATTAGTGTGGAAGTGCGTAGGAAATGAATGGAGGCGATGGTGCAGCGAACGAGAGTGAGCGCTACAACATCGCTTCCTTAGTGTGAGTGCAATCGGATAGAGCTGGGCGCGTGTAGGATGGCCGGGATCTGCATGATGGTCCACACGCTAGGAGGCGGCGAGGCGGGGCATGATTTAACAACTATTGCAGTTAGTTTTTTTAGGACCATCTTCAGTAAAAATATGGCTGATATTATAATAGAGTACATAGAATCACGTATATAAAAAGAAAAAAGTCACGATCATTGATACGACAATAATCATGACTTCTTTGTATATTCCCAAACTTTGATTTGGGAACGTTTTTTTGTATGAGACTGTATAGATAGAAGCTCGCTAATTAATATAAAATTATCTTTTTAATAAAAACAATCTAATTTAAACAATTATTGGAGTATAATTTGAATATTCAGGAACAAAGGTTGAGATTTTAGAAAGTACTTTATTAATAAAGGAATTGATTTAATTGAATTATTTTATGTACATAGTTTGTATGCTAATATGGGGACTTAACTTTATTGCTGTTAAAATACAAGGGACAGAAGCTCCTTTAGAAATTTCATTGTTATACCGTTCTGCAATTGCATTTATTCTTTTCTATATTTTATTTAAAATTAAAAAGATGAAATTTACGAAAGAAAAAATGAATTACTTTACGATTATTGGGTTTGGCGTTTGTAATTTTGCAATCAGCTATTTATTACTTTATTATGGAACAATTTATAGTACAGCAGCACTTGTCACACTAATTTTCTCATTGAAAGCAATTAT
>NZ_AYTB01000048.1 GCF_000505545.1 Kurthia huakuii LAM0618
AAATCTGTCATCAATTTCACCAAGTATTGATAGAAATCAATGCCATTGGCTTTAGCAGTTTCAGCAAGACTTAAACAAATGGCATTTGAATGAGCGCCTGCTTCACTGACAGAAAACAGCCAATTTTTTCGACCAATCACATTTGGACGAATCGCATTTTCTGCAGCGTTATTATCAATGGCTATATAGCCATTATCAAGGAATCGTTTTAATGCAACTTTACGATTCAATGTGTAGTCAGCAGCTTTAGCAAGTGCATTTTTTCCGAAGAACGGCGAACGATCCACCCATTCAAAAAATTCATCTACAATCGGTTTGGATTCTTGCTGACGAATTTTCACACGTTCTTCCGGTGAAAGATGCTTGATCTTACGCTCAATATGAAATAACTGATCGCAATATTGCACGCCTTTTCGACCATTGTTACTATCAGCCTTTAACCAATAGCGGCGGACATGGGCCCAACAGTTAGCGAACTGAACATCAGGCAAATGATTATAAGCTGAATAGCCATCACAAATGACGGTGCCCTTGAACCCTTGAATGAAATCTTCTAAGGTCGCACGACCACGAGACAATGCACTCTTAAACAAAATAATCACTGGGCCTTCACTTTGAACACTGCGAGCTACCCAGTTATAAGCATTTGATTGTGCTGGTCTTCCATCGGAACGCTTAAGAATTTGCGCAAAGGTTTCATCAATATGTAAAACGGATTTTGCTATTAAACGCTTTTTCATCAATTCGTACACTGGTTGCAGCCAATCTGTTGCTACACGTATTACCCAATTGGATAAATTTTTATCGTTTGTTAATAAGCCATGTCTTGACCATTCATTTACTTGACGGTAAAGTGGCAAATATTGCGCAAACTTATCATAAATAAGCTTTGCCAAAACAGTAGGCCCTGCAATACTTCTTTGAATTGCACCTTTTGGTGCTTGGCCGCGTTTAATTTGAGATTTTTTCAAAGAATCATTTTTACATAATCGACACTCATAGACATGCTCAAAGTACTGTACACGTTTTAGTGTAGCTGGTATAAATTTTGCTTCTTCTCTAACTAAGACAGAGCTAAATTCGACCATTGGTTCATGACAACAATCGCAAGATGAATCATTTGGATGATAATGAACTTCTTCAATTTCTATATGCTCTCCAAATGAATCATTACGTTTTTTATTTGTCTTTTTACGATTAACCGTATAACTAATTGTTTCGGTGCTTTTTTCTTCTGTCTGCTCAGATTCGTTAAAAGACGGATCATCCTCAAATAAAGAACCTTGCCCATCGGGCACTTGGTACTTTGATTTTTCTGATTTGGAACCGTATAAAGCTTTTGTTAATTGACGGACTTGTTCAGTCAACGCTTCAATTTGTTTAAACGATTGATCTAATTTCTGTGTTAATTCTTCATTCTGTCTGTTCGAGTGCGCTAGTTGAGTTTCTAAAAGTTGTATAATCCGTTCATTGTTCATAGAAGCGTTTTCCAAATCATTCACCACATTTCGTTCGGTATGTTGTGGATAATTATACCATTTTATACAAAGTAATTAAAAGACACCTTTTAAAGATTTTGTAATCGCCTTTGGCTGTTGTATAGATAACCCCTCTAATAGCCAGCGCAATTCTTGCTGCGAAAGGTTACGGACTTGTTGCTCATTTTTCGGCCATTGCAGACGACCTTGATCTAACCGCTTGTACAGTAAAGCAAAACCATCGCCATCAAAATAAAGACATTTATAGCGATCTTTGCTTGTACCCGAAAATAAAAAAATAGCATCGCTATATGGATCCAATTCGAATGAATCCTGAACTAAGGCCGCCAGGCCATCAATTCCTTTCCGCATATCCGTTCTGCCACAGACAATATAAATATTTTTTACCTTTGTGAAATCTGTTTTCATTTCAACACCAATCCTTTCAATACGGTTTGGACAAGGTGTGCATCTACGCCATTGAAGAAAGAGATTTCAACTGCTGCTGTTTTAATCACACAGGTTGGCTCGATTTTTTGTTGAGGCGAGGATCCCGGAGGGAGTTCTAAAGGGAGAGGATCTAAATGAACGGGGACGATAATTGGTTTGTTCGTAGACATAATAAAAGCACCTCCATTGATTGATACATTTATCGTATCGGAGATGCCTACAAGATTATATGCGTTATTTGATTACGGGCTTAC
>NZ_AYTB01000049.1 GCF_000505545.1 Kurthia huakuii LAM0618
CGCTAATACCGATAATGCACCCTTATGCGAATTTGCAAAAAGAGGTTTAATGTCAATTAATAAATAAATTATTAACTAAAAAAGAGGTAGAAACCATCATATACTAGCTGCTGTCTCTTAATTTGCATTTATCTGTTAAAAATACATTGAAAAATCACATTATTATTCCTATAGTTAATAGTAGATTATTCATTAAGGGGTGTTATGATGCGCAAATCAAAACTAATTGTTTCTTTAAGTGCAGCACTATTATTAGCTACTGCGCCATTCGCAGCTACAGCGTTAGAGGCTGATGCGAAAACAGTGGACAAAATGGTACCAGTACAATTTTTAGGGATGAATGATTTACATGGCTACATTGATGGCAATAACAAAAAAGATCCAATTGGTGCGCCAATTGGTGGCATGGCGTCACTTGCTTATCATTTTGAACAAGAAAAAGCGGCTTTTGCGAAAGCAAATAAATTAAAATCAACGAAAACGAATTCATTAGCGATTCAAGAAGGTGACCTTGTTGGTGGTTCTCCCGCAATTTCAGGCTTGTTACAAGATGAACCAGTGATGAATATTGTGAATGCGATGAATTTCTCTGTTGGTGCTTTAGGGAATCACGAATTTGATGAAGGAATTTCTGAATTTCAACGTCTTTTAAAAGGTGGCGCACCGATTAAAAATGTGACGCAAAACTATGAATTAGTTAAAGATTACAACTATAGCGCAACGAAAATGGACGTATTATCTGCGAATATTAATGATAAGAAAACGAACAAATTACTGAAGGGCTTTAAACCATATGTTATTAAAAATATCGATGGTGTGAAAGTAGCCTTTATCGGCGTCGTGACACCGAGCATTAAAGATGTTGTGCTAGCAGAGCATACAAAAGATATTGAAATTGTAGACCCTGGTAAAGCAGTGGCAAAATATACGAAAGAATTACGCAAAAAAGGCGTCAATGCCATTACGGTCGTAGCACATGCTTCTGTCGCACCTAACAAAGAGGCTAATTCTTCAATCACGACACAACAAGAAGATGACTTATCAGGTGAAGTAATCGATATGCTAAAAACGGTGAATAAAGTAGATCCGAAAAACTCAATTGATGTAGTATTTGGTGGTCATAATCATGCATATGCCAATGATACATACAAAAAAGTGCGTATCGTGCAAGCGCACAATTACGGTGAAGCATACTCTGTAGTAAACGGGAAATTAAGCAAAAAAACAAAAGATTTCGTCGCAACACCTACTGCGACAATTAAATATAATTACACACAACCAGAAGCAATCATCAATTCGAATAAAGTATCGAAAAAAGTAAATGGTATTGTAACGGAAGCTAAAACAATTGTTGGCAAAGTGATGGACCAACCAATTGCGACAATGGATGTTGAAAGCCTTTCAAAAATCGCGCCAACAAAAGTACATCCGACAGACCAGTACCCTATTGGTGGCTCTGAAGTCGGAAACCTAGTCACAGATGCACAATTAGCTTATGCACGTACAATCGATGCAGGAGTAGATTTCGCCTTTACTAACTCTGGCGGCGTACGTTCAAACTTAAACGGCACTGCAAATGGCGATTCATTTACAATTACGCGTGGCGCAGCGCAAGCCGTACAACCATTTGGTAATACGCTGAATATTATTGAATTAACTGGTGCTCAAGTCAAAGCAGCGATTAATGATCAATTTATCGGTGGCTATGGCTTAGAAATGGCGGGTTTAAACTATACATTTAATGAAAAAGGCGTGGTTGATGTCTTTGTGAATGGTCAAAAAATCGATGAAAGCCGCACATATAAAGCCGTATTAAACGATTTCTTACTTGGCGGGGGCGACAAATTCCCAACATTTATCGGCACAAAAGTAACGCAATATTTAGGTGTAGATACAGATATTTTCATTAACTATATTGAAAAAACAGCGACGCTTAAAAAAGAGGATGTCGCGACATTACGTTTAGAACGCGTACAATAATGACAAGAGGCTAGGACATAACTCGATTTTTAGGAGAAATATAAA
>NZ_AYTB01000050.1 GCF_000505545.1 Kurthia huakuii LAM0618
CATACCCATCAAGCTAACAACGAAAATAGGTAGATTTGAAACCTTTCTACAGATCAACTAACCAATGTACGAAAAATAGGCAGACCAAATAAGCCCCCAAAAAAGCATTTTTTTCGCTAGGCAGCTTGTCTAGGCTTTATCGTCGTTTCATACACAATGCCTAAAATATCAAAAACCGTCATCTTCTTAGAGCGATGACATTTACGCCCGTTCTTTGAGAGCAGCTGATACAGGCGATGGAGGATGTTCACTAGTTCCTCTGCGTTAGCTGCCATTGCTTGAAAGAATAACGGAAAGTAATCCTTAATCATATAAATCGCCTTGTATTCGCTCAGCTCCTGCTTTTTCTTTTCAAGCAGAAGCTGGCGCATTTGAAACATCGTCGAAGAACAGAGAAGAATGCCAATGAGCTGTCCATATAAATGACACTCGAGGCGTTCTTTTTTGATGGTTTTACAAGCATCGATTTCAAAAAAAGACTTCCATGTTTTAAATAAAATCTCAATCTGCCAGCGCAATGAATACAGGGCATGTACGTCATTCGTTGGGACTTCTTTAGGTGATGTATTCGTGATGTAGACGTTCATGCCCATTAACCGTTTACTTTTCTCCTTCATGACAATGCCCTTCTTCTTTTCACGAATCGCTTGGTTTTTCAAGCGTGTTTGCGTCTGGTCGTCGGTTAAGCGATGGATAATGACACGTGTTGGCAGCTTTTGTTTTTGACCAATATACGCCTCATCTATTTCAATCGTTTCACCAGGCGTAAGCTCCGCCATGAGTTGTGCCATGTCGAGCTGGATATATTCGGTTTGTTTTTTCAACGTTCCATTTTTGAACGTTTCTGGCGCAGGGTTCTTCATATAAATCCGTGTATTGAGCTTCAGCCGTGAAATATAGTACGCTTTTTTATCGTGAATGACCTGTAAGTCGCCTAAATCGAAGTAACCGAGATCGCGCAGGCATAAATCTCCGGCCTCTACGGTTTTGAGACAGATTGTTCCGTAGGTTTTATCATTGTTTTTTCCTGGTCCAACGTGTACATGAAGAAATTGACCACTCAGTAAATCGTATTCCAACTGGATTTTTACGCCTGCCGTGTTACTACTGCCACCCGAGCCTTGATACTCACGAGCGAACGCATCGGGCAGTTGAAAGACAGTCGCATCTAAAATACGGATTCGCTTAAACCGAGACATCAGGGTGTCGGGGAGTGATTGGTTGGCACAGAGCTTTTGTGCAAGCAGCGTGCGAAAGACCTCTCGAAGATAAGCGACGGCGGCTTGGTTAAAGCGTTGATTCAAGCCTTCTGCACTCATCGAGACGCCCGTCGAAGCCTCTAACCGACTACACAATTGTGGAAGGGATGTGCTGCCAACCTCCTGACTCAACCAGACACAAAGGGCAATGAGTTCATTGGCTTGAAACTTACTTGCCCGCTTGACAAAGCCCACACGTTTCGCAATATCTTGTAACACGGCTGGAGATAAACAGGCACGTAACTCTTGTGCGAAAAGATTCAGTTCATTGGATAAGATTCGATTCATCAAAAACGCCATCCTTTCTTGTAAACTACTGATGTTACAGAAAGAATAGCGTTTTTTTCACGTTGGGGGTATTGATGTGCTTAGCTTGATGGGTATG
>NZ_AYTB01000051.1 GCF_000505545.1 Kurthia huakuii LAM0618
GCTGTCAATAACGCCTCTAAATTCTCCGATAATATCGGGATAAAATTCCCCATTATAGAGTTAAGTAGTTAAATGATTAGCTGGGAATATCCCAGCTTTTTTCTTTTCTTTCATACGGTAAGATTCACCTTTAATATTAAATGTTACTGAATGATGTAATAGGCGATCTAGGATCGCTGTAGCTAAAATATCATCTCCAAAAACGTGGCCCCATTCAATGTAAGACTTGTTAGAGGTTAGAATCATTGAACCTTTTTCATAACGTTTTGAAACAATCTGAAAAAAGGTATTAGCTGCTAGCTCGTCAAATGGGAAATAACCAATTTCGTCAATAATTAAAACATCTGGCTTGCTTAATCTTTTAATCAAATAATGCAGTGTATTTCTGCTATCAGAGATTTTACACTGGGCCATAAAATCATCTGCTGTTATAAAACGTACGGAATATCCTTTTGTTAATGCTTCAACTCCGAAGCCGATGGCTAGATGCGTTTTACCGACACCAGGAGGTCCTAATAATATGCAGTTTTCTCCATTCCCAATATATCGACATGTTAAGATCTCTTTAACACGTTGTTCACTAATACTAGGTTGTAATGAAAAATCAAAATCAGCTAAGTTTTTCACATAAGGAAACTTTGCTTGAGAAACTCGTTTGGCTAGTAATTGTGATTCTTTGTACGTCCACTCAGCTTCTATCACCTGATTTAAGAATTCGAAATATGATATATTATTAGATGAAGCACTTTCAACGAAACCATCTAATTGATGGGCTGTATTTTCCAAACCAAGCGCCTTTAGGCGCTCTTCAAGAAGCGTTTTCATACTTGATCACCTTCTTCGAATAAGGCATATATAGCTAATGAACGTTGTTCTACATCTGGTGCTTGTGAAAGAGTAGAATCTACAGATTTTGGGGTCGCCAAACCATTTGAATCTGTTGTTTTCTGCTCTTTTTTTGTTCCAGGTAATCCCGCATAATGCGATGTTTGTTGAACCATTTGATGTTTCTTTTTACTTAAAGAGTGTGTGGCGATACATTCGATTCCATCATAAATTTGCAGCTTTTCATCTTCTATTCGTAGTTTTACAGTTTGACCTACATAGCGATAAGGAACTGAATATTGATTTCCTTCAAATGAAATTAAACAATCTTTACTAACTTCGCGTTGTTGCCAGCTACTCAAAGAATATAGTGGTTTATGATTCCAAGGTTTTAAAAAAGCTTGTTCCTGAATAAATCTTTCATGTGGCGTTTGTTGTGTTGTCTGATTTTTCTTTGTGTGAACAATATCATTCAGCCATTTATGCAATGATTCATTTAATGCAGTCAGATCGTTAGGTAATTTTCGTGTTAAGAAATTATTTCTTAAGTAATCAATTGCTCGCTCGACTTTTCCTTTTGTTTGGGCTCGATAAGGCTTACAAGCCTTTGCAGTGACATCGTAATAATTTAAAAAGTCTTCGAATCGTTTATTGAAACGTATTTGCTGAATACTATG
>NZ_AYTB01000052.1 GCF_000505545.1 Kurthia huakuii LAM0618
TTCAATCCAATTCGCCATTCAATCGGCAGGGTATCACAAAGAAGCTGGCGTGTGAAACCAGCGAAAGACAGGCGTTTACAGTGCTTTTTCTTGTGTCCTTCCGTTTGTAAAAATTTCAATAATACGTAGGCAATTAACGCCGCAAATAGTTGGCTATACACCGCATTTTCAGTCGTGCCAAATAAAACAGGCACATTTAAGTTCTGTTTGATCCAACGAAAGAACGATTCAATTGCCCAGCGCTCTTTATACATGCCAGCGATTTCTTCTGCCGTTACATCGCGAAGATTTGTCACAACACGGACAACATCTCCTTCGTAATCTGTAAATTCTACGATACGATGGCGTGCGACGGTTTGTTTTTGCGTTGTACCAAGGATACATGTAAAATCAGCGACTACATTGGAACCTGCGACAGGGGCTCTTTTTAACGATTTCTTTCGACTTACATGAATATTTTCCTTCAAACGAATGACGAAATCTTGTCCGGTTTGCGCGTAACGATCGACCTTATCCATTGAAAAATAAGCACGATCTGCCACGAGAATAAAACGCTTGTCCTCTAAGCTCACGCCAATCGGACCATCATGTTTTAAGCCCGTTGTTTCCACGACTTTCAAGGGCATCTCAGTCGTATTTGTGAAGCTAACGTGCAACTTGATGCCTGAGCGCTCACCATGATATAAAGCCCATGGTAAACGCGTTTTTCCAACGGTAATCGTTGTCGAATCAATCGCTAGTAAGTCTTTTTTAAGCTTTAATTTTCGTCGTGTCGCTCGGTTTAAACGTCTAACAATGACGTCAAAAATACGCTTCACAATATGGTGATTCAGCTCGCCTAAGCGTTTCGAAAGCGTAGAATAATCCACAGATTTCAAACCCTGTGCTGAAGCCACATCCGCTGCGTGACGTAACCTTTTCCATTCGAAAGCCGCTGCACCAACTAAATAAGCTAAAAGTGTAGGTACATCGCATTTACGAGCTGTATCTTCAAAACCATATTCAACAAGAATTTCGTTGATTTCTTCCTGTGAAATAAAGTTTTGAAGTAACATGAAAATCGTGGTATTCTTAGCCATGAGAGATTCCTCCTCGTAAATGTTGGTGTGGTAACTTACATTTTACATGGAATCTCTCTTTTTTATTGCATTTTATTGGTAAAAATTAGTTAATCAACAGACGTGA
>NZ_AYTB01000053.1 GCF_000505545.1 Kurthia huakuii LAM0618
CTTCACTTTTTTAGTAGGCTATCCCCGTAGTTCCTACGGTTGTTGCTTTAAAAGTCTTAACCCTTCGATTAAGATATTCTTACTTGCATTAATATCTCGGTCTAGTGTCGTACCACAAGATGAACAAGTCCATACACGAATATCTAATGGTTTCTTGCCATCTCGATGACTGCAAGTATGACAAATTTGGCTCGATGGATAGAATCTGTCGATTTCGACAATTTTTCTATCGAGCCATTTCGCCTTATATTTTAGCTTGGTCACAAATTCAGACCATGACACATCCGCTATCGCTTTTGCCAACTTATGATTTTTCATCATACCTTTGGTATTTAAGTCCTCTAAGCAAATGACGTCATATTGACGAATCAATTCCGTTGATAGCTTGTTTAAAAAATCTTCACGTTGAAAAGCAACACGCTCACGCAAACAAGCTACTTTACGACGTTGTTTTTGATAGTTCATACATTCACGCAAGTCACGACATTCTTTTTTCGCTTGTTCGTAGCGACGTGATAACTTGCGCTGCTCACGTTTTAACTTCTGTTCCATTTTGGCTGTAAAGCGTTGGTTATCCACTTTACGTCCATCGGACAGAACCGCAAAATCGGTGATACCTAAATCAATTCCTACAGTTTCATTTGTTTTAGGCAATGGCTTAAAGTCTGGTACTTCACATAGGACAGACACGTAAAACTTACCACTCGCATTATATTTGATTGTCGCCTTTAAAATACGCCCTTCAATTTCACGCGATTTTACAAACTTTACAAGTCCTAATTTTGGTAGCTTCATTTGATTACCGACAATCGCAATATTGTTATTCGTATTCTTCGTTGTATAACTTTGAACTGGATTCTTTTTACTTTTGAAGCGTGGATATTTATTTTGCTTTTTAAAAAAACGTTTAAAAGCGTCTATTAAATTTTCATAAGAGGCTTGTAATGCCACACTATCTACGTTGCGTAGCCATGCCGTTTCATCTTGTTTTTTCAGCTTTGTGAGCATTTTGGACATAATGGAACGATTCAACCCTTTTCCTTCTTC
>NZ_AYTB01000054.1 GCF_000505545.1 Kurthia huakuii LAM0618
TGTTTAGTGCAAAATAAAAAGGAAGCATTATGCAAATGAAAAATCCTGCAATGATGCTTCCTTTTTAGCGCAAAAAAATATCATTGTATGCACCCTTCAATTCTACTAACCTTCTAATTGGCAGAAAAGTTGATTAGGAGGAATGAAAGGATGCTTACAATGACGCAAATTCATCATATCAAATTTTTGTATGAGGATAAAGGTTATTCCTTACGGAAAATAGCTGAAGAAACCGGACATGATTTTAAAACTGTTCAAAAATATGTGAACCAACAGGATTTTAATGTTACGCCAGAAAAACGTAAAGTAATCCCTAAAAAGATTGACCGATACAAAGATGAAATAATGGCATGGTTAGTAGCTGACTTAGAAATGCCTAGAAAGCAGAGACATACTGGAAAAAGGGTCTACGACCGTTTACAAGAAAAGTACGGGGATGATCTTGATATTAGTCTTCGCTCTATTCAAAGTTTTGTATCGGAAGTTAAAAAAGATTTACAGTTGAAAAAAGAAGTGGCAGCAATTCCATTAACACATATGCCTGGACAGGCACAAGCTGATTTTGGAGAAGCTATTTTCGAAGAAAATGGTGAACGCTTCACAGGATTTTATTTTAACCTCTCATTTCCATATAGTAACGGTGGCTATACACAAATTTTTAAAGGTCAAAATCAAGAATGTTTATTACAAGCAATGCGCCAAATATTTGAACATATTGGTCGTGTACCTACGGTTATTTTATTCGATAATTTATCCGCAGCAGTTAAAAAGATAAGGAAAGATGGTGGCCGAGATTTAGTAGAGCAATTCACAAGATTTGCGGCACATTATGGCTTTCAAAGCAACTTCTGTAATCCTGGGAAAGGGAATGAAAAAGGAAACGTAGAAGGAAAAGTTGGTTATCATCGTCGGAATTTATTTGTGCCTATGCCTGTATTTAAGAGCTTAGAGGATTATAATAAAACGTTATTCGAATTATGT
>NZ_AYTB01000055.1 GCF_000505545.1 Kurthia huakuii LAM0618
ATTGTCGGGAATTGCGTTTGGGAAGTCGAATGAGCGAAGAATATCAACAAATTGAAGCAGAAACACATGAAGAGTTTTTACTGAAGCTCTTAGCAATAGAAGTTGGACACCGCGAAGTCGCACGGACAAATCGATTAATTAAAAATGCGAATTTCGATATCATTAAGACATACGAAAATTATGATTTTACCCGAGTTTCATTACCGGCCAGTATCAATCTTACTACAATTCAAACAGGTAGTTTTATTGAAGCAAAACAAAATTTGATTCTTTATGGACCATCTGGCGTAGGAAAGACTCATTTAGCAACCGCCATAGGCGTGGAACAATGTCATCAAGGGAAAATAGTGAAGTTTTATCGCACTGCCGCTTTAGTAAACGAACTTATTGAAGCAAAGCAGGAAGGACGGCTCGCTAAGTTCTTAAAAACAATTGAGAAAGCAGATTTATTAATTTGTGACGAGTGGGGATTTTTGCCTCTTAGTCAAGAAGGTGCGCAATTATTATTTCAAGTTGTATCAGCGTGTTATGAGCGTAAGAGTCTGATTTTAACAACCAATCTGGAATTCAGTAAATGGTCGACCATCTTCTATGATGAAAAATTAACCGCTGCATTAATTGATCGATTAGTTCATCATAGTCACCTTATTGCATTTCAGGGTCCAAGTTATAGATATCAACATTCTAGTATAAATCTCTAAACTAAATAACCGAAGGGTGCTGGAATTTTAGTTTGCATTTTGAAGGAATTTTATCTTGCATAATACA
>NZ_AYTB01000056.1 GCF_000505545.1 Kurthia huakuii LAM0618
AATGAGAAAAGAATATCTTGTGTTTTATGAAGTGTTAACGTGAATATTCTGAATCTCGAATAGCTTAATACTAGCGCTGCTACATTCACTTCTACTTTTTCTCCGTCTTTTGTTTCAAATACAAGACTTTCTTTCCAATCAAATTGTGCTTGATAACCCGGAGGTGTTTCAAATCTTGCTTCTCCTTTGTTTGATGGCATTTTTATTCTTCTCTCAAAATATGCCGCAAACTCGGGCTTTTTAGCGATGTACCTTCTGAACGTAGACGGCGCACAGTTTAATCCATGATTATCTTGTAAATATTGCCATAGGACACGTCTGTAATAAAAAACTTGCTTTGAATCCTCCGATAATAGCGCAGCTATTACCTCGTAATACCCATCTAAAATCGACTTTTTTTCTTTTGTTTTTTTAGGCGTAAATCCCTTTAAATACTTATCAATGGTTCTTCGATCTACACCTAGCTCTCTAGCTAACTGGCTCTTATTAATCTTCATTTTTAAATTCACCATCAATTCTTTGAATTTTTTTAAGTCTGAAAGACTCTTAATTTCAAAATCCGTTTGAACATCTAAATTTATGTACATACTATTCACCTCAAGTTCTAGTATGTTACATTTAATGGCAAATTTGTACATCTTTAAGCGATTTTATATGTACACGTTTAAATTAGCATTTATA